>JANPZU010000007.1 GCA_024707405.1 Luteimonas sp.
GCCGCAGGGCGGGCGCAAGCATCCGCAGCAGGAATTCCTGCAGGTCGACACCAAGAACATCCTGTTCATCGTTGGCGGTGCATTTGCAGGTCTTGAAAAAGTGATCCAGCAGCGCAGCACCGAGGCCGGCGGCATCGGTTTCGGCGCCAAGCTCAAGAGCAGCGAGCGCAAGACCGATACCGGCAAGGTGCTGGCCGATGTGGAGCCGGAAGACCTGATCAAGTTCGGCCTGATCCCCGAGTTCGTCGGCCGCCTGCCGGTGGTCGCAACGCTCGAGGAACTGGACGAGGCGGCGCTGGTCAAGATCCTGACCGAGCCCAAGAACGCCATCAGCAAGCAGTTCAAGAAGCTGTTCGAGATGGAAGGGGTCGAACTGGAGATCCGCCAGGATGCCTTGAGCGCGATCGCGAAGAAGGCGATCAAGCGCAAGACCGGCGCGCGCGGCCTGCGCACCATCGTCGAGTCGGTGCTGCTGGACACGATGTACGATCTGCCTTCGCTGGAAAACGTCAGCAAGGTGGTGGTGGACGAGTCGGTCATCGAGCACAAGTCCGAGCCGTACCTGATCTACCAGACACCTGCCGCGACGCAGAAGGTCGCGTCGGCCGAGTAATCCGGCCCGGAACACGCCGTTCCACCCGGACGGCATTCATGCAATTCCGCCATCTCCCGCCGGCTGCGCCAGCGCAGGCCGGTCGTGTGTGCTTGCATCCCCGGTCGCTTGGCCCCATAACGGAATCGGCGCAGCCGCGCCGGAAAAATCGACAGACCCGGAACCTGAAATGACAGATTCGACCTCCCGAGAACTGCCTGGACTGCCCGTGTTGCCGTTGCGCGACGTCGTCGTGTTCCCGCACATGGTGATTCCGCTGTTCGTCGGTCGCGACAAGTCCATTCGTGCGCTCGACCTAGCGATGGAAGGCGACAAGCGCATCCTGCTGGTCGCGCAGAAATCAGCCGAGACGGATGATCCGGTGGCGGGAGACCTGTACGAGATCGGCACGCTGGCGCAGGTGCTGCAATTGCTGAAGTTGCCCGACGGCACGATCAAGGTGCTGGTCGAAGGCGTGTCGCGCGTGAAGGTCACCGACGTGCACGAAGCCGATGGCACCCTGGCGGGCAATGGCGCAGTGATCGATCCGGTGGATGCGCGCGAACCGCGCGAGACCGAAGCGATCGCCCGTTCGCTGGTCTCGCTGTTCGAGCAGTACGTCAAGACCAATCGCAAGCTGCCGCCGGAATTGCTGCAGACACTCTCGGGCATCGACGAGCCGGGCCGACTGGCCGACGTGGTCGCGGCGCACCTTGGTGTCCGCCTGACCGAAAAACAGCGCCTGCTGGAAACCATCGATACTGCCGATCGGCTGGAATTGCTGGTCGGTTACGTCGACGGCGAGATCGACGTGCAGCAGATGGAGAAGCGCATCCGCGGTCGCGTGAAGTCGCAGATGGAGAAGTCGCAGCGCGAGTATTACCTCAACGAGCAGATGAAGGCGATCCAGAAGGAACTCGGCGAGATGGACGACGCGCCGAACGACATCGAGGAGATCGCGCGCAAGATCGCCGAAGCAGGCATGCCGAAGGAAGTCGAGGCCAAGGCGCGGGCCGAGTTCAACAAGCTCAAGCAGATGTCGCCGATGTCGGCCGAAGCCGCGGTGGTGCGCAATTACCTCGACTGGGTGCTGGGCGTGCCGTGGAAGAAGCGCAGCAAGGTGCGCAAGGATCTCAAGGTCGCCCAGGACACGCTGGATGCCGATCACTTCGGCCTGGACAAGGTGAAGGAACGCATCCTCGAATACCTGGCGGTGCAGGGGCGCGTGCAGAAGATGAAAGGCGCAATCCTGTGCCTGGTCGGGCCGCCGGGCGTGGGCAAGACCTCGCTCGGTCAGAGCATCGCCAAGGCCACCAACCGCAAGTTCGTGCGCATGAGTCTGGGCGGCGTGCGGGACGAGGCCGAGATCCGGGGCCATCGCCGTACGTATGTCGGTTCGATGCCGGGTCGCATCGTGCAGAACCTCAACAAGGTCGGCACCAAGAATCCGCTGTTCCTGCTGGATGAAATCGACAAGATGTCGATGGATTTCCGTGGCGACCCGTCTTCGGCATTGCTGGAAGTGCTGGATCCGGAGCAGAACAACAGCTTCAACGACCATTACCTCGAAGTCGATCTCGACCTGTCCGAAGTGATGTTCGTGGCGACGTCCAACTCGCTCAACATCCCCGGCCCGCTGCTCGATCGCATGGAGGTCATCCGCATCCCCGGTTATACCGAGGACGAGAAGATCAGCATCGCCATGCGTTACCTCGTGCCCAAGCAGATGAAGGCCAACGGGCTGAAGCATGACGAGTTGAAGATCGCCGAGAACGCAGTGCAGGACATCGTGCGTTACTACACGCGCGAATCCGGCGTGCGCAACCTCGAGCGCGAGATCGCCAAGGTCTGCCGCAAGGTGGTGAAGGAAATCGCACTGGCCGGGCCCGTGAAGGGCAAGAAGACGAAAGCGGTCAACGTGTCTTCCAAGAACCTCGACAAGTACTTGGGCGTGCAGCGATATGACTTCGGTCGAGCGGAACAGGACAACGAGGTCGGCTTGGTCACCGGGCTGGCGTGGACCGAGGTCGGTGGCGACCTGCTGCAGATCGAATCCACGATGGTGCCGGGCAAGGGACAGCTCACCTTGACCGGTCAGTTGGGCGACGTGATGAAGGAGTCTGCATCGGCTGCGTTGTCGGTCGTGCGTGCGCGTGCCGAACGCCTCGGCATCGATCTGGAAACCTTGCAGAAGCACGACGTGCACGTGCACGTGCCCGATGGCGCCACGCCGAAGGACGGCCCGAGTGCCGGCATCGCCATGGCCACCACGCTGGTGTCGATGTTCACCAAGGTGCCGGTGAAGGCCGACGTGGCGATGACCGGTGAAATCACCCTGCGCGGCAAGGTCACCGCCATCGGCGGCCTGAAGGAAAAACTGCTGGCGGCGCTGCGTGGCGGCATCCGGACGGTGATCATCCCCGAGGAAAACCGCAAGGACTTGGCCGACATCCCCAAGAACGTGACCCAGCACATGAAGATCGTGCCGGTGAAGTGGATCGACGAAGTGCTCGACCTCGCCCTCGAGCGGCCACTGGCGCCGGCCGTACCGGGCAAACCCGTCGAAGGCGGCCAAACCGTGGTTCGCCGTCGCAATGCACCGGCCAAACGGCCCGACGTGAAGCACTGACGCAAGGCGGCCATGCCGCCTGCGCCTGCCGCAATCCGGGTCGTGGTGTCAAGAAACAGGGTGTGACCGGATTCCCGTCCGTGGTCGAAATCGGGGGGCGCAGCACGTAGAATGGCGCTTCCCGACGATTTCCCTCCGGTCGGATGCGATGCGGATTCCCCGCAGTCCGCGCCCGGCCGCCATCAGCGGAACAAGTCCGCACAAGGAGTCTCTCCCATGGCAGTGAACAAGAGTGAGTTGATCGACCAGGTGGCCGACAAGGCTGGTTTGTCCAAGGCCGATGCCGGCCGTGCGATCGATGCCGTCATCGACGCCGTCAGCGCCGCCCTCAAGCGTGGCGATGCCGTCAACCTCGTCGGTTTCGGCTCGTTCTCGGTCAAGGCGCGCGCCGCCCGTACCGGCCTCAACCCCCGCACCAAGGAAGCGATCCAGATCCCGGCTTCGAACAATCCCGTGTTCAAGGCTGGCAAGGCGCTCAAGGATGCAGTAAACTGACCGGCTACTGAGTTCCCTTTTGGGTGCTTAGCTCAGCGGTAGAGCGTCGCCCTTACAAGGCGAGGGTCGGGGGTTCGAAACCCTCAGCACCCACCAAGGGCAACGTGGTAGTGATGCAAAACGTGGAGCGGTAGTTCAGTCGGTTAGAATGCTGGCCTGTCACGCCGGAGGTCGCGGGTTCGAGTCCCGTCCGCTCCGCCACTTTTCCGAAGCCCCGCCTCGTGCGGGGCTTTGTTTTTCCGGGACTTGCCTGCCTGCCGGGCCTGCTTGCGGTTAAACTGTGCGGCTACGTCCCGCACAGTGCCGTACACATGCTGCAAGCCCTTCGTGAAAAGACCTCCGGCTGGATCGCGATCGTGATCGTGGCGATCCTCGCCGTGCCGTTCGCCTTCTTCGGCATGGAGCAGTTCCTGTTCCAGAGCAATGCCAACTATGCCGCGAAGGTGGAGGCGCCTCCGTCGTGGTGGCGGTCGGCGCCGGACTGGTGGCTGGTGCGCAAGTTCGCGTGGCAATCCGAGGAAGTCGGCGCCGAGGAATTCCGCGAGGCATTCGAACAGGCGCGTGCGCAGCGGCGCGAGATGGAAGGCGAGGCTTTTGATGGCCGCGCGTTCGAGTCTGCCGAAAACAAGCGCGAAGTCCTGGAGCAGTTGATCGACCAGGCCGTGCTCAAGCTCTCTGCAGTGCGCAGCGGCATCGCCGTCGGTGACGCACAGGTGCAGGAATTCATCCGCGAGATCCCGGCGTTCCAGGTCGACGGCAAGTTCGACGAACAACGCTACATCCTCGCCCTGCAGGGACAGGGGCGTTCGCCGCTGTCGTTCCAGGAACTGGTGCGGGAAGGCCTGCAGCAAAGCGTCATCCCGACCCAGCTCGCGCAGTCGGCATTCATCACCGGATCCGAGCTTGAGCGCATGTTGCGCCTGCTTGGCGAGCGTCGCGACGTATCGTTCCTCGCGCTGCCGGCACCCGAGGCCGACACCGCTGCGGTTTCGGCGGAGGAGATCCAGGCCTGGTACGACGCGCATGTTGCCCAATACCGCGCCCCGGAACAGGTGACCATCGAATACCTCGACATCGATGCTGCTTCGGTACCTGCGCCGACGGCTCCCGACGATGCGTCCCTGCGCCAGCGCTACGAGCAGGAGAAGGCACGCTTCGTCGATCCCGAGCAGCGCCTGGCGTCGCACATCCTCGTGCGCGTGGACGCGGGGGCCGACGAGGCCGCCGACAACGCTGCACGCGAGAAGGCCGCACAACTGGCGGCGCAGGCGAAGGGTGGTGCCGATTTCGCCGCGCTCGCGCGCGAGCATTCGGACGACACCGGCTCCAAGGCGACCGGTGGCGACCTGGGTTGGGTGGCGCAGGACGGCACCATGGTCAAGCCGTTCGAGGACGCACTGTTCGCGATGCCGGCCGGTGGCGTGAGCGACCCGGTGAAGACGCAATTCGGTTGGCACGTGTTGCAACTGCGCGAACTCCGCGAGGGTCGCCAGGTGCCGTTCGAGGACGTGCGCGAGCAGCTTGCAGTCGAGCAGGCGCGTGTCGATCGTGATCGCGCGTTCAACGAATATGTCGGCGGCATCGTCGACAAGGTCTACGAGAACCCGACCTCGCTGGCGGCGGCGGCGGAACAGGCCAACTTGCAGGTGCAGACCCTCGGCCCGTTCGCGCGTGGCGAAGGCACCGGCGTGGCGGCGATCCCGGCCGTGGCTCGCGCGGCGTTCTCCGAAAGCCTCATCCAGGATGGCACCGTCGGCGATCCGATCGAGGTCTCGCCCGAGCGCAGTGTGCTGCTGCGCGTGGTGGAGCACACGCCGGAACGCGCACTGACGGTCAACGAGGCACGCGAGCAGGTCATCGCCGCGATCCGTGCCGACCGTACCGCCAAGCGCGCAAACGAAGCGGCGGACGCCGTCGTCGCCCGTGTCGAGGGCGGTGAGGCGCTGGCTGCGGTGGCGACCGAACAGGGCCTGGAGCTGCAGAGCATCCCCGGTATTCCGCGCGGCGCGCCGATTCCCTCGCAGGAGGCCGCGGCAGCCTATTTCAAGGCACCTGCACCGGTCGAAGGCGCGGTGTCCGTTGGCAAGGCCGAGATGCCCGGTGGCGCGATGGTGGTGTTCACCGTCGACAAGGTGGTGCCGGGCGATCCGTCGGAAGCGAGCGAACAGGAGCGGGCGATGTTCCGCCAGCAACTGTCGTCTCTGCTTGGGGCGGAAGATGCAGATACGCTGCGCCAGGCGCTGCGCCGAAGCATGAAGATCACGGTGGTCGAATCGAAGCTCTGATCGCCACCAGCAAGCAAAAGGAAAGCCCGGCATTGCCGGGCTTTCTTGTTTTCCGGAGTGGTGCGCTGCGGGCTTACTCGCCTTCGCCGCCCAGTCCGGTCATGCCCAGGATGTTGTAGCCGCCATCGACGTAGGTCACTTCGCCGGTGATGCCCGAGGCCAGGTCGGAACACAGGAAAGCGGCGGCATTGCCCACGTCTTCGATGGTCACGGTGCGGCGGATCGGCGCGTTTTCCTCGACGTGGCTGAGGATCTTGCGGAACCCGCCGATGCCGGCGGCCGCGAGGGTCTTGATCGGGCCGGCGGAAATCGCGTTCACGCGGGTGCCTTCCGGGCCGAGGTTGTAGGCCAGGTAGCGCACGGTCGCTTCAAGGCTGGCCTTGGCTACACCCATCACGTTGTAGCTCTGCAGCGCACGTTCGGCGCCGAGGTAGCTGAGTGTCAGCACCGCGCCGTTGCGCCCCTTCATCAGTGGGCGTGCGGCCTTGGACAGTGCCGCGAGCGAATAGGCCGAGATGTCATGGGCCATTGCGAAGTTGTCGCGGGTCAGGCCATCGAGGAATTCCCCGGCGATCGCTTCGCGCGGCGCATAGGCAATGGCATGGACGAGGATGTCGAAGCCATCCGGCCAGTGCTGCCCGAGGCCATCGAACAGCGCGGCGATCTGGGCGTCATCGGCGACATCGAGCGGATACGACGGGCCACCGCCGAGTTTTCCGGCGGCATCCTCGACGCGCGACTTGAGCTTGTCGTTCTGGTAGGTGAAGGCGAGTTCGGCGCCTTCGCGATGCATGGCCTCGGCGATGCCGTTGGCAATGGAACGTTGGCTGGCGATGCCGGTGATCAGTGCGCGCTTGCCTTGCAGGAAACCCATGTCGTGTCCGTCGCGGTGTCTGTGGAATCGTCCTATTCTGCCACGCCGGCAGCGGCATCCAGGGACGCATCGGCATCGATGCGCAGGCGCATGCCCGGACGAAGCACGCTGGCTGCGACCAACTGGTTGCGCTCGAGCAATTCGTCGACGCGAATGCCGTAGCGGCGCGCGATCACCCACGGCGATTCACCACGCGCCACCGTATGGGCACGTCCGCTTGGCGTTGGCGGGGCGATGTCGTCGACGGGCGCCTGGTTGAGGAAGCCGCCGCTCGTGGCCAGCGACGAAGGTGCTGGTGTGTTCGCGGCCACCGACGACGGTGGCATGTTGCCTGCGGGTACGAGCAGCATGCCATCGCGCGGGGCATGGGCGAGGCTGTTGGCGAAGGCCGGGTTGAGCCGACGCAGCCGGGCCGGGTCGGCGCCGGTGCGTTGTGCGTAGCGGTCGAGCGTGCCGGTGCCCGGCGGGATCGGCACCGCGGCCAGGATGGGCACTTCGCGGTCGATGGCATCGAGCCAGCTCTCGCGATCCTCCGCTTCCTCCAGCACGCAGGCCAGGGCGTGCAGCTTGCGCACGTAGGCGTGGGTGATCGCGGGCAAGGCGAGTTTGTCCGGTTCGGCGCTCGCGGGGAGCTGCCCGCCCCGGCGCAGCGCGCCCAATACGCGGTATTCGCCTGCGTTGTAGGCCATGACCGCCAAACGCCAGTCGCCGGCGAACATGCCATGCAGCGTCTTGAGGTAGCGCACCGCCGCGCGGGTCGAATCCACAGGTGACAGCCGGCCGTCATAGCCGGTACCGACTGGCACCTTGTGGTTGCGCGCGGTGACGGTGATGAATTGCCACAGGCCGGCCGGCCCCGAAGGACTGCGTGCGCCAGCGCGATAGCCGCTTTCGACGAACGGGATCAAGGCGTATTCGGTGGGCAGGTGTTCGGCGCGCAGGGCATCGACCACGTAGCCGAACAGCGGCAGGACGTCGTTGCCCGGTGTCGCCATCTGCTTCGGGGCATGCGCGAAATGCTGCCGCCAGCGGGTGCTGGCATCGGGCTCGCATTCGGGCTGCGCCAGCCCTTCGCGGAAGCTGCGGTAGATCTCCAGCCCGTTGCGCATGCCCGGGCGGGCTGCCGGCACTTCCACGGTGTTCGCCACGCTTGGTTGCGCGGCTTGTTCCATGGCCGGGCTTTCGGATGTTTCGGAGGCATCGGCGGCGGCGACGGGAAAGGTGATGGCGAGCGTCAGGGACAGCGCCCCGACCAGCCACGGCCGCCGCTGCGCAGTTGGCACGCTCATGCGCGGAATCCGTCCTTCCAACGCCTGAGTTCGGCGAAGGCGGCGGTGCGGTCGTCCGCTGCGGCGGCGTCGCGCGCGGCCAGCGTGGCGCGCACGGCGGGCACATCAACGCGGAGGAACGGGTTGCAGGCCAGTTCGGCTGCCAAGGGGGAGGGCAGGCTCGGTTGTCCGGATGCGCGCATCGCGATGACCTCTTCGTGCCGGCGCACGAGCGCCGGATTGCCGGGATCGACCACGCGCGCGAAGGCGGCATTGGCCAGCGTGTATTCGTGCCCGCAGCAGATCAGGGTCGATGGGGGCAGGGCGGCCAGCCGATCGAGGGAGCCGAGCATGTCGCCGGGCGTACCTTCGAACAGCCGTCCGCAACCCAGACTGAAGAGGGTGTCGCCGCAGAACAAGAGGCCATGGCCATGGAATGCGATGTGGCTCACGGTATGGCCCGGCACGGCCAGGACATCGAACCGCCAGCCGTTGGTGGCGAGCGTGTCGCCGTCGCCCACGGGGTGGGTCACGGTGGCGATCCGTTCGTCGGCCGGGCCGAAGACCGGCAGTCCGGGCCAGTGCGCCAGCAGCGCGGGCACCCCGCCGATGTGGTCGGGATGGTGGTGGGTCAACAGGATGGCCCCGGGCTCGAACCCTGCCTCGGCCGCTTCCAGCACCGGCGCGGCGTCGCCGGGATCGACCACCAGTCCGGGCCCGTCTTTGCCGGCCAATGTCCAGATGTAGTTGTCGTCGAAGGCCGGTAGCGGGACGAGTCGCATCTGGGGCTGTGTCCGGGAATCCGTAGAATGGCGACCATGCCTTCCCTCACGCTGGCGGGTCAATCCGCATCCGCCCACGCCTGGTTCCGCTCGGCCCCCGGCCTGGCCGTCATCGACAGCCAGGCCGGCGAGGTCGCGCGGGCACTCGGCGCGCGTCCGGGGCAGCACTGGCTGTGGCTGGGGCCGGCCGATGGCGGTGACACCCCCAACGACGGGCGTGGCCTGCACCTGGTGCGCAGCGATGGCGGCTGGCGGGGCGACATAGCCTGCGGGTTGCCGCTGCCGTTGCCCAACGAGGCTTTCGCGACCGTGGTGCTGCAGCACGTGGTGCCGGCCGGGGGCGCGTCCGATGCGCTGCTGGCCGAGGCGGCACGCATCCTGCTGCCCGGCGGGCGGCTGTGGATGTTCGCGCTCAACCCGCTGTCGCCTTATCGCTGGCGCTGGCGGGGCACCGGACTCTCCGGTTCGGAGCCGCTGGTCTGGCGCCGCCGGCTGCGCCAGCACGGATTCGCGCCCGATCCGGTCTCTCAAGGCATCGGCCCCACCTGGCAGGTCGCCTCGTCCGCCGGACTGCAGCACGGGCCGGGGATGCGCGCGGCCTACCTGTTGTGCGCCGACAAGCGCCAGTGGCCACTGACGCCGCAACGTGCCCGCGGCGAATTGCGCCTGCCACGACAGGCGCCCGCCGCATGAAGGCCGTCGAGATCCACACCGATGGAGCCTGCCTCGGCAACCCCGGCCCCGGCGGCTGGGCTGCGCTGCTGCGCTATGGCGCCAAGGAGCGCGAACTGGTGGGCGGCGAGGCGATGACCACCAACAACCGCATGGAACTGATGGCGGCGATCGTTGGCCTGGAAACCCTGACCGAACCGTGCGAAGTCGCGCTGTATACCGATTCGCAGTACGTCCGCCAGGGCATCACCGAATGGATCGCGAACTGGGTGCGCCGCAACTGGAAGACCGCCGGCGGCGACCCGGTCAAGAACCGCGACCTGTGGGAGCGCCTGCATGCGGCGGCGCAACGGCACCGGATCGAGTGGCACTGGGTGAAGGGCCATGCCGGCAACCCCGACAACGAGCGCGTCGACGTGCTTGCGCGCGACGAAGCGACCCGACAACGTAGCGCCGTGGCTTCCTGAAGCCGCATCGCGTCCACGCAACCGACAGGAATACGCCCGCCCGATGCGACAGATCGTCCTCGACACCGAAACCACTGGCCTGGAATGGAAGAAGGGCAACCGCGTCGTCGAGATCGGCTGCGTCGAACTGGTCGAGCGCCGCCCGACCGGGCGCACCTTCCATCAGTACATCCGTCCCGATCGTGATTTCGAACAAGGCGCGGCGGAAGTCACCGGGCTGACGTTGGAATTCCTGGCCGACAAGCCACCGTTCGAGGCCATTGCTGATGAGTTCCTGGCCTTCATCGAGGGCGCGGAACTGGTGATCCACAACGCCGCGTTCGACATCGGCTTCCTCGATTCCGAGTTGTCTCGGCTCGGCCCGCAGTACGGACGCATGCGTGACCGTGCCAGCGTGCTCGATTCGCTCGAACTCGCGCGCCAGCGTTATCCGGGGCAGCGCAATTCGCTGGACGCGCTGTGCAAGCGGCTGGGCATCGACAACTCGCACCGCCAGTTGCACGGCGCGTTGCTGGACGCGCAACTGCTGGCCGAGGCCTACCTCGCGCTCACCGCCGGGCAGGGCGAGATCGGTTTCGGCAGTGCCGTGCCCGCGCAGGCGAAGGGCGCAGCCACCACGGCGTCGATGGTTGTCGCGGCCGGGCCGCGTCCTTCGATCGTGGTCGACGAGGAAGAACTCGCCCTGCATGCCGCGCGGGTCGAAGCCATCCGCAAGAAAGCTGCACGTTGCCTCTGGGAAGAGGCGTAGGCAAACCCGTTCGCGCGAGCCTCAGTGCTTGCGCACCAGCAGCACGGTCACGTTGTCCGATCCACCGCCGTCGAGCGCAGCCGCGACCAGTCCGTCCACGCATTCCTGCGCGCTGCACTCGGTGTGTGCCAGCACCCGCGAGATGCCCTTGTCATCGACTTCCTCGGTCAGGCCGTCGCTGCACAGCAGCAACTGCATCCCGGTGGCCAGTTCGCCCGACATCGTTTCCACGTTGAGCTGTTGCGGGTCGGTGACGCCGAGCGCCTGCGTGACCACGTTGCGGTGCGGATGGCTGCGGGCCTGGTCGAGGCTGATCGTGCCCTGCGAAATCAGTTCCTGCACGTAGCTGTGATCCTGCGACAACTGCGCGAGCTTGCCGTCGTGCCACAGGTACACGCGGCTGTCCCCGACCCAGGCGACCTCGAAGCGGTTGCCGACGATGCGCGCGGCGACGACCGTCGTGCCCATCGGCAACGAGTCGTTGCGCTTGCGCGACGCGCGGATGATTTCCTCGTCGGCAATGCGGATGGCCTGCGACAGCGGCGTGCCCTGCCTGATCTCGCGCACGATGGCTTCGCGTGCCAACGCGCTGGCGACTTCGCCGTACTCATGGCCACCCATGCCGTCCGCGACCAGCCAGAGCCCCAGCTCGCTGTCGCCGTAGTAGGTGTCTTCGTTGAGTTCGCGTCGCAGACCAGACGTGGGTCAGGTGTCCGAATTCGATCATGCGTACCCCGGTGGGGGGCCTAGGGCTTGCCATTGAATACGCAGGATCGCCTGAAGGTAGGTCAACGTGGAGTGTAGTTGGCTGCATTCCGTGCATCGGGTCGTACTTTCCATTGGTTGCGACACCCTATCAGGGCGCCGGGGACAATGTCAGGACATGCCGGGACTGACCGGGCAGGAAAGGGCTTGGACGACCTTCGGCCCAGTCCGCGTGCCCGGCACCCCAGAACGGCGACAGCGGATGCCCACTTTGTCCGCCCGGCATGTGCGCGATGCCGTCCGCCTCGTGGCCCGGCGATACCACCATGCGCTGAGAGGCGCCGAACCCCGGTCCCTGCACGCGCGGCATCATGCCGTCGCCCGGCAGCGGATCGGCCGGCATGCACAGGCGCGGCTTGAGGAAGCCCGGCATCGCGCCGGCCAGCGGGTGGCAGATGCGCGCCGTGTTGCGTTCGCCCCAGGTGCGCCCGGAAAGCGGGCCGCGTTGCGCCAGTTCGTCGCGGATTTCCGTGGCGGCATCCTCGAACAGTGCTTGCCACGAATCGAACCGGCGCGGCAGCAGGTGCATCGGCCGCTGCTGCACGAGTGGCCACGCCACGCCCTCGAACTGCGGCAGGTCTGGCATTGTGAAGTCGTCGCCCATCGCTGCGCGGGCCGGGGCGAGCAGGCCGTCCTGCAGGCGTGCGTGCACTGCCAGTCGCCATGCGCGTACCAGCCGGTAGCTCACCGAGTCGACCGATGCGCGGCCTTGCCACTCGGCGGATGCGGCCGACAGTTCGCGCAATGCCGGCGATGCATCTTCGTTGCCGAGCGAGCGCAGAAGTTCCCACCAGCGCGTCATCAGCAGGGCGCGGTCGTCGAGTTGGATGCCGAGCAGGTCGCGTTCGGTGAAGCGATCCTTCGCCTGCAGCGCATCGCGGATCTGTTTCTGGCGTGCACCGAACGCGTAGCCGCCGTCGCCGATGCGTTCCAGTGCTTCGCCGGAGACGACGCGCGCGTTGGCCGTCCAGAGGCGGTCGCTTTCAGGCGACTGGGCGGCAGGAGATGCCTCGGTCGTGATCGACCAACTTTGGCAAGGATGCTGGATACGCCAATCCTCTTCTCCATGCGCGAGCGGGAGCGCGGTATCGCCGCTGTTCATGACCAGATGACGCGAAGAGCATCCGCCAGCACGCTCGGGCAACGGCCCCAGCAGCCGCCACGCGATCTTCCCGCCGGCATCGCCGATCACGAGGTTCTGCGTCGGCGTGGCGGTGCGGTCGGCGATGGTCAATGCGTGGCCCAGGTGGTGGGCATGCGCGAAGTCGGCCAGGCCGAAGTTGATCGAGCCGCGCAGGTGCGCCACCCAGCGCAGCGACAGCACGTTGCCGTCGTCGCGCTCATGCAGGATCGGCCCCCAACGTGTTTCACGGATCTCGAAATCCACCGCATCGCTGCCGGCGACCGCGATCTGCTCGTGATGCGACTCTACCTGTGCACACGTCGGAGTCGGGCCGGCGGCGCAGGGCGTCTCGATGGCCCAGTCCAGGTAATCACCGTAACTGTTGGTGAAGCCCCAAGCGACATGCCCGTTGCTGCCCACGATGACCGCCGGCAGGCCGGGCAGGGTGAAGCCCTGCACGTCGACCTTGCCGCCCGGGGCGCGCGCGTCCGGATAGCGAAGGCGTGCGCGGAACCAGATGTTCGGCGCACGCAGACCGAGGTGCATGTCGTCGGCGACGATGGCGCGGCCATCGGCGGTCAGGGCGCCGGACACGGCGAAATTGTTGCTGCCGGGCGTGCCCTTGGGCGCGAGCGGAGCGATGTCGTCGCCGTCGGGTGCGGGCAGTGCGCGCAGATCGACTTCATCGTGCGTCGGCAGGGTGGCATCGCCGAACGATTCGCCCGTCAGTGGCGCATCCCACGCCGTGCCGGGATGCGCCAGCAACGCGAACAACGGTTCGGGCAGGTGCGGACGCAGCTTCCAGAGCGCCAGTTCGCGCGCATTGGACGAGTCCTGCAGGTCGAAGTACATCGCGTAGCCGGCCAGCGCGGAGTCGGCCGGCGCCCAGGGTTGCGGAGATTGCCGCAACGCCAGGTAGGCCCACGGTCGCACGCGGAGCGCGGACAGGCCGGCATTCGCGCCATCGGTATACGTCTGCAACTGCGCAAGCTTGTCGCCGGCGATGGCGTCGAGGTTGTCCATCACCCGTGCGCGCATGCGGTGGATGCGGTGCGCCTTGTCCACGTCGATTGCGCGCGGCCCGAACAGTTCCGCCAGTTCGCCCGCCGCGGTACGGCGCAGGAGATCCATCTCGAAATAGCGCTCCTGCGCATGCACGTAGCCCAGCGCACGCATGGCATCGCTTTCGCTGGCGGCGTCGATGGTCACCGTGCCCAAGGCGTCGCGCTCGATCCTCACCGGCGCGGACAGGCCCTGCAATGCAGTCTCGCCCTCCAGCGTCGGCAGGCTGCCGCGCAGCAGCCACCATGCGAGGGCGGTGGCGAGGATGACGAGCACGATCACGGCGACCAGCAGGCGCCTGAGCCATCGGATCATCGCAATCGCACCCCTGCGTTTCGAAGCAGCCACTGTATCCGATCGCGACGTCGATCCGTTCCGTTGCGCAAGCCGTGCAGGTCGTCATCGGCATTCGGGGTGGCGGTGGTGCCGGGCACAGGCGAGACGAGGTCTGGACAGGTTTGAGAATGCGAAATGCAGTCGTTCTCATCCGATCATTGCAATCCCGGGATGGGTATCCTGTGCCCATTCCCACCAGGACGTGCCGCGATGAAAGGCCATCCCGAAGTCGTCGATTACCTCAACTTCCTGCTGCGCGGCGAACTGGCTGCGCGCGACCAGTATTTCCTGCACTCGCGTCGCTACGAGGATCTCGGGTTGCACGCGCTCCACGCGCGGATCAACCACGAGATGGAAGAGGAAACCCAGCATGCCGATGCGCTGCTCAAGCGCATCCTGTTCCTCGAAGGCAAGCCGGACATGCGCCCGGATGCCTTCGAGCCGGGCGAGACGGTGGTGGAGATGCTGCGCAAGGATCTCGATCTCGAGTACCAGGTGCGCGGCAACCTCGCCAAGGGCGTGGCCCTGTGCGAAAAGCACGGCGATTACGTGAGTCGCGAGGTGCTGGTTGCGCAACTGGCCGACACCGAGGAAGACCACACCTGGTGGCTCGAGAAGCAGCTGCGCCTGATCGAGATGATCGGGCTGGAGAACTACCAGCAGAGCAAGATGGGCGACGAGGGTTCGCCCGGCTGAGGCCGGCTGCAGCCGGTGATGCGATGGCGGCCATCGGTCGCCGTCGCGCTATCGGTCAGTCGCGTTTTTCCAGCCGGTAGACCGCGGTGCGCAGGGCGGTCACGCCGTCAGCCTGGAACGAGGATTCCTGGGCAAGGATGTCGCGGCGTTCGATCAAGCCGACTTCCCAGTCCGGCTCCAGCAGCCTGCGCACCTCGGTTTCGTCGACGGAGAACGGCGGGCCGTCCTTCTCGTGCTGCGGGTACTCGAGCGTGATCAGCAGGCCGCGGCATCCGGCGGGCAGGCGTGCATAGATCGTCCCGACATAGCGTTGCCGCAATTCCGTGGGCAGCGCGATCAGCGCCGCGCGGTCGTACACGCCGACGCAGTCGGCCAGCAATTCCCGGTCGAGTGCAAAGGCATCGCCGCAGATCATCTCGATGTCGCCGGCGCGATAGTGCCTGCCATGGCACGTGTCCTCGATCTCGGGTTGCAGCGCGTGTTCGGCGAAGAATTGTTCGACGGCAAGCTGAGACAACTCCACGCCCAGCACGCGATGCCCCTGCGCAGCCAGCCACGCCATGTCGAGCGTCTTGCCGGCCAGTGGCACCAGCACACGGCTGCCGGCAGGCAAATCAAGCGAAGGCCAGTGCCGTTCGAGCAAGGGCATGACCTCGCTGCGATGGAAGCCGATGCGGCCTTCCTGCCAGCGCTGGTGCCAGAATGCGGCGTCCATCAGTCGTCGTGACCCGTCATGCGATCACGATTCGACCTGTAGGCCGTCCACCTTCTGCCGCGCTGCGATGACACAAGCTTGCCGTGCTGCATGCCACGCCGCCGCGCGTGACGGAAATGAATCACGATTCCACATGCAGTCCGTCCACCTTCTGCCGCGCTGCCGTGACAGGTGCTTGTGATGTTGTCTGGCGCGCCGCCGCGCGCGATGGAAATGAATCACGATTCGACCTGCAGCCCGTCGACTTTCTGCCAGCCCCTCGGCAACAACCCG
This sequence comes from Luteimonas sp., assembly GCA_024707405.1. Lineage (GTDB taxonomy): Bacteria > Pseudomonadota > Gammaproteobacteria > Xanthomonadales > Xanthomonadaceae > Luteimonas. The sequence goes on from JANPZU010000007.1 coordinate 15,783, forward strand.
CCGCGACTCGCTCTTGCGCCCACATACTCGCCAAGATCCTTGAACGACAGGCTCATCGTGCGCGAACCGGACTGCACCACCAGCGTGCCGCCCGGCGGCACCACCGCAACGGCGATCACGCGTTCGGTGCCGCGCTTGGCCTTCGGGATCTCGATGATCTTGTTGCCTTTACCCTTGTCGAGCTCCGGCAAATCGGAGACCGGGAACGCGAGCAGGTGGCCGGCGCTGGTCACCGCGACGATACGGTCGGCCTCGACGCTGCCCACCGCGGCAGGCTGCAACACCTTCGCGCCTTCCGACAGCGACAGCATGGCCTTGCCGGCCTTCTGGCGACCGGTGAGGTTCTCGAAGCGGGTGACGAAACCGTAGCCGTGCGACGACGCCAGCACGAAGCGATCATCGTTGCCGCCGCTCGCCAGCGCCGCGAACGACGCGCCAGCGGCAGGCGAGAAGCGCCCGGTCAGCGGTTCGCCGTTGCCACGTGCGGACGGCAGCGAATGCGCCAGCGTCGAATAGCTGCGGCCTGCCGAATCGAGGAAGGCGACCTGTTGCGTCGTCCGTCCCTTCGCAGCCGCCAACAGCTTGTCGCCTTCGCGATACGACAGCGCAGCCGCATCGATGTCATGCCCCTTCGCCGCGCGTACCCAGCCCTTCTGGCTCAGCACCACGGTGATCGGCTCGCTGGCGACCAGTTCGGTTTCGTCCAGCGCCTGCGCGGCTTCGCGCGAGACCAGCGGCGAACGACGCGCATCGCCGAACTTCTTCGCATCGGCCAGCAGTTCGTCCTTGACCAGCTTCTTCAGTTTGGCCTTGCTGTCGAGCGTGGTGATGATGCGGTCGCGCTCGATGTCGAGTTCGTCCTGCTCGCCGCGGATCTTCATTTCCTCGAGCCGCGCCAATTGCTTCAGCTTGGTCTCGAGGATGTAGTCGGCCTGGTCCTCCGAAAGCTGGAAGCGTGCGATCAGCGCTGCCTTCGGCTCGTCCTCGGTGCGAATGATGCGGATCACTTCATCCAGGTTGAGGAACGCAACCAGCAAGCCTTCCAGCAAGTGCAGGCGACGCTCCACTTTTTCCAGCCGATGCTTGAGGCGACGCGTCACCGTATCGGTGCGGAAGGCCAGCCATTCGGCCAGCAGCATCTTCAGGTTCTTGACCTGCGGCTTGCCGTCGAGCCCGATCACGTTCATGTTGACGCGATAGCTCTTCTCGAGATCGGTCGTGGCGAACAGGTGGCCCATCAACTGTTCCACGTCGACGCGGTTCGATCGCGGGATCAGCGCGATGCGCACCGGGTTGGCGTGATCGGACTCGTCGCGGATGTCTTCCAGCCACGGCAGTTTCTTCGCGCGCATCTGCGCGGCGATCTGCTCGATGATCTTCGACGGCGAGACCTGGTAGGGCAGGGCGGTGATGACGATGTCCTGCCCTTCCTTCACGAAGGTCGCGCGTGCACGCACGCTGCCGTTGCCGGTTTCGTATATCGCCAGCAAGTCGGCGGCGGGCGTGATGATTTCCGCCGTGGTCGGGTAGTCCGGGCCGCGCACGTGTTCGCACAGGTCGCGAACGGTCGCGTCCGGGTCATCGAGCAGGCGCACGCAGGCGCTGACCACTTCGTTGAGGTTGTGCGGCGGCACGTCGGTCGCCATGCCGACCGCGATGCCGGTGGTGCCATTGAGCAGCAAGTGCGGCAGGCGCGCCGGCAGCCAGCCCGGTTCTTCCAGCGTGCCGTCGAAGTTCGGTGTCCAGTCCACCGTGCCCTGGCCCAGTTCGCCCAGCAGCACTTCGGCGATGGGCGTGAGCTTGGATTCGGTGTAGCGCATCGCCGCGAACGACTTGGGATCGTCGGCGGAACCGAAGTTGCCCTGGCCGTCGATCAGCGGATAGCGATAGGAGAACGGCTGTGCCATCAGCACCAGCGCTTCGTAGCACGCCGAGTCGCCGTGCGGATGGAACTTGCCGATCACGTCGCCGACGGTGCGTGCGGACTTCTTCGGCTTGGCCGTCGCACCCAGGCCGAGCTCGCTCATCGCATAGACGATGCGGCGCTGCACCGGCTTCAGCCCATCGCCGAGGAAAGGCAGGGCGCGGTCGAGTACCACGTACATCGAATAGTCGAGATACGCGCGTTCGGCGTACTCGCGCAGCGGGATCTGTTCAAAGCCGTGGAAGGTGGTGCGGACGGGATCGGTCATCGGAAGCGTGGCTTGGCTTGAACGGCAGTGGCGACAGTTTAACGGTCGCACGGCGATCGCGATGCATGCTTTCGTGCCGCAATCGCAAGACAGGCCGGATCGCGTGGAATCGTCGGTCGTGCAAGGTTATCCTGTGGGCACGGCGGTATCGGGGGGTGGCATGCGGGCAAGGGAAAGGGATTCGCGGTTTTTCGGGCGGGAACGCGAACTTTCTTGGCTCATGGAGAAATGGGCTCAGGCATCGAGCGGATCGGGGCCGGTTCTGGCCGTGATCGTGGCGGACAGCGGCTTGGGCAAGAGTCGCCTGGTGCAGGCCTTGTACCAGCGGTTGGCCGGCGACGAGCGATGGGATCCGCAGGAGATCGACTATTGGCCCGACACCTTCCAGGGTGCCGGCAAATCGCTGTTCGTCAACCCCGAATTGCTCGGCCACGTGCCGAAGGGGCCGCCCCGCTTCCTGTGGCTCGGCGTGCGCTGGCAGGAACCGCAGGCGCGCAACGTGGAGGAGCGCATCTGCCCGTTGCCGGATCTGCGCGACAAATTGCTGGCGCACGTGGAAACCGCACGCAACCACGGCTCGCGTTGGGCCCAACTGGGCGATCGCGTGATCCGCGGACTGAAGAGGGAGGGGCTTGGCGAAGCTGCGGTGGCGGCCGCGGAGCTGGTGGTGCCGTTTGCCGGGTTGATGGGCAAGCTGGCGCAGGGGGCAGTGTCTTCGTTGCGTGGCCTCGGCGATCGCAGCATGACCGTGCAGGGACAGGAGCAGGCCAGCCGGCAGGGCGCCGGCGAGGAACTGCTGGAGATGCTGGACGAAGTGCTGCGCCGTGGTGCGGTGGGTGGCGAACCGTTGCCGGTCGTGCTGTGGCTGGACGATGCGCAATGGTGCGATCCGGTCAGCCAGCGCTTCATTGCCGACGCATGGGCCCAGGCCGGCGCGCGCCGATTGCCATTGCTGATCGTCGCCACGTACTGGGAGCGTGAATGGCGGCAATCGCTCAAAGCCTTGCGCGATGGCGATGCGGAGGCCGAGGCATCGCCCGTGCTTGCGCGGTTGCAGGCCGATGCACAGGTGTGCCTGTTGGGCAAGGCGCCGGCTTCGGATCTCGGGGCCTACCTCGATGTGCAACTGCCCGGCCTGACCGCCCGGCAACGGCAACTGGTGCTGGACAAGGCCGACGGCAACTTCCTGACCATGACCGAGAACGTGGGTGCCTTGCTCAGCCAGCCTGCACGCTTCGTCGGACGAGATGTCGCGGCTGCGCTCACTGCCGGCGGTGAGCGCCACGTGGCTGAATGGGAGAGTGATCGCGAGCGACGCGTCGAGCAGCACTTCAACGATGAACTCGGGGCTGCCCACCAGGACGTGCTCAGCTGGGGAAGCCGGATCGGCATGTCCTTCCTGCACGAGGTCTTGCACGATTTTGCCGTCGAGGGCGGCCTGCTGGCCGATCGTGGAACGGATGCGCGCCAAGTGCTGGACGAGTGCGTGGATCCGTTGGCGGTGCTGGCGACGCCACATGCGGCCTTCGGTGAATTCCGCGACCGGGCGTGGTTCGCCGTGGCCCGGAGGTTCTTCGACGACTGCCATGCCGAACATGCCGCCCTGCTGGAGGAGGTGTTGGGCAGGCACCTCGCGCAATGGGTCGATGGCTCGTTCGACGCCGATGGCAATCCACTCGCGAAAGCGCATTGGGAACCGATGGTTGGGCAATTGCGAGCCGCGATCGCCCTCGCTCCGATGGAACGGCGTGAATTGCTGGAGCAGGCCGAGCGCGTGTTTCCGCTTCCTGATGCGTTCGATCCCGGCGATGCCGCGCATGCCCTGGCCTTGCGCACCCAGTTGTTGCTGGTGCTTGCCGATGGGGATGACAGGCTGTGGCATTCGGTGCGTGCCCGTGCAGATCGCATCGATGCGGCGATCCAGTGGCGACAGGTGCCGATGTCCGTCTGCGGGGTGCAATACCGGCTCGACGCGATCGATCGGTTGAGTGACGCTGGCGCCTACCGCGCGGCATTGGCGATGCAGCGCCACAAACTCGAGATGATCGAAGCACTGTCCGCGCAACGCGACCCGCTGCTGGTTCAGCGCGCGTTGGCTGAAACCCATGGCGGCATCGCCGACCTCTTGCACAGGCTAGGGGAATATGGACAAGCCGCCGCGAGTGCCCGCCAACGGCTGTCGATCATGGAATCGGCGTTGGCGGAATCGCGTGCGCCCGATGTGTTGTCGTGCGCCGCCGCGGCTATGGCCAAACTGGGGTTGCTGGCGATGGCACATGGCGATGTGCCATCGGCACGTGGTCACTATCGGCGGGCATTGGCACTCTTTCGGGAGTCCGGGGCGGACGATGCGCCGGAACCGCCGACGGCACTGATCGAGATACTGAGCGCACTGGCCGACCTGGATCGCGATGACGATCACCTGGATGCGGCGGAAGCCGGTTATCAAGAAGTCCTTGCCTTGTCCGACCGGCTTGCGGGCAGCGGGGGGCGGGGAAGCGCGAAAACATTGCCAGCAAGGCCATGGAGGGATTGCTGTCGCTGGCGACGAGGCGGGCCGATTGGCCGGCGGCGATCGGATACGCCGAACGGATACTTGCCAACGACCGGCGTGCAGTGGAGCGCTTTGGCACGCCGCAGGACATGCACGATCTTGCAGGGTCGCTGCGCAACCTGGCGACTGCGTACCGCGATGCCGATGACCTGGATGCAGCTGCGTGTTGCATGCACGAATGCCTGTCGATCCGCCGCGAGCTCGTGGCGACGCAGCCTGCGCCGGAATACGTGCGCAGCCTTGGGGCTGCGCTCGCCTTCCTGGCGATCGTGCTCAGCGATCAGGCCCGGATCGACGAGGCCGAGGCGCTGTTCCGGGAAGCGATCGAGTTGCAGCGGGAAATGGTTGTGCAGCATGGTTTGGTTGTCGACCAACTGCAATGTGCGCGCATCCTCGGGAATTACTCCGCACTCTTGCGTCGGAAAGGCGCACTGGCCGATGCGATGGCGATGGCGCGGGATGGGGTGGTGCTGTCCCGGGAGGCTCATGCGAAGCTGGATTCGTTGCAGTCCAGTCGCGAGCTGTCCAAGGCATTGGGTTCGGCGGCACTGCTTTTGCGCGATGGCGGCGAGCACGGCGAAGCGATCGCGGTGCTGCACGAGTGCCTGCAGCTCGACGGTGCGCGAGCCGGTCTCGATGGCCCGAACCTGGTCGTCGACCGCGAGCAGCTGTCGACCACCCACTACCGACTGGGGCGCTTGCTTGAATCCACCGGGTCGCCGGACGAGGCCGCGAACCATTATCGCCAATGCCTGGAGATCGATCGTGACGTGGTCGCGAAGGGTGTCGAGCCGTTGCGCAAGCGCGAGCAAACCCTCATTGGCACGTTGTCCCGGCTGGCGCAGCTCGCCGAGTTGAATGGTGGCTACGAGGAAGCCGAACGCCTGCTCCGCGAAAGCCTGTGCATCCAGCAACGGCACTTGGCCGATGGCGGTGGGCGCGATGCCTACCGCGATGTCGGCATCACCCTGGGACGGCTCGGCGACGTGCTCAGGTCACGCAACCAGCTGGAACAGGCGCGCGATGTGTCTCTCGAATGCGTGCGCATCGCCAGGCAGGCCTGCGCAGCCTTCGATGATCCGATGATGCGGCGCGACCTGTCGATCGCCCTGCGCGAAGCCGGCGACGTCGAACTGCTCCGTGGACGGTTGGACGATGCTCGCATGCACTACCGCGAGTGCCTGGAGATGCGGCAGGCGTTGCATCGCGAGGCGCCGGATGCGCAGGTGGCGCGGAGGGACATGGCTGTGGCCCTTCGCAAGCTTGCCGAAGTCGAGCGGCGCAGCGGTGACCTGGATGCCGCCACGGTGCTCATGGCCGAGGCTGCGGCATACGAGGAGATCGAATGACCAAACGTGGACACGCGATGTGCCCGCCGGAGCCGGGCATGCGGGCCGGGAGTGCGGATGATGCCTGAACGCAACACGATCCCCTTCCCCGACAGGATAGAAGAAGACGGCTTGTTGCTTGGCTGGTCGATGGAGTCGCGCAACCGGCGCCTGCCGATCGGGTTCGCGCCTTCCCCCTGCCGACAGCGTTCCGCGCGCGCGCCAGCCGATCCTGCACAACGGGGCCGGGCATCTGATGACCATCGCGCCGACGGGGAGTGGCAAGGGCGTCGGGGCGATCATCCCTGCGTTGCTGCGGCATCGCGGCCCGGTGATCGTGATCGATCCGAAGGGCGAGAACTATGCCGTGACCGCCGCGCACCGCCGCAAACTCGGCCATGAGGTGGTGCTGCTGGATCCGTTCGGCGTCACCGGCGAGGAGGGCGGCGGTCTGAATCCGGTTGATTTGCTCGACAAGGACGATCCATGCATGGTCGATGATGCGGCGATGCTCGCGGAGTTGCTGGTGCCCTCTGGCGATGGAACCGCGATGAACAGCGATCCGTTCTGGAGCAACCGCGCGCGCCAGGTGGTGCATGCGATCCTGCTCGGCCTGGTGATGCATCGCCCGCCCGTGCTGCGCAACGTGGAGGAGCTGTATTACCTCCTGCACCAGAACGAGCAGGATCTGGAATTCACCATGCGCGAGTTCCGGAACTCGCCGCTCAGGGCCTTGGCCGACGGAGCGTCGGTGCTCGAACTCAAGAACGACGGCAAGGTGCAGAGCAGCTACCTGTCGGTGGCGCAGGACCATCTGGCCGGGCTCGGCGATCGCGACCTGAGCACGTCGCTCGGCCGCAGTACTTTCGACCTCGGCGCGGTGACGCGCGGGGATCCGCTGTCGATCTACATCGTGATGCCGCCCGACCGGTTGCAATCCCACCGCCGGTTGCTGCGGTTGTGGATAGGCTGCCTGTTCTCCCTGGTGCTGCGCCGTCGCACGCGGATCGATCCGCCCACGTTGTTCCTGCTTGACGAAGCCGCACAACTCGGGCCGTTGCCGCAGTTCCGCCAGGCCCTGACCCTGTTGCGGGGATACGGCCTGCAATGCTGGAGCTTCTGGCAGGATTTGAGCCAGTTGCAGCGACTGTATCCGCGTGACTGGTCGACGCTCTACAACAATTGCGCCGTCCACCAGGTATTCGGCATCACCAACATGGGGATGGCGCGGTCGATCGCGCGACTCAACCGCACCCACGATGCGCAACTGCTGCTGGAACTGGAGCCGGACGAGATGGAATTGTCGCTGGCAGGGATGCTGCCGGTGATCGCGCAACGACCCAATTACCTGTCCGATCCGCCGTTCCTCGGGCAGTTCAGGCCCAATCCGTTCTTCGAGGGCGGCAGGCATGCGGCCGATCCCGCCGACCACCCGGCGCGGATCTACGACAGCCAAGTGCGAGAACTCCATCCCACCCGGGAGGAACTGGCCGAAGAGATCGAGCAAGCCTGGGAATTGGGAGACCTGACCCCGCTCGGCGAAGACACCTTGCGGCGGATCCTGCCGGACGAGCACGTTCACAACGCGACGCTGTCCGATGGGCAGCGTGCGGAAGACTGCGAATGAGCGTGACGCTGCTGCCCGCCGATTTGCCTGAAGGCGGACTCCTCGTGGGCTGGCGCAAGGAGGATCGCGCCGCGTGGCCGCCGGCGGGATTCCACTATGGCCGGCAACGCTCGCGGAGCGGTGGCCCGCTGCAGCCGATCCTGTATCACGGCGATGGACATTTGATGAGCATTGCGCCGACCGGGGCAGGCAAGGGCGTCGGATCGATCATCCCCGCGTTGCTGCGCCATCCCGGATCGGTGGTGGTGATCGATCCGAAGGGCGAGAACCATGCGGTGACGGCGCGGCGTCGGCGCGAGATGGGGCAGCAGGTGGTACTGCTCGATCCGTTCGGAGTCACCGGGGGGCGAACCGACGCGTTCAATCCACTCGACCTCCTGCGCATTGGGGGCGGGAGCGTGAGTGCGGCGTTGATGCTGGCCTCGATGCTGGTGCCCGAGCATGCGGGGAACATCGATCCGTACTGGAACGGACGGTCACGGGCATTGCTGTCGGCATGGATGCTGATGGATTCTGCGCCAGGCGAGCCGACGACCCTGGCAACGCTGCGCCGCCATGCGCAGGGTGACACCGATGCGATGGCGATCCTGGCCGCGAAGATGGAGCGCTCGACGATCCCGCTGGTGCGCGCGGCCGCGGGCATCCTCGGCATGCGCGCCGATCGCACCCGCCACGGCATCCTGTCGACGCTGCAGAGCCATGTCGCCGATTTCGTCGGGGAACGGATCGAAGCGGCCACGTCGCGCACGGATTTCGACCTCGATGGCTTGGTGCGTGGCGATCCGCTTTCGATCTATCTGGTGATCCCGCCGCATCGCCTCGACTCGAGCCGTCGCTTGCTGCGTGCGTGGATCGGCGCCCTGTTCGGCGTGATCCTGCGACGTCGCCGGCGCGTGACGCCGCCGACGCTGTTCCTGCTGGACGAGGCGGCACAGCTCGGCCCGTTGGATGAATTGCGCCAGGCCATCACCCTGCTGCGCGGCTACGGCCTGCAGACATGGAGTTTCTGGCAGGATCTGGGGCAGTTGCAGGAACTGTATCCACAGGACTGGCAGACGATGTACAACAACTGCCATGTGCACCAGGTCTTCGGCGTGACCACGATGCACCTGGCCACGACGGTGGAGTCGCTCAACGAAGTGCATCCGGCCGAGGAGTTGCTGGTCATGGATCGGGCCGACATGCAGTTGTCGATGGCCGGCAGTCTGCCAGTGATCGCACGCCGGCCCGATTACCTCAGCGACCCGTGTTTCGAGGGACGTTTCGAGTCCAATCCTTTCTACCTGCCTCCAGCCGGGAAGGCAGGCGAATGAGTTACCTGTTGTTCCTGGACGACAGGCGTTCGCCGGCGGACGTGCGCGGCCTTCCCGGTGGCCGCTGGATCGTTGCCCGGAACCGCGTGCAGTTCATCGAATGCATCGAGAGGACTGGCCTGCCGGTGTTCGTGTCCTTCGACTACGACCTCGGCGGGCTGCCGCATGGGCTCGAATGCGCGCGTTGGCTGGTTGGTTACTGCCGGGACGGCGGCGAGCCGTTGCCACGGTTCAACGTGCATTCCACGCACCTGGCGGGCGCCAGTGCGATTGGCGACCTGCTGCGTGGCGCATCAGGCCGAGCGCACTTGGACGCCGATTGAAACTTCCCGGGCCGGTAGCAGCCTCGGATTCGGATTTTTCCTACAGCGCGTTGCATAGGATGCTGACTGTGGCCGGGGCCGGCTGCCCGCATGCTGGAGTTGCCAGCAACGAACGTTCTACCGATACCCCCGGTACAAGTCATGCAGCGTTCGGGCGCCACGGGACGGCGCTGCTGGTTCCCCCGAAAGCCCTACACCAGGAACGTCCCATGTCGAGACTCGAATTGATCGCACGCGGTGGCGGCTGGCAATTGATCGATGCCGGCAAGCTCTCGTTCTGGTTTCCGGAACGGGACAAGGCACTCGAGACCATCACGATGATGGCCGATGCCCGCAGCCTGTTGCATGGCATGCCGACCTCCGTCCACGCCGAGAACGACACTGGCGAAGTGGAGCTGATTGCGTCGTTCGGCTGATTCCCGGTCGATGCCAGGATCGAAAAACCCCGCCATGGCGGGGTTTTGCATTCGCGGGGGACGTGATCGGATCCGGTTTCCGTGCCCACAAACGGCAAACGCCCCATCCGGGGCGCTTTTGCTTGACCTTGGTGCCCAGGAGAGGACTCGAACCTCCACGGTTTTACCCGCTAGTACCTGAAACTAGTGCGTCTACCAATTCCGCCACCTGGGCAGGTGGGCCGCGCATTTTGCGCAGTAGCGGGGGCAAAGTCAAACCTCGCGTGCATCGACGCCAAGGATACGGGGCGGCGTGTACCATCCATCGATGGCAAAATCCCCAAGCAAGCGCGGCGCCGGCCGCAAGAATCCCGGAGGCAGGGCGCCTTCGGGAAGCGCGCCCGCCAAGCCGGGCGCGCCAAGCCGGAAGCCGGGCAGTGCTTCCCGACCTCCGTGGATGCCCGAATCAATGGCGCGCGCTTCCTCTGGGGAGCGCGGAGGCAAGCATCGATCCACGCCACCGGGCCGCATCCGCGATCCGCATGCCGATCGCGAAGCAGGCCGCTATGCGCGGCCGATCGCCAGTCGCGAGGCGATCCTGCAATTACTCGCTGGCGCCGATGGGCCACTGGTCGCCGAGGCCATCGCCGAACGCCTGGCCTTGCACGATCCCGAGCAGCGAGATGCGCTGGGCAAGCGCCTCGGCGCGATGGTGCGCGACGGCCAGGTGCTGCAGAACAGGCGTGGCGGTTATGTGCCGGCCGAGCGGCTCGATTTGATCCCTGGCACGGTGATCGCCAACCCCGACGGGTTCGGCTTCCTGCGTCCGGACAGCGGCAGCGGCGACGACCTGTTCCTGCCGCCGGTGGAGATGCGCAAGGCGATGCATGGCGACCGGGTGATGGCCAGCGTCACGGGCGTCGACCGCCGTGGCAGGCGCGAGGGCGTGATCGTCGAAGTGCTGGAACGCCGGCTCAACCGCCTGATCGGGCGATTCACCCTGGAGTCCGGCATCAGTTACGTGGTGCCGGATGATCGCCGCATCCAGAGGAACGTGCAGATCCCGGCCGATGCACGCCTGGGTGCGAACCATGGCCAGTTGGTCGTGTGCGAACTCACCGTGCCGGGCGATTCGCACCGCCCCCCGATCGGGAAGGTACTGGCGGTGCTGGGGGATGCGCTGACGCCGTCGCTGGTGGTGGAGGCGGCGATCCATGGCCACGAGTTGCCGCATGAGTTCCCGCCCGCGGTGCTGGCCGAGGCCTCGGCGGTGCCGCTGGAGGTCACGTATGCCGATGCGGAGGGACGCATGGACCTGCGCACGCTGCCGCTGGTCACCATCGATGGCGAAGATGCCAAGGACTTCGACGACGCGGTGTACTGCGAGCCCAACCGGGAGGGCTTCCGCCTGATCGTCGCCATCGCCGACGTCTCGCATTACGTGCGTCCCGGTGCGCCGCTGGACGACGAAGCGCAACTGCGCGCGACCAGCGTCTACTTCCCCGGTTTCGTCGTGCCGATGTTGCCGGAGACGTTGTCGAACGGTATCTGTTCGTTGAACCCGAAGGTCGATCGCCTGTGCTTCGTCTGCGACATGCAGGTTGGCCACGATGGCGAAGTCACGACATCGAAGTTCTACGAAGCGGTGATGCATTCGCATGCACGCCTGACCTACACCCAGGTGTGGAAGGCGGTGGGCGAGGACGATGCCGAAGCGAAAGGGATCGTCGGTGCGCAACTGCCGCAGGTCGAACGGCTGTACCAGCTCTACCAGGTGCTGGCGAAGGCGCGGGCCAAACGCGGTGCGATCGAGTTCGAAAGTTCCGAAGTACGTTTCGTGCTCGACAACCGCGGCGAGGTGACGCAGGCCGGCATGCTGGTGCGCAACGATGCGCACAAGCTGATCGAGGAATGCATGATCGCGGCGAACGTGGCGGCGGCACGCTTCCTGCTGGATGCCAGCATCCCGGCGCCGTACCGCATCCACGACAAGCCGCCGGAATCGAAGTACGCCGACCTGCTGGAGTTCCTCAAGGAATTCGCATTGCGAATGCCGCCGTGGGCCAAGTTGCAGCCGAAGGATTTCGCCAACCTGCTGGTCAAGGTGCGCGAGCGGCCCGATGCCACCTTGCTGGAGTCGGTGGTGCTGCGCAGCCAGAGCCAGGCGGTCTACTCGCCCGACAATATCGGCCACTTTGGCTTGGCGCTGGTGGCATATGCGCATTTCACCTCGCCGATCCGCCGCTATCCCGACCTGCTGGTGCACCGCGCGATCAAGCACGCGTTGAAGCAGGGCAAGCGAGATGCCTTCGGCTACACCCCGCGCGAGATGGCGACGCTGGCGCTGCAGTGCTCCGAGCGCGAGCGTCGCGCCGACGAAGCCGAGCGCGAGGTGGACGAGCGTTACCGTGCTGCGTGGATGGAACAGCACGTCGGCGGCGAGTTCGACGGCACCATCAGCGGCGTGACCAGCTTCGGCCTGTTCGTCGAGCTCGACCAGTCCAAGGTCAACGGACTGGTGCACGTCACCCAGTTGCCGAACGATTTCTACCACTTCGACCCGGTGCGCAAGACCCTGACCGGCGAGCGGATGGGTCGCGAGTTCCGGCTCGGCGACCGGGTGCGGATCGTGGTGCTCAAGGCGAGCCTGGAAGAGCGCAAGATCGACTTCCGATTGGCCGAGGAGCGCGGAGTCAAGCCGCCTCCGCCGCGCGGGCAACCAGCCAAGCGGCAGAAGCGGAAGTACTGATCCGGCGCCATCCAGGCGAACGCCGGGATCCAGCCCGCGGGGGATTGCCGGAGTTCGGGCAAGGCATTCCGGCACGTGGCCGCGAGCGCGACCCGCTCCTACAATGGCGCCATGAGCAAACAGAACCAGTGGATCGTTGGCATCAATGCGGTGGCTTCGGCCGTCGAGCATGATGCAGAGCATGTGCGCGAGGTGCTGGTCGAGGCCGGTGCGAAGAACCCGCGCCTCGCCGAGATCGAGCAGTCGGCGCGACGCAAGGACATCGATGTCCGCCGCGTCGCACAGCAGGCACTCGATGGCGTGGCCGGCGGCGTGCGTCACCAGGGCGTGGCGGCGCGCTATGCCGCGGCGAAGACCTGGGACGAGCACGACCTTGCCGAACTGGTCGAGCAAGCCGAAGGCAAGGCGCTGCTGCTGGTGCTCGACGGCGTGCAGGATCCGCACAACCTTGGCGCCTGCCTGCGCAGCGCAGCGGCGGCGGGCGCGACGGCGGTCGTCATCCCCAAGGACAAGGCCGTGCAGGTCAATGCCACGGTGCGCAAGACCTCGGCCGGTGCCGCCGACAGCATCCCGGTCGTGCGGGCGACCAACCTGTCGCGTTGCCTGGCCGACCTGCAGAAGCTCGGCGTGTGGATCTACGGCCTGGTCGGCGAGGCCGATGCTTCGCTGTACGCGCTCGACCTGAAGGGCAACGTGGCGCTGGTGCTGGGCGGCGAAGGCGATGGCCTGCGCCGGCTCACGAAGGAGCACTGCGACCAGTTGGTGTCCATCCCCATGCCGGGCGTGCAGAATGCGCCGGGCGTGGAAAGCCTCAACGTGTCGGTGGCATCCGGCGTGACGTTGTTCGAGGCGGTGCGCCAGCGGCAATCCCGATAACGACCAAGGAGCGGCAACGATGTCCATCAATCTCGAGTGGTACGACTGGGTCGGCCTGGCCGGCACGCTGATGGTGTTGGGGGCATTCTTCCTGCTGCAGGCGCGCAAGTTGTCGGGTACCGGCCTCGTGTACCAGCTGCTCAACCTGCTGGGTGCGTTCGGCATCCTTGCCTCGTTGTACGGCAGCTTCAACGTGTCGGTGTTTTTCCTGCAGATCGCGTGGATCCTGATCAGCGGCTACGGCATCGCACGCGGTCTGTCCGAACGCGGCAAGCCGAAGGCCTGATCCGAGTCTCCGGGTCAGGCGGCGGTCAGTCATCCGCCTGCCGCTGTGGGAAAATGCCTGGGTGCAGGGACGACCCTGCGCCTTCGTGAACATCCGGGGACGACCCCATCGACAGATGGAGGTTTCCCATGCCCTGGATCATTCTCACGCTTGCCGGTCTGTTCGAGATCGGCTGGGCGATCGGCCTGAAATACACCGAAGGCTTCACCAAGCTGTGGCCGACCGTCGGCACCGTGGCCGCGATGGTGGTCAGCCTGTCCTTGCTCGGCATCGCGATGAAATCGCTGCCCGTCGGCACCGCTTATGCGGTCTGGGTGGGCGTGGGCGCGGTCGGTACCGCCATCCTCGGCATCGTGCTGCTGGGTGAACCGGCGAATGCGGGGCGGATGGTCAGCCTCGGACTGATCGTGGCTGGCATCATCGGACTCAAGCTCGCATCAGCTTGAGCGATGCGGGGCCAGGGCAAGGCCCCACATCGACATGTACAGCGCGGTCAATTTTCCGTGCCGCCATTCCCGCGATGGTCGCGCTTGCCCTGGTTGATCCGGTCGCGCGTGCTGATGCTGCCCTGGATCGCGGGGATTCGCGATTCGGCAGCATGCAGTTCCCGTGCGCGCCGCGCGGCGCTGCTGGACTGGTAGCCGGGCTGCCCGGCATCGGGCTGCGCACCGCCGATGGTGTCCCAAGGCTTGGGCTCACGATCGCGCTGCTGCTTGGCTTCGAGCAATGCGCGGGTTTTCTTCAAGGCCTGCCTGGGCGTGAGCGTGCGTTTGGCGGCCTTGGCCGTCCTGCCGGCAGCCTTCTTCTTCGTGGGCTTTCCGGTCGTGGCTGGGGTCGGCGCAGGCTTGGTCGCGGCCTTCTTCACGGCCTTCTTCGTGGGTGTCGCGCTTGCCGTCTTCTTGGCGATTTTCTTCGCTGCAGTGGCGGTTTTCCTGCCTTCGCGGCGCGTGGCCCTGCGTGCCGCCGACTTGCCTGCTGGCGATTTCTTCTTTGCAGTCTTCGCGGTTTTTCCGGCTGCGGGCTTTGCCGTGGGCTTGTCGTCAATGTTCGCAAGTTGCGTCTCGAAGCGGCGCAGGATGTCGGCCATCAGCTCGGCCTTGTCCTTGCTGCGCTGGTTGGCCTGTCCGCTGGTGCCGCGCTTGTTGCCGGTGCGGTCGCGTGACGACAGCTTCTGCCGCTGCACCAGGTCGCGGGCGCGGCTGCGCGCATCGCGTGCGCGGGTGATGCGCGAGGAGAGCGCCTTTGCATCCAGTCCGCGGATGGCATTGGCACGGCTGTCGTCGTAGAGGCTCATTTCCCTCTGGTTGAGGAGCACGGTGGCTTTCGCACGCGTGATCGGCATCGTCTTGTCTCCTTTGAAACAGGAGCTTCGACCATAGCGATCGTCGTGCTTGCGGTGCGTGAAAGTCAGCGCGTCGCGGCGTTGCCGTGTTGCCAGCCGTTGACGATGTTGCAGAACAGGCGCGCGGTCTGCTCGGCATCGTAGAGCGCGGAGTGCGCTTCCTTGCTGTTCCAGTCGAAGCCTGCTGCCTGCAGGGCGCGGGCCAGCACGGTCTGGCCGTAGGCGACGCCGGCGAGCGTGACCGTGTCGAACACGCTGAAGGGATGGAACGGATTGCGCTTGTGCCCGGTGCGGGCGACTGCGGCGTTGAGGAAGTTGAGGTCGAAGTGTGCGTTGTGGCCGACCAATATCGCGCGCTGGCAGCCATGCCGCTTCACCGCCGCGCGCACCGGCGCGAAGATGTGGTCGAGCGCCTCGCGTTCGGGCTTTGCGAAGCGGAACGGATGGTCGAGGTCGATGCCGGTGACTTCGAGTGACTGCGGGTCGATCAGGGTGCCCGGAGCCGGTTCGACGTGCGCGCTGGCGGCTTCGCCGGGGATCAGTTCGCCGTCGTCGTTGAAATCGAGCGGGACTGCGGCGATTTCCAGCAAGGCGTGCTTGTTCCAGTCGAAGCCGCCGGTTTCGACATCGACCACGACCGGGAGATAGCCACGGAAGCGCTTCGCCATCGGCGACGGGGTAGCGGAGGCTTGCGTGACGGCATCATTCATCCGCGAAGCGTAGCAGAGCACCGACCGCGGCATTGGCCGACCGCCGGGCTTGCAGGCATGCGATCCCGGCCTTGGCCGGGTTTTGGCAGTTGCCGCGGGTCAGGTGGCCGTGTTGGTGCCGTCGCGCTTCTCGCGGGGCGGCAGGGCATCGTCGCCGTGGACGAGGAACCAGATGTTCTCGGCGATGTTGGTGGCGTGGTCGCCGATGCGCTCGATGTTCTTTGCCATGAACAACAGGTGCGTGCACGGCGTGATGGCGCGTGCGTCTTCCATCATGTAGGTCAGCAGTTCGCGGAACAGCCCGGTGTAGAGCGTGTCGATCTTCGCGTCCTCGGCGCGTACGCGCTGCGCGGCATCGGCGTCGTTCTCGCGATAGGCGACCAGTACCTCGCGGATCTGCTTCACGGCGAGTTGGCCGAGTGCGTTGAGGCCACGGGTGTGCGGCAACGGCGGCGCGAGGTTGAGCGCGGTCGAGCGC
This sequence comes from Luteimonas sp., assembly GCA_024707405.1. Taxonomy (GTDB): domain Bacteria; phylum Pseudomonadota; class Gammaproteobacteria; order Xanthomonadales; family Xanthomonadaceae; genus Luteimonas. The sequence goes on from JANPZU010000007.1 coordinate 31,956, forward strand.
TTGGCGACGTTGGCGGCGTAGTCACCGATGCGCTCGATGTCGGCGGCAATGCGCAATGCGGCGAGGATCTCGCGCAGGTCGCGTGCCATCGGGCCGCGCAGGGCCAGCTTCATCACGTCCTGGCTGACTTCGCGCTCGAGTGCGTCGATGGCTTCGTCGTTGGCGATGATGCGTTCGGCGGCCTTGTCGTCGCGGCGGTCGACGACGTCGAGTGCGGCTTCGAGCTGCGAAGCGGCCATCTCGCCCATGCGCAGGATCTCGCCGATCAGGCGCTGGCGCTCGTCGTCGTAGCTCTTGACGATGTGGTCGTGGGGTTGGGTGTTCATCAGCCGAATCGTCCCGTGATGTAGTCCTCGGTCTGTTGCTTCGAGGGGTTGGAGAAGATGGTCTCGGTGGCGTCGTGTTCGATCAGGTCACCCAGGTACATGAAGGCGGTGAAGTCCGACACGCGGGCTGCCTGCTGCATGTTGTGGGTGACGATGACGATGGTGTAGTCGTTCTTGAGCTCTTCGATCAGTTGTTCGATGCGGCTGGTCGAGATCGGGTCGAGTGCCGAAGTGGGTTCGTCGAGCAGCAGCACGTCCGGGCGCAACGCCACGGCGCGCGCGATGCACAGCCGCTGCTGCTGCCCGCCGGAGAGACCCAGCGCCGACTGGCCGAGCTTGTCCTTCACCTCGTCCCACAGCGCGCCCTGGCGCAGCGCCAGTTCCACGCGCTCGTCGAGTTGCTTCTTCGACACCTTCTCGTGGTGGCGGATGGCGTAGGCGATGTTCTCGTAGATCGTCATCGGGAACGGCACGGGCTTCTGGAACACCATGCCGACCTTGCTGCGCAACCGGTTCATCGGGTACTTCGGCGAGAGGATGTTCTCGCCGTCCAGCAGGATCTCGCCGCTGGCCTCCATCTTCGGGTACAGCGCGTAGATGCGGTTGAAGATGCGCAGCAAGGTGGACTTGCCGCAGCCGGACGGGCCGATCATCGCGGTGACGCGCTTCTCGGGGATGTCCATGTTGATGTTCTTCAACGCATGGAACTTGTCGTAGTGGAAGTCGAGGTTCCTGACCGCGATCTTCAACGGCGTGGGGGCGAGCACGCCACGTTGCTGCGTGGCCACCGTGATCCGTTGCGACTGGGCGGTGGATTGGACGTCGTTCATGGCCGGATCCAGGGAAAGGTTAGTCATGGGAAATCTTGTTGCGCAGCAGGAGGGCGCGCGCGGCGAGGCTGACCAGCAGCACGAAGCAGGTCAGTACCAGCGCGCCGGCCCAGGCCAGCACCTGCCACGATTCGTAGGGGCTGCCGGCGTACTGGTTCATCACCACGGGCACGCTGGCCATCGGTTGCAGGATGTTGGTGTTCCAGTACTGGTTGCCGAAGGCGGTGAACAGCAGCGGGGCGGTCTCGCCCGAAATGCGCGCCAGCGCCAGCAGGATGCCGGTGACGATGCCCGCCGACGCGCTGCGGTACAGCACCTGCATGATCACCTTCCACTGCGGCACGCCCAGCGACAGCGCGGCTTCGCGCATCTGTGTCGGCACCAGCCGCAGCATTTCGTCGGTGGTGCGCACCACGACGGGCAGCACGATGAAGCCCAGTGCGATCGCGCCGGCGAGCGCAGAGAAGCGCCCTCCGGTCTGCATCACGAACAAGGTGTAGACGAAGAGGCCAAGCACGATCGACGGTGCGGACAACAGGATGTCGTTGACGAAACGTACGACCGTACCGGCCTTGCGCGCGTTGCCGTATTCGGCCAGCCAAGTGCCGGCGGCAATGCCCAGCGGCGTGCCCAGCAGGATCGCCAGTGCGCACATGACGGCGCTGCCGAAGAAGGCATTGGCCAGACCGCCTTCCTGCATCGGCGGCGGCGTGTTCTGGGTGAAGAGTTGCCAGTTGATGCCGGCGATGCCCTTTGCCGCCAGCGTCCACAGGATCCAGCCGAGGAAGAACAGGCCGAACAATGCGGTCACGATGGCCAGCACGATGGCGATGGCATTGGTGATACGGCGCTTGCCGTACAGGCGGTCTGCCGTGCGCAGTTCCTGTTCGGTCTTGACCTGGATGCCGAGCGCGCTCATCAGTTGCCCTCCTTGCGCGCAAGGCGCATCAGCATCAGCCGTGCAATCGCGAGCACCACGAAGGTGACCACGAACAGCACGAAGCCGAGCATCAGCAGGGCCGAGCGATAGGTTTCGGTCGCTTCGCCAAAGTCATTGGCGATCAATGCGGCGATGGTGGTGCCGGGTTCGAGCAGCGACGGCGACAGTCGCACCGAATTGCCGACCACGAAGGCCACGGCCATGGTCTCGCCGAGGGCGCGGCCGAGGCCGAGGAAGACGCCGCCGATCACGGCCGAACGGGTGTACGGCAGCACGATGTCCCAGCTCACCTCCCACTTGGTTGCGCCGAGTGCGTAGGCCGATTCCTTCAAGCGCGTCGGCACGGTGAGGAACACTTCACGCATCACCGACGAGATGAACGGAATCACCATGATCGCGAGCACGAAGCCTGCGGTGAGCATGCCGATGCCCAGCGGCGGGCCGCGGAACAGCACGCCGATGAACGGGATGGTGCCGAGATGGTCGTTGAGCCAGGGCGTGACGTATTGCGTCATCACCGGCACCAGCACGAACAGGCCCCACATGCCGTAGATGATCGAGGGGATGCCGGCCAGCAGTTCGATCGCGGTGCCCACCGGGCCACGCAGCCAGCGCGGTGCGACTTCGGTCAGGAAGAACGCGATGCCGAAACTCACCGGCACCGCGATCAGCATCGCGATCATCGCGGTGACCACGGTGCCGTAGATGGGTGCGAGTGCGCCGTACTTGTTCTCGACCGGGTTCCATTCGGACGAATAGAAGAAGCTCAGGCCCTGCGAGGCCAACACGTCGCGTCCGCCCCACAGCATCGACAACGCAGCGCCGGCCAGCGCGACCAGCACGAAGACCACGGTGCCGGTCAGCAACCATTTGAAGAAACGGTCGTTGCGCGCGTCGCGGATGTCGCGTTCGCTGATGGCGGGGAGGGAAGTGGCGTTCATGGGATTCCCGGGAATGATGTTTTGCCGTCATTCCCGCGGAAGCGGGAATCCAGGGGCTTTTGCCTTGGAGGGGGCAGGTAGAAAGACCTTGGATCCCCGCTTTCGCGGGGATGAAGTTCCGGCAGCTGCGCGCGATGCGCGCGGGCCGTCACTTCATTTGATCTCGGCAGCCCAGTACGCCTCGATCTGCTGCACCAGTTCCGCCGGCAGCGGCACGTAATGCAGTTCGGTCGCCTGCGCCTTGCCGTTTTCGAATGCCCACTTGAAGAACGCCAGCGTCGCCTGGCTGCGCGCGGCATCCTTGGGCTGCTTGTGCACCAGCATGAAGTTGGTCGCGGTGATCGGCCACGCATCGGCGCCCGGTGCATTGGTGATCACCAGGTTGAAGTCCTTCGCGCTCGCCCAGTCGGCGGTCGCGGCGGCCGCGGCGAAGGTTTCGTCGCTGGGCTGCACCCAGTTGCCGGCGGTGTTCTGCAGCGAGGCGTAGGGCATTTTGTTCTGCAGTGCGTAGGCGAGTTCGACGTAGCCGATCGAGCCCTTGATCTGCTGCACGTAGGACGCGACGCCCTCGTTGCCCTTGCCGCCGACGCCGGAAGGCCACTGCAGCGAAGTGCCTTCGCCGACATTCGCCTTCCAGTCTTCGCTGACCTTGGACAGGTAGTTGGAGAAGTTGAAGGTGGTGCCCGAACCGTCCGAGCGATGGACGATGCTGATCTTGCCGCTGGGCAACGACACGCCCGGATTGAGCACGGCGATGGCCGGGTCGTTCCAGGTGGCGACCTTGCCGAGGAAGATGTCGGCCAGTACGGCGCCGGTCAGCTTCAGCTGGCCCGGCTGCAGGCCATCGACGTTCAGCACCGGCACGACGCCGCCGATGGCGGACGGAAACTGGCCGAGGCCGGCTTCGGCGAGCTCTTCGCTCGACAGCGGCTTGTCGGTGGAACCGAAGTCCACGGTGCCGGCCTTGATCTGGGCGATGCCGCCGCCGGAACCGATCGACTGGTAGTTCACGCGGTTGCCGGTCAGGCCGTTGTAGTCGGCCGACCACTTCGACACCAGCGGGAAGATGAAGGATGCGCCGGCGCCCGAGATGGTGGCGGTGACGGGATTGCCGGCCTTGGCAGCGTCGCCGGCCGTGCCCGGGGCCTGTCCGGCGGGCGTGGTGTCGCTGCCGGAACCGCAGGCGGCGAGGAACAGTGAGGTGGACAGGGCGATGAGGGTCAGGCGCGCCGGGATAGCTTTCATTCAAGGGCTCCGCAGAAGTGAAATCGGGATGTCCGTCCGCCGTTCAGGCGGGATGGCGACATGAAATGATGTTTTTGTTACAGACGTATGACGCCCATGGCGATTTCCGATGACCGGGCCGCCCGGGCCGCATGTCCCTCGCAAAAAAAAACGGGCCCGAAGGCCCGTAAGGGAGGAAGAAGAGGAGGAGAGAAGAGTCGTTATGGGGAGATCAGTAGTTCAGGTTCTGCGTCCAGTAGGCCTCGATCTGGCGCACCAGGGCATCGGGCAGCGGCACGTAGCCCAGGTCGCGCGCCTGCTGGTCGCCGTTGGCGTAGATCCAGCGGAAGAACTCGAGGGCGTTGCGGGCGGTCTCGACGTTGCGCGGACGCTTCTGCATCAGGATGAAGTTGGTCGCAGTGATCGGCCAGGAGTTGTCGCCGGGCGCATTGGTCATCACCAGGTGGAAGTCGCGGGTGGCGCCCCAGTTGGCGCTGGCGGCGGCTGCGGAGAAGCTTTCCTCGCTGGGCAGCACGAAGTTGCCGGCGGCATTCTTCAGGCGCGAGTAGGCCAGGCGGTTCTGCAGCGCGTACGACAGTTCGACGTAGCCGATGCCGCCCTTGATCTGCTTGACGTAGGCAGCGACGCCTTCGTTGCCCTTGCCGCCGATGCCGACCGGCCAGCGCACCGCAGTGCCTTCGCCGACCTGGTTCTTCCAGTCGCCGCTGACCTTGGACAGGTAGTTGGTGAAGTTGAACGAGGTGCCCGAGCCGTCGGAACGGTGCACCACAGTGATCTTCGACGACGGCAGCGGCAGGCCGGCGTTGAGCGCGACGATGGCCGGGTCGTTCCAGGTGGTGATCTTGCCCAGGAAGATGTTGGCCAGCGTTTCGCCGTCGAGCTTGAACGCGCCCGCGGCCACACCTTCGAGGTTGATGATCGGCACCACGCCGCCGATCACCGACGGGAACTGGGCGAGGTTGTCCTTTGCCAGGTCTTCGGGCTTGAGCGGCGCGTCGGACGAGCCGAAGTCCACGGTCTTGGCCTTGATCTGGGCGATGCCGCCGCCCGAGCCGATCGACTGGTAGTTGATCTGCTTGCCGGTGGCGGCGCGGTAATCGGCCGACCACTTGGTGACGGCCGGATAGACGAACGAGGCGCCGGCGCCAGTGGCGTCGTTGGCGATGGCGGCGGAACTGAAGGCCATCGTCAGTGCGATGGCGGCGATGCGTGTCTTGGACATGGGATCCCTGGAGGTGTGCGGGCGGGGCCCGCCCCGGAGCGCATTGCACGACTGGAAGATGACGGTGCGATGTTGCGGCGATGACAGCGCGATGACAGGGCGCGATCGGCTTGCCAGAGCGGTGTCGCCGGGCGCAGCGCGGCGGCCCTTGCATCGGCTGTCATGTCCCTGTCATGCGCGGGACACCGCGTTGTCAGATTCCCGTCGCAGGCTGTGCCCGCTGCTAACGAGCGGTTAACGTATGCGCCCGGGCCGCCATGGCCCGGGTGCGATGCCGCAGGCAGAGCCTTTCCACGACATCCATTCCATGGGAACCCTCGACATGCGTCATTCCACACTGTCGGCCGCGCTTGCGGTCGCGCTCGTTTCGGCCAGCGTCTCCGCGAATGCCGCGGATACCCGCGACCAGCAACTGGCGGAGCTGAAGGCGCAGCTCGCCTTGCTGCAGGCCAAGGTCGCCGAACTGGAGACGCGCACGGACGCGCAGTCCGATATCAACATCGCCACCCAGGAAAACCTGGACAAGATGGCGACGACACAGCCGGTGGTGGATACCAAGGGCGGCATCAAGATCACCTCGGCCGACAAGAAGTTCGAGGCGCAGATCGGCGGTCGCGTGCAGTTCGACGCCTATGCCTTCGATCGCGACATCGCGGCGACCACCGGCACCACCGAGTTCCGCCGCGCGCGCCTGACCCTGCAAGGCAAGGCCTACGGCTGGGACTACAAGGTGGAGCAGGATTTCGCCGCCGGCACCAACCTCGACGGCATGCGCGACGTGTTCATCGCCAAGTCGGCGCTGGGCGGCAAGTTCACCATCGGCCACTTCAAGCCGTACCGCGCGATGGAAGAGCTGACCAGCTCGAACGAAATCCTGATGATGGAACGTCCGTTCGCGACGGCCACTGGCCTGTTCAATAGCCGCCAGTTCCAGCAGGGCGTGGGTTACCTGCGTGCCGGCAGCAACTACACCGCCGGCTTCAGCGCATTCAACCTGCGCGGTGCATCCGGCTCGCGCAACGAAGGCGTGGGCTACGCGGGTCGCGTGACTTTCGCCCCGATCAACACCGCCGACAGCACGTTGCACTTCGGTGGCTGGGTGAGCTACGAAAACGCCAACAACGGCTCGGCCAACCTCGTGACCAGCGCGAACTATGCCGGCCGTCGCGGCCCGGCGCAGACCATCGCCACGGTGACCGGCGCCAGCGGCGACGACCTGAGCGTGTACGCACTGGAAGCGGCGGGTTCGTTCGGCCCGTTGTTCTTCCAGGGCGAATACGCCAATGCCTCGTTCGGCATGCCGATCGGCCCCGATCAGGACGTCACCACGTGGTACCTGCAGGGCAGCTGGCACCTCAACGGTGGCCACAAGCCCTACAAGGCCGGCACCGGCGTGTTCGGTTCCGCCCCGGTGTCCGCCGACAAGGGGCTCTGGGAGTTGACGGCGCGCTACGACTCGATCGAGAACAAGGACATCGCCAACCTCGACGTGTCGAGCTTCATCTTCGGCGTGAATTACTACGTCAACCCGAACCTGCGCTTCATGTTCAACTACACCAAGGGCGACAACGCCTACACCGGCGACAAGACCGGACAGTACGCGCTGCGCACGCAGTTCGCCTGGTAATCCCTCCGCAAACGCGGATGCGGCACGCAAGGCCCCGGGTTCGCAGCCCGGGGCTTTCGCTTTTCCGGATTGCGTGGACGCCAGTCGGGCATGTGCCGAAAGTCGGGGGCGGCAACCGGACGATTGCGCTTAGGATGGGAACGGGCACGGGGAGTGCGTGATCGCCTGATCGCGCGGGCATGCCTGCAATCCTGTGATCGCCCGGGCAATCCGGCGCGGCGGGGCCATGTCGTTTTTTCCAGAGGAGATCCGGGGAGTGGCAAACAGATTCCGAAACACCGTGCTGATGGCCGGATTGGTCGCGATGCAGGGCCTGGCAGGCGCGCAGGCGTCCGAACCCGTCGACCTGGACATGGTGGCGAAGATCAGGCACGAAGCCTTCACCCGTTCGCAGGCAGCAGCCAACCTCAGGGAACTGACCGAGACCATCGGCCCACGGCTGACCAATTCGCCGGCCTATGCACGCTCGGCCGAATGGGCGCAGGCGAAGTTGCGTGGATATGGCCTGTCCAACGTGCATGAAGAGGTCTATGACCCCGCGTTCGGCCGCGGCTGGGAATTCCGCTCGTCGCGCGTCGAGCTGGTATCGCCGCGTGAATTGCCGATCCACGCATTGCCGAAGGCGTGGACGCCGGGCACCGATGGCGTGGTCGAAGGCGAAGTGGTCAAGGTCACGTTGAAGACGCTCGAAGACATCGAGAAGCAGCGCGGCAAGCTGGGCGGCAAGATCGTGCTGCTCGACGATGCGCGTGCCTACAAGCCGGCCGACAAACCCGATTTCCGCCGCTACACCGAGGAAGACCTCGGCGAGCTGCAGACCTTCCCGGTGCCGGCCGATGCCGATCCGGATGCGCAGGAAAAACGACTGGCGGAATTCCGCAAACGGCAGGCCTTCGTGCGCGGACTCAACGAGTTCCTGGCCGAGGAGGGCGTGCTGGCGACGCTGTCCATCAGTTCCTGGGACAACGGCATCGTCCGCGTCATGGGGGGCGGTTCGCGCAAGGCCGGTGAATCCGCGGGCGTGACCGAACTGGTCGTGGCCGCCGAGCACTACAACCAGCTGGTGCGCGCAGTGCAGGAAAAGCGCGACGTGCGCCTGCGGGTGGATGTCGATGCGCGCTTCACCAGCGAAGGCGACCTGCCGGCGACCAATGTGTTCGCCGAAATCCCCGGTTCCGGCCCGAAGGCGAACGAACTGGTCATCATCGGTGCGCACCTCGATTCATGGCACACCGGCACCGGCGCCGCCGACAACGGCGCAGGCGTGGTGGTGATGATGGAGGCGATGCGGATCCTCAAGTCGATCGGCGTCAGGCCGAAGCGGACGATCCGCATCGCACTGTGGGGTGGCGAGGAACAAGGTCTGCATGGTTCGGCCGAATATGTGTCGAAGTATCTCGCGGCCTATCCGGAGGCGACCGATCCGGAACAGAAGGAACTGCCGCGTGCGTTCCAGCGCGGTACCGGCCCGCTGCAGCGCAGGTCGGGTTACGACCGGTTCTCGACCTATTTCAATTTCGACAACGGTACCGGGCGCATCCGCGGCATCTACGCGCAGCAGAACCATGCGGCGGTGCCGATCTTCCGTGCCTGGCTGGAACCGTTCCACGACATCGGCGCCAGCATCGTCACCACGCGCAACACCGGCGGCACCGACCATCAGTCGTTCGACCGCGTCGGGTTGCCGGGCTTCCAGTTCGTGCAGGATCCGGCGGACTACTTCACCCACGTCCACCACACGCACCTGGATACCTACGACCACGTGGTGCCGGAAGACCTGAAGCAGGCTGCGGCGATCATCGCTTCGTTCGCCTGGCATGCCGCCACGCGCGACCAGCGCCTGCCGCGCAAGCCGTTCACCGATCGCGACGAATAAACATCACGTTGGCAGGCTGGTTGGAGTGCAGGAACGCCGGGCATTGCCCGGCGTTCCTTTTCATGGGCGGCGCGGAATAACCGTCAGCCGTTGGTGGGCGTCTTGTCCTTGAACCGGCACAGGTCGCGGATCACGCAATGCGGGCAGTCGGGCTTGCGTGCTTTGCAGACGTAGCGGCCATGCAGGATGAGCCGGCCCGCGATGGAACCGGGGCGCCGGGTTGATATGTGCCGCGCCCGCGGCTGACGCGCGTCCCGCTTGCCTATTGGGCAGGTGTCTTGTCCTTGAACCGGCACAGGTCGCGGATCACGCAGTGCGGACAGTCGGGCTTGCGTGCTTTGCACACGTAGCGTCCGTGCAGGATCAACCAATGATGTGCGCCCATTGCGAACGCCTCCGGCACCACCTTGAGCAGGGCCTCCTCCACGGCACGCACGTCCTTGCCCGGTGCAAGGCCGGTGCGGTTGGACACGCGGAAGATGTGGGTATCCACCGCGATGGTCGGTTGGCCGAATACCGTGTTCAGCACCACGTTGGCGGTCTTGCGGCCGACGCCGGGCAAGGCTTCCAGCGCCTCGCGTGCGTCCGGCACCTCGCCGCCATGGCGTTCGACCAGCAGGCGGCAGGCTTCGATGACGTTCTTCGCCTTGGCATTGAACAGGCCGATGGTCGAGATGTATTTCTTCAGCCCGTCTTCGCCCAGTGCGAGGATGGCCGCTGGCGTATTGGCGACCGGGAACAGTTTGCGCGTGGCCTTGTTGACGCCGACGTCGGTGGCCTGCGCGGACAGGATCACCGCGACCAGCAGTTCGAAGGGCGAAGCGTATTCGAGCTCGGTGGTCGGCTCGGGATCGATCTCGGCGAGCCGCGCGAACAATTCGTGGACTTCGTCCCGGGACAGCCGGTTGCCGCGTCGCACGGCTTTCTTCGCCGCAGGCGTCATGCCTTGCCGCCATCGGAAGCTTTCGCCAGCGCACGGGCGAGGGCGCTCGCCGCTGCCGCGGGCAGCGAAGGTTTCGTCGACGTTGTGGATGCAGGCTGCGTGCGCTTGGCGGCGCGCTCGCTTGCGATCCGCTGGAGCCGCGCCGCGCGTGCGCGATGGCGTTCGCGGGCTTCCCACGCTTCCTGCAATTGCCGTTGCGCCGACACGATGGTGGCGATGGCATCGGAATCGTCGGACATGGATCCGCTCGCGTCGAATCGCATCAGCCCGGCCTCGATGGCGGCATCGAGGTCGCCATCGCGCAGCATCGCGATCAGGCGGAGGGGGTCGGGCGTGTCGCTGGCGTCTGCTGGCGTGGCGGGCATGGCAAGGGTCAACGGCCCTTGAATGCGGGCTTGCGCTTTTCGAGGAAGGCGGAAGTGCCTTCGCGCATATCGTCGGTGGAGAACACCAGGCCGAACTGCGCCGACTCGTATTCGAGTCCTTCGCCGATGCCCACTTCGCCGCCGGTGTCGATGCAGTCGAGGATGCCACGCAGCGCAAGCGGGGCGGCGTTGGCGAGCTGGGTGGCGAGTTTCATGGTTTCCGCTTGCAGCTCCGCGGCCGGCACCACGCGATTGACGATGCCCAGTTGCAGGGCGCGTGCCGCATCGATGGGGGTGCCGGTCAGGCACAGCTCGAGCGCGGCGGCGCGGCCGGCGAGGCGGATCAGCCGCTGCGTGCCGCCGAAGCCGGGGATCAGGCCGAGGTTGATCTCGGGCTGGCCGAACCTGGCGGTATCGGCTGCGATCCGCAGGTGGCAGCTCATTGCCAGTTCCAGTCCGCCGCCGAGGGCGAAGCCGTTGATCATCGCGATGACCGGCTTTGGCATCTTTTCGATGCCGCGCATCATCCGGCTGCCCCGCAGCGAGAAGTCGCGGCCCTGGGCCGGCGTGAGGCCCGACATCTCGGCAATGTCCGCCCCGGCCACGAAGGCCCTGGGGCCGGCGCCGGTGAGCACCACGGCGCGGATCGCGTCGTCATTGGCGGCGGCCTCGAAGGCGGCGCGCAGGGCATCCAGGGTGGCCGAATCCAGCGCGTTCAGCTTGTCGGGGCGATTGACGGTGATGGTGCGGATGGTGTCGTGGTCGGCGACCAGCAGGGGGGAATCAGTCATGGAGGGCCTGGAACGGTGTCCTAACGGGAATCGGCGTGCGGGAACTTGCCCGGGCCGTCGGGTGTCGATGGGGCTGGCGTCAGTGGCGGTTAAGGGCCGCCGCCGCTATCCTAGCGCGTCATTCGTGTCATCCGGATGGGGCGGCTGGGCCGCCCCATTGCATGATGGCCATCACCAATCGGATCGAATCCTGGAGAGTCGTTTCATGAAGTTGCGTTTGCTCGCCGCCAGTCTCGCGGCATTGACCCTGGTCGCTGGCGCAGCCGCTGCCCAGGACACCACGTCCGAGAGAGGCAAGCTGAGCTATGCCATCGGCTACAACACCGGCGTCGAACTCGCGGATCTGACCGCGCGCGGCGAAGCGGTCGACCTCAACACCGTCATCAAGGCGATCCAAGACGCATACGCGCGCAAGGAACCGACCGTGCCGGTCGACCAACTGCGTGGTGCCGTGGAAGGCATGCAGCAGCGCATGCAGGCCAGGGCGCAGGAAGAGTTCAACAAGGTCGCCGCGGCCAACAAGACGCAGAGCGATGCCTACATCGCGCAGTACCGCGGCACCGCCGGCGTGCAGACGCTTGCGGGCAGCACGGTGCAGTACCGCGTGCTCGAGAACGGCTCCGGCGCACGCCCGAGCCAGGCGAGCACCGTGCAACTGACCTACAAGGGTTCGCTGCCCGATGGCACCGTGCTGGTCGATACCAACCAGCCGCAGGAAGGCCAACCGGCCGGCCCGGTGACCATGCAAGTCAGCCAGATCCCGCTCGTGGGCCTGCGCGAAGCGTTGTTGCAGATGCCGACCGGCGCGCGCTGGGAGATCCTGCTCCCGGGCGACAAGGCCTACGGTACCGACATGCGTGCCGGCCGCATGGCCAACCAGGCAGTGCTGTTCGACGTCAAGCTCGTCAGCGTGCAGTAACCAGCATCTCTGGAAATCCAACGCCGTGCCGGCGCAACACCGGCACGGCGTTTTCGTGCGCGGGCTTCAATCCGCGCGGGCGACATCGATCCATGAATTTCACTTTCCGCGCCGTGCTCAGTCCCTGCATCGGCGTTTGCATGCTCGACGACGACGGCCTGTGCATGGGCTGCCACCGCACATCCGCCGAAATCGCGCGCTGGCCGCAGATGGGCGATGATGAGCGCCTCCAGCTGATGGAAATCGTGCTCCCCAAGCGGGAAGCGCAACGCACTTGACGATGCCGACCCCCGGATTGCCGAACCTTTCGCATGCACTGCATCCACTGGATGCGGTGCCCGGCGGCCCCGGGTGGAACCTCGACGAACTGGAAGGCTTGTTGCCGCGCGAGGCGCGGCGCACCGAAGCTTCGGTACTGGTCGGCCTGGTGCCGCGCGACGCGGGGGTGCAGGTGTTGTTCACCCGCCGCACCGAGGCGTTGCGCCATCACGCCGGGCAGGTGAGTTTCCCGGGCGGCCGCATCGAAGCCGACGATGCCGGGCCATTGGCGGCCGCATTGCGCGAGGCGGACGAGGAAATCGGCTTGCTGCCCTCGCAGGTCGAACCACTGGGATGGCTCGATCCGTTGGCGACGATCACCGGCTATCGCGTGTTGCCCGCGGTGGCGTGGATCGAGCCCGGTTTCGTGCCGAGGCCGGATCCCGGCGAAGTCGCCGAGGTCTTCGAGGTGCCGCTGGCGCACTTGCTTGCGCCCGACAGCCTCGTGCGCGTCGACATCCTGTTCGCCGGACGCGTGCGCCACGTACTCGAGGTTCGCGCACGCGAAGGCGATGCGCCGTCGCGACGCATTTGGGGCGTTACGGCCTCGATCCTGTCGAACCTGCGCGACAAGCTGGAGGGGATGCAATGAACGAAGGCTGGCAGACGCTGGTGCAACCGGATGAATTGCAGCCGAGGCTCGGTGATGCGTGTGTCGTGGTGGTCGATTGCCGGTTCTCGCTGGCCGACACGACGGCAGGCGAAACCGCGTATCGCATCGCACACCTGCCCGGCGCACGATACGCGCACCTCGATCGTGATCTCTCGGGCACACACACGCCCGGTGCCGGACGGCATCCGTGGCCGCGTGCGGCCGTCTTCACCGCAACGCTCGGTGCGTGGGGCATTTCGCCGGACAGCCGGGTCGTGGCCTACGACGGTGGCGATGGCGCGCATGCCGCTCGACTGTGGTGCCTGCTGCGTGCGCTCGGGCATCGCAAGGTTGCGGTACTCGATGGCGGTTGGCAGCGCTGGATCGATGAAGCGAGGCCGGTCGATGCACTTGAACCTTCGGTCGTACCCGTGGTTCATCCGTCGGATTTCGACGAAGCATCATTGCTCGATCCGGGGCAGGTGCAGGCACATCTCGATGCCGGTGGCGTGCTGATCGACGCACGTGCCGCGGAACGCTTCCGGGGCGAGGTGGAGCCGATCGACCCCGTCGCCGGACATGTGCCGGGTGCCATGAATCGCCCGTATGCGTTGAATCTCGAAGCAGGCCGGTTCAAGGCGGCGGCGGAATTGCGTTCGGAGTTCGAAGCGCTGCTCAATGGCAGGTCGCCATCGGACGTGGTGGCGATGTGCGGTTCCGGCGTCACTGCCTGCCACCACCTGCTGGCGATGGCGCACGCCGGATTGCCGGGCGCGAAGCTGTTCACCGGGTCGTGGAGCGGCTGGATCGAGGATCCCGCGCGACCCATTGCGGTCGATGGCTGAGGAAACGCGGATGCACGTCGAAATCTGGCACAACCCGGCCTGCGGAACGTCGCGCAACACCTTGGCATTGATCCGCCATGCCGGCATCGAGCCGGTCGTCGTCGAATACCTGCGTACACCGCCGGACGAGGCACGCCTTCGACAGGCCATCGCCGATGCCGGGCTGGCCGTGCGCGATGCGATCCGCAGCAAGCAACCCGAATATGCGGCCCAGGGCCTCGACGATCCGGATCTGGACGACGATGCATTGCTCGACGCCATGCTGGCCACGCCGGTGCTGATCAATCGTCCATTCGTGTTCACGCCGTTGGGCGTGCGGTTGTGCCGGCCGGATTCGGCCGTGGTGCTGGACATCCTGCCGCCGTGCGGCGGGCCGTTCCGCAAGGAGGATGGCGAACTCGTGCTTGACGAAAGCGGGCGGCGAGTGCGCTGACGCTACTTGCCCAGCTTCGCCACCAGTGCGCGAAGCCCGGCCTGCGTATCCGGATCGTTCCATGCCGCGACGAAGCGGTCGAGCCCGATGCGTTCGGGCTGCAGTGCGGCGATCACGTCCGCACGGGAGATCGCGCGCGTTGCCAGCATCGGCTTGCGCGGCAGCGACAGCAGGCCTTGCAACCACTCGCGTGCGCGGACGGGCACGTGGTCGATGTCTGCGAGTTCATCGACCAGGCCGATCTCGAGCGCACGCTGTGCATCGATCATTTCACCTGCGACCAGCAGCCGTTCGGCACGTTGCGTGCCGACCACCCTGCGCATCAGGTGCTGGATGCCTTCCGGCGCGACAAGCCCGACCTGCGTTTCGTTGAGTCCGATGGCATACGGGCCGGTCGCCATCACCCGGTAGTCGCAGCACAGCGCCAGCACGCAGCCGCCTGCGGGGGCGTGCCCGTTGAGCGCGGCGGCGACCGGAACCGGCGATTCGGCGAGCGCACGCGCAGCGAGGAAGAAGCCCTCCCATGCATCACGCAGCGCGGTGCCATCGAGCGTCAACAGGTGCGGCACGTCGAGGCCGGCGGTGAAGGCCTTGGGGCCGCCGCTCAACACCAGTCCTTTCGCATCCTGCGCAAGGGCACCGGCGATGGCATCGCCGATCGCCATGCACAGCGCCGGATGCAGCGCGTTGACCGGTGGGCGCGACAGGCGCAGTTCGTGGATGCCGTCGTCGTGCAGGAAGGTTTCGACCAGTGCGCTCATCGGGTTTCCCTTGCGTCTTGCCTGTGCAATGTGTGTGTGCGAGATCAGTCCGCGAGTGCCGCCGCGACATCCCGGACAGCCTCCGGCAACGGCGTCGGGCGCCCGCTGGCACGATCGATCCACACCATCACCACGTGTCCGTCCGCATGCAGGATGGTGCCATCCTCGCTGGAAATGCGATGACCGATGGTGACGCTGGTGTTGCCGACGCGGTCGGCGAACAATTCCACCTCGACGCTGGACGGATACGGGATCGGCACGCGGTAGTTCATCTGCACCGCGGCCAGCAGCGGCGCGACGGCATCGGTCACCCAGTCCTTCCCGAGCGAATCGAACCAGCGGATCCGCGCCTCCTCCAGGTAGGTCATGAAGTTCGAGTTGTTGACGTGGTTGAATGCGTCCAGGTCGCGCCAGCGCAACTCGATCGGCATGCGGAACAGGGCGGTGCGGTTGTCCAGGCTCATCGCATTCAATCCAGTATCGTCCGTGGACAGTCTGTGCGCTCCGCGGCGAGCAATTGCTCAGGCCGCGGACTTGCGCTTGGACGGTTTCGCGTCCAGTCCCAGCGTCTTGGCGAGGAACCGCCCGGTGTGGGATTCCGGGGTCGCCGCCAGTTGCTCGGGCGTGCCCGTGGTGACGATGGTGCCGCCGCGATGACCGCCCTCGGGGCCGAGGTCGACCACCCAGTCCGCGGTCTTGATCACGTCGAGGTTGTGTTCGATCACCACCACCGTGTTGCCGTCGTCGCGCAGCTTGTGCAGCACCGCGAGCAGGTGCTCGATGTCGTGGAAATGCAGGCCGGTGGTCGGTTCGTCCAGGATATAGAGCGTGCGGCCGGTGTCGCGGCGCGAGAGTTCCTTGGACAGCTTCACGCGTTGCGCTTCGCCGCCCGAGAGGGTCGTGGCCGGCTGTCCCAGCTTGACGTAGCTCAGGCCGACGTCGATCAGGGTTTCGAGCTTGCGCGCGAGCGCCGGCACGGGCTCGAACAGTACCAGTGCATCCTCGACCGTCATCTCCAGCACGTCGTGGATGCTGTAACCCTTGTAGAGGATCTCCAGCGTCTCGCGGTTGTAGCGCTTGCCGTGGCAGACGTCGCAGGGCACGTACACGTCGGGCAGGAAGTGCATCTCGACCTTGATCAGGCCATCGCCCTGGCAGGCCTCGCAGCGGCCGCCGCGCACGTTGAAGCTGAAGCGGCCTGGGGAATAACCGCGTGCGCGCGCTTCCGGCACCTGCGCGAACAGTTCGCGCAACGGCGTGAACAGGCCGGTATAGGTGGCGGGATTGCTGCGCGGGGTGCGCCCGATCGGCGACTGGTCGATGTCGACCACCTTGTCGAAAAGGTCGATGCCCTTCACCTCGCGGAATGGCGCGGGCTTGTGCGAGGCGCCGTTGATCTCGTTGGCGGCCAGCGCGTACAGCGTGTCGTTGATCAGCGTCGACTTGCCGGAACCTGACACGCCTGTGATCGCGGTGAACAGGCCGGACGGGATGGTCAGGTCGACGTTCTTGAGGTTGTTGCCGGACGCGCCCAGCAGCTTGAGCTGCATCTTCTGGTTGGGCTTGTGGCGGGTCTTGGGCACTTCGATGCGTCGCTTGCCCGACAGGTATTGCCCGGTCAGCGAGCGTGGCGCCTTGAGCACGTCCTCGTACGATCCCTGCGCGACGACTTCGCCGCCGTGCACGCCCGCGGCCGGGCCGATGTCGACGATGTGGTCGGCGAGCCGGATCGCATCCTCGTCGTGCTCGACCACGATCACCGTGTTGCCGAGATCGCGCAGGCGGGTCAGCGTGCCGAGCAGGCGTTCGTTGTCGCGCTGGTGCAGGCCGATGCTGGGCTCATCGAGCACGTACATCACGCCGACGAGGCCGGCACCGATCTGCGACGCGAGGCGAATGCGTTGCGCCTCACCGCCCGAGAGCGTGTCGGCCTTGCGTTCCAGGGTCAGGTAATCGAGGCCGACATCGACCAGGAAGCCGAGTCGCTCGTTGATTTCCTTGACGATCTTGGTGGCGATCTCGCCGCGCCAGCCGGCGAGGTTGAGCGTGCGGAAGAAGTCCAGTGCCTCGTCGATCGGCAGCACCACAATGTCGGGCAACGGACGGTCGGCGACGAACACGCTACGCGCGGCGCGGTTGAGGCGCGCGCCACCGCAGTCGGTACAGGCGCGTTCGCTGATGTACTTGCTCAACTCCTCGCGCACGGCCGACGACTCGGTCTCGCGGTAACGGCGTTCGAGGTTGGGCACGATGCCCTCGAAGCGATGCTTGCGCTGGGTGCGCCCACCCGAGTCGGTGATGTAGTTGAAGGTGATGGTGTCCTCGCCGCTGCCGAACAGCACGGCCTTGCGTGAACTCTCTTCAAGCTCCTGCCAGGGCGTGTCCACGCTGAAGCCGTAATGCTTGGCCAGCGACTGGATCAGCTGGAAGTAATAGGCATTGCGGCGATCCCAGCCGCGCACGGCGCCGGCCGCCAGCGACAGTTCGGGATGCACCACGACGCGGGACGGGTCGAAGAACTGCGACACGCCGATGCCGTCGCAGGTGGGGCAGGCGCCGACCGGCGAGTTGAACGAGAACAGGCGCGGCTCGAGTTCGGGCAGCGCGTACTCGCACACCGGGCACGAATACTTCGACGAGAACAACAACGGATCGGCGCCTTCGTCGTCCATGTCGTGCACCGAGGCCATGCCGTCGCCCAGCTTGAGCGCGGTCTCGAACGATTCGGCCAGGCGTTGCTTCAGGTCATCGCGCACCTTGAACCGGTCGATCACCGCTTCGATGGTGTGCTTGACGCGCAACGCCAGCGGCGGCACCGCATCGATCTCGTGCAGCACGCCGTCCACGCGCACGCGCACGTAGCCCTGTGCACGCAACTGCTCGAACACCTGTGCATGCTCTCCCTTGCGCTCGCGCACCACCGGCGCCAGCAGCATCCAGCGCTTGTCGCCATCGAGGCCGAGCACCTGGTCGACCATCTGGCTGACCGTCTGCGCTTCCAGCGGGTAACCGTGGTCGGGGCAGCGGGGCAGGCCGACGCGTGCGTACAGCAGGCGCAGGTAATCGTAGATCTCGGTGATGGTGCCGACGGTCGAGCGCGGGTTGTGCGAGGTCGATTTCTGTTCGATCGAGATCGCCGGGCTCAAGCCCTCGATGTGGTCGACATCGGGCTTCTCCATCACGCTGAGGAACTGGCGCGCATACGCCGACAGCGATTCGACGTAGCGGCGCTGGCCTTCGGCGTAGATGGTGTCGAAGGCGAGCGACGACTTGCCCGAGCCGGACAGGCCGGTGATCACGATCAGCTTGTCGCGTGGCAGGTCGAGGTCGACGTTCTTCAGGTTGTGGGTACGGGCACCGCGAATGCGGATGGTGTCCATCGCCATCGGTGGGGGATCCGGTTGGGGCTGGGGGAGGCCGGCGGGCAGGGAATCGAACAGCCTACCGAGCCCCCGATCTGGGGGCAAATCGCTGGATTGCCAGCCTGCGCGATGGCGGTCTCCCGGCGTGAGACCACGCGCTGGATCAGCCGTTTACCAGCCCGCCAGCACCAGTTTGCCGATGGCGCTGCCGGATTCCAGCCGCCGGTGCGCCTCGCGCAGGTTGGCGGCATTGATCGGCGACAGCGTGTCGTTCAGCGTCCCCCGCAGCTTTCCCGCATCGAACAGGGCCGCGACCCGCGCCAGGATGCGGCCTTGCTCGCCCATGTCGGCGGTGCGGAAGCGCGGACGCGCGAACATCATTTCCCAGTGGATGCCGATGCACTTGGCCTTGTACGGGTCGCCGATCCTCAGCGCACCCGTGGGCTCGACGATCAGGCCGACATGGCCCTGCGGCGCCAGCAGTTCTCCCAGCACGTCCCAGTAGCGGTCGGTGTCGGCCAGGTTGAGCGCGGCGTCGATGGTGTGGAAACCCAGTGCCTGCAGTTGCGCCGCGAGTGGCTGGCGATGATCGATGACGTGATCGGCGCCGAGTTGCTTGCACCACGCCGCCGTTTCCGCCCGCGAGGCGCTGGCGACCACGGTGAAGCCGGCGAGCTTCGCCAACTGGATCGCGATGGAACCGACGCCGCCCGCACCGGCGATGACCAGCAGGGACTTGCCCGTGCCGCCGCCTTCGAAGGCGTAGGGCATCCGTTCGAACAGCAATTCCCACGCGGTGATCGCGGTCAACGGCAATGCCGCGGCCTGGGCGAAGTCGAGCGAGGCCGGCTTGATCGCGACGAGGCGGGCATCGACCAACTGGAACTGCGCATTGCTGCCGGGGCGAGTGATGTCGCCGGCGTAATACACCGCATCGCCGGGCCTGAAGCCGGCAACGTCGCTGCCGACCGCCTCGACCACGCCTGCCGCGTCGTAGCCCAGCACTTTCGGTCGTGCTTCGACCTGCGGCTTCGGTGCACGCACCTTGGTGTCGACCGGATTCACCGATACCGCTTCCACGCGGATCAGCAGGTCGTTTGCATCGGGAGAAGGCGTTTCCAGTTCGACGTCGATCAGCGATTCGGGATCGTCGATGGGCAGGTAGCGAGTGAGTGCGACGGCTTTCATGGCGATGTTCCGGGCGTGGGGAAGGACAGGGTAGACGGTGGAACGGTCAGGCCGCGTCGGCGCAGGCTGGCAGCGCCTCCCGCGCGCGTTCGCCGCGGATCGCGATCCATGCCACGGCCGCTGCCGACAGCGGCACCAGCGCGCCGATCCACGGCAACGCCTCGAGGCCGAAGCCACGTGCGATCACCGCGCCGCCAAGCCACGCGCCGAAGGCGTTGCCGAGGTTGAAGGCGCCGATGTTCAAACTCGATGCCAGGCTCTGCGCACCCGACGCGCGCTGCAGCACCCACAGTTGCAATGGCGACACGGTGGCGAATGCCGCGGCACCGAGCAGGCCGGTGAACAGCACCATCGCGATCGGACTGTGCAATGTGAACGTCATCAAGCCCATCGCCAGCGTGAGTGCCAGCAGCGTGACGATCAATGCGCGCGGCACGCCGCGATCGGCGAGGCGTCCGCCGAGCAGGTTGCCTGCGATCATGCCGACGCCGAACACCAGCAGGATCGGCGACACCGCGGCATCGGCGAAGCCGGTCACCTGCGTCAGCAGCGGCTGGATGTAGGTGTAGACCGCGAACATGCCGCCGAAGCCGAGCACGGTCATCAACAGGCCCAACAGTACCGGCGTGCGCGACACCACCTTGAGTTCCGCGCGCACGTTCGATGCCTGCGGCGCGCCGCGATCCGCAGGCACCAGCGTGGCGATCACCAAGGTCGCGACCACGCCGATCGCGGCCACCGCCCAGAACGTCGAACGCCAACCGTACTGCAAGCCGAGCCACGCGCCCGCCGGCACGCCGAGCAGGGTGGCGACGGTCAGGCCGGTGAACATCACCGAGATCGCCGACGCCTTGCGGTCTTCGCTGACCAGGCCGGTCGCGACCACCGCGCCGACGCCGAAGAAGGTGCCGTGCGCCAGCGAGGTGACTACGCGCGCGGCCATGAGCAGTTCGTAGTTCGGCGCCAGCGCGCAGGCAAGGTTGCCGAGCGTGAACACCACCATCAGCGCGACCAGCACGGTCTTGCGCGGCAGGCGGTTGGTGGCGAGCGTGAGCAACGGTGCGCCCACGAAGACGCCCAGTGCGTAGCCGGAGATCAGCATCCCGGCCATCGGCAGGCTGACCTGCAGGTCGGTGGCGACCTGCATCAGCAGGCCCATGATCACGAACTCGGTGGTGCCGATGCCGAAGGCGCCGGCGGTCAGGGCATAGACCGCCAGAGGCATGCGCGGGGAGGGGGTGGGGGGCATGGGGGTTGTGCCGGCAGGAAACGGAGGCGCACAGCCTGCGCCTTCCAATTTATTGGAAAAATGGCGAATATTCCAAATCAATTTCAATGAAATATTGATAATGGATCGCGTCGGTGACCTCACCCTGTTCCTGCGCGTGCTCGACCTAGGCTCGATCACGGCGGCTGCCCGCAGCCTCGACCTGTCGGTGGCTGTCGCCAGCCAGCGGCTGAAGCGGCTGGAGTCCGAGCTGGGTGTCCGCCTGCTGCACCGGACGACCCGTCGCCTGCATCCCACGCCGGAAGGCGCGGCGCTGGCCGAGCAGGGCCGGGTGTTGGTGGAGGAACTCGAGTCGCTGGGATCGAGCTTGCGCCAGGCCGCCAGCGAGGTTGCCGGCACCCTGCGGGTCACGGCTTCGGCTTCGTTCGGGCGGCAGTACATCTCGCCGTTGCTGCCAGGATTCCTCGCCAGGCATCCGCGGCTGCGGGTCAGCCTGGATCTGGACGACCGCGTCACCGATCTGGTCGGGGCCGGGTTCGACCTCGCCATCCGCATCGGCACGCTGGACGATTCGACCCTGGTCTCGCGCGAACTGGCGACCAACCGGCGCGTGCTCTGCGCCTCGCCGGAGTACCTGGCGAGGCACGGCATGCCGGGCACGCCGGATGCATTGGCCGAACACGATTGCGTGCTGCTGACCGGTCGCCACGGGCGCCAGGATGTCTGGCGGCTCACTGATCCGTCGGGCGGGCCTGTCGATGTCCGGGTACGGGGACGGTTCGACAGCAACTTCGGCGAGGCCCTGCGCGATGCAGCACTGGCAGGACTCGGGATCGCCATGCATTCGGTCTGGCATGTCCACCACGACCTGGCCGAACACCGGTTGGTGGAAGTGCTGCCGGACTGGCCGGTGCCGGCGACCGGCATCCATGCGGTGATGCCGGACAGGCGGCTGGTGCCGCCCCGGGTCAGGGCGTTCGCCGACTACCTGGCCGGGCATTTCCGGGATCCGCCGTGGGAAGGGGCCGGCCGGACATTGCGGACAGGGCCGCAGTTGCCCCCAAGTCACTGAATCGGCTATGATTCCGCTTCTGTCCGCCCTCGATGGCAGGCAGATCAAGAATAACTACAGAATCAACATCGAACACGAGAGGCTCCACATGTACGCAGTACTGGTCACCGGCGGTAAGCAATACCGCGTGGCGCAGGGCGAAACGCTCCGCGTCGAGAAGCTCGAAGCCGAAGCCGGCAACGAGATCACGTTCGACAACATCCTGATGCTCGGCGACAGCGACGGCATCAAGATCGGCGATGCGCTCAAGGGCGCCAGCGTCACCGCCAAGGTCGTGGCCCACGGCCGCGCCGACAAGGTGCGCATCATCAAGTTCCGCCGCCGCAAGCACCACATGAAGCAGCAGGGACATCGCCAGCACTACACCGAAATCGAGATCACCGGCATCGCCGGTGGCGACAAGAAGTAAGGAGAAGCAGTCATGGCACATAAAAAGGGCGTAGGTTCCTCGCGCAACGGCCGCGACTCCAACCCGAAGTACCTCGGCGTCAAGATCTTCGGTGGCCAGGCCATCGACGCCGGCAACATCATCGTGCGCCAGCGTGGCACCCAGTTCCATCCGGGCCCGGGCGTCGGCCTCGGCCGCGACCACACGCTGTTCGCGCTGGTCGATGGCAAGGTCGAGTTCTCGACCAAGGGCCCGAAGAAGCGCCGCACCGTCAGCGTGGTCGCCGAAGCGTAAGCTTCGCACCATGCCGAGCGAAGGCCCCGCCGCGTGCGGGGCTTTTCGTTTGTGCCGATGCAGGCTTCATCCTCGCACCACATTCGCAATGCAACCTGATCCCGCAACATCGAGCCGAACGCCATGAAACTCGTCGACGAAGTAGAAATCACCGTGACTGCCGGCAACGGCGGCAATGGTTGCGTGGGTTTCCGT
>JANPZU010000004.1 GCA_024707405.1 Luteimonas sp.
ACGTTCTCGGCCATTTCACCGACCGAACGCACGCGACGGTTGCCGAGGTGGTCGATGTCGTCCACCACGCCACGACCATTGCGGATCTCGGTGAGCACCTTGATCACGTCGAGGATGTCGGACATGCCGCCGAACTCCTCGCGATAACGCACGGACTCCTCGTCCTTGCGCTCGGCGAAGTACTTGGCGTCGTAGAGCACCGGGGAGCCGGTCACTTCGCGGCGGCCGATGCGGCGGTTGAACTTCATCCGGCCCACGCCCGACAGGTCGTAGCGCTCGAAGGCGAAGAACAGGTTGTGGAACAGGTTCTGCGCGGCATCCTTGGTCGGCGGCTCGCCGGGACGCATCATGCGGTAGATCTCGACCAGCGCGTCGAGCTGCGTCTTGGTCGCGTCGATGCGCAGGGTGTTGGAGATGTACGGGCCGCGGTCGAGGTCGTTGACCCAGATCGTGCCCACGGCCTGGATGCCGGCCTTGCGCAGCGCAGCCAGCGAATCATCGGTGATCTCGTCGTTCGCTGTGGCGATCAGTTCGCCCGTCGTCGCATCGATCACGTCATGCGAAAGGATGCGGCCGACCAGGTACTCGTCCGGCACGGCCAGCGCTTCGACGCCGGCGGCCTCGAGCTGCTTGACGTGGCGCGCGGTGATGCGCTTGCCGGCCTCGACGATGACCTTCTCGCCATCGGCCAGGTCGAAGTTGAGCGTTTCACCACGCAAGCGCTCGGCGACCAGCTCCAACTGCACGCCCTCGCCTTCCGGCAGGATGTGGAAGGTGTTGATCTCGAAGAATTCGTTGAGCATTTCTTCGTTGTTGTAGCCCAGCGCACGCAACAGCACCGACACCGGCAGCTTGCGGCGACGGTCGATGCGGGTGAACAGCGCGTCCTTCGGGTCGAACTCGAAGTCGAGCCAGGAGCCGCGGTAGGGGATCACGCGCGCCGAGAACAGCAGCTTGCCCGAGCTGTGGGTCTTGCCACGGTCGTGGTCGAAGAACACGCCCGGCGAACGGTGCAGCTGCGACACGATGACGCGCTCGGTGCCGTTCACGATGAAGGTGCCGTTGTCGGTCATGAGCGGGATTTCGCCCATGTAGACTTCCTGCTCCTTGACGTACTTGATCGCCTTGTTGGACGACTCGCGGTCGTAGATCACCAGGCGCACGGTCACGCGCAGCGGCGCGCCGTAGCTCATGCCGCGCTGGCGGCACTCACGCTCGTCGAACACCGGCTCGCCCAGCTTGTAGCCCACGTATTCCAGCGCCGCGTAGCCGTTGTAGCTCACGATCGGGAACACGGACTTGAGTGCGGCGTGCAGGCCCTTGTCGTCGCGCTTGGCGGGATCGGTGTTGGCCTGCAGGAACTCGCGGTAGGAATCGACCTGGATCGCGAGCAGGAACGGCACCTCGAGAATCGAACGGCGCTTGCCGAAGTTCTTGCGGATGCGCTTCTTTTCGGTGAACGAGTAATTCGTCTGGGGCTGGGACGTCGTCATGGGGAGCTGATGCCTCGGTCTTGGATCGGCGCATGCGCCGATCCGGGAAAACGAAAAGTCGTCACTGGGCAGTTGCTGGTATTGCCGGCACCAGCACGCCCTCTCCCGCTACTACCCACTGACGACTACTGAACTGCTTGCCTTGCAGGGGAACTGCATTAACGACCGAAGGCCGGGGGCTTCCACCCCCAGCCTCGGCTGGCCACCTTCAACGCTGGCGGCGCAACAACGCTTACTTGACTTCGACCGTGGCGCCGGCCGCTTCGAGATCCTTCTTGAACTTCTCGGCTTCGTCCTTCGACACGCCTTCCTTCAGGACGCCACCGGCCTCGGTGAGATCCTTGGCTTCCTTCAGGCCCAGGCCGGTGATGGCGCGGACGGCCTTGATGACGTCGACCTTCTTGTCGCCGGCCGACTTCAGGCTGACGGTGAACTCGGTCTGCTCTTCGGCCGGGCCGGCAGCAGCGGCCGGGCCGGCAGCCACCGCGACCGGGGCGGCGGCGGAGACACCGAACTTCTCTTCGATGGCCTTGACCAGCTCCACCACTTCCATCAGGGACTTCTCTGCGATCGCGTCGACGATCTGTTCGTTGGTAAGGGACATTTGTATTTACCTTTGGAAATTATCTGGGATTGGGTTCACACGAACCGGATGACGTCGAACTCAGGCTTCGGCCGGGGCTTCGGCAACGGCTTCCGCCGGCGCTTCGCCACCACCCTGCTTGTCGGCCACGGCCTTGACGGCACGGGCGAACATCGCGGCCGGCTCGATCAGCACGCGGGCCAACATGGCCAGCGCCTGGTCGCGGGTCGGCAGTGCAGCCAGGACGTCCACGTGGCCGGCGGGGTACAACTCGCCTCCCACGGACACGACCTTCGGCTGCAGCTTTTCGTTGCCCTTGGCGAATTCCTTGATCAGGCGACCGGCGGCGCCGGGCTCCTCCGTCGAAAACGCATACAGCAGGGGACCGACGAGCTTGTCCTTGACGCACTCGTACTCGGTACCCTCGACGGCGCGCGCGGCCAGCGTGTTCTTGACAACCTTCAAGTACACGCCGGATTCGCGGGCCTTCTTGCGCATGGCGGTCATTTGTTCGACCGTCGTGCCTGCGTATTCGGCGGCGACCAGGGAGTGGGCCTTTGCGGCAACGTCTGCCAGTTCGGCGACAACTTCTTGCTTCTGGGACAGATTGAGAGCCATACACTCCTCACTAATTGACTCCGCTCGCGACTCCTGCCGCTTGCGGTCCTGGACGGCATCCTTCCGTGGAAGCCGGGGACGCGAAGGCCCCGGGTTGGTGGCCTGTCCGGCTGTGGTGGCCTTGCGACCACACCAGAAAACTCCAGAAGGCGGCACCATCTGCGCAGGCACATCCCTTTCGGGGTGGATTAAGCGATCCCGCTAGCCACGACGGCGATTCCCTGCCAGCACGAGCTTCCCTGCCCGTCGTCGTAGCGCGCTGACCGCACCTGCGGTCTTTGACGGCTGTCGCCTTGCGACCTTTCGGTCTCGGGCGACTGCCCTCAAAACCCCGCCCGCGAAGGCGGGGGTAAAAACGGTGATTCGATTACTTGAGGCTCAACGTCGACTGGTCGACGGTGACGCCCGGGCCCATCGTCGAGCTGACCGAGATCTTCTGCAGGTACTGGCCCTTCGAGGTGGCCGGCTTGGCCTTCACGAGGTCGACCAGCAGCGCCTGCAGGTTTTCCTTCAACCGCTCGCTGTCGAAATCGGCCTTGCCGATCGTGCAATGGATGATGCCGGCCTTGTCGGTGCGGTAACGCACCTGGCCACCCTTGGCGTTCTTCACCGCTTCGCCCGGGTTGGGGGACACGGTGCCGACCTTCGGGTTGGGCATCAGGCCGCGCGGACCGAGCACGGTGCCGAGCTTGCCGACCACGCGCATCGCGTCCGGCGTGGCGATGACCACGTCGTAGTTCAGCTCGCCGCCCTGCATGCGCTCGGCGAGGTCGTCCATGCCGACCGCATCGGCGCCAGCGGCCAGGGCTTCATCCGCCTTGGCACCGGCCGGGGCGAACACGGCCACGCGCACGGACTTGCCGGTGCCCTGCGGCAACACGGTCGAGCCACGCACCTGCTGGTCGGACTTCTTGGCATCCACGCCGAGGCGGACGGCGACGTCCACGGCCTCGACGAACTTGGCCTTGCTGTTGTCCTTGACGATCTTCAGTGCTTCATCGATCGCGTAGGCCTTGCCCGGCTGCACGGCGGCCAGGCTGTTCTTCTGTCGCTTGTTCAGTGCCATGGTCTCAGCCCTCCACCGTCAGGCCCATCGAACGGGCGGAGCCCGCGATGGTGCGAACCGCTGCGTCTAGGTCGGCCGCGGTCAGGTCGGGTTCCTTCGCCTTGGCGATGTCCTCGAGCTGCTTGCGGGTGACCTTGCCCACCTTCTCGGTGTTCGGGCGCTTGGAACCGGACGTGATGCCCACGGCCTTCTTCAGCAGGATCGTCGCGGGCGGCGTCTTGGTGATGAAGGTGAAGGTGCGATCCGAGTACGCGGTGATCACGGTCGGGATCGGGAGGCCCGGCTCCAGCTTCTGCGTCGCGGCGTTGAACGCCTTGCAGAACTCCATGATGTTGAGGCCGCGCTGGCCGAGCGCAGGGCCCACCGGCGGCGACGGATTCGCCTGCCCGGCCTTGACCTGCAGCTTGATGTAACCGACGACTTTCTTTGCCATTTCGTATCTCTCTCCGGGTGCAAGCGCCTGTTAAGGCTCCCCATCGGGCCGGGAACATGTCCATCAAGGGCTGCGCGCGTCCCGGCATCGCGCCCACCCCATCCACGCGAAAGGCCGCGCTTTCGGCGGCCAGTGCGGTTGCCCGGCTTCCCGGGCAGGGAGCCGGCTAGTATAGCGGTTTCCCGGGGCTGCGTCAGCCCCGGTTCGGTCAGGCCTTTTCGACCTGCCCGAACTCCAGCTCGACCGGGGTCGAGCGGCCGAAGATCAGCACCGCCACGCGCAGGCGGCTCTTCTCGTAGTTGACCTCTTCGACCACGCCGTTGAAGTCGTTGAATGGGCCATCGGTGACGCGCACCATCTGGCCCGGCTCGAACAGCACCTTCGGCTTGGGCTTCTCGACGCCTTCCTGGACGCGGTCAAGGATCACGGCCGCCTCGTCGTCACGGATCGGCAGGGGACGGTCGGCGGTACCGCCGATGAAACCCATCACCTTCGGCGTTTCCTTGACCAGGTGCCAGCTCTCGCTGTCCATCCGCGGGATGCCCGCGTCGTCATGGGTCGTGATCTGCACCAGCACATAGCCGGGGAAGAACTTGCGTTCGGAACGGCGCTTCTGGCCAGAACGCATTTCGATCACTTCCTCGGTCGGCACCAGCACGTCGCCGAACTTGTCCTGCATCCCGGTACGGACGATGCGGTCACGCAAGGCCTGCGCCACCGACTTCTCGAAGCCGGAGTATGCATGCACCACGTACCAACGCTTGACGCCTTCCGTTTCCATCAACCTGATAACTCCGTCGTTACCCCAGCAGGAGGCGAATCACCCAGCGGATGATCGTGTCGAATCCCATCAGGATCAGGGCGATGATGACCACGACGATCATCACCACCCAAGTCATGCGCGTGGCCTCCTGGCGCGTCGGCCAGACCACCTTGCGCAACTCGAACCGCGCTTCGGCCAGGAACTCGCGCGTCTGTGCGCCCTTCGGCGTCAGCATGAACACGCCGACGCCTGCCAGCACGCCAGCCACCACTGCGCCGATGCGCAGCGCCGCCGGCCACTGTCCGTCGAACCAGTAGAACGCCACCACGCCAGCCACGGCCAGCAAGACCGCCGCCGCGTACTTGAGGATGTCGCCGGTGGAGGCCGACCCGGGTTGTTCGACTCTGCTGTTCAAGTGACCTGCTCTTCGTTCCGTTCAATCGCTGCCGGTTGGCACGCCAGGAGGGACTCGAACCCCCAACCTGCGGTTTTGGAGACCGCTGCTCTGCCAATTGAGCTACTGGCGTATCCGGTACTTGCGCTGCTTCCGAAAAAGGCAACGGCGGCTTGCGCCGCCTGCCTCACCCCACCCCTCCCCCGGCGACGGGAGAGGGACAAACCGCGGGGCTTACTTGATGATCTTTGCCACGACGCCGGCGCCGACCGTACGACCGCCTTCGCGGATCGCGAAGCGCAGGCCTTCGTCCATCGCCACCGGGTTGATCAGCTCCACCACCATCTTGATGTTGTCGCCCGGCATCACCATCTCCACGCCTTCCGGCAGGGTCACGGCGCCCGTGATGTCCGTCGTGCGGAAGTAGAACTGCGGACGGTAGCCCTTGAAGAACGGCGTGTGGCGACCACCCTCGTCCTTCGACAGCACGTACACCTCGGCCTCGAAGCTCGTGTGCGGGGTGATGCTGCCCGGCTTGCACAGCACCTGGCCGCGCTCCACGTCGTCACGCTTGGTGCCGCGCAGCAGCAGACCGGCATTGTCGCCTGCCTGGCCCTGGTCGAGCAGCTTGCGGAACATTTCCACGCCCGTGACCGTGGTCTTCTGGGTCGGACGGATACCGACGATCTCGATTTCCTCGCCCACCTTGATCACGCCGCGCTCGATGCGACCGGTCACCACGGTGCCGCGACCCGAGATCGAGAACACGTCTTCCACCGGCATCAGGAACGGCTTGTCGATGTCGCGCTCCGGCTCCGGGATCCAGCTGTCCAGCGCATCGACCAGCTTCAGGATCGCAGGCACGCCGATCTCCGACTGGTCGCCTTCCAGCGCCAGACGGGCCGAGCCCGAGATGATCGGGGTGTCGTCGCCCGGGAACTCGTACTTGGACAGAAGCTCGCGCACTTCCATCTCCACCAGCTCCAGCAGCTCGGCGTCGTCCACCATGTCCGCCTTGTTCAGGAAGACCACGATGTACGGCACGCCGACCTGGCGCGACAGCAGGATGTGCTCGCGCGTCTGCGGCATCGGGCCGTCCGCGGCCGAGCACACCAGGATCGCGCCGTCCATCTGTGCCGCACCCGTGATCATGTTCTTCACGTAGTCGGCGTGGCCCGGGCAATCGACGTGCGCGTAGTGGCGCGTCGGGCTTTCGTACTCGACGTGTGCGGTCGAGATCGTGATGCCGCGCGCCTTCTCTTCCGGCGCCGCGTCGATCGCGTCGTACGCCTTGAACTCGCCACCGAAGCGTTCCGCACCGATCTTCGTCAGCGCCGCCGTCAGCGTCGTCTTGCCGTGGTCCACGTGGCCAATCGTGCCCACGTTCACGTGGGGCTTGGTGCGCTCGAACTTACCCTTTGCCATGGCTGTTTGTCTCGGATCGGTTGGAATGTCTGGAGTTGCTTCGGATGCCGCTGGCGCGGCGCATGGTGGTGCTCACGAATGGAATCGAACCATCGACCTCCTCCTTACCAAGGAGGTGCTCTACCGACTGAGCTACGTGAGCAACGATTTGTGGTGCGTAACGCGGGATTGCAATGGTGGAGCGGGAGACGGGAATCGAACCCGCGCTAGTAGCTTGGAAGGCTACAGTTCTACCATTGAACTACTCCCGCGCCGTGCGGAACTGTCTCGACTGGTGGAGGGAGGTGGATTCGAACCACCGAAGGCGTAAGCCAGCAGATTTACAGTCTGCCCCCGTTGGCCGCTTGGGTATCCCTCCGATCGTCGCAAACCCGTGAAACAGCCCGTTATTTTGAAGGTCGCCCGGACGGCTGTCAACGCGAATCGTCTTGCCGCACGCCAACCGCCCCCCGCAGGACGGAAAGCTCCTGCCTGAGCAGCCGGATTTCGGCGCGCAATCCGTCCAGATCGCCCTGCCCGAATACCTCGTCACCCGCCCCATCACGCCCGGAAACCGCCTCCCCGCGATCGTGGAGCGCCTGCATGGTGTTGACGATGATGGCGATGAACAGGTTCAACATGGTGAATGTGGCGATCAGCACGAACGGCACGAAGAACGCCCAGGCCCACGGATAGATTTCCATGACCGGGCGCACCATGCCGCTCGACCAGCCATCCAGGGTCATCACCTGGAACAGGGTGTAGAACGCGCCGCCCAGGCTGCCGAACCATTGCGGGAAAGCCTCGCCGAACAGGCTGTTGGCGATCACCGCCGCCACGTAGAACAGGATCAACATCAGCCCGGCGATCGCACCGATGCCCGGGATCGCCGCCAGCAGGGCCTCGACCACGAAGCGCAGCCGCGGCATGGCCGAGGCCAGCCGGAGCACGCGCAGGACGCGCAGCGCACGCAGCACCGCCAGTGGCCCGGACGCGGGCACCAGCGCGATGCCGACCACCAGCAGGTCGAAGACATTCCAGCCGCTGCGGAAGAAGCGCGGGCCGTGTCCCCACAGCTTCAGCCCCAGCTCGACCACGAAGATCGCGAGGCATGCAGCATCGGCGAGCGTCAGCCAGGATCCGATCGACGCCCGCAGCGCGGGCGAGGTATCCATACCGAGGATGACCGCGTTGAGCACGATCACCGCGATCACGAAACGCTGGACGGGCGGCGACTCGACGAATGCCGCCACGCGCGCCCTCATCCCCTGCGGCATCGCCTCCTGCATTCGCGACTGCATGCCCCTCCCCTCCCCGGCGACCCGGTCAGACGTTGAAGCGGAAGTGCAGTACGTCGCCTTCCTGCACGCGGTATTCCTTGCCTTCCAGGCGCAGGCGGCCGGCCTCGCGGGCACCCGCCTCGCCGCGGTACTTGATGAAGTCCTCGTAACCGATGGTCTCGGCGCGGATGAAGCCCTTCTCGAAGTCGGTATGGATCACCGCGGCCGCCTGCGGCGCGGTTGCACCGGCCTTCACCGTCCACGCACGGACTTCCTTCACGCCAGCGGTGAAATAGGTCTGCAGGCCAAGCAGCTTGTAGGCGGCACGGATCACGCGATTGAGACCGGGCTCGTCCAGGCCGTAGCTGGACAGCATCTCGTCCCGATCGGCATCGTCGAGCTGGCTCAGCTCTTCCTCGATGGCGGCCGAGACGGCCACCACTTCCGCACCTTCGCCCGCGGCGCGGGCGCGCACGGCATCGAGATGCGGATTGCCTTCGAAGCCGTCTTCGAGCACGTTGGCGATGTAGAGCACCGGCTTCATCGTCAGCAGGAAGAGCTCGCGCATCAGCACGCGCTCCTCGTCGGTCAACGACACCGATCGCGCCGGCTTGCCGTCGTCGAGCGCGGCGCGCAGCTTCTGCAGCACCTCGATGCGCGCCTTGGCGTCCTTGTCGCCGCTCTTGGCCACGCGCTCGTAGCGCGAGATTGCCTTGTCCACCGAATCGAGGTCGGCCAACGCCAGCTCGGTGTCGATGGTCTCGATATCGGCGATCGGATCGACCTTGTTGGCGACGTGGATCACGTCGGGATGGTCGAAGCAGCGCACCACGTGCGTGATCGCATCCACTTCGCGGATGTGCGCGAGGAACTTGTTGCCCAGTCCTTCGCCGCTGGCCGCGCCCGCGACCAGTCCCGCGATGTCGACGAACTCGACTGCGGTCGGGATGACCTTCTCGGGCTTGACGATCTCCGACAGCGCGCCGAGCCTCGGGTCGGGCACCGGCACCACGCCGACGTTCGGTTCGATGGTGCAGAACGGGAAATTGGCCGCGGCGATGCCCGCCTTGGTCAAAGCGTTGAAAAGCGTCGACTTGCCGACGTTCGGCAGGCCGACGATGCCGCACTGGATACCCATGGAATTCCCGCGGATCGTGATTCGTGGCTGGCGACTCGCAGGGCAACTGCCCGCAATCGCCAGCCACCAATCACGGCTTGCCGGTATGCAGTCGCTTCATCGCTTCATTGAAATCACCGCCCACTGCCAGCGGCAACGCATCCATCGCATCGTCGATGGATCGACCGATCAGGATGTCGTCATCGTTGCTGGGCTTGCCGAGCACCCAGCCGGTCACGCGATCCTTGTGCCCGGGATGGCCGATGCCGATGCGCAAGCGATGGAACCTGCCGTGCCCCAGCAGTTTCATGGTGTCGCGCAAGCCATTCTGGCCACCGTGCCCGCCATCGAACTTCAACCGCGCCACGCCGGGCGGCAGGTCGAGTTCGTCATGCGCCAGCAGCGCCTGTTCCGGCTCGATCTTCCAGAACCGCAGCGCGGCCATGACCGACTTGCCGCTGAGGTTCATGAACGTCGCCGGCTTGAGCAGCCACAGCGTACGCCCGGCGACATCGACCTTCGCCACTTCGCCGAACAATTTCGATTCCACGCTGAACCTGCCGCCCGCCCTGCCTGCAAGGGCGTCGACGAAACGGAATCCGGCATTGTGCCGATCCAACGCATGTTCGCGGCCCGGGTTGCCGAGACCGACGATGAGCCGCAATCCATCCATCGCAATGACGCGCGCATGCGGCCCCGATCCGGGGCCGCATGCAAACGCGGATTACTTCTCGTCCTTGGAGACCTTGCTCGCCGGGACTTCGGCGCTGCCCTCGGCAGCTTCGTCCTCGGCGGCTTCCTCGCGACCGTGCTTGGCGATGACCACCGCCACGTCGTGCTCCTTGCCCAGCTTGAGCTCGGGGATCTCGACGCCGGCCGGCAGCTTGATGTCCGACAGGTGAACGATGTCGCCGACCGAGAGGTTCGACAGGTCGATCTCGATGTTCTCCGGCAGATCCTTCGGCAGGCACTCGACGACGACTTCGTTGAGCTCGTGGGTCACCACGACCTCGGCCGACTTGCCGGCCGGTGACTTGTCTTCGTTGAGGAAGTGCAGCGGCACCGCGGTGCGCAGCGTCTCGTTCTCGTTCACGCGCTGGAAGTCCAGGTGCATGATCAGCTGCTTGTACGGATGGCGCTGGATGTCGCGCAGCAACACCTTCTGGATGTCGCCTGCGAGGCTCAGGTCGAGGATCGACGAGTAGAACCACTCGTTCTGGCTGGCCAGCCAGACGGCTTCGTGGTCGAGCTGGATGCTGACCGGCTTGAGATCGCCACCGTAGACGATGGCCGGGATCTTGGCGGCATGACGAAGACGGCGGCTCGCACCCTTCCCTTCGTCCATGCGGCGTTCGACCTGGATTTCATGTGTCGTTGCCATGTTGCTTGTCTCTCTTTGCTTGCTATTGAGCCGCCTCGCGGCGGCGATGACACTCACCCGCGACCAGGTGAGTGGGGTGTCAGTCCAGGTAGAGCGAACTGACGGATTCTCCGAATGCGACCCGGCGGATGGTCTCGGCCAGCAACTCGGCGACGCTGAGCTGCCGGATCCTTCCACAGGCCTTCGCCGCTTCCGACAGCGGGATGGTGTCGGTCACCACCAGCTCGTCGAGTTGCGACTTGGTCACGTTGTCGATCGCGGCGCCCGAAAGCACCGCGTGCGTGCAGTACGCGACCACCTTGGTCGCGCCCTGCGCCTTGAGCGCAGCAGCCGCCGCACACAGCGTGCCTGCGGTATCGACGATGTCGTCGACGAGGACGCAGGTCTTGCCCGCGACGTCGCCGATGATGTTCATCACCGTGGCCACGTTGGCGCGCGGCCGGCGCTTGTCGATGATCGCCAGGTCGGCGTCGTCGAGGCGCTTGGCGATCGCCCTTGCGCGCACCACGCCACCCACGTCGGGCGACACCACGATCAGGTTGTCGGTGCCGTGCGCACGCCAGACATCGGCAAGCAGCAGCGGCGACGCATACACGTTGTCGACCGGGATATCGAAGAAGCCCTGGATCTGGTCGGCGTGCAGGTCGACGGTCAACAAGCCGTCGGTGCCCACCGCGTCGAACATCTTGGCCGCGACCTTCGCCGTGATCGGCACGCGCGACGAGCGCATGCGACGATCCTGGCGGGCGTAGCCGAAATACGGCACCACTGCGGTCACGCTGCGGGCCGATGCGCGCTTGAGCGCGTCGATCAGCACCATCAGCTCCATGAAGTGCTCGGCCGTCGGAGCGCACGTGGACTGCACCACGAACACGTCCTGCCTGCGCACGTTCTCCTCGATCTCGACCTGCACCTCGCCGTCCGAGAACGTCGAGACCAGCGCCTTGCCCTGGCGCACCCCGAGTTCGCGACAGATCGCCTGTGCCAGCGGCCTGTTCGCGTTGCCCGAGAAGATCAACAGGTTCCGATCTTCCTTCATGTCGACTACTCCGCTTCGCTCTGACCGCGCGGTTGGCTTCACTGCGCAATGCTGCCGCGCAGACGTTGCATCGTGTTGTGGCAGGGGCGGAAGGATTCGAACCTACGCATGCCAGGATCAAAACCTGGTGCCTTAACCGCTTGGCGACGCCCCTACGGCGTCTTCGCTTCGAGCACATCCAGCAGCGGCGAACGCGCCGCACCCGCCACCAGTCGAGCATCAAGCCCGGCCGGCAACGCGGCGAGCGCGGCCTCGGCGGATCCGCGCGTGGCGAATTCGACGAAGCAGCCGCTTCCCGACCCGGTCAGGCGTGGCGAACCGACCCGTGACAACACCTGGAACACCGCCTCGATGGCAGGTTCGCGGCGACGCACGACCGGCTCGAACGCATTGCCGAGCGGAGCACCCGAAACGAAGTCCGATATTGTCGCGGGTGCAGCATTCCTCGTCAATTCAGGTGCTTGGAACAAGGCCGCAGTGGGCACGTGCACGCCGGGGTTGACCAACAGGTACCAGGCCGGCGGCAAGTCGACCGGCACCAGTGCTTCGCCGACCCCTTCCGCCCAGGCGTTGCGCCCGCGGACGAAGACCGGCACGTCGGCCCCGAGCCGCAAGCCCAGTGCCGCGAGGCGGTCTACGCCCAGATCCAGCCCCCAAAGACGATCCAGTGCCCGCAAGGCCGTGGCCGCATTGGAAGAACCGCCGCCGAACCCGCCACCTGCCGGAATTCGTTTTTCGACAGAAATGTCGGCACCTTGCGAGCAATTGGCTTCCAATTGCAGCAATTTTGCCGCGCGAACCACCAGATCGGAGGCCTCGTCGACGCCAGGCACCGACTCGCCGATTCGGCGTACGCTGCCATCGGCACGCGGCCGGATCAGGAGACTGTCGCCCCAATCCAGGATCCGGAACACGGTCTGCAGCGCGTGGTAACCGTCCGAGCGACGGCCAGTGATGAGGAGGAACAGGTTCAGCTTGGCCGGGGCGGGCCAGCGCGTCCACCCAGCCGCGGTGTCTCCAGCGGGCATCACGGAACGACAGGCTCCCAGCGATCCACGATCAAGCGCAGCTTGGCATCTCCCTGGATCACGTTCACCGCATCGATGCGACGCGGCATCGACGGCAAGGCGTCCGTCGCCGCAGACCAGTCTCGATAGTCGATGCGCCAACCGATCTGCTCGATGGTCGCCGGCACGTTCCCGGCGCCATAGGCGATCCTTGCAGGCTCGGTGATGCCCTCGGTGGCACCGATGCCGCGCACCCACGCCACCATCGCCCGCACCGGGATCGACCAGCCGGTCGCTTCGAACAGCATGCCTTCGACGTCATCGCTTTCGCGCGGCCCGCCTGCAACGCCTTCCAACCGCGCACCGCTGGCATCACCGACCAACCGCCAGCCCTGGCGGGTCACAGGGGCGCTCAACGAAATCTCGTAGCGTTCGTCGTGCTGCGTCCAATCGATGCGTCCACTGCCGCCCTGCGAGCCGCTGGAGACCGCGACGCGACCTGCCAGGCGCCATTGCGACACCTCGCCGCGCTGCAGGTCGTGGTTGCGCGCAGCCGCCGCGTCGACCGGCTCCGGCGGACGCACCGGCTGCGACACGCATGCCGAAAGCAGCAGCAACATCGCCAGCGCAAGGCAGCAACGGATCGCACTCATGCGCCGGTTTCCGCCAGCGCCCGCTGCAGCGAACGATTGTCCGGGTCGAGCTTGCGCGCCTCGTCGAAGTATTTGCGCGCTTCGTCCTTGCGTCCAAGCACCCACAGCACCTCGGCCACGTGCGCTGCGATTTCCGCATCCTTCTGCATGGTGTAGGCACGCCGCAACTCGACCAAGGCTTCCTGGTGGCGCCCAAGGCGATACAGCACCCAGCCGTAGCTGTCGATGATCGCGGCATTGTCCGGCTCGGCGATGCGCGCACGCTCGATCAGCTCGAGCGCCTCCTGGTAACGCTGCGTGCGGTCGGCCAGTGTGTAGCCGAGCGCATTGAGCGCGGCGACATTCTCCGGATCGGCGACCAGGATCTTGCGCAGGTCGGCCTCGGCACGCGGAATGTCGTCGCGACGCTCCCACATCAATCCGCGCGAATACAGCAGCGAAGGCTCGTCCGGGTACGCCGCAAGCCCGCGCGCGAAGGTATCGGCCTCGCCATCGACATCCTCGTCTTCGGCACGCAGTTCGGCTTCCATCAGGTAGGCGACGCGACGGTATTCCTCTTCGGCGCCGGCATCGTCCTGCAACGCACGCAGGGCGGCGTAGGCATCGTCCGCCTGGCCCAGCTTGTGCAGTACGCGCGGGATGCGCATCCGGGCCTGCCAGCGCTGGTCCCCACCCGGCACACCCTGGTACCAGTCGAGTGCTTCCTGGTAACGCTCCAGGTATTCGGCCACCTGCCCCAGCAGCAAGCGCTGCGTAGGTTCCGGGCTCGCCGCACCCCGCTTGAGTTCTTCGTACAGATCGCCCAAACCATCCTTGTCCTCGCCCTTGGCGAGCAAGGAGGCACGCAGGATCTGGATGCGGGCGTCTTGCGGCCCTTGCGCCAGGACGCGTTCGGCTGCGGCCGGATCGCCAAGCGAGTCCAGTTCCGCGGCAAGGGCGAATCGCACCTCGGGCGAAATCATCGCCGCATCGCGCAGGCTGTCGAGCACCTGGCGCGCGCGATCCGTATCCCCCGTTTCGCGCAGGTTGGCCGCATGCAACAGGGCGACGCGGGGGTCGCCCGGGTAGCGCGCCGCGAGGCGGGCGAGGATGTCGGCGACGACATCGGCCTGGCCGAAACGCTGCGCGAGATCCGCAAACGAGACCCATGCCCGCAACTGGTCGGGGATGGCGCCGGACGACACGAGTTGCTTGAGGATCCTGGCCGAATCGGCCGGTTCACGCCCGCTGACGAGCACCGCACGCGCATGGCGCCAGCCCTCGCCGGAAGATTCGCGCAGGATCGCCTCCAGTTCGCGTCGTGCGATGCGCAGCTTGCCGCCGCGCAACGCGAGCGTCGCTTCCGCGGCGCGCATGTCGATCGTGCGCGGGCCACGCTTGCGCCAGAGTGCCAGCGCCTCGGCCGCACGCCGGTCGTCGTTGCCGAGCAGGGCGATGCGCGCTGCCCGTTCGGCCAGTCCGGCATCGCCTTCGGCCGCCCGAGCGGCCGACAGGTACCAGGCCACCGCCTCGTCCAGGCGTCCCGCCTGCAATGCATATTCACCCGCCATCGTGGCGCCGAGGACGTCATCGTGCAGGGCATCGTCCGGCGCAGGCTGCGCCCATGCGGACGCTCCCGCCAGCAAGCCGAGCAGTAGCGACAGGCAAACCAAAGGCTGCAAGAGGAGGTGGGCGGGCATCCGGGGCTGCGGGGGCTTAAAATGTCGCGATTCCCCGGAAGCTTATCGCAAGCACCTGAACGGGTCGGGAGCATCCACCGGATCGTCCCCGCCCTTCGAATCGCCAGCCACCGACGCATGAGCCTGCACGCCATCGGCATCAACCACCAGACCGCGCCGGTCGCCCTGCGCGAGCGCGTCGCGTTCTCGGACGATGCCGTCCCGGCAGCGCTGGCCGCGCTGCATGCACTGCCCGGCGTGCGTGAAGTGGCACTGCTGTCGACCTGCAACCGCACGGAGCTGTATGCCGCCACAGAGGACGACGGCAGCGCACTCGCCGAGTGGCTGGCCACGCACCCCGAAGGCGACGGCGCCCCCGGATCGACCCCTGGGCAGGCCCTGCATGCCTACCTGTACCGCCACCGCGGCGACGATGCGGTGCGCCACCTGTTCCGCGTCGCCAGCGGGCTCGATTCACTGGTGCTGGGCGAACCGCAGATCCTGGGACAGGTGAAGCAGGCCTGGTCCACCGCACGTGGCGCAGGCACCCTGGGCGGGCAACTCGACCGCCTGTTCCAGCATGCCTTCGTCACGGCCAAGCGCGCGCGCAGCGAAACCCGCATCGGCAACAGTCCGGTCTCGGTCGCATCGCTCGCGGTGCGGCTGGCGCAGGAATCGTTCGCGCGGCCTTCGGATTCGGTGGTGCTGCTGATCGGTGCCGGCGAGACCATCGAGCTCGCCGCACGCCACCTCGCACAGGCGAAAGTGAAGCGACTGCTGGTCGCCAACCGCACCTATGCGCATGCGCAGGAACTCGCTGCACGGCACAACGCCGTTGCGTTGCCGCTGGACGAACTCGAGCGCCACCTGTTCCTGGCCGACGTGGTGTTTTCCGCCACCGCCAGCCGCGAGCCGATCCTGTCGCGTCCGCAGATCGATGCCGCGATGCGCGCCCGCAAGCATCGACCCATGCTGCTGATGGACCTGGCCGTGCCGCGCGACATCTCAGCGGACGTCGCCGACCTGGACGACGTGTTCGTCTACACCGTCGACGACCTGCAGCGCGCGGTGGAACACAATCGCCGCGGCCGCCACGAAGCGGCCGCCGATGCCGAGGCCATCATCGGGCTGCAGGTCTCGCGCTATACCGAGGCACTGACGGCCGGCGCGCGCAACGAACCACTCAAGCGCCTGCGCGCGCACGGCGAAGCGACGCGCACGGAACTGCTCGACAAGGCGCGGCAGCAACTCGCCGCCGGGCACGACCCGCATGCGGTCATCGACTTGCTTGCGCATTCGCTCACCAATCGCCTCCTGCACCCGCCGACCGCCGCGCTGCGCGAGTCGGCGCTGGCCGGAGGCGACGACGCCTTCGCGCGCAGCCTCGCCCGGCTGCTTGAAGAGGACTCGGCACGCGACGACGGCACGATGGATCGGGGACAGGGGTAGCGACGCTCGCCTGCGTTGCCCGCCCCTCCTCCCGCATCCATCGACCTCACCCGCCATGCACCCCACCCTGCGCCGCAAACTCGAAGCCCTGTCGGAACGCCGCGACGAACTGGAACGGTTGCTCGCCGATCCCGGCATCGCCGCCGACAACACCAGGTTCCGCAACCTCTCGCGCGAGTTCTCGCAACTCGAACCGCTGGCGATCGCGCTGGCCGACGAACGCCGCGCACGCGAAGACCTCACCGCTGCGGAAGCGATGCGCGACGACCCTGAACTGCGCGAACTGGCCGACGAGGAAATCGCAGCCGCGCAGTCACGCCTGGCCGCACTCGACGACGCATTGATGGCGCTGCTGGTACCACGCGACGCACGCGACGATGGCGGCTTCTATCTGGAGATCCGCGCCGGCACCGGCGGCGACGAAGCCGCGATCTTCGCCGGCGACCTGTTCCGGATGTATGCGCGGCATGCCGAGCGGCAAGGCTGGCGCGTGGAGGTGGAATCGGCAAATCCCGGCGAACACGGCGGCTTCCGCGAAGTGATCGCGCGCGTCGAAGGCGAAGGCGCCTACGCCAGGCTCAAGTTCGAATCCGGCACCCATCGCGTGCAGCGCGTGCCCGAGACCGAATCGCAAGGCCGCATCCACACCTCCGCCGCGACGGTAGCGATCATCCCCATCGAGGACGACGGCGAGCCGATCGAGATCAATCCGGCCGACCTCAAGGTCGATACGTTCCGCTCCTCCGGTGCGGGCGGCCAGCACGTCAACAAGACCGATTCGGCGATCCGCATCACCCACGTGCCCAGCGGCGTGGTGGTGGAATCGCAGACCGAACGCAGCCAGCACGCCAATCGCGACAAGGCGATGAAGCGGCTGAAGGCGATGCTGGCCGAGGCCGAGGCCGAGAAGCGCGCCGCCGCCACCGCCGCGACGCGCAAGCTGCAGGTCGGCAGCGGCGACCGCAGCCAGCGCATCCGCACCTACAACTATCCGCAGGGCCGCATCACCGACCACCGCGTCGAGGGCCTGACCCTGTACGACCTGCCGAACGTGCTGGAAGGCAACCTCGACGCCCTCGTCGAGCGTCTCTCGCGCGAACACCAGGCCGACGAACTCGCCCGCCTCACCGACGGAAGCTGACCCATGCCTGCCACCATCTCCCATGCCGCGCCCGCCGACCTCGATGCGCTGGTGCGCCTGTTCGATGCCTACCGGCAGTTCTACGGCCAGTCTTCGGATCTCGATGGTGCGCGCGACTGGTTGCGCAGCCGCCTCCGCTTCGGTGAATCGAAGGTATTGGTGGCCAGGCAGGGCGATGCCGTCGTCGGCTTCGCGCAGTTGTATTCGTCATTCTCGTCGGTGCGCATGGCGCGCAGCTGGATCCTCAACGACCTGTTCGTGCTGCCGGCAACGCGCCGGCAAGGCGTCGCGCGCGCCCTGCTCGATGCTGCCGCCGACTTCGCGCGCGAGGACGGCGCCGCCGTGATCTCCCTCGAAACCAGCCGCACCAACGATGCTGCCCGCGCCACCTACCGCGCCGCGGGCTGGCACGAAGAAGACACCCAGTGGTATTCACTGGCGCTGAAATGACGGCCTGACGGCGATCTCGTCCGGGGCAGGTGCGGCGGGCAAGGGCCCGCCCTACACTTGCGGCATGAGCGCACAAGCCGATTTCATCCCGCTGCAGATCTGCATCCTCACCGTCTCGGACACGCGCACGCTGGCCGAAGATGCTTCCGGCGAGTACCTCGCCACTGCGTTGCAGGCCGAAGGCCACCAACTGCACGAACGCACCCTGCTGCCGGACGACCGCTACGCGATGCGCGCCATCGTGTCAAAGTGGATCGCCGCCCCTGCCGTCGACGGCATCCTCGTCACCGGCGGCACCGGCTTCACCGGGCGCGATTCCACGCCCGAGGCACTGCTGCCCCTGCTGGACAAGCAGATGCCCGGCTTCGGCGAACTGTTCCGCACAGTGTCGTTCGACGAGATCGGCACATCCTCGTTGCAGTCGCGCGCGTTCGCAGGACTTGCGAACGGCACCTTCCTGTTCGCGCTGCCGGGCTCGACCTCCGCATGCCGCACCGCGTGGGAGAAGATCGTCCGCGCCCAACTCGATGCGCGCACGAAGCCCTGCAACCTGGCAACGCTGCGCCCACGGTTGAAGGAACCGTCATGAGCATCGACCAGACCCTGCGCCTGCTCGCCAAGGCTCGTGGCCTGAGCGTGACCGACATCGCCACCGCCATCCCGCGCGCGGGCGCGGCGACAGTGTCGGCATGGATGCGCGGCGAGAAGCTGCCCGCGAAGGAACAGCTCGATGCCCTGGCCAAGACCTTCGGCGTGCCGGTCGGCGCGCTGCTGGCAGAACTCGCCAGCACGCTCGACCCCGCGCGCACCAAGGGCGAACACGACCTGCTTGCCGCCTACCGCACGCTCAACACGCGGCAGCAGGGCGCATTGCTGGAGGTCGCACGCAGCATGGCCGGCAACAAGCCGCAGAGGAAGCGATGAAGAAGCTCAAGCGCAAGGACTACGACGCGGCGCTGGAGCCGTTGCAACTCGAGCTGGCCAACCTGGCGCACTGGTTGCAGCACACCGGCCAGCGCGTACTGGTGATCTTCGAAGGCCGTGACACCGCCGGCAAGGGTGGCGCGATCAGCGCCGTATCGCACCGGCTCAATCCCCGGCAGTGCCATGTGGTGGCGCTGTCCAAGCCGAGCAGCCGCGAGAGCACGCAGTGGTATTTCCAGCGGTACGTGCCGTACCTGCCTGCTGCCGGCGAGATCGTCCTTTTCGACCGCAGCTGGTACAACCGCGCCGGCGTGGAGAAGGTGATGGGCTTCGCCACCGACGCACAGGTGAAGGATTTCATGAAACAGGCGCCCGTGTTCGAGAAACAACTGGTCGATGACGGCATCCTCCTGTTCAAGTACTGGCTGTGCTGCGACCAGTCCGAACAGGAAGAACGCTTCGCCGAGCGCAACGAAGATCCGCTCAAGCGCTGGAAGCTGTCCCCCATCGACCTCGAGGCGCGCAAGCGCTACGACGACTACACCGCCGCGCGCGAGGCGATGCTCAAGGCCACGCACGGCAAGCATGCTCCGTGGACGCTGGTCGACTTCAACGATCAGCGCCGTGGCCGGCTGACCTTGCTCCGCGACCTGCTCGACCGCGTGCCCGATACGCATGTCGCGCCGCAACCGATCGAATTCCCGCCACTCGCCGGAAAGCCGAAGAAGGAGCGCTACGGCGTGGTGAAGCCACTCAAGCCGTACCAGGCCTGACTCGCTACCTACTCGGCTGCGTCGACCGGCAACCTCCGGCCAAACAGCAGGGTCATGCCGATGCGGTAGCTGTCGGTGCTGTTGGCGGCATGCGTGGCGCCGCGGATGGTGGCCACGTCGAGCTTCCACGGCGCATCGTCGCGGCCTTGCCAGGCCTCGAACCAGGCCAGCGCCGATTCGCGCAACGCCGGTCGGTCGCGCGAGCCACTGGTGACGACCAGGCCCAGATCGTCGCGCGTTGCTGCGGCGGGCGCCGCGAAGAACCGTTCGCGCCCCGGATCGAACACCGGATTGCTGGCGATTCGGCCCCAGAACAGATCAGGCGCGACGAACGCGGAATACAGCACGAAATGCCCGCCAAGGCTCTGGCCGAAGATCACCCTGCGCATCGGATCGGCCGCGTAGCGACGCTCGATCCCGGGCAGCAGCTCGTCGCGCAGGAACGCGAGGAAACGGTCGGCGCCGCCCTGTCCTTCGCGTGCATCCGCTGCCGGCGCGGAATAGTCGTAGCCGCGTTTGTTGATCGACGGGTCGAACCCGCCATAGGCGATGCCGACCACGATCACCTCGGGCAGGCCGTCGTCGTAGGTCAGGAACAGGTGGTTGGCGGCGAGGATCGGGAACAGCGAATCGCCATCCAGCAGGTAGACCACCGGGTAGCGTTCGGACGCGCTGGCATCGTAGCCCTCGGGTAGCCGGACGTAGACATGGAAGTTGCGCCCCACGGCGGCCGAATCGTGCAGGAAGTAGTCGCCGCGCAGCGCCGGGAGGTGCTGCAGCGGTAAATCATGCAAGCCTTCATTCCCTGCTTCGGCCACTTGCGCATGCACGGCACCCGCCACCGCGCAGGGCAACCACAGCGCCAAGGCCATCAACCAACGTCGCGCACGTCCCATCATCTTTCGCGTCTCCTTTTCGAAGCGGACACCAGGCGTCACAGGATGTCGAAACCGCTCGCATCATCCGATTCGGACTCCCTTCGCGCACCACCGCATCCACGCGTGCCAACGGCGGCCCGTCCTCGAGCCACTGCGCGAGTGCGTCCAGTGCACGTGCCTCGCCCGCTGCGACGACTTCGACGCGGCCATCCGAAAGGTTCTTCGCCCATCCACGCAATCCCAGCGAGAGTGCCTCTGTGCGCGTGGACGCGCGGAAGAACACGCCCTGCACCTTGCCCTCGACCAGGAAACGCGCCGCGGCCATCAGGCTTCGACCGACGGCCCGCCATTGTTGGCGATCGCGGTCTCGATCTCCTGCGCCGTGACCGGCCCGAGGAACTGCCGCGCGACCTTGCCATCGGGCGCGATGAGGTAGGTCATCGGCAGGCCACGCGGCGTCGAGAAGTCGGCGGGCGGATTGAACACGTCCAGGATCGCGATCGGGTACACCACGGGATGCTTCTCGAGGAACGCCTTCATCGCGTCCGGCTCGATCTCTTCGTATGCAAGCCCCACCACTTCGACATGCTCGCGCATCGCATCGAGCGCGGACAGTTCGGGCATTTCCTTGAGGCAGGGCGAACACCAGGTCGCCCAGAAATTCACCACCACCCACTTGCCGCGGCGGTCTTCGAGGTCGTATTCCGTTCCGTCGATCGTGGTCACGCGCAACGACGGGATCTCCGGTTTCGCATCCGCGCCTTCCGGCACGGGCTCGGTGGCCCGCGCATCCGCCTCCTGGCGCGGCTCGCCGGCGGCGGGCGCAGGCGCTTCATCGCCCGGACGGCATCCGGCGAGCAGCAGCAGGCAGATCGACAGCAGCGGCAACAGCATCTTCATCGAGGCGTTCCTTCGGGGGAGAGATCGGCGACATTGCGCTTGAGCAGGTCGCGCAGGGGGATGCGGAGTTCATCGAGCACGGCCATCGCGGCGATGCCGAGTTCATCGTCGCGGCACGGCAAGTGCGCTTCCGCGACCGGGATGCGCAATTGGCAGGCTTCGTAGAGTTCGGCGAGGGTGAGCGTGTCCAGATCGCGCGCCAGCAGCCATTCGCCGCTTTCGGCACGCACCACCAACCCGATCATGCCGAGCTGCGACAGCAGATCCTGCAACAGGTTGTCGGTCAGCAACGGCTCGAGTTCGAGGATCCTGGCCGTGTGCAGCCCCTCGCCCTGTGCACGTG
This sequence comes from Luteimonas sp., assembly GCA_024707405.1. Lineage (GTDB taxonomy): Bacteria > Pseudomonadota > Gammaproteobacteria > Xanthomonadales > Xanthomonadaceae > Luteimonas. The sequence continues at coordinate 21,748 of JANPZU010000004.1, forward strand.
CCTGCGCGAACCGGCCCAGCAGCCGCAGCAACGCATACAGTTCGTAGCCCAATGGCAGGCGCATCGCGACCGGCTGGTACCGGAAGGCCGATACCGCGGACGCGAACGATGCGCCCAGCAGCACCACCACCCAGCACAGGTAGATCCACAACAGCAGGATCGGCAGCGCCGCGACCGCGCCGTACAGACGCTGGTAGCCGTCGAAACTGGCGAAGTACAGGCCCAGCCCCCACTTGATGACTTCGAGCAGCAGCGCCGCGATGAATGCACCGGCAAAGGCATGCCGCCACTCCACGCTGCGATGCGGCACCACGCGGAAGATCGCGGTGATCGCACCGAGTTCGATCAGGAACGGCGTCACCCGAAGCGTCAGGCTGGACAGCCACTGCCCTTCCTGCGTGCTGAACACCGGCAAGGCCAGGATCCACGCCGACATCGCGAACGATGCAGCCGCCATCAACGAACCCAGCGTCAGCACCGTCCAGTAGACAAGGAAACGGCCAAGCTGCGGGCGCGCGGACGGTACCCGCCAGATCCTGTTGAAAGTGGTCTCGACGCTGTTGAGCGTGATCAGCAGCGACACCACCAGCGCCACCACGCCGGCCACCGTCAGCTTGCCGGCATTGTCGAGGAAGCTGCCGATGTTCTCCTTCAGCGCGCTCGCCGCCGACGGCACGAAGTTGGCAAAGACGTATTCGGTGAGCTGGCCGCTCCAGGCCTCGAACACCGGGAACGCCGACAGCACGCCGAACACCACGATCGCCAGCGGCACCAGCGCGAAGATGGTGGTGTACGACAGCGCCGCCGCGGCCTGGAACAGGTTGTCGTCGAGGAAGCGCTTTGCAAGGAACCGTGCGAAGGCCCGCATCCGCGCCCGATCGCGCAGGGTGTCGCTCCAGCGGTAGAACGTGTCGAGCGGTTCCATGCGCGAAGCGTAGCAAACGCGCCCGTCGACGCATGCTGTCAAACTAGTGCCGAGGGCCGGGGGTCGGCCGAGAGGCGCGCATGGCGGACATCCTGGTGCTCTACTACAGCCGCAACGGCTCGGTCGCCGCGCTGGCGAGGCAGGTCGCCCGCGGCGTCGGTGAAGTCGAAGGCATGGCCGCACGCCTGCGCAGCGTGCCTCCGGTGGCGCCCGTCACCGAGGTCGCAGCGCCCCCGTGCCTGCCGATGGGGCGCCGTACGTCTCTCGCGAAGACCTGGCCGAATGCGCCGGCCTGCTGCTGGGCAGCCCCACCCGCTTCGGCAACATGGCCGCGCCGCTCAAGCACTTCATCGACGGTCTTGGCGCGGAATGGGCCAGTGGCGCCCTGATCGGCAAGCCGGCCGGCGTGTTCACCTCCACCGCGACGATGCATGGCGGACAGGAATCGACCTTGCTGTCGATGATGCTGCCGTTGCTGCACCACGGCTGCGTCATCGCCGGCATCCCCTTTTCCGAACCCGCACTCAGCAGCACGCGCAGCGGTGGCACGCCCTACGGCGCCAGCCATGTCGCCGGCAGCCAGGACGATCCACGCCCCACCGACGACGAAGCCGTGCTGGCGCGCGCCCTCGGCCGGCGCATCGCCACGCTCGCGGCCAGGCTGCAATGAAGCCGCGTTCGCCCTCCGATGCCCTGCTGGCGGCGGCGCTGCTGGCGATCGCCGCGCTCTACGCCTGGTGGTTCCGCGACGACGCCCAGCGCACCGCGGCGTGGCTGGTGCTGGTGCTGCCGCCGCTGCTGCTCGCGCCGGGCGCATGGCTGGGTGGGCGGCTATCGCGCTTCTGGGCAGGCGTACTGGCGCTGTTCTGGTTCTCGCACGCGGTGATGGAAACCTGGTCGGAGCCCGACACGCGCAACCAGGGCCTGTTGCTGCTGTGCCTGTCGCTGGTCGTCGTGTTCACCGTGAGCTGGCCCGCGCTGCGCACCAGGTTCGGCAGGCGCCAGCCACGGGCCAACGGGTAAAATCCCCGCAATTTCACGCCATCCCGGAACGGACATGGAAGAGCTGCTGATCGTCACCACCGGTGGCACGATCGACAAGATCTATTTCGACGACAAGTCCGACTACCAGATCGGCGATCCGCAGATCGGGCGGATGCTGGACGAAATGGGCGTCGCCTTCCGCTTCACGGTGATCCCGATCATCCGCAAGGATTCGCTGCACATCACCGATGCCGACCGCGAGCTGATTCGCGCCACGGTCGCCGCGCAGGCCGCGCGCCATGTGCTGATCACGCACGGCACCGACTCGATGGTGGAGACGGCGAAGGTGCTCTCGTCCATCGAGGGCAAGACCATCGTGCTGACCGGTGCGCTCAGCCCGGCGCGGTTCCGCGGGTCGGACGCCGAATTCAACATCGGCTGCGCGGTCGGCGCCGTGCAATCGCTTCAACCGGGCGTCCATATCGCCATGAACGGCCGCATCTGGGATCCCGCCAAGGTGCGCAAGAACGTGGACGCGAACCGTTTCGAAGCGCTGGGCTGAGCGTCAGCCGGGTTCCCGTCGCAGATCCTGCGGGCGGGTGATGGGATCGATGCCCATCATGCTGTCGGGCTCGATGTATTCGACGTCGGGATCATCGCGGAAAAGCTGCATCAGCGCCTCGGCGCCTTCGGCATCCAGCGCGCGATCGGTGGTGAACACATCCGCCTGCACGCCGAGCCTGCGCTCCCAGGCAAGCGCGAGTCCTTCCGGCGCGGTCGCCGCCAACCGCTGCCGGGCCGTCGCCGTGTCGCGCGAAGGTTCGGTACCGGCACGGTATTTCACGATGAAGCTCTGGTAAGACCCCTCGGCCGCCGCGCCACCGACCTGCGCCCCGCCCTGCACGGCGCAAGCGGCAAGCAACAACACGCTTGCGCAGAAGCTGGATGCGATCCATGTCGGCATGTTCGGCACTCCCGTTCGACTGACGACGCATCCGGCATTCCGACGCGATGCGGGCCATGATTCGCGAAACCGCCGGAACCCACGCTGACCGGTCGCCGGGCTTCGCGTCCCGGCGACGATGACTCGCGTCGCGAGGACGGGAACACCTCCCGTCCCCGCGCCGATGGCCTCGCTAGTACTCGGCGACCAGCGTCACGCCCGAATACGCACTGTAGCCGCGCACCATGACATGCCAGGTACCTGCCTGCGGATTGTTGTGCGTGCAGGCCTCGTTGTTGCCGCTCAGGTACGGACGGCAGGTGTAGGTGGCCGTGGTCGGCTGCGTCCCCTGGCGCACGTACAGGTCGGCATCGCCGGTACCGCCCGACATGCGTATCCGCAGCTGGCTCACGCCGGCCGGCACCTGGACCGTCCAGCGGCGCTCGCTGTTGGCCGCGCCCGACAGGCCGGTCACCGGAACGCCGTTCTGCAGACCGCTGCCGCCACCTCCGCTGCCTGCGGTGAAGCTGCCGGTCAGGGTGACGCCCGAGAACGCCGAATAGCCACGCACCATGACGTGGTAGGTGCCGGCTTGCGGTGTCGCGAATGCACAGCTCTCGGCGTTGCCGCTGCGGTACGGACGGCAGTCGTAGGTACTCGTGGTCGGCTGCGAGCCGAAGCGCACGTAGAGATCGGCATCACCCGTGCCGCCCGCGATGGCGATGTTGAGGTTGGTCGCGCCCGCCGGGACGGTGATCGTCCAGTATTGCTGGCTGGATGCTGCACCGGAAACCCCACCGACCGGCACGCCGTTCTGCAGCACGCCGCCGCCACCTCCACCGCTGCCCATGACCGCGGCGACGGCAGCATCGGCATTGACGATACCGGCGCCGCAACCGCCCGAGCAGGTGCCCGGCAACGGACGCGCCGTGCTCTTGAGCGTGCTTTCGATCTGCGCGGGCGTCAGGGGCGAAGGTGCGGCCGCCTGCATCAGCGCGACGATGCCGGCGACGTGCGGGGCCGCCATCGACGTGCCGTTGTACGACGCGTAGCTGGCGCTGCCCGGCGTGGTGGTGCCGGTGTTGAGCGTCGACAGGATGCCCTGCCCCGGCGCCGATATGTCGATGCCGGCACCGAAGTTGGAGAAGCTGGCACGCGAACCTGCCGATGTCGTGGCCGCCACCGCGATCACGTTCTGGCAATTGGCCGGCACCGAACCGGACACGTTGACGTTGCTGTTGCCCGCAGCCACCACCACGGTCGACCCGCGCCCGACGGCACCGTTGATCGCGTTCTGGTAGGTCGCCGAACAGGTACCGCTGCCGCCCAGCGAAAGGTTGATCACCTCGGCGGGATTCGCATTCGCGGGCACGCCGCTCACCGTGCCGCCGGATGCCCACACGATGCCATCGGCGATGTCGGAGGTGTAGCCGCCGCAACGTCCCAGCACGCGCACCGGCACGACCTTGGCGTTGAAGGCGGTGCCGGCCACGCCGACGGCGTTGTTGGTGACGGCCACGATGGTGCCGGCGACGTGCGTGCCATGCCAGCTGGAATTGCTGACCGGCGAACCCGAATAGCATTCGTTCGCCACCGGGTTCCAGTCGCCCTCGTCACGCGGATTGGAGTCGCGGCCATCGCCATCGCGCGACACGAAGGTATCGCTGATGAAGTCGTAGCCGGGCAGGATGTTCGCGTCCAGGTCGGGATGCGGGACGATGCCGGTATCGATCACCGCGACCACGATGCCGGCACCCGTCGACTTGTCCCAAGCGGGACGCACGTTGATGCCCGCATTGGTGGTACCGAACGCCCATTGCTCGGACAACCTGGGATCGTTGGGCACCAGCGTCGGGTACATGCGCTGGTCGACTTCCACGTACTCGACGTTCGGATCGGCGGCGAGCTGCCGCATCAGCGTTTCCGCATCGGCACGATCCACCTTGCGACTGAGCCGGACCACGTTGCCTCCCACCGCCAGGCGTCGCTGGTGCTCGAGCCGCAACGATTCCTGTCGCAGTCCGCCCGTACGTTGCGCCTTGGATGCAGCGTCCAGCGGAGCAGTCGCGCTTTGCAGCCCGCGATCGCGCAGCGTCGCATCGGAATTCTCGGGCGCACCGTCCCTGTACTTGACGATGAATCGATCGAACGTGGCATCTGACTGCAACCCGCCGAGGTCGACGCGACCCGCGGAAGCGGGCGCCACGACCAACAGGGACAACGCTGAGGCAGCCACGGCTGCCAACGCATGCGTGCGCATGCGGCGATACGGGACATCGGACATCGACACTACCCCCGAGACATGGATGGAGAGTCGCCTGGGCGACGAGATGGTCGACACGGAGCACCGAGGGTGTCGCGATGGCCTGGAATCCCGGCGTCGCACGTCTTCCGACTTGAACGCGGACTGACCAAAGCATCCGCAAACTGACGCTACACGACAGCTTGAAAAGGCGGCAATGCGAATCCGGTGCGAAGTCCCAGGTGAAACAGCGACTGCAATCACGCTTCGTGACTGTCAGCGTTGTCAATCGTCCTAGAGCATCCCGGTCTCGAGGCGCGCGGCCTCGGACATCATCGTGCGGTTCCACGGCGGGTCGAACACGAGTTCGACGTCGGCATCGTCCACGGTGGGGATCAGTTCCAGCTTGCTGCGCACGTCCTCGACCAGGATCTCGCCCATGCCGCAGCCCGGCGCGGTAAGCGTCATCTTCACCTCGACCGTGCGCCTGCCGCCGTCGCGCGGCTGCACCACGGCCTCGTAGACCAGCCCCAGGTCGACCACGTTGATCGGGATCTCCGGGTCGAAGCAGGTGCGCAGTTGCTGCCAGACCAGCCGCTCGACCGCATCGTCGTCGGCATCCTCGGCCAGTTCCAGCGGCGCAGGCGGCTCCTTGCCGATGGCATCGCCATCGTTGCCGGCGATGCGGAACAGGTTGCCTTCCACGAACACCGTCCAACTGCCGCCCAGCGCCTGGGTGATGTAGCCCACGCTGCCCGCGGGCAAGGTCACGGTTTCGCCCTGGGGCACCATGACGACTTCGCAATCGCGCTCGAAGCGCACCGGTTCGCTGCTGCGGGAATACATGCGGGGAAGGTGGAGACGGCGGACGCGCCGCGCAAGGCGCACATTGTAAACGGTGGTGGCCGGGTATCCTTCCGCATCCTGTCCGGACGCGCCCATGCCCTCCCATCCCGCCACGCGTTCCCGCACCTTCGCCTTCGCCCTGCTCGCGTTCGGCTGCCTCGGCTTCGCCGCAGCCTGGATCCTGGTGTCCGCCTGGCTGGATCGCTCCTGCGCCTGGATGGCGCTGCTTGCCGGCGTGGATGCAGCGCTGCTGCTGCGGTTCGCGCGCGTGCGTCCGGGCATAGGTCGCGCCCTGCTGGGCGCAACCGCGACGCTGCTGATGATCGCCCTGGCCAGTTGGGGCATCGCGGCGGCGCGCATCGGCCGCTCGCTCGGACTGTTGCCCTGGGAGTCGATGATGAAGATGGGCGCGGAGTTCGGCTGGTTGCTGGTGCGCCTAGGGACGAGTCCCACCGACCTGGCGTGGTTTGCGGCGGGCGTGGTGGTCGCAGCGTGGGCGTCGAAGTAAGCGGATCGGTTCAGCCACGCCCCCTCACCGGCGCTTGAGGCTGTCCCTGACGAAACCAGCCACCTTCTCGGCAAAGTCATCCATCCCTTTGTCCGCTTGCCCCCCAATCCATCCCCCCACCTTGCGATCCACGACCTCCCCGCGCGCGACCAACGCGCCATCAGTCTTGCGCATCATCCAGACCTCGACGGCAAATTTCTGCGCCCCGGCGCCGAACCCGACGAAGTAGCGCAAGGCCTGATTTCCCCGTTTGTAATCAGCCACTCGACCACCAAGCACGAGAGCCTTGGCGGGATCCGGGCATGCGGGCCAGCCTTCCTGCAACAACGTCGACCTGAGCCCTCTCGCCTTTTCCGGAATATATCCGGCCACTCGCCTCTGAATGTCCCTGAGGGCTTCGACAGGTATCTGTGCTGCCCGGGCATCTTCCTTGCTGCCGATCAACCCGACAGTCACTTCGAATGCCCTCACCTCGACGCAATCAAAATCTGCAATCTCTCCCGGCGCAACGACCAACGATGAGGAGAACTGCTCCTGATTCATTGCATCAACCGATGCAGCATCAACTGGTTCGCCCAGAGATTGCTCGTCGGAAGGGGGCTCCGCCTCCGATACAGCACGGTGTTGATCCCACCAGCCAGATTGCGCCGTGCCGGCCGATTGTGCCTGCCCCCAGACAACGACGGGCATCACCAACCCGAGACAAAACAGTCCGGCCATTCCCAGAACCTTGCTCATCACCCCCTCCATTTGCGTGATCCCCCACGCTGCATCCGATCAATGCCCGCCGTCGAGCGCCTTCAGTTCGCTGACCAGCGCACTCGCCATCTCCGCGCCATCGCCGTAGAGCATGCGCGTGTTGTCGGCATAGAACAGTGCGTTCTCGATGCCGGCGAAGCCCGTGCCCTTGCCGCGCTTGATGACGATGGTGTTCTTCGAATTGACCACGTCGAGGATCGGCATGCCGTAGATCGGTGATGCCGGATCGGTCTTGGCCACCGGATTCACCACGTCGTTCGCGCCGATCACCAACGACACGTCGGTATTGGCGAATTCGGGGTTGATGTCGTCCATGTCCGCGATCAGGTCATAGGGCACCCCGGCCTCGGCCAGCAGCACGTTCATGTGCCCCGGCATGCGCCCGGCGACCGGGTGGATCGCAAACTTCACCTTCACCCCGCGCTCGGTCAGCCGTTGCGTGAGTTCCCAGATCTTGTGCTGGGCCTGCGCCACGGCCAGTCCGTAGCCGGGCACGATCACCACGCGCTCGGCGTAAGCCATCATCGCGGCGACGTCGGCCGCTTCGATGGGCTTCTGTGAACCGCTGATCTCGGCGGCCGAGGCACCACCGCCACCGAAGTTGGAGAACAGCACGCTCTTGATTGAGCGGTTCATCGCCTTGGCCATCAACCGCGTCAGCAGGATGCCGGCGGCACCCACCATCATGCCGGCGATGATCAATGCCTCGTTGCCCAGCACGTAGCCCTCGAACGCCACCGCCAGCCCGGTGAATGCGTTGTACAGCGAGATCACGACCGGCATGTCGGCACCGCCGATGGGCAGCGTCATCAGCACGCCCAGCGCCAGCGCCGCGACGAAGAACGCGAGGATCCACGGCACGCCCAACGACACCGCCACCAGCACGCCCAAGGCCACCGCGCCCAGGGCCACCAGCGCATTGAACGCCTGCATGCCCGGGAACGTGTAGCGCTTGTCCATGCGCCCGTCGAGCTTGGCCCAGGCGATGATCGAACCCGACAGCGCCACCGAACCGATCAACGCACCCAGCAGCGCCAGCACCAGCGGCACCGGGCCACTCGCCTGCCCGGCCGCCGACCAGCGCAGCAGTTCAACGCCGCCGATCGCCGCCGCCGAACCGCCACCCAGGCCGTTGTAGAGCGCCACCATCTGCGGCATGTCGGTGATCGCGACGCGCTTGCCGGAGACCCAGGCAATCGCCGTGCCGATCGCGGTCGCGGCGATGATCAGCGGGATGTTGTGCAGGTCGGGCAGGAAGAACGTGGCGATGGTCGCGATGACCATGCCCAGGCCCGCCCAGCGGATGCCGCTGCGCGCCGTCGCCGGCGAAGCCATGCGCTGCAGGCCCAGCAGGAACAGCGTGGCGGCGACGAGATAGCTCGACTTCACCACCAGCCCGAGGATTTCAGCACCGCTCATGCCTTGTCCCCCGCGACCTTCGACCGGGACGGCTTGGAGGACTTAAACATCTCCAGCATGCGCTCGGTCACCACGTAACCGCCGGCCGCGTTGCCCGCGCCCATCAGCACCGCCACGAAGCCGATCACCTTTTCCAGCGGCGTCTCGGCGTGGCCCAGCACCACCATCGCGCCGATCAGCACGATGCCGTGGATGAAGTTGCTGCCCGACATGAGCGGGGTGTGCAGGATCACCGGTACCCGCGAGATGATCACGTGGCCGGCAATGGCCGCCAGCATGAAGATGTACAGCGCCACGAACCCGTCGATCATCCCGCTGCCCCTGCGTTGGCGTCGCCCGCATCATAACCGGCCATGAATCCGCCACCAGCCCCGTCAACCAGTCCCCGATCCATGCGTTTGTCTTCCCGTAGCCGCCCACGAATGGCAGGTTCCGGTGGAAATGGATGGTGGTTTGCACATGCGACAGGCAAGTCCCGACGCGCTGCCCACGCCTGCAGGCGCTAGGCTGGCACGCATGGATGCCGCGCCGACCGCCGTGCCACAGACCCTGGAGCAATTCCTCTCCGGCGTGACCGCTCGTGCCTTCCGCTTCGCCGAACTCGGCCTGCGCCACCGCGAAGACGCGCTGGACGCGGTGCAGGACGCGATGGCGAAGATGCTCGCCTACCGCGACCGTCCCGCGACGGAGTGGACGCCGCTGTTCTGGGCCGTGTTGCGCAGCCGCATCATCGACCAGCAGCGCAGGCGGACGTTCCGGCTCGGCTGGATCGCGGACGCGCGCGAGGCCGACGGAGGCGAGATCGACTGGGCCGACGACGCCATGCCCGACCCGTCGCGCGCCCACGATGGCCGCGAGGCCTACGCGAAGCTGGCCGAAGCCCTGCGCGGCCTCCCGGCCCGCCAGCGCGAGGCCTTCACCTTGCGCGTGCTGGAGGAGCTGGATGTCGAGACCACCGCACGCGCCATGGGCTGCAGCGAAGGTTCGGTCAAGACGCATCTTTTCAGGGCTCGCGAGGCCCTGCAGAAACAACTGGAGGATTTCCGATGAACATGCCCGGCAACGACGATCGTTTCGACGACGCGATGCGACGCCTGCACGCGCAGGCCGTTCCGCAGGTGTCGGCAGGGACGATGGCGGAACTGCACCGCCGGCGCCATGCAGCCCTGGCCGGCGAAGCGCGCCCGCGACGGTTGTTCGGCTGGCCGGTCGCCACCGCGTTCGCCTCGGTGCTGGCTGTCGCCATCGTGCTCGGCATCGGCCTGCAGGACGCGTCGCATGATCCCGCCACGGCGCCGGCCATCGCATCCGCCGATGCCACGCCGGCCGATTACGACGAGGCGTTCGACGCCCTTGACGAGAACCCCGACTTCTTCGTGTGGCTCGCGTCCAGCGATGCCACCATGCTTGCAATGGAGTGACCCATGAAGACTTTTCCCGCCCTCCTCGCAGTCCTGCTGCTGGCACCGGTCACCGGCTTCGCGCAGCAGTCCGCGCAAGCGTTGCCCGAGTGGGAACAGCTCACCCAGCAGCAACGCGAACAACTGATCGCACCGGTACGCGAGCGCTGGAATTCAAGCACGCAGGACAAGCGCCATCACATGCTCGACCATGCGGCACGCTGGCAATCGATGACGCCGGCCGAGCGCGAGCGCGCACGCCATGGCGAGCGGCGCTGGCGGGACATGCCGCCGGAACGCCGCGAGCAGGCGCGCGCCCTGTTCGAGCACATGCGCACGCTGCCGGAAGCCGAACGCAAGGCCATGGTCGAACGCTGGAAGGCGATGACGCCGGAACAGCGCAAGGCCTGGATGGATGCCAACCCGCCGCGTGAACCACGCCGCGAACGCTGACGCCTGCGTCGCCGGGTGCGTGGCTCAGCCCGTGCGTTCCGGCCAGACGGTCTTCGCCAGCAGTTCGTCGTCCCAGTCGAACGCGACCGCACCGTCCTTGAGCCACAGCGAAACGAAGTTGAAGACGTTGCGCGCGAACATTTCGCTGGCGTGCACAGCGCCGAGGCTTGCGAGATCCAGCGGCCCGGCCACCACCACGCCACCCGACTCGATGGTTTCACCGCGGCGGGTCAGTTCGCAGTTGCCGCCGGTCTCGGCGGCGAGGTCGACGATCACGCTGCCCGGCTTCATGCCCGCCACCATCGCGGCAGTGATGATCTTCGGCGCGGGCCGTCCCGGCACCGCCGCGGTGCACACCACCACGTCCACGCCCTTGAGGTGTTCGGCCAGTCGACGCTGCTGTTCGGCGCGTTCCTCGTCGGTCAACTGCCGCGCGTAGCCGCCCTCGCCCGCCGCGCTGACGCCTAGGTCGAGGAACTTGCCACCGAGCGATTCGATCTGTTCGCGCGTTTCCGGACGCACGTCGAAACCTTCGACCTGCGCGCCCAAGCGCTTCGCCGTCGCCACCGCCTGCAATCCGGCCACGCCCGCGCCGACGATGAGCACTTTCGATGGACGGATCGTGCCCGCGGCCGTGGTCAGCATCGGGAAGAAGCGCGGCGCGAGCTGCGCGGCGATCAGCGTCGCCTTGTAGCCGGCCATGCCAGCCTGCGAACTGAGAATGTCCATCGCCTGCGCGCGGGTCGTGCGCGGCAAGCGCTCGAGCGGGAAGGCGGCGATGCCGCGCGTGCGGATCGTTTCGACGCGCGGATCGTCGGCCACGGGTTGCAACGCACCGACCAGCACCGTGCCCGGCTTGAGTCGTTCGAGATTGGCGGGCGACTGCACGCACAGCACCACGTCGGCATCGACCAGCGCATCGCCATCGACGACTTCGGCACCGGCTGCGGCATAGGCCTCGTCGGTGAAGGCCGCGCCCGCACCTGCACCGCGCTCGACACGCACTCGCGCGCCCGCCGCAACGTACTTCTTGGTCGTTTCCGGGGTCAGCGCGACCCGTCGCTCCCCTTGCGCCGCTTCGCGCGCGACTCCGATCGTGACCGCCATGCCCCGCTCCGCCGATGGATAACCCGGCCATCGTAGCGAATCTGCCCGCAGGCAGTGCGATCCATCGGATCCCGCGTTGCCACGGATGGCGCCGTCAGGACGCGTGTCGCGCCTGCTCGGCCTCTGTCGGCGAGTTGAGCCGCTGCCAGAGCTGGCGCATGGCTTCGTCGAACGGTGCATCCACTGCTCGCAGCACCACTCGCCCGGCGGTGACCAGTGCGGCGAGTTCTTCCGGCGACACCACCATCTTGCGCGCACCGCGGCGGTTGACGATCAGGAAGCGGGACGTCAGCGGGCTGACCCATGCGATGCGGCAGACCGATTCGTGTCCGTCCTCGTCGATCAGCCGCAGGCCCTGCCCCACGCGCAACCTGCGCATGCGTGCGGCGGTCGAGGGATCGAATTCGAGGGTGTCGGTGCCACCTGCCAGCCTGAGGCGACTGACGGTCTCGTCCGGCGCTTCGGGCGCGGCGTCCTCGGTATCGGGCACGTTGGGCTGGTGCACGCTGCGCGGCGTGTCGGGCAAGGCCAGCGCGGCGATGATCCGCGCCATCGCATCGCGCGCCGCGGTCGCGTCCATGCCGCAACTGGAATAGCACTCGCCCAGCGGCACCTGCAGCGCCAGCAACTGCTGCGCCACGGCGGCGCCGCGCACGTCGGCGGCATCGGCATCGACCTGCAACATCGCATCGCCGACGCCGATGGCGGCCAGGTGCCGCTGCGAATCCGGCCCGTCGCGCAACCAGGTCTGGGTGAGGTGGTGGCGCCAATGGCGATCGAGGAAATGCGCAACCGCCGCGGTCAGCCTGCGCTCGGACAGGCGCGATGCCACCAGCCCGTCGGCATCCCGGCGTGCCTGCGCAAGCCGTTCTCGGCCATGGATCGCTTCGGCGGCGCGCTTCTCGGAAAGATCCGCGCGACGGCGCTGCTGGTCGAGCTGGTCGCGCAGTTCCGCGGTGGCCAGTTCGAAGATCGCCTGGTCGTCCTGGTATTCCTCGACCACCTTGTCGACCGCCTGCTCGGCGCGCTGCAGCGTTTCCTTGTCCTGCGGCGTCTCGCCGGTATTGCCATCGCAGGCTTCGGTCAGCGCATCGAGCAATTGCCGCGCCGGATGGGTGCGTCGGTTGAACAGCGAATCGTCGGTCAACGCGACCTTCAGGTACGGCACCACGAGACGCCCGTACAGTTCGCGCGCCTGCTGCATCAGGTCGTTGGCCTCGAACAGCGAGTGGAACAGGATCCCGACCAAGTCGATCGCGTCTTCCTCGTCGCTGCTGAAATGCGTGCTGGCCGGATCGAAACCGATGTCTCGCAGGCTGCTGAGGATGCGATGGCGCAGCACGTCGGCCAACTGGCGATCGCCGTTGCCGGCCAGCGCGCGCGCATAGGGTTCGGGATCCTCTCCCTGCAGCAGGCTGGCGACGCTCAGCAGTTCCGAGGTGCCCAGCACCTGCCCGGCACCGCCCGCCGCCGGCATGGACGGCGTGGCCACGCCAGCGGCGTCGCCCTGCTGCACGCTGCGACTGCGCCAGGCATGGAGCTGCTCGCGCACCAGGTCGCGGTAACGCAGCGGCTGGCCATTCGCCAGCGCCTCGGCCAGCACCTGCTGGCGGATGTCGGCGGTCGAAGGCGCTTCGCCATGCGAGGCCGGCATCGCGCCCTGCATCGACGCCACGCCATGCGACACATGGTGTGCCTGTCCGCCAGCGTCCGTGTTGCGCACATGCTGCACCACGCCACCCTCGGGCACCCATTCGCCGCCGTCCTGCGCGCTGGCAGGCGACTGCTGCGGCTGCAATCTCTGCTGAGGCGACGCGCGTCCCGTGGGTACCGCCGAGCGCGGCTGCGCGCCGGAAGTGCCGAACGAGGCCGCATCGAGCGTCTTGTTGGCCTTGTCGTACAGCTCGCCCAACAGCTTCGGCAAGCGTTTGTCGAACTGGTGGAACACCATCGAACGCAACGATGGCGTCAGGTCGTCGGCACCGAACAGCGCCACGAACCCGTTCACCGCCACCTCGGGCCGCATCGGGTTCGACTGCCCGCCACGGATGCCGAGCGCCTTGCACAGCATCGCCAGGCGCTCGTCGAGCTGCGCCAACGGATGCAGGAACTGGTGGTCGAGCAATTCGGTGATCTGCTGGCCGGCGAGGTGAACCTCCAGCTCGCCTTCCGACATCAGGCTCAGGGACTTGTCCCGGGCGGTCGTTTCGGTCGCGGTTTCCCAGCGCTCGAATTCGGCTTCGATCGCGTTGCGGTACTTGGTCGCCAGTTCCAGCGCGCGATGGCTCAGGGCCATGACCGCGATGCGGTCTTCCTGCGCGGAGGCGAAATCGTGCGAGGCCAGCGACGCCAGGCGCACCTGCTCCTCGATCGAACTCCAGAAGCCCGACAGCACGCCACCCAGCTCGGTCACGGCGTCGCGCTTGAGCGCTTCAAGTACGCGCGCAGCCGCTCGCGGGGCAGCAGCCCCGCCTGGGAACATCGACGATGGATCGCGGTCAGGCGTCATTTCGGGGGAAAATGCGCGAGGCGGGAACGCCCTTGTTCAGAATCCGTAAAACGGAGCCAGATGTCTGTGACTGCATCCGCAAATCCCCCACCGAACCCGTGGCTTTCGATGCTCGACGAACGCCGCTGTGTGCCCGCCCGCCAACTTGGCGAGCCCGCTCCCGACGACGCAACGCTGTTGCGCATGCTGCAATCGGCAGTACGCGTCCCCGACCACGGCAAGCGCGTGCCGTTCCGTTTCCTGCGCATCCGTGGCGATGCGCGGCTTGTCCTGGGCGAGGCCCTGGCACGGCGCACACTGCAGCGCGACCCGGCCGCGGGCGAGGCCGCGATCGAGAAGGATCGCAAGCGCTTCAGCCATGCGCCCCTGGTGGTCGCGGTGGTCGCGGTGCTCGACCCGGCCGACACCGGCATCCCGGAACAGGAACGCCTGCTCACCGCGGGTTGCGTCTGCTTCACGCTGCTGCAGGCCGTGCAAGCGACCGGATACGGCGGCACCTGGCTCACGGGCTGGCCCGCATACGACCACGAAGTGCTGCGCATGCTGGGACTGGGCGAGCACGAACGCATCGCCGGTTTCATCCACATCGGCACGCCCAGGCAGGCAGTGCCCGAACGCGACCGACCCGACCCGTCCACGCTGCTCCAGGACTGGCAACCGGCATGACCCCGCCGCCACGCCCGCTCTACCTCGTCGATGCCAGCCTGTACGTCTTCCGTGCCTGGCATTCGATGCCCGACGAGTTCCACGACGCCGAGGGTTGGCCGACCAACGCGGTGCACGGTTTCGCCCGGTTCGTGCTCGAACTGCTGGAACGCGAGCGGCCACGGCACATCGCCATCGCCTTCGACGAAGCGCTCGACAGTTGTTTCCGCAACACGCTGTACCCGCAGTACAAGGCCAACCGCCCGCCTGCGCCGGAGGAACTCAAGCGCCAGTTCGGACACTGCAAGGCGTTGTGTTCGGCACTCGGGCTGGCTGTGCTGGCGCATGGCGAATACGAAGCCGACGACCTGATCGGCAGCGCGCTGCATCGTGCGCGGCCGGAAGGCTTCCGCGGCGTGATCGTGTCGGCGGACAAGGATCTCTCGCAACTATTGCACTCGCACGACGAACAATGGGATTTCGCCCGCGGCCAGCGTTGGGGCATGGCCGGGGTGAAGGCGCGGCACGGGGTGGAAGCCGCGCAGATCGCCGACTACCTCGCACTGTGCGGCGATGCCGTCGACAACATTCCCGGCGTGCCCGGCATCGGCGCCAAGACCGCCGCGACGCTGCTGGCGCATTTCGGCTCGCTCGACGCCCTGCTCGAACGCGTGGACGAAATCCCGTTCCTGCGTTTTCGCGGCGCTGCACAGGCCGCCATTCGCCTGCGCCAGCACCGCGAACTCGCACTGCTTTGCCGCCGACTGACCACGATCGCGCTCGATGCTCCCACCCACGCATACCCGGCGTCGCTGGCACGCGGGCAGCCCGATGCCGACGCATTGGCAGCCTTGTGCGAGTCGCTCCGCTTCGGCCCGTTGACCCGGCGCCGGATCCACACCGCCGCCGGGCTGGATTACGCCCCGACCTGACGCACCGCATGCCGTGCTGCGCTAGCATCGCCAGATGGACAAGAACAACAATGATGGCGACGACGTCGCCCTGCTGTACCAAGGGGAATGGTTGCGCATGGTCAAGCGCGGCCACTGGGAATCGTGCGAACGCACGCATGGCAAGGATGGACTGGCGGTGCTGGTCATCGCGGTCACGCCCGACGACCACGTGCTGTTCGTCGAACAGTTCCGCGTGCCGCTGGGCGCGAAGACCATCGAAATGCCGGCCGGACTGGTCGGCGACGACCACGACGACGATTCGCTCGAAGCCGCGGCGCGACGCGAACTGATCGAGGAAACCGGCTGGGAAGCGGGCCGCATCGACGTGCTGCTGACCGGCCCCACCTCGTCTGGCATGAGCAACGAGCGCATCGCCTTCGCGCGCGCCCGCGACCTGAAGAAGGTCGGCGAAGGCGGCGGCGTCAACGACGAGAACATCACCGTGCACAGCGTGCCGCGCGCAGAAGCGCCGGCCTGGCTGATGCAGAAGTATCGCGAGGGCTACGAGCTCGACCTCAAGCTCTGGGCCGGGCTGTGGATGATCGAGTACAACCCGGACGGGTCGCGCGCCGACTAGGCGCGCATTCCCTTTCGCTGCTCACGCGAACGAATCGGTCGCCTTCACCAGCGCATCGATGTTCTCGGCCTCGAACGCGGAATGCCCCGACGCCGGCGTGACCACCAGTTCGGCCTTGGGCCAGGCCTTGTGCAGATCCCACGCGTTCTGGATCGGGCAGACCACGTCGTAACGGCCGTGCACGATGACGCCCGGGATGTCGACGATGCGGTACATGTCGCGCAACAACTGGTCGTCGACCTCGAAGAAGCCCTTGTTGACGAAATAGTGGTTCTCGATGCGCGCGAACGCGAGCGCGAATGCCGCGTCCTCGTGGCCGGTGACGAAGTCGGGATCGACATGCAGGAATGAAGTCGCGCCTTCCCACACGCTCCAGGCGCGCGCGGCGGCAAGGCGCGTCGCTTCGTCGTCGCTGGTCAGCCGCTTGTGGAACGCAGTGATGAAGTCGCCGCGCTCGGATTCGGGGATGGCGGCGATGTAGTGCTCCCACGCCTCGGGGAACAGGCGCGACGCACCTTCCTGGTAGAACCACTGCAATTCCCACTGGCGCAGCATGAAGATGCCGCGCAGCACCAGTTCGGACACACGCATCGGATGCGACTGTGCGTAGGCAAGCGCGAGCGTCGAGCCCCACGAGCCGCCGAACACCTGCCAGCGCTCGATGCCGAGCAGTTCGCGCAGCTTTTCGATGTCCGCCACCAGATCCCAGGTGGTGTTGCCCACGAGATCCGCATGCGGCGTCGAACGTCCCGCGCCACGCTGGTCGAACAGCACGATCCGGTACTTGGACGGATCGTGGAAGCGCCGCATCTTCGGACTGCATCCGCCGCCCGGCCCGCCATGCAGCAACACCACCGGCTTGCCCTTCGGATTGCCGCACTGCTCGTAGTACAGCGTGTGGCGGTCGTCGACCTGCAACGTCCCGATGTCGTAAGGCTCGATCTCCGGATACAGCGTGCGCATGGCGATCCCTTGCGTGGAATGTCGCCCCAGTCTACTCGTTGCCCACGGCCACCCGCTGGCCGAGGGTGACCCGATCCCGCCCTTCCAGGTCGCGTCGTGTTTCAACCGCTGCGTATCCGGCCTGCATCATCAGCCCGCGCACGGCCGCCCCCTGGTCGTCGCCATGCTCGAACAACAACCAGCCGCCCATGTGAAGGTGCAAGGGCGCCTGCCCGGCGATCACGCGGATCGCATCGAGGCCGTCGCCACCGGGCGTCAGCGCGCCGCGCGGCTCGAACCGCAGGTCGCCCTCGGCGAGATGCTTGTCGTCTTCGGCGATGTAGGGCGGATTGCTGGCGATCACGTCGAAACGCTCGCCGGCCAGCGGCGCGAACCAGTCACCGGCGCGGAATTCGATGTTGCGCAACCCAAGGGCTTCGGCATTGCCCAGCGCCACCGCCAGCGCCGCATCGCTGCGGTCGGTCGCGGACACCTGCGCAAGCGGACGCTCGCTCGCGATCGCCAGCGCGATCGCGCCACTGCCGGTGCCCAGGTCGGCGACGCGAGCGGCCTGCCCCGGCGGGAGCTTCGACAGCGCAGCCTCGACCAGCAATTCGGTTTCCGGACGCGGGATCAGGGTGTCTGGCGTGACCGCGAGATCCAGCGTCCAGAACCCGCGCCGGCCGGTGAGATAAGCCACCGGTTCGCCCGATTCGCGGCGAGCCACCAAGGCATCGAACAGCTCGGCAGCGGCTGGTGGCACATCGGCGTCGGAATGCGCGAACAGCCAGCTGCGCGACTTGCCGAGCACATGCGCAAGCAACAGTTCGGCCTCGGTGCCGTCGACCCTGCCACGGGCATTGCGCAGCAGCGCCCCGCTCGATGTCGGCGACCCTTGTGTCATCACGGAATCCTACGTCCTCGCCGGCATCCCCGGCCGCACCCATCCGCCAAACAAAATGAAGGCGGCCGAAGCCGCCTTCAAAAATTCCGCATCGCGTGTGGGAGGGAGGAAACGGATACGGAACTCGGTGTTGCCGGAGACTCCGGCCTCAACTGTTGCCTGGCCGCCGTTGCTTGCGCCGCGACGCCGGGCTTGAACCGAATATGCTGCGCCGCAATATTTTTTGCAAGCGTTTTCGGCACGCATTTTTTGACGAAATTCCTCCTCGCCACTTTTGATAGTTTTTATATATCATTTATATAAATTCAATTTTATTTACTTATTGATAGTCCAGTTCTATCATTCTTACCGTCAGCATCGTTCCACGGATGCTCCCTTTCCCTCCGCAAACCCTCAAGGACGCATGTTCATGTCGCTGATCAACACCCAAGTCCAGCCGTTCAAGACCACCGCCTACCAGAACGGCGAGTTCATCGAAGTCACCGACGCCAGCCTCAAGGGCAAGTGGTCGGTGCTGATCTTCATGCCGGCCGCCTTCACCTTCAATTGCCCGACCGAGATCGAGGACGCGGCCGACCATTACGCCGAGTTCCAGAAGCTGGGTGCCGAGGTCTACATCGTCACCACCGACACCCACTTCTCGCACAAGGTGTGGCACGAGACCTCGCCGGCCGTCGGCAAGGCCCAGTTCCCGCTGGTCGGCGACCCGACCCACGCCCTGACCCGCGCGTTCGGCGTGCACATCGAGGAAGCCGGCCTGGCCCTGCGCGGCACCTTCGTGATCGATCCGGAAGGCACGATCAAGACGCTGGAAATCCACGACAACGCCATCGCCCGCGACGTCTCCGAGACCCTGCGCAAGCTCAAGGCCGCCCAGTACGTCGCCGCGCACCCGAACGAAGTCTGCCCGGCCAAGTGGAAGGAAGGCGAGAAGACCATCGCGCCGTCGCTCGACCTCGTCGGCAAGATCTGATCCATCGATTCACCCCGCCCCGTGCCGCCTCGTGCGGCGCGGGAGCGGATCGGAGCCGATGCACCGGCCAGCCAGCACGCGCCCCCCTCCCTCCAGTGCCTGCCAGCCACGCCTGCGTCGGCTCCGATCCACTCCCGCCTCCCTTCCCACAGGAGTCGTCCATGCTTGAAGACAGCCTCAAGACCCAGCTCAAGGCCTATCTCGAACGCCTGCAGCGTCCGGTCGTGATCACCGCCTCGGTGGACGACGGCGCCAAGTCGAAGGAGATGCTGGAACTGCTGGAAGACATCCGCGCGCAGTCGGACAAGATCACCGTCGAGGTGATCCGCGACGACGCCGAGCGCAAGCCCTCGTTCGCGCTGACCACGCCCGGCCACGACATCTCGCTGCGCTTCGCCGGCCTGCCGATGGGCCACGAATTCACCTCGCTGGTGCTGGCGCTGCTGCAGGTCGGTGGCCATCCGTCGAAGGCCACGGCCGAACTGCTGGAACAGGTGAAGCACCTTGACGGGGACTTCCTGTTCGAAACCTATTACTCGTTGAGCTGCCAGAACTGCCCGGACGTGGTGCAGGCACTCAACCTCGCCGCCGTGCTCAACCCGAAGATCCGACACGTCGCCATCGACGGCGCGCTGTTCCAGGACGAAGTGCAGGCGCGCGAGATCATGTCCGTACCGACGGTCTATCTCAACGGTCAGGTCTTCGACCAGGGCCGGATGACGCTGGAGCAGATCGTCGCCAAGCTCGACACCGGCGCCGCCAAGCGCGAGGCCGCGAAGATCGCGCAGAAGGATGCGTTCGACGTGCTCGTGATCGGTGGCGGCCCCGCCGGTGCTGCAGCGGCGATCTACGCCGCGCGCAAGGGCATCCGCACCGGCGTTGCAGCCGAACGCTTCGGCGGCCAGGTGCTGGACACCATGGCGATCGAGAATTTCATCTCGGTGCCGCACACCGAAGGCCCGAAGCTGGCCACGGCGCTGGAACAGCACGTGCGCGAGTACGACGTGGACGTGATGAACCTGCAGCGCGCGACGCAGCTCGTGCCCGCGGGCGACGACGGCCTGGTCGAAGTGAAGCTCGAGAACGGCGCGTCGCTGAAGTCGAAGACCGTCGTGCTCTCCACCGGCGCGCGCTGGCGGCAAATGGGCGTGCCCGGCGAAGACAAATACCGCAACAAGGGCGTGGCCTACTGCCCGCACTGCGATGGCCCGTTGTTCAAGGGCAAGCGCGTGGCGGTGATCGGCGGCGGCAACTCCGGCGTCGAGGCGGCGATCGACCTCGCGGGCATCGTCGCCCACGTCACCCTGGTCGAATACGACGGCACACTGCGCGCAGATGAAGTGCTGCAGCGCAAGCTGCGCAGCCTGAAGAACGTGCGCATCATCACCAGCGCGCAGACCACCGAAGTGCTGGGCGACGGCCAGAAGGTCAACGGCCTCGTCTACACCGACCGCGTCGGCGGCGATTCGCATCGTGTCGAACTGGAGGGCGTGTTCGTGCAGATCGGCCTGCTCCCGAATACCGAATGGCTCAAAGGCACGGTGGCGCTGTCGCCACGCTGCGAGATCGAGGTCGATGCACACGGACGCACCTCGGTGCCGGGCGTGTTCGCGGCCGGCGATGTCACCACGGTGCCCTACAAGCAGATCGTGATCGCGATGGGCGAAGGCTCGAAGGCGGCACTGGCCGCGTTCGACCACCTGATCCGCACCTCGGCACCCGCCGAGACCACGCCGGCCGAAGCCGAAGCGGCCTGAGCCAAGGGCCTGCCGATGAACCTGCGCGACCTCAACTACCTGATCGCGCTTGCCGACCACAAGCACTTCGGCCGCGCCGCGGCCGCGTGTTTCGTCAGCCAACCCACGCTGTCCACGCAGATCCGCAAGCTGGAGGAAGAGCTGGGCGTTGCGCTGTTCGAGCGCGCGCCGCGCAAGGTGATGCTGACGCCGGTCGGCATCGACATCGCCGAACGCGCGCGCCGCATCGTCAACGACGTCGAACAGATGAAGGAATCCGCGCGCCGCAACCAGCGTCCGGAAGCTGGCACGGTGCGACTGGGCATCTTCCCCACGCTCGGCCCCTACCTGCTGCCGCACGTGATCCCCGGCATCCGTCGCCGCTTCCCCGACCTGCAGTTGCTGCTGGTCGAGGAGAAGAGCGACCTGCTGCTGTCGCGGCTGCGCGAAGGCCGGCTCGATGCGGTGCTGTTGGCCGAGCCGATCCACGACGACCAGTTGCATGCAGAGTTCCTGTTCGAGGAGCCCTTCCTGCTCGCCGTACCCGAACAGCATCCTTTCGCGCGGCGGCAATCCTTGAGCGTCGACGACCTCGCGCACCAGGATCTGCTGCTGCTCGAAGACGGCCACTGCCTGCGCCAGCAAACGCTGGATGTGTGCCACCTCGCGGGGGCGAGCGAGAAAAGCGAATTCCGCGCGACCAGCCTGGAAACCCTGCGGCAGATGGTCGCGGCGAATGTCGGCGTCACCCTGCTGCCGACGCTCTCGGTGCAGCCCCCGGTGGCGCAACCGCCGAGCATCCGCCTGCTTCCGTTCCGCGACGCGCAACCGAGCCGGCGCATCGCGATGTTCTGGCGACGCAGCAGCGCGATGGAAGACTTCCTCAAGCAACTCGCCGACAGCTTCCGCGCACTGCCCGCGACCTTGCTGCAGCCTGCACAGGCCGTGCTGTCGAACCACAGCACGGCGCCGCCGGACACGCTCTGAACGCGCGCAGTCGGCGCACTTGAATTGCCCCCGCCGGGGGCGATACGGTATCGGCACAACCGGGCGGGCGATGCGCAGGACGTATCGCCCGCTTTTCTTCGCGACACGCTTGCGCGTCGCGGCATCCATGACCCAAGGATTCCATCCATGAACACGCTCCCCGCCAGCGGCCTGCCACCTTCGATCGTCGTTTCCAGCCGCGATGCGGCGCGCATCGAAGCCTTGCTTGAATCGCCGCAGTGGCGGCATTCGCCCGCCGCCGAATCCCTTCTCGACGAACTCGCGCGCGCCGAGATCGTCGATGACGCCGACATGCCGCCAGGCGTGGTCGGCATGCACGCGCGCGTCGAATGCATCGATGACGCCAGCGGCGAGCAACATGCACTGACCCTGGTCTACCCGCACGAAGCCGATGCCGACGCCGGCAAGGTCTCGATCCTCGCACCGGTCGGCAGCGCCTTGCTGGGCCTGTCCCTGGGCCAGTCGATCGACTGGAACATCCCCGGCGGCCGCACGCTGCAATTGCGCGTCACCGGCGTCCAGCCGGCAAACGCCGGCTGAGCAAAGCGCGCTGGCGGGCCGAGGCCCGCCTTACGCCGTCGCCACGCCGATGGGGCAACTCACCCCAGTGCCGCCCAAGCCGCAATAACCCATCGGGTTCTTCGACAGGTATTGCTGGTGCTCGTCTTCGGCGTAGTAGAACGCCGGAGCCGGGAACACGATCTCGGTGGTGATGTCGCCGTATCGCGCATCGTGCAATCGCTTCTGGAAGGCATCGCGGCTGGCGATCGCAGCGTCGTACTGCGCCTGCGTGTCGCAGAAGATCGCCGACCGGTACTGGGTGCCGACATCGTTGCCCTGGCGCATGCCCTGGGTCGGGTCATGGTTTTCCCAGAACGCCTGCAGCAACGCATCGAACGACAGCTTGGCTTCGTCGTACACCACCAGCACGACCTCGTCGTGGCCGGTCTGCCCGGAGCAGACCTCGCGGTAGGTCGGGTTGGGCGTGGAACCACCGGCATAACCGACGGCCGTCGTCACCACGCCGGGCAGTTGCCAGAACTTTCGTTCCGCGCCCCAGAAACAGCCCATGCCGAACTGCACGCGGGCCAAGCCATCAAAGGCATCGCGCAGCGGCGTGCCGAGCACGTGGTGCCGGTTGTGCAGGGGCATCGCTTCCGTGCGTCCGGGCAAGGCATCTCCGGGTCGCGGCATGCGCTGCTTGTAGGCGCCGATTCCGAGCATTTGCGGACTCCCGTCTGGACTGCAGCGGATATGGAGGCGAATGCACTCCGATCAACCGGGATGGGTGCTCAGATCGGCTGTTCCGGCAGGCGCGTGCGGCCCTTCAGGCTGGCCAGGAAGATGCCCGCGAGGCTGAAGGCCAAGCCCCACCATTCGCGCGACGTAGTGGCGCGATCGAGCAGGAGCACATCAAGCAGGAACGCAACGATCGGCTGCAACAACAACAACAGGCCGACCATCGCCACGCTGAGCCGCTGCATCGCCTTCGAGATCAGCCCCCAGCTCAGGCAATGGCCTGCCCCCGCCAACACCAGCAGCACCCCCAGCGACCACCACGACGGGATCGCGAACGAAGCACCTTCGACCGCTCCCGCGATGCCCAGCAACAACGCGCACGACAGCGACACCAGCGCCAGCACCTGCGCGATCAGTACAAGGTCACCCGCACCATCCCCCGCCACGGCATCGTGCGCCTCGCGTTGCGCGCGCTTGAGGCCAAGGTTGTACGCCGCGTAGGCCACGCCGGTCGCCAAGCCAAGCCATACGCCCCAGCGGTATTCCTGCGGCAACGTCGCCCAGTTGCCGCCCAGCAGCAGCCACAGGCCAACGAACGCCAGCACGATCCCGGCGAGGAACCGCGGGCCGATCTTCTCGCGATAGAACACCACGCCGGCCAGCGCCATGAAGAACACCTGCGCGTTCGCCAGCAGGGTCGCCAGGCCCGGGCCGACGAGCAGGATGCTGCGATGCCAGAGCCACAGGTCGAGCGCGAACGCCGCTCCCGGCGCCAGCGCCCACAGCCACGCGCTGCGCGGCAGCGGCCGCCAGCCACGGGTGAGGAACACGAATGCCAGCAGCATCAGCCCGGCAAAGCACATGCGCCAGAACGCGGACACCGTCGGCGGCACGCCTGCAGAGCGCACCATGAGTCCATTGGTGCCGATCAGCGCGGCGCCGAGCAGCATCCACAACAGCGCGCGGCGATCCGCGTCCTTGCCTTGCATGGGGATGCCCGAGGGATGGGAGCGCGGATTATCCGGGTCGCGCCCGGTGCGCCGCAACGCGACGATCGATGCAGGGTGGATCAGCGATGGATCAGCTGAAGACCGCCGGTGCGACCTGCACGCAGTTACGTCCGTTGCGCTTGGCCGCGTACAGCGCCTTGTCCGCGCGTTCGAGCGTCGCGGCCGGCGTGCTTTCCCCGTCGCGACGGGTCGCCACGCCCACGCTGACCGTCAACTGCAAGGCCTGTCCGGACCAGTCGAGTTGCATGTTCTCCACCGCGGTGCGCAGTTGCTCGGCCAGCATCCGCGCCGCGGCACCTGCCCGGCCGGGCAGCACCGCGATGAATTCCTCGCCACCGTAACGCCCGAACAGGTCGCCCTCAGGCAACGCCGCTCGCAACGTGGACGCGACATTGCGCAGGCAGAAGTCGCCGCAGGCGTGGCCGAAGCGGTCGTTGACCGATTTGAAGTGGTCGAGGTCGATGAACAGCACCGACACCGGCTGCAGGTCGCGTTCTGCCTCGGCGAATGCGCGCGACAGCCATTGGTCGATGGTGCGGCGGTTGAAGCTGCCGGTCAGCGCATCGACCTCGGCCGAGCGGCGCAGGTTGATCGCCGCCACGGCCTGGTCGACCTGCAGCAGGGTGAGCTTGGCGAGTTCGGAGGCCAGCGAGAGTTCCTCGGTGGTGAAGCCATCGGCACCAGCGCGTCGCAACACCAACCCGCCCCACGCCGGCAGGCGGATCTGCAACGGCACGATCGCTTCGGTGCCGACCACCGACTGCGACCCTTCCGACGTCACCGGCTGCTGCAGCGGGATGCCGTTGGCGCACTGCCGCTTGAGCGTCAACATGCGGCGCTCGACCTGGAGCTCGGTCACCTGCCTGGCCGATACCGGCTCGACGACCAGCAGATCCTGGCCGTGGTAGCCGCGCACGACGATCGACGCGCTTTCGGTCGGCACGATCGGCATGAGGTGGTCGAGCAGCAGTCGGAACGCGCTCCATTCGACATCCTCCACCGGCAACGAGCGCAGTTGCGTCTGCAGTTCGGCATTGAGGTTGGATCGCGACGCCTCGCGCTGCATCCTGCGCTCGGTGTCGGTGCGCGCGAGCAACTCACGGTCGCGCTGGTAGCGGTATTCGCTGATCCTGCCGATCAGTCCCACCGCGAGGATCGCCGCGCTGACCACGATGCCGATCTGGTAGCCGTAGCGGATCAACACCAGGTCGGCGACCTGGCCGCGCGCAGCCAGTTCCATCAGCAAGCCGCCGATGCCGGTCAGCAGGCACAGCACTGCGAGCGGCCAGGCCATCGGCACCCGCCTGCGCCCGGCATCGACGAGCATCACCACGCCCAGCAACGCCGCGACCACCCATGCCGCGGTGGCGAACGGCTGCATCCAGGGCCCGAGCGCGGCGAT
This sequence comes from Luteimonas sp., assembly GCA_024707405.1. Classification (GTDB taxonomy): domain Bacteria; phylum Pseudomonadota; class Gammaproteobacteria; order Xanthomonadales; family Xanthomonadaceae; genus Luteimonas. The sequence goes on from JANPZU010000004.1 coordinate 47,232, forward strand.
GTCCAGCAGGCAGACGGCGGCACCGACGACCATCGCGATGCAATAGCCGTCGATCGCACGCTTGGCAGGCGGCAACGAAGCCGCCAGCCCGACGTACAGCATCAGCATCTGCAGCCACGCCGCACCAAATAGGAACGCCAGTGCCAGCAAGCCCATCCCGCCCCACAACGCAAAGCGGCCCAATCCCGGCAACTGGTAGAGGTGTCCGTTGATCGTCGCGAGCGTCAGCAGGGCCAGCAGCGAGAACGCGAAGAACGCCAGGAACATGCGGTCGCGCGCCGCGGAAAACAGCGCAAGCGCCAGCAATGCAAGCGTGAACAGGCTGGCGTACACCATCGCGGCGGTGGCGGCTCCGTACTGCTCGATTCGCATCGCCTCCGACTCGCGGATGAGCCGGGGGGACATCGAGCCGCGCACCCCGCTTTCGATGTGCATCTCCACCTGGATTGCCCCTTCCCACGCCGACGGCAGCGGAAACAGGTACCCACCGGGCAGCAGCCCCTCGGTGGTACCCGGGCGATAGAAGCCCAGTGGCTGGCTGCGCCAGTCTTCGCCGCGGGTCAGCACGATCGAATCCACCGGATCACGCGGCATCCAGATCACCCAGCGGGATTCGTCCTCGCCGGTCGCTGGAAGGGTGAATTCGAGCAGCACGCTGGTGGCGGGAGTGCGCCCGCCGGGCACCTGCACCTGGCCCAGCCCGGCCCCGCCGGAGGCAGATGCGGCACCGACCGGCTGTATCGAGACCCCGACCTCGCTTTCCATTCTCGGCACGGCACCAGCCACCGCGGCCGCGAACAGGCACAGCAAAAGTGCCATGCAGCCTGCGAACAGCCACTCGTGCCTACCTGCGTCGGCCGGGCGAAACGGGCTCAAACATCCCCCTGGTCATTACCTTGCGTGCCCGACCCGCCGCAAAACCCTGCGCAACCGTATCGAGATCCCATGGCCAAATCCGGAAGCAACATCCATGCCACGGAAAACGCACCTCCGTCACGAATACGCAGGATGCCATGAGATGCCGGCCACATTCCTGACCGGGTCGCGCCCCGGGCCTCAGCTAAACTGTCCGCTTTCCGTCGACCTTTCCAAGAATGACCACCAATTCGCCCGTGCCTGGACGGCCGGACAGCCCCGACGACGCCCCGGCCGCAGGCAAGCACGACTTCATCCGCCAGATCGTCCGCGACGACCTGGCCAGCGGGAAGCACGCGGCCATCCGTACCCGCTTCCCGCCCGAACCCAACGGCTACCTGCACATCGGCCACGCCAAGGCGATCTGCCTGGATTTCGGGATTGCCCAGGAATTCGGCGGCATCTGCAACCTGCGCTTCGACGACACCAACCCGGCCAAGGAAGACCCGGAGTTCGTCCGCGCCATCCAGGACGACGTGCGCTGGCTGGGCTTCGGCTGGGCGGAACTGCGGCATGCGTCCGATTATTTCGAGGTCTACGTGCTGGCCGCGGAGAAGCTGATCCGGCAGGGCGACGCCTTCGTCTGCGACCTCACCCCGGAGCAGGTGCGCGAGTACCGCGGCACCCTGACCGAGCCGGGTCGCAATTCGCCCTTCCGCGACAGGGCCGTCGACGAAAACCTTGACCTGTTCCGCAGAATGCGGGCCGGGGAATTCCCTGATGGCGCCCGTACGCTGCGCGCCAAGATCGACATGGCCAGCGGCAACATCAACCTGCGCGACCCGGCCCTGTACCGGATCAAGCACATGCCGCACCCGATCGCCGGTGCCGGCTGGTGCATCTACCCGATGTACGACTTCGCGCACGCCTTGGGCGACGCCATCGAAGGCATCACCCACTCGCTGTGCACGCTGGAATTCGAAGACCACCGCCCGCTGTACGACTGGTGCGTGGACAAGGTCGACCTTGCGGGTTCGCCGGAACTGCTGGCACCACTGACAACGAAGGGCGTGCCCAACGTGGCCGCCAAGCCGCGCCAGATCGAGTTTTCACGGCTCAACATCAACTACACGGTGATGAGCAAGCGCAAGCTGGTCGCGCTGGTCGGCGACGGCCTGGTCGACGGCTGGGACGACCCGCGCATGCCGACGTTGCAGGGACTGCGCCGCCGCGGCTATACGCCGGGCGCGCTGCGGTTGCTGGTCGATCGGGTCGGCATCAGCAAGCAGAACTCGGTGATCGACTTCTCGGTGCTGGAGGGCGCGTTGCGCGACGACCTCGACGCGGCCGCGCCGCGCCGCATGGCGGTGGTCGATCCGCTCAAGTTCGTGCTCGCGAACCTGCCGCAAGGCCACGCCGAAACACTCACCTTCTCCAACCACCCCAAGGACGAGTCCTTCGGCACCCGCGACGTGCCGTTTTCGCGCGAGTTGTGGATCGAGCGCGAAGACTTCGCCGAAGTGCCGCCGAAGGGCTGGAAGCGACTGGTGCCCGGCGGCGAGATCCGCCTGCGCGGCGCCGGCATCGCCCGCGTGGACGAGGTAGTGAAGGACGACGCCGGCAATGTGGTCGAACTGCGCGGCTGGCTCGACCCCGAATCGCGGCCCGGCATGGAAGGCGCGAACCGCAAGGTCAAGGGTACGATCCACTGGGTCAGCGCCAAGCACGCCGTCGAGGCGGAAATCCGCCTGTACGACCGTTTGTTCTCCGTCGAGAATCCCGACGACGAGAGTGAAGGCAAGACCTATCGCGACCACCTCAACCCGGAGTCGAAGCGCAGCGTGCGCGGCTATGTCGAACCTTCGGCAGCCGACGCCGCACCGGAGCAGCCGTTCCAGTTCGAGCGCATCGGCTACTTCGTCGCAGACCGTCGCGACCATCGCAGCGATGCGCCGGTGTTCAATCGCAGCGTGTCGCTGCGAGACACCTGGGCGGTCAAGGCATGACGGCCGGGGTGCTTGCCTGATGCTCTACGCACAAGTCCACCTCACCCTGCCCGCGTGGGTGCACGATGCCGTCGACGCATCGCGCAGCTACGACAGCGACGACGACAAGGTGGCATTGGCCATCGATCTGTCGCGACGCAATGTCGAAGCACGGAGCGGCGGGCCATTCGGTGCCGCAGTGTTCGGGCCGGACGACCGCATCGTCGCGGTCGGCGTGAACCGCGTGCTGCCGCACAGTTGCTCCGTGGCCCATGCCGAGACCATGGCCTACATGCTGGCGCAGCAACGCACGCAGCGCGCGCGGCTCAACCGCGACGCCGACGACATGCCGGTCGGCCCCTACGTGCTGGCCACGTCGTCGCAGCCGTGCTGCCAGTGCTACGGCGCAACGGTCTGGGCCGGCATCGACAGACTGCTGATCGGTGCTCGCGCCGAAGACGTGGAAGCACTGACGCCGTTCGACGAAGGCCCGCTGCCAGCCGACTGGGCGGGCGAACTGGAACGTCGCGGCATCGCCGTGGTGCGCGACATCCAGCGCAATGCCGCACGCGAGGTGCTTCGTGCCTACGGCGAGTCGGAAGGCGGCAAGTACTGACTCCGTGCCGGGCCAAGGCCCGGCCTACAATGCAACGATGACTTCGACCGGATTGCTCTGCTACTGCCGCGCCGGCTTCGAGGCCGACCTTGCCGCGGAATTGACCGACCGCGCATCCGAAGCCGGGCTGGCCGGCTATGCGCGCACGCAGCGCGACAGTGGCTATGTCGAATTCCTGGGCGAAGACGCGAAGGCACTGTCGACCGCACTGCCGTTCGATGCCCTGGTGTTCGCGCGACAAAAACTCGAACTGATCGCCGACCTGCGCGGACTCGACCCGAAGGATCGCATCACCCCGATCATCGACGCGCTCGGCACCACGAAGAACAAGACGGCGGGCCAAGGCCCGCCCTACGGCGACCTGTTCGTCGAACACCCCGACTCCGATGCCGGCAAGCCGCTGTCTGGACTGGCGCGCAGCTTCGGCAATGCGTTGCGACCGGCGTTGCGCAAGCAGGGATGGCTGGCCGCTAGCGAGAACCATCGCAGGCCTCGCCTCCATGTCTGTTTCGTCGATGGCGACCACGCCTTCGTCGCACGCAGCCAGTCCGGCGACAGTGCGCCGTGGCCGCTCGGCATCCCGCGCCTGAAACTGCATGCGGACGCGCCGTCGCGTTCGGCGCTGAAACTCGAAGAGGCGCTGCTGACCCTGGTCGACGACACCACGCGCGAGCGGCAGGTGCAGGACGGCAAGACCGCCGCCGACCTTGGCGCCGCTCCCGGTGGCTGGACATGGGTGCTGGCACGCCACGGCCTGCGCGTGACCGCGATCGACAACGGGCCGTTGCGCCCGCACGTACTCGAACACGGGTTCGTGACGCACCTGCGCGCCGACGGCTTCCGCTGGCAGCCGGAACGACCGCTGGACTGGATGGTCTGCGACATGGTCGAGCAACCCTCGCGCGTCGCGCGTCGCATGGGCGACTGGTTCCGCGAAGGCTGGTGCCGGCAGGCGATCTTCAACCTCAAGCTGCCGATGAAGAAGCGCTGGCAGGAAACGCGCACCTGCCTGGATCTGTTCCGCGACAGCGCCGGTCTCCCGCTCGAGATCCGCGCCAGGCAGCTCTACCACGACCGCGAGGAAATCACCGTCTTCGCCGTGCCGCCAGCGAGGCGTTGACGCCACTCCCCCGCGGCGCGCATACAATCCGCCGCCACCCCACCGACGACCCCACCCATGGCATCCAGCCTGCTGGCCCTGCTCGACGACATCGCCACCGTGCTCGACGACGTGGCGGCGATGACCAAGGTCGCCACCCGCAAGACCGCCGGCGTGCTGGGCGACGATCTCGCGCTCAATGCCGAACAGGTCAGCGGCGTGCGTGCAGACCGCGAACTGCCCGTGGTCTGGGCGGTGGCGAAAGGCTCGGTGCGCAACAAGCTGATCCTGGTACCGGCCGCGCTCGCGATCAGTGCATTCCTGCCGTGGCTGGTCACGCCCTTGCTGATGCTCGGCGGCCTGTTCCTGTGCTACGAGGGCTTCGAGAAGGTCTGGCACAAGTTCTTCCACAACCGCCATGCCGATGCCGCCGAACGCGCGGCGCACGTAGAGGCCGTGCGCGACGAAAGCGTCGACCTGCTGGCGCTGGAACAGCAGAAGATCAAGGGCGCGATCCGCACCGACTTCATCCTCTCGGCCGAGATCATCGTGATCGCGCTGGGCACCGTCGCCGACCGTGGATTCGCCGTGCAACTGGGTGTGCTGGTCGGCATCGCCGCGATCATGACCATCGGCGTGTACGGGCTGGTCGCGGGCATCGTCAAGCTCGACGACGCCGGCCTGTACCTGAGCCGCAAGGCCAATGCGGCGCTTGCCGCGTTCGGCCGCGGCATCCTCTACGCCGCACCGTGGCTGATGAAGGGCCTCGCCATCGCCGGCACGGCCGCGATGTTCCTGGTCGGCGGCGGCATCCTCACGCACGGCGTGCATGCGGTGGACGAATGGATCCGCGATGCCGCGGTGGATGCGGCGGCGATACCGGGGATCGGCGAAGTGCTGGGCGCGGTGACGCCGATGCTGTCGAACGCGGTGGTCGGCATCGTCGCCGGTGGACTGGTGGTCGCGGCGGTGACGTTGTTCAAACGCCTGCGCGGGAAGCCGGCAGCGGCGCACTGAAACACCACGAATGACATAGGGCGGGCCTTGGCCCGCCATTGCGCTCTCGACGCAACACTGATTGCCTGGAATGGCTTCGTTCCGCCAACGGCGAAACGGACGATGCGCGATGGCGGGCCAGGGCCCGCCCTACATGCCTGCGGCGCGTTTCCAGAAGGCATCGACCAGCGGCGGCAACCGTCCCGCAATGCCGAGCAGGTGCCCGCGCAGCAAGGTCGATGCCACGCCATCGTTCGAATACAACCGGTTGATGCCTTCGAAGGCATGCGCGGCCAGCGTGTTTTCGCTGCGCTGCGTCCGCGCCCAGCGCGCGAGGCGACGCGGGGAATGCCAATCCACGCGCTTGCGCCTGGCATCGAGGATCGCATCGCGCAAGGCAGACACATCGCGCAAGCCGAGGTTCACGCCCTGCCCCGCCAGCGGATGCACCGCGTGCGCGGCATCGCCGATCACCAGCACGCCATCGGTGAACTGTGTGTCCACGAGCTGTCGCCGCAACGGGAACGCCACCCGCTTCGAGGACACCCGCAACATTCCCAGCCGCGCGTCGAACGCGGTGGTGAGTTCATGCGAGAACGCCTCGTCATCCAGCGACAACACGCGTGCCGCTTCCGGCTCGGGCAACGTCCACACGATCGAGCAACGTCCATCGGCGAACGGCAGCAATGCCAGCGGCCCGGTCGGCAGGAACCGCTGCCACGCTGTCGCGGCGTGTGGATGTTCGCAATCGACGTACGCCACCACGCCGCGCTGGGCGTAATCGCAGGCATCGACCGGGATGCCCGCGAGCCGGCGCAGGGTCGACGCCGCGCCGTCAGCGGCAATCGCCACGCGTGCGGCGATGCGGCTGCCATCGTCGAGGCGCAGCGATATGCCCTCGTCGCCATGCTCCAGCGATTCCACGCGCGCCGGGCAACGCACGTCCACCGATGACGCCTGCAGCGCCGCCCACAAGCGGTCGGCAAGCAGGCCGTGTTCGACGATCCAGCCCAGCTCACTGCGCCCGAGGGCATCGGCATCGAACACCAGGTCGTTGCCGCCCGCGGCATCCCACACACGCATGCGCCGGTACGGCTGCAAGCGCGACCTGCGCACCGGTTGCCAGGCACCCAGGGTGTCGAGCAGGGCCGCGTTGTCCGGAGCGAAGGCATAGACGCGCAGGTCGGGATGATCAGCCGACCACGGCTGCGGCGTGGCGGCCTCGACCAGCACCACGTCCAGATCAAGCCGTGACAGTGCCAGCGCGCACGCGGCACCGACCACGCCACCACCGACGATCACGGCATCGTGTTGTCCGCGGCGACTCATGCCTGATTCCTGCAAAGTTCCGGCACGTCGCCGCGATACCCCATCGCGCCACCCGCCAGCAGCGATTGCAGCGACGGCACGCCATCGACCGCCAGCAAGCCGAGGCTGCGTAGCGGACGCAACCACGGCGCCGGATTGGCGGTGAAACGCGCCAATCCGTCGGAGAACCGAAGGGTGCGCTCGCGATCCTCGCGTCGGCGTTCGACATGCGCCTGCAGCAAGGCATCGCTGCCCGGATCCTCCGAACAGGCGATGAGTTCGGCCAGCGTGAGCGCATCGCGCAGGCCGAGGTTGAAACCCTGAGCACCCAGCGGATGCATGGTCTGCGCGGCATTGCCGACCAGTACCGCACGCGGCGCAACGGTGGCATCGGCCACCACCTTCGCCAGCGGATACACGCTGCGCGGGCCGATCGACACGAAGCGTCCCGCGCGCCAGCCGAAGGCCTGCTGCACGCGGTCGAGGAAGGCCTCGTCGTCGAGCGCGGACACGGCATCGGCATCGCCTTCGGCGACACCATGCACGAGGCCGTAATGCCCGTCGCCGCGCGGCAGCAACGCCGTGGGGCCGTCGTCACGCAGGCGCTCGTACGCGGTTCCGTCCGGCGCACGCTGCGTGCGCAGCCGGGCAACGAACAGCCGCTGCCCGTAATCATGTGTTTCGCTGCCGATGCCGAGCGCATCGCGCACCTGGCTGCGGGTACCATCCGCGCCGACCACCAGCCGTGCCTGCAACAGGCGCTCGCCGGCCGTATCGGCAAGGCGCAGGCTGCGCACCGCGGCTTCGCCATCGGCGAAGCCCGCGAACCGCACCGGGCGGTAGCGGGTGACATGCGCCAGTTCCCCGAGCCGAGCCTCCAGCGCTTCGCCGAAATCACGCGCCACCACGACCTTGCCGAAGTGCGCGCGGCCGTAGTCGCCGGCATCGAGCCGGACGCTGCCGAAATCTCCGGCACGGCTGACGTGGATCCGGGCGATCGACCCCGGCGGCGTGCGCAGCTTCTGCATCACCCCCAGCGCCTCGAGCGCGTTCACGGTGGCGTCGGCGAAGCTGAGGTTGCGCTGGTCGAACACCTCGGGCATGGCGCCGGGGGGCGTGGCCTCGATGAGCGCGGTGTCGACGCCGGCCCGATCCAGTGCGATCGCGAGGCTGGCGCCCACCAGGCCGCCACCGACGATGGCCACATCATGGTCGTGAGCAGACATGGCGACATTCTAGCGAGCGCCGGGCAGCGGGCGGCCGGCTTCGCTAGAATGTCGCAGATCCCGCCTGCCGACCCGGAACCGCCCTGCATGAACACATCCCAGCAACGCGTCGTGATCCTGGCCCTGCTCGGCATGACCCTGGCCGTGACGCGCGTCCATCATTTCGCGGCGGTGCCGGATGCCAGCTGGGCGGTGTTCTTCGTCGGCGGTTTCTACCTCTCGCAGTGGACGCGCTGGGCGTTCCCGGCGCTCATGGCGCTGGCGGTGCTGATCGATTTCATCGTCATCCGCGGCCAGGGCATCGACTTCTGGAGCCACTACTGCGTCTCGCCCGGCTACTGGGCGCTGCTGCCCGCGCATGCGGCGCTGTGGGGTGGCGGCTGGTGGCTGCAACGCCACCATGGCGGCATCGGCTGGAAGGCACTGGGCCTGCTGGCCATCGTGCTGCCGGTGTCGGTGGCGGTGTGCCACCTGTTCGCACAGGGCGGCTTCTACTGGCTCAGCGACAGCGTCGCCAACCCGACCCTCGCGGGCTGGTGGAAGAACTACACCGACTGGCTGGCGCCCTACTTGCGCGTCGCGGCCATGTACGTTGCGGTCGCGGCGATGATGCACGTCGCGCTTGTGCAACTCGGCGTGCTCAAGGACATCGGCACCCACAAGCAATTGCCCTGACCCGCAGCCGTGGGCAACCGGCTCTCGAAGATCTACACCCGCACCGGCGACGACGGCACCACCGGCCTGGGTGACGGCACCCGCGTCGCCAAGGATTCGGCGCGGGTCACCGCCTACGGCACGGTCGACGAAGCCAGTTCCACGCTCGGCGTGCTGCTGGCCTGCGACCTGCCCGACGACATCCGCGAACTGCTGACCGCCGTGCAGCACCAGATGTTCGACCTCGGCGGCGAGCTGTGCATCCCGGGACATTCGGCGATCCACGATGCCGACATCGACCGGCTCGAACAGCATCTCGACCGCTACAACGACGACCTGCCGCCGCTGAAGGATTTCATCCTGCCCGGCGGTGGCGAAGCCGCTGCACGTTGCCATGTCGCACGCACCGTCGTGCGCCGTGCCGAACGCGACGCGGTGACGCTGTCGCACCACGATGCCGTGCGCCCGCAGGCGATCCGCTACCTCAACCGCCTGTCCGACCTGCTGTTCGTGCTGGCGCGCGTGCTGGCGCGCGCGAGCGGGCATGGCGAGGTGCTGTGGCAGCACGAACGACGCACGCGCTGACGACCTGCGCCCCCACCGCATGAACCGTCGCGCCTCGATCTACACCCACGTCGCCTGCCTCGACCATGACACCGGGCCCGGCCATGCCGAATGCCCGCAGCGCCTCGAGGCCGTGGTCGATGCCCTGCGAGAAGCTTTCCCCGGCGCCGAATGGCTCGACGCGCCCCGCGCGACCCGCGGCCAGCTTGCACGCACCCATGACGAGGCTCTGATCGACCGCGTGCTCAACGCGCCCGGCATCCGCGTGATGCTGGATTCGGATACGGCACTGTCGCCTGGTTCGCCCGAAGCCGCGCTGCGTGCCGCGGGCGCCGGCATCGCCGCGACCGATGCCGTGCTCAAGGGCGAGATCGACGTCGCCTTCTGCGCCGTGCGCCCGCCCGGCCACCACGCCACACGTGACGTGGCGATGGGCTTCTGCCTGTTCGACAACATCGCCGTCGCCGCCGCGCATGCGCTCGAACGCCACGGGCTGTCGCGGATCTCGATCATCGATTTCGATGTCCACCACGGCAACGGCACGCAAGCGATCTTCGAGCACGAACCCCGCGTGCAGTACCTCAGCTCGCACCAGATGCCGCTCTACCCCGACACCGGCAATGCCGACGAGCGCGGCGTCGGCAACGTCTTCAACGTGCCACTGGCCGCCGGCAGCGGCAGCGCCGAGTTCCGGGACGCCTGGTCGACGCGCCTGCTCCCGGAGATCGACGCCTTCTCCCCGGAACTGCTGCTGGTCTCGGCCGGCTTCGACGCGCACTGGCGCGACCCGCTGGCGCAGATCCACCTCGACGCCGGCGACTATGCGTGGCTGACCGGGGAGTTGGCCGCCATCGCGCGCCGGCACGCCTGGGGGCGGATGGTCTCGATGCTGGAAGGCGGCTACGACCTGCAGGCCCTGCGCGAGTGCAGCGTGGCCCATGTCGGGGCACTGTTCGCGGCGTAAGACGGCCAGGGCCGGCCCTTTCCGTTCAGCCATGGTTTCGGAACCGGGGGTCGTCCGCTTCCAGGCGGCTTCCCAGCATGAACTCCACGTCAACGCCGCGCGTTGCCGCCCCCTGCACCATGGGGCAAGCTAGGCGCCTTTCCGCCGAACGGACTCCTGCGTGCGCCCTGTCTTCCGCCTGCTGCCCCTGCCTTTCTGCATCGCCGCATCGCTGGCAGCGCACGCATACGACGATCCACCGGTCGACTGGTCGATGTGCCCCGTGGAAGATGCCGTCCCGGCCTTCCTCGATGCGCACGCGCCCACGGGATCGGTCGACGAGCGCGAGAACCTGCCGACGCTGATCGACGGCGACGAAGTCTCGGGCATCGACGGCGGCGTGCAGAACATCAAGGGCGGCGTCACCCTGCGCCGCGGCGACCAGTTCCTCGGCACCGACGACCTCGAGTACCACCAGGACAAGGGCACTTACGTCGCCACCGGCACCGTGCGCTACCAGGACTCGGGCATGCGCGTCGTCGCCGACCGCCTGGAGGGCAGCCAGGAAACCGAATCCCACCGCATGGACAACGTGCGCTACCAGTTGACCGAACGACGCGGCAACGGCAGCGCCGAACGGATCGAGATGACGGGTTCGGAAGGGCGCATGATGCGCTCGTCCTATTCGACCTGCCCGCCCAGCCAGCGGATGTGGGAACTGCGCGCGCAACGCATCGACGTGGACACCGACAAAGGCATGGGCACCGCGCGCAGTGCGACGCTGCACATCGGCAAGGTGCCGGTGCTGTACGTGCCGTGGGCCGCGTTCCCGATCGACGACCGGCGACGGACCGGCCTGCTGTATCCCAACATCAGCTATTCGGGGCGCAACGGCTTCGACTACACGCAGCCGATCTACCTCAACCTCGCGCCCAACTACGACATGACCCTGGAGCCGCGCTGGATGAGCCGCCGCGGCCTCCAGCTCGGCACCGAGTTCCGCTACCTGACCGAAACCGGCCGCGGCATCCTCGAAGCCGAATTCCTGCCTTCCGACGACCTGACACAGGCCGGCCGACAGGAAGAGATCGACCTGGGCATCAACCCGGACAACTGGCGAAGGGACAACCGCGGCAGCCTGCGCTTCACCGGCGTGCAGAACGTCAATCGCCAATGGCAGGCCCGCGCGCGCCTCAACTGGATCAGCGACCCGCGCTGGGTCGAGGACGCCAGCAGCAGCCTCGACGGCATTTCCAACATCTCGCTGCAGAGCGATGTCGGCGTCTATGGCCACGGCCGTTACTGGAACGCCGGCGTGGCCGCCAATTACTGGATGCTTTCGGATTACACCCAGTCCGAATCAAGCATGCCCTACCACCGCATGCCGCGTGCGTACTTCAACTGGGAACAACCCTTCGGACGCTGGCTGGTCGCTGGCGCCGAGACCGAGGTCGTGCGCTTCTCGCACACCGACGACACCGGCAAGCCTGGCGGCAGCCGCCTGTTCCTCAAGCCTTACCTCAGCATGCCTTTCGAGGGCGCGAGCTGGTACGTGCGGCCGACCGTCGCATGGCGACACACCGACTACCGGCTCGATAACGCGCTCGCCACGAACATCGCGACCGCGCGCGCACGCGAAGCCCTCGGCTTGCCGAACAACGCGACGCCTCCCGCCGCCGTGGTCGCCGGCCTGTACGACGATGCCCCCAGCAGCAGCATGCCGATCACCTCGATCGATGCTGGCCTGTTCTTCGACCGCGAGACCACGTTCCGCGGCGAGTCATTCCTGCACACGCTGGAACCACGACTGTTCTATCTCAACGCGCCGTACCACGACCAGCGCGACATGCCGCTGTTCGACACCCGGCCGCTGACCTTCAGCTGGGGACAACTGTTCCGCGACAACCGCTACTCCGGTGGCGACCGCCAAGCCGATGCCAACCAGATGACGCTCGCCCTCACCTCGCGCCTGATCCGCGAGTCCGACGGCCGCGAGAAACTCTCCGCCAGCATCGGCCAGATCTTCTATTTCGAGGATTCGCGCACGGTCGTTGGTCGCGAGTTGCCCGTCGAGGATGGCCGCTCGGCCTGGGTGGCCGACGCCAACTACGCCATCAACGACCGCTGGACGGTCGGCGCCAGCTACCAGTGGAACCCGACCAGCCGCAGCGAAGACCTGGCCAGCTTCCGCACCCGCTACCTCATCGGCAACGACGGCATCGTCAACCTGTCCTACCGGTACCGGCGCAATCCGATCACCCAGGCCGACCTACTCCAGCAGGCCGACTTCTCGTTCCTCTACCCGATCAACCCGACGTGGAGCCTCGTCGGCCGCTACTACTACTCGTTCGACGAAAGCAAGCTGCTCGAAGGCATCTTCGGCGTGCAGTGGGAAAGCTGCTGCATGGCCGCACGCCTGGTCACCCGCCGCTACGTGCGCAACCGCTCGGGCGAAATGAACGACGCGATCCAGCTCGAGATCGAGTTCAAGGGCCTTGGCTCCGCCGGCCCCGAAACGAGGGATCGACTGCGCCGTGCTATCCTCGGTTACTACCGCGACGACCTCTATCTCGTCCCGCCGTCGGAAGTCCGCAGCGACCTCCCCAACGACGACGCCATTCCCCTCGAATCGATGCCATGAAGACCCTGATCGCCTGCCTGTCCATCGCCTTTGCGCTGCTGGGCGCCCCCGCCCATGCGCAGCAGACCCAGCCCCTGGAAGGGATCGCCGCCATCGTCGACGAGGATCTGATCCTTCGCAGCGAGCTCGACCGCGCGGTGGCCAACATCCTCGCCCAGTACGCCAACCGCCAGGATCAGTTGCCGCCCAGGGCCATCTTGGAGCGCCAGGTGCTCGAGCGCCTGATCCTGATGAAGCTGCAGACCGCGCGCGCATCGCAGACCGGCTTGCGGATCAGCGACCAGGAACTCGACTCCACGGTGTCCGGCATCGCCCAGCAGAACAACCTGTCGCCCGAGCAGTTGCGCCAGCAACTCGCGCTCGAAGGCATGTCGTTCGACGATTTCCGCAACTCGTTGCGTGACGAACTCCTGATCCAGCGCATGAAGCAGCGCTTCGCGCAGAGCCGCGTCAGCGTCAGCGATGCCGAAGTCGACGCCGCGCTGGCCGCGCAGTCCGGCGGTACGCAATTCCGCCTCGCGCACATCCTGGTGGCACTGCCCGAAGGCGCGACGCCCGAGCAGATCTCGACCGGCCAGACCAAGATCGACGGCATCAAGAGCCTGCTCGATCGCAACGAGATGGAATTCGCCGCTGCCGCCGTGCGTTACTCGGACAGCCCGAATGCACTCGAAGGCGGCGAGCTCGGCTGGCGCAGCCTCGACGAAATCCCGGCCGCCTTCGCCAATGCGATCCGTTCGATGCAGGCCGGCGACGTCCTCGGCCCGGTACGTGGCCCCAGCGGCTTCCAGTTGCTCAAGCTGGTCGAAACCCGCGACGGCAGTGCCGTCGGCGGCGGTACCGTGACCCAATACGAAGCCCGCCACATCCTGATCCGCCCCGGACAGGGCAGCAATGGCGATGCCGAGGCCAAGGCGCGCATCGATACCCTGCGTGCGCGCATCGCCGGCGGCGCGGAGTTCACCGCAATCGCCAGGGAACATTCGGACGACGCGTCCAGCAAGCCCAATGGCGGCGACCTCGGCTGGTTCACCGCCGATGAATTCGGCCCCGAGTTCGGTGGCCAGATCGCCGCGCTGCAGGATGGCCAGGTGTCCGCGCCCTTCCGCACGCAGGCCGGCTGGCACATCGCGCAGCGCGTCGCGGCGCGCCAGGCCAACGTCTCCGACGACAACCGTCGCGCACAAATCCGCGAGTCGATCGGCCAGCGCAAGCTGGAAGACGAGTGGGATCGCTACCTGCGCGAAATGCGCGGCGAAGCCTTCGTCGACATCCGCACCGGCAACGCCGCGGATCCCGCCAGCGGGGGCTGAGATGCGCCGCCCGCGGCTGGCGCTGGTTCCGGGTGAGCCGGCCGGCGTCGGCCCCGAACTCTGCGCGCGGGCCGCGCAACGGGACTGGGATGCCGACCTGGTCGCATTCGCAGACCGCACGACGCTCGTGCAGGCAGCCCAGCAGATCGGGCTCGATCTCGATTGCCTCCCGGCAGATGCACCGGTCGCCGCACCAGGCCGACTGCGCCTGATCCAGGTCGACGATGCCGCGCCGATCTCGCCCGGCAACCCGGATCCGCGCAACGCCACCGCCGTCGTTTCCGCCCTGTCACTCGCAGCGGACGCCTGCCTGCGCGGCGAGTTCGACGGCATCGTCACCGGCCCGGTACACAAGGCGACGATCAATGCCGGCGGCATCGCCTACACCGGCACCACCGAACTGCTGGCCGAGCGCGCAGGCCGCGACGTGGTGATGATGCTCGCCAACGACATCGTGCGCGTCGCGCTGGCCACCACCCACCTGCCGCTGCGCGACGTGGCTGATGCGATCACGCCGACGGGGCTCGAACGCACGCTGCGCATCGTGCATGCGGCATTGCGCAACGACTTTGGTATCGCCGACCCCACCATCGCCGTGCTCGGACTCAACCCGCATGCGGGCGAATCCGGCCACCTCGGGCGCGAGGAGATCGACGTGATCGAACCCGTGCTGGAACGCCTGCGCAGCGAAGGCATGCGACTCGTCGGCCCCTTGCCGGCAGACACCGCCTTCCTGCCGACAAAACTGCAAGGATTCGATGCCATGCTCGCGATGTACCACGACCAGGGCTTGCCGGTGCTGAAGTACAGCGGCTTCGAGCGCGCGGTGAACCTCACGCTCGGCCTGCCCTACCCGCGCGTCGCCGTCGACCACGGCACCGCATTCGATCTTGCCGGCAGCGGGCGCGCGGATCCATCGAGCCTGTTCGCGGCCATCGACAACTGCACGCGACTCGCGCGGCAACGCATGGCGCGACACGCATGAACGACGAAGCGCAACGCATGCAGCCCATCGGATGGGACGACTTCGCCAAGGTCGAACTGCGTGTCGGCCGCGTGTTGTCCGCACGCGAGTTCCCGCAGGCACGCAAGCCCGCCTACGTGCTCGAAGTCGATTTCGGGCCGGAGATCGGCATCCGCAAATCCAGCGCGCAGATCACCGCACTCTACGCGCCTGAAACACTGGTCGGCCGGCTCGTGGTCGGCGTGGTGAATTTCCCGCCGAAACAGATCGGGCCATTGATGTCCGAATGCCTGGTCACCGGCTTCCACGACGCACTAGGGCGCGTGGCGCTGTGCGTGCCCGACGGCGACGTGCCACTGGGAGCCAAACTGGCATGAACACGCATTCCCGGCCACCAGGCTTCTCCGAGCCTGCCAAGAAATCGCTGGGGCAACACTTCCTGCACGAGCGTGGCGTGGTCGAGAAGATCATCCTCGCCGTGAATCCCAAACCCGGTGACCGCATCGTCGAGATCGGCCCCGGACAGGGCGCGATGACCTTCCCGATGCTCGACCGCCACGGCAGCCTGACCGCGATCGAATTCGACCGCGACCTGCTGGCACCACTGACCGAGGCCGCGCGCAACCACGGCGAACTCACGCTCATCCACGCCAACGTGCTGGACGTGGACTTCACCGCGCTGGCGGCAGGCACGCCGATCCGACTGGTCGGCAACCTGCCCTACAACCTGTCCTCGCCGATCCTGTTCCACGCGCTGGCGCATGCCACGTCGATCCACGACATGGTCTTCATGCTGCAGAAGGAAGTGGTCGACCGCATGGCCGCCGCGCCGGGCAGCAAGGTGTATGGCCGGCTCAGCGTGATGCTGCAGGCCTGGTGCAAGGTGACGTCGCTATTCGTGGTCGGCCCCGGTGCATTCCGGCCACCGCCGAAGGTCGATTCCGCAGTCGTCCGGCTGGTGCCGCGCGCGAAGGACGAGGTGGGGATCGACGACCCCGCCCGCTTCGCCGACATCGTCCGCGATGCCTTCGGCCAACGCCGCAAGACCCTGCGCAACGCGCTGTCGCGGCTGTGCGACGAAGACGCGATCCGCGCCGCGGGCATCGACCCGCAGATCCGTGCAGAGCAACTTGCGGTGGCCGACTTCATCCGCCTGGCGAACCAATCCCCCCCGGCGTAGTCGAAGGTTTCATGCACCCGGCCTTACACTGTGCGCATGACCACCCCCGATTACAGGCTGGAAATCCAGATCGCCACGCGCTTCCTCGACGAAGAGTCGAAACCGGAGCAGGATCGCTACGTCTTCGCGTATACCATCAGCATCCGCAACCTGGGCAAGCTGCCCGCGCAGTTGCTGTCGCGGCACTGGATCATCACCGACGCCAACGGCAAGAGCGAAGAGGTGCGCGGCGACGGCGTGGTCGGTGAACAGCCGCGCATCGAGCCGGGCGAGGAGTTCACCTACACCTCCGGCGCCGTGTTGCAGACCGCGGTCGGAACCATGGAAGGCAACTACGACATGGTCGGCGACGACGGCACCCGCTTCGATGCGCCGATCCCACCGTTCACGCTCTCCGTGCCGCGAACCCTGCACTGATGGCGACCTGGGCGATCGGCGACCTGCAGGGCTGCTACGGCCCGACCCAGCGCCTGCTGGAGAGGATCCGCTTCGATCCTGCCCACGACCGCCTGTGGTTCTGTGGCGACCTGGTCAACCGCGGTGGTGAATCGCTGCAGACGCTGCGCCTGGTCCACTCGCTGCGCGACAACGCGCTGACCGTGCTCGGCAACCATGACCTGTCGCTGCTGGCCATCGCCGAACGGCGCGAGGACGAACAGCGCAAGGTCAATCCGGACCTGCAAGGCATCCTGTTCGCGGACGACCGCGACGTACTGCTCGACTGGTTGCGCGGGCAGCCGCTGGTGCATGCCGACCACGCGCTTGGCTGGATGATGGTGCATGCCGGTCTGGCGCCGAAATGGACTACCGCCATGGCCGAGCAGCACGCACGCGAAGTCGAGCGCAAACTGCGTGGCAGGGATGCCGGCAAGCTGCTCAAGAACATGTACGGCGACCGCCCTGCATGGTCGCCGAGGCTGACCGGCATGGAGCGCGATCGCGCCATCATCAACGTGTTCACCCGCATGCGTTACTGTTCGCCGCGCGGGCGCATCGCGTTCGAGGAAAAGGGCGCGCCCGGCACGCAGCAACCGGGCCTGTACCCGTGGTACGAAGTGCCCGGCCGTGCCGAACGCGACTTGAAGATCGCCTGCGGCCACTGGTCGACGCTGGGCCTGTTCATCGGCCACGGAGTGCACGCGCTGGATACCGGCGCCGTCTGGGGCGGCAAGTTGACCGCGCTGCAACTGGATGCGGAAGAGCTGCGGATCGTGCAGGTGCCGGGGCTGGAAACGCCGCCCCCGCAGAAGGTCAAGCCGCCGAGGAAGTGATGCCTGCGGGCGACGGTGCGCCCTGTGGATCGGCATCGCCAACCACGCGGCGGCGGTAATCGACGAACGTGAACGCGGACGCATGCTTCGCATCGGCGGCATGGGGTTCGCGCGCTACCTCGATCCAGTCGTTCGCATCGAACGGCGGGAAGAACGCATCGGCACCATCGACCTCCACGTCCACGTGGGTCAGGTGCAATGCGTCCGCGACCGGCAGTGCCAGCGCATAGACCTCGCCGCCGCCGATGACGCACAACTCGCGGCTCCCGGCATCCGCGGCGATGCGCAGTGCATCGTCGATGGAAGCGACGGCACGCATGCCGTCGAATGGCACCCGCCCGTTGCGCGTGAGCACCAGGTTCAAGCGCCCCGACAACGCACGTCCCAGCGATTCGGCGGTCTTGCGCCCCATCAGCACCGGCTTGCCGAGTGTCAGCGCCTTGAAGCGCTTCAGGTCATCCGGCAATCGCCAGGGCAATGCATTGCCGCGCCCGATGGCGCGGTTACGGTCGAGCGCGGCGACCAGCGAAATCCGCATCGCGGCCTAGACGGCGACCGGCGCCTTGATCGCCGGGTGCGGATCGTAGCCGTGGATCTCGATGTCGTCGAAGGTGAAACCGAACAGGTCGGTCACGTCGGGATTCAGATGCAGCTTCGGCAGCGCGCGCGGCGTGCGCGCGAGTTGCTCGCGCGCCTGCTCGTAGTGGTTGGAATACAGATGCGCATCACCCAAGGTGTGTACGAAATCGCCCACGCCCAACCCGGTCGCCTGCGCCACCATGTGCGTCAGCAAGGCGTAGCTGGCGATGTTGAACGGCACGCCGAGGAAGATGTCGCCGCTGCGCTGGTAGAGCTGGCAACTGAGCTTGCCGTCGACCACGTAGAACTGGAACAGCGAGTGGCACGGCATCAGCGCCATCTTCGGCAGTTCGGCCACGTTCCACGCACTGATCACGAGGCGGCGCGAATCGGGGTTGCGCTTGATCTCGTCGACCAGCCACTGCATCTGGTCGATGGTCTTGCCGTCGGCGCCTTCCCAACTGCGCCACTGCTTGCCGTAGACCGGGCCGAGTTCGCCATGTCCGTCGGCCCACTCGTCCCAGATGCTGACCTTGTTGTCCTTGAGATAGGCAATGTTGGTCTCGCCCTTCAGGAACCACAGCAGCTCGTGGATGATCGAGCGCAGGTGCAGCTTCTTGGTGGTGACCAGCGGGAAGCCTTCATTGAGGTCGAAACGCATCTGCCAGCCGAACACGCTGCGCGTGCCGGTGCCGGTGCGGTCGGATTTCTCCGCGCCCTGCTCCAGCACGTGGCGCAGCAGATCCAGGTATTGCTTCATTGCTTGCCTCCGGCCACGACGGGTTGCAACGTCGGCGCCTTGTGCGATTTCAACAACAGGTAGATGCCCAGCGCGACCAGCGGCAGCGACAACACCTGCCCCATCGTCAGCCAGCCGAAGGCCAGGTAGCCGATGTCGGCATCGGGCACACGGACGAATTCAACCGCGAATCGGAACACGCCATAGAGCAGCGCGAACAGTCCGCTCACCGCATAGCGGGGCCGCGGCTTGGACGAATACCACCACAGCACGCAGAACATCACCAGGCCTTCGAGGAACGCCTGGTAGAGCTGCGAGGGATGCCGTGCGAACGGGTCGAGCGCGCCGGAAGCGAACTGCGCCTGCAGTTGTTCCGCGCTCCAGCCGCGGAATTGCGGATCGGTCGGGAATACCACGCCCCAGCCGGCCTGCGTGTACTTGCCCCACAGTTCGGCACCGATGTAGTTGCCGAGTCGGCCGAACCCGAGGCCTGCCGGCACCAGTGGCGCGACGAAGTCCATGGTGTCGAAGAAATGCAGCTTGTGCTTGCGCGACCACAGCCACGCCGCGACCAGCACGCCCAGCAGGCCGCCGTGGAAGCTCATCCCGCCTTCCCAGACCTTGAGCATCCGGATCGGATCGTGCAGGTAGCCGGCGAAGTCGTAGAACAGGATCGAACCAAGGCGACCGCCGACCACCACGCCGATCATGCCGTAGAACAGCAGGTCGCCGAACGCATCGGCATTGACCGGCAAGCGTCCCGCGCGCACCCGACGCGTGCCCAGCCACCAGGCCACGGCAAAGGCGAGCAGGTACATCAGGCCGTACCAGTGCACGCGCAACGGGCCGAGCGAGAATGCGACGGGATCGATCTGGTGCAGGTGGATCATGGGGCCGGATGCTTCCCGAAAGTCATGCGCGCATTGTGCCCGAGCACCCGGCCCGGGGCACACGATTTGCTTGCCGCCCGACTCAGAGCGGCACGTCGACGCCCGTCGTGGCCTTCTCGCCACGACGGCGCGCGTTGCGCTTCACCCACAGATTGAGGATCTCGACCATCGCCGAGAAACCCATCGCGCCGTAGATGTAGCCACGCGGGATGTGCGCGTCGAAGCCTTCGGCCACCAGATAGGCACCGATCAGGATGATGAAAGCCAGCGCCAGCATCTTGATCGTCGGGTTGTTGTCGATGAACTGCCCCAGCGGACGGGCCGCCAGCAGCATCACCGCGACTGCGATCAGGATCGCCGCCACCATCACCGGTACGTAGTCGCCGGCCATGCCGACCGCGGCAATCACGGAATCCAGCGAAAACACGATGTCGATGATCGCGATCTGGGTGATGACTGCGGCGAAGGACACCTTGGCTTTGGTGTGGACGTCTTCCGATTCGCTCTCGCCCACCACCAAGTCGCGGATCTCCATGGCGCCCTTCACCAGCAGGAACACGCCACCCAGTACCAGCACCAAGTCGCGCACCGAGATGCCGTGGCCGAAGATCGCGAACAGATCCGCAGTCAACCCCGCCAGCCATGCCAGCGTGAGCAGCAGCAGGATGCGGGTGATGCACGCGACGGCGATGCCGAACTTGCGCGCGAATTCGCGCCGCTCCGGCGGCAGCTTGCTCACCGCAATGGAAATGAACACCAGGTTGTCGATGCCCAGCACGATCTCGATCGTGCTCAACGTCAACAGCAGGATCCATACCTGCGGATCGCTCAACAGCTCCATCATCGGATTTGCCTTCCTCTTTCTCTTTTCAGTCAGTTAGATCCAGCGCGGAACCAGCAACAGTCCCCACACCAGCAATACATTCATCATCGCCACGAACACGGCGGCCGAGCCCATGTCCTTGGCACGCCCGGCCAACTCGTGGCGTTCGTCGCCGTAACGCGAGATCACCGCTTCGATCGCCGAGTTGAGCAGTTCCGCCACCAGTACCAGCAGGCAGCTCCCGAGCAGCAAGGCGCGCTCCACGCCATCGTCGCCCAACCACAGCGCCAGCGGCCCCATCACCAGCAGGAGGTAAACCTCCAGCCGGAACGAGGACTCGTGGAGCCACGCCGCGCGCAACCCCTGGATCGACCATACGGCCGCCATCAGCATCCGCGCCGGTCGGCGTGGCAGGTGTCCGAATTCGTCGGCCATGTCCCGCTTACCCGTACCGACCGCTGGGCGTGCGGCCTGCTTCCGGCATTTCCCCGGCAACGAGCGAAGACGACCACAGGAAAATCGACGGCATGGATCCCTCGGGAACCCGGACGGCACCGGAAGCGGGCAATTTTGCCATATCCGATGTGAGCAACCCGTTTCACGCGGGGCGATCGTGCCCGGTTTGCGTCCGGCCGCGTCCGGCTGCTTCACTGGCCGCTTTCCCCGGAGCTGCCCCCATGTCTTTCGCCCGCACCACCCTCTTGCCGACCCTGCTGCTGGCCTGGCTGCTCTCGGCCTGCGCCACCACGCCGGCCACCCCGGAAACCGCCGTGCCCCGAGTCGACCCGGTGTCCTCCCCGGACTGGATCCAGGACATGGCCCGCTTTGCGGCCGAGGATGCGGCCAACCCGCCTCCTGCCCGTCCGGTGGTGTTCACCGGGAGTTCGTCCGTGCGGATGTGGGAGACGCTGACCGCAGACTTCCCGGGCGTCCCGGTGCTCAACCGCGGCTTCGGCGGCTCGCAGGTGCGCGATTCGGTGCACTACGCCGACCAGGTCGCCCTCCGCTACCGGCCACGCCAAGTAGTGATCTATGCCGGCGACAACGACGTCAACGCCGGACGCACGCCCGACCAGATACTGCACGACGTCCAGGCCTTCGTTGCCCGCCTGCGCCAAGACCTGCCCGGCGTGCGCATCGGCTATCTGGCGATCAAGCCCAGCCCGTCGCGTGCGGAGCAACTGGGACGGCAGCAGGACGCCAACCGGCTGGTGCGGGAGTGGGCCGCGACGCAGCGCGGCATCGACTTCATCGACGTGGCCACCCCGATGCTCGGCGCGGACGGGCAGCCACGCGCCGAGTTGTTCCTGGCTGACAGGCTGCACCTCAACGCGGACGGCTATGCGCTGTGGCGCGGCATCGTCGCGCCCTACCTGCAGCCCTGAGCGCCGTCAGCGGCGACGCGGGGCATCCCCCGGCTGGTGGACGCTGAGTGCGTTGCGGTCGGGGTCGAGGAAATCGAAGGTCAGGCCGCCGTCGGGTGCCATGCTGACGGGCGTAGTGATCTCGACGCCGTGCGCGACCAGCGCATCGAGGCAGTCGTCGATGCCGCCATCGATGCTGAAGACAGGGATCGGGCTGTCGCCCACCTTTGCCGGCTGCGGGATGAAGACCAGCGATACCGCCCCGGCCTGCGCGGTTGCCAGCGCGCCGTCGTGGCCGTCGATCAGTTCCACTTCCAGGCCAAGGGCATCGCGGTAGAACGCAACCGTGCGATCAAGCTGCGAAACGAGGAAGACGATGGTGTCGAGGCGGGCGTTGCCGAGCATGTCGTGGTTCTCCGGAATGGGTTCGACGGACGATCAAGGAATGCCGGCGCGACGCGGTGCATCCACGGACACGAGCCTTCCGTCGTTGCCGGCACCGTCATGGTTGCCGCGAGGCGCGGTAACGTGAGCAGGCGACTTGAACAGCAGGAGGTGGCCATCCGGATCGTGGCTGCCGGCCGAGGACAGTTGCGTCCCGGCCGCGACGAGGATCCTGCGACGCAGCCCGAAGCGCGTGTCGGACGCCACGCCGTGCGCCGTGGCCGGCATGGCATCGGCAATCGCATCGCGCATGCCCGCCGGCAGCTTCCGCAATTCGCGGCGGATGGCGGCAACCCGCTGCCGGAACGCTGCCGGCGACGTGCGCAACAACCATTGGATTTCGCCGGCACCCAATCCATGCAACGCCAATAGCAAGACCCGTCGTGACGCGGGCGGCAATCGCGCCAGCAGGGCGGCCAAGGCGGGATCGAGCGCACTCCCATCGAGCGTCGGTGCAATGCGGTCGCCGACCCCGGCACTCCCATGCACCGACTCGCCCGCGAGCACCTCCCTGCACTTGCGCCGTGCAGCACCGCGCGCCACGAACGCGGCACGATGACGCATCACGCCCTGCAACCATCGCTCGTCGCCACGCCCTGCTTCCAACGCGGCAAGCATCACATCCTGCAGCAGGTCGTCCGCTTCGTCATGCCGCCTCGAGAGTTGGCGCGACAGGCGTTCGAGCCGTCGCCATGCATCCGCCCCGAGTGATGCCGGAACCGGTGCGTGGACGGCATCGGACGACATCGGGTCGAGCCGGTCAGTCTTCGCGGAAGATCGCGGTGCCGCGACTGCCGTCGGGCCGGATCCAGCCGCGGTACATGCCCGAGGTATTGAACGGCATGGCGATGTTGCCGTCACGATCGATGGCGATCGCGCCGCCGTCGCCGCCCAGTTCGGGCACGACCCGCATCATCACCTCGTCGGCGGCCGCCTGCAGCGAGTCGCCGCGATAGGCCACGCGCGCGCAGATGTCGTGCGCCACCGCGGTGCGGATGAAGAACTCGCCCCAGCCCGTGCCCGACACGCCGCAGCGATCGTCCGCCCAAGTGCCGGCACCGATGATCGGCGAATCGCCGACGCGCCCCCACTTCTTGTTGGTCATGCCGCCGGTCGAGGTGGCCGTGGCGATGTGCCCGTGCACGTCCAGTGCCACCGCGCCGACGGTGCCGAAATACTTGCCTTTCAGATCTTCGGGATTGCTTTCCGAAGACTGCGCTTCGGCACGTTCGCGCTCCTGCGCGCGCAGCAGTTGTTCATGCCGCGTTTCGGTATCGAACCAGTCGTTGGAGACGCGCTCGACGTCCGGATGCGCGTCGGCGAACCGCTCAGCACCGTCGCCGATCAGCATCACGTGCGGCGAATGCTCCATCACCGTGCGCGCCAGCCGGATCGGGTTACGGATGGTGGACACCCCGGCCACCGCACCCGCCCGGCGCGTATGTCCTTCCATGATCGAGGCATCCAGTTCGTGCTTGCCTTCGGCGTTGTACACAGCGCCCTTGCCGGCATTGAAACGCGGCGATTCTTCCAGCGCCACGACCGCGGCTTCCACCGCGTCGAGCGCGCTGCCGCCCTGCGACAGCACTGCATTCCCTGCGTCCAGCGCGGCGTCCAGCGCGGCGAGGATCTCGCGCTCGTCATCGGCACCGAGCGCATCGCGTTCGATCACGCCGGCACCGCCATGGATGACCAGCGCATAACGTCCTGTCTTCACTTCACTTCCATTCGCATTCATCGCGACCACTGCCAGCATCAGACCCAAGAGGATGCGCATGGATGCCTCCCGCGCGGAAAGCGCAAGGATACCGGACACGCGGCTATTGCTGGCGCAGCGCCTCGATGGGATCGAGCTGGCTGGCCTTGCTGGCCGGGTAATAGCCGAAGAACAGGCCGGTCGCGACCGAGAACCCCGCGGCGAGCGCGACCACCTTGCCGTTGAGCGCCACCGGCAATTCCGAGTTGAACTGGCCGACCAGCAACGCGCCCACGACACCGATCAGGATGCCGAGCGCGCCGCCGATCAGCGAGATCAGCATCGCCTCGGCCAGGAATTGC
The DNA here is from genome assembly GCA_024707405.1 of Luteimonas sp. Lineage (GTDB taxonomy): Bacteria > Pseudomonadota > Gammaproteobacteria > Xanthomonadales > Xanthomonadaceae > Luteimonas. The sequence goes on from JANPZU010000004.1 coordinate 71,744, forward strand.
CTGCGGATGTCGGACGGCCCGGCGCCCACCGCCATGCGCAGCCCGATCTCCCGGATGCGCTCGGTCACCGACACCAGCATGATGTTCATGATGCCGATGCCGCCGACGACCAGCGAGATCGTCGCCACCGCGCCGAGCAGCCATGACATCAACCGCGTCGTCGCGGTGCGCGTGGCCACGATCTCGGCCATGTTGCGCACGCGGAAGTCGTCTTCCGCGCCGGGCGCGATGCGATGGCGCTGGCGCAACAACGATTCGAGTTCGCCCTGCACGTAGGTCAGATCGTTCGCATTGGCGACCGCCAGCGCGATTTCCATCACCGCGCCGGGCGGCATGCCCATCGATCCCATCAGGCGGCGCCGCGCCGTTTCCAGCGGCACCATCACCACCTCGTCCTGGTCACGGCCCCAACTGCTCTGGCCCTTCGGCGCCAGCGTACCGATCACGGTCAACGGCACCCGGCCGATGCGGATCGTCTCGCCGATGCCACTTTCCTCGCCGAACAGTTCGCGACGCACGGTTTCGCCCAGCAGCACGACCTTGTCGTCGCCGACTTCGTCGAACCCCTGCCCGTCGGCAATGCTCCAGCCGTAGATGGTCAGGTAGTCCGGATCGACGCCTTGCCAACTGCTGTTCCAGTTGCGTTCCGCGTACACCACCTGGCTGCTGCCACGCAGCGACCCGGAGATGTATTCCACTTCAGGGATCTCGCCGCGGATCGCATCCACGTCGCCCTGGTTGAGGGTGAAGAAGCTGCTCGCGCTCATGCGTACGCCACCGGTGCTGCGCGGCACGTTCGAGGAGATGTCCAGCCGCTGCGAACCCAGGCCCGAGACCATCTTGTCGATCTCGGCCTGCGTGCCCTGCCCGACCGAGACCATCACGATCACCGAGGCGATGCCGATGATCACGCCGAGCGAGGTCAACGCGCTGCGCATCCAGTTGCCGCGCAAGGCGTAGAACGCGGTGCGCATGACGTCGGCGAAATTCATGCCTCGGCTCCTTCGATGTGCATCTCGCCGTCACGCATCACGTAGGTGCGGTCGGCGTGCGCGGCCACTTCGGCATCGTGGGTAATCAGCACCACGGTATGGCCTTCGTCGCGAAGGCGCTTGAACAGCGCCAGGATCTCCTCGCCGGTCTTCGAGTCCAGTGCGCCGGTCGGTTCGTCCGCCAGCAGGATCGCCGGCCGGTTGATCAGCGCGCGCGCGATCGCCACGCGCTGCTGCTGGCCGCCGGACAACTCGCTGGGGCGGTGCGATGCGCGTCCACCCAGGCCCACGGCGTCCAGCGCTTCCAAGGCCAGCCGCCTGCGTTCGGCAGGTGGCACCTGTGCGTAACCCAGCGGCATCGCGACGTTCTCCTCGGCCGTCATCCTCGGCAGCAGGTTGAAGCCCTGAAACACGAAGCCGATCTTGTCGCGTCGCAGGATGGCCAACTGTTCGCGGTCGAGCGTCGCCACGTCCACGCCATCGCACAAGTAGGTGCCAGAAGTCGGCGTGTCGAGGCAACCGATCAGGTTCATCAGGGTCGACTTGCCCGAACCCGACGGCCCCATGATCGCGATGAACTCGCCCTGCCCAATGCGCATGTCCGCACCCTGCAACGCGACCACCTCGGCCTCGCTGCCTTCGGCATAGACCTTGCGCAGTGCACGCGTCTCGATGACGGGTACCACCTCTGGCGCCAGCCCGTTCATCGCGCGGCGCGCTCCCCGGTGATGATCACGTCGCCTTCCTGCAGGTTGCCAGTGACTTCCGTGCTGCTGCCGTCGCTGGCGCCCACGCGCACGTTGACCGGTTCGCGCCGGCCATCGACCAGCTTGTAGAGCGTGGTGCGGGTCGCGGTGAGCGTCGAGGACAACGCCGCATTCCAGCGTTGGCGCTGCGATTCGTCGAGCAGGCGGGTGAACTCGGCGAAGTTCTGCTGCATCCGCTCGAGCATGCGCTGGCGGATCTGCGCCTGCAGGTTGGCATCGCCACCGCCACCGGCGCCCATGCGCATCACCATCGCGCCCGGCGGGGGCCGCCTGCGCCGGCGCCCGACCGCTGCTGCCCGCCCTGCTGGCGCGCCGCTTCCATTCGCTCGCGCTGTTCGGCGATGGCCTTGTCGAAAGCGGCCCGCTGCTCGGCGTTGAGGTCGAGCGTGCCGGCAATGCGTTCGAGTTCGTCGGACATGCCCGCGCGGGAGCCGCCCGACGATTGCCCTTGCGCCGGCGCGGCCTCGCCCACCGGCTTGTAGCGCAGCGCGGCGTTGGACACCTTCAGCACGTCGCGGCGGTTGCTGACCTCGATCTCGGCATTCACCGTCAAGCCTGGCAACAAAGTGCCGTCGCCGTTGTCCACGCTGACGACCACGGGGTACGTGACCACGTTGTTGGTGGTCGCAGCCGCCAGGCGTACCTGGTCGACCACGCCACGGAACTGGCGATCCGGGAACGCATCGGCGGTGAACGACACCGTTTGTCCTTCGCGCACCTGCCCGATGTCGGCCTCGTCCACCGCCAGCTCGATCTTCATCTTCGACAGGTCTTCGGCGATGGTGAACAACTCAGGCGCCTGCAGGCTGGCAGCAACCGTCTGGCCCTGTTCGACCGTGCGCGTCAGCACCACGCCGTCCACCGGCGAGCGGATCACGGTGCGATCAAGGTTCACCCGCGTGGTCTGGGTGGACGCGGTCTGCTGGCGGATTTGCGCCTGGGTCGAATTGACCTGGGCACGCGCCTGGTCAAGGGCGGCGCGCGCCTGGTCGACGTCGGCCTGCGCGACCAGCCGCTGCGTGCCCAGGTCGGCCTTGCGGCGGTAGTCGAGCTCGGCGTTGCGCAGGGTCGCCTGCGCCTGCGCCAGCGATGCGCGCGCACTGGCGATCTGTGCGTTGCCCTGTTCGATCTGCGCCTCGTAGGTGCTTGGATCGATCCGCGCCAACACGTCGCCGCGCTTGACCTCGCTGTTGAAGTCGACCAGCACGTCGGTCACCTGGCCGGAGATCTGGCTGCCGACCACCACGGTGGAGATCGCACTCAGCGTGCCGGTGGCCGAGATCGCGACGCGGATGTCGCCGCGTTCGACCTCTGACGTGCGGAAGGCGCCCGTGGTGTCGGTCTGGTTGCGCTTGCTCCAGTACCAGCCACCCGCCGCGACGACGGCGATGACGACCGCCGCGATGGCGATGCGGGAAAGGGTCTTGCTGCGTTGCCTGGGGGTCGACCTGGACGATGGACGGGTGCTCATGCGCTCGATTCACGGAAACATTCGAAGCAGGCTAACGCATCCATGGGACATGAGTTGACAGCCGCCGCGGGCCGATCGCGCAAGGCGATACGCGCCTTCAGTTTGCAGCCGGGAACAAGCGCACCGTCGCCAGCGTGCCTTCGCCCGGCACGCTCTCCAGCGTGACCGGCCATCCGAACCGGTCACCCAGACGACGCACGATGGTCAGCCCGATCCCCTTCCCGATCGGATTGAACTGATCGGCGCGGAAGAACGGGTCGTAGGCATGGCGCAAGGTATCGGCGGACATGCCGATCCCGGTGTCGCGGATGCGGATCGCATCGGCCTCGATCTCGACCTCGATGCTGCCGCTGTCGGTGAACGTGCAGGCATTGCTGAGCAGGTGGCCCAGCATCACCCCAAGCACGCGCGGCGGCGCGAACATGCGCGGCGCGGCGTTGCCGGCCACGCGCAACTCGACGGACTTGCCTTCCAGCAGGGGACGCACCTTCTCGACTTCGTCGGCCACCACGTCGACGACGTCGAACTCCTCGCTCTGCGGCTCGACCCCGCGTTCGCGCGCCAGGATCAGGAACGCATCGACCAGCGACTCCATGTCCTGTACCGCGCGCTGGATCCGCTGCAATGATCGTTGCGCATGCGGCGGCATCGAAGGATCGCCTAGCATCATGTCACTGGCCACGCGCACGATGGTCAGCGGCGTGCGCAGCTCGTGGCTGGCATCGCGGGTGAAATCCCGTTCGCGTTGGACGAAGTCGGCCACGCGTGTGGCCAACCCCCCAAGCGCGGTCGACAGCGCGCGCATTTCCTTGCTGGTGTCGGCTGCAAGCGGATACGGCAGGACGATGGGCACGGTGGCGTCCCATCCTCCGGGATCCCACTGCATGACCACGTCGGACAGGCGGTTGATCGGCAACACCATCCGCCGGGAACGCCGGTAGGTGAGCCAGGTGATCAGCAGGACGGAGACCGCGCCGAAGGCGATCAGCCCCGCCGCCGCGAGCACCACGATCCGATCCACCTCGCCCGTGGGCATGACGAGGTAAAGGTCGCCGGCAGGCGAGCGGCTCAGCAGGACCTTGCCCTGCCCGCCCGGCAAGGTGGAATGGCCGGGCAATACATTGAGCAGGTGCTCGGGCAGCCGTGCATCGGTGGCGCCGGGTGCGACGAACCATCCACCCACCAACGCCGATCCGGGACGCGCCTGCCCGCCGGATGCCTCCATGGCACTCCAGAACCCGGTCGCCTCCGCATCAAGCCAATGCTCCACCAAGGCGTTTCGTGCCAGCCATGCCACGGCCATCACGCCCACCAACACGGCGAGCACGGCGAGCAACGCCTGCGTCACGAAGGCGAAGCGGATGCGCTTCGGCAACCCCTGGGGCATCGTCTCTGGCCTGGATCCCCGGGGTCAGGCCGGCGCTTGTTCGATGTCGGCAATGCGGTAACCGGCGCTTTGCACCGTATGCAGCAGTTGCTTGTCGTAGGGCTTGTCGATGATCTTGCGCAGGTTGTAGAGATGGCTGCGCAGCGTGTCCGAATCCGGCAGCCCGTTGCCCCAGATCTCGCGCTCGATCTCTTGTCGATTCACCACGCGCGGCGACTCGCGCATCAGGATGGTCAGCAGCTTCATGCCGATCGGCGACAACTGCAGCTCGTCGCCATTGCGCGTGGCGCGCATGCTGGCCGGGTCGAGCACCAGGTCGGCGATCTTCAGCACTTCCGAGCCCACCTGACGGCGTTCGCGGCGGATCAGCGCCCTCAACCGAGCTTCCAGTTCCTGGATCGCAAATGGCTTGGTCAGGTAATCGTCGGCACCCGACGACAGCCCGGTCAACTTCTCGTCCAGCGTGTCGCGTGCGGTCAGCATCAGCACCGGCGTCGACTTGCGCGCCTCCTGCCGCAACCGCTTGCAGACCTCGATGCCGTCCAGCCGCGGCAGCATCAGGTCAAGGACGATCACGTCGTAAGTGTTTTCGCTGGCCAGTCGGTAACCATCCAGCCCGTCCTGGGCGTAATCGACCTCGAAGCCGCGGCTTTCGAGGTACTCGCCCACCATTTCCGAGATGTTGCGGTTGTCCTCCACGATGAGGACGAGTCCGCCGGTGTCCTGTCCACTACGCATGTCTTGTCCACCCGCCCCATCGGGGCATTTCCTTCAACTTTGTGAAGACTGCAACGGCCGGCATGACAGGTTTGTGAAGACGGTCTGCGCATCGTCAAAATGCGCCGAACGCCGACGAAACAGGGCCGAACAGACCTAGACTGGCGGCCTTGTCCCATGAGTGCCCGCCATGCCTACCCTCATCGACCGTCTGTTCCCCGTGGCCCTGCTGGTGGTTTCGAACATCTTCATGACCTTCGCGTGGTACGGGCACCTCAAGTTCAAGTCCGCGCCGCTGTTCGGCGTGATCCTGATCAGTTGGGGCATCGCCTTCTTCGAGTACTGCCTGGCCGTGCCCGCCAACCGCTTCGGCAGCGCCATCTATTCCGCGCCGCAGCTCAAGGGCATGCAGGAAGTCATCACCCTGATCGTGTTCGCCGCATTCTCGACGTTTTACCTGGGGCAATCGTTGAAGTGGAATCATTGGGCCGGCTTCGCCCTGATCGCCGTCGCGGCATGGCTGATCTTCATGGAATGACGGGCGGCATGCGTCGCACGTCAGGTTTCGTCAGCCGCGCGCGCGGCACAATCATCCACACGCCCATCGATTCAGGCGGGCGGGGCCGGCTTCGCCCTGATCGCCGTCGCGGCCTGGCTGATTTTCATGGAATGAGTGCGAGGCAATTCACTGGCGTCAGCCAAGCGTCGGAACTCACTCGCGAGCAGTGAAAGTTCGTGCTGAGCTGAAAGTTGCAATCGCAGCCCGGCCACGATTCGCGCGATTTCAGAACCGGATTTTCCCGGTGAGGATGTCCTTGAACATCACCCAATCGCCCACGAACGAGTAGAACGGGTGCTTGAACGTCGCCGGCCTGTTCTTCTCGAAGAAGAAATGCCCGACCCAGGCAAAGGCATAACCGGACACCAGCGCACCCAGCAACCACCACGCATTGGCCTGCACGATGGCGAGCACGACGCAGCCAATCGCGACGCAACTGCCGATGAAATGCAGCCGGCGCGACGTGCGATGGCTGTGTTCGCTGAGATAGAACGGATAGAACTCGCGGAAGCTGGCAAACCGGGCCATGCACTGCCCTCCCTCGGGCTGGTCGCTGCACGGCCATGATGACCGCCGCTGCCACGCGGCACAACCGCGCGACGGAGGGTCATTCCCCGCGTTTGGCGCGCTCCCAGTACGCGTCCTGCGCGTCCAGCGGCAGGTCTTCCAGGCGCGTGCCGTCTGCAGCCGCCAACGCTTCCATCGCACGGAAGCGACGCTCGAACTTGTGGTTGGCGCCACGCAACGCGGCGCCGACATCGACCTTCGCATGCCGCGCGAGGTTCGCCGCGACGAACAGCAGGTCGCCGATCTCGTCCTGCAGACGCGTGCGCGCCTCGCCATCATCGGGATCGGCAGCAATCGCCGCAAACTCGACCTGCACCTCGCCGATCTCCTCGTGCAACTTGTCGATCACCGGCTGCGGGCCGGGCCAGTCGAATCCAACCCGCGCCGCACGGTTCTGCAGTTTCACCGCACGCTGCCACTCCGGCAGGCCGCGTGATACGCCTGCAAGCGCCGAAGCATCCCGTTCGCCCGCGGCCTCGCGTTCGGCGCGCTTGATCTGTTCCCAGTTGGCGGTCTGCGCCTCGGCATCGTCGAACGAGGCATCACCGAACACATGCGGATGCCGGCGCACCATCTTGTCGCTGATCGACGCGACCACGTCGGCGAACGCGAAGGCGCCCTGCTCCTCCGCCATCCGCGCATGGAACACCACCTGCAGCAACAGGTCCCCGAGTTCGTCCTTCAACGCCGGCAGGTCGTTGCGGTCGATGGCATCGGCGACTTCGTACGCCTCCTCGATGGTGTACGGCGCGATGGTCGAGAAATCCTGCTCCAGATCCCACGGGCAACCGCCTTGCGGATCGCGCAGGCGCGCCATGATCGCGAGCAGGGTTTCGATGTGCTTCGGGTCGTCGGCCATGGTCAGATCCAGTCTTGCCATGGCAAGGCGACATCGCCCAGCGCGATGAAATCGCCGTTGAGCAGGGTGTCGCGCTGGTTGTAACGGAACGGTCGTCCCTGCGGATCCAGCAACGCGCCGCCCGCCGCCTCCAGGATCGCCTGCCCGGCGGCGGTGTCCCACTCGCTGGTGGGGGCGAAACGCGGGTAGATGTCCATGGCGCCTTCGGCCAGCAGGCAGAACTTCAACGCAGAGCCCATGCCGACGGATTCGGTGTCGCCAATGCGCTGCATCAGCGCCGCCGTGCGCGGATCGAGGTGCGAACGACTGGCCGCCACGCGCAGTGGCTGCGATGCCGGGGCACGCATGCGGATCGCGCGCTCGTCGTCGCCATCGCGGCGGAACGCACCGTGGCCCGGCGTGCCGTGCCAGAGCACACCAGTCACCGGCGCAAGGATCAGTCCGAACACCGGCACGCCGTGTTCGACCAAGGCGATGTTGATGCAGAACTCGCCATTGCGCTTGACGAACTCGCGGGTGCCGTCGAGCGGATCGACCACCCACAAACGTTGCCAGTGGAACCGGTCGACGGCCGCGACGACATGCGCCGACTCTTCCGACAGTACGGGGATATCCGGCGTGAGCGCCTGCAATCCGGCGACGATGCGGCGGTGCGATGCCATGTCGGCTTCGGTCAGCGGGCTGGCATCGGCCTTGCGGACGACGTCGAAATCACCTTCGTAGACCCGCAGGATGTCGGTGGCCGCGGCCCGCGCAATGGCGATGACACCTTCGCGCAGACGGGGCGTGAGGATGCCTGCCTCAGGCACCCGATTGCCTCAGGTACTCGCGTGCAGCGAACAAGGCGGCGATCGAACGCCCTTCGGAAAAGTCTTCGCGCAGCGCCAGTTCGCCCAGCGCATCGAGCTTCCACGGCACCACTTCGAGTTCTTCCGGCTCATCACCCGGCAGTCGCTCGGGATACAGGTCTCGCGCCAGCACCACCGTGGTCTCGTGGCTCATGTAGACCGGCGCCAGCGTCAGCGTGCGCACCACGTCGAGGCGCCGGGCGCCGTAGCCGGCCTCTTCCTTCAGTTCGCGATCCGCCGCCTGCAGCGCGGTTTCGCCTGCATCGATCCGCCCCTTCACCAGGCCCAGTTCGTAGCGATGCAGTCCAGCCGCGTATTCGCGCACCAGCAGCACGGTGTCGTCGTCGAGCAACGGCACCACGGCAACGGCGCCATGGCCGCGGCCACGCAGGCGCTCGAACTGTCGGCGCTCGCCATTGCTGAATTCCAGATCCAGCCGTTCCATGCGGTACGGCCCGGCATCGTGCTCGGTGATGCCGTGGATGGTGGGCAGGCGGCGACTCATGGCGAACGGAACCCTGCCCTGCAGCGGTGGCCGCACTGGCGGGCGATAATGGAAGGATGGCGACTCACGATGCTGCAATTCTAGACGACCCGCCGGGCAACGACGCGAACCGCTGGCGTTCTCGCGATCTCGCGGTGCTCTGGCATCCATGCACGCAGATGCGCGCGCACCATCCGGACGCAGGCGCGGACGCCCTGCCGCTCGTGCCCGTGGCCAGCGGCGACGGGGCCTGGCTGGTCGGACAGGACGGCCGCAAGTACCTGGACGCGGTCAGTAGCTGGTGGGTCAACCTGCACGGACACGCCGAACCGCGCATCGCCGAGGCGGTGGCCCGACAGGCGCGCACGCTTGAACAGGTGATCCTGGCCGGCTTTTCGCATCCGGCCGCGGTGGAACTGGCCGAACGGCTGCTTGCCATCGCGCCGCGCGAAGCCGGGCGCGATCCGCTGGCCAAGGTCTTCTATGCCGACAACGGCTCGGCCGGGATCGAGGTCGCGCTGAAAATGGCGTTCCACTGGTTCCGCAATCGCGGCGACGAACCGCGGCGGACGAAGTTCGTCGCCCTGCACAACGGTTACCACGGCGAAACCATCGGCGCATTGTCGGTGGGCGACATCCCGCTGTATCGCCGCGTCTACGCACCATTGCTGGTGGAGTCGATCTTCGCGCCCACTCCCGACGCCTACTTGGCGCGCGATGGGCAAAGCGCGCAGGCCTGCGCGGAGGAAGCCGCGGATGCACTGGCGCACTTGCTGGACGAGCACGCCGGAGAAATCTGCGCGTTGGTGCTGGAGCCGCTGCTGCAATGCGCCGGCGGCATGCGCATGCACCACCCTGCCTACCTGCGGCGCGTACGCGAACTGTGCGACGTGCACGGCATCTTCCTCATCGCGGACGAAATCGCAGTCGGCTTTGGCCGCACCGGCACCATGTTCGCGTGCGAACAGGCCGGCATCCAGCCCGACCTGCTGTGCCTGTCCAAGGGACTCACCGGCGGCTTCCTACCGTTGGCCGCGGTGCTGGCGACGCAGGCGATCTACGACGGCTTCGTCGATGCCTCGCGCGAACGCGCCTTCCTGCACTCGCACAGCTACACCGGCAATCCGCTGGCATGCGCGGCGGCACTGGCCTCGCTCGGCATCTTCGAATCCGACGACATTCTCTCTCGCAACCAGGCGACCGCAGCGAAGATGGCCACGCTGGCCAAGACCATCGGATCGCATCGCCATGTCGCCGACACGCGACAGACCGGGATGGTCGTCGCCTTCGAGCTCACCCGCGACGGTGACCGGGGCACGCCGTTCGACCCCGCCCAGCGCGTCGGCCTGCGCGCCTATCGCGCGGCACTGGAACGCGGCGTGCTGCTGCGTCCGCTGGGCGACGTGCTGTACTGGATGCCGCCGTACTGCATCGACGATGCGCAACTGCAACTGCTGGCGGACACCACCGCCGCCGTGATCGAGGACGCCACGGCATGCGCATGATCCGCGCCTTCGTCGATGCGCCACTCGCCGTCGGCCAGCGCGTGACACTGCCCGAAAACGCGGCTGCGCACCTCGTGCGCGTGATGCGCCTGCGCGAGGGCGACGCCTGCGTGCTGTTCAACGGCGATGGTCGCGATTACGACGCACGCTTGCTGGAAGCAGGCAAGCGCGGCGCCGTCGCCGACGTCGTCAATGCGCGTGACATCGACAACGAGTCGACGCTGCGGATCGTGCTGCTGCAAGGCATCGCACGCGGCGAGAAGATGGATCTGATCCTGCAAAAGGCGACCGAACTGGGCGTGGCACGCATCGTCCCGGTCGATGCCGAACGCACCGAAGTGCGCCTGGATGGCGAACGCCTGCGCAAGCGCATCGAGCATTGGCGCGGCGTGGTGGTGTCGGCCTGCGAGCAATGTGGTCGCGCACGGATCCCCGAAGTGGCCGACCCCGTTGCCATTGCCGACGTCACGCGGCATGCCGGCGATGCAACGTTGAAGCTCACGCTCGACCCGGAAGGCGCACACGCATTGCCTGCGCTCGCCATCGCGCCGACCGCGACGGTAGCGATCGCCATCGGCCCGGAAGGCGGCTGGTCGCCGCGCGACCGCGATGCGCTGCATGCCGCAGGATTCAGCGGACTCCGCCTCGGCCCGCGCATCCTGCGCACCGAAACCGCCGGACTGGCCGCGATTGCGGCATTGCAGGCGATCTACGGCGATCTGCGCGCATAGGGCGGGCCTTGGCCCGCCATCACGTCATCGCCGACTCGTCGCCTGCGCGACGTACCGGATGGGAACCGTGATGTAGTTGCGAGATGCAGTTGGCGTGCCAAGGCCCGCCCTATGCGGCGATGGCTTCGCGAATCGCGTCCTCGATGCCGTCGATGTCCGGCACGAATGCGGTTTCGTCGTTGAACGTCACCCGCGCACGCACGCCGGCGGGCACGTCGCCCGCTTCCTCGACCAACGCATCGCGCGACACCGTCACCAGTCGCGGGAAGCCCTTGGTCAGCAGCGCGAAGTACGGCATCGCCGCCTGGCCGCCGAGCGCCTTGAGCACGATGACCTTGCTGCCCAGTCCGCCCTGCTCGTTGCCAAGCCCGGCCAGCGGGCCGAAGGCCACCAGCGGCAACCGCCAACCCCGCCAGCGGAGACGACCGAGCAACCACGCCGGCGCGTTCTCCACCGGCTCGGGGTCGGCATAGGACAACACTTCGGAGATCGTCGCGTTCGGCAACAGCAGGCGCGCCGATTCGGTCTGGATCACCACGCCACGGATGTCGCGCAAGGGCGTATTCATGCCTCGGGTTCCTCGAAATCGGTGGCCGGCGCCGCGGAAGGCAGCCAACGCTCGGTCAACATCGCCGCCAGTTCGGCCGGCGACCCGGAAGCTCCACCACGTTCGATCAACGCAAGCGCGGCGTCCGGATCATAGGAGCCGTCCGGGGACTGCCCGGCCAGCAACGCCGCCGACCAACTGCCACTTGCCGTTGCATCGACGATGCGGCGGGATGCACCGCTCAACAGCAGCACCGCGCTGTCGTCAGGCGGCAACGCATCGGGCAACAATTCGCCAGCGGCATCGGCACTGAACACCAGCCGGCCCTTGTCGCGATGCACGCCCAGCTCGGGCGGCAGGAAATAGATCTGGCCGGACGCAAGCTGTGCATTCGCCGTCGCAAGCAACACCGGCAATGCGGCCACGCGCTCCATCTGGCGCACCAGGCGGTCGTAGCGGCCGCCATCGAGTTGCAGCCGCACGATCACCGGCCGCGGGAAGGCCTCCGGAATCGCCGCCAGCAATTGGCGCACCGCGTCCGGGCCACCCAATCCGGCTTCGATCAGCACGGCGCCACGTTCCGGGCCATGGCCATAGCTGTCGGGATCGGCCAGCGACAGGCTGGACATCCCCAAGTCGAAGCCGCTCGACGCCTTCGGCGTTTCCGCGACCGCGGGCGCGGCGGGCAAAGGTGCGGAATCATCCACGAGCTGGAGACCACCGGTGTCGAACGACAATGCCGTTTCGGTTGCACCTTCCTCGCTTGCACCATCGGTCGTCCCGACGTCGGGTGCAGGCGCGTCGAACGCAACCGCATCCAGCGCCGATCCATCGTCTTCCAGCGCCAGGTCCAGGCCTGCGGCAGCCGGCGCTTCCCCGTCGTCCGCCAGCTCGAGCCCGGCTATGTCCAGCGTCACCGTCTCGTCGGCAAGCGTGAGTTCGCTCATCTCGAAGGCCACGGGATCGAATGGCGACGCCGTTTGATCCTGCGGCACGGCAGGCACGTCGTCGGTCAGCGACAAGCCGCCGAGCAAACCGTCCAGGCCGGTGTCGGCAGGCACTTCGTCGGCATGTTGCTGCGCTTCGTCGGTGAAGGCGGCGATGGCCTCGTCGATATCTTCCACTTCCGCGCGTGGCGGCAGCGGCCCCGGGGAAGGATGCAGGTCGGCATCGTCCTCCGCGCCCGGCGGAAGCACGTCATGGTGGCGATGCAGCTTCGCTGCCAGGTGCCGCGTCCAGCGCGCCGCATCCCAGCCCGCGCGCTGCACGGCCAGTTCTGCGTCCTCGAACACCACCATGTAGGCGGGATCGGCAAGCAATGTCCCGAACGCTTCCAGCGCATCCTCGATCGCAGGTTCCAGCGCCACGACCAATGCACGCGGCTGCAGGTCGCGTACCGCGGATTCGTCGATGCTCGCCGGATCCGCGACCAGCACCACCTCGGCACCGACCGCACGCAGTGCCTCGTCGATGCGGTCGCTTGCATCGCCCGGACGCGCCAGCAACGCAACGCGGAGGGTGCCCTCACTCATCGTCCGGCTTCACTTTCAGCAATTCGTAGACGTTGCGGATCAGCTCGTTCTCCTGGTACGGCTTGCCCAGGTAGCGTTCCACGCCGATGTCGAACGCGCGCTGGCGATGCTTCTCGCCGGTACGCGAGGTGATCATCATGATCAGCACGTCGCGCAGGCGCGGGTCGCCCTTCATCTGCGTCGCCAGTTCGTAGCCGTCCATGCGCGGCATCTCGATGTCGAGCAGCATCAGGTCGGGTACGCGCTCCTCCAGCCGCTCCAGCGCGTCCACGCCGTCCTTCGCGGTGATTACTTCGAAGTTGTGGCGTTCGAGCACGCGGCCGGTGACCTTGCGCATCGTGACCGAGTCGTCGACCACCATCACCAGCGGCACGCGACGCTGTTCCTGCGCCGGGGCCGGCGCGACATCGCGCGGCATCACCGCCTGGCGACGCACGAGCGGCGCGACGTCGAGGATCACCACCACGCTGCCGTCGCCCATGATGGTGGCGCCGAAGATGCCCGGGATCGAAGCCACTTGCGGGCCGACCGGCTTCACCACGATCTCGCGGTTGCCGATGATCTCGTCCACCGCGACCGCTGCCCTCAGGTCGCCCGAACGCACCAGCAACACCGGCATCTGCAACTGCCCTTCGGCCTTCGCCGGCAGTTGGCCGACCAGTCCGCCGAGGTCGTGCAGCGAATACTGCTCGCCGCCGTAATCGTAGGTCGCACCGGCCGTGTCGAAGTCCTCGCGCGAAACGCGACCCACGCCGCGCACCGATGCGATCGGCACGGCGAACGTGGTCTCGCCGATGCGCAGGAAGACCGCCTGCGTCACCGCCAACGTCTGCGGCAGGCGCAGGGTGAAGTGGGTGCCCTTGTCGCGCTGGGTCCTGATGTCGAGCGAACCGCCGAGCTGGCGCACTTCGCTGGCCACCACGTCCATGCCGACGCCACGCCCGGCGAGGCGGCTGACTTCGGTCGCGGTCGAGAAGCCCGGCTCGAAGATCAATGCATCGAGGTCGCCATCGGCCAGCACGGCCTCCGGACGGATCAGGCCGCGTTCCTCGGCGCGCTTGCGGATCGCGCCACGGTCGAGGCCGCTGCCGTCGTCGCCCACTTCCAGCACCACTTCCGAACCTTCGCGGCGCACCGCGATCTGGATCGTGCCTTCTTCGGACTTCTTCGACTTGCGGCGCTTGTCGGGCGATTCGATGCCGTGCGCCACCGCGTTGCGAAGCATGTGCTCCAGTGGCGCAGTCATGCGTTCGAGCACGTTGCGGTCGAGTTCGCCCTGCGCGCCGTCGAGCTTCAACTGCACCTGCTTGCCGGTTTCCGAAGCCGCCTGGCGCACCACGCGACGCAGGCGCGGCACCAAGGCATCGAACGGCACCATGCGCGTGCGCATGAGGCCTTCCTGCAGGTCGGAACTCACGCGCGACTGCTGCAACAGCAGGGTTTCGTACTGGCGCGTCAGGTCGTCGAGCGTGCCTTGCAGGCTGGCCATGTCGGCAGCGGATTCGCCCAACGCGCGCGACAACTGCTGCAGGTTCGAGAAGCGGTCGAGTTCCAGCGGATCGAACGTGGTGTCGCGCGTGTCCTGCTCGCGCTGGTAGCGCGCGATGATCTGCGCTTCGGTCTCGATGTCGAGGCGGCGCAGCTGGTCGCGCAGGCGCGCGTTGGTCTGCTCCATTTCGTTCATGGCCGCACGGAACGCACCAAGCTGCTGCTCGAGGCGTGCACGGTAGATCGCCACTTCACCGGCGTAGTTCACCAAGCGGTCGAGCAGGTCGGCGCGGATGCGCACCTGTTCCTGCGGCGCGCGCACCGAGACATCGTCGTCGTCGGCGATGCCGCCCTGGTCGATCGGCCTGGACAGCGGTGCAAGCTCGACCTTCGGCGCGGGCACGCGCCCCGTGGAAGTGTCGACGTCGACAGGCGCCCTGCCTGCCGCAAGCGCGTTGAAGTCCTCGATCAAGGCATCGGGCATGCCGATGGCCTGGCGCGCACCGACACGCGTGACCATGCCGTGCAATCGGTCGATGCCGCGCTCCAGCAACCGGACACCGTTGCGATCGAGTTCGCAGCGCTGTTCGACCACCGCCTCGAGCAGGGTTTCCATCGCATGGCCGAGCTCGCCGATCGGCATCATGCCGGCCATGCGTGCACCACCCTTGATGGTATGCAGGTCGCGCTGCAGGCCGACCAATGGTTCGCGCTCGGTCAGCGACTCGCGCAACTGCGCGACGAGTCCGTCGGAATGGTCGAGCAGGTCGCTGCTCTCCTCGACGAAGATGTCGAGCAGTTCCTCGTCCACCCCACCCAGTTCCAGGGGTTCGTCAGGATCCTCGGCGGATGCAGCCACATTGGCGAGCAGGGTCGCAACGGCCACATCTGCGGCGCCCTCGTCTTCGACGGCTTCTGCTTCGAGGCGTTCCGTTTCGAGACGTTCGGCTTCGAGACGTTCGGCTTCGAGACGTTCGGCTTCGAGACGTTCGGCTTCGAGACGTTCGGCTTCGAGACGTTCGGCTTCGAGACGCTCTGCTTCGAGGCGTTCTGCTTCGAGGCGTTCTGCTTCGAGACGTTCTGCTTCGAGGCGTTCTGCTTCGAGACGCTCTGCTTCGAGACGCTCCAGCTCCAGCACTTCGGCTTCGAGCTGCACCAATTCAGCCCTCTCTGCTTCCTCGCGCTCAAATTCGAGGCTCAACGACTCTGCCTGCAATTCCTCAAGTCGCTGCGACTCGGCTTGCTCAGCTTCGAGTCGCTCGTTCTCGAAGCGCACCATGTCCTGATGCTCTTGCTCTCGCAACGCAGCAATGCGCTCTGTCTCAAGACGCTCTGCTTCGAGACGTTCCGCTTCGAGGCGTTCCGCTTCGAGGCGTTCCGCTTCGAGGCGTTCCGCTTCGAGACGTTCCGCTTCGAGACGTTCCGCTTCGAGACGTTCCGCTTCGAGACGTTCCGCTTCGAGACGTTCCGCTTCGAGACGTTCCGCTTCGAGACGTTCCGCTTCGAGACGTTCCGCTTCGAGACGTTCCGCTTCGAGACGTTCCGCTTCGAGACGTTCCGCTTCGAGACGTTCCGCTTCGAGACGTTCCGCTTCGAGACGTTCCGCTTCGAGACGTTCCGCTTCGAGACGTTCCGCTTCGAGACATTCCGCTTCGAGACGTTGCGCTTCGAGGCGTTCGGCTTCGAGGCGTTCCGCTTCGAGACGCTCTGCTTCGAGACGCTCTGCTTCGAGACGCTCTGCTTCGAGGCGTTCGGCTTCGAGGCGTTCTGCTTCGTCGGGGGCAGGAGCCTCGATCAAAGCGCCATAGGCACTGAGGTCATCGGTCGTGAGCGCCGTGTCGACGCCCTCGACCAGATCGTTGCGATCTTCGATCGCCGAAGCATCCTCGGCCAGGTCTTCATCATCGATGTCGACCATCGACGGCGGCAACGCTTCCGGCAGGCTGTCGCGCAACGCGACCATGCGAGCGGCCAGCGCATCGCGCAGCGGCAACGACGGCGACGGCGCATGCAGCGCAACCACCGTGGCCCGCACGGCTTCGGCCAGTTCGGCCAGCGCCGTGACGCCTTCGGCGGAGGCCGGCGTGCCCGCGGCCAGCAGGCGCCGCGCATAGCCTTCGCCCGGCCCGAGCAGGCCGTTCACGACCGGCACCTCGGTCATGGCGAAGGCGCCGTTCATGGTGTGCAGCGCGCGCAGCAGCGCATCGCTGCCCGGGGCATCGCCCTCGCGCGCGGACGCCACCCAGGCATCGACCGTCGCCAGGTGCCCGGTGACCTCGGCATCGAGGATCTCCAGCAGCAGCGCGTCGACCTTGGCCGGTACGGTGGCGGCTTCGATCACTTCCGCCGCCGTTCCCGCGGCCGCTGACGGCAATGCCGGCATCGCTTCGTCGCCGGACGCGATGCGGTCGGCTTCGTCCTGGATCGCGGCCAGGTCGCTCACCACGCTGCCGGTGCCGCGCAAAGCGGCCTCCAGCTCAGGCAAGGTGTAGAACGCCTGGTCGACCATCGCCACTACCGCGGGGCTGGCCGGACGACTGCCGTCCAGCACGCGGTTGAGCATGTTCTCGATCTTCCAGCTGAACTCGCCCAGCGTGCGTGCGCCCACCAGCCGTCCACTGCCCTTGAGGGTGTGGAACACGCGCCGGATCGGCCGCAGCCGCTCGTTGTCGTCGGGTTGCGCGCGCCAGATCGGCAGCAGTCTGTCGAGGTTGTCGATCTCCTCGGCGAATTCCTCGAGGAAGACCTCGCGGATCTCGTCGTCGATCTCGTCGCCGGTGGTCTCGAACCCGCCGACGCCGGTGCCGTGGCCTGGCGCCACGATGGCGGCCTCCGGCACGGACACCTGGATGGGCGCCGGCGGTGCCAATGGCTGCGCGGGAATGCCGTCCTCGGTTTCGATGGCTTGCACGCCATCCACCTCAGCCACGAACGTCGGTTGTTCCACCTCGAACGGCGGTTCGGCCACGACAGTAGCGCCCACTGCGTCGATGTTCGGCGCCTGCGCCGGCACGATCTCGGGCAAGGGCCAGTAGCCCAGCGATTCGAGGCTGTTGCGGGTGATGTCGAGGATTTCGTTTCGGTTCGCGCGCTGCTCGCGCAGCGCTTCGAGGTAGTACTCCAGGCTCGCCAGCGCATCGGCCAGCGTGTCGAGCTGGCGCCCGTTGGGCACGCGCCTGCGCCCGATCAGTTCGTTGCGCGTGTAGCGCTCGACGCCGGTGACGTAATCGGCCGGCAACTGCAGTTCGAGCATCCGCAGCGCACCGGAGACTTCCTCCAGCAAGCGCGGCACTTCGCCCAGCTCACCGTGATCCCAACTGGTCTCGACGAACGCGACCAGCGCCTGGCGCGCATCGGAGAAATTGACGATCGCCTCGCGCACGATCGTCTCGACCACGCGGTGCGCCTCGCCACCGAACAAGTCGTCCTGCTCGCTGCCGGCGACATCGCCGCCGCCGAGTCGATCGACCTGGTCGTCGAGCGTGGCATCGACGTAGAGCAACGCGCCGGCCACGTCGAGCAATGCATCCTCGTTCGCCTGCAAGTCACGGTTGACGATGGCCTGCATCGCGTCGCGCTGCTGCTGCACGACGTTTCGCGCAACACCCAGGCCCAGCATGCCCAGCGTGTCGGCGACGCGGCCGAGCGCTTCGATCTGCGGCTGCAACGCGGTGACATCCTCGGCGCCGGTACGCAGGTGCAGGTCGAGTGCGTCCTTGACCCGCAGCAGGTCTTCCTTCACCGCAGCGGACACTGTGTCGAGCAAGGCGCGGTTGCGTCCGCTCAGGCTGCCACGCGCATGGTCGAGTTCGGACTCGCTGGGCGCATCCGTCGACAGGTTGAACGTGTCGCGCAATTCCTGCAGCGCGGGATGCTCGCCGCCTTCGTGGGCGACGTGGTAAAGCAATTGACGGGTCGGCTCCAGCGCGGACTCGGTGTTCGGGATGCCGAAGCCGTCCTCGAACGCACGGCGCGCTTCGCGCTCGACGCCGGTGAACACGTCGCGCAGCGCGGCACTGGCCGGCATCGCGCCATCGGCCATCGCCTGCAACACGCGTGATGCCACCCACAGCATGCGTCGCGTCGGCAGCGGCTGGACATGCGGCAACAAGGCCTCGATCGCCACCTGCAGCGTGCCGGGCGGCGTGCTCGCATCGTTCCATCCTGCCAGCGCATCGCGCAGTTTCGACAGGCGCGGGGACGCTTCATCGTGTCGACCTGGCCCGGAGGCGGCGACCGCCGCCGGTACCGTCGACGGCAACGGACGCTCGAGGTCGGGCGCGAACAGCACGCTTTCGCTCAAGCCGCCCTCGCCACGTGCTTCGCGCAACTCGTTGAGCAGCGGCAGCAGCACGATCGGGATGTCCTTGTGACCGCTCTGCAGCCGCTCCAGGTAATCGGGCAGCAACACCACGCCGCGCATCAACGCGGCACACGCGCCATCGCGGTCGCCGACCTGCCCGTTCTGCAACGCTTGGGCAAGCAGCTCCATTTCCTCGGCGACCATCGCCGGCGCGTACAGCTCGACCATGCGCAGCGTGCCCTGCACCTGGTGCAGGAAGCTGGCGCAGAAACGCATGTGGCTGGTGTCCGAGGGATCCTCGACGAACGATTCCAGCTCCAGTTTCGCCTGGCGCAGGGTTTCGTCGAGCTCGGGTTTCACCCAGCCCAGCGTGGTGTGTTCAATGGCCTCGCGCAATGCGGTCATCGCACACCTCCATGTCGGGAGGCGCGCATTCGGCTGCAGCCTGCGTCGATCCGGTTCATCGCCGTCCGTGTCCCCGCGATCAGGCCGGGAGCTTGAAGTCGGCGACCGAACGACGCAGGTCGGCCGCGAGCTGCGCCAGGTTTCCGATCGACTCGGCGGTCTGGTTCGCGCCCTGCGAGGTCTGCGAGGTGATCTGCTGGATCGTGTTCATCGTCTGGGTGATGTTGGCCGCCGCGCCGGACTGCTGCTGCGCCGCGCTGGAAATGCCCTGGATGAGGCCCGACAGGTCGGACGACACCTTTTCGATCTCGCCCAGCGCGGTACCGGCGTCTTCGGCCAGGCGCGCACCCGCGACCACTTCCGAGGTCGTCTGTTCCATCGAACTGACCGCTTCGTTGGTATCGGACTGAATCGTCTGCACCAGCGTTTCGATGCGCTTGGTCGCGTTGGATGCGCGTTCGGCCAGTCGCTGCACTTCGTCGGCCACCACCGCGAAGCCGCGGCCCGCCTCGCCCGCCGATGCCGCCTGGATGGCCGCGTTCAGCGCGAGGATATTGGTCTGCTCGGAGATGTCGTTGATCAGTTCCACGATCGAGCCGATTTCCTGGGAGCTTTCGCCCAGCCGCTTGATGCGCTTCGAGGTTTCCTGGATCTGGTCGCGGATCGAGTCCATGCCGGCGATCGTCTCGCGCACCACGCCCGCACCCTTGGTCGCGATCTGCACCGAACGCTGCGCCACGTCGGCCGATTCGGCGGAGTTCTTCGACACCTGGTCGATGCTGGCCGCGATTTCGTTGATGCGATCCGAGGCAGAGTTGATTTCCTGCGCCTGGTGTTCCGCGGCTTCGGCCAGGTGCATGGCGGTCGCCTGCGTCTCCTGCGCACCGGAAGACACCTGCACCGACGTGTCGTTGATCGTCTGCACCATGCTGCGCATCTGTTCGACGGCGAAGTTGATCGAGTCGGCGATCGCGCCGGTCATGTCCTCGGTCACCGTCGCCTTGACCGTGAGGTCGCCTTCTGCGAGCGATCCCATTTCATCCAGCAGGCGCATGATGGCCTCCTGGTTGCGGTTGTTGAGTTCCATCGTGCCCTCGAACCGCTCGCGCTGCGCGCGGTTCAACGACCACAGCAGGCCGCCGATGGCGAAGATCGCGAGCAGGCCGCTGACGATGGAGATCCAGATGTTGCCGAAGAAGCTGGTGTCCTTGAGCGAACCGAAGGCAGTGAACGCCGAGAACAGGCTCTGGCTGTCGGACAGCAGCTTGTTGGAACCGTCCGTCAGCGAGGCTGCCGACGCCTGCGCCGAGAACAGCGCGGCGGAACTGGCGAGGATCGCATCGAGATCCTTCTTCATCTCTTCCCATTGCGAAGCCGCGCGCGTGAGCGCCGCGACCGCGCCGGCGTTGCCGAGCGCCTGCACGTTCATCGACTCGTCGCCGGCGCGCAGGCCTTCGAGCACTTGCTCGAACATGCCGGCGTCGCGGCCCAGCGCGTCACCCGCGATCGCGGCACCGGCACCGCCGGCCTGGATCTCGGTCACGCGACGGGCCAGGTTGCCGGCCAGCACCACCTGGCGCAGGGCGATGTAGATCTGCGAGGCAGGCGAACCGCTGGCCGACATCGCGCGCACCACTTCGTCGAGCTGCGCCTGCAACTGCGGCACGCTTTGCGAGAAGCGCGTGGCATTGCCGGCCAGGCCCATCACCGCCTGCTCGCTGGCAATCAACTGGTCGGCGCTCTGCGCGAGCGGCTTCCAGGTCTGGGTGACGGTCGCGATCGGGCCGGAGACATCGGGCGCATCGCCGAAGTTGGCGTTGAGCTGCTGGATGTCGGTATCGATCTGCGCCTTGGTGGCCTTGAACTCGGTGAACGCCCCGGCGTTGCCAGCCACCGCCTCTCGGCCCTGGTTGGCCAGTCGCTGCGAATTCACCTGCAGGCTCGAGGCCGCGGTACTCGCACCGCCAAGTCGCGCCGCCTTCCAACCGGCATAACCGGTGTTGGCGCCGAAGATCACCAGCAGGATCACGAGGATGGCGACCCAGAAGTTGGTGCCAAGCGTGCGGCCCTTGCCGGCGATGGAATCGATGACGGTGCTCATGACGTTCCCCTAGTCCTGCCTGTCTGCTTGCATGCGGCTCAAGCCGCGGCTTGTCTGAATTCCGGAGTGCGGCTCAGCTTGTCGAGGCTGAACACCCCCCAGGTGTCCTCGCCCAGGCGGTAGGCCCGGTCGATGAAATGCGTGTAACGCCCTTCGGCGATGTCGTCCCCGTCCACCTGCTGCGCTTCGTGGAAGCTGCGCTGGCCGAACAACTGGTCGATGGTCACCGCCACGTCGCCGTCGGGCTGGCGCACGATCAGCACGCGCTGCCCCTCGTGCAGCACGGTGCGCTCGCCTTCGAGGAACTGCTTGAGGTCGACGATCGGCAGCAGGCTGCCGCGGATGTTGGCCACGCCCAGCATCCACGCCTGCGCGCCGGGCACCGGGGTCACCTGCGGCATCGGCAGGATCTCGATCACTTCGTCGAACGCCGACGCCAGCCTGCGCTTGCCGATGCGGTAGCCGACGCCACGCCACAGGCCGGGCGCATCGAGCTGTTCCGGCAAGCCGGCGACATGCGCCAGGCTGCGGCGCTCGTAATCGCCCAGCAGCTCGAACGGCGCCATCGCAACGGCTTGTTGGCTCGACTTGCCCATCACGCCCCCAGCAGTTCCTTGATCTGGCCGATCAGTTCCTGCTCGCTCGGCGGCTTGACGATGTAACCCTTCGCACCCTGGCGCAGGCCCCAGGCGCGGTCGGTGTCCATGCCCTTGGTACTGACGATGACCACCGGGATCAACTTGGTGTCGCTGTCGCGCGACAGCGCGCGCGTGGCCTGGAACCCGTTCATCCCGGGCAGCACGACGTCCATCAGCACCAGATCCGGGCGCTCGCGCTTGCAGGCTTCGATGCCGTCTTCGGCACTCACGGAGGAGAGCACCTCGTGCCCGTTGCG
Source organism: Luteimonas sp. (assembly GCA_024707405.1). GTDB lineage: Bacteria > Pseudomonadota > Gammaproteobacteria > Xanthomonadales > Xanthomonadaceae > Luteimonas. The sequence goes on from JANPZU010000004.1 coordinate 93,902, forward strand.
CTCGAGCAATTGCGTGAGCACCGCCGTATCGGTCGGCGAGTCCTCGATCAGAAGGATGCGTGCCATGCCTTGCTCCCCGGTCAGGCGTTGACGTGCGTGCGGATCGCGTCGAGGAGTTCCTCGCGCGTGAACGGCTTGGTGACGTATTGCTCGGAGCCGACGATGCGGCCGCGCGCCTTGTCGAACAGCCCGTCCTTGGACGACAGCATGATCACCGGCGTGTGCTTGAACATCTGGTTGTTCTTGATCAGCGCGCAGGTCTGGTAGCCGTCCAGGCGCGGCATCATGATGTCGACGAAGATGATCTGCGGCTTCTGGTCGGCGATCTTGGCCAGCGCTTCGAAACCGTCGGTCGCGGTGACCACCTCCGCACCTTCGCGCTTGAGCAGGGTCTCCGCTGTGCGCCGGATGGTCTTCGAATCGTCGATGACCATGACCCGCAAGCCATTCAGGCCTCCGGCGCGTTCGTCGTCTTGCGTCATTGTCTTTCCCCAAGGCGTGGTGCTTCGTCACTGCCGGCACCACTGCAGCCGCCCTTATAACCCAGCCATCCGCGGGAGTGTCAAGCCGCTCTTAAGAAGAGTGCGCAAACCGTCGAAAATACGGGGAAACTCCACCCCGCCGGACTGCTAACATTTGTCGCAAAGTGCCGCAGGTGGTTCAACATGCCCTTCGATGTCGTCGTCGTGATGGATCCGATCGGATCGATCAAGATCGCCAAGGATTCGACTTTCGCCATGCTGCTCGAAGCGCAGCGCCGCGGGCATCGCCTGCATTACGTGTTGCCGGGTGGATTGGGCATGCGCGACGGAACGGCGGTGGCGTCGCTGGCCCCTCTGGTCGTCAGGGACGATCCGTCGGGCTGGCATGAACTGGGACAGGCGTCACAACGTGCGCTCGGTCTCGGCGACGTAGTGCTGATGCGCACCGATCCGCCGGTCGATGCCGATTACATGCACGACACCCAGATCCTTGCCGCGGCGCAGCGCCAGGGTGCGCGGGTGGTCAATGACCCCCAGGGCCTGCGCGACATGAACGAGAAGCTGGCGGCGCTGGCATTCCCGCAATGCTGCCCGCCGACGGTCGTCAGCCGGCAGGCCGCAGTACTCAAGGCCTTCGTCGCCGAGCATGGCGATGCGGTGCTCAAGCCGCTCGACGGCATGGGCGGTCGCTCGATCTTCCGCGCCAAGGCCGGCGACCAGAACCTCAACGTGATCCTGGAAACGCTGACCGGTGGCGGCCGCCACCTGGCGATGGCGCAGCGCTACCTGCCCGAGATCGTCGATGGCGACAAGCGCATCCTGCTCGTCGACGGCGTGCCGGTGGACTACTGCCTGGCACGCATTCCGCAGGGCGACGAGTTCCGCGGCAACCTCGCCGCGGGCGGCCGTGGCGAAGGCCGTCCGCTGAGCGAACGCGACCGCTGGATCGCGGCGCAGGTCGGGCCGGAGATGAAGCGGCGCGGGATGCGTTTCGTCGGGCTGGACGTGATCGGCGACTGGCTGACCGAGGTCAACGTCACCAGCCCCACCTGCATCCGCGAACTCGATGCACAGTTCGACATCAACATCGCCGGCATGTTGTTCGACGCACTGGAAGCGGACACCGACTGAAGATGTCCGTCGTAGCACTGCCTGCCACGCCGAAGATCGGCGAACGCGAACGCTTCGGCGCGACGCTGGTGCTGTCGTTGCTGCTGCACGGCATGCTGGTGCTGGGCGTCGGTTTTGCGCTGGACGATGCCGCGCCGGTGTTGCCGACGCTGGACGTGATCCTGACCGAGACCACCAGTCCGCTGACCCAGGCGCAGGCGGATTTCCTCGCGCAGGCCAGCAACCAGGGCGGTGGCGAGGACGACAAGACCTCGCGCCCGCGCGATACGCAGAGCGGTTTCAGCCCGCAGCCCGAGGACGGCATTGCGCCGATGCAACTGCGCGCGCAATCGCCCGATGCGCAACCGCCGCCGCAGGCACGCGTCGTGTCCAGCACGCGTGGCGACGAACAGGTGCCGACACCGGACGCCACGCCGCAATCGGATGCCTCCACCCTGCCGCGCGGCCCGGAAAAGATCGAGCGCGACCTGGAGATGGCACGACTGGCTGCCGAGATCCACCTGCGCTCGGAGCGCTACGCCAAGCGACCCAAGCGCAAGTTCGTTTCGGCCAGCACGCAGGAATGGGCCTATGCCACCTACCTGCGCACCTGGGTGGATCGAGTCGAGCGCGTAGGCAACCTCAACTATCCCGACGAAGCGCGCCGACGCGGATTGTCCGGTGAGTTGGTGATCAGCATCGCGATCCGCCGCGACGGCTCCGTTGAACGTTCGGAGATCATCAAGTCCAGCGGCACGCGCCTGCTGGATGATGCGGCCCTGCGGATCGCGAAACTCGCCGAGCCCTACCCGCCGCTGCCAAGGGCGGACGAAGAAATCGACGTATTGCACGTCACCCGCACCTGGCAGTTCCTGCCCGGCGGCACGCTGGTCGACGATTGACGATCCGACACACGTTCATGACAGGCCAAGCGTCGTACGCGGGCCCTGGCCCGCCATTGAGATCGTCAAGACGCGATCAACATCGCGCAGCGTCGTGCATGGCGGCTTTGGAGGACGCTGTCTCGACCGACGTGGCCCCACGGCGGGCCAAGGCCCGCCCTACAGCTGCTTCCAGACCGGGCCCTCGCCACGCCGCCAATACACCCCGACCGCCTTGGCGTAGAACGCATCCTGCCCCACGAATCCGAACCAGCGTCCGTCGGCGCTGCGGCCACGATGGTCGCCAAGCACCAGCACCATGCCTTCGGGAATCACCAGCGGCGCGATGTCCGGCCCGCCACCATCGGACAGGTCGAGCATCGCGATGCGATCGCCGATCCGTTCCCGTTCGTCTTCACCCGCCACACGCAGCGGACGGCCGTCGACATGCAGCCGGCCATCGACGAGTGCGACGACCTGCCCGCCCACGGCGACCACGCGCTTGATCAACCGGGTACCGTCCGTCGGCGACTTGAACACCACCACGTCGCCGGGTGACGGTTCGCCGCGCGGCACCAGTTCCACCTGCGTGAAGGGGATGCGGATGCCGTAGGCACTCATGTCCACCAGCACGCGGTCGCCCGGCTCGAGCGTCGGCTGCATCGAGCCACTGGGGACGTGGTAGTGATTGGCGAACGATGATCGTGCCGCCAGCAACATCAGCAGCAGGAGCACCGTCGGCCCGTGGTCGCGACAGAACTTGCGCCAGCGATCCGGCGCCACCGTGCCTGCTTTCGTGGATGTCCCCATGCAACCGCCTCCTCGTCCGTCCCAGTCCGCAGACCGCGGCCGGCCACGAAGGTTCCGCTCAGCGCGAAGCGCGCAACGCTGCCTGCTCGACCAGGGTCAGGGCGACGTTGTCACGCAGGTAGGCCGGTTCGAGCCGTTCCGGCGCCACCGCTTCGCCACGCGCGAACGCCGCCACGGCGAGCCGGGCCGTATCCGCGGCACGCGGGAGGGCCGTGGCATCGATACCCGCGAACCGCACCCCGAGCCGCACGCGCAACGCAGCATCCACGGCGTCGAAGCCGGTGCCCACGCCTTGCCAGTCGCCGCTGTCATCAGGCAAGCCGACATCCGATGGCGACAGCACCCGTTCGCTCCCGGTCGCTACCACGCCATCGTCGTCACGCAGGAAAGTGGCGGCATAGACCTCGCCCATGCGCGCGTCGATGGCAGCCAGCACCTTGCCGTGCGGCGCCTGCAACGCCAGCGTCGCCAGCGTGGACACAGGCACCACAGGACGATCCAGTGCCAAGGCGATGCCCTGCGCCAGCGCGATCGCAAGGCGCACGCCCGTGAACGCACCCGGGCCGCGACCAACCGCGATGGCATCGAGCTGCGAGCGTGCGACCCCGGCTTCGGCCAGCAAGGCTTCGGCCCACGGCAATGCAAGCTCGGCGTGCCGGCGCGGCGCAACCTCGAAACGCTCGCGCACTTCACCATCGACCCAGACGGCGACGGAACAGGCTTCGGTGGCGGTTTCGAACGCGAGCAGCTTCATCGGCGCAGTGTAATCCGTAGGTCGGGCCTTGGCCCGACATTGCGATCCGTCCGTTCCCGCCGTTCGATGATCGAAGCCGTTCCGATCATCTTCAAGGCAATCGGATCGAGCGTGATGTCGGGCCAAGGCCCGACCTATGTCATCGCAACGTCGAAGAAGGCCTCGACATCGCCGATCTCGCGCGTGGTGGCGAACGGCGGCAGAGAATCCATGAACACGCGGCCATAGGTCTTCTGGGTCAGGCGCGGATCGCACAGCACCAGCACGCCGCGATCGGTCTCGGTGCGGATCAGCCGCCCTACCCCTTGCTTGAGCGCAATCACCGCCTGCGGCAGCTGCTCGTCGCGGAATGGATTGCCGCCGGCACGGCGCACCGCTTCCAGCCGCGCCTCGAACACGGGATCGTCCGGCGCGGCGAACGGCAGCTTGTCGATCACCACGACGCTCAACGCCCCGCCGGCCACGTCCACGCCTTCGCGGAAACTCGCCGCACCCAGCAACACACCATTGCCCGATTCGCGGAAACGCTGCAACAGCACGTGGCGTGGCGCCTCGCCCTGCACGAACAATGGCCATGGATGCTCGCGCAGCAGTTCCGCTGCCTCGCGCAGCGCGCGATGCGAGGCGAACAGTACGAAGGCGCGGCCGCCGGAAGCTTCCAGCACGGGGACGACCGCCTCCACCACCGACTGGGTGTAATCGCGCGCCGCCGGCTGCGGCAACCGCGGCGGCTGGTAGCACAGCGCCTGCACCGGCCAGTCGAACGGGCTGGGCGAGAGCAAGGTGCGCGGCGCGTCCAGGCCCAGGCGTTCGACGACATGGTCGAAGCGACCATCGACCGCCAGCGTCGCCGACGTGAACACCCACGAGGCCAGCGTGCGCTCGCGATGCTCGCGCAGCGGCCCCGACACATCCAGCGGCGTGCGCTGGAAGCGGAATCCGCGCGGCGACAGTTCGTACCAGCGAACGTCGTCGTCGGCCGCCTCGAAACCATCATCGAACTCGCGTTCGGCACGCCAGCGCGCGAGCCGCGAGACGAACTCCTGCGCACGCGCATGGCAGGCATCGAACCCCGGCGCCGTATCGCGCAACGGTGCGCAGGCGTCGCGCAATCGCGCCAGCGCATCGAACAGGGCCTGCATGCCTTCATCGACGGCACGGTCGTGCAACGCGCGATGCTGGGTGCCACGCGCAGGCAATCCTTCCATCGCGGCGCGCAATGCACGCGTCGCATGCTCCAGTCCGCGCGCCGGCTCCTGCACCAGCGCCAGCGAGCCACCCACCTCCTTGCATTCGCCCAGCGCATCGCGTGCCAGCTCGACCAGGGGCCGGGCCGACAGGCCTTCGCCGAAGAACTGCGCGGCCAGTTCCGGCAACTGGTGCGCCTCGTCGACCACGAACGCCTGCGCACCCGGCAGGATCTCGCCGAAGCCTTCCTGCTTGAGCGCCATGTCGGCCAGCAGCAGGTGGTGGTTCACGACCACCACGTCGGCCGATTGCGCGCGTTGGCGCGCCTGCACCACGAAGCAATCCGTCCAGAACGGGCATTCGCTGCCGAGGCAGTTGTCGGCCGTGGAAGTGACCATCGGCAGCAGCGGCGAGTCTTCCGGCAGCACGTCGATCTCGGCCAGGTCGCCCATCTTGGTGCGTCCGCTCCACGCCACCACGCGCTGGAACTGCCCGATCTGTTCGCGCGAGGAAAACCGTGGCTCGCCTTTCGCCCGTTCCAGCCGGTAGCGGCACAGGTAGTTCGCACGCCCCTTCAGCAGCGCGGTCTTGACCCCCGTCCCCAGCGCATCGCGCACGCGCGGCAGGTCGCGATGGTAGAGCTGATCCTGCAACGCGCGCGTGCCTGTGGACACGATGGTCTTGGCGCCCGACAACAGCACGGGCACGAGATAGGCGAAGGTCTTGCCGGTGCCGGTGCCGGCCTCGGCAACCAGCACCCCGCGCGATGCGATGGCCTCGGCCACCGCTTCGGTCAGTTGTTGCTGGGCGGCACGCGGCTGGAAACCGGGCAATTCCCGCGCAAGCGCGCCTTGTTCCGACAGCGCCGCGCGGCTTTCGTGTGGAAGCGACGACATCCGTGCAGTCTAGCTGCCCGTGGCGCACGATCCCTATCGGGGAATACCCCGCAGCGGACGCGAGCGACCGGGTTCAGAAGCGTTCCGGCCCCGACACCTTGCAACCCTCGACCTGCGCCTTCGCCGATGCCGCACCCTCGGCATCACCGGCCACCAGGCGCACCTGCTCGATGGTCGCCCAGTGCCGGCGGCACAACGGGCCGACCTGCCCGCCCAGCGCATAGGCGCGCTCGGCCAGCGCATTGGCGCGGTCGAAATCGCGCAACAGGATCGCCGCCTCGGCGCGCTCCTGCAGCAGCGCCGGATCGTCCGGCGCGAGTTCCAGTGCCTGGTCGAGCGCCTCGGCCTCGCCGGCATGGTCGCCCTGCGCATGCAAGGCCTCGGCGCGTTCGAGCAGGTCGCCGACCATCGGATCGCGCAACGGCTGCACCGACAATTCTCCCTCGCCGTCGCCGGCGGCGGCGCGGATCGATGCCACCATCTGCTGCGGCGTTGCCGTGGTCAGCGGCACCACCGCCGGTTCCGGCGGTACGGGCACGCCGGCACAGGCGGCAAGCAACAAGGCGGACGCGATGCACGGCAGCGGCGTCCTGGCGGCACGGAGATTCTTCATGGCGTGGTGTCCTGTGTCGTGGGTGCCGGCTGGGCCGGTGCTTGCTCGCGCTTGCCGAAGCCGAACCATTCGCGCCAGCCGCCCCGCCCTTCTTCCTCCGGTGGCGCGAACGGATCGGTCGGCGGCAGGCAAGGCTGGTACGGCGGCGAGAACCCGTTGACGAAGGCGAAGCGCCGCGCCCCGGGGCAACTGGCATCGGTGGCGTTGGACTGCACGACCCACTGCCAGTCCAGTCCCTTGTCGCCGACGCGCAGCGGCGAGCTGGGCAGCCGCGAGAAGATCCCCGACCACACCCGCATCGCGCCGGTGGCGCCGTAGAGGCCGGTCATCTCGTTCTGGTCGTTGCCGACCCAGACCACCGCGAGGTGGTCGCCGGTCCAGCCGGCGAACCAGCTGTCGCGGCTGTCGTTGCTGGTGCCGGTCTTGCCGGCGGCACCAAGACGACCGAGGCCATCGTTCACCAGTTGGCGGCCGGTGCCCGAGGTCACCGCGTGCTGCAGGGCCTGCGTCACCAGCCGCGCGGCGATCGCATCGCCCTCGGTCGCGGGCGCGGGATCCTTGTCGTAGCGCTTCACCACGCGCCCTTCGGGGTCGAGTACGCCACGCACGGCGTGCAAGGGCTGGATTTCGCCGCCCGAAGCGAGGAACTGGTAGAGCTGCGCCATCGCATACGGGCTCTGGTCGAGCGACCCGAGGATCAGCGACGGATTGGGTTGCGCGCGGATGCCCGCCAAGGTGTTGATCAAATCGGCCAACCGACGCGGATCGACCTGCATGCCCACGCGCACCGTCGACTGGTTGTAGGACTGCGCCAGCGAATCGATCAGGCGTACGCTGCCGTGGCTGCGGTTGTTCGAATTCTTCGGAGACCATGTCCTGCCGTTGCCGAGCGTGACCGTCACCGGCGAGTCGTCCACCCAGGTCGCCAGCGAATACTCCGACGGGCGCGCCAACGCCAGCAGGTACACGAACGGCTTGAGCAGCGAACCGACCGGTCGTTGCGCCTCGACCGCACGGTTGAAGCCGTGCTCGGTCGGGCTGCCGCTGCCGACGACCGCGATGACCTCGCCATCATGCACGTCGGTCACCACCAACCCCGCCTGCAACGACGGTCGCTTCGCGTTTTCCAGCGACTTGAGCGTGCGCGTCACCGCCGACTCCGCATAGGCCTGCGCCGACGGCGACATGCCGGTCATCACGCTCAGGCCCGCGCCCTGCAGCGCATCGGCAGGATAGTCGCGCGCGAGCTGGCGACGGACGAGATCGACATAGGCGGGGAAGCGATTGGCCGCGATGCTGCCGGGCGAAGTGGTGATCCCCAGTGGCGCGGCCAGCGCGCGGTCGTGCTCCTTCTGGTCGATCAGCCCGGTCTCGAGCATGTTGGCCAGCACAAAGTCGCGTCGTGCCTTGGCGCGCTCCGGATTGCGCCGCGGGTCGTAATACGACGGCCCGCGGACGATGCCGACCAGCAGCGCGACGTGCTGTGTTTCCAGGTCTTCCAGCCGGCGACCGAACCAGAATTCGGAACCAGCCGCGACGCCGTGGATCGCCTGCGCACCGCGCTGGCCGAGGTAGACCTGGTTGAGGTAGGCCTCGAGGATGGTCTTCTTGCCGTAGCGCGCCTCGATGATCAGCGCGTACAGGATTTCGTTGAACTTCCGGCTCCAGGTCACCTCGCGGCCGATGCCGAGCAAGCCGCTGCGCGCAAGCTGCTGGGTCAGCGTGCTGGCACCCTGCCGCTTCTCGCCCGAACGCAGGTTGACCCACGCCGCACGCGCCATGCCGCTCAGGTCGATGCCGAAATGGTGCGCGAAATCGCGATCCTCGACTGCCTGCAAGGTGTCGGTGAACAGCTGCGGCACGTCCTCGACGCGCACCAGGCGTCGCTCTTCCTGCTTCTGTCCGTACAGCGTGGCGATGCGCGCTGCATCGAGGCGCACCGCGCCGACCTCGCGCTTGCCGACGACGTCGCGCACCGAGGCGACGCGACCGCCCGAGACGCTGGCCTCGATCCTGCTCGGCCCGACCGCACCATCGACGTCGCGGAAACCGCGGCTGGAGATCGTCCAGCGATTGCCGTCCACCTTGTACGTCCCCGCACGCACGCCATCGCCCTCGTGGTATGCGGCAGCGTCGAGTTCGGTCTTGAGCGTCTGCGTGTCCATCGCCAGTCCGGGCGCAAGCCGGAGCGGTCGCGCGTACACGCGCGTGGGCACCTGCCATTGCAGCTCGCCGAATCGTTGGCTCACCTGGTGGTTGAGGTAGAGCACGTAGGGAATCAGGAACCCCAGGCCCAGGCCGACCGCGGCCAGAGACCAGGTCAGCAGCCGGCGGCGCCAGTCGGGCCCACCGCCATCGGCAGCGTCATCGTCCTCGATGTCGTCTTCGTCGTATTCGATGCGGGCCACGGGGCGGTCTCGCAGGGATTTGCGCGAGTCTAGCCAATGCGCACGCCCGGCTGGCCCGGAGCATTCACCGGGCAGACAGGCTACGGGGCCAGCTTGCCCGCGCGCCCCCGGATGCCATCCCACAACCCGCGCAACATCGCACGGGCGTTGGCACGTCGCGGCGACACGAACATCGACATCCGCACGAACTTGCCCACGAACCGCAGCACGTCCTGCGCCACCCAGACGGCCGGCGTATGCGCGCGCCGGTAGAGCAACACCCGGTTGCGCATCAAGTAGTACAGCCGCGTCGGGCCATGGACGAAGACCTTGCGCCCGAACAGGCCCGGCCTGAGCGCATCGCCGATGCTGTGGCGCATGCGGGCATCGCAGATGCCGTACAACGCGAAGCCCGCTGCGCGAGCGCGGAACGACCAGTCCAGGTCGACGCTGTCGATGAACAATGACTCGTCCATGCCGCCGACCGCATCGATGGCCGCCATCGGCAACAGGCTGCCGGAACTGATCAGGAAATCCGCCCCGACCCGCTGCCCGGCACCGCCCTGCAGCTTGCGGTTGAACGGAAAACCGACGAGCACGAACGGCGCGACCTGCCCGTCGCGCGGGTCGACGAACTGCGCGCCGACGGCCGCGACGCGGGCGCTCGCCGAAAGCGTCGAATATCCGTCGACCAGCGCCTGCACCATGCCCGGCGAGGCAACGCTGTCCTGGTCGAGCAGCAGGACGAACGCCGCCGCGCGCTTGCGCGCCTGCTCGATGCCACGGTTGAACCCGGCGGCCAGGCCGAGGTTGCCTTCGCTGCGGATCACCTCGACACCCATGGCCGCGGCATCCGACAGCAGCGCATCGAAGTCGCTGCAGCGCGTCGCGTTGTCCACCAGCACGACATGGTCGACCTGCGTGGCGATCGCCTCCAATGCCTCGCGCAGCAACGGCACGTCCGGTTGCCAGGTCACGACGACCGCGACGACATTGCCTGCCGCGTGCCCTTGCCCGACGTGCATCGAAACGCTCGTGGCCGCTTCATCCATCGTGGCCGGCGCCATCATTTGAGATCCATGACGTCGCTGGCGATCGAGCGCCAGCCTGACGAGTAGCGCCCGTACCTGCCTGTCCGCACCTCACCCAACAACGCGAGCAGACGCGCAAACGCAGCCACGGGCAAGGCCGCGCGGAACCTCGCGTGCGCGATGCGCGCTTCGATCTCCGCACGCTTGTCCGCCGGCAGGTCGAGTCCGGCGTCATCGCACCGTTGCAGGAACAACTGCAGGCGATCGGCGACATCGGCCATGAACACGCGCTTGGGCCTGTCGATCCCCGCGAGTTTTTCGCGCAGCGTCCTGCGCCGCATGCCGATCTGGTTGCCACCATGCTGGCGGTAGTCGATCGACGCCCATTCCAGGCAATCCACTTCCCACGACAGCGAGCACCGCAGGGCGAGCCATTCGTCGTGCACCCAGCCTGGCGGCACCGGAAGCGCATCCACGAGCGCCTGGCGCCTGATGGCAGCCGTCGCACCGGTCACGGTGTTGCGCCGGAGGAGCACGTCGAAGGCGCGGCCCGCATGCTCGGCTTCGATTTCCGCACGTGTCATTTCCAGCGCTTCGAACAGGCCACACCCCGTGTCGCGTCCGTCGGCATCCACCAGTCGCGCGTCGGTGTGCAACAGGCCGAGCCGGGGGCGCCGTTCGAATTCGGCCAGCATCCTTGCAAGCTTGTCGGGGTGCCAGAGATCGTCCTGGTCGCACAGGAACACGATGTCGCCCGTCGTGCGCCGGAGGGTGGCATCGAAATTGGCGGCGAAACCGACGTTGCCGGGATTGCGCCGCAGATCCACGTCGATGCCGTCGCCACTGGCGCGCTCCGAGAATGCGCGCAGGCGATCGAAGGTATCGTCCGTGGAGGCATCGTCGGTCACGACGATTTCGTCCGGGATCCGTACCTGTGCGAGCAGGCTGTCGAGCTGTTCCCCGAGGAACCGCGCGCCGTTGTAAGTGCACAACGCAACCGAGACCCGCACTATCGCGCCCTTGCGAAACGGATCGCCCCGGCATGCCGACACGACGCGGCAACGACCATCCGCCCCGTGCACGCACAGGTGCCGACGGAATCAGCGCTGGCCCAAGCTGGCATCCCTACCGATCGCATGCCTCTATTCTAGGATCCAGGGCGCCGGACGCACAGGCAAGACGTCAATTCGTGCGACCCAGTGCAGCCGAGCGCAAGCGCTCGCGGAACTCCACGATGCCCGGCGTAGCCGGATCGAGCGCCAGCGCCGAACGCAACGCGGAGCCCGCACCCTCGAGCTGCCCGGCCGCCAGCCTTTCATCGCCCACCGCCAGCCAGCGCTGCGCCAGCCTGCGTCGCGCCTGGGCGACGCTCGCTTCGCCCTCGCCCAGGGCATCGCGCATGTCCAGGCAATTGCGCGCTCGCCCGAGGTCGTTGGCGCTCAGGCCGGCATCGAAGCATTGCCGTGCCTGCGGCAACAACCTGGCCACGCCCTGCCTGACGCCGGGATCGTCCGGCGCCAATGCCTGTGCGGCGCGCATCTTGTCGTAGGCACTATCACCCGGTGGCGCCAGCAGGTCGCCCCGCTGCTCGGCCGCGAGGGCCTGCCGCAGCAGTTCGGCCACCTGCTGCCTGCGTTCAGCGGCGGGCATCGTCGCCCCGCTCTCGCGGTGCGCGCGGCGTGATCGTTCGACCTGTGCGACCGCCGTGCGCACGGCATCGTTGTCCGGTGCCAATGCTGAAGCTTCGCGCAGGGCCGCATCGGCATCGGCGAAACGGAAGTCCGCGGCGTACCGTCGCGCACGCACGGCATGCGCTTCGGCGGCCCGCTGCAGGCCTGCAAGCGCGTCTGGATCGGCGGGGTCACGTTGCAACAGCAGTCGCCACGCCTGCACGGCCACATCGATGCGACCACGGGTGAAATCGGCCTCCGCGCGTCGACGCAAGGCGTCGAGTTCCTCGGTCAGCCGCGCCTGCGTGTCGGGCAGGTCGATGTGCCCCGGATCGTATTGCATGGCGATGGCGATGGCGTCCGCGGCCTTGACGACGCCGCCCGCGCGCAAGCCCTCGCGGGCATCGTCCAGCAAGGTGCCGATCGCGTCTTCGCGACCACGCAATGCATCGGCATGGCTCGGCTGCAGCGCCAGCACGCGCGCGAACAATGGCAATGCCGCTTCGTCATCGCCGACCAAGCGCCCGGCGAGACGCGCCTGCTCGCCACGCTCGACCAATGCATCGATGCCGGCGTGGGACGATTCGCGCGTGCGCAGCGCATCGGCGACCGCTTCGGTCTCGCTGCGCGGCACCGAGAGCTCCCGCGCCAGCCGGAGTGCCTCGTGCGCCTGGGTGAATCGTCCCGCTTCCATCGCTGCGCGTGCCTGTGCCAGCGCAGCATCGCCGACCCTGGCCAATCCCGACCGGGCTTCGGGCCGATCCGGGTCGATGGCGATCGCGGCCTCGTAAAGCTCGCGCGCACCATTACCGTCGGTTGCGCTCAGGCGGCCCGCCGCGAGCGCTTGTCCTGCCTGCTCGATCAGCGCCTGCGAACGCGTCGTGGGCATCAATGCATCGGAAAAGAATCCGCGGAACAGGATCACCAGGGCGACCATCAGCATCAGGCCGCCGAGCAGCCACCAATGCCATTCGCGCTGCCGGGAAGGATGCGTCCGGATCGCGCCACGACGATCACGCAGATGCAGGTGGCCGATGTCGCCCATGACGGGTTCCCGGCGCCGGGATGCGGGATCTTCGGGACGAGGATTCACGGCGACAGCATAAGCGCCATCGATGAACAAGGCGTCACCCCAGCCCAGGCAATGCTCAGCCCCGGCGCGCGGATTCCACGCCCTGCAGGGATTCGATCCTGCCGAGCAGCCGGCTGAGTTGCCCGTAATCCTGCAGCCGCACACGCAGGCGGAAGCGGATCCGGCCGCCGGGCAGCGTTTCGTCACCGATCGACAGCACGTGCGCGTCTTCCTGTGCGATCAGGTTGCTCAGGCGGCCCTTGAGCAAGTGTTTGCGGTCGATCGCATCGATCGACAACGCGGCCTCGTGCCCCCCGCCCGCATGCCCCCACTCCACCGGCAACACCCGCTGCGGATGCTGCGCGGCAAGCCGGAGCCACGACGCGCAGTCGGCACGGTGCACGCTGACGCCTCGCGTGCGGGTCAGGTAGCCGGCAATGGGTTCACCCGGCAACGGATGGCAGCAGCGCGCGATCTGCACCAGCAGGTTGCCCACGCCGACCACGGTGAACGCCGATGCCGACGGTTTCGGTGCGCGCCGCGGCTTGGGCACCTGCTGCACGACCGGAGCGTCTTCGCCGCGTTCGCGTTCCAGCAAGGCGCGCCCGACCTGGTGCGGGCCAACGTCACCCAGTGCGACCAGCACGTGCAACTCGTCCACGGCCGCGACGTTGAACCTGGACAGCACCGGCGACAGGTCTGCATGCAGCAAGCCCAGGCGCCGCAACTCCTTGTCCAGCAATTCCTTGCCGGCCTGCAGGTTGCGCTCGCGGTCGAGCTTGTGGAACCACGCCCGCACCTTGTCACGCGAACGCGCGCTGGCGAGGAAGCCGTTGGCGGCAACCAGCCAGTCGCGCCGGGGTTCGGCGGCCTTGGCGGTGAGGATCTCCACGCGGTCGCCGCTGCGCAGCTTGTGGTCGAGCGGCACGATGCGCCCGTCGACCTTCGCACCGCGACAGCGATGCCCGACCATGGTGTGCACGTGGTAGGCGAAATCCAGCGGCGTCGCGCCCTGCGGCAAGTCGATCACCTCGCCCTTCGGGGTCAGCGCGTAGACACGATCCTCGACGAGTTCCGAATCCAGCCCCTGCGCCAGCATCGCGTCGCCGCCGGACTCGGCATGCGCTTCCAGCAACCTGCGCATCCATTCGATCTTGCGGTCGAGCGAGGCATTGGCGGCGGACGAGCGTTGCGAACCGCCCGTCTCCTTGTAGCGCCAGTGCGCGGCCACGCCCAATTCGGCCTGCTCGTGCATCTCGCGGGTGCGGATCTGCACCTCCAGCGTCTTGCCTTCCGGCCCGACGACCGCGGTGTGCAGCGACCGGTAGTCGTTGTTCTTGGGTCGCGCGATGTAATCGTCGAATTCGCCGGGCACTGGCGCCCAGATCGCATGCACGACGCCCAGCGCCGCGTAGCAGGCCGGCACGTCGTCGACCAGCACGCGCACCGCGCGCAGGTCGTACAGCTCGCCAATGGGCACGTCCTTCTTCCGCATCTTCTTCCAGATGCTGTAGATGTGCTTGGGCCGCCCGGCGATCTCGCCACCAATCCCCTGCACGGCCAGTGCGTCGCCGAGGATCCGCTTGACCGCTTCGATGTAGTGCTCGCGCCCGGCACGCTTGTCGTCGAGCAAGGCCGCGATCTGGCGGTAGGTATCCGGCTCGAGGTAGCGGAACGCGAGGTCTTCCAGTTCCCATTTGAGCTGCCAGATGCCGAGCCGGTTGGCGAGCGGCGCATGGATGTCGCGCGTGAGCTGCGCCAGTTCGCGGCGCTCCGGCTCCGGGAGTTTCGCCGCCGCCCGCATCCGCGCCAACTGTCGCGCCAGCAACACCGGCACCACCCGCAGGTCGCGACCATCGCCAGCAACAAGCGACGCAATCCCTCTGCATTGCCTTGCCCCGGGCCTTCGGCATGCAGCGCCCAGACCGATCCAGCCGCACGCAGGCCATCGAGCAGCGTCGCCACGCCCGGGAACTGCTTCGAGACCGTATCGCCGGCTGCTTCGGCCCAATCGGGCACTGCGAACAGGATCGCCGCAGCAACCGAATCGCCATCGGCATTCAGCCTGGCCAACGCCCCGAGGGTGTCGCCGAGTTCAGTGGCGGCACCGTCCATCACAGCATGCGGCCTGTCGCCGGCCACCGCCCTCATCCACGCGCGCAACGGCTCGCCCAGCCCGACGGCCGCGCGCGTGGACAGCAAGGCTTCGATGTCGGCGGCGGGCGCCGTCGTCATGGCGACATCCAGGAATCGGAGCGCCTACACTAGCGGCCTCTGGACTGGAGGAACACCCATGCGCGCGATCCACTGCATCCTGATGGCCGCCCTGCTCGCCCTGCCGGCGATGGCGCTGGCACAGCAGGCGCCGCCGATCCAGCAGGCAATGTCGCCAGAAGAGTTCAAGGCCAGCGGCCTCGACAAGCTGAGTACCGAAGAACTCGCGCGCCTCAACGCCTGGCTCGACCGCCGCGTCGAACAGGAAACCACGGCCGCCGTTGCCGCCGCCAGCGAGCAGGCGCGCGAGGAAGGTCGCAAGGAAGTCGTCGAGAAGAATCGCGGCTTCTTCCACTTCGGTTCCGACGAACCGATCGTCGCGTCGATCGTCGGCGAGTTCGCAGGGTTCGGGAGGGGCCAGCGCTACCGGCTCGACAATGGCCAGGTCTGGGAGCAGACGGACACTGCAAGGCTCAATGGCGTGCGTCGCAGCAACCCCCAGGTGCGGATCAGGCCAGGCGCCCTCGGTGGCTGGTGGCTGAAACTCGATGGCTTCAACACCCAAGCCAAGGTGCAGCGCGTCGAGTGACCCGGCGGCCCGTGCGCCTTGCGCACGATTGCCGAAAGGTCATCCCTGCAACATCGCGATCCGTGCCGCCAGTCTTTTCGCGGTCGTCGCGCCCCGCGCCACCAACTCCTGTGCGAACACGGACAGCCGCACCTCTTCCAGATCCCAGCGAAGCGCCACGCGCTCGCTCGGTTCCCCCCGACCTGCAGCCTGCGCCTCCGACAAGGCATCGACCAGAGGCTTGATGTCGAGCATGCGTTGCTGGTCGCGCACCGGGTCTCGCAACGCGCGTTCGGCGCGGAGCGACAATCCCTTGAGATAGCGCGGGTAGCCTTCCAGTGCCGTCGCCGGCACCTCGCGCAGGAACCCCGGATACGCCAGCGACGCCAAGTGCGCCTGCATGTCGTCGAGGTTGCCGCGCGCCCAACCCATCAACTTCGAATCGAGTTTCGCACGCACCTCGGCAACGAGCGCAAGGATCGCCTCGACCCGCTGCAGGCGCTGCATCGCTTCGCCGAACAGCGCCTTGCCGGCGGCATCGCGCTTGGCGTCGAACGCGGCGCCATCGCGGATGTCGTCGACGCCTTCGGCGATCAGTGCGGACAGTGCGCCTTCCACCAGGTCTTCGCGCAGCCGGTCGCCGTCCTTGCCAGGTCGTGGTGAAGCCGATTCGATCGCCGCATACAGCAACGCGCTCTTGGGCTGCACCGGCAACTGCTTGCGCGCCTGCCTGGCCTTGTCTTCGAGCGCGATCCGCAGCAGCCGGCGCACGCCATCGGGATGCAACCGACGCGCCTGCGCCGGATCGGCATGCACGGCCAGCGATGCGCTGTCGCCGTCATCGCGCAATGCCGGATACGCCGGCACGCCGGCAGCGCCCGGCACAGATGCAGGAATCGGCACCAGCGGAAACCCGCGCAAACCGGACTGCGCCATGCCTTCTGCCGCCTGTGCAGCGAAGGCATGTGCGGCACGCTCGCCGAACTCGGCACGCAGCGTGTCGAGATCACGCGATTCGGCCAGCACATGCCGGCCATCACGGTCGAGCAAGCGCAGGTTTGCACGCAAATGCGGCTCCAGCGACGCTTCGTCGAAATCGGTTGCAGCGACCTCCGCACCGGTCATCCGCTTGAGCAACCGGGCCAATGCGCCAGCAAATGCATCCGGCTCCGTGGCCCCATGCGCCTGGGCGAACGCACGCGCGAAATCCGGCGCCGGCACGAAGTTGCGACGCAACGCCTTGGGCAACGAACGGATCATCGCCGCGGCCTTGTCTTCCACCAGCCCCGGGGCCAGCCAGGACAACCGCACGGGATCGAGTGCGTTCAACAGGTGCAGGGGTACCACGACAGTCATGCCGTCGTCCGGCGCGCCGGGCTCGAATCGATAGCGCACGGCAAGGCGCACATCGCCCAGCGCAAGGTAGGCAGGGAAGCGGGCTGCATCACCGTGGTCACCCAGCAGGAGGTCGTCGCGCGACCATTCCAGCTTGCGCTTGCCGTCGGCCGGCAAATTGGCGAACCACGCATCGAGCGAGCGCGCATCGACGATGTCGGCAGGGATGTGGTCGGCGTACCACTGCGCCATCCACTCCTCGTCGACAACCAGTCCTGCCTTGCGCTGCTTGGCTTCCTCTTCCAGTGCCGCATCCAGCGTCTTGCGATTGCGTGCGAGGAACGCCGCACGAAGGTTCACCTCACCCGTCACCAAGCCGTCGCGCAGGAACAGCGCACGTGCTTCCTGCGGATACAGGCGACCGTAGTCGACCGGTTTCTTCGGCGCCAGCACCAGCCCGAACAAGCTGACCTGCTCGCTGCCCAGCACGCGCCCCTGCGAACGCGACCAGCGCGGATCATGGTGGCGGCGCGCCAGCAGGTGCGGCAGTTCGGCGATCGCCCAGTCCGGCTCGATGGCGGCATTGGTCAGCGACCAGACGCGCTCGGTGTCCAGCAAGGTCGCCGACAGCACCCACGGCGGCGGTTTCTTCGCCAGCGGCGAACCCGGGAACAACTGGAACTTCCGCCCTCGCGGACCATCGTACTGGCCTCGTTCCGTGCGTTGGCCGATCTGCGTCGGCAAACCGGCGATCAGCGCCCGGTGCAAGGTCGCGTACTGACGCGCAGCCTCGCCCGATGCACCTTCGGCACCGATGCCCGTGCGCCATCCCAGTTCTTCGCACTGCAATTTCAGTTGCCGGTGCAACTCGCGCCACTCGCGCATGCGCAGGAAGCCGAGGAAATGCTTTTCGCACCACTTGCGCAACTGCGACTGGGTCATCTCCTCGTGCGCGGCACGGTACGCATCCCAAAGCTTCACGATGCCCGTGAATTCCGATTTCGCATCGGCGAAAAGTGCATGTGCATTGTCGGCGGCTGCACGCTGGTCGGCCGGGCGTTCGCGCGGATCCTGGATGCCGAGGAACGACGCGATCGCCAGCATCTCGTGCAGGCAGCCTTGGCGCTGCGCGGCGATCAGCATCCGCGCCAGCTTCACGTCCACCGGCAGTTTAGCCATCGTGCGCCCGATGTCGGTGAGCTTGCGGTTCGCATCGACCGCACCGAGTTCGGACAGTTGCTGCCAACCGTCGGCGACCGCGCGCGGATCGGGCGGCTCGACGAACGGGAACGACTCGATGTCGCCCAGCCCCAGCGACAGCATGCGCAGGATCACGCCCGCCAGCGCGGCACGGCGGATTTCAGGATCGGTGTACTGCGGCCGCGACGCGAAATCGGCTTCGGCATACAAGCGCAGGCAGGTGCCCGGCGCGATGCGACCACAGCGTCCCTTGCGCTGGTCTGCACTGGCCTGCGAGACCGGCTCGATGTGCAGCCGGTCGAGCTTCTGGCGCGGACTGTAGCGTTTGACGCGCGCTAGGCCGGGATCGACCACGTAATGGATGCGCGGCACCGTGAGCGAGGTTTCGGCGACGTTGGTCGCCAGCACGATCCGTCGCTGCGGGCCGGGATTGAACACGCGATCCTGGTCTTTCGCGGACAACCGCGCGTACAGCGGCACGACTTCGGTATGGCGGTACTTGCGGCGTTCCAGTGCGAGATGAGCGTCGCGGATCTCGCGTTCGCCGGGCAGGAACACCAGCGCGTCACCACTGCCGCGTTCGCGCATGATTTCATCGCAGGCCGCGACGATGCCGTCCAGCACCGTGCGTTCACCACCGTCTTCGCCCTCGCCTTCCAGCGGACGCCAGCGCACCTCGACCGGATAGCCCCGCCCTTCCACGCTGACCACCGGCGCATCGTCGAAGTGCTGCGAGAACCGTTCGGTGTCGATGGTGGCCGAAGTGACGATCAGCTTCAGGTCGCTGCGCTTGCGCAACAATTGCTTGAGGTAGCCAAGCAGGAAGTCGATGTTGAGGCTGCGCTCGTGCGCCTCGTCGACGATGATCGTGTCGTAGCGCGAGAGCCAGCGGTCGGACGCGATCTCGGCCAGCAGGATGCCATCGGTCATGAACTTGACCGCGGTGTCGTCCGACACGTTGTCGTTGAACCGCACCTGGTAGCCGACCAGCCCGCCCATCGGCGCCTGCAACTCCTCGGCCACGCGCCGCGCAACCGCACGCGCGGCGATCCGCCGCGGCTGGGTGCAGCCGATCATGCCGGCCGCGCCCCGACCCGCCTGCAGGCACAGCTTCGGCAACTGGGTGGTCTTGCCGGAGCCGGTCTCGCCGGCCACCACGACCACCTGGTGCTTGCGGATGAGTTCGGCGATGCGCTCGGCATGCGCCGCGATGGGCAAGCCTTCGGCCACGATGGCATTGGGCAAGCGCGCGGCACGGGCCTCGCGCACCGCGACCGAGGCCTGCAATGCGGTGGTGAAGGCCGCCTGCGCCTTGCCGTCGGCAGGCTTGGCACTCCAGCGCGACCACAGGCCCAGCAGCCGGCCACGGTCGCGCGACAGCGCCCCGTCGATCGCCCGACGGGCCTGTTTCAACTCCGCCGTCATCGGCGCCCGCCTAGAATCCATCGCCTGCCTTGCAACCGCGCACTGGAGTCACATATCCATCGTGCAACCGGCGTATTGTCGCCAAAACCGCCCCCCGAGGAGACCCCGATGTCGAAGGCCAAACCTGCAAAGTCCACCAAACCCGCCAAGGCCGCAAAGCCCTCCCGCGGCGCACACCCGCCCGCAGCAATCAACCCCGCCGCTTCACCGGCGCCCGGCGACGGTGGCCTTGCCATCAACATCGGCATCCCGGACAAGGATCGACGCAAGATCGCGAAGGAACTGTCGAAGTTCCTTGCCGACAGCTACACCCTGTACCTCAAGACCCACAACTTCCACTGGAACGTCACCGGGCCGATGTTCAATTCGCTGCATGCGATGTTCATGACCCAGTACACCGAACAGTGGCAGGCGCTGGACGAGATCGCCGAACGCATCCGCGCCCTGGGCTTCAACGCCCCCGGCTCCTATGCCGAGTTCATCCAGCTGGCCTCGATCAAGGAAGAGCCGGGCGCGACCACCGCCCCCGATTGGCGCGAGATGGTGCGGCAACTGGTGCTGGGCAACGAAGCCGTGTGCCGCACCGCGCGCAAGGCGCTGGACGTGGCCGACGACATCGACGACGAGCCCACCGAAGACCTGTTGATCCAGCGCCTGCAGACCCACGAAAAGTACGCGTGGATGCTGCGCTCCTTGTTGCAGTGAATCCCCCGCCGCGGGCGTGCCACGTGGCGCGCCCGCTGGCGAAACCCTCGCTTCCAGCCGACGTCCCGCCCCGCACGGGGATGCCGTCCGGTGGCGAGTAGCCAGCGCGGCGGTATCCTGATCGGATGAATTCATCCCCCGAGGCGCTGCTGCGCCGCGTGTTCGGCCACCCCGCGTTCCGCGGCGAGCAGGCCGCCATCGTCGAACACGTCGCCGCCGGTCATGACGCGCTGGTCTTGATGCCCACCGGCGGCGGCAAGTCGCTGTGCTACCAGTTGCCGGCGCTGCTGCGCGAAGGCACCGCGATCGTGGTGTCGCCCTTGATCGCATTGATGCAGGATCAGGTGGAAGCCCTGCGCCAGTCGGGCGTGCGCGCGGCCTTCCTCAATTCCTCGCTGGATGCCGCCACTGCACAGGACGTCGAGCGCGCCTGGCAATCGGGTGAACTCGACCTGCTCTACGTGGCACCGGAACGCCTGCTGACGCCACGTTTCCTGTCCATGCTCGACCGCGTGCCGATCGCGCTGTTCGCCATCGACGAGGCGCACTGCGTGTCGCAATGGGGCCACGACTTCCGGCCCGAATACCGCGGGCTGACCGTGCTGCACGAGCGCTGGCCCGACGTACCGCGCATGGCACTCACCGCCACGGCCGATCCGCCCACGCAGCGCGAGATCGCCGAGCGGCTGGAACTGGTGGAAGCGCGCCGCTTCGCCAGCTCGTTCGACCGGCCCAACATTCGCTACACGGTGACGCAGAAGGACAACGCCAGGCAGCAGTTGCTCACGTTCCTGCAACCACGTGCGGGACAGGCCGGCATCGTCTACTGCCTGTCTCGACGCAAGGTGGACGAAACCGCGGCCTTCCTCGTCTCGCACGGCATCGATGCCGTGCCTTACCACGCAGGCATGGAGGCGGCGGCACGTGCCGCCAACCAGCGTCGTTTCCTGCGGAAGGATGGCGTGGTGGTGGTGGCCACGATCGCGTTCGGCATGGGCATCGACAAGCCCGACGTGCGCTTCGTCGCCCACGTCGACCTGCCGAAATCGATCGAAGGCTACTACCAGGAAACCGGGCGCGCGGGACGCGACGGCGAACCCGCGGACGCCTGGATGTGCCATGGCCTTGGCGACGTGGTGCTGTTGCGGCAGATGATCGACCAGTCCGAGTCCGGCGACGAGCGCAAGCGGCTGGAGCATCGCAAGCTCGATGCACTGGTCGGCTATTGCGAGTCGATGCGCTGCCGCCGTCAGGTGCTGCTGGCCAACTTCGGCGAGGACTACGCCGACAGTTGCGGTCATTGCGACAACTGCCTGCAGCCACCGGAACCATGGGAAGCCACCGAGGCGGTACGCAAGGCCCTTAGCTGCGTGTATCGCACCGGGCAGCGTTTCGGCGCGGCGCACCTGATCGACGTGCTGCGCGGCAGCGACGGCGAACGCATCCGCCAGTTCGGCCACGACCAGTTGGCCGTGCACGGCATCGGCGCGGATCTGGACGCACGCACCTGGCGCAGCGTATTCCGCCAGATCGTGGCGATGGGGCTGCTGGAGGTGGATACCGAGGGTTACGGCGGCCTGCGGCTGTCGGCCGACAGCCGGCCTGTACTCAAGGGCGAACGATCAGTGCACCTGCGCAAGCCTCCGGACAAACGCGAGCGCGTCCGTAACGCGACGGGCTCGCGCCGCACGGCAATACCCATCGATCTCGATCCGGCCGATGTCTCACTCTTCGAAGCCTTGCGTGCACTACGGGCAAGACTGGCGCAGGAACAGAACGTCCCCGCCTACGTGATCTTCCACGACAGCACGCTGCGCGAGATCGCGGCGCGTCGCCCTTCGTCCACGGCGGATCTCGCCGGCATTGGCGGCATCGGTGCCGGCAAGCTGGCACGCTATGGCGAATCGGTGCTCGAAGCAATCCACCTGCACCACGCCAACACCTCGCACTGACACCGCATCGTGCCGCCACGCATGCCGCACTGCGCACAAAGGCGCTGGAGTTGGCCGGCGGCATCGATGGCGCCCCGACGCAAGACCTGTTGGCCCAACACCTGTAGATCGACGGAAAGCATGCGTGGAGGGGCAATCGCTGCTTGAGCAGGGCGTCCCTTCATACGCGAAAACGCCCGGCAATGCCGGGCGTTTCCTGTCGTTCCGCGTTGCCGTCAATTCACCGTGCAGGTCAGTGTCAGCGTCAGCGAACTGTTTGCCGGGAAGGTGCCGATGGTGACGCCGCTTCCTTGCAACGCGGCGATGCTCACGGCCGGACACACAGCCCCCCGTCGCGTTTGCGCAACTCACAGAGGTACAGGTCATGCCTGTCGGTGGCGGATCGGTCAAGGTGGCATTGTTGGCTGCATCCGGGCCGGCATTCGCCACGACGATCTGGTAAACGGTTTGCGATCCCGACAGCACCACGTCGTTGGCCTGGTCGATGTTGTTGTTCACGCCCGGCGTATTCGTCTTGGTAATCGACAAGTCCGCTTCCAGCCGACGATTGGTGAACGTGCACTCAATGGCATTGCCCAAGGCCGTCGCTGCTGCATTCAACGACACCGTCCGGGCGCCAAGATCGACGGTCGCCGCCCCACTCCCGAGTCCGGTACATTCAATCCCTTGCAACGTGAATCCGGTCGGCGGATCGCCTTCGGTAATGGTCGTGATCGCCCCGGTGGTGGTCAGCAGGTATCGCGGGCCGGCAACGGGCGTGCCGGGCGTGGCAGTGGTGATGTTGTGCGCCGCGATGCCGTTGCTGCCGCTGAAGCCGAAAGTGCCCGTTGTACCCAGGCTGGTCTTGCGCACGGTCACTGTCGGGCGTGCCGTGTTGGTAATCCAGCAGACGGCCTGGTTATTCGCCCCCGCAGGCATCGTGATGCTCCAGGTACGCACCGTCGAAGTCGCTGTCACTACGACCGGGGCCGGCGTCAAGGGCGCGCCATTGCGGGTGCAGACGATCGACGTCCCGTATGCATCGAAAGTCGACGCGCTCCCGGCCACCATCCTCTCGCGCAGGTAGTAGGTCGCACTGGCGGCGGGAATGATGTGCGCCCCGGTGCTGGCCTGCGAGCCGATGCCACTGCCCGTCGTGCTGACTTGCCGCAGGGTGCCGGCACCCGCCGTGGTTCCGATCTCGATCGTGAACTGGTCGCTGGCATCCGCCCTCTGGCTGCCCAGCACCTTGTTCAGCGTGATCGCCCTCGCATTGCCATTGATCGATCCATTGCAGCCGTCAGCACTGGATGCCTGGGATGGATCCCTGAAATACGCCGCAGGCACGATCTCCGTCGTCGTCCCCGGGGCCGGAGCATTGGGCCGCGTCCACTGCAGTCTGGTGTGGTTGAGCCCGTTCTGGTTCGTCCAGTACATCCGGATCAGTGCACAGCTATTGGCAGCAGCGGCATTAAACGACCCGACCAGTTCAAAGTCCTCGTCATTGTTCGTCCATTCATTCAACGTACCCACAGGGATGTCGTAGGACGCTGTGCGGTAGTTGGTATTGGTGTAGTCGGTGGATAGTTCGACGACCAGGTTGTCATCGTGCGCGGCGCGAAGCGTGTAGCTACCGGCTGCCGGGAACTGAATCAGCGCATACATCACCCGGCCTTGCGCCTGGTAAAGACACGCATTGGTGCCCAACCCCAAGAGGTTGTTGCAGAGCGTGTTGGTATCGGTTCCCCGAAAATTGACATTCGGGCTGCTGCCATGTCTGGAAGCATTGTCAGGATTGGCAGTAAGGGCACGAAACGGTGCCATTGCCCCGCTGTTGGGGCTGTTGGCAAACTTCGGTGCCGCCGGGTTGCCAATGTAATTCGCATCGGCCGCTACCGCGTTCGTACCACGATAGTCCTCCCATAGCACCTGCGCCTGCACGCCACCAGACAACGGCAAGATGCCCAGCAGTGCTGCCAAGGCAAAAGCGCGACGTCGGAACCCTCGCCACCGATCCCTGCCAGACAAGCAAGATCCCAGCGGATCATTCGCCGCTGGAACAAGCTCATATGTCGCAAGTGATCCGCATACTTGCATCATGCACATCAAATTGCGTGCGCCAACTGAACGTGCCCTCAGTCCCCAAATCGCCATCTAGATTGATCGCCAAACCCTGGATGCGATTCAATTCCGCCCAGCCCTCTCCTTGGCCCGACGTCGCATCGTCGAATCCTGCCAACTCCAATCGGCAGCCCCGGGAATCGGACGCACATCTGGCCCCAAGCCGTGTGTCGAACAATTCCTTAACTTGCAGAAACGGACTCGTTTTGCCCATTCCGTGACAAGCATCATATCAACTAGAAGACATTGATTCCGGATGATTACCCCAACCCACATCACAACTTCGAACTACGATTCATCAATATCTCATCGCCGGCACGATCAGGACACGACGCCACATCACTTGGTGTACATGACCATCAGTTGATCGTGCAAGTGATCTGGAATGTCAAGCGCCCTCCCGACGGCAACGCGTCCAGTACGACACCGGCGCTGTCTTGCAGCGCAGCAATGCTGACGGCAGGACACACTGCTCCACCCGTGGCGCCGGAGCAGGAAGCCGAAATGCAGGTCATGCCAGTCGGAATCGGATCGCGCAGGATGGAACCGTTCGCCGCATTCGGCCCTGCGTTGGTGACCACGATGTCGTAAGTAGTCGTTGTTCCGGACAACAACCCACTCACCCCATTGCTCTTGGTAATGACGAGATCGGCTGTCTGGAGCGTATTCACGATATTGCAGTTGATTTCGTCGCCTGCAGCAGGCGTGAACTCCGGCCACTGCCGTGTCGCCCCCACGTTCGCGCCTGATCCGGAAGGCAGGATCGTTGTCGAACCGGCAGTGGCATTGGTGCATTGGATGGCAACGCCATAAGCACTCGGAAGCATATCGGGGCCGGTGCCGTTGGCCTTGATCGTTTCGGCGAACTGCAACGTATTGCCGGCCGGCAGCACACGCAGGCCCGTCGTGGCCGTCGCCGGCAGTGTATTGCCGGTCGTCGTCGCGCTGTAGGCAAGGATGCCACCGGAGAACAGCCGGACCTGCGCCTGGTCGGTGGCAACGGCACGACCATCGAGTTGTTTGCTCAACGTCACCCACACCGGCGTCGGCGTGTTCTGGCAGGCGCTGTCACTGAAACTCCCCGCGGGCGTTTGCAACGTCGCAGTCACGCTGTTGTGCAGTCCTCGACCACCGCTTGACGGAACGGTGCAGGCATCGTTGCCACTGGTGCCACCACGATTGACCTGGATGCGCACCGTCACCGTGTACGTATCGGTCTGTCCGGCAGGCAACGATCTTTGCGCGGTATTCAACGCCCATGGCCCGCTTCCCGTCAGCGTGCGGTTTGCAGCTCCACCTCCGCTGCCTCCTCCGGTTCGCACCGATGCGGCGGACACGATGCCTGTGTCCGGATCCATGCCGGGCGTATCAACCAGGCTGTAGCTTGCCGTTTGATTGGATGGATTGTTGACGACGATGGTGTAGACGACATCGAACTGCGTCGGCTGCCCGGCGACCGCGACCGGCGCGGCGGCATTCTTGACGATGCTGATGCCCGCATCGTCATCGACGATGGTGTAGATCCACGTGGTCTGCGGCGCGGCGCCACAGGTCGCACTGGACGCAAGGCGATATGCGGGCGCTGCCCCACTTGGGGGCGGCAGCAGGAATTCGATGGTTTCGTTGGGTTCGCTGACCGTGTCGTTGACGATGGTGACCGGCAACGGGAACAGGCTGCCGCTGCTGGCGCCATCGTAGTTGCCAGCGGGCACGTTGATGGTCAATGTGGTGCTGTTGTCCGGCGTGGTGTAGTCCGTGCCGATCGTCGCCGTGCCACCGGTGATCTGCACGGTGATGTTGAAGGCGGTATAGACCGTGCCGTTGACACGCAAGGTCGGTCGATTGTTGCTTGCGCTTTCGGGCGTGGAACTGCTTGGTGCGATGAATTCGACGAATGGCGCGAGTTCGATCTGGATGTCATCCAGCAGGTTGCCCGACGTGCTGCCGCCAATGGCCTCGAACCCCATGTTGGTGACGCCCGTCGCACCGGCATAGCTGAAGTTGCCGCGGTAATCGACCCATGTGGCGTTGCCGGCCACGTTCACGGGCGCCTGTGCCGTGCCCTGCGAAACAACAG
The DNA here is from genome assembly GCA_024707405.1 of Luteimonas sp. Classification (GTDB taxonomy): domain Bacteria; phylum Pseudomonadota; class Gammaproteobacteria; order Xanthomonadales; family Xanthomonadaceae; genus Luteimonas. Next base: position 120,372 of record JANPZU010000004.1, read on the forward strand.
GCGCGAGGAACGATCCATTGTTGGTCGTACCCACGCGCACGATGGTGCTGGTGGCACCGATTTTGAATTCCATCTGGTCGTGCGTGGTGGCACTGCCGCGCCCACGATGGCTGAAACGCCAGTTGACCGGCTCCCCTGCGATCAGGCACACATTCTGGTAGATGCGCGATGCGACCTCGGCATTCAGCTCGGCAACCTGCACACCGCTGCGAGCGTTGACGATGCCGCCCGACGCGTTGTCGCGGGGCGTCCGCCACAATTCCAGGATCGGTGCCGTCTGGTTGAACCCGGCCGGAACCGTGCACCCACCGACGTTCTGGGTGGTGAAGGCAGGATGCGTGGTGTTCCAACCCAGCACCTGCGAGGCGGCGATGTAGACGCGGCAACCCGGTGCTGCCAGCGCTGGCTCTTCGAAGCCCAGGTTAACGAAGGCCCGCTGCACCTGTGCGTGTGCATGCGACGACATGGCCAGCATCGCAGCCACGATCAACCATCGCGACACCCCCGCCAACCTGCCCCGGAACGGATTCGACAAAACCATCGGGCAGTTCCATGCCCACTGGAGCCGCAATCCTTGCGACCCCGATGATTTCTGCGATTGCATTCAGTCCGACCGCCAATGGCCCCAAGCCATGCTTGCAACGGACGCCGCACGAATCATGCCAACCCCGTAACAACTCGACCATGACATCAGCGCCAGTGGAACAGCCAAGCAAACAGTGACTGGACACCCGGGTCGAAATGAAAAGGCGTCAATAAATTGCGCTGAAATGGTCGAGAATTGACGCTAAACGTCATTTTCATGACGCAAGAAACCCTGCAATTGAAGGGATTGGGCAAACAACGACTTTTGCTGGCGCCCCGTCAATCCACCATGCAGTCGATCCTGATCGTGACCTCACCATCGGACGCCATGCCGGGTACCCTGACGCCACCGTCGATGCCCGTGTCCTGCAGATTGGCAATCGACAACTGCCCCGCCCCCGAACCGACAACCGGGCATGTCGCCGTACCGTTGGTGACCTGGCATGCGGGCGATGCGAGGGCGCAGCCGGAAAGACCGGCTTCCGTGCGGTCGTGGATCACCGCATTGGTCACGGCGGAAGGCCCGTGGTTGCGGGCAACGATGGTGTAAGTGGTTTGCCTGCCGCTCAATAACACGTCATCGTCCTGGTCGTTGGCACCGGCAGCAGGCGTATTGGTCTTGGTGATAGCCAGATCCGCACTCGGCGAAATGACGGTGTTGGTGTCGGAATCCGTGTTGTCTCCGGGCACGATGTCGACATAGCCAGTCGGCGGCGCGATGGTTGCGGTATTGGTCACCTGTCCGGCGGTCGCAGTGATCGTGGCGGTGATGCTCAAGGTCAGCGTTCCGCCCGGTGGAAGAACGGGAATGATCGCTCCGGTTTCGATCATCGCCACGGTCAGCCCCACAGGGCAGACGGCACCGCCCGCTGCGACGCAGGTCACGCCAGTCTTGGTCAGGCCCACCGCTGCCGGATCCCTCACCACGGCTCCATCGGCATAGGCATGGCTGTTGCCGTTGGCATTGTTGGTCACTACTACGGTGTAAGTGGTGGTTGCCCCGGACAGCACCTCGGTCACACCGTCGTCCTTGGTGATCGACAGATCCACGAGCGCGCGGCGGATCGTGTACACCTGCCGGAAACCACCCGTGGTGTTCCCACTGTTGGTACGGGCCGTCATCCCGGGTGCCGTCGTTGACGACAGGCCACTGTTGCTCCATTGCAACGACGCGCTCAGGCCATCCGATTCATTGGCCAGTTGCCAGGTGCCCGTGTCGTTGTTGACTGCGGCCGGACTTGCGATTTCGGTAAACCCGGGAATCAGTTGGAATCCCCTGGGCGTGCTGCGGGCATATCCATTCAGGCCCACGGCCAAAACGCCATCGCCGCCCAAGGGAGCTTCCCCAGCCTCGTAAGCCTGTGTCGGGCAACTCCAGTTGGCAGGTATTTCGCCGCCGAACGTGCTGCCGCCCCCTGCACATGCTGTATTGGAAGCAGATCGCAACACGCCTGTATTGACGCCACCATCGATGCGCTGGTTGACATGGTTGAACTGGACGGCGGTCAGGATCGCTTCGTCACCGCCTCGGAGTGGCAAGTTGATGCCGCCGACGCCTGTCGGCAAGGTGATGGTGACCGTCCCCGAGGTCGCACTCCCCAGCAAGGTACGGATCTCGGATTCATACAGCACTGGACCGGCCAGATTTCCGTAGACACTCAGTTGCCGCTTAGCGCGTAGCGCCTTTCGAACTCTACCGGCGACAGTCCTCCAGCGGAACCATGCCGGCGGATTGGGTTGTAGAACATCTCGATGTAATCGAACACGTCCGAGCGCGCAGCCTCGCGGTTCGGGTAGATCCGCCGCTTGATCCGCTCCTTCTTCAACACACTGAAGAAGCTCTCGGCCACGGCATTGTCATGACAGTTCCCGCGACGGCTCATGCTCGGCACCATCCGGTGCGCCTTCAGGAATGACTGCCAGTCGCTGCTGGTGAACTGACAGCCCTGATCGGAGTGAACCAGCACGCCGGGCCCCGGCTTGCGCCGCCAAGCCGCCGCCACCAGCGCCTGCAATACCAGGTCACTGGTCATCGTCGGGGCCGTGGCCCAGCCGACGATCTGTCGCGAGTACAGATCCATCACCGCCGCCAGGAACAGCCAGCCCTCGTAGGTGCGGATGTAGGTGATGTCGGTGACCCAGACCCGGTTCGGCGCGTCCGGCGTGAAGTCCCGGTTGAGCACATTGGTCACCACGCCCACGGGGCCGCCACGATGACGTGGCTTGCTGCCGTAGCCGATCTGGGCACGCAAGCCCTCAGCCTTCATCAACCGCAGGACGCGGTGCCGACTGCAATGCTCACCGGCCTCGCGCAGATCCAGGGTGATCTTGCGATAGCCATACACCGTCCCGCTGGCCAGCCAGTGGTGCTTGATCAGCCCCAGCAGGCGCTGGTCCTCATGCTCGCGAGCGCTGGGGCCGTGGCGCAACCATGCGTAGTAGCCGCTGCGCTGCACGCCCAGCACCCGGCACATCGCCACCAACCGGAACTCACGGGCGTGTGTGCGCATGAACGCGTACTTCGCCCTTACCCCTTGGCAAAGTACGCGGCGGCTTTTTTTAGGATGTCGCGCTCCTCGGTCACCCGCCGAAGCTCAGCCTTGAGGCGGCGGATCTCCGCCGAATCGCTCTTGTCGGCCGCAACGGCCCCAATGGAGTCTGCTGCCGACTTGCGAGCCTTGTGCATCCACTCGTAAAGCGTGTGCTTGGGGATGCCGATGCGACCTGCAACATCCACCACCGTGAAGCCGCGCTCGACCACCTGCTTCACTGCCTCGGCCCGGAATTCATCCGTGTACTGCCTGTTGTTGCTCATAAACACCTCGGTCATTGCCATCAATTATGGCTCCCGGATGTCTACGAAAGGCTGGCCGGTCCACACATGCGGGTAGTTCTCGATCGAGAAGACCGCATCCGCGAGAGTATTTCCCGACGATGGTGTCCTCCAGCGCCGCCCGAAATTCAGGTCGGGGCGCCTGGTGCTCAAGGTCACCGTGCCGGCCGGACCGGACACCTGGAACGTGATCGAAGGCGAGCCCGACCGCCCAATGCGTTCTGCGGCGCCCAGTTGAGCCGGCGGGTGCAGTTGTTCCCGTTCGACGTCGCGTTCTGGCAGTGCTCGCGTTCGAACGCAGCCCACAGGAAGATCACCCTGTTCTGCCCGGACTGGACATTGAACATCAGCGACGGCACGCCGCCGGTGCCGGTGCCCGTTGCCGTGGCGCTTCCGCTTTGCGAATAGGTTGCCGTCTGTGCCTGAGCACCGGCGCAGGCCAGCAGGCCAGGCAGCAGGCACGCAAGAGCTCTCATCCAATACTTCACGTCCATGTGCAACCGCTCCTTGGTTAGAAACGCCGTTACAGCGCTTCGATCCTTTCGCTTTACTGCTTACGCACGCATGTCCCTGCTCTTGCCACAGGCACTCAATTCACCGTGCAGGTGATCCGGAAGGTGACCTCTCCCCCGTTGTCCATGCCCGGAACCCATACACCTCCGCCCGCGCCGGTGTTCTGCAGGTTCGCGATCGACAACTGTCCGGCTCCGGTACCCACCACAGGACACGTTGCCGTGCCGTCGGTCACTTCGCATGCGGGCGATGCCAGCGCGCATGCGGACAAACCGGCCGTGGGCGTGTCGCGGACGATGGCATTCGCCACTGCCGATGGCCCGTTGTTCCTAACGACGATGGTGTAGGTGGTCTGGCTGCCGCTCAGCAATACGTCATTGACCTGATCGTTCGGCCCCGCTGCGGGCGTGTTGGTCTTCGTTATGCGCAGGTCGACCAGCGTCAGGGCATTGGTAAACGTACAGGTCAGGTCGTCCCCCGCCACCGGCGTGACGCTGAAACTCGTGCCGCTGCCGCTGGGCGTCTGCCCGCCCGGGCGAGTGTTGGTGCAGCTCCAGGTGGTAGCGTAATTGGCGAGCACTGTGGTGCCTACTGCCGCCTCGGATAGCGTGTAGACGCTGCCGGCGGTGGCGGTGGTATGCGTGACCATCCCGGCGGCTGTCGTACCACTGCCCGTCGTGGTGACCGCTGCCGGTGCGCCCGGCCCGGCGATGGACAAGGCGAACTGGTCACCGGCCAGCACGCGACCGTTGGGCAGCGCCTTCTGCAGACGCAGATTCGTCCGCGAATTGGTGAACGTGCAGGTCAATGCCTGGCCCGATCGCGTCGCCAGGGCCGGCAAGGTATAGACATTGCCGCTGCGGCTGCCCACGACCGCACCGCCGGCATCGGTGCAGGTGGCACCGACCAGGCTCCAGCCCGAAGGCAGGCTGCTTTCGTTGATGGTGACGGCAGTGCCCGGTGTGCTGACGGTGAACGGCTGCATGCCCGCACTGGTATTGCCATCGACCTGGGTGGGCGTACCCGCAGCCGTGGTGGTGACCGTGGCGCCGGTGTTGCGCGTGGTGTTGGTCAGGGTGAAGCCGAAGGAGCCGCCCGCGCTGCCGTTCGTGGTCTTGAACAAGGTGATGGGCACGTTGCAGCCGAACATCTCGGCGATGGTGTACGTGCCGTTGCTGTTGACATCGTAGTAGCGGAAGACGATCAGGCGAACCTGGTAGCCGGCGAAGTTGAGGTTGACCGTTCCGCGCCGGCCGTTGCTGGAGGCATCGTTGCTCGACGACGTGAACCGGTTGCCGCCCGCATACGACACGTAAGGCGATCCCGACGAACCATCGAAGGAATAGATGGCGGTGGTCAGGGGGATCAGCATGCCGTTCTGGTCGTAGGCATCCACGGTCACGTTATCGCCGGCATCGACATCGTGCAGGCGGAAAGTCAGGTTGGTGACCGGCAGGAACTGGGCCATGTTCTGCGGATCGCGGAAGTTCAGCGTGGTTTCGATCCGGTTGTTGTAACTGTTGGCGTTGCCAGAATGGCCGATGCGGATCCCCGGCTCGCCGGTGTAGTGGCTTTGACTGATGTCGTTGGTGTTGATGCTGCCGCTGCCGAAGGTCTGGTGGCTCACCTGGAGCCGGGAAGAGCCGACGTAGACGTTGTTGTTGTTGACCGCGGTCTGGCTGGGGCTTTGCCCGTTGATGGCAGCGAACGGCCTGTAGGTGCCGAAGGTGCACTGCTGGGCATGCGCAGGCTGCAATGCCGCCAGCAGCAACAGCGCAACGAGTGTCAGCATCCAGTTTGCTTTCGACATCTTCGATTTTCCCTGCATTTTGGAAAGCCACATTGTTTCGACGACTTTCAAGCCGATACCCACGCCTACCTGCCCAACTTCTTCGACATGTTGCGTCCGATCACGGGCAGCGCATGTCCATCGCACACTTCCCAGGACAATCATCCATGCCGCGCGTTTGGCATGCAGCATGACGCTTCGCTCGTTCCTCCCCGCCATCCCTGCTTGCCGAACAAGGCGGGAGCCTCCACATCACGACACCCCTGCTGCCGATCAATACGTACCCACCAGATTCAAGAACCAACCCTTGTGGTCGTAATCGAAGTTGGTCAGGTCGTCGCTGAACTCGGTGAAGTTGTAGCCCACGCCCACGCGGAAGTTGCGGCCGATGTCGCGATCCACGCCCACCAGCCAACCCGTTCGCGTGCCGCCATCCTTCACGTCCAGCCAGCGATGCTCGGCCAGCGTGTGCCACTGAGGCGCGAACTGCCAACGCCCCTGGATCGCGGCAAAGCTGGCGGTGGAATCGGCCCACTCGCCTTCCAGGCGACCCATGCGGACTTCGCCCTTGCGGCGCATCAGCTTGCCTGCCATCTCCCAGCGGTCATTCGGGTTCCAGACGCCTTCGATCGATGCGATCTGGGATTTCTGGTCGTAATAGGCGACATTCGTGCCAGTCTGTTCGAGCGTGGAGACGTCGTACAAATAGGTGTATTTGCCCAGCAATGCATAACGCGTGGTATTCCATGGCCGGAACGCGAAGCCAACGTTGCCCTCGATGAACTTCGCACCCGCCTGCGGGTTGAGGTCGTCATCCGTCTCGGAGTAGTTCAGGCGTGCGGCGATGCGCAGGCTCTCGTTGACCTTGTGCAGCAGGCGGTTTGCTGTCACCCACTGGTCGCGCTGCTCGGCGCCGGTGTCCTCGCGCCATTCCAGTTTGCTCTGCCACTGCGTGGCTTCGGACGTGCGCCCACCGGTGATGCTGATCGCACGACGGTCGATCACGCCGCCATCGGAATGGCGCTCCAGCTCGGCATCCTGCAGCGTGAAGCCCGCGTTCCAGCCCAGGCCGGGATAGAAATCCATGCCAAAGGTATGGGCCAAGCCGGTCTCGTTAGGCGCCTTGAGGTACTGGCTCTCGTTGAACATGTTGACCTGGTTGGACAGGCGCCAGCGCTGTCCCAGCGTCCAGCCCGAGTTGAGCCGGTTGTTGAACAGCGCGTCGTAGTCGCTGCGGTCGGTCGAGTAGGTGTAACCACCGTAGAACGTATGATCCGGCGTCAACCGGTACTCGGCATCGATGCGTGCGGCATCGCCACGGTCGCCGGTGCTCAGTTCGCCACCGATCGAGGACAGGTCGCCGAACAGGTATTTGGCGCCGACACGGAAGGCATCGTTGTCTTCGTAGGCGCCGCTGTCGTCATCCACGGTGACCTGAGCCGCGGCCCACAGGTCGAGCTTGGTGCCAAAACGATGCTTGTACTGCAATGCCGCGAGCGTACCGGTGGCATCGCCAGTGCTGCGTTCCTCATCGATGCGCCGCAGTTCGCCACTCAGGGTGGAGAACTCGTTGATGCGCCACTCGCCGGTGACCTGCACCTGGGTCAGTGCTTCGGTGTCGCGCTCGGCCCGGGTGGCACGTGCATAGACGTTGAACGAGGGCGAGAACTGGCCCAGCACCTCGACACCGTACTCCTCGACGTCGGCACCGATGTCGAAACGGGCGACGGAGAAGCCGGCATCGACGCTGCGCCACCAGGCACCGGCCGACCAGTCGAGGTTCGTCCAGCCCAGTTCCTTGAAGTTGGCACGCGCCTCGACGGCCGTGGCTTCGCCCTCGCGGGCGCCGAGCCCGGAATTGATCTCGGTGAAGCTCAGGCCACCGTTGTCCGAGAAGAACACCGGCGCGCTGGTCGACTCGGACTGCGAGTGCTCGACCTTGAGGTAGGTGCCACGACCTGCCTGCAGGGTGATGTCCGCGCCCTTGAGCGAGTAGTTGTCGCCGGCACGGTTCTCGTCGATCCAAGTCGCACCGACGGCGACGTGGTCGCCAAACCAGTGCTTGCCGCGGAAGCCCGCGGCGATCTCGTCTGGATCGAATCCATTCGGGATGTATTCGTAATCGACCAGCAGCACCTGGGCAAACCCATCCAGCGGGGTGTTGGTGGTCAGCGACGGGATGTTCTCGCGCGTGATCTGCGCCAACGGACGCGTCAGGATGATGCGACCCTGGAACGTGTCGATTTCGTAATCGGCGCCACGCAAAAGTTCGATGCGGTTCTCGACGCGTCCGGTGGTGTTGTCGCGCACTTCAAGTACGACCCGGTCGGATCCGGGCAGCACGTCGGTGTGCTTGAGGTAATAGAGGCTGCCGCCGGTGCCGAGGAACTCGCTGTGACCCGGTGCGGTCTGCGCTTCGGATGCGAAGGCGCGGAGTTCGCTGCCCGCCTCGCCGAATGCAGTCGCGCGACGGCTGCGCCAGTTCAGTGCCGCACCATACAGGGCACGTGAGTACTGGCCGTACTCGGTGCCGGTGATGCCGGTGTTGAAGTTGCCCCACAGCGCCTGGCTCTTGTCCCAATCGACACGCACGTACAAGCGGCCCATCGTGTCGACGTCGCGGTACGTGGTGGAGTCATCGCCATAGACCGGGTAGTAGGCATCCGGGTCGAGGCGACGGAAGATGTCCTGCGGATCGGCATTCCAGAAGCCGCTGAACAACTGGCTGATTTCGCGTTCCTGAGTGTCGGCCTGTGCTGTGATCAGGTATTTGCCCTTGATCTTGCCCTTCAAGTAGAAGGCCAGGCGACCTTCGACCAGGAAACTGTCGTCGTAGCGGTCGTCACCCGCCAGGGGCTGGATCGAGCCGGACACGCTGTTGCCCGACAAGGTGAGATCGGCGATGGCGACCGCGAATGCATAGCGGCCGCTGACATCGACGTCGAGCGTGTGGGCAACAGCGGATGAGCCCTGCCCCTTCAGCAACACATCGAACTTGTGCTGGCCAACCGGCACCAGGTACTCGGCGACCAGCTTGCGCTCCAGGTCGACCGGATGGCTGCGCCCGTTGATCTCGACACCCATCCGCTCGGGGATGTTGCGTCCCTGGATACGGATGCGCGAGCCGTAGATCGCGATATTCTGCTGGCGAAGCGTGTTCTCGCCGAAGATGCGGTCGATCTGGCTGGCGCGCAGCGCTTCGTCCACGCCCATCGCGGTGCCGTACTGCTTCTCGGTGGCGTTGCGCAACAACTGCAACCCGCGCTCGGATTCTTCGGGCTTGACCAGTTGGAGACGCCGCGGATAGGTCTCGTCGAAGGTGCCTTCCGCGCCATAGGCACGTGCGATGTAGACCAGTTCATCCCCTGCACGGGCCTGCAGGCCTTGCGGAAGCGCACCGTCCCACTCGACTTCGCTGACCGCGGCCACCGGTAGCGCGATGGTCGCCAGCGGCGCGACGAGATCCACGTCGCTGGCGCGGTACAACAGTATCTCGACGCGCTCGATGAACGCCGAATAGTTGTTGTAGGCGTGGAAACGCACCGGCTTGGTGATGCGGGTGCCATCGAACGGCACCAGCGACGACGCCGAGAGATTGAACTCCGGCACGCCGAGGCTGGGATCTTCGGTCGCCCAGATCACGCCGCCGTTGGGCAACTGGATCGACCACTTGCCCACGGCCACTGCCCTTCCGGGTGCCTCGGTGGCGACGGTCACGCGACGATCCGGCTGCAACGCCTCGGACGACGAGCGCTCGCTCGTCCCGCTGGTCACGGGCCGGTCGTAGCTACGCGTGCGCAGGCGGAACAACAGTCCCTCATCGCCCGTGCAGCCCTGGGCATCGCAATCGACCGCATTCGCCGTGCCATCGGCACGATCCTGCTCCGACTGCGATGCCGAATTGGCCGTTTGCGCGACGGCAACCGGTGCCGCCATGCCCGCCAGCAGGCTGATCAGCGTGTAGTCCAGCAATTTCATCTTCATGCGCTTTTCCATGACACGCCCCCTCACTTCCGCTCACCGACAGGGGCTGTCGGATCCATGCTGGACTCGACGCGGACTTTCGCCCGAACCTCCGGGCTCAATCGTTTGGCCAATGCTTCGTAGACAGCCGTAGCACGACGCATGCCAAGTGCCACGTTGTAGGCATGCGAGGCGCGGATGTCGGTATGGCCGACGATCGCGATGCTGCCGCCTCCCATCTTCTCCAGCGCGGCGGCCACCCGGTCGAGCAGTGGTTCGAACTCGGGACGGATCGTCGACTTGTCGGTATCGAACAACACCGTCCCCAGCAGTGAACCGCCTTCGTCCACGCCGACCACCATCGAACCCGGGTCATCGACATCGGTACGGGCACTCACCACCAGACCCTTTGCCGATTCATCGTCCAACTTTGCCAGCAGCGCCGCCTTGACCGCATTGGCGCGGTCGAAGGCCAGCCCTTCGCTGTCGGCATTGGCGGTGATCACCACTTCGCCACCCTTGTACTGCTGCACCTTCTCGGCCATGGCCTCGATGGCGGGCAGGTAGCGGGCACGAACCTCGGCGCTGCCGGGGGCGAAGATCACTTCGCCCATCTGGAACTCGACCTCCTCGGTACCGCCTTCGATCAGGCCCGGCGGCAACTTGACGCCGAAGTCGAAGCGCACCGGCAGTCCGGGGGTGATCCGGCGAAGCAACGGGTTGTCCGTGGTGAACACGCTGCCCGGCGGCAGGGTGGCGGGATCGACCTTCATGATGAAGTTGCGACCACGCTCCCAACGCCCGCCATCGACGCCCACTAGGTGGAAGCGACCGAACTGGTCGGTCTCGACCAGCAGGCCTTCGACCGTTGCGATGCGAACACCCGGGATGCCCCGCTCGTCCACGCCGGCGTTGCCGATCACGTAGTCGACGCGGTAACCGCCCTCGACCGTGCTGACGCGGCGCTCCACCGTCGGCTCTGCAGCCGTCAGGCCCTTCGCCGCATCGCCGGCATTGCGATCGACGCGGGTATTGCCTGCCGCATCCATGCGCAACGTGACGCCCTGCTTCGTGGTCAGCATGAAGTCATCGGTGAACTCCGGCGAACGCAGCAGCTGGCTCACGACCACCTGGCGACGCTCGATCGGATCCGCATCGGACTGGCGACCCTCGATCGTGCCGATGGCAATGCCATGCAGCAGCGGCGAACTGGCGTCGGCTTCGGGTTGCGGGCCGTTGCCACGATCCACCGTGGTCGAGTTGGCCACGTAGGCGCCCGGGGCGAAACCACCCTGCACGCGCACGCCACCCATCTCGGCACTGTCCTGCCAGCCATCGCCGTCGCGGTCATCGAACACCGTACCCAGGATCAGCGACTCGTCGAGCAACGGATCACCGATCAACTGCACGTCGGCCGTCGCGATGTTGGAGATCGTCTCCCCACGCTGCTGCACATAGGCGCTGTTGGTGTGGATGCCCGGACGGACGCCCGCACCGACGCGCAGCAGGTAGGTGATCGTCGCCGTCTCGCCGGCCGCGATGTCGAGCTGGTCGACACGGATCGGGTACGTCCCGACCAGTCGGCCTTCGCCATCACGATCGGCCACGGTCAGCGAACCATCGACGTAGGTGAAGCCGGCAGGCGGAGTGTCGATCAGCGTACCGTCGACCAGATCCGTACGACCCGTGTTCTCGACCCGCAGCGTGTAGCGCACCAGGTCGCCGACGCGGACGTCGCGCGGATTGGCCTGCTTCACGATTCGGATCGTCGTCGGGTCAGCTTCGACCTGGACTTCCGCAGTGTCAGTGTCGGTCACGGTCAACGACTGGTCACCCACGATCGCCGTACCCGTCGCCTCGACCACGTTCGCGAGGATGCCGCCCTCGATACCGGCCTCTTCGGCCGTGATCGTGTGGGTATAGCTCTCGCAAGTCGCGGTTTCACCCGCGGCCAAGGTCAACGGCGAGCAGGTCAACGTCGTCGGCGCACCTCCATTGAAGGTGTCGAGCACGACGATGTTCTCCAGCGTGACGTTGCCACTGTTCCTCACGATTACCGCGTAGGTGATGACGTCGCCGGTATTGCCGACGCCCGGCGTACCGTTGTCCACGGTCAGCGTGGCCGTCTTCTCCACCTCGATCGCCGGACGACCCACCGGATGTTCGGTCGAGCAGATGTCGCACTGCGGATTGTCATCGCCCGTCGCAACCACCACGTTCCCGATGCTGCCGATGGCATTGGCATCGACCGTCGTCGCGTAGGCGTAGGTGTATGTTCCCGGCGCCGTACCCGCAGGCAGCGTGCAGACGAGACCATTCGCGCTTCCAACGCAATCCTGCGGCAAGGCACCACTCAACGTCTGGCCTGCCGTGAAGCTGTCGGTCAGTACCACATCGGCCGTC
>JANPZU010000006.1 GCA_024707405.1 Luteimonas sp.
ATCTGCTGCGGTGAGCGAAGGCGAGTGGGCCTCGGCATGCGCCATGGCTGGACGAGGAAAACGAACCGCGTGCATCGCGCGCGGTTCGCTGGATCAGCGGCGCTTGGGCGGGGACGACACCGAATCGCGTTCGACCAGCCGATGAGGCACCACTTGGTCGACCAGCACGCGCGTGCTGGCGTCCTTGCGGCGGATGCTGCGCAGGAGCACTTCGATGGCGGCATTGGCCATCGACGCGATCGGTTGGTGGATCGTGGTCACTTCCGGCCAGACCATGGTCGATGCGGAGGTGTCGTCGAAGCCCACCACGGAGAGATCGCGCGGCACGTCGAGCCCGCGCCGGTGCGCGACCGAAATCGCGGCGGCGGCCATGTCGTCGTTGCTGGCGAAGATCGCGCTCGGCGGCTTGCGGTTGGAGAGGATCTTCTCGGCCGCCTTCAATCCGGAGCGGTAGGTGTAGTCGCCCTGCTGCACCAGCGCGGCGTCGGTCTCGAGGCCGGCCTCATGCAATGCGGCGAGGAAGCCATCGTAGCGACGTGCGCTTCCGCTCAGGTCGGGGCGGCCGCGGATGAAGCCGATGCGATGGTGGCCTTGTTCGATCAGGTGTTCTGTCAGTTCCTTGCCGGCGCGGAAGTCGTCGATCCGCACACAGGAAATGTCGTTGCTGAAACGCCCCGATGCGATGGCCACGACCGGGATGCCGGCGCGGACGAATTCGTTCACCGCCGTGCGCGATTCGCACAGCGGCGGCGGCAGGATCACGCCGTCGACCTTGCGCGAAAGCGCACGCGCGGCCTTGCGTTCGGCCTCGACGGAGAGGTCGTCCCAGTAGTCGATCACCAGCTGGATCGCAGTGCGCGAAGCGACGCGCAGCAGGCCGACCAGCAATTCGCGCAGGTAGGCACCGCTCGGATCGGTGTAGATCAACGCGATGCGGGTGTGCTGAGCGGCCGCGAGCGAGCTGGCGGCCAGGTTCGGCGTGTAGTCGAGTTGCCGGATCGCACGCATGACGCGTTCGCGGGTGTCGTCGCGCACCTTGCCCTGCGCGTTGACGACGCGCGAGACCGTCATCGGCGAAACCTTCGCGAGCGCGGCGACTTCGGCGATGGTGACCGCATGGCCCTTTCGACGCACGGATTTCCTGGGTTTTTCCACGAAACGATTCCCTTGGCGGCTTGCCGTGGGGATCACCATCGTCGGCGACCCCGGCCTTGCCCGTCGAGGCCGATCCCCGGCCCTGCGAGAGGAGATCGGGAATGGTAACGGCAGCGATGGCGGCGGATGAGAGGGTACGCCAGAAGCCGGCGCGGTTGGGCGTCGATGCAACGGGGCTTCGCCCACGACCGTCAAGATGGCCGTGGATCGCCTTGCTGTCGGCGGTGGCGTGGATGGGGTTGGGTGCATCCGCACAGGCCGAGGATGGCTACGCGTTGTGGCTGCGTTACCAGCCCTTGTCGACGGAAGTGGGAGTGGGACAAACCGCCTCGGCGACGCAACTGGTCGTGCCTGTGGAAACGCCGGTGCTGGCGTCTGCACGCGACGAACTGCTGCGGGGGTTGTCCGGATTGCTGGGTGTCGTGCCGACGCTGTCCGATGACGTCACGCAGGCAGGTGCCATCGTCATCGGCACGCCGGCTTCGTCGGCGCTGGTGCGCGGGTTCGGCATCGATACGGCCGGGCTGGGCAGCGAGGGCTATGCGATCCGCAACGTCGTGGTCGACGGTCATCCGGTGGTTGCGATCGTGGGTGATGCCGATGCCGGTGTGCTCTATGGCGCCTTCCATTTCCTGAGGTTGTTGCAAACGCAGCAACCGATCGATGCGCTCGACATCCGCGAAGTGCCCAAGGTGTCGCTGCGCGTGCTCAACCACTGGGATGACCTGAACCGCTATGTCGAGCGCGGCTATGCCGGACAGTCGATATGGGACTGGCATCGCCTGCCGGGCTGGCTCGACCCGCGCTACACCGATTACGCGCGCGCCAATGCGTCCATCGGCATCAACGGCGCGGTACTCAACAACGTCAATGCGAATGCGCAGATCCTCACGCCGATGTACCTGGAGAAGGTGGCGGCGCTGGCGGGCGTATTGCGGCCATGGGGCATGCGCGTCTACCTGAGTGCGCGCTTCAGCGCGCCGATGGAGATCGACGGTCTCGAGACCGCCGACCCACTCGATCCGCGCGTGCAGCAGTGGTGGCGCGACAAGACGGCCGAGATCTACGCGTCGATCCCAGACTTCGGCGGCTTCTTGGTCAAGGCGAATTCGGAAGGCCAGCCCGGCCCGCAGGATTACGGCCGCTCGCATGCCGAGGGCGCGAACATGCTAGCCGATGCCCTTGCGCCGCACGACGGCGTGGTGATGTGGCGCGCCTTCGTGTACTCCGACGAGGAACCGGACGACCGCCACAAGCAGGCGTACAACGAATTCGTCCCGCTCGACGGTCGCTTCCGCGACAACGTGCTGGTGCAGGTGAAGAACGGCGCCATCGACTTCCAGCCGCGCGAGCCGTTCCATCCGCTGTTCGGCGCGATGCCCGCCACGCCGCTGGTGATGGAATTCCAGATCACCAAGGAGTACCTCGGGTTCTCGACGCACCTGGCCTACCTCGGGCCGCTTTACGAGGAGGTGCTGCGTGCCGATACGCATGCGGTGGGCGCGGGCTCGACGGTGGCGAAGGTGGTCGACGGATCGCTGCATGGCCATGCACTGAGCGGCATCGCAGGGGTCGCCAACATCGGCAGCGACCGAAACTGGAGCGGCTCGCACTTCGACCAGGCCAACTGGTTTGCCTACGGACGATTGGCATGGGATCCCGAGGCCGCTTCGCGTGACATTGCCGAAGACTGGGTGCGGATGACGTTCTCCAACGATCCTGCGTTCGTCGAGCCCGTGGTCGGGATGATGATGGCCTCGCGCGAGGCAGTGGTGGATTACACCGGCGCGCTCGGCTTGCACCACCTGATGGGACGCGGCCATCACTACGGCCCCGGGCCGTGGGTCGAAGGCGGCCCGCGCGCGGACTGGACGTCGGTGTATTACCACCGGGCCACGCGCGAGGGAATCGGTTTCGACCGCACCACGCGCGGCAGCGATGCGGTGTCGCAGTACGTGCCATCGGTGGCCGCGATGTTCGAGGATGTCGAGCGCGTCCCGGAACATTTCCTGCTCTGGTTCCACCATGTGCCGTGGACGCATCGCGTGTCGTCCGGACGGACGGTGTGGGACGAGCTGGTGCATCGCTATGATCGTGGCGTGGGGACGGTGGTCGGCATGCAAGCGACATGGGACACGCTGGCGCCGCATGTCGATGCCGAGCGCCACCGCCAGGTCGCGGCCTTCCTCGCCATCCAGCAGCAGGAGGCAGAATGGTGGCGCGATGCCAGCATCGCCTATTTCCAGTCCATTTCGGGCCTGCCGTTACCGGCGGGCCATGTGTCGCCCGTGCGCACGCTGGAGTACTACCGGTCGCTTGAATTCCCGCATGCGCCCGGGGACACGCAATGACAGGCTTCGCGGCAATGCCTGCGAAGCAGGCATGGGCATGGTGCATTGCCTTCGCGTTGTCTCTGCCAGTGATGGCAGTGCAGGCTTCGGAAGATGCGTCGCCCTTGCTGCACCCGCTGTTCCAGGATCGCATGGTGTTGCAGCGCGACCAGCCGATCCGCATCTGGGGGCGTGCGGCAGCGGGTGAGCAGGTGCGCGTCGAACTGATGGGCGTGCATGCGAGTGGGCAGGCCGATGGCGATGGGCGCTGGGAGGTGCTGTTGCCGAGCCGTGGCGCGGGCGGGCCGCACGTGTTGCGCGTGGAATCCGCTGGCCGCGTGCAGCAGGTCGAGGACGTGCTGGTCGGCGATGTCTGGCTGTGCGCCGGACAGTCGAACATGGAACTGCCGGTGTGGCGGACGCTCGATTCGCGTGCCGAGATCGCCGCGGCAGGCAACGATCGCATTCGCCTGCTGACGGTGCCGCAGGTGGCGAGCGCAGTGCCTCTCGACGCATTCGCCGAACCGGTGGAATGGCGCGCGGTGTCGCCGGATTCCGTGCGCGATTTTTCCGCGGCCTGTTACTACTTCGCGCGCGAATTGCAGAAGACGGTCGACGTGCCGATGGGTCTGGTATCGGCGGCATGGGGTGGATCGCGCATCCAGGCCTGGATGAGTGCGGATGCGATGCGTGCAATCGGCGGCGAAGACGAAGCGCTCGGCGTGCTTGCCTTGTACTCGCAAGATCCGGTCGCCGCGGCTGCGCGCTGGGGCACGGCCTGGGCGCGCTGGTGGAACGCAAGGCCGCATGCGGTTGCAGGTGACGAACCCTGGCAACCGGGACATGTCGCCGATGCGACACGCGGCTGGCGTGATGCGCCTCGCCAACTGGGCGCATGGGAACGCTGGGACGTGCCGGAGCTGGCCGCCTACGACGGCATGGTCTGGTACCGCACCACCATCGAGCTGGGCGCAGGGCAGGTCGCGCACGATGCCGTGCTCGAACTGGGCCCTGCCGACGAAATGGATGTCACCTGGGTCAACGGCATTGCCGTCGGCAGCACGTACGGTGCCGGCGATGCGCGTGAGTACCGCTTGCCACAAGGTCTGTTGGTCGAGGGCGAGAACGTCGTGGTCGTCAACGTGCTCGATACCTGGCGCGAAGGTGGCCTGTCCGGGCCTGCCGATGCGCATGCCATCCGCTTCGCCGACGGCACGCGCATGCCGCTTGACGCCGGATGGCGCTTCCGCGTGGCGGCGAACGAACCATCGCCGCCGCGTGCGCCGTGGCAAAGCGCGGCGGGATTGACCACATTGCACAACGGCATGATCGCACCGCTGGGTGGCTACGCACTGCGCGGCGCGCTCTGGTACCAGGGTGAATCGAACACGTTCGAGGCTGATCGCTATGCGGCCTTGTTGCGTGCACTGCGTGCCGACTGGCGCGAACGCTTCGATCCGGTGCTGGCCTTCATCGTCGTGCAGCTGGCGGATTTCGGCATGCCGGCGTCGCAGCCTGTGGAGAGTGGCTGGGCTGCGTTGCGCGAAGCGCAGCGACAAGTGGCGATGGATGACGATGCGAGTGCATTGACCGTGGCCATCGACATCGGTGATCGCTACGACATCCATCCGCCGAACAAGCAGGAACTCGCTCGACGCCTTGCACGTGCAGCACGCCATGTCGCCTACGGCGGGCACGAATCGCCTTCCGGGCCGGTGCCGGTGTCGGCCGCGCGTGAGGGCGATGCGGTCATCGTTCGCTTCGGCGGCGTGGGCGGACACCTGCGGGCACTGGGTGGACAGGCGCCGATCGGATTCGAGCTGTGCGCGGCAGATGCCGGCAGTTGCCGCTACGCGACGGCGGAGATCCGTGGTCACGATGTGCTGCTTCGTGCGCCTGTCGTGAATGCGGTGCGCGTGCGCCATGGGTGGGCGGATGGCCCGGTCGTGACCTTGTTCGATGAAACCGGCTTGCCGGCCGGGCCGTTCGAGCTGCCGATCCCTTTGCGATGAATGCGAGCCTGCCATCCGGAACGTGGTGGCAGGCAAGGCTGCCGATGGTGCGCTTGCACGATCGTGCATGGGGAATGTGTGTCACGGGAGGAGGGGGCATGATCGGATGTGCAAGCGCGTTGTCGCGGCTGGCCTTGGCGGCATTGCTGTCGACGGTGATGTCCGCTTGCGGTGGAGCGAAGGTGGTCGACCCGGACACGTCACCACAGGTGTTGTTCGACTGGTTCGAGTACAGCGGACGCGATGCCGCGTTCGAGGGCGACCTGCCGCCCGGCCACTACCGCAATCCGGTGCTGGCCGGTTTCCATCCCGACCCCAGCGTGGTGCGCGTCGGCGACCGCTACTACCTGGTGAACTCCACGTTCGCGTATTTCCCGGGGATCGCGGTGTTCGAAAGCACCGATCTCGTGCACTGGACGCAGGTCGGCAACGTCATCGACCGTCCTTCTCAACTCGATTTCGACGGACTCGACGTCTCCGAGGGCATCTTCGCGCCGACCATCGAGCATCGCGACGGCACGTTCTACGTCGCCACCACCGCGGTGCAGGCCGGCGGCAATTTCATCGCGACGGCGACCGATCCCGCCGGGCCGTGGTCGGATCCGCACTGGCTGCCTTCGGTTGGCGGCATCGATCCGTCGCTGTTCTGCGACGACGATGGCAGCGCCTACCTGTTGCACAACGATGTGCCGGAAGGCGAGCCGCGCTACGACGGCCATCGGGCGATATGGATGCAGCAGATCGACCTCGAGCGGATGCAGATGGTCGGGCCGCACCGTGTCGTGCTCGACGGTGGCGCCAATCCGGCAAGCAATCCGATCTGGATCGAAGGCCCGCACCTGTACAAGCGTGATGGCTGGTACTACCTGTCCGCGGCCGAAGGCGGCACCGGGCCGCAGCATTCGCAGGTCGTGCTGCGCAGCCGCGAGATCTGGGGGCCGTACGCGCCGTATGTGCGCAACCCGATCCTCACCCAGCGCGACCAGCCTGCCGACCGCGACCTGCCGATCACCAACACCGGCCATGCCGATCTCGTTGAAGGCCCTGACGGCACGTGGTGGGCGGTGTTCCTGGCGAGCCGCAACTACGACCGCATCCACTACAACACCGGCCGCGAGACATTCCTGTTGCCGGTCGAGTGGCACGATGGCTGGCCGGTGATCCTCGATGCGGGCAAGGCGCTGCCGTACACGTTGCCGGGGCCGTCATGGATGCAGCGCGGCACGATGCAATCGCCGCTGACGGGCAACGCCAGGTGGCGCGACGAGTTCGATGGCGACACCCTCGATCTGGGTTGGCTGCGCGTGCGCATCCCGAAGGCCGAGTGGGCGAGCCTGCGCACGCACCCGGGCAAGCTGGCGATCACGCCATTGGCCGAAGGGCTGGACACGCGCGGCAATCCCGCCTTCCTCGCGCGCCGGCAGCGCCACATCGCTTTCGACGCGAGCACCTTGCTTGCGATTCCAGACGCAGGCATCGCGGCCGGCATCGCTGCGTTCCAGAACCAGTCGCACTGGTATTTCCTCGGCGTGCGCCGCACCGAGGATGGGGTGGAGGTGTTCGTCGAACAGCGCGTCGGCGAAGCGCCGACCATCGTGCTGGCATCGCACGTCATCGCAGCGGGCGACGACATACGCCTCGCGATCTCGGCCGATGGCGGGCGTTATGCATTCGGGCACGCCGTCGGCGACGGCGATGTCGAGTGGTTGTTGCGCGATGCCGAAGGCACCGTGCTCAGCACCGAGCGGGCAGGTGGCTTCGTCGGCGCGATGCTCGGGCCCTATGCGCGCGATGAGCGCGTCAGTCCCCCGCGTAGGCCAGTCCCTTCGCCCTGACCGGGACGCGCGCCAGGAAGTTGTGCGAAGTCATGTACAGCACATGCCCGTCGCCGCCGAAGGCGACGTTGGCGATCGCGGTGCCGGTCTCGATGCGACCAAGCCGCGTGCCATCTGCCGCGAACACCAGCACGCCGCCCGGGCCGGTGGCGAACAGCGTGCCATCCGCTGCCACGGCGAGCCCATCGGGCAGTCCTGGGTTGTCGTCGCCGACGATGTCGGAGACATCGGCGAACACGCGCTGGGATTCGACGTTGCCCGCGGCATCGAGCGTGTAGGCCATCCAGATCGGACGGGCGGGATCGGAGTTGGCCACGTACAACGTGCGTTCGTCCGGCGAGAGCGCGATGCCGTTGGGATAGCTCAACCCGTCGTCGAGCAGGTGCACGTTGCCATCGGCATCGAGCCGGTAGACGCCGTTGAACGGCAGTTCCTTCGCCGGTGAATCGTTGCCGTCCTTGAGCCCGTAGGGCGGGTCGGTGAAGAACACCGTGCCGTCGCTGCGGCGCACGAGGTCGTTGGGGCTGTTGAAGCGCTTGCCGTCGAAACGCGCGGCAAGCGTTGTTTTTGTCTTGGTGGCAGGATCGAGACGTGCGACCAGGCGGCTGCCGGAGTCAGCCAGCAGCACGCTGCCGCCGGGTTCGGCGAACAAGCCGTTGGCGCCGGCCTCGCGCAAGGTGCCGTCGTCCGGGCCGTCGTAACCCGAAGGTTGCAGGAAGACGGACAGCCCATCCGCGTCCGACCAGAGATACATCGTGTTCTGCGGCACGTCGGTGAACAGCAGGTACTCGCCGTCGCGCACCCAGGCCGGGCCTTCCGACCAGGTGAAGGCTTGTTCGGCGGGATCGGTCAGCCGTTCGATGCGTGCGTCGCTGGCAACCACGTCCTCGAATGCGGGGGCGAATGCAGTGAGCTGGCCGATGGTCACGGTCTCCGGGCCTCCCGAGGTGTCCGCGGCCTGGTCATCCGGTGCGGTCTGTGCGTTGCACGCGGCAAGCAACGTGGCGAGCGGAATCGCGAACAGTGGATGGGCGAAACGTGGCATGCGGCCTCCTCGGTTGCATGGTGTCCGGCGCGAGTGCGTGGGCCATTGATGGTAAGCGCATCGGCGATGTGTTGCGAACGCTCGATCGAACGTCGTCGGCGCGTCGCGACAGGCGCATCGCCTTGCAATCGCGATGCTTTGCCGGGCTCACTGCGTCTGCATCGGTGCGTCGATGCGCCCCTGCACGTAGTCGCGCAGCCATGCCAGCGCGGGACGCTCGTTGCCCTCCGCGTCGATCAGGTAGGCGCGCTGCTCCGTGCGCCACAGGCCGTGCCGGAAACCCCACAGCGTGATGCCGTGCACGCCCGGATGCTCCCAGAACACCGGGAAGATGCGCTGGTAGTTGGCCAGTTGCTGTTCGTCGGCGGGGCCGTCCACGTCGAACTCGGTGACGTGGATGGGCAGTCCGGTGGCGGCCAGCGCATCGAGGTTGTCGCGGTGTACCGACATCGGCGTGTCGGTCGTGGTCGAGAACGCGTGGCCCTGGATGCCGATCACGTCGATCAGGTCTTCGGCCTGCAGCAGCCGGATGATGTCGAGGTAGCGCTGCGTGCTGTCGGGCGTGTTGGTGATGCTGTAGTCGTTGAGCATCAACTGCGCATCCGGGAAGTGCGCGCGTGCGAGCCGGAACGATTCGAGGATCCACTCCCAGCCGCTTTCGCCGTCGCCGCCGAGAGCTTCGATGTAATTGCCGCCGCCGTCATCGTCCTTCGATGGCGGATCGTGCAACGGCTCGTTGACGACCTCGACGATGTCGATCGCCGGATAGCGTTCCGCGACCGCGGCGAACCAGGCTTTGATCGCCGCGCGTTGCTCCTGCGGCGGCAACGGCTTGATCCATTCGGGTTGCTGGTTGCCCCACACCATCACGTGCATCTGGAACGGCAGGCCGTTGTCCTTGGCGAGGCGATAGGCCGCGTCCAGTCCGTCCCAGCGCATCACGCCGCGCTCGGCTTCCACTTCGCCCCACTTGCCTGCGTTTTCCGGCGTGACCTTGTTCCAGTAGTCGAGGAAGCCTGCATCCTGCGGCGGACTGTGCGCGCTGCCGAGGAATTTCGCTTGCCCGGCGGCGAGTGCGGTGCTGGCTGGGGCGGCATCGTCCGTGGTGGTGGCGGGCGCATCGGGTGCGCGGCAGGCGCACAACGCCAGCGGCAACAACAACCACGGTGCGAGCAGGCGGAGCGAAGGTGTCTTCATGGTTCCGGAACCTCGATGCGGAGGAGGGAAGGCGCGGTGCTGCCATGCAGCGCGGTGGCAGCCTGCCATGGTCGTGTCGCTGCCTGCGTGCCGCGGTTCCATCGCCAGCCATGCATGTCGAAGGCACGGCATCGCCAAACGATGATAGCGCTATCACCAAGCAATCGCGACATTGCCCTGCAAGTGGAGCAATCGCAATGCGGACGGCAGCAAGATGTCGCTGGAATGCTGCGCCGCAACGCGATCCTGTCGAGGAAGAAATCCGAATGCTGCAGCACAACTTGCACAGGGAAAATTGGTAGCGCTACCATAAATCCAGCCTTGCCCAGCATGGTGCGTCGCACCATGGATGAGGGCTCGTGCCAGCCGGCGCGCAGGCGATGATGGCGCCCGACAGGGGCGGCGTGATCCGGATCCCAGGGGAGTGTCGATGATCGAACGTGCAAGCACCGCGCCACCGCAAGCCGGGACACTCTCGGTCGTCGAGAAGATCGGCTACAGCGTCGGCGACCTCGCCGCGAACCTCATCTTCCAGACGCTGCTGACCTTCCTGGCGTTCTTCTACACCGACGTGTTCGGCATCCCGGCGGCCACGGCGGCGACGATCATCTTCATCGTCGGCATGCTGGGGGCCTTCGTGTTCACGCCCATCGTCGGCGTGCTCGCGGATCGCACGACGACGCGATGGGGCAAGTTCCGGCCGTGGATCCTGTGGACGGCGGTGCCGTTCGGCGTACTGTCGCTGCTGGCCTTCAGCACGCCCGACCTGGGCGCGCAGGGCAAGGTGATCTACGCCGGTGCGACCTACACGCTGCTGGCGCTCGTCTATGCCGCCAACAACCTGCCTTACGCGGCCCTGAGCGGCGTGCTGACCGGCAGCATGGCCGAACGCAACAGCCTGTCGGCGTACCGGTTCGTGGCGGTGATGGTGGCGCAGTTCATCATCCAGGTGCTGCTGCTGCCGCTGGTGCTGATCCTGGGCGGCGGCGACAAGGTGCAGGGTTTCCAGAACACGATGCTGCTGTTCGCCTGCCTGGGCACGATCCTGTTCCTGGTGACGTTCTTCACCACGCGCGAGCGCATCGTGCCGACGCAGGAGCAGAAGTCCACCATCGCGCAGGATCTGTCCGACCTGGCCAGGAACCGGCCATGGCTGGTGATGCTGGCGCTGACCATCCTCGTGTTCGTCGGACTCGCCCTCAAGGGCGGCATGTACGTCTATTACTTCAAGTACTACCTGGACGAGGCTGCACTTGCGGCGTTCCTCGATGGCATCGGCTTCAACGGCTTCATCGCCGGACTCAACAGGGTGCTGACCGGCATCGGGCTGACGTCATTCCAGTGGCCGGAGGATGCGCCCACCTCCGCATTGAGCCTGTTCAACGCCGGCGGGATCATCCTGATGATCATCGGCATCGGCTTCTCCAAGCGACTGGCCGACCGCTTTGGCAAGCGCAATGTATTCGGTGCGGCGTTGTTCGTCTCTACGCTGTTCCTGTTGGTGTTCCATTTCTACTCGCCGCGCGCGATCGGCCCGGTATTCGTTTCGCAGATCCTGCACGGCTTCTTCTACGGCATCACCATTCCGCTGTTGTGGGCGATGATCGCCGACGTGGCGGATTGGTCTGAGTGGAAGAACGGGCGACGCGCCACCGCGATCATTTTCTCGGCGATGATGTGCGGGCTGAAGGTCGGGCTGAGTGTCGGCGGTGCGCTGGTCGCCGGGATCCTGGCATACGTCGGCTACGAGGCGGGCGGGGCCGTGCAGTCGCCGGAAACCGTGTCCGGCATCCGGCTCGCGGTGAGCGTGTTGTGCTCGGCACCGTTCCTGCTCTGCGTGGCGCTGCTGTTCCTCTACGAGATCGACAAGCAGGCCGAAACGCGCATCGAACGCGAACTGCAAGCGCGCCGGCTCGGGATGGAGGCGGCGGCGTGAGCGCGGCATCGCCGGACATGATCGGCGCGGAGGTCGACGTGCACGATCTGTCCGTGTCGAACCTCGACACGTTGGCGCGCCGCGCGATCTCGCAGCCGTTGCTGACGCATATCCATACCGCCGATGCCTCGGCGCACGTGTTCGAAGGCCGCATCTACATCTACCCGTCGCACGACATCGACGGCGGTGCGCCCTTCGACGACGACGGCGGGCACTTCTGCATGGAGGACTACCACGTCCTGCGCCAGGATGCGCCCGACGGCGAGGCCGTGGATTGCGGGCAGGTGCTGCATGTGCGTGACGTGCCATGGGCGGAGCGGCAGATGTGGGCGCCAGATGCCGCGTATCGCGATGGCCGCTACTACCTGTATTTCCCGGCCAAGCAGGCCGATGGCCTGTTCCGCATCGGCGTGGCGGTGGGCGATGGCCCTGCTGGTCCGTTCGTGCCGGAAGCGACGCCGATCGAAGGCGCGTACTCGATCGACCCTGCGGTGTTTGCCGACGACGACGGCGAGCAGTACCTGTACTTCGGCGGCATCTGGGGCGGCCAGATGCAGAAGTACCGTGACAACGTGCATGACGCTGCGCACGGCGAACCCGCGGACGACCAGCCTGCCCTCGGGCCGCGCGTGGCAAGGCTGGACGCGGGCATGAAGACGCTCGCCGAACCGTCCCGCGAAATCCTCATCCTCGACGCGAATGGCGAACCGCTGCGTGCCGGCGACCACGCGCGCCGTTACTTCGAAGGCCCGTGGATCCACAGGTTCCAGGGCCGCTACTACCTCTCGTACTCCACCGGCAACACGCGCCTGCTGTGCTATGCCGTCGGCGACAATCCGTATGGGCCCTTCACCTACCAGGGCGTGCTGCTCGAACCGGTGGTCGGCTGGACCACGCATCATTCGATCGTCGCGTTCGGCGGCAAGTGGTGGCTGTATTACCACGATGCCCTGTTGTCCGGCGGCGTGACCCACCTGCGCACGGTGAAGGTGGCCGAACTGCAGCACGATGCCGACGGTGCCATCCGCACCATCAAGCCCTATGGCTGAGTGCGCGGCGGATCTCGCAGCACTCGCCGATGCGACGGCACTGCTCTCGCCCGGCCCGTTGATCCGGTTGGCGAAGGACAGGCTCGAGGTGGATCTGGCGCCACGGGCCGGTGGCCGCATCGCGCAGATCCGTTTCGATGGCGAAGAGCAACTGGTTGGCCCGGGCGATGGCGGATCGGCTGCGATTGCGTGGGGTTGTTACCCGATGGTGCCGTGGGCCGGCAGGATCCGCGACGGCCGATTCGCTTTCGACGGCAAGTCCTACCAACTCCACCGCAATTACGAAGGCCATGCGATCCATGGCTTCGGGTTCGTGTCGGCATGGACGGTCGATGCGTGTTCGGCGGATGCGGCATCGCTGCATGTGCGCCTGCCACGGGAGGCATTCTGGCCGTTCGGCGGCATCGCCCGCCAAGGCATCGAGTTGGGCAAGGATCAACTGCGGATGGTGTTGTCGATCGAGGCGGAAGAACATGCGATGCCGGCGGTGATCGGATGGCATCCCTGGTTCCGCAAGCCAGAGCGGCTGGATTTCGCGCCGTCGCATGTCCATCCGCGCGATCGCGACGGCATCGCGACGCTGCCGTTGGCCGCGCCCGGGCCGAGTCCATGGGACGACTGCTTCATCCATGCCGGCGAGGTGGCGTTGCACCACCGACGCTGGCAATTGCAGTTGCTCTCGGAATGCAGCCACTGGGTCGTGTTCGACGCATTGGCGCATACCACCTGCGTCGAGCCGCAGACGGGGCCGCCGGACGCCTTCAACCTCGGCTGCGATGTCGTCGCCCCGGGTGCCAGCATCGAGATGTCGATGACGCTCGCATGGCACGACCTGCAACAGGATTGACGGTGCGGGATCGGGGCGATGCCGCGTGCCGGTGCCTCAGTCGCGTGGATGCCTGCTGAATTCGCGCACGCTGCCGTCGCGCAACACCAGCGACACGACATACGGCTGCACGCGACCGTCCGGATGCTCCATGCCCGGCGATCCGATCGGCATGCCCGGCACGGCCAGGCCCTTCGCGTCCGGGCGTTCGCGCAGCAGGCGCAGGATGTCTTCGGCCGGGACATGGCCTTCGACGAAGTAACCACCGACCTCCGCCGTGTGGCACGAGCCCATCGTGTAGGGCACGCCGACGGACTGCTTGATCGGCCCCATGTCGTCGACGTTCTTCGCCAAGACGGTGAACCCGGCTTTTTCGACGTGTTCGATCCAGACGCTGCAGCAACCGCAGGATTCGTGCTTGTGCACGGTCATCAACGGCAGCGTCGCCGAGGACTGGGCGGGCGTCGCGGCCTTCGCCTGCCTGCCGGCATCGGTGGCGGATTCGGCGACGGCGCAGGCGCCGAGCGACAGGCACAACGCGACGGTGAGGATGTGGCGGGAGGGCAGGATATGCATGGGAGGTTTCCATCGGCGGCCGCATCGGGCGATGCGCGGGGTGTGAAAGGTGCCGGTGCCGCGGGATGACTCGGAGATGGCCCGGGGCACCGGCGAAGCCAGGCTATTGCATGCGCACGAGTGCGGCGAATTCACGGCGGTCGAGCTTACCGTCGCGATTCCTGTCGGACATCGAGAAATGGTCGCGCATCGGATGGCCTTGCGGGAGTTCGTCGAGGCTGACGTGGCCGTCCTTGTCGGCATCGAGCTTGTCGAAGTCGTCGAGCGTGAGCTTTGCATGCGTCTCGGTGGGCTTCTTGTCGGCAGCGTGCGCGTGGCCGTGGTGTTGCGCGAAGGCGGGTGTGGCGATCAAGAGCAGGCAGGCCAATGCCAGGGTGCGTCGGGTGTTGATGATGTTCATGCGAGTCCTCGTTGTATATGGATGTCGTTGGTGTCGAAAGCGTTCAGAACCAGAAGCGGATGCCGGCCACCACGCGCGTGTCGCGCAAGTGACCGCCATTGGCGCGTGCGATGTCGGTGGTATTGCCCATCGTGCGTTCGTGCGCGACGCCGATGTAGGGCGCGAAACGCCGGGTGACCTCGTAACGCAGGCGCAATCCCGCTTCGAGTTTCCCGAGTCCCGAGCCGATGCCTGCCTCGGGTTCGTTCTTCAGCGATGCCGTCGCTTCGACCAACGGTTGCAGGATCAGCCGGTTGGTCAGCAGCACTTCGTATTCGGCCTCGACCTTGAGTTGCACCTGCCCGCCACTGCCGACGTAAGCGATGGCCGAGACCTCGAACATGTAGGGCGCCAGTCCTTCCAAACCGATCGCGCCCCAGGTGCGTGAATCCGGCCGGAACTCCTGCTTCACGCCCGCCACCAGATCCCACCATGGCGTGACGCTGCGGCTGTAGAGGGCATGTGCATTCGTCGAACCGGTGCGTCCCCCACTGCGTTCCCCGCTGCTCTTCAGGCGCAGGCGGTTCACGTCGCCGCCGATCCATGCGCTGCCTGACCAGGCCTGTCCGGTGCCGTGGTCGGCATCCCAGGCCTCGAACCGGTTGAAGCGCACGAACCAATGCAGGTCGCTGCCGTGCGCGTGGCCGCCGTGCAGGTGCGGGAAGGCGGCCGCGCGGTCTTCATCGGTCAGTTCGGGAATGGGTTCGAGCGGTTCCGTCGGCCCCGGTTTGCGCGGCGTGCAATGGCCCATCGCCGCGTGCTCGGGCGGGCAGCGTGGATCGACCACTTCGGTCGATGCCGTGTCGTGGCTGTGCCCTTGCGTGGACGGCATCGTGCAATGCCCCATGGCCGCGTGTTCCGGCGTGCAACCGGGATCGCCTGCTTCTTCGGTCTTCGGTGACGCCTCGTGCTGGTGCGTGGCGGGCATCGTGCAATGCCCCATCGCCGCATGCTCCGGCGTACAGGTGGGCATGGGGTCTTTTGCGTGCCCGGAATGCTGCGCTTGGACGGGCATTGCATATGCGAATGCAGCGACGCAGGACAATGCGAGGAGCTTCGGCGACATGTTCGCGAGGATGTATTTCATGCGCCTTCCTCCACGCGCACTTCGCGCATCATGCCGGCATCCATGTGGTAGAGCAGGTGGCAGTGGTAGGCCCAGCGGCCGAGTGCATCGGCGCGCACGCGGTAACTGCGCTTCGTGCCCGGCGGCATGTCGACGGTGTGCTTGCGCACCTTGAACTCGCCGTCCTCGTCCTCGATGTCGCTCCACATGCCGTGCAGGTGGATCGGGTGCTGCATCATGGTGTCGTTGACCAGCACGATGCGCACGCGCTCGCCGTAGTTCAGCCGCAGCGGCTCGGCGCCGCCGAACGGGATGCCGTCGAACGACCAGGAGAACTTCTCCATGTGGCCGGTGAGGTGCAGTTCGATGTCGCGGCCCGGGTCGCGACCGTCGGGATCGTCGAACAGGCTGTAGAGGTCGCCGTAGGTCAGCACGCGGCGGCCATTGTCGCGCAGGCCGATGCCCGGGTCGTCCAGGCGCGGTGTCGGCGTCATGGTCTGCATGTCGACCAGCGGGCTCCGCAGTTCGCTCTGCGGATGCGATTGCATGCCGTCGCCGCCGTGTCCGCCATGCCCGGCATGTGCATCGTGTCCGCCGCCGTTCGCACCGTGTCCGCCATGGCCCATGTCGTCCATGGTCAGCAACGGGCGCGGGTCGATCGCGGGAATCGGCGCTTCCAGCCCGGCGCGTACCGCGAGCGTGCCGCGCGCGTAACCAGTACGGCCCATGTCCTGCGCGAAGATGGTGAAGGCATCCTGTCCGCTCGGCTCGACGATCACGTCGATCGTCTCTGCCACGCACATGCGGAACTCGTCCACCGAGATCGGATGCACGTACTGGCCGTCGACCGCCACGACCTTCATCTTCAGGCCGGGGATGCGGACGTCGAAGTAGGTCATGTTGGCGGCGTTGATGAAACGCAGCAGCACCTTCTCGCCGGGGCGGAACTCGCCGCTCCAGTTGTTGGTCGGCGTCACGCCGTTCATCAGGTAGGTGTAGGTGTTGGCGTTGACGTCGGACAGGTCGGTCGGCGTCATCCGCATCTGGCCCCACGCCTTGCGGTCGGCCATGGTGGCGGCCCAGCCATCGCGGCGCACGTCGCGTATGAAATCGCCGACGGTGGGCTTGTAGTAGTTGTCGTAGTGCGGCGATTTCTTCAGGCGCGCGAACAGGCCTTCGGGCGAAAGATCCGTCCAGTCCGACAGCAGCACCACGTGCTCGCGATCCCAGTCGTATGGCGGCGGTTCGATCGGGTCGATGATCATCGGCCCGTACAGGCCTGCCTGCTCCTGGTGCTTGGAGTGGGCGTGGTACCAGTAGGTGCCCGACTGCCTGAGCTTGAAGCGGTAGAGGTAGGACTCGCCGGGATAGATGCCGTCGAAGCTCATGCCCGGTACGCCGTCCATGTTCGACGGCAGCAGGATGCCGTGCCAGTGGATCGAGGTCTGCGTGTGGCCGGGCAGGCGGTTGCCGACGCGGATGGTGACCGTGTCGCCTTCGCGCCAGCGCAGCAACGGCGCGGGCAGGCTGTTGTTGACGGTGATCGCCGGTCGCGTGCGGCCGGTGAAGTTGACGCGGCTGGCGCCGACATCGAGCTGCAGGTCGGTCTGGGTCAGGATGCCGCCGGGCGTGGCGTAGGTCGTGTCGCGTGCGTGTGCCGGTGCACGCAACAGGCCCGTGGAGAGCGCCACGCCGCCAAGCGCAAGTCCTGCCACGAAGCGACGGCGCCCGGGCTGGAAGCCGACGGCGTCCGCGTCGTTGTAACGGGAAGTCATGGGGTGTCCTCGAATGCCGGCACGCGGAATGGTTCCGTCCGGATGCCTGGATGATCGGTGCGGCGGCGCGTTGCGCCACACGCGGTACGCACGCCTGCCATGCAGGCGCGGGAGGACTCAGCCGATGGGAGGTCGGTTCAGCGTGACGCCGGCAGGCGGCGTGTATCCGGCCGACGGCATGCGTGGCGCGGGCATGCGCACGGATGGTGCAGTGAACGAGGCGAACACCGCCACCGCAGATGCATGGTGCGAACAGTGGCAACTGCAGCCGGGAGACTGGCAGCAATCGTGTTGCACGTCCTGCGTCTCGACGACAGGAGCGGGGTCAGGCTTGCCGGCATCATGGCAATCCATCCGAGGGTTGCCTGCTTCGACAAGGGGCGCGCCTTGGTCGGACGCCTGCGCATGCGATGCATGCGGCGTGCCATGCGCGTGCGCCGGCGTGGAGAACGCACCGGCGCCGTACAGCACGATGCATGCAGACAACAGCACGCGCGACAGGAGTGGGATCAGGCGCATCGAAGGCGGGCCGTACGTTTCCCTGCGAGGTTGATCCAGAGCATAACCAAACCGCGCTGGTCGCGCCGCGACCGTGCGGGCGCCACGCGACAGTGCCCATGCGGTCTGGAGTCCACTCCATCGGGCTTGCCGGCGTGGCGTCAAAGGGTCTTCATCCCAAAATATGAATGAAACATAAATGATGATATTGCGTTGCAGCAAGGCTCGCTTGACTCTGGAGCAGCCTCCAGAACGTAGGGTCATTCCATGAGTCGAGCCGCCGCCAACTCGCGCTTCACGATCGGGGCCCTGGCCAAGCAGTCGGATGTCGCCATCGACACGATCCGCTACTACGAGCGGGAGGGGCTGCTGCCGGCACCGAAGCGTCGCGCATCCGGGTACCGCGAATACGATGCGAGCACGATCGAGCGCGTGCGCTTCATCCGGCGCGGCAAGGATCTCGGATTCTCGCTCGACGAAATCCGCGACCTGCTAACGCTGCAGGCAGATCGCACCAAGGGCGTAGAAGGCATCAAGCAACGTGCCAGCCGTCGCTTGGACGAACTCAACGAACGGATCGCGCAACTGAGCGAAATGCGCGACGCACTGGCCAGGCTGGTCAACGAATGCCCCGGCTGCGGCGAACCCGAATGTTGTCCGATCCTGTCGTCGCTCCATGGCGAAGCGCAAGCACCGCAGGTTCCTGCCGCGAATGCCTGCTGCGGGCGGCCGACTTGATGGTCGGTGCGCTCATCCTGATCGAACGGATGTCGACACCTGCATCGCAAGTGTCTTGCAATGCGATGGATGCCGATGCGCGCGGGGCATATCGAAATGCCGGAAAGTTGTTGGACTCTGGAGTTGGCTCCAAGCCGTATCGTCCATCGCGTCGGCAATCGTGCCGGCTGACGAAGGGCGGATGCCGGTGGCAACGGAGTGGAAGGATGGACGTCGAGGCCCGCTTGCATGCAGGCAGTGCCTTGCCAGGCTGGTCGCGGTGGTGCGACGAGGCGCGGTACCGATGTTGATCTGATTCCGGATCCCGGGGGGTGATCCGGTAGCAGGGCGTGGACATGCCCCTGCGAGGTTCTTGCGCTGGAAGCGGAAACGATTTGCGAATACGCGCTGCCTGGAAACGGGCGGTATGGGGAGGTCTTGCCGGCGTCTGCCGGTTGCCGGGACTCGAACACACTTCAGCGGGGAGCATCAAGATGTCAGTTGAGAAGATCGAGAGCATGCGTGCCAGGCGATTGAGTCGTTCGCTACTGTCCGCCGTGGTGGTTGCCTGCCTGTCGGCACATGCCGGCGCGCAGGAAGTCGCAGATGCGGAAGACAGGGAGAAAAAGGTCACTTCGCTCGACGAAATCACGGTCAAGGGCAAGCGCGAGTACACCAGCCCCGTCACCATCGGTGGCAAGATCCCGCTCAGCCCGAGGGAGATCCCCAATTCCGTCAGCGTCATCACGCAGCGCCGGATCGAAGACCAGAACCTGGTGACGGTGGAGGATGCCCTTCGCTTCGTGACAGGCGTGACATCGACCCCCAACAACGGCATCCAGGGACAGTACCGCGCGCGCGGACATGTCCTGGCGTTGCAGAAGGATGGCGTGCCGTCGTATGGCGCACTGTCGGGCTACCAGCAGCTCGACCTTGCGGTCTACGAGCGGCTGGAGGTATTGCGAGGCCCAGCTGGCGTGTTGCAGGGCTCGGGCGAGCCCGGTGGCGTGCTCAACGTGGTGCGCAAGCGCGGCCTGGACGAGTTCGCCGGATCCGTCAGCCTCTCCGCGGGCAGTTGGAGCAACTATCGTGGAACCGTCGACGTCGGCGGCCCCTTGAATGCCGAAGGCACGTTGCGCGGGCGTTTCGTCGCACTCGCACACGATCGCGATTACGAAGTGGAGATCACCAACGAACAGAAATGGCTCGGCTACGGCGCGCTCGACTGGGATCTCGGCGATTCGACGACGCTCGGCTTAGCCATCGCTCGGCAGCGCACGGATGTCATCGGCCCGAACGGTGGATTGCCGTCCTGGTCGACCGGCCAACTGCTCGACGTGCCGCGTTCGACGACCGTCGCTCAGGACTGGGAGTACTCGGGATCCCACATGAACGACTACGTGCTCGATCTCGAGCACCGGTTCTCCAACGGGTGGATCGGCAAGTTCTCGATCAGTCGGCGCGACCACCAGGAACCGTTCAAGGACGCTTATCCAACGACGGGCGTGGATCCGGTCACCAACACGCTCAGTTATGCACGGCGCGAGTACCTCTACGAATACCGTCGGGAGGCATTCGATCTTTATTTCGCCGGCCCGGTCGATCTGTTCGGCAGGACGCACACGTTCCTCGTGGGTTACAACGACGACAGGCTGGACACGGAAAATGCAGGCGTCGCGTTGACGACTGCTGCATTGCAGCTGCACGGCATTCCCTTCGACCGTCCCGACCTGGTGCCCGACTTCGACCTGCCGTTCGATCGCGGCGGACTGAACGAGACCCGCCAGAAAGGGCTGTATGCACAGGGGCGCTTCAGCCTCGCCGAGCCGGCCACGCTGGTGGTCGGTGGTCGCTGGACGGATTTCGATGTCCGCACCAGGAACCAGGTGCCCGGCGCCGCACCGGGCCCGTGGATCCAGGGTGCCAGCGCCGACGGCGAGTTCACGCCTTATGCGGGGTTCCTCTACGACATCAACAAGACCTACACCGCTTATGCGAGTTATGCGGACATCTTCATTCCGCAAGCACAGCTGAAGGCCGATGGCACCCCGCTGGATCCGCGTGTCGGCAAGCAGTTCGAGGTGGGAAGCAAGGCCGAGTTCTTCGACGGGCGACTGATCGCCTCGTTGGCACTGTTCAAGTTGCGCGACACCGGTCGTTCGCTTGCCGATCCCAATGCCGTCGGCTTCTTCGTCAATGCCGGCGAAGTCGAGTCCAAGGGCTGGGAAGTCGAGGTGACTGGCAGCCCGGCTCCGGGGTATGAACTGCAGGCGGGCTACACGCGCCAGCAGACGGAATGGATCGTCGCGACGGCCGCCTTGCAGGGTCTGGAGTTCAGCGCGTGGGAGCCCAAGCACACCTTCAAGCTCTGGGCTGTCCGGCGGTTCTCCGAAGGGCCGGTCGAGGGCCTGACCTTCGGGTTCGGTTTCAACACCATCAGCGGCTACGAGGCGGGGACGGGAACTGCCGCGATCCGTTCGATCGGTGGGCACACCTTTGCCAACGCGATGGCCTCGTACCGGTTCAACGACCATTTCTCCCTGGTGTTCAACGTCAACAACATCACCGACAAGGTGTACTACACGCGCCTTGGCGGACTGAATTCGTACAACACCTACGGGGATCCAAGGAACTACGCATTGACCGCACGCATCAGCTTCTGATTCCTTGTCGTCTCGATCCCTTGCCGCCATCGGTTGCTGGAACCGCTGGCGGCACCTTTTTCCCGAGGCCACTGATGCGCGATGTTGATCAAGGTTCCGCGGGGGCGGACACATGCCGCGATCCTTGCCGCCGGTGCGTGGCAGGAAGTTCGGAGGCTGGTGCATGAGCAGCGAACTGGCGAAGGCCTGGCGGCTTGCCAAGCCTTACTGGGTGTCCGAAGACCGCTGGCCCGCGCGCGGCTTCCTCGCGCTGCTGATCGCCATCGATTTCGCCAAGGTCTACACCGCGGTCAGGATGACCTACTGGCACAGGGACTTCTGGGATGCGATCGCGGCGTTCGACGTCGCCGAGTTCTGGCGGCAGATGTTGGTGTTCCTGGTCATCGCGATCGCCGCGATCATCCTCGACACCGCGCGGCCATGGTTCAACCAGCGGCTGGAGATGCGATGGCGCACCTGGGTGACGGATGTCTACCTGCGGCGCTGGCTGGCCGACAAGCGCTACTACCACCTCGACCGGGAGCGCACGGTGGACAACCCGGACCAGCGCATCGCCGAGGATCTGCGGCTGATGGCCAGCAACAGCCTGACGCTGTCCCTGGATTTCCTGCGCAACGTGGCCAACCTGGTGTCCTACTCGGTGATCATCTGGGGATTGTCCAGCACGCTGGTCCTGCCGTTCACCGACATTTCGTTCAACGCGCCCGGCTACCTGTTCTGGAGCGTGCTGGTCTATGCGGTGGTCGGCAGCTTCCTGGTCGAGCGCATCGGTCGCAGCCTGGTGCGTGCCGACTACACGCAGCAGAAGCGCGAGGCCGACTTCCGCTTCCTGCTGGTGCGCATCCGCCAGAGCGCGGAGCAGATCGCGTTCCAGTCCGGGGAAACGTCCGAGCGTCGCCGCCTTTCAACGCGCTTCCAGGCGATCCGCGAGAACTGGCGCGACATCATGACCTACACCAAGCGCGTGACGTTCTTCAACGAAACCTATATCGAGATCGCATCGCTCGTTGCCTATGTGCTGATCCTCCCGAGTTATTTCGCGAGGGAAATCACCTTGGGCATGGTGCAGCAAGGCGTGCTCGCGTTCGGACGTGCACGCATGGCGTTGTCGTGGTTCGTGCATTTCTACAAGGACATCGCCCTGCTGCGTTCCGTGTACCGGCGGTTGGTGGAGTTCGATGCGGCGCTGGCCAGGCCGCACGAGAGCGGGATAGATGTCGCCCACGACGGTGGCGAAGGCATTGCCCTGCAGGGCCTGTGCCTGTCGATGCCGGACGGTTCGCCGCTGGCATCCATCCCCGACGTGCGTATCGCGCCCGGCGAACGCTGGATGCTGACGGGGTGCTCGGGCGCGGGCAAGAGCACGCTGCTCCGTGCCATGGCGGGATTGTGGCCGCATGGGCGGGGTGACATCTTGCTTCCCAAGGGCAGTGCGATGTTCGTGCCGCAGCGCAATTACCTGCCGACCGGATCATTGCGGGAGTGCCTGGGTTATCCGCGCGAGCACGATGCGCTCGACGCACAGGCCATCGAAGCCACGCTTGGCGATGTCCGGCTGGCGCACCTCGTGCCGCGCCTCGATGAAACGTCGGACTGGATGCGGGTGCTGTCCCCGGGTGAGCAGCAGCGCCTGGCGTTCGCCCGCATCCTGCTGCACAAGCCCGAGTACCTCTTGCTGGACGAGGCAACCTCTGCCCTGGACGAGGACAACGAGCAATGGATGTATTGCCTGTTGCTTGAGCGGCTGCCGGCATTGACCCTGGTCAGTGTTGCGCATCACATGGCCCTGGAAAAATTCCATACCCATGTGCTCGAGATCCGGGCGGGGCTGGCGAAGGCGCGGATCCACGCGGACGACGACGCAGGCGGTGCGGTGCCGACAGGAGTGCCGGCATGATCGCCGACCGGATTCCGGTGGCAGCGAGCGGCACGATCGTCGTGCGCGCCGGCGCGATGCGCAAGGCGGCGTTGGAACACATTGTCCGGCTCCCGTCCATTGGCATGGCGGGAAAATGCTTGACTCTCGACCAGTGTCCACTGTGTACGGTGGCGGCATGTGATGCGGCTCCGAGTCTTGCGACATGACCCCTTCGTCCGACAGCGCGGTATTGACCCTTCCGGTGCGTGGCATGACCTGCGCGTCGTGCGCGACCACCATCGAAAAGGTGCTGGGCCGCTTCCCGGGCGTGAAGGCGAGCGTGAACTTCGCCAGCGAACGGGTGCAGATCGAATACGACCGTCGGCAGGTGCAGGCGGCCGACCTGGTCGACAGCATCGGCAAGGCCGGATTCTCCGTGCCGCCGGAAACGGCGACGCTCGATATCACCGGCATGACCTGCGCGGCCTGCGCCAACAGCATCGAAGGCATCCTTGCCAAGGCACCGGGCGTGGTCTCGGGCGCGGTCAACTTTGCGTCGGCCAAGGCGAGGGTGGAGTACGTGCCCGGCGTGGCGGACATCGACGACATCATCGCCAGGATTGGCCGTGCAGGCTTCGGCGCCGCGCAGGCGCGCGACATGGATGCGGACGAGATTGCCCGGCGCGAGGCGGTCGATCGCGCGAATTGGCGCCGAGAACTGACCTTGTTCGGCATCTCGGTGGCGCTGACGCTGCCGTTGTTCGCGCAGATGTTCACGATGTTCGATTTCGGCAACTTCGACCACATGATCCAGGGGCACCACGAGGAGTTGCTGCCGCGCTGGCTGCAATGGGTGCTCGCCACGCCCGTCCAGTTCTGGATCGGCGCGCGTTTCTACAAGGCAGCGTGGAAATCGCTGCGCTCGGGTACGTCCAACATGGACGTGCTGGTGGCGCTGGGCACCAGCATGGCCTACCTGTTCAGCGCGGTCGTCACTGCGTTCAGCCTCTACGACCAGCACATCTACTTCGAGGCGAGCGCATCGATCATCACCCTCGTGCTGCTTGGCCGGCTGCTGGAATCGCGTGCCAAGCACAAGACGTCATCGGCGATCCGTACGCTGCTCGACCTCAAGCCCAAGCGGGCGAAGGTCGAGCGCGATGGCGTGGTGGTCGAGGTGGATGCGGGCAGCCTCGTGGTCGGCGACGTGTTCGTGGTCGCTGCGGGCGAGAGCGTGCCGGTCGATGGCGAGGTGATCGGTGGCGCATCGAGCGTCGACGAATCGATGCTCTCGGGCGAGAGCATGCCGGTGGCGAAGCAGGCCGGCAGCAAGGTGTTCGCCGCAACCGTCAACCAGAACGGCATGCTGCGCGCGCGTGCGACCGGCATCGGTGCCGACACCATGCTCGCGCAGATCATCCGCATGGTCGACGAGGCACAGGGATCGAAGGCGCCGATCCAGAAGATGGTCGACAGGATCACGGCGGTGTTCGTGCCGGTGGTCGTGGTCATCGCGGCGATCACGCTGCTGGTGACGTGGTACGTGACCGGCTCGTTCCCGACCGCGCTGGTGCATGCCGTCGCCGTGCTGGTCATCGCATGCCCGTGCTCGCTGGGACTGGCGACGCCGACCGCGATCATGGTCGGCACCGGCATGGGCGCGAAAGCGGGCATCCTGATCCGCAACGCCGAAGTGCTGGAGCGTGCGCGCAACCTCAGGACGCTGGTCGTCGACAAGACCGGTACGTTGACGGAGGGCAAGCCCGAGGTGACCGACGTGCTTGTTGCGGACGGTGTCGATGCGCATGAACTGCTGCGCGTCGCTGCCACGCTGGAAACCGGATCCGAGCACCCGCTTGCGCGCGCGATCCTGCGGCGTGCCGGGGACGATGGCATCGCTGCGTTGCAACTGGATGATTTCGAAACCGTCCCCGGCAAGGGCGTGCGTGGCCGCGTCGAAGGATGCATGGCCTTGCTGGGTTCGCCAGGGTGGCTGGCCGGGGAAGTCGATGGCGCCGGCGCCATCGACGATGCATTGCGCGAGCGCGCGGCCAGCGTGCAATCGCAGGGCAAGACGGTGGTCGGCGTGGCCGTCGATGGCAGGATCCTGGGTTACATGGCCATTGCCGATCGCCTGCGCGAGACCTCGCGCGAGGCCGTGCGCAGGCTCAACGACGCCGGCATCGACGTGGTGATGATGACCGGCGACAACCGCGATACCGCGAAGGCCATCGCCGAGCAGGCCGGCATCGTCAACTTCGCGGCCGAGGTGTTGCCGCAAAACAAGGCAGACGAAGTCCATCGTTTGCAACGCGATCGCGGCGGTCATGTCGGCATGGCCGGCGACGGCATCAACGACGCACCTGCGCTCGCCGCCGCGGACGTCAGCTTCGCGATCGGCGCGGGTTCGGACGTCGCCATCGAGGCGGCGGATGTGGTGCTGATGAAGGGTGACCTGCGCGGCGTGGCGACTGCGGTCGACCTGTCGTCGGCGACGCTGCGCAAGATCAAGCAGAACCTGTTCTTCGCCTTCTTCTACAACGTGCTCGGCATCCCGCTGGCGGCCTTCGGCCTGCTTAGTCCGGTGATCGCAGGCGCGGCGATGGCGATGAGTTCGATATCGGTGGTGAGCAACTCGCTGCTGCTCAACCGCTGGCGCCCGAAATGACGGCGAGGGCGAGGTGCGTGCCGCCGTCTGCACTGCAACTGGACAACGAGGAAGGATGACGATGAGCAACATCGAACTGACGGTCGACGGAATGAAGTGTGGCGGCTGCTCCGGCCGGCTCAAGCGGGTACTGGAGGCGACGGATGGCATCACCGGCACCGACATCGTGCTCGACACCAAGAAGGTCACGGTGGAATACGACGCGGCCAACATCGATACCGATGCGATCAAGGGGCTGATCGAAGGTGCCGGCTTTACCGTACTGGCGGCGTGACGCCAGCGCGCCATCATCCCGGCCTGCGTGGCGTTCCGCCATAGTGGGTCTGGCATGAAGGCACGGCGCCAGCGCGGGCTTGGTGCGTCCTGGAGCCGGATCGCGACGTGGCGGCGCGGGTCTGCGAAAATCGCCGCCTCGACACAAGGGAACGAAGCCGGCCATGCATCCACCGGGAACCACGGGCCATCGTGACTGGGTGGCATCCGCGATCGCGCGGATCGAGGCCGACTTCAATCGTTCTGCCGATACGCACCTGATCCCGTTGGGGTTGCCGGGGTATCCGGGCATCGATGTCTACCTGAAGGACGAATCGAGCCACCCGACCGGCAGCCTCAAGCATCGGTTGGCGCGTTCGCTGTTCCTGTACGCGCTCGCGAACGGCTGGCTGCGCGAGGGTGCGCCGGTGATCGAGGCCTCCAGCGGATCGACCGCCGTATCCGAGGCCTATTTCGCGCGCCTGCTCGGCATGCCGTTCATCGCGGTCATGCCGCGTGGCACTTCGCCGGAGAAGGTGGCCGCGATCGAGTTCCAGGGCGGTCGTTGCCACTTCGTCGAGCGTGCCTGCGACCTGGACGGCGAA
Source organism: Luteimonas sp. (assembly GCA_024707405.1). Classification (GTDB taxonomy): domain Bacteria; phylum Pseudomonadota; class Gammaproteobacteria; order Xanthomonadales; family Xanthomonadaceae; genus Luteimonas. Next base: position 26,503 of record JANPZU010000006.1, read on the forward strand.
TCGCGGCGCTTGGCGCACGAGACCGGCGGCCACTTCATGGATCAGTTCACCTACGCCGAGCGGGCGACGGACTGGCGCGCGAACAACAACATCGCCGAGTCGATCTTCCGGCAGATGTCGGCCGAGCCGCACCCGGTGCCGGCATGGATCGTGTGCAGCGCGGGGACGGGCGGCACCGCCGCCACACTGGGCCGTTACGTCCGCTACCGCCAGCACCCGACGAAGGTGCTGTGCGCTGATCCGGAGTGGTCGGTGTTCTTCGACCACTACGTCGGCGCGCTGTCCGGCGAGGGCGATCCCGCACTGGTACACGCGAACGGCTCGCGGATCGAAGGCATCGGCCGGCCGCGCGTGGAGCCGAGCTTCATCCCGTCCTGCATCGATGCGATGGTCAAGGTGCCCGATGCGCTGTCACTGGCGGCGATGCGTTCGGTGGGCGCGAAGCTCGGCCGGCGCGTGGGCGGATCCACCGGCACCAACTTCGTCGGCGTGCTGCAGGCCGCGCAGCGGATGCAGGCTGAGGGCCGGGCGGGTTCCATTGTGTCCGTGATCTGCGACAGCGGCGAGCGTTACGCGCACAGTTACTACGACCCGGCCTGGTACGACGCCAACGGGATCGATACTGCGACCAGCGATGCCGTGATCGCCGCAGCGGCATCGCAGGCGTGCTGCTTGCCTGGCGTGCCCTGGGTCGGCTTTGGCGGGTCTTGACTCCGGAGTCGCATCCGGGGGCTAGATTGCATCCGTCGCCAATTGCAACGCGATCCCTTCCGATCGAAGGGTTCCGCCTCCATCTGTTGTCTCGAACACCTTGATGCCGCCTGCCATGAATATTGCCGAAAACAACCCCTTGCTCGATTTTTCCGGATTGCCGCGCTTCGATGCCATCCGTCCTGAACACATCGAACCCGCGCTCGACCTGCTGATCGCCGAGGCCGAGGCGGCGGTGCAGGCCGCCGAACAGGTGTCGCCAGCGGCATGGGACGCCCTGGTCGATCCGCTGGATGATGCCACCGAACGGCTGGGCCGCGCCTGGGGCCAGGTGGCGCATCTCGAAGCCGTGGTCAGCACGCCGCAACTGCGCGAGGCCTACAACGCGCAGCAGCCGCGCATGACCCGGTTCTGGAGCGCGAAGTCGCAGAACCTGCAATTGTTCGCGCAATACAAGGCGTTGGCCGCGTCTCCCGAGGCCGAAGCGTTCGATGCACCGCGCCGCAAGGTGCTGGACAACGCGCTGCGTGGTTTCCGCCTGGGTGGCGCCGAACTCGGCGACGCCGACAAGGCGCGTTTCACCGAGATCCGGCAGCAGTTGTCGGAACTGACGACGAAGTTCTCGCAGAACGTGCTCGATGCGACCGACGCGTATGCGCTTTACGTCGAGGACGAAGCGCGACTGTCGGGCCTGCCGTCGGACGTCGTGGCCGCCTGCCGTGCCGCCGCGGAGAAGGAGGGCAAGCCCGGATGGAAACTGGGCCTGCACATGCCGGTCTACCTGCCGGTGCTGACCTATGCCGATGATCGCGCGCTGCGCGAAACCCTGTATCGCGCGAATGCGGTACGCGCTTCGGAACTGGGCGATGATGCCAAGCTCGACAATTCGACACTGATCACGCGCATCCTCGCGTTGCGCGCCGAGCTGGCGGCACTGCTCGGGTTCGCCAACTACGCGGAATACTCGCTGGCGACGAAGATGGCCGACACGCCCGGCGAAGTGCTGGCGTTCCTGCGTGACCTGGCCGGTCGCGCCCGCCCGCATGCACGCAAGGATCGGGAGGAGGTCGAGCGCTATGCGAGCGAGCATCTCGGTCTCGACACGCTGGAGCCTTGGGATCTGCCCTGGGCCAGCGAAAAACTCAGCCAGGCGCGCTACAGCTTCTCGGCGCAGGACGTGAAGCAATACTTCACCGAACCGAAGGTGCTGGCGGGATTGTTCGACGTCATCCATGCACTCTACGGGCTGCGCGTCGAGGAGGACGCTGCGCCGACCTGGCACGAAGACGTCCGCTTCTACCGCCTGGTCGACGGCGACGGCCGCCTCGTCGGCCAGTTCTACCTAGACCTGTATGCGCGACAGGGCAAGCGTGGCGGCGCGTGGATGAACGATTGCCGCAACCGGCGCGACACCGCGCGCGGCAGGCAGACGCCCCTGGTGTACCTGGTCTGCAATTTCGGCAAGGGCGTCGACGGCAAGCCGGCGACCTTCAGCCACGACGAAGTCATCACCCTGTTCCACGAGATGGGCCACGGCCTGAACCAGTTGCTCACCGAGATCGGCACGCTTGGCGTCGCAGGCCTCAATGGTGTCGAGTGGGATGCCGTCGAACTGCCCAGCCAGTTCATGGAAAATTTCTGCTGGGAATGGGAACGCGTGCAGGCGATGACCGCGCACGTCGACACCGGCGCGGCGATTCCCCGCGTGCTGTTCGACAGGATGCTCGCGGCGAAGAACTTCCAGAGCGGCATGCAGACCGTGCGCCAGCTCGAATTCGCGTTGTTCGACATGGAACTGCACAGCCGCTTCGATCCGCAGCGGGGCGACGTGCTGGCATTGCTGGCGCGCGTGCGCGACGAAGTCGCGGTCAACCCGATGCCGGACTGGCATCGCTTCCCGCACCAGTTCAGCCACATCTTCGCGGGCGGGTATGCCGCCGGCTACTACAGCTACAAGTGGGCCGAGGTGCTCAGTGCCGACGCCTATGCCGCGTTCGAGGAAGCGCCGGACAAGGTGGCCGAAACCGGCGCGCGTTTCCGGCACGAGATCCTCGCCCGAGGCGGCAGCCGGCCCGCGATCGAGAACTTCACCGCGTTCCGTGGCCGCGCCCCGCGCATCGATGCATTGCTGCGGCATTCGGGCATGGGGGATGGCATCGCCGCCTGATGGCGGAACCGCGTTCACCCGAGTCGCTTGAACCCGAATACCGATGACAACGGATGTTTCCTGCGCTCGACCAGGGCGCGTATCAACCCGCCGCCCGCCATGGAGAAGGTGATGCCGTTGCCGCCATAGGCCATGGCGAAATGGACGCGTGGCCCGTACTGCGGGTGCGGGCCGAAGAACGGAAGGCCGTCGCGGGTTTCGGCAAACGTGCCTGCCCAGGCGAAGGCGGGGCGGATCGGCAGGTGCGGGAAGAGATTGCCGACCTCCTTGGCCAGTCGTAGTGCCTTCCTGTCGACGCGCAGGTCGCGCTTGGCGGGGATGTCGACGGCGTCGTCCTCTCCACCCACCAGAAGGCGATCGTCGCCGGTCGTCCTCAAATACAGGTACGGGCGCGCCGATTCCCAGAGCATGGTGTTGCGCAACGCGCCGAGTCGTTCGCGTTCGATGGGATCGGTGATGAAGGCGTAGCTGCTCCTGTTGACGGCAATGCGGTCGCGAAGCCAGTGCTGGCTCGCGTAGCCGGCGGCGATGACGGCATGGTCGGCGCGCACTTCGAATCCTTCCGTGGTGCGCAGGGACACGCCACGCGCAGTGGCACGGATGTCGTCGACGCAGGTGCGGTCGAAGATTTCGCCGCCCCGCTTGCGCACTCGGTCGAGCAATCGGTAGGTCATCCTGTACGGATCGATCCTCGCCGCGAGCGTGCTCAGGATCGCGCAGGGCGCCTCGAATCCGTATGCGTCGATGATGGCGTCGCGATCGAGCCAGGTGACGTCGAAGCCATGCTTGCGCCTGAGTGCATGTTCGTCGCGCAGCTTGCGCGCGTGTCGTCGCGAGCTGGCGTAGTAAAGGCTGTCGGCCTTGGCGAAGTCCACGTCGCCCACGTCGGCGGCCAGGGCTTGCAGGTCATGGATCGAACTGGCGCAGGCGTCGTAGGCCAGCGCTGCGGTGCGTTCTCCGTACTTCCCGGCAAGATCGACCATGTGGGTGTCGATCTCGTACTGCAACAACGCGGTGCTGGCAGCGGTGCTGCCCCATGCGACATCGCGTTGTTCGAGCACGACCACGCCGTGTCCATGCCGGGCGAGTTCATCGGCGATCAATGCGCCGGTGATGCCGCCACCAATCACTACGACATCGCATGCCAGGTGCTCGTGCAGCGGCGGGAACGCGCGCATCAAGCCGTTGCGGATGGCCCAGAACGGATAGCCGCTTTTCAGATCCATGGTGTCGACCGGGGTGTGTGCATGTGGGGGTTGCCATCCCCTCATCCCGGGGATGGTGAATCGAATGCTCGATGGCTTCGTTCGCCCGCGCCATGCTTGCTCAGGTCATGGACGCTGGCGCTTCATAGGGCAGCAAGGTGGCGCCGGTGGCCTCGATGGTGGTGATGGCCTCGGGCGCTGCGTCCCCATCGGCATCGATGACCACGAGCACGCTTCCACCTTCGATCTGCTCCTCGAAATGCCTGCGGATCGGATCGGGATTGGCAGCGCCGACCAGCGACGAGGCAAAGGCGCCGATGGCGGCACCGACGCCGATGCCGAGCAACACACCCCAGAAGCCCAGGCTCCAGCTCCAGAACCATGCGAATGCAAGCAATGCGAGCAACCCGAGGACGGCGCCGATCGCCGCACCCCGGATCGCGGCCGGAATGAAATTGCTGTCCGCCATCTGTCGACGACTGTGGATATGGCGGACTTCGATGTCGGATCTGGCCACCAGATAGGCGTCGTCGTCGGTGATGCCGGAATCGAGGGCAGCGCGCAAAGCCTGTTGTGCCTGCCCGACGTCGCTGGTTTGAAAGACGTATCGTTGTTTCATGGCCTTGCTTGCTCCTGTGGGAAGCGGAGGCATGGCTCCGTGACAAGTGATTGTCCCCACCTTGCGTCGTGGCCGGATCACGATGGGGTGGATGCGATGTGAACGTGCGTCGACGCGGGCATGCGCGCCAGCGTCGCGGCCGGATCGCATGGGCTTCACGGACGCGCGTTCAGACTTGCGGTTCACTTGCGTTCCGTGGCCGTCGATCTGCATCCGGCGGTGCGAGGAGGTCGGATCCATCGTCTGCGCGCCGTTGGCCATTGCTCCGAGGATCTGCCTGGCATCGGCGATCGTGTTGCTGGTGCCTGCCTGTGCAGGCCCGCAATCCGCGCTTGATCCCGCGGGGCCGTCGGCGGAAGCCATCGCCACCACCTGGTGGTTGATGTTCGGCGTCGGCGCCGTGGTCTGGGGGCTCGTGGTGGTGGCGGTGCTGCTTGCGCTGCGGCGCGGCCGGGCGTTGTCGCAGGCTGCTGGTACGCGTTTGATCGTGGTGGCCGGCGGAATCGTGCCGACGGTGCTGCTGGCGGCCTTGCTGGCGTACGGCACATACACCAGCGGGCGGGTGACCGGGCGCGATGCCGACGTCGATCACGTGGTGCGCGTGACCGCGCGCCAGTGGCAATGGGTATTCGAACACCTCGACGACGATGGCCGGGTGCTTGCGCGATCGATCGACCGCCTCTCCTTGCCGCTGGGTGCGATGGTGGAATTCCACGTCGGCAGCGACGACGTGATCCATGCGTTCTGGATCCCGCGGCTCGGCGGCAAGATCGATGCCATCCCCGGGAGGTGGAACACCATCCGCCTGCGCGCCGACCAGGCCGGGCCGATGCGCGGGCAATGCGCGGAATTCTGCGGGCTTGAACATGCCTTGATGGGGTTCGATGTCGTGGTGCTGGAGCGCGCGCAATTCGATGCCTGGCTCGCAGGCGAGGGCACGCCGTGAGCGCGCATGGCATCGATGCCAGGGAGAACGCGCGCCGGTTGTCCGAGCTGGCGCGGATCTGGGCCAATGCGCCGGGCATCATCGGCCAGCTGACGGCGGTCAACCACGGCACCATCGCGATGCGTTTCATCGCCACCGGGTTCGCGTTCCTGCTGGTCGGCGGATTGCTGTCGATGTTCATCCGCCTGCAACTGGCGTGGTTCGGCAACGATGTGCTCGATCCGGCGCGCTTCAACCAGTTCGTGACCCTGCACGGCACCACGATGATGTTCCTGTTCGCGGTGCCGATCATGGAAGGCTTCGCGATGTACCTGCTGCCGAAGATGATCGGTGCCCGCGACCTGCCGTTCCCGCGATTGGGTGCGTTCGGCTGGTGGTGCTACCTGTTCGGCGGCCTGTTCCTGTATTCGAGCCTGCTGTTCGATGCCGCGCCCGATGGCGGCTGGTTCATGTACACGCCGCTGAGTGATGCCACCTATTCGCCGGGGAAAGGCGCGGATTTCTGGCTGATCGGGGTGACGTTCGCCGAAATCGCGGCGGTGACCGCGGCGGTGGAACTGATCGTCGCAGTGCTGGTCACGCGCGCACCGGGCATGGACATCCGCCGGATGCCGCTGTTCGCATGGGCGATCCTGGTGATGGCCTTCATGATCGCGCTCGGCTTTCCGCCGCTGATCCTCGCCAGCATCCTGCTGGAAGTGCAACGCGCGTTCGGCTTCGTGTTCTTCGATCCCGCACTGGGCGGCGATCCGTTGCTGTGGCAACACCTCTTCTGGCTGTTCGGCCATCCGGAGGTCTACATCATTTTCCTGCCCGCGGCAGGCGTGGTATCGATGGTGATCCCGACGTTCGCGCGCCGGCCGATGGTGGGAGCGACGTGGATCGTGCTGGCGCTGGTCGGTACCGGGTTCCTGAGTTTCGGGCTGTGGGTGCACCACATGTTCACGGTCGGCATCCCGCTGCTCGCGCTAGCGTTCTTCAGCGCGGCGAGCATGGCCGTGGCGATCCCGACTGCGATCCAGGTCTTTGCATGGATCGCTACGCTGTGGTCGGGGCGTCCGTGGCTGCGCGTGCCGATGCTGCACATCCTCGGCTTCTTCGTGGTGTTCGTGTTGGGGGGATTGACCGGGGTGATGCTGGCCTTCGTGCCGTTCGACTGGCAGGCGCACGATACGCACTTCGTGGTCGCGCACATGCATTACGTGTTGATCGGCGGAATGATGTTCCCGCTGTTCGCCGGCCTGTATTACTGGCTGCCGCTGGCCAGCGGGCGGATGCCATCGGAAAGCATCAGCCGCACCGCTTTCTGGCTGGTGTTCGTCGGATTCAACCTGACCTTCCTGCCGATGCACCTGACCGGATTGCTCGGCATGCCCCGCCGCGCGTACACCTATCCCGAGGAGCTGGGCGTGCAGTGGTTGAACCTGCTCTCCACCGCTGCCGGGTTCGTGCTTGCGGTCGGCATCATTGCGATCCTGGTCGATGCCGCACTGTGCTTCGCCCACGGTCGTCGAGGCCGGCGCAATCCGTGGCGCGCGGGCACGCTGGAATGGGCGTTGCCATGGCCGGTGCCCAATTACAACTTCGCATCGGTTCCGGTGGTCGGTGATGCGTATCCGCTGTGGCAGGATCGCGCGCTGGCCGCGCGCACCGCCGATGCCGCAGGTTGGCTGGGCGATCCCCGCAGCGGGCGGCGCGAGATGCTGGGCACGGGGATCGTTTCGGCCAGGCCCGAGCAGGTCGTCTACCTGCCCGGATCGTCGTGGTTCCCGCTGGCGTGCGCGGCGGTGATCACCGTCATCCTCGCGTGCTTCATCGCGCAGTGGTACCTGCCGGCCGCGATCGGCCTGGTACCGCTGGCCGCGCTGTTCCTGGCATGGGCGTGGTCGAACGGGCATCGACAGGCACCGCTGCAGGTGGACGCGGGCGACGGGCTCGTGTTGCCGCCGCAGTGGGCTTGCCACAATGCGCCCGGTTGGTGGGCGGTGGTGGCCACCTTGCTGATCATCGGCTCGCTGTTCGCGTCGCTGGTGTTCTCGTATTTCTACCTGTGGCTGGGCGCGGAGTCTTGGCCGCCCGTCGGCGTGCAAGGCGACGCGTTGTCCGCGGCATCGATGACAGGTTTTGCTGCACTCGTCGTATCCGCGGCGCTGGAACATTGGGCCGGTATCGCGTTGCGCGCCGGGAGGCGCGTGCGAAGCACGTGGCTGGCAGCGCTTGCGGCGTTGGCTGCCGTGGTCTACCTGGTCTCTTACCTGCCGTCGCTCGCGTCGGCCATCGGCCCGCCGCAGGCGCATGCCTACGCCTCGGTGGTCTGGATGATCGCCGGCTTCTGCGCCGTGCACGTCGTGGTGGCAATCCTGTTGTGCGGGCATGCCGCCATGCGCATCCGGCACGGATACACCGATGCCTCGCGTCCGCTCGAATGGCGGATCGCCACGGCATTCCTGCGCTATGCGCTGGCGCAGGCCGCGGTGGGTTGGACGCTGGTCGAACTGTTCCCGGCGATGCAGTGATGACGAAAACCATGCGCCCGCGCCGCTTCACCTGGCTCGCCCTGCCGCTGCTGTCTTGGGCGATTCATTTCGTGGCGATCTACAGCCTGCAGGGTCTGGTCTGCGCGCGGGGATGGTCGCAACCGGCCGGCGTCGCGGGCATGGTCGGGCTGACGATCATCGCACTGGTCGCGATTGCATGGATCGGCACGCACGCATGGCGGGCACTGCGCCGGCAGGGACGGGACGAGCACGGCCGCCGCTTCACCATGCAGGTGACGTCGATGCTGTCGGTGTTGTCGCTGGTGGCGGTGCTGTTCACCGCCATGCCGCTGCTGTGGTTGCCGCCCTGCGAATGAGGTGACGTGGATGCGCAAGAGCCTGAAACAACCGGTGCCGGAAAAACGCAGTCCATCCGTCGAGAGCCGGGTGGCGATCATGCGCCATCCCCTGCATCCGATCGTGGTGGTCTATCCCATCGTCTGCCTGAGCCTGTTGCTGCCGGCGGACATCGCACACCTGTGGACGGGCGATCCGTTCTGGGCGAAGGCGGCGTGGTGGCTCAACGTGCTCGGATTGGTGAGCGGCCTCGGTGCGGCCGTGCTCGGCATCGCGGACATGTTCCTGATCCGTGTCGCAAGGCGCCATGTCTCGGTCTGGAACCATTTCATCGCCGGCGTGATGTTGCTGGCGCTCGCGGCGCTGGGTGTCTGGCTGCGCGCGGCGGATGCAGCCATCGCGTCATCGTGGATCGTGGTGCAGTCGGCGTTGTGCCTGTCGATGGTGCTGGTGGTCGGCTGGCTGGGCGGTACGCTGACCTTCGGCCATGGCATTGGCGTGTATGGCCACGATGCCCGGGTACGTCAGTCCGACGACGAGGCACCCGGGGAATGATCCATTCGTGCGGCCGCCTCGCCAGTGATGGCCGTGCCCGTGAACGACTGCGGCTTGCCGCCGGTCAATGCGGCGATGGCGAGCAACAGCAACAGCGGCATCCAGCCGACGATGCGGTAGAACCTTGCGCCGTGCTTGTCGCGTCCCTTGCCGAGCGCGTGCAGGTGCACGCCCAGGTACAGGTGCAGCAGCACGGCGAGCATCACCACGCCCAGCTTCGCCACCAACCACGCGCTGGGTTGCACCCACGGGATCAGCGACATGCCGAAGGCGATGGCGAGCACCCCGGCGGGCGTTGCGATGCGGAAGAACAACTGGTTCGCCACCGGGTTGAAGAATTCGGCACGCGAATCGCGCTCGCCGAGGTGCCGCGCGACGAACAGGCGCGGCAGGAAGAACAGGCCCGTGAACCAGACGGCCATGCTGGCGATGTGCGCGACCTTCAGCCAGAAATACATGGTGCCGCTTCCGTACATCGGTGGCGGCAGCGCGTCCCGGTCGCTGCTGCGGCAGCGGCCCTGCCGTGGCAGGGCGCGTGGGGCGCGAGCGAACTGCCCGGCGAAGTGCCCACGTTGGCGACGGCATGGTCGTTGTCGCCTGCCGTGCCGGCACTCTTGCTGGCGGTTGCGTTGTACGCCGCGGGACTGTGGCGGTTGTGGCGGGGAGGCCATGCCGGACGCGGCATCGGCATGGGCGAAGCCGCGATGTGCTTTGCAGGCATGGCGGTGCTTGCACTGGCGATGGTCTGGCCGGTCGATGCATACGGCGCATGGCTGCTGTCCGCGCACATGGGCCAGCACATGATGCTGCTGGCGCTGGCGCCGCCGCTGTTGCTGGCCGGGCGTCCCATGGCGGCGATGGCCGCTGCGTTGCCGCCGGCATGGTCGCGTGCGATCCACGGCACGATGCGGCCATTGGTGCCGGCATTCGCGCGAACCCTGGCACTGGCGACCCTGGCGAACGTGATGGTGATGTGGGCCTGGCACGCGCCGGCGGCCCTGGCGCTGGTGATGCGCAGCGAACCGGCGCACTGGCTGATGCATGGCAGCTTCCTGCTGGCCGGCCTGTGGTTCTGGACACTGCTGTGGGGGCGCATGCGCGACGATGCCGCAGGCGCGTTGCCCGGTGCGGTCTGCATCATCGTGGTGATGATGCAGATGGGGTTCCTCGGTGCCTTGCTGACGTTCTCGCCCCGCGTGCTGTATCCGGTATATGCCGACCGTGCCGCCGAACTCGGCATGACCGCATTCGACGACCAGCAGTTGGCCGGGCTGATCATGTGGGTGCCCTCATGCCTGCCTTACCTAGTCGGCGCACTGTGGTTGTTGGCACGCGGTTTGCGTCGGCTCGCGCATCGCGACCGCTAGTTCGACGCCGCCGGTACATCAGCCACGCATCGACGGTTCGGTGAGGTGCGGTTGCGACGGCAGCAGGGTCTCGATGCGTTCGCTCGCAGGGCGACGAGGGCCGGCCGTCATCACCGCGAACACCAGGCCGGCGAGCGCGCCGCCACCGGCCATCGCGAAGATGGCGCTGGTCTCGCGGCTGGCGCCGACCAGCAGTGCCACCGGGGACAGCCAGTTCACGATCGGGATGGCCGCTGCGATGGCGAGGTACCCGCCGAGCACGAACAAGCCCGTGCGCACCGCACCCGCGTGCAAGGACGGCACGCGGTTGACCAGCAGCGACGCCACGGCGAACGCGACCAGCAACGCAGGCGCGACGATGTATCCGCCGTAGGTCGGCGTGAAACCGCTGAACACGTCCCTTGCCATGGCGCCCGCGCGCACGCCCTGCAGGTCGACGCCGAGCGTGGCGAGTGCCTGCAGGTTGTAATGCGTCTGCACGAGCGAGCCGAACACGGTGGCGACCAAAATCGCCACCACGAATGCCGCGATGACGCGCGGCAGCGTGGATGTCTTCACGATGCGTACTCCCGGTCTGTGAGGGAATGCCTTTGTCGATTGCATGCACCACACATCCCGCCGCACATCCATTGTCCCGTTGTTGAGTGGAGGTAGGGTGATGAATCGGAAGATCCCGAAGTCGCTGGCTGCATTGGCCTGCGCATTGGCGTTGTCGCCGGTCGCGGCGGCGCAGGACTACCGCGCCGAAACCGTCGTCGACGGTCTGGAGAATCCGTGGTCCATCGCATTCCTGCCCGACGGCAGGATGCTGGTGACCGAACATCCCGGCAGGTTGCGCGTGGTCGAGGACGGCCAACTCATCGATGCGCCTGTCGAGGGCTTGCCGCCGATCTTCCACTCCGGGCAGGCGGGATTGTTCGAGGTATTGCCGTCGCGTGACTTCGCCGACACCGGCGTGCTCTACCTCTCGTTCGCGCACGGCACCGAGGACGCTAACCACACACGCATCGTGCGTGCGGTGTTCGATGGTCGCCGTCTCACGGACGTGACGCCGATCTTCACCACGCATCCGGCCAAGTCCGGCGATGCGCATGGCGGTGGCCGGATGATGAAGTTGCCCGACGGCACCTTGCTGCTCACGCTCGGCGATGGTTTCTTCTTCCGCGAGGAATCGCAGAAGCTCGACAGCCACATGGGCACCATCGTGCGCATCAACACCGATGGCAGCGTGCCGGCCGACAATCCCTTCGTCGGGCGCGATGGCGTGTTGCCGGAAATCTACAGCTACGGCCATCGCCACGTGCAGGGACTGGCGCTCGACGGCGACCGGCTCTATGCGCACGAGCACGGCCCGCGCGGCGGCGACGAGATCAACCTCGTCGAGCCGGGCAGGAACTATGGCTGGCCGGTCATCACCTATGGCCGCGACTACAGCAGGGCCCTGATCTCGCCGTTCACCGAACGCGAAGGCATGGAGCAGCCGCTGCTGCAATGGACGCCCTCGATCGCGCCCGCGGGACTGGCGTTGTACGAGGCCGACCTGTTCCCGCAATGGCGCGGCAGCCTGCTGGTGGCCGCATTGGCGGAAAAGAGCCTGCGCCGCGTCGAGATGGTCGACGGCATGCCGGGTCGCCAGGAAGTGTTGATGGAAGAGTCCGGCGAGCGGATGCGCGATGTTCGCGTCGGGCCCGACGGCGCGGTGTACCTGGCGACCGACGAGAAGAAGGGCCGGGTGATCCGCTTGGTGCCTGCGTCGGAATGACGGCAACGCCCCGCGTTCCGGACGACGCAACGGATTCGACGTGGAGCGGCGATGGCTGCACGGCCGGGTGAGGCCGCGGCGAGTGCCTGCTCAGCAGAGGAATCCGCCGTCGACGACGAAGCTGGCGCCGGTCACGTAGGACGCGGCGGGCGTGCAGAGGAATGCGATGGTGCCGGCGATTTCGTCCGGCTGCGCGGCGCGGCCGAGCGGGATCTGGTGGCGCAGCCAGGCCATCAACGATTCGTTCCCGGTCAGCGCCGACGCGAACTTGGTGTCGGTCAATCCGGGCAGCACGGCGTTGACGCGGATGCCGTCCGGCGCGAGTTCGCGTGCAAAGCCTTCGCTCATCGACAGGATCGCGGCCTTGCTCAGCGAGTACGCGCCTTGCTGCGGCGCGGAGCGGCGGCCGTTGATCGACGCGACGTTGACGATCGCGCCGCCGCCGTTGTCACGCATCCGACGCGCGGCCTGCACCGTGCTGCAGAAATAGCCGCGGATGTTGACGTCCAGCGTCTTCTGGAAGCTGTCGACCGGCTGCTCGAGCATCGGCCCGTAGTAAGGATTGGCGGCGGCGTTGTTGACCAGGATGTCCGGTGCCAGTCCGCGTTCGTCGAGCGTTGCGAACAAGGCCTCGATCGCCTCGGGGTCACCGATGTGCGCGGCGAGCGCGGTGGCCTGGCCGCCGGTGTCGCGGATCGACGCGGCGACGATTTCGCAGGCATCGAGCTTGCGGCTGGAGACGACCACGTGCGCCCCCCATGCGGCGAGCAGCCGTGCAGTGGATTCGCCGATGCCGCGCGAAGCGCCGGTCACGAGGGCGGTCTTGCCGCGGAGGTCGAAGGTGTCGTTGGGTGCGTTCATGTCGGACTCGTTGCAAGGTCAGGAAGCGAAGGTGAGCGTGCCGATGCAGGCGGGGATGGCGTCGTCCGCCGATCCGTTGCGTACCCGGAAACGGATCGCGCCGCCATCCGTCGCAAGACGCTCGATGCGCAGGGACGCAGGCATCGTCACAGGCGAAAGGAAGCGCGCGGCGACATGGCGGACTGCGCGCCCGTTGGATTCGCGCGCGCATATCGCGGAGATCGCGAGCGCCAGCGTCGCGGTGCCATGCAGGATGATGTCCTCCAGCCCCGCCCGGCGTGCGACCGAAATATCGGTGTGGATCGGATTCCAGATGCGGGCGCAGGCGGTGTAGACATGCGCAAAGCCGACCGGAACCTCGCGATCCTCTTTCCATTCCGGCATTGCGTCGCCGAACGATTTCGCCGGAAGCAGGTCGGCGTTGCTGTCGGCGTCATCGCCCGACTCGGTGCCTGACACGCCGCGCAGCAGCAGCCCGGCGCGCGATTCGAACACGAGGTTCCCCACATCGTCCGTGGACTGCAATCGCGTGGTCAGGTGCAGGCCGCTGCGACGTTGCCGCGCGGCCACGATGCGCGAGGCGATATGCAGGGTTTCGTCCTGGCGGATCGGGCGTTGATACAGGAGCTCATGGGTGGCGTGCACGCCGCGCGGCAGCACGTCGGCCGGCAATGCATCCTCGAGCGCGCCCAGCCAGCATGGCCATTCGGGACAGACCGGGAAGAGCGGGTGTGCATCGATGCCGCCGGTGCGCGTGGTGTCGTAGCGGCCCGGATCGCATTCCGACAATGCCGCGGCATACGCCATGAGCCATTCGCGATCGGCCTGCATGACGGTGGTCCGGATCGATGCGGAGGATGCGGGTGAGTGGGGCAGCGTGATCGTGTCAATCGACATGGTGGCAGGCAACCTGGTGTCCGGGGGCGTGTTCGCGCAGGGCGGGTTCTTCGGAGGCGCAACGCGCGGTGGCGAGCGGGCAACGCAGGCGGAAGCGGCAACCGGATGGCGGCGCCAGCGGCGTGGCGGTACTGCGATGCTCCGTCGGCGTGTTGCCGCCTGTGTGGCCGGGAATGGAGTCGAGCAGCAGCCGGGTGTAGGGATGTGCGGAACGCGACGCGAGGTCGTCGGAGGGCAGGATCTCGCACACGCGCCCGAGATACATCACCGCGACACGGTCGCTGACATGGCGCACCACGGCGATGTCGTGGGCGATGAACAGCATGGTCAGGTCGAAGCGCTGTTTGCTGTCGAGCAGCAGGTTCACGATCTGCGCCTGGATCGACACATCCAGCGACGATACCGGCTCGTCGCACAGCAGCAGGCGTGGCTGCAGCACCAGCGCACGTGCGATGCTGGCGCGCTGGCATTGCCCGCCGGACAGTTCGTGCGGCAGCCGGTCGCGCATCGCCACGGGATCGAGCCCCACGGCCTCCAGCATCGCGTCGACGCGCGCGCGCAATCCGCGTTCCGGCAGGCGTGCATGCAGGCGCAGCGGGGTGGCCACGGCATCGGCGATGCTGCGCTTGGGATTGAGCGAAGACACCGGATCCTGGAACACCATCTGCATGCGCGGGCGGATCGCGCGCAACTGGCGCGCAGGCAATGCAGTCAGTTCGATCCCTTCCAGCGCGACGCGCCCGGCATCCGGCGGCGGCAGCAACATGGCGGCGCGGCCCAGCGTGGTCTTGCCGCAGCCCGATTCCCCGACCAGGCCCAACGTCTCGCCCGCGGCGATGTCGATGTCCACCCCGGCCAGTGCGTCCACGCGCACGCCGCTCGGGCTGCGATAGCCCTTGCGCAGGCCGCGGATCGACAGCAGGGGCTCAGTCATGCGTAGCGCCTCCCGATGCGGGATGCCAGCAAGCGAAGGCGTGCGTATCGCCGGTAAGCGCGGGGGCTTGCCTGCACTCGTCATCGGCGTGTGCGCAGCGCGCGGCGAACGCGCAACCATCCGGGGCCGCGGTCAGGGGTGGTGGCCGGCCAGGGATCGCGGGCAGGCGCGTCCGCGGCGGAGTGTCGAGCGTCGGTGCGCAGCGCAGCAGTGCTTGCGTGTAGCGCATCCGCGGTCGCGACAGCAGGTCGCGTGCCGGGCCGCGTTCGACGAAGCGGCCGGCGTACATCACCGCAATCTCGTCGGCCATGTCGGCGACCACGCCCAGGTCGTGGGTGATCAGCACCAGCGCCATCTCGCGTTCTTGCTGCGCGCGCTGCAGCAGATCGAGGATCTGGCGTTGCACGGTGACGTCGAGTGCGGTGGTGGGTTCGTCGGCGATCAGCACGCGCGGATCGCAGGACAACGCGAGCGCGATCATGACGCGTTGCCGCTGCCCGCCGGACAGTTCATGCGGGTATTGCCGTGCACGTTCGCGCGCCGACGGGATGCCGACCGAATCGAGCAGTTCCACTGCGCGTTCGGCGGCGGCGCGGCGCGGCAATCCCATGCGCAGCCGCAGTGGCTGCGCGATCTGTTCGCCGATGGTCATCACCGGGTTGAGCGAGGTCATCGGATCCTGGAACACCATCGCGAAGTTGCGTCCGCGCAGCTGGCGCATGCCGGCTTCGTCGAGCGTGCGCAGGTCGCGACCGTCGTACCGCGCCTCGCCGCCGGCACGGATCTCGATCGACGACGGGTTCAACCCCATCAGCGACCGTGCCAGCACCGACTTGCCACTGCCCGATTCGCCGACGATGCCGAGCGTGCGACCGGCGTGCAGGTCGAAGTCCACGCCATCGACCGCGCGCACCACGCCGGCCGGCGTGCGCAGCCAGGTCTGCAGCCCCCGCACCGACAGCAGTGGCGCGCTCACAGTGCGGCCCCGCGGCGGTCGAGCCTGCGCTGCCAGTGGTCGCCGAGCAGGTTGAGGCAGAGGATGGTGGTGAACAGCACCACGGCCGGCCCGAAGACCGTCCACGGCGCGATCGCCATCGAGCCGCGTTCGGCGGACACCATGCCGCCGAGGCTCGGCTGCGGCGCGGGCACGCTGAGCCCGAGGAAGCTCAGGCTGGCCTCGCCGATGATCGCGATGGCGACCATCAACGGCACGTAGGCCATCAGTGGCGGCAACAGGTTGGGCAGGATTTCATGGGTCAGCACGCGCCAGTCGGGCATGCCGCCTGCTCGCGCGGCGAGCACGAACTCGCGATCGGTCAGGCGCAGCGCATTGGCGCGCACCAGGCGCGCGCAGGCGGGGACGAACAGGATGCCCATCGCCAGCACCACCTTGCCCAGCGATGCACCGGTCGCGGCGATGATCGCCAGCGCCAGCACCAGCGGCGGGAACGCCAGGATCACCGACATCAGCGCCGAGATCCACGCGTCCAGTCGTCCGCGGTAGTAGCCCGACAGCAAGCCGAGCGGGCCACCGATGGCCAGGCCGAACGCCACCGCGCCCGCGCCCACCAGCAGGCTGACGCGCAGGCCGTGCACGGTGCGCGCGAATACGTCGCGGCCGAGGGAATCGGTGCCCAGCCAGCGTTCGGCCGAAGGCGAGGCGAGCGTCGCCAGCAGATCCTGCCGGTAGGCGTCGGCGATCGGCAGCACGTCTGCGCACAAGGCCGCGCCGACGACCAGCAGCAGCCACGCCGATGCGGCCAGGAAGGCGATCCCGGGTAGTCGGAACGCGCGCGTGGCCGACTCAGCCATGGTGGCGGATCCTCGGGTCGAGCCAGGTGTAGAGGGCATCGACGATCAGGTTGATCACGACGAACGCGACCGCGACGAACAGCACCACGCCCTGCACGGCCGCGTACTCGCGCTGGTAGATCGATTCGGCGAGCAGCGAGCCGATGCCCGGCAGGCCGAACAGCACCTCGATGATCACCGCGCCGCCGAGCAGCCGGCCCATGTTGATGCCGATGGCCGTAACCAGGCTCAGCGACGACGGGCGCAGCGCGTGCTGCAGCAGGATGCGCCAAGGCCGCAGCCCCATCGCGCGCGCGGTGAGGATGAAGTTCTGCTGCAGTGTCTGCAGCATCTCGCTGCGCAGCAGGCGCATGTAGGCGGGGAATTCCGCCAGCCCGAGCGTCAACGCGGGCAGCAGCATGGTGCGCAGGTTGGCGATCGCGTCCTCGCGCAGCGGCACGAAGCCGGTGGCCGGCAACCAGCCCAGCTGCAGCGAGAACACGTACACCAGCAGCAGTCCGATCAGGAACGACGGCGTCGACACGAATCCCGTCGCCAATGTCTGCGCGACCCGGTCGAACGCGCCGCGTTCGCGATAGGCGCCGCGGATGGCGGCAGGCACCGCCAGCAGCAAGGCGAACAGTTGCGCGCCGACCAGCAGTTGCAGGGTCACCGGCAGGCGATTGGCAATGGCGGCAGCCACCGGTTCGCCGGATCGATGCAGGGTGCCGAGGTCGCCGCGCAGCACGTCGCCCAGCCAGTGCAGGTAGCGCAGGGGCAGGGGCTGGTCGAGTCCGAGTTGGGCGCGCAGTTGTGCCAGCGATTGCGCGGTGGCGGCCTCGCCCAGGATCGCGGAGGCGGTATCGCCCGGCGTGGCCTGCATCAACGCGAAGGTGATCGCCGAGACGGCAAGCAGGATCGCCAGCGATGACAGCACGGTGCGCAGCCAGCGCGCCAGCGGACGCGACGCGCGTGCCGGCGCTTGCAGCAGCCTCGGGTTCGCGTTCATCCGCGCCGGTGCCGGCTACTGGATCGAGGCATCCTGCAACCGCAGTACGCCGTCGGGGATGTTGGGGCCGGGCTGGACGTTGGCACGCATCATCGTCTGCAGCGTCGTCGTGAACAGGAACAGGTAGGGCACGTCCTGCGCCAGCAACTGCGAGACCTTGGCGTAGGTTTCCACGCGCTTTCCGCGTTCTGTGGTGGCGCGGCCCTTTTCGAGCAACGCATCCATCGCCGGGTTGGCATAGCCGGTGTAGTTGCTTGACGGTGGCGGTGCGTAACGCGAATGGAAGGCGCGATAGAGATTGAGGTCCGGGTCGGCGCGGCCGACGAAGCGGAACATCGACATCTGGAAGTCGTGGTTGATCGCATCGGCCATGAACCGTGCGCCTTCCGTCTGCCGGATGGTCGCCTCGATGCCCGCGTCGCGCCACATCTGTTGCAGCGCCTGCGCCGACAATGCCGTGAATGGCGAGTTGATCACCGAGATTTCGAACTTGACCGGCTTGCCCACTTCGGCCAACAGGGCCTTGGCCCGTTCCGGCGAATACGCCGGGTAATCCAGCACCGGCGTGTAGGCCCACGAACCCGGGCCAAGCAGGCTGTCCGACACCGGGTACTGATCCTGCAGCAGCGCCTTGACGAAGGTCGGCCGGTCGGTCGCGTGCGCGATCGCGCGCCGCACGCGCACGTCGTCGAACGGCGGTCTGCGCGTGTTCATCATCAGGAACACGCTGCCCAGTCCCTTGCCGGTCATCAGTCGGTAGCCTTCGCGTCCGCCGTACTGGGCCGAGAAGCGCGTGTGCGGCGACTGGATCACGTCGACATCGCCCGACAGCAACGCCGCCTGGCGGCTGTCCTCGTTGGGCAGCGGCAGGAAGGTCACGCGCTGCAGCAGCGGCTTGCCTTCCTGCCAGTACGACGGATTGCGCTCGACCACGATGCGATGCCCGGGCTCCCAACTGGCGAGCCGGAACGCGCCGGCGCCGACGGGCTTGCTGCCGATGCCGGTCGGATCGTTGCGGGTCGCGGTGGGCGAGAGCATCAACCCCGGCGCATCGGCGAGCAGCGCGGGCAGCACCGCGTCGGGGCCGTGCATGGTGAACTCGACGTTGAGCGGGTCGATGGCGCGCACGCCGGCGACGTTGTCCAGTTGCGGCAGGCAGCGGCAGGCATTGGCCGGGTCGCGCATCCGTTCGATGTTGAACACCACCGCTTCGGCATCGAGCGGCGTGTCGTCGTGGAATCGCACACCCTCGCGCAGCTTCACGCGCCAGGTGGTGCCGTCGTCGGGCGTGTCGGCGGACTCGGCGAGCATCGGCACGATGTTGCCGTTGGCGTCGATGTCGAACAGCGGATCCATGATCGACAGCGCGACCTGGCGCTCGACCATGTTGCTCACGCGCAGTGGATCGAGGCTCTGGAAATCCGATTCAAGCGCGATCGAAAGGCTGCCGTCACGGTTGGGCGTGGCCGCTTGCGGCGTCGGGTCGGGCGCGGACGGTGCACCGCAGGCGGCGAGCAACGCTGAGCAGGCCAGTGCGATGGCTGCGTGGCAGCGCCCGGGACGTCGTGCTTGCGTGGATAAAAACATGCGGCTTCCCCCATCGGCATCGTGGCTGGTGCATTCTTCGAGGCGTGGTGCACTCACGCACCGGTCTCCAGTCGTGCGACGACCTGGCCTTCGTTGACCAGTTCTTCCGCGGCCACGAGGATCGCAACGACGCGTCCCTCGACCGGCGCGTTCACCGGAATCTCCATCTTCATCGATTCGATGACGACCACGGCTTCGCCTGCCGCAGCATGCTCGTCGACGGCCTTGGTGCGCCAGACGACGCCGGTGGTCGGTGCGGTCAATTCGATCATTGCCATCGTTCAATCCTCCCGCGCCACGGATGGGCGCCGCGGATCCGTTTCCAGCGCTTCGCGTGCGTCCGGGATCCAGTCGCACAACAAGGCGCGCGTTTCACGCGGATCGATCACGTCGACCACGCCGAAGCGTTCGGCGGTGCGGAACGGCGAACCGAGTTTTCCGTAGTACGCCTCCAGTTCGCGGCGCTTGGCCAGGGGATCGGGCGCGGCCTCGATCTCGGCGCGGTGCGCGGCCGCCACGCCACCCTCGATGGGGATCGAGCCCCAGCGTGCGGTCGGCCAGGCGAATACGTGGTTGAGCGCCGGATAGTGCTTGGGCGCGTGCATCGCGCCGGCCATGCCGAAGGCGCGGCGTATGACGATGGAGATCCACGGCACGCGCGCATCCTCGATGGCCTCGCCCACGCGCATCGCGCCCAGCAGCGTGCCGGCGAGTTCGGCGTCGCGGCCGATGGCGTTGCCGGGCTGGTCGACGAAATGCACGACGGGCAAGCCGAAGGTGTCGCACAGTTTGATGTGGCGCTCGAACTTGTAGGCGCTCTGCAGCGTCATCGCGCCGCCGGATACGCGTGGGTCGCCGGCCAGCACGCCGACCGGATGGCCGTGGATGCGTGCCAGCGCGGTGATCGTCGAGCCGCCCTGGTGGCGACCGATCTCGAACACCGAGCCGGTGTCGAACACGCCGTCGAGGATGCGGCGCGGATCGTAGGGCTGGCGGCGGTCGACGGGCACTGCATCGCGCAGCCAGTCCTCCACGCGCGATGGCGCATCCACGGTCGGGACATGGGGCGCGGCACGGAAGATGTTGCGCGGCAGGTACGACAGGAACCGGCGCACCTGTGCCAGTGCATCGCGTTCGTCTTCGGCTTCGTTGTGCACCAGCGCGCTGCGGCGATGCACGTCGTGGCCGCCGAGCGAATTCTTGTCGACGTCGATACCGTAGGCCTGCTTCACCACAGGCGGGCCGGCCGCGAACACCTGGGATTGCCCGCGCACCATCACCGAGAAATGCGAGGACAGCACCTTGATCGCGCCGAGTCCGGCGCACGCGCCGAGCGCGACGCCGACCACGGGCACGGTGCGCATCAAGTCCGCGGATGGCCATTGCGAATAGCCCGGGATCTTGGTGGCGTTGAGCTTGCGCAGCAGCTTCACGCTGCCGCCCGCACTGTCGACCAGGCGCACCAGCGGCATGCGGCTGGTCAGCGCGTAGCGCTCGGCATAGATCCACTTCTCCGAGATCGTCGCTTCCGACGAGCCGGCACGGATCGTGTAGTCGTCGGCGGAGACCGAGATCCTGCGGCCATCGACGTCGCCGTGACCGATGATTGCGTTCACCGGCTGCAGGTCGAGCAGGTCGCCGGCCTCGTCGTAGCTGCCGCTGCCGGTGATGCGCCCGAACTCGCGGAAGCTGCCCGGATCGAGTAGGGCGTCGATCCGTTCGCGCGCATTCATGCGCCCGGTGTCGCGGAACTTGCGCAGGGCCTCCTCGCTACCCATGCGCAACGCCAGTGCGCGCCGCTGTTCCAGCTCGGCGACGGGGTCGCCGCCGGACGCGACGGCGGGGGCGGTGTCTTCAGCGCTCATGGCGGCTCGCGGCGGTTGCGACGGGGAAGGCGCGTGTCCGGGCCAGTGTACGTCCGCCGGGCGCTTCGTCTGCGCGCAAGACGCAGGATTCCCGCGCAAGTGTGTGCGGCATTGCAGCATCCCGGCTGTCGACAGCTGGGGCGATCCTGCCAGCCGTGAGCGACGGACGCGGGCGCCGCCGGCTTGCCCTCCGATCACCGCGTACGGCGCCCGGAAAGCGGGTTGGTGGTCGCCTCGTCCGAGGGCGGGATATTGTCTTATGTGTCGATTCCATAAGGTGTTTTCCTGTTCGTCCCGGCGTTGTCGATGCGTTTGCCGCCGTGCTGGCCGAAGCGCTGGCCGGCCGCTGCGGCGGGTGATGCAAGCCACCCTGGCAGGCATCCCGAGGCGGTTTGGCCGATACTGGCATGAAACCGAAGGAGGCGCAAAATTGTCGACAATGTGTTGACCAATCCGTCGACAAAGCGTAAGAGTCGTCGCCAAGCTCGAGTACTGTCTGCAATCCCTTGGGAGGGGGACTGACATGACCCTGCGTCGCGCGATCCACCGGGCCGGCTTGCTGGCCTGCCTGCTGCTTCCCCCGGTCGCCATGGCGGGCGGCGCGGCGCAAACGCCCTCGCTGGCGCCGCCCGGATCGCTGGGCTTCGACCCGGCGAGGCTGGCCGAGCTGGACGCGACCTTGCAGGGCTACGTGGATCGCGGCGAACTGCCGGGCGTCGGCGTGCTCGTGGCCCGCCACGGCAAGATCGTCCACCTCTCCACCTTCGGCCAGCGCGACCTCGAAGCCGCCGCGCCGATGGCCGACGACACGATCGTGCGCATCTACTCGATGTCCAAGCCGGTCACCGCCGCGGCGGTGATGGCCGCGCTCGAAGATGGCGGCTTCGCGTTGTCCGACCCGGTCTCGCGCCACGTGCCGGAACTGTCGGACGTGCGCGTGTACGCAGGTGGCGATGGCGATGGAATGCGCACGGTGCCGCCGCTGCGCGAGATGACGGTCGAGAACCTGCTCACGCACACCGCCGGTTTCACGATGAGCTTCCAGGCGAGCACGCCGGTGTCGAAGCTCTACCAGCAGGCGGGCCTGCAGTCGGCGACCTGGTTCCTGGATGGCGCGATCCCGGATCTGGGCGCGTTCGCCGAGCGCATCGCCAGCGTGCCGCTGGCCTACCAGCCCGACGAACGCTGGCACTACGGCCTTGGCCTGGACATCGCCGCATTGGTGGTCGAGCGCGCCAGTGGCCAGCGCTTCGACGCATTCCTGCGCGAACGCATCCTCGCGCCGCTGAAGATGGACGACACCGGCTTCCATGTGCCGGAAGGATCGCTCGATCGCTTCGCGTCGCTGTACGCGCGCCGCCCCGATGGCGGACTGGGGGCGGTGGAGACGCCGCAACGCAGTGCCTTCCTGAAACCGCCGGCAGTCGCGACCGGCAGCGGTGCGCTGGTGTCGACCATCCTCGACTTCCACCGCTTCGCGCAGATGCTCTGCAACGGCGGTGAACTGGACGGCGTCCGCGTGCTCTCGCCCGAGAGCGTGGATCGCATGCTCTCCAACCACCTGCGCGATGATCAGTTCGGGCAGTTGGCAGAGGCCACGTCGTTCGGATTCGGTGGCACCGGCACGGGCGTGGGCTTCGGCTACGGCGGCGCGGTGGTGCTGGACGACGCGCAGACCGGTGCGTACGGCGGCAAGGGGGCCTATCTCTGGGGCGGCGCCGGCAGCACGACGTTCTTCGTCGATCGCGGCACCGGCGTGGTCGCGGTGCTGATGACGCAATTGATGCCGTCGGGCACGTATCCGCTCGGCGACGTGCTGATGACCGCGGTCTACGAAGCGCTGGTCGAACCCGGGAACTGAATCCGGAAGCCCGACAACTCACGGCCGGCCTGCCGGCCACGCATGGGAGGACGACACGATGCATGCAAGACACGTGAAGTACCGCACCACCCTTCTGCGCCGCCTGATGGTGGCAACCGCATTGCTCGCATCGTCGTGGGTGATGCCCGCGATGGCGGCCGATCCGGTGGCGGCCACCGCGGCCGCGAACGGCCCGGCCTGCACCGCGGCGCGACCGTTCTACTGGGAGATCGGCGACGTCGGCGGCCCTGTCGTGTCCGGCCAGGTCGGCGGCACGCTCTACAACCGCAACAGCCGCATGAACCTCGCATCGGCCTCGAAATGGCCGCTGGGTGCCTACGTGCTGCAGAAGTCCGGTGGATCGCCGTCGCCGGCCGTGCGCGACGCATCGCTGATGCTCGCCGGATACAAGTCGTTCAACCAGGCGCTCTGCGTGCTGGCGCCGACGGTCAACGGCTGCTTCAACATGCTTGGCAACAACGTGCAGGTTCCGGGCCTGGTCGGTGACTTCTTCTACAGCGGCGGAAACAGCCAGTACCTCGCGGCGAGTCCGGCCTTGCTCAACCTCGGCAGTTTCACCACCGCGCAACTGACCGCCGAAATGCAGATCACGCTGGGCACCACGATGGAATACCAGTACCCCGCGCTTCCCGCAGGCATGGAAGGCAGCGCCGCGGAATACGCCGACTTCCTGATCCGCCTGATGAAGCCGCCGGCAAGCGGTGGCCTCGTGATGCACGGTCATCTCGGTGTCGATACGGTGCCCACGTTGCCCTGTCCCGCTGGCCATTCCGGTTGTTCGGCCGGTGGCAGCCTGGAGTGGAGCTATGGCCACCATTACTGGGTCGAGGACAACGCGGTGCCGGGCCAGTTCAATGCCGGCGGCCCGGTGATCGGGCCGGGCGACGGCGCCTACAGCAGCGCCGGTGCATGGGGTTTCTATCCATGGATCAGCGCCGACAAGAGCCTGTACGGCATCGTCGCGCGACGTGGCCTCCTGGGGACCGCGTTCCGTGCGAGCGCGATCTGCGGACAGGCGATCCGCTACGCCTACACCGGCTACACGCCGTAACCGGTTCGTTTCTTTGCGGGCCGGCCTTGCCGGCCCTTTCCAGGGGAAGCACGACATGTCACGACAGCACTCCAGCAAGGCTCTCCGCGCGATCCGCGTCCACGCGCTCGCCGCATGCGTGGCATCGGCGTTGTTCTGCCATGCCGCCGCCGCACAGCAGCCGGCCGTGACGGCGCAAGCGCAGGAGCCGCGCAGCGACGCACAGGAACTCGACCGCATGACGGTCACCGCCCGGCGTCGCAACGAGCGCGAGCAGGACGTGCCGATCGCGATGTCGGTGCTCGACGGCGACGACCTGGAAACCGGCGGCGATCCCAACCTGCAGGACATCTACCGCCAGGTGCCGAGCCTGCGCGTGGTCAACACCAATCCGCGCAACGTCAGCATGACCATCCGCGGCCTCGGCGCGAACCTCGCCAGCGAGATGCTGGTCAACAGCGTCGGCGTATTCGTCGACGGGGTCTACTATGCGCGTCCCGGTGCGTCGGCGTTCGACTTCATCGACATCGAGCAGATGGAGATCCTGCGTGGCCCGCAGGGCACGTTGTTCGGCAAGAACACCACCGCCGGCGCACTCAACATCACCACCCGCGCACCGAGCTTCCAGCCCGAGGGCGTGCTGCAGCTCGGCGCCGGCAACTACGGCTACCGTCGCATCGCCGGCACCGCCTCGGGTGGTTTCAGCGACACCGTCGCCGGGCGCCTGACGGCCTCGGTCACCAGCCGTGACGGCACCATGCACAACGTGCGCACCGGCCGCGACGTCAACGACTACGACGACAAGAGCGTGCGCGGCCAACTGCTGTTCGATCCGGG
The DNA here is from genome assembly GCA_024707405.1 of Luteimonas sp. Classification (GTDB taxonomy): domain Bacteria; phylum Pseudomonadota; class Gammaproteobacteria; order Xanthomonadales; family Xanthomonadaceae; genus Luteimonas. The sequence goes on from JANPZU010000006.1 coordinate 51,362, forward strand.
CAACGGCATCACCCTGCGGTTGAGCGCCGACTACAGCAAGCAGGCGCTGGACTGCTGCACCGACGTGATCGACCGCGTGGTCACCACGCTGGACGACGGCACGCCCATCGCCAACGGCTACTACGCGCGTGCGGCGCTGCTCGGTTACACGCCGCTGGCGGTCGATCCGTTCGCGCGGCGCACCGACGTCGACTCGCGCCAGCATTACCGCATCGAGCAGAGCGGCCTAGCCGCGAAGCTGGACTGGCGGCTGGGCAACGACCACATCCTCACCTCGATCACCGCGCGCCGTGAATGGTCGTTTGATCCTTACAACGACCTCGACATGATCGGCTTGCCGATCATGACCCAGGGCGCGTTCTTCTCCGACTCGAAGTCCACGACGCAGGAACTGCGCCTGGCCTCGCCCGACGGACGCAAGCTGGAGTACGTGTTCGGCCTGTTCTACATGAAGGATCGCTTGACCAGCGACACCTTCCAGGAATTCGGTGCCGCGGCTGGCGGCTGGATCCTGCCGGGGCTGCCGCAGGCGCTGAGCACGCTTGCCCTGGATGGACTGCAGGGTGTCGGCGAAAGCCGCGTGGACACGCGCAGCGCGGCCGTCTTCGGGCACGGCACCTGGCACGTCAACGATCGTTTCGACCTCGCGCTCGGCCTGCGTTACACCGATGAACGAAAGTCCGGCTTTTCGGTGCAGTCACCGCGTGGCGGCGTGCCGCTGGCCGACATCCCCGCCGCGCTCGCGCCGACGGTGGCGGTGATCCGCGCCGCATCGGTGCCCGCGTTCGATACCCGCACGATCGCAGGCTATCCGCAGTCCAACGACGAGGGCGACGTGTCGGGCACCTTGAGCGGCACCTGGAAGCTCACCGACGAGGTGACCGGCTATGCGTCCTACTCGCGCGGCTACAAGTCGGGCGGCATCAACTTCGGCGCCAACGTGCCCGCTTCCAGCGAGACCATCGAACCCGAGAACGCGAACAGCTACGAACTCGGCCTGAAGAGCCGGCTGCTCGGCAACCGCTTGATGGTCAACCTGTCCGCGTTCCGCACCGACGTGGAGAACTACCAGAGCTCGCGCGTGTTCACCAGCCCGGTCGGCGCGACCACGATCTACGTGGCCAACATCCCCGAGATCCGCTCGCAGGGCGTGGAAATCGACACGCTGTACATGGCCGGTCGCGGGCTCACGCTCGGTGCGTCGGTGGCGTATACCGACGCCTACTACGTCTCCGCGCCCATCGACCAGTGCGCCGGCGTCAATCCGACCGGCATCTGCAACCTCACCGGCCGGGCGATGTCCAACGTGTCGCGCTGGGCCGGCCACGCGCGCGCCAACTACGAATTCCAGAACGGCTTCGGCAATGGCGGCGTGCGTCCCTATGTCGGTGGCGACGTGTCGTATCGCTCGGGGTTCTACTCCGGGGCGTCATCGCACACCTGGGTGCCGTCGTTCTCGCTGTTCAACTTCCGCGCGGGCGTGCGCTTCGGGGAGCGCGGCACGGATGTGTCGCTGTGGGTGAACAATGCGTTCGACAAGGACTACTACCTCTATCGCAGCCCGCTGATCTTCGGCACCGGCGCCATCGTCGGGCGACTGGGCAACCCGAGGATGTACGGCATCACGATCCGGCAACAGTTCTGACATGGGATGGAAGACGGAATACGCATGAGCAAACGACACGAATCCACGGTCTGCGCGCGCCGACGTTGCGCACTCGCCCTGGCGGTTGCAGTCGCGCTGCCGTTGGTGCCGGCATGGGCGCAGGAGGCCGCGGGGGATCCGCCGGCCGAGGAACGCGCCGCCACGCTGGATTCGGTCACCGTGACCGCCACGCGACGCGCGCTGGACATCGACAGCGTGCCGGTCGCGGTGACCGCGATCGGTGGCGACGAACTGGTGGCCAGCAACGTGCTCGACACGCAGTCGCTGTCGATGCTGGCGCCGTCGCTGGTGGTGACCACGTCCGGCAGCGAGGCAGGCGGTGCGGTGATCCGCGTGCGCGGCATCGGCACGGCGGCGAGCAACCCGGGGCTGGAAGGGTCGGTGGGCGTGCTGGTCGACGGCATCTACCGTTCGCGCTCGGGGCTGGCGCTGACCGATCTCGTCGACATCGACCAGGTCGAGGTGTTGCGCGGGCCGCAGAGCACGCTGTTCGGCAAGAACACCTCGTCGGGCGTGATCAACATCCAGACCAGGAAGCCGACCTTCGTCAACGAAGGTTTCGTCGCGGCCTCGCTGGGCAACTTCGACAGCACCGTGTTCTCCGGTGCGTGGAGCGGGCCGGTGGTCGACGATACGCTCGCGCTGCGCTTCAGCGCGCAGTACAACCAGCGCGACGGCTACGTGCACAACACGTTCGATGGTCGCGACTACAACAATCGCGACCGCTGGCTGGCGCGTGCGCAGGCGCTGTGGACGCCGACGGACGATTTCTCGCTGCGCCTGATCGCCGATGCCGTGCAGAAACGCGAGAACTGCTGCGCGGCGCCATACACGCAGTACGGCGCGACCGCTGCGTTCCTGCGGCTGCTGGGCGGCACGTTGCCGGCCTACGACGGCAGCTACGAGGTCGCGTTCGATGCCGAGGTGCGCTCGGACGTCGATGAAGCCGGATTGAGCGCCCTCGTGGAGTGGGGCCTGGGCTGGGCGACCTTGAACGGCACGTTGAGTTACCGCGACGGCAAGTCGCTGGTGATGTCCGACGGTGACTTCAGCGACGTGGATCTGTCGCGACTGACCGGCGACCACGGCAGCGCGATCACCCGCATCGCCGAGTTCACGCTCCGCGGCCAGGGCGACCGCATCGACTGGATGGCGGGCACGTACCTGGGCTGGGAAGAGGTCGGGTTCGATGGACAGACGTTGTTCGGCGCGCGCGCCGGGCATTACTTCCTCGGCGCCCTGCCGCCGGCGGCGGTGCTGCCGCTGTACACGGAAGGCACCGGCTTGCAGTTGCGTCGCGCGCGGCAATCCGGGCGCACGCAGGCGGTGTACACGCACAACATCGTGCGCCTCGGGCATGGATTCGACTTGACGCTCGGCCTGCGCCACGTGCGCGAGGACAAGGACGGCTACGGCTTCAGCGTCTCCAATTCGCCTTCGTGCACATTCCCCGGCCTGCCCGCCGCGGCGCGGATCCTGTGCAGCGTGCCGCGATACCAGGCCGCGTACGAGGACGAGCGCACCGTCGGCGTGGCCAGCCTGGCGAAGAACCTCGACGGCGGCGGCAGCGTGTACTTCACCTATTCGACCGGCTTCAAGGCCGGCGGCATCAATCTCGATCCGGCCAATGCGGTCGGCGGCACCGCGGTGTTCAAGCCCGAGACAGTGGCTTCCTACGAACTCGGCCTGAAGATGCCGTTGTTCGACCGTCGCCTGTTCCTGCGCACCGCGCTGTTCCGCATGGACTACGACGACGTGCAGCTCAACACCTTCGATGGCATCGGTTTCCGCATTTCCAACGAGGCCAGTGCGCGTTCGCAGGGCGTGGAGCTCGAGGCCGACTGGTACATCGCGCCGGGTTACAAGCTGCGCGGCGGCTACAGCTACAACAAGGCCGAGTACGGCGAGGACACCTTCAACGCAGCATTGCGTGGCCGGCAGATCACCAACGCGCCCAAGCGCACGGGACTGCTCGGTTTCGACTTCGATCGCCCGGTCGGTGCCGGCACGTTGTTCGGATCGATCAGCGCCCGTTACCAGGGCGGCGTGAACACCGGCGCCAACCTCGATCCGGCGAAGTGGCAGGACGCCTACACCCTGGTCAATGCGCGCATCGGTCTGCGCCTGCGCAACGACGTGGAGATCGCGCTGTGGGGCAACAACCTCACCGACGAGTACTACAACATGGTGATCTTCGATTCGGTCGCGCAGGCGGGCAGCTACAACGGATACCCCGGCTTGCCGCGTACCTACGGGATCGACGTCCGCAAGCGTTTCTGACGTGACCGGCGGCGTGCGCCTCCTGCGCCTGTGGCCATGGGCGTTGGCCGTGTCGCTCGGTGTGGCCGGCGGCCTGGCCACGGCGCGCTGGTCGACCGGCGAGTCGGCGATCGAGCGTGTCCCGTCGCGGCCGGAATGGACCATCGACCGGTTCGCCGGCGCCGAGGCCGCAGGCATGCACACGCGTGCCCGCATCGCTCGTATCGGCCTGCTGGCATTGAGCCGGGATGAGGCGATGTACTACATCGCCGACCGCGATGCCGATGGCCGTCGCTTGCGCGAGGACTGCATCTACGAAGTGTCCGGCGGCGAGTTGCCGGCACGATGGTGGTCGCTGACCGTCTACGCGCAAGACCGTTTCCTTGCGCGCAACGAAGACCAGGCGCATTCGCTGGGCGCGGCGGGCCTTCCACGCGATGCCGGCGCGGATGCATGGCGCATCCGCCTTGCATCCGCGCGCAATGGCGAGACGCCATGGCTGTCGGTGCGCAATACGGATGCGCCGACGCTGGCGCTGCGCCTCTATCGTCCCGATGCCGCCTTGCGCGAAGATCCGCTCGGCATCGCATTGCCGCGCATCGAGCGACGATCCTGCGCCGCGGGGCGTGCGCCATGAGACGCGCGTCGTTCTGGCTGATGGTTGCAACGGTTGCCGTGGCGGCGGGGATCTGCACGCACCTGGCCTGGGTATGGGCCATGCCGCATCGACTGATGGGCGATGCGATGGACACCCTGGGGCGCGACGGACAGCGATTGCACCAGTGGATCCACGCGCGCCGTGCCTCGCCGCAGGCGCGTGCAATCGTGAGGCCATCGCCCGACCTGGCCTATTCGATCTGCGTGTTCGATCTTTCACGGGGAGACGTGCGCCTGCGCGTGCATCCGTCGCCGGGCTACTGGTCGTTGTCGCTGTACGCGGCCAACAGCGACAACGTGCGCACCTGGAACGACGAAGATTCGCCCGGCGGCGTCGACGTGGTGTTGACGCATGGTGCCACGATGGCGGGCGATGGCCGTGTCGCGCTACCTTCGGCGCGCGGGATCGCGGCCGTGCGACGCCTGGCGCCAACGCCGGCGGAGTGGGACGTGGCGGTGGCGATCCGCGAACGCGATGCCTGCGAGGTGCGACCATGATCCGGATCTGCCTGTTGCTGCTGTCGTGCCTCCACGCGTTCCCCGCGTCCGGCGACGATGAGCGCCCGCGGGCGCAGGTTGCGCAGGGCGTGCTTGCGGGCGAGGCGCGCGACGGCGTGCGTCGTTTCCTCGGCATTCCCTATGCAGCGCCGCCGACCGGCGCGCGGCGCTGGCGCGCACCCGAGCCGGCACGGGCGTGGGACGGCGAGCGCGTTGCAACCGCTGCCGGCGCAGCCTGTCCGCAGACCTCGCGCCCGGCGGTGGGCATCGCACCCGATGCGCAGGACGAGGATTGCCTGTTCCTCAACGTCTGGGCGCCTGCCGATGCCGAAGCGCTGCCGGTGATGGTGTGGATCCATGGCGGCGCGCATCGCTTCGGCGCGGGTTCGTTGCCTTACTACGATGGTGCGTCCCTGGCGCGACGAGGCGTGGTGGTGGTCACCCTCAACTATCGCCTCGGCTACCTCGGCTATTTCTCGCATGCGGCACTGGCCGGCGAGGGCGGGGGCGGCAATTTCGGCTTCATGGATCAACTCGCCGCGCTGCGCTGGGTACGCGACAACATCACGGCCTTCGGCGGCGACCCGGCGCGCGTGACCGTGTTCGGCGAAAGCGCCGGCGGCGTGGCGGTGCTCATGCTGATGGCCAGCCCCGAAGCCGAAGGCCTGTTCGCCGGTGCCATCGTGCAGTCGGGAGGCGGTTGGGCGCGGTTGCCGGGCATGCAGGCGATGCGGCAGCGCGTGCAGGCGGGCCTGGATACCATCGACGTCCCCGCCGATGCCGATGCATCGACGTTGCGTGCATTGCCTGCACAGGCATTGGTGCAGGCGGCGGCCGTTGATCGTTCGCTCGGCTTCGGCCCCTTCATGGACAACGTGTCGATGACGCGGCAGCCGGTCGATGCCTTCCACACCGGTCGCCAGGCGGCGGTGCCGCTGCTGATCGGCACCAATACCTGGGAAGGCAGCCTGATGCAGGCGCTCGACGTGGGCGAGCAGGGGCGCCAGGTCGCCGATGGCACGCTCGCTCGGGAACTCTATCGCCACGAGACAAGTGACGATGCGTTGCGCCGGCAACTGGTGTTCGGTGACTTCGCGTTCGTCGCGCCGGCACGCTGGATCGCGGCCTCGCAATCACGTCGTGCATCGGCGTGGCTGTATCGCTTCGGTTACGTGCGCAGTGCGCGGCGCGGGGAGGTGCCGGGCGTGGCGCACGGCAGCGAGATTCCCTACGTGTTCGACGTGCTCGGTCGCAGTGGCGGCGGCGCGCCGTTGGCGGAGATGAGCGAGGCGGATCTGGCGATGTCCGCCGAGGTGGCCGATTGCTGGGTTGCGTTCGCGACGCTGGGTCGTCCCGATTGCGCATTCGCGCCGTGGGATGCCTACAGTCGCCGTCGCGACAACACCATGGACATCACCGACGATGGCGCACGCCAGGTGCAGCGACTGCGCGCGCGGATCCTCGACGCCTACGATCGCTTCTTCGCGCCCAACGCCTCGCGCTAGGCGCTTGCGTCGCGCTTGATCGCGGCTTCGTCGCCGGAGGCGTTGTCGTCTAGGTGATTTCGAACAGTGCCGCTGCGCCCATTCCGCCGCCGATGCACATCGTCGCCACCACGTACTTCACGCCGCGCCGCCGGCCTTCGATGAGTGCGTGCCCGACCATGCGCGCGCCGCTCATGCCGTAAGGATGGCCGATGGCGATTGCGCCGCCGTCGACATTGAGGCGTTCGTCCGGGATGCCGAGTGTGTCGCGGCAATACAGCACCTGCACCGCGAAGGCTTCGTTGAGTTCCCACAGGCCGATGTCGTCGACCGAGAGCCCGTGTCGTGCCAGCAGCTTCGGAACCGCGAAGACCGGGCCGATGCCCATTTCGTCGGGTTCGCAGCCTTCGGCCACGAAGCCGCGGAAGATTCCCAGCGGTTGCAGTCCGCGCCGTGCGGCCCACTCGGACGAGGCGACCACGCAGGAAGATGCGCCATCCGACAACTGGCTCGCGTTGCCGGCGGTGACGACGCCGCCATCGACCACCGGCTTCAGTCCGGCCAGGCCTTCGGCCGTGGTGTCGGGGCGGTTGCCTTCGTCCTTCGACAGCGTGACTTCGCGATGGCTGGTTTCGCCGGTGGCCTTGTCGACCACCACCATCGTCGCGGTCACCGGCACGATTTCCTCGTCGAAACGCCCCGCCGCCTGCGCCTGCGCCGTGCGCTGCTGGCTGGACAGCCCGTAGGCGTCCTGCGCTTCGCGCGACACGCCGTAGCGCCTGGCCACCACTTCGGCGGTCTGCAGCATCGGCATGTAGGCGGCGGGTGCGATTCCAAGCAAGGCCTTCGATACCAAGCGGTGCTGGTTGTAGTGGTTGTTCTGCACCAGGCTGATCGATTCCACGCCGCCGGACACGATCACGTCGGCATCGCCCGCGCGGATCGCGTTCGCTGCGTTGACGATGGCCTGCAGGCCGGAGCAGCACTGCCGGTCGACGGTCGTGCCCGGCGTGCGCACCGCCAGCCCGGCGACCAGCGCCGCCTGGCGCGCGATGTTGCTGCCGGTGGCGCCCTGCTGCAGCGCGCAGCCCAGCACCACGTCGTCGGCTTCGTCCGGCGCGAGCCCGGCGCGCGCCACGGCGGCCCGGATCGCATGCGCGGCAAGCTCGGCGCCGTGCAGGTCGTTGAACGCGCCGCGGTAGGCGCGGCCGATGGGCGTGCGGGCGGTGGAGACGATCACGGCATCGGTCATCGCGGGGTGTCCTCTTCGTTCGTGGTGGGCAGTGGAGGGGAGCGGACGTCGACGATCGCGTCTGCGATCACGCCGTCGCGTGCAAGCGCATCGATCGCGTCGGCATCGAGGGAGAGCAGTTCGGCCAGCACTGCGCGCGTATCGCTGCCGGCCTCGGTGCCGGCCCAGCGCACTTCGCCCGGCGTTGCCGACAACTTCGGCACGATGCCCGGCAGCACGACTTCGCCCAGCGCCGGATGCGGCACGTCGAGCAGCATGTCGCGTGCGCGGTAATGCGCGTCCTCGAAGATGTCCGGCAGCGTGTACACGCGAGACACCGGCACGCCTGCAGCCTCAAGCGTGGATTCGACGGACTTTGCATCCCGTGCGCCGACCCAGTCGCCGATGATCGCGTCGAGCGCGTCGACGTGATCCCAGCGTGCGCGGATGGTGGCGAAGCGCGGGTCGTCGATCAGGTCGGGGCGCGCCATCGCATGCGCGAGGCGCTCGTAGACCGCCTGGCTGTTGGCGGCGATCAGCACGTAGGTGCCGTCGCCGGCGGGATACAGGTTGTTGGGTGCCATCGCCGGCAGTCGCGTGCCCAGGCGCGAAGGCACCAGCTTGAGCTTGTCGTAGGTGGGGATCGCGCTGTCCATCATGCTGAAGGCGGCTTCGTACAGCGCCGCGTCGACCACCTGGCCACGGCCACTGCGTTCGCGTTCCAGCAGCGCCATGGTCGCGCCGAAGGCGGCGTAGACCGCGGTGATGTAATCGGTCACCGGCACCGCGACGCGCGCGGGCGGCCGGTCGGGGTCGCCGGTGAGGTGGCGGATGCCGCCGAACGCTTCGCAGATCGCGCCGTAACCGCCCTTGTGCCGGTACGGGCCGGTCTGTCCGTAGCCGGAGATGCGCACCAGCACCAGTCCCGGGTTGTCGCGCGAGAGTTCTTCGTAGCCGAGGCCGAGGCGTTCGAGCGTGCCGGGCCGGAAGTTCTCGACCACCACGTCGCACGTGGCCGCCAGCCTGCGCACCAGTTCCGCGCCCTCGGGCGTCTTGATGTCGATGATGGTGCTGCGCTTGTTGCGCATCAGCGACACGCCGGTCAGCGACACGTCGCCATCGCGGAAGCCGAGTGCGCGCGCGGGATCGCCCTGCGGCGGCTCGACCTTGATCACCTCGGCGCCGAAATCGGCGAACAGCCGCGTGCAGGCGGGGCCGGCGATGGTGCTGCACAGTTCCAGCACGCGGTAACCCGTCAACGGGCCGCGCGCCTCCGGGGGCGGTGCGGTCATGCCTCGAGCTCCATCGATGTGGCGACGTGCCGGTCGCGGCGTGCGGACATGCGCGTACGCTTGCGCGCCGTTGCGGTCAGTCCTTGCGCGTGCGCTTGCGCGCCGGTTCCTTGGTGGCGATGTGGCCGACGTTCCACGCCGGTGCGCGATGCAGGATGCCCTGCGCGGCCTCCACTTCTTTCGCGCGCAACACGACCAGCCTGCGCGTGTGGCCGACCAGTGCACGTGCCGCACGCTCGGCGCGCTCCTCGTCGCGTGCCAGCATCGCGTCGCGCAACGCCGCCTGCCGCGCCAGCGACTGCTGCACCCAGCGTGCCGGCGCCGGCATCAGGAAGCGATGCAGCCAGTACGCGGGCTTGCCGACGCGGCGCACCATGTTCGCCGCCATCGCGCTGCCGCAACTGGAGGCCAGCACTTCCGCCGCCTGGTAGGCGACGCGGATCACCTCGAAGAAATCCATCTGCTTGTGCTGCCGCGCGACCTCGGCCGCCTCGCGCACCTTGTCCGCATAGCGGGCGAGATCCTCGTCGCTGGCATGGCGGGTCGCCAGCCGCGCGACCACGCCCTCGACTGCCGCCAGCAGGTCGAACAGATCCGCGATCTCGTCGGGCGACGGGTTGATCACCCGTGCGCCACGCCAGGGCATCACTTCCACCATGCCCTCGTGTTCGAGGATCCGCAGTGCCTCGCGTACCGGTGCCCGGCTGATGCCCAGCCGCTCGGAGACTTCCGGTTCGCGGATCCGGTCGCCCGGCCCGTAGGTGCCGGCCATGATGTCGCGCGTCAGCTGGCGCACCACCTTTTCGACCAGGCGGTCGCGATCCTCCGCCATCGGCACGTCCGACACGCTTTCGGTGTCCTGGGGCTTTCCGGGGGAAGGGGTCATGGCGGGCGTCCTCGCTGCGCTCGGGGTGCGGTCGGCCCGGCGACGCCGCCGGGCCCGTCCAATGCGTCGCATTGTCCACGAATGCCGGCTTGCCACGTCGGGGTGGCGGCCGGGCGGGTCGGGGCAAGGGGGCTGCAGAGCCTCTCATGGGCATAAATTGTCGACAGATTTGACGTCAACATAACCACATAATACCATCCAGTCCAGCCCTCATCTCGCATGATTTAGCGGTTTTTGCTGATACGACGGGGCAATGGCTCCCGGGATTTTGTCGACAAAATCCCGGCAGAACGACAGGGGATTTGCTTGGCGTGGGAGGCTTGCGGTGAAACCGTTCGATATCGAAGAGATCAGGTTCCTGCTGTACGACGTCGCCGGTGCCGACCGGCTGTTCCGTTCGCCGCGCTACGCGCACCTGGATCGGGAAACCGTGGATGGCGTGCTCGCATCGGCCTCGGCGGTGGCCGAGCGGCATTTCCTCCCGCATCACCGCGTCTCCGACATCCAGGAGCCGGATGTGGTCGATGGGCGAGTGGCCTTGCCCGACGAGGTCTCGGACGCCTGCCGTGCCTACATCGATGCTGGTTTCATGAGCGTGCAGCAGGATCTGGACGAGGGCGGCATGCAGTTGCCGTGGTCGGCGTCGATGGCGGTGGCTGCGCTGTTCCAGGCCTCCAACATCAGCACGCAGGCGTACCTCACGCTGACCGCGGCGGCGGGCAACCTGCTTGCCGCGCATGCCAGCGACGAACAGAAGCGCCGCTACCTGCTGCCGATGCGCGAGGGTCGCTTCTTCGGCACGATGGCGTTGTCCGAGCCGCAGGCAGGCAGCTCGCTGGCCGACATCCGCACCACGGCCACGCCCAACGACGACGGCAGCTATTCGCTGACCGGCACCAAGCAGTGGATCAGCGGCGGCGAGCACGAACTGTCGGAGAACATCGTCCACCTGGTGCTGGCCAAGATCAAAGGCGCGCCTGCGGGCGTGCGCGGCATCTCGCTGTTCATCGTGCCGCGCTACCGCGTGAACGACGACGGCAGCCTCGGCGAGGACAACAACGTCCGCCTGGTCAGCCTGCTGCACAAGATGGGCTACCGCGGCATCACCAGCACCATCCTGGGCTTCGGCGAAAAGGGCGAATGCCGCGGCTGGCTGGTCGGCGAGCCGCACCATGGCCTGAAGTACATGTTCCACATGATGAACGAGGCACGCATCGGCGTCGGCCTGAGCGCGGCTGCACTGGCGTATGCCGGTTATCGCTATTCGCTCGATTACGCGAAGACGCGGTTGCAGGGTCGTCCGCTCGACGGCAAGGATCCGGCCACGCCGATGATCCCGATCATCGACCATCCCGACGTGCGCCACCTGCTGCTGCGGCAGAAGTGCTATGCCGAGGGCGGCCTTGCGCTTGCGCTCGACTGCGCGGCGTTCTGCGACGACGTGGAAGTGGCGACCGACGATGCATCACGTGCCGATGCGGCCTTGCTGCTCGACCTTCTGACGCCGATCGCCAAGGCGTGGCCATCGGCCTACTGCGTGGAAGCCAACAGCCTCGCCATCCAGGTGCTGGGCGGCTACGGCTACACCCGCGACTATCCGGTGGAGCAGTACTACCGCGACAACCGCCTCAACCCGATCCACGAAGGCACCAACGGCATCCAGGGACTCGACCTGCTGGGACGCAAGGTGTTCGCAGGAAACGGGCGCGCGCTGCAATTGCTGGGCGAGCGCATCGCCGCGACCGTGGTGGAAGCGAAGGGCGTGGCGGATTTCGAACTGATGGCCGTACAACTTGAACGCGCCACCGCGCGCGTGGCGGACGTGACCGGGCAACTGCTGCGCCGCGGCGGCGATGCGAAGGCGATGCTGTGCGATTCCAGCGAGTACCTGGCGATGTTCGGCCACGTCGTCGTCGCCTGGCTGTGGTTGCGCCAGGCGCTCGCTGCCGAACGCGCGCTGCACGCCGGGGCCGGCGTCCGCGAGGCTTACCTGCGCGGCAAGCTCGATGCCTGCCGCTACTTCTATCGGTGGGAGCTGCCCAAGGCGATGGTGGCCGCGGACATCCTGCCCGCACCTGAGCGCACCGTACTCGACCTCGACATCGAAGGAATGCATCCATGACCACGGCTGCCGCCGGCATCTCGCTACAGCGCGACGGCGCGATCCTCGTCGCCCGACTCGACAATCCCCCGGTGAACGCGCTCGCCGCGCCCGTCCGCGCCGCACTGGCCGATGCGCTGGCGCAAGCGCAGCGCGACCCCGCGATCCGCGCGCTGCTGGTCACCGGATCCGGACGCATGTTCTCCGGCGGCGCCGACATCTCCGAGTTCGACAAGCCGATGCAGCCGCCGCAATTGCCGGAACTGATCGACCGCTTCGAGGACAGCGACCTGCTCACCGTCGCCGCGATCAACGGCACCGCGATGGGCGGCGCGCTGGAACTGTCGATGGGCTGCCATTACCGGATCGCGTCGGAGGCGGCGTCGATGGCGTTGCCGGAAGTGAAGATCGGCATCCTCCCCGGCGCCGGCGGCACGCAGCGCATGCCGCGATTGATCGGCAACGCCGCGGCGCTGGATCTGATCGTCTCCGGCAAGCCGGTGGTGGCGGCCAAGGCGCTGGCGCTCGGCCTGGTCGACGAATTGGTGCCCGCCGATGGTTTCGAAGGTGCAGCGCTCGACTACGTGCGACGGTTGCTGGAAGCCGGAGGCGCACCGCGCCGTACCCGCGAGCGCGATGTCGACAATGACGATGCGTTGTTCGGAGCCGCATTGGCGAAACTCCCGGACACGCCGGCCAATTTCGCCGCACGTCGCTGCGTGCTGTCGGTGCAGGCGGCGTCTCTGCCATTCCGCGAGGGGCAGGCGCGGGAGGCGGCGTTGTTCCTCGAATGTGCGCGCAGCCCGACATCGGCGGCCTTGATCCATGCGTTCTTCGCCGAACGCCAGGCCGGCAAGGTCGACCGGCTCGATCCGGCCGCGCCGGTACTGCCGATCCGCGACGTCGCCGTGCTCGGCGCGGGCACGATGGGCATCGGCATCGCGCTGTCGCTGGCCGACGCCGGGCTCGAGGTGGGCCTGTTCGACAGCGCGGCCGAATCCTTGCAGCGCGCATTGGCGCACATCGAGAAGCATTACCTGGGATTGGCGGCACGCGGGCGCTTCGACGAGGTCGAGGCACGCGCCCGCATCGCGCGCATCACGGGCGGCGACGACGCGCGGCTGGCGCGGGTCGACCTGGTGATCGAGGCCGTGTTCGAGGACATGGCGCTGAAGAAGAAGGTCTTCGCGGATCTCGACGCGCGTTGCCGGCCGGATGCGATTCTCGCCAGCAACACGTCCACATTGGATGTCGACGAAATCGCGTCGGCGACGTCCTCGTCGCATCGCGTGCTGGGCCTGCATTTCTTCAGCCCCGCCAACATCATGCGGCTGCTGGAGATCGTGCGCGGGCGCCAGACGTCCGACAGCGTGCTGGTCAGCGCGATCACGTTGGCGAAGCGGCTGCACAAGGTCGGCGTCGTCTGCGGCGTCTGCGACGGCTTCATCGGCAATCGCATGCTGGAAGGTTATGGTCGTGAATCGGGCGTACTGCTGATGGAAGGCGCGTCGCCAGCGCAGATCGATGCGGCGATCACCGGCTTTGGTTTCGCGATGGGGCCATTCGCGATGTCGGATCTTGCCGGCATCGACGTCGGCTACCGCGTGCGGCAACAGCGTGGCGTCGATCCCGCGGACGAGAAAATCTACGCTGTGGGCGATCGGCTGTACGCATTGGGCCGTTATGGCCAGAAGACCGGTGCGGGTTTCTATCGTTACGAGGTGGGCAATCGCAAGCCGATCCCCGATCCCGAAGTGGATGCCATCGTCGAGGAGGAGGCGAATCGCCTGGGCATCGTGCGGCGGGCCATTTCCGACGAGGAGATCGTGGAGCGTTGCGTGCTGCCGTTGATCAACGAAGCGGCCAACATCCTGGATGAAGGCATCGCGATGCGTGCCAGCGACATCGACCTGGTCTGGTTGTACGGTTACGGCTTCCCGGCATGGCGCGGAGGCCCGATGCACTACGCGAACACCCTTGGCACGGCAGGCGTACTGGAGGCGATCAGTCGGCATGCGCGCGACGACCGCTACTGGCGACCTGCGCCGTTGCTGGAGCGCCTGGCTGCGGAAGGCAAGCCGTTCGCGTAAGGCGGCACGACGGCATGGACGAGATGCTTGGGCGGCAAGGGTTTCCGGCAGCCTTCGGTTTTTCCGACACGTTGCGTGTGCCGGCCAGCGAGACTCTGCATGCCGCGATGCGTCGGCTGCAGCGCCTTCCGGTGCGGCCGCCACGCAGGCTGGAGGACATTCCGGCGTCGCGCATCGCGTTCGATGCCGCAGTCACCACGGCACTGCATGCGCAGAGTGCCGATGGCGCCGACGCGATGCAGGATTCGGCCTGCCGCGTCGAACATTTCGACGGTGTGCCGGTGCTGTGCATCGTGCCGCCGGGTGAACTGCGTGGCGCGGTGATCCACGTCCACGGTGGGGGCTGGTGCCTTGGCGACCCACGGCCCTTGCAACCGGCGCTCGCGCGCCTTGCGCAGGCGACGTCGACGCTGGTGGCCAGCGTCGATTACCGACTCGCGCCCGAACACCGGCATCCGTCCGCGCTCGACGATTGCGTGCGTGCAGCGCGGGCACTTGTCGAACGCTTCCGCGAAAAGCACGGGTTCGATGCCCGTCGCGTCGTGCTCGCTGGCGAGTCGGCTGGCGCGCACCTTGTCTTGATGGCATTGCCGCGATTGCGTGATGCAGGACTGCGCTTCGCAGGCGTGTCGCTCACCTACGGCTTGTACGATCTTTCCAACACCTTGCCGAGCCGTCGCGGCACCGTGGAGGCGCCTTTGCTCGATGCCGATGCGTGCCGCTTCTACGTCGAGGCCTACCTCGGCGAAGGTGCACGCGTGGATGCGTCGTCGTCGCCATGGGCATGGCAGCCGCATGCCTTCGACGACATGCCCCCGGCGCTGTTCTGTGCCGGCACGGCCGACCCGCTGCACGACGACAGCGTGGGCATGCACGAGCGCTGGCTGGCCGCATGCAACGATGCCTGGCGCGTCGATTACGAAGGCGCGCCGCATGCATTCGACCTGTTGCCGGTGCCCGAGTCGAAGCACCTGGCGGACATGCGCGCGGATTTCGTCCGCTATTGCCTTGCTGATTCCGCAAAGCCCCGGTGACGAACATTCCGTTGAGGAGCACCCCATGCATACAAGCGCGTGGTGGACTGCAACCTGCGCATCCAGGTCAAGCCGGACGGTTCGGGCGTGGTGACCGAGGGCGTGAAGCTCTCGCCCAATCCGTTCGACGAGATCGTCGACATCGGCTAGGTCGGCGCCTGTTCACGCTGTTGCCGGAGCTTGAAGCGGTGCTTTGACGTCGGTCGATTGAATGTTGGCCTGGGCGTTCGGCATGCGTTGGATGGGCTCGATTGAGACGTGTCAAGCCTTCTTTGCCGTGGGTGCCTTCTTGTGTGGCCGCCTGGCAGTCTTCACTGCCGGTTTGTTGCGCGGGGCCGGGGTTCGGGCCGGCTCCTGCTGTCGCACCGTCCCTTCTTCGCCGTGCAGGGTGAGCAGCGATTCCATCAGCTGTTCGTCCGCGCTTGAGCAGACCCCGAGGAGCAGGGCCTCATCGCAGCCTTCCGCGGCGATGTAGGCGTGGCCCATGTTGGAGTCGATGTAAACGGATTGTCCGGTTTCCAGGACGATCGGATCGTAGAACTCGGTGTGGACTTCCATGCGCCCTTCGAGCACGTGGATGTATTCTTCGCCCGAATGGCGGACCAGTTCGCCGAATTCCTCGATACTTTTCGCGCGGACGCGTGTCAGCACGGGGATCATGCGCTTGCGGCGCAGTTCCGGGCACAGGTAGTAGTAGTCGTAGTTGGGCGTATTGACCCGGATGGACTCCTCGATCCGGCCAATGCTGCGACGCGCGGTGACGGAAGGCTCTGGTGACTCGTCCTGCTCGGCGAACAGTTCCGACATGCGCAACTGCAGTCGCTGGCTGAGTTGCAGCAACTTGTCATAGGTGAGCGACAGCCGGTCGTGCTCGACCTTGGAGAGCGTGGAGAGGGGGATGCCGGAATGTTCGCTCATCTGCTTGAGCGTCCAACCCTTGCGCGCCCGCAGCGAACGCAGCAATCCGCCGATGGTGGGGTGTTGCGATGTCATCCCGGTGGGGTCTCCATACTGTCCGCGGTCGCCGAATGCGTGGGGTCATCATCGCCTCCACCGGCAAGGGATGGAAAGGGGCGCGGGCAGGATTCTTTCGTCCCGGGTTGACAATTCTCTGATTAGGATCATTATCGCCGAATCAGGACAGTTTTGTTGATTGCAGCCGGGCGGCAGCGGGCTGCAGTGGCCACACCGATGATGTCACGGGAGACTTAGATGCGTGCGATTGCCACCCTCCTGTGCGGAGCCATGCTCTCCGCGATCCTGATCCTGCCCTCGATCGCGCAGGAGGCCTCCGTCCCGCCGATCGCCGTGCCGCCCGTGGATGTGCTGGCGGCGCCAGCGACGCCAGCGACGCCCGACGCCGTGCCGGGAATCCCCGGGCTCACGCGCGCCGATGCCGAGGCCTGGCTCGACGGTTTCCTGCCGTACGCGCTTGCCACCGGCGACATCGCCGGCGCCGTGGTGGTGGTGGTCAAGGACGGCCAGGTGCTGCTGCAGAAGGGCTACGGCTACGCCAATCTCGCCGAGCGCACGCCGGTCGATCCCGACGCAACGCTGTTCCGCCCCGGGTCGGTGTCGAAGCTGTTCACCTGGACTGCGGTGATGCAATTGGTCGAGCAGGGCAAGCTCGACCTCGATGCCGACGTCAACCAGTACCTCGACTTCGAGATCCCGGCGCGCGAAGGCAAGCCGGCGACACTGCGCCAGATCCTGACCCACACCGCGGGGTTCGAGGAGCAGATCCGGGGCCTGATCACCGCGCGCGAGGACGAGATCACGCCGTTGGGCGACGCGCTCAAGCACTGGGTGCCCAACCGCATCCATGTGCCGGGCAGTACGCCCGCCTACTCGAACTACGCCACGGCGTTGGCGGGCTATGTCGTCGAGCGCGTGTCGGGCCAGTCATTCGACGACTATCTCGACGCGCACATCTTCGGGCCGCTGGGCATGCGCAACGCCAGCTTCCGCCAGCCATTGCCGCCAGCGCTGCTTGCGAACATGTCCAACGGCTATGCGCGCGCGTCCGACGGCGAGGCGAAGCCCTACGAATTCATCAGCCTCGCGCCCGCGGGCAGTCTTGCCGCGACCGGTGCCGACATGGCGCGCTTCATGATCGCGCATTTGCAGGACGGTGCGTACGGCGACGCGCGCATCCTCGGCGAACAGACGGCACGGCAAATGCATTCCACCGGGCAGGCCTCGGTGGGGCCGCTCAACCGGATGATGCTCGGGTTCTACGAAACCTCGGTGAACGGGCATCGCGCGATCTCGCATGGCGGCGACACGCAGTGGTTCCACAGCGACCTGCAGCTGTTCCTCGACGATGGCGTCGGCATCTTCGTGTCGATGAACAGTTCCGGTCGCGATGGTGCAACCGGACACATCCGCTACGCGCTCTCGCGCGGCTTCGCCGACCGCTACTTCCCCGCTGCGCCGGGTACGCACAAGGGGGTATCGGTCGAAGAGGCGAAGCAACATGCGCAGCAGATCGCCGGTACCTACACCAGCAGTCGACGCCCGGACAGCAACATCCTTTCGCTGGCGAACCTGCTCGGCCCGGTGAAGGTGGTGCCCAATGAAGACGGCACGATCAGCGTCACCGCGGCGCTCGGTGCCGGCGGTGCGCCGAAGAAGTGGCGCGAGATCGAGCCTTATCTGTGGCAGGACACCACCAGCACAGATCGCCTGTCGGCGGACGTGGTGGACGGGCAGGTCGTGCGTTTCAGCATGGAGCCCTACGCACCGATCATGGTGTTCCAGCGGCTGTCGGCATGGCAATCGCTGGCCATGCCGCTGCTGATGGCGAGTTTGCTGGTGCTGCTGCTGACGGTGCTCGCCTGGCCGGTTTCGGCACTGGTGCGTCGCTACTACGGCGCGCCTTACCGGCTCGTCGGAAAGGACGCGCGCGCGCACAGGCTTGTGCGCATCGGCGCCTTGCTGTCGCTGCTGGCGATGGGCGCTGCGTTGGGCCTGGTGGTGATGATGCTCAGCAAGCTCGACATGACCAGTCCGTCCAACGACGGCTTGATCATCGTGTTGCGGTTGTTCGCCACCATCGCGTTGCCGCTTGGAGCGGCGATTGCGGTGTGGAATGCCTGGCACGTGCTGCGCGGCCGTCGACGCTGGCTGGCGAAGTTGTGGGCCGTGCTCCTGTCGCTGGCGTGTTTGTTCCTGCTGTGGATCGGCATCGCCAACCACGTGATCGGCTTCGGCGCCCACTACTGATCCCCGGATGGCCGGCGCGCGCCGGCCTCCTTTCGTTGCCCGTTGCCTTGGGAGAAGCCGTGTCGTTCGTCCTCGAGCTGCACAACGAGCCGTTGCCGATGTCGGCCCCGTTCCGCATCGCCGGTCACGTATTCGATGCGATGCCCGCGACGGTGGTGACATTGCGTGATGGTGAGCACGTGGGTCGTGGCGAAGCGGCCGGCGTGTACTACAACAACGACCATCCGGAAACGATGATCGCCACCCTGGAAGCGCTTCGCCCCCGGATCGAGGCGGGGATCGATCGTGACGCGTTGCGCACGCTGCTGCCGGCGGGCGGCGCACGAAACGCGCTCGATTGCGCGCTGTGGGAGCTCGAATCGCAACGCAGCGGCTTGCCCGTGTGGGCGGTCGCGGGGCTGGAGGGCGTGCGCCCGTTGCTGACCACGTTCACCGTCGGGGCCGATACGCCCGAGGTGATGGCAGAGGGCGCTGCAGCCTATTGGCAGGCACGCGCATTGAAGCTCAAGCTGACCGGTGAGCCGGATCTCGACAGCGCGCGCATACGCGCCGTGCGTGCGAGGTGTCCGGCGCCATGGCTCGGTGTCGACGCCAACCAGGGCTACGACACCAAGACATTGCCTGCACTCCTGCCGGTATTGGTGGAGGCGAACGTATCGCTGCTCGAACAGCCCTGTCGCCGGGGCTGCGAGGATGATCTGGACGGCATCGCGCGCGTGGTGCCGATCGCTGCCGACGAGAGCATCCTGGATCTGGCCGAACTCGAGGCGCGCCATCATCGCTTCGATGTGGTCAACATCAAACTCGACAAGTGCGGTGGCCTGACCGAAGGGCTGATGATGGCCAGGCGCGCGCGCGAGCTCGGCAAGCAGGTGATGGTCGGCAACATGTGCGGCACCAGCCTTGCTGCCGCACCTGCGTTCGTGCTGGGCCAGTTCTGCGACGTGGTGGATCTCGACGGCCCGATCTTCCTCGTCCGCGATCGCACGCCATCGGTTCGCTACGAGGATGGCTACATCCATTGCGACGGTGAAGTGTGGGGGGCGAAGGCGGTCGCGTGAGCGCCATGGCCGACAAGACCTGGTTCGGACAGCCGCGCGGGCTGACCATCCTGTTCCTCACCAACATGTGGGAGATGTTCTCCTACTACGGCATGCGCACGCTGCTGGTCTACTACATGACCAAGCAGTTGCTGTTCGCGCAGGAGAAGGCCTCCTTCATCTACGGCGCCTACACCGCGATGGCGTACTTCACCCCGATCCTCGGGGGTGCCATCGCCGACCGCTGGATCGGCAAGCGCAACGCGGTCATCGTTGGCGGCAGCATCATGGCGTTCGGCCATTTCGTGATGGCATTCGAGCCGATGTTCTACATCGCGCTGGCGACCATCGCGCTGGGCAACGGGCTGTTCCTGCCCAGCCTGCCGAGCCAGATCAACGATCTCTACGCCGCGGATGACCAGCGCCGTGGCCGTGCCTACAACGTGTATTACGTCGGTCTCAACATCGGTGGCTTCCTCGCGCCACTGGTCTGCGGCACGCTTGGCGAGTTGTATGGGTGGCATTACGGGTTTGGCGCCGCGGGCATCGGCATGTTCCTGGGACTGATGATCTATGTCTGCGGCCGCAGGTACCTGCCGCCGGAAGTCGCCCGCAAGGCGCCGCCAGCCGCGGCGACGCCTCGGGAAGCGCGTGCCGACCAGCGCAATGTGTGGTGGCTGTTGCTGGGGGTGGGCATTGCGGCGACGATCTTCCGCGGCGCCTACGAACAGGTCGGCAACACGCTGCCGTTGTGGATCGATACCGGCGTCGATCGTGCCTGGGGCGCGTTGACGATCCCGATGACCTGGTTCCAGTCGCTCAATCCGCTGCTGGTCATCACGCTGACGCCACTGCTGCTGCTGGCGTGGCGCAAGCGCGCCGACGCCGGACGCGAGACCACGCCCGCCATCCGCATGGCGATCGGCGCGTTGATCGTCGCCGGCGCATACCTGTTGCTGGCCGTCGTGACCATGCTCGCCGGTGAGGCGCGGGTGGGGTGGGAATGGCTGGTCATGTTCTTCGTCGTGCTGACGCTGGGCGAGTTGTACATCCTGCCGACCGGGCTGGGCCTGTTCGCGAAACTCGCGCCCCCGCGATTGGGTGCGACCACCGTGGCGTCCTGGTTCCTGGCGATCTTCAGCGGCAGCCTGCTCGCGGGCGTGGTGGGCACGTTGTGGTCGAAGGCCAGCCATGGCGGGTTCTTCCTGTTGTTGTCGGGGCTGGCCGTGCTCGCCGCGCTGCTGCTGTGGCGGCTCGATCGTCCGATCCGCAGTCTGTGAATCGAACCGCCACACTGGAGAAACGACATGGCGCGTCCGCCCGTTGCCTTGCTGATGCTTGCGCTTTGCGCCTGTGGCGTCGCTGCCATGGATGAGCCACGGCAAGCGCACTACGATCTGCTGATCCGCAATGGCGTGGTCTACGACGGCAGCGGTGCGCCGCCGCAGCGGGTGGATGTGGCGGTGCGCGGCGACCGTATAGCGGCCCTGCTGCCCGCGGGGAGCGATGTGGTTGCCGCTCGCGTGCTGGACGCAAAGGGACACGCGGTCGCGCCGGGCTTCATCAACGTACTGAGCTGGGCGGTTGAATCGCTGATCGTCGATGGCCGCGGGGTGAGCGATACCAGGCAGGGCGTGACGCTGGAGATCTTCGGTGAGGGCTGGTCGATGGGGCCGGTGAACGACCGGATGCGTGTCGATGCGCTGAAGCAGCAGGGCAGCCTGCGCTACGACATCGCCTGGACATCGTTTGGGGAGTACCTCGAGCACCTCGAAGAACGCGGCGTGACGCCGAACGTGGCGTCGTTCATCGGCGCAACCACGGTGCGCATCCACGAACTTGGCGAGGACGATGTCCGGCCCGATGCCGCACAGCTCGCGCGCATGCAGGACATCGTGCGGGCGGCCATGGCCGAAGGCGCGCTGGGCGTCGGCAGCTCGTTGATCTATCCGCCGGCGACGTTCGCCGACACCGACGAACTCGTTGCGCTGGCGCAGGCAGCGGGAGAGTCCGGTGGCGGCTACGTCTCGCACATGCGCAGCGAGGCCGACCGCTTCCTCGAAGCCGTCGATGAACTCGTCACCATCGCGCGCGCCACGGGCCAGCGCGCGGAGGCATACCACCTCAAGGCCGCCGGCGAAAAGAACTGGCCGAAGATGGCGCAGGCAATCGCGAAGATCGAAGCCGCGCGCACGCAGGGGCTGCAAGTCAGCGCCAACATGTACGCCTACACCGCCGGAGGAACCGGATTGACGGCGGGCTTGCCGCCATGGGTGCAGGCCGGCGGCCATGATGCGATGGTGGCGCGGTTGGCGGATGCCGACGTGCGCGCGCGCGTCGTTGCCGACATGCGTGATCCCGATGCCGGATGGGAAAACATCCGACTGCTCGCGGGATCGGACGAGCGCGTCGTCCTGATCGACGTCAGGACTCCGGCATTGAAGCCGCTGATCGGCAGGACACTGGCTGAGGTCGCGCGCGAGCGCGGGGTCTCGGTCGAGGACGCCATCATCGACCTGATCATCGAGGATGATTCTCGCGTAGGCGCGGCGTACTTCCTGATGAGCGAGGACAACGTGGAGCTCGGGTTGCGCCAGCCCTGGGTGAGTCTGGGCTCTGACGCGGAATCGTCGGCGCCGGAGGGCGTGTTCCTGGAGTCGAGCACGCATCCACGCGCCTACGGCAACGCGGCGCGGTTCCTGGGGCACTACGTGCGCGATCGCAAGCTGATGTCCCTGGAGGAGGGGATCCATCGCATGACCGGCCTGCCGGCTGCGAACTGGAAGCTGGCGGATCGCGGCTGCCTTCGGCCGGGCTGCTTCGCGGACATCGTGGTGTTCGATCCGACCGCCATTGCCGACCGCGCCACCTACGACAAGCCGCAGCAATACGCCGTGGGTGTTTCCGATGTCTTCGTCAACGGCGTGCAGGTGTTGCGCGACGGTGAGCACACGGGCGCCTTGCCTGGCAGGGTGGTGCGTGGCCCGGGTTGGACGGGTGGCGCGGCGTCACGCCAGCAGGCTACGCCATGATTTTCCATGTGTATTGACAATTCTCTGATTAGGATCATTATAACCTGAACAGGACTGCGCCATGCCGGGTAGGCGAATCCGCTGCCCCGAGCGCCGATGACCCCGGAGGCCCGATGAACGTGTTCCAGCCCGCGCAGCCGCGCAATCGCTCCCCGCTTTTCCTCTCGATCGCCGCTGCCTTGGCATTCGTCAGCCTGCCTGCGGTGGCGCAGGACACGTCGACCGCGGTCGCGCCACCTGAGTCGCAGCGTTCCGACAACGCGGTCTCGCTGGACTCGGTGGTGGTCACGGCCAACAAGCGCGTCGAGAATGTCCGTGACGTGGGCGCGTCGATCAGCGTGATTGGCGAGCGCCAACTCGAAGGCATCGGTGCGGTTTCGCTGACCGACTATGCCGCGCTCATCCCCGGCCTGCAGATCCAGAGCGATGGCAGCCCCGGATTGACTCGTGTCTCGCTGCGCGGCATCGCCGCGCTGTCCTCGGGGGCGACGGTGGCGACCTACATCGACGAGGTTCCCGTCGGCTCCAGCGGCATCTATCAGGGCGCGAGCTCGTTGATGCTGGATCTGCTGCCGTATGACATCAGCCGGATCGAGGTGCTGCGCGGGCCGCAAGGCACGTTGTACGGGGCAGGCGCGATCGGCGGCTTGCTCAAGTACGTCACGCGCGTCCCCGACCCGGCGGACGACGAGGTGCGCGTCGGCCTTGGCCTGCGATCGGTCAGCGGTGGCGAGCAGGACTGGAATGCACGCTTCGGCGCGAGCCTGCCGCTGTCCAACGAGCGCATGGGACTCCGGGTGAGCGCTGCGCGCAACGGCATTCCGGGGTTCGTCGACAACGCCGTCGATGGCGGCCGCAACATCAACAGTGGCGAACAGATCGGTGCGCGCGCGGCGTTGTCCTGGAACGGCGATGCCTTCGACGCCAACCTTTCCGTGCTCCATCAGCGCACACGCAGCGACGACCGCGCCAGCGTGGCGCTTGATCCTGCGACGCAAAGCCCGCTGGGCGGTGATTTTGAAACCCAGGCATGGCAGCCGCGGCCGTTCTCGAAAGACCTGACCTTGTTCTCGCTCAGCCTGGATTGGGATCTGGGCTGGGGCAACTTCGTGTCGGCGACCGGCTGGTCGGAGACCAGCACGATGGATCAGATCGATGCGACCGTGCAGTTCGGCGAAGTCGCCAACCTGATGCTGGGCCTGCCGGAACCGGGCAGTTCGTTCGTGCGATACGACTTCGACCTCGACAAGATCACGCAGGAGTTCCGGCTGACTTCCAAGGGTGGTGGTGCCTTCGAGTGGATGGTCGGCGCGTTCTACACCAGGGAAGATGCGCAACAGAGCCAGTTTGCGTGGCTGGGGCAGCGTGACGGCTCACCGCTGCCGCCACCACTGGATACGCAGTTCGGCACGTTGGCGATCATCGGCCTGCCCAGCACGTACAAGGAGGTAGCGCTGTTCGCCAATGTCTCCTGGCGGTTCGGCGAACGTTTCAAGCTCGACGCAGGCCTGCGCCAGGCGCGCAACGATCAGTGGTTCAGCCAGAACGTCCCAGAAGGCATCCTTGCGCCGATCGGCGAAGCGCCCGGTGAATCCAGCGAGAACGTGTTCACCTGGAGCCTGAGCCCGCAGTTCAAGCTCGCGGACGACGTGATGCTGTACGCCCGCATCGCAACCGGCTACCAGCCCGGTGGGCCGAACGTGGCGCTGCTGGGCATGCCGCCGCAGGTGGACTCGTCGATGCTCGACAGCTACGAGGTCGGCCTCAAATCGCAGTTCGCCGACCGTCGCGTCACCCTCGATGTCTCCGCGTACCGGATCGACTGGGAGGACATCCAGGTGGCCTCGTCGTTCAACGGCGTCGGTGGACTGGTCAATGGTGGCGAGGCGACCAGCCAGGGCTTCGAGCTCACGTCGTTGTTCCAGGCCAGCGATGCATGGTTGCTCGGCTTCAATGCGGCCTACACCGATGCGACCATCAAGAATGATTTCACCCCGACCGTGATCCCGCAGGACGGTTACGACGTGATCCTGTGGACGGGGCTTGCCGGCGATCGCATGCCCTATTCGCCGAAGTGGTCGGCGGCCGCGACCGCCGAGTACGGCTTCTCCACGTCCAACGGTTTCAACGGGCAAGTGGGCGCGGCCCTGCGCTGGGTAGGCGAGCGACTCAACGACACGACGGAACGGCAGCGCGTGACCGCTCCCGGCGATCCAGGCACCTTGCTCATCCCCGATGAGGTCGCCGTGCCGCTGTCGCTGGCCAGTTACCGCTCGCTCGACCTGTACGCGGGGGTCGGCAGGAACAACTGGGAGTTGCGCGCATACGTCAACAACGTCACCGGCGAGGACGCCTGGTTGTCGATGAGCCCCCTGTCCAGCGCGTTCGGCGGGCCGGCGCAGCAAATTTCCGCGGTGCCGATCCAGCCACGCACGTTCGGCATCGAGATCGACTTCCGTTTCTGATTCCACTCCGCGTCGGGCCGCTGGTGGCGGCCCTGTTCAAGGATCCGGACACCCCCCATGCAGACCGTCGTCACGCAGTTGCGCGAGGTCGAAGCGCTTCCGCAGCCGTACCTGCTCTTCCTCGGCGACACCACGCAGCCCGGCTACGCCAAGACGGCGTTTGGCCTGCGTGACTGGGCGCGGGTGCGTTGCGTCGGTGAGTACGCATGCGAAGGCGCGACGGTCGGCACCGGGCTGCCATTCATGACGCCGGTGCAGGCGCGGGTTGCGGGCGCGCGCGCGTTGGTCATCGGCGTGGCCAATCCGGGCGGCCATATCCCGGCGACATGGTTGCCGGCGCTGCTGGATGCCCTGCATGCAGGGCTGGATCTGATCGGCGGGATGCATGCAAGGCTTGGTGCGATCGAATCATTGCGCAATGCCGCGCTGGTGCACGGGCGACGGCTGATCGACGTGCGCGAGCCCCCGGCAGGCCTGCCCGTCGCCAGTGGCCGCAAGCGCAGTGGTCGTCGCTTGTTGACGGTGGGCACGGATTGCGCGCTTGGCAAGAAGTACACCGCGCTCTCGATCGTGCGTGCATTGCGTGAGCGCGACATCGATGCCGACTTCCGTGCCAGCGGACAGACCGGCATCCTGATCGCGGGTGGGGGCATGCCGATGGATGCCGTGGTCGCGGACTTTGCAGCTGGCGCTGCCGAAGCGTTGTCGCCCGATGCAGGCGCTGAGCACTGGGACGTGATCGAAGGGCAGGGATCGCTGTCGCATCCGGCGTATGCGGGGGTATCGCTGGCGCTGCTGCATGGCAGCCAGCCGGATGTGATCGTGGTATGCCATGAACACGGGCGCGAGCGCATGCTGGGCCATGAGCACTATGCGGTGCCCTCGCTCGAAGAGACGATCGACATTGCATTGCGCCTGGGGGCACGCACCAATCCGGCGATCCGCTGTGCCGGTGTCAGCCTCAATACCGGACAGCTCGAGGAAGGCGCCGCACGTCTGGCAATCGAGGAGGTCGGTGCGCGCCTGGGGTTGCCGGTCGCCGATCCGATGCGTGGGGGCGGATCCTTCGAGCGGCTGGTCGATGCCTGCCTGGCTTGAGCATCGCGACCATGCGCCTTGCACCCGAGACATGAATTGCCAGCCGGAGGGGGACTGCGAATGACCATGGGTTTCGGAATGCGGCATGTCCCCGCGTTGCTTGTCCTGTTGTTCTCCTGCATCGGTGTCGCCGGCGCGTCGTCCGGGGATGTCGACGCGCGGATCCTGGAGGCCATGCAATCACGCGACGTGCCTGGCATGGCGATTGCCATCGTCAAGGATGGCGAGGTCATACATGCGAAGGGATATGGCGTGCGTGCGCTCGGTTCGCAGGCGCGCGTCGATGCCGACACGATCTTCCCCACGGGCTCCACCGGCAAGGCGGTGACCGCGGCGGCGCTCGCGATCCTCGTTGACGACGGCAAGCTGGGCTGGGACGACAAGGTAATCGACCATCTGCCGGATTTCCGCATGCACGACGCGTGGGTGACGCGCGAGATGACCGTGCGCGACCTGCTGCTGCATCGCAGTGGGCTGGGCCTGGGGGCGGGAGACTTGCTGTTCATTCCGCGGACCTCGCGCAGTCGCGTCGACATCGTCAAGGCGTTGCGCCACATCGAACCTGCGACGAGTTTCCGCAGCGGCTATGCCTACGACAACATCCTCTACATCGTCGCCGGCGAACTTGTGACGCAGGTCAGCGGACAGCCGTGGGAAACATTCGTGCGCGAACGAGTCTTCGCACCGCTGGGGATGGCGACCGCCGTCAGTGACGAAAACGATCGATTTGCCAACGACAATCGCGTCCAGCCCCACGCGCGCCTTGATCCGCGCTTGCGTGGCCTGGGCGGGCAGCAGGTGCTGCCTGAGCGCGAAGGGTTGGGACAGGTGGGTGCGCCTGCCGGTGGACTGTCGTGGAGTGCGAACGACTTCGCGCGGTGGATGCAGGTGCAACTCGCGCTTGGCGTGGTGCCTGGCGCCGGAGGCAGGCGGCTCTGGAGCGAAGCCAACGCACGCGAAATGTGGACGCCGCAGGTGACGATGCCGATCCGCCCCTTCCCGGCGCCGATCAGCGACATCACCCCGCAGTTCTCCGGTTACGGACTGGGATGGGGCGTGCAGGACTATCGTGGCGTCAAGGTCGTCCAGCACGGTGGCGCCGTGTTCGGCGTGCTGGCGTTCGTGGTACTGGTGCCCGAACACAATCTCGGTATCTCGCTACAGATCAACAGCGAGGACGTGGAGGTGATGCGCGGCATCGGCTACGAACTGCTCGACCATTACCTCGGTTTCGAGCCGCGTGACTGGGTGGCGGCCTTTTCCGAATGGAATCAGGCGCGCCTGGCGGGTGGCCTGGCAGCGCTGGAGGGCATGGGCAAGGCTGCGCGGAGGGCTACGCGCCCGTCGCTGCCCGCCGCCGGCTACGCGGGCGAGTACGTGGATGCATGGTATGGGCCGATCACCATCACTGCGCAAGGCAGTGGATTGCGCATCGACTTCAGGCAGACACCGAACATGGTCGGTACTCTCACGCACTGGCAGTACGACACCTTTCGCGCCGACTGGGACGACGCTTCGATCGAGCCTGCGTACGTGACGTTCGCGCTCGACGCCGAAGGCAAGGTCGCGCGGATCACCATGAAGGCGGTATCACCTGTCGCCGATTTCAGCTACGACTACCACGACCTGTCGTTCGAGCCCGCTGGGTAGCAGCGATATTCCGGCGTCGAGGATGATCCTTTAGTCCGACGGACGTGCCCGTGGTTGGCGTGAAGAATGGATGCGCGAACGATGGCATCAAGGTCGCGCATGACCAGGGTCTGGCGAATACCCGGGTCAATCCGAGCAGGATTCGCAACGCATCTCGGAGTTGGTTACGGATAGCAGGATCCGAGGCGGCGTTTCCTGTTCGTCTCGGGTAATGCCGAATGACTGGGCATGCTGATCGATACATGCCCGGGGTTCGTCATGAACTCGATCGTTCCGTTCCAGAAGCCCAATCACCGCCAGGGACCTACCCTGGCCAAGTTCACGTGTGACTGGTTCGACCAGGCGTCGCTTGGCTGGCGGGACAGCACCGTCCGCCGGGTCAAGTCGATCATCGACATGCATCTGCTTCCGGTGCTCGAGGCGTTTCCGGAATCGGGCATGACGCGTCGGGACGTGATGACGCTGCGCGCAGATCTCATGCGAGGGAGAGGGCCGTCAGGCAAGCCATGCAGCAACATCCGCACCAACAGCATTGTGCAGGTGCTCAACCAGATGTTGGTCGAGCGGCAACGGCAACTGGATATTGCCAACCCATGCGCAGGCATTCGATCAATTCCGACACGCAAACCGGACGTCCATCCATTCACGCTGCCCGAACTCAGGCTTCTCGTCGAGGTGGCACCAGAGCGCCTCAAGCCCTACCTGTGGGTGCGCGGCATCCTTGGCCTGCGCTCAGGCGAGGCGAATGGATTGATGTGGGACTGCGTTGATTTTGATGCTGGAACCATCGAGATCAAGCGTTCGCGGTCGACGGTACGGATCGCCTGCCGAAGAACCAGTACTCGGAGCGCATCATCCGGCTGACGCCATCGGTGCTCGGTTCGATGAAGCGAGCTTGGGAGTTCACGGGAAGCGAAGGCGACTACGTCTTCAAAAGCAAGCGTGGGAAGCCGCTCGACATCCAGAATTTCGCTCGGCGTGACTGGGGTTCACCCCCGTTTTCACGGACACTTACGAGAAGGCCGATCGAGGCCTGAGGAGTGTTCATGTCGAAGCGAAGGAAGTTCAGCGCCGAGTTCAAGCGCGGTGCTATTGAGCAGGCCAGCCAGCCGGGTGTGAGCTGTGCCCAAGTGGCCCGGGAGTTGGGGATCCGCGACACCCTGTTGACCCGCTGGAAGCGGGAAGCCCAGAGCCAGGGGGTGGTGGCTCTGGGCGGCAGCGGGACGCCCCGGGACGAAGAGCTGGCCCGCCTCAAGCGCGAGCTGGCCCGGGTGAGGAAGGAACGGGATTTTTTGCGAGAAGCGGCGACGTTCTTTGCCAAGGGATCATCCTGAGGTATCAGGTGATCGAACGTTGCCGCGACGCGTTTCCGGTTCGACTGATGTGCCGCTGCCTGAAGGTGTCGGCCAGCGGTTACTACGACTGGAGCCAGCGACTGCCCAGCGCCCGACAGCGCGACAACCAGCGCCTGGCCGCGCGAATCCGCGAGATGCACGAGGACAGCCGTGGCACTCTCGGCGCCGGTCGCATGCACGAAGACCTGGTCGATCAGGGCGAGTCGGCCAGCTTGAACCGCGTGGCGCGACTGATGGCGGCCGAGGGTTTGCAGGGCTGGCCGCGCCCGAAGCGGCGCGGTCAGCGCGGACGGCCGGCGCTCACGCCTCCGGGCGTGCGCAACCTGCTGGAGCGGGACTTCACCGCACTGGAGCCGGAGACCAAATGGGTCACCGACATCACTGAGATCAAAACAGGACAAGGCAAGCTGTATCTATGCATCGTGCTGGATTTGTCCGACCAGCGCGTGGTGGGTTGGTCGATGCACCACAGGCAGGGACCGGCACATGGTGATCCGGGCGGTGCAGATGGCGGTATGGCAGCGGCAAGGCGCGGAGCCGGTGATCCTGCATTCCGATCGCGGCAGTCAATTCCGAAGCGGCGACTACCAGCGGTATCTGTCGAGAAACGGCCTGGTCTGTTCGATGAGCGCGGTGGGACACTGCGGCGACAACGCGGCCTGCGAAGGGTTTTTCGGCGTGCTCAAGCGCGAGCGGATCTACCGCACGAAGTACCTGACACTCGATGCAGCGAAGACTGATGTGTTCGAATACGTCGAGCGGTTCCATAACCCGAGGATGCGGCGAAGAGTCGCCAGGCGCGATCGGAAGTTCCAAGCTCTTTCACAACCGTCCGTGATTTCGGGGTAGAACCCGTAACGCGTGGCGTAGAAGAAGGCTAGTAAGTCCATACCAAAGCCCGCTGTTTGAGGTCGCGCCTGCCGACGTCATCGCGCTTTACGGCGCCAGATGGCTTTCCATCAGGCAATGGCTTATTGCGAAGGATGATGGGCAGGCAACTGGCAGCGCCCTTGGCATGCCTGAGGCACGTGCTGCAGCGGTCGGCCACCTTGGGCAATTCATCAACGTGGGGTCGATCTGTCCACATCGTTGTGGCGTTCCTGTCCCCCGCCATTGGTAGAGTTTTTTGCCCACAGGTGACGGCGCGCGCTTGCTCGCGAAGGCGGCTGATGCCAGACGAAAAACCCTGAGCGCATGGACAAATTTGGCGCGTTCCGGCGATGAAGCAGCACGCCAGCCGGACTCTCAGGCGGGGCAATCTGGAAATCCAATGGCGATGGACGCGGGCACGTCGTAACGCAAGGCCAGTAACGAAAAACCCCACGTAATCGCGGGGTTACGGTGCCGAGGATAAATCCGTCAGGCATGGACAATGGTGGTGGCTATGGGTGGACTCGAACCACCGACCCCAGCATTATGAGTGCTGTGCTCTAACCGGCTGAGCTACATAGCCATCGGCCGCATTGCGCGGCGAGCCGTGCATTTTCCCGGCATGCGGGGCCTGCGTCAATGTCGGGCGCCGCGGCTTGCCACTGTGCAGGGGCCGTGGCAGAGTCGGTCGCAGTAGATTTTGGAGTCCGCATCGTGATCGATCCGGACGGGTATCGCCCCAATGTCGGCATCGTGCTGATGCATCCGGACGGGCGCGTCTTCTGGGCGCGCCGGGTGCGTCGCGACGGCTGGCAATTCCCGCAGGGCGGGATGAACAGCGACGAGACGCCGCTGGAGGCGATGTACCGTGAACTGCAAGAGGAAACCGGGCTGCTGCCCGAACATGTCGCCGTGCTGGGCGTCACGCCCGGCTGGCTGCGCTATCGCCTGCCCAGGAACGCCGTCCGCCACAACACGCGCATGGTCTGCATCGGCCAGAAACAAGTCTGGTTCCTGTTGCAGTTCACCGGGCAGGACAGCGACCTGCGGCTGGACGCGACCGAGAAGCCCGAGTTCGACCACTGGCGCTGGGTGGATTTCTGGTACCCGGTCGAGCACGTGGTGACCTTCAAGCGCGGGGTCTATGCCAGCGCGTTGCGCCATCTGGCGCCATTCGCGCGCCAGATCGCGGGGATGCAGGCGATCCCGGCAGCCAATGTCGAGGCCCGTCGTGGACGGCACCACCAACGGCCCAGGGGTTCCGGGCGTGGTGGCCAGCAGGGCGGGGGTCGGGAAGGTGGGCCAGGCGGCGCCTGAACACGGCCTCCGCTGAACGCGCCTGAGATTGACATTGATTCTCATTTTTGGCGAAATGGTGGCCTTCGAGTCCGACAGGTCATCCGCGCCGTGTACGTCTGCATCTGCAATGGAGTCACCGAAGCCGACATCCGCAATGCGGCGGCGGGCGGCTGCGGGTCGATGGCCGAACTGACGATGCGAACCGGTGCCGGCGCCTGCTGCGGCTCCTGCGTCGAGATGGCCAGCGAGATGCTCGATGCGCACCGTCCGCGTGCCACTGCCACGGTGATCCCGCTGCCCATGGTCGCGCGCGCCGCCTGATCCGTGCGTCCGCGGCTGCGGACACGAATGCACCCGATTTTCGTTTCGTCATCGCGCCGACGATCGGGCTAGAGTCGTGTCTTCGACATCCGGCAGGGCACGGCCATGAAAGGCGACAAGAAGGTCATCGAGTTCCTCAACAAGGCGCTCTACAACGAGCTGACCGCGATCAACCAGTACTTCCTGCACGCCAAGATGCTGAAGAACTGGGGTCTGGAGGAACTGGCCAAGCACGAGTACGAAGAGTCCATCGACGAGATGAAGCATGCCGATACACTGGCCGAGCGCATCCTGTTCCTCGAAGGGCTGCCGAATTTCCAGGCGCTGGGCAAGCTGAAGATCGGCGAGAACCCGGTCGAGATCCTGCGCTGCGACCTGGCGCTGGAGATGGAAGGCATCCCGTTGCTGCGCGATGCGATTGCGCATTGCGAAACGGTGGGCGACTACGTCAGCCGCAAGCTGCTGTCTGACATCCTCGACAACGAGGAGGAGCACGTGGACTGGATCGAGACCCAGCTCGACCTGGTTGAGCGCGTGGGCGAGCAGAATTACCTGCAGAGCAAGATCGAAGGCGACGACTGATCCCGGGTCGTGATCCTCGCCATGCGAAAAGCCCGCGCATTGCGCGGGCTTTTTCGTTGCATGCTGTCCGTGCCGGCGCCTGCGCTCAGGCTTGCTGGTTCTGCCGCTGCATCAGCAACGCCTGCCTTGCGCGCGCGAACTCGTTGGCGATCAGCGCGACGGCCACCGCCGGGCGGTCGAGCGATTTCTCGCGCGCTGCCAGTTCGACGCGCTTGGCCGCGGCCGAGAGCGACATCGCGCCGAGGTTGGCGCTGGAGGACTTGAGCGAATGCGCGGCATCGCGCAGCGCGTCGAAATCGGGGCCGGCGGCTGCGCTTTCCAGGGTAGAGATCAGGCGCGGGGTGTCTTCGAGGAAGACGTCGATCAGGCGATCGACTTCCTCGCCCAGCATCGCGCGCAGGTCTTCGACGATCTCGGCTTCGAGCACCGGCGGTTGCGTCCGCTTCACGGCGGGCGGCGGTGGCGGGGTGTCGTCGACGATGACCGGCGCGGGCGCACGCACGGGGGCAGGCGCCGGGGGTGGCGGGACGGGCGCGGCCGCTTCGGACGGCGCCGCCGCTTCGGCCAGGATCGGGGCGGGCGGCGGGTCGATGATCGCCACGCTCAGGCCTTCGCTGGCGACCTGTTCGGGCCTGGGGGCGACGAGGTCGGCGAATTCGGCCGGCACCGGGATCTGGTTCGGATCGAACCAGCGGTGCAGGCAGCGTTCGAGCTCGCTGCGCGTGACCGGCTTGGGCAGGTAGTCGTCCATGCCGGCGTCGAGGCACTTCTGCCGATCGCCGGCCATCGCGTTCGCGGTCATGGCGATGATCGGCAGGCGGCGTCCGTCGCCGCTGGCGGCCTCGCCTTCGCGCCAACGCTGGGTGGCGGTGTAGCCATCCATCACCGGCATCTGGCAGTCCATCAGGATGATGTCGTAGCGCGAGGCAGACATGCGCATCAGCGCGGCTTCGCCGTTGCTGGCGGTATCGCACGAGATGCCCAGCACGCCCAGCAGGCGCTGGCCGACCATCAGGTTGACCGGGTTGTCCTCGACCAGCAGCACGCGCGGCTTGCGCGCTACGCCGGTGGGGGCGGCAGTATCCTGGAGGTTCACGGCGACGGCCTTGCTGTCCTGTGGAGCGGGAGTCCTGTTGCCATCATCGCCGATCCGGGCCTCATCCGGACGCGGGCTGCTGACCAGCGCAGCGCGCAGGTCGGCGTCGGGCGCCTGGCGGCTGAGCAGGGTGGCGCTGCGCTGCAGCTCTTCGGCCACCGGGTCGTCGCCATACAGGCAGACAAGCTTGAGGTCGCCGTAGACCGACTGGCGGCTGAGGTTGCGATGTAGGGCCAGCGCGGTGTTGCGCATGCCCGACAGGTCGGCGAGCACGATCGAATACGCCCACGGCGCACCCTGGTTGGCGGCGGTACGCAGCCGATCCAGTGCTTCCTGCGTGGTTTCCACCGCGCTCACGCGCAGGCCCCAGTTGGGCAACAGCATGCTCAGGCGCAGGCGCAGGCGCGGGTCGGCGCTGAGCAGCAGCAGGCGGCTGCCAGATTGCGAGGCTTTCTCCTCGGCGGGCATGTCGCCCTGCACCTTCAGCAGTGGTACCTCGAACCAGAACGTCGAGCCCATGCCCGGTTCGGAGTCCACGCCGATCTGCCCGCCCATCAGGTCGACGATGCGCTTGGAGATCGCCAGTCCCAGCCCGGTGCCGCCGTACAGGCGAGTGGTCGAGGCGTCGGCCTGGCTGAAGGCCTGGAACAGCCGCGACTGCGCGGCGGGCGCGATGCCGATGCCGGTGTCGCGCACTTCGAAGCGCACCTGGTGCTGCGCGGCGGTCTCGCCCACGCGGCGCAGGGTGACCGTGATCGAGCCGCGTTCGGTGAACTTGACCGCGTTGCTGACCAGGTTGCCGAGGATCTGGCGCAAGCGCACCGGATCGCCGCGCACCGGCAGGCGCACCGAGGATTCGAGTTGCAGGTTCAGCCGCAGGCCCTTGCTCTGCGCCGGCCGTTCCATCAGCTGCAGCACGCCTTCGAGCATTTCCCGCAGGTTGAAGCCGGTGGTCTCGAGTTCGAGTTTGTCGGCTTCGAGCTTGGAGTAATCGAGGATGTCGTCGACGATGCGCAGCATCTGTTGCGACGACATGTAGGCGGTGCGCACCAGCTCGGCATGGTCGGGTGCCAGCTTGGCGTGCATCAGCAGGTCGAGCATCGGCACGATGCCGTTGAGCGGCGTGCGGATCTCGTGGCTCATCGTGGCGAGGAACTCGCCCTTGGCCATGACCGCGGATTCGGCGGCCTGCTTGGCCTGGCGCAGGTCGTTCTCGAGTTGCGTATGGCGGTCGAGTTCGCGCTGCAGTTCGCTCAGCTCGGCTTCGTCCCGGCGATTGCGTTCGTTGGCCTGTTCCAGCAGGCGCTCGCGCTGCTGCATGTTGTAGACGATGGCCATTAGCGCGAACACCGCCAGCAGGGCGAGTACCAGCGCGAAGCCCTGCCACGGGCCTTCCATGCCCAGTACGTGCAGCAGCATGGTGGCCGCGGCACCGCCGGCGGCGCCGAGTGCGAACCAGCGCAGCATGACCGTGGAAGGACGGGCGCGACTGACGGTGATGGGCATGTCAGAGCACCGAATGCTGGAAGTCGAAATCCAGCCCGCCCGCGGCCCGCTGGACGAGGTTGCCCTGGATGAAATCGACGCCGCTCATCCACAACGTGGCCGCGGCCTGCGGGTCTTCCACCTGTTGCCCGATCACCTGCAGGCCCAGGCGATGGGCGTGTTCGATGGCTTCTCGCATTTCGTCGCGCACCTGGGGCTCGTCCAGGCTGGACGAATAGCGGGCCGAGAGCCGGACGAAGCCGAGCGGCAGTTGCGCCAGCAGCGCGCGCGCTTCGGTGTCGGGACGGTACTGGCTCAGGCACAACTGCACGCCGGCCGGCACCATCGCATTGCAGAACTCGTGCAGCGACAGCGCGTGGATGACGGCATCCTCCTGGCGCACGTCGACCACCAGCGAAGGCCCGTCGACGTCCTTCGCCGCAAGCGTCGCCAGCAACTGCGCGGCGTATCCGTCACGGGTGAGGCTGCGCACGGACTGGGTCACGAACAGCCGGATCGAGCGCCCTTCGCCGCGGCGGCGCGCCAGCGTGTCGATCGCCAGTTCCAGCACGCGCCGGTCGATCTCGTGCAGCAGGCCGGCGGCATCGGCGGCAGGCAGGAACTCGGCGGCGGTGTACAGCCGGCCGTCGGCGTCGCGCATGCGCGCCAGGGTCTGGTATTGCGCTTCATCGCCGCCGGCGACGGCGACGATCGGCTGGAAGGCCAGCTCGAAGCCCTCGCCGTTGACCGCTTCCTGCACCATCTCGCCCAGGCCGGCATCCTGCGGCACCTCGGGCTGCGCCGACGGTTGCCAGTCGGCGACGCCGGTGGGCGTGCTGCGCGCGCTGCGCAAGGCCTGTTCGGCGGCCGAGAGGGCGCTGGCGGCATCGTCGAAGCCGTGCTCCAGCGAGACGAACCCGACCAGTCCGCGGAGGCGGAGGGTGTGTTCGCCGACCGGGAACGGGTGGCGCCCGAGTCCATCGCGCAGGTTGCGCGAGAAGGCGGGCAGTTCCGGCGCCTTCAGGTCGGGGGCGAAGACCAGGAAGGTGTTGTCGTTGAGTCGGGCGGCGGGGTTGTCGCCGACCAGTCCGCCGAGGTGGCGACCGGCGTCGGTCAACACCGATTCGAGCGTGGCGTAGCCGAAGCGGTCGCGCAGCGCGACCGTGCCTTCGACCTCGACGAAGAACAGGCCGCCGGGGCGGGTGCCGGCGATCGAACTGGCCAGCAGCTGCAGCATCTGCGGCCTGGTGTGCAGCCCGGTGGACGGATGGCGCTCGCCGGCGGGCGATGCCGGTGCCTGCAACGCGCGCGCGCGACGCACGCGGTTCTGCACCGCCAGGATCAGGTGCCGTGGGCGCACGGGCTTGGTCAGGAAGTCGTCCGCGCCGATGTCGAGCACTTCGTATTGGCGTTCCGGGTCGGGGTCGCCGGTCAGGAACACGATCGGCGTGTGGCCATGCTCGGGGTGGCTGCGGATCAGGCCGGTCAGCTCGACGCCGTCCATGCCCGGCATGTGCAGATCCATCAGCACCAGGTCGGGGCGGAAGGATCCGATCGACGCCAGCACTTCGGTCGGCACCGATGCGACCAGCGCCTCCATGCCGGCGCCGTTGATCACGCTCTCGGCAAACAGCGCCTGGCTTGGGTCGTCCTCGACGATCAGGATGCGGTAGGGCGCTTCGCCGGTGGCGTCCGCCGTGGCCTGCCGGGTCGCGGCGATGGCGGGCACCTCGGCCAGTTGTTCTGCAGTGTCGTCGCGCGGCGTTTCGGGTGCGGGCGCATCGGCTGCCCATCGCCGCCAGAAGTGGGCAGGCGGGAATTCGGCGCGGCTGCGGTCGTCGGCGGCGGACATTCGTGGAACTGTGCCGCCATGGGACGGTGGAGGCAACTTCTTTCTTGTGCGCTCCGTCGCAGCCAGCAACCTTGGTGCGAGTGCGCCCGCCGGAATCTGCCGGCTGCGTTGCGCGCTGTGCAGCGCGGACAACAAGGTGCCCAGCGATCCGGCCCACGGCAGGTCGAGGACGTTGGCCTTCGCGTGCAGGGCGGTGGTGTCGGCATCGAGGCCCTGCAGGAGCACAAGGTCGGAGGCGTCTTCGGCTGCGCGCAGGCGCGATTCCACCGCATCGAGATGCCGGTGAAGTTGACGCAACAGCGCCAGATGCGGGTGCTCCGCCGTGGCGGGCGGCATCCCATCCATTCGTTCGATCCCCCTGGGTCGCCCCGGCAGCAGGCGCGGCGGGACATCAGGGAATTACGACATCCATCGCCCGGAACGGCCAGCCGCGGTGGCCGGAAGGCGTCACGGCACCGCGGTTCGTGGGCGGCGCCGGAACAGCTTGCGCCAGATCCACCAGACCACCAGGGCGAAGCCAACGCTCATCGCCACCACGATCGCGAGTGCGATCCAGGGATAGGCAAAGGCCAGCCCGAGGGCACCGACCACCACCACGTCCTCGGTCGCCGAGGCGGCCCAGTTGCTCACCGGTTCGGGAGAGGTGTTGATCAGGGCGCGCGACCCGGACTTGAGCAGATGGCTGGTCAAGGCCACGCCAGCGCCGGTGGCGAGCATCCCGGCACCGAGGCTGCCATCGGGCGACAGCGTGGCCGCGGCGAGGAACGCACCAGCGGGCACGCGCGCCAGGGTTTGCAGCAAGTCCCAGCCCGAGTCCACGCCGGGGATCTTGTCGGCGAAGAACTCGGCGATGGCCAGTGCGCCGGACACGCCGACCACCCACGGCGAGGAGGCGGCCGCCAGTGCGGGCGGGAGGTCGAGCCAGCCCAGCATCCCGGCGATGCCGATGCCGAATACCGTCAGGTAGACGCGGATGCCGGCGAGCCAGGCGAGCAGCACGCCAATGGCGAACAGGTGGGCCTCGGACATGGGCGTCTCCGCAGGCCGCGGCGCGGCCATGAACGGCGGCAGTATATGGAGCGTGCCGGCTTGACGCAGGCTTAAGCCGCTGGCTATACCCTGCGGGATGATCGAACGCCCACCCGCCGAAGACACGGCTGCCCGATCGCCGGCCGAGACCGCGCGTCCGGCCCCCGCCACCCACCACCCCGCGTGGGGCTACGGCCTGCTGGCGTTGGTCGCCCTTGCCATCGTGTTCGGCCTGTGGGGCGTGTGGACGGTCGTATCCGGTTCGGCCGGGGTGCCGGTGCCCAAGGCCGCCGAACTGGAGCGACTTGAGCAGGAAGCCGCCACCCTCAAGCGCTCCGACCAGATCAGCCGCGACGCCAACCAGGAACTGCAGGCTGCGCTGGCGCTGCGCGACGAGGAAATCGCCGGGCTGAAGGCCGACGTCGCCTTCTACGAACGCTTCGTCGGCGCCACCGCGCAACCGCGCGGGCTGACAGTGCACGAACTCGAACTGCGGCCGCAGCAGGTCGACGGACAGGTCTGGCACTTCGTGGCCACGCTCACCCAGACCCTCGACCGCGACAATCCCAGCGCCGGCCGGCTGACGGTGTCGGTGGAAGGCACCCGCGAGGGCAAGCTGCAGCGCTTGTCGTGGGCCGACCTGCGCCAGCAGCCCGAGGCCCCGGGGCGCGAGTATTCGTTCCGGTACTTCCAGCGGGTCGAGGGCGACATCGTGCTGCCCGAGGGCTTCGTGCCGCTGCGGGTGAATGCGCGGCTGGTGCCGTCGAGTGGCGCGGCGGTCGAACGCACCTTTGCATGGGCGGACATCGCGCGATCGCCCGCGGGCGGTTGAACTCGACGCATCCGCGCCCCATCCTGATCACCATGGAACTGCTCGATACCGCCGCCCCCGGCTACCAGTCGCTCGACCGCCCGCTGGACTTCACGCCTGCGGCGGCCGGCAAGGTGCGCGAACTGATCGCCGACGAAGGCAATCCCGGCCTCAAGCTGCGCGTCTACATCCAGGGTGGCGGCTGCTCGGGATTCCAGTACGGCTTCGAGTTCGACGAGCAGCAGGCCGAGGACGACCTGGCCGTCGTCACCGAGGGCGTGACCCTGGTGGTCGACCCGCTGAGCCTGCAATACCTGATGGGCGCCTCGGTCGATTACGTCGAGAGCCTGCAGGGCGCGCAGTTCACCATCCGCAACCCGAACGCGAAATCGACCTGCGGCTGCGGGTCTTCCTTCACGGTCTGACCCGATGACGTCGCCAGCCTCGCCGTTCGCCTTCGTCGACGGCGCGCTGGATCGCGCCGAACACCTGCGCCTCGACGAGACCCGCCTGGCGGCGCTGTGGCCCGATGCGCGGCTGTTGCTGCTTGATGCGCAAGGCAATGCGCTTGCCGACGACCATGGCCCCTTGCCCGCGACCGGCGCTTCGCGTGGCGAGCGCGAGGCAGACGCGGTGTTGCTGGGCCTCGATGGCGACATGCGGGCGTGGTTCGCGGTGGCCGTCGATCCGCACGCTGCCGATGCTGCGAAACGCATCGACCTGCGCACTGCAGCCGCGACCTGGCACGTGCGCGAAGCGACCGCGTTCGCGCAGGCACGCGCCGTGTTGCACTGGCGCGCGCGACACCGGTTCTGCGGCGCTTGCGGCAGCGTGCTGCGCTACGAGCGTGCCGGCTGGCTCGGCCACTGCAAGCAATGCGGCATCGAACATTACCCGCGCACCGATCCGGCGGTGATCGTCGCCGTCACCGATGGCGAGCGCTTGTTGCTGGGCCGCCAGTCCAACTGGCCCGCGCGGCGTTATTCCACGCTCGCCGGCTTCGTCGAGCCGGGCGAAACGCTGGAACAGACGGTTGTGCGCGAGGTATTCGAGGAATCGTCGGTGCGCGTGCGCAGTTGCCGCTACCTCGCCTCGCAACCGTGGCCGTTCCCGTCGTCGTTGATGCTGGGCTTCGTGGCTGATGCCGAGCCGGACGAGCCGCGCGCCAATGAAGAACTGGAAGATGCGCGCTGGTTTACGCGCGACGAGATCGGCGCGGCGTTGCGTGGCGAGACGAAGCACGAAGGCCTGCTGTTGTCGCCGCGGCTGTCGATCTCGCGGTGGCTGATCGAATGCTGGTACGCCTCGCAGGCTTGATGGCGCTCAGGCTGCGTCTCCGCGCAACGTGCGCACCTTCGCTTCCAGTTGCTCCGCGGTAGCGTGGGCATCGTGGATCGGCGCATCGGCCACCACGCCGATATGCGCACGGAAGCGGCGCGGCACGCGCATGCGGCCCAACCGCGAATCCTGCCGGCTCCACATGCTGCGCCACATCCCGCGCAGCGCCATCGGCACGACCGGCACCACCTGTCCACGCGCAGCGGCGCGTTCGAGGATCTTCTCCACGCCCGACTTGAATTTCGCGATCTCGCCATCCTTGGTCAATGCGCCCTCGGGGAAGATGCCGACGATCTGCCCGTCGGCCAACGCGGCGTCGATCTGGTCGAACGCGCGCTGCATCAGCGCCGCGTCTTCCTTCGGGCTGGCGATGGGAATGGCCTTCGCCGTGCGGAAGATCCAGCGCATCACCGGGATGTCGAAGATCCGGTAGTACATGACGAAGCGCACCGGCCGCGGGATGCTGGCCGCCAGGATCAGCGCGTCCATGTAGCTGACGTGGTTGCACACCACCAGCGCCGGGCCCTCGTCGGGCACGTGCTTCTCGATGCCGTGCAGTTCCAGCCGGTACAGCGCGCGCACCAGCACCCAGCTGACCAGCCGCATCAGGAACTCGGGCACGATGGTGAAGATCCAGATCGCCACCAGCGTGTTGGCGATGGCCAGCGCCAGGAACACCTGCGGGATCGTCCAGCCGAGGAAACGCTGCACCGCGATGCCGATGATCGCGGCGCTGACGATGAACAGCGAATTCTGGATGTTGAGCCCGGCGATCACGCGCGCCAGTTCGCCCTTCGGCGTGCGGCTCTGGATCAGCGCGAACAGCGGCACCACGAACAGGCCGGTGAACAGGCCGATGCCGACCAGATCGAACATGATCCGCAGGCTGCCCGGTGCGCGCACGAACTCCGACAGCGACAAGCCCGCCTGCAGCGCGGCAC
Organism: Luteimonas sp.; assembly: GCA_024707405.1. Classification (GTDB taxonomy): domain Bacteria; phylum Pseudomonadota; class Gammaproteobacteria; order Xanthomonadales; family Xanthomonadaceae; genus Luteimonas. The sequence goes on from JANPZU010000006.1 coordinate 92,049, forward strand.
CGGGACGTGCGAAGTACAGGTCGAGCAGGAAAGCGCTGACGCCGAATGCACCCAGCGGCACCAGCCCGATCTCCACGATGCGGCCCGACAGCTTCTCGCACAGCAGCGAGCCCACGCCCACCCCGACCGAAAACAGGCCCAGCGCGAGGATGTAGAGGTTCTTCGATCCGAGGTTGATGTCCGCGTAGCCGGGCAACTGCGCGGTCAGCATCGTGCCGACGAACCAGAACCACGACACGCCCAGGATCGCGTTGCGCACCGCCAGTTGCTTGCGCGCCAGCTTCCATACCGCGATGGTTTCGGGGGTCGGGTTCCAGTTGATCGCCAGCTCCGGCGCACCGGCATCGACCTTCGGGATGCGTCGCGCCAGCACGTTGCCGGTGATCGCCAGCAGCACGATGGATGCGGCCGCGACCTGGAACCCGTGCTCGCCGAACACCTGGAACACCAACCCGCCGTAGACCATGCCCAGCAGGATCGAGATCGACGTGCCCATCTCGACCAGCCCATTGCCGCCGGTCAGTTCCTCGGGCCTGAGCACCGACGGCAGGATCGAATACTTCACCGGCCCGAACAGCGTGGACTGCGTGCCGGTGAGGAACAGCGCCACCAGCAGCACCGGCATGTTCTGCATCAAAAAGCCGATGGCCGCGACCGACATGATCGCGATCTCCATCGTCGTGGTGATCACGATCAGCTTCTGCTTCTCCAGCTTCTCCGCGACCTGTCCCGCAAGGCCGGAGAACAGGAAGTAGGGCAGGATGAACAACGCCGGCGCGAGATTGGCGTACAGCGTCATCTGCTCGCTGGCCACCGCCATGTACAGCAACATGCCGATGATCGACTGTCGATAGACGTTGTCGTTGAACGCGCCCAGCGCCTGCACCGAGAAGTACGGCAGGAAGCGGCGCTCGCGAAGCAGGGTGAACTGGCTGTGGCCGGACATGCGCCCTCCCGATGACGCGGCGAGCCTAGCAGAAGCCGCGCCCGGGCCAGTAACATCCCCCGACCATCGGCGGCCCGGAACCACAGTGTTCGAACAGGCGTTCAAGAATATCGACGACATCCTGCACAAGGATGCCGGCTGCACCAGCGAGCTGGACTACACCGAGCAATCGTCCTGGCTGCTGTTCCTCAAGTACCTTGACGCGCTGGAGCGCGAGCGGGCGATGGAGGCTGAGCTGGAAGGCCGCAAGTACGACTGGCTGCTGCAGAAGAAGTACCGCTGGGAAAGCTGGGCGGCGCCGAAGAAGAAGGGCGGCGCTTTCGATCACGACAAGGCGCTGACCGGCCCCGACCTCATCGACTTTGTCGATGACCAACTGTTCCCCTATCTGGAAGGTTTCAAGCGGCGCGCATCCGGGCCGCAGACGCTGGAATACAAGATCGGCGAGATCTTCGGCGAGATCGGCAATAAGATCCGCTCCGGCTACAACCTGCGTGACGTGATCGAGCGGGTGGACGAACTGCGCTTTGGTACCAGCGCCGAGAAGCACGAACTCTCGCACCTGTACGAGGCCAAGGTGCGCAACATGGGCAACGCCGGGCGCAACGGCGGCGAGTACTACACCCCGCGCCCGCTGATCCGCGCCATGATCCAAGTCGTCGACCCGCAGATCGGCGAGACCATCTACGACGGTGCCTGCGGCAGCGCCGGCTTCCTGTGCGAGGCCTTCGACCATCTGCGCAGCAACAAAAAGCTGTCCACGAAGGATGCGAAGACGCTGCAGGAAAAGACTTTCTACGGGCAGGAGAAGAAGGGCCTGGCCTACGTGATTGGCGTGATGAACATGATCCTGCACGGGATCGAGGCGCCCAACATCATCCACGCCAATACGCTGGGCCAGAACCTCAACGACATCCAGCAAAAGACCAGAAGACCATCGTGCTGGCCAACCCGCCGTTCGGCGGCAAGGAGCGCAAGGAAGTCCAGCAGAACTTCCCCATCAAGACCGGCGAGACCGCGTTCCTGTTCCTGCAGCACTTCATCCGCATGCTCAAGCCCGGTGGGCGCGCGGCCATCGTGATCAAGAACACCTTCCTGTCCAACACCGACAACGCCAGCACCAGCCTGCGCCGCAAGCTGCTGGCCGAATGCAACCTGCACACCGTGCTCGATTGCCCGTCCGGCACCTTCCAGGGCGCGGGCGTGAAGACCGTGGTGCTGTTCTTCGAGAAGGGCGCGCCCACGCGCAAGACTTGGTTCTACCAGCTCGACCCGGGCCGCAGCCTAGGCAAGACCAACCCGCTCAACGATGCCGATCTGGCCGAGTTCGTGGCATTGCAGAAGACGTTTGCCGATTCGCCGAAAAGTTGGTCAGTGGATGCGGCCAGCGTCGATCAGGCCACGTTCGACCTGTCGGTGAAGAACCCGAACGGAGGTGAGGTGGTTGCGCAGCGCAGTCCGCGTGAAATCCTCGACGAGATTGCGGCGCTGGATGGGGCGAGTGCGCAGGTGTTGGCGAAGATCAGGGCATTGGTATGAGCAGTGGTTGGCATGCGGCGAAGCTCAGTGATGTTTGCGAGTTTCACAATGGCCTATGGAAAGGGGATAAAGGCCCGTTTGTGAATGTGGGTGTTATACGAAACACGAATTTCACCAAAGATGGAACGCTCGACGATAGCGATATTGCTTATCTCGATGTCGAAGAAAAGAAATTCGAGAAGAGAAGGCTCCAATTCGGAGACATCATTCTTGAGAAGTCTGGCGGCGGCCCAAAGCAGGCAGTTGGCAGAGTTGCGTTCTTCGACAAGAAATATGGTGACTTCTCCTTCAGCAATTTCACGTCCGCCATTAGGGTGCGTGATCAGGAAGCGTTGGCCGCAGAATATCTTCACAGATTCTTGCATTGGCAGTATCTGTCGGGCGTAACTGAGTCGATGCAGAGCCACTCCACCGGCATCAGGAATCTGGATGGCGACGCCTACAAGGCGATAGAAGTCAGGTTCCCGAATGTCCGTGAGCAGCGTCGAATCGTCGCCCTCCTCGACGAAGCGTTTGCTGGCATCGCCACCGCCAAGGCCAATGCCGAGCAGAGCCTGCGGAAGGCCCGTGACGTTGATGCCAGTCATCGTCGGTCGTTGTTTATCGGTAGTGCATGGCCCCTGACGACACTGAATCGCATTGCCAGAAATCTGGACAGCAAGCGTATTCCTATCACCAAAGGTGATCGTACGCCGGGCGAGTTTCCCTACTACGGCGCATCGGGAGTCGTTGACTACGTGGCGGACTACATCTTCGATGGCGACGCATTGCTGGTTTCAGAGGATGGCGCCAACCTGTTGTCGCGCTCCACGCCAATTGCCTTTTCGGTCACCGGAAAGTATTGGGTGAACAATCACGCCCATATCCTTCAGTTCGACGACATGGTGACGCAGAAGTTCGTCGAGTTCTATCTGGAGAGCATTCCGCTCGACGACTACATCACGGGGGCGGCGCAACCCAAGCTCAACCAGAAGGCGCTGAACTCGATTCCTGTGCCAATTCCAGCCGACATTCAGGAGCGCGTGGCAGTTGTCGCAAGAATCGAGGCCATGAATCAGGAAACGGATCGGCTTCAATCCCTCTACAACCGCAAACTTGCCGCCCTCGACGAACTCAAGCAATCCCTGCTGCAGCAGGCGTTCTCGGGACAACTGTGGCGATGACCGGCCGCTATGCCATGCACGGTGCGGAAGGGGATGCCCAGCCCGGATCGCGCGGACGCGTGCTGGCCAACCGCCTCGGCATCGTGCGGGTGGGCGCGATGCAAGCGGCGGAATCGGATGCGCTGGTCGCGCTTGCCGGTGCACTGCTGCTGGAAGTGGACGAGCGACAGGTGTTCAACGCGGCCACCCTGCAGGACTGGCATCGGCGCTGGCTGGGCGGCATCTATCCGTGGGCCGGCCAGTACCGGCAGGTCAACATGAGCAAGGGCGGCTTCCTGTTTGCCGCGGCGCATCTGCTCGATCGCCTGATGGCCGACTATTCGCGGGATGTGCTGGGTGCATGGACACCCTGCGCCGGCATGGATGAGGGACGGCTGGTGCGGGCGCTGGCGTTGATCCACGCGGAATTCATCCTGATCCATCCATTCCGGGAGGGGAATGGTCGGCTGGCACGCCTGCTGAACACGATGATGGCGCTACAGGCGGGCTTGCCTGCGCTGGACTATGGCGGTATCGCCGGGCGCGGGAAACGCGAGTACATCGCCGCAATCCACGCGGCGCAGGGGTGCGATTACGGGCCGATGGAACAGGTGTTCCGCAAGGTGCTGCGGCGGACGCAGCGGAGTTAACGCTTCTTGGCGACCTTCTTCGCCACGGCGCGCTTGACCGCCTTTGCCTTGAACGGCGCGCGGATGCCCTCGACGGCCGAGGATGTGGCAATGGTCAGGCGAACGGCCTTCTCGCGCTTGGCGGCGCTGGACAGGTGCTTGTTGCTGAGGGCGAGGTTGGCCATGGGAAGGATGCTAGCAGAGTCCCCATGGATGGTGGCTGAGGCGGTGGACAGGGCCGTGTCGCGGACAACAAGAACCCCCGCGTAGGTTCCGGGGAACCAAGAGGCGGGGGCCATGTTGGGCAGGATTATGGCAGGTCGTGGCAATGGCGTGGCCGGTGCCCGGGATTCATCAGGCGGGCAGGTTGTTATCCTCGCATCCAAGGGGAAATGATGAACGAATCCGAGACCCGCGCCGAACTGATCGACCCGGCCCTGAAGGCCGCGGGCTGGGGCGTGGTGGAAGGCAGCCAGGTGCGGCGCGAGTTCCGCATCACGCAGGGGCGGTTGCAGGGTCACGGCCAGCGGGCCAAGCCCGAGATTGCCGACTACGTGCTGGTGTACCGCAACCTCAAGCTGGCGGTGGTCGAGGCCAAGGCCCGGGGCGTGGCCTGTGCCGAGGGCGTGATGCAGGCCAAGGCCTATGCGGCGAAACTCGATGTGCGCTTCACCTATGCCAGCAACGGCCAGTCGATCTACGGCATCGACATGGCGACCGGCGCGGAAGGTGACGTTGCCGCCTTCCCCGGCCCGGAGGCACTGTGGGCGCGCACCTTTGCCAATGCCAACGCCTGGCGCGACCGCTTCGCTGCCATACCGTTCGAGAACAAGGGCGGCACCTGGCAGGGACGCTACTACCAGGACATCGCCATCCAGTGCGTGCTGGATGCCATTGCTGAGGGACGTGACCGCATCCTGCTGACGCTCGCAACCGGCACCGGCAAGACCTTCATCGCGTTCCAACTGGCGTGGAAGCTGTTCCACAGCAAGTGGAATCTAAGTGACTGGAAGGGGAAGGGCGAACCAGTCCGTCGCCCGCGCATCCTGTTCCTGGCCGATCGCAACATCCTGGCCGACCAGGCCTATAACGCGTTTTCGGCCTTCGACGAGGATGCGCTGGTGCGGATCGCGCCGGACGACATCCGCAGGCAGGGCCGGGTGCCGAAGAACGGCAGCGTGTTCTTCACCATCTTCCAGACCTTCATGAGCGGGCCGCCAAGGAATGGCGAGCCGTCGCCGTACTTCGGCGACTATCCGCCGGACTTCTTCGACTTCATCGTCATCGATGAATGCCACCGCGGCGGTGCGAAGGATGAAAGCAGCTGGCGCGCGATCCTCGACTACTTTTCGCCCGCCGTGCAATTGGGCTTGACTGCCACACCACTGCGGCGGAGCAATGCCGACACCTATGCGTACTTCGGTGAACCGGTCTATTCCTATTCGCTCAAGCAAGGCATCAACGATGGCTTCCTGACGCCGTTCCGGGTCAAGCAGTGGGCCACCACGCTGGACGACTACACCTACACGCCCGACGATGCGGTGTTGGAGGGCGAGGTGGTGCCGGGCAAGCGCTATGTGGAGGGCGACTTCAACCGGGTGATCGTGATCCCCGAGCGCGAGGCGTTCCGCGTGCGCGAGTGGATGGGGCAGGTGGATCCGCGCGAAAAGACGCTGGTGTTCTGTGCCACGCAGGAACACGCGGCGATGGTGCGTGACCTGGTCAACCAGAACAAGACGGTGCCCGATCCGCTGTATTGCGTTCGTGTCACCGCCAACGACGGCGCGAAAGGCGAGGAATACCTGCGTGACTTCCAGGACAACGAAAAGACGATTCCGACGATCCTGACTACTTCGCAGAAGCTGTCCACCGGTGTTGACGCGCGCAATGTGCGCAACATCGTGCTGATGCGGCCGGTGAACTCGATGATCGAGTTCAAGCAGATCGTCGGTCGTGGCACCCGCCTGTACGACGGCAAGGACTACTTCACCATCCATGATTTCGTGAAGGCCTACCTGCATTTCAACGACCCGGAATGGGACGGCGAGCCGCTAGATCCGGAGCCGTCGCGTCCGCGTCCGCCGCGCGGCGGTGACGACACGACGGCCGGGCCGGGCGAAGGCGGCGATCCGCCGCCGCGTCCGCAGCGGATCAAGGTGAAGCTGGCCGATGGCAAGGAACGTCGGATCCAGAGCATGGTGGCCACGACGTTCTGGAGTGCGGACGGCAAGCCCATGTCCGCCGCGCAATTCCTGGAGAGCCTGTTCGGCACGCTGCCGGAATTCTTCAGGGACGAAGACCAATTGCGGGAACTCTGGAGCGAGCCGACAACGCGCAGGGCGTTGCTGGATGGACTGGCCGAGAAAGGGTTCGGGCGCGAAGCCTTGGCCGGGATGCAGGCAGCCATCGAGGCCGACGACAGCGATCTGTTCGATGTACTGGCCTACGTGGCCTACACGCGTGCGCCGATCCCGCGCAGCGAACGCGCCATCTTGGCCAAGGCGGCGGTCAACACGAGTTACAAGAGCGACCGCCATCTGGCGTTCGTGGAGTTCGTGTTGGATCACTATGTCCGCGAGGGCGTCGATGAGCTGGACATGGAGAAACTCACGCCGCTGCTGCGCCTGAAATACAACGCCATCGCCGATGCTGCAGCGGATCTCGGCTCGCCCGAGCAGATCCGGCTGACCTTCATTGGGTTCCAGAAGCATCTCTATCAGGATTCGCGCTGATTGCGGTGGGAGCCGTGCGTATCAAGTGCTTGCGGTCAGGGTGGCGCCTGTTCGGATCATTGGTACGGAATGGGCCTGCGGCCCTTCCAGCAAGGCACCCGCGCGTTTAACTAGCGAATCAAGTCTTCTTAACTGGCAAATCCGTCGCCCTGACTGTTCAATCCGTTCGCGATCCGTGCGGCTGTTCCAGTGGGGAGGTGCTGTTACCCCACCTCCTCCAGGGTTCCCGCCGAATGACCGGAAGGGTGGGCATTGCCGCTGCCTGGATGAATGGCGAGTACGATTTCCTCGTGGCACGGAACGATCCGTTGCGGAGTGCTTCCCGCCGTGGTGAATGACGATTGCTAGAGTGCCGAGGTGCCGCAGCCGGATCTCCACCCATGACCGAACCCCTGTTGCCCGCCGCCTTCCTCGGCCACGGCAGCCCGATGAACGCGCTGGAACGCAATCGCTTCACCGAGGCTTGGCGTGCGTTTGGTGCGTCGGTGCCACGTCCGCGCGCGATCCTGGCGGTGTCGGCGCACTGGTACGTGCCGATGCTGGCGGTGACGGCGATGCCGCGTCCGCGCACCATCCACGATTTCTTCGGCTTCCCGCAGGCGTTGTTCGACGTGCAGTATCCCGCGCCCGGCTTGCCCGACTTGTTCGGCGAAATCGCGGAACTGGTGAAGCCCGATCGCGCAGGGGCCGACATCGACAGCTGGGGCATCGACCACGGCACGTGGTCGGTGCTGGTGCATGCATTCCCCGAGGCTGACATCCCGGTCGTGCAGTTGTCCATCGATGCACGCAAGCCGTTCGAGTGGCACCTGGCACTAGGTGCGAAGCTTGCCGAGCTGCGCAAGCAAGGGGTGCTGGTGGTCGGCAGCGGGAACGTGGTGCACAACCTGCGTGCGATCGATTGGCAACAGCCCGATGGCGCGTTCGACTGGTCGCGCCGTTTCGATGAGCGTGCGCGTGAACTGATGCTGGAGCGCCCGCATGACATCGCGTCGCTGGCCACGCATCCGGACTATGCGCGCGCCGTGCCCACGCCCGACCATTTCCTGCCGCTGCTCTACATCGCCGGGCTTGCCGCCGCCGAAGGCAGTCGCGCGAAGGTGTTGGTGGACGGCTATGCCTATGGCTCGCTGTCGATGACGGCCTATGCCCTGGATGCGCGCTGTCCGGAAAGCACGCGGACAACGGCAGGGGCCGCCCCGCTGGAGACCATGCTGCCGGTGGAGGATGCGAACGTCTGATGCGGACGTCGCTGCCGCGTCAGCGGTAGCGGCCGGGCCTATCGTGCACCGCGTCGGGCGTTGGCGAGGACAGCCGCGCGCGTAGCCATGCAGCGAAATCGGCTTCGGACAACGAGCCTTCGGCCAGACTGATGTAGACGGGGTACAAGGTCACGTCATCGGCAAGCAGTTCGGTGCCGTTGAGCAGCAGGAATGTTTCGCAGGCGACGGCCGCCGTGCGTTTGTTCCCGTCCACGAATGGATGGTTGCGTGCAAGCCCATAGGTGAGGCTGGCCGCGAGATCCGCAAGGTCGGGTGGCGGATTGCCATAGGCATGCAGCTGCAGAGGCCGCGCCAGCGCCGATTCGAGGAGTGCTTCGTCGCGCACGCCGCTGCCGCCGCCGTGCTCGGCCAACTGGCGCTCGTGAATGGCAAGCGCCAATGCGCGCGACAGCCAGACGATCACTTCGTCGCGCCTATTGTGCGAGCTTGCGCAGCAGTGTCTTGCGCTTGCGCATGACCTGCTCGGCCACTTCCATCTGCGCCGCCAGCTCCGGATCGAACGCGGTCAAGCGGATGCCGTCGGGGGTTTCCAGTGCATAGAGTTCGTCGCCCTTGTCCAGGCGCAGGCGCGCCAGTAGATCCTTGGGCAGGATCACGCCGGCGGAGTTGCCGATGGTGGTGATCTTGAGCTTCATGACAGCATGCCTAGGTTGTTATAACTGATGTTATATTCACCCGACGGGCGAAGGCAAGCGATCAGCCCCGCCCGCGCCCGATGGCGCGCCAGCCGATGTCGTGGCGGTGGAACTCGCCCAGCCACGAGATGCCGGCGACTTCGGCATAGGCCTTGCGCTGTGCGTCGGCGATGTCGTTGCCCAGTGCGCACACGCACAGCACGCGGCCACCGGCGGTGACGACGTGTTCGCCTTCGATGCGCGTGCCGGCGTGGAAGACCTTGGTGTCCTCCACCTCGGGCGCGTCCCAGGCATTGATGGTGTCGCCGGTGCGCACGGTGCCGGGATAGCCGTGCGCGGCCATCACCACGCCCAGCGACGGGCGCGGATCCCATTGCGCTTGCGTCTCATGCAGCTTGCCATTGATCGCCGCCTCGACGAGATCGAGGAGATCCGACTGCAGCCGCAGCATGATCGGTTGCGTTTCAGGGTCGCCGAAGCGCACGTTGAATTCGATCACCTTCGGCGCGCCGGATTTGTCGATCATCAGCCCGGCATACAGGAAGCCGGTGAACGGCGTGCCGTCGGCGATCATGCCGGCGACGGTCGGCTCGACCACTTCACGCATCACGCGTGCGTGCACTTCGGGCGTGACTACGGGTGCCGGAGAGTAGGCACCCATGCCGCCGGTGTTGGGGCCGGTGTCGCCATCGCCAACGCGCTTGTGATCCTGGCTGGTTGCCATCGGCAGCGCGGTCTTGCCGTCGACCATCGAGATGAAGCTGGCTTCCTCGCCATCGAGGAACTCCTCGATGACCACGCGCGCGCCGGCGTTGCCGAACGCGTTGCCTTCGAGCATGTCGCGCACGGCGGCTTCGGCGTCGTCGAGCGTCATCGCCACGATCACGCCCTTGCCCGCGGCCAAGCCATCGGCCTTGACCACGATGGGTGCGCCTTTGTCGCGCACGTAGGCGAGCGCGGGCTCGATCTCGGTGAATACCGAATAGAACGCTGTCGGGATGCCGTGGCGCGCGAGGAAATCCTTGGCGAATGCCTTGCTGCCTTCGAGCTGTGCGGCGGCGGCGGTGGGGCCGAAGATACGCAGGCCCGCATCGCGGAAGCGGTCGACCACGCCAGCCACCAGGGGAACTTCGGGGCCGACGACGGTGAGCGCCACGCCCTCGTTGCGCGCCAGTTGCAGCAGCCCATCGAGGTCGTCGACCTTGGCTGCCGCGTTGCGGCACTTGTCCTCGATGGCGGTGCCGGCATTGCCGGGGGCGACGATCACCTCGTCCACGCGCGGCGATTGCGCGAGTTTCCAGGCGAGGGCGTGCTCGCGGCCGCCGGAACCGATGACGAGGATCTTCATGCAAGCTTCCTTCTGCGGTGGATGCGCCTGACCATTCCGCGGCATGCGGGCTGGTGTGTGTCGCTCAGTGCCTGAAATGCCGTACGCCGGTGAACACCATGGCGATGCCATGCTCGTCTGCGGCTGCAATGACTTCGTTGTCGCGCATCGAACCGCCGGGCTGGATCACGGCCTTGATGCCCGCGCCTGCGGCGGCGTCGATGCCATCTCGGAACGGGAAGAAGGCATCGCTGGCCATCACGGATCCTTCGACCTGCAACTGAGCGTCGGCGGCCTTGATGCCGGCGATGCGTGCCGAGTACACGCGGCTCATCTGCCCCGCGCCGACGCCGATGGTGCGATTGTCCTTTGCATAGACGATGGCGTTCGACTTGACGAACTTCGCCACCTTCCACGCGAACAGCAGGTCGCGCAGCTGGCCTTCGGTCGGTGGCAGCTTGCTCACCACTTTCAGTTCGCCGGCGGTGACGACGCGGTCGTCGGCGGTCTGCAGCAACAGGCCGGAGCCGACGCGCTTGGTATCGATGAAGCCGGGCGTGACCGGTGCCAGCGGGATGCGCAACACGCGCACGTTGGCTTTCTTCTTCGCGTAATCGAGTGCGCCGTCCTCGTAGTCGGGTGCGATCAGCACCTCGACGAACTGGCGATCGAGGATGACCTTGGCGGTCGCCGCATCCAGCGTGCGGTTGAAGGCGATGATGCCGCCGAAGGCGCTGGTGGGATCGGTGGCGTAGGCCAGTTCATAGGCATCGCCGCAGGCGGCGCAGACGGCCACTCCGCAGGGATTCGCGTGCTTGACGATGACGCAGGCCGGCGCGTCGAACTGGCGCACGCATTCCCATGCGGCATCGCTGTCGGCGATGTTGTTGTAGCTCAGTTCCTTGCCCTGCAACTGCTCGAACGTGGCCAGTGAGCCGGGCGCAGGAAACAGGTCGCGGTAGAACGCGGCCTGCTGGTGCGGGTTCTCGCCGTAGCGCAGATCCATGACCTTGACGAAACTGCCGTTGGCCTGCGCGGAGAACGGGGTGCGCACCGGCACCTCGTTCGAAGCATCGGTGATCGCCGAAAGATAGTTGCTGATTGCTGCGTCGTACTGCGCAACGCGATTGAATGCGGCGACCGACAACGCGAAGCGGGTCTTTGCCGACAGCGCGCCGTCGTTGGTTTCGAGTTCGGACAGCAGGCCGGCGTATTGCGACGGATCGGTCGCTACCGCCACGCGGGCGAAGTTCTTCGCTGCGCTGCGCAGCATCGCCGGGCCGCCGATGTCGATGTTCTCGACCGCATCGGCCAGGGTGCAGTCGGCTTTCGCGGTGACGGACTCGAATGGATACAGGTTGAGCACCAGCAGGTCGATCGCGCCGATGCCGTGCTGGGCCATCACCGCGTCGTCGGTGCCGGCACGCCCGAGCAGTCCGCCATGCACCTTCGGATGCAGCGTCTTGACGCGGCCGTCCATCATTTCCGGGAACCCGGTGACGTCCGAGACGTCCTTCACCGGCAGGCCCGCATCGCGGATCGCCTTCGCGGTGCCGCCCGTGGACAGCAGTTCGACGTTGCGCGTGGCGAGGGCGCGAGCGAGTTCGAGCAGTCCGGATTTGTCGGACACGGACAGCAGGGCCCGGCGAACGGGCAGCAGGTCAGGCATCGTGGCGGCGTGGGTGCGGGTGGGGCCGGTATTGTAGTCCGCGCGCCGGATGCGACGGGCGGCAATGACGTCGATGCGGTCGTTGCCCGGGGCGCCAAGCCTTGGGCTAGTGGTCGAGCCCGTATTCGCGCAGTTTCTTGCGCAGCGTGGCGCGGTGGATGCCGAGCAGGGTGGCGGCGCGACTCTGGTTGCCGTCGCAATGGTTCAGCACTTCGACGAACAGCGGGATCTCGAGTTCGCGCAGGGCGATCTCGTACAGGTTGTCGGTGGCGTTGCCGTTGAGGTCGCCGAGGTAGCGGCGCACGGAGTTCGCGACGTGCTCGCGCAATGGCGCGCGCGGAGGCGTGCGTTGCGTGGCATCGGTGCGGTCGTGGGTGTTCAAGCGCGTGTCCGGAAGCGTGGTGGTGCCCTTCGCGGGGGCGGGCGATGTCCGCGCCGCGTATCTAAAGGGGGCAGCGAGTCTAGCGCGTCATCGCACGGGGCGCCAACGAGAACGCCGCATTTAATGGAATTCGAACGAGAATGCGACCACGTTCGCGGCCGGTTCGATCACGTCCAACCGGATCATCGCGCTTTGTCCGCTGGACAAGACGGCATCGTCGGGTTCGTCGCCCAGATATTCGCGTGGCGCGAACGTCCGCGTGCCGACGGCCCGGCCATCGACGTCCGACAGCGTCAGCGCCATCCGCGGCCAGGCTTGCGACCAGCGCGCATCGTTGCGGAACGTGGCGCTCACGCGCAGCACGCCGGGCCGTGCGGGATCTGGGCGCACGTCGCGCGCGACGAGCACCAGTGCGCCGGGTTCCCGCCATGGCGGCAACGTGCAGCCCAGTGCGTTGCAGAGCGTCGACAGCAGCGGTCGCCATTGCGCATCCTCGGCGAGGCGGGCGCGATCGGCCAACAGGATCTGCAGCAGCAACGACAGTGACAGCACGGCGAGCGCGCCGATCACCAGCCAGCGATGCTCAGCGGTCGGCGCAGCGTGCGGGGTGGGGCGCGCCGCGATGAAGCTCGGGGCGGGTTTCGCTGCCGGAAGGACAGCCGCTGGCGCTGCGGTTTCGGCGACTTCCGGGGTGCCGTCGATGCCGGGCGCGTCGTGCGCAGGCGAGGCATCGTCGTGGGCGGATGTGACTTCGACTTCGATGGGGACGGTGCTGCCATCGGCGACTTCGTGCTCCGATGCCGCTGCGAAGAGGATGTCTGCCGCGTCGTCTGCGGGGCCGGCATCGCCTTCTGCTTCGTCGCGATCGGCTGCCGAGGCTTCGGCGCGTCCCTGGCCTGCATCGGGTGTCGGGTCGTCTTTGCCGTGCGGTACTTCCGTGCGTGCCGTGTCGACGGGCTCGGTCGATGGCGTCCTGATGGCGCCTGCCAGCGACGCGACCAGACCCGCCGCGTGGCGCCAGGCATCCCCGGTGTCGGCGTTGGCATCGGCGGGCGAGATCCCCGCCGCGGTGTCATCCGCGGTTGCATCCATCGTGGGTGCGGCTGCGACTTCGGCAGCAGGGGCGTCGTCGCGCAACTTGCCGGCGCAGCGCGGGCATCGTTCCGGCGGCCGGTCGGTCGCCGGATCGGTGGCGACCAGTGCGTTGCAATGGTGGCAGTTGACGAACATCGGGCTATTCAACCATGCCGGTGTCGCGGCATGGCGTGCCCTGCGTCACCGGCGCACGCCATCGATGCGCACCCAGTCGCCCTCGTGCGCGACCCGAAGCTGGTCGAACCACGGGCGGAAACGACGCAGCAATTCCTCCTGCTGTCCGTCGAGGATGCCCGACAGTGCGATGTGGCCACCGGGCGCGGTGCGTTCGGCCAGCGTTTCGGCCAGGGCATCCAGTGCAGAGGCGAGGATGTTGGCGACGACGACCGGATAGGTCGTGTCCGGCGCATCCTGCGGCGCGAACACGTCGAGCCGCTCGCCGACATCGTTGCGGTCGGCATTGTCGCGCGTGGCCACCAGTGCCTGCGGGTCGTTGTCGATGCCGCTGGCGTGTACGGCACCGAGCTTCAATGCGGCGAGTGCGAGGATGCCGCTGCCGCAGCCGAAATCCAGCACCGGCTTGCCTGCGAGCAGGCCGTCATTGGCCAGCGCGTCCAGCCACTGCAGGCACAACGACGTGGTGGGGTGCGTGCCGGAGCCGAAGGCCAGGCCGGGGTCGAGCCGCACGATCGCCGCGTCGCCGGTTTGTGCGTCGTCCGGCAGTTCGCGATTCCACGGCACGATCCAGGTGCGCGTGCCGAAGCGCAGCGGTACGTACTGATCCATCCACGCGCGTTCCCAGTCCTGGTCGTCGACCTTGCGGAAGCCCGCGCCCGACCAGTCCAGTCCCGGGTCGAACGATTCCAGCGTCGCCAGCAGCAGCAAGGCGTCGGTGTCGCCCGGGAACAGCGCGGCCAGCACCATCTCCTGCCACAGTGGTGTTTCGCCGACGCCCGGCTCGAAGATCGCCTGTTCGTCGGCGGCATCCAGGTGTGCGTCCTGCATCGTCACCGACAGTGCGCCCATGTCTTCCAGTGCGCGTTCGACGCGCGGTTGTTCGGCTTCGCTGCAACGGAAGGTGAGTTCGAGGAAGGGCATGTCGCGTCCTGCGGATGTTCGGATGTCGGGAGGGTTTCAGGGCTTGTGCGAGAAGATCGCGCCGATCGAGCCCGGCACGAAGAAACCGTTGATCCGGGTCGAGCCCAGGCAATAGGTCGAATCGAGGTCGAAGTGCGGCGCGAACAGGCCGGCCACGCTCGCCGGCGTGAAGAAATTGACGTGCGTGGATTCGAGCAGGTGCCACGGCACGGTGTTGGTCGGGAAGCTGCTCGGGATCGAGGTGATGTCGGGCGTGGTCACCAGCACCTTGCCACCGGGCCGGAGCACGCGGTGGAACTCGGGGATGTAGCGGGCGATGTCCGGGATATGTTCGATGACTTCGGTCGAGACGATCCAGTCGAACGAGGCGTCGGCGAACGGCGACGGAATGCCGCCGCCGTAGAGCGTGACGTGCTGTTCGGCGCCGGGCTTGAGCGCCTTCCTGATCCGTGGCTCGTCGAGTTCGATGCCGTGCGCATCGCGCCCCTGGCCGCGCAGGGCCAGTACCACGTCGCCGTTGCCGCAGCCGAAGTCGAGCACCTTGCCTTCGGCGCGCAGCGTGAAGGTCTTGAATTCGTCGGACACGTTGGTCGGCGGGCCGGAGCCGTAGATCGCGTTTCGCCCGAGCACCTTGTCCTGCGTGAGCAGGTTGCGGTAGTGCGGATCGAGCGTGGCGTATCCGGCCGAAGGCGATGCCTGGTGCAAGGTGCGCTCGCCCAGGCGCAACGCGACGGGCTGTTCGCCCGCATCGAGCAGGAAATCCGCGCGGAAGCCGCCGAACTCGTCGGCGATGCCGGCGGCGCGCACGTCCGGGCGAAGGATCTTCGAGTAGACCGTCGGCGCGATGCCGTTGCGATGCGTGGTGTCGAGCACCAGCGGCAGGTGCCGGGGGCCTGCGTACCAGCCGAAGGTGCGCACGATCGGCAGCGGCGCGCCTTCGATTCGCTCGAACGTACCGACGTGCCCGTCGTGCTCGAAGCCGATCGGTGCCTGCGCGGCGGGCGTGACAGGCACGCCGCCGAGCCGGCGCAGCAGCCGCATGCGGAGTGAATGGAGTACGTTCACGAGGCCAGGCCTGCCCTGCTCGCCATCATCCGATGGACAGCGCCTTGTCCTTGCGCTCGGCCAGGCGCTTCTCGAGGTAGTGGATGTTCTGTCCGCCTTCCTGGAAGCCGCGGTCGGCCATGATCCGCTGCTGCAGCGGGATGTTGGTCTTGATGCCGTCCACCACCATCTCGCTCAGCGCCACGCGCATGCGTGCGATCGCGGTTTCGCGATCCGGGCCGTGCACGATCAGCTTGCCGATCATCGAATCGTAGTTGGGCGGCACCGCGTAGCCTTCGTAGATGTGCGAGTCCACGCGCACGCCCGGGCCTCCGGGCACGTGGAAATGCTGGATCAGGCCGGGCGAGGGCAGGAAGGTGTCGGGGTCTTCGGCGTTGATGCGGCACTCGATCGAGTGGCCGGTCAGCACGATGTCTTCCTGCTTGATCGACAGCTTCTGGCCGGACGCGATCTTGAGCTGCTCGCGCACCAGGTCGATGCCGGTGACCAGTTCGGTGACCGGATGCTCCACCTGGATGCGGGTGTTCATCTCGATGAAGTAGAAGCGACCGTTCTCGAACAGGAATTCGAAGGTGCCGGCACCGCGGTAGCCGATGCGGATGCAGGCTTCCACGCAGACCTTGCCGATCTCGGCGCGCAACTCGGGCGTGATGCCGGGCGCGGGTGCTTCCTCGACCACCTTCTGGTGGCGGCGCTGCATCGAGCAGTCGCGCTCGCCGAGATGGATCGCGCTGCCCTGGCCGTCGGCGAGCACCTGGATCTCCACGTGGCGCGGGTTCTCCAGGAACTTCTCCATGTAGACCATGTCGTTGCCGAACGCGGCCTTGGCTTCCTGCTTGGTGGTCGCGATCGCGTTCACCAGCGCGGCTTCGGTATGCACCACGCGCATGCCGCGCCCGCCGCCGCCGCCCGCGGCCTTCACGATCACCGGGTAACCGATCTCCGCCGCGATCTTGACGTTGGTCGCCGCGTCGTCGCCGAGCGGGCCACCGCTGCCGGGCACGCAGGGCACGCCGGCGTCCTGCATCGCGCGAATCGCTTCCACCTTGTCGCCCATCAGGCGGATGGTCTCTGCCTTGGGGCCGATGAAGATGAAGCCGCTCTGTTCGACGCGCTCGGCGAAGTCGGCGTTCTCGCTCAAGAAGCCGTAACCGGGATGGATCGCCTGCGCGTCGGTCACCTCGGCGGCCGCGATGATGCTGGCCATGTCGAGATAGCTCTTCGGCGATGGCGCCGGCCCGATGCAGACCGATTCGTCGGCCATGGCGACGTGCTTGAGGTTGCGGTCGACGGTGGAATGCACCGCGACCGTGCGGATGCCGAGCGCGTGGCACGCGCGCAGGATGCGCAGCGCGATTTCGCCACGGTTGGCGATGACGACTTTATCGAGCATGAGTGTTCCCGTTCGTCCTGGGCTTGGCGGAGCGGAGTCGAAGGACTCAGCCGATCACGAACAGCGGCTGGTCGAACTCCACCGGCTGGCCGCTTTCGGTCAGGATCGCGACGACCGTGCCCGAGGTGTCGGCCTCGATCGGGTTGAACATCTTCATCGCCTCGATGATGCCCAGCGTCTCGCCGGCCTTGACCGACTGGCCGACGGTCACGAAAGCCGGCTTGTCGGGCGAGGGCGAGGAATAGAACGTGCCGACCATCGGCGACTTGACCACGTGGCCGGGCGGCAGCGCGGAGCCGGCTGCCGGTTCGCGGCCGCCGGTGGGGCCGTCGACGGGGGAGCGCATCGGCATGACCGGCTCGTCGTTGCGCGGCGGGGCCGCCGGCGTGGCCGGCGGCTGGGCGTAGACCACCGGCGCGGCGCCGGAGACGTTGCGCGACAGGCGCACGGACTCCTCGCCTTCCTTGATCTCCAGTTCGGAGAGGTTCGATTCTTCGAGCAGGTCGATGAGTTTCTTGATCTTGCGAAGATCCATGGCGTGCCTCGTGTGTTTCGTGTTGCGAAAGGAATGTGGGTTTCAGCGGGGGGCATCAAGCTGCCGAAGCGCGGCGGTCAGTGCCAGCGCGTAGCTGAGCGGGCCGAAGCCGCAGACCACGCCGACGGCCTTGTCGCTGAGATAGCTGGTGTGGCGGAACGGCTCGCGGGCGTGCGGGTTGGACAGGTGCACTTCGATGAAGGGGATCGCCACCGCCGCCAGTGCGTCGCGGATCGCGACGCTGGTATGGGTGAAGGCGGCGGGATTGATCAGGATGAAGTCGGTGCCGTCGGTACGGGCGGCCTGGATGCGTTCGACCAGCGCGTGCTCGGCGTTGGACTGGAAGCTTTCCAGCGCGTGCCCGGCTTCGGCGGCGCGTGCCCGGAGGTCGGCATCGATGGTGTCCAGGCCGGCATGCCCATAGATCTCCGGCTCGCGCGTGCCGAGCAAGTTGAGGTTGGGGCCGTGGAGGACGAGCAGCTTTGCCATCGGGACACCGGGCGGTCGATGGCGCGCAGTCTGGGCCAAGCCCCGGATGCTGTCCAGTTCGCCGACGATGGCGGAAGTTAAGCGATTGTTTGAGTTGGGGCTCTAGTCACGCTTTGGCGCCACCCGTGCGCGTCCCGTGCGTGGCTCAGGGCGCTGCCCAGTCGTCGATCTCGCCATGCTGGAATGGCCCGATCTTCTGCTTGAGCAAACGGCCATCTGCCGACACGAGTGCGGTGTAGGGCAGCACGCCGCGGGGGTTGCCGAGCAGCACACCCGCATCGGCCGGGCCGGGTGCGTCGAGGGCGATCCGGTAGCCGACCGGGATGCGCTGCAGGAAATCCTGCACCGCTTCGGCATCGTCCAGGGCGATGCCGAGCACCTGCGTGCCGCCGGTGCCCTGTTCGCGGGCGTAGCGGTCGAGTTCCGGCATTTCCTCGATGCACGGGCCGCACCAGCTTGCCCAGAGGTTGATCAACACCGGTTGGCCGGCGTAGGCGTCGGGCAGGCGCAGGGTGCCGCCGTCGAGCGTGGCGATGCTGACCGCCGGGATCGTTTCTCCGCGCTTGGCGACCGGCACACCTTCGGGCGTGGGCGTGGCAGCGACCAGCGAGTCGTTGAGCATGCGCTGGCCGAACTCGGTGCCCAGCAGCGGGCCGGGGCCGTTGATCCACAGCCCGGCGACCAGGCCGAGCAATCCGGCGACGAACGCGAACGCGACGATGCGCAGCGGCGTGACTTTCATCGTGCCGCGCGTTCCAGCGCCGACACCACGATGGCGTCGGTGAGGATCGCCGGCAGCACCTCGCCTTCGCCGCCGTTCGCCGGGTACACCACGTACAGCGGCACGCCGACGGCGTTGTGCTGGGCGAGGTAGGCGCCGATGTGGTCGTCCACGTCCGTCCAGTCGCCGACCATGTAGACGGCGTCGGCCCCTTGCAATGCATCGCGGAACGGCGCGCGCGCCAGCACACGGCGTTCGTTGGCCTTGCAGGTCACGCACCAGTCGGCGGTCATGTTGACGAACACCACGCGGCCTTCGTCGCGCAGCGCCTGCAGGCGTTCGGCCGAGTACGCGACTTCGCCTTCGGCAGTCGCGGCATTGCGTGCCGGTGCGTCCATCGTTGCCACGCGCATGATCGGCAGCAGCGACAGCACCAGCAACGCGAGTGCAAACGCGCGACCGGCGATGCCGGGCTTGAAGCGGCGATGTTCGTGCCACCACAGCGCCAGCGCGAACAGCGCCAGGCCAGCGGCGACCAGCGCCATCGCATCCACGCCACGCTGCTTGCCCAGCACCCACGCCAGCCAGATCGCGGTCAGGTACATCGGGAACGCAAGCGCACGCTTGAACGTGTCCATCCATGCGCCGGGTTTCGGCAAACGATTCGCCAACGCAGGCACGAAGCCGATCAGCAGGAAGGGCAGCGCCAGGCCGAGGCCGAGCATCAGGAATACCGCCAGCGCCAGCCACGTCGACGATGCGAATGCGAATGCCAACGCACCGCCCATGAACGGCGCGATGCACGGACTGGCGACCACGCACGCCAGCACGCCGGTGAAGAAGTCGCCGACCGGCCCGCTGCGCGTCGCCAACGCGCTGCCGAGGTTGCCGACACCGCCGCCCAGCGAGAACACGCCCGACAGGCTCAGTCCGACCGCGAACATCAGGTACACCAGCGCCGCGACGAACCACGGCTGCTGCAACTGGAAGCCCCAGCCCAGCGCCTGCCCGGTGGCGCGCAACGCGACGGCGATCAGGCCGATGGCAGCGAACGCCACCAGCACGCCCGCCGTGTACCAGAGCGCATGGCTGCGCGCGCGCTGCCGGCTCTCGCCCGATTGCGCCAGTCCCAGCGCCTTGAGCGAGAGGATCGGCAACACGCAGGGCATCAGGTTGAGGATCAGGCCGCCCAGCAGCGCCAATAGCAGTGCGCCGAACAGGCCGCCCTTGGGCAGCGAAGCCTGCACGCCCGGCGCCGACGTGCGTGATGCGTTGTCGGCAGACGCATCGGGCGTCGATGTTTCGGGCACATCGACCGTGGCCGGCGCCGCATCGGCGTCGATGGCATCCGTTTCGACCGGAAGCGCGGGTGCGACGGCGGTCGAGTCGCGTTCCGCAATGATCGCGGCTTGCGCTTCGGCGGCGGTTTCCGGCGTGCCTACGGGCAGCGCCACCTGCACCGTGCGTGTCATCGGCGGATAGCAGATGCCGTCGGCCTGGCAGCCCTGGAAGGTCGCGGTCAGCGTGACGTCTGCGGCGCCTGCGATGCGTCGCCGCACCGGCAAGGGCACGTCGACCTGGTCGAAGTACACCGTGACTTCGCCGAAATGTTCGTCGCGGTGCGCAACGCCCTTCGGCCACTTCGGCGTGCCGGCAGCGATGCCCTCGGCGCCGTCGATGTGGAATGTGTTGCGGTCGCGGTAGAGGTAGTACCCCTTTGCCGGCGTGAACCGCATCAGGATCGTGTTGCCGTCGCCGGCGATGGCTTCGAACACGAAGGCCTGCTCGGGCGGCAGCGGCAAGGCCTGTGCCTGCCCGCCCGGCGCGGTGCCGAGCAATGCATTCGACGCTCCCGTCGCGCCGGACAGCGAACGCCCGAGCGCGGCGAAGCTTGCGTCGCCGGTGGAAGTGGGTTGCGCTGCATCGATGGCCTGCGCCGGCAACCGCACGCTCACCGTCCTCGTCTGCGGCGGATAGCAGATGCCGATGTCGGCGCAGCCCTGGTATTTCACCTGCAGCGTGACCGACGCGGCGCCGGTGTCGGCGCGGCCGGGCAGCGTCGCGGTCAATCGCTGGCGATAGGTCTCGACATCGCCGAAGAATTCGTCGGTGTACGGCGTGCCCGCCGGCAGTTGCAGCGGCTGCGCGACGAAGCCGGTGCCTTGTGCCTGCACCGCGGTGCGGTGGCGGTAGAGGTAGTAGCCGTCGGCGATCTTCCACTCGATCTCGATGCGATCGCGGGCCGGAGCGCGCGTGGTCAGCACGAAGGCCTCGTCGACCGGCAGCAGGTCGTCGACATCGATGGCGAGGGCCGGCATCGCGGTTGCCAGCAGGCACGATGCGACGAGGCGCTTCCACCAGCCCATGGCCGTCATGCGTGGTCTCCCGGCGCGGTTTCGCGCGCGATCCAGTCGAGGTAGGCGGGCAATCCGCCGGTGATCTCGACCGCGACCACTTCGGGAAGTTCATACGGGTGCAACTCGACCACCCGCGCGGTGAGCGCATCGAGGCGATCACGTGTCGTCTTGATCGACAGCAGGGTTTCGCTGGTGCGTTCCACCTTGCCCTGCCAGCGATAGACCGATGTCGCATCCGGCAGGATCTGCACGCAGGCCGCCAGACGCTCCTCGACCAGCCCATCGGCGATGCGATGGGCGGTGTCGGCGTCCGGGCAGGTGCAGAGGCAGAGCAGGGCGGTCATGCGAGGGGGCGATCCCGCGAAAGGGCCGGATAGGGTAGCCGACCCCGCCCATGCACGGGATTGGCGCCGGCATCACGGAACGGAGCGTGCCGCCGTTGTTCAGTGACGTCGCGTGCCGTGCGCACATGGCAGGCTTTATCCTGTGCCACCCAGGATTTCGTCCCCCGATGGATGCCCCCATGCACCTGACGTCACGTCGCCCGCTGCGAGCCCTGCTTGCTGCGGGTTTGCTCTTTGCTTCGTCCCTGCTTGCCTTCCCCGCCTTCGCCCAGGTCGAAGCCTCGGCGGGCATTTCCCTGACCCGCAACAACGAAAGCACGCCGATCGCGACCGTGGCCTGGTTGCCTGAGTGGCGCACACTGGGCGAGCACGGGCAATTGCGCTGGGAAGTCGGCGCGACGCATGTCCGTCCGCGCGACAACACCGCCTACGATCTCGACCATCCGGTGACCGTGGTGCATGGCGGTTATCGCTACGAGCGCAGCGACAACGGCTTCACCACCGGCTTCGGCATTGGCCTGCAGGTCGGGCATACCGATGCCTTGTCGGGCAACCCGCAGTTCATCACCACGCTGGGCTGGCGCTGGGGCAGGTTCTCGCTGCTGGCGCGCCACATCTCGAACGCGAGCATCCGACAGCCCAACGACGGCGAGACGATGCTGCAGGGCGCCTGGCGGTTCTGAGCTTCGATCAGCGCGAAGCGCCGTGCCATTGGCGCGGCACGCGCTTGAGCCCGGTGAGCATGCGATAGGGGCTGTTGTGCCCGTGCGAGGCCACTTCGTTCACCGGCAGGTGTCGCCCCCACAATTCCACGCCGCTGCCAAGCCCCGATGAGGCAAGGTCGGTCAGGTCGATGGTCAGCATGTCCATCGATACGCGACCGATCAGTCGCGTGCGATGGCCGTCGACCAGCACCGGTGTGCCGGCGGGCGCGTATTGCGGATAGCCATCGGCATAGCCCATCGCCACCACGCCCACGCGCGTGGGCGCTTCGGTGACGAAACCGCCGCCGTAGCCGATGGGTTCGCCGGCGGCGAGGTCGCGTACCGCGATTACCTTGGATGCGACGTGCATCACCGGGCGCAGTGCATCGGTTTCGGCGCAAGGTGCATCAAGCATGTGCGTGCCGTAGAGCATCAGTCCCGGGCGCACCCATTCGCGTCGCGTCCGTGGCCATGCCATCAATGCGGCGGAGTTGGCGATGCTCGCGGGCGTGCCCGGCGGCAACGTCGCGTGGATGGCATCGAAGGTCGACAGTTGTTCGTCGGTGCGTGGCTGGGCGAGTTCGTCGGCGCGCGAGAAATGCGTCATCGCCACCAGGCCGGTGATCGATGGCAATGCGGACAGGCGTTGCCATGCCTGCACGTATTCGCCGGGCGACAGGCCGAGGCGATGCATGCCCGAGTCCAGCTTCAGCCACACGGTCAGCGGCTTCGCCGGACGATGTCGTTCGAGGGCATCGACCTGCCAGGGCGAGGCGGCCACCGTCCACAGGTCGTGCTGTTCGATCAGCGGCAATTCCCCGGCATCGAAAAATCCTTCCAGCAGCACGATCGGCGAACGGATGCCTGCTTCGCGCAGTTCCAGCGCTTCCTCGATGCAGGCCACGCCGAAGCCGTCGGCCTCGCAGTCGAGCGCGCGCGCGCACTGCGCCGCGCCATGGCCGTAGGCATCGGCCTTGACCACGGCCAGTGCCTTGCCGCCGCCAAGCTGTTTCGCCACGCGATAGTTGTGGACGAAGGCGTCGAGGTCGATGGTGGCGTGGGCGGGGCGCATGTGCAGAGAGTGTCGTGTCTTCGATGAATCAGCGCAGGGTCGCCGGTGCGGCGGGCCATGGCTGCGAATAACGCGAGATGTCGAGGCCTTCGGTGTCGATAGCGGGCGTGCGGCCATCGATGAGGTCGGCGAGATAGCGTGCGGAACCGGCGGCCATCGTCCAGCCCAGCGTGCCGTGGCCGGTGTTCAGCAGCAGGTTGCGGTATTGCGTTGCGCCGATGACCGGCGGGCCGTCCGGCGTGGAGGGCCGCAGGCCTGTCCAGAACTCGGCCTTGGCCAGGTCGCCGCCATCGGGATACAGGCTGCGCACCACCAGTTCCAGCGTCTCGCGGCGGCGCTGGCGCAACGACAGGTCGTAGCCGGAGACTTCCGCCATGCCGCCCACGCGGATGCGCGTGTCGAAGCGGGTGATCGCCACCTTGTAGCTCTCGTCGAGCACGGTGGAGACCGGCGCCATGTCCTCGCGCACGATCGGGATGGTCAGCGAATACCCCTTGAGCGGATACACCGGCAGGTCGATGCCGATGGGCGACAGCAGTCGCGGCGACCAGCTGCCCAGTGCCAGCACGTAACGGTCGGCGGTCTCAAACCGACCGTTGATGCGCACGCCGGTGATGGCGTCGCCATCGGCCTGCAGCGCCTCGATGGTCTGGCCGAAGCGGAATTCGACGCCCTGCTGCGTGGCCAGTTCGGCCAATCGCCGCGTGAACAGGTGGCAGTCACCGGTCTCGTCGCCGGGCAGGCGCAGCGCGCCGGCGAGCGTGGCGGCCTTGCTGGCGAGTGCCGGCTCCACCCGCACGATGCCGTCGCGGTCGAGCAGTTCGTAGGGCACGTCGTAGTCGCGCAGGATGGCGATGTCCTTCGCCGCGCCGTCCAGTTGGGCTTGTGTGCGGAACAACTGCGTGGTGCCGAGGGTGCGCTCTTCGTAGTGGATGCCGGTGTCGCGGCGCAGGGCTTCCAGGCAATCGCGGCTGTATTCGGCCAGTCGCACCATCCGCGCCTTGCTGATGCCGTAGCGATGCGTGGTGCAGTTGCGCAGCATCGCCCACAGCCAGCGGTACTGGGCGAGGTCGGCCGTGGGCTTGATCGCCAGCGGTGCATGGCGCGACAGCAGCCAGCCGATGGCCTTGGCCGGGATGCCGGGCGCGGGCCAGGGCGAGGCGTAGCCGGGCGAGACCTGGCCGGCGTTGCCGAAGCTGGTTTCCTGCGCCGCCGCCGCTTGCCGGTCGACCACGACCACCTCGTGGCCCGCCTGGCGCAGGCCCCACGCCGTGGTGACACCGATGACACCGGAACCGAGCACCAGGATGCGCATCGCGGCAGGCTCTCAACAAGGATGGGCAGGGAGTCGTGCCAGTATATTGGCGTGATTCCAGTGTTGATCACTGTTTATGATGCCAATGGCAGGTAATTCATCTGCATCAGGCCGGGAAGGCAGCATGCGAAAGCAAGGGCTCGACCGCATCGACCGCAAGATCCTGCGCATCCTCCAGCGCGAGGGGCGAATCCCGTTCACCGAACTGGGCGAGCGCGTCGGCCTGTCCACCACGCCCTGCGCCGAGCGCGTGCGCCGGCTGGAGCGCGATGGCGTGATCACCGGCTACCACGCGCACGTCGACCCGGCTTCGGTCGGTGCCGGGTTGCTGGTGTTCGTGGAGATCAGCCTGGCCTACAAGTCCGGGGACATCTTCGAGGAATTCCGCCGCGCCGCCCTCAAGTTGCCCAACGTACTGGAATGCCACCTGGTCTCGGGCGACTTCGACTACCTCATCAAGGCCCGCATCTCGGAGATGGCGTCCTACCGCAAGCTGCTCGGCAGCACCCTGCTGACCCTGCCGCACGTACGAGAGTCCAAGAGCTACATCGTGATGGAAGAGGCCAAGGAGACCCTGGAGCTGCCGCTGGCGGATTGATCGTGGCGTGGCATGTGCTCCCGGCCCGACTGCAGTGGTCGCGATGGGCTGTTAGTCTCCGGTCAGGGGCTGTGCCTGAATGGGGGAATGCATGCTGGATCACACGTGGCCACTGGGCCGGTTCCATCGTGGGTGCTTGTCGATCTTGCTGTTGGCGGCAAGTACTTCCGCTTTGGCAGGCGCACCTGATCCGTACAGGGCGTATGCGGACGGTGATCCGCGCATCGAGCGCTGGCGTTCGGATCTGTCGCCGCAATCGGTCGTTGTTGCCCATGACGTGGTGGTTTCGGACGAACTGTTCTTCCGGGGCAAGGGCTACAAGGCGCACTTCGAGGGCTGTGGCGGCCGCCTGACGTCAATGACCAGGTTGCCCAAAGACGATACGCCCGAAACCGTGTTCCGGATGCGCTTCACCGGCGAGGGGGCGCGCATCAGCAGTTATGTCGGCGGCGGATACGCCTGCACCTTGCCCGGGAAATTCGGGCCGATGGAAATCGGGACGGCACGTCCTGCCGTCGTTGGCCTGATCACCTATCCGGACGGAAGCTACTGGTTGGGCGAGGTGGTGCGCGCGTTGTGGCCGGACTCGGCGCAGGGGCGATGGTCGATGTCCCCGCCCATGACCTTCGTGGTTCCCGTGCCTGGTGGCGTTGGCGAATGGGGATTTGCCGATGGCGCACGCGTGCAGGGCGTTGCGGTGCCGGCGCGTGGCACCGGCTGGTTGAGCAATGCCTGGAGCGACGGCATGTTTGCATTCCACATGCGTCAGCTCGAGCGTGCGATGGCTTCGGACGGAACCCCGCTGGCCGGCAGCCTGCGCATTGCAGGTGGAACGGTGCTGGGCTCGCCTGTCGTCGCCACGGCCGCCTTGCAGCAAGAAGGCAGCGTTGGCTATCTGCAGGCAGGTACTGCGCGCATCGACGTGGATCAGGTTGTGCACCCAACGGTTGCGCCAGTGCTCCCTGTCTCGGAGGTTGCCCCGGTTTCCGGTGCTGTGATGAACAGTGTGGATGTGCGCGCCTCTTCGCCTGCGCTCCCTGACGGCGGTCGAGTGGCCGGCGAGCTCGATGCCGGCACCATCGCCAGGATCGACCAGTGGGCCGCCGCCCTGCATCCGGACACTTTTGTTGCCGATCGCAGTGACGTGCTTGAGTCGAATTTGATGCGGGGCAGGCAGTTCAATCGCCACTTCAGCCAGTGCCGCCAGACGCATGGCGGCGTGAATACCCTGCAACTGCGTTTTGCCCATCCTGCCGCGCATATCCGCAGTTACCAAGGCATGGCGCAAGGCTGCACCTTCCCGGCCCAGCCTGACGACAACGTGTTCGGGCGGATCACGTATGCCGATGGCAGCTATTGGTTGGGGCCGGTCATTGCATCGCCACAGCCGCAGGCGCTGGCGCTGGGGGCGTTCGGGGCGATGCCGGGGTCGGTGTGGCTGCTGGTGCCGGCGCCGGCCGGCAAGGGGGAATGGGGCACGCCCGATGGCATGCGTTACCAAGGGGAGGCCCTTCCGATGGCCTTGAGTGCCATCTTTCCCGACCTGTGGATCCAGGCGCCGTGGGGTTCGTTCGAGATGCCGCAGATCGATCGCGCGGTCACGCAGCAAGGCGTGGCGTACTCCGGTGCCCTGCGGCTGGAGGACGGCCGGCTCCATGCCGACGAAGCGCGGATGCGCTGGCGCGATGGCAGCGAGTACCTCGGCGAATTGGTGGGGGGAACCCGGTGCGTGGCCGGCTGACCTACGCCGGTGGCGAATGGATCGACGGTCGCCTGTCCGAGCGCTCGGGACGTCTGGTCTGGGACGCCGCCGATGGCGATCACGTGGTCGTGCGGACGCAAGACGGCGAAATGCACGCTCTGGCCGGCGGAGTGTCTGCGGGCTTTGGCGACGAGCTCGACCCGGCCTGGCTGCAGGGCGCGTCGTGGATCGACGCGGGCATGTTCGCGCAGTTGCAGCAGTTGCGGGCCGAACGCGTGGCCATGGAGCGTGAGATGAAGGCGGCGCAGGAGCGTGCGCTGGCCGAGTTCCAGCGCGAACAGCAACAATTGCAGCAGGCCCGCGCGCGGGAGCGGGCGGACGCGGAGCGTCGCGAAGCCAGTGCCCGTCGCAGTGCGATGTTCGAAGCGGTGGCGCGCGGCATCGTCGATGTGACCCAGCAGGCCGCCAATGCCTACGTGCAGCAATCGCAGAACCAGATGCTGGCCCAGCAGGCGCAGACCCAGGCCAGCCAGCAGCGGCAACAGCAGGCGGAATTGCAACGGCGCCAGGCGGAGTTGCAGCGCAGGCAGGCGGAGTTGATGCGTGGCTTCCAGCAGATGTCGGTAGGGTCGGAGCGCATGTCCGCGGCCGCGGCGCCGACGTCGGCGGGTGCGGCATCATCCGGGAGTGCGTTGGGCAGCGATGCAGGATCGAGGGCATCGGCTTCGCAAGATGAGTCTGATCCGGGCGGACTGCGTGTACTCAACGAACGGGTCGCCCGTTGCCGGGAGCTGATACAAGCCCGCTGGTCGCTGGAGCGGCAGGAAAGCGAGTGCGTGGGCAACCACCCTGATGTCGACAACGGGATCAGGGGGCTTCGTGCGGCAGAGGCGCAATGTGCAGCACAGTGGCGTCCACGGATCATCGCTGCCGACGAGGCGCATCGCAGCGAGTGTCCGGACACTGGCCCGAGCGGAGCCAGGGGCAATCTCTAGGGTTTTTGTCGAGCCGCCGGGATGGCCCACCGGCCATCCCGAGGCCATTGCAGCAGGTTTGGGGTGGCGGACATCCGCAGCCCCGGAGATTTCGCATCCCCCTTGAAAGCCCGTTCCGGGCACCCACATCCCGGTCACGCCCGGTTCGCCGGGATCTTTGCGCCAGCGATGCTGGCAGTCGCAACATGCGAGTGCTAATATCGCCGGCCGTTTCCATTAACAATCAATCACTTGCGAGGGTTGAACATGAGCAACATCAAGCCGCTGTACGACCGCGTGGTCATCAAGCGCGTTGAAGAAGAGAAGGTTTCCGCCGGCGGCATCGTGATCCCGGACTCGGCGACCGAGAAGCCGATCAAGGGCCAGGTCGTGGCCGTGGGCGAGGGCAAGGTGCTCGACAACGGCAACGTGCGCGCGCCGAAGGTCAAGGCTGGCGACACCGTGCTGTTCGGCAAGTACAGCGGCACCGAGGTGAAGCTCGACGGCACCGAATACCTGGTGGTGAAGGAAGACGACATCTTCGCGATCCTCGGCTGATCGCAGCGTCGTTCGCTTCATCTCCGTAGGGCGGGCCCCGGCCCGCCATCAAGACACTTCAATTCCATGCGGCGGGCTTGATCCCGCCCGACACATTCGAGGTTATTTCCATGGCCGCTAAAGAAATCCGCTTCGGCGAAGACGCACGCTCCAAGATGGTGCGCGGCGTCAACACGCTCGCCAATGCCGTGAAGGCAACCCTCGGCCCGAAGGGCCGCAACGTCGTGCTCGAGAAGAGCTTCGGCGCCCCCACCATCACCAAGGACGGCGTGTCCGTCGCCAAGGAAATCGAGCTTGCCGACAAGTTCGAGAACATGGGCGCGCAGATGGTGAAGGAAGTCGCTTCCAAGACCTCCGACAACGCCGGTGACGGCACCACCACAGCCACCGTGCTGGCGCAGGCGTTCATCCGCGAAGGTTCCAAGGCGGTTGCCGCCGGCATGAACCCGATGGACCTCAAGCGCGGCATCGACCAGGCCGTGAAGGCCGCCGTGGAAGAGCTGAAGAAGATCAGCAAGCCCACCGCCGACGACAAGGCCATCGCCCAGGTCGGCACCATCTCGGCCAACTCCGATGCCTCGATCGGCGACATCATCGCCGAGGCGATGAAGAAGGTCGGCAAGGAAGGCGTGATCACGGTCGAGGAAGGCTCGGGCCTGGACAACGAACTCGACGTCGTCGAGGGCATGCAGTTCGACCGCGGCTACCTGTCGCCGTACTTCATCAACAACCAGCAGTCGCAGACCGCCGATCTGGACGATCCCTTCATCCTGCTGCACGACAAGAAGATCTCCAACGTGCGTGACCTGCTGCCCGTCCTCGAGGGTGTGGCCAAGGCCGGCAAGCCGCTGCTGATCGTCGCCGAGGAAGTCGAAGGCGAAGCGCTCGCAACGCTGGTGGTCAACACCATCCGCGGCATCGTCAAGGTCGTGGCCGTGAAGGCCCCGGGCTTCGGCGACCGTCGCAAGGCGATGCTGGAAGACATGGCCACCCTGACCGGCGGCACCGTGATCTCCGAGGAAGTCGGCCTGCAGCTCGAGAAGGCGACCATCGCCGACCTCGGCCGCGCCAAGAAGATCCAGGTCTCCAAGGAAAACACCACCATCATCGACGGCGCCGGCGACACCTCGGCCATCGAATCGCGCATCAAGCAGATCAAGGCGCAGATCGAAGAGACCTCTTCGGACTACGACCGCGAGAAGCTGCAGGAGCGCGTGGCCAAGCTGGCCGGTGGCGTTGCCGTGATCAAGGTCGGTGCCTCGACCGAGATCGAGATGAAGGAAAAGAAGGCGCGCGTCGAAGACGCCCTGCACGCCACGCGTGCGGCGGTGGAAGAAGGCGTGGTGCCGGGCGGCGGCGTGGCGCTGGTGCGCGCGCTGCAGACCATCGGCGGCCTGAAGGGTGCCAACGAAGACCAGAACCACGGCATCCAGATCGCCCTGCGCGCGATGGAAGCCCCGCTGCGCGAGATCGTGACCAACTGCGGCGAAGAGCCCAGCGTGGTGCTCAACGCCGTCAAGGACGGCAAGGGCAACTTCGGCTACAACGCCGCGACCGGCGAGTACGGCGACATGATCGAGTTCGGCATCCTGGATCCGACCAAGGTCACCCGTTCGGCGCTGCAGAACGCGGCCTCGATCGCCGGCCTGATGATCACCACCGAAGCCATGGTGGCGGAACTTCCGAAGAAGGAAGAGCCGCACGCCCACGGCGGTGGCGGCATGGGTGGCATGGGCGGCATGGATTTCTGATCCGCGCCAACCGCATCATCGGCAAGACCAAAAGCCCCGCAGCGATGCGGGGCTTTTTCGTGGGCCCAAGCGAAGATGGTTCCCGCCGTGCATCCGATTCGGGCATCCTGCGCGCATGTCGAAGCAAAGCAAGTCAACGCGTCCGCGCGATGCGCGCTGGTGGGCGATCCGTGGCGGGATCGCGCTGCTGCTGGCGTACGCGCTCTACCTGCTGGCGGGCAACCTGTTCGTGAACGCGCAGTGGGCGCGTTCGCTGGTCAACGCCAAGCCCGGGAAGTTCCAGATGGCATGGGTAGGAGGCCATACGTTGTGGCCCGGTTACGTCACGCTGCGCGAAGTGAGCATGCAGGGCCATGTTCGTCGCACGTCGTGGTCGGTGAATGCCGATCGCGCGAGTGGCCGGATCGCGTTGTGGCCGTTGCTGCGCAAGCAGATTCGCGTGCCGTGGGTGGAAGCAGAGGCGGTGACCGGTTCCGTTGCGCGCAGCGACACCGAGATCCCGCGCCCCGAGCATCGCCCGGGCGGCTGGACGCTGCGCATGGATCGCATCGCCAGCGACAGCATCCAAGGTGGCGATGTGTTCGGCTGGGCGATTGCCGGCAAGGGCGAAGCCGAGGTCGGTTTCAGCAAGCAGTTCCGCGGCGGCCCGGCGGAACTGCTGCCGTCGTCGGCGACGTTCACGCAGCTCACCGCCAGCCATGACGGCGAGCAGTGGCTGCGCGATGCGCGCGTGGCATCGACGTTCTCGCTGGCATCGCACCTGTCATCGGAATACCCGGGGATCGAGAAGCTGGCGCTGTTCGCGGCCACGCTCGAACTCGAAGGCAAGGCGCCGGCCCTGCGTTCGGCTTTCGACGAGGACGGGCGTTACCGCTTCGACACGGTTCAAGGCGAGGGCAGCGTCGAGGCGAAACTGACGCTGGCGCGCGGATCGTTGGTGCGCGGCGACCGCCTGCTACTGCAGGTGCCGATGCAGGTGGTGGATCCGGGCGGCGACACGCATGCCAACGTGCTCGACCTCGCCTTGTCCGTGGAAGACGACCTGCACCTGCGCGCGCACCTGCCAGAACGCGAAGGCGCGCGGCTCTCGCTCGACGCCGACCTGCGGATGCCGGGTACCACTTTGCCCGTGCAGGACTGGCGCGCGCGCCTCGCGCATTCGACCGGCAGCCTGCGTGGCCGTTGGCACGTCCCTTCGATCGGCGCGCTGGTGGGATTGTTCGCGCAGGCCGACTGGTTGTCGCTGGAAGGCAGTGGCACCGTCGAAGGCGACCTGCGGCTTGCCGATGGCGGATTGGTCGAAGGCAGCCGCCTGCGCGCCGAGGACGTGGATGCGACGGCCCGCGTGCTCGGCAACCGCTTCCACGGCAAGGCGAAGGCGGATGCGGTGGTCGAGGCGACGGCGGAGGGCGGGCTGCGCTCGCGCGTGGACATCGCCATGAGGCGTTTCGATGCGTCGCCCGCGGGCACGCCCTCGCGCAAGTACGTCACCGGCGACGACCTGCGCGTGAACCTGGTGTCCGATGCGCAGCTCGAACGCGTGCGCGAGACGTTGCAGGCGCGCGTGCGCTTCGATCGCGCGCGCATCCCGGACCTGGCCGTGTTCAATCCCTACCTGCCCAACGACCGGCTGCGTTTCGGTGGCGGTAGCGGCGTGCTGACCGGCGACCTCCAGGTCGATGGCGATGGCGATGTCGGCACCGGCCACCTGCGTGTCGATGGCCGTCGCGCGCGGCTGTCGGTGGCCGGCATCGACCTGCAGGGCGATGTGGTGATCGATGCGCGGTTGCAGCGCGGAAACCTGCAGCGGGGCAATTTCCAGCTCGGTGGCAGCCGCGTCGAAGTGCGCAACGTCGCGTTCGTCGAACCAGGCGGTACGTCGCATGCGGGGTGGTGGGCGGTGGTCGAACTCGACGGCGGACGCGTGGCCTGGCAGCAGCCGCCATCGGCGGGTGGCCGGATCCGCGCACGGATGAAGGATGTCGGCTTCCTGCTCGCGCTGTTCGCCAACCGGGCCGACTACCCGGCGTGGATCGGCCGCATCGTCGACGACGGCGAGGCGCGGCTGCAGGGGCATTGGGCATGGCGCGGCGACGAGTTGCTGCTTGACCGCGTGCATGCCAGCAACGACCGCTTCAAGGTCGATGCGCGCATGAAGCTGCAGGGCAGCGACCGCCGCGGCGACCTGCACGTGGGCTGGGGCAGGTTGGGCGTGGGCGTAGAACTGCAGGGCACGCAGCGCAAGTTCCATGTCCGCAACGCGCGTGACTGGTACGACGGTCGGCCGAACCTGTTGCCATGACCGAGGCATCGGATGGTTGGTGGCTGTACCTGCTCGAATGCGGCGACGGCACCTGGTATGCCGGCATCGCCCTCGACCCCGACGCGCGCCTGCAGGCGCATGCGTCCGGTGCCGGGGCGCGGTACACGCGCGGTCGCGGGCCGCTGCGCATCCTCGCCCGGCGTGCCTATGCCGACCGTGCCGCCACCTCGCGTGCGGAATGGCAGCTCAAGCGGCTGCCGAAGGCGCGAAAGCTGGCCTTCTTCGATGGCGGCTGAAGCACGGCGCTCCATAATGCGTACCGGATGCCCCTGACGAACCGCGCGATGCCACAGCCTGCAGCACCGACCCGACGATCCACCATTGCACTTGCTGCCGGCGGTACCGGTGGACATCTGTTTCCCGCCGAAGCGCTGGCGCGTGAACTGATGGCGCGCGGCCACGACGTGGTGATCCACACCGAACGCCGCGGCGCGCAATACGACAAGGCGCTGGCGGGCATCGCGCACGTGGTGCTGCCAGCCAGTTCGCTCGAAGGTGGCATGGCGGCGAAGGCGAAGGCGGCGTTGACCATCCTGCGCGGCGTGCTGGCTTCGCGTGCCGACCTCAAGCGGCGCAAGGCGGCGCTGATGGTCGGCTTCGGTGGTTATCCCAGCTTCGCCCCGGCGCTTGCCGCGAAATCGCTCGGCCTGCCGCTGCTCTTGCACGAACAGGCGACGCGCCTGAGCAAGGCCAACCAGCAGTTGCTGCGTTTCGCCAACGGGCTTGCGACGTCGTTCCCGCAGGTTGCGGGTGCGGATGGGTTCGATGCATCGAAGATCGTCGAGACCGGCAACCCGGTGCGGCAATCGATCCTCGATGCGTGCGGCGACTATCCCTCGTTCGGCGACGGCTCACCGCTGCACCTGTTGGTGGTGGGCGGCAGCCAGAGCGCGGCGGTGTTCGGGCGCGTGGTGCCGCCGGCCTTGCTGGCCTTGCCCGAAGGCATCCGCGAGCGCCTGCAACTGTCGTTGCAATACAAGGGCGACGATGCCGACGCCATCGCCGCACGGCTGCGTGATGCCGACATCGACGCCACCGTGCGCCCGTTCTTCGATGACATGGGTCAGCGCCTGCGCGACGCACATCTCGTGGTGACGCGCGCAGGCGCGACGACCGCTGCCGATCTGCTGACCATCGGCCGGCCCGCGGTGTTCGTGCCGTTGCCGCACGGCGGCGCACGCGAGGAACAGAAACGCAACGCCGAAACACTCGCGCAGGCCGGCGTGGGTTGGCACGTGCCGGAGGCCGAACTTACGCCGGAAACGTTGTCGGACTTGCTGCGGGAGGCGTTCGAATCGCCCACGACCTTGCCCGATGCCGCACGCGCTGCAGCGGCATTGGGGCGGCCCGATGCTGCATCGCGACTGGCCGATGCGGTCGAGCGGTTGCTGCCGGGGCACGGATGATGGCGACGAAACACGACAGCGATGTGCTGGTCATCGGCGGCGGCCACAACGGCCTGGTCTGCGCGGCGTACCTCGCGGCGGCAGGCCTGAAAGCGACGGTGCTGGAGCGTCGCCACATCGTCGGTGGTGCGGCGGTGACGGAGGAATTCCATCCCGGCTTCCGCAATTCCGTCGCCAGCTACACCGTCAGCCTGCTCAACCCGCGCGTGATCCGCGACCTGCGCCTGGTCGAACACGGCTTGCGCGTGGTCGAGCGTCCGTATTCGAATTTCCTGCCGCTGCCCGATGGCCGTTCGTTCCGGCTGGGTGGCGAGTACGGCACCACCGAAGTCGCGCGCTGGTCGCAGCGCGATGCCGAGCGCCTGCCGCAGTACTACGCAATGCTCGACCGCGTGGTCGTGGTGCTGCGCGAACTGATGGATCGCACGCCACCCAACGTGAGCGACGGCTTCGTGCTGGCCGATTGGCTGGCCTCGTACGACGTGGCGAAGCAACTCAAGCGCCTCGACATGCGCGGGCGTCGCGACCTGCTCGACCTGTTCACCAAGTCGGCTGGTGAGCTGCTCGACCACTGGTTCGAATCCGAACCGCTAAAGGCGGCGCTGGGCTGGGATTCGGTGGTCGGCAATTTCGCCAGCCCGTACACGCCGGGCAGCGCCTACGTGCTGCTTCACCACGTGTTCGGCGAAGTGAACGGCAAGCAGGGCGTGTGGGGCCATGCCATCGGTGGCATGGGTGCGATCACGCAGGCGATGCGTGCTGAATGCGAAGCGCGCGGTGTCGTCATCGAAACCGATGCCGCCGTCGCGCGCGTGCTGGTCGAAGGCGGCAAGGCGGTCGGCGTGGCGCTGGAAGACGGGCGCGAACTGCGCGCGACGGCCATCGCCTCCAACCTCAATCCGAAGCTGCTGTACACCAAGCTGGTCGCGCGCGAGCACCTCGACGACGACACTGCGCAACGCATCGAACGCCACCGCAATGGCTCGGGCACGTTCCGCATGAACGTGGCGCTGTCCGAACTGCCGGACTTCATCGCCGCACCGGGCACGCATCTGCAGCCACATCACCAGAGCGGCATCCTCGTCGGCCACTCGCTGCAGTATTTCGAGAATGCCTACTTCGATGCGAAGTCGAAGTCCTACAACGCCGGTTGGGCGCGTGCCCCCATCGTCGAACTGGTGATCTCCTCCACACTCGATGACACCCTGGCCCCGCCCGGGCAGCATGTCGCCAGCCTGTTCTGCCAGCACGTGCATCCCGACGTGGATGGTGGCTGGGATGCGCATCGCGACACCGTGGCGAAGCTGATGATCGAGACCGTCGATGCGGTCGCCCCCAACTTCGCGCGCAGCGTGCTGGGCTACGAGGCGCTGTCGCCGCTCGACCTCGAACGTCGCTTCGGGCTGGTCGGTGGCGACATCTTCCACGGCGCGCTCGGCCTCGACCAGATGTTCTCCGCCCGGCCGCTGCTGGGGCAGGGCAATTACCGGGGTGCCTTGCGCGGGCTGTACCTGTGCGGATCCGGAAGCCACCCCGGCGGTGGCGTGACGGGGCTGCCGGGTCGCAACGCGGCCCGCGAGATCCTGCGCGACATGGGGCGGCGCATTCAGCTGAATGGGTAATCCGCGGGGTTGGAATCGTTTCCTGCCAGCCCGGCCATAGTGAACCGGTCGGTATCGTTTTGCGGTGCAGCGTGCAACCGGGGTAACGATTCCTTCACGATGCCCCCGCACCCGACGTGGGGGAGGAGCAAAGCCCGCTGGCAGGCAACTGCAAGCGGGCTTTTTTATTGCCGCGCCGGGTGGGTCGATGGATCGCGATGGCAATGAACGCGTCGTCTCGCGTGGCGAAGGCAAAGCGCCAGCCGTCCGCCCGGTATCGCCAGTCATTCCGGCTGTCCGGCAACCGGATCCGTCGTCCCGGCGAATCGATCTCGTTGCCCGTGGACGGATGCAGGCGTCGGACGACGCGTGATCGGCAATGCCACAATCCGCGGATGGATGCAGTGGCAGGGAACGAACTCGACGAACTGGCCGGACGCGCGCTGTCGCGTTTCGATGCCGCCGTCCGCGATGACGACGCATTGGCAGGCAAGCTGCGCCGCATCGCCATCGCCAGCGATTTCGCGATCGACGTGCTGGTGGCGCAGCCCGACGTGCTGCAGGCACTCGCGCGGGACGATGGCGAGTCGCCGTTCGCGATGCCGGTGCTCGATGCCGGCAACCGAGACGATTGGCCGCGGCTGTTGCGGCGGCATCGACGCGCGGAATCCACGCGGCTGGTCTGGCGCGACGTGCTCGGACTGGACGACGTGGATGCCACGCTGCAGGGGGCGACGCGACTGGCCGACGATTGCCTGCAGTCTGCGCTGGCGGCGCTCGAAACGGATTTTGCGCAGCGCCATGGCGCGGTGCGCGCCGAAGACGGCACGCCCGTGCGCCTGGTGGTGTTCGGCATGGGCAAGCTGGGCGGCGATGAACTGAATTTCAGTTCCGACATCGACCTCGTCTATGCCTTCGAGCAGGCGGGCGAAAGCGATGGCCCTCGTCCGCTGGCGGCCGAGGAATATTTCGCGCGGCTTGGACAACAACTGGCGAAGCTGCTGGATGAAACCACCGTCGACGGCTTCTGCCATCGCGTCGACCTGCGCCTGCGTCCGTTCGGCAATGCCGGGCGCATCGCACTGAGCTTCGCTGCGATGGAGCTGTATTTCCAGCGCGAGGGACGCGACTGGGAACGCTACGCCTGGCAGAAGGCGCGGCCGGTCGCGGGCGACGTCGCCGCGGGCGAACGCTTCCTGCAGGCGCTGCGCCCGTTCGTGTACCGGCGCTACCTCGACTACGGCGCGCTCGACGGCCTGCGCACGATGAAGGCGATGATCGTCGCCGAGGTCGAGCGCAAGGAACTGGCCGACGACATCAAGCGTGGCCCCGGGGGTATCCGCGAGGTCGAGTTCCTGGCACAGGCCCTGCAGTTGATCCGCGGTGGTCGCGAACCCGCGCTGCGTGAGCGTCGGCTGTTGCCGGCGCTAGGCAAGCTGCGCGATGCGGGGCATGTCCCCGCGGAAACCGAAGCCGCGCTGGTCGATGCCTACCGTTTCCTGCGTCGGGTGGAAAACCGCTTGCAGATGCTGCGTGATGCGCAGACGCATGCATTGCCGGAATCGTCGCTGGAACGGCTTCGGATCGCGCGCGGATTGGGGCACGGTGACTGGGCGGGCCTGCAGCAGGAACTTGCCCAGCAACGCGAACGCGTCCAGCGCGAATTCTCGGCGTTGCTGTCGCAGCGCAGCCAGCCATCGGCCGAGACCGATGATCTCGCCGGTTACTGGCGCGCGCTGCCGAAAGGCGGCGACGCAGGCGTGCTGGCGACATCGGGCTTCGGCGAGGCCGAGGCCATCGATGCCGCGCTGCGTGATTTCGCGCGTTCGCCCAGCGTGCGCGACCTGTCCGATGCCTCGCGCGCACGGCTCGACCGGGTGATGCCGGTGCTGCTGCAGGCTAGCGCCCCGGCGACCCAGCCGCTGCTGGCGATCCGCCGCTTGCTCGCCTTGCTGCACAACATCCTGCGCCGCGCCAGCTACCTGGCCTTGCTGGACGAGGAGCCCGCGGCATTGTCGCGGCTGGTGGACGTGATGACGCGCAGCGCGTTCCTGGCCGAACGACTGGCCGCGCATCCGTTGCTGCTCGACGAACTGCTCGACGTGCGCGCCGAAGGCCCGCTGCCGCATCGTGCGATGTTCGCCGAAGCCTGCAACGCTGCCTTGCAACACGCCTATACCGAAGCTGCGCTGTTCGCCTTGAACGAGATCCGCCAGCAACTGAGTTTCCGCATCGCGCTGGCGACGCTGGATCGGCGGCAGGAAGGACAGGCGAGTACGCGCCAGCTGGCGTGGCTGGCCGATGCCGTGGTGGACGTGGTGCTGGCGCTGGGCCTGCGCGACATGGTGGCCGCGCACGGTGCGGTCGTCGATGCACGCTTCGTCGTGGTCGGCTACGGCAGCCTCGGCGGTGAGGAACTCGGCTTCGGTTCCGACCTCGACCTCGTGTTCCTCTATGACGCGCCCGCGGAGGCGCAGTCGGAGCCCGCATCCGCGCAGGCCGGGGGTGTGCGCAGCCTCGACGCGCAGCGCTGGTTCGCGCGGCTGGCGCAGAAGATCGTGTCGTTGCTGGGGACGGTGACCGGCGGCGGTCGTCTCTTCGACGTGGATGTGCGCCTGCGGCCCGATGGTGGCAAGGGCCTGCTGGTGTCGTCGCTGGCGAGCTACGGTGACTACCAGCGCGAACGTGCATGGACGTGGGAACACCAGGCGCTGGTGCGTGCGCGCTTCATTGCCGGTGACGACACGTTGCGTGGCGACTTCGAGCGGGTGCGTGACGCCACGCTCGGGCGCGCGCGCGATGACGGTGTGTTGCGCAAGGACGTCATCGACATGCGCAAGCGCATGCGCGACGAACTCGACCGCAGCGACGACGCACGCTTCGACCTCAAGCAGGGCGAAGGTGGCCTCGTCGACCTGGAGTTCCTGGTGCAGTACCTCGTGCTGCGCCACGCCGCCGCGCACCCGGCCTTGCTGCAGCCGCGCGCCACGCCCTTGCTGCTCGAAGCGATGGTGCCGGCCGGCATCCTCGACGCGGCATCCGCCGAGGGCCTGGTGCGGGCGCACGCGACCCTGCTGGCACTCGGACTCGACTGCACCCTCGACCGCCGCAAGCGGATCGTGCCTTACGACAACTCGCTGCAAGCGGCGAGGGATGCGACCCTGGATCAGTGGAGGCGGCTGCTGTGAAAGGGAGCGTTGGCAGGATTCTAGTCCTGTCGGCAGTTTTGGCTGGGAGCTTGCTGTGGCTGTACTTCGATGCGTTCTTGCCAAGCGAGGTCTGCGTGGACAACCGCTCATCGAAGCCGATCAGCCGGATCGTGGTGTCCACGGCAGGGCAGCGGTTCTGGATCGAACGTGTGGGGGCGGGGGAACAAGCTGTCGAGAAGTTCAGGCCGCTGGAGGACTCGTCGTTGCGGATGGAGTATCTGCATGGTGATGATCGATTCGTCAGGGTTTGTGTCGGCGATGTCTATGTCACGAACGCGAAGCGCAGCAAGCTGGCCGTCGTCGTTGGAGAAGACGGCATTTGCGAAGTGATCGACAGAACCTTCGAATAGGTTGCATCCGCGGCGCTTCCGATCTCGCTTCCTGCTATGTTCTGCCGGAATAGTGGTGGCGTGAAACGCTATTTGTCCGCGATCGCGACTTGCCTGACCCTGCAACCACGAATGCGATGCGCGGGAGGGTGCGATGCGGACATGGGGGTTGGCGTTCTTGCTGGCTTGGTTGGCGTTGCCAGCGTGGGCTGGCGACATCCGCTTCACCGAGGTGCGTTACCTCGGCGATGACGGCGGCCCGGTGCCGACGGATACTCAGTTCCGCAATCCGGTGGTCGCCGGTTTTTATCCGGATCCATCAGTGGTGCGCGTCGGCGATGATTTCTACCTGGTCGCGTCCACGTTCGGATACTTCCCGGGCCTGCCGGTCTTCCACAGCACCGATCTGGTGTCGTGGCGGCAGGTCGGCAATGCGATCCATCGGACGGGGCAGATCAACTACGGCGAGAAGGAAGAACTCACACGCGGATTGTTCGCGGCGACCATCAACCACCACGACGGCATGTTCTACATCGCCAACACCTGTTTCTATTGCGATGGCGGCAACTTCGTCGTCACCGCGACCGATCCGGCCGGGCCGTGGTCGGATCCGGTCTGGCTGGGCTTCACCGGCATCGATCCGTCGGTGTTCTTCGATGACGATGGCAGTGCATGGGTGGTGCACAACGACGTGCCCGATGGCGAACTGCGCTACGGCGGCCATCGCGCGATCTGGCTGCAGCGCTTCGACTTCGACAAGGGCGAGAAGATCGGCGAGCGCCTGTTGCTGGTCGATGCCGGCTTCGAACCGGAGACGAATCCCGAGCATGTCGAAGGCCCGCACATCTTCAAGCACGAGGGCTGGTACTACCTCACCGCGGCCGAAGGCGGCACCGGCGAACAGCATGCGCAGATGGTGTGGCGCAGCCGCAGCGTGACCGGTCCGTACGAAGGCTTTGCCGGCAACCCGGTGCTGACCCAGCGCGACCTGTCGTACGAACGCGCGGACAAGGTGACGTCCGCCGGACACGCGCAGTTCGTGAAACTGGCCGATGGGTCATGGTGGGCGGTGTTCCTTGCGACGCGACCGTACCGCGGCAACCAGTACAACCTCGGGCGCGAAACGTTCCTGCTGCCGGTGACGTGGAAGGACGGTTGGCCGGTCATGCTCGAGCGTGGCGAACCGGTGCCGCTGGTGCTGCAGCGCCCGGATCTGCCGCGCAACGCACAACCCATCCCCACCACCGGGCCGATGGCATGGACGGAGCGCTTCGACGCCGAAGCCTTGCCGTTGCAGTGGTTGAGCTTCCATCCTCCCGTGGACGAGTGGTTCCGCACCGGAGATGGATTGCGGCTGGTGCCATCGACGATGCCGCTCGGTGCCTTCGGCAGCGAACCGGGGCAGCCGTCGTACCTCGGCCATCGCCTGCAGCACCACAAGGCGACGCTCGAAACGACGCTGGCACCCTTCGATCCGGCCGAAGGCGAACTGGCCGGGCTGGCGCTGGTGCAGAACGAATACGGCCACTACGTGCTCGGTGTCGAGCGCGACGATGCCGGCGTTGCAGTATCGCTGTACCGGCGCGCAGGCCGCGAGGGCGATGTGCACGGCGAACGCCTGGTGCGGATTGCGCTGCAATCGACCCGTGAGCCGTTGTCGTTGCGCTTCGTTCTGGATGCGCCGCATCTCGCTGCCGCTTACGCTGTCGGTGGCGGCGATTGGAAAGAAGTGGCGACCGGGCTCGATTTGAGTTTGGTCAGCGTCGATGTCGCCGGCGGTTTCATCGGCAATACGTTCGGGCCTTACGCAGTTCGTCGCTGACGGCGGCATCTCGAGGAGTTCGCATGTCCGGCACGTCGCGTCGCACCCTGTTCAAGGCCGGGCTCGCCGGCCTGGCCGCATGGCCGCTGTCGTCGCGCACGGCCGCCGCATGCATGCCGCCGCTGCCGCCACACGCCACCGGCGTCGAGGGCCAGCGCAAGGCCGATCTGGGCGACGGCACCTATCTCAATCCCATCGTCGCGGGCGACCGTCCCGATCCGACCATCCTCAGGGATGGCGACGACTACTACATGACGTTCTCGTCGTTCGATGCCTATCCCGGGCTGGTGATCTGGCATTCGACCGACCTCGTCAACTGGACGCCCCTCGGCCCGGCGCTGCACGCGTCGTCGGTCGGCACGGTGTGGGCGGTCGATCTGTGCAAGCACGGCGAGCGCTACTTCATCTACTTGCCGACGCTTGCGCCGGGCGGCGCCTGGAAGACCCATGTGATCTGGGCCGACGACATCCGTGGCCCGTGGAGCGAGCCCATCGACCTGCACATCGATGGCTGCATCGATCCCGGCCACGCCGTCGGCGAGGATGGCAAGCGCTACCTGTTCGTCAACGGCATCCGCAAGGTGCGGCTCACCGATGATGGCTTGGCCACCGACGGCAAGCTGGAACACGCCTACAGCCCGTGGCGTTATCCGGAGCACTGGATCACCGAGAACTTCGCACCGGAAGGCCCGAAGCTGACGTGGCGCAACGGATGGCTTTACCTGGTCACGGCGGTCGGCGGCACTGCCGGCCCGGTGACCGGGCACATGGTCATCGCGGCGCGTTCGCGCTCGATCCACGGGCCGTGGGAGCACTGTCCGCACAATCCACTGGTGCGCACGCTGGAGGCGTCGGAGCCATGGTGGTCGCGTGGACACGCAACGCTGGTCGAGGATCCCGCGGGCGGATGGTGGATGGTCTACCACGGTTATGAGAACGGCTATCGCACGCTGGGCCGGCAGACCCTGCTGGAGCCGATCGAGTGGACGGACGACGGCTGGTTCCATGCCCGCGGCGGCGACCTGTCGCGTCCGTTGCCGGCGCCGCGTGGCGGCAAGGCGGTTGTGGCCGGCATTGCGTTGTCGGATGATTTCTCCACCGACAGGCTGGGCACGCAATGGGCATTCCATGCCCCCGGCAAGACCGAACGACAGCGCGTGGCGTACACCGGGAGCGCCTTGCTGCTCGCGGGTGCCGGCACATCGCCCATCGATGGCAGTCCGCTGGCCTGCATCGTCGGTGACCAGGCCTACCAGGCCGAAGTGACGTTGACGCTGCTCGACGGTGGTGAAGGCGGGCTGCTGCTGTTCTACAACGCGAAAGCGTTCGTCGGGCTCGGTTTCACGCAGGCAGGCCTGCGCGTGTTCCAGTACGCAGAAGAGCAGGCGTGGGCGCGACAGTCGCTGCCGACACGGCGCGTGCGCATCCGGCTCACCAATGACCGCCATGTGGTGACGTACCACCACTCGCATGACGACGGCAATACGTGGACGCGACTGGACACGCGGATGGAAGTGTCTGGCATCCACCACAACGTGTTCGGCGGCTTCCTCAGCCTGCGGCTCGCGCTCTACAGTGCGGGCAGTGGTGCGGTGGAGTTCAGCGATTTCCGTTACCGGGCGTTGGCCTGACGCGAATCCAGTCGGCGATGGCCAGCCGGTTGCTCAAGTTGTTCAGGTCAATCGATCCGATGCGACGACATGCGTGCCCGGTCGTGCGTCGATGGCGGCATCCACGAGTGACGCAGCAATGCGTTCGGCGGGGTTGATGCGGTAGCGGCGCGGGACGATGGGCCCAAGCGTGCGCAGGATTGCATCGGCGATGCGTTCACCGAGTCGGAACTCTTCGCGCTCGCCGCCGATCAGCCCGGGACGCACGAAGGTGAGCGAGTCGAAGCCGACGCCGGACAGCGATGTTTCCAGTTCGCCCTTGACCCGGTTGTAGAAGATCCGCGAGCCGGCATCCGCGCCCATCGCCGAGTTCAATGCGAAAGCACGCGCACCGTGCCGGTGTGCCAGTCGTGCCACCGCCAAGGGATAGTCGTGGTCGACCTTGCGGAACGCGGCTTCCGAACCCGCGAGCTTGATGGTGGTGCCCAGCGTGCAGACCACGGCATCGACGGCCCACCAGTCGGCGTCTTCGGGCAGGTTGTCGAAGTCGACCACCGGGTTATGCAGGCGTGGATGCGGCAAGGGCAACGCACGACGCGTCGGTGCGACGACCTGTGTCACGCGCGAGTCCGACAGCAGCAGCGACAGCACGTGCCGGCCGACGAGTCCGGTGGCGCCTGCATGCAGGATCTTCATATGCCCAACCTCTCGCGGACGGTGGCGGCGATGCGCGCAGTCTCGCGCAGCGGTTCGACATCGAACGGCGCCAGCATGCCATCCATTGCGCGGATGCGGCCGCGTGCCAGCAGTGCATCGAGGAAGCGGCGCGGGCCGCCTTGCGTGCTGTCGGGTACGGCGACGAACACCGGGACATGCGTGGCGCAGGCTTCGGACACCATGTTCACCGAATCGGGCGAGCACACGATGCGGTCGGCCCAGGCCAGCAGGCCGGCATAGGGGTTGTCGCCATCGTCGGGCCCGCACCAGGCGACATGTGGTGCGTGTCCGTAGCGCCGCTTCAATGCGGCGCGCAGTGCGTCCGAGCTGCGACGCGACGTGGTGGCGAGCACGCTGCCCCCTTCGCGGGCGTTGACGGCATCAAGCATGTCCGCGATGCGCTCGAATTCGGCCGCGTCGAACGACACGTGCCGGCTGCCGCCACCCAGTAACAGGGCCGTGCGCGGGGCGGGCAGGGTGCCCAGGGCGGGAAAGCCGGCGCGCGCATGCGCCAGCCAGTCGTCATCGACTGGATGCAGCCCGCCCAGTGCCGTGACCACGTTGTCGCCGCGCAGCGCGTCGTGCCCGGGCACGACCACCAGATCCCAGTGCGACGGATCGATGCGCGGGTCGAGGATCTGGATGGTTTTCGCGCCCTGGTCGCGCAGCAGGCGTGTGGCGAGTGCCGCTTGCCGGCCGCAACCAACCACGATGTCAGGCGGCGTGGTCATCGCAGCCGCGAATACGGCGCCGAAGGCCGTG
The DNA here is from genome assembly GCA_024707405.1 of Luteimonas sp. GTDB lineage: Bacteria > Pseudomonadota > Gammaproteobacteria > Xanthomonadales > Xanthomonadaceae > Luteimonas. The sequence goes on from JANPZU010000006.1 coordinate 135,883, forward strand.
AGGCTGCCCGGTAGCCGGCGTGGTGCCGCCCAGCGCCAGGGGGCGCGCGGAGACAGCAATACGTGGCGTACCGGCGCGCCATTCGCGATCGCGCCGGCCAGCGCTTCGGCCTGACGCGCATTGCCCGCACGGCCATCGCTCACCGCCCAGATGCGTGCGGAATCGATGTCGTCGCTGCCTGTTCGTTCCACGTATGTGACCATCCGTTCCGGAAGCAATGCCACGGCTTCATCCGTGGAACTCTACACTGCCACCCGTCAACCGGTGGCCCTGCCCCCGGCGCAAACGAATCCACACCCACGAGGCCCGTCCTGATGCCCGACATCCTGCCTGCCGAAGCGCTCGACCAGTTGTTCCGTACCGCCCGCACCTACAACGCCTTCAGTGGCGAGGTGTCCGATGACACCCTGCACAAGCTCTACGACCTGCTCAAGTGGGGGCCGACCGCGGCCAACTCGACGCCGGCGCGCTTCGTGTTCGTGAAGTCGGCCGAGGCCAAGGCGAAGTTGGCGCCGACCCTGGACGAAGGCAATCGCGACAAGACGCTGGCGGCGCCGGTGACGGTGATCGTGGCCTACGACCAGGACTTCCATGAGAAACTGCCGGTGTTGTTCCCGCATGTCGATGCCAAGCCGTGGTTCGATGGCCCGCGCGAGAACCGCTTCGTGCCGTCGTTCCGCAACGGCAGCCTGCAGGGCGCCTACCTGATCCTCGCTGCGCGCGCGCTGGGACTGGATACCGGGCCGATGTCGGGCTTCGACAATGCCAAGCTGGACGATGCCTTCTTCAAGGGCACCGCGATCAAGTCCAATTTCCTGGTCAACCTCGGCAAGGGTGATCCGTCGAGCATCTTCCCGCGCCTGCCGCGGCTGGGCTTCGACGAAGCCTGCCGCATCGAATGACGCCACGCCTGCTGCGCCCATGCCCGGAATCCATTCGATGAAGCCGATCCTGCAACGCCCCCTGCTTGCCGCAATGCTCACGCTCGCCGTCGTTCCCGCGTGGGCGGCGCCGGTCGAGTACAAGATCGATCCCACCCACACCGACGTCATCGCGCAGTGGAACCACCTCGGGTTTTCCAACCCGACCGCGCATTTCGGCCAGGTGGAAGGCACGATCGTCTACGACGCCGACGATGTCGCATCCTCTTCGGTGCAGGTGACGATCCCGCTGTCGGGCCTGAACTCGCACGTGGCACGGTTCGACGCCCACTTGCGCAACGCCGATTTCTTCGATGCGGATCTGTTTCCGGTCGCGACCTTCCGCAGCACCGCCGTCGAGGATCTCGGCGGTGGCAGGTTGAAGGTGACCGGCGAGCTGACGATCAAGGACAACACCCGCGTCGTGGTGCTCGATACCGTGCTCAACAAGGTCGGGCCGCATCCGCGCAACAACCGGCCGACCATTGGTTTCGATGCGACCGCCACGTTGCTGCGCAGTGAATTCGGACTTGGCCGCAGCGTGCCGGCGGTCAGCGACGAAGTGAAGCTGCGCATCACCACCGAAGCCCAGGCCGAAGCGCCGCAGAACTGAAAGCCCAACCCCACATATCCGAGGACGTCCCGATGAAGACCCAAACCCGCCTGTTGCTGGTGCCCCTGACGCTCGCCGTCGCGCTTGCCGCCTGCAAGCCGGCCACGCCCCCGGCCGATGCCGCACCTGCCGCCATCGCGACGGAAGCCGCTGCCGACGTCGCGCCGATCGCCGTCGCCTCCGGTACCTACGTGATCGATCCGAAGCACACGATGGTGTTAGCGTCATGGAACCACTTCGGTTTCTCCAACCCCAGCATCAACTTCGGCGACGTCGCCGGCAGCATCGTCTACAACGCCGACGACGTGTCCGCCTCCAGCGTGGAAGTGACCCTGCCGGTGTCCGGCATCAGCGCGCTCGCTGCCGAGTTCCATGACCACCTGTCCAGCGCCAACTGGCTGGACGCGGCGCAGTTCCCCACGGCCACGTTCAAGAGCACCAGCGTCGCAGCGAACGGCGCCAACAAGCTGACGGTGACCGGTGACCTGACGGTCAAGGGCACGACCAAGCCGGTCACGCTGGACGTGACGCTCAATGGCGCCGGCGAGCACCCGATGACCAAGCGTCCGACGGTGGGCTTCGACGCGACGGCCACCGTGCTGCGCAGCGATTTCGGCCTCGGCAACTATGCGCCGGCCGTCAGCGACGAGGTCGACCTGCGCATCACCACCGAGGCCTCGGTCGCGGCCGAGTGAACCTTGCGGACGCCATCGCCACGCGCGATGGCGTCCCGTCACGTGGCGTCGGCGGTAGAATGCCCGCTCCAGATGCAGGCCCCCCGCCATGACCGCCAACGCCCAACCGACCCAGGCCAACGCGCAGCAGCGCTACGAAGTCCGCCGCGCCGACTTGCCGTTGAGCTGCCCGCTGCCATCGATGGCGCTGTGGAACTCGCATCCGCGCGTCTACCTGCCGATCGAGGCCGAAGGCGGCCAGTCCGATTGCCCGTACTGCGGCGCGCATTTCGTCCTCGTGGACTGACGCGATGGCGGCAACGCGCAAGGCGCGCCCGCTGACCGTCGTGCAACTGCTGCCGGCGCTGGAATCCGGCGGCGTCGAACGTTCCACCCTCGAGATTGCCGATGCGCTGGTGCGCGCCGGGCATCGTGCCATCGTGGTGTCGGCCGGCGGACGCCTGCTGCCGGCATTGCGCGAGACCGGTGCCGAGCACGTCGAACTCGACATCGGCCGCAAATCCCTGCTGACGTTGCAGCACGTGCGGACGCTGCGGCGCCTGTTCGCCGACGAACGCGTGGACATCGTGCATGCCCGTTCGCGCTTGCCGGCGTGGATCGGCTGGCTGGCGCTGCGCGGGATGCCGGCAACGTCGCGACCGCGCTTCGTGACCACGGTGCATGGATTGAACTCGCCCTCGCGCTACAGCGCGATCATGGTGCGTGGCGAGCGCGTGGTATGCGTGTCGGAGACGGTGCGCGAATACGTGCTGCGGCACTACCCGAAGACCGATCCGACGACGCTTCACGTGATCCCGCGTGGTATCGACCCCACGCAATTCCCGCGCCGCGCATCGCCGGATCGGGATTCGCGCGAGCGCATCGCGTCGCTGCATCCGCAACTGGCTGGCGATGGCCCGCTGCTGCTGCTGCCGGGGCGCGGCACTCGGCTGAAAGGACACGCCGATGCACTGGCGCTGCTGGGCAACCTGCGCGCGGACGGCATCGATGCGCGGCTGTGGATGCCGGGCGCGCGCGAGGCCGCGCGCGCGGATTACATCGCCGAACTCGAAGCGGATGCGACTCGGCGTGGCATCGCCGATGCGGTCGCGATCACGCCGCCGACAGCAGCCATCGTCGAAGCGTATGCGGCCAGCGACCTGGTGCTGCAGCTCTCGCGCAAGCCCGAGGCGTTCGGACGCACGGTGGTCGAGGCGTTGTCGGTGGGCAGGCCGGTGCTGGGCTGGGCGCATGGTGGCGTGGGCGAATTGCTCCGTGAGCTGCTGCCCGATGGTGCCGTGGCGCCATTCGACGACGCACTGCTCGAGCAACGGGCGCACGCGCTGCTTGCGCAGTGTCCGCCGCTTCCGGCTACGATGCCCTGCACGTTGCAGGCCATGCAGGACGCCACCCTCGCGATGTACGATGACCTCGTCGATGATGAACGCAACCGCCAGCACTGAAGCGACGGGGCGCGCGCTGCCTGCACAAGGTTGGCGTTGGGCGCCGCACTGGGTGCTGGCCTTCGTTGCGCTCTGGCCCGCGCCCGGCTACGCCGAAGGCGTGATGGTGCTGGGCGCGCTCGCGGCGATTGTCTTGCTGCTGCGTGCGCGCTTCCGCGGCGGCGGCACCTTGCTCAGTGCGCCGGCCTGGGCGCTGACCAGCGCGCTGTTCTTCGCCTACTGGCTGCCGCAGCTCATCTCCTCGTTCGATGCGGTCGACCATGGTCGCGCGTTCCGCGAATCGCTGGTCGACCTGCGCTACCTGCCGTTCCTGTGGCTGGTGGCTGGCGCGGTGGCCGATGCGCGCGGACGCAGGATCACCTTCATCGGGCTGGCGGTCATCGTGGGCGTCTGGACGCTGGATGCGCTGGTCGAGATCGTGTTCGACACCAGCCCGTTGTTCTGGGGCATCGACGCGATCAAGCAGGCGATCAGTGGTCGCCCGATGTGCACCGAGGCGCAGCTTGCCGCCGCCGATCGCCTGGGCGGCATCCTCGGCCCGTGCAACCTCAAGCTCGGCGTGGTGCTGGCCAGCCTGTCGCCGTTCGCGCTGTATGCGGCAGGTCGTCGTTTCGGCATGGCCGGCTGGATCGTGGCCGCGGCCCTGGTGGGTATCGTGATCGTGTTCGCGGGTTCGCGCGCGTCGTGGATCACCTACGCGCTGGTGCTGGCGTTCTCCGGCTGGCGGTTGCTGGGTTGGAAGAAGCTCGTCGGCGTCTTGCTGGCCGGCGCTGCGGCGATCGTCGTGATTTCATTGACCTCGCCCGAGGTGGGCAAGCGCATCGAACGCACCATGCATGCGATGCAGGCCAGCGGATCGGGCGTGGACAGCGCGCTCTCGGGCCGCGCGCGCATCTGGGGCGCGGCGCTGTGCATGGCGCGCGAGCATCCGGTCAATGGCGTCGGCGCCCGCGGTTTCCGAGAAGCCTTCCCGGACTGCGATCCCGATGCGGGCGAAGTGGCTGCCTGGGGAGAAGGCCCGGCCTTCCATGCGCACCAGATCGTGCTGGAGATCCTCAGCGAAACCGGCATCATCGGATTGTTGCTGTGGCTGGCCGGCGCGGCCCTGGCCTGGCGCGCATGGCGCTATGCCGACGAGGAGGCGCGCGAATGCGCGCGGCCGGCGATGCTGGCGTTGGCAGTCACGGTGTTCCCGCTCAACACCCATCTCGCGTTCTACGCCACCTTCTGGGGCGGGCTGACGCTGATGCTGGCGGCGTTGTACGCCGGCAGTCTGCTGGCGCGGACGGAGTCGCCAGCGAAACCGTAGGCGCGCTTCAGTCGGTTGCTAGCGGCGCAACCGTTCCAGCACGCCGTCGAGCGTGTCGAGGCTGGTGTAGTGGATCACCAGGCGGCCCTTGTTGCCGCGGCCATGGGCGATGCTGACCTTGGCGCCCAGCGATGCCGAGAGTTCGTTTTCCAGCGTGGCGATGTCGGGCTGCGTCGCGGCCTTGCCGCCGGCCTTTTTCTTCGGTGCGGTCGGCACCTTGCCCGCGGCGAACTGCTGCGCGCGGTGCTCGACTTCGCGCACCGACCAGCCGTGTTCGGCGGCTTCGGAGGCGAGCTTGCTGGCAAGCTCCGGCGAGAGCGTCAGCAGTGCGCGTGCGTGGCCCATTTCCAGTCGGCGTGCTTCCAGCAGCGCGCGGATTGCAGGCGGCAATTCCAGCAGGCGCAGCAGGTTGGACACCGCGGCGCGCGAGCGGCCCACGGCTTCGGCGGTCTGCGCGTGGGTCAGGTCGAATTCGTCGATCAGCCGCTGCAGCGCCTGCGCTTCTTCCAGCGGGTTGAGGTCTTCGCGCTGGATGTTCTCGATCAGCGCCATCGCCACCACGGTGCGGTCGTCGACCTTGCGCACCACCACCGGGATCTCGGCCAGGCCGGCCTGCTTGGTCGCGCGCCAGCGACGCTCGCCGGCGATGATCTCGTAGGTGCGGTCGGGCAGTTCGCGCACCACGATCGGCTGGATCACGCCTTGCGACTTGATCGACTCCGACAGCTCGGTCAGCTTGTCGGCGTCCATCGCGCGGCGCGGCTGGTACTTGCCGGGACGCAGCGCATCGACCGGCAGGTTGCGCAGCGTGTCGGTCGGCGTGGCTTCCAGCTTCGGGGCCTCTGCGGCGGCCTTGGGGCCGAGCAGGGCTTCGAGGCCGCGGCCGAGTCCGCGCTTCTTGGCGGGCGCGCTCTTGGCTGCGCTCATGCCTGTGTCTCCGTCACTTTGTCGTCCTTCTTCTGTTGTTCGCGTTCGCGCTGCCGGCGCAAGACCTCGCCAGCCAGGCCGAGGTAGGCGATCGCGCCGCGCGATGATTTGTCGTAGCCGACGATGCTCTGGCCGTGGCTCGGGGCTTCGGCCAGGCGCACGTTGCGCGGCACGATGGTGCGGAACACCTTGTCGCCGAAATGGTTGACCAGTTCGGCCGACACCGCATTGGCCAGGTTGTTGCGCACGTCGAACATGGTGCGCAGCACGCCTTCCACCTCGAGTTCCGGGTTGAGCTTCTGCTTGATGGCGTCGATGGTCTGCAGCAGCGCGGTCAGGCCTTCCAGCGCGTAGTACTCGCACTGCATCGGCACCAGCACCGAGTCGGATGCGTTCAATGCATTGAGCGTGAGCAGCGACAGCGCCGGCGGGCAGTCGATGATGATGAAGTCGTAGCGTTCGCGGATCGGCTCGAGCGCGCGCTTGAGCCGTTGCTCGCGGCCTTCCTCGTCCATCAGCTCGATTTCGGCCGCTGTAAGGTCGGTGTTGCCCGGCAGCAGGTCGAAGCCTTCGGCCGTCTCCATGATCGCGTCTTCGGCGTGCAGTTCTTCCAGCAGCACGTCGCAGGTCGACGCATGCAGGTCGCGCTTGTCGATGCCGCTGCCCATGGTGGCGTTGCCCTGCGCATCGAGATCGATCAGCAGCACGCGCTTGGGCGTGGCCGCCAGCGCCGCGGCCAGATTGACCGCGGTGGTCGTCTTTCCGACGCCGCCCTTCTGGTTGGCGATGGCGATGATGCGGGCCATGGGGTCCGGCGATCCTCGAATGCGGAGGGATTTGGCCGAGAAGCGCGGCCCGGACGGGAGATTATGCCGCGCCTCGTCGGGAATAGGGGTCGGGGGGTGACAAACCCGGTCGCCACCGGTAACGCCAATGACTTGCGACGGCATGCTTTGCCCAGGCAATCCGGGAATAGGGGTCAGGGGTGACAAACCCGGTCGCCACCGGTAACGCCAATGACTTGCTCCGGGGCTTCAGCTTTGCGCGCCAAGTCGGGGATGGGGGTAAACCGTGCTACGCCACTCGTTCGACCACGACCAGGTGTCGCTCCGCCGCCAGGCCCGGAACGGCCAGCGGATGGATCGTTTCGACCCGCCAGCCGGCGGGCAGGGCGGCGATCTCGTCGTCCGGCCGGACGCCCTTCATCGCCAGCAGCCGGCCGCCCGGGGCCAGCAGGTGTCCGCCGACCGCGACGATGTCGGGCAGGGTCGCCAGTGCGCGGGCGGTGATGGCGGCGTAGGCGCCCGGTTCGTCCACCGCCTCGGCGCGCGATTCGATCACGCGGGCGTTGCCGAGCGCGAGCTTGCGCACGGCTTCGCGCAGGAAGCGCGCCTTCTTGCCGTTGGATTCGACCAGCGTGACCTGCAGCGACGGGAACACGATGGACAGAGGGATGCCGGGCAGGCCGGGGCCGGTGCCGAGGTCGGCGAGCGTGTCGATGCCGGCGACATGCGGGTGCATCGCAAGCGAGTCCAGCAGGTGCAGCGTGACCATGTCGCGCGGGTCGCGGATCGCGGTGAGGTTGTAGGTGCGGTTCCAGCGGTCGAGCAGGCCCAGGTACGCCAGCAAGGGTTCGGCCAGAGCCATATCGAGGCCGAGTGCGTCGAGGCCGCGTTCGAGTGTGTCGCGCAGGTCGGCGGGAAGTGGGTCGCTCATGGTCGCCATTGTAATGAGCGGCCGGGGAGCGTCGGGACGATGGTGCCCGTCAGGCGCGCCAGGCCAGGGTGGCCAGGTAGCCCGGCATCGGCGCGAACGTGTGCAGCGTCCAGTCCGGCGGCAACCCCAGCGCGGGATCGCAGGCATGCAGCCGCCATGTGTCGCCCTCGTGCACGAATTCCAGTCGCTCCAGCCCGAAGGCGATGCCGCGGCCATGTGCCTTGAGCACGGCTTCCTTCGCGCACCACAAGCGGACGAAGGCGGTTTCGCGCCGGTCGGCGGGCATCGCCTGCAGCGCCTGCGCTTCGGCCGGGGTGAAGAATCGTTCGGCCAGCACCATCGCGCGGGGGCGCGGGCGCATGAATTCGAGGTCGGCGCCGATGCGCACGCCCTTGCCGAGTGCGACCAGCAGTTGTTCGCCGCTGTGGCTCCAGTTGACATCGATCCCGGCGAACCTGCCGTCGAGGTGCGGGCGGCCATGGACGTCGCGCCAGATGCCGAGCGTCGCTTCGGGGGCATCCAGTTGCACTGCCAGCCAGGGGGTGGCCAGCGGCGTGGCCGGCGTGCCACGCGGGTGCGGCATCCAGGTGCAACGGACGGGGCCGGTGGCGAAGGTCGGTGAATCGGGAGTCATCTGCATCGAACGCAAGCCAAGGCCGCCAGCGTAAGCCAATCGCGGTGCTGCGGGGCGGCGTGCATGGGTGCTGGGCTTGCTCAGTCACGCGATGCGTTGGCGTAACCGGCAGGTAACACGATCCTCACATGCCGGCCGCCAACATTCGACTACCCCACGGCGGAGGCGTCGTCCTTCCATGTTCCGAACCGGAGACCATGCATGAACTTCATCATCTACCTGATCGTGGGCGGGATCGCGGGCTGGCTGGCCAGCATCATCATGCGAACCGACGGCCAGCAGGGCATCCTGCTCAACATCGTCGTGGGCATCATCGGCGGAATGATCGGTGGCTGGCTGCTGCCCGCCGTGGGCCTGGGGCTGGGCGGTGGCTGGCTGGGCTTCCTGATCACGGCGCTCATCGGCGCCATCGTGCTGCTGGCGATCGTCAACCTGTTCCGGCGCGGCAGCGCACGCTGAGATACCGCCGGTGCGCAGGAAGCACAAGGCCCGGCAATGCCGGGCCTTGTGCGTTTCAGGTAGTGCTGTCGAGGCGCACCCAAGCCGGCGCGTGGTCGCTGGGTCGATCCCAGGTGCGCGGTGTCTTGTCGATGCCCGATTCCACGGCCTGCGCGCGCAAGGCATCCGAAACGAGGGTCAGGTCGATGCGCAGGCCGAGGTTGCGCCGGAACGCGGCCTGCCGGTAATCCCACCAACTGAAGATGCCGGCCTCGTCGTTGTGCAGGCGGAAGGCATCGTGTAGGCCCAGCGACTGCAGTCGCTTCAAGGCATCGCGTTCGGCGGTGGAGGTGAGGATGTGGTCGTCATTCCACACCAGCGGGTCATGCACGTCGCGGTCGTCCGGCGCGATGTTGAAATCGCCCAGCACCACCATCCGCGGATGCGCCTTGAGTTCTTCCGACAGCCAGCCGTGCACGGCATCCAGCCAGCGCAGCTTGTAGGCGTACTTGTCGGTGCCCACATCCTGGCCGTTGACCACGTACAGATTGACGATGCGCACGCCGTCGATCGTCGCCGCGATCACGCGCTTCTGTTCGTCCTCGAAACCGGGGATGCCGATCTGCACGTCGTCGAGCGCACGTTCGCGCGCGAGGATCGCCACGCCGTTGTAGGTCTTCTGCCCGGCGAACACGCTGCGGTAGCCCAGCCCGGCCAGCGCGATATCGGGGAACTTGTGGTCTTCGAGCTTGGTTTCCTGGATGCCGACGACATGGGGTGCGACATCGCGCAACCACTGTTCTAGGTGCGGCAGGCGCACGTTGAGGGAATTGACGTTCCAGCTGGCGATTTTCATGCCGCGATTGTATGCCGCGCGCGTGCGGGGCGATCAAAGTCCGGACAGGGCATCGCCGATGAATTCCAGCAAGAAGGTGCCTGCCTCACCGACCGCATCGACCAGGTCGAAACCGCTGCCGACATCGGCGACCGCTTCAGTCGCGCGCTGTCCGCTGCCGCGTGAAGCGCGTTGACGCAGGATCTTGTCGCGTTCGCCGGCATCCAGCCACACCCCGGCGCAGTGCGGGCATACGTCGATCTCGACGCCATGGTGGTGCAGCGCCTGCAGCGCGGTGCCGTCGTTCGGGCAACGCAAGTCGCGTGGCGTGCCTGCAACGCGGATGCGTTCGAGCGGCGTCGCGCCGATGCTGGCATGCACCAGTCTGCCCGGCAGCCACAGGCCTTCGCATTGCAGGCACAGGTATTCGGTCGCGCCATCGGGCAACGCGACGGCGCGCATGTCGATCCGATCCTGCGGGCAAGCGGGCATGTCGAACCTACCGGATGATGAAGTCGATGAACCTGGCCACTTTCGCATAGGGCGGCTTGAGCAGGTCGCTGCCGGCGCGGCGCGGCTGCCACAGGATCGGCAGTTGCTTGCCCATCGCGTCGAAGCCGGCGCGGCCGTGGTAGGCGCCCATGCCGCTGGGGCCGATGCCGCCGAAGGGCAGGGCGTTGATGCCGAAGTGCAGCACGGTGTCGTTGACGGTCACGCCGCCGGCCAGCGTGTCGTGCAGGATCTTCTCGACGCTGCCGCGGTCGTGGCTGAAGGGGTACAGCGCCAGCGGCCGGTCGCGTGCGTTGACGAAGGTGATGGCGTCTTGGAGGGTATCGACGGTAATGATCGGCAGGATCGGGCCGAAGATCTCGTCCTGCATCACGGCCGCGTCGTCGCCGGGTTCCAGCACCAGCGTGGGTGTGAACAGGCGTTGGGTGGCATCGTGTTTTCCGACAAGCGGAATTACTTCAAGACCGCGTGTGCGCGCATCGTCGAGATAGCCGCCCAGCCGCGCGAACTGCGCGTCGTTGATGATCCGGGTGTAGTCGTTGGCTTTGTCGAGGTCGCCGTAGCGGGCGGCCGTTTCGTCGCGCAATGCCTGTACCAGCAAGTCGCGGCGTGCACCATCGCCGACCAGCAGCACGTAGTCCGGTGCGATGCAGGTCTGCCCGCCGTTGAACCATTTGCCGGTCGCCAGTCGCGCGGCGGCGCGTTCGACCGGGAAATCGGCGCAGACGATGGCCGGCGACTTGCCGCCCAGCTCCAGCGTGAGCGGCGTGAGGTTGGGCGCGGCGGCGGCCATCACCTTGCGGCCCACGGCGGTCGAGCCGGTGAACACGAGATGGTCGAACGGTAACGCGGCGAACGCGGCGGCGATGTCGGCGCCGCCGGTCGCCACCGCCACGCGATCTTCCGGGAAGACTTCCGCCAGCAGCGACTGCAGGAACGCGCTCGCGCGTGGCGTGTGCTCCGACGGCTTGAGGAACACGTGGTTGCCTGCGGCAATCGCGGTCGCCAGCGGGATGAGCGCGAGGTTGACCGGGTAGTTCCAGGGCGAGATCACGCCGACCACACCCACCGGCGCGTGTCGCACTTCGGCGCGTGCGGGCCAGAAGCGCCAACCGGTGCCGACGCGCTTTGGTTTCATCCACTTGCGCAGGTGCGAGGACAGGTGGTCGATCTCGTTCAGCACTGTCATGCCGTCGGCGATCAGCGATTCGTGCCGCGAGCGGTGGCCGAAGTCGGCGGCGATGGCGTCGGCCATCTCCGGCAAGCGTCGCTTGAGCGCATCGCGCAGGCGGCGCAGGTCGTCGCGACGTTGTGATTCGCCTGGCTTGCGTGCCTGCCAGGCAGCGCGCAGGCGGGCCAGCGTGGAGGGCAGGGTGTCGGATGACGTAGTGGCAGGCGTGTCCATGGCCCGGAGTGTAGACGGGCGGAGCCGAGCCGACGCACTACAATGCCGGCATGACTCCGATGCCACCCAACCTGCGCCCTTACCGTGGAAAACTGCCCGAACTGGGCGAGCGCGTGTATGTCGATCCCGTGGCAAGCGTGATCGGCGACGTGGTGCTGGGTGATGACGTGTCGGTGTGGCCGTTCACGGTGATCCGCGGCGACGTGAACTTCATCCGCATCGGCGCGCGCACCAATCTGCAGGACGGCACCGTGGTGCACGTAAGCCATGATGGCCCGCACGCCAAGCTCGGCGGGTTTGCCACGGTGATCGGCGAGGACGTGACCATCGGCCACAAGGCGATCATCCATGCCTGCCGCATCGAGGATGCGTGCCTCATCGGCATGGGCGCGACGGTGATGGATGGCGCGGTGATCCGGAAGCACGGCTTCGTCGGCGCCGGTGCGCTGATCGCGCCGGGCAAGACCGTGGGCGAGGGCGAGTTGTGGCTGGGCAACCCCGGTCGCTTCGTGCGCAAGCTGTCGGATGCCGAGATCGAGGCGCTGCATTACAGCGCGGGCCATTACGTGCGCTTGAAGGACGAATACCTGGTGTCGGCACACGCCGTGCGATGATCGCCGCTATCACGGCAATGATCGAAGAGGTGGCGGCATGAGCTACAAGCCCGAAGGCCATACGTCCGTTTCGCCATACCTGGTGGTCGAGGGTGCGCAAGGCACCATCGATTTCCTGGCGCGTGTGCTCGATGCAAAAGTGTTGCTGCTGCATCCCCGTGGCGATGGCCGCCTCGGCCATGCCGAGGTGCGCATCGACGACAGCGTGCTGATGCTGGCCGATCCCGCGGAAGGCTGGCCCGTCGTCGCCAGCCACGTGCACGTCTACGTGCCCGACGTGGATGCGACGTGGCAGCGCGCGATGGACGCCGGCGCCACCCCGGTGCAGGTGCCCGAACGCAAGGGCGACGAGGACAAGCGCGGCGGCTTCCGAGATGCCGGTGGCACGACGTGGTGGGTCTCGACGCGGCAGGCGTGACGCCGCCCGCGGACACGCGCGTCGTGCGGCTGTGCAACCGCGCCACGGCTCGCTAAAGTCCGCGCATGGGGGAATTGCGCAGGGAAGGCGGACTGCCGCTGCTGGACACGGTGCGTGAAGTGCACACGCCCGAGGGCGTGGCGCTGCACCTTCCTGCCGCGGGTGCGATCCCGCGTGCCTACGCATGGCTGCTCGACCTGGCGATCCGCGGTGCGCTGCTCGCCCTGGTCTCGATCATCCTGCGCCTGCTGGGCGCGTTCGGCGCGGGTGTCTACGCCATCGTCCTGTTCTTCGTGGTCTGGGCCTACTACGTGGCGTTCGAGGCGCTGTGGGACGGGCAGACGCCGGGCAAGCGCGCGCTGGGCCTGCGCGTGGTGGCGGTGAACGGGGCGCCGATCGGCTGGATGGCATCGTTCGTGCGCAACCTGCTGCGCACCGTCGACATGCTGCCGTTCGGGTACGGCGCCGGCCTGGCGTGCAGCCTGTCCGATCCGTGGGGACGCCGGCTGGGCGACATCGTCGCAGGGACGGTGGTGGTGCACGCATCGCGCGAACGCCATGCCACGCCGCCGGCGATTGCATCGATCCATGCGCCGGCGATGCCGTTGCAGCCGGGCGAACAGGCCGCTGTGATCGCCTTCGCCGACCGTGCCAACACGCTCACGCCGCAACGCCAGCAGGAACTGGCCGACATCGCCGCGCCGGCCACGGGCACGACGGGCGAGGCCGGCGTGATCCGGCTGTTCGGCATCGCCAACTGGCTGTTGGGGCGACGGCCATGAGGCAGGATGCGTTCGTCGCGCGGCACGAGCACGAATGGCAGGCCTTCGAAGCCTGGCTGGAGCGACGTGGCGATTCGCCGCGCAGCGCGGCCGCGATGCGGCACTGGGATGGCCTGCGTGATGAAGACGTGCCGGTGCGCTACCGCCGCCTGTGCCAGCAACTCGCTTTGGCGCGGCACCGTGGTTACAGCCCATTGGTGGTCGAGCGCCTGCATGCGCTGATGCAGCGCGGACACGCGGTGCTCTATCGCGCGCCACCACCACCGTGGCGACGTGCGTTGCGTTTCCTGATGGCGGACTTCCCGCGGCTGGTGCGCGCGCAGCGCGGCTGCCTGTGGCTGTCGGTAGTGTTGTTCACGGTGCCGATGGTGGCGATCTTCGTGGCCGTGCAGGCCTGGCCGGAACTGGTGCACAGCGTGTTCGAGCCGCAGAAGATCGCGCAGTTCGAGGCGATGTACGACCCGGCCGACGACAGCCACAAGCTCGGCCGCGAGGCCCAGACCGACGTGGCGATGTTCGGCCATTACATCCTCAACAACATCAGCATCGGCTTCCGCACCTTCGCCAGCGGGCTGCTGCTGGGCGTGGGATCGGCATTCGTGCTGGTGTTCAACGGCGTGGTGATCGGCATGGTCGCCGGCCACCTGCAGGCCATCGGCCACGGCGAGCCGTTCTGGCGTTTCGTCGCGGGGCATTCGGCGCCTGAACTCACCGCCATCGTGATCGCCGGCGCCGCCGGCCTGCGGCTGGGACTGGCGCTGGTTGCGCCGGGTCGCCGCCGTAGGATCGATTCACTGGTCGATGCTGGCAGGATCGGCGGCCGGTTGTGCCTGGGCATCTTCGCGATGCTGCTGTTCGCGGCCTTCGTCGAAGCATTCTGGTCGTCGATCGGTTCGATCCCTGCCATGGTGAAGTACGCGGTTGGCGGCGCGCTGTGGGCGCTGGTGCTGGCGTGGCTTGCGTTCGGCGGACGCGGCGACACGGGTGCGATGGCGATGGACGACGGCGCGCCGGAGGATGCTGATGCGCCTTGAATCGGTACGCGTCGAACTGCGCCCGCGGTCGCAATGGGAGGCCGTGGAACTGGGCATGGCGCTGGTGCGCAGGCACGCGGCATTGATCTGGCGGCCATGGATGCTCGTCACCCTGCCGCTGTTCGCGATCTTCAACGCCACGGCGTGGGCGCTCGACATGCTGTGGCTGGCCACGGTGGCGATGTGGTGGTTGCTGCCGCTGTTCGACCGCATCCCGATGTTCGTGCTGTCGCGTGCGGTGTTCGGCGATCCACCGGCGGCGCGGCAAACCCTGGCCGCGCAGCGCAACTGGGGCTGGCGCGCAATGCGCGGCATGCTGACCTGGCGCCGCTTCAGTCCGTGGCGCGCGGCGACCTTGCCGGTGGATCTGCTCGAAGGCCTGCAGGGGCCGGCGCTGCGCACGCGGCGTGGCGTGATCGGCAATGGCATCCAGGGGCATGCGGTGCTGGTGACCATCGCTTGCCAGCTGTTCGTCGCGTCGCTTGCGATCTCGCTGGTGATGCTGGCGTTGATGTTCGTGCCGACGGAACTGCTGTCCGAATCGCTGCGCGCGATGTGGTCGCTGTTGTTCGAACAACCGCCGCGCGGCGTGCAGCTCGCGCTCAACGGCGTACTGTGGCTGGCGATGTCCGCGGTCGAACCGTTCTTCGTCGGCGCAGGCTTCGGCCTGTACCTCAACCGCCGCGTGCACATCGAGGCCTGGGACATCGAGATCGCGTTGCGGCGGATGCGCAGTCGCGTGGCGACGGTCTCCGCGGTGCTGCTGGTGGCGTGCTCGCTGTCGCTGTTGCCGGCGCAGCCGGCATCTGCGCAGACCATGCAGCGCATGCAGGAGGACAGGGAGCGTGCCGCGACAGCCCCCAAGGCGCCGGTGGAAGACGCTGCCGAGCGCAGCCGTCGGCCGACCCTGCCAGAAGTCTTCGGCGAGGAGGCCGTGGTCGACCATGCGCCGTTCGCCGAATCGGTCGAGCGCGCCTATGCCGATCCGCTGCTCGACCGGAAGACGGTCGAACGCGTGTGGGAGAAGCGCAAGCCCGACGAGCCACCGCAGCCGGGCGACTACCCGGGCTTCCTGCTGGCACTCGCCAAGCTGTTCGCGTTGGTCGGCGAGTTCGGTTTATGGCTGGTGTTCGGCAGCCTGGCGTTGTTGTTGGCGCTGACGGCGAAGCTGTGGTGGCCGTGGATGCGCGGGATCGCGCGTGGCCCGCTGCCGGAGAGCGAGATCGTGCAGGCCGCGGTCGTGTCGCCCGAGGCGCTGCCCGACGACCTGGCCGACGCGGTGCGCACGTTGTGGCGGGCAGGGCGTCGCCGCCGCGCGCTGGCCTTGCTCTATCGCGGCAGCGTCGAGGCGATGGCGTTGCGCGCCGGCATCGCACTGGTGCCGGGCGCGACCGAGGCCGAATGTCTGCGGGCATCGCGACGCATGCCCGAAGCCGAAGACCGTGCCGCGTTCGCGGGCATGGTGCGCACCTGGCAATACGCGGCCTACGCAGAACGCATGCCCGGCGACGGCGAATTCGAGTCGCTCGTGGACGACCTCGCGCAACGCTTCGGATGGTCGCGATGAGAACCTGGGCCTTGCGCGTCGGACTGGGCCTGCTGGGCGTGCTGGCGGTGGCGGCGCTGGTCGCGTGGTGGTGGCATACCTATCACCTGGTCGAACACGAGCGCGAGCGCCCGCCCGCGGGCGAGGCCAGCTACAACCCGCTGTACGCATTGCGCCTGGCCCTGCAGGACGATGGCGTCCAGGCAGTCTCGCGGCAGCGGCTGCAACTGGACGCGGTGTCGCTCGGCACGCGCGACACGGTGCTGCTGATGGGCGATCCGCGCACGCTGCCCGCGCGCGACGTGGATGCCTTGCTCGACTGGGTCTACGACGGCGGCCACTTGCTGGTGACCACGCCGCCGGGCTGGCGGTTCTCGGCCGAGCAGCCGTGGGAGCTGTTGTCGCAACTGGGCTTGCGGCTGAAGCCGCAATCGCGCGAATGCATGGGCTTCGTGGTGCCGGGCGAGGAACACCATGTCGAGTTCTGCGGCAGTGCGCGCTTCACCTTCCAGGGCATCGACCCGGCGCTGACCTGGGGCGATTTCGAGAACGGCTTCGTGTTCGCGCGGCTCGCGGTCGGCGACGGCTTGGTCGACGTGCTCGCCGACATGCATTTCCTGCGCAACGACGCCTTGCGTGACGGCCCGCACGTGGCGCTCGCACGGCAACTGCTGGCGCCTAACTACGGCGAGGGCACGATGCATCTGGTCTACGCGGCCAGCATGCCGCCGCTGTGGCGATTGCTGATGGAACGCGCATGGATGGCGTGGATCCCGCTGCTGCTGGCACTGCTGGCCTTCCTGTGGATGCGGATGCAGCGCATCGGCCCGTTGTTGCCGTCGCCGCCGGAATCGCGCCGCTCGCTGCTGGAGCACGTGCAGGCGAGCGGCGAGCACCTGCGGCGTTACGGGTTTTCGGCCGCGCTGCATGGCTCGGTGCGCGATGCCTTCATGGCGCGGCTGCGCCGCCGCGATCCGTTGGCCGCGGCGCTCGACGGACGCGCGCAGGCCGACGCCATCGCCGCGCGCACCGGGCTGGCCGCCGACGACATCGAACATGCCTTGCGCTCCCCGCGTCCACGCGATGCGCGCGACTTCCGGTTGCGCATCGCACGACTCATCGAAATGAGGAAACGACTATGACCCAGACGATCCCCCCGCCGGCAGCGATCACCGGCACGACGCTCGCGCAGCGCGCCGCGGCCGTGCGCGACGAAGTGGCCAAGGCCTTCATCGGCCAGCCCGACGTGCTCGACCAGATCCTCGTCGCCCTGCTTGCCGGTGGCCACGTGCTGGTCGAAGGCGTGCCCGGCCTGGGCAAGACGCTGATGGTGCGTGCCCTGTCGCAGGCATTGGGATGCGACTTCGCCCGCGTGCAGTTCACGCCCGACCTGATGCCCAGCGACGTCTGCGGCCATGCAGTCTGGGATGCCCGCAGCGAGACCTTCAGCGTGCGCCGCGGGCCGATCTTCACCAACCTGCTGCTGGCCGACGAGATCAACCGCGCGCCGGCCAAGACGCAGTCGGCGCTGCTGGAGGCGATGCAGGAACAGCAGGTCACCATCGAAGGACAGGGCTTCGTGCTGCCGCCGCCGTTCATGGCCCTGGCGACGCAGAACCCGGTGGAGCAGGAGGGCACCTATCCATTGCCGGAAGCGCAGCTCGACCGCTTCCTGCTCAAGGTCGTGATCGGTTACCCGGAGCACGCCGACGAGGTGGCGATGGTGACCGCGGTCAGCGATGGGCAGGTCGCGGCCGGGTTCGACTTGTCGCAGGTGTCGCGCGTGCTGGCCGATGGCGAGATCGTGGCGATGCAGCTCGGCACCGCGGCGACGAAGGTCGATCCGGCGGTGATCGACTATGCCGTGCGCATCGCCGCGGCCACGCGCAACTGGCCGGGCATCGCGCTGGGCGCGGGCCCGCGCGGCAGCCTCGCGCTGGTGCGTGCGGCGCGTGCACAGGCGGTGCTGGCCGGGCGCGATTTCGTCACCCCGGACGACGTGCGCGACATCGCCACGCCGGCGCTGCGCCATCGCATCGCGCTGTCGCCGGAACTGCTGATCGAAGGCCAGGACAGTGACCAGGTGTTGCGCGCGTTGCTGGCGCGGGTGGAAGCGCCGCGCCAGTGACCATCGCCGCACGCCCGCATCGGAAGTGGCCGCGCCCCGCGCCCGTGCTGGTCGTGCTGGCCGTGGCGTGCGGTGTGCTGGGCATCGTGGCCAGCGCGGGTTGGTTGCCGCAGCGGGCGTGGACGATCGTCGGGGTCGCCATCGGCGTGCTGGCGCTGGTCGACGTGCTGTGGCTGCGCCGGATCGGCATTCCCGACGTGGCGCGCGACGTGCCCGAGGCGTTGCCGCTCGGCGTCGAGCGCGAAGTGTCGCTGCACCTGGAGCCCGGCATGCGGCGCGTGCGCGTCGACGTGCACGACCTGCATCCCGGCGGATGGCAGGTGCAGGGACTGCCGCGCACGTTGCGGCTCGAACCCGGCACGCAATCCTCGGTGTCCTACCGTTTGCGACCGACCGAGCGTGGATCGTTCTCGTTCGACGGCGTGCATCTGCGGCTGCATTCGCCGCTGCGCCTGTGGCGGCAACTGTGCGTGGCCGGCACGGCGCAGTCGGTGCGGGTGTTCCCGAATTTCGCGCCGCTGGCGCGCTTCGCCTTGTTCAGCGCCGATCGCGCGTCGCGACTGGTCGGCGCGCACCTGCGTCGCCGCCGCGGTGAAGGCACCGACTTCCACCAGATGCGCGAGTACCGCGTCGGCGACAGCCTGCGCCAGATCGACTGGAAAGCCAGCTCGCGCGCGCGCAAGCTCATTTCACGCGAGTACCAGGACGAGAAGAACCAGCAGTTGGTGGTCGTGCTCGACACCGGGCGCAGGATGATGGCGCGCGAGCCAGCGCCCGCGAATGCCGTGGGTGGCTTGGCGCATTTCGACCACGCGCTCGATGCGGCGTTGCTGGTGTCCTACCTCGCGCTGCGGCAGGGCGATGCCGTCGGCTTGCTGGCGACCGGCGGCGAACGGCGCTGGGTGCCACCCGGGCGCGGCATGGCGACGATCGACACCTTGCTTGGCGCCAGCTACGACCTGCAGCCACGACCGGTGGCGACCGATTACCTCGCGGCAGCGACCGAACTGTCGTTGCGCCAGCGTAGGCGCGGCCTGCTGATGCTGGTCACCAACCTGCGCGACGAGGACACCGAGGATCTGCTGGCCGCGGTGCGGATGCTGCAGCGCCGGCACCTGGTGGTGGTGGCGTCGCTGCGCGAACGCGCACTCGACGACGTGCTCGATCGCGACGTGGACGACCTGCCCGGCGCACTGCGTGCCGGCGCCACCGCGCGTTACCTCCAGCAACGCACCGCCGCGCACGATGCCTTGCGCAGCCATCGGGTGATGGTGCTCGACGTCACCAGCGAGCAGTTGCCGGCGGCACTGGTCGAGCGCTATCTCGCGATCAAGCGAGGAGGGTTGCTGTAGGGCGGGCCTTGGCCCGCCGTCCTGGCGGCATTCGCCATCGCCAACATCACGCCCCTGATCTGCCACGACGGCAGGCTTGCGACTCGATCTGTCATTTCGACCACAGGGAGAAATCTTCCGCGAGATCCCGCCATTGCGGATTCACCGACGCGACCAGCGCATCCTTTTTCTCCCGGCGCCATTTCTTGATCTGCTTCTCCCGCCCGAGCGCGGACAGCACGTCCGATGTTTCCTCGAAGAAGACGAGTGTCGTTACCCGGTATTTCGCGGTGAATCCGGGTACGGCATGCGTCCGGTGTTCGTGCATTCGCCTGGCCAGGTCATTGGTCATGCCGACATACATGACCTTCCTGTTCCAGTTGGTCAGCAGGTAGATGAAATAACGATGCGCCTTCGGCATTGACTCCTCCTTGAGTCGATCCCTGGTGCCGGATTTCTCCCTTCGGTCGAAATGACAAGCCTTGAGGGTGGCTGATGCTCAGTCCGCCGTCGCCAGCACCACGTCCTTCGCGCGCAGTTCGGCGTAGATGGCATCGGTCTGCGGACGCACGCCATGCCACAGCGCGAAGCTTTCGGCGGCCTGTTCGACCAGCATGCCGAGGCCGTCGACCACGTCGCGGACGTCGTTGGCACGCGCCCAGGCCAGGAACGGGATCGCCGCTTCGCCATAGCTCAGGTCGACGACCGCAGGGCGCGGCGAGAACAGCGAAAGCGGGAGATCCGGCAGCGAAGCGCCGCGTCCGGCCGACGTGGCATTGATGATGAGGTCGAAATCGCCCAGCGTGCGCAGGTCGTGCAGGTAGCGCGAATGCACGCGGCCGGGTTGGCCCATGGCATCGACCAGCGCATCGGCGCGTTCGGAGGTGCGGTTGACCACGTACAGGTCGCCGATGCCGGCATCGAGCAGCGCGGGCGCCACGCCGCGCGCCGCGCCACCGGCGCCGATCAGCAAGGTGCGGCGGCCACGCAGATCCAGGCCGTGGCGACCGGTCAGGTCGCGCACCAGTCCCTCACCGTCGGTGTTGTCGCCGTGCCAGCCATCGCCGGTGCGTGCCAGCGTGTTGACCGCACCGGCACGTCGCGCGCGGTCGGTCACGCTGGACGACAGCGCGAATGCCGATTGCTTCAGTGGCAGGGTGATGTTGGCGCCCACGCCGCCTGCGTCGGCGAACGCCTGCAGGGTGTCGAAGAACTCTTCGGCGGTGGCATCGATGGCGTCGTACTTCAGTTCGATGCCGGTCTGTCGGCCGAACGCGGCGTGGATGCGCGGCGACAGCGAGTGGGCGATCGGGTGCCCGAGCACGGAGAAATGCTTCATGTCGATTCCTTCAACCAGCGGGCGGCGTCGAGCGCGGAATAGGTCAGCACGCCGTCGGCACCGGCACGCTTGATCGAGGTGAGTGCTTCGAGCACGCAGGCGCGCTCGTCCAGCCAGCCATTGAGCGCCGCGGCCTTGAGCATCGCGTACTCGCCGCTGACCTGGTACACGAAGGTCGGCGCGCCGAAGGCGTCCTTCACCCGGCGCACGATGTCCAGGTAGGGCAGGCCGGGCTTGACCATCACCATGTCGGCGCCTTCGTCGAGGTCGAGTTCGACTTCGCGCAGCGCTTCCTCGGCGTTGGCCGGATCCATCTGGTAGGTCTTCTTGTCGGCCTTGCCGAGCGCGGCGGCCGAACCCACCGCGTCGCGGAACGGGCCGTAGAACGCGCTGGCGTACTTGGCCGAATAGGCGAGGATGCGGGTGTGGACGTGGCCGTCGCCTTCCAGCGCATCGCGGATCGCGCCGATGCGGCCGTCCATCATGTCGCTGGGCGCGACCACGTCGGCACCGGCACGTGCGTGCGACAGCGCTTGCTTCACCAGTGCTTCGACGGTGGCGTCGTTGAGCACGTAGCCGGTGTCGTCGACCAATCCATCCTGGCCGTGCGAGGTGTAGGGGTCGAGTGCGACGTCGGTGATCACGCCGAGCTGCGGGAAGCGCTGCTTGAGCGCGCGCACCGCGCGCTGGGCGAGGCCGTCGTCGTCCCAGGCCGCGGCGGCATCGAGCGACTTGGCGTCAGGCGCGGTCACCGGGAACAACGCCAGTGCCGGGATGCGCAACTCGCTCGCGGCCTCGGCCACGCGCAGCAGTTCGTCGATCGACAGGCGTTCGACGCCCGGCATCGAGGCGATGGCTTCGCGTCCGGCCGCTTCGTGCACGAATACCGGGTAGATCAGGTCGTTGGCGGTGAGCACGGTCTCGCGCATCAGGCGGCGCGAGAAATCATCGCGACGCATCCGCCGCATGCGGGTATCGGGGTAGGCCATGGCGGCGATTCTACGCTGCCGCCGGCAGCCGGCGCCTTGCGTCAGATCATCCCGCCGCCAAGCCCCAGCCGCCAGATGGCGACGAAGATCACGATGCCGTTGAGCACCAGCCCGGTCTTGGCGCGACCACGGTTGCCGGCGCGGCTGAGCAGCACGCCGAGGCCGGCAATGATGGCGCCGACGGTGGCGAACGGGATCAGCAGCCAGTTGGTGATGCCGACGATCGGGATGAGCGCGAAGACCATCCAGATCATCGCCACGATGCCCCACAACACGCTGATCAGTCCCATCGTCGTCTCCTTGCCGGGCACAGGTGCCGGATGCTTGTGACTATCTGGATCGATCCTGCGGGCGGAACGTGACCACCCGGATCGGCATGCATTCAGCCGGCGTCGTGGACGCCATCGATCTCGACCGCGAGTTCGCGGCGGCAGACCGCTGCATGCAGCACGATCCGCGGCACGGCATCGCCCAGGCGGGCGTCGAGCGCGGCGGCGACCGCAGGCAGGTCGGCGGCGTCGCGCACGTAGACCTTGAGTCGCGAACCGGCGCCGAAATGCGCGGGCAGCGCGGGGCGCGACGCACGCGCCTGCGCCAGCAGGCTGTCGAAGTTGGCGAGCAGTTCGTCCAGTTGCGCCAGCGGCGCGTCGGCATGGCGCGAGTCGTGGCCGACGATGGCGGCGGTACCCGACAGCAGCAGCGGCATCTCGCTGCCGGCGGGAGGCAGCATGGCGCGCGCGAAACTCGGCGATTGCGGACCGTACTGGCGCGGATAACGCCAGGGGTCGACCTGGCGGGGGTTGCCGACCGGCGTGCCGGGCACGCGCGAGGACAACCAGTAGACCTGCAGCCTGCGCACGCCGTCGGTGCTGCCGATGGCGGTGGCCGCGGGCATGGCGTCGGCCTGGACTCCGCCCAGGCCTTCGACCCGGCCCACGCAGAAGCGGCGGTAGCGTTCGTTGTCGCCTTCGCCGGCGGTGATCGCGTCGAAATAGTTCCAGGTGCGCAGCAGGTGCGGGTGCCCGCCGCGGGGCAGGAAGTCGGCCAGACGCGCATACGCCTCGCGTGCGGCGGCGCGGATGTCGGTGTCGTCGTCGAGGATCGGTTCGTCGATCTCGATGGCGCCGAACTGCAGCTCTCCATCGCAGGCCCAGGCCACGCCGCCGTCGCGGCCGGTTTCGACCGGGCCGCGCGCGCGCCACACTTCGAAGCGATGCGGCCCGTGCGGCGCCAGTGGCACCCGCAGGTAGCGGGGATCGTCGTGGGCGGGGGCATCCGGGCCGAAGCCGAACACCGCCAGGACATGGCCGTCGGCCAGCACTCGGGCCGGATCGGTCGCGGCCACGTAGTCCACGTCGAGTCGGGGTGCAGGCGGGAGGGCGGGCGAAGTCTGCTGGGTCATCGGGCTGCGCATGATACCCGCACGGACGTGGTGCGCCGGCCTGCGTGGCTGTGGCGGCGCGATGGCAACGAATAATCGCCACGATGGCGCGGCGTTCATCCTCGGGGGAGGATGATGCGGGTCATCCGCCCGGAGGTTCCGACCATGCGCCGACATCCCGCTTTCCGCGGCCTGCTGCTGGCCGCCGCCCTGTTGCTGCTCGCCGCCTGCAGCAGTTCGCACGTACTCACTGGCAACCCGCGCCCGCCGATCGATCCGTCGCAGGTGCGCATCTACTACGGCCCGCCGCCGGGTGGATACGAGGAGATCGCGCGGCTCGACGTGTCCAGCGGCGCCCTCACCTACGGCGAACAGAACAAGACCAACTCGGTGCTTGCCAAGCTGCGGCGCGAGGCGGCCCGGCTGGGCGCCAACGGGGTGCTGTTCCAGGGTACCGCCGACGGCCATGGCGGCAACAACGTCAGCGTCGGCGGCGGTGTCGGACGCGGTGGTGGCCGCAGCTTCTCCAGCGTCGGCGTGGGCGTGGACATCTCGCCGACGCAGAAGTACGCCAACGGCATTGCGATCCACGTACCCAATCCGCCGCCCGAGGAGTGAGTCCTGCTGCGGCGTGAACGGAAACGGCGGCCTTGGCCGCCGTTTCCATGTCTGCGTCAATTGCGCAGGCAGCGCTCGAAGAAGCCTTCGGCCAGCCGGTAGCGATGCAGTGCGTCGCTGCCACGCAGGCCGTGCTTGGCCCCTGGGTAGGTCATCAGTTCGAACGGCACGCCGCGTTGTTGCAGGTCGCTCATCAGTGCAGTCGAGTTGGTGAACAGCACGTTGTCGTCGGCCATGCCGTGGATCAGCAGCAGCGCGTTCGGGCGGATGCCGGCCGAATGTGTCAGCACGCGAGCTTCCTTGTAACCATCCGGGTTGGGCGCGGGCAGGTCCATGTAGCGTTCGGTGTAGTGGGTGTCGTACAGCGCCCAGTCGGTGACCGGCGCGCCGGCGATGCCGCAGGCGTAATCGCCAGGCGCCTTGGCTAGCAGCATCAACGTCATGTAGCCGCCGTTCGACCAGCCGTGCACGCCGATGCGTTCGCCATCGACCCACGGTTGCGAGCGCAGCCATTCCACGCCCTTGCGCTGGTCGTCCACTTCCACCGTGCCCTGCCAGCCGTACAGCGATCCGCCGAAGTCGCGCCCGCGACGCGGCGTGCCGCGGTTGTCGAGGGTGAACACCATGTAGCCGCGTTGCGCGAGGTAGAGGTTGAACATCGCATCGGCGCGCCCGGGCCAGCCATCGAGCACGGTCTGCGCGGCGGGGCCGCCGTAGACGAACACGACGACGGGATACTTCTTCGATGGGTCGAAACCGACCGGCTTGACCAAGCCGTAGTGCAGCGGCGTCTTGCCATCGGCCGCGGTGAGCGTGCCGAACTCGATCGCCGGATGCGCCGCGCGGTAGGGCGCATACGGATGCTGCGGGTCGGACAGGTCGTTGGGCAGCAACGTCGCCAGCTTGTTGCCGTCGGTGGCGAACAGTTCGACCTGCGGGGGCGTGGACGCATTCGACCAGTTGTCCACGTACACGCTGGCGTTGCGGGCGAAGCTGGCGTTGTGGACGCCGTCGGTCTTCGACAGCCGCACGATGTCGCCGCCGGCCAGCGGCACCGCGTACACGTCGCGCCGCGTCGGCGACTCGCGCCCGGCGCTGAAGTACACCAGCCCCTTGTCCTGGTCGACCGCCAGCAGTGCGTCCACCGGCCAGTCGCCGCGCGTGAGTTGCGTGAGTTGCGTGCCGTCTTCGGACGCGATGTAGAGATGCTCGAAGCCGTCGCGTTCGGACGACCACAGGAAGCGGCCGTCACGCAGGAAGCGCAGGCTGTTGTGCAGCGGCACCCAGGTCTTCGACGTTTCGGTGACGAGCGTGCGCTGCGCGCCGGTGGCCAGCGTGGTTTCGATCAGTTCAAGCGTCTTCTGGTCGCGCGACTGGCGCTGGAAGGTCAGGCGTTGCGGGCCGCGCCAGTCGACGCGGGCGAGGTAGATGTCGGGGTTCGGGCCGAGATCGATTTTCTTCGGATCAGGGAAGCGTGCAGTCCCCTTGCCATCCGGGGTCGCCAGGCGAATTGCCTCGCTGGGTTCGACCACAAACAATTCGATCAGCACGTTCGCATCGCCCGCCGCCGGATAGCGCTGCTCCACCACTTCGGTGCGGTCGGCGTACATCTCGTAGCGCTTCACCAGCGGCACCGGCGACTCGTCGATGCGCGCGTAGGCGATGGCCGAATCGTCCGGTGCCCACCAGTAGCCGGTGTGGCGATCCATTTCCTCGTCGGCGACGAATTCGGCGATGCCGTTGGCGACGGTGTCGCTGGCATCGTGCGTCAGGCGGACTTCCTTGCCGCTGGCGAGGTCGATCACCCACAGTTCGCGTTCGCGGATGAAACTGACGTAGCCGCCCTTGGGCGAGAGCTTGGGGTCGGTGGCGAAGCCGCCGCCATCGGTGAGCTTGCGTACCGCGTCGCTTCCGGTCTTCGACAGATCGTAGAGGTACAACTCGCCGCCGAGCGGGAACAGCAGGCGTTGCGAATCCGGCGCCCACTGGTAGTCGACGATGCCCGACAGTCCTGCGATGCGCTGGCGTTCGCGGCGCGCTTTCTCTTCGTCGCTCAGGGTTTCTTCGCCTGGCAGCACCACGCGCGAATCGACCAGCATGCGGGTTTCGCCGCTGGCGACGTGGTATTCCCACAGGTCGAGCTGGTTGCGGTCGCTGTCCTTGCCGCGAAGGAAGGTCACGCGCGAACCGTCCGGCGCGATCTGCGGACGCATCAGCGTGGGGCCGCTGAGTGGTGCGCTGCCGGTGATGGCTTCGAGGGTCAGCCTGCCATCGTGCTGTGGCGGGGCGGCGTGCGTGGCGGCGGCGATCAGGGTGGTGGCGACCATGGTGAGCAGGCGCATGCGCGGATCCGGTGCGAATGTGCCGCCATTGTAGGAGGCGACGTCGCGCAGGGCATGGCCACGCGCCGGATCAGGCGATGCCGCGTTGCCTCGCGATGGCATGCAGGCCGGCGGCCGAGATCCGTTCGGAATGGTGGCGGGTGTCCACGTCCAGCAGCGAGAACGCCTGCGCGTAGGCCTCCAGCAGCGCAGGATTGCCGGCAAGGTGCACCGGGGCGCCGCGCGGCAGCCCGGACAACGGCAGCAGGGCGCGCACTTCGTGTCCGATCAGCAAGCCCGACAGGTACGACAACCGGCCTTCCGCGGGCAACGCGTCGAACAGGGCCTGCGTGCGTACGGCGAAGATGTGGTGCAGCAGGCCACCGTGCGTCTGGCTGTCGGCGAAGCCGCGTGCGAACGCATCGGCATCGTGTGCCGGATCGTCGGGCATCAGCGACGCCAGCGAGCCATGCCGGCGCAACAGCTCGAACAGTTCGCCGGTCATCGCGGTGGAGATCGAGACGATGCGCCCGTCCTCGATCCGCACCCACTTGCTGTGGGTGCCGGGCAGGCACGCCAGGTGCGTGCCGCTGCCGAGGATGCCGGCCAGGGCGATGGCCTGCGTCTCTTCGCCGCGCATGACTTCGCCGGCGCGGTGGCCGTTGGCGTGTGCGGCGCCGGGCACGAACCACAGGTGGCGTCCCGGCAGTTCCGGTGCTTCGTGGCGATGCAGGCCCGCCGCGATCTCGGCGATGCCCGCCGGGCACGCCACATAGGGCATCTCCAGCCATCCGGCACGTCCGCCGACCGATCCGCACAACAGGATGTCGGCATCGTCCCAGCCGGTGATGCCGTCGGCCAGTACCGCCGCATGGCGATCGCGCACGGCGAGCACGCCATCGCCCGAGCGTCGCCAGTCGATCACGTCGCCGGCCGCGTCGAGGCGATAGCAGCGCAGGCTGGTCGTGCCCCAGTCGATCGCGATCATGGCGATGGCAACCCCGTGGTTGCGAACCGGGGTTCGGGCAGGCCGGCGATGCCGTGCAGCGGGAAGGCATGCACGCCGCCGGCTTCCGGTGTCGCGGCCAGCGTGTCGTCATCCAGGTCGATGCGCGCGGTGGTCACGTACAGCGTGTCGAATGCCGCGCCGCCGATTGCGCAACACGATGGGTGTCCTGCCGGGATTGGGATGTCGCGGTCGAGGCGTCCGTCGGGTGCGTGCCGCGAGACGCAGGCGCGATCCCAGCGCGCATTCCACACGAAGCCTTCGGCGTCGACGGTGGAGCCGTCGGGCGTGCCGCCATCGGCGATCTCGGCGAACACGCGCAGGTTCGACACGCGCGCCTCGTCGGCGTCGTAATCGCAGCGGTAGATCCGGGGGTGGATCGAGTCGCAGTAGTACAGCGTGCCGCCATCGGGCGAGAAGCAGATCGAGTTCGGGATCGCGGCCGATGGCAACGAGAGGCGGCGCAGGCCGTGGCGTGCGGAGAACTGGTGGAAGCCTCCGATGGGCGCACCGTCGGCGCGTTCGCTCTTGGTGCCGAACACGAAGTTGCCGGCGCGGTCGCAGCGGCCGTCGTTGCTGCGGGTGTCGCTGCCCAGTTCCGGCTCGATCCCGGCCAGTGGCTGCAGGATGAGTTCGCCGGTCGCATCGGGCATCGTCAGGTGCAGGCCCTTGGCCAGCGCCAGCAGCAAGCGGCCGTCGTCGCACAGCGCCAGGCAGCCGAGCCTGTCGGGCAGCCTCCATCGGCGCGTCGCACCGCTGCGCGGCAGGTGCGCCCACAGCGCCTGCGAGAGGATGTCCGTCCAGAACAATGCCTGCCGGCGATCGTCCCAGACGATGCCTTCGCCCAGTGTGCAACGGCTGTCCACCGCCAGCGTGGCGCGGGCTGTTGCTGCGGCGGATGCGGCGCTCAAGCGACGGCGCCTTCGTAGGCTTGGCGGAACGCGCGTGCGCGCACGCGCGTCAGCTCGGCAGGCTGGCCTGCCTTGTAAAGTTCGCCACCGAGTCCCGCGCCGGTGCAACCGGCCGCGAGCCAGGCCGGCAGCGCGTCGGTCGAAATGCCGCCGACGGCGTACAGCGGGACGTCCGGCAACACCGCGCGCAAGGCGCGCGCATGCGCAGGGCCGTAGGTGCCGGCGGGGAACAGCTTGAGCGCCTGCGCACCGGCCTGCAGTGCGTCGAAGGCTTCGCTCGGCGTGGCGAAACCGGCCACGACCTGCATGCCGGCGGCGACCGCATGCCGGATCAATGCGGGCCGCGTGTTCGGCGTCACGATGAAGTGCACGTCGCGAGCCGCGAGTGCATCCACGTCCTGCTCGTGCAGCACGGTGCCCGCGCCGATGGTCGCGTGCGTTCCGAGCGCCTGCTGCAGTCGCGCGATGCTGTCGTGTGCGCCGGGCGAATTGAGCGGCACCTCGATGGCATCGAAACCTGCCTCGACCAGCGCGCCGCCGTGCGCTTCGACCTCGGCGGGCGTGATGCCGCGCAGGATCGCGATCAGCGGCAGGCGGAAGCGGGGCGCGGTCGAAGGCATCAGTCGTGGTAGACCTGCGAGCGACCACCATCGATCACGATGTCGGCGGCATTGATGAAGCGCGCTTCGTCGCTGGCCAGGAACAATGCGGTGTGTGCGACTTCCTCCGGCGTGCCGATGCGCTTGGGCGGCAACAATGCCGTCTGCCGTTCGCGCGCACCGGGTTCGCGTTCGAACCAGGCTTCGATCCGCGGCACCAGGATCAGGCCCGGCGAAATGGAATTCACGCGGATGCCGCGTGCGGCATATTCGATGGCCAACGAACGTGTCAGCCCGACCAGGCCGTGCTTGGCGACCGGGTAG
This sequence comes from Luteimonas sp., assembly GCA_024707405.1. Classification (GTDB taxonomy): domain Bacteria; phylum Pseudomonadota; class Gammaproteobacteria; order Xanthomonadales; family Xanthomonadaceae; genus Luteimonas. Next base: position 164,668 of record JANPZU010000006.1, read on the forward strand.
GGGAAGCAGCCGGGGATGATCTTGTGGCCGTGTACCGAGGCGATGTTGACGATGCTGCCCGCGCCCTGCGCAAGCATCGACGGCAACACGGCGCGCGCCACGTTCCAGGCGCCCTTGAGGTTGAGCGCGAGGCAGCGATCCCAGGCGTCGTCGTTGCTCGACAGAGGGTCATCGAACACGTCGCTGCCGGCGTTGTTGACCAGCACGTCGATGCGGCCATGCCGGGCGAGCGCCGTTGCCAAGGCTTCGGACACGGCGGCCGGATCGGTGACGTCGCAGACCAGGTGGTCGTCGGCGGGCGTTCCGAGCAGATCCAGCCCGACCACCCGCGCGCCGTGCGCGGAGAACAGCCGCGCGGTGGCGGCGCCAATGCCGCCGGCCGCACCGGTCACGATGGCCACCTTGTCCTGCAGCCGCGCGCTCATGCCGACCTCCGAAGCCGGTAGCGCGGCAGGCCGAGCCCGAAAACCGAGGCTGCCGACATCCCGTGTTTCCCTCCAGCGGGGGCTGTCCCTCCCCGTGCCCATCCCATTCCCTCCGCCTGCCGGGCGCCAAGGCGTCGATGCGTTGCCGACGCTGCAGGGCCGGGCCGCGAGGGGGCCGGTGCATAGGCTGGCGGTCGCGTGATATGTTCCACAAATGAAGATTTGATCACTTTCTATTCCTTGTTGGGATATGTGGGGAGCATATGACCAGACAGATCGCGCATTGGGCGACGGTATCGCGGCTCAAGACCCGCCAGCTATGGCTGTTGCTGCACCTCGACGAACACCGCTCCGTGCTGCGTGCGGCCGAGGCCACCAACATGACCCAGCCCGCGGCGTCGAAGCTGCTGGCGGAAATGGAATCGATGCTGGGTGTGCGGTTGTTCGACCGGCATGCCCGCGGCATCGAGCCGACCTGGTACGGCGCCGCCCTGGTGCGTCGTGCGCGCGTCGCGCTGTCCGAGATCGATCGTGCCTGCAACGAGATCGACGCGTTGCGCGAGGGCCGCCTCGGGCAGGTGTCGATCGGCACCGTGGTCAATCCGGGCACCAACCTGGTGCCGCAGGCGATCGCCATCGTCAAGCGCGACTCGCCCGACCTGCTGGTCACCGTGGACATGGACTACAGCCTGCCACTCGTGGATCGCCTGTTGTCGGGCCAGCTCGACCTGGTGATCGGGCGGATCATGGGGCCGCACGTCGCCGCCGACCTGATGTTCGAGCCGCTGGCCGAAGAGCCGCACGCGGTGATCGCACGGGCGGGGCATCCGCTCGCGTCGCGCGGCCCGCTGACGCACGCCGACCTCGCCGGTTACGGCTGGATCCTGCCGCCACCCGACAGCGTGCTGCGCGAACGGCTCGACGCGATGTTCGCGGAGAAGGCACTCGCGCCGCCGCGCGACGTCATCCAGACCTCGTCCTTGCCGGTGATCACCAACCTGCTGCGCTCCACCGAGATGCTTGCGGCCTTGCCGGCCGATGCCATCGCGCCGTATCGCCAGTCGGGCCAGCTGACCGTGCTGCCGATCGAACTGGGGGTGCGGATGGAATCCTTCGGCATCGTCTGGCATGGCAGCCGCCCGTTGTCGCCGGCCGGCATCCGCATGCTCGATGCGATTCGCAGTGTCGCGACGGATCTGTTCGGGGGCGGATCATCCCGGGCGGCACGCGCGGTCTGAATGCCATTTCATTCTTTTATGGAATAGAAGTGCTGTAAATCTTCATTGGTCTGGAATCATTCCGCATCCGTATGCTCGAAAACGGCATACGGGAGTGGGCCAGACATGCAGGTGCGCACATAACGCACCGCGCGCCACCCCTCCGGTGCCGACAACTGCGGAGGGGGTTGGCCATTCGACCCTCCCGCCTTGGCGACACGCCAAGCCATCAATCAGGTCGATTGCGCATGCGTCCTCGGGAGGGAAGTGCCATGTCAACGTTGCAAGCGTCCGCACGCGTGGCGGAACGTCGTCACATTGCCCTGCGCCGGTCGGCGCTCGCCCTGGGCATCGCCATGATCTTCACCGGCCTGCCCGCGCATGCGCAGGAGGCTTCGGGACAGGAGGCGCCGCCGCCCGCGCCGAGTGAACTCGATCGCGTCGTGGTGACCGGCATCCGCGGTTCCGTGTCGAAAGCCCAGGACATCAAGCGCGAGGCCGACACCTTCGTCGACTCGGTCACCGCGCTCGACATCGGCGCGCTGCCCGACCGCAGCGTCACCGAAACCTTGTCGCGCATCCCCGGCGTGACCATCGACCGCTTCCTGTCCGTGGGCGACCCGGAGCATTTCTCTGCCGAGGGTGGTGGCGTGCAGGTGCGCGGCCTGACCCAGGTGCGTTCCGAGCTCAACGGTCGCGACAGCTTCTCCGCTTCGGGCGGACGCGCGTTGAGCTTCCAGGACGTGCCGTCGGAGCTGATGTCCGGCGTCGACGTGTACAAGAACCAGAAGGCCGACATGATCGAAGGTGGCCTCGGCGGCACCGTCGACCTGCGCACCTTCAAGCCCTTCGACTTCGAGGGCAGCAAGTTCGGCATGTCCTTCAGCGCCAACCGCGGCGACTTCGCCGACAAGCTCAAGCCGTCCGGTTCCATCCTCTACAGCAACCGCTGGGAGACCAGTGCCGGCGACTTCGGCATCCTGGTCGACGTGGCGCATTCGGAGCTGGCGACGCGGACCGACGGCATGTTCGTGCGGCCGTTCTTCAACACCTCCAACAGCGACCTCAATGGCGATGAGGTCAACGAAAGTCTCTGGCTGCCGCGTGGCGCCGACTGGCGCACGCTGGAATACGAACGCGAACGGCAGGGTGCTTACGTCGCGTTGCAGTGGCGCCCGAACGACGACATGGAACTGTTCGCCACGGCATTCCAGAGCAAGTACGACGAACTCTGGTACGAGGACGCGATCTTCGTCTCCAACGATCCCACGCAGGTGCTGCTCGATGCCAGCCAGCCTTATGAGTTGAACGGCAACGTCTTCGTGTCCGGCCGGTTGCGCTCGAACGGCGACATCCCGATGGGCACCGACATCCGCGCATCGCACCGCGAGTCCAAGACCAGCGACTACTCCTTCGGCCTGAAGTGGAATTTCAGCGACCGCACCGAGTTCTCGACCGACGTGCAGTACATCAAGGCCACCACGAAGATCCTCGATTCGACGGTGGCGCTGGGCGTGAACGTGCCCTACATCGACGTCGACCTTGGGGGTGGCCGTCCCAGCATCGGCATCGACAACCAGTTCACGACCAACCCGGACAACTACTACTGGGCGTTCACGATGGACCATCGCGACGACAACGTCGCCGAATCGGTCGCATGGCGTGCAGACCTCAAGCACAGCTTCGACAACGGGTTCTTTGATTCGGTCAAGTTCGGCGTCCGCGTGACCGATCGCGATGCCACCAGCATCGACAACGGCTACGACTGGCAACCGGTGATCCAGCCGTGGATGCAATGGTGGGCGTTGCCGGGCGACCAGCCCCTGCCCGGGTTGAACCTCAACAGCACGGTCAACACCAGCCTGGTGAACCTGACCACGTTCAACAACTTCTACCGCGGCAACGCCAATGCGCCGGGGTCGTTCTATGCCCCGATCCTTGCAACCGCGCTCGGCTTCCCGGCCACCTACCAGGACATCCACTCAGCGGCGGATCCGTACTACACCTGCTGCTACGCCGGTGTCTACGCGCCGCGCAACCTGAGCGACCCGCAGTGGCGCAACGTCCAGGGCGAACGCACCTACGCGGCTTACGCGATGGTCAACTTCGCCGTCGATGACCTGTTGCTGGACGGCAACTTCGGCGTGCGCGTGGTGCGCACCGAGAACAGCGCCGACGGCTACGTGGTCTACCCGGACGTGGCCTACGCCCCCTACCTGGGGGCGGGCCAGTCCGAACCGATCACCGCGCGCAATTCCTACACCGACGTCCTGCCCAGCGTGAACCTGAAGTGGGAACTGCGGGAGAACCTGATCATGCGCTTCGCGGCATCGAAGGCGATCGCGCGGCCGAACTTCAGCGACATGCAGGCCTACCAGCTGTTGACCGCCGGCACCAAGCCCGGCATCGATCCGCCCGATGACGGCAGCCAGTTGCCGATCACCGACCTGGATCTGACCGGCACCTCCACCGACAACCCCTACCTGGAGCCGATGAAGGCCAACCAGTTCGACCTGTCGCTGGAGTGGTACTTCGATCCCGATAGCGGCGGCATGGCCTGGGTGAACCTGTTCTACAAGGACATCAAGGACTACTTCCGCCAGCAGACCGAATTGCTGCCGTATCCGGGCACTGATGGCAACCAGTACGACTACCTGGTCTCGCGGCTGGTGAACATCGGCACGGCGAAGATCCAGGGCGCCGAAATCGGCTGGAACCAGTTCTTCGACTTCCTGCCTGCACCGTTCGACGGCTTCGGCATGTCGGCCAACTACACCTACATCGACAGTTCCACCAGGATCCCGTTCGGCTCGAACGCGGTGCCGGTCGATACCGATGGTTCGCTGTTCGACGACCTGCCGGCCGACGGCCTGTCCAAGAACGCGTACAACGTCGCGCTGTTCTACGAAAAGGGCCCGTGGCAAGTGCGCTTTGCCTACAACTGGCGCAGCGAGTACCTGTTGTCGGTCGGCCCCAACGGCTACAACGGCAACGACAACGGCATCGCGTGGAAGTTGCCGGTGTACAGCGACAGCTTCGGCCAGCTCGATGGTTCGATCTTCTACAAGTTCTCCGACAACGTGCAGATCGGCCTGGAGATGAACAACCTCAACAGCGCCGAACAGCGCACGATCATGGATCAGAACGCTGCCGGCAGGCGCACCACCTCGTGGTACGTCAACGACAGGCGCTACGCCGCGACCCTGCGCTTCACGTTCTGACCGTCCGATCCGACCGATCGCCACGGCCCGGCGTTCCCCGCAAGCCCGCCCCGAGAGGGGCGGGCTTTTTCATCGTCCGGCGTCATGGTGCGCGCGGCGGTGGAATGACTGGCCGGCGTTGGAAGAGCGGCAGTTGCGTCCCGGGACGTTGTGCGTTGCACAAGAAACAGGCTTGCCGGTGGCGCATTCCGACGATGGGCCAATCGACTTGGCCAGAATTTGGTGTACGGTATTCATGTCCAGCGCTGTCAAGTGCTTGTTTGTGCTTGACCGATATACGTATCGATATAGCTGGGCAGTGAAATTTTCATTGGTCACCGCACGCGGCACGTTCCTATGCTCGGGCGGAGCGAAAGAAGAACGAGAGTGCGATCAGGGCGGAGGGAGGCTTGCCGACTTCTGCGAATCGCACCGAAGCACCAGGGGACTCCAACACCCCACGTTGGACAGCAACGCCACACACACACATTGCCGATTATTTGTCATGCGTCCTGGGAGGGAGCACTCATGTCAAGGTTGCATCGTCGTACCGGTTCGGGCGTCGACAAGACGCGCATCGTTTCGAATCGTGGTTTCCGTCCCAGCGCGATCGCCATCGGCATCGCAGTCTTGTTGGCCTCGCCCGTCTACGCGCAGCAGGCTGCCGACGAAACGCCGGCGACGCAGCAGGCCACCGAGCTCGATTCGGTGACCGTCAAGGGCGTGCGCGGTGCAGTGATCCGCGCGCAGGAAATCAAGCAGGAAGCGACGCAGATCGTCGACTCGGTCACCGCCGAGGACATCGGCGCGTTGCCCGACCGCAGCGTGACCGAAACGCTCAAGCGCGTGAGCGGCGTGACGGTCACGCAGTTCCTGGCGCGCGACGATCCCGACCACTTCTCCGCCGAAGGCAGCGGCGTGATGATCCGCGGCCTCACACAGGTGCGTGGCGAGTTGAACGGGCGCGACGTGTTCAGCGCCAACGGTGGCCGCGGCCTGAGCTTCGAGGAGGTGCCCTCCGAATTGATGGCTGGCGTGGACGTGTACAAGAACCCGTCCGCTGAAATCATCGAAGGCGGCCTCGGCGGCACGGTCAACCTGCGCACGCGCATGCCGTTCGACGATGCCGAGCGCCGCATCGCGGCCAGTATCGACTACAACTACGGCGACTTCGCCAAGGAAGGCAATCCGTCCGGATCCTTCCTCTTCAGCGATCGTTGGCAAACCGGCATCGGCGAGATCGGCTTCCTCGCCAACCTGTCGTATTCGGAATTGGCCACGCGCTCGGATGGCATCCAGGTCGAGGCCTACCAGCGCCGCAATGACCCGGAGCTGCTCGAGGGCACGAACTTCGACTGGGTGTACATCCCCGGTGGCGTCAACTGGCGCACCCTTGATTTCGAGCGCAAGCGCGAGGGTGCTGCGTTCGCCTTCCAGTGGCGTCCGAACGAAGACACCGAACTCTACACCCAGTTCCTCCGCTCGAAGTACAACATGCAGTGGCGCGAACATGCGATGACCTTCGGTGACCAGTTGCAGGGTGCCGATGGTGCATGGCGCGACAACGACATCCTGCCGGCGCCGGGCACACGCTTCACCTACGATGCGAACGGCGTGTTCCAGAGCGGCTTTGCGACGCGCAGGCGCAACGAAATCGACTGGGTGAACCTCGATCCCGATGGACAGATCGACTGGAGCCTGCCTTGGGAGGAGATCGAGCAGAACCTGCACATCACCTCGTTGTGTTGCGGCCTGGAGCCCTACAGTCTCGCTTTCCGCACCACCAACCGCCTGTCGAGGCAGGAGACGGTGACCACCGACTGGTCGGCGGGCTTCCGTCATTTCATGACCGACAAGCTGGTGATGCGCGGTGACTTCCAGTACGTGAAGTCGAACAGCAAGCCGGTTGATTTCAGCGTCATCTCCGCAACGTTCCTTCGCAACGTCTTCCTGGATCTGGCCGGCAAGTACCCATCGCTCCAGTTGGCTGCCGAAAGCGAGCAGTTGCAGGATCCGGCTTCGTACTCGTGGCTGGCGGCGATGGACAACCTGCAGGACAACCGTGGCGAGGAACGCGCTGCCAGGCTGGACTGGGAATACACCTTCGACGACAGCAACTGGTTGCGCTTCGCCCGCTTCGGCGCACGCATCGCCACGCGTGAACAGGTCAACAAGGACAGCGGCTGGGACAACTGGATGCCGATCAGCGCGACATGGGCCACGCTCGATCCCGGTGCGACCGGCCAGTACGGCTCGTGGGACGGTGGCGGTGAGCTGGCATGGCTGAGTGATTACCTCACGCAGTACTCCGAGCTGTACTCGATGGGCAACTTCTTCCGCGGCCAGGTGAACGTGCCGGGGAACCTGTGGTACCCGAACAACGCCATCGTGGAACTGGCGAACGCGGGTGCCGCCTTCCCGGCACTGTATGCCGCGCGACTGGCGGCAGGCCTGCAGGGCTGGTTGCCGGCCGTGTTCAATCCCGAAGACACCAACCACCTGCGTGAACGCACCCAGGCCGTCTATGGCGTGGTGTATTTCGAGAACGACGATCTGCTTGGCGGTCGCAGGCTGGACGGCAACGTCGGCGTGCGCGTGGTCAAGACCACCACCAAGGCCAACGGTTTCGGGCAATTGCCGAACCTGAGCGGTCAATCCAGGCTTACACAGGATGTCCGCGACCGGTTCGATGGCAGTTACTTCGGCATCGACAGCAATACCAGCTACACCGACGTGCTGCCGAGCCTGAACCTGCGCCTGCACCTGACCGACAAACTGCAGTGGCGCTTCGCGGCGTCCAAGGCCATTGCGCGTCCCGAGTTCCGGCAGATGACGGCGTGGCTGCCGTTGCGCGTCGGCATCTCCGACACCTGCCAACCCGACGAGGATCCGGAAGTGCCGGCGGTGCCGTGCGGCTTCGAGTATCTCGAAGGCTTCTCCGGCTCGGCCGGCAACCCGAACCTCGAGCCGATGCGTGCCAAGCAGTACGACACCGCGCTGGAGTGGTACTTCGGGCCGGCGAACATGGTCTACGCGACCTTGTTCTACAAGGATGTCGAGGGCTACTTCGTCTCCGAAGTGCGCAACGAAGTGATCGACGGCATCACCTGGGCCGTCACCCGTCCGCACAACCTCGACAAGGGCCGGATCCAGGGCTTCGAGGTGGGCTGGAACCAGTTCTTCGACTTCCTGCCGGGCTGGATGAAGGGCTTCGGCATCCAGGCCAACTACACCTACGTGGACAGTTCGGGCGGACGCAACGCCAATCCCGAACCGAACGATCCCGAAGGACGTCGCCCGCAGCTCGACGATCTGCCGCTGGAAGGATTGTCCAAGCGTGCGTACAACGTGGTCGGCGTGTACGAGTACGGGAAGGTGTCGTTCCGCCTGGCCTACAACTGGCGTTCGCGCTACCTGTTGACGGCCAGCGAGACCAACCTGCAACTGCCGATGTGGGCGGACGACTTCGGCCAGCTGGACGGCTCGTTCTTCTACAGCATCAACGACAACATCCAGATCGGCATCCAGGCCAACAACCTGACCGATTCGATCACCAAGGTGTTGATGGGGCCTCGTCTGTACGACGATGGTTACCTGGACGAGACCTTGTATCCGCGTTCGTACTTCATGAACGACCGTCGCTATTCGGCGGTGCTCCGCGCGCGGTGGTGATCGGCCCGGTGGGTTGAACACAGGCGGGGTCCATGCGGATGCATGGGCCCCGTTTCCGTTGCGGCAATGCGTGCGTCGATGGCGCATTGCATCATTCCACCGGGGCATGCTTTGGCGGCAATTCTTCATTGGTCTGGAATGTTTCGTGCGCCTATGCTGGAAGCAAGACCAGCGAGGACGAGGGTGCTGGAGTGAAGTCGCAATTGCGTCGCGCCGCCGACAGGTTGGCGTGCCGACTCCAGACATGTGCGTCGTGGCTGGTCGTGGCGATCCTGGCCTCGGCGGGCGCCGTGCATGCACAACCAACGCAGGCGTACCAATGGCGCAACGTCGCCATCGGTGGCGGTGGTTTCGTGAGCGGGTTGGTGTTCCATCCGTCTGAAACAGGATTGATGTACGCACGCACCGATATCGGCGGTGCGTATCGCTGGCTCCCCGACACGCGTCGCTGGCAGCCGCTGATGGACTGGATGGGGCATGACGACCACGGCCGCTTCGGTGTGGAAAGCCTGGCGCTGGATCCGTCCGATCCCGACCGCGTCTACCTCGCCGTCGGCACCTACCTGCATGAGCGTGGGCAGGAAGGCGCGATCCTGCGTTCGCATGATCGTGGCGCGACCTTCCAGCGCGCATCGCTGCCGTTCAAGCTTGGCGGGAATGCGCAAGGTCGCGGCAATGGCGAGCGTCTCGCGGTCGATCCCAACGATGGCCGCGTGCTGTTGTTCGGCACGCGCGAGAACGGTTTGTGGTGCAGCGATGATGGCGGCGCGACATGGCGCGAGTCGCCGGGCTTTCCCGGCATCGCAAGATCGCAGTCGGCATGGGCGGAAGGCTGGCGCGACCTGCAGCCGATCGGCATCGCATTCGTCGTGTTCGATCCGGCCAGCGGCGCGGCGGGCGCGCCGTCGAAGACGATCTATGCCGGTGTCTCGACCAAGGAGACAAGTCTTTACCGCTCCGACGATGGCGGCGCCTCGTGGCAGGCCGTCGCCGGGCAACCGGTCGGTTTCCGGCCGAGCCACATGGTGCGTGATGCGCGCGGGCGTTGGCTGCTCAGCTACGGTGACGAGCCCGGCCCGAACAACATGGCCGATGGTGCGGTCTGGCGTTTCGATCCGGCCGATGGCAGTTGGCAGGACATCACGCCGGTGGCGCGTGCGGACGGCGCATCCGGGCTCGGTTTCGGCTGGGGCGCGGTGGCGGTGCAGGCCGACGATCCCGACGTGATCGTCGCCACCACCTTCCGTCGCTATTCGCCGCACGACGACGTGTACCGCAGCGTCGATGGCGGCAAGACCTGGGTGCCGATGCTGCCGCGTTCGATCTTCGACCATGCATCCGCGCCGTGGACGCAGGATGCCAAGCCGCACTGGATGGCCGACATCGAGATCGATCCGCACGATCCCGACCGGATCTGGTTCGTCACCGGCTATGGCGTGTGGGTGTCGGACAACGCACGTGGTTTCGACAATGGCGACACTGCGCGCTGGCGCTTCGAGCAATCCGGTTTCGAGGAAACCGTGCCGCTGGCACTGGTCAGTCCGCCGCAGGGCGCGCATCTGGTCAGCGGCATCGGCGACATCGACGGCTTCGTCCACGACGACCTCGATGCCTCGCAACAGCGGTTCGCCGGCGTGCGCTTCTCCAACACCGAAAGCCTCGCCTTCGCCGGGCAGGCGCCAGACGTGATGGTGCGCACCGGCTACTTCCACAACCGCCCCGAAGGCGCGGTGCGCGGTGCGTGGTCGAATGATGCTGGTCACAACTGGACGGCATTCGCGCACGAACCCCCGGATGGCGACGGCGCGGGCCACATCACGCTCGCCGCCGACGGCAAGCGTGCGATCTGGCGGACGCGCAACGGCGAACATCATTGGCTGACCGCCGACATGGGCGGGCGCTGGCAGAAGGTGAAAGGCTTGCCGAAGACCGCCGTGGTCGAGGCCGACCGCGTGGACGAGGCGATCTACTACGGCTTCGATGCCACCAGCGGCAAGCTCTACGTCAGCGGCAACGGCGGCGTTGACTTCATCGAAGTGCAGGCCGGAGTCGGCGAGATCGGCGATTGGTTCCGCGCCGAGATCCGCCCGCATCCGCAGCGCATGGGCGAGGCGTGGATCGCGGCATCGTGGCGCGGACTGCTGCACTGGTCGCCGGGCAAGCTGGTGCGCGTGCCGGGCGTGGACAACGTGATGTCGGTCGGCCTCGGCAAGCCGGCGAAGGATGGCGATCCGCCGGTGCTGTTCGTGTTCGGCGAAATCGACGGCAAGCGCGGACTGTATCGTTCCGACAACGCCGGACGTCGCTGGCACCGCATCGATCATGATGCACTGCGCTTCGGCGGCATCATCCGGCACGTGACGGGCGATCCCCGCCTGCATGGCCGCGTCTACTTCGGCACCGAAGGCCGTGGCATCTGGTACGGAGATCCGCAATGAAACGAATGTTGTCCGCGATGGTCGTCGCCTGCGCGTGCGCGTTTGCACCGCTGCAGGCGCCTGCCGTGGAACTTCCGCGCGTGTTCGGCGACGGCATGGTGCTGCAGCGCGAACAGCCGATCCCGGTATGGGGTCGCTCGCCCGCGGGTGCACGGGTTACTGTCACGTTCGATGGCAATGTCGCCACTACGCGTGCGGATCGCAATGGCGACTGGCGCGTCGACCTGCCAGCCAGTGTTGCCGGCGGGCCGCGTGTATTGCGCATCGATGACGGCACCGGCTCGCGCGTGCTGGAAGATGTCTACGTCGGCGATGTCTGGTTGGCGTCGGGCCAGTCCAACATGGAGTGGCCGATTGCACAGTCCGCCGATGCGGATGCCGAGATCGCGGCTGCGACCGATCCGTTGATCCGTCATTTCAAGATTCCCAAGTCGTGGGCGGGCGAACCGCAATGGCAACTTGCCGGTGGCGAGTGGGTGTCGGCTTCTCCGGACGTGGCGGGCAACTTCTCCGCCGTTGCGCATTTCATGGCGCGCGAATTGCGCAAGACTACCGGCGTGCCGATCGGCATCATCGACAGCACCTGGGGCGGCAGTCGCATCGAACCGTGGATGGATGCCGAGACGCTGGGGCTGGATGCGGATGCATCTGCGGAAAGCCTGCGTGCCGCGCGCGAGGCGGACGAGCGTGCACTGGCGGAAACGCGTCGCAGGCTATCGGCCTGGCCGGCAGGCGTGGCTGACGACAGCGGCTGGGAGGCCCCCGGTTTCGATGCGTCCGACTGGGTCTCCATCCCGGTGCCGGGGATCTGGGAATCGTCCGGCTGGATCGGCATGGATGGCGTGGCCTGGTACCGCGCGACGTTCACGCTCGACGCTGCCGAGGCAGATGCCGGCGTGCTGTTGGGCGTGGGACGGATCGACGATTCCGACGTCACCTACGTCAACGGCCATCGCGTGGGCGAAACGACGCTGCAATACAACTTGCCGCGCGAGTACGCGGTGCCGGCCTCCGCATTGCACGCAGGCGAGAACGTGATCGCGGTGCGTGTCGTCGATACCGGTGGCGGTGGCGGCATCCATGGCAGCGCGGATGAACTGTTCGTGCAGCCGGCAGGCGGCGAACGGCGTGCGATCGACGGCGCATGGACATTCCGCGTGGCCGACGCACAGGTGTCGGCCGGGGACGACGGCAAGAACCAGTTCCCGACACTGCTGTACAACGCAATGATCCATCCGTTGCAGCCTGCCGGCATCCGTGGCGTGATCTGGTACCAGGGCGAATCCAATGCGTTTTCGGTCGAGGAAGCGCTGCGCTATCGCACCCTGTTCCCGGCCTTGATCAACCAGTGGCGCGGGCAGTGGGATGCGCCGCAGCTGCCGTTCCTGTGGGTGCAATTGGCCAGCTTCGGCACAGGTGTCGACGTGTTGGCCGATGGCGTGGCGCAGGTCAGCCCGTGGTCGGTGCTGCGCGAATCGCAATCGGCGGCGTTGTCGCTGCCGGCGACGGCGCAAGTGGTGACGATCGACATCGGTGATGTCGCCGACATCCACCCGCGCAACAAGCAGGATGTCGGCAAGCGCCTCGCGCTTGCGGCGCGCCGGATCGCCTACGACGAATCACTGGCCTGGAATGGGCCCGCGTTCAGCGGTGCCGGATTCATCGATGGCGAAGCCCGCGTGGCGTTCGATGTCGGCAGCGGCGCGTTGGCAGTGCGTGATGGCGGGGATGCGATCCACGGTTTCGTGCTCGCAGGCGATGACAAGGTCTTCCATGCGGCCGAAGCGCGCATCGTGGATGGGCGGGTGGTCGTGCGCAGCGACGCCGTGCCTTCACCCGTGGCCGTGCGCTACGCGTGGAGCGACAACCCGGCCGATGCCGACCTCGTGAACGATGCGGGGTTGCCGGCGTCGCCGTTCAGGAGTGATGACTGGTGAGGATGATGCAACTGGCCGGATCGAAAACATATGGTTTCTCCTCGCATGCTTGGCGTGCGGCGGCCACGATGTTGCTTGCGGCTTGCATGTTGGCGGGATGCTCGCAAACGGCCGGGGATGGATCGAATGCACGCGATGGCGCTCGTTCGGCATCCGGCAACGGGGAGCATCCCATCCCGCAGTTCGTCAGCAAGGACGGCAAGCATGCGTTGCTGGTCGATGGCGAACCGTTCCTGATCCTCGGCGGGCAGGTGCACAACTCCAGCAACTACGAGGAACCACTGAAAGCGGTCTGGCCGGCGATCGAGGATCTCGGTGCGAACACGGTGTCGGTGTCGATCGCGTGGGAGCAGATCGAGCCGGTGGAAGGCGAGTTCGACTTTTCCTTCGTCGACCATCTTCTCGAACAGGCGCGTGAGCACGAGAAGCGACTGATCCTGCTGTGGTTCGCCACCTGGAAGAACAACGGCCCCAATTACGCGCCGCGCTGGGTGAAGCTGGACAACGCCCGCTTCCCGCGCGTGGTACGCGAGGATGGGCATGTGCTCAACTCGTTGTCGCCGCATGCCGACGCTACCTTGCAGGCAGACAGGAAGGCCTTCGCCGCGCTGATGGCCCACCTGCGCGATCACGATCCGCAACGTACCGTCATCCTCGTGCAGCCGCAGAACGAGCCAGGCACCTATGGCGGCGTGCGCGACTTCTCGCCACTGGCGCAGAAGGTATTCGAGGGGCAGGTGCCGGACGCGCTGCTCACGCACCTTGGCAAGTCGCCGGGCACGTGGCGCGACGTGTTCGGCGACGATGCCGACGAGACCTTCCACGCCTGGCACATCGCGCACTACATCAACGAGGTGGCCAAGGCCGGCAAGGCCGAGTACCCGCTGCCGATGTACATCAACGCCGCGCTGCGCGGGCCGTTCAATCCCGGCCAGCCCGGGCAGTACGCCAGCGGCGGGCCGACCGACAACATGCTCGACGTGTACAAGGCCGCCGCGCCGGACATCGACATCCTGGCGCCCGACATCTACATGCCCGAGTACGTGAACTACACCACCGTGCTCGACCGCTATGCGCGACAGGACAACGCGTTGTTGGTCGCCGAAACAGGAAACGCGCCCGAGTACGCGCGTTACCTGTTCGCCACGCTCGGCCACAACGGCATCGGCTGGGTGCCGTTCGGCATGGACTACACGCCCTACGGCAACTTCCCGCTGGGGGTGAAGCGCACCACGCCCGAGACCATCGCGCCGTTCGCCGCCGCCTTCGCGCAGATCAACCAGGGCATGCGCCAGTTCGCCAAGGCTGCATCGGAAGGCAGGCTGCGTGGCGTGTCCGAGCAACCAGGCGTGAGCGAACAGCACATCCGGCTCAACGAGCGCTGGAGCGCGACCATCGCCTACGGCCTGCCGCACTTCTGGTTCCAGGGCACGCCGCCGGGAAATCCGGAACCGGTCGGCGGCGCGGTGATCGCCGAACTCGGCCCGGACGAATTCCTGGTCACCGGCGTGCATGCGCGCGTGACCATCCATCCGGTTGCGGAAGGCGAAGCCCTGATCTACGACCGGGTCGAGGAAGGCCGATACGTCGACGGCGCGTGGGAATTCCACCGCAACTGGAACGGCGACCAGACCGACTACGGGCTCAACTTTTCCGACGCCGTGCAATTGCTGCGCGTGACGCTTGCCACCTACCGCACCACTTTCGATGCAAAGACACAGGAGGACTGACGCGATGACAAGACCCCAAACCCATGCGCGATGGCTGGTGCTGCCGCTGGCCGCCGCCCTCGCGGCCTGCGGTGCTACGGCGTCGAACACCTGGGAACAATCCGGCGATGCCGTCACCGTGCGGCCGACCGCCGAAGGCGCAGCCGATGTCCGCCTCGAAGTGGTCGGCGACCACATCATCCGTGTCACCGCGGCGCCGGACGGCAAGTTCGAGCGCTCGCCCAGCCTGATGCGCGTCGAGCGCACGGGCGATGCGCCGAAGTTCGAGGTCAGCGAAGCCGACGGCAAGGTGCGCATCCAGGCGGCCGGCGTCTCCGCCGAAGTGTCCACCAGCGATGGCCAGGTCGCGTTCTTCGATGCGGCCGGCAAGCCGCTGGTGTCGGAAGTGGCCGGCGCGCGCACCTTCCAGGCGGTCGAGTTCGAAGGCACGCCTTACTTCAGCGTGCGCCAGCGGTTCGAGTCTCCGGACGACGAGGCGTTCTACGGCACCGGTCTGCACCAGCAGGGCTGGATGAACCTCAAGGGCCGCGACGTCGAGCTGATCCAGCACAACATCGACAACGCGATCCCGTTCCTCGTCTCCAGCCGCAACTACGGCATCCTCTGGGACAACAACTCGATCACGCGCTACGGCGATCCGCGCGGCCTGCGCCAGATCGGCGAATCGTTCACGCTGTACGACAAGGACGGTGTCGAGGGCGCGCTGACCGCCACCTATTCGATCGATGGCGACGCCAAGGTCGTGCGCCGCGAGGAGTTGATCGACTACCAGTACATCTCGGGGCTTGAACGCTTCCCCGACGAGGGCAAGAACCTCGCGCCCGGCGGACGCAGCGACGTGCTGTGGGAAGGCGAGATCGCCGCCAAGGCCGACGGACGCCACACCTTCTCGCTGTACAACAGCGAGTACGCCAAGCTCTACATCGACGGCGAACTGGTGATCGATCGCTGGCGCCAGAACTGGAACCCGTGGCACCACGAGTTCGCGCTGGATCTCAAGGCCGGCGAGCGCCACAAGCTGCGGCTGGAGTGGGATCGTATCGAGCCGGCCTATGTCGCGCTGTTCGCGCGCGACCCGCTGCCGGCAGCAGAGGCGAAGGATCTGTCGATCTGGTCGGAGGCCGGCCAGGTCATCGACTACTACGTGGTGGCCGGCGACAACGGCGACGATGTCATCGCCGGTTACCGCCAGCTCACCGGCAAGGCGGTGCTTTTGCCCAAGTGGGCCTATGGCTTCTGGCAGAGCCGCGAGCGTTACAAGACGCAGCAGGAACTGACCGACGTGGTCGACGAATACCGTCGCCGCGGGCTGCCGCTCGACAACATCGTGCTCGACTGGTCGTACTGGCCGCAGGATGCCTGGGGTTCGCACGATTTCGATCCGCAGCACTTCCCCGACCCGGAAGGCATGGTCAAGCACGTGCACGACCAGCATGCGCAGATCATGATCTCGGTGTGGCCGAAGTTCTATCCGACCACCGACAACTACAAGGAACTCGACGCCAAGGGCTACATCTACAAGCGCAACGTCGAGGTCGGCGAGCGCGACTGGATCGGAGAGGGCTACCTCAGCTCGTTCTACGACCCGTACTCGAAGGAAGCGCAGGACATCTTCTGGCGCCAGATCAACGAGAAGCTCAACAGCAAGGGCTTCGATGCCTGGTGGCTGGATGCGAGCGAGCCCGACCTGCACAGCAACATCGACATCGGCGAGCGCAAGGCGCGCACCACGCCGACCGCGCTGGGTTCGTCGGTGGAGTACTTCAATTCCTATCCGCTGCCGCATTCGGAAGGCGTCTACCGCGGCTCGCGCGAGGTCGATCCTGACAAGCGCGTGTTCATCCTCAGCCGCGCGGCGTTCGCAGGGCAGCAGCGCACGGGCGCGGCGTTCTGGAGCGGCGACATCGTGCCGCGCTGGGAGGACTTCCGCGAACAGATCTCCGGGCTGGTCAACGCGTCGATGGCCGGCGTGCCGAACGTGAGCTTCGACATCGGCGGGTTCTCGCCCGAGCGTCGCTACGAATCCCACGACCCGGCGCACCTGGCCGAATGGCGCGAACTGAGCCTGCGCTGGTTCCAGCACGGCGCCTTCGTGCCGATCTTCCGCTTGCACGGCCAGTATCCGTTCCGCGAGATCTGGAACATCGCGCCGGAAGGCACGCCGCACTACGCCAGCTTCGAGCACTACCTCAAGCTGCGCTACACGCTGCTGCCCTATGTCTACACGCTGGCCGGCGACACGTACCAGAAGGACGGCACCATCCTGCGGACGCTGGGCATGGATTTCGGCGACGATCCGAAGGTCGCGTCGATCGACGACCAGTACCTGTTCGGCCCCGCGTTCCTCGTGGCGCCGGTGACGACGTTCAGGGCCACCAGCCGCGAGGTCTACCTGCCGGCCGGCACCACCTGGATCGATTTCGAGACCGGGACGCGCCATGACGGCGGACAGACCATCAATGCCGCCGCACCGCTGGCGCGCATGCCGTTGTTCGTGCGTGCCGGTGCCATCGTGCCGCGCACGGTGGTGCAGCAGTACGTCGACGAAAAGCCGGACGCACCGCTGACCATCGAGGTCTATACCGGTGCCGACGGTGCGTTCTCGCTGTACGAAGACCAGGGTCGCAGCTACGACTACGAGCGCGGCGAGTTCAGCCGCATCGCGCTGTCGTGGAACGAGGCCAGCGGTGAGTTGAACATCGGTGCGCGCGAAGGCAACTGGCCGGGCATGCCCGCCAGCCGCGAGGTGCGGGTGCGTTTCGTCGACGGCCCGCGTGGCGACAACGGCGCGGTGGAACCGGCGACGGATGCGACCGTGCAGTACGACGGCAACGCACTCGTGGTGAAGCGTCCGGGCGCCTGAAGTCGATGGCGTCCAACGGTCGCGGGTTCGACCCCGGGCGGCGCGATGCATTGAAGCTCGCGCTGGCCGCGGCCTTGGCCGGCGGCGTGGGCGGGCCGGCCACCGCACATGCAGGCGCATCACGTGAGCCTGCCGCTGGCAGGGCGGGCGACGCACCCGATGCCACGTCCGATGGTGGGGACTGGCAGCATTTGCGCCTGTGGTACCCGCGCCCGGCCACGCAATGGGTCGAGGCACTGCCGCTCGGCAATGGTCGCCTCGGTGCGATGGTCTGGGGCGGCGGCAAGCACGAGCGCCTGCAACTCAACGAGGACACGCTCTACGCCGGCGGCCCCTACGATCCGGTGCCGCCCGATGCGTTCGCCGCACTGCCCGAGGTGCGGCGCCTGCTGTTCGCGGGTCGCCATGCCGAGGCCGAGGCGCTGGCCAACGCGAAGATGATGGGGCGTCCCAACAAGCAGATGCCCTACCAACCGCTCGGCGACCTGGTGCTCGACTTCTTCGAGATTGCCGAGACCAACGGCTACCGCCGCGAACTCGACCTCGACGCTGCACTGGCCACGTCCACCTTCGAGGCGCGCGGCCTGCAACATCGGCGCGAAGTCTTCGTGTCGGCGGTCGACCAGTGCATCGCGGTGCGGTTGTCGGGCGACAAGCCCGGGCGCATCTCCTTGCGCATCGGCCTTGCCAGCGACCAGCCCTCGGCCACCATCGCCGACGATGGCGACGCCGGCCTGTTGCTGCACGGGCGCAACGAAGCGGCCTTCGGTATCGAGGGCAAGCTGCGTTTTGCGTTGCGCCTGCGCGTTCTGCCTGTCGGTGGCCGGTTGCGTCATGATGGCGATCGCATCGAAGTCCGCGATGCCGATGAAGTGGTGTTGCTGCTCACCGCCGCGACCAGCTACCGGCGTTTCGATGACGTGTCGGGCGATCCGCAAGCCATCACCCGCATGCAGATCGATGCGGCGGCGGCGCGTTCGTGGCAGGCGATGCTCGATGACCACGTTGCCGCGCATCGCGTCTTGTTCCGCCGCGTGTCCATCAACCTGGGACGCATGTCGCCCGAGCTTGCCGCGTTGCCCACCGACATGCGCGTGGCGGCCTTCGCCGACGCGAAAGATCCACAACTGGCTGCGCTGTACCACCAGTTCGGCCGTTACCTGCTGATCGCAAGTTCTCGGCCGGGCACGCAGCCGGCGAACCTGCAGGGCATCTGGAACGACTTGTTGCACCCTCCGTGGGAAAGCAAGTACACGATCAACATCAACACCGAGATGAACTACTGGCCCAGCGAAGCCAATGCGCTGGCCGAGTGCATGGAGCCGCTGGAGCGGATGGTGTTCGATCTCGCCGAATCCGGGCGCCAGACCGCACGCAGGATGTATGGCGCACCGGGCTGGGTCGTGCACCACAACACCGATCTGTGGCGCGCGACTGCGCCGATCGACGGCGCCCAGTGGGGCATGTGGCCGACGGGTGGCGCATGGCTGTTGCAGCATCTGTGGGATCGCTGGGATTACGGCCGCGACCTGGATTACCTGCGCAAGGTGTATCCGTTGTTCAAGGGGGCGGCGGAGTTCTTTGCCGCAGTGCTGGTCGAGGATCCGGACACCGGCGCGATGGTCACCGCGCCTTCGATCTCGCCGGAGAACGTGCATCCGCATGGCGCGACACTCTGTGCGGGGCCGTCGATGGACGCGCAATTGCTGCGCGACCTGTTCGGCCAGTGCATCGAAGCATCGGCGTTGCTCGATGTCGATGCCGGGTTCGCCGGCACGCTCACTGCGTTGCGCGATCGCCTGCCACCGCACCGCATCGGCAAGGCCGGGCAGTTGCAGGAATGGCAGGACGACTGGGACATGGCCGTGCCGGAGATCGACCATCGCCATGTTTCGCATCTGTACGCACTGCATCCGTCCAGCCAGATCAACGTGCGCGACACGCCCGAGCTTGCGGCCGCGGCGAAACGCACGCTGGAAATCCGCGGCGACGAAGCGACGGGCTGGGGCATCGGCTGGCGCCTGAACCTGTGGGCGCGGCTGCGCGACGGCGAACACGCGATGAAGATCCTGCGCATGCTGCTCAGTCCAGCGCGCACCTATCCCAACCTGTTCGACGCGCATCCGCCGTTCCAGATCGACGGTAATTTCGGCGGCACCGCTGGCGTCACAGAGATGCTGGTGCAGAGCTGGGGTGGCGCGATCTTCCTGTTGCCTGCGCTGCCGCGCGACTGGTCGCAGGGCGAAGTGCGTGGACTGCGCGTGCGCAATGCCGCCGGCATCGACCTGTCATGGCGGGATGGTGTGCTGGCAAGCGCGACCTTGCGCAGTGACAAGGGTGGCGACTACGCACTGACCTGGCGCCACCACACGCTTTCCCTTTCACTCTCGCCCGGCGAATCCGCGGTGCTGACACTCGACAACGACAGGCTGGTACGCGCATGACCCACGTAGCGGGTATCGACGCAGGCACGCAGAGCGTGAAGGTGGTGGTGTACGCCGCCACCACGCGCGAGGTGGTGGCCTCGGCGAGCGCGCCGCTGTCGCTGATGTCGGGCGAGGACGGCAGCCGCGAGCAACACCCCTCGGACTGGGTGCACGCGATGAAGGCCTGCTTCGACCGGATCGATCCGCGCCTGCGCGCGCAGGTCTCGGCGCTGTCGGTC
>JANPZU010000002.1 GCA_024707405.1 Luteimonas sp.
TTCGTGTTCTTCATCCTCACGGTGGCCGCGGCCGAGGCCGCGATCGGCCTGGCGATCCTGGTCACGCTGTTCCGCAACAGGCGCACGATCAACGTCGCCGAAATCGATACGTTGAAGGGCTGATCCGATGCCGGGTATGGAAGTCACCCTCTCCAAGTCCATGCTGCTGGCGATCGTGCTGGCGCCGTTGCTGGGCGCCATCGTCGCCGGGTTCTTCGGACGCCAGGTGGGCCGCGCGGCGCGCCACGGTCACGATCCTCGGCGTCGGCGCCAGCTGCGCCATGTCGATGTACGTGCTCTGGCAACTGGTGTGGCAAGGCACCGCGCCGTTCAACGAGAACGTCTACACGTTCTTCCAGGTCGGCAACTACTCGGCGCACGTCGGCTTCATGGTCGACAAGCTGACGGCGATGATGATGGTCGTGGTGACCTTCGTGTCGCTGCTGGTGCACGTCTACACCATCGGCTACATGGCCGAGGATCCCGGTTACCAGCGCTTCTTCAGCTACATCAGCCTGTTCACCTTCTCGATGCTCATGCTGGTCATGGGCAACAACTTCCTGCAGTTGTTCTTCGGCTGGGAGGCGGTGGGCCTGGTCTCGTACCTGCTGATCGGTTTCTGGTTCAAGCGCCCGACGGCGATCTTCGCCAACATGAAGGCGTTCCTGGTCAACCGCGTCGGCGACTTCGGCTTCCTGCTCGGCATCGCCGCGGTGCTGTACTGGTTCGGATCGCTTGATTACGCAACGGTATTCGCCGCGGCCGACGAAAAGATCGGTGGCGGCCAGGTCGTGCAGATCATCCCGGGCATGGAATGGTCGGTGGCCACGCTGATCTGCATCTGCCTGTTCATCGGCGCGATGGGCAAGTCCGCGCAGGTGCCGCTGCACGTCTGGCTGCCGGACTCGATGGAAGGCCCGACGCCGATCTCGGCGCTGATCCATGCCGCGACGATGGTGACCGCCGGCATCTTCATGGTCGCGCGCATGTCGCCGCTGTTTGAACTCAGCGAGATGGCGCTGGCCTTCATCTTGTTCATCGGTGCGACCACGGCGTTCTTCACCGGCCTAATCGGCATGGTGCAGAACGACATCAAGCGCGTGGTGGCGTACTCCACGCTGTCGCAGCTGGGTTACATGACGGTGGCGCTGGGCGTTTCGGCGTACTCGGCCGCGGTGTTCCACCTGATGACCCATGCGTTCTTCAAGGCGCTGCTGTTCCTTGCTGCGGGTAGCGTGATCATCGGCATGCACCACGAGCAGGACATGCGCAAGATGGGCGGCCTGCGCAAGTACATGCCCATCACGTTCTGGACGAGCGTGATCGGTACGCTCGCCCTGATCGGCACGCCGTTCTTCAGCGGCTTCTACTCCAAGGACACCATCATCGAGGCCGCCAAGCATGGCGGTGCCACGATGGGCTGGGTCGGCACCTATGCCTACTGGGCGGTGCTGCTGGGCGCGTTCGTGACCTCGTTCTACAGCTTCCGCCTGCTGTACATGACTTATTTCGGCGAAGAACGCTTCCGCCACGCCACGCACGACGACCATGGCCACGGCCATGACGACCACCATGCGCATGACGCGCACCACGACGACCACGGGCACCATGGGGCGCACGAGCCACATGAATCCCCTTGGGTGGTGACGCTGCCGCTGATCCTGTTGTCGATCCCGTCGATCCTGGTCGGCTATTTCACGGTCGGGCCGATGCTCTTCGGCACGGACTGGACGGGCCATCACGAGGCGGCACCGTTCTTCCTCGGCGCGATCGACGTGTCTGCCGCACGCGACAGCGTGATGATGGTGAAGGATGCGCTGTGGCATGGCCCCGCCGCGTTCGCGCTGCACGGCTTCATCGCGCCTGCGTTCTGGCTGGTGGTTGCCGGCTTCGCGCTGGCGACGGTGATGTACTGGTGGAAGCCGCACCTGCCGGCGAAGGTCGCGCACGCGTTGCGCCTGCCGATCCGCATCCTCGAGAACAAGTACGGCATGGATGACCTCTGGATCAAGGGCTTCGCCGGTGGCGGCCTGTTGCTTGGGCGCGCATCACGCGAAGTCGATACCAAGCTGATCGATGGTGTCGCCGTGAACGGCAGCGCGGGCGTCGTCGCCCTGGTGGCGGACGTGATCCGCAAGCTGCAGACCGGACGCCTCTACAACTACGCATTCGCGATGATCCTCGGCCTGATCGTGTTGTTGGCCGTGCTGATCCGCCACTGGACCTGACGGAACGCGCCTCGTGCAGAACCTGCCACTTCTCAGCATCCTCATCTGGTTGCCCATCCTGGGCGGCGCGCTGGTGTTCGCGCTCGGCGAGAAGCGTGCCGATGCGGCGCGCTGGCTGTCGCTGGCGATCGCGCTGGTCGTGTTCCTGGCCAGCCTGCCGCTGTTCACCGGCTTCGATTACACGGCGACCGCGATGCAGTTCGTCGAGCGCCGTGAGTGGATCCCGGCCTACGACATCCAGTACCACATCGGTGTCGACGGCATTTCCGTCGCGCTGATCATCCTGACCACGCTGACCACGGCATTGGTGCTGATCGGTGCCTGGACGTCGATCGACAAGCGGGTGAACCAGTACTACGCGGCGATGCTGGTGCTCGAAGGCCTGATGATCGGCGTGTTCTCGGCCATCGACGCGGTGCTGTTCTACGTGTTCTTCGAGGGCATGCTGATCCCGATGTTCATCATCATCGGCATCTGGGGCGGCCCGCGGCGTGTCTATGCTTCGGTCAAGTTCTTCCTCTACACCTTCCTCGGCTCGGTGTTCATGCTGGTCGGGCTGGTGTACCTGTACCTCAAGGCCGGCAGCTGGCAGCTCCCGGATCTGTACGCATTGCCGCTGAACTCGACCGAGCAGATGTGGCTGTTCTTCGCCTTCCTCGCGGCGTTCGCGGTCAAGGTGCCGATGTTCCCGGTGCATACCTGGTTGCCGGATGCGCACGTCGAGGCGCCGACCGGCGGTTCGGTCATCCTGGCCGCGATCATGCTGAAGATTGGCGGCTACGGCTTCCTGCGCTTCACCTTGCCGATCGTGCCCGATGCGGGCCACGAGTGGGCATGGCTGGTGATCGCGCTGTCGCTGATCGCCATCGTCTACGTCGGCATGGTGGCGCTGGTGCAGGAGGACATGAAGAAGCTGATCGCCTATTCCTCCGTCTCGCACATGGGCTTCGTCACGCTGGGCACGTTCATCGCGTTCTCGCTGGTGCGCGACAGCGGCAACTTCGACGCCGCCCGGCTCGGCCTGCAGGGCGCGATGGTGCAGATGATCTCGCACGGCTTCATCTCCGGCGCCATGTTCTCCTGCGTCGGCGTGCTCTACGACCGCATGCACACGCGCATGATCAAGGACTACGGCGGCGTGGCGAACAAGATGCCGTGGTTCGCGTTCTTCATGGTGCTGTTCGCGATGGCCAACTCCGGCCTGCCGGGCACCTCCGGTTTCGTCGGCGAATTCATGGTGATCCTGGCCAGCTTCCAGCAGCATCCGCTGATCGCGTTCACTGCGGCCATCACCCTCGTGGTCGGTGCCGCGTACACGCTGTGGCTGGTCAAGCGCGTGATGTTCGGCGAAGTCGCGAACGCGCACGTGGCCGAACTCGAGGACATCAACCACCGCGAGTGGCTGGTACTTGGCGTGTTCGCCATCGGCGTGCTGTTGATCGGCGTCTGGCCGAAGCCGCTGACCGACCTGATGGAGCCGTCCATCGCGCAACTGGCGGGCCTGCTCGCCAACAGCAAGCTTTGAGGATCGAAACGCGATGACTTCCGGAACGTTGACGTTTCCTGCCCGCAGCCTCGTGGACATCGCGCCGCTGGCGCCCGAGCTGGTGGTCATCATCGGCGCGTTCGCACTGTTGATGCTCGACCTGTTCATCGACGAGCGCCGCCGCTTCCTGACCCATGCGCTGGCCGTGGTCGTGCTGCTGGTGGCCGCGGCGATGATCGCCGGTGGCGTGGGCGGGCAGGGCGCCGTGCTGGCCGACATGTTCTTCCGCGACACCGCCTCGGACGTGATGAAGATCGCGATCCTGCTGGTGAGTGCAGTGGCGCTGGCATACATCTGGCCCTACCTGCGCGAGCGCAACCTCTACAAGGGCGAGGTCTCGGTGCTGGCGCTGTTCGCGGTCGTCGGCATGATGCTGATGGTCTCGGCCGGCAACCTGACCATGGTGTATGTCGGTCTGGAACTGCTGGCGCTGTGCTCGTATGCGCTGGTGGTGACCGATCGCGAAAGCCCGTTGGCTTCGGAATCGGGCATGAAGTACTTCGTGCTGGGTTCGCTGGCGTCGGGCATGCTGCTGTACGGCATGTCGCTGGTCTACGGCGCGACCGGCTCGCTCGATCTCGCCACCATCAACAACGTCGCCTACACGGTGGCGGGCGAAGACCGCACCCTGCTGCTGACCGGCGTGGTGTTCATCGTGGTCGGTGTGGCCTTCAAGTTCGGTGCGGCACCGTTCCACATGTGGTTGCCCGATACTTACCACGGCGCGCCCACTCCGATCACGCTGTTCATCGGCTCGGCGCCGAAGATCGCCGCGTTCGGCATGGCGTGGCGACTGTTCGACGTTGCCCTCGGCCCGATGCAGGAGCAGACGCAGTTGCTGCTGGCGGGCCTGGCCGCGCTGTCGCTGGCGGTGGGCAACCTGTTCGCCATTGCGCAGACCAACCTCAAGCGCATGCTGGCGTATTCGACGGTGTCGCACGTCGGCTTCCTGTTCCTCGGCCTGGCCGGTGGCGGCGAGGACGGCCATGCCGCGGCGATGTTCTATGCGATCAGCTACGCGATCATGTCGGCCGCGGCGTTCGGCGCGATCGTGATGTTGTCGCGCAACGGCTTCGAGGCCGACCGCATCGACGATTTCAAGGGTCTCAATGCGCGCAGCCCCTGGATGGCCCTGATGGTGCTGTTCATCATGGCGTCGCTGGCCGGCGTGCCGCCGTTCCTGGGCTTCTGGGCGAAACTGGTCGTGTTGCGTGCGGCGCTGGAAGGCGACCTGATGTGGCTGGCCATCGTCGGCATCGTGTTCGCGGTGATCGGCGCGTTCTACTACCTGCGCGTGATCAAGGTGATGTACTTCGACCAGCCGTCTTCGGAACGCATCGAGCCGCGCAGCAGCAGGCCGCTGCGTGCGTTGTTCGTGGCCAATGCGGTCGTACTGTTCGTGCTGGGCCTGTTCTGGAGCCCGCTCATGCAGTGGTGCCAGCAGGCGTTTGCCTGAAGCAAGGCAATCCGGGTGATGGTGGGGCAGGATCGGCCCGCGCCATCGACGGTTCCGGGCGGTGTGCCTGGGTGATTTATTCAGGGAATGGGCATGCGGGGTTGTAAAAGCGTCGGCCCATCCGCATAATTCCGCGTCTGCTGCGGGGTGGAGCAGTCTGGCAGCTCGTCGGGCTCATAACCCGAAGGTCGCAGGTTCAAATCCTGCCCCCGCTACCAGCTTTCGTTTCCCGGGATTCCATAGAATCCCGCGGGATCCGGAAGTCGGGCTTGGTCGAAGCATCTGCTCGCTTCGACGCCGAAATCCAGCGTCATCGGACAAGGGGCCCATTGGGCCCCTTGCTGTTTTCCAGGGTTCTCTTTTTTCGAAACAGGCTTCGAGACAGGCAGCGCGTGACCGACAAGGCGACACACATCTCGGCATTGCTGGCCCCGACCATCGCGTCGCTGGGGGTCGAATTGCTGGGCCTTGAATACCTGCCTTCGCCGGGCGGTGCGGTGCTGCGCCTGTACATCGACGTGCCGGAGGCGGAAGCCGACTCCCGCCATGTCACGATCGAGGATTGCGAGAGCGTCAGCCGCGAGGTGTCGGCGCAGCTCGATGTCGAAGATCCGATCTCCGGCAACTACACGCTGGAAGTCTCTTCGCCCGGCATCGACCGTCCGCTGTTCGCGCCGGCGCAGTTCGCGCGCTTCGCGGGACAGCAGGCCAAGGTCGGGTTGAAGCTGCCGCAGGAAGGCCGTCGCCGCTTGCAGGGCGCGATCGTTTCGGTCGGCGACGGCCAGGTCGTGTTCGAGGTCGACGGCCAGCCGTTCGCGGTCGCGTTCGACAACATCGACAAGGCCCGGCTGGTGCCGGACTGGGTCGCGCTGGGCATGGCCCCCGGCAAACCCAAGGGCGGCAAGCAGGCGGCAGGCAAGAAGCCGGGCAAGCCTTCCACGAATTGATGGCGTCCGGCGAAGGCCGGGCAGGGATTCCACCAACGGCGGCCACGGCTGCCACATGCTGAAGTGACAACACGATGAGCAAAGAACTGTTGTTGGTCGTCGACGCGGTCGCCAATGAAAAGGGCGTGCCGGAGACGGTGATCCTGGAGGCGATCGAAGCCGCACTGGCGACCGCTGCCAAGAAGCGCTACATCGACCAGGACGTGCTGACCCGCGTGCAGATCGACGCGAAGGACGGCAGCTACGAGACCTACCGCCGCTGGGAAGTGGTGGCCGACGACGTCGTCATGGAGTCGCCGGATCGCCAGATCCGCCTGATGGATGCGGTCGACGAGGCCGAGGGCGTCGAGGTGGGCGACTACATCGAAGAGCAGATCGAGAACGTCGACTTCGGTCGCATCGCCGCGCAGGCCGCCAAGCAGGTCATCGTGCAGCGCGTGCGCGAGGCCGAGCGCCAGCAGGTCGTCGATGCGTGGAAGGATCGCGTGGGCGAACTGGTGACCGGCGTGGTCAAGCGCGTCGAGCGCGGCAACGTCTACGTCGACCTCGGCGGCAACGCCGAAGCCTTCATCCCCAAGGACAAGGCGATCCCTCGCGACGTCGTGCGCGCCGGCGACCGCATCCGCGGCTACCTGTTCGACGTGCGCAGCGAGCCCCGCGGCCCGCAGTTGTTCATCAGCCGCGCCGCGCCTGAGTTCATGATGGAACTGTTCAAGCTCGAAGTGCCGGAAGTCGGCCAGGGCCTGGTCGAGATCAAGGCCTGCGCGCGTGATCCGGGCGACCGCGCCAAGATCGCCGTGATCGCCTACGACAACCGCACCGATCCGATCGGCGCCTGCATCGGCATGCGCGGTTCGCGCGTGCAGGCGGTGAGCAACGAATTGAACGGCGAGCGCGTCGACATCGTGCTGTGGTCGGACAACCCGGCGCAGTTCGTCATCAACGCCATGGCGCCGGCCGAAGTGCAGTCGATCGTCGTCGACGAGGACAAGCACTCGATGGATCTCGCCGTGGCCGAGGACAAGCTGGCGCAGGCCATCGGCAAGGGCGGGCAGAACGTGCGCCTGGCCAGCCGCCTGACCGGCTGGCAGCTCAACGTGATGACCCAGGACCAGGTGGCCGCGAAGTCGGAGGCCGAGCAGGCCGCCGCGCGCGTCCTGTTCCAGGAGAAGCTGGAAGTCGACGAGGAAATCGCCGGCATCCTGGTGGCCGAGGGCTTCAGCACGGTCGAGGAAATCGCCTATGTGCCGGTCGGCGAACTGCTGGCGGTGGAAGGCTTCGACGAGGACATCGTCGAGGAACTCCGCTCACGTGCCCGCGACGCCCTGCTGAACGATGCGCTTGCGGTCGAGGAAGAGCTGGACGAGAACGCCCCGGCCGAAGACCTGCTGGCGCTGGACGGCATGGATGAGGCGACTGCCTTCGCCCTGGCCGAGAACGGCGTGCGCACGGCTGAAGACCTGTCCGACCTGGGCGCAGACGAAGTGGCCGAGTTCGGCATCGAAGGGCTGGGCGAGGAGCGGGCCGCGGCGCTGATCCTGGCGGCCCGTGCCGAGGAGATCGCCCGGCTGGAGCGTGGCGCGTGAGCGCCGCGGGGGCCCGTACGGAGCGCGGCGCATGATCGCGCGATGAACGCCGCCCTGCGCCGAACAGGGCTTAGAATCCGCGTTTCCCTTGCTCTGCGCGAGGGGGCGCCAAACAGAGCATAGGATCCGAATGTCGCAACAAACCACCATCCGCAAGCTCGCCGCACTGGTCAACACGCCGGTCGAGAAACTGCTGGAACAGCTGTCCGAAGCGGGCATGCCGTTCAGCGATCCCGACCAGGTCGTGACCAGCGCCGAAAAGCTGAAGCTGCTCGGTTTCCTCAAGCGCGCCCACGGCAAGAGCGACAAGCCTGCCGAAGAAGAGGTCGCGCCGAAGAAGATCACCCTCAACCGTACGCGCAAGCAGGAAATCACCGTCGGTGGTGGCAAGAACAAGGCCACCGTGGACGTGGTGGTGCGCAAGAAGGTCACCCTGGTCAAGCCGGCCGAGGCAGCCGCGCAGGCCGCAGCTGACGAGCAGGATGCCGAGCGCGCGGAGATCCTGCGCAAGCTCGAGGAATCCCGCCAGCGCAACCTCTCCGAGCAGCAGCGGCTGGAAGAAGACGACCGTCGCCGTGCCGAGGAAGCTGCCGAGCAGAAGCGCCTGGAAGATGCCGAGGCCGAGCGCCTGCGTGCCGAGGCCGAACTGGCTGCGTCCACGTTGCCGGCCGAAGACGATGCCGCCGCCCGCAAGCCGACCCACGGTCACGGCCACGGTCATCCCAAGCCTGCTGCGCCCCGCACCGACGATCGCGCCGGTCACAAGGCCAAGCCGCACCGTGGTTCGCATGCGATGGTGGCCGGCGTCGAGGACGACGACAACGCCGCGCGTTTCGCCGGCCAGTTGCACCTGTCCGCTTCCGAGCGCGCGCGCCGTACCACTGCGCGCGGCAAGCCCAAGCCTGCGCGTCGCAACCTGGAGCAGTCGCGCAGCGGCGCCGGCCCGCACGGGTTCGAGCGTCCGACCGCACCGGTGGTGCGTGAAGTCGCCATCGGCGATGCGATCACCGTGGCCGACCTCGCTTCGAGGCTCGCGCTCAAGGGCGGCGACGTGGTCAAGGCGCTGTTCAAGATGGGCGTGATGGCCACCATCACCCAGACCATCGACCACGACACCGCGGTGCTGGTGGTCGAAGAGCTCGGCCACAAGGCCGTCATCGCCGACAGCGACGATGCCGAGTCCGAACTGCTCGCCCATGCCGAGCAAGTGCAGGGCGACAAGGTCGCACGTCCGCCGGTCGTCACCATCATGGGCCACGTCGACCACGGCAAGACCTCGCTGCTGGACTACATCCGCCGCACCAAGGTGGCCTCGGGCGAAGCCGGTGGCATCACCCAGCACATCGGTGCGTACCACGTGGAAACGCCGAAGGGCGTGATCAGCTTCCTCGACACCCCGGGCCACGCAGCGTTCACCTCGATGCGTGCCCGCGGTGCGAAGCTGACCGACATCGTGGTGCTGGTGGTCGCGGCCGACGACGGCGTGATGCCGCAGACGATCGAGGCGATCCAGCATGCCAAGGCGGCGAAGGTGCCGCTGATCATCGCGATCAACAAGATCGACAAGTCCGATGCCGACCCGGGCCGGATCAAGAACGAACTGCTGGCGCACGATGTCGTGGCCGAGGATTTCGGTGGCGATACCCAGATGGTCGAGCTGTCCGCGAAGACCGGGCAGGGCGTCGACGACCTGCTCGACGGGATTTCGCTGCAGGCCGAAGTGCTCGAACTCAAGGCCGTGGCCGAAGGTCGTGCCACCGGCGTCGTGGTCGAGTCCTCGCTGGACAAGGGGCGTGGCCCGGTCGCGACGGTGCTGGTGCAACAGGGCCTGTTGCAGAAGGGCGATTACCTCGTGTGCGGCGTGCAGTACGGCCGCGTGCGTGCGCTGTTCGACGAAACCGGTGCGCAAGTGCAATCCGCCGGCCCGTCGATCCCGGTGCAGGTGCTTGGCCTCTCGGGCGTGCCGGACGCGGGCGACGATTTCGTCGTCGTGGCCGACGAGCGCCTGGCCAAGGACGTGGCGCAGCAGCGCGAAGCCAAGCGCCGTGAGTCGCGCCTGGTCGCGCAGGCCGGCAACCGCATGGAAGACATCATGGCCCAGATGGGCCAGGGCGAGGCGCAGCAGCAGCTCAACCTGGTGGTGAAGGCCGACGTGCAGGGTTCGGTGGAAGCATTGCGCCAGGCGCTGACCGGGCTGTCGAACGAACAGATCCGCATCAACGTCATCGTGTCCGGCGTTGGCGGCATCACCGAGTCCGATGCCAACGCCGCGGCGACCGCCAAGGCCACGATCATCGGCTTCAATGTCCGTGCCGACGCCTCGGCGCGCAAGGTGATCGAGAACAGCGCGCTCGACCTGCGCTATTTCTCGATCATCTACGACGTGATCGACCAGGTGAAGCAGGTGGCGTCCGGCCTGCTGGGCATGGAGATCCGCGAAGAGATCATCGGCATCGCCGAAGTGCGCGACGTGTTCCGCAGCTCCAAGTTCGGCGCGGTGGCCGGTTCGATGGTGCTGGAGGGCGTGGTGCGCAAGTCCAAGCCGATCCGCGTGCTGCGCGACAGCGTGGTCATCTTCGAGGGCGAGCTGGAGTCGTTGCGCCGCTTCAAGGAGAACGTCGACGAAGTCCGCAGCGGCACCGAGTGCGGCATCGGCGTGAAGGCCTACAACGACGTGCAGCCGGGCGACCAGATCGAGTGCTTCGAACGCATCGAGGTCGCGCGGACGCTGTAAGCGATGGCACAGAAATCCTTCCATCGCACCGATCGCGTCTCCGCCCAGCTCCGCAGGGAGCTGGGCACCCTCGTTCGCGAGGCAGTGCAGGAGCATGGCCTGCCTTCTCTCAGCGTGTCCGACGTGGAAGTCACGCGCGACATGGCGCACGCCAAGGTGTTCGTCACCGCGCTGCAGCCCGAGCGCGCCGTCGAGGCGATGAAGGGACTCAAGGCGGTCGCGCATGAAATCCGCTTCCGGCTCGCGCGCGCGGTCAAGCTGCGGCACGTGCCCGAACTGCATTTCCACTACGACGATTCGGTCGACCGCGGAGAGCGCATCGACAACCTGTTGCGGGATTTGCCTGATCTCGCCGACGGCGAGCAGACACCATAGGGCGGGCCTCGGCCCGCCGCTTCTGATCGACTGTGGTGGTGGGCCTGGGCCCACCCTACAATCACTCCGATGACCTCCCGCCCACGCACGAAGTTCAGGAAGCTCGACGGCATCCTGTTGCTCGACAAGCCGCGTGGCATCAGTTCCAACCAGGCGTTGCAGCGCGTACGCCATTTGTTCCGCGCGGAGAAGGGTGGCCATACCGGTAGTCTCGATCCGCTCGCGACCGGCCTGCTGCCGGTCTGTTTCGGCGAAGCCACCAAGATCGCCGGTGGCCTGCTGGGCGCACGCAAGGCCTACGACACCGTCGCACGGCTGGGCGTGGTGACCGATACCGATGATGCGGACGGGCAGCCGTTGCGCG
Source organism: Luteimonas sp. (assembly GCA_024707405.1). Classification (GTDB taxonomy): domain Bacteria; phylum Pseudomonadota; class Gammaproteobacteria; order Xanthomonadales; family Xanthomonadaceae; genus Luteimonas. The sequence goes on from JANPZU010000002.1 coordinate 11,237, forward strand.
AACGGCTTGTGCCCGAATTGCGCATCCCCCGGATCGACGAGGCCCTGCGTGCATTGACCGGCAGGATCCAGCAACGCCCGCCGATCTATTCCGCGCTCAAGCGGGGCGGCGAGCCGTTGTACGCCAAGGCGCGCCGGGGCGAAACGGTCGAGGTCGAGCCGCGCGAGGTCGAGGTGCACGAGTTCGCGCTGCAGTCCTCGGGCGACCTGCTCGACGATCTGCAGGGCGTCCCGCCGCAATTGCGGCTGCACGTCGAATGTGGCTCGGGCACCTATGTCCGCAGCCTCGTCCGCGACCTGGGCGAAGCGCTCGGCTGCGGTGCCCATGTCGCCGAGTTGCGCCGGCTCTGGGTCGACCCGTTCAGGGAACCCCGGATGTGGACGCTGGAGGAACTGCACTCCCTCGCCGAGCGCAGCGAACGCAGCCTTGAAGCCTGCCTGCTGCCGGTGGAGCGGGGCATGTCGGCTTGGGCGCCGGTGGATGTGGATGCCGACCAGATACGCCGGCTGTCCCACGGACAGTCGGTGGACGGCGCCTTCCGTGGCGTTGGCCAGGTGGCGATTTTCGGTCCCGACGGACGGGCGTTGGGGCTGGGCGAGCTGGAATCGGGCCGGTTGCGGCCCTCGCGGATGTTCTCCTGGGCCTGTGCCCAGCCCGAGCCGGCGCGCTAGCGCCTTGTCCGGGCGTGCCTGAGCGGATACAATTCCGCGGCTTTTTCAAGCACTTCCGGTTCGCCGGATTCCAACATCCACCCAGGCGGGTCAGGCGGTAGGCCGTGCGTGTCGAGGACACGGCGCTTTCTGCCTTCCACGCGTCCACAGAGGCAAGACATGAGCATCGACAACGGCAAGATCATCGAAGAACACAAGCGCGGCGACAACGACACCGGTTCGCCGGAAGTGCAGGTCGCCCTGCTGAGCGCGCGCATTGCGCACCTGACCGAGCACTTCAAGATCCACAAGAAGGATCACCACGGCCGGCGCGGCCTGCTGATGATGGTCAACCGCCGCCGCAGCCTGCTCGACTACCTGCACCGCAAGGATGCAGATCGCTACAAGGCCCTGATCGAGAAGCTCGGTCTGCGTCGCTAAACGAATCACCCGCCGCGGCGCAGCGATGCGCCGCGGCGTTGTTTTAGGGGGATGCCGGTAAAACGGTGTTCCTGCAGCAACCGCCGAAAGACCGCGTCATGCGGTCGCCTGGACGGGCAGGGTCCGATCCGGTTCATCGCAAGAGTCATCTCCAAGGAATTCCAACGTGGCAAAAGTGACAAAGAGCTTCCAGTACGGTAACCAGACGATCACGCTCGAGACCGGCGAAATCGCTCGCCAGGCCGGCGGTGCGGTGATGGTGTCGTGCGAAGGCACGGTGCTGCTGGTCAGCGCAGTGGCCAACAAGACGGCCCGCGAAGGCCAGGATTTCTTCCCGCTGACGGTCGATTACCAGGAGAAGTTCTACGCCGGTGGCCGCATCCCGGGCGGCTTCTTCAAGCGCGAAGGCCGCGCGACCGAGAAAGAGACGCTGATTTCGCGCCTGATCGATCGCCCGATCCGTCCGCTGTTCCCGGAAGGCTTCCGCAACGAAGTCCAGATCATCGCCACCGTGATGTCGATGAACCCGGACGTCGACGGCGACATCCTCGCCCTGATCGGCGCGTCTGCCGCGCTGTCGCTGTCCGGTGCGCCGTTCGACGGCCCGATCGGCGCGGCGAAGGTCGGCTACAAGAATGGCCAGTACCTGCTCAACCCGACCGTCAGCGAGCTGGTCGATTCCGACCTCGAGCTCGTCGTTGCCGGTACCGCCGCGGCCGTGCTGATGGTCGAGTCGGAAGCCAAGGAACTGTCGGAAGAAGTGATGCTCGGTGCCGTCGTGTTCGGCCACCAGCAGATGCAGGTTGCGATCGGCGCGATCAACGAGCTGGTCGCCGAAGCCGGCAAGCCGAAGTGGGACTGGCAGCCGCCGGCCGCCAACGAAGGACTGATTTCGGCCATCCGCACCGCCGTCGGCGAGCAGCTCGCCACCGCGTTCCAGGTGCGCGACAAGCTCGAGCGCAAGGACGCCATCTCCAAGGTCAAGAAGGCGATCGTCGACGCACTCGCACCGCAGGCCGAAGCCAACGCCTGGTCGAGCGGCGAACTGTCGAAGGAGTTCGGCGAGCAGGAATACCAGACGATGCGCAACTCGGTACTCAAGACCAAGGTTCGCATCGACGGTCGCGCGCTCGACACCGTGCGCCCGATCGCATCGAAGGTCGGCATCCTGCCGCGCGTGCATGGCTCGTCGCTGTTCACCCGTGGCGAGACGCAGGCGATCGTCGCGGTCACGCTTGGCACCGCGCGCGATGGCCAGATCATCGATGCCGTTGCCGGCGAGTACAAGGAACACTTCCTGTTCCATTACAACTTCCCCCCGTACTCGGTGGGTGAAGCCGGCCGCATGATGGGCCCGAAGCGTCGCGAGATCGGCCATGGCCGCCTTGCCAAGCGCGGCGTGCTCGCGGTGATGCCGACGATGGAAGAATTCCCGTACACCATCCGCGTCGTGTCGGAAATCACCGAGTCGAATGGCTCCTCGTCGATGGCATCGGTCTGCGGTTCCTCGCTGGCGCTGATGGACGCGGGCGTGCCGATCAAGGCACCGGTGGCCGGCATCGCGATGGGCCTTGTGAAGGAAGGCGACGACTACGTCGTGTTGTCCGACATCCTGGGTGACGAAGACCACCTCGGCGACATGGACTTCAAGGTGGCCGGCACCACGAACGGTATCTCGGCGCTGCAGATGGACATCAAGATCCAGGGCATCACCGAAGAAATCATGAAGGTCGCGCTGGCACAGGCCAAGCAGGGCCGCCTGCACATCCTCAACGAGATGAGCAGCGCGCTGACCACCGCACGTACCGAGCTGAGCGAGTACGCGCCGCGCCTGCTGACCATCAAGATCCATCCGGACAAGATCCGCGAAGTGATCGGCAAGGGTGGTTCGACCATCCAGGCGATCACCAAGGAAACCGGCACCCAGATCGACATCCAGGACGACGGCACCATCGTCATCGCTTCGGTCAATGCCGCGGCCGCGCAAGCTGCGAAGGATCGGATCGAGCAGATCACCTCCGACGTCGAACCGGGCCGCATCTACGAAGGCAAGGTCGCCAAGATCATGGACTTCGGTGCGTTCGTCACCATCCTGCCGGGCAAGGACGGCCTGGTACACGTCTCGCAGATCTCCAGCGAGCGCGTCGAGAAGGTCAGCGACAAGCTCAAGGAAGGTGACGTGGTGAAGGTCAAGGTGCTGGAAGTCGACAAGCAGGGCCGCATCCGCCTGTCGATCAAGGCCGTCGAGGAAGGCGAGGGCATCGCGGCCGAGTAAGCCGCGCGCCGCCTGTCGGCAGAAACAAGAAAGCGGGCAATGCCCGCTTTTTTGTTGTCTCCGTTTTCCCGGTCAGAGCTTGTGTTGCAGCATCAAGCGGTAGAGCTTCAGGCGCATGCGCAGCAAGGGTTGGCTGATCTTCCTCGGGACGCGCACGATGCCCATGCGTCGTGGTGCGACCGTCTCCACGCCTGTCAGCGAAGATCCCACCGCTGGTTGCGGATGCGTGGTGATGTTCGCAATCGGCTGCGCAGATTGCGCTTCCGCTACGGCAGAGGTACCGGTGCCGACGATGCCGAGCGCCGAATAACCCGCATATCCCGGGAAAATATTGGCAATCTGGTTCTGATCCATCCGCTTGTTGAGCAATTCCCAGAACACTCGGCGGTAGTCGGTGGTTACCGGGATGTCGCCGAAATGGGGCGACAGGATTTCCGGGTCGAGTCCTGCCCAACTGCCGTAGAACCTGCGGCCGTTCACCGGCCCACCGAATACGAGCAAGGGATTGCCGTAGCCGTGGTCGGTGCCGTTGCTGCCGTTCTGGCGGACGCGACGGCCGAACTCCGATTGCACGACGACCGTCACCCGCGCCATTTCGCCGCTGTCCTTCAGCGCGCCGTAGAACGCGGCCAGCGCTTGCGAGAGTTCGGCGATCTTGTTCTGGTAGTAGTGGTAGCCGCTGCCGGCGGTGCCCTGGCCTTCGTGCGTATCCCAGCCCCCGAGGTCGAGGGTGGCGTAGCGCAGGCCCAGGTCGAAGCGGATCGACTGCGCGATCGTCCACATCTGCCGCGCGAAGTTGGAAGTCGGCCAGCCGTCCGGCAGGGTCGAGGTGTAGGACTGTTGCGCCACCACGCGCAGCGCGGCATCGGCGGCGAGGCCGTTGCGCTCGGTGCGGGTGGTGCCGTTCCACAGGCTGGCCAGCGTTTCGTTGACGCCCTTGAAGCCGGCAGGGGAACCTTCACGGCGCATCTGCCATTGCCAGGCGCCGGAATTGAGCGCGAAGTCGGTGGGGCTGCCCATGGTGAGGGCGTCGGTCGCGCCGAGGAGGTTGGCCGGCGTGCGGCTGCTGACGGCGAGTGCCGGCATAGTGGCCTGGCCGACACCGGATTGCGCGGCCGATGCGCGTGCGATCCACCCGGTGCCGTTGCCGTGGTTGCCCGGCGTGCCGAGGTCGAGGTAAAGCTGGGCGTCGAAATGGCTGCGCGTCACCGTGGTCTGCATGCCGCAGCAATGCACGATGGCGAGCTTGCCCTCCGTCCAGATGTCGTGCAGTCCGGTCGCCGAAGGATGCAGCCCGAAGCCCGTGGCCGAGCCGTTCGCCAGTGTCAGCGGCAATGCGCCGTACGCACCGCTTGCCGGGATGGCGAGGTTGGGGCGTGCCTCCTCGTAATGGTTGCGGTCGTTCCCGCTGACCGGTGGCACCAGGTTGAGGCCGTCGATGCCGCCGCGCAGGAACACATGGACGATGGTGTCGTGGTTGTTGACCGCGGCATGGGCGGCGTTGCCGAACAACAGCGTCGGCCCGACGGCGCCGATCGCGGCGGTCGCGCAGCAGCCCTTGAGGAATTCGCGGCGGTCGAGTTCGATCCTGTTCATGAGTATCGTCCTCAGCGGCTCAGGAATTCGGGGGTCATCATCACCAGCGAGACCATGCTGCGCAGGCGCTGGTGGTTGTAGTGGCGCTTGAGGTCGCTCTGCGCCCAACTGTCTGTATCGGTGATGACGTAGCTGTCGATGTCGCCGTTCTGCGCCATGAACGCCAGCAGCGCGTTGTAGCGCTCCCGGGTGGGACGGTAGCCGAGGATGCGGTCGCACCAGAAGTCGACCAGCCGGCGGGATGTCCATTGCGCGACCGGGATGCCGCTGCGGGTGGTTTCGAGGATGGGCAGGAGCTTGGCGTCGCCGGCGACGTTGTTGGTCTCGGTGAGCCAGTTCAGCACTTTCCAGGTCATGGCATGGCTGTTGGGGCCACCCCAGGCCTTGCCGATGTCGGGATAGCCGTTGGGCGCGGCCCAGTCGTAGGGCTGGTGGCCGGTGAAGCCCATGCGCCAGTTGAGGTCGTTGCTGCGGTTCTCGTCGAGGCGATACGTCCAGTCGCTGCCGAGCACGCGCAGCGATGCCGCGACCGCTTCGAACGGGCGCCGGTTCTTGCGGCCCCAGTTGTGGAAGGCGGCATCCGACAGCAGGATGTGGCGCAGCGTCCGCTTGATCTGGTCGGGGTGCTGCCAGTTCTGGCGGAACACCACGGCGGCACTGTCGATGAGATCCTGCGTTGGTTCATCGTTGAAGAAACGCCGGATCAGTTTCTTGCAGATGAATTTGGCCACGCGCGGATGGCTGGCGATGCGGTCGAGGATGTCACGGCCGTCCTTCATCGCCGGTTGCTCGGGATAGATGAAGCTGCCGAGCACGTACTTTGGCCCCGAGTCGTGCCACTTCGACCGATAGACGAAGGTGCCGTCGTTCTCGGTGGGGAATTCCCAATGGCCGTTCTTGAACGTCCAGCCGGTGAAGGCCGATGCGGTTTCATAGACGTCGATGTCGGTGTAGCCGATCGGGTAGGACGGATCCTCCGGGCACGGTGGCACGCGGAACGGATCCATGAATCCCAGGTAGTTCTCGGCGCCGAAGGTATGCAGTTCGAGCAGCTCGCGCGCGAAGTTCTCGTTGGGGCCGGCGCGCGTGTTGGAGCGGTTATCGAGGTAGATCAGCATCGCCGTGCTCTGCGCGACGGCTTCGAGCATCTGGCGGAAATTGCCGAACGCATGCTTGCGGGTGACTTCGCGGTCGTAATGGACGAAGACCGGGCAGCAGTCGTAGTCGGTCACCATCACGTTGAAGTGGTCGAGCCAGAACGTGTTGACGATCTCGAACAGTTGCCGCCGCGAATGAACCGCGCGCACCAGGGCCGCGCGTTGCACTTCCCAGCCAGGGCGCATCCGTGTGTTGTAGTCGTCCTGGCGGACATGCTGCGACCACAGGTCGGTCAGTGACTTGCCCAGCGTGGTGTAGCCGGCATTCGCGAGGCGCTGTTCGACGGCGCTGTCGTCGAGTGCCTGCGGATTGAGTTGCTGGTCGACGAACGCGGTCATGCGCGCCGTGTCGTTCGCGCCGAGCGCATTGAAGGCGGCGATGCCCTCGCGCGTCGCACCATAGGTCAGGTTGTTGAGGGCGCGCACGGCAAACGGCGGCTTGGGCAGGGTGCGCAGGATCGGTTGCCTGATCTGCTCGGCGTGCGGCCCGGCACTCAGCGATTGCGTGACCTGGAGCGATGGTGGCGACGACTGGAATCGAGGTGCGCCCTTGAGACGATAGCGTTGCTTCTGGGCGGCATCCAGCGCCCGGCGCTGGCTCGGTGAGAGGCTCTGGGTCATGTCGCGATTCCTGGAGGGTTCCCCTGCGCGCAGAGTATCGGCGACCCTGCCGGCGGGTATGTGACGCCCTGCGCAATCCGGTTGAAAGCGCGACATGGGGAAAGTTGTCCAGGCAACTGATTTCCCGGGCGGAATTCCTCTGTTGCGGGCCTTGCCTGGCAAGGCCGGTCGCTTGCTCGGCTCAGACCAACCCGGTCGCGTAGTACACGCCGATCACCGCGAAGACCGCGGCCGTGCTGATGAGGGTGATCGCGAAGATGTCGCCATACGACTGGCGATGGGTCAGGCCGGTGACCGCGAGCAGGGTGATCACCGCGCCGTTGTGGGGCAGGGTGTCCAGGCCGCCGGAAGCCATCGCGGCGACCTTGTGCAGGACTTCCATCGGGATGCCCGCGGCCTCGGCGTTGGCGATGAAGTTGTCGGCCATGGCCGCGAGCGCGATGCTCATGCCGCCCGAAGCCGAACCGGTGATGCCGGCCAGCGCAGTCACGGTGATCGCTTCGTTGACCAGCGGATCGGGAATCGAGTTGAGCGCGTTGGCCACGACCAGGAAGCCGGGCAGGGCGGCGATGACCGCGCCGAAGCCGTATTCCGATGCGGTGTTCATCGAGGCCAGCAACGCACCGCCGATCGCAGTCTTCGTGCCTTCGGCGAACTTGCGCGTCACCGGCTGCCATGCCAGCGCCAGCACCGCAAGGATGCCGACCAGGAGCGCGCCCTGGACGGCCCAGATCGCCGCCACGCGCGAGACTTCCTGCACGATCGGGGCGGCCTCGCCCATGGCCGAGGGCTGGAATGAATGGGTGGTGCCGTACAGGCGCGGGATCAGTACGGTGAAGACCTTGTTGGACACGCCCACCAGCACTAGCGGCAGCAGTGCCACCAGCGGATGCGCGAAGCGGTCGCCCTCGAAGGGCTCGGGCTCATTGTGCAGTTCGGTGCCGTAGCCTTCGCCATCGCGCGCGGCGCACTTGCGGCGCCATTCCAGGTACAGCATCCCGAAGAAGAAGATCAGGATCGAACCGATGATGCCCAGGATCGGTGCCGCCCATGCATTCGTGCCGAAGAATGCGGTCGGGATGATGTTCTGGATCTGTGGCGTGCCCGGCAGCGCCATCATGGTGAAGGTGAAGGCGCCCAACGCGATCGTGCCGGGGATCAGCCGCTTGGGGATATTGCTCTGGCGGAACAGCTCGGCCGCGAACGGATAGACCGCGAATACCACCACGAACAGCGACACGCCGCCATAGGTCAGCAGTGCGCAGACGGTGACGATCGACAGCAACGCACGCTGCGGGCCGAACAGGCGGATGGTGGCGGCGACGATGGATTTCGAGAATCCGGAGATCTCGATCAGCTTGCCGAACACCGCGCCCAGCAGGAACACCGGGAAATAGAGCTTGAGGAACCCGACCATCCTGTCCATGAACAGCCCGGTGAACATCGGTGCCACCAGGTTCGGATCGGTCAGCAACACGGCGCCCATCGCCGCGATCGGGGCGAACAGGATGACGCTGTAACCGCGGTAGGCCACGAACATCAGGAAGCACAGCGCGCCCAACACGATCACGAAATCCATGTGCCTCCCCGTCGGCGGATGCCCGCCCGAAACCGGCAGACAGTGTCCGCATCGTGGCGAAGGGCTCCCATTGTCCGAAGGTACGATGCCGCGTCGGCAGCATCCTCCCTAGTCTTGCCTTCATGCGGCCATCCGGCCGTACGCCATGCCATACCCGCGGGAGGGGATCCATGAAGCGCGCCACCCTGAAGTACAGCAGCCTGAGCCTGGCCATTGCACTGGCGACGATGTCGCCCGCCGCATTCGCGCAGGACTCCGCGCAGACACCGCCCACCACGCAGTCGGACGCGACCACGCTCGACACCGTGCAGGTCACTGCGCGTCGCCGCACCGAATCGATCCAGGACGTGCCGGTTGCCGTCAGCGCCTTCAGCGAAGAGCAGCTGCGCGACCTGCAGGCGAACAATATCGACGGGCTGCAGGGTGCGGTGCCGAACCTCAACATCGTGCAGGGTCGCGGCTCGTCGAACAGCGTCAACGTGTTCATCCGTGGCATCGGCCAGCCGGACGCGCTGCACTCTTTCGACCCTGGCGTCGGCATGTACGTCGACGACGTGTACTACTCCCGCATCAACGGTGCGCTGTTCTCGCTGTTCGACGTGCAGCAGGTCGAAGTGTTGCGTGGCCCGCAGGGCACGCTGTACGGCAAGAATTCCACCGGTGGCGCGATCAAGATCACCACCCGCAACCCGTTCGACGACACCAGCAATGCGGTCGAACTGGGCGTTGGTGCCTTCGGCCGACGCGAAGCGAAGTTTTATCTAGCCGGTTCCAGCGACGACGTGCTCGCCGCCAGCCTCGCTGGTACCTGGATCAAGAGCGATGGCTTCGTCGAGGATCCGACGACCGGCCAGGACTACAACGGCGAGGACACCGCATCGCTGCGCGGCAAGCTGGTCGCGCGCCCGACCGACGCGGTGTCGATCACGTTCTCGCTCGACTACACCCGCCAGGACAATGCGCTCACGCTGGGGCGTCCGACCGCGCCGTTGATCCGCACCGACCTTGCGCTGGGGCCAGTGGTGTTGCTGACGCCGGGTACCGGTGAGTACGACTTCCGCACGCGGACCTCGTTCGCACCCGACCAGGGTCAGGAACTCAGCCACAAGGGTGCAAGCGCTGCCGTCGACTGGACGATCAACGACGCCTGGGCGTTCAAGAGCATCACCGCATGGCGTGGCCTGAATACCAGTTCGCACATCGACATCGATGCATCTGAATTCGAACTGGGCGACGTGCTGGTCGAAGTCGACCAGAACCAGGTCAGCCAGGAGCTGCAACTGCAGTACGACAACGGCAGCAACCTGCAGGCGATCTTCGGCTTGTACTACATGCATGAGCAGGTGCCGTCGTACCAGGAAGCCTATGCGTCCGATTTCTTTGGATTTGCGGGCACGCCGATCTCGTTCCTGCGCACGATTAACGATGACCTGGACACCACCAGCATGGCGGCCTTCGCGCATGTGAACTGGGAATTCGCCCCGACCTGGACGCTGGCGGCAGGCCTGCGCTATTCCAAGGACGAGAAGGATTACTGGCGCACCACCAGCACGTTCTGGGGCCCGATCCTCGCCGCGCTGAACGAGACGGTTGCGTTCTCGGGCAAGCAGAGCTGGGATGCGTGGACGCCGTCGCTCAGCCTGCAGAAGGCCTTCAGCGACAACGTGATGGGCTACGTCTCCGCCAATCGCGGATTCAAGTCGGGTGGTTTCAACGGCCGCGCGAATTCGATTGCCGAGACCAGCAGCGCGGTATTCGACCCCGAGTTCGTGTGGACCTACGAGGCTGGCGTCAAGATGCGTTCGAGTGACGGACGCTTGTTGGGTAACGTTGCTGCCTTCCACAGCGAGTACAAGGATTTCCAGGCCCGTGTCTCCGAGGTACAGAACCCCGGGTCGCCGACGCCGACGTTCGCGTTCCCGGTGCTCAATGCAGCGAAGCTGTCGATCAATGGACTGGAGTTCGAGGGTGTCGCCTTGCTGGGCGACAACACCCGGCTGAGCGGGCAGTTGTCCTACCTGGACGCCAAGTACGACGAGTTCGTCGATCCGCGCGTCCAGTTCGATCCTGCCCTGGCCGGCCTGCACGACCATGTGCCGTTCTCGCCGGAGTGGAGCGCGCGGCTGGCCCTGCAACACACCTTCGACCTGGGCGACAGCGGTGCACTGACCATCGGTGGCGATGCTTCGTATCGCAGTGAGACCTGGCTGTCGGTCGACAATCGCCCGGGACTGATGGAAGACGGGTACACCCTGTTCGGTTTGTTCGGCGCATGGGATTCGCCGCAGTACGCATGGCAGGTGCGTGCCGGCGTGCGCAACCTGACCGATGAGGTCTACAAGACCGAGGGCCAGGAGTTTTCCTCGGTTGCGAACATCCAGACGGTCTACTACGGGCCGCCGCGCAACTGGTACCTCTCGGTGCGTTACAACTTCTGATACTTCGGATAAATCATCGTGATGTCGCCGGCAGCGGGGAAACCCCGCTGCTGCGTTATGCTCGCCCGCATTCCATGGGGGCGTGCGTGAGGCGATGGCGGCAGGATCGATGATGCCGGCGGGGACGCGTCGATGCTGAGCGTCGGGCTGGTCGTCGCCGCGGCGCTGGCATGGCTGGCGGTGTTGTTTGGCACAGCGGTCTATGCCGAGCGCCATTCGGGTGCATTCGCCAAGTATTGGCGCCATGTCTACACCCTCTCGCTCGCAGTGCATTGCACCTCGTGGACGTTCTACGGCACGGTCACCCAGGCGGCACGTTACGGCTGGCCGCTGCCGCCGACGTTCATCGGCGCGATCGTCTTCTATATCGTCGCCTTCTCGTTCATGCAGCGTCTCGTCCGGTTGGCGCGCGAGAGCAACGCGACCTCGCTGGCCGACCTGATCGCGACACGCCTGGGCAAGGACGCATGGCTGGCGGCCACGGTGACCTTGGTCGCGGCGCTTGGGCTGATCCCGTACATCGCGCTGCAGTTGCAGGCGATCACGATGAGCTTCTCCACCCTGATCTCGGGCGTGGTCGCCGGTGCCGAAACCGTGCCGCCGGTGTGGCGCGACGGCGCGCTCTACGTCGCGCTGGCGATGGCCTTGTTCGCGATGCTGTTCGGCACGCGCCGGGCCAGTGCCACCGAGCACAACCGCGGCCTGGTTCTGGCGATGGCGTTCGAGTCGCTGTTCAAGCTGGTCGCGATGCTGGCACTCGGCCTGTTCGTGTGGCTGGCGCTGGATGCGCCGGATCCGGGCTCGATCCCGCAAGTCTCCTCGTTGCAGCCGGCGACCGGGTTCGCGCCGCTGGTGCTGCTGGGCGTGCTGGCGATGTTCCTGTTGCCGCACCAGTTCCACGTCGCCGTGGTGGAGTGTCGCGACGAACGCGACGTCCGCACTGCGCGCTGGCAGTTCCCGCTCTACCTGTTGTTGATCGCCTTGCCGACGCTGCCGTTGGCGAAGGCGGGCACGGCGCTGCTGGGCGATCGCGTGCCGTCGGACATGTATGCACTGGCCTTGCCGTTGTCGCAAGGCAACGAAGCGATGGCGCTGCTGGTGTTCCTGGGCGGATTGAGTGCGGCGACCGGCATGGTGATCGTCAGTACGCTGGCGCTGAGCTTGATGATCGGCAACCACTGGTTCGCGCCCGGCCTGCTGCGTGGCGCATGGTCGCGGGGGCAGGGCGACGACCACCGCGGTGCGCTGCTGGCGCTGCGGCGTGGCGGCATCCTCGCGATCATGCTGCTGGGCTGGGCCTACAGCCGCTTGGTCAGCGGCAGCGATGCGCTGGCCGACGTGGGTGCGGTGTCGTTCTCGGCGCTGGCGACATTGGCACCCGCGCTCGCATTCGCGGTCTGGCGGCCGCAGACGCCGCCACGTGCTGCCGTTGCCGGCGTGCTGGCCGGGTTCGCCGCATGGGCCTGGGTGATGCTGGTGCCGATGCTGGTCGGCGATCGTGGCTGGCTGGCGTTGGGGCCGTTCGGCTGGTCGTGGCTGGCGCCGGATGCGTTGTTCGGATTGACCGGCTGGAGTCGCCTCGGTCGCGCGGTGGGCGTCAGCCTGTTCGTGGGCACGGTGGCGACGATGCTGGTCTCGGCGTTCCGAAACGCGCCCTCGCGCAGTGAATCGCGCGGCTCGGATTTGCAGACGTTGCGCAACGCCGGGCGCCGTTTCCTGCCCGCGCAACGCGTCGCGGAATTGCTGCGCGGCGCCCCGGAGGCTGGCCCGGTGCCGGCCAACATCGAGTCTCGGCTGGAGCGTGAACTGGCGGCGATCCTCGGCAGTGCATCGGCGCGGTTGCTGCTCGATGCCGCGCGGCGCGAAGCAGGGCCGGATCTCGACACGGTCGCGGCCATCGTCGGCGAGGCTTCGCAGGACTTGCGCTTCAACCAGCGATTGCTGGAGGCGGCGCTGGAGAACATGAGCCAGGGCATCAGCGTGGTCGACAGCGAGCTGCGGCTGGTCGCGTGGAATGCGCGCTATGCGCAACTGTTCGGATTCGCGCCGGGGATGCTGCGCGTCGGCATGCCGGTCGAGCAACTCGTGCGCTACAACTTGCGTCAGGGATTGATCGGCGTGGTGGACATCGAGCACGAATCGGCCAAGCGCCTGCGCCACATGCGCGAAGGCACGCCTTACCTGGCCGAGCGCCGTTTCCCCGATGGCACCGTGGTCGAGATCCGCGGCAATCCGATGCCCAACGGCGGCTTCGTGGCGACCTTCACCGATGTCACCGCGTTCCGCGATGCCGAAGCCGAACTCAAGCGCAGCAACGAAACCCTGGAGCAGCGCGTGGAGGAACGCACGGCCAGCCTCGACCAGGCCCGCCGCGATGCCGAACGCGCGAACGATGCCAAGGGACGCTTCCTCGCGGCCGTCGGCCACGACCTGCTGCAACCCTTGCATGCCGCGCAATTGTTCACCGATGGATTGTCGAAGCAACTCGATGCCGGGCAACGCGGGTCATTGCTTCAGATCAGGGGCGCGCTGGATTCCACCACCGACCTGCTGACGGGGCTGTTCGACATGTCGCGCCTCGAGGCAGGCGGTCTGGTGCCGCAACCGCGCGATTTCCCGTTGGCGGACGTGCTCGATCCGCTGGCGTCTGAATTCCGGGCGCTTGCCGAGGAACTTGGTTTGGCGTTCCGCCACGTTCCCACCGCGGCGTGGGTGCATGGCGATCCGCAGTTGCTGCGCCGCGTGCTGCAGAACTTCCTCGCCAATGCCGTGCGCTACACGCGCCACGGTGGCGTGTTGCTGGGCGTGCGACGCGACGGGGATGGCCTGCGCATCGAGGTGCACGATACCGGCCCCGGCATCGAGGCTTCGCAACAGGCATTGATCTTCGAGGAATTCCGTCGCGGCGATGGCGTGCCGGGCCAGGGGCTTGGCCTCGGGCTGGCGATCGCCGATCGCATCGCGACGCTGATGCGGACGCCGCTGCGCCTGCGCAGCACCATGGGACGTGGCACGGTGTTCTCTCTGCACATGCCGCGCGCGGCAAGCAGGGGCGTGGTCGCGGTGGAGGACAGGCGCGGCCTGCGAGGCTCGCGGGTGCTGCTGGTCGACAACGACCCCGCTGCGCTCTCGGCACTGGCGACCTTGCTGGAAGGCTGGGGGTGCGAAGTCGATGCCGTGGCCGACGGATCAGCGGCGGAAGCGGCGATGGCACGGCATCCGGCGACGCTGTGGCTGTTCGACTACCACCTTGACGACGGCGATACAGGCGTCGCCCTGCGCGCGCGCCTGGCCGAACGCTTCGGCGCACGCCCGACGCTGATCCTCAGTGCCGACGACAGCGGCGAGGTGCGCCGGGCCGTGCTGGAACATGGATTGTCGCTGTTGCAGAAGCCCGCGCGTCCGTTGGCGCTCAAGTCGGTACTGGATCGGCTGCTGGCCAGTCGCCCCTAGACGCCTGCGGCCAGGCACAAGCGCGAACACGCGGCTACCACAAGGCATCCACGGCTTGGTCGCGCGCATGGCGCGCTCCTACAATGGCGTTCGACCTTCCAGGTGGCATCGCCATGCCTTACACCCCCATCGTCGCCACGCTCGGCTACGTGCTCTCGCCCGATCGCCGCCGCGTGCTGATGATCCATCGCAACGCGCGTCCGGGCGACCTGCACCTGGGGAAGTACAACGGGCTTGGCGGCAAGCTCGAACCGGACGAGGACATCGTGGCCGGCATGCGCCGCGAGATCGCCGAGGAAGCAGGCATCGAATGCCACGACCTGTCGCTGCGCGGGACGATCAGCTGGCCCGGTTTCGGCAAGCATGGCGAGGACTGGTTCGGTTTCGTGTTCCTGGTGACGCGCTTCGGCGGCACGCCGATGGCATCCAATCCCGAAGGCACGCTGGAATGGGTCGACGTCGACCGCATCCTCGACCTGCCGCTGTGGGACGGCGACCGCCGGTTCCTGCCGCTGGTGTTCGACGACGACCCGCGAGCCTTCCACGGCGTGATGCCGTACAGCGAAGGCCGCATGGTGTCCTGGAGCGTGTCCCGGATCTGAGGTCGCGTCGTGCAATCCCGGCTCAGCGCATCGCGACCGGTGTGGCCATCGGCTCGATGCTCACCTGCTGCCCCGGCGCGAGGCGTTCGCCGCCACGCACGACCAGTCGGTCGCCGGGCCTGACCGCACCTTCCACTTCGACCATGCCGTCGATCTCCTCGCCGGGCTTCACCGGCAGTCGCTCGGCCTTGCCGTCGCCGTCGATGCGCAGCACGAAGTCGCCTTCGCGGCGCAGCACGATCGCGTCGCGCGGCACGGCCACGACCGCGCGCGTCGGCGCGCGCGGCAGGCCGACATCGAGCGCGGTACCCACCGGCCACGGTTGGTCTCCGGATTCGATGCGCAGTTCCAGTTGCCGCGAGCTTTCGTCGCCGACCGGTACCACCGCCGATACGTACAGCACGCCGGCATCGTCGCCGGAACGAATCTTCACCGGCGTGCCTTGGCGGAGCCGCGGGGCGAGGTCGATCGGTGCGCGCACGCGGATTTCGCGGGCATCCACATCCACCAGCCGGATCACGGTAGCGCCGGGCGCGAGGTATTCGCCCATCTGTGCGTGCCGTTCGGCGACGATGCCCGCGAACGGCGCGCGCACCACCATCTGCCCGCGCTGGTGCCTGAGTTGCGACAATTGCGCCAGCACGCGGGCGTGTTCCTGCGCAAGCATGTCGCGGTCTGCGCGGATCTGGTCGTACTGGGCGCGCGCGATGCTCTGCTGGTCGGCCAGGTGCGCATAGCGATCTTCCTGCAGGCGCGCCATGTCCAGTTGCGCGCGGATGCGCGCGGCATCGGCCTCGATCTCGCGTTCCCTGAGGCGCAACGTGGTGTCGTCGAGCGTGGCGATGGGATCGCCCTCGGCAACGCGCTGCCCGACATCGACGATGCGCGACACCCGACCGGCCTGCTCGCCGGCCACGCGCGCGTCTCGGCGGCTGATCACGCTGCCGGGCGCCCAGTGCAGCGGGGCGAATTCGGCGGTGATCGCCGGTTCGACGCTGACCACGACGGGCGGCGGTTCCGGGGTGTCGGGGGTGCTGGCATCGGCGTCACGCCTGGAGAGAGAGAAGGCGATGACGCCGGCCAGCAGGAACAGGATCAGGATCTTTTGGAGGGGTCGCATGTCGGACTCCGCAGGGGGTCAGGTCGATGGCAGCGCGATGGCGGGTGTGTCGTGCAGTGGCTGTCGTGATGGACGGTGCATGAGTCGGAGCAGCGCCGGCACCAGCACGATGGTGAAGACCAGGCTCAACGCGACGCCGCCGACGGACAACGCCGCGATGCCGCGGTAGATCACCGCGCCGGGGCCGGGGTTGATCGCCATCGGCAGGGCGCCCAGCACGCCGGTCGTCGCCGCGATCAGGATCGGGCGCAATCGCTGGTCGAGCGCTTGGCGCAGCGCGTCGTCGAGTGTCTCGCCCGTGGATTGGGCTTCGCGGGTCTGCGCGACCAGCAGGATCGCGTTGTTGATCACCATGCCCATCAACATCACGAAGCCGATCATCGACAACAGATCCAGCGTCTGCCCGGCCACCAGGTCGAGGATGCGAAGGCCGGCCACGCCGCCCAGCACGGCCAGCGGCAGCGAGGCGATCACGAATGCGCTGTCGCGGAGAGAACGGAACATCGCGGCCATCAGCATGAACAGCACCAGCAATGCGAGCGCGAAGTTCGCGGCCATCGCCGAGACCACGCCCTGCAGTCGGTCTGCGCTGCCGGACGCGCGGACGGCGGCATCGGCGGGCAGCGCGTCGCGCAGGACGGGCATCACTTCGCTTTCGACGATGCCGATCGCGCGTTCGAGCGACATCGCCGCAGGCGGATCGACCGTCAAGGTCACCGTGCGCCGACGGTCGATGCGGCGCAACTGGCTGGCGGCCAGCACGGTATCGAGGCGGGCGAGTTCGCCCAGCGACACGATGCCGCCATCGGGCGTGGACAGCGGCGCGTTGGCGAGGCCGGACGCATCGTTGTCGCGGTTGCTGCGCAGGATGATCGGGAGCCGACGGTCGCCGTCGAACTGTTCACCCAGCCACTGCCCGTTGCCGAGCACGCGCACCACGGTGCCCAGGTCGCTGCGTTGCCAGCCGGTCTCGACCAGGCGGCGGTCGTCCGGCGAGATCCGCAGTTCAGGCGTGGCGATGTCGGCATTCGGCCAGACCTGCACGTTCGCGCCGGTGAAACGCGCGGCGAGTTCGTTGCGCCCGATGTCGGCGGCCCGCGCCAATGCTTCGCCGTCGGCGTGCTGCAGGTGGATCGCGATGGCGCGCGGCGAGCCGCCGAAGCCGCCGAACAGTTGGCCCTCCCGTGCGAAGGCGCGGGTGTCGGGAAACCCGGCGATGATTTCCTCGTTGACGATGCGCTCGAGTTCGCCGATGTCCGCATCATCGACGACGCGTGCGCCGAGACCACCGCCGCCCGGCCAGACCTGCAGGTACCAGTTGCTGAGTCGTGGCTCGCGATCGCCGTCCATGAACGGCTGCATGCGTTCGAGGATGACGGGGACGATCTCGCGATTCACGCGCTCCGGGCTCATGCCGGGCGGAAAACTGAAGTTGGCATCGATGGCGGCGCGCTTCACCGGGGGCAGGTAGTCGATCTGCGGCATCAGCAGCCAGGCCAGCAGTGCCGGTGCGGCGACCAGCCCGATGACCCATGCGAGTTGTCGGCGGCGGGTACCGGTGGTGCGCATCGCCCAGTCGCTGGCCAGCGACCAGAAGCGATGGCGACGCACGCCCGTGCGCGTGCGCAGCCAGCTTCCGGCAGCCGATGGCAGCACGGTCACGGCGACGAGCAGCGAGATGCCGACCGCGATCGAGATGGTCAGGGCGAGATCGGAAAAGAGTTGGCCTTCCACGTCCTCCATGAAGACCACGGGCAGGAACACCGCGATCGTGGTCAGCGTGGATGCCAGCAGCGCGCCGCCGACCTGTCGCGTGCCTTCGAGTGCCGCACGCGCAGCCGGCATGCCCTGTTCGCGAAGGCGGACGATGTTTTCCGCTACCACCACCGCCGCGTCCATCACCATGCCGACCGCGAATGCCAGCCCAGCCAGCGAGATCACGTTGAGGCTGCGGCCGGTCAATTGCAGGATGATGAAGGTCGCCAGCAGCGAGATCGGGATGGCGCAGGCGATCAGCATGGTCGCGCGCACGTCGCGCAGGAACCACCACAGGCAGCCGACCGCGAGCAGAACGCCGGCGAACAGGCTGCCAGACAGCAGGCCGATGGCGCGGTTGATGAACACCGATGCGTCGAAGCTTTGCGCGATGTCCAGTCCGAGCGGTCGCAATTCCTGTTCGCGGATTTCCTCGACCACGCGTTTCACTTCGTCGAGCGTGTCGAGGATGTTGGCGCCGTTGCTGCGCAACACCCGCAAGCCGATCGACGGATTGCCGTTCTGGTAGGAAAAGAAGCGTTGCTCGGCACGCTTGATTTCAACGGTCGCCACGTCGGCGAGGCGGATCGGGGCACCATTGCGCCAGGCGAGGATCATCCCGCCCATCGCGTCGGCGGAGTAGCGGCCCGCGAAGCGCAGCACGTATTCGCGGCGGCCGGCTTCCACGGTGCCGCCCGACACGTCGTTGGCACGCGCGGCGATGGCGGCGATCTGCGGGATGCCGATGCCGAGCGATGCGGCACGTTCGAGGTCGATGGTGATCGTCAGTTCCTCGGGCTCGCTGCCGTTGAGCTCGATGCCGGCGACTCCCGGGACGGCGGACAGCCGCGGCACCACGCGATCCTCGATGACCTGGCGGAAATCGCGCATGTCGCCCTGGGTGCCGGGCAGTTGCTGCACGAACAGGAAGGTCAGCGACATGTTCGCGGTGTCCGAGCCGGTGCGCACGACGGGCGGGTTGGCATCGCGTGGCAAGGGCGGCAACCGGTTCATCCGCGACAACACCTCGACCAGCATCGCGTCCATGTCGCTGCCGACGGCGAAGGTCAGGCTGATGTTGCTGAATCCGGATGAGACGTTGGACGCGATTTCCTCCAGTCCGGGAAGACCCTGCATCACCGTCTCGACGGGCTCGACGATCTCCGATTCCATTTCCTGAGGCGAGGCCGCGCGCCACGTGGTGATGATCGACATCTGCGGACGGTCGATCTCCGGGAACAACTGCAGCGGCAACTTCGCCAGCGCCAGCAGGCCGAACGCGCAGGCAAGGGCCACGGCGACGGCGACGGCAGCCGGATTGCGCAACGAGGCTTCGGTGAGTTTCATCGTGGCTGGCGCGTGTTCGAGCGGATTGCGCGCACGATGCGTGCAGGTGCGATGCGAAAGATGGCCCGTAAGTCATGCGTCGGCGCGCGGTGCGCCGGGACGTTCACATGGTGCGGCGAATCGTGCTGCTTCGTGCCGCGTTCGAGTCAGGCGGTGATCGAGAAGCGGTCGCGATAGCTGCGCGAGAGCTTGAGTTCCTGGCCGCAATCGAGCTTCAGGAAGCTTTCGCCATTGGTGTGCGGGCGCGATTCGATCACGCGTCCGGCATTGACGATGGTGGAACGGTGGATGCGGGGGAAGCGCTGCGGATCGAGCTGCTTCTCCAGCTCGTGCATGGTGGCGCGCAGGACCAGCGTGCGTCCGTTGGGGCCGTCGCCGTCGACATGGATGCACATGTAGTCGCCCGCGGCGTCGATCCAGCGGATGCTGCGCAGTTCGACGCGGATGGTGCGGTTGCCGTCGCGCACAGCCAGCCGGTCTTCGTTGCGCAATTGTTCCAGTGCATCCGGGCGCAGCGCTTCGTCGAGTCGCAACGGCGGCTTGCCGCTGAGTTCGCCGAGCAGCCCCAGCAGGTGGGAGCAATGTGCCCCTGCCTGCTCCCGGATGCGTGCCTGGCGTGCCCGTGCCAGCGCTTGCGCAAGTCGCCCGTCCTCGACCGGCTTGAGCAGGTAGTCGGTGGCGGAGGCCTCGAAGGCGCGGATGGCGTAATGGTCGTAAGCCGTGACGAACACCACCATGGGCATGTCGTCGGATGCGATGTGCCGAAGGGTTTCGAAACCGTCCATGCCCGGCATCTGCACGTCGAGGAACATCAGGTCCGGGCGATGTGCGCGCAGGGCGGTGATGGCAGACGCACCGTCGCCGAATTGCCCGACGATCTCCACGTCGGCGTGGTCGCCGAGCCGGATCTCCAGCCCGCGCCGCGCCAGCGGTTCGTCGTCGACGATGATGACGCGCAACGGGAGCAGCGCGGCCGGCGATGCTTCCGCGGTCATTCGTCGTCTCCGTGCGAGACCTGGAACGGGAGGCGCAGCGTCACCTCGATGCCGGGCTGGAGGTTGCGGATCGACACGCTGGAGCACTCGCCATAGAGCACGTTCAATCGTTCGCGGGTGTTGCGCAGGCCGACGCCCTTGCCCGGCAATGCCTGCTCGCCGTCGATGCTCTCGCAACCGGGGCCGTCGTCGGCGACGCGCAGCACCAGTTGGTTGCCGACGCGTTCGGCCTCGATTCGCAGCAGCCCGCCCTCGACGCGCTTGGCGACGGCGTACTTGATCGCGTTCTCGACCAGCGGTTGCAGCAGCAGGCTCGGCAACAGGGCGCGCCAGCAGGATTCGTCGATGTCGGTGCGGATCCGCAACCGCTCGGCGAAGCGGACTTTCTCGATGTCCAGGTAGAGCGTCAGCGCGTCGAGTTCCTGCCGCAGTGTCACGCGCTGCATCGGGTCGTTGTCCAGCGAATGGCGCAGGAACGCCGACAGCCCCTGCACCATGCGGTTGGCCGTGCCGTTGTCGCGGTCGAGCACCAGGGTCGAGATGGCGTTGAGCGTGTTGAACAGGAAGTGCGGGTTGAGCTGGTAGCGCAGCATCTTCAGCTGCGCCTGGTGGGCCATGCCGCGGGCCGCGAGCACGCGCTTGGATTCGTCCTGCAACTGGCGGTAGTACTTGATGCCCAGGTACAGCCCGACCCACGAGAGCAGGACGTAGATGTAACCGAGCGAGTACGCGAGGAAGGCCACGCGGTTGAGTGGCCTGCAGGTTTCGCAGAACTCGATCAGCACTTGCCGCGTCACCAGATCCATCAGTGCGGAACCGAGCAGGATCGGCACGATCATGATCGCCAGCATCCGCTTCGGTGGCTGGCCCCAGCAGGCGCGCATCAGGTAGCGAAGGGCGAGGGTGACGATCACTCCGGTGGCCGCTGCCGTCGCCGGCACGACCCAGTAACCGGACGGCTTGCCATGGGCCATGGCGGCCAGCACGCCCTGGCAGAAATATGCCGTCCAGCCGCCGAGGTGGAGCAGCCAGAACAGGCGCTCGCGGGGCCATTCCAACGAGGAGGGCAGGGCGATGGACATCGCGGATCCGGCAAGGGACGCAGGCGTTCCATCGTACCCCGCCCATGTCGCGCCATGGCTCGCTTCGTCGCCCGATGGCCACGCTTCGCCGCAGCGGGCGGCCCCGTGGCGTCCTCAGCCCTGTACGAGCTGGCTCGGGTCGCCGATTTCCAGTTCGCGCAGGATGACGCTGGCCTGCGTGCGGTTGCGTGCGCCGAGTTTCTCGAAGATCACCGACAGGTGCGCCTTGACCGTGCGCTCTTGGATGTCGAGGCGGTCGGCGATCTGCTTGTTGAGCAGGCCTTCGGCGACCAGCGCGAGCACGCGGAACTGCTGTGGCGTGAGGCTGGCCAGGCGGGCAGCGAGGTCGGCGTCGGCCGGTGCCGACTGCGTGCGCGTGACTGCGCCGCGCAAGGCGGGCGGCAGCCATTGTTCGCAGGCCAGCACGGTGCGGATCGCCTCGCGCATGTCGTCCAGTCCGGCGCTCTTGGGGATGTAGCCGGCGGCGCCGTGGTCGAGCGCGCGGCGCACGGTGCGCGGATCTTCGTTGGCCGAGACCAGCACCACGGCGACGGCGGGAAACTGCGCGCGGATCGCCGCCAGTCCGGCCAGCCCGTGGTTGCCGGGCATGTGCAGGTCGAGCAGCACGAGGTCGATGTCGTCACGTGATTCCAGCAATGCGACCACGCCATCCAGCGTCTCCGCCTCGACCGTGGACACGTCGGCAGCAGCTTCCGCGGCGGCGCCTCGCAGTGCGGCGCGGAACAGCGGGTGGTCGTCGGCGATCAGCAAGGTGGGCATCGGGATTGCTCAGTCCAGCGCCAGCGTCATGTAGGTGCTGTTGGGGTCGTCTTCGTAGTCGGCGAACGGCCCGCATTCGACGAACCCGGCCGCGGCATACAGGCGGCGGGCCGGCTCGAAGTATTCGGTCGCGCCGGTTTCCAGGCTCAACCGCGCGTAACCGCGCTGCCTGGCCTCATCCACCAGGAAGGCGAGCAATGCCTTCGCCACGCCCTGGCGCTGGCAACCAAGCGCGGTACGCATGGCCTTGATCTCGGCATGGCGATCGTCGATGTGCTGCAGCGCGCCGCAGCCGGCCAGTGCATCGCCGTCGCGGAGCACCCAGACCGACATGTCACCCCCGCGCAAGCCATCCAGGTCGAGTGCGTGCTGGCTTTCCAGCGGCGAGGCGGCGCGCATCGTCGCGCGATGCTCTTCCATCAGCGCAACGAACGCTGTGCTGTCGAGATCGGCGGGTTCGATGTGCACGATGCGTGCCTGCAGCCGTTTACTGCGCCGTCCAGCCGCCGTCGATGGGCATTGCCGTGCCGGTGACGTTGTGCGCTTCGCGGCGACACAGCCACACCGCCATCGCACCGATGTCCTCGGGCAGCGACATGCGCAGGCTGGGCTGTTTTTCCGACAGCAGCGACTTCACGCCGTCGTCGCGGCTGCCGCCGTTGCGGCGTGCTTCGATCTGCGGTTCGATCAACGGCGTCTCCACCCAGCCGGGGGAGATGCAGTTCACGGTCACGCCGCCGCTGTCGCGGCTGCCGGCTGCCGCGTATTCCAGCGCGGTGACCTTGCTCAGCCCGACGATGCCGAACTTGCTCGCCACGTAGGGTGCTTTCTCCTTCGATGCGACCAGACCGTGCACCGAGGCGATGTTGACCACGCGACCGTAACCGCGTTCGGCCATGCCGGGCAACGCCGCACGCATGGTGTGGAAGGCGGAACTGAGGTTGATGGCGATGATGTCGTTCCACTTCGCCACCGGCATGTCGGCGATCGGCGCGGCATGCTGGATGCCGGCGTTGTTGACCAGTACGTCGATGGGAGACCACGCGGCGATGTCGGCCATCATCGCTTCGATGGCGTCGGCGTCGCGCAGGTCGGCGCCGAAGTGGCGCGCGTCGGGTGCGCCGGCATCGCGGACGGATTGCACCGCGGCTTCGATCTGTCCGGGTGTGCCGAGTCCGTTGACGGCCACGCGGGCGCCATGGGCGGCGAAGGCGCGGGCGATGGCCAGGCCGATGCCGGAGGTGCTGCCGGTCACCAGTGCGGTGCGACCTTCGAGGAATCTGTCGTTCATGTGGGGGATGCCGTGCGTTTCGGGAACGGTAACAGGATAGGCCCCCGGCGGCGTGGTACCAAAGTACGATGAAGCCATGCCGGACGGCTGCTACCGTGCCGGCATGAAGACTCCAATGATCCGGATGCTGTGCGCCGGCGTGGCCCTGGCAGGGCTGGCGGCCTGCGCAAGCGGCCCTTCGAGCAAGGCGGCACAGGCCAGCGTGTTCACTTCCGAGCGCAACAGCGTGCATCGCGACGGCGACGACCTGCTGACCGCAGGCCTCGGCCTCGACGGACTGCGGGCGATGGTGCCGCCGGCGTTCGCGGATGCGGAATCTCCCACGCCGGTGGAACTGCGCCGTCGCGCGATCTGGGCCAACTGGCGCGGCATTGCCGATCTCGCGCCGGGCGGCGGTTATGGCGAGCTCTACGGCAGCACTGCAGCCGTACCGGGGCGTGAATTCCATGCTTACGCGACCGTGGCGGGCGCGACGCATCCGCATCGCGTGATGCTGCAGTTGCCGGATGGTTTCGATGCGGCGAAGCGTTGCGTGGTGGTGACGGCATCGTCCGGTTCGCGTGGCGTCTACGGTTCGATTGCCGTCGCCGGCGCATGGGGCCTGCCCAAGGGTTGCGCCGTTGCCTACACGGACAAGGGCAGCGGCACGGATTATTTCGACATTGCCACCCGAACCGGCGTGCGCGCCGACGGTACGCGTAGCGGTGCGGATGCCGGCGATGTCGCCTTCCTGCCGGGGGTCGCCGATGGCGCGGCCGGCGTCGCCTTCAAGCACGCGCATTCGCAGGACAACCCGGAGGCCGACTGGGGCCTGCACGTCCGGCAGGCGGCCGAATTCGCGCTGCATGCACTCGACGAAGCCTTGCCAGGGCAGGCGCCGTTCACTTTCGACAACACCCGCATCATCGCCGTTGGCATTTCCAATGGCGGCGGCGCCGTGCTGCGTGCCGCGGAATTGGAGGGCGACTGGCTCGATGCCGTGGTTGCGGGCGAACCGAACGTGTATGTCGATGTGCATGGTGGTCGTTCGCTCTATGACTACAGCACCGAAGCGGCGCTGCTGATGCCGTGCGCACAACTGCATGTGGAAGGCCTGCCGCAGCCGCCGTTGCTGGCGCAGGTGGCGCCGTTCTGGACGGCGCGTTGTGCGGCGCTCGCTGCTGCGGGCGTGATCGAAGGCGGCGATACCGCCACACAGGCGAAGTCGGCCTTTGAGCGCATGCTCGCCGCAGGATGGACGGAGGGCATGTTGCGTGCCGGCGCGTTGTCGACCGGGTTCGACCTGTGGCGCTCGGTGGCCGCAACCTATGCGTCCGCCTACGGCCGGTATGCGCTCGGCGAGCATCCGTGCGGGTTTTCCTTCGCGCCCCTCAATGCCGATTTCACGGCGCGTGCCGCGACCGGCGCCGAACGCGCCGCATGGTGGAGCGATGGCAGCGGCATCCCGCCATCGCCGACGCTGGGCATGGTCGATACGAAGCTGGCGCCGCCGGACTTCACCTTGCCCGGACTGCAGTGCCTGCGTGCGCTGCATGAAGGCGACAACGCGGATGCAAAGCGCGTACAGGCCGGCGTTGTAGCCACCCGTGCATCGTTGCCGCGCGCCGGGTTGCCGGTGGTGGTGGTGCATGGCAGCGACGACGGGCTGGTGCCGATTGCCTTCAGCAGCGTGCCCTACGTGGCCGCGGCGAAGGCGGGCGGGCGCGACGTGCGCTTCTGGCAGGTGCGCAACGCGCAGCACTTCGACGGCTTCCTCGGCCTGCCCGATTACGGCGCCCGTTACGTGCCGATGCTGCCGTACGTGTACGCAGCGCTCGACCGTGTGGCAGCGCATTTGGACGGGCAGGGCGCGCTGCCGGCCGATGCCGACATCGCCACCACGCCGCGTGGCGCGGGCAAGCCGTTGACGGCAGAACACCTAGCGGTTCCCCGGTAGTCCGCGCTGCCGGCGACGGCAAAGAACCTGGTTGTCGGCCCTCCGACTCCGGCGCCTTGCGCCTACGCTCAGGGCGAACGGATGAGCCGTGGCAAACCTGGGCTACGGCACGGATCATTGATCAGCACGGGTCTCAAGCCAGCGCCAGATTTCATGCGATGTCGGTGGTGCTGGACATCAATCTGCGCACGAGGAAAATCCCTCCAATCCCGTTCGCCCTGAGCGTAGGCGCAAGGCGCCGGAGTCGAAGGGCGTGTCGTATCGTTCGATCCATCCCGCCATGGCATGAAGCTGTCGCCATCACGCAGGATTTGGCACTCTGGCATCCTGCCATGCAGGAGCGCCCGATGACACGCCAACGCCACTTCTCGATGCTGCGCGATTTCCAGCTCGCCGACTGGTTCACGCTGGCCAATGCGGTCTGCGGCACGGTCGCGGTGTTCGCGGCGATGCGCTTCCTGCAGGACGGCATCGTCCGTGACCTGCTCCTGGGCATGGCGTTGATCCCGCTGGCGTTCGTGTTCGATGCGCTGGACGGCCGCATCGCGCGATGGCGCAAGGTGGCGTCCACGCTGGGGCGCGAACTCGACTCGTTGGCCGACGTGATCTCGTTCGGCGTCGCGCCGGCCGCACTCGGCTATGCCTGCGGCCTGCAGGGTGGCTGGGACATGGCGGTGCTGGCGTACTTCGTCGCCTGCGGCGTCAGCCGGCTGGCGCGTTACAACGTCACTGCCGAAACCCTGGCCGATGGTGGCGACAAGGTGAAGTACTTCGAAGGCACGCCGATCCCGACCAGCCTGCTGATCGTGGTGTTGCTGGCGATTGCCGCATGGCAAGGCAGCATCGGCGATGCGCTCTGGTTCGGCGCGATCCAGCTCGGCCCGTGGCAACTGCATCCGCTGGTGCTGGTCTATGTGTTGTCGGGGTCGCTGATGGTCAGCAAGACATTGCGCATCCCCAAGCCCTGATCGTCGCGTCAGCGACTGCGCGGATTGCTATGATCCGGTCATCAGGCAGGAGGACGGCATGGCCAGCGATACTGCGGACTTCGAACGACTTGCACGGCAATACTGGGGTGCGTGGGGCGATGCCATGCGCAACGCGGTGCCGGGCATGGCGCCGCCCGACCCGGTGCGTGCGGGCACGCAGGCGTGGCAGGAGGCGGTCGACTGGTGGATGCGGCAGGCCGGGATCCGCCCGGCGCACGAGGACGTGCTGTGGCGCTTCAATCGCCAGAGCAGCGACTGGTATGCGCAGATGCAGCAGGTGGCGGCGCAGTTCGGCGGTGCCGACAACACCGCCGCCGAGGTCGCGCAGGCCTGGAAGCAGGCGCTGGCCGGCAGCGGCACCATCAACGTCTTCGCCGACATGCTCAAGTCGATGGCCGGCCGTGGCCTGCATGGCGCCGAGCAATGGTCGGAGGACATGGCGCCGTTCCTGCATGCCATGCGCACCGATGCCGGCGCGTGGCTGCAGATGCCGACGTTCGGATTCGCCCGCGAGCATCAGGAACGTTCGCAGGCGCTGGCGGCCGCGCAACTGGAATGCCAGGAGGCCTCCAACGCCTTCAACACGTTGATGCTCAAGGCATCGGAGGATGCGTTCGCGGTGTTCGAACGCAAGCTCGCCGAGCATGAAGCGCCGGGCCTGCAGATCGACAGCCCGCGCAAATTGTTCGACCTGTGGATCGATGCCGCCGAGCAGGCCTATGCCGAGATCGCGTTGTCGAAGGAGTATCGCGAGGCCTACGGCAACCTCGTCAACGCGCAGATGAAGTTGCGCGCTGGCGTGCAGAAGGAAGTCGAACTGGCCAGTGCATCGCTGGGCATGCCTACGCGCAGCGAGTTGGATGGCGCGCATCGCAAGATCGTCGAACTCGAACGCGCCCTGCGCAAGCTGCGCGATGCGGCATCTTCGTCGCCACCAGCTGCCGCGCCGCCGCGCGGCAAGCCCGTGCCAGCACGCAAGCCGACCAAGGCCACGGCTGCCAAGAAGGCCGCCAAGCCCGCGAAGCCTGCCAAAGCGGACAAGGCCAAGCCGACATCGGCCAAAGATCCGGCGACCAAGGCGCCCGCGAAAAAGGTTGCGCGCAAGCTTGCGCCACGGGCGCCCTCGCGCGCATCGCGTGCGCCGACCAACGGGTTCTCATCCGTGATCCCGGTGGCGCCATTGCCGCTGTCGGCGCAGGACGAAGCATAAACGGTCGCATCGGGAGGATTCGGCATGAATGGCCCACTGAACATCACCCTCGACGACCTCGCCGAAGAGGCGTCGAAATTCCAGCAGAAGCTCGGCGCAGGCCTGCAGACCCTGCTCGAAGTCGAGGACGTCCACTTCGGCGCGACCGAGCGCGAGGAAGTCTGGCGCGACGGCAAGGTCGTGCTCTACCGCTTCCGTGGCGAGCGCAAGCCCACGGCGAAGTTGCCGCTGCTGATCAGCTACGCGCTGGTCAACCGCCCTTACATGGTCGACCTGCAGGCGGATCGCTCCATCGTGAAGGGGCTGCTGGAACGTGGCGAGGATGTCTATGTCATCGACTGGGGCTATCCGGATCGTTCCGACCGATTCCTGACCCTCGAGGACTACATCGAACGATTCCTTGGCGGCGCGATCGACCACCTGCGCCGAGCCTACGACACCGAGGCGGTCAACCTGCTCGGCATCTGCCAGGGCGGTGCATTCTCGCTGTGCTACGCGGCGCTCAATCCCGACAAGGTGCGCAACCTCGTCACCATGGTCACACCGGTGGATTTCCACACCGAGGACAACATGCTGTCCAACTGGACGCGCGGCATGGACGTCGACCTGTTCGTCGACACGCTCGGCAACGTGCCGGCCGACATGATGAACCTGTGCTACCTGACGCTGAAGCCGTGGCGGCTGTTCGTGCAGAAGTACGTCGGCCTCGTGGACATCCTCGACGACCGCAAGGCGATGGAGGACTTCCTGCGCATGGAAAAGTGGATCTTCGATTCGCCCGACCAGGCCGGCGAAGCGTTCCGGCAATTCATCAAGCAGTTCTACCAGGCCAACGGTTTCATCAACGGCGGCATCACCATCGGCGAGCGCGAAGTCGACCTCGGTTTCGTCGACATGCCGGTGCTCAACATCTTCGCCGAGCAGGATCACCTTGTGCCGCCGGATGCGTCCAAGGCATTGGCGAAGGTGGTCGGCAGTACCGACTATTCGGAACTGTCCTTCCGCGGCGGGCACATCGGCATCTACGTCTCCAGCCGCGCGCAGAAGGAAGTGCCCAGCGCGATCCACGACTGGCTGGCCAGGCGCAGCGGTTGACGCCATGCGTCCGACGGCGATTCTCCTGCTGGCCCTCGTGGCGGCGTGGCTGGTGCCGCTGCAAACGGCAGGCGCGGCATCGCCAGAGGAAGAGATCGCATCGTTGATCGCCATGCTCGGCGAATCCGGTTGCGAATTCCAGCGCAATGGGCGCTGGCATGGGGCCGAACGCGCGCGCAGGCACCTGCAGCGCAAGTACGACTGGCTGCGTGAGCGCGACCTGGCGCCGACCGCGGAATTGTTCATCGAACGCGCAGCCACACAAAGCAGCGCCAGCGGCAGGCCGTATCGCGTGCGCTGCCCGGGCGAAGCCATCGTGCCGGCATCGGAGTGGTTTCGTGGCAAGCTGCAATCGATCCGTCACGGATCCTGACGCCGTCCGCGCTAGACTTCCTGCAACCAAGGGAGATTCGCCATGACCAAGCCGGCACTGGCCAGGAACATCAACGACCGGGTGATCGCAGGCGTGGTTGGCGGCATCGCGCGCCGCTTCGGTTGGAGCCCCACGCTCACGCGCGTCGGTTACGTGTTGCTGTCGGTGCTGTCGGCGGGCTTCCCCGGCATCCTCGTCTACCTTGTCCTGTGGCTGCTGATGCCCGAAGGCAACGATTGAGCGCGGATCCAGGCGGCCCACCGCACGTTTCGCGGGAATGGAGCCCCATCCTGCGCTGGCTGGGCGTCGTCTGGACGTTGCCCAACACGATTGTCGGACTGTTGGCAGGCGCAGTGGGCTGTCTGGTCGGCGCGCGCCCTGTGCTCAACCGGCGCGAACTCGCGGTGGTGTTCCATCGTTGGCCATGGGGGCCGGGCGGGGCGATGACGCTCGGCAACGTGATCCTGCATACCGGCGACACGCTCGATTCGCCGTGCATGACGTATGCGCACCGCGCGGGCATGTGCGAGGAAGCGGCGATCATGCTGGGCGACCATGAACGCGCGCACGTGCTGCAGTACATGGCGCTCGGGCCGCTGTTCCTGCCGTTGTATTTCCTCTGCGGCGGCGTCAGCGTGCGCAATCGTTTCGAGCGCGCGGGCCGACCGCTACGCGCAGACTGGATGGGGATGGTGGCCGTGGGCCACGGCCTGACGATTACCGTGCATCGGTGATGTATTGCCGCGCATGCGGTGCGCTCCGCAAAGCAGAAGGCCCAGTCTGGCGAGTTTCCTCGTCTGGCCGGGCCTTCCTTGTCGAAGCGATTGCGTCCGGCTTTCGCTTTCCGCTTTTTCTTCGACGTGAACACCCTATCGCAACCCCTGTTATCGGACTGTAAAAACTTCGACCGTTCGTCGGCAGCGTCGTGATTTGTACACGGCAACACGCGCCAAGGCGCCGTGGCGTGGGATTCCTGCACGATCAATGCGTTCGTGTGTCGATTGCAGGCCTGGTCGCGGATTGCGGCGCCAAGCGCTTGATTTGCGCGGCCGTGTCAGAACGGGCGTGGCGTGAGTTTCAGCAATCGCGCGTTGCCGCCGTCTTCCAGCACCCACAACGCGCCGTCAGGGCCTTGCTCGACTTCGCGGATGCGGCGGCCCATCGGGTAG
This sequence comes from Luteimonas sp., assembly GCA_024707405.1. Classification (GTDB taxonomy): domain Bacteria; phylum Pseudomonadota; class Gammaproteobacteria; order Xanthomonadales; family Xanthomonadaceae; genus Luteimonas. Next base: position 41,191 of record JANPZU010000002.1, read on the forward strand.
CGCTTGATCTCGCGTGCCGTCGTGCCTTCGAAGCGGATGCGGATCAGCGCCTGCGACGCGAGCCCGCCGATGAAACCGTCGTGCCTGAAGTAGGGGAACAGGTCGCCCGAATAGATCACGAATCCGGCCGGCGCGATCGTGGGCACCCATGCCACCTTGGGCGCATTGAAATCGGGTCGCGTGGCGTGGCCGGGGATCGGCGTGCCGTCGTAATGGTTGCCTTCCGAGACGAGGGGCCAGCCATAGTTGGCGCCGCGTTCGATCAGGTTCAGCTCGTCGCCGTTCGCCGGCCCCATTTCGTGCGTCCACAGCCGGCCTTGCGCATCGAATGCGATGCCCAGCAAGTTGCGGTGTCCATACGACCACACTTGCGCGGCCAGGCCGCCTTGCGCAACGAACGGATTGTCGGCGGGTACGGTGCCGTCGTCGTTGAGGCGGATCAGCTTGCCGAGGTTCGATTGCAGGTCTTGTGCCGGCGTCATTACCTGGCGGTCGCCGGAAGTGATCCACAACTTGTTGCCGGCATCGAAGGCGATGCGATGGCTGTAATGGCCACTGCCGCCGGCCTTGGGCATTTGCTGCCACAACACCTGGAGGTTGGTCAGGCTGCCACCGTTGCCACTGGCATCGAGGCTGAGCCGCGCGCGCGCCACGGCGGCGCCACGCGTGTTGTTGCTGCCCGATTCGGCGTAACTCAGGTAGACCAGACGATTGCTGGCGAACTGCGGATGCAGCACAACGTCGCCAAGCCCGCCCTGGCCGCCGTAGGACACCGGCGGCACGCCGGCGATGGTGCCGACCTGTCCGTTCTGCACGTTGACCAGCCGCAACTGCCCGCCCTTTTCCGTCACCAGCAGGCGGCCGTCCGGCAGGAAGGTCATGGCCCACGGTTCGTTGAAGCGCGCCACTTCGGTGCTGGCGAACGGTGGATCGGGCAGCCGGCGCCCGGGCAACGGCCCGCCGGTGACGGGGGGCGTGTCCATGGCTTGCGCGGGCGGCGCGGCTGCTGTGGGTGGTGCCTGGGGGGATGCCGCCAGCACCATGGCAGCCTGGTTTGCATCGGCAGCGGCGACCGTCTTGCCGGCATCGCCGGACATCTGCACGGGCTGGCAGCCAGCCAGCGCCAGGAGGCAGCAACAGGCCGGCAGGAACGGGCTTCGCGGCATCGTCGGCTTCCCTCGAGGGCGGGTACGTCGACGATAGCGCTTCGTTCGGAGCGCGTCGTGAAGGATGGGTGACGCGCAGATAAGACAAGGCCCGCATGCGCGGGCCTTGTGCAGATCTGGTGCCGGAGGTGGGACTCGAACCCACACGCTTTTAAGGGCGGCGGATTTTGAGTCCGCTGCGTCTACCGATTCCGCCACTCCGGCGCGGGCGCGCAGTATAGCGGATCGATGCGTGGGGTCGCTGGCTCAGGCGGCGCGATCGACCGGCAGGTCGAGGTCGATGCGGCGGTACCACTCGTCGCCGACGGGCTCGAACTTGCAGCAGTGTTCGATCGGCCCCTGGTAGATGTGCACCGACACGGCCACCTTGTCTTCGCTGACGTTGCCGATGGTGTGGTACTCGTGCGGCGGGATCAGGCTGCCGGCGCTGCCCGGGCCGGCCTGCATGCCGCCGGCGGCGCGGAAGCGGCTGCGGTCGCCGTCGCTTTCCAGCAGTTCGTACTGGGTGATCTCGAGCTCGCCGTCCCACACGCCTTCCACGCACCACAGGCCGCAGTGGTCGTGGATCGGCGTGCCCTGTCCCGGCCCCCAGGTCATGGCGACGATGCTGTAGCCATGTTCAGGGCTGCGGTACAGCTCGCGCCGCGCGTAGTGATCCTCGATGGGGTCGTGGACGCAGGCGGGCAGGGACACGGCGGGGTCGCGGATCAGGCCGCACAGTGCATTGCGCAGTGCTGCTGTCACGGCATGTTCGTCGCCTGAAGCGACGGCGGCATCGACCGCGGCGATGAAACGCTCGCGGCCGGGGAAGGCGATGTCAGGCAGGGCGGCGGTATTCATGGAACCATTCTAGACCGTTGCCGGTGCAACCACATGGTTGGGGATGTTGCGGTGCGGAAGGAGGCGCGTCCCTGCATGAGCGCCGATGGGCGCGTTCGGGATGAATCGCCCGCACAAGCCTGTCGCGGGCATGGCCTATTCCTACAGAGAGTCGAGGAAGCCGGCAATGGCCGGGCCAAAGCGGGCGATGTCGACCAGGAAGGCATCGTGGCCCTGTGGCGATTCGAGTGGCAGGAAGCTGGCGTCGGCACCGCCGGCGCGCAGGCCGTCGGCGATCTGCTCCTGCTGCTGCAGCGGGAACAGGATGTCGGTATGCACGCCGATCGCCAGCGCTTTTTCGACACGAATGGCGGCCAAGCCATCATCAGTGCTGCCATGGCAACCTTCGCCGATGTCGAACCAGTCCATCGAACGGCTGAGGTACAGGTAGCAGTTGGGATCGAAGCGCCGCACGAAACGCCTTGCGTGGCCTTCGAGGTAGCTTTCGACCTCGAATTCGAGGCCGAAGGGATCCTCGTCGTCGCGACGATCCGAATCGAGCCGCACGCGACCGAAGCGACCATCCCATTCCAGTGCCGAGCGGTAGGTGATGACGCCCAGCTTGCGCGCCATGCGCATGCCGCTTTCCGGATAGCGCAGGTCGTCGTAGTCGCCGTTGTTCCAGTCCGGGTCGAGCCGGATGGCTTCGCGTTGCAGCGAGCGGATCGCGATGGAGAACGGCAATGCGCGTGCCGCCCCGGAAATGTTGACGTGGCTGCGGGCAATGCCGGGATGGCGCGCGAGCAAGGCCAGTGCGGTCATGCCGCCCATCGAGTTGCCGATCACGCAGGCGAGGCGTTCGATGCCGAGCGTGCGCACGACGTGCGCGGCGGCATCGGCCACGTCCTCGATGGACAATTCGGGGAAACGCAGGCGCCAGGGTGTACCGGTGGCCGGGTCGATCGACGCCGGCCCGCTCGATCCCTTGCAACTGCCGAGCGAATTCACGCACACCACGAACCAACGGTCGGTGTCGATGGGCTTGCCCGGCCCGAGCATCGCTTCCCACCAGCCCGGATCCGGATTGCCGGCGTGCGAGGCTGCATGCGCGTCCGGCGAGAGGCCGGTGACGATCAGGATCGCGTTGCCACGCGTGGCGTCGAGCGTGCCCCAGGTTTCGTACGCGATCCGTGCGCCGTGCAAGGCACCGCCGCGCTTCATCGGGAACGGCGAGGGGAGTTCGACGAAGTGCGTGCCAGTTGGGATGAATTCCGTCATGCCGACAGTTTATCCGGGGCCGCAGGCCGGAAGTGGCGGGTCAGCGCCCGATCACCAACTCGACCGGAGCCGGGGCGGGCAATGCGACGCGCACGGCTGCAGATTCCAGGTCGCCGTCCTGACGGGCCGCATCGCCGCTGGCCGAGATGCGGGCGAATACTTCCACTTCCGGCAATGCGGAGAGTTTTTGCGTGGGCATCGGGCCGTCGCCGTCGTCGAGCACGATGTCCAGCGGCAGATCCTGCAGCGTGTGCCGTTCCACCGCGATCGGCATCGGCGGGCCGCCGGGGACACGGGCGATGACGAACACGGTCGCGTCGCCGCGCAGGCGAACGCGCGATGCGAAATCCGGGTCGAGCGCAACACGGACGCGTAGGCCTTCGGTGGACGCTACATCCACGGGAGCCTCGCTGGTGGGCGCTGCAGCCGCTGCGGGCAAGGGCGGCAGGCCCGCCGCTTCGCGTGCGGCATCGATCTGCTGCCGCAGGGCGAGGGCGGTCGCTTCGTCGACCTTCGGCAGCAGTGCTTCCCATGCCGAGGCCGCCTGTGCATCTTCGCCGCGCTGGCGATGGGCGATGCCGATGAACCACGATGCACGCTGGTTGCCCGGTTCGATGGCGGCGGCCTTGCGGAGCATCGCCAGTGCTTCGTCGTCGAAGCGGCTGTCGGGATCTGCCTGCGCGCGTGCTTGGGCAGCCTCGACCAGCAGGCCGGCATCGTCGGGCACGAACTTCAACGCCTCGGCATAGCTGTCGCGCGCCTCGGCGAAGCGATCCATCATCGCGTAGGAGCGGCCGAGCAGCACCCAGCCATCGGGCTGCGCGGGATTGCGGTCGAGTTCGGCGCGCAGGCCGGCGATGGCCTCGTCGAGCGATGCCGGCATCTCGGCATCCACCGGCTGCAATGCGGCCGGGTCGAGCGCGGCAGGCGTGCCGACCACGCGGTAGAGGCCCAGCACGAGCAGGGGCACGACGACGATCGCGCCGATGTAGACGTGGCGCGATGGCTTGCGCAATGGCCAGAGCATGGCCGCCGTTGCCAGCGCGGCAGCGATGGCAACGAGCACGGGAAAGAGATAGGTCATCACCACTCCTGTCCTTCGTCGTCGCCGACCATGCCGCGCGAGCGCCGCCGCACGATGCGCACGACCACGACGGCGCCACCGAGCAGCAGTAGCGCCGGGCCGAACCAAAGCAGCCACGTGCCCTTGGCCAGCGGCGGTTTGTAGAGCACGAATTCGCCGTAGCGTTCGACCAGGAAGGCCTTGATCTCGCCATCGCTGCGGCCACTGCGCATCAGGTCGAAGACCTCGCGGCGCAGGTCGTGCGCGATCTGCGCGTTGGAATCGGCCAGCGACTGGTTCTGGCACATCACGCAGCGCAGTTCCGCGACCAGCGCGTTGAAGCGCCGTGCTTCGGCATCGTCATGGAACTCGAGCGGTGTAGCGTCGCGCACCGATTGCGCGAACGTGGCACACGAGAACACCGACACCAGCACCGCAAGCGCGACCGCGCGGGCGTTCGCGCGCCACCAGGCGGCCATGCCGTTCATTGCGGCACTCCCATCGCATCGAGCAGCGGCACCAGTTGCGTGGCGATCTTGTCGTCGTCCAGCGGGCCGACGTACTTCCAGCGCACGATGCCGTCGGCATCTACGAGGAAGGTTTCCGGTGCGCCGTAGATACCCCAGTCGATCGCCTTGCGGCCGTCGTAATCGACCAGCACCGTCCAGTAGGGATTGCCGAAATGCTCCAGCCAGCGGATGGCATCGGCGTGTTCGTCCTTCCAGTTGTAGCCGACCAGGCGCACGCGCTTGGTTTCGGCGAAACGGGTCAGCGCGCCATGCTCGTCGCGGCAGGCCGGGCACCAACTGCCCCAGACGTTGAGCAGGTAGGGTGCGCCGCGCAGGTCGTCCGACGACACGAGGCGACCGGGTTCGTGCAGCACCGGCAACGAGAAGTCCGGTGCGGGCTTGCCGATCAACGGCGAGGGCAACGCTTCGCGATCGGGACGGTCGGAGACAAGCACGCCATGCAGCAACAGCCCGAACAGGGCCACGAACACGATGCCGATCCCCCACGCCAGCCCGCGCCGGCTACGGGTCTCGGTGGACGCATCGTTCATGGCGAGCCCTCCTTCCTGCGACGGAAGCGACGGTCGAACGCTGCGATGAATCCGCCCAGTGCCATCAACAGGCCGCCGGCCCAGATCCAGCGGACGAAGGGTTTCACGTGCAGGCGCACTGCCCAGGCATCGTCGCCAAGCGGTTCGCCCAGCGCGACCAGTACGTCTGCGAGTACGCCTGCGTGGATGCCGGCATCGGTCATCACCTGTCCGCCGCTGGCGTAGGCACGCTTTTCCGGATGCAGCAGCGCCAGCGGCTTGCCATTGCGGAAGACCTGCACATGGCCGCGGTCGGCGAGGTAGTTCGGCCCCTGCTTCTCGTCCACGCCCTGGAAGTGGAAGCGGTAATCGCCAACCTCAACGGTGTCGCCGGGCTTCATCGCGACTTCGCGCAGCACGTTCTGCGCTTCGATCAGCAGCGCGCCGACCAGGAACACCGCGATGCCGAAGTGCGCGACCACCATGCCCAGCATCTCCGGCGTGAACTTGCCGTTGGCTCGGATGCGTGTCCATGCGAAGCGCAGCGTGCCGAAGCCGACCCATGCCGCACCCAGCACACCCGCTGCGGTCTTGAGCTTGCCCTGTGGCGCCATGAAATAGGCGATGGTGGCCAGCACCAGCGCCAGGATCGCCCATGGCAACAGCATCGCGAGCGGCTTGCCGATGTTGTCGCGCTGCCATTTGGTCAGCGGGCCGAACGGCACCAACGCGACCAGCGGCGCCATCAGCAGGATGAACATGAAACCGAAGTAGGGCGGGCCGACCGAGACCTTGCCCAGGTCGAGCGCATCGGCCAGCAACGGGTACAGCGTGCCCAGCAGCACCATGGCGCATGCCGCGGCGAGCAGCAGGTTGTTCAGTAGCAGCAGGGTTTCACGCGAGGTGCCGGCGAACGGTTTGCCATCTTCGAGTTTCGGCGCACGCAGCACGTACAGCAGCAGCGAACCGCCGATGACCAGGCCAAGGAAGACGAGGATGAACAGGCCGCGGGTCGGATCGGCGGCGAACGAGTGCACGCTGGTCAACACGCCCGAGCGCACCAGGAACGCGCCCAGCAACGACAGCGAGAACGTGGCGATGGCCAGCAGCAGCGTCCAACTGTTGAAACTGCCGCGCTTCTCGGTGACCGCCTGCGAATGGATCAGCGCCGCGCCCGCGATCCACGGCATGAAGCTGGCGTTCTCCACCGGATCCCAGAACCACCAGCCGCCCCAGCCCAGTTCGTAGTACGCCCACCACGAGCCGAGCAGGATGCCGATGGTCAGGAACGACCAAGCGACGTTGGTCCAGGGCCGCGTCCAGCGCAGCCAGCGCGCGTCGATGCTGCCGTCAAGCAGTGCGGCGATGGCGAACGCGAACGGCACCACGAAGCCGATGTAGCCGACGTAGAGCATCGGCGGGTGGATCATCATCCCGCGATCCTGCAGCAGCGGGTTGAGGTCGTGTCCTTCCAGCGCCGCCGGAACCAGCCGTTCGAACGGGCTGGAGGTGAAGATCAGGAACGACAGGAAGCAGATCGAGACCAGCCCGATCACGCCGAGTACGCGTGCGGTCACCGGCTCGGGCAACGTGCGCGAGAACAGTGCGACGGCCGCGTTCCAGATCGTCAGCATCAGCACCCACAGCAGCAGCGAACCTTCGTGCGAACCCCAAGTGGCCATCACCCGGTAGGCGACAGGCAGCAGCGAGTTGGAGTTGTCGACGACGTTGCGTACCGAGAAATCCTGGCCCACGAACGATGCGACCAGGATCGCGAATGCCAGCGCGACCAACACGAACTGCGCATAGGCCGTGGGGCGGGCCACCGCCATCCATGCCGCGTTGCCGCGCGCCGCGCCGGCCAGCGGCAGCGAGGCCTGGATCATGGCGGCGAGCAGGGCGAGCAGCAACGCTGCCTGTGCGATCTCCGGCAGCACGTCAGTACGCGCCCTTGGCCGTGGGCGCGTCCTCGACGCCGTGCTTCTGGTGCGCAAGCCCCATCTTGTCGGCGACTTCCTTCGGTACGTAGGTCTCGTCGTGCTTGGCAAGCACCTGCTCGGCGACGAACACGCCGTCCTGCATGCGACCGGTCGCGACCACCGCCTGGCCTTCGCGGAACAGGTCGGGGAGGATCTTGTCATGGCTCACTTCGAGCTGCGCATCGCCATCGGTGACGCGGAAGTGCGACACCAGCGAGCCGTGCTCGCGCCGGAACGACCCGGTTTCGACCATGCCGCCGAGGCGGAAGCGCGTGTCGCCAGAACGCAGTGCGTCGGCATCGGCCGCCAGCACTTCGGCCGGCGTGTAGAGATAGGTGATGTTGCGCTGCAGGGCCTGTGCGACGAGCGTGGCGGCGATCGCGGCGGCGGCCAGCAATGCGGCGACGAACCATATGCGGCGGCGTCGTGTCGGGTTCATCGTTTCAGTTCCTTGGTGTCCTGCGTGCGTGCGGCGGCCTGCCGCGTGGACAGCAGGCGGATCGCGCGCAGCAGTTGTCGCGTGCGGATGCGCGGGGCGATGAAGTCCCACAGCAGCGCGACGGCGAACACGCCGTATGCGGCGATGACGTAGCCGGCGTAACTCATTTGCCTTCCCCGGCCAGCGTGCGTGCCCAGTCCTTGTTCGCCTCGCGCTGCAGGTTGTCGGCGCGGGCACGCGCGAGCAGCGAACCGATGGCCCACAGCTTGGTGCCGACCACCATCCAGATCAGTGGCGGCAGCATGCTGGCATCCATCGACGATTCGCCGAACACGCGGATGGTCTGGCCCTGGTGCAACGAGTTCCACCACACCACCGAGTAGCGGATGATCGGCAGCATCACCACGCCGACCACGGCCAGCAGCGATGCGGCGCGCGCGGCCGCACGGCGATCCTCGATGGCGGCGTACAGGCCCATCACACCGAAGTAGAGGAAGAGCAGGATCAGTTGCGAGGTCAGGCGCGGATCCCAGTCCCACCACGTGCCCCACATCGGCTTGCCCCAGATGCTGCCGGTGGCGAGCGTGATGAAGGTGAACGCGGCGCCGATGGGTGCGCAGGCCATCGCCAGGATCTCGCACAGCTTGATCCGCCAGACCAGCGCGATCGTGCCGTAGAACGCCATCAGCGCGAACATGGCCATGCTCATCCATGCCGCGGGGACATGGATGTAGAGGATGCGGAAGCTGTCGCCCTGCTGGTAGTCGGCGGGCACGACGAACAATGCGCCGTACAGGCCGATCGCCATCACCAGCAGGCCGAGGCCATAGCCCCACGGCGCCCAGCGCCGGGCGAAGCGGTCGAAGTAGGGCGGCGAGCCGAGTTGGTGGAACCAGCGGATCAGCGGGGACATCAGGGCCTTGCGTGGGCGGCGCACAGGGGGCCGCGGGCGTCGGGCAAGTTTACCAGCCCCCTCGCGGGGGCTGGCTTGCGGCGAACCGGGTCATTGCACCTGCAGGCTGCCCTGCATGAGGGCCAGATGGCCTGGGAAGCTGCAGAAGAACCTGTACGGGCCGCCATCCTTGATCAGGGCGACATCGAAGCTCAGCGAGGACGTGCCGCCGCCGCCGATCATGGCGGTATGGGCGATGACGCGGTCGTCGCCGGCCTTCAGGTGCTCCGGGGTGACGGTCATGCCGTCGGCTGCGATGCCGCGCATGTCGGCTTCCTTCGCCACTACGATGTTGTGGCCCATGGCCGCGACCGGCATCTGGCCGACGTGCTTGAGGTGGATCGTGAACGTGCTGCAGCTCGCCGGCACGGTGATCGAATCGGCGTCGTACTGCATGGCGTCGTTGGATTCGATGGTGGCCGCGCAGTTGGCAACGACCGCAGGTTTGCTGCCGGTCGCGGCGGCCGGCGCGGTTTCGACGGGGCCGGCCTCGGCCGGCGCTTCGACGGCGGGCGGGGTTGCGATGTCGGCAGGCACGGTTTGTTCCGCGGCGGTAGGAGGCGCGGCCGGGGTTTCGGCGGCCGGCGCGGGGGACTTGCCGCAGGCGGACAGGGCCAGTGCAATCGCACCGGCGAGCAGGAGATGGCGGGGTGTCATCGAACGAACTCCATGGGGAAGGGGCCGGCCATCGAGGCCGGAGCCGTCATTTTCCGGCGGCGCCCGCAGCGCTGCCTTGATCCTGCTCAACCGTGGGCAATGCGGATCGCGGTGGCGGCAGCGACTGGCGCCAGTACCAGTCCCAGCACCAGTCCAGCGGCGAGGTAGAGGATGCCGCCGAGCGGATCGAGGCCCATGCTCGCCTGGGCGATGCTGCCCGCGCCGAAGACCAGGATCGGCACGTACAGCGGCAATGCCAGCAGCGCCAGCAGCACGCCGGAGCGGCGCATGCCGATGGTCAGTGCGGCCACGATGGCGCCCACCAGACTGAGCAACGGCGTGCCGAGCAGGAGCGTCGCCAGCAGTACCGGCAGCAGTTCGCGCGGCAGGCCGAGCAGTTCGGCCAGCAAGGGCGTGGCCAGCACCAGCGGCAATGCGGTGGTCGCCCAATGCGTGAGCGTGCGCACCAGCACCAGCCAGGACAGCGGCACCGGCGCCAGCATCCATTGTTCGAGCGAGCCGTCCTCTGCATCGCCGCGGAACAGGTTGTCCAGCGACAGCAGGCCGGACAGCAGCACCGCCACCCACAGCACGCCGGGAGCGACCGCCGCCAGCGTGTCGCCCTCGTTGCCGAGCGCGAGTGCGAACAGCACCACGATCAGCACCGCGAACAATGCCGGTTGCAGGGCATCGCCGCGCTTGCGCCAGAGCAGGCGGAGATCGCGCGCGACCAGCGCCCTTGCGGCTTGCCACATCATGGCAGCGGCCTCCGCAGTTCCAGCAGCCGGGTGCGCACGGGCGGTGCCGCATACGCACCGTGCGTCGTCACCAGTGCCGCGCCGCCGCCGTCGAGGTGCGCACGCACCATGCGGTTGACCAGTTCGATGCCTTCGAGGTCGAGGTTGGCGTAGGGCTCGTCGAGCAACCACAGCTGCGCGGGCGACAGCCACAGCCGCGCCAGCGACAACCGCTTCTTCTGCCCGGCCGACAACTGGCGGGCGAGCGCATCCTCGTATCCGGACAGGCCGACGATCGCCAGTGCTTCGTCCAGCGGCGAACCGCGCGTGCCGTGCAGGCCGCACAGGAAACGCAGGTTCTCGAGCGAGGACAGGTCGGCCTTGAACGCCGGCAGGTGCCCGAGGTAGGCCGGCGCATGCGCATGGTCGTCGAACGTGGCGTCACCCGTGTCCGCGCGCAGCAGGCCGGCCAGCACGCGCAGCAGGGTGGTCTTACCGGCCCCGTTGCCGCCCTGCACCAGCAAGGCTTCGCCGCGACCGACGATGAAGTCGAGCGGCCCGAACACCGGTGTGTCGTTGCGCGCGAAGCTCAGGCCGCGGACGACGAGGGAGGCGGGGTGTCCGCTGTCGGAATTCAATGGCGTTGGTTCCTGTGGGATCCGCCGCTGGCTGCCGGCCCGGGCCCGGACACTGTGCGTGAGTTCAAGAATGAATCCATTGTATGCGTTCAGGTGGCGGTTCGCAGGGCGGTATGAGCGATCGGGGACGACATGGACACGGAAGGAAATCGTGGCGTTCCAACCGATCCGGGCCATCCGCGCACGAAGGGAGATGCGGACGAATTCGCGCAGACTTACGCCTGCCTGCGCCGCCTCGCGAAGCGTGAACTGCTGAGGGCGCCACAGCAATCGATCAATACCACCGTGCTGGCGCACGAGGCTTATCTGAAGCTGCGCGGCGTATTCGGAGGCGAGGTTCCCCGTGGCCGGCTGCTGGCGCTGGCGGCCAAGGCGATGCGACATTTGCTGGTGGATCATGTCCGTGCCATGACGGCCGTGAAACGCGGCGGCAGCCTGGCCAGGATCACATTGCACACGGGCATTCCCGTCCAGGGGGAGCAAAGTGCACCGGATCTGCTTGTCATGGATCAGGCGCTGCGTGCATTGGAGGCTAGGCAGCCGCGCTTGGCGACGCTGGTGGAATGTCGCTTCTTCGGCGGGATGGAGTTCGAAGAGATCGCAGGTCACTTGGGCATCAGTCAGGCCACCGTGTATCGCGACTGGCGTGCAGCGAGGGCTTTCCTGCAGTCGCACCTGGCGGAGGCGCACGAGGCATGAGCCAAGGCGCGGATCGCTTGTTCGAAATGTTCAATCTCCTGCGCGACCTGCCGCCGGTGTCGCAGGACGAGTGGTTGCGCAACGAATGCACATCGGAACCGGAACTGCACGATGCGTTACGGCGGATGCTGGAGGCGGATCGGCAGGCCTGCATCCTCGACGAGGGCGTTGATGCCATCGTCGATCTGGACGACTGCATCGCAGGGGATGGCGACGATGATGGCGCTGCCATCGGGAGCCGGGTAGGCCAGTGGACGCTGGATGGCATGTTGGGTCGTGGCGGCATGGGCTCGGTATACGCAGCGCATCGCCGGGATGGCGATATCCTGCTGCGAGCCGCGATCAAGCGCTTGCATCGCCGCTGGGACGGCAGCGCGCAAGCGCAACGTTTCGTGCAGGAACGCCAGATACTGTCGATGCTTTCGCATCCCAACATCGCAAGCCTGCTCGACGGGGGCTGGATGCGGAGGGCAGGCCGTGGCTGGCGATGGAACATGTCGAAGGCCCGAATGTAATCGATTGGGCCGATGGCGGCCGGCTCGGCCTTCGCGCACGCATCCTGCTGTTCCTGCGCGCGTGTGCGGCCGTGCAGTACGCGCACGAGCGCTTCGTGGTGCACAGGGACCTGAAGCCGGCCAACATCCTGGTCGATGTGCACGGGCAGCCGAAGGTGCTGGATTTCGGTGTGGCCAAGCGCATCGACGCGCGGGCGGGCGCGACCCGAACCGGCATGATGGCCGGTTTCACGCCCGAGTACGCTGCGCCCGAACAGATCACGGGCGGGCCCGTCAGTGCCGGCACCGATGTCTATGGCCTGGGTGTCGTGCTGTACCAACTGCTGTCGGGAAACCTGCCTTACGTGGTCGACCAGCAGAACATCCAGCAGGCCTTCGAGGCGATCACCTCGCGGACTGCCGTGCAGATGAGCACGGCATTGACTGCCGGATCGGAAGAAGAAGTTGCACGGAGACTGCACAGTCGGCGCACGGATCCCGGGACCTTCCGTCGCTTCGTGAAGGGCGATCTTTCGCGCATCATCCAGACCGCCTTGGCCAAGGAGCCGGAACGTCGCTATTCCAGCGTCAAGGCGTTCTCGGACGATTTGCAATCCTTCCTCGCGGGGCGGCCGGTGTCGGTCAGCGGTGACACTTTCTCCTATCGCGCAGGCAAGTTCGCGCGTCGCAACAAGGGTGGCGTCGCGCTGGCGACGGCGACTGTACTGGCGTTGGTCATGGGCCTTGCCGGCACGCTTTGGCAGGCGAGCGAGGCTGCGCGCGAGGCGGAACTGGCCGGAGAGGTGGAACGCTTCCTTGTCGGCCTGTTCGAAAGCAATGAGCCGGGCGGGGAACGCAGCGAGATGCCCGATACCGCGACCCTGCTGGGGCGAGGCGTGAACCGTGCCCGCACGGAGCTTGCCGGACAGGCCGAACTGCAGGCGCGGATGCTCGGCGTCCTTGGCAAGATCCATTACGCCATCGGCAAGGATCAGGAGGCGAAAGAGCAGCTTGAAGAAGCACTTTCGCTCTACCGGGAGGTTGGCGACAAAGGGTCGCCCGGCATGGCAGACACCTTGTTCATGCTTTCCGATATCGCCAGCGAGGTCGATGGCGACTACCCACATGCGCTTGCGCTTGCCGAGGAGTCACTGGCGATGGTGCGCGGCAAGGACGTGGAACGCGAGATCAATACCCGGGGCAGGGTGTCGATCGTCGCCCAGGGGCTGGATGACTACGAGCGTGCGAAATCCGAGGCTCGCACCGCGTTGGCGTTGGCGCGTAGCATCGAGCAACCGGAAGGGAAGCGGGTGGCGCAAGCGCTGTCCGGTCTTGCGTGGGCGCACAACCCCGAGTGCCAGACCAACCCCGATGTCCCGATCAGGCTGCATCGCGAGGCGCTGGAATTGTTGCGCCGGGCGCAGCCGGAGATCCACTTCGATACCAGCAACCGGCTGTACACGATGTCGTCGTGCATGCTCAGGGCAGGACGGCTGGCGGATGCCGAGGGGCCCAGGCGCGAAGCGCTGGACATCGCCCGGAAAGTATTCGGCGACGCGGATCACCAGTGGTTGATGGTCACGTTGTGGGGTGTCGGCGTCGTGCTCGATGCGCGTGGCGATTATGCCGGTGCCGAGCCTGTGATGCGGGAAAGGATGGAGATGACGGGCAGGATGTACGGGAATGAACACCCTGCCTATGCCGCATCCGTGCTCAGCCTTGGCGTGGTGTTGAGCGGGCTGGGACGACCGGAGGAGGCGTTGGCACTGGTAGAGCCCCATTTCGATCGGCTCGGGGAAGAAAACAGGCTTGCGGGCCGGATCGTGCATACGCGGATCGCCATCGCGGCGCGGCGCTGGGATGAGGCCGAAGTCGCGATCCGGGAGGGGCTGGAACTGGCTGGTGACGATCCCCGGTCGTCTGCCGCCATGGCTGGGTTGCGCAGCGCGCTTGGCGAGATCAGGGTTGCCCAGGGGTTGGCCGATCAGGCTCTGGCACTTGTCGAGCCGGCGGTCGCTTCCGGTACGGGAACTGGTGCGAGTCAACACCAGAACGCCGTACTGCACGTCCGGCTCGGAGAGGCGAGGCAGGCGATGGGGCAATGGGAAAAGGCGCGCGAGGCATTCCTGCAGGCGCTGGACATTGGTCTCCCGGAATTGCTGCCGCAGCACCCGGCGATCCTGCGGGCCCGGCTTGGCCTGGCCATGTCGCCGGTTGCGCCCGGCGGGCATGCGGAGGTGTTGGAGCAGGGCGCGCAGGCCTTGGCTGCGAGCCGCCAATTGCCCGAACGCCATCCCCTGCGCGTGCGGGCCGAAGCCGTTCACGCGTGTCTCGCAGGCGGTGGAGCGGATTGTCGCCAGCGCCTGGCGGCCAACGGATCCATCGACATGCGGTGATAGTCGGGATCGTCGAACTCCGTCTTCTCCTGTAGCCGGGCCAAATGGTCGTGCCCGGCCCATCCACTGACAGGAGAAGCACGCCATGCGATGCACAGAATCCCGGGCATCTCGCCGCATCCCGCACGCTGCCGCCATGACCTTCGCCGTCGCTGCGGCGTTGGTTGCGATGTGTCGAGAAGCCCCTGCAGGCGAGGTCTGCGAAACCGCGCCTGGTATGTCTTTCCCGGCTGCAGCCGCTGGAGAAAACACGTACGCCTGCGGCCCCGCCGCGACCGCCATCGGCGCCGGCAGCCTGGCGTTGGGTGGATGGTACGACGCCGATGGCGATGGCGAGGTGACGCTGGATGTGGATACGGACGGTGATGGTGTCGCAGACGCCAGCAGTGAAGCCGCCCTTGCAATCGGCCGTGCCGCCATTGCCGTTGGCGCCGGCGTGGCGGCGACGGGTGATTACAGCGCCGCGGTCGGCATCTATTCCTTCGCGGAGGGTAGCGACAGCAGCGCTTTCGGCAACTCGAACATCGCCACGGGCAGCTACAGCAGCGCCTTCGGCGCGGTCAACCGGGCCCTGGCCGACAACAGCGCGGCCTTTGGCCACGGCAACTCTGCAGTCGGTGTTGCCAGTAGTGCCTTTGGCGTTGGCAACGTGGCCGAGGGCGAGTCGAGCAGTGCGATCGGCTCCGACAACTACGTAGCCGGCCTGTATTCCATCGCGGTGGGAAGCGTGAACTCGACCATCGGCATGGCGAGTTCGGCCGTCGGCGTGGGTGGCACGGTCATCGGCACCGCCAGCAATGCTTTCGGATACAGCAACGAGACGTTCGGCAACTACAGCAGCAGCTTCGGCAGTGGCAGCCTGATCGAGGGCGGCTTCCTCGGTTACGACGATGAAGGCAATCCCATCGTGGACGGTACCGATCACGCGATCGCCATCGGTGCCGGCGATTACGGCAGCACCGTAGTAGGCGCCGGTGCACATGGTGCCATCGCCATCGGGCAGGACGTCTCGGTGGCCAGCGGCGCGGAAGGCGCGGTCGCGATCGGTCGCGGTGCACAGGCCGATGTTGCCGGATCTGTCGCGCTGGGTGCTGGTTCGGTGGCGTCGCGCGAGAGTACTGTATCGGTCGGGGCGGAAGGCGCCGAACGCCAGATCACCAATGTCGCCGCGGGCACCGAGGCGACCGATGCGGTCAATGTCGCGCAAATGCAGGACACCTTGTCGACCGCCAATGCCTATGCCGACGCCTTGTTCTCCAGCCTGGCGGGCTTCGATCCCGCTGCCCTGGAGGGACGGTTCGCCGAGATTGATGACAGCTTCGAGGCAATCGACAGGCGGATCGCGGCACAGGATCGTCGCATCGATCGCATGGGCGCGGTCAGTGGTGCCTTCTCTGGCATGGCGATCAATACCGCTGGTCTGGGCGGAAGCAATCGCATTGGCATCGGGGTTGGCGCACAGGGCGGCGAACAGGCACTCGCCGTCGGCTACCAGCGTGTAATCGGCACGCGCGCGAGCGTGTCCTTGGGGGCGGCTGTCAGCGGTGGCGAGACGACCTTTTCAGGTGGCGTAGGCTTCAGTTGGTGACTTCGAACCGATGGCCTTCCCCTAGGCTGTCCGATGGGCAACGGGGCCGGTGCGTAGCCGGCCCCGTTGTCGTTCCGGCCATCGTCGGATGCGGCGCATGATCAGCGGAGCCAGACGACGTTTTCGTCCTCACCGATTGTTGCGGGACGGGCGGCATCCATCCGCAGGCGTACGGGATCGCCCGGACGCCACCACAGCGTGCCGAGTTGGCCATAGCGGCGGGCAAGGACGTTGAAATCGTCCGACGACATTCCGAACACGAGCCAACTCGGTTCGCGCCAGGTACGGTTGGGTGCGGACGCGAATGCGGCCAGGAACACCACGCCGGCATCGGCCAGTTCTTGCTGCAGCTTCTCGTCTTCCCGACGGTTGATGCGTTCTTCGCGTTCGATCGAATGCGGGTTCCATGCCGACAGCATCCCGAACGAGGTCGCTTCGGGGTAGGCGAGTTCGAGGCCGGGCGTGGGCAAGCCGATCATCACGTCGTGCCAATGCCCGCCGCGCTCCCATTTGTAGTCGGCGGTCAGGTAGGCGCGCATCAATTCGGCGACGCGGCTGTCGCTGTCGGCAGGGGAAGGCATCGGGATGGTTTAACCCATCCTGCGCTGAACGTAAACTGCTGCGTGGTGAAACTGCCAAGACGGATACGGAAACGATGCCTGGAACCAAACTGCCCAAGGTCGGCACCACGATCTTCACCGTGATGTCGCAACTCGCCGCCGAGCACGGCGCGGTCAACCTCGGGCAGGGATTCCCCGACTTTTCCGTACCCGGGCGTCTGGTCGACGAACTCGACAAGGCGATGCGTCACGGCCACAACCAATACGCGCCGATGACCGGTGTTCCCGCGCTGCGCAATGCGATTGCCGCCAAGACCGAACGCGTCTACGGCCATCGCCCCGATACCGATGCCGAAGTCACCGTGACCAGTGGTGCTACCGAAGCTTTGTTCAATGCGATCCATGCGGTCGTGCGTGCGGGCGAGGAAGTCGTGGTGCTCGATCCTTGCTACGACAGTTACGAGCCAGCCATCGACCTGGCGGGTGCGAAAGCCGTGCACGTGCCGCTCGATCCGCAGACCTTCGCGCCGGACTGGCAAAAGGTGCGCGCTGCGATCACGCCGAGGACGCGGTTGTTGATGATCAACAGCCCGCACAACCCGTCGGGTGCGATGCTGTCCGCCGCGGACATGGCGGAAGTTGCCGCGATCGTGCGCGAGTACGGCATCTATCTCATTTCGGACGAGGTGTACGAGCACATCGTGTTCGACGGCGCGCGCCACGAATCGGTGCTGCGCTACCCGGAACTGCGTGAACGCGCCTTCGTGGTCTCGAGCTTCGGCAAGACCTACCACTGCACCGGTTGGAAGATCGGCTACTGCATCGCGCCGCCGGCGTTGAGCGCCGAGTTCCGCAAGGTGCACCAGTACAACGTGTTCTGCACCTTCGCGCCGGCGCAGCATGCATTCGCCGCGATGCTGGACGCCGAGCCGGAGCACTACGAGCAGCTTGGTGCGTTCTACGAAGCCAAGCGTGACCGTTTCCGCGAGCAACTGGCCGGCACGCGGCTGAAGCCGTTGCCGGTGCCGGGCGGCTATTTCCAGCTGGTCGATTACTCGTCGATCAGCGATCTTGGCGATGCCGAGTTCTGCAGGTGGCTGACCATCGAGAAGGGCGTGGCGGCAATCCCGCTGTCGCCGTTCTACGAAACGCCGCCGGAAGGGCAGCGACTGGCGCGGTTGTGCTTCGCCAAGAACGAGGCCACGCTGGACGCGGCGATCGAACGACTGAAGGCGCTGTGACATGACCGAAGCTGCCGGCAACCTGCGCGTTTCGCTGGTACAGGGCGCCACGCTGTGGCACGACCCGGCTGGCAACCGCGACTACTACGGCGGGTTGGTCGCGCCGTTGCGCGGCATCACCGATGTCGTGCTGCTGCCGGAAACCTTCACCAGCGGGTTCAGCAACGATGCCATCGGCAATGCCGAAGACATGGATGGCCCGACGGTAGCGTGGATCCGCGAGCAGGCGGGCAGGCTGGATGCCGCGGTCTGCGGCAGCGTGCAGTTGCGCACGCCCGACGGCGTGTTCAACCGCCTGTTGTGGGCGACGCCGGACGGCGATCTGCAGCACTACGACAAGCGCCATCTGTTCCGATATGCCAACGAACACCAACGTTACGCCGCCGGTCGCGAGCGGCTGACGGTGGAATGGAAGGGTTGGCGAATCTGCCCGCAGGTCTGCTACGACCTGCGCTTCCCGGTGTTCTCGCGCAACCGTTATGACGTGGAGCGTCCCGGCGCGCTCGACTACGACCTGCTGTTGTACGTGGCCAACTGGCCGTCGGCGCGCGCGTATCCGTGGAAGACGCTGCTGCGTGCGCGCGCCATAGAAAACCTGTGCTACGTCGCCGGCCTCAATCGCGTCGGCACCGATGGCAACGGTATCCATTATTCGGGCGACAGCGCGGTGATCGATTTCCTGGGCCATCCGGTCAGCGAATGCACCGACGAGGAAGTCGTCGCCACGACGACGCTGCTGGCCGAGGAACTGGCCGCGCATCGCAAGCGGTTCCCGGCGATGCTCGATGGAGATGCCTTCACCCTGGCCTAGCTTGCAGGGCCGCGCGCGCTGCGGTGGAAATAGATTTCCTCGGCCAGCCACCGCAATGGCGGCGTGCCGATGAGCAGGTCGAACGGCCAGTCCATTTGCCAGCGATCGAAGGCGTTGCGCAGCAGGCGCTTGAAGCGATAGCGCGGCGCGATGCGTTCGGCCAGCATGTCCGGCGACGATCCGCTGCGTAGCAGGTGGTCGGCGATGGCATGGCCCACGGCGTCGCCATGTTTCCATGCCGAATGGATGCCGCCCGCGGTGAGCGGCGAGACGATGCCGGCGGCATCGCCGGTCAGGATCAGCCCGGGGATCGACAAGGGCAAGACCGGGCCGCCGCACGGAATCAGTCCTGCGCGTATGGCATCGGGCGGACGCTCGGGATCGATGCCGAGCGTGCCTTGTGCGTGCAGCCGGAGTCCGTCGATATCGGGCACGCCACGACGGTCGTCGCGATGGCGGAACGCGAGGCCGAACTGCACGCCGGCCGGGTTCTGTGCGGCCCAGCCGATGTATCCGGGCGCGAAGCGCTTGCTGATGAAGCAGTGCAGGGCATCGGGTTCGCGCAGCGTGGCATCGTGGAATTCGTATTCGATGCCGTAGAGGAAGTCGCGCACATGCGGCAGGCCCGCGCGCAATGCGACGCGCGATTTCGCACCATCGGCCCCGACCAGCCAGCGCGTGCTGCCGAGCCCTTCGACATGCCAGCCGCCGTCGACGCGTCGTGCATCGGTGAACGACTGCATCAGTCGCAGTTCGACGCCGCAGGCCACCAGTTCGTCGGCCAGCCAGCGCATCAGGTTGGGCGTGTCGGTGGTGAGGAAGTGGTAGCCGGGCGACGACAACCGCGTGCTGCGCAGGTTGGGTGCATACAGTCGCACGTTGCCGATGCGATGGATCAGGTGATCGGGAATGGTGGCAAGCAGGCCGGTTTCGGTCGCTTCCCGCACCAGGATGCCGGTGGTGTGCAGCTTGATGCCGGGATCGCGCTTGCGTTCCAGCACGCACACGCGCAAGCCGGCATGTCGTGTCGCCATCGCGCAGGCCACGCCCGCGAAACTCGCACCCACCACCACGACATCCCATTGCATCCTGCGGCTTCCATTTGATGGATGTGCGCAGGATGGCTTTCCGGCGTCGCGTGGCGATGTGGCGACGGTGAAGCGGGAGTGAAGCCGTCAGCGAAGCGTGCCTGTGTTCAGTTGCCCGGAGACGGCAGGATCTGGTTCATCGACTGGCACAACGCGACGGTCTTGCCTGCGGGATTTCGAGCTTCGCCATGCAGGTGCAGCACGTTGCGCGTGCGCTCGACGAGGCGTGCCTCGCAAACGATGAATGCGTCCGCCGCGCTTGCCGGACGCAGGTATTGCGTGTTCAGCGACGTGGTGACGCTGGGCGGTGCGATCAGGTAGGAGAACGGACCGAGCGTGTTGTCGAGCGCAGCGACGATGAAGCCGCCCTGCATGTGGCCCATCGGATTGCGATAGCGCGGCAGCACGGGGAAACGCATCACCAGGCGCCGGCCTTCCTCGTATTCGAGGAATTCGCCTGCCATGTCGACGAGGCAGGGTGGAGGGATCAAGGCCTTGACGGCCTCCGGCGCCTGCGCGCGGATCAATGCGTTGATGTCGTCGCCGGTCAGTGCCATGGCGTTCTCCGATGCGGGGCGCGCCAGTCTATGGCCTGTGGTGGTTCACACGAACGCGTGCAATGCAGGTATGCGTGGTTCCCGACAAGACGAAGGGCGCCATCGGCGCCCTTCGGGTGCAACTTGAGTCGGCGATCGGATCAGCGATTGCCGCCCGGGCGACCGCCACCGCCACCGCCACCACGCGGGCCTCGATTGCCACCGCCGGGACGCGGGCCGCGCGGGCCGTTGTTGCCACCGGGCCGATTGCCACCCGGGCGATTCCCGCCGGGCCGATTGCCAGCGGGACGCGGGCTGCGTGGACGATCGCCGTAGGGATTGAAACCACCGCCGTGGGCATGGTCGGACGGGAAGCTCGGCGCACTGTCCGGATGGCCGTAGGGACGGGCATTCTGGTTGCGCTGGCCACCGCCGCCGGCACTGCGCTGGGGGCCTTGCCCCTGTCCTTGACCCTGCCCGGGACGCTTGTTCTTGTTGTACGGCTTCTTCGGGCCGCGGCCGTCGGCATTGCGATGCCCCGACGGATCGGTTTCGACGCCATCGGGCACGTACCAGGTGCGGAACGCGGCCGGGTTGCCATCGGGCAAAGGCTTTGGCCCCTTCTGCGCACGCTGCTTGAACGGCTTTTGCGACTGCTTCGCGGCCTGTTCGCCACTGACGGTCAGTCCAGCGGAAGGTTTGCGGTTGCCGCGACGGCCTCGATCCTCGCGCACGTGGTCGAAACGACGCAGTTCGCGGCCTTCATCGGCGGTGTTGTGGCCATTGACGTAGCCCTGCGGACGGCGATCGCCGCCCACGTGCACGGTCGCCTTCGTTGCCTTGCGCTGGCCGATGACCGGTTGCAGCGTCAATGCCGGCGGCGGGCCTTCTTCCAGCTTGAGTTCCTTGCGCAGCGCCTCGACCTGGGTCGCGGGCAGTTCCTGCGATTGGCCGCGCAACAGCGGCTGCGGCAGGGTCACGTTGCCGTAGCGCACGCGCTTGAGGCGGCTGACCTGGCAGCCCTGTGACTCCCACAGGCGGCGCACTTCGCGGTTGCGGCCTTCCTTGAGCAGGACGCGGAACCACTCGTTGCTCACGTTGTCCTGGCCGGGGGTGCCGCCGATGCGCTCGATGTCGTCGAACTTCGCCGGGCCGTCGTCCAGCGACACGCCGCGGCGGAGGCGATCGACGATCTTGTCGGAGACCGTCTCCTCGCCCTCGGGCGCACGCACGCGCACCACGTACTCGCGCTCGACCTCGTAGGAGGGATGCATCATCGCGTTGGCGAGTTCGCCATCGGTGGTCAGCAGCAGCAGGCCGGTGGTGTTGATGTCGAGGCGGCCAATGGCGATCCAGCGCGCGCCCTTCAACGCGGGTAGTGCCTCGAAGATCGTCGGACGGCCTTCGGGATCCTCGCGCGTGGTCACTTCGCCTTCGGGCTTGTTGTAGATCAGTACGCGGGCGGGCTCGGTCAGTGCGCTGGCAACGAAGGTCTTGCCGTCGATGTCGATGCGGTCGCCGCCCTTGACCGACATGCCGGTCTGCGCGGTCTCGCCGTTGACCTTGACCAGGCCGTCGGCGATGCGCTGCTCGAGCGCGCGGCGAGAGCCGAGCCCTGCCTGCGCCAGCACCTTGTGCAGGCGTTCTTCCAGCTTCGGCGCTTCGGTGGCTTGCGCGTCGCCGCGCTTGAGCGAAAGTTTGCGATTGCCCTTGTCGGCATCGGGGTGTTGCTTGGTCATGCGTTGCTCCGGGGGCCGTCGCCATCGTCGGCGAGGGCGGTGTCTTCAGTGTCCGTATCGCCGTCGTCCGGCGGGATGGTGGTGTCGTTGCCGTCGTCTTCGGCCTGCGAATCGGCGGCTTCGGGATCGGCGTCGTCGCTGCCGTCATCATTGGCGGCGAAGTCATTGCGGGCGGGGGCATTGCCAGCGCCCTCGTCTTCAACCGTGCCCGACTCGTTGTCGCCATCGGGTGAGGCAATGTCGCCGACTGCGCGCGGCGCATCCTCGAATTCGAGTTGCGGTTCGAGTTCGCCGAAATCCTTCAGCTCCGACAGCGGCGGCAGTTCGTCGAGCCGCTTGAGGCCGAAGTAATCGAGGAACGTCTTGGTGGTGCCCAGCAGTTCCGGACGGCCCGGGATGTCGCGATGGCCGACGACGCGGATCCACTCGCGTTCTTCCAGTGCCTTGATGATGTTGCTGTTCACCGCCACGCCGCGCACCTGTTCGATCTCGCCGCGGGTGATCGGCTGGCGGTAGGCGATCAGGGCCAGCGTTTCCAGCGTGGCGCGCGTGTACTTGACCTGGCGTTCCGTCCAGAGGCGTGCGACCCAGGCGTGCACGTCGGCCTTGACCTGGTAGCGCCAGCCCGAGGCGACCTCGATCAGTTCCACGCCACGGTCGGCGCAGGCGGCCTGCAGTTCACCCAATGCCTGTTGCACGCTGCCTTCCGGCGCGGGCTCGTCGATCGGGAACAGGCCGTTGAGTTGCACCAGCGTCAGCGGCTGGCTGGCGGCGAGCAGGGCGGCCTCGACGATGCGGTTGATGAGTTGTTGATCCATCGGTTCCGGTTCTGGTGTCTTGCGGGCGGCCTTGCGGTCAGGCCCGGGTGTCGTTGGCGGCGTCGATGTCGTCGAATTCGCTGGAGAACTCCAGCGCCTGGCCTTCGCCGCGTTCGGTGGCCAGCGACTTGATGTAGATCGGTGCGAGGGGGACTTCCTGCACCACGTCGAGCAGGCGCTCCTTGGCCAGTTCGAGGATCGACAGGAAGGTCACCACCACGCCCAGCTTGCCTTCGGTCGGGTCGAACAGGGTCTCGAAACGGTGGAAGGCGCCGTCGCCGAGCCGGGTCAGCACTTCGCCCATCCGCTGGCGCACGCTCAGCGCGTCGCGGCGGATGGCGTGGCTGGTCAGCAGTTCGGCGCGCTTGAGCACGTCGTGCAGGGCCAGCAGCATCTCGCGCAACTCCACGGGCGGCGGCAGCTTGACCGAAGCGCGCTCGGGCACGTGCGCCTGCACCATCGAGGTGTCGCGATCCATGCGCGGCAGGGTGTCGATGTCTTCGGCAGCCTGCTTGAAGCGTTCGTACTCCTGCAGGCGGCGCACCAGGTCGGCGCGGGGGTCGCCTTCCTCGCCATCCTCGCTGACCGGGCGCGGCAGCAACATCCGCGATTTGATCTCGGCCAGGATCGCGGCCATCACCAGGTACTCGGCGGCCAGCTCGAACCGGAGTTCCTGCATGACGTTGATGTAGTCGACGTACTGGCGGGTGATCTCCGCGACCGGGATGTCGAGGATCTCCAGGTTCTGCCGGCGGATCAGGTAGAGCAGCAGGTCGAGCGGGCCTTCGAATGCCTCGAGGATGACTTCCAGCGCGTCCGGCGGGATGTACAGATCCTGCGGGATCTGCAGCACCGGCTGACCGTGCAGCATCGCCAGCGGCATTTCATGCTGCTGGGGCGGGCCCGCTGCGGCGCTTCCGTGCACGGCGGTCTGGGCGGATTCGTGGCCGGGTTCGGTCATGCGTGTTGCAGCCCCTCCGGGCCACTTCGGTTCACTGCGATGGATGTGGATAGCCGTGCTGTTGCCTGGCGACGGGTCGGAGTGGCGCGCTTGCCGGTGGCGGGCCGTGGCTCCGAGCGTACGTCCTGTCGATGCCTGGATCTTCCCGGGCGCCCCGAAGCCCCTTGGAATCGCCGGCGTGGCGACGGTCGACGGCCAAGCGCCATGCGGGATCGACATCGGTCGATCGGGCGGGTCGCGGTAGGTGCGTCGAACCGGGGCGAATGAACAGCGGATCGGGCGTCTGTAGATGGCGCAGACGCTGCATTCGTACCCGGAAACTAGCATTTAGGGTAAGTCCTGCGGCGCAAGGTGTCCAGCACGGGGATGAACGCGGCCTAGAATCCCTGCAACCCGATTGTTTGGAAGGACGAAGGCATGTGGTACGTGATCGAAGGCCATGACGGTGATGATGTCCTGGCGGCGCGCATGCAGGCGCGTGCTCGCCACCTCGAACGGCTGGTCTCGTTGCGCGACCAGGGACGCCTGTTGCTGGCCGGGCCGTGCCCGCGCATCGACGCCGAGGATCCCGGGCCTGCGGGTTTCAGTGGCAGCGTGGTGGTGGCGGAGTTCGAGTCGCTAGAAGCTGCCAGGGAGTGGGCCGACGCCGATCCCTATGTCGAAGCCGGCGTGTATGTACGCGTCGACGTCAGGCCGTTCCGGCGGGTATTGCCCTGAGCGGAGCGTGATCGTTGCCCGGAATCGGGCAGCTTGGCCAAGTCATCCGTGCACGGCGGAATGAAAACGATTACATTTGCCGTCCACGCGATGCCGGGAGGGCGCCATGTCGCGCGACGCCGAAGCCATGACCCCAAATGCCATGTTGACCGGCCTGCTGGCCGTTGCCTTGACCACCCCCGTTTCCACGACTGCGCGGGAAACCCCCAGGATCAACCACAGTTCCGCGGGTGACCGCGCTGCCGAGAAGGCTTTCGTGGACGCGCTGCTGGCCAAGATGACGCTGGAAGAAAAACTGGGCCAGCTCAACCAGCCGCCGGGCGTGGGCAATCATACCGGGCCGGAAGCGATGGCCGGCAACGAAGACCAGATCCGCCGCGGCGAGATCGGTTCGTTCTTCGGCACCCATGGCGTCGAGCTGACCTGTCGCCTGCAGAAGATCGCGGTGGAGGAAACCCGGCTCGGCATCCCGCTGATCTTCGCGTACGACGTGATCCACGGGCATCGCACGGTGTTCCCGGTGCCGCTGGCCGAGGCGGCGAGCTTCGATGCCGAGGAAGTGCGCATCGCCGCGCGCCATGCCGCGGTCGAGGCGTCCGCGCACGGCATCCACTGGGTGTTCGCGCCGATGGTGGACATTGCCCGCGACCCGCGATGGGGCCGCATCGTCGAAGGCGCGGGCGAAGACCCGTACCTGGGGTCGGTGATGGCCGCGGCGCGCGTGCGTGGTTTCCAGGGCGACGACCTGGCGGCGGTGGATACCGTGCTGGCGACCGCCAAGCATTTCGTGGCCTACGGCGCCGCCGAGGGCGGGCGCGACTACAACACCGCCGAGATTTCCGAGCGCACCTTGCACGAGGTGTACCTGCCGCCGTTCAAGGCCTCGGTGGATGCGGGCGCCGAATCAATCATGGCCGCGTTCAACGACATCGCGGGCGTGCCGATGCACGCGCATCGCGACCTGATCGAAGGCCTGCTGCGAGAGCAGTGGGGCTGGGACGGCGTGCTGGTCAGCGACTACACCGGGATCATGGAGCTGATGCCGCACGGCGTGGCCGCCAACCGCGAAGACGCCGGCGTGCTGGGCATCAATGCCGGCGTGGACGTCGACCTCGTCAGCCGCATCTATTACGAAGACCTGCCGGCGGCGGTGCGTGCCGGGCGCGTGTCGATGGAGCAGATCGACGCATCGGTACGCCGCATGCTCAACGCGAAGTACCGTTCCGGCCTGTTCGATGACCCGTACCGTTACTGCAAGGATCCGGCACGTGAAGTCGCGCTGACGCTCAATCCGGAGCAGCGTGCCGCCGCGCGGCGCATGGCACAGAAGTCTTTCGTGCTGCTGGAGAACGACAATGCAACGTTGCCGCTGTCGAAGTCGCTGCGCACGCTTGCGGTGATCGGGCCGCTGGCCGACCACCGCCAGTCGATGCTGGGCAACTGGGCCGTCGCCGGTCGCCAGGAAGACGTGGTGACGCCGATCGAAGGCTTGCAGGCGGCGCTGGGCGACGGCACGCGCTTGATCGTCGCACGCGGCTCCGGCGTCGAAGACATGGATGCGTCCGGCATCGCCGAAGCAGTGCGCGCGGCGGAGCAGGCCGATGCGGTGGTGATGTTCCTCGGCGAGCATCCGGACATGAGTGCCGAGGCGCACAACCGCACTTCGCTCGACCTGCCGGGCGTGCAGGAACAATTGGCGCTCGCGGTCGCGGCGACCGGCAAGCCCGTCGTCGTGGTGCTGCTCAACGGCAGGCCGCTGTCCATCGGTGCCTTGCAGGGCAAGGTGGGCGCGGTGCTCGAAGCCTGGTTCCCGGGCGTCGAAGGCGGCAACGCCATCGCCGACGTGCTGTTCGGCGACGTCAACCCGTCCGGCAAGTTGCCGGTGACGTTCCCGCGCAACGTTGGCCAGGTACCGACCTACTACGCGCACAAGGCGACCGGTCGCCCGCCGCGCGAGGAAGAGAAATACACCAGCAAGTACATCGACGTGCCGTGGACGCCGCTATATCCGTTCGGTCATGGCCTGAGCTACACCACGTTCGGTTACGACCAGTTGGCGGTTGCGCAGGCGAAGGTGCCGGTCGGCGAGCCGCGCCAGCAGGTAAGCGTGCGCGTGACCAATACCGGCAAGCGCGCGGGTGACGAAGTGGTGCAGCTGTACGTGCGAGACGACTTCGGCAGCGTGGCGCGCCCGGTCAGGCAACTGCGCGGGTTCCAGCGCGTGTCGCTGCAGCCGGGCGAATCGCGGACGGTGACCTTCGAACTCGGGTTCGATGATCTCGCGTTGCTCGACGCCAAACTCAAGTCGGTGGTGGAGCCGGGCACGTTCACGGTCTTCGTCGGCGGCGATTCCGACGCTTCGCTCGAAGCGAAGTTCGAGGTCGTCGCGCCCTGAGCCGACGCAGCGCCCGGTGACCGCGCCGGGCGTTGCCAGCCATCGTGGCTGGATCAGTTGACCCGCCATGTCCGTCGATGGCCCGTCCGGTGGGCAGGCATGGCTTCGCCGGCGACGGCCATGGCTTTCGATCAAGCGGCATGAATCCCAGGCGAGCGGCCGGGCGAGTGGCGGTTCCGGTCTTCCTGCCTTGCAGGGGCGACGCCTCCAATACGCATGCAACCTGCCGACGCATCGGTTTGCTGCGTTGCAATATCACGCGATGCTTCGCCATCCATCCGCAATGCATTGATTGCAAACAAGGTTCGTCTGCAATTCCGGCGGCCTTTACACCTGCTTCTGAAAACGGTTACATTGAATTCATGTGGTCATCCGTGGAGGGCGGATGAGCGTCACGATCAAAGACGTCGCACGTCAGGCCAATGTCTCGGTTGCGACCGTTTCGCGGGCGCTCAATGGCCACCAGAACGTCGCCGAGGACGTCCGCAAGCGCGTCCTCAGCGTCGCCAGCGAGCTTCGCTACAGCCCGCACCATGCCGCCCGCAGCCTCAGCAGCCGCCGCACCAACACCATCGGCGTGGTGTTGCCGGATCTTTACGGCGAATTCTTCTCCGAGCTGATGCGCGGGATCGACCAGGTCGCCCGTGAGCGCGGGCTGCACCTGCTGGTCTCGAGCTACCACGGCAACCCCCGGGAGCAGGGCGATGCGCTGCGGGCGATGCGTGGCCGCGTCGACGGCCTGCTGCTGATGTCCCCGTTCGTCGGGAATGCCGACTTCATCGCCGAAAACCTCGCGCAGCAGATGCCCGTCGTGCTCATGAACACCGCGACGCCCGCTTCCGGCCATGCCACCCTGTCGGTCGATGGCTACGGCGGTGCGGTAACGATGACGCGGCACCTGGCCGAGGCCGGCTATCGGCGGATCGCGTTCATCACCGGCCCGGAAGGCAACTTCGATGCCAGCGAGCGGCTGCGCGGCTATCGCGACGCCATGGCCGAAGTGCTGCCCGGCATCGAGCCATGGGTGTTGCAGGGTGATTTCGACGAGGCCTCGGGGCATCGCGCAGGCCAGGCATTGCTGGCGGCACCCGAGCGCCCGGATGCCGTGTTCGCCGCAAACGACATGATGGCGCTGGGCTGCCTGTTCGCCTTCAACCAGGCCGGCGTCCGCGTGCCTGCCGACATTGCGCTGGCCGGGTTCGACGACATCCCGCTTGCACGCTACGTACACCCGGCGCTGACGACGATGCGCGTCGAGATCGCCGAACTTGGCGCGCGCGCGATCCGGATGCTGCTGGATACGGCGAACGGGCCGGCGCCCCAGGCGTCGCTCTCGCCGGTGCTGGTCGTTCGCGAATCGAGTGCCGGCCCGCGTGGTCGAGGAGAGGCGATGCCGACGCGATCGGGTTGAACGAGAGGAAAAGCACCGGGACTGGCGTCATGCAGCTCCGGCGCAAAGGCGAAAAATTTTTTGCTCCGCGATGTAACCGATTTCACAAGATCTTCATTTCATCCCCCGGGAGGGATTTCGTCATGAAACGCAAGCTCCATACCGCTGTCAGACTCAATCGCAGCCTGCTGTGCTGCGCGTTGGCGGGTTGCATGCTGATGGCCGCGCCGCACGCGTTCGCGCAGTCCACCTCGGCGACGCTGCAGGGACGGGTATCGGCGGATTCGGCGCCGGCCACCGATGCGCGCGTCACTGCCACCAACCTTGCCACCGGCCTCACGCGCACCGTGCAGACCAGCGCGAGCGGCGGCTACAACGTCGGCGGCCTGCCGCCAGGTACGTACCGCATCGACGTGACCGCGGGCGGGCAGACCACGTCGCGCAACATCACCCTGGCCGTGGGCCAGACCGCGACGCTCAACCTTGGCGTCGGCGGCGAAGCCGAGACCGCCGCGGCGGAAGCGCGCGACCTTGACACCGTTGTGGTGACCGGCGCGGCGATGGTGGAGACTAAGACCTCGGAGATCGCAACGTATGTGTCGGCAAAGCAAATCGATGCACTACCGCAGGCATCCCGCAATTTCCTAGCCTTTGCAGATATTGTTCCAGGCGTAACGTTTCGAACTGGCGCGGATGGGTCTACGTCGCTGCGCAGCGTCCACAGCTCTCCAGCGGGATTAACGTCTTCATCGATGGCGTCGGCCAGAAGGATTATGTGCTCAAGGGCGGAGTGACTGGCCAAGATTCCAGTCGCGGCAATCCATTCCCCCAATTGGGCATCGCCGAGTACAAGGTCGTGACTTCGAATTACAAAGCGGAGTACGACCAGTTGAGTAGTGCGGGAATTACTGCGGTCACTCGGTCGGGCACCAATGAGTTTTCGGGTGAATTCTTTTGGGACAAGACCTCAGATGACTGGCGCAAGCCGACCCCTGCGGAGTCAGTGGCAGGAAACAAGATACCTTCGAGCGAGGAGCAGTACGGAGTCGCGTTTGGTGGCCCCATCGTCCGTGATCTCATGCATTTCTTTGTGACCTACGAGGCCAAGGAGTACAACTCGCCACGCACGATTACCCCGGGGCGCAACCTAGCGATCGAAGATCTCCCGCCGCAGTTCCAAGATGCAGCGAGGCAGCCGGCTGCTGTTCCTTTCAAGGAGGATCTCTACTTTGGCAAGTTAAGTTGGACACCCGGCGAAGCTCATCTTGTTGAATTGACTTTCAAGCGACGTGAAGAAGATGAGGTAACCAATGTCGGCAATGGGCCGAATACACTTGAGCGGGCGACGCTCAAGACCGGAGAGGAAACGCGTGTTGATTTGCGATATCAGTTCAGTTCAATGAATTGGTTGAATGATGCTCACGTTACCTTTGAAGAAGCAAACTTCGCACCACGTCCAGCAACACTCACAAACGGTGTCCGGCTCTTTATTCCCAGGCAAGGCCAAGAGACCGTCAATAACCCCGACATGGATCTGGTTCTGAGTCTGGGAGGCGGGGGTGACTTTCAGAGCAAGGGGCAGAAGGGCTATTCGTTCCAGAACGACCTGACATTCTATGGATGGGAGGCGCACACCATCAAAATGGGTGTGAAGTATAAGAAGATAGATATCAGTGCCTTTGAGCAGTCACCGTTCAGCCCGCAATTCGAATACGACATAACCCAGAGCACGACGATTCCTTACTTCGTCCAGTTCACGGCCTCCGGGAACAATTTGCCGACTACTGTGGAGTCAGATGCGACACAGTTCGGAATATATATCCAAGATGATTGGATCGTCACGGATCGTCTCACACTCAATCTCGGTATCCGATGGGATTACGAGAAGAACCCAAGTTATGAGAGGCATGTAACCCCCCGACACGCTATCCAGCAGGCTGCGCGAGTATGTAAGTACGCGGCCGAACATGGATTACGACATCGAGGATTACATCAGCAATGGCGGCAACCGTAGTTCCTTTAAAGGTGGACTTGCACCTAGGTTGGGGTTCTCTTACGACCTCACCGGGGGGCAAAGACACGTCGTTTTTGGTGGCGCAGGGCGTTCCTACAACAGGAACCAATTCGATTACCTCGCATATGAGCAGTACAGACTCGCGTTTCAGCGGTACCAGTTTTATTTCAACGCACCTGGTCACGATTGCTCTGACCCGGAACGGCCAAGGAATCCATGCATTGATTGGGATCCATCTCTGCTAAACCCTGATGCGCTCGCCGATCTGATCGTACCCGGAAGCAATTTCGGTGCTGAGGTCTTCCTGCTCAACAATGATTTGAAGACGCCATATTCCGATCAGTTCAGCTTAGGAATAAGGAATACATTCGCCGTGTTAGGGCATGACTGGAGCTCATCAGTCACTCTTCAGCACATTAGGAGTCATGATGGAATTCTGTTCTCGATCGGAAATCGCAGGCAGGATGGCAGTTTCTATCCGCCTGGAGTCGAGTTTGGGGAATTCTCCAGGAGCCGATTTGCCCGGTTACAACCGATTTTTTCGGGGAGACAATGCGGTGGAAACAAGGCTGAATGCAGTCTTGGTTTCTCTAGACAAGCCGTATACAGAATCATCGCGCTGGGGCAGTAGCTTCGCTTATACATACAACGAAGCGACGGAAAATCGAGGAAGCTCCGATATCTTCACCTTCGACTATCCAAATCTGGACAATATTGGCTTCATCCGTTCGACCGGGATTCCGAAACACAAGATTGTCGCAACCGGCATAGGTGAATTCATGGGGCTCATGCTTTCAGGGAAAGTTACGTGGACTAGTCCTCCCGGCAATACGGGTCTGAATTGTTTCGAGGGCGTCGACCCTGGGGCTTGCAACGTTGTCGGACGCTTTGAAACCTACTATTTCAAAGATCAGGATTTCTTTCAGCTCGACCTTGCTGCACAAAAGGAATGGGATACAGGTGGCGGTATCAAGTTTCGCATCCGAGGTGATGTGCTCAATGTGACAAACGAAATGAACTACACTGATTTTGGCAACTTCATCGGCGTTGGTGGCGTGGTGAATCCCGATTTCGGTCGGCGTACGGGGCTCAACATCACCGGCCCGACCCGCACCTTCAAACTATCGTTCGGTCTGGATTGGTAATCGCTCCCTCCATGCCGGCCACTCCGGTGGCCGGCATTTTTCAGATTGACGATGTAATCGATTTCAACTTCAAGATGGGCTGATGCACAAAAAATTCCTGCAACCACTTCCTTATCTGTTCTTGTCGCTCCTGCTGGCCATCGCACTGGGCGGGTGTCGTCAGGCGCCTGCACCGGTGGATGCCGATGCGCCGAAGCCCGGCCCGATCCCGCAGGTGGTGGTCGAGCCCGAAGTAGAAGCCGCGCCGGCACGGCCGGAACTGCCGCCACTGTTCCGGGACATCGAGCGGCGCACGTTCCAGTTCTTCTGGGACACCACCAACGACGTCAACGGACTCACGCCGGATCGCTATCCATCGCGCCCGTTTTCCAGCATCGCCGCCGTCGGCTTCGCGCTGACCGCATATCCCATCGGTATCGAGAATGGCTGGGTCAGCCGTACGCAGGCGGTGGATCGCACGCTGACCACGCTGAAGTTCCTGCATGCGGCCCCGCAAGGCCCTGCGGCCACTGGCACGGCCGGGCACAAGGGCTTCTTCTACCACTTCATCGACATGACCGACGGCCATCGCTACAACTCGTGGGTCGAGTTGTCGAGCGTCGACACCGGTCTGATGATGATGGGCGTGCTGTTCGCGCAGTCTTATTACGATGGCGACGATCCGCGTGAAGTCGAGATCCGCGAGCTGGCGGACAAGCTGTACCGCAACGTGCAGTGGCCTTGGCTGCAGCAGCGCAAGCCGCTGATCTCGATGGGCTGGTATCCAGACAGGGGCTTCATCCCGCACGACTGGAATGGATACGACGAGGCGATGCTGGTCTACATCCTGGCGCTTGGTTCGCCGACGCATCCGGTCGAGCCCGAAGCGTGGGAAGCATGGACGCGCAGCTACGGCAACGAATGGGGCGTGTTCCAGGGGCAGGAGTACCTGAGCTTCGCGCCGCACTTCGGCCACCAGTACTCGCATACCTGGATCGATTTTCGCGGTATCCGCGATACGTACATGCGCGATCGCGGCATGGACTATTTCGAGAACAGCCGGCGTGCAACCTACGCGCAGCGGGCCTATGCCATCGAGAACCCGATGCAATGGAAGGGCTACGGTGAGAATGTCTGGGGGCTGACCGCCAGCGATGGCCCGCAGCACACCACGCAGACCTTCCGCGGCGAACAGCGCGAGTTCCGCCACTACAGTGCGCGCGGCGCGGGCCTGAGCAATGCGTTCGACGACGGCACCATCGCACCGACGGCGGCGGTGGCCTCCATCGCGTTCGCACCGGAAATCGTGATTCCCGCGACCGAGGAAATGCATCGTCGCTACGGCGAGTTCCTGTATTCCAGCTACGGATTCCTGGATTCCTTCAATCCGAGTTTCGATTTCGACATCCCGGTCAAGACCGGGCGCATCGTGCCGGGGCAGGGTTGGGTGGCGAGCGATTACATCGCCATCGACCAGGGGCCGATCCTGGCGATGATCGCCAATTACCGGAATGACTTCGTCTGGAACGTGATGAAGAAGAATCCGTACATCCGCAAGGGACTGGAACGTGCCGGATTCACCGGCGGCTGGCTGGCGCCGCCGGATGGCCCGCAGACCTCCGGTGCGCCGGATCCCGAAGCTGCCGCGGCCGAGGACATCGGCAAGGCGCAGCAGCGCATGCCGCTGCCAGCAGACGCGCAGCCGGTCGAACCGAGGGCCTCCGAGCCGCCGCAGTAGACTCCCGCGCATGCGCAAGCCCGTCGCCCTGCTGGCACTCCTGTTCGCGTTCGCCTTGGGCGCGTGCGCGAAGGGCGACGGCACCACGACCATCCGCTTCTGGGCAATGGGCAAGGAAGCGGAAGTCGTGGCGGAGTTGATCCGAGACTTCGAACGCGAACATCCGGGCATCCGGGTCGAAGTGCAGGCGATCCCGATGACCGCCGCGCACGAAAAGCTCCTGACGGCGTGGGCCGCGGATGGTTTGCCGGACATCTGCCAGCTCGGCAACACCTGGATCCCAGAGTTCGCCACGCTGGGCGCACTGGAACCCTTGCAGTCGCATGTCGATGCCTCCGCCGTCATTGATGAGGGCGATTATTTCCCCGGCATCTGGGACACCAGCGTCGTCGATGGCGAACTGCTGGGCGTGCCGTGGTACGTCGATACCCGGCTGCTGTTCTACCGCAAGGACATCCTGGCCGAAGCCGGGTTCGACACGCCGCCGACCACGTGGGCCGAGTGGGAGCGAGCGATGGCGGCGATCAAGCGCAACGTCGGGCCGGATCGCTACGCCATCCTGCTGCCGGTCAACGAGTTCGAGCAGCAATTGTCGCTGGCCTTGCAGCAGGACGACCCGCTCCTCCGCGACGACGACGGTTACGGCAATTTCCGCAGCCCCGGTTTCCGCAAGGCGCTGGCGTTCTACGCCAACATGTTCGACCAGGGCTGGGCGCCGAAGATGTCGGAGACCGAGATCTCCAACGTCTGGGATGAATTCTTCAACGGTTTCTACGCGTTCTACCTGTCGGGGCCATGGAACATCCGAGAGTTCAGGCGACGCCAACCAGCCAGCCTCGAAGGAAAGTGGTCGACGATGCCGTTGCCCGGCCCGGATGGCCCCGGTGCAGGCATCGCCGGCGGCGCGAGCTTGGTGCTGTTCCGCTCGTCCGAGCACAAAGCCGAGGCGTGGTTGCTGGTGGAATATCTGTCGCGTCCCGACGTGCAGGAGCGTTTCCATGCATTGATCGGCAACTTGCCGCCACGTCGCAGCACGTGGGAGTCGCCGGCCCTGCAGCAGGATGAACTGGCGACGGCGTTCCGCGACCAACTGGAGCGGGTAAAACCGGTGCCGAAGGTGCTGGAGTGGGAGCGCATCGTGCAGGAAATGCGCTTGGCGACCGAGCGCGTGGTGCGCGGCGGTCAAGCGCAGGAGAGTGCCTTGTCCGATCTCGATGCGCGTGTCGACGGCATCCTCGAAAAGCGCCGCTGGGTGCTGGAACAAGGGGCCGAACGATGAGGGATGCTCCGCTTCTCGTAGAGCCGAGTTTGCTCGGCTGCTTTCGTGGGGGGCAATTTGACTGCCGAAACAGCCGAGCAAGCTCGGCTCTACGCATGGCTTGCGGAGCGACGCATGCGCGCTAGCCTGGCCGGCTGGGTCTTCGCCGCACCTGCACTGGTCGTGCT
Organism: Luteimonas sp.; assembly: GCA_024707405.1. Classification (GTDB taxonomy): domain Bacteria; phylum Pseudomonadota; class Gammaproteobacteria; order Xanthomonadales; family Xanthomonadaceae; genus Luteimonas. The sequence continues at coordinate 75,713 of JANPZU010000002.1, forward strand.
GCTGGTGTTCTTCGGCCTGCCGGTGCTGGCGGCGTTGCTGCTCAGCCTGACCGATTTCGATCTCTACGCGCTGGCCGACAGCCGCAACCTGCGGTTCGTTGCGTTGGGCAACTACATCGAGCTGCTGCAAACGCCGATGTTCTGGAAGGCACTCGGCAACACCACGTACTTCGTCGTGGTCGGCGTACCGTTGTCAATCGCGATTTCGCTGGGCGCGGCATTGCTGCTCAACGCCAAGGTGGCGCGCTTCAAGCCGCTGTTCCGTACCGCGCTGTTCGCACCCGTAGTGACCACGCTGGTGGCAGTAGCGGTGATCTGGCGGTATCTGTTCCATGCCAGCTACGGGTTGGTGAACTGGGCGTTGGGCCATGTCGGCATCGGGCCGATCGACTGGCTCGGCGACCCGAACTGGGCGATGCCGACGATCATGCTGTTCGCAGCCTGGAAGAACTTCGGCTACAACATGGTGATCCTGCTGGCAGGGTTGCAGGCGATCCCGCAGGATCTGTACGAGGCCGCGCGCATCGACGGTGCATCGAAATGGCGCCAGTTCCTGCACATCACCTTGCCGATGCTGGGGCCAGTGCTGCTGGTGGTCGGCGTGATCACCGTTTCCGGCTACTTCCAGTTGTTCGCCGAGCCCTACGTGATGACACGCGGAGATCCGCTGCAGAGTACGGTCAGCGTGCTGTATTACATGTTCGAGGAAGGCTTCAAGTGGTGGAACCTCGGCCGCGCGTCGGCGGTGGCATTCCTGCTGTTCCTCATCATCCTGGCGGTGACGGTGGTTCTGGTGCGCGCCGGGCGCAGGCGGGCGCTGGTATGAGCGAAGCGATGCGCGATGTCGGTGAATCCCGGCTGCATGCGTGGCTGGTCAACGGTGCCTTGTTGTCGCTGGCCTTGGTGAGCCTGGCACCGCTGCTCTGGATGGTCTCGGTTTCGTTCATGCCGATGGGCGAGGCCAGCCGCTTCCCGCCACCGCTGCTGCCGGGCGAGGCGACGCTCGACAACTACCGCAACCTGTTCGCGCGTACCGATGCCGCGCGCAACTTCGTCAATAGCCTGTTCGTCGCCGGGACGATCACGGTGCTGTCGCTGGTGGTCAATGCGATGGCCGGTTATGCCTTCGCCAAGTTGCGCTTCGCAGGACGTGATCGCATCTTTCAGTTGTTGTTGGCGGCACTGGTCATCCCTGCGCAGGTCGCGATGCTGCCGTTGTTCCTGCTGATGAAGGAACTCGGCCTGGTGAACACCTATGCCGGCGTGATCGTCCCGGCGCTGGCGACGGTATTCGGCATCTTCCTGGTGCGCCAGTATGCACGCAGCATCCCGGACGAATTGCTGGAAGCGGCGCGCATCGACGGTGCAGGGGAGTTGCGAATCTTCTTCAGCATCGTGCTGCCGATGCTCAAGCCGGTGCTGGTGACGCTGGCGATCTTCACCTTCATGGCGGCGTGGAACGACTTCATGTGGCCCTTGATCGTGCTGACCGACCAGGAGCACTACACCTTGCCGGTGGCCCTCGCCGCGCTGTCGCGCGAGCACATCATGGAGGTCGAGATGATGATGGCCGGTGCGGTGGTCACGGTACTGCCGGTGCTGCTGCTGTTCCTGCTGCTGCAGCGGTACTACATCCAGGGTTTGTTGCTTGGGAGCGTGAAAGGCTGATGATCGTCGTGAATACCGTCCGTGGAATCGTGGTGTTGCTGGCAGTGGCCGCAACGCAGGTACAGGCACAGGAAGCGGCGAAGCTGCTTGATGGCTTCGAGGACGCCTCGAAGTGGCGCGTGGTCGCTTCCAACCAGGTCAGCGGCAGCATCCGCAGCATCGATGGCGCGGACGGCAAGGCACTCTGCCTGGATTACGATTTCAACGGGGTGTCCGGTTACGTCGGCATCCAGCGCGACCTGGCGCTGCGCTATCCGGAGAACTACCGGTTCGGATTCAAGCTGCGCGGCGACTCGCCGGACAACGACCTGCAGTTCAAGCTGGTCGATGCCAGCGGGGACAACGTCTGGTGGGTGAACCGGCCGAAGTACGACTACCCGAAGGCGTGGACGGATGTCCGCTACCGCAAGCGCCACATCAGCAAGGCATGGGGGCCTGATCCGGATCCGGCGTTGCGCGCGACCGAGAAGGTCGAATTCACGCTCTATGCGAATGCCGGCGGCCGCGGCGCGGTCTGCTTCGACACGTTGACGCTGGAGGAACTCGCGGTCGATGACGGCTCGCCGCTGGTGCCGGTCACTGCGACGGCGAGCGCGTCCACGCAGCAAGCGATGTCCGTCGCCGATGGCAATGACTCGACGGCGTGGGCTGCACCTGCGGGGCCGCAACGGCTGGTGCTGGATCTGGGACACGCGCGCGAATTCGGCGGGCTGCGGTTGCAGTGGCTGCCGGGTCGCCACGCGACACGCTATGGCGTTTCCCTGTCCGAGGATGGCGACGACTGGCGCAGCGTCCGTCACGTGTCGGGCAGCAACGGCGGCGTGGATTGGATTGCATTGCCGGAATCCGAAGCCAGATTCGTGTCCATCGACCTGCAGGAAGGTGGCGATGCTGGATACGCCCTGTCTTCGGTGGGCATCCAGCCGATCGAATTTTCCGAGAGCCAGAACGATGTCGTCATGGCGATGGCGAAGGAAGCGCCGAGGGGTTGGTTCCCACGCGGTTTTTCCGGTGAGCAGCCGTACTGGACGATCCTCGGCCTGGACGGTGGCTACCAACAGGGGTTGATCGGTGAGGATGGCGCGGTCGAAGTTGCCAAGGGCGGTTTCAGCATCGAACCGTTCGTGCTGGTGGATGGCAAGCTGGCCACCTGGCATGACGTGGATGTTTCGCAGTCCTTGCAGGACAACTACCTGCCGATCCCGAGCGTGCGCTGGAAGCGCAACGACCTCGACCTGGAGGTCACGGCCTTCGCGCATGGCGAACCGCGCCAGTCGCGACTGGTGGCGCGTTATCGGCTTACCAACCCCGGTCGCCGTGCCCGCGACTACACGTTGGCGCTCGCGGTGCAGCCGTACCAGGTCAATCCGCCGCGACAGTTCCTCAACACGCCCGGTGGCGTGAGCCGGATCGAATCGTTGTCGTTCGAGGGGGCAACCGCATCGGTCGCGGGCGTTCCCAAGGTGTTTTCCAAGCAGATCCCCGATGCGATGTTCGCCACGCCCTTCGATGGCGGCATGGTGGTGACCCATCTCGCATCGGGCCGCTTCCCCGCGGTGACTCGGGTGCAGCACGACGAGACCGGACTCGCATCCGGCGCGATGCTGTACCGCATGCGCTTGGGGCCATGGGAAACGCGCGAGATCCAGGTGATGGTGCCGATGACCGGCAACGCCGGGCTGGAGCGCCGCTGGTGGGATGCGGAGGTATTGCAGGCCGGCGTGGCCGAAACATGGCGGACGAAGCTCGACCGCGTCAGGATCGAGGTGCCGCAAGCCGCGCAGCCGGTCGCCGATGCGTTGCGCACGGCGCTGGCGCACATGCTGATCTCGCGCATCGGGCCGCGCCTGCAGCCGGGGACGCGTGCCTATGCCCGTAGCTGGATCCGTGATGGCGCGATGATCTCCGAAGGCCTGTTGCGCATGGGACGCGAGGACGTGGTGAAGGACTACGTCGAGTGGTACGCGCCGTACCAGTTCGAGAACGGCAAGGTGCCGTGCTGCGTGGACGACCGCGGCAGCGACCCGGTGCCGGAGAACGACAGCCACGGCGAATTGATCTACAACATCGCCGAGTACTGGCGCTATACCAACGACACGGCCTTCCTCGAGAAGATGTGGCCGCACGTGCTGGGTGCGTTCGAGTACATGGAAGAACTGCGCGCCAGCGTACGCACCGAGGCCAATCGCGCGGTCAATCCTGCGTTCTACGGGATGATGCCGGCATCGATCAGCCACGAAGGGTATTCGGCCAAGCCGATGCATTCGTACTGGGACAACTTCTGGTCGCTCCGCGGTTACAAGGATGCGGTCGAAGTGGCGCAGGTGCTCGGCAAGACCGATGTGCTGCCCAGGCTGGTCGCGGCGCGCGACGAGTTCCGCCAAGACCTTCATGCCTCCTTACTCGCGGCGGCGCAGTTGCATGGCATCGACTTCCTGCCGGGTGCCGCGGAGCTTGGTGATTTCGACCCGACCTCGACCACCATCGCATTGGCTCCGGGCGGCGAGCAGGACTGGTTGCCACGCGACTTGCTGGACAACACCTTCGAACGCTACTGGCGCGAGTTCGTCGAGCGTCGCGATGGCCAGCGCGAATGGAAGGACTACACGCCCTACGAATGGCGAAACGTCGCGGCGATGGTGCGACTGGGCTGGCGCGGTCGTGCGAAGGAAGTGTTCGACTGGTTCTTCGACCACCGCGCCCCGCATGCATGGAACCAGTGGGGCGAAGTGGTGTCGTCCACGCCGCGCGAACCGTTCTTCCTCGGCGACCTGCCGCATGCGTGGGTGGCATCGGACTTCATGCGCTCGGCCATCGAGATGTTCGTGTATCCGCGCGAATCGGACGACAGCATCGTGCTGGCGGCCGGTCTGCCTCCGGAATGGCTGGAAGGCAAGGGTGTGTCGATCGACGGCATGCGCACGCCGCGCGGCAACCTGCGGTTCTCGCTGCGGCGCGAAGGCGACCGGCTGCTGCTGGATGCCGGCGAGGGACTCGAATTGCCACCCGGCGGACTGGTCTTGCCGTGGCCGTACGAGGGCACGCCGGGGGCGACCACGCTCAATGGGCAGCCCGCGCAATGGGAGGGGCAGGCGTTGCGGATCACCACGCTGCCCGCCAGCGTGAGTATCGAAGTGCCGTAAACGCAGGGTTTGCCACGAATTCCGTCGAGGTCAATGTTTGCGGACGGTTTTGCTGTCGCGGGAATGACGGTGCCGCGCGGGATCCCTTCCTGGAGCCGAGCTTGCTCCGCTGTGTGGTGTCCCCCGTTGCCGCAAGGCAGCGCAGTAAATTGCGCTCTACGTCGGCGACATGGCGCGCTGGGCCAGCGCAACGCGACATGGATGATTCCCGCGCGCATCGCTGATTCCCCTGCCTGCCAACCATCGCTACCCTGTGGTGGAGCCCGGAATGCAGCCTCCGCCGATGCCACGCTCCACGATCCAGGTCTGGCCTTTGCCACTGGCGATTGCAATCACGCTGACCGTGGCGGCGCACCTTGCGTTGGTGTTGTCGATCCGCGACGGCTACGTACCTGCCTGTATTCCCTATCTCGAAGGCTGCACTTCGATCAGCCGCGCCGCACGGCATGGACTCGGCAACCACCTGTTCCGGCTGCTGGTGCTGCCGTGCGCGTTGCTGGTCGGGTTGCACTGGTGGTTGTCGTCGCGATGGCTGCGGTTGCACGGCGTGCGTTCGCGATCGCTCTTGCCTGTGGGTGTGGTCGCCGCGATTGCGCTCGCCGTCTATGCGACCTTCCTGGGCAGTGATGGCGAGGCGTATCGTTTCCTGCGCCGCTACGGGGTGATCATGTTCTTCGGCGCGAGCTATCTCGCGCAACTCGTGTTCCTGCGATTGTCGGCGCATGCAAACGTGCCCGTTCGCGCGACGCGCAGGGCGATGCAGGCGACGTGCCGGGCGATGCTCGTCATCGGCATGGTGCATGTCGCGGCGATGGCGGTGATCGGCGGCAGCGAGTTGCAGGACAGGTTGGAGAACGCACTCGAATGGCAGCTCGGCCTGCTGCTGGTGGTATGGTTCGGGTTGCAGGCTTGGCTGTGGCGTATCACCGACTACGCCATGGAAGCGAACGAAACAGGCAACTCGTAGAGCCGAGCTTGCTCGGCTGCGGAGAGTGAGCGAATCAAATTCTGCCGGACATCAAGCGGAGCAATCTCCGCTCTACGGTGCTTCTGGTGCATCTCGTAGAGCCGAGCTTGCTCGGCTGCGGAGGGTGGGCGAATCAAATTCTGCCGGGCATCAAGCGGAGCAAGCTCCGCTCTACGCTACTTTCGAAGCCATCGGCACGGACATGCGCAATGTCCGGCGGCGACGATCAGGCCTTGCGCGCGGCGGCAGCGATGGCCGCGGCCTTCGCGGCGCTGTCGCGCACCTTGTCCCAATCGCCGGCGGCCAGCCAGGCCTTGGGCAGCATCCACGAGCCACCGACGGCGACTACGTTCGGCTCGGCCAGGTAATCGGCGGCGCTGGATTCGTTGATGCCGCCGTTGGCGCAGATGCGCAGTTCTGCAAGCGGGCCGGCGAGTCCCTTGACCATCGCCAGCCCACCGACGGCATTGCTGGGGAAGAGCTTGCAGACGCGAAAACCCAGCGCCATCAGTGCGAGGAATTCCGTCGGCGTGGCAGCGCCCGGCACTGCCGGTACGGGCGCGCGTGCCAATGCTTCGGCAATCGGTGCCGGTGTGCCAGGCGTGACCAGGAAGTCGGCGCCGAGATCGATCGATGCCGTGATCTGTTCGGTCGACAGGATCGTTCCCGCGCCGATGAGGATGTCGGGCCGCGCCTTCTTCATAGCCGCCAGCGCCGGCAATGCGGCCGGTGTGCGTAGTGTCAGTTCAAGCACCTTCAGTCCGCCCTCGGCGAGGGCATCGGCCATGCGCAGGCCCTGGTCGACGCTGTCGACGGTGAGTACCGGCATGATGCCGGCATCGAGCAGCACCTGTTCGGCGCGATCTTGCAGGGTGTCGATCGACATCAGGCGTCCTTTGCTTCGTGCGGGGCTTCGGCGGCGAGCGCAGCATCGCTGCCGAGGTCGTATTCGGCGTCGTAGTCCCATTGCCCGCCGTCGCGTCCGGGCGGCCCGCAGGAAATCGACAGCGCGCCCTTGTCGGCGGGCGACACGGCCTGCCGGTTGAAGGCGAACAGGTTGCGGCCGATGTCATAGGCGCAATGCGCGGTGTTGGGCGCGTGCGGACGTGCGGCGAACTCGGCGGCATCGACCAGCACTTCCAGCGTGCCGGCCTCGCCGTCGAGGCGGACGATGTCGCCTTCGCGGATCTGCGCGATCGCGCCACCGCGTGCGGCTTCGGGCGTGAGATGGATCGCGGCCGGGATCTTGCCCGATGCACCGGACAGGCGGCCGTCGGTGACCAGCGCCACGCGACGGCCCTGGTTCTGCAGCATGCCCAGCAGCGGCGCGAGCGAATGCAGTTCCGGCATGCCGTTGGCCTTCGGCCCTTGGTAGCGCACGACGGCGACGAAGTGCTCGGGCAGCACGCCGGCCGCATGCAGGCGGTTGAGTGCGCGCGGATCGTCGACGACCACGGCTGGCGCTTCGATGCTGCGGTATTCGGGCTTGACCGCCGACAGCTTGATCAGCGAACGACCGAGGTTGCCGCGCAGCAGGCGCAGGCCACCCTGGGCCTCGAACGGCGCCGATGCCGGACGCACGACCTTGTCGTCCCCGCTGGTCGCCACGGCGGGCACGTAGTCGAGTGTGCCGTTGGAAAGCCGCGGCTCGTCGGCGTAGGCGCGCATGCCGCCAGGCACGATGGTCGGCAGGTCGTCATGCATCAGTCCGGCGTCGAGCAGTTCGCGGAACACGAACGCGGTGCCGCCTGCGGCGTGGAAGCGGTTCACGTCGGCGTCGCCGTTGGGATACACGCGCGCCAGCAGCGGCACGATCTGCGACAGATCGTCCATGTCGTCCCAGTCCAGTGCGATGCCGGCGGCGCGTGCGACGGCGACCCAGTGGATGGTGTGGTTGGTCGAACCGCCGGTCGCCATCAACGCGACCACGGCGTTGACGATGGCGCGCTCGTCGATCAGTTGCCCGAACGGACGGTAGTCGGCGCCGAGTGCGGTGATGCGCAGTGCACGTTCGACGGCAGAGCGGGTGAGTGCTTCGCGCAACGGCGTGTCGGGATTGACGAAGGACGAGCTGGGCAACTGCACGCCCATAGCTTCCAGCAGCACCTGGTTGGAATTGGCGGTGCCGTAGAAGGTGCAGGTACCGGCGGAATGGTAGGAACCGGCTTCGGCTTCCAGCAACTCTTCGCGCGTGGCCTCGCCGGCGGCGAAACGCTCGCGCACTTCGGCCTTGGTCTTGTTGGGGATGCCGGGCGTCATCGGCCCGCCGGGAATGAAGATCGCCGGCAGGTGGCCGAAGGCGAGGGCGCCGATCAGCAGGCCGGGCACGATCTTGTCGCAGATGCCGAGGTAGACGGTGCTGTCGAACATGTCGTGCGACAGCGAGATTGCCGTAGCCTGCGCGATCACGTCGCGAGAGAACATCGACAATTCCATGCCGGCGCGGCCCTGGGTGACGCCGTCGCACATCGCCGGCACGCCGCCGGCGACCTGGGCGGTCGCGCCGAGTTCACGCGCGTGCTTGCGGATCGCTTCCGGATAACCCTCGTAAGGCTGGTGCGCCGACAGCATGTCGTTGTACGACGTGATGATGCCGAGGTTGGGCGTGGGCCCGCTGCGCAGCCGCGCCTTGTCCGTCGGGCCGCAGGCGGCGAAGCCGTGTGCGAGGTTGGCGCAGCTCAGTCGGTCGCGAAGCGGGCCGGCCTGGCGCATCGCCTCGATGCCGTCGAGATAGGCCTTGCGCGAGGGCGCGCTGCGGCGACGGATGCGTTCGGTGATGGTGTGGATTCGGGGATGCAGGCTCATTGGCGTGGGGGCTGGGGAGCGGGGGTGCCACGGTGCGGGTGTGCGCAGTCGCTCACGGGCACCAGTGGATGTGTAGCGGTGGGCCGGACGTGGTGAAGGCGACGCGGACGGGGTACTCGCGTGGATCGTTGCCCTCAAGCACGCGGTCGAGCAGCTTGCGCTTGCGTTCGCCGCGAATCAGCAGCAGTCGTGTATGCGCCGGCGCGAGTCCGGCGGGCGTGAGGCTGATGCGTCGCAGCAGCTTGCCGGCGACGGGGCAGCCGGTGGCATCGACGGATACGTAGGCAGACTTCGATTCCAGTGCCTTGTCCAGTCCCTGCATGCCGGGGAAGAGCGATGCGGTGTGGCCGTCCTCGCCCATGCCCAGCACGACAACGCCGGGTGGGTTCTGCGCATGCAGATTGGCCGCGTTCACCGATTCCTCGATGTTGCGGCCGGCGCGGGTCAGGGTTTCGAAGCGGGCCTTTGCAGCCTTGTTCTGCAGCAACGTCTCGCGCACGAGCCGGGCATTGCTGTCGGGATCGTCGGGCAGCAACCAGCGCTCGTCGACCAAGGCAACGTCAATGCGATCCCAGTCCAGTGGCGCCTTCGACAGGGCCTCGTAGACCGGTGCGGGCGTGCTGCCACCGGACAACAGCAGGCGAGTACGAGGTTTCTGTTGCAGGTCGCGGGCCAGCACGGACGAGATCGCCACCGCCGAGCCCCACGTCCACTGGGTCTGGGATTCGTAGGTGAACAGGCGCACGCGCGAACCGCCGATCACTTCGGTGGCGGTTTCCGCGTCGCGCCCGGCATTCATCGTTGCTCGCCTGTCGCCGCTTGGCGTGCAATGGCGGCCGTGCCGAGCAGTCCTGCATGACGGTGCACGACCGCCATCGACGGCACCCGGGCCATGTTGGGCGAGAAGCGACCCTTGTGCTCGAAGCGTTGGCGGAAGCCCGAATGCTGGAGTGCATCGAGCATCTTCGGCACCAGCCCGCCGGTGAGGAACACGCCGTCCCACGCGCCCAGCGTGAGCACCAGGTCGCCGGCGATGGAACCGAACACCGCGCAGAACACGTCGACTGCACGCATGCAGCGCGGATCGCCGGCCTTGGCACCTTCGGTGATGTCGGCCGGTTGCATCGGGCCGGGATCCACGCCCGCGATTTCGCTCAACGCGCGATGGATGTTGACCAGCCCGGGGCCGCAGATCAGGCGCTCGTTGGACACGCGGCCGAACTGCGCCGAGAGGCGATCGAGGATCGCGATTTCCTCCGGTGTGCCGGGCGGGAAGCTGACGTGTCCACCTTCGGTTTCCAGCGGGTACTGGTGGCCGTCGCGCACGATCAGCGCGCCAACGCCCAGTCCTGTGCCGGGGCCGATGACCGCATAGGTGCGGTGTTGGCAATCGGGTTGCTTGCGCCAGCCACTGCCACCGATCTGCTGCATGTCCTCGGGTTGCAGCAGCGGGATCGCCATGGCTTGCGCGGCAAAATCGTTGATCAGTTCGACGCCGTCGAAGCCGAGGCGTTCGGCGGTGCGCTTGCGCGAAATCACCCACGGGTGGTTGGTGATGCGGGCTTCGTCGCCATCGACCCGGCCCGCCACCGCGAACACGCCCTGCCGGATGGCGTCCGCCGCGATGCCGGACGTTTCGAGGTAATGGCGCGCGGCATCGGCAAGCGACGGGAAATCGGCGACCGCGAATCCCTGCACGCTGTCGACCAGCAGCGGATGCTCGGCGCCGGTGTCGGCCAGCGCGAAGCGCGCGTTGGTGCCGCCGATGTCGGCGAGCAGGACGCGGTTGCCCGGCACCTGCGTCACTTGCGTCCTCCGTTGACCGGCAGGGTGTTGGGCAGGAAGGCGGCTGCGTCCGGCGGCCCCCACGATCCGGCCGGGTATTCGCCGATCGGCGTGGCGGCGCTGCGCCAGGCGTCGCTGATGCTGTCGATCCAGCGCCATGCGGCCTCGACTTCGTCGTCTCGCACGAACAGCGTCTGGTCGCCCTTGAGCGCATCGATCATCAGTCGTTCGTAGGCGATGCGGCGCTTGGGCGGCAGCATCGACAGGTCGAGCGGCATCGGTTCGAGTTCGGTCGCGCCCCATTCCGGTGCGGCCAGGCTGCCCATCAGGGTGAGCTCGATGGTTTCCTCCGGCTGCAGCCGCATGCGCAAGCGGTTGGGCGTGGTGTGCGCCTTGTCCGGGCGGTCGAACACCCAGTGCGTGACCGGCTTGAAGTTCACGATCACTTCGGTGGCGCGCGAGGGCATGCGTTTGCCGGTGACCAGGCGGAAGGGCACGCCGGCCCAGCGCCAGTTGTCGATCCAGGCGCGCAGGGCGACGAAGGTTTCCACTTCGTAGTCCTTGCCGAAGCCCTTGGCCGCCTTGCCGTCGACCACGCCGTCGACGTAACGACCGCGCACGCTGTCATTGGCAGCGTCGGCCACGGTCATCGGGCGCAACGCGCGCAACACCTTGCGCTTCTCGTCACGGATGCTGTCGGCGTCCAGCGCGGCCGGCGGCTCCATCGCGATCAGTGCCAGCAACTGCAGCACGTGGTTCTGCACCATGTCGCGCAGCGCGCCGTAGTCGGCGTAATAGCCTTCGCGGCCATCCACGCCTGCGGTTTCGGCGACCACGATGTCCACCGATTCGATCCAGCGGTGCTGCCACACGGCTTCGAGCAGGGTGTTGCCGAAGCGCAGCGCCAGCAGGTTCTGTACCGGTGCCTTGCCGAGGTAGTGGTCGATACGGAAGATCCGCGACTCGTCGAGCGCCGACTTGAGCGTGGCGTCGATCGCGCGCGCGGATGCCAGGTCGTGGCCAATGGGCTTTTCCAGCACCAGGCGCGAGGGCGCTTCGAGCAGGCCGGCGGCTTTCAGGCCGCGGCAGGCCGGCTCGAACAGGTTGGGTGGCGTGGACAGGTAGCTGACCGCCGGGCGGTCGGCGTATTGCGACAGCGCCGCGGCGACGCCATCGATGTCCTGCAGGTCGAGCGCGTGGTAGTGGATGCGACCGAGCAGGTCGTCGATCGCAGCGCTGTTGCGGTCTTCGCCGGACTGGATGCGTCCGCGAAGCCAGTCGCGGAACCCCTGGTCGTCGTGTTCGGTGCGCCCGATCGCGACCACGCGGAAATCCGCGGGCAGCAAACGGTCGCGCAGGAGATGCAGCAGCGATGGGAACAGATAGCGCTGAGCGAGGTCGCCAGTCGCGCCGAACAACAACAGGGTGTCATGCATACGTGCGCGTCGCGGGCTCTCGTCGGCGGGAAGGGAATGGATCAGGGTAAGGCTGGACTACGGATGATGCCAGAGTTGCTGCACCTGCCGCTCCCGGGCCATTGCGCGTGGCAGCTGTCCAGGAATAGCTGGCATCCGGTTTCGGCATGGTTGCAGCGGCAACGGCCGGTATCGCTGCGGTGTTGGCGGCGCAAGGGTCGGTTGCGATGGAATTGCCATGCAGAAGTACGCGGCATGCTCGGTGTGAGATGCGATGCGTGCGCTGACGGACGCGCATGCGGGTCAGCTGTCGTGGCGACGCCATGTCAGGTGTGGTCGCAATGGGGGATGGCCGGTGCATGGCAGGGATTGCAGGCGGGATCGTGTTCGCGTCGTGGCAAGGCGAGGCCAGCCGCCGGGTCATTCGGGCAGGTTGCGTGTCATGCGCCATACGCAGGCGCACGGGCCGGCGGAGGTGGTGTGTAAACGATTACATGCCAGAATAGCGCAATCGTCCCGATCGTGTCGTGGATACGCTGGGGCTGGCCGGGATGCCATCGCGTCCCGGCCGAATTCTTGCCGCGGCGCAGCATCGGGAATCGACATGGCCAACGTCCAGCTCAGCAACCTGCGCAAGGTCTATCCCAACGGCCATGTCGCCGTCGCCGATGCATCCATCGACATCGCCGATGGCGAATTGCTGGTGCTGGTGGGGCCGTCGGGTTGTGGCAAATCGACGCTGCTGCGGATGATCGCTGGCCTCGAGTCGATCTCGTCCGGAACGCTTCGCATCGGCGACCGCGTGGTCAACGACGTCGCGCCCAAGGATCGCGACATCGCGATGGTGTTCCAGAGTTATGCCCTGTATCCGCACATGAGCGTCGCCGAGAACCTCGCCTTCGGGCTGAAGCTGCGCGGCCACGACAAGGCAGCGGTTGCCGCGCGCGTGCAGGATGCGGCGAAGGTGCTCGAACTCGATGCCTTGCTCGACCGCAAGCCCGGCCAGTTGTCCGGTGGGCAGCGCCAGCGTGTCGCGCTCGGCCGGGCGCTGGTGCGCCAGCCGCAGGTGTTCCTGCTGGACGAGCCGCTGTCCAACCTCGATGCCAAGCTGCGTGCGGGGATGCGGGTGGAGATCGCGCGCCTGCACCAGCGGTTGGGCACGACGATGGTGTACGTCACCCACGACCAGATCGAGGCGATGACGCTCGGCCAGCGGATCGTGGTACTCAAGGACGGCGAGATCCAGCAGGTGGACACGCCGATGGCGCTGTACGAGCGGCCGGCCAACCTGTTCGTGGCGACCTTCCTCGGCAGCCCTGCGATGAATGTTCTTACCGGCACGTTACTGCAGGAAGACGGCCTGCGCCTGCGTCTGGACGACGGCACGTCATTCGCGTTGCCCGATGGTGCCGACTTGCCTGCGGATGCCGTCGGCAAGCGATGGCATCTCGGCGTGCGGCCCGAAGACCTGCATCGCACCGACGCAGGCGATGCGCATTTCACGCCGGTGGTGGACGTGGTCGAACCGGTCGGCAGCGAGGCGTTCGCCAACCTGCGCCACGGCGCGCAAGACCTGGTGGTGCGTTTGTCTCCCAGGGATTTGCCATCGCCGGGGAGCACGCTGCCGTTGCGCATCGATCCAGTGCGCATGCATTTCTTCGACGTCGACACCGGGTTGGCAACGCGCGTTTGACCCCAGCGCGTATCACACGGCATCCTGCAGGCATTGACGCAGGCTTGCCGCGTCGGACTGCATCATCGTGGCTTGCATGCGTCGCAGCACCCAGCGGGGTGCCGTGTGCACGCTTCCTCCCCCAGAACGATGATGCCCATGCCTGCCAATGCCGAATTGCGTCCACCGCCGCCAGCGGTCGCCCGCGACTGGGCGCTGTTCCTCGACGTGGACGGTTGCTTGGTCGAGTTCACCGACGATCCCGCGCAGGCGACCGTGCCTGCCTCGCTGGTCGAACGCTTGTTGCAACTCTCGCCACTGCTGGAGGGCGCACTCGCGCTGGTCAGCGGCCGCAGGATCGACACGCTCGACAGGATGTTCGCGCCTGCCTTGTTCCCCGCCGCAGGATTGCACGGGCTCGAACGCAGGCTCGATGCCGAGACCGTGGTGCTGCCCGGCGTGCCGGAGGTGGCGCTGGATGCCGAATTGCTGGAAGCGCGGGCATTGCTGGCCGAACACCCGGGTGCGTTGGTCGAGGACAAGGGCCTGGCGTTAGCGCTGCATTGGCGTGCGGCTCCCGGCGCCGAGCCCGTGGCGCGCGCCTTTGCCGATGACGCCTTGAAGCGGCTGCCCGGCTATCGCCTGCAGCCGGGCGACCATGTGGTCGAACTCAAGCCCGATGCCGCCGACAAGGGCACGGCGATCGCCGCGTTCCTCGAACACGCACCGTTCCGTGGCCGGTTGCCGGTATTCGCCGGCGACGACCTGACCGATGAGCACGGTTTCGAGGTGGTCAATGCACGTGGCGGGATCAGCATCCTCGTCGGTGATCGTGCCGACAGTGCGGCGCGTCACCACTTGACCAATCCGTCGGCGGTGCGCGACTGGCTGGGGGTGGCGCGATGACGGCCACGGATGTGCCACGCAAGGCTCCGCAGACGCTCGACCTGGGCGTGATCGGCAATGGCAGCTTCGGGGCGCTGGTCGACCGCGAGGCGCGCATCGCATGGAGCTGCATGCCGGCCTTCGACGGCGATCCGGCGTTCTGCTCGCTGCTGTCGCCGACCGACCATGACGGCGGGGATTGCGTCGTCGAGCTGGAGGATTTCGAGCGCAGCGAACAGGAATACCTCACCAATACAGCGGTACTGCGCACGGTGCTGCACGATCGTCACGGCGGATCGGTCGAGGTGCTGGATTTCGCGCCGCGCTGGAAGAACAACGGCCGCATCTACCGGCCGGTGTCGATCATCCGCAGGCTCGTGCCGTTGACGGGCACCCCCCGCATCCGCGTGCGCGTGCGACCGTTGGCCGACTGGGGCGCGCGCAAGCCCGAGACCACGTGGGGCAGCAACCACATCCGCTGGTTGTTGCCAGACTTCACGCTACGCCTGACCACCGACGTGCCCGTGCGTTTCGTGCGCGAGGAAACACCGTTCGTGCTCGCGCAGCCGGCCCACCTGGTGCTCGGGCCGGATGAATCGTTGCTGCGCTCGATCGAGGGCTACGCCGAGGAGGCGCTCGATCGCACCGCCGAATACTGGCGTGAGTGGGTGCGCTACCTGTCGGTGCCGTTGGACTGGCAGTCCGCGGTGATCCGCAGTGCGATCACGCTCAAGCTGTGCCAGTACGAGGACAGTGGCGCGATCATCGCCGCGATGACCACCTCGATCCCGGAGGCGCCCGGATCGGTGCGCAACTGGGACTACCGCTATTGCTGGCTGCGCGATGCGGCCTTCGTGGTGCGCGCACTCAACCGGCTGGGTGCGACCAGGAGCATGGAGGAGTTCCTGCGCTACATCTTCAACATCGCCACCCATGACGGCAGTCTGCAGCCGCTGTACGGCATCGACTTCGCCGAAGAGCTCGAAGAGGTCGAGGTCGAAAGCCTGGCAGGCTACCGAGGCATGGGGCCGGTGCGGCGCGGCAACCTGGCGTGGGTGCAGAAACAGCACGACGTGTACGGCAGCGTCGTGCTGGCATCGACGCAACTGTTCTTCGACCAGCGCCTCGCGCATCCGGGCGATGCCTCGGCGTTCGCACGCCTCGAACCATCCGGAGAGCGCGCGTTCGCGCTGCACGACCAACCCGATGCCGGCTTGTGGGAATTCCGCGGGCGTGCCGAAGTGCATACCTACACAGCTGCGATGTGCTGGGCGGCCTGCGACCGGCTGGCCAAGATCGCGGCCCACCTTGGTCTCGAGGAACGCGCCGTGCACTGGCGCTCGCGTGCCGACACCATCCACGCGCACACCATCGAGCGCGCATGGCGCGAGGAAGCCGGGCATTTCAGCGCATCGTTCCAGAGCGACTACCTCGATGCCTCGCTGCTGCTGCTGGCAGACATCGGCTTCGTGGCGGCGGACGATCCGCGCTACGTGGCGACGGTGGAGGCCATCGGTCGCGACCTGCGCCGCGGCGACGCGCTGTTCCGCTACATCGCGCCGGACGATTTCGGCGAGCCCGAGACCAGCTTCACCATCTGCACGTTCTGGTACATCGACGCGCTGGCGGCCATCGGCCGCAAGGACGAGGCGCGCGAGATGTTCGAGCGCGTGCTGGAACGCCGCAACCATCTCGGACTGCTGTCCGAGGACACCGCGTTCGAGGATGGCGAAGCCTGGGGCAACTTCCCGCAGACCTATTCGCACGTGGGCCTGATCATCGCCGCGATGCGGCTGTCGCGTTCGTGGCAGGAAGCCTCGTGAGTCGGCTTGTCATCGTGTCCAACCGCGTGGCAGTGCCGGGCGAAAATCGCGCCGGGGGACTGGCCGTCGCGTTGCGCGCGGCGCTGGAAGAACAGGGCGGTTTGTGGTTCGGCTGGAGCGGCAAGACCGTGCGCGAGGCCAGTGGCGCGTTGCACGAGCAGGTCGAGGGTGGCATCCGCTACGTCACCATGGACCTCAACAAGCGCGACCACGACGCCTACTACAACGGTTTCGCCAATCGCACGTTGTGGCCGCTTCTGCACTTCCGGCTGGATCTGGTGGATTACACCCGCGAAACGCGGGAAGGCTACCGGCGCGTGAACGCAATGTTCGCCGAAAAGCTGGCGCCATTGCTACGCGAGGACGACACCCTCTGGATCCACGATTACCACATGATCCCGCTGGCGGCCTTGCTGCGCGAGCGGGGCATCGGTTGCCGCATGGGCTTCTTCCTGCACGTGCCGATGCCGTCACCGGATCTGGTGGCGGCGATGCCGGATCATGCCCGGCTCTTCTCCACGCTGTATGCCTATGACCTGGTCGGCTTCCAGACCCAGCGCGATGTGGAGCGTTTCCAGGGCTACGTGCGGCTGTTCGGTGGAGGGCGCGTGCTCGGCGAGGGCGTGCTGGAGGCGCCGGGCGGACGCCTGCTGCGTGCCGCGGCATTCCCGATCGGCATCGATACCCCGCAGATCGCACGACAGGCCGCGGCCGCGATGTCCAAGCCGGCGGTACGCGACCTGCGTCGGAGCCTGTTCCCCCGGCAACTCGCCATCGGCGTGGACAGGCTGGATTATTCGAAGGGACTGCCCGAACGTTTCCGCGGCTTCGAGCGATACCTCGAGCGCCATGCCGGCGAGCGTGGCAGCCTGACCTACCTGCAGATCGCGCCGGTCTCGCGTGGCGAGGTCGGCGAATACCAGCAGTTGCGCAACGAACTGGAACAGATTGCCGGACACATCAACGGCAACCACGCCGAACCGGACTGGACGCCGTTGCGCTACGTCAACCGCAACTTCGCCCATGCCACCTTGACCGGGTTCTATCGCCTTGCCCGCATCGGGTTGGTCACGCCCTTGCGCGACGGCATGAACCTCGTGGCGAAGGAGTACGTGGCCGCGCAGGATCCGGAGGATCCGGGCGTGCTGGTGCTGTCGTTGCTGGCCGGTGCCGCGCGGGAGATGCAGCAGGCGCTGATGGTGAACCCGCATGACCTCGATGGCGTCGCCGACGCGATCGCCACGGCGTCGAACATGCCCAAGACGCAGCGCATCGAACGCTGGCGGGAGATGATGGGTCACCTCGAGCGCCACGACATCCACGCCTGGCGCCGGAATTTCCTCGAAGCGCTGGTGTTCGCCCCCGATCTTCCGGAAACCCGTGGCAAGACGTGAGCCGCCCCCCGGGTCGCAGCCGCCGGAGGGTGGCGGACGCTGCCCGCCACGCCAGCTATACTCGCCAGACCCTGTCACTCAAACAGTGCCAAGGGGGCAATCCAATCAATGGGTTGGCCAGACAACCTCAACCAGATTCATATAGCCGGCGGCGCGTCCCGAAAGGAGTCGGTGCGGCCGGTGGAACCCTAACGCCGCATGCGCCTGTCCACGATCAAGCTCGCCGGTTTCAAATCCTTCGTCGATCCCACCACGCTGCACCTGCCGACCAACATGACTGGCGTGGTGGGGCCGAATGGTTGCGGCAAGTCGAACATCATCGACGCCGTGCGCTGGGTGATGGGCGAAAGCTCTGCCAGCCGCCTGCGCGGCGACTCGCTGACCGACGTGATCTTCGCCGGCTCCACCGCGCGCAAACCGGTGTCGCAAGCGATGGTGGAGCTGATCTTCGACAACTCCGACCACACCATCGCCGGCGAGTACGCCGCGTTCAACGAGATCTCGGTCAAGCGCATCGTCAGCCGCGACGGCCAGAGCAGCTACTACCTCAACGGCGCCAAGTGTCGCCGCCGCGACATCACCGACCTGTTCCTGGGCACCGGCCTGGGGCCCCGCAGCTACTCGATCATCGAGCAGGGCATGATCTCGCAGGTCATCGACGCCAAGCCCGAAGAGCTGCGCGTCTACCTCGAGGAAGCCGCCGGCATCTCCAAGTACAAGGAGCGCCGCAAGGAGACCGAGACCCGCATCCGCCACACCCGTGAGAACCTCGACCGACTGGGCGACCTGCGCGAGGAAATCGGCAAGCAACTGCAGCACCTTGCCCGGCAGGCAAAGCAGGCCGAGCAATACACCGCCATCCAGGCAGAGCGCAGGATCCGCGACGCAGAATGGAAGGCGCTCGAGTTCCGTGGCCTCGACGCGCAACTGCAGGGCCTTCGCGAAGGCCTGTCGCAGGAAGAAACCCGCCTGCAGCAACTCATTGCCGAGCAGCGCGAAGCCGAACGCGAGCTGGAAACCGGGCGCGTGCGCCGCGAGGAGGCTGCGGAAGCCCTGAACAAGGCGCAGGCCGAGAGCTACGAGGTCAGCGGCACGCTGGCGCGAGTGGAACAGCAGATCGCGCACCAGCGCGAACTCAGCGAGCGTCTGCACAAGGCGCGCGAGGAAACCCGCCACGCGCTGGAGGAAATCGGCGAGCACATCAGCGGCGACGAAGCCAGGCTGGAAGTGCTGCAGGTCGCCATCGCCGATGCCGAGCCGCAACTGGAGGCGCTGCGCGAGGACGACGGCATCCGCCAGGAAGCACTGCGCAACGCCGAGGAGGCGTTGGCCGATTGGCAGCAGCGTTGGGAAACGCACAGTCGTGAGCAGAACGAGGCCTCGCGTGCGGGCGACGTGGAACGCACCCGCGTCGATTACCTCGACCGCCAGTCGCTCGATGCCGACCGCCGTCGCGAACAACTGGCCGCCGAGCGCGCCGCGTTCGACCTGTCCGCGCTGGCCGAGGCCTTCTCCGGTCTCCAGTCGCGGCACGACGAACAGAAGGCGGCGCTGGACGGGCTGACGCTCGAACTCGAGCAGCGGAAGGAAGCCGCGGTCGAGCTGCAGGATCAGCAGCGCACTGCGCAGAATGAATTGTCGGAAGTCCGCAAGCAGGCCCAGGAATCGCGTGGCCGGCTGTCGTCGCTGGAAACACTGCAGCACGCCGCACTGGGCCAGGAACAGGGCGTCGCGGTGGAGTGGCTGCGCCAGCGCGGGCTGGATTCGGCCACGCGCGTCGGCGAGAGGCTGACCGTCGAGCCGGGTTGGGAAAACGCCGTCGAAAGCGCGCTGGGGCAATTGATCGAGGGCGTGCTGGTCGAAGCGCCGGAATCCCTGGTCGACGCACTTGGCGAACTCGGCGAAGGCCGGTTGGCGCTGGTGTCTGCCGAATCCGGAAATGGCGACTTCGCGTCGACCTCGCTTGCCGCGAAGGTGCAGGGGCCGCTGGCGATCCGCCGCCTGCTGTCGCGCCTGCATGCCGCCGAGACCCTGTCCGACGCGCGTGCATTGCAGGCGCGGCTGGGCGAAGGCGATTCCGTGATCACCCGCAACGGCGAGCGCCTTGGTGCCGGATGGGTGCGCGTGGTGCGCTCAGGCGCAGCCAAGCAAGGCGCGTTGCTGCGCGAGCGCGAGATCAAGGAATTGCGTACCGCGATCGAGGAACTGCAGGCGCGCGAGCATGAACTGGAAGCGGCCATCGCCTCTGGCCGCGACCGCCTGCTGGTGGCCGAGCAGCAGCGCGAGGACGCACAGCGCCAGCTCTACACCGCACATCGCAATGTGTCCGAACTTGCCGGGCAGCTGCAGAGCCAGCAGGGTCGACTGGATTCGGCGAAGGCGCGGATCGAGAAGATCGACGCCGATCTGTCGCAACTCATCGAGACCATCGATGCCAGCGGCCAGCAGGCGCGTGAAGCGCGCGGCAAGCTGGAAGACGCGGTTGGCCGCATGGCCGAGCTTGAAGCCGTGCGCACTGCATTGGAAGGCGAACGCCGGGCATTGGTCGAGGCGCGTGACGCCGCACGGGCCGCCGCCCGCGAATCGCGCGATACCGCGCACGCGCTGGCGCTGACGCTGGAATCGCAACGGGCGCAGGTGGTGGCGTTGGCGCAGGCATTGCAGCGCATGGGTGGGCAGCGTGGCCAGCTCGATGCGCGCCTGGGCGAACTGGCTGCGCAACTGTCCGATGGCGACTCGCCCGTCGTGGCGCTGGAACAGCAGCGCCAGGCAGCGCTGGAACAGCGTGTCGATGCCGAGAAGAAGCTCGCCGCGGCCCGTTCGGCCGTGGAAGGGATCGACAACGACCTGCGCGGCTTCGAGCGCACCCGCCACGAACGCGAGGAACAGGCCCTCGGCCAGCGCGAGGCGATCTCGCAACGTCGCCTCGACCAGCAGGCGCTGGCGATCAAGGCCGAACAGCTCACCGCCGCGGTGGTCGAGGCCGGCTTCGTGCTCGATGACGTGGTCGCCAACCTCACCGACGAGGCCGAGGTGTCGGCGTGGGAGAAGATGGTCACCGACTTCGACGCCAAGCTGCGCCGGCTGGAGCCGGTCAACCTGGCCGCGATCCAGGAGCACGCCGAGGCCGCGCAGCGCAAGGATTACCTCGACGCGCAGGACGCCGACCTCAACACCGCGCTGGAAACGCTGGAAGACGCCATCCGCAAGATCGATCGCGAGACCCGCGGCCGCTTCAAGGACACCTTCGACCGCGTCAACTCGGGCGTGCAGGAACTGTATCCGCGGCTGTTCGGCGGCGGCCATGCCTACCTCGAACTCACCGGCGAGGATCTGCTCGACACCGGCGTCGCGATCATGGCGCGCCCACCGGGCAAGCGCGTGTCCAACATCTCGCTGCTGTCGGGTGGCGAGAAGGCGATGACAGCGGTGGCGCTGGTGTTCGCGATCTTCCGGCTCAACCCGGCGCCGTTCTGCCTGCTGGACGAAGTGGATGCGCCGCTGGACGAAGCCAACGTCGGCCGCTTCACCAACATGGTCAGCGAGATGAGCGAGCAGGTGCAGTTCCTGTTCGTCACCCACAACAAGGCCACGATGGAGGCGGCGCAGCAGCTCAGCGGCGTTACCATGCGTGAGCCGGGCGTCAGCCGCCTGGTGTCCGTCGACCTGGCCGAGGCAGCGCGCCTCGCCGGCGCAGCCTGACCTTTCCTCCAACGCATCATCGGAGAGCCGCATGACCGAACTGCGCATTGGCATCCTCATCGCCGGCCTGATCCTGATCGCCGCGATCTGGTATTTCGGCACCCGTCCGCGCGCCGGCCAGGGCCGCCGGCTGGACGCCGAAAAGCGGGCGAAGGGCGCCACGGACATCGGTGGCGGTCGCCTGGAGCCGACGCTCGGCGCCCAGATCGAACAGGAAGTCTCGGCCGTCGAGGACGGCGACGAAGCGGTGCAGGCGGAGATGGATCTGATCGATGCCGCGGTCGCACCTGCAGCCTCGCCCAACAGCGACCTGGGCAAAAGGGTCAGCGAGGACTTCGACAAGATCGTCACGCTCTACATCGCCGCCAAGGCGGGGCAGGTACTGCGTGGCCCGGACATCGTGGTCGCCGCAGAGAAGGCCGGCCTGACCTATGGCCACATGAACGTGTTCCACCGTCTGGTGGAGAGCCATCCCGAGCGCGGGCCGATCTTCAGCGTCGCCAACATCCGCAAGCCGGGGAGTTTCGAGATGAGCGAGATCCAGTCGCTGGAAACGCCGGCCATCGCGTTCTTCCTCACGTTGCCCGCGCCGGTTGGCGCGCTCGACGCCTGGGACGCGATGCTGCCCACCGCGCAGCGCATGGCCGAGTTGCTCGACGGCGTGGTGCTGGACGAACAGCGCAACGCCTTGGGTCGCCAGCGCATCGCCGGCCTGCGCGATGAACTGCGCGCCTGGGATCGCGAACATGAAGCACCGCCGGTGACCCGCAGCCCGCGCTGGTGAAGCCAGCAGGCGCTGCCCATCGACTCCGCTTCGCGACGCTCAGGGCGAACGGGATTCCAGGCAGCCGCAATCGTCCACCCTGAGTGCCGGGCCACGGGCCCGGAGTCGAAGGATCCGTTGGTCGCATGAGCCAGGCCAGGCCAGCCGCCCGTATCGCCGAACTGCGCCAGCAGCTCGAGGATGCCAATTACCGCTACCACGTCCTCGACGAGCCGAACATCCCGGATGCCGAGTACGACCGGCTGCTGCGCGAACTCGACGAACTCGAAGCCGCCCATCCGGAACTGGTGACGCCGGATTCGCCGACGCAGCGTGTGGGCAACGCGCCGTCGGGCAAGTTTGCCGAAGTGCGCCATGCCATCCCGATGCTGTCGCTGGGCAATGCCTTCAGCGACGAGGAAGTGCACGATTTCGTGCGCCGCATCGCGGAGAAACTGCAGCGTCCGGCGCTGAAGTTTTCGGCCGAACCCAAGCTCGACGGGTTGGCGATCAGCCTGCGCTACGAACACGGTGCCTTCGTGCAGGGCGCGACCCGCGGCGACGGCGCCAGCGGCGAGGACGTCACCGCCAACCTGCGCACGGTGAAGGCGATCCCGCTGCGCCTGCGTGGTGAGGGCTGGCCCGAGGTGCTGGAAGTGCGTGGCGAGGTTTACATGCCGCGCGCCGACTTCGAGCGTTACAACGAGCATGCCCGCCTGCAGGGCGGCAAGGTGCTGGCCAACCCGCGCAACGGTGCCGCCGGCTCGCTGCGCCAGCTCGATCCGCGCATCACCGCGCAGCGGCCGTTGGCGTTCTACGCCTACGGCACGGGTCTGGTGGAAGGTGGTGCCTTGCCCGATTCGCATTCGGCGACGCTGGCGAAGCTGCGCGAATGGGGATTCCCTGTCAGCGCACTTGGCGAGGTGGTGGAAGGCGCCGAGGGCTTGCTGGTGTATTACCGGCGCATCGGCGAACGCCGTGACGCATTGCCGTTCGACATCGACGGCGTGGTCTACAAGCTCGACGACGGCGAAGGCCAGCGCGAGATGGGCTTCGTCTCGCGTGCGCCGCGCTGGGCTATCGCGCACAAGTTCCCGGCGCAGGAACAGGCGACGACCGTTGAAGCCATCGAGATCCAGATCGGGCGCACCGGAGCGGCGACGCCGGTGGCGCGACTGGCACCTGTGCAGGTGGCCGGCGTGATCGTGACCAATGCCACGCTGCACAACGCCGACCAGATCGCGAGGCTCGACGTGCGTGTGGGTGACAGCGTCATCGTGCGCCGTGCCGGCGACGTGATCCCGGAAGTCGTAGGCGTGATCGCCGAACGCCGCCCCGATGGCACGCAGCCCTGGACGATGCCCGCGCATTGCCCGGTCTGCGGCTCGGAGATCGTGCGCGAAGAAGGCGAGGCGGTGTGGCGTTGCTCGGGCGAGTTGAGTTGCCCGGCGCAGCGCAAGGAAACCATCCGGCATTTCGCGTCGCGCCGTGCGATGGACATCGAGGGGCTGGGTGATCGCTACATCGAGGATCTGTCCGACCTCGGTTACCTGCAGTCGGTGGCCGATCTCTACAAGCTGACGCTCGACGACCTGCTGGAGATGAAACGGCGCGCGGACGAGCGCAAGCCTGTCCCCGCGGAGGCGGGGAGCACCACGCCGGAAACAGCAAAGGCCGGCAAGATCGCGACACGTTGGGCCGAGAACCTCATCGAGGCCATCGACCGTAGCCGTGCCGCCACGCTGGAGCGATTCCTGTTCGCGCTCGGCATCCAGCATGTGGGCGAGAGCACGGCCAAGGCGCTGGCGCAGTGGTTCGGCGACCTGCAACTGATCCGCCGCCTGCCATGGCCGCTGTTCAAGCGCGTTCCGGACATCGGTGGCGAGGTGGCGCGTTCGCTGGGCCACTTCTTCGACCAACCGGGCAACCAGCAGGTGATCGACGATCTGCTGGCACGCGGCGTGGCCATCACCGACACGCACCTGCCGTCGGGCAGGTTGCGGGCGGAACTGACGTTGTCGAAACTGCTGGTCGACCTTGAAATCCCGAAGATCACACCGGTACGTGCTGAGCAATTGGCCAGCGCGTTCGCCAACGCATCCGCCTTGCTCGATACACCGGCACACAACTTCGTGTCTGCCGGATTGCCGTCGGAGTCGGCCAATGCCTTCGCGGCGTGGCTGGAGGACGATGCCAATGCGCAACTGTTGTCGCGCAGCGGTGAAGCGCTCGGCACGTTACTGGCGATCACACCTGAAGATGCGGCCGAAGCTGGCGGCCCGCTCGATGGCAAGACCGTGGTGCTGACCGGCGGGTTGGCATCGATGAGCCGAGACGAAGCCGGTGCGAAGCTGGAAGCGCTGGGTGCCAAGGTGGCAGGCAGCGTGTCGAAGAAGACGCACATCGTGGTTGCAGGCGAGAGCGCCGGCTCGAAACTCGCCAAGGCACAGGAACTCGGCATCGAGATCTGGGACGAAGCGCGATTGCTGGCGTTCCTTGTGGAGCACGGATGATGTGCATGCGTCGATCCTGGTTGGCGGCAGACATCGTCATTCCCGCGCAAGCGGAAGCGACTTTCAACAGCCCGAAAGGCTGGTCAATCCATGTGGCCGCTTGCTTGAAGGCTGGATTCCCGCTTGCGCAGGAATGACGGTCGCATGGTTGCAGCCTGCTCCGGATGCCCGGCATGAACTGGCAGCCTTCGGCCTCCATTGAAGCGCTGCGCCTGCGCGCGCAAGCCAATGCCGCGATCCGTGCGTTCTTCGGCGCCCGAGGCGTGCTGGAAGTCGAAACGCCGATCCTCTCGCAGGCCGGCAACACCGATCCCAACATCGCCTCGTTCTCGCTGGAATTCTCCGGCCGTACTGACGGCGCGTCGCGCACGCGCTGGCTGCGCACGTCGCCGGAATTCGCGTTGAAACGGCTCCTGGCCGCCGGCATCGGCGATTGCTACGAACTGGGCCGCGTGTTCCGCGATGGCGAAGCGGGAGGACGCCACAATCCCGAATTCACGATGCTGGAGTGGTATCGCATCGATCGGGATCACCTGCGGCTGGCCGACGAAACCGTCGAGCTGGTGCAGGCCTTGCTGGCATTGGTCGGGCGCCAGGCTTCGGTGGCGCGGATTGCATATCGCGAGTTGTATCGCGAGACGCTTGGTATCGATCCCATGGCGGCCGGGATCGACGCATTGCGCGCCGCCTTCGGCGACATCGCCATCGATCCGCAAGGGCTGACCCACGACGATTGGCTCGACCTGTTGATGACACACCGCATCCAGCCGCGTTTTCCGCCGAACCAGTTGCTGGTGGTGCACGACTATCCGGCCAGCCAATGCGCGCTGGCGCGGGTCGTCGAACGCGATGGGGTGCAGGTCGCCGAGCGTTTCGAGCTGTACCTGGGGGCGCTGGAATTGGCCAACGGCTACCACGAACTGCTGGATGCCGTGGAGCAGCGTTCCCGGTTCGAGCGCGACCTCGCCGTGCGTGGTTCGCGCGGCGCGGAATCGCCGCGCATCGACGAAGGGCTGCTCTCTGCGCTTGAGCATGGCATGCCTGCCTGTGCCGGCGTGGCGATGGGCGTCGATCGCTTGCTGATGGCGATGCTCGGGACGCAGAAGATCGCCGACGTGCTGGCGTTCGACTTTCCCAGAGGTTGAGGAGTCGCGGCGTGGGAACCGGATCTGGACTTGGACGCGATGCATCGCCGACGCGTTTCGAAGTGCCTGCCAACTACGTGGATCTGGTTGGGCGTGGTGTCTTGCCGCCGGCTGGCGGTGTCTCGTTGCCCGATGGCGTGCGCACGGGGACGTTCCACGGCCTTTCGGCCTGGCTGGTGGAGACGCCATGGTCGACTGCTGCGGTGTCGATGTTCGGCGGGCAGGTGCTCTCGTTCGTTCCGCGCGGGCAGCACGATGTGTTCTGGCTTTCGCCGCGCCTTGCCGGGCTGCCCACGCCGATCCGCGGCGGCGTGCCGGTGGTCTGGCCGTACTTCGGGCGGCAGGACCAGGCCGACGACATGCCGGCGCATGGATTCGCGCGCACTCTCGGCTGGTCGCTAGACATGGCATCGCACGAACCGGATGGAACCGTGGCGTTGCGCCTGTCGTTCCCGATCCTCGATGGCCTGCCGCTCCGGCTGCACACCGAACTTCGCATCGGTAGCGGCTTCGAGCAGCGGCTGGTGACGGAGAACAACGGTGATGCCACCGTCGTCTACAGCGAAGCCCTGCATGCCTATTTCCGCGTCGGTGATGTGTCGCGGGCCAGGGTGGAAGGACTCGATGGCGTGGATTACCTCGACAAGCACCATGACTTTGCGAGGTTCCGGCAGCAGGGTGATTGGCAACTGGACGATGTACGCGATCCCGGTCGCAGCGACCGCATCTATCGCCGTGCAGACGGGCATTACCTGCTGGTGGACGTTGCGGGCGGGCGCCGGATCGAACTGGCGCTGGAGGGGAGTGGTGCGCTGGTGGTGTGGAATCCCGGCACGGAGGCCGCAGCCGTGATGACGGATGTGGGCGCCGATGCATGGCGCGGCTTCGTCTGCCTCGAAGCGGCGAATGCCGGGGACTGGCGCGTCGCGCTCAGGCCCGGCGAGTGCCACGCCCTGGTGCAGCGGATCAGCGTCTTGCCGGGTGGCGGCTAGCATCGTCCGCGGCCTGCATGCGGCTCGTTACAATGCGGGCATGCAGAACGACATCGACTACGCACGCTACGACCGCATCCGACCGATCCGCTGGACGGGCGATGCACTGGAACTGCTCGACCAGCGCAAGCTGCCGTTCGTGGTCGAGTACCTGTCGTGCAGGACGAGCGATGAAGTGGCCGCCGCGATCCATTCGCTGGCCGTGCGCGGTGCCCCGGCCATCGGTATTTCCGCGGCGTGGGGCGTGGTGCTGGCTGCGCGCGTAGTCGATGCGTCGGATACCGCCGATGCCGCCGCGGCGCTGGAGCCGGCGATGCAGCGTCTCAACGCGGCGCGTCCGACCGCGGTCAACCTGGCTTGGGCGTTGGCGCGGATGCGCGCAGCACTGTTGCGTGCAGGGGCAGGCGAGGGCATGGATTGGCGCGGGGCGCTTGAGGCCGAGGCGCGCGCCATCGAGACCGAAGACCTGGCCGCCAACCATGCGATGGGCGTGCTGGGCGCGTCGCTGATCGCGCCGGGCAGCGGCGTGCTCACGCACTGCAATACCGGGTCGCTGGCAACGGCCGGTTTCGGCACTGCGCTCGGCGTGATCCGCGCCGGCGTGGCGCAGGGCAAGATCGGAAAAGTGTTCGCGGGTGAAACGCGGCCTTGGCAGCAAGGCGCGCGGCTGACCGCCTGGGAGCTGTTGCAGGATGGCATTCCGGCCACGCTGATTGCCGATTCCGCCGCCGCGCACCTGATGAAGACCGGTGCGGTGCAGTGGGTCGTCGTGGGGGCGGATCGCATCTGCGCCAACGGCGACACCGCCAACAAGATCGGTACCTACCAGCTCGCGATTTCAGCGCGCCACCACGGCGCGAAGTTCATGGTGGTGGCGCCGTCGTCGACGGTCGACATGGATACCGCCTCGGGCGACCTGATCGAGATCGAGGAGCGCGACCCGGCCGAGTTGTACGGCATCGGCGGTATCCGCACCGTGGCCGAGGGCGTGCCGGCATGGAACCCGGTGTTCGATGTCACGCCGCACGGACTGATCGATGCCATCGTCACCGAAAAGGGCATCGTCGACCGGCCCGATGCCGCGTCGATGCGTGCGATGTTCGCTTGAGGCACCCGTAGAGCCGAGCTTGCTCGGCCAAGACTTCTGCAACCGCGGCGCAGACGCCATCGTGCGGAGCAAGTTCCGCTCTACGCCCCGGTCTTCCGCGCGGGACGGGTGTCGTTGCTTGGGGCTGCATCGGCGCACGCACGTCCGGCCTTGCCGGCGGCACGGATCGACAGCACCACGCCATACACCGCACTGGGCAAAGCGACGAAGGCGATCGCCTGGATCACCATGGCATTGCCGACTGAAAAATGGCCGTGTGCCAGCAACCACTGCGTGGCGATCATCAGCGCGGCATGGAAGCCGATGGGCCAGCCGAGGTTGCCGCCGAGCAATCGTAATCCCCCCAGGATCAGCGCGAATCCCGGAAGGAACGACCATTGCCCGGGTGCCGCCGTGGCGCCGATGGCCCACGCGAACGACACGAACAACACGGCCTGTGCGATCACCGAGAGCCACGGCGACAGTCGCCGCGCGAGCGTGCCCTGGAGATAGCCGCGGAACAGCAGTTCCTCCGGGATCGCTTCGATCAACAAGACCGCCGGGATCAGGATGGCCAGCGTCGCCAACGCCGACGGCCAGTCGCTGGCCAACTGCACGCTGGCCAGGCCCAGCCACAGCAACAGCACGGTCGCAGGCAGCGCGGTGAGCAGCCACAGTCCGGCGCCGGCGAATGCGCCGATCAGCACGTCGCGGATGCGGCCCAAGCCAAGCAGCGAGGCATCGAGGCGATCCATGCGCAATGCCATGGCGAGGGTGCCGCAGGCCAGCGCGGTGATGATCGTGCCTGCCAGCAATCGCTGCGCGGGCGTGGACATGCCGGGCAGCAGCGCCATGCCGATCTTCCAGATCGCGATGCAGGCCAGCAGGACTGCAGCGACGCGCAGCAGCAGTCCGGCAGTGGACGGTCGCGATGGTGGGTGCTGCAAGGCCATGCGGTGCTGGTTGTGTCGGTGTTCCTGCATTGTCGCCACCTCCGCGCGGGAGAGGAATTGACAGCTGTCAGGCACTCCCGTGATGCGTTCGTCGCGATCCTGCGGCGTGATGCTTGGCAGGTATGGATTATGGCCTGCAAGTGGTTGTTTTTAGGCCGGAAAATGCTGGCGAAAAATGCGCCTCCGTGGTATGATTTGGGCACTGTTTACGGCGGGGTCGAAAGGCCCCGCCGCCATGTTTCCGGGCACCGCCTGAAACGGCGACTGCATGCCCAGGCACCCAGTGCCGAACAACGAGGATGCAAGCAACTCGATGACCGATCTCGCCAAGGAAATCATCCCGGTCAATCTCGAAGACGAAATGCGCCGCAGTTACCTCGATTACGCCATGAGCGTGATCGTGGGCCGCGCATTGCCGGACGTGCGCGACGGCCTCAAGCCGGTGCACCGTCGCGTGCTCTTCGCGATGAACGAACTGGGCGCGCACAGCAACAAGCCGTATTACAAATCCGCGCGTATCGTCGGCGACGTCATCGGCAAGTACCACCCGCACGGCGACCAGTCGGTGTACGACACGCTGGTGCGCATGGCGCAGCCGTTCTCGCTGCGCTACATGCTGGTGGACGGGCAGGGCAACTTCGGTTCGGTCGATGGCGACTCCGCCGCGGCCATGCGTTACACCGAAGCGCGCATGTCCAAGCTCACCCACGAGCTGATGGCCGACATCGACAAGGAAACCGTCGATTTCACGCCCAACTACGACGAGAAGGAACTGGAGCCGTCGGTCATGCCGACACGGTTCCCGAACCTGCTGGTCAACGGTTCGGCCGGTATTGCCGTGGGCATGGCGACCAACATCCCGCCGCACAACCTCAGTGAGGTGATCGATGCACTGATCGCATTGATCGACAATCCCGGGATCGACATCGATGGCCTGATGGAATTCATCCCGGGCCCGGACTTCCCGACCGCGGGCATCATCAATGGCGTCGGTGGCATCCATCTCGCGTACCGCACCGGTCGCGGCCGCGTGCGCATCCGCGCCAAGGCCGATGTGGAAGTGGCCGACAACGGCCGCGAGGCGATCGTCGTCACCGAGATCCCGTACCAGGTCAACAAGGCGCGGCTGATCGAGAAGATCGCCGAGCTGGTGAAGGAAAAGAAGCTCGAGGGCATCAGCGAGCTGCGCGACGAGTCCGACAAGGACGGCATGCGCATCTACATCGAGGTCAAGCGCGGCGATTCGGCCGAGGTGGTGCTCAACAACCTTTACCTGCAGACGCAGATGGAGTCGGTGTTCGGCATCAACATGGTGGCGATCGTCGAAGGCCGGCCGCAACTGTTGAACCTGAAGCAGATTCTCGAAGCCTTCGTGCGCCACCGCCGCGAGGTGGTCACGCGCAGGACGATCTTCGAACTGCGCAAGGCGCGCAATCGCGCCCATATCCTCGAAGGCCTGACGGTCGCGCTCGCCAACATCGACGAGATGATCGAGCTGATCAAGACCTCCGAGAACCCGGGCGTCGCCAAGGAACGCATGCTTGCGCGCCGTTGGGAGCCGGGTCTTGTCGGCACGTTGCTTGCCGCCGCAGGCGCCGAGGCGTCGCGTCCGGAAGACCTGCCGGCGGGCGTGGGCCTGGTGGAAGGCACCTACCAGCTGACCGAAGTGCAGGCGCAGCAGATCCTCGAGATGCGCCTGCACCGCTTGACCGGGTTGGAGCAGGAAAAGCTGACCGAGGAATACCGCCTGCTGCTCGACACCATCCGTGGCCTGATCGAGATCCTCGAGAACCCGGACGTGCTGCTGGAGGTGATCCGCACCGAGCTGCGCAACGTCAAGGAAGAATTCGGCGATGCGCGCCGCAGCGAGATCCGCGCCAGCGAGGAAGACCTCGACATCCTCGACCTGATCGCGCCAGAAGACGTGGTGGTCACGCTGTCGCATGCCGGTTATGCCAAGCGCCAGCCTGTGACCGCGTACCGCGCGCAGAAGCGTGGCGGTCGTGGCCGCAATGCGGCGGCGACCAAGGACGAGGATTTCATCGACCAGCTGTGGCTGGTCAACACGCACGACACCCTGCTCACCTTCACCAGTGCCGGTCGCGTATTCTGGCTGCCGGTGTACCAGTTGCCCGATGCCGGCCCGAATGCGCGCGGCCGTCCGATCATCAACTGGATCGCGCTGGAAGAAGGCGAGAAGGTGCAGGCCGTTGTCCCGGTACGCGAGTACGAGGGCGGCAAGTTCGTGTTCTTCGCCACCCGCAACGGCACGGTGAAGAAGACGCCGCTGACCGAGTTTGCCTACCGCTTGGCGCGCGGCAAGATCGCGATCAACCTCGACGAGGGCGACGCACTGGTCAATGCAGAACTGACCGACGGCAGCCGCGACGTGATGCTGTTCGCCAGCAACGGCAAGGCCGTGCGCTTCGATGAAGCCTCGGTGCGCTCGATGGGCCGTACCGCCACCGGCGTGCGTGGCATCAAGCTCGCACAGGGCGAAGCGGTGCGCAGCCTGATCGTCGTGGACGGTGATGGCGACATCCTCACCGCCAGCGAACGCGGCTACGGCAAGCGCACGCCACTGGACGAATACCCGAAGAAGGGCCGTGGCACGCAAGGCGTGATGGCGATCAAGACCACCGAGCGCAACGGCAAGCTCGTTGGTGCGATCCAGCTCAGCGACCACCACGAAGTGCTGCTGATTTCCGACGGCGGCACCCTGGTACGCACGCGCGCCGCGGAAATCTCGCAGGTCGGGCGCAACACGCAGGGCGTGACCCTGATCCGCGTCGCCGAGGACGAAAGCCTGCAGGCGATCGAGCGCATCGACGTATCGCTCGACAGCGAAGGCGATGCCGAACTGGAATCGTTGCCCGCAACGGGCGCTGCGCCCGTCATCCCGGACGAAGCAGGAACCGACGGGGATCGTCCGGTATCCTGACCCTTCGCATCGTGTCGGCACGGGGTCATCGTTCGATGGCGCCGTGCCGGCGATGAACGACGGGGGAGGGTGTGTTCCAGAGCGCCATCACGCCTGCGCAAGGCATTGAGCTCGGCCCGGTCGCCCTGGCGCTGACCGTGGCGCTGGTGGCGTGGCTGGTCGTTGGCGAAGCGGTGTCCGGCCGCATCTCGTTCCGCCGCTTCCTGGCCGACCTTGCCGCCGGCGTGCCCGATGCCCGTCGCAAGCTCTATCTCGGCTGGAGTCGCTGGTCGTGGATGATGGCCGCGGGCGTGCTGCTGCTGGCGATGTCCTCGCCGGGATTCGGATTGGAACGTTTGGGCATCGCCTGGCCGCGCTGGTCGAGCCTTGCCGAGGCGTCGGCAGGATCGTCCTTCGTCAAGGGACTGCTGATCGGCATGGTGCTGATGATCGTCGTGTCGATCGTCGCGGGCGCGATCGCGGTCAACAGGATGCGCAAGGCGGACGGCACCGGGGCGCCTGCGGCGGCCAACGATGCGGTGGCGGCGCTGCTGCCGACAACCACCGGCGAACGACGGGGTTATGCGTTCCTCTCGCTGACCGCGGGCGTCACCGAGGAGATCACGCAGCGCGGCTTCCTGCTGGCGGCGATGGTGGCGTTGTTGCCGCCGATGCCGGCGCTGGCCTACATCCTCATCGGTGGGGCCGTGTTCGGACTCGGGCATGCCTACCAGGGGCGCTCGGGGGTGGTCGCCACCGGCCTCATCGGTGCCTTGTTCATGGGGATCTACCTTGCGACGGGCAGCTTGCTGATCCCGATCGTGCTGCACGTGCTGATGGATTTGAACGGCCTGCGCGTGCCACTGGCAAGGGACACACCCGCGGGCGATTGAATCGCGTCCGCCATTTGCCGGAACCGTCTGCGTCCCGCGTTGTCTGAGGCACGGATCGCGGTGATCCCGGCAGGCAATGTTTCCTTCCGGCCCGCGCAGGCAGGGGCGAGGGCGGGCCGTCGCGATGGCGCGATGTCTATACTGCCTTCGACAAAGGAGGACGTATGCAGCAGGCGGCGCAGGCGGCGGGTCGGGGCAATGTGCGATGGATGCTGCTGCTGTTTGCAGCCATCGCGATACTCGCGCTTCCGGGCTGCAAGCGTAACGAGACCGGGCAACTGCCGGGCATCAGCGGCGAGGCCATCCAGGCACAGCGTGACGCCATCGAGGGCTTTGGCCTGGTGCGCGCCTGGCCCGACCAGACCGATGGCTCGCTGGCGATCGCGCTCGAGTTCTCGCTGCCGCTGGTCGGCACGCAGGATTTCGACAAGCTGATCCGTTTCGCCGAGCCCGTCGCCGAGACCAGCAGTTGGTCGCTGTCCAGGGACGGCAAGACCTTGCGCTTCCCGTTCGTGCAGCCGGCGCGCGACTACACGCTGCGCATTTCCGGCGAGCTGACGGCGGCCGACGGCACGAAGCTGGGCGAGGAGATCGAGCGCAAGGTGTTCACCGGCGAACTCGATCCGGTGGTGGGCTTTGCCTCGCAGGGCAGCGTGCTGCCGGTTCGGGAGTCGCGCGGGCTGCCGGTGGTGTCGATCAACGTGCCCGAGGTCGACGTCGAGTTCCTGCGCGTGCAGGAGAAGTCGCTGTCCAGGTTCTTTGCCGAATACCAGCGCGGCGGGCGCCGCGGTACCTGGGAGCTGGAGAACGACTGGGGCGGCAAGACGCCGTTGTCGCGACTGGCCGACCCGGTGTACGTGAACCGCTTCGTCCTGGGCGGCGAGCGCAACGAGCGCGTGCTGACCTACCTGCCGGTGCAGGACGTGCCGGATCTCCAGCAGCCGGGCCTTTACTTCGCGGTGATGAAGCGCGCCGGTTCGTTCGGAGACCAGTACGAGACCGCGTTCTTCACCGTGAGCGACATCGGCCTGCATGTGCGCGCCTACAAGGACAAGCTGTTCGTGCACAGCGCTTCGCTGCATGGCGGCGGGGCGCTTGGCAAGGTGTCGCTGCGCATCCTGGATGCACGCGGAGAGGCGATCTACCGCGCCGAAACCGACAACAACGGCAATGCCCTGGTCGACTACGCGCTCGACGCAGCGCACGTGCTGGTCGCCACGCGCGGCAACGACGTGACCATGCTGCCGTTCAACCAGCCCGCGCTCGACCTGTCCGAGTTCTCGGTCGGCGGTCGCCAGCAGGCGTGGTTCGACGTGTTCGCCTGGTCGGGCCGCGACCTCTACCGCCCCGGCGAGACGGTGCGCGTGTCGGCCTTGTTGCGCGACCACGACGGCAAGCCGGTCGTGGCGAAGGATGGCAAGACGCAGGCCCTGTTCGTGCGGCTGAAGCAGCCTGACGGCAAGACCTTCTTCGAAAGCCGGGTCGAGCCCGGTGCGCAGGGCTACTTCCGCTTCGAGAAGGAAGTGCCGGTCGACGCGCCGACCGGGCGTTGGCAGGTCGAGTTCCGCACCGATCCTGCCAGCCGCGAGGCGGTGCAGGGCATGACCCTGAGGATCGAGGAGTTCCTGCCCGAACGCATGAAGCTCGACCTTGCCTCCGTCGATGCCGTGCTCAAGCCCGGCCAGCCGCTGCGGCTGCAGGCCGACGGCGCGTATCTGTATGGCGCACCCGCGGCGGGCAATCGCTTTACCGCGAAACTCGCCGTGGCGGTGGAGCAGCATCCGGTGGAATCGCTCCCCGGTTACTTCTTCGGCGACCCGACCGTGCAACTGCCGCGAGAGGCCAAGGATGTCATCGATGGCACGCTCGATGCGCAGGGCAAGTTGCAGCAGGACATCGCCTTGCCCGAGGAAGTGAAGGCGACGACGCCGGTCGCTGCGATCGTCACCGGCAGCGTCTACGAAACCGGCGGTCGCAGCGTCAATCGCACGCTCAAGCGCGTGCTCTGGCCCGCCGACGCACTGGTCGGCGTGCGCCCCTTGTTCGATGACAAGGAAGGCGCCGATGCCAACAGCAACCCGCGCTTCGAACTCCTGCGTGTCGGCAGCGATGGCAAGCCGCGCCCGGCGCGTGGCCTCAAGGTCACCCTGGTGCGCGAACACCGCGACTACCACTGGACGCATGACACCGAGGGCGGTTGGCGCTTCGACTTCAACAGCCGTTTCGAGAATGTGCAGGAACGCAGCATCGATGCCGGCGAGACTGCGGCACGGTTCGATTTCCCGGTGGAGTGGGGCGAGTACCGCGTCGACGTGTTCGATCCGCAGACGCAGCTGACCACGCGCTATCCGTTCCGGGCCGGCTGGAGCTGGGGCGACGACAACCGTGGGCTGGATGCGCGTCCGGACAAGGTCAAGCTGGCGCTCGACAAGACTGCCTACCGTGCCGGCGACAAACTCAAGGTCACGGTCACGCCGCCGCATCCGGGCAAGGGCCTGCTGATCGTCGAGAGCGACCGCATGCTGTACGTGCAGGCCATCGACGCGCGTCCCGGCAGCACGTTCGAGATCCCGGTGACCGAAGACTGGGAGCGTCACGACGTGTACGTCACCGCGCTGGTGTTCCGTGGCGGCAGCGCGACCAGCAAGGTCACGCCGGCGCGCGCCGTGGGCGTGGCGCACGTGCCGATGGATCGCCGCGACCGCCGGGTCTCGGTCGGGCTCAACGTGCCGGATCAGATCCGACCCGAAGGCCCGATGCAGGTCGTGGTCAGTGCGCCGCAACTCGCCGGACAGGAAGCTTTCGCCACCGTATCCGCGGTGGATGTCGGCATCCTCAACATCACCCGCTTCCCTGTGCCGGATGCGACGAAGCACTTCTTCGCGCAGCGCCGGTTGGGCGTGGATGCCTACGACATCTACGGCCGGGTGATCGAGAGTTTCGAGGGTGGCACCGCGCGCATCCGCTTCGGCGGCGACATCGGCCTGGCGGCATTGCCGCAGGCGCGTCGCCCCACGGCGCGGGTACAGACGGTCGACCTCTTTGCCGGGCCGGTGAAACTCGATGCACAAGGCAATGCACGCATCCGGCTCGACCTGCCTGATTTCAACGGCACCTTGCGGGTGTCGGCGCTGGTGTATTCGGCCGATCGTTACGGCAGTCGAGACCGCGAGACCGTGGTGCGCGCGCCGATCGTCGCCGAGGCCAGCATGCCGCGGGTGATGGCGCCGGGTGACCGCAGCACGGTCACCCTCGACCTGACCAACTTCACCGGCAAGGCCGGCGAATTCGACGTGCGCGTCGACGGCATCGGGCCGGTGTCCATCGGCGAGAACGTGCGCAAGTCCCAACTGGCCGTCGATGGTAAATCCACGCTCAACTTCCCGCTGTCGGCGCGCGAAGGGTACGAAGTGGCCAAGGTGCGGGTGCGCGTCGAAGGCAACGGCTTCAAGGTCGACCGCAGCTACGACCTGCCGGTGCGCCCGGCGTGGCCGTCGGTATTGCGCTCGCGCACGCAGACCATCGATCCCTTGGCACCGGTGACGCTGGATGCCGGCCTCGCCAATGGCTTCATGCCGGGCTCGGTCACCGCGCAGATGACGGTGAGCGCCTTGCCGCCGATTCCGTTCGCCAGTGCGATCCGTGGCGCGCTCGATTATCCCTACGGCTGCGCGGAACAGACGACCAGCAAGGGCTTCGCGGCGCTGGTGCTGGACGAGGCGACGGCCACCATGCTCGGCTTGAAGGATGTCGATGCCGCCAGGCGCAGGCAGTACGTCGAAGGCGCGTTCGGCCGGCTGGCCTCGATGCAGGTGCAGCGCGGTCACTTCTCGATGTGGGGCAGCGACGGCTACACCAACCCGGCGTTGACGCCGTACATCGTCGAGTTCCTGCTCGATGCGCGTGACCAGGGTTTCGCGGTGCCGGAAGCGGTGCTGCAACGTGCGCTGGAGCGGCTCAATGAAGACCTGCTGGCAGGCGGCAACGAGTTCTACGGGCAGAACCACCGCTCGCATCTCAAGTTCGCCTACCAGGCGCATGCCGGCTATGTGCTGGCACGCGTGAACCGCGCGCCGCTCGGCACGTTGCGCGCACTGCACGACAACGACCGCAAGAACGTGCTGACCGGTTTGCCGCTGGTGCACCTCGGCCTTGCGCTGGCGATGCAGGGCGACCGGCAGCGCGGCGAGAAGGCGATCGAGGAAGGCTTCGCGTTCCGTGGCGACCGCCCGGGTTACCTCGGCGATTACGGCAGCCCGTTGCGCGACCGTGCGTTGATGATCGCGATGACCCACGAGCGCGGCTTTGCCAAGCCGGCCTACGACGCACAGGCCATCACGCTCGGCCGCGACCTGGATGCCCGTCGCAGCCGTGGCTGGATGTACCTGAGCACGCAGGAGCAGATCGCGCTGGCACGCCTGGGCAAGGCGCTTGCGGCATCCCAGGACAAGCGCGTGTCGGGCACGCTGCAGGTTGGCGGCAGCGAAGAAGCCGTCGGCGAAACGCGCGT
The DNA here is from genome assembly GCA_024707405.1 of Luteimonas sp. Lineage (GTDB taxonomy): Bacteria > Pseudomonadota > Gammaproteobacteria > Xanthomonadales > Xanthomonadaceae > Luteimonas. The sequence goes on from JANPZU010000002.1 coordinate 112,748, forward strand.
GTTCGGCCGTCGTTTCGACCATGCGGCCCTCGCCTCGGGTGTGCGCTTCGACCCCCGTGGCACGCCGCCGCTGTTCGCCAGCATCGAGGTGGCCGGGGTTCCGCGCGAGGCCCCGGCTCCCGATGCCAACACCATCCGGGTCGAGCGCAGGCTCTACGCCACCGATGGACAGCCATGGACGCCGGGGCCGTTGAAGGAAGGCGAGGCATTGATCGTCGGCGTGGAGATCGTCTCCGACGTGGACATGCCCGATGCGCTGCTGGTCGACCTGTTGCCGGCGGGCCTGGAGATCGAGAACTTCAACCTCGGCGATGCCAAGCAGTGGGCCGACGTGGTGGTGGCCGGGATCGAAATCTCCGACCGCGCGCGTGCCGCCGACGTGCGCCACGAAGAGTTCCGCGACGACCGCTACGTGGCGGCGTTGAAGCTCTCGCGTGGCAGTCGTGCACGATTGTTCTACCTGGTGCGTGCGGTCACGCCGGGCAGCTACACCGCGCCGCCACCGTTGGTCGAAGACATGTATCGCCCCGACCTGCGCGGCGTGGGGCGCTCGTTGCCGGCGACGATCACGGTGGTGCAGCCATAAGGATGGAAATTCCTTCTCCTGCTTGCGGGAGAAGGTGCCCGGAGGGCGGATGAGGGCCGGAGTGATGTGTCCCGGCTTGCATCTGCCGACGATGACGTCATGAAAAGGACAACGCTGCCCTCGCCGCAACCCTCTCCCGTCAACGGGAGAGGGGGCATGCCTCGTCGTTTGCTTCCGTGGCTGCGTTGGGGCGCCGTTGCCTTCCTCGTTTCGCTGCTCGCGCTCGACCTCGCGTTCCCGCCGAAACTGCCGAAAGCCCGCGACACCAGCACGCTCGTGGTCGCGCGCGACGGCACGCCGTTGCGTGCATTCGCCGATGCCGACGGCGTCTGGCGGCATCCCGCGGATCCGGCCAGTGTCTCGCCGTTGTACCTGCAGGCCTTGCTCGGCTACGAAGATCGCTGGTTCCGGCACCATCCCGGCATCAATCCGTGGGCCTTGGCGCGTGCGGGCTGGCAATGGCTCAGGCACGGACGCATCGTGTCCGGCGGCTCGACGATCACCATGCAGGTCGCGCGCATCCTCGATGCCGAACCTGGCAGTACGCGCACGCCCTCGGGCAAGCTGGTGCAACTGTTGCGTGCATTGCAGCTCGAAGCGCATCTGTCGAAGGACGAGATCCTGTCGCTTTACCTGGAACGCGCACCATTCGGAGGCACCATCGAAGGTGTCGAAGCGGCGAGCTGGGCCTATCTCGGCAAGCCGGCTTCGCGACTGTCGCAGGCCGAGGGCGCGCTGCTGGCGGTATTGCCGCAGGCACCGACACGTCTGAGGCCCGATCGCAATCCCGATGCGGCCCGCATTGCGCGCGACAAGGTGCTCGAACGCATGGTCGAACTGGGTGCATGGAAGCGTGCCGACGTCGACGACGCGAAGATCGAGCCGGTGGTCTCGCGCAGCCTGCGCGTGCCGGTGTCGGCGGCGTTGCTGGCGCAGCGCCTGCGCAGCGCCGCGCCGCGTGCCGAACGCATCGAGTCGACCATCGATGCCGGCCTGCAACGCACGCTGGAAGAGCGTGTCTCCGCTTATTTTTCGTCGCTGCCAGAGCGCACGTCGGCAGCGTTGCTGGTGGTCGACAACGCGACGCTGGAAGCGAGGGCGTACGTGGGCTCGGTAGCGTTCGGCGATGCCGGCAGGCTTGGCCATGTCGACATGGTGCGCGCCTGGCGCTCGCCCGGATCGACGCTCAAGCCGTTCCTGTACGGCATTGCGCTGGACGATGGCTTGATCCATTCCGAAAGCCTGCTGGTCGATGCGCCGCAATCCTTCGGTGGCTACCGGCCTGGCAACTTCGATGCCGCTTTCAATGGCCCGGTCAGCGCAGCAACGGCACTGCGGCTCTCGCTCAACGTGCCGGCGGTGGATCTGCTCGACCGTATCGGCCCCGCACGTTTCACCGCGCGGCTGGATCACGCCGGGATCTCGCTGCGCTTTCCGCGTGGCGCAACACCGAACCTCTCGTTGATCCTTGGCGGTACCGGCGCACGCCTTGAAGATCTGGTCGGCGCGCACGCGGCGCTGCACCGCAACGGCATTGCCGGGCAGGTGCGTTACACGCCGGAGGCGGCATTGGTCGAGCGGCGGCTGTTGTCGCCGGGCGCGGCGTGGATCGTGCGCGAGATCCTCGAATCCAATCCGCGGCCCGGCGAACGGATGGAGACGTTCGATACCGGCCGCCGCCTTCGAGTGGCGTGGAAGACCGGCACCAGCTACGGTTTCCGCGATGCCTGGGCGCTGGGTGCGACGCGACGCTACACCGTCGGCGTCTGGGTGGGGCGTCCGGACGGCACGCCGTTGCCCGGGCAATACGGCGCGGTCACTGCACTGCCGCTCCTGTTCGAGACCATCGACAGCCTGCCGAGGGAACCCGGCGACGATGCGCGCGTGCCGGTACCTGCCAATGTCTCCGAGCGCGAAGTGTGCTGGCCACTGGGAACGGCTGCCGACGGGCAACCCGATGCGTCGTGCCAGCGGCGGATGAAGGCGTGGACGCTGGATGGTGCGGTGCCGCCGACTTTCGCCGAGCGCGATGCGCGTCTGTGGAGCACGGGCCGCGAACGCTTCGACATCGATCCGGCGAGTGGATTGCGATTGTCGGCCGAATGCAGCCGCCCGCATGCCCGCGAGTCGCGGGAAATCGCACGCTGGCCCGCGTTGGCATCGCCCTGGTTGTCCGCGGCCACGCGCAGTGCGTCGCGCTTGCCGTCATTGTCGCCCGATTGCATGGCCGATGGCCGCGATGCGCTGGAGGAGTTGCGCATCGAGGGCGTCAATGAAGGCGTGGCGCTCGCACGTGCGCCGGACAGCCTGGATGGCGTGAAGCTGTCCTTGCGCGCCATCGGCACATCCACGCGTATCCAGTGGCTGCTGGATGGGCGCTGGATCGCCGAAACCCACGGTGCGCAATCGTTCCGGCACGAGTTCAAGCAGCCCGGCCGACACACCTTGACCGCGCTTGCCGACAGCGGCGCCTGGAGCAGCGTGTCGTTCCGGGTAGTGCGTTGACGATCAGATGTTCGCCAGCACGTTCTCGGCGCTGGACACCTTGAATTCGCCGGGCGCTTCCACGAACAACTGCCTGACCACGCCGTCCTCGGCATACAGTGCGAAGCGCTTGGCACGTACGCCCATGCCATAGGCGCTGGCGTCCATCTCCAGCCCCAGCGCACGGGCGAGGTCGCCGTTGCCGTCGGAGAGCATCATCAGTCCATCGGGCACGTGCTGGGTCGCACCCCAGGCCTGCATCACGAACGGGTCGTTCACCGCCATGCAGGCGACCTCGATGCCGCGCTCGCGGAAGGCATCGAAATGTTCGACGAAGCCGGGCAGGTGTTTCTCCGAGCAGGTGGGCGTGAATGCGCCCGGCACCGCGAACAGCACGACCTTGCGATCACCGAACAGGGTGGGCGTATCGATGGCCTCGATGCCGCCGTCGATGTGCTTGAGCACGACTTCCGGGATGCGTTCGCCGATCTGGATGGTCATGGTGGTGCCTTGGTGGAGGATGGCGCGAGTGTAGCGGCCGCCCTGTCACGACGCACTCACCTCGGTTGGATCACCGGCGGTTTCGCCCGGTTAGACTGTCGCCTGTGGGCGGCGTGGCGTCGCCTGTCCGATGGTGCAAGGCCGACATGCAGTTCAAGGACTACTACGAAACCCTGGGCATAGAGCCGAATGCGGGCGAAGCGGAAATCAAGTCCGCCTATCGCCGGCTGGCGCGAAAATACCATCCCGACGTCAGCAAGGAAGCCGGGGCCGAGGACAAGTTCAAGGCCGTCAACGAGGCCTACGAAGCGCTACGCGATCCGCAGAAGCGCGCCGCCTACGACCAGTTGCGCGCGCGCGGCTACCGGCCCGGCGACGATGTGCAGGCTCCCCCGGGAGGTTTCGGCGGAGGCGCGGGCGGATTCGACTACGAAGAAGTGTTCGCGGGCGGTGGTGCCGGTGGCGGATTCAGCGACTTCTTCGAGGGTTTGTTCCGGCGTGGTGGTGGCAACGGGCGGGCGCAGCCGCGAGGGCCGCAACCAGTCGGGGACACGCGCGCCAAGCTCGCGGTCTCGCTGGAGAGCGTGCATCGCGGCGACAGCGTGCGGGTCGGCGTGGGTGGCAAGACGTTCGAGGTGCGCGTGCCCAAGGGCATCCGTCCGGGACAGGTGATCCGGTTGGCCAGGCAGGGACAGCGCGGCGGCGACCTGCTGCTCGAGATCGAATACGCGGCGCATCCACGCTTCGAGGTGGACGGACGCAACATCCTCTATTCGTTGCCGGTGGCACCGTGGGAAGCCGCGCTGGGCGCGACGGTCGCAGTGCCGACGCTCGGCGGCGATGTCGAGCTCAAGGTGCCGAAGGATTCGGAAGCCGGTCGCAAGCTGCGGCTGCGGGGACGTGGCTTGCCCGCGGCAGGGTCTGGCGTTCCGGGCGACCAGATCGTCGAGCTGGAAATCCAGGCGCCGACGGCGAAGGATGAACGCCAGCGCGAGGCTTACGAAACTTTGCGCGATGCATTCGCGGGCGAGTGGCGCAACGCCTGAAGAACCGGCGTCAGCCCTCGTCTGGGATGGCGCTGCTGCCGATCATCCCGATGATGATCTCCGACAGTTCGGCTTCGCTGAAAGGCTTGGTGAGATAGGCTTTCGCGCCCTGGCGCATGCCCCAGACGCGGTCGGTTTCCTGATCCTTGGTGGTCACCAGCACGACGGGGATGTGGCGGGTCGCCGGATCGCGCGTCAGCGAGCGCGTGGCCTGGAAGCCGTTGAGGTTGGGCATCACCACATCCATCAGCACCAGGTCGGGCAGGTGCAGCTTGGCGGCCTCGACGCCCGCGGCGCCGTCTTCGGCGGTGATCGCGTCGTGGCCGAGCTTCTCCACGATGCGGCGGATGCCCATCAACTGCGACGGCGAGTCGTCGACGATCAGGATGCGCGCCATGAGGTTCCCCGTTGGATGCTTCCGGATTGTAACGATGCAACGCCTCCCCGCAAGGTGGGGTGTCAAAGCGTGACGAGCGTCCTGCCGAACGAGCCGCCGGCCAGCATGGTGTCGAAGACCTCGGGCAGTTGCGCGAGCCTGGCCTCGCGGGTGCAGATGGTGTCGAGGTGGCGCGGCTTCCAGTCGCTGGCGAGGCGTCGCCAGACTTCGTCGCGGATGTCGCGTGCGGTGCCTGCCGACGCCACGCCCAGCAGCGAGACACCACGGATGATGAAGGGCATCACCGTGGTCGGCAGATCGTGCGAGGCGGCGAGCCCGGCGCTGGCGACGTTGCCGTAGGGCACCGTCTGCGCCAGCAGGCTGGCGAGCATCGCGCCGCCGACGTTGTCGAGGCCGCCGCCGAAGATCGCCGATTCCATCGGACGTGTCGTTGCCAGCGTCTCGCGGCCGAGCACTTCGCTGGCACCAATGGATTTCAGGTAGTCGGTGTTTTCAGGCTTGCCGCTGATCGCGTGCACTTCGTAGCCGGCGCTGCTGAAGATGTCCACGGCGAGCGAACCGACGCCGCCGGTGGCACCGGTCACGGCGAGTGGCCCCAGCGACGGTGTTTGCCGGTTCTCGGTCATGCGCAGCAGCGCGAGTGCGGCGGTGAAGCCAGCCGTGCCCAGGATCATGCTTTCGCGCAGCGTCAGTCCCGCGGGGAGGGGGATCGCCCATCGTGATTCGACGCGTGCGTACCGGGAATAACCGCCATCGCGGGTTTCACTGAGTCCGCAACCGGTGACCAGCACCGCATCGCCTTCCTTGAAGGCAGGATCGTCGGATGCGGCGACATGGCCCGCGAGGTCGATGCCACCGACCAGCGGAAAACGGCGCAGGATCTTGCCTTTGCCGGTACCAGCCAACGCGTCCTTGTAGTTGACCGAAGAGTGCGCAACTTCGACCACGATTTCGCCGGGAGACAGGGCGTCGATGGCGACCTGCTCGATGCCGCTGCGGTAGCCTGCATCGTCGTTGTGGATGCGGAAGGCATTGAAGGTTTGCATGGGGATCATGGCGTGGTCTTGGTCGACGGCGCGGGGCATGCGCCGAAGGTGGGAATGGGGATCACCCGCTCGGTCAGCTCCATGCCCGGGATGGGAAGGGTTTCCTCGACGCAGTGGTACATGTCCATGGCGACGGTGACTGGATCTTCGCCACGGCACTGCACCGTATAGCCATCCAGCATTTTTCCGTAGGGGCCGATGCCGATGGATCCGATACGTTGAAAGGAGGGCGCGAGACCATCGGCGCAACGCAGGCGCGCCAGGTAATCCCTTTGTCCCTGCGGACCGTTCGCGCGCACTGGATTGCGTTGGCCGCCGAGAGGCCCCTCGAGCCTCACGTCCGGTACGGTGGCATGCGTTGACATCATGCGATCGATGTCCCGGCCCGTCATGGAAGTGCTGGAGCAGGCGCCCAGGCAGAGCAGCGCGGCGGCAAGGATGGGAAGCGAAATCTTCATGTCGTCCGGCTCCAGGCGATGTGCCGGGACTATACCGCGGTGCGACAGGTTTGCCGCATCGCGTTGCGGCGCTTCTCGTTGATCCGCGCCAGACGAAGACATGGGCGCCGCTATGCACAACGCATCGCCATGCGCGAGTTGCTTACCGCATCGCGTTTCGGCGCTTCTCGTCAATCCACTTTTCCGCCCGGGCCGGCGTGTAGTTGCGCATCCACTGCAACATCGCATCGATGTCGTCGCCATGCCACAGGTCGGTGCGCTGGTCGGCGTGCAGGAAACGTTCGGCGACCATGCGGTCGATCATGCCGATCAACGGTTCGTAGAAACCATCGATGTCGAGGAAGGCGCAAGGCTTGTTGCCGATGCCGAGCTGGCGCCAGGTGAGCATCTCGAAGATCTCTTCCATGGTTCCGAAGCCGCCGGGCAGGGCAACGAAGGCGTCGGACAGGTCAAACATGCGTGACTTGCGTTCGTGCATCGAACCGACGATCTCCAGCTCGGTCACGCCGCGATGCGCGACTTCCCAATCTGCAAGCTGCTTCGGGATGACGCCAGTGACTTCGCCGCCCGCCGACAGCACCGCATCGGCGACGATGCCCATCAGGCCGACGTTGCCGCCGCCGTAGACCAGGCGCAGCCCTTCCTTCGCGATGCGATCGCCGAGTGCGGCCGCACGGTCGGCGTAGATCGGCTTGCTACCGGCGTTGGAACCGCAATAGACACAAATGGATTGCATGGATCAGGTTTCCGAAGAATTGGAGTGCATGGCGCTGTCGTGGTTGGCCGGACGGGCGCAATCCACTGACTCCACCGTTCCGCCGCTGTAGCGGACGCTGGAGATAACCGAAACACCCTGCGAATCGGTGCCGTACCAGAAGTCGATTGCGTAGCTGCCGGGAGGCGGATTTCCGCCAGGGCCTGCGGCTGAATGACCGGAGAGCGTGCTGTCGGGTTCCCTGCCCATGACGGCGAGGGCATCACGGTAGTTCATGCCGACGCGAAGTTGCGAGCAACGGTCGTGAACGCCAGCGTTTTCAGACTTTGGGTCGGTCATGGATTCGGCAGCAGTCGCAGTGGACGCAAAGGCGGCGATGGAGAGCAGGATGGCAGGGAATGACATGTTGGCGATTCCGGAAACAACACGGCCCGGAACGATGTCCGGGCCGTCGTGCGTGGTGCGCTGCGATCAGTTCGCCTTGTGGATCGCGCGCTTGTGCACGGCCATGGCCGCATCGTGCACGGCTTCGGACAAGGACGGGTGCGCGTGGCAGATGCGGGCGAGGTCGTCCGCGGAGCCCTTGAACTCCATCGTCAGCACGCCTTCGTGCACCAGTTCCGACACATTCGCGCCGACCAGGTGCATGCCCAGCACGCGATCGGTCTCGGCATCTGCGATGACCTTGACGAACCCGGCGGGCTCGGCCATCGCCACGGCGCGGCCGACGGCGGCGAAGGGGAAGCTGCCGGCCTTGTAAGCCACGCCTTCGTCCTTGAGCTGCTGCTCGGTCTTGCCAACCCAGGCGATTTCCGGGGAGGTGTAGATCACCCACGGAATCGTGTCGAAGTTGACGTGGCCGGGCAGGCCGGCGATCAGTTCGGCGACGGCGATGCCTTCCTCGAAACCCTTGTGCGCGAGCATGGGGCCGCGCACGCAGTCGCCGATGGCCCAGACGCCATCGACGCCGGTGTGGCAGTGGTCGTCGACCTCGACCTGGCCGCGTTCGTTGAGCTTCACGCCGGTGCCATCGGCCAGCAGGCCCTTGCTCGCGGCGCGACGGCCCACGGCCACGAGCAGCTTGTCGACGGTCAGGGTCTGCTCGCCAGCCTTGTCGGTGTAGGTGACGAGGACTTCCTTCTTCTTGCCCTTGGCTTTGACTTCCGTCTTGCTGACTTTGGCGCCGAGGCGGATGTCGAGCCCCTGCTTCTTGAACTCGCGCGCAGCGACTTTCGACACTTCCGCATCGGCCACGGCGAGGAAGTCGGGCAGGGCTTCGAGGATGACGACCTCGCTGCCGAGGCGCTTCCACACGCTGCCCAGTTCCAGCCCGATCACGCCGGCACCAATCACCGCGAGGCGCTTCGGCACTTCGGTGAAGTCCAGGCCACCGACGTTATCGACGATGGTGTCGCCGTCGAACTTGGCAAACGGCAGTTCGATCGAATCCGAACCCGCGGCGAGGATGACATTGGTGCCCTTGAGCTCGACTTCACTGCCGTCGTGCTGCTTCACCTTGACCACGTTGCCGGGCTGCAGCTGGCCGAAGCCGTAGAACGGCGTGACCTTGTTGGCCTTGAACAGTTGCGCGATGCCGCCCGTGAACTGCTTCACGATGGCGTCCTTGCGGCCGACCATGGTGCCGACGTCGATCTTCGCGTCCTTGACGCTGATGCCGTGCTGTTCGAACTGATGGGTCAGGTTGTGGTACTGGTGCGAGGAATCGAGCAGTGCCTTCGACGGGATGCAGCCCACGCGCAGGCAGGTGCCGCCGAGGGCGGGCTTGCCGTCCTTGCCGAGTGCAGCATCGATGCAGGCGACCTTCATGCCCAGCTGCGCGGCGCGGATGGCGGCGTGGTAGCCGGCCGGGCCGGCACCGATGACGACGACGTCGAATTGTTCCATTGAAAGACTCCTTGGCCTGTTTCCCTCCCCTTCAAGGGGAGGGTTAGGGTGGGGATGGTGTGGTCTTGCCGCGTTGCGCGGAACACCATCCCCATCCCGGCCTTCCCCTTGAAGGGGAAGGAGGGAAGATCAGAGCCCCAGCACCATGCGGCCGGGATTTTCGAGCTGGTTCTTGATGTCGACCAGGAACAGCACCGCGTCCTTGCCGTCGATGATGCGGTGGTCGTAGCTCAGCGCGATGTACATCATCGGTGCGGCGATGACCTGGCCGTTCTCGACGATGGCGCGGTCCTTGATGGCATGCATGCCGAGGATCGCCGACTGCGGCGGGTTGACGATCGGTGTGGACATCAGCGAGCCGAAGGTGCCGCCGTTGGTGATGGTGAAGGTGCCGCCCTGCAGGTCTTCCAGCTTCAGGCCGCCCTGGCGCGAGGCCACGGCGAAGTCGGCGATGCCCTTCTCGATCTCGGCGAACGACATGCGCTCGACGTTGCGCAGCACCGGCGTCACCAGACCCTTGTCGGTGGAGATGGCCACCGAGATGTCGGCATAGCCGTGGTAGATGATGTCGTCGCCATCGACCGAGGCATTGACCACCGGGTGGCGCTGCAACGCGTTCGCCGCGGCCTTGGCGAAGAAGCTCATGAAGCCGAGCTTGACGCCAGTGTCCTTCTGGAACTGCTCGCCCAGCTGCTTGCGCAGCGCCATCACGTTCGACAGGTTGACCTCGTTGAACGACGTCAGCATGGCGATGGAATTCTTCGACTGCATCAGGCGCTCGGCGATGCGCTTGCGGATGCGCGTCATCGGCACGCGTTCTTCCGGACGCGCGCCACCGGAGACGCCCGCGGTCTTGCCGCTGGCGTAGTTGACCAGGTCTTCCTTGGTCACCGCGCCGCGGCGGCCGGTGCCTTCGACCTGCGACGGGTCGATGCCCTGGGTGACGGCGGTGAAGCGCGCGCCGGGCGGCAGCGAGTCCGCGCCGGAAACCGATGCAGGTTTGGTGGAGGCAGGTGCCTTGTCGTCGGCTTTCTTCGCCTCGGCCTTGGGTTGCACTTCCTCGGCGCCGGCGGCTGGTGCTTCCTTGCCCTTGCTGCCGGATTCGGCGGCGGGTGCGGATGCGGCAGCGCCTTCCTCGATCACGGCGATGACCTGCGAGCTGGTCACGGTGGCGCCTTCCTCGAAGCGGATTTCCTTCAGCACACCATCGACGGTGGAGGGCACTTCCAGCACGACCTTGTCGGTCTCGAGGTCGACGATGTTCTCGTCGCGCTTGACCGCGTCGCCCGGCTTCTTGTGCCAGCTGGCGATGGTGGCGTCGGAGACGGATTCGGGCAGGACGGGAACTTTGATTTCAGTGGCCATGCGAGGCTTCCTGGCGGTGCGGCGTGTGAAGGAGGGTTATTCCGCGACGACCTTGCCGGTCGGCGGATTGACCAGTGCGTCGGCGATCAGCGACTGCTGTTCGGCGACGTGGTCGTTGAAGTGGCCGGCGGCCGGGGACGGCGAACGCCCGCGGCCGGCGTAATAGAGCTTCTGGCCATCGGCCAGGCAGGGCTCGAAATGATGCTTGATCTGGTACCACGCGCCCTGGTTCTGCGGCTCTTCCTGGCACCAGATGACTTCCTTGGCCTTGGACAGGCGCTTGAGCTCGGCGGTCAGCAGGTCGCGCGGGAACGGGTACAACTGTTCGATGCGCACCAGCGCGACGTCCTTGAGGCCCTGTTTCTGCGCTTCGTCCAGCAGGTCGTAATAGACCTTGCCCGAACAGATCACCACGCGCTTGACCTTCTTCGCGTCCGCGGTCGTATCCGGGATGAGGTGCTGGAACTCGCCCTTCGCCAGTTCGTCCAGCGTGGATACGGCCAGCTTGTGGCGCAGCAGCGACTTGGGCGTCATCACCACCAACGGCTTGCGCGTCTTCATGCGCGCCTGGCGGCGGATCATGTGGAAGGCCTGCGCCGGGGTGGTGGGCACGCAGACGAACATGTTCTCCAGTGCGCACAACTGCAGGAAGCGCTCCAGGCGCGCCGAGCTGTGCTCCGGGCCCTGGCCTTCGTAGCCGTGCGGCAGGAACAGCGCCAAACCGCACAGGCGTTCCCACTTGGCTTCACCCGAGGAGATGAACTGGTCGATCACCACCTGCGCGCCATTGGCGAAATCGCCGAACTGCGCTTCCCAGATGCACAGTGTGTGCGGCTCGGACGTGGAGTAACCGTATTCGAACGCCATCACCGCTTCCTCGCTGAGCAGCGAGTCGATGATGGTGGCGTCCTCGGGGTTCTTCACCAGTTGCTGCAGCGGCAGATAGTCCACGTCGGACTTCTGGTCGTGCAGCACCGCATGGCGGTGGAAGAAGGTGCCGCGGCCGGCATCCTGGCCGACGAGGCGCAGTCGGCTGCCCTGGTCGAGCAGGGTGGCGTAGGCGAGGTTCTCGGCGAAGCCCCAGTCGCCCGGGAGTTCGCCGGCCGCCATCTTGCGGCGATCATCGTAGATCTTGGCCACGCGCGGATGCAGGGTGACGTCCGCCGGGATGTCGTTGATCTGCTTCGCCAACGCCTTGAGCTTGGCCGGCTTGACCGTGGTGTCGACGGCATCGTTGATGGTGCCCGACAGGTAGGGCTCCCAGTCGATGGTCAGGTCGTAGTCCTGCGGCTTGGCATCGGCGAGTTCGGTCGTCACCTTGCCGTTGTCCAGCTTGTCGCGGTAGGTGTCGACGATGGACTTGGCGGCGTCGGCATCGACCAGGCCTTCGGTCGCAAGGCGTTCGGCGTACAGCTCGCGTGGCGTCTTGTGTTTGCGGATCACCTGGTACATCAGCGGCTGGGTGGCTGCCGGCTCGTCGGCTTCGTTGTGGCCGTGGCGGCGGTAGCAGACGAGGTCGATCACCACGTCCTTGCCGAACTGCTGGCGGAAGTCGAGCGCCAGTTCGGCGCAGAACACCACGGCTTCCGGGTCGTCGGCGTTCACGTGCAGCACGGGCGCGCCGACCATCTTGGCGACATCGGTGCAGTACAGCGTGGAACGCGCATCCTGACGCTCGCTGGTGGTGAAGCCGACCTGGTTGTTGATGACGATGTGCACGGTGCCGCCGACGGCGAAGCCGCGGGCCTGCGACATCTGGAACAGTTCCATCACCACGCCCTGGCCTGCGAACGCGGCGTCGCCATGCAGCAGCACCGGCAGTACCTGCCTGCGCGCGGTATCGCCACGGCGGTGCTGGCGCGAACGCACGCTGCCCACCACCACCGGATCCACGATCTCGAGGTGCGAAGGATTGAATGCCAGCGCCAGGTGCACCGGGCCGCCCGGCGTGGCGAGGTCGGCGCTGAAACCCATGTGGTACTTCACGTCGCCGGTGTGCGCGCGTCCGTCGTCGTGATGGTCGAAGCGGCCTTCGAATTCGTCGAACAGCTTGCGCGGGTTCTTGCCGAGCGTGTTGACCAGCACGTTGAGGCGGCCGCGGTGGGCCATGCCGACCACGATGTCCTTCATGCCCTGCGTGCCGGCGCGACGGATCAGGTTGTCGAGCAGCGGGATCAGTGCGTCGCCGCCTTCCAGCGAGAAGCGCTTCTGGCCGACGTACTTGGTGTGCAGGTAGCGTTCCAGGCCCTCGGCGGCACTCAGGCGCTCGAGGATGCGGCGCTTGTCGTCGCCGGAACGGCCGTAGCGACCGGCGGCGGCCTCGAGGCGTTCGTACATCCAGCGACGCTGTTCGGCATCGGAGATGTGCATGAACTCGGCGCCGATCGGCCCGCAGTAGGTCGCGCGCAGCAGCGCCAGCAGGTCGCGCAGGCGCATCTGCGAGGCGCCGCCGAACGTGGTGCTGCTGCCGCCGGGCGGCGTGGTGTTGAACTGGTGGTCGAACTGCGATTCGGACAGGCCGTGGAAGGCCAGTTCGAGGTCGGGCGCCTCGGGCTTCTCCAGCATGCCGAGCGGATCGATGTCGGCGTGCAGGTGGCCGCGCGAACGATAGGCGGTGATCAGCTTGAGCACCGCGCCCTGCTGGCGCGATTCGGCGCTTTCGGTGGTGCCGCCGGACAGCGCGCCGTTGCGCGCGGCCTTGCCGGCTTCGGTGATGGCATCGATCACGACCGAGTGGGGCACGTCGCCCGCCTCGTGTCCCTTGAAGCCGTCGAACCAGGCCTTCCATTTCGGCCCCACGCTGTCGGGGGCGACGAGGTACTGCTCGTACAGATCCTCGATGTAGGCGGCATTGGCGCCGAGCTGGGAGGATTGTGCAAACTGCTTCAGGAGGCTGTCCACGTCTGGCGTATCGGGCTCGAAGTGATGGGCAAGCGCCTGATCCGGAAGGAGTTTCCGATTCCCTGGATCACGCGGATGTAAGGCCGTCCATTATAGCCGGAGCCCATGCCGCGACGCATCATGCTTTGGGCCAAGGACGGGGCGTCGCAGGTCGTCCGGCGCAGTCGGAAGTACAGGATTCAGATGCCGAGCGCACGCAATTCGGTGCATGGACGCGAGCGCTCCCAGACCGGCCGGAAGGCATCGATCAACTGGCGCGCACGTGCCGCCCCGAACAGCATCGCTTCGCCGTCGAAACGATGCCCGAGCGGGCGGTGGTAGTAGCCGCCCGCGTCGTTGGCCAGCAAGGCCGAGGTCTCGTTGCGATCCACCGGATCATCGACCTCGCGGATGGCGAACACGCTGGGCAGGCGTTGCGCCAGCGACAGCAGGGGCGCCTGGTTGCGCTGCGCCGCCATGGCATCGTGGAGCAGGATCCGCACTTCGTTGCCGCGTCCGGCGGTGGCGAACGTGCGGATCGATTCCAGCACGGTCGGTGCGTCGTACAGCCCTGGATCGAGTTCGCGGCTGCGGATATAGAGGCGACGTCGTCCGTCGCGGGCCAGCGACGTGGCGATGACGACAGCGGCATCGCCGTCCTCGACCGCGATCTCGCGATCCAGCCGCAGTCGCATCGACTGGTGTTCGATGCCGGCTTCGTGGAAGCGTTCGCCATGGGCGATGAATCCGTGGCGCCGGTAGAACGCGATCGCATCAACCTGGGCATGCAGCGAGACTTCCTGCCAGCCATGGTCGTGGGCCTGGCGCAGCAGCGCGTGGAGCAGGGCGCCGCCGATCCCGCTTCCGCGCCATCCGGGCAGGACGGCCATGCGGCCGATGCGTCGATCCGGCGTCAATCGCCCGGTGCCGATCGGGCGGCCATCCGCGTCTTCGGCCAGGACGTGCGTGCATGCGGGATCGAGCGCATCGAGTTCGAGCTCGCGCGGAACGCGCTGCTCCTCCACGAACACGGTTTCGCGCACGCTGCGCAGGGCGTCGAAGTCCGCCGCGTGCGAGGCGATGCGAGTCCGGTACGTACCGGCCATCGTGCTTAGCCCTCGTCTTCGCCCAGCGAGACCACGTAGTGCCCGGATTCGTAGAGATCGAACACCGCGTCGCGAGCGACCTGCGACAGCGATGCGTAGATCTTCGCGTCGATCTGCTCGGCAGCCGCCAGCCGCTTCGCATCGCGCACGGGCATGGCGTATTCGGCGCCGGAGACGAACAGGCGTCCGTCGCGTTTCGCGCGCCGCCAGGCCATGCGTGAGAACGGGTGGCGTTCGAGTGCCGCGTCGCGATGGGTCAGGTCGAATTCGACCTCGATGCGCGGCCGGGGTGGCTCCCCGCTGGTCACGTCCACGCTGCGGTAATTGGTGATGAAGCGGCCGAACCAGTCGCCCAGCCGATCCGGGTCACGCATGCGCAAGGCATTCAGGGCCTCGACCACGCGGTTCATCGCATCGGCGTCGATCTCGTAGGCATCCTTCGGCGGCGACAGGTCTTGATCGTGGTAGCGGATGGCCTCGTCCGCGCCTTCGACGAGGGTGTCGAGGTAGTCGGAGATCAGTTCGGCGGAGGAAGGCGCGCGCGTGCCGACCGAAATGGTCAGGCACGGGTTTTCGGCCACGCCGTGGTGCGGCACCAGCGGCGGCAGGTAGAGCATGTCGCCCGGATCGAGCACCCAATCGTGCGTGGGCGTGAATTCGCGCAGCAGCTTCAGCTCCACGTCATCGCGGAAGTCCTGCGGAGGGTTGGGCCCGGCGTCGATCTGCCAGCGCCGCTGGCCCTTGGCCTGCAGCAGGAATACATCGTAATGGTCGACATGCGCGCCGACCGAACCGCCGGTGGCGGCGAAGCTGATCATGATGTCGTCGATCCGCCAGCGCGGCAGGAAGTCGAAATGCGCCAGGAGGGCGCGCACGTCGGGATCCCACTTGTCGACGTCCTGCACCAGCAGGCTCCAGTCGTGGTCGGGCATGCCGGGGAAGTCCTCCTCGGCAAACGGGCCGGTGCGCAGCGTCCAGCGGTCGCGTTTGCGGTCGTGCTGCACGATCCGCGACAGCGCCGCTTCCTCGCAGGCCAGTCCGGCCAGGTCTTCAGGCTCGATCGGCGAGACGAAGGCGGGGAAGGCCTGCCGGATGAGCAGCGGTTTCTTGTGCCAGTAGTCGCGCAGGAAGGTGGCGACCGGCATGCCGAGGAAATGTTTCGGCGTGGCCTGGACTTCGATCATGGTGGGTTTCCCTTCGGGGACAGCAGGGACTGGATGCGTGCCAGCCAGTCCAGTGCGTCATTTTCCTGTGCAAACACGCCCAGAAGATAGGGGCGGCGGCGATGTGCAAGTTTGAGGCGCAGCGAGAACGAGTCGGGATCGTCCAGGCCCTTGAAGCGCTCGACCGACAGGGCCTCGATTGCCGTGAATGGCGACACCAGCTTTTGCAGGCCCAGCGGGCCTTGCATGTCCATGCGCAGCGAACGGGTGCGTGCATCGAAGAACACGCGCTTGGCGCGGGCGAGGCCCAATCTGGTGAACACTGCTCCGAGAGCGGTGAACGGCGCCACGAACAGCACCAGCCACAGCATCGACCATTCCAACTTGGCCCATGGGGCCAGCATCAGGAAGGCGATCGGCACGACGAACATCGCAAGCGCCATCAGCAACACGAGGATGCGTGCGGCCGGTGCCAACGCATCCTGGTAGGCGATTCCGTCGCTCGATTCGATGAACTGCCGGTTCACGGCGCCCCCAGTCGCCCGGTACCCGTCAGATATCCCGTGCCAGGCGTTCGGCCAGGCCGGTATAGCTGGCCGGCGTCATCGCCAGCAGGCGGCGCTTGTCGTCGGCGGGCAGGTCGAGCGATTCGATGAAACGGCGCATCGACTCGGCGGTGATGCCTTGCCCGCGCGTCAGCGCCTTCAACTGTTCGTAGGGATTGGGCAGGCCATGGCGACGCATCACCGTCTGCACGGCTTCGCCCAGCACTTCCCAGGTCGCGTCGAGGTCTTCGGCCAGGCGCGCCGGATTGGGCTTGAGCTTGCCCAGCCCCTTGAGCAGGGCATCGAAACCGATCAGCGCGTGGCCGAACCCGGTGCCGAGTGCGCGCAGCACGGTGGAGTCGGTGAGGTCGCGCTGCCAGCGGCTGATCGGCAGCTTGGCCGCGAAATGCTCGAGCAGGGCGTTGGCGATGCCGAAGTTGCCCTCGGCGTTCTCGAAGTCGATCGGGTTGACCTTGTGCGGCATGGTCGAGCTGCCGACTTCGCCTTCCTTCACCGCCTGGCTGAAATAGCCCAGCGAGATGTAGCCCCAGATGTCGCGACACAGGTCGATGGCAATCGTGCCGATGCGCTTCTGTACGTCGCAGATTTCGGCGACGTAGTCGTGCGGTTCGATCTGCGTGGTGTAGGGATTGAACTCCTCGCCGAGCGATTCGACGAAGCGTTTGGCGAACTGCGGCCAGTCCACGTCGGGATAGCTGGTGACGTGGGCGTTGTAGTTGCCGACGGCGCCGTTGATCTTGCCGGTGATCGATACCGCGCAGAGCTGCTCGCCCTGGCGCTGCAGGCGGGCGATCACGTTGGCGATTTCCTTGCCGACGGTGGTCGGCGAGGCGCTCTGGCCATGGGTGCGCGACAGCATTGGCAGCGCGGCATGCTCGTGCGCCATCTTGCGAAGCGCCTGGATCAGCTCATCGAGCTTGGGCAGCAGTACGTCCTGGCGCGCTTCGGAGATCAGCAGCGCATAGGCGAGGTTGTTGATGTCCTCGCTGGTGCAGGCGAAATGCACGAATTCCAGCGCCGGCGCCAGGGTGGCGTCGCCCTTCAATCGTTCCTTGATGAAGTATTCGACCGCCTTCACGTCGTGGTTGGTGGTGCGTTCGATCTCCTTCACCCGCTCCGCATCGGTGACCGAGAAATCGGCAGCCAGCGCCTGCAGGGTCGCGATCTGCGCATCGTCGAAGGGCGACAGTTCGGCAATGGCAGGCTCGGCGGCGAGGGCGATCAACCACTCGACCTCCACTTTCACCCGTGCGTGGATCAGGCCGTATTCGGAGAAGATCGATCGCAGCGCATCGACCTTGCCGGCGTAGCGGCCGTCGAGTGGGGAAATGGCGAGCAGGGCGGAATGGGATTGAGTCGCGGGCATGGTGGGGTCGCGTGGGGCGAAACCGTCATTTTACGCTCCCCGGCGTCGCGTATCCTTGCCGGTGTCGCCAGCCATGTCGCCAGCGCTCGAAACCACCCCTACGGAGTCGAACGATGGGCAAGACCACAAGCAAGGCCCTCGCGCAGGACGCGGGTTTCCGGATCGAACACGACAGCATGGGCGAGTTGCAGGTGCCCGCGGATGCGCTCTGGGGCGCGCAGACGCAGCGGGCCGTGCAGAACTTCCCGGTGTCGGGCCGTGCCATGCCGCGTGGCTTCATCCGGGCGCTCGGCCTGGTCAAGGCCGCGGCCGCCAGCGTCAATGCCGGGCTGGGATTGCTGCCCGAAGCCTCCGGCAAGGCCATCCACGCCGCGGCGCTGGAAGTGGCCGATGGCCGCCACGACGCGCAGTTCCCGGTCGACATCTACCAGACCGGTTCGGGCACCTCGTCAAACATGAATGCCAACGAGGTGATCGCGACACTCGCTTCGCACAAGGCACGCGTGATCCACCCCAATGACCACGTCAACCTCGGGCAGAGTTCCAACGACGTGGTGCCGACGGCGATCCGCGTCTCTGCGCAACTGGCCGTGGTCGAAGACCTGCTGCCTGCACTCAAGCACCTGCGCAAGACCATCGACGGACGCGCGAAGGCGTTCGGCAAGGTGGTCAAGACCGGGCGCACGCACCTGATGGATGCAATGCCGCTGACCTTGGGGCAGGAGTTCGGTGCCTGGTCGTCGCAACTGGCCTCGGCCGAGGCACGCCTGACCGATGCGCTCAAGCGCCTGCGACGTTTGCCGATCGGCGGCACCGCCATCGGCACCGGCATCAATGCGCACCCGCAATTCGGCAGAAAAGGTGGCGCGCGAATTGTCGAAACTGACACGCACCAGTTTCGAGTCGGCCGAGGACAAGTTCGAGGGCATCGCCGCACAGGACGATGCGGTGGAACTGTCCGGCCAGCTCAACGCACTGGCGGTGGCGCTGATCAAGATCGCCAATGACCTGCGCTGGATGAACTCAGGTCCGCTGGCCGGGCTGGGCGAAATCGAATTGCCGGCATTGCAGCCGGGCAGCTCGATCATGCCGGGCAAGGTGAACCCGGTCGTTCCCGAAGCGACGGTGATGGCGGCGGCACAGGTCATCGGGCACCACGCCGCGATCACGGTGGCCGGCCAGACCGGCAACTTCCAGCTCAACGTGGCGTTGCCGCTGATCGCGGCGAATCTGCTCGATTCGATCCAGTTGCTGTCGAATGTGTCGCGACTGCTGGCCGACAACGCCATCGCCGGGCTGAAGCTGCGCAAGGACAACATCAATGCCGCGCTGGACCGCAATCCGATCCTGGTGACGGCACTGAACCCGGTGATCGGCTACGAGAAGGCGGCGGCCATCGCCAAGCGTGCCTACAAGGAAGGCCGTCCCGTGCTGGACGTGTCACTGGAGGACAGTGGCCTGCCGGCGGATGAACTCAAGAAGCTGCTCGATCCCGCCGCGCTCACGCAGGGCGGGATCCATGCCGGTGGCGGTGGCGGGGGCTGAATCGCCCGCCTGCAGTTCGCGTCCGTCAGATCCAGGCAGATGCGGCAGGCGATGGCACGCCGTTGCCGTCCATGCTCCGGTGAGAGTAGCGATCAGACTTCGATGGACTCGCCGGAGTTGTCCGCTTCGCTGACGTTCGAGCGGCAGTCGTCGATGTCATGCTGATCCATCGATGCGTAAGGGACGAATGCGGGGATGGCAGCGGCCAATACTTGCTGCGAGGCCCTCAACGGCGGCAGCAGGTCGCAGATCTTCTGCGCCTCGACTTCGATCTTCTTGGCTTCGGCTTCGATCCGCCGTTCCATCTCTTCGGTGTTGCCGCTCAGCACGCCCTTGATCGCCATGCTCGCGGCCTTCATGCCGAGGTCGGCGCCCTGGACGCCGATCTCGATACCGGCCTCGGCGATCGACACGACCAAGGCGCGGTGTTCGAGTAGCAATGCACGCTGGGCGTCGTCGACCGCGACGGCTTGCCCGGCGATCAACAAGTCTCCGGTCGGCGTGATTTCCGCCTTCGGCATGCCGTCCTCGTTCCGCGAAAGGGAGATGTTCTCGGTGGCCAGTTTCTCGCGCGCCTTGTCCGTGGCGCGCTTGACCACGCCGTCCAGGGCCGACGGGGCCCGGCTGCCTGGATCGGCGTCGCGGTCGGCGCTGCAGGCGGTGAACAACGGCACGCAGGCCAACAGGAAGGATAGAACGATCGGACGGAAGCTTGGGCTGGAGTGGTTCATCGTGTCGTCCTCGGTGTTGGCCTGCATGGGTGCGCCGTCAGCGACGGCGCGGAATGTCGATGGCGCCCGCGATGCCGGAATGGTTGATGTCGCCGCTGCCCTTGGAGCGAACGGTCAGGTTGCCGCTGACGCCTTGTGCGTCGAGGCTGCCGGAACCGACGGAACCGACCACGACGTTGCCGGTGACGCGCTCGACATCGGCATCGCCGCTGCCGATCGAACCGATGTCGACGTTGCCGCCGGCGCCTTTCACCGTGAAGTCGCCGGAACCGATGCTGCCGACCTCGGCGTTGCCGCGCACGTTGCGTGCCACGACGTCGCCCGAGCCGATGGACAACACGTTGAGTGAGCCGATATCGTCGAGCTCGATGTCGCCCGATCCGACCTTGGCGGTGACATGCCCCTTGATGCGACGCGCCTCGACATCGCCGGAACCGACATCGATGCTCAGCGCCGACGCGCCGGTCACCCAGGCATCGCCGGAGCCGACGACGACTTGCACCATCACGTCATCGGGGACGTTGCCGCTCAGTTCCATGTAGGCGTACTGGTTGCCCATACCGAACAGGCGGTTGCCTTCCCTGCGCGCACGCACGACGAGCTTGTCGCCGCGACGCTCATGGGTGAGCGTGAGCTGGCCGAGGAAATCCGCATTCGACGCACATGCCCGGCCGCCGATGGTGGCGTTGCGTCCAGGAGCTGCATCGACCCGCAGTTCGTGGTTGGCGATCTCGAACATCACCGTCTTCACGCCTGCGAGATTGAGCGACAGGTTGCGTGCTTCGGTATGCGCACAATGGCGGTCACTTGCGGAAGCTGCGCCTGCAAGCAGGATGAGCGGGCACAACAGGGAGAGGTAACGTTGCATGTCAGGCTCCGGTGGAACGATGGGTGGCCTTGTGGAGATGCCGGCAAGGGGGCGATGGTTTAAGCGGGTTTGACGCCGCGATGCGTGGTATTGCCGTGGCGGTGCGGGATGGAGGCAAGGCCGGCGCAATCCTGCGCCGGCCTTGGCGCATCAACCCTCGTCCCGCCAGCGGCGCAGGCGGATGGCGAGGTAGATCATCGCGACGCCTGCGGCGGCACCGATCCACAACGCCGGCGTCTTGAACAGATACGCGCCCATCAACATTCCGTCGAAGCCGAACAGCGCGTTCGGGGTGTCATCGAGCTGGTCGAAGCGGTCGGTGCCGATATACCCGAGCAGGTGGCTGCCGGGCCATGCACTGGTCAGTGCACGCACCACGATGTTCTCCCAGAACCATGCGGCCCCCTGTTCGAACACGCGCAGCAGGCCGAACCACGACACCAGCGTGCCGGCGGCGATGGGCAGCACGATCGCCCACAGGAAGGGCTTGCTGCGCGACCAGGCCGAGCACAGCATCAACCAGCCTGCGGTCGGCAATGCCCACAACGCATAGACGGGGATCCACGAGAACAACGTGCCTAGCAGGCGGAAAATGTCCAGTTGCGCCCAGTACAGCGTGAACGGATTGGCGCCGTTGATCGCCATGAAGGCGCTGAACACGATGCCGGCGGAGACCATCGTGGCCAAGCCGATCAGGGTCGCGATCAGCGGGCCGACCACGAGCGCCGTGAGCAGCTTGGACACTACCGTGTCGAAATCCGACACCGGCAGCGATTTCCAGAACAGCACGCTGCGATCCTTGCGTTCGTCGTACAGGCTGCCAAGCAGGTAGAAGAACACGACGAAACCGAACACGACCAGTGGCCAGAACGCAGTGGCCAATGTCATGCCGTTGATCACGTCATGGAGTTGCCGCAGGTCTTCCGGCGAGGCCCGGGACAGTAATTGCCCCCAGTCCACTTCCGACAAGGGCACCCGGTCGCCGTCGAAATTGATGACCTTTCCGCCTTGGCGCTTGAAGAAGTACTGGCCGGTGCCGCCGCCGAGCATGCTGAAGAACACGAATACCGCGCCTGCGATGAGCGGCGCCCAGAGCAGGCCGCCCTTGTGCTCCCAGAATTCGCGCTGCAGCAGCCAGCGCATGCGCTGCGTCCAGCCGATCGGCGCGCCCGTCGCGCGTGGGGTTGAGACCGTGGAGTCAACGACCGCGTTCATGCGTAGGTTCCTTTCATCGTGGCGACGAACAGATCGGCCAGGCCGGGGGTGCGCGTCTCGCCATAGCCCGACAGCGCGGCCTGGGACACGCCGTCGAACAGCATCACCGTCTTTCCGAAGGGCAGGGCGCGCTCGTCGATGGGGCCGAGCTGGCGCGCGGCATCGGCCTGGTCGGCGTTGACCAGCACTTCGACGAAGCGTCCGGCCACGTCTTCCATCGGCGCGTCGAGCGCGATCTTGCCGTCGCGGATGAACATCACGTCGGTGAGGATGTGCTCGACTTCCTCGACCTGGTGCGTGGTGATGATGATGGTCTTCTGTTCGTCGAAATAGTCCTCCAGCAGGCGCTGGTAGAACTGCTTGCGGTACAGGATGTCCAGGCCGAGGGTGGGCTCGTCCAGCACCAGCAGGCGGGCATCGATGGCCATCACCAGCGCGAGGTGCAGTTGCACGATCATGCCCTTGGACATCTCGCGCACGCGCATCCTGGGCTTGAGCTGGGTGCCGGCGAGGAAGCGCTCGCACTTGGCACGGTCGAAGCGGGGGTGCACGCCTGCGACGAAGTCGATGGCTTCCTTCACCCGGATCCAGCGCGGCAGCACCGCCACGTCGGCGATGAAGCAGACGTCGTTCATCAGATCGTCGCGCTGGGTGCGGGGGTCGCGGCCCAGCACGCTCAGTTCGCCTTCGAACGGGATCAGCCCCAGCATCGCCTTGAGCGCGGTGGTCTTGCCGGCGCCGTTGGGGCCGATCAGGCCGACAATCCGTCCTGCTTCGATGCCGAAGGTGGTGCCGTCGAGCGCCAGCTTGTTCTTGTAGGCCTTGCGCAGGTTGCGTGCATGCACGACCTGGAGGTGTCCGGCGGCGCTCATCGGCTGTCTCCGTCGCGTTGCGTGTTCATCAGTTGGTCGAGCGACAGCCCGAGGCGCTGGATGCGTTCGAGCACCAGCGGCCATTCCTCGTGCAGGAAGCGGTCGCGTTCGTTGACCAGGAGCTTCTTCGATGCTTCTTCGGTGACGTACATGCCCAGTCCTCTGCGTTTCTCGACGAGCGCTTCGTCGGCCAGTTCCTGATAGGCGCGTGAGACGGTGATCGGGTTGAGCTGGTACTCGGCGGCGACCTGGCGCACGGAGGGCAACGCGTCGCCCGGTTTGAGTATCCCGTCCAGCATCATCGCGATGACGCGCTCCTTGAGCTGCCGGTAGATCGGAGCGCCATCGCTCCAGGTGATGTCTGCCATGGCTCAGCTCCGGCTGCCGCGTGATCCGCGTGCGAAGGAGAAATAGGGCATCGCGATCATCTCGCGCGAATTGCTCGACGCGCGTTTCGCGGCTTGTCGGCGTTCGGCCGTACGCTCCTGCGTCGCCGGGCCGGCTTCGAGCTCGTCGAGCGCGTTGGCCAGTGCGGCCTCGCCGACGCCGAGCGCGACCAGGCTGGCGCCAAGCGCGATGGCTTCGATCGTTCCCGCGCGGGCGGCGTGGGAATGCTCGGCGGGGGCTGCGGTGTCGTCCGGGGTGTCTACGACGGCCGGCAGCATCGTGGGGGCGGGCGACTCGGCCTTGGGTAGTGCCGGATCCGCCACGACCAGACCGACGAACAGCATCACGCCGGTCACCGAGAAAGCCAGTATCGTGTTGTGGAGCTTGCGGTTCATGATGAACGTCCTGCTCGGGGTGGGTAGGTGTTGTATTCAACTATAACACCAAGACACGGACGGTCAAGCGCTTTTCGCGCCGGAAATACCCAACTGAAGTCATGGTTCGGCCCACGTTTCGACTGCAAATCGAAGGAAACATCGTGAAATCAGGTGCTTGCAGATTTTTCCTGTTCTCCGTCCTGATGGCAGTCGCCGGGCATTCGCTGGCGCAGGAGCTGCTCGACCGCGATTACCGTCCCTTGGCCGGGAAGACGCCTGTGAACCTGGCCAGTACCTACGGCGGGGACGTGCTGTTGATCGTCAACACGGCCAGCAAGTGCGGTTTGCGTCCTCAGTTCGAGACGCTGGAGGCCATGAACGCGAAGTATTCGGGCAGGGGTTTCTCGGTGCTCGGGTTCCCGTCGGGCGATTTCCGCGAGCAGGAATTCGAGGACGAACAGCAGATCCAGGAGTTCTGCACGCTGACCTATGGCGTGAAATTCCCCATGTTCGAGCGCGTGCACGTCATCGGCGATGGCGCCACGCCGCTGTATCGCGACCTTGCCCGGGCCACGGGCGAGGTGCCGCAGTGGAACTTCCACAAGTACCTGGTCGGGCGGGATGGCAAGGTGATCGGCAGTTGGGCCAGCCGCACGTCGCCGGACGATCCGGGCATCGTCGCCGCCATCGAGCGTGCGCTCGCCGCGCCGCGACCCGCCCGCGGGGGTGGCTGAACGGGATCGCCGGACGCATTGCCGCGGCCGTTCCGGCCCGCGACAATAGCCGGCTGGCACCGGATGACATGGTGCCCACCAGGAGTGGAATCCCGATGACATCGTTCGTGCGCGGCATGGCCGTGCTGTTACTGGCTGCGATGGGCTGCGCCGCATCCGTCGCATGGGCGCAGGACAAGGCGTCCCTCGAGACGGAACGTGACCGCGCCAGCTATGCGGTGGGCATGGAGATGGGCGACTCGCTGGCCGCGGTGGGTGCCGACATGGATCTGGCCTCGTTCGAGCGCGCGATGCGCCACGCCTTCGGCGGCGGCGAACCACTGCTGGGCCAGGCCGAAGCCACCGCGATCGGCTCGGCGCTGATGCAGCGGATTGCCATGCGCGAGGGGCGTCGCGTGCCCGGGCTGGCACCGGGCTCCATGCCGCCGGACGTGGACAAGGCCAAGGTGGGACTGATGGTGGGTGCGGACATCGCCCGGTCGTTGGTGCTGGTCAAGGACGAGATCGACCTGCCTGTGTTCATGCAGGCCCTGCGGACGCGGTTGGCGGGCGGTACGCCGTTGCTGCCGCCCGAACAGGCCGATGTGGTCAGGGAGTCGTTCAAGCAGCGCATGCAGGCACGCGAACAGACGCGCGCCGCCCGCGTAGGCGATGAAAACCGCAAGGCAGGCGCCGAGTTCCTGGCGTCCAATCGTTCCGCCAGGGGCGTCTTCACCACTGGCTCCGGCCTGCAATACCAGGTGTTGCAGCAGGGTGCCGGGCGCCGGCCGTTGCCGAGCGATACCGTTCGCGTGCAGTACCGCGGCACCTTGCTCGACGGTACCGTGTTCGACAGTTCGTACGATCGCGGCACGCCAGCAGAATTCGGCCTGCGCCAGGTCATCGCCGGCTGGACCGAAGGCCTGATGCTGATGCCGGTCGGTGCCAAGTACCGGTTCTGGATTCCCTCCGAACTTGCCTATGGCGAGCGCGGCAGTCCGCCCAACATTGGCCCGAACTCGACCCTTGTTTTCGATGTCGAACTGATCGACGTCCTCTGACCCCTACGCTGCAGGCCATGGCCTGCTCCATCCGGTATCACCCAGGAGTTCCATCCGATGAATGTTTCGTTGCGCATCACCACCGCGGCGCTGGTCGCTTCCACCCTGGCGCTCGGCGCCTGCAAGCCGCTGGACAAGGACACCGGCAAGCCGGCCGATGGCGAAGGCAAGCCGGCGACTTCGGCGCTGGCCGGCCTCAAGAACGAGAAGGAGCAGGTCAGCTACGTCATCGGTACCCAGGTCGGCGAGTCGATCGCGCCGGCGAAGGAAGAGATCGACCTTGATGTGCTGTTCAAGGCGATCCGCGATGCAGTCGACGGCAAGGAATCCAAGTTGGACGAGGCCCAGGCGATGCAGGTCATGCAGGCCTTCGGCGAGCGCATGCAGGCCCGCCAGATGGCCGAGTTCGAGGAACTCAAGACCAAGAACGCCAGCGAAGGCGAGGCGTTCCTGGCCGAGAACGGCAAGAAGCCGGGCGTGACCACCACGGCCTCCGGCCTGCAGTACGAAGTGCTGACCGAAGGTACCGGCCCCAAGCCGAAGCTCACCGACACCATCCGCGTCCATTACAAGGGCACGCTGCTCGACGGCGAAACCTTCGACAGCTCGATCGATCGCGGCGAGCCGGTGCAGTTCGGCCTGAGCCAGGTGGTGCCCGGCTGGCAGGAAGGCCTGCAGCTGATGCCGGTCGGCAGCAAGTACAAGCTGTGGATCCCGGGCAAGCTGGGCTACGGCGAGCAGGGCACGCCCGGTGGCCCGATCGGCCCCAACGCCACCCTGGTGTTCGAAGTCGAACTTCTCGAAATCGTCAACTCCGCGCAATAAACGATCCCCATGATCGCGACATGAACGTCGCGATCTTTGGTGTCGGATACGTCGGACTGGTGACCGGGGCCTGCCTCGCCGAGGTGGGCCACCGGGTCGACTGCATCGATATCGACCAGGCCCGGATCGATGGACTCAATCGTGGGCAGGTGCCGATCCACGAACCAGGGCTGGAGTCGCTGGTCAAACAGAACCTTGCGTCAACGAGACTGGCGTTCCATGCCGATCCCGCACGGGTGCTTGCGACGGCCGATATCGTGTTCATCGCGGTCGGCACGCCATCGGACGAGGACGGCAGCGCCGACCTGACGCATGTGCTGGCGGTAGCGCACACCATCGGCCAATACCTCGAGCGTCCGCTCGTCGTCGTCAACAAGTCCACCGTGCCGGTCGGCACCGCTGACCGGGTGCGCGAGGCGATCACCGGAACGCTTGCCCGTCGTGGCCTCTCCATCGGCTTCGAGGTTCTTTCGAACCCGGAGTTCTTGAAGGAGGGCGCTGCCGTGGAGGACTGCATGCGCCCCGACCGCATCGTGATCGGCGGCGATGATCCGGACGCCATCGAAACCTTGCGCCGGCTTTACGCGCCTTTCAACCGCAGCCATGATCGCGTGATCACGATGGATGCGCGGTCGTCGGAACTGACCAAGTATGCCGCCAATGCCATGCTGGCGACCAAGATCAGTTTCATGAACGAGATCGCCAACATCGCCGAAAAGGTCGGTGCCGATGTCGAGATGGTGCGCAGGGGCATCGGTTCCGATCCGAGGATCGGCTGGCACTTCATCTATCCCGGGGCCGGGTATGGCGGATCCTGTTTCCCGAAGGACGTGCGGGCTTTGGCGCGGACATCCAAGCTCCACGGCCACTCGGCGGATCTGCTCGCAGCGGTGGAAGCGGTCAATGATCGCCAGAAGCATCGCCTCCACGGATTGATCGAAGGTCATTTCCAGCCACTCGGTGGCGTGCGCGGCCGGACATTCGCGCTGTGGGGACTGGCGTTCAAGCCCGATACCGATGACATGCGCGAAGCATCCAGCCGGCCCTTGCTGGAACGCTTGCTGGCGTCCGGCGCCCGCGTGCGCGCCTACGACCCTGAAGCAGGGCGTGAGGCCCGGCGCCTCTATGGCGGGCGTGAAGGACTGCATCTATGCGCAACTGCGGACGAAGCCCTCGACGGCGCCGATGCGCTCGTGGTGGTGACGGAGTGGAGGCAGTTCAGGAGTCCCGATTTCCACCGGCTGTCGAGAACGCTGGAGGCTGCGGTCATCTTCGATGGCCGCAATGTCTATAATCCGCAGGAAGTCGAGGAAGCCGGCATCGCGTACTACGGAATCGGGCGCGGACGGTCGATCCAGAAGGAATGTGTGCATGAGCGGCCAACCCGGGCGGGACGAACTGGAACAGCGCCTGGTGGAGCTGGAAACGCGGCTGGCATTTCAGGAACAAGCCCTGTCCGATCTGAACGCGGCCTTGAGCGAGACGCGGCTTGAGTCGATTGCCAACGCCGGGTTGTTGAAAAGACTGATCGAAGACATCAAGCTGACCCGAGGCGATTTCGGTGGTGATCCGGCATCCGAGCCGCCGCCCCCGCACTATTGATCGACGGTTGTTGGCATGACTGATTCCTTGCGAGACCAGTTGCTCGGCCTCGGCTTCAAGCCGGCGCCGAAGCAGAAACCCGCGCAGCCCGGGAAACATCCCCCGAAGGACAAGGGCAAGCCGCGCCATGCCGGGAAGGGCAAGGACGCACGCCCACCACGGACACGCGAGGACATCGACCTCGCCAAGGCCTACGCGATCCGTGCGCAGCGCGAGAAGGACGAGCGTATCGAGGCCGAGCGCCGGAAGCAGGAGGAAGCGCGGCAGCGTCGCGAGGCGCGCGAGAAGCTCACTGCGTTCCTGCAGGGCAAGGCATTGAACGCGGAGGATGCCGAGATTGCCCGCCACTTCGATTACGGCGGCAAGATCAAACGCATCTACGTGACCGCCGATCAGTTGCAGGCATTGAACTCAGGCGAACTGGGCGTGGTGCAGCTCAACGGGCGCTACCTGCTGGTGACCGCAGCCGTGCTTGCCGAAGCGGAGGCCATCTTCGCCCAAGCCGTCGCGTTGAAGATCGACCCCGATGCGCCGCCGCAGGACGATCCCTACACCGACCCGCGCTTCCAGGTGCCTGACGACCTCGTCTGGTAGCCATCACACGTCCGTGGCCTGCGCCGCGGATGTGCTCACATGCCTTTTCGTGCGTGGCCCATGGTGGATCGGGTATGTCTTGCGTGGTTCGGTTCGCCCGATAGGATGTCCACGGGCACGGCGGTTGCAGGTGCGGCCATCGCATGGCGCTGGTTCCGCGTGTGATTCGATCCGCTGCCGGGGTTGCATGTCGTCCATCCACGGCGTCGTGCAGCACACCGATCCGCATGCCAACGCGAGTGACCGATGGGAAGAATCCTGTGCTTCGGCGAGGCCTTGATCGACATGCTGGCATTGCCGCCTACACATGACGGTGCGGCCCGCATGTTCATGCAGAACGCCGGCGGCGCACCGGCCAACGCCGCCGTCGCCGCGGCGCGACTCGGCGGTGATGTGCATTTCATCGGCATGCTGGGCGAGGACATGTTCGGCGATTTCCTGCTCGACGAGATGCGGGCTGCCGGCGTGGGCACGGAAGGGATCGTACGCACCGGCGAAGCGAAGACGGCGCTCGCGTTCGTCGCGCTCGATGCGAAAGGCGAGCGCAGTTTCAGTTTCTATCGGCCACCTTCGGCCGACCTGCTGTTCCGCGACGGCGACTTCGATGCGCGGATGTTCGTCGATGCAGCGGCCTTGCATGTCTGTTCGAACAGCATGACCGAACCGGAAATCGCCGAAACAACGCTTGTCGGCATGCGTCGTGCGCGCGAGGCGGGTGCCATCGTCAGTTTCGACATGAACCTGCGGCCGATGCTGTGGCCGGCCGATGCCGATCCGGCGCCGTGGTTGTGGCAGGCGCTGGCGCTGGCCGACGTCGTGAAGCTTTCGCGGGAAGAACTCGATTACCTGGTGGAGGCTTCCGGCAGGGATGACGCAACGGTCGTCGGACGGATCTGGCAGGGAGCGACGCAATTGCTGGTCGTGACCGACGGCGGGAAACCCGTCCAGTGGCGTACACGACAGGCCTCGGGTGCCGTGCCCGGATTCCGGGTCGAGGTCGTCGATACCACCGGGGCCGGGGATGCCTTCGTCGCGGGCATGCTCCACAGGTTTGCGCAGGCGACGGCGGAAGACCGTTTGTCCGCGCTTGCCGGCGACGAGGCAGCCATCGTCGAAGCCATGCGCTTCGCGTCCGCCGTGGGCGCGCTCGCGGTGACCCGCCGCGGCGCGTTCGCCGCGATGCCCTCGCTCGATGATGTCCATTCCCTGATGCAGGCGCAGCCATGAGTCCGATGCCGAAGGATCCCGTTCCCGATTTCCGTTCGCCCGCATTCCTGCGCCGACACATCGCCGACACGATGGCGTTCTACTGCCCGCATGCGCTGGATCCGCGCGGCGGTTTCTTCCATTACTTCCGCGACGACGGCAGCGTCTACGACGCCGCCCATCGACACCTGGTCAGCAGCACGCGCTTCGTGTTCAACCACGCAATGGGGTGGCGGGAATTCGGTGACGCAGCCGATCGCGCCGCGGTCGACCATGGTCTTGCCTACCTGCGCGACGTTCACCGCAATCAGGCGACGGGCGGTTATGCCTGGACGCTGCGCGATGGCGTCGTGGAAGACGACATGAACCACTGCTACGGCGTGGCCTTCGTGCTGCTGGCGTATTCGTGCGGATTGAAAGCGGGCGTGGAGCAGGCACGCGACTGGATGGACGAGACCTGGAACCTGCTGGAGCAGCGCTTCTGGGAGCCGGCGTTCGGCCTGTACAGGGACGAGGCCGATGCGCAGTGGAATTTCACCGGCTACCGGGGCCAGAACGCCAACATGCACATGTGCGAGGCGATGCTCGCGGCATTCGAGGCCAGCGGCGAACGTCGTTACCTGGACCGTGCCCTGCTGCTGGCCGACCACATGACCCGGCGGCAAGCCGCGAAATCCGATGGCTTAGTCTGGGAGCATTACGACAGCGACTGGAACATCGACTGGGACTACAACCGCGACGACCCGAAGCACCTGTTCCGTCCATGGGGTTTCCAGCCGGGACACCAGACCGAATGGGCGAAGCTGTTGTTGATCCTCGACAGTCACGTAGACGTCGACTGGCTGGTGCCGACGGCGCGGCACCTGTTCGACACGGCTGTAGCACGCGCGTGGGATGCCGCGCGCGGCGGGCTGTACTACGGATTCGCGCCCGATGGCAGTGTCTGCGACGACGACAAGTATTTCTGGGTGCAGGCCGAATCGCTGGCGGCGGCTGCCTTGCTGGCTGCGCGCACCAGTGATGACATCTATTGGCAGTGGTACGACCGGCTATGGGCTTACTCGTGGGAGCACTTCGTCGACCACGAGCACGGTGCCTGGTATCGCATCCTCGATGCAGACAACCGCAAGTACAGCGACGAAAAGAGTCCGGCAGGCAA
Organism: Luteimonas sp.; assembly: GCA_024707405.1. Taxonomy (GTDB): domain Bacteria; phylum Pseudomonadota; class Gammaproteobacteria; order Xanthomonadales; family Xanthomonadaceae; genus Luteimonas. The sequence goes on from JANPZU010000002.1 coordinate 143,487, forward strand.
GACCGACTACCACACCATGGGCGCCTGCCACGAAGTGTTGAACGTGGTGCGTACAGCGACCTAGCGTGCCGGATGTCGTGCCGGATGTCGTCCGGCACGACACGCCATCATCATTCGATCCGGTAGTCGCTGATCGGGCCTGCGACTTCCTTGCCCGCTTGCCAGACAGCGTGGATCCTGCGGGTGTTGAGGATATCGGCCAACGGATCGTCTTCCAGTACCACGAAGTCGGCACGGCGCCCGGGCACGAGCGTGCCGCGGTCATCCAGCTTGAGCAGGGCGGCGGCATCGCGCGTGGCCGTGGTCAGTGCCTGCTGCGGCGTGAATCCGGCCTGCGTCATCAGTTCCAGTTCGCGATGCTCGGCGAATCCGATCACGCGATGCGGCAATGCGCCGGAGTCCGTGCCGAAACCGATCCTGACGCCTGCATCATGCAGGGTGCGCAGGTTGGCGAGATTGGTCTGCACGGCACGCCTGGCTTTCGCGATGCCATCGCCGGCCAGTTGCCGTTCACGCCAGCCCGCGTCCTCGAAGCGTGCCCGCAACGAAGGCGTGAGCGCGGCGCGCAGCGCGGGTTCGCGCTCGATCAATTCGGGCTGTTCGGCATAGAGGTAGTTGGCTTCGTCGATTTGCAGCGTGGGGATGTACCAGGTGCCATGGGCCTTCATGGCCGCGATGAAGTCGGCATCGACCGCTCGGTCGCGCACGCCATGGCCGATCACGTCCAGTCCGCTGGCGACCAGATCCGCCGCTGGCGCGAGGTCGTGGATGTGCGCGGAGACCAGCAGGCCCTGTGCATGGGCTTCCTCGATCGCGGCGCGATAGATGTCCGCCGGCATCTGCGGCGCATTTCCGCCAAGGTCGTCGACCCAGAGTTTGATGATGTCCACGCCAAGGGTGGCTTGCCTGCGCACCGCTTCGCGGGCTTCTTCCGGCGTGGAAGGCCGTTCGACGGGATCGTCCTGCAGGCCCATGTTTGCTGCCGGTGGCGCGCCGCCGGGTACGCCGATTCCGCCGGCTGCTCCCAGCATGGACGCGCCCAACGTCGGATCGGCATTGACCTCGGCACGGATGTTGGCGAATGAAGTGCCGTTCATGCCCAGCGATGTCACCGTCGTCACGCCGAAGGCCTGGAAGCGGCGGAGGTCGCGCACCACGTTGTCGCGCGTGTAGAAGCGGTCGCCGTGCTCGACGCCATCGGTATTGGCCAGATGCGAGTGGTTGCTGACAAGCCCGGGGATGATGAACCTGCCGCTGTAGTCGATGCGTTCGACATCGGCAGGGGCGTCGTTTGCCGCTTCACCGATGGCTTCGATGCGGCCATCCCGCAACAGCACGGGCACGATGCCGAGGTCACGTTCTCCATCGAAGATGCGGGCGCCTTCGATGAGCACGTGAGGCGTGTCCGGTTCGGCGGCAGGTTCCAGTGCGGCTGTCGTCGATGGTGCTTGCGAACAAGCTGCCAAGAGCGGTAGCGCGGCAAGCGCGAACGACTTTCCAATCGCAGGCCAAGGTGGGGCCATGGCGTGATCTCCGTGCATGTGGGGATCACAGGGTAACAAGCGGATTGCTTCCGGCTTGTCGTTGCTGCTGCTGGTGCGGTTGGTATGTCGCTGGATGTCCGTTCCGGATCGTAGTCCAGGTTCGAGCCAGCCGCGTCGCGGAAAACCCGCAGGCGTGTGGGGGACGAACGCGTCGCCAAGCGTGATGAACTGGCAGGCGCGTCAGCGCAGGCGTCTATTCCGGATCGTAGTCGAGGTTGGACGCGAGCCACCGCTCAACCTGCGCTACTTCCACACCCTTGCGCTTGGCGTAATCGGCAACCTGTTCCTTCGACACGCGCCCGACCACGAAATACTGGCTCTTGGGGTGGCTGAAGTAGTAACCGGACACGGCCGCAGTCGGCAACATCGCGAAGCTTTCGGTCAACGACATGCCGGCATTCGTGCCTGCATCGAGCAGGCGGAACAGCGTGCCCTTCTCGCTGTGCTCCGGGCAGGCAGGATAGCCGGGGGCAGGACGGATGCCGACATACTTCTCGGCAATCAATGCTTCGTTGTCGAGCGATTCGTCGGCGACGTAACCCCAGAACTCGGTGCGAACCTGCTGGTGCAGGCGCTCGGCCAGTGCTTCGGCCAGGCGATCAGCCAGTGCCTTGAGCAGGATCGCGTTGTAGTCGTCGTGGTCGGCTTCAAAGCGCGCGACATGCGCGTCGATGCCGATGCCGGCGGTCACCGCAAACATGCCGATCCAGTCCTGCTTGCCGGAATCCTTTGGTGCGATGAAATCGGCAAGGCAGAAGTCAGGTCGGTCAACGGGCTTGTCGACCTGCTGGCGGAGGAAGTGCAGGCGTTCCGTGCTGCCATCGAATTGCAGTTCGACGTCGTCACCGACGCTGTTTGCAGGCCATAGCCCGAACACGGCCTTCGCGGTCAGCCACTTTTCGGACACGATGCGGTCAAGCATTGCTCGTGCATCGCGATACAGCTCGCTGGCCTGTGGGCCGACGATCTCGTCGGTCAGGATGGCCGGGTATTTTCCGGCCAGTTCCCAGGCCTGGAAAAACGGCGTCCAGTCGATGCAGTCGATCAGTTCCGTCAGCGGGTAGTCGTCGAAGACATGCACGCCGGGTTGTTTCGGTGTCGGCGGCGTGTAGTCCGCCCAGCCACCGTCGAACTTCTGCCCGCGTGCCTTCTCCAGCGACACCAGTCGTTTGGCGTCGCCGCGGTTCCTGTGGCGCTCGCGGATCTCGGCGTAATCGGCATCGTTGGCGGCGACGAAGGCCGCGCGCATGTCGCGCGAGATCAGCGACTGCGCCACGCCCACCGCGCGCGAGGCATCCTTCACCCAGACCGTCGGCGATTTGTAATGCGGATCGATCTTCAGTGCAGTGTGTGCACGTGAGGTCGTGGCGCCACCGATCAGCAACGGTGTCTCGAAACCCTGTCGCTGCATCTCGCGCGCAACGTGGGTCATTTCCTCCAGCGACGGCGTGATCAGCCCGGACAGGCCGATCAGGTCGGCGTTCTCGGCGCGGGCAGCGTCGAGGATCTTCTGCGCCGGCACCATCACCCCGAGGTCGACGACATCGAAGTTGTTGCAGGCCAGCACCACGCCGACGATGTTCTTGCCGATGTCGTGCACGTCGCCCTTGACGGTCGCCATGATGATCTTGCCGTTGGACTTGCCGGCATCGCCGGTACGCGCTTTCTCCGCTTCGATATAAGGCAGCAGGTAGGCGACCGCCTTCTTCATCACCCGCGCGGACTTGACCACCTGCGGCAGGAACATCTTGCCGGCGCCGAACAGGTCGCCGACCACATTCATGCCGTCCATCAGCGGGCCTTCGATCACGTCGAGCGGACGCGTGGATTGCTGCCGTGCTTCTTCGGTGTCGTCCTCGACGAAGGCGTCGATGCCATGCACCAGTGCATGCGCGAGTCGTTCGCGCACGGGCTTTTCGCGCCAGGCGAGATCCTCGACTTTCTTCTCGCCCTTCTTGCCCTTGAACTTCTCGGCGATCTCCAGCAGCCGCTCGGTGCCGTCCTTGCGGCGGTTGAGGATCACGTCCTCCACACGCTCGCGCAGTTCGGCGTCGAGGTCGTCGTACACCGGCAGGCCACCGGCGTTGACGATGCCCATGTCCATGCCGGCCTGGATGGCGTGGTACAGGAACACCGAGTGGATCGCGGCGCGTACCGGCTCGTTGCCGCGGAACGAGAACGACACGTTCGACACGCCGCCGGAGACATGGCAGTGCGGCAGTGTCTGCTTGATGATGCGCGTGGCTTCGATGAAGTCCACCGCGTAGTTGTCGTGTTCCTCGATGCCGGTGGCGACGGCGAAGATGTTGGGGTCGAAAATGATGTCTTCCGGCGGGAAGCCGACTTCTTCGGTCAGGATTCGGTAGGCACGGGTGCAGATTTCCACCTTGCGTGCGCAGGTGTCGGCCTGGCCGCTCTCGTCGAAGGCCATGACCACCGCGGCGGCGCCGTAGCGCAGCACCTTGCGGGCGTGTTCGATGAACTGTGCCTCGCCTTCCTTGAGCGAGATCGAATTGACCACGCCCTTGCCCTGCAGGCATTTCAGTCCGCCCTCGATCACCTCCCATTTCGACGAGTCGACCATCACCGGGATGCGGGCGATGTCGGGCTCGGATGCGATGAGGTTGAGGAAGCGCACCATCGCCTTCTCGGAGTCGATCAGGCCCTCGTCCATGTTGACGTCGAGGATCTGTGCGCCGTTGGCGACCTGTTGGCGCGCGACGTCGACCGCTTCCTCGTAGCGCTCTTCCTTGACCAGCTTGCGGAACTGCGCGCTGCCGGTGACGTTGGTGCGCTCGCCGACGTTGACGAACAACAGGTCGGGCGTGATGACCAGCGGTTCCAGGCCGGAGAGACGGGTGTGTCGCGCGCGCGTGTTCAAGCGGCCTGCTCCAGCACGGAAGGCAGGCGGCGCGGCGGGATGCCGGCGACGGCGTCCGCGATTGCCTTGATGTGCGCAGGTGTGCTGCCGCAACAACCGCCCACCATGTTCAGCAGGCCGGACTGCGCGAATTCCTTCAGGATCGCTGCCATTTCATCCGGCGTCTCGTCATACTCGCCGAAGGCGTTGGGCAGGCCGGCGTTGGGATGCGCGCTGACGTAGGCATCGGCCACGTTGGACAGCGTTTCGATGTGCTCGCGCAAATCCTTCGCGCCCAGCGCGCAGTTGAGGCCGATCGACAACGGCCTGCTGTGCGCGAGCGAGGTGTAAAAGGCTTCGGCGGTCTGGCCCGAGAGTGTGCGTCCCGACGCGTCGGTGATGGTGCCGGAGATCATCACCGGCAGGCGCGCGCCGCGGGCATCGAAGGCTTCCTCGATGGCATACAGGGCGGCCTTGGCGTTGAGGGTGTCGAAGATGGTCTCGACCATGATCGTGTCCGCGCCGCCGTCGATCAGGCCATCGATGGCCTCGCGGTAGGTCGTGCGCAGTTCGTCGAAGCTGGTGTTGCGGTAGCCCGGATCGTTGACGTCGGGGCTGATCGAGGCGGTGCGGCTGGTCGGGCCGATCACGCCGATCACGAAGCGCGGCTTGCCCGGCGTGGTGGCTTCGATGGCATCGCAGCAGGCACGGGCGACGGCAGCGCCGGCCTTGTTCAGTTCGTACACGAGGTGTTCGAGGTGGTAGTCGGCCTGGCTGACCGAGGTGGCGTTGAAGGTGTTGGTTTCGACCAGGTCGGCGCCTGCCTCCAGGTAGGCCGTATGCACGCCCGCGATGACGTCGGGCCTTGTCAGCAGCAGCAGGTCGTTGTTGCCCTTCAGGTCGTGGTCGCAGCCCGGGCCATGCGTGTGCGGGTGTTCGGCATCGCAGCCATCAGCGAAGCGTTCGCCGCGATAGTCGCCTTCCTGCAGGCCGTGCTTCTGGATCATCGTGCCCATGGCGCCATCGATGATCAGGATGCGCGTTTGCAGGGCATCGAGCAGCGCCTCGGTACGCGCCGGGTTGAGCCAGGGCAACGGCTTCATGGCTTCCTCGCGATCAATGAGATGACTTCGAAATGTGGCGGCCGCTTCTCGCGGGTCACGGTTTCGGCGTTCATCAGTTCCAGCCCGGCCTTGGAGACGAAGCGGCGCAGGTCTTTTTCCGCGAAACCGAGGTTGGCGTGGCCATAGGCCTGCACGACGTTCTGGTGTTCGTGGCGGGCGAGGCTGGACAGCAGCAGGCGTCCGCCCGGGCGCAGCACGCGGGCGGCATCGGCCACGGCTTGTGCCGGCTTGTCGGCGTAGGTCAGTGCATGCATCAGCACGACGAGGTCGAATTCGGCATCGGCAAAGGGCAATGCATGCATGTCGCCTTCGCGGACTTCGACGTTGCGGAACTTGCGCAGGCGTTCGGCGGCGGCGGCCACCACGCGCTTGCTGCTGTCCACGCACACATAGCGATGCGAGTGGGGCGCCAGCAGTTCGGCCAGCACGCCGTCGCCGGAGGCGATGTCGAGCACGTCGCCGGTTTCGAGCAGGGGCAGGGCGGAGCGTGCGAGCGCTTCCCAGGTGCGGCCGGGGGAGTAATGGCGTTCCATGTCGCCGGCCACGCTGTCGGCCCAGTTCTGGTCGGCGGCGCGGCTGGCGAGGATGGCAGGTACGCGCTCGGCGTCCTGGCGCAGCAGCGGATCGTCGCTACCGGTGGACAAGGCTTGCCAGAGTGCGCGCTGGGCGGGATCGAGGGCGTCGTGGTCGAACCGGTAGTAAGCGGACACGCCCGCGCGCCGATCGCGCACGAGGCCGGCTTCCTTCAGTTTCGCCAGATGGGTGGACACGCGCGGCTGCGCGAGGCGGGTGATCGCGGAGAGTTCCGCCACGGTGAGCTCTTCGCCTTCCAGCAGCGCCAGCAGGCGCACGCGGGTAGGATCGGCCAAAACCTTCAGTCGGGTCGACCAGGCTTCGAGATCCATAAATATCTCCATATCGCGATATAGAGATAATTATTTGCCCTGGCCGTCGCCGCGTCAAGCTCGCATGCCGTCGGCGCGGTTCTGTCGCCGGGGGAATGGCCGCGGAAATGGCTGGGGTTCGCGGTGCGCGGCAGCTACAATATGGTTTCTGCGGAAACGATGAGGAAGGACGTGGATTTCGGATTCAGCGAAGAGCAGTTGATGATCCAGGAGGTCGCACGCCGGATCGCGCAGGAGAAGATCGCGCCCAGCGCCGAACACCACGACCGCACCGGCGAGTTCCCGCTCGAGAACATCCGCCTGCTGGGCGAGAACGGGCTGATGGGCATCGAGGTGCCCGGCGAGTACGGCGGCGCAGGCATGGATCCTGTTGCTTACGTGCTGGCGATGATCGAGATCGCCGCCGGTGATGCCGCGCATTCGACCATCGTGTCGGTCAACAATTCGCTGTTCTGCAACGGCATCCTCACCCACGGCACCGAAGCGCAGAAGCAGCAATACGTTCGTGCGATCGCCGAGGGCGCCGAGATCGGCGCATTCGCGCTGACCGAGCCGCAGTCCGGCTCCGATGCCACTGCCATGCGTTGCCGCGCAGTGAAGCAGGCCGACGGCAGCTATGTCATCAACGGCAAGAAGAGCTGGATCACTTCCGGCCCGGTCGCCAAGTATTTCGTGCTATTCGCGATGACCGACCCGGAGAAGGGCGCGCGCGGCATCACCGCGTTCCTGGTCGATGGCGAACGCGCGGGTTTCCATCGTGGCAAGACCGAGCCCAAGCTCGGCATCCGCGCCTCGGCGACCTGCGAGATCGAGTTCACCGACTACGTCGCGCAGGCCGACGACGTGCTGGGCGAGGAAGGACAGGGTTTCAAGATCGCGATGGGCGTGCTGGATGCTGGCCGCATCGGTATTGCCTCGCAGGCCATCGGCATCGCGCGTGCCGCGTATGAAGCGACGCTGGAATACGTGAAGGAGCGCAAGGCCTTCGGCGCGCCGATCGGCACCTTCCAGATGACCCAGGCCAAGATTGCCGACATGAAGTGCAAGCTCGATGCCGCGACGCTGCTGACGCTGCGCGCGGCGTGGCTGAAGGGGCAGGGCAGGAAGTTCTCCGCCGAGGCCGCGGTTGCCAAGTTGACCGCATCGGAAGCGGCGATGTGGATCACCCACCAGGCGCTGCAGATCCATGGCGGCATGGGCTACTCGAAGGAGATGCCGATCGAGCGCTATTTCCGCGATGCCAAGATCACCGAAATCTACGAAGGCACCAGCGAGATCCAGCGGCTGGTCATCGCCAGGCATGAGACCGGGCTGCGCTGAGCCCGGAAGGCACGATGCCGCAGCGATCCACCACGACTTTCCAATGGCCCGCGTGAGAACGCGGGCCTCATTGCATACGGACGACACGATTCCATGAGCACCAAACGCAAATCCGCTTCCACTCCATCCGCCAAGTCCGGGACGCGGGCCATCGCGCGCAGCGGCGCACGGACGAGCCTGCTGGATCCCATCTTCGACGCGATCCGCAAGCGCAAGGGCGGCGAGGACGCCAGCGCATTCGCCGGCGCGTTCTACCGTCGCATGACCGAAGACGAATTGCCCTTGCACAGTCCGGAAGGCTGGGCGGCACTGGCGACCGACCTGTTCGAGTTCGCACGCAAGCGCAAGCCCGGCACTGCAGTCCTGCGGTTGTTCAACCCGTCATTGAAGAGCCACGGCTGGGAATCGCCGCATACCGTGTTGCAGATCGTCAACGACGACATGCCGTTCCTGGTCGATTCGGTCACGATGGCGCTCGCGGAGCAGGGCGTCGGCGTACATGTGCTGGGCCACCCCGTGATCCAGCTCGCGCGCGACAAGTCCGGCAAGCTGCAGGCGGTGGGCGAAGGCGAGATCGAGTCGGTGATGCACTTCGAGATCGACCGCCAGACCGCCGAGAGCAGTGCACGCATCGAGGGCATCCTGCGCGGCGTGCTGGCCGACGTGCGTGCGATCGTCGTCGACTGGATGGCGATGCGCGAGAAGATGCAGCAGGTCGCGGCCGACCTCGCCAGCCGGCGCATGCCGGTATCCGACGCCAGCCGCCGCGAAGCGCAGGAGTTCCTGCGCTGGGCGGCGAGCGACCATTTCACCTTCTTCGGTTACCGCGAGTACCACGTCCGCAAGAAGGGCGGCGAGGAACTGCTGGTGCCGGTGGAGGGCAGCGGCCTGGGCTTGCTGCGCACGGGCGATGCGGGCAAGGCGCGTCCGCTGAAGTCGCTGGCGGCGCACAACATCGGGCCGGAATCGGCCGAGGCGCTGGTGCTGACCAAGACCAACGCGCGTTCGTCGGTGCATCGCCCGGGCTACATGGATTACATCGGTGTGCTCGGTTTCGACGAGAAGGGGCGTGCGGTGTCCGAGCAGCGTTTCCTCGGCCTGTATACCTCCAGCGCGTACACCCGCCGCCCGTGGGACATCCCGCTGGTGCGCGAGCGCTACGAACACGTGATGAGCGAGTCCGGCCTCAAGCCCACCGGGCACAGCGGCAAGGCGCTCAAGCACATCCTCGAAACCTTGCCGCGCGACGAACTGTTCCAGTCCAGCGCCGACGACCTGTTCCGCCTGGGCACGGGCATCCTCGGCCTGCAGGAGCGCGTGCGCAGCAAGCTGTTCCTGCGCCGCGACCGTTACGGCCGCTTCTACTCGGTGCTGGTGTACATCCCGCGTGATCGCTACAACACCGACGTGCGCCGCCGCGTCGAGGCGATGCTGAGGCGCGTGATGTCCGCCGACCACGTCGATGCCAACGTGCTGGTCGGCGAATCGCCGCTGGCGCAGTTGCACCTGATCGTGCGCCCGCGCGCCGGCGAATCGCTCGACGTCGACCAGAAGACGCTCGAAGCCGAGCTCGCCGCCATCGTGCGCAACTGGCAGGACGACCTGCGCGACGAACTGATCCAGCGCCATGGCGAGGAGCAGGGACTTTCGCTCGCCGAGCGTTACGGACGCGCCTTGCCGGCCGGGTACATCGAGGGCGGTACGCCGGCGATCGCCGCGACCGACGTCGAGCGACTCGCGGGCCTGCGTTCGGCCGACGACCTGCAGATCAGCCTGTTCGAGTCTCCGCACCAGGTCGCCGGGCAGGAGCAGCTGCGCTTCAAGTTGTACCGCCAGCACAAGGACATTCCGCTGTCGGATGCCCTGCCGATGATGGAGAACATGGGGCTGCGCGTGATCGCCGAGCATCCGCACCGCATCGAGGTGGACGGCACGCCGCTCTACATCCAGGACTTCGAGGTCGAATCGGCGTTGCCGATCGACACCACGCGGCTGGGCGATGATTTCAACGAGGCATTCGCGCGCACCTGGAGCGGCGATGCCGAGAACGACGGCTTCAACAAGCTGGTGCTCGGTGCCGGATTGAACTGGCGCCAGGTGTCGATGCTGCGCGGCTATGCGAAGTACCTGCAGCAGGTCGGCGTGCCGTTCTCGCAGAGCTACGTCGAGGCGACCTTCGAGCGCCACCCGTTGGTCGCGCGCTTGCTGGTGGAAATGTTCGAAGCGCGCTTCGACCCCCGTACCGGCAAGGAAGGCAAGGCCGAGATCAAGGCCGGGATCGAACGCCTGACCGCGCAGTTGCAGGCGCTCGTCGCCGACGAGGCGACGATGGCGCTGCTCCAGCCCGTAGTCGCTGCGCGCAACAATGGTCGCAACGCGCAGTACGACGCCAGCCGCCGCGCCTTGAAGGCGCTGCTCGACCAGGTGTCCAGCCTGGACGAGGATCGCATCCTGCGCAGCTTCGTGGCCGTGATCGACGCGACCCTGCGCACCAGCTATTACCAGCTCGATGGCGATGGCCGGCCCAAGCACACGATCGCCTTCAAGTTCGATTCGTCACGGGTGCCGGACGCACCCAAGCCCAGGCCCTATCGCGAGATCTTCGTCTACGGCCCGCGCGTGGAAGGCATCCACCTGCGCTTCGGGCCGGTTGCGCGTGGCGGCCTGCGCTGGTCGGATCGTCGCGAGGACTTCCGCACCGAGGTGCTGGGCCTGGTGAAGGCGCAGATGGTGAAGAACACGGTCATCGTGCCGGTCGGTTCGAAGGGCGGCTTCATCGTCAAGCGGCCGCCGGCCAATCCCGATCGCGACGTGCAGTTCGCGGAGGGCGTGGCCTGCTACAAGATGTTCATCAACGGCCTGCTCGACATCACCGACAACATCGTCGATGGCGCGATCGTTCCGCCGGTCGACGTCGTGCGTCACGACCAGGACGATCCGTACCTCGTGGTGGCCGCCGACAAGGGCACGGCGACCTTCTCGGACACTGCCAACGGCATTGCGCGCGAGCACGGCTTCTGGCTCGACGATGCGTTCGCGTCCGGCGGTTCGGTGGGCTACGACCACAAGGGCATGGGCATCACCGCGCGCGGCGCGTGGGAATCGGTCAAGCGCCATTTCCGCGCCATGGGCCGCGACTCGCAGTCGCAGGACTTCACCTGCGTCGGCATCGGCGACATGTCCGGCGACGTCTTCGGCAACGGCATGTTGCTGTCCAGGCACATCCGCCTGGTGGCGGCATTCGACCATCGCCACATCTTCATCGACCCCGATCCGGATGCAGCGGCCTCGTATGCCGAGCGCGAGCGCATGTTCCAGGTGCCGCGTTCGAGCTGGGAAGACTACGACAAATCGAAGATCGGCAAGGGCGGCGGCGTGTGGCCGCGAAGCGCCAAGGCGATCCCGTTGTCGCCGGAGGCGCGCGAAGCACTCGGCATCGAAGGCAACGTGGCGTCGATGAGTCCGACGGATCTGATGTCCGCGATCCTGAAGGCACCGGTCGACCTGCTGTGGAACGGCGGCATCGGCACCTACGTCAAGGCCGCCAGCGAGCAGCATTCCGATGTCGGCGACCGTGCCAACAACGCGCTGCGCGTGAATGGCGGCGAATTGCGCTGCAAGGTGGTGGGTGAGGGCGGCAACCTCGGCCTGACCCAGTTGGGCCGCGTCGAGGCCGCGCTGGGCGGCGTGCTGCTCAACACCGACTTCATCGACAACTCCGCCGGCGTGGACACCTCCGACCACGAGGTGAACATCAAGATCCTGCTCAACGCGCAGGTGCAGGACGGCAAGCTGAAGATGGAGGCGCGCAACAAGCTGCTCGCCTCGATGACCGATGAAGTCGCCGACCTGGTGTTGTGGGACAACTACCGCCAGAACCAGGCGATCAGCCTGATGGAGCGGATGAGCCTGACGCGGCTCGGCTCCAAGCAGCATTTCATCCGCACGCTGGAATCGCAGGGGCTGCTGGATCGCCAGATCGAGTTCCTGCCGTCCGATGCCGAGATTGCCGAACGCAAGGCGCGCGGCATCGGCCTCACCCGGCCGGAACTGGCCGTGTTGTTGTCGTACTCCAAGCTGGTCGCGTTCGAGCAGTTGCTGCAGTCCGACGTGCCCGAGGATCCGTACCTGTCGAAGGAACTGCTGCGCTATTTCCCGCAGCCGTTGCAGCAGAAGTACGCCAAGGGCATGGAGCAGCACCGGCTCAAGCGCGAGATCATCGCCACCGCGGTGACCAACACCATGATCAACCGCATGGGCTCGACCTTCCTGATGCGCATGCAGGAAGACAGCGGCCGCAGTTTCGGCGAGGTGGCCAAGGCATTCACCATCACCCGCGAAACGCTGGAGGCGCGCACGCTGTGGCTGCAGATCGACGCGCTCGACGGCAAGGTGCCCGAATCGGTGCAGATCGACGCCCTGCAGGTGATCTGGAACCTGCAGCGTTCGTTCACGCGCTGGCTGCTGTCGCGCCCCGGTGCGATTCCGGACATCACCACCGCGGTCAAGCGTTACCACGACGGCTTCCGCGACATCCGCGCCGGCGACGACATCCTGGCGCCGTCGCAACGTCCGGCCTACGAGGCCAGCCTGCAGGAATGGGCCGACAAGGGCGTGCCGGCCGAACTGGGGGGACAGCTCGCCGCATTGCCGTACCTCGACGCCTGCTGCGACATCATCGAGTTGGCGACCGAACGCAAGCAGCGGCCGGTGGACGTGGCGAAGCTGTACTTCCGCGTCGGTGACGCGCTCAACCTGCCATGGCTGGGCGAGCAGATCGATGCGCTGGTGGTGGATGGCCGCTGGCATGCCGTTGCACGCGGCGTGCTGCGCGACGAGCTGGCCGCGCAGCATCGTGCGCTGGTCGGACAGGTGCTGGATGCCGCGGGCGACACGCCGCAGTCCAAGGTGGACAACTGGATCGGCCGCGACGATCCCAACCTGCGCTTCACCTTGGGCATGCTGGCCGAATTGTCCACGCAGAAGACGCTGGACTATCCGACCGCATCGGTTGCCGTGCAGCGGCTGTCGCAGCTGGTACAGCGGAGTTGATCGCGGGCTGAAGGAGGGGGATGCCGTATCACGGCATCCCCCTGCGTTATGCTGGATGCCCGTCGCAGGGAATCGCCGGATGAGCCAGACGCAACGCATCGCCTTCCTCGCCAGCCAGACCCCCGAAGCGCAAGCCGCGCTGTCGGCGTTGACGCAACGGCATGGCCAGTGCGAACCGGCGGACGCCGACGTGCTGTGCGCACTCGGCGGCGATGGTTTCATGCTGCAGACGCTGCACCGCCACGGCAGTCTTGCAAAACCGGTGTTCGGCATGAAGCTGGGCACGGTCGGCTTCCTGATGAACCATCACCGCGAGGACGACCTGCTCGATCGCCTGCACAAGGCCGAACCGGCGATCCTGCATCCGCTGGAGATGGTCGCGCAGACAGAGTCGGGCGCCACCATCGGCTCGCTGGCCTACAACGAAGTTTCCTTGCTGCGCCAAACCCGGCAGGCGGCGCAGATCGCGGTCGACCTCAACGGCCAGGAGCGGCTGGAAGAACTGGTCTGCGATGGCGTGATGGTGGCCACCGCGGCCGGCAGCACGGCCTACAACTATTCCGCGCACGGGCCGATCCTGCCGCTGGGTGCGCGCGTCGTGGCGTTGACGCCTATCGCCGCCTTCCGCCCGCGCCGTTGGCGTGGCGCGCTGCTGAAGGCCGAGACCGAAGTGCGGTTCCGCGTGCTCGACCCGTACAAGCGCCCGGTGAGTGCCACCGCCGATTCGCACGAAGTGCGTGACGTGGTGGAGGTGACGATCCGCGAGTCGCGAGACCGCACGGTCACGCTGCTGTTCGATCCCGAACACAACCTCGAGGAACGCATCCTCAGCGAGCAGTTCGTGGTTTAGGGAAGCGCGCGTAGAGCCGAGCTTGCTCGGCTGCCGTCGGTTCAACAAAGCGGAGCAAGCTCCGCTGTACGAGGCGTGATCCCAAGGCCTGCCCGTGGTCGCAGACGGCGCGACGGATCGGGGTGATAATCCCCGCATGTCACGCATCGAACCGACTGCCGTCCTCACCATCGCCATCTCTTCCCGGGCCTTGTTCGACCTGGAGGACAGCCACAGCCTGTTCGAGAGCGAGGGCATCGAGCCTTACGCCGAGTACCAGCGCAGCCGCGAGGACGACGTGCTGGAACCGGGCATCGCCTTCCCGCTGGTGCGGAAGCTGCTGGCGCTCAACCATGCGGCCCCGCCGGAAGCGCCCCGGGTCGAGGTGATCCTGCTCTCGCGCAATTCGGCCGACACCGGCCTGCGGATCTTCAATTCGATCCAGCACCACAAGCTGGCGATTTCGCGTGCGACGTTCACCTCCGGCGAGCCGACGTGGCCATACATCCGGCCGTTCGGCGCACAGCTGTTCCTGTCGGCCAATCCGGAATCGGTGCGGCAGGCGCTGGCCAACGGCGTGGCAGCGGCGACCATCCTGCCTGCCAAGGCCTTGCCGGGGAACCTGGCCAGCGAACAGATCCGGATCGCGTTCGACGGTGATGCAGTGATCTTCGACGACGAGGGCGAGCGGGTATCGCGCGAGGGCGGGATCGAAGCCTTCCATCGCCACGAGCGCGAACGTGCGCGCGAGTTGCTGCTGGGCGGGCCATTCCGTGGCTTCCTGTCGGCCCTGCATGACCTGCAGGCGGCGTATCCGGCTGGCGAGGCTTCGCCGATCCGCACGGCGCTGGTCACGGCGCGCTCCGCGCCCGCGCACGAACGCGTGATCCGCACGCTGCGTGAGTGGGGCGTGCGCCTGGACGAGGCGCTCTTCCTCGGCGGACGTGCGAAAGGCCCGTTCCTCGAGGCCTTCGGTGCCGACATCTTCTTCGACGATTCCCAGCACAACATCGACAGCGCCCGCATGCATGTCGCGGCCGGCCACGTGCCGCACGGCGTATCGAACCTGTAGGGCGGGTCGCGCCAGTCGTCATTGCCAGACGCTTGGATGAGGAACGCGCCGCCGCGCGTGATGCTGGTGAATGTCTGGGCTACTCACCACCCAGAGCATTTCGCAAGTTGGGAATGCCCTGCACCGGCAAGCGGATATCCGACAGCTTCCAGCGCAATCCCTTGCGGGTGAACACGAAGATGGTCTCGCCGGTGCGCGCATCGGTGACCGTGGCAGTGAAACGTGCATGGGACTCGAACCGGTAGTGTGCGTCCTGCAGCGGTCGTGCAAGATCCCCTTCGGCATCAGGTGCGGGTCGGGGCGTTCCGGAAGCGAGGTTCCAGGCCTTGCGTCCTTGCATGAGCGCGCCAAGTCCGATCGGCGTGACCATGGCATCGACGGCCGCATCGCTGACGCTGCCTGCAACGAACATGCCCACCGCGCCCAGCACGCTGGACTGCACGTCGTCGCCCGCCTTGCGCAGCATCGCATCGCGTACCTGGCGCTTGAGGCTGGCACGCAGCGGGGGGAAGTCGACGTGCCTGGAAAGCGAGCGGGCATCCTCGTTGCGGACGGCGTCGCGGATCGCATTCACGGCCAGGAACGGCCCGGCGATGGCATAGCCGAGCATCGCCACGGCGAGCAGTGTCGCGATCCACAACGCCTTCTTCATGCGGTCAGAATTCCAGGTCGAGGGCTGCGCACAGATAGTCCACGAATGGCCCCAGGGCATGCAGATCCTTCGACAAGGCCTTGAGCAGGGTGGTTCCGGTCATGGTCGCGTCGTCGAGCGACCGCCAGAACACCCAGTTGCGATGCTTGAGGTCGTCGATGAATTCGAAATCTGCAGGGAAGCCGCGTGGCGGACGCACCAGTGTTTCGCTGTCGTCCATGTCGAATCGGCGGCGCAGGGCAGGTGCATGTGCCGACGCCTTCCAACTCCCCGGGTTGTCGAGGATGAACTGGCGCACGCGGCGCTGGGTGTCCGGCTCCGGATGCCACAGGCCGGCACCGACGAAACTGCCGCCGGGCTGCAGGTGTACGTAGAACGATGGGGCGGCGACCTCGCGCCGGCGCTCGTGGAACAGGCGTGCGCCCTGCCATGGTTTGTACGGCGCCTTGTCGCCCGAGAAACGCGTGTCGCGCTGGATCCGGAACAGCGAACCGCCGACGAGCTTTGGATCCGAGCGGAAGTGCGAACTCACGTCCGACAGCGGTGCCTGCAGGTCGCCGAGCAGGCGCTGGAACGGTTCGCGCACGTGCGCTTCGTAGTCGGCCTTGTGGGACTGGAACCATGCGCGCTCGTTGTTTCGCGCGAGTCCGCGCAGGAACTTGAAGCTCTTGTCGCTGAAATAGCGGCTCATGCCAGTGCCTCCTGCAACTCGCGGCCCCATGCGTCCAGGGCGTCCAGCACGCCGGCCTTGTCCGGGCGCTGCCCGCGCAGTGTCTCTATCTCGGCGAAATAGGTGTTGAAGTCGTTTTCCGACAGCACGGTTCCGTCGGCCAGTCGCATCCGCCGGTAGTCGTCCCAGCGTGAACGCTCCGATGCATCGAGCGTGTCGGGCCAGTTGCGGGCGCGGTAGCGGAACAGCAGTTCGTCCATGCGCGGGTCGCGGAAACCGAAGCGTCGCGTCGCGAGGGCTTGCGGTGGGGTGGCACGCACGTCAGGGAACAGGCGTTTGTCGGCATCGGGAATGAAGCCGTCGTAGAGGGCGCCATCTGCGTCGGTCGGCGGGAACTCGCGTTCGAGTGCATACACCCGGCGGATCTTTTCGGCCAGCGCCGGGCCGGCGGCACGCAACCGCGATGCGCGGTGCTCCACTTGCGAAGGTTCGATGTCGAGGCGCGCGAAGTCCTCGCTGCGCAGATAGCTCCACGGCACCAGGGCGGGGCAGCGGTTGAGGTGGACTTCCTTCAGCGCAACCCGTGATTCGCCCTCCGGCAACTGGTCGGCGCGCACGTACAGGCGCGCGGCGATGTCCTCCGCCGGCAGGTCGAGCAGCGCATCGGGCTCGGTGGCGAGGTCGAACACGACCACGCGGCTCTCGATCCTGGGATGCCTCGTCAGTGGCAGCACGGGGGCTGCGCACAAGCGCGATGCCGGGTAACGCTGCGAGACATGCAGCAGCGGCGTCATCGTGATGCTGTCGAGAAGGTTCGCCGCGAAGCGCTTGTCGCGCAATTGCAGGGCGTAGTCCCAGAGCTTTGGCTGGGCCTGGCGGAAGAGGCGGGCGAGGCCGATCAAGGCACGCACGTCCGATAGTGCCTCGTGTGCGTCGCCGGAACGCACACCGTTGGCTTCGGCCAGGTGCTCCAGCTTGAACGACGTGCCCTTACCATCCTCGCGTTGCGGCCATGCGATGCCATCCGGCCGCAGGGCGTGCATCAACCGCAGCGCGTCGAGAAGATCCCAGCGTGAGTTGCCGCCGCGCCATTCGCGTTCATAGGCATCGTGGAAATTGCGGTACAGGCCGAAGCGGATGAACTCGTCGTCGAACCGCAGCGAGTTGTAGCCCAGCGTGCAGGTCTGCGGACGCGACATTTCCTCGGAGATGCGGGCGAAGGCCTCGGCTTCCGGAACACCCTCGGCCAAGGCATGTTGTGGCGTAAGTCCGGTGACCATGCTGGCCCCTGGCGAGGGCAACAGGTCGTCGGCGGGACGGACGAGGAAGTCGATCGGCTCCTCGATCTCGTTCAGGGCCACGTCGGTGCGGATGGCCGCGAACTGGGCGATGCGCGTGCGACGCGGGTCGGCGCCGAAGGTTTCCAGATCGTAGAAGAGGAAGCTCTCGCTCACGCGGGCGTGTCCTCCAGCAAGGCAAGCCGGGACAGCACGTCCGCATCGACGGCGGGCCAGTCGATCGCGTCGAGGTGGTCGATCCCGGTGGTGGCGCGTTGCAGGATGCTGCGCTGGATCTCGCTGCGTTCCAGTGCGACCGCATACGGGATGCGCATGAAGCTGACCATCGCGTAGTGAGGCACGAACCGCCCGGGATGACGTTCCTGCAGGACGAGTTCGAGCGCACGTTGCAGACGATAGTCGGCATCGTCCACGCGGTCGCGCATCTCCAGGTAGTTCTCCAGCGCCATGTGCTGGATCGCGGCGGCATTGGGCATGCGCTCGGCTTCGAAGGCAGTGAAGGCGGCCTTGAAGTCGGTGCCTGTGTCGAGATGGTTGGCCAGTGCCACGCAATCCTCGAACGCGCAATTCATGCCCTGGCCGTGGAACGGCACCATCGCGTGGGCGGCATCGCCGACAAGTACGGCCTGTCCACCGAGGTGCCAGCGCTGCAGATAAAGAGTGGCGAGCATGCCGGTGGGGTTGCGGTCGTAGTCGGTTTCGAGCTGCGGGATCAGCGGCACAGCATCGGGGAAATCACTGGCGAAGAACGCCGCGGCGGTTTCGCCGTCGGGCACCGTCTCGAAGCTCGGATGCGGCCCCTTGTGCGGCATGAACAGGGTGACGGTGAAGGTGCGTTCGTCGTTCGGTAGTGCAATGCACATGTAATGGCCCCGCGGCCAGATGTGCAGCGCGTTCTGCTCGATACGGAAGCTGCCGCCGGGACCGGGCGGGATTTCGAGTTCCTTGTAGCCGTGGTCAAGCCATTCCGGGCGTTCGCCCAGGTCGGCTTGCCGCGCCATCTCCGCGCGAAGCGTGGAGCCGGCGCCATCGGCACCGACCAGCGCAACGAAGGGATGCGTCTCCTCCTGGCCGTCGCCCTTGACCACGATGGCATTGCGATCGAAATCGACATGGTCGAGCCGTCGGTCGAAATGCAGGGTCGCCCCGGCGGCCTCGGCGGCTTCGATCAGCACGATGTTCAACTCGCCGCGGTTGATCGACCAGATCACTTCGCTGTCGTCGCGGCCATAACGCTGCAATTCCGGCTCGCCGCCGAGCGGATGCACCATGCGGCCGCGCATCATCACCGCCTGTGCCATCACGCCGAGGTCGGCGCCGGCCTGCCTCAGCGCATGCAGGCCGCGTTCGGCGAGCGCGAGGTTGATCGAACGTCCACCGGCATAGCCATGCAGGCGCGGGTCGCCGCGGCGCTCGAACACATCGACCTTCCAGCCACGTTGCGCCAGCAGGGTGGCGAGCAGGGCGCCCGCCAGTCCGGCGCCGATGATGGTGATGTGCTTGGCGTCGCTCATGGGTTGGCGTCCTGCCAGTGTTCGACCGCTTGCGCGAAGCGCAGCACGTCGGCGTGGGTGTTGTAGAGCGGCGTGGGCGAGATGCGGATGACATCGGGTTCGCGCCAGTCTCCGACGATGCCCTGCGCGCCGAGATGCTCGAACAGGGCGCGGCCCTGCTCGCGGCCACCGGTGACACGCAGCGAGAGCTGGCAGCCGCGCTGGGCGGGATCGGTTGGCGTGACGATCTGCAATGTCTCCGACAACCGGGCACGGATCAGCGATTCGAGGTAACCGGTCAGTCGTTCGGACTTCAGACGCAGCGCGTCCATGCCTGCACGCGCGAACAGATCCAGCGATGCGCGCAGCGGAGCGAGCCCCAGGATCGGCGGGTTGCTGAGCTGCCAGCCGTCGGCGCCGGGCGTGGGCACGAAATCCGGGCCCATCCGGAAACGGGTGGATTGCTCATGCCCCCACCAACCGGCGAAGCGCGGGCGGTCGGTGCGTGCATGGCGTTCGTGCACGAAGGCCCCGGCAACGGCGCCCGGCCCGGAGTTCATGTACTTGTAATGGCACCAGACTGCGAAGTCCGCGCCACTGTCGTGCAGTTGCAGAGGCAGGTTGCCGACCGCATGGGCAAGGTCGAAGCCGGCGATCGCGCCCACGTCGTGCGTGATGCGTGCGATCTCTTTCAAGTCGAAGGCCTGTCCGGTGCGGTATTGCACGCCGGGCCACAGCACCAGGGCCAGGCGCTTGCCGTTCTCGCGGATCGCGCGCTCGATGGCGGCCATCGAGAACGTGCCGTCCGTGTTGTCGGGCTGTACCTCGATCAGCGTGTGTTCCGGCGGCAGGCCGCGGTACTTCAGCTGCGATTCCACCGCATAGCGGTCGGAGGGGAAGCTGCCGGCTTCGATGAGGATCGCGGTGCGCTCGATGGTCGGTTGGTAGAAGCTGACCATCAGCAGGTGTAGGTTGGCGGTCAGCGAATTCATCGCCACCACTTCCGAGGGCTGCGCGCCGACCACGGCAGCCAACGAGTCGCGCACCAGCTCGTGGTACGGCATCCATTGCGCCTGTCCGGTGAAGTGGCCTTCCACCGCTTCGGTCGCCCACTTGTCCAGCACTTCATCGACATGCGCCCGCGCGCCACGCGGCTGCAGGCCAAGGGAGTTGCCGCAGAAGTACGCCTGTTCGGCGCCGCCGTGGCGCGGGATCAGGAACTCGTCGCGGAAGCTGCGCAGCGGATCGGCATCGTCCAGCGCACGTGCGTGGTCATCGGAAAAGAGATCGGTCATGGGGTGCCTATGCGAACCGGGACTGCGACAGCCCCAGCCATTCCAGCGCAGTGCCGTGGTAGAGGCGGGCGCGTGCGGTGTCGTCGAGTGCGATTTCCTCGATGCCCGCCCCGGGCACCTGTTCGCCCAACGGGAACGGGTAGTCGGTGCCCAGCATCACGCGCTCGACGCCGCAGGTGTCGAGCAGGTAACGCAATGCGGCGGGATCGGCCACCCACGAGTCGAAGTACATGCGCTTGAGGTAGTCGCGCGGGTTGTGCGGGTTGTCGGTGGCGACGAGGTCGGGCCGCATGTTGAAGCCGTGTTCGATGCGACCGATGGTGTAGGGGAAGCTGCCGCCACCATGCGCCATGCAGACCTTCAGTTTCGGCAGGCGTTCCAGCACGCCACCGAACACGAGCGAGCACGCCGCGCGTGATTGCTCCGCCGGCATGCCGACCAGCCACGGCAGCCAGTACTTGGGCATGGTGTCGGTGCCCATCATGTCCCACGGGTGCACCAGTATGGCCGCGCCAAGGTCGGCGGCGGCCTCGAAGAACGGGAACAGTTCCGGTGCGTCGAGGTTCC
The DNA here is from genome assembly GCA_024707405.1 of Luteimonas sp. Lineage (GTDB taxonomy): Bacteria > Pseudomonadota > Gammaproteobacteria > Xanthomonadales > Xanthomonadaceae > Luteimonas. The sequence continues at coordinate 164,168 of JANPZU010000002.1, forward strand.
AGTGCTGCCCATCGGGCAGGTGCACGTGCGAGCCGATCTGCACGCCCTGCAATCCGAGTTGGTCGATGCAGCGTTCGAGCTCCTGCACCGCCAGCCGCGGCGACTGCAGCGGCACCGTGCCGATGCCGGCGTAGTGGCGCGGATAGTCGCGGCAGGTCTGCGCCATGTGGTCGTTGAGTGCCTGGTGCAGTTCCAGCGCGTGCTGAGGCTTGGCCCAGTAGCTGAACATCACCGGCACGGTGCTGATGACCTGCACCTGCACGCCGAAGCGCGCGTAATCGTCGATGCGCTCCTGCGCGTCCCAGGTCTTCGACCAGATCTCGCGGAAGAACTTGCCGTCCTTGTAGATGCGATGGCGGCCGTCGTCGGTGTGGTGGATGACGGGGAAGCGCGCGTCGCCGTACTTCGCGGCAAGATCCGGCCAGTCGCGTGGCAGGTAATGGGCGTGGATGTCGATCTTGAGCATGGCCGCTCCGTGGCTCAGGTGATGTCGGCCTGCGAATCCGCCTTCATCTCGTACCGATTCGGTCGCGGGTTGAGGTGGCCGCAGGCCTTGCAGGTGCGCAGTTCGTCGCTGCGGTAGAATCGTTCGAACACACGGAAGAAGTCCTGCTCGATGTCGTCGAGGTGGAAGTACTCTTCGTACACCTTTTCGTTGCACTGTTCGCAGAACCACAGCAGGCCGTCGTCTTCGTGCGGCAGGCGTTTGCGCTCGATCACCAGCCCGATCGAATCCGGGCCGCGCTGCGGCGAGTGCGGCACTTTCGGCGGCAGCAGGAAGGTCTCGCCGGCGCGGATCGGAATGTCGCGCACCTTTCCGTCCTCCTGGATGCGCAGCGTCATCTCTCCTTCCAACTGGTAGAACCACTCGGGGCCTTCTTCCCAATGGTAGTCCGTGCGCGCATTCGGGCCGCCGACGATCATCACGATGAAGTCGCCGTCGTAGAGGCACTTGTTGCCGACCGGCGGCTTGAGCAGGTGGCGATGTTCGTCGATCCACTGCTGGAAGTTGAGCGGTGCGGGAATCATGTCGCTACTCCTTCGGCGCCGCGATGCACTTGAGCTCGATGGCGATCGGCGTGGGCAGCGCGGTGATGCCCAGCGTGGTGCGGCAGGGCGCGGTGGCGGGGTCGGGGAAGTACTCGGCCCAGACCGCGTTGTAGGCAGCGAAATCGCGTGCCATGTCGGTGAGGTAGACGGTCACGTCCACCAGGTCTTCCCAGCGGGTGCCGCTGGCCTCGAGCACTGCGCGCACGTTGGCGAACACGGCATGCGTCTGCGCTGTGATGTCGTAGCTGCGCAGCTTGCCATCGGGATTGGTTTCGTTGCCGGGAATCGAATTGGTCGCGGGATCGCGCGGCCCGATGCCGGAGAGGAACAGCAGATCGCCCACGCGGCGCGCATGCGGATAGCTGCCCACGGCCTTCGGTGCAGACGCGGCGTGGATGCCTGCGCCGACCATCAGCGATCCTCCCGGTCGATGCGGATGCGGGCGAGGGCGGGCGCGTACTGTCCGGCCAGTGCCAGCTCGCTGTCGATGTCCAGGCCTAGGTCGTGCACGCGGCCGTCGCGCAGCGTGTAGACCCAGCCGTAGACATGCACGTTCTGCCCGCGCGCCCATGCGTCGCGGACGATGGTGGTCTCGCACACGTTGGTGACCTGTTCGAGCACGTTGAGCTCGCACAGGCGGTCGTGGCGCAGGCCTTCGTCGTCGATCTGTGCCAGCACGTCGTCGTGCTTGTTCGACACGTCCTTGACGTGGCGGATCCAGTTGTCGGCCAGTCCCACTCGCATGCCTTTCAATGCGGCCAGCACGCCACCGCAACCGTAGTGGCCGACGACGAGGATATGCTCGACCTTCAGCACATCGACCGCGAACTGGATCACCGACAGGCAGTTGAGGTCGGTGTGCACCACGACATTGGCGATGTTGCGATGGACGAACACCTCCCCCGGCGCCATGTCGACGATCTGGTTGGCAGGCACGCGTGAATCGGAGCAGCCGATCCAGAGGAACTTGGGCGTCTGGATTGCCGCGAGGCGCTTGAAGAACGCCGGATCCTCGGCCTCGATGCGGGAGGCCCAGGCTTCGTTCTTCTCCAGCAGTTCGTCGAGTCGGCTCATCGGGGTTCCCGTGGTGGCATGGCCGGCATTATCGCAAAGCGATGCCGACGTTCTTGGGTTCGGTGAAGAAACGCATCGCTTCCAGCCCGCCTTCGCGGCCGAGGCCGGATTGCCCGGTGCCGCCGAACGGTGTGCGCAGGTCGCGCATGAGCCATGCGTTGATCCAGACGATACCAGCGCGTATGTCCGCCGCGAGGCGGTGCGCGCGGTCGAGGTCGCGTGTCCAGATCGAAGCCGACAGGCCGTAGTCGACGCTGTTGGCGAGTGTCAGCGCTTCGTCGTCGCTGTCGAAGGCTTGCAGCGTGGCCACCGGGCCGAAGATCTCCTCGCGGTTGGTCGCGGTATCCGGGCCGAGGCCATCGAGGACGGTCGGTGCGACGAACCAGCCTGGGCGATCGAGCACGCCGCCCCCGCACAACACGTTCGCACCTTCATCGCGTGCACGCGCCAGCGCGGCGACGACCTTGTCGAAATGCGCCCGCGACACCAGCGGGCCGAGCCGGGTGTCGGGATCGACCGGATCGCCGACCTGCAAGGCCTGCACCCGCACCACGAAGGCTTCGCGGAAGGCGGCGTAGATGCTGCGTTCGACCAGGATGCGCGAACCGCACAAGCAGATCTGGCCGCTGTTCTGGAATGCCGAACGCACCAGCGTGTCGAGGTTGTCCTGCCAATCGCTGTCGGCGAACACCAGCGTCGGATTCTTGCCGCCCAGTTCCAGCGACACTTTCTTCAGCAACGGGGCTGCGATGCCGGCAATGCGCTTGCCTACCGCCGTACTGCCGGTGAACGAGATGGCCTTGACCTGCGGATGCGACACCAGCGGTTCGCCGACCTCAGGGCCAAGGCCGTTCACGACGTTGAGCACGCCAGGCGGAAACCCGATCTCCGCTGCCAGCTCGACCAGCATCGTTGCGGTCAGCGGCGTGACTTCGGACGGCTTCGCCACCACGGTATTGCCTGCCGCCAGCGCAGGCGCGATCTTCCAGGTGAACAGGTACAGCGGCAGGTTCCACGGCGAGATGGTGCCCACCACGCCCAGCGGCGCGCGCAGGGTGTAGTTCAGTCCGGCCTGGCCGTGATGCGATTCGCTGGAGAACTGGGTGGTCGCGTGCGCGAAGAAGCGCAGGTTGGCGACGGCACGCGGGATTTCGATGTCGCGTGCCAGTTTGACGGGCTTGCCGCCATCGCGAGATTCGGCTTCGGCGAACAGGTCGATCCGGGCTTCGAGCGCGTTCGCCAACCGTTCAAGCCAACGGGCGCGGGCGTCGTTGGACAGCGAAGACCATGCCGGGAATGCAGCCGCGGCAGCGGCGATGGCCGCTTCCACGTCGGAGGCATTGCCGCTGGCGACGCTGGCGAAGGGCTTGCCCGAGGCGGGATCGAACACGTCAAGCCAGTGGCCGGAGGCCGGTTCGCGCGAGGTGCCATCGATGACGTGCAGGCAGCGTTTCATGTCGGCAGCTTAACCGGTCTGATCTGCTTGCCCGGCATGCGGGGCGGGCGCCGAGGCGGCACTCGGCCGGTTCACCCGGACGGTGTTCCCATCGACCGCGCTGTGCAGGTCGCATCCGTTCACATCGGCAATGTCGGATTCCCCCTGCGGTTCACGACTCCCTATGCGATCCGCTCGGGATCGATGACAGGTGGAATGCATGAACGCGACGATGTCGAAGTGGAAATGGCTTGGCTTGGCGGTTTGCATGCTGGTGGGCGCGCGGGCCGAAGCATGTGATCGTCCCTTGCAGCAATCCGGAGCGATCCGGGTGCCGGCCGGGATGATGAACGGACTCGCATACGTGTCGGTACCGCAGGGCTACCGCTATGTCGTGGAGTACATCGACGCGGGCATCCGCGTACAGACGCGCACGGAGAGCGCCGATTTCCACGTGGGCGTGGTGACCGGCGGCAGCCGGATCGATTTCGCGTTGCCGGTAATGCCGGGGTTCACCGAGATCGACCGCAAGACTTCCGGCCAAGTGAAACTGTATGCCGATCCAGGCACCCGGTTGCACGTCAGCGTGTCCAGGAGCAATCCGAACGTGGCAACGCTTGGAAGCTATGCCATCAGCGGCTGCCTGCTTCCGGCGGGTTGACGTTCAGATCGATGCCATGCGCCCGCCGTCGACTGCCAGCGACACACCGGTGACATACGCGGCGGCGGGCGAACACAGGAAGGCGATCACGCCACCGGTTTCCTCCGGCTTCGCCAGCCGGCCGACGGGGACGTTGGCGCGCATCGCGTCGCGGATCTCGGCATCGGACTTGCCGCTCGCCGCCATGCGGTCGCGCACGATCTGCTCGATGCGGCCGGTCTCGGTGTAGCCGGGCAGCACGTTGTTGACGGTGATGCCGTGCGGCGCGATTTCGCGCGACAAGGTCTTGGCCCAACCGGCGACCGCGCCGCGGATGGTATTGGACACGCCGAGTCCGGCGATGGGTTCGTACACCGAGGTCGAGACCACGTTGACGATGCGGCCCCAGCCTGCGGCGCGCATGCCGGGCACGACGGCCTGCACCAGTGCCTGGTTGGCGAGGACGTGCTTGCCGAAGGCATCGAGGAAGGCATCGGCATCGGCATCGAACACGGTGCCGCCGGGCGGGCCGCCGGTGTTGTTGACGAGGATGTGCACCGGCGATTCCGCCGCCAGCGCGGCCACTTTTGCGCGCAGGTCGTCGCGTTGCGAGACATCGGCCACCAGCGTGCGATGGCGTTGCGTGCCGCTGCGCGGCAGCGTGGCGATGACGGCGTCGAGTGCGTCCTGCCGGCGCGCCAGCACGGTCACGTCGGCACCGAGCAGGGCGAGTTCGTGCGCGGTCGCCCGGCCAATGCCTTCGGATGCGCCGCAGACGAGTGCGTGGCGGCCGGAAAGGTCGAGATCCATGTCGGGTTGCCTCCGTTGATCAGGATTCGCGGTCGCGCATCATCGACGCGACCTGGTGTGCATTGTGGTCGTCGAGCGTGTCGAGTGCATCGATCACCGCGGCGCGGTTGGCGTCGGGGTGGTTCTGGCTGAGCTTGAACTTCAGGTCGATGCGCTCGGGTACGAACCTGAAACCGACGATGCCGCGAAGTTGCGAACGATGGTCATCGCGTCCGGGCTCGAAGCGCCACGCCTGCCCGACGCTGGCCTCGAAACGGTCGCTGAGCCGCGAGACGATGTCGGCCAGTCCGTCCTCGTCGTCGAAGCGCTGCAACTCGCCATGCAGGTGCGCGACGGCGTAGTTCCAAGTGGGGACGCGCGCGGCAGCTTCCTTGTCCGGATACCAACTTGCGGACACGTAGCTGTGTGGGCCATGCACGATCACCAGCGCGCGGCTGCCGTAGCGCACCTGCGGGTTCGGCTTGGCCCAATGGCCTTCGACCAGTACGCGGTCGCCCTCGCGCCGGTACAGCACCGGCAGGTGGCTGGCGAACGGCGCGCCATCGGCGTCGATGGTGACCAGCGTGACGAACGGATCGGCGGCAACCAATGCGTCGAGATGCGTCAGGTCGGTCTCGGCAAAGGCGCGCGGCAGGTACATCGCTGGCAGGCCCTAAGCGCGTGCGCCGAGGGTCTGCATCATCCGCGGCCGGAGCGCGTCGTCGTGCGCGGCGGTGGGTGGCGCCAGTTCCTCGAGCGAGAAGCCGCGTTCCAGCGCATCGGTTTCGTCGAGGCCGTCGAAGGCGACGAAGTCGGCATCGAGCAGCATCGAGCGTGCGGTGTCCTCGCTGTCGTAGACAAGCGTGTTGCCGTCGCTGTCGAAGACCTCGGCGGTGCCGGCCTCGCGCAGGCGCAGGCGCGCCCAGACCACGGTGCGGCCCAGCGTGGCCAGCCACCATTCCTCATGCACGTGGCGGATCGGGTCGTTCATCGTTTCGCTCATCGGAATGCGATCGCCCAAAGCAGCATCAAGCCGGACATGCCCAGCGCAAACAGGGTCACGAATGCCGAGATGCGCGCTGGAGTCGCCAATCCGGTGAACTGCGAATCCCGCACTTCGCGGTAACCACCGCCCAGCAGCCAGCACAGCGCGGCAGGACTCAGGAATGCGCTTTCACCCAGCTTCGCCCGCGATGCCGGATGGCGGTCGCGCAGGTGCACCAGCGACAGCGGCCAGAAGATCACGAAGGCGCAGATGCCGCCGATGGCGACGCCGACGAAGCACAGGGCGAGGAACAGGAACATCAGTATTCCGCCGTGCCCGGTGCGCGCGGGTAGGGGATGGCGTCACGAATGTTGGACAGGCCGCAGACGTAGACGATCAGGCGCTCGAAACCCAGGCCGAAACCGGCATGCGGCACCGTGCCGTAGCGGCGGAAATCCCGGTACCAGCCATAGTGCTCGGGATCCAGGCCGAACTGCGCCATGCGCGTATCCAGCACGTCCAGGCGCTCCTCGCGCTGCGAACCACCGATGATCTCGCCGATGCCCGGTGCCAGCACGTCCATCGCGGCGACGGTCTTGCCGTCGTCGTTGAGGCGCATGTAGAACGCCTTGATGTGCTCGGGGTAGTTGGTCACCACCACCGGGCGGCCGACGTGCTGCTCGGTCAGCCAGCGCTCGTGCTCGGTCTGCAGGTCGAGGCCCCATTCGACCGGGAAGTCGAACTTCTGGTCGGACTGCTGCAGCAGCTTCACCGCGTCGGTGTATTCGATGCGTTCGAACGGCGCATTGATGAAGCCTTCCAGCCGCGTGATCGCATCCTTCTGCACGCGCTCGGCGATGAACGCCATGTCGTCGCCGCGTTCGTCGAGCACCGCGCGGAACAGGTACTTCAGGAACTCCTCGGCCACGCGCGCGTCTTCTGCCAGGTCGGCGAACGCGATCTCCGGCTCGATCATCCAGAACTCGGCCAGGTGGCGCGTGGTGTGGCTGTTCTCCGCGCGGAAGGTGGGGCCGAAGGTGTAGACCTTGCCCATGGACAGGCAGAACGCTTCGACGTTCAGTTGGCCCGATACCGACAGGAACACTTCCTTGCCGAAGAAATCGCGCGAGAAATCCACGTTGCCCTTGTCGTCGCGCGGCAGGTTGGCCATGTCCAGCGTGGAGACGCGGAACATCTGCCCGGCGCCTTCGGCATCGGACGTGGTGATGATCGGCGTGTTGATCCAGTAGTAGCCGTTCTCGTGGAAGTAGCGGTGCGCCGCCTGCGCCAGGCAATGGCGGATGCGGGTCACGGCGCCAAACAGGTTGGTGCGCGGACGCAGGTGGGCGACTTCACGCAGGAATTCGAGTGAATGCGCCTTGGGCTGGATCGGGTAGGTTTCCGGGTCGTCCACCCAGCCGACCACCTCGATGCGCGAGGCCTGCAGCTCGAAGCTCTGGCCCTGGCCCTGCGAGGCGACCAGCGTGCCGGTGGCGATCACGGCGCAACCGGCAGTCAACCGCTTCACCTCGGATTCGTAGTTGTCCAGCGTATCGGGCGCAACCACCTGGATCGGCGCGAAGCACGAGCCGTCGCTGACGTTCACGAAGCTGAGGCCGGCCTTGGAGTCGCGCCGGGTGCGCACCCAGCCGCGGATCGTGACTTCGCCGCCGGCGGGCAACTTGCCCGCAAGCGCGTGTTCGACGCTGGAAACCGTCATGCCTTGAATCTCTGGAGGGGAGGGCCGATATCGGAACGCACAGTTTACCGTGCCCTCAAGCCCGCTTAAGCCATCCGGCGCTAGAATCCTCCCATGGCCATTGCCCTGACCCCTGCCGCCTTCGAACGCGTCCGCCAATTCCTGGCATCCCACCCGGATGCGTTGGGCCTGCGTTTCGGTGTCAAGCGCACCGGTTGCTCCGGCTGGGGCTACGAAGTGGATCTGGCGAACGAGGTACTTGAAGGCGATGTCGTCAGTGAGCAGGACGGCGTGCGCATCTACGTCGATGCCGCCAGCCAGCCGATGGTCGACGGCACCACGATCGATTTCGCCCGCAAGGGCCTGAACCACGAGTTCGTGTTCGCCAATCCCAGGGCGGCCGCCGAGTGCGGTTGCGGCGAGAGCTTCACCACCGACGCAGACAAGGCGGCCTGACCGCCGCGCTAGACTCCCTGCATCCACCGGGGAGATCGCCATGTTCCGTGTCCTGATGACCGCGTTGCTGCTGGCCGGCAGCACCCTTGCCATGCCTGCCCATGGGGCCAACGACCCGGGCAAGGCCCTGCACGAGTTCTTCGAGTCGGAGTGGGAGCGCGGCCTGCGCGAAAGCCCTGAATCGGCCAGCTATCGCGGCGACCGGCGCTACAACGACCGCTGGACGGACATGGGGTTGGAGGCCATCGCTGCACGCCAGGCCGCCGATCGTGACGCGCTGGCGAAGTTGCTTTCCTTCGATCGCGGAGCGTTGTCCGCAGAGGATCGGCTGCACTTCGACGTGATGCGCTGGCAACTGGAAAAGGCCGTGGAGCGGCAGCAGTACCGCGAGTACCTGCGTCCGGTGAACCAGCGCGGCGGCCCGCAGACCATCGCCCAGATCGCCGAAGTGCTGCCGTTCGCGAATACCAAGGACTATCGAGACTGGCTGGCACGCATGGCGGCATTGCCGGAGCGGCTGGAACAGGTGATGGCGCTGATGGAAGAGGGCGTGCGCGAGGGCAATACGCCGCCGCGCGTACTGATGGCGCGCATCCCGGCGCAAATCGCTTCGCAGGTAGTGGACGATCCCGAGCAGAGCCAGTTCTACAAGCCGTTCCTGCGCTTCCCCGATGCGGTGCCGGCATCGGAACGTGGCGCGTTGCAGGCCGAGGCCCGGCGCATCGTCGTCGAAGGCATCGTCCCGGCCTACCGACGCTTCGGCGAGTTCTTCGAGCGCGATTACCTGCCGCATGCGCGCGAATCGATCGCGGCGGTCGACATGCCCGGCGGCAAGCCCTATTACGATTTCCTCGCGTCCACCTTCACCACGACGGACATGACCACCGACGAGATCCACGCCGTCGGCCTGCGCGAGGTGGCGCGGATCCGCGGCGAGATGGAAGGCATCCGGCGGGAAGTCGGATTCGATGGTGATCTGCAGGCCTTCTTCGAGCACCTGCGCACGGATCCGAAGTATTTCCATGACACGCCCGAGGCACTGTTCGATGCCTACCTCGCCGTGTCCAAACGGATCGATCCGGAACTGGTGAAGATCGCCCGCATCATCCCGCGCCTGCCATACGGGCTGCGGGCGATCCCGGACAACATCGCCCCGGATACCACCACCGCCTATTACCAGGGCGGCGCGCTCGACGGCACCCGCGCGGGCTTCTACTACGTCAACCTGTACAAGCCGGAAGTGCGTCCGAAATGGGAAATGATGGCGCTGTCGCTGCACGAGGCAGTGCCGGGCCACCATTTCCAGATCAGCCGCGCGATGGAATTGCCGGACATGCCGACGTTCCGCCGTACCGGCTATTTCACCGCCTACGGCGAGGGTTGGGCGCTCTACGCCGAGCGCCTTGGCTACGAGATGGGCCTGTACGACGACCCCTACGGCCGCATGGGCCAACTGGCCTACGACATGTGGCGGGCCGTGCGGCTGGTGGTGGATACCGGCATGCACAGCCAGGGCTGGAGCCGGCAGCAGGCCATCGACTACTTCATGGACAACGCGCCCAAGACCCTGCAGGACGTGACCAACGAGATCGACCGCTACATCGGCTGGCCTGGGCAGGCGCTGGCCTACAAGATCGGCCAGCTCAAGATCTCGGAAATGCGGGCGAGGGCGGAGGCCGAACTGGGCGCGAAGTTCGACATCCGGGATTTCAACGATGCCGTGCTCGAGACAGGCTCGGTGCCGCTGGAGACGCTGGAACGCCACATCGACGCCTGGATCGCACGCCAGTCACCGTAGAGCCGGGCTTGCTCGGCTGGGGCTCCCCGTCCCCGTCCCGAGGGTCGAATCACGCCAACCCTGCGAGGGCCGGGAGATCTGAGGCGTGAGACGGGGCAACGCAGCAAGCTCCACTCTACGGCAGGGGCGAATGGCGATGCGCAGTTGCGTCAGGTGGTGGCCGTCGATGCCGCGGATTGCACGCAACCCATTGATCCCCCATAATACGCGGCTCCCTGCGGCCCGGCCGCCGGGAGCCCTTGCTCCACCGCGTCCATCCCGGGCGGCGGGGAGCTGTCCGGCCAGCCCAGCCTGATGGCGATGGCGGCCGAATACCCGAAAGGAAAAATCGATGCGTCATTACGAAGTCGTGTTCCTGATCCATCCGGATCAGAGCGAGCAGGTGCCTGCGATGATCGAGCGCTACAAGTCGCTGATCGAAGGTGCCGAGGGCAAGATCCACCGCCTCGAGGACTGGGGTCGCCGCCAGTTGGCCTACCCGATCAACAACCTCGTCAAGGCCCACTACGTGCTGTTCAACATCGAGGCCGCGCAGGCTTCGATGGACGAACTGGTCGAGGCGTTCCGCTTCAACGATGCAGTGCTGCGCCACCTGGTCATCCGTCGCGACGGCCCGGAGACCGAGCAGTCCCTGATCATGAAGAACAAGGACGAGAAGGGCGACAAGCCCGAGCGTGGCGAACGCCGCCGCCGTGACGACGAGGAAACCTCGACGTCGAACGACACCGACAGCGAAGGCGACAACGCCGACGCCGCTGAAGCCGCCTGAGGAGCACGCACATGTCCAAGTTCTTCCGCCGCCGCAAGTTCTGCAAGTTCACCGCCGAGGGCGTCAAGGAGATCGATTACAAGGATCTCAACACCCTGCGCCAGAATCTCACCGAGAACGGCAAGATCGTCCCCAGCCGCATCACCGGCACCAAGTCGCGCTACCAGCGCCAGTTGGCCACCGCCGTGAAGCGCGCGCGTTTCCTGGCGTTGATTCCGTACACGGACAACCACAACGTCTAAGCGCTTCGCCTGACTCGGCGATACGGCGTTGCTGGCCGGTCGCGCGAATCCTCATTGACCGACTGTCAACTGCGGTTCGCGCGCCGTCCGCGCCTTGTCTCGCCATCGCAGGCTGTGCGCTTTCCGGCGTCAACAACCGCCATCCGTCCGATTCGGACAGCAACCGTTGCGGTGCCAGTGCATCGCTAACGAACAACGGAGACATCCCATGGAACTGATTCTTCTTCAGCGCGTCACCAACCTCGGCAACCTCGGCGACAAGGTCAAGGTCAAGCCGGGCTACGGCCGCAACTTCCTGGTGCCGCAGGGCAAGGCCGTGCCGGCCACCGCCGCCAACCTGGCCGAGTTCGAGGCCAAGCGCGCCGACTACGAAGCCAAGGCCAAGGCCATTTCCGACGAGGCACAGGCTCGCCTGGCCAAGCTGGAAGGCGCGAGCGTCACCATCTACGCCAACGCTTCGACCGAAGGCAAGCTGTACGGCTCGGTCGGCCCGCGCGACATTGCCGAGGCCCTGACCAAGGCCGTGGCCCCGGTCAGCAAGTCCGAAGTCGTGCTGGGTGAAGGCCCGCTGCGCAACATCGGCGAGTTCGATGTGGTCGTGCACCTGCACGCCGAGGCCGAGACGACCGTCAAGGTCGTGGTGGAGCCGGAAGCGGCCTGATCCGCGCTCGGCTTTGCATGATCAGGAACGGGCGCCCAGGGCGCCCGTTCTTTTTTGCCGTCGCAGGATATGCGATGCCCACCGGTTATCCACAGTGTTATCTGCAACGCTTCGGGCCCGGAAGCATCTACGATGGCACTCCAACGACAACAACAGGATCGCGCCAACGATCCGACCACGGGAGCCGCCTCGCCCATGTCCGCACGTCCGGAGTATCGCCACGACCAGCGTTCCGACAGCCGCATCGAGCAACTCCGCGTGCCGCCGCAGTCGGTCGAAGCCGAACAGGCTGTGCTGGGCGGGCTGATGCTGGCACCGGATGCGTACGACCGTATCGCCGACCTGCTGGTCAAGGATGACTTCTACCGTCGTGACCACCAGTTGATCTACCAGGCGATCAGCGAGCTGGCAGAAAAGAGCCGCCCCTACGATGCAGTGACCCTCGGTGAGTGGTTCGAGTCGAAGGGGTTGGCCGAGCAAGTTGCTGGCGGCGCCTACCTCGTGGAGCTGGCCAGCACCACGCCCTCGGCCGCCAATATCAAGGCCTATGCCGACATCGTCCGCGACAAGGCCGTGCTGCGGCAGTTGATCGAAGTAGGCACCGAGATCGTCAACGACGGCTTCCAGCCCGATGGCCGCGAGAGCGGCGAGATCCTCGCCAAGGCCGAGCAACAGGTCTTCCGCATCGCCGAGGCGGGTGCGCACGGCAAGCAGGATTTCACGCCGATCCGTCAGGCAATGATTACTGCCTTCGACCTGCTGCAGAAACGCTACGACGCGGGTGGCGGCATCACCGGGCTGTCGACCGGCTACGAAGAGTTCGACCAGATGACCGCCGGCCTGCAACCGACGGATCTGATCATCCTCGCCGCGCGCCCGGCGATGGGCAAGACCACGTTCGCGCTCAACATCGCCGAACATGCCGCCCTCAATCCCAACAGCAAGAAGTCGGTCGCGGTGTTCTCGATGGAAATGTCGAGTGACCAGCTGGCGTTGCGCCTCATTTCCTCGGTCGGCCGCGTCAACGCCACCCGCTTGCGCACCGGCCAGCTCGAGGAAGAGGACTGGAGCCGGGTCAGCAGTGCGATCTCGCTGATCAAGGGCTCGAAGATCTTCATCGACGACACCCCGGCGCTTTCGCCGGAAGTCCTGCGTGCGAAGGCGCGCCGGCTCAAGCGCGAGCATGATCTTGGCCTGATCGTCATCGACTACCTGCAGTTGATGGCCGTGCCCGGCAACAGCGAGAACCGGGCGACGGAAATCTCGGAGATCTCGCGTTCGCTCAAGGCGCTTGCCAAGGAACTCAAGGTGCCGGTGATCGCGTTGTCGCAGCTCAACCGTTCGCTGGAAACACGTACCGACAAGCGTCCGGTGATGGCCGACCTGCGCGAGTCGGGTGCCATCGAGCAGGATGCGGACATGATCTGCTTCATCTATCGCGACGAGTACTACAACAAGGAAGCCTCGCCGGACAAAGGATTGGCCGAGATCATCATCGGCAAGCAGCGTAGCGGCCCGACCGGGGCGTTCAAGCTCAAGTTCTTCGGCGAGTACACCCGCTTCGACAACCTCGCGCACGATTCGATCGGCAGCTTCGAGTAGCCCTCGACACCACCCGAACGGCATCGCGCCATACTGCGCCATGGCCAACGCGATCGTCTGGTTCCGCAACGACCTCCGGCTCGCCGACAACCCGGCACTGCAGGCTGCGCTGGATGCCGGCCAGGCGCCGATCTGCATCTACATCCATGCGCCGAAGGAAGAGGGCGAATGGCGACCGGGCGCGGCATCCGATGCCTGGCGCCCTCGCTCGCTGGCGGCATTGGATGCCGACTTGCGCAAGCGTGGCTCGCGATTGCGGATCTTCGCCGGCCCCAGCCTCGACGTGCTGCGCAGCGTGGCTGCGGTCGGCGATGCCGAGGCGGTGTACTGGAACCGCCGCTACGAGCCGGCCATCGAGCAGCGCGACACCCGGATCAAGCAAGCCTTGCGCGGGCAGGGCCTGCATGCAGCCAGCCACAACGGTGCGTTGCTGTTCGAGCCGTGGCAACTGGCCACGAAGCAGGGCGGGCCGTATCGCGTGTTCACGCCCTTCTGGCGATCCGCGCTGTCGGACTGGCGCGACCATGCGTTGACCGACGCACCTGCGCGATTGCCCGATCCCGGCATCGCGCTGGAAGGCATCGAGCTCGCCGCGCTGCGCCTGCAACCATCGCCCGCATGGGATGCCGGCTTCTGGGACGACTGGCGACCGGGCGAATCCGGGGCAGCCGAAGCCTTGGAGGTCTTCATCGATAGCGCTTTGCGTGGTTACCGCGAAGCGCGCGATCGCCCCGATCGCATCGGTACCTCGCGCCTGTCGCCGCACCTGCATTTCGGCGAAATCGCACCGTGGCGCGTTGCCGCAGCCTTGCAGGCCGAGCGCACCGCGGCGACCGCCGCCGACATCGATGCGCATGTGCGCGAGCTCGGTTGGCGCGAGTTCGCGCACCACCTGCTGCACCACTTCCCGGAATCGACCACGCGCAATTTCAACCCGACCTTCGATGCCTTCCCGTGGCGACGCCCGGCGCCGCATGCGCTCGACGCCTGGCGACAGGGGATGACCGGCGTGCCGATCGTCGATGCCGGCATGCGCGAGCTCTGGCATACCGGCTGGATGCACAACCGCGTGCGGATGATTGTCGCCAGCTACCTGTGCAAGCACATGGGCCAGCACTGGCTGGAAGGTGCCCGCTGGTTCTGGGACACGCTGGTCGATGCCGACCTCGCCAGCAACACGCTGGGCTGGCAGTGGGTGGCCGGGACGGGTGCCGATGCGGCGCCTTATTTCCGTATCTTCAACCCGGTGACCCAAGGCCAGAAGTTCGATTCGGAAGGGCGTTACGTCGTGCGATGGATACCGGAACTCGCAGGCATGCCCGCGAGCGCCCTGCATGCGCCATGGCTGCATCAAGACGTGTTGCGCAGGCATGCACCCGGTTATCCGCGGCAGCCGCTGGTGGATCTGGCAGAAGGCCGCGAGGCTGCACTGGCGGCCTACCGTTCGATCCGTTGACGGAAATTGACGCTTTCCCGGGGCGCGTGATTCACTCGCCGCGGGCGAGGGAGGGACGCATGGCGACGCAGAAGAAGCGTGGACGCACGCGCCGCGAGGCGATGTCGAAGGTCGACACCGCCTGGTTGAGGATGGAACGCCCGACCAACCCGATGATGATCACCGGCGTGCTGATGTTCGCCGAGCGCATGACGCTGGACGACCTGCGCGATGTGGTTGCCGAGCGCTTCCTGTCCTATGCGCGTTTCCGGCAGAAGGCGGTCGACAGCGCTGCCGGCGCGCATTGGGAAGACGATCCGCATTTCGACCTGGCCTGGCATGTACAGTCTGCTGCGCTTGGATCCTCGGGGCAGGGAGATGCCGCCGACAAGCTGGCGCTCGAACAGTTCGCCAGCCAACTGGCCTCGACGCCGCTGGCGAAGGATCGGCCACTGTGGCAGTTCCACCTGATCGAACGTTACCGAGGCGGTTCGGCGCTGGTCGCCCGTATCCATCATTGCTATGCCGACGGGATCGCGCTGGTGCAGGTGTTGCTGTCGTTGACCGACACCCGGCCCGATGCCGGCGCCGGCAACGACCTGTCGAAAGCGTGGCTGAAGCAGGACGGCGCCGAGGTGGCGCGTCGCGTCGGCGCGGTGGAGCGCTACCGCAAGATCGGGGGGCGCTTGGTCGGCAAGGGCATGGAGATGGTGCAGGATCCGACGTTGGCGACCATGCTGGCGAAGGAGGGCGGAGAGATCGCGCGCGAGCTCGTTTATGCGTTGGCGCTGCCGGACGATCCACCGTCGCTGCTGCGTGGCGAACTTGGCGTCAGCAAGCGCGTGGCATGGGCCGAGCCGCTGTCGCTCGACGAGGTGAAAGCGGTTGGCCGCGCCTGCGGCTGCACCGTCAACGACGTGCTGATGTCGGTCGCCGCAGGCGCCTTGCGCAGCTACATGGTCGAACGCGGCGAGCGCGTCGATGGCCTGACCTTGCGCGCCACCGTGCCGGTGAACCTGCGTCCGCTGGAGCACGCCCGCAAGCTGGGCAACCATTTCGGCCTGGTATTCCTGGATCTGCCGGTCGGCGAGGCCAATCCCGTGCGCCGGCTGGAATTCGTATCCGAGTGCATGAGCCAGTTGAAGACATCACGGCAAGCCATTGTTGCATATGGTCTTCTTGCTGCGCTTGGCATGGCGCCGCAGGCCGTGCAGGAACTTGCGCTCGAACTTTTCAGTCGCAAGGCGACTGCGGTCGCCACCAACGTCCCCGGGCCGCAGCAACCGCTCTACATGTCGGGTCGCCGGCTGGACGGGATGATGTTCTGGGTGCCGCAGACCGGGTCGATCGGCCTGGGCCTGTCGATCCTCAGCTACGACGGTGCCGTGCATTTCGGCCTGATCGGCGACGGGCGCCTGATCCCCGATCCCGACGCGGTGGTCGGACGCTTCCGGGCCGAGTTCGAAACCTTGCTCTATCTTGCGCTCATGGGGGACTGGAAGCGGGACTTTGATTCAACGGATGCTGAAACGGTGATGCGGGATGCAGCGCTATCTCCTTGAAGCGATTGAGGCGCATTGTGGTTTGTGAAGGCCGTTAGGGTGCCCGTCATCCAGCCTTGACCCTTGCATGTTTAGCTTTGTGCCCCGACACAACGCGGCCCTTGCCGCCCCATGGAGCACAACATGCGCAAGACTCTCGTCCTCGGAACCACTGTCGCACTGGCCGGCACGTTGTTGCTGGGTGGATGCGCGTCCTACACCGGCCAGACCAACGACCCCAACGACCCCAATCGCACCCGCAATGCGGCCCTGATCGGTGCCGGCATCGGCGCAGTCGCCGGCCTGTTGAGCGGCAACAGCGCCACCGAGCGCCGCCAGCACGCCATGATCGGCGCCGGTATCGGCGGCTTGGCCGGTGGCGCCGTCGGCGCCTACCAGGATCGCCAGGAAGCCGAACTGCGCCGCCAGACGCAGGGCACCGGCGTGGACGTCAGCCGCGATGGCGACACCATCAAGCTCAACCTGCCCGATGGCGTGACCTTCGACTTCAACCGCGTCGAACTCAAGTCGCAGTTCTACCCGGCGCTCAACAACATCGCCTCGACCCTGCGCGAGTACAACCAGACCATCGTCGAGGTCAGCGGCCATACCGACAGCATCGGCACCGATGCCGTGAACCAGCGCATTTCCGAACAGCGCGCGCAGAACGTGGCCAGCTACCTGATCGGCCAGGGCCTGCAGCGCGAGCGTTTCGAGATCGTCGGCTTCGGCAAGCGTTTCCCGATCGCCGACAACAGCACCGAGCAAGGCCGCAGCCTGAATCGCCGCGTCGAGATCCGCATCATCCCGCTGCAGTCCTGATCTCCGGGCTCGCAGCTTGAGCAACAAAGGAAAAAGGCCGCTTGCGCGGCCTTTTTCCTGTTTGGATGGTGGAGGTGGCGGGAATCGAACCCGCGTCCGAAGGCACTCCATCCCCGGTACTACATGCTTAGCTCACCGTTGGATCTCGTCCGCCGACAGCACGATGTGCGAAGCGCATCGGCAGACCAGCCTGTTTGATTGGAGCCGCGGTTGACAGGCAACCGCCGCGGCCGATCCCGTGATCATGACCCTACATCCACGAGCACGGGCACAAGTGGGTTCGGGGCTTACGCCTTAAGCGGCGAGAGCGTAGTTGTCGTCGTTGGCAACTATGAGTTTGCCGCTGGATTTACGAGGAAAGCTGCCCCCTCGGCATGCACCAGGTGATTTCGCGACCCCCGTCGAAGCCAAGTGCACCCCCGGGAGCGTCGATCACGCTGACCAGACCAGTATAGGGTCGAGGAACGCCAAAACAAGCACGATCGTGCCGGTGGCGCGTGCCGGTTCATCCTGGCGGCTTCCGCGATCGATGGCGATCCTCGGTATCCTGTGGCCATGGCGCCACGACTCCCAGCACCGTCATCGACGGGCACCGGCAACCGGTGGCCGTTCCGCCGCGGTTACCTGCTGGCGCTGCTGGTGCTGGTCGGTTCGTTGATGCTGGTATTCGCTTACGCACGCAACGCGAGCGAGCGCGAGCGCATGATTGCCGAGGCCGAGGACGTCGCCGAGGCGGAGAGGCTTGCCACGGCACTGCAGGAACGCCTGTTGCGTTACGAACTGGGCACCCGTGGCGGCGTGTCGTTGTTCGCCTCGGTCGCCAGGCCGACCGAACGGCAGTGGCAGGCCTATGTCGAAGGACTCAACGTGCGCAGCCAGTTTCCCGGGCTGATGGGGCTTGGTTACGCGCCTTACCTGGGCAGCGACGGTCTGCAGGCGCTGCAACTGGAAATGCGGGGTGCAGGGCTGGGCTTGTTCGAGATCCACCCGGTGGGGATTCGCGAGCGCTATGGCCCGATCCTCTACCTGGAACCCAAGACCATCGGCAATCGTGCCGCGGTGGGATACGACATGTTCTCCGAGCCGGTGCGCAATGCAGCGATGTCGGTGGTGAGGGATACGGGCCAGATCCAGCTCACGGCGCCCGTCCACCTGCTGCAACAAACGGACTCGCCCGAGGCGATCGGGCTGTTGATGTATGCGCCCATCTATCCGGGCGGACTCCCGCCATCGACGCTGTTGGCAAGGCGGTCGTCGATGACAGGCTGGGTCTACGCGCCGTTCGCGGTGGGGGAATTCGTCGCCGGTGCCATCGGAAGCGTTCCGGATCGGCTGGCGATGCGCATCGTGGACGTCACGAAAGGGGAGTCCGTCCTCCACCTGGATGCCGGGTTCGATGCCGCCGCCGATGGTGCGGAATGGCGGCATTCCGTCACCAAGGACGTCTATGGACGTCGCTGGCGGATCGATTTCCACTCCCTCGTCCCCCGGCAACAGAAATCGCTCGACGACTTGCAGGCGACCTTGCTCGCCGGCGTGTTCGCATCGTTGCTGCTGTTCGCGATGATGCTGAGCCTCGTGCACACGCAGACACGCGCCGAACGGATCGCGGCGCGGATGAGCGAGTCCTACCGGCGCAGCGAACAGCGCTTCCGCAGCGCGATGGAATATTCCGTGGGCGGCACGGCGCTGCTCGACCACGAAGGTCGGATCGTCGAAGCCAATCCTGCACTGGAAGCCCTGTTCGATGTCCGACCTGGCTCACTCGAAGGCAAGGAGCTTGCATCGAGGTTGGATGCCACGGATATGTCCTGGGATCGGGAGCGAGACATCGCGATCGCCGAGTTCGGTGCATACAGGGCGACCCGGCGCATGGTGCGTGCCGACGGCGATACCCGCCAGCTCCAACTGGTCTATTCCTCCGTCCCGGGCGAGATCGGCAGCGACGTCACCTGGCTCGTGCAGATCGAGGACATCACCGACCGGATGCGCGCCGAGGAACAGGTTCGTTCCATGAACCGCTTGCTCGAGGCCAAGGTGACGCAGCGCACGCGGGAACTGACCCACGCCAACCGCGAGCTGGAATCGTTCGCCTACAGCGTTTCGCACGACCTGCGTGCACCATTGCGGTCGGTGGAAGGTTTTGCCCGCGTGCTCGGCGAACGGCATGCCGACGCCATCGGCGAGGATGGGCGGGGTTACCTGATGCGCATCCGCAACGCGGCGTTGCGCATGGACTCGTTGATCGATGCGTTGCTGAAGATGTCTCGAATCGGGCGCGAAGAACCCAAATCCGAAGTGCTCGACCTGAGCCGCATCGCCGGCGATGTCACCGCCGAACTGCGACAGGCGGATCCGGGTCGAGAGGTCGAAGTGCGCATCGAGCCGGGACTGGTCGCGGCGGGCGATCCCGCGCTGGTGCGGGATGTCCTGCAGAACCTCCTGGGCAACGCATGGAAATTCACCCGCGACGCGGAGCACGCCCGGATCGATGTCGGCCGGCTGCACATGGACGACGACGATGAGTTGGAGACGTTCTTCGTGCGCGACAACGGCGCCGGCTTCGAATCGGGTTATGCCGACAAGCTGTTCCGTCCGTTCCAGCGGCTGCACGATGCCGGCAGCTACGTCGGCCATGGCATCGGGCTTGCGACGGTCAAGCGCATCATCGAGCGCCATGGCGGCACGGTAGGTGCCGAGGGTGAGCCGGGCAGGGGAGCGGCGTTCCGGTTCTCGCTGCCGCGTCGGGAGAGGGGCGGCGGGGTGGAGTGACGTAGCCGGGCGAGGTGGCCTGCGACTTGAATCGAGCGCGCCGCCGCGGGTGACGCAACCCGCTTGCGATGGCCCTTGTCAGGCGTCTTTGTTATGAGCCCGCATCGCACGTTGTTTGTCGCGGGCCCAGTCCCGATCCTTGCTCGCCTGCCGCTTGTCGTGCGCCTGCTTGCCCTTGGCCAGAGCCACTTCCGCCTTGACCTTGTTTCCCTTCCAGTAGAGCGCCGTCAGGATCAATGTGTAACCGTCGCGGCGCACCTTGCCGATCAGGTTGTCGATTTCCCGCCGGTGCAGCAGCAGCTTGCGGGAACGGCGGTCGTTGGCCACGACGTGGGTCGAGGCCTGGATCAACGGCGTGATCTGCGAACCGACCAGCACGATCTCGTTGCCTTCGATGATGGCGTAGGCATCGCCGATGTTGGCGCGTCCGGCGCGGATGGCCTTCAGTTCCCAGCCCTGCAGGACAAGGCCGGCCTCATGGCGCTCTTCGAGGTGGTACTCGTGGCGCGCACGCTTGTTCAGGGCGATGGTTCTGTCGCCGTTTGCCTTATCCTTGCCGGTCTTCTTCGCCATCCCGCCATTGTCCCCGAAGCCGGCCACGCACGCGAGCATGCCAAGGATCGAACGCAGCGCACTCGTCGAACATTCCGTGTCCCGGATGTTCGACCTGGTGAACGACATCCGCGCCTATCCGCGCCGTTTCGACTGGTGCGAGGCCGCCGAAGTGCTGGAAGAGGCCGATGATCGCGTCCTCGCCCGTCTCGAACTGGGCATCGGCGCCCTGCGGACGTGGTTCACCACCGAGAACCGGCTGTCCCCGCCACACCACATCGACATGCAGCTCCGCGATGGTCCGTTCCGGCGGCTCGATGGGCGCTGGCAGTTCCATGCGCTCGACGAGTCCGCCTGCAAGGTCACCCTGGTGCTGGATTTCGAGCCGGCAAGCAGCCTGCTGTTGCCGGCGATGACGTTGGGGTTCCGCGGCCTGGCCGACCGCATGGTCGACGATTTCGTCCGTGTCGCCGACAAGGGTGGAAGCTGAAGGTGCGCATTACCGTGGTGCGCGCGTGGCCGGAGAGGCACGAGCAGGTCGAACTGCAATTGCCGGACACCGCGACCGTGGCCGATGCGGTGGAGGCGTCGGGGATATCCGCGGAAGGCATCGCCGGTTACGCGGTCTTCGGCATCCGCGTGGACGCATCGGTGGGTCTGCACGAGGGAGACCGTGTCGAGTTGCTGCGCCCGTTGCTGGTCGATCCGAAGGATGCGCGCCGACGGCGCGCCGAAACCCAGGCGCCGAAGAAAAAACCCTGACGGGCCAGCGACGGCGGACTAGCGGCGGCGGTTCTGTTCGCGCGGTAGGTTGGGGCCGAACTTGCGCACTTCCTGTGCCAGTGCCGCGTCGTCCTCGGGGAAATATTCGCCTTCCCACTTCGTCAGCGCATCGTTTTCGAACCACAGCGTGAGGTTCTTGACCTGGGTCTGGCCACGGCGGTCGGTGCGACGCGTCGCGGTGTAGTCCCAACGCTGGTGGTGGAACGGGGATGCGATCGATGGCGTGCCCAGCAGCACCATCACCTGTTGCTTGTCCATGCCGGCCTGCAACTGGTCGACGGACGATTGCTCGATCAGGTTGCCCTGGTAGATCGGCTGCTTGTAGAGAATGCCGCAGCCGGAGACGGCCAGTGCGATGAGGATGGCGAGGATCGGCTTGGGCATCTGGATTCGGCGGCGTGGAAACGGAGCGATGATACACTCCCGGGCAACGCCGCACCCCGGATTCAGGCAGCTGGCGCTAAACCGCCTCTGAATGGAGATCCCATGGAATCGATGGACCTGCGCAAGGCCGGGCTGAAGGTGACGCATCCGCGGATGCGCATCCTGGAACTGCTCGAGCTCAAGACCCCGCGGCAGCACATGACGGCCGAAGACATCTACCGCCAACTGCTGGAGCAGGGCGACGAGATCGGCTTGGCGACTGTCTACCGCGTCTTGACGCAATTCGAGGCCGCGGGCCTGGTGATCAAGCACAACTTCGAGGGCGGTCACGCGCTGTACGAACTCGACCGCGGCGACCACCACTACCACATGGTGGACATGGGCAACGGGCAGATCACCGAGTTCGAGAGTCCGGACATCGTCGAGTTGCTCAACCGCATCGCCGACCAGCACGGCTACATCCTCGACGAGCACTCGCTGGTGCTCTACGTGCGCAAGAAGCGCTGACCGAGACGGTCAGTCTTCCGCGTCGGCAAGCAGCTTGCCGGCTGCGGCAAGCGCTTCACGGCTCACTTCCACGCCACCGATCATCCGGGCCAGTTCCTGTTCGCGTTCCCGGGCATCGAGCAGGCGTACTTCGCTGCGGGTCGTGCCGCCGGCCGCCGACTTGCTGACCCGGTAATGCGCATGGCCCTGCGCCGCGACCTGCGGCAGGTGGGTGACGCACAACACCTGCCGGCTTGCGCCGAGCGCGCGCAGCTTGCGGCCCACGATGTCGGCGACTGCGCCGCCGATGCCGGAATCGACCTCGTCGAACACCATCGTCGGCACCGCATCGAGGCCGAGGGCGGCGACTTCGATCGCCAGCGAGATACGCGAGAGTTCACCCCCGAGGCGACCTTGCGCAGCGGGCGCGGCGGTTGGCCGGCGTTGGCAGACACCAGGAATTCCACACGCTCGGCGCCTTGCGGATCCGGGCGTTCGACGCCGGAGGCTTCGATCGCGACCTCGAACCGGCCGCCACCCATGCCCAGCTCGCCAAGCAGGGCACTGGTTGCCTTCGACAACGCCACTGCCGCCTTGGCGCGGGCCTTGCCGAGCTTGCCGGCGGCTTCGCGCCAAACTTCGGTGGCGGACGCGATATCGCCGTCCAGTGAAGCCAGGCGCGTGCCGGCGTCATGCAGGGCGGCGAGTTCGGCGGCGAAGGCGGCGCGACGCTCGACCAGCGCTTCGGGCACGACACGATGCTTGCGGGCGAGTTCGTGCAGCCGGGCAAGCCGGCGGTCGAGTTCGTCGAAGCGAGCGGGATCGACGTCGAGGTCGTCGCGGATGCGCTGCAGCAGCAGGGTTGCCTCGTCGAGCTGGATCGCGGCGGCATCGAGCATCGCATCCACTTCGCCCAGCCGCGGTTCGTGCGCCTGGCCGCGGGCGAGGTCGTTGCGTACCTGCTGCAACTGGCGTGGCAGCGAAGGCGCGTCGTCGCCGCCGAGGCGGGAGAGGGCGGCATCGCAGGCCTCGATCAGCCCGGCGGCATGGGCGTGGCGGCGATGGCTGGCGACGAGGTCGTCGAATGCAGCCGGTTCCAGTGCTTCGCGCTCGAGTTCGCCCAGCTGGTGGCCAAGCCAGTCGATGCGCTCGGACACGTCGCCGGTGTTCGACAACCGCTCGCGCTCGGCAAGCAGGCCGCCCCAATGCCTGGCCGCTTCGCCCACCTTGTCCAGTGCCGCTTCGTGGTTGCCGAAGGCATCCAGCAAGGCAAGCTGGCTGGCCTTCGACAGCAGGGCCTGGTGTTCGTGCTGGCCGTGGATCTCGACCAGCAGTGCGGCCACTTCGCCCAGTTGCGACAGCGTGGCCGGGCGCCCGTTGATCCATGCCCGCGAGCCGCCATCCGCGCGCAGCGTGCGTCGCAACTGGCAAGCGCCGTCGTCATCGAATTCCTGCTCGCGCAGCCATGCAGACGCGGCGTGTTTGTCGTCCACGGCAAACTCCGCATGCAGCTCTGCGCGCTCGGCGCCATGGCGCACCATGCCGCTGTCGGCACGCATGCCAGACAGGAACCCCAGTGCATCCACCAGCAACGACTTGCCGGCGCCGGTTTCGCCCGAAATCACGGTCAGTCCGGATCCGAATTCGAGTTCGGCGGACGCGGCAACGGCGAAATCGCGAAGGGTCAGGCGCTTGAGCATGGCGGCATTGTAGGGCGGGTCTTGACCCGCCATTGCACAGTGGCTGATCGCCACGGATTGAGACGCGACGAGGCAGGACGGGATCAAGGGGTTTCTGGGTGGCGATCCAGTGCGGTGCTTGGCCACCGGGGCATCGTGATGGCGGGTCAAGACCCGCCCTGCGCCCGCCTGTGGCGCTTGCCTCGGCGCGTGCGGAAGGTTTATACCCACCGCCGTGGCCAGAAGACCGACCGACCGACAAGACTTGGATGTGCGTTCGCGCCACCTGTTGCGCACGCTGATCGCGCATTACATCCGCGAGGGCGAGCCGGTCGGCTCGCAGACGCTGGCGCGGCACGCGGGCCTGGACGTCAGCTCGGCGACGATCCGCAACATCCTGTCCGACCTGGAGGAGCAGGGCCTGCTGTCGGCACCGCATACCTCGGCCGGACGGGTGCCCACCGCGCAGGGCTACCGGGTGTTCGTGGATTCGCTGCTGCAGGTCAAGCCGTTGCCCAATGGCGAAGTCGCGCGCCTGCGCAACGAACTGGTCGGCGCCACCGGCACGCACTCGCTGGTGGGCAGTGCCTCGGAACTGGTGTCGGCGATGACCCATTTCGTCGGCGTTGTGTCGGTGCCCCGGCGCGAGCAGTTCGCGTTCCGGCACATCGACTTCGTGCCGCTGGATGGGCAACGGGTCATGGCGATCCTGGTCTTCGCCGACAACGATGTGCAGAACCGGATCATCCAGTCCAGCCGGACATACGATCCCGGCGAACTGGAGCGGGTGGCCAACTACCTCAACACGCATTTCGCCGGCCGCCCGCTGGCGGAGATCCGTGCCAGCCTGATCAAGGACATCCGCAACGCCCGCAGCGAGATGGAGCGCCTGCTGACCCAGACCGCGGAACTGGCCGAGCAGGCACTGGCCCCGGCCGGCGACGACGACATGCTGGTCTCCGGGCAATCGCGACTGATCGGCGTGCAGGATCTGTCCGACCTCGACCGGTTGCGCGACCTGTTCGAGGCCTTCGCACGCAAGCGCGAGATCCTGCAGTTGCTCGAACACACCAGCCGCGCGCCGGGCGTGCGCATCTTCATCGGCGAAGAGACCGGGCTGGCGCCGCTGGAAGGCATGTCGCTGGTGACCGCGCCGTATTCGACAGATGGCAAGGTGCTGGGCGTACTGGGGGTCATCGGCCCCAGCCGCATGGCCTACGACCGGGTGATCCCGGTGGTGCAGGCCACGGCCGAACTGCTGGGCGCGGCCTTGAATCCGGATCGGTCGGCCCCATAGCTGCGGGGCCGGCGGCCCATCGACCGCCGAACCACCGAGCAGATGACGAACGAACAGACGCAGGACGCCGCCGAAGCGGCAGACGACACCGCGGCCGAGACCATCGAGTCGCTGAAGGCCGAACTGGAGCAGTTGCGCGCGCAATCGCTGATCGAGCGTGCCGATCTCGAGAACCAGCGCAAGCGGCTGGAGCGCGACGTGCGCAATGCCTGCCGCTTTGCCAACAAACAGTTGCTGGGCGAGATGCTGCCGGTTTTCGACAGCCTGGAGGCTGCATTGAGCAACGCCCCGGCCGAGGATCCGCTGCGCGATGGCGTGGTGCTCACCCTCCGCGAGCTGACCCGGGTGTGCGAGAACAACGGCTTGGTCGAGATCGCCCCGAACCCGGGCGACGGCTTCGACCCCGATCGTCACCAAGCCATGAGCGCGGTCGACACCGATGCGGTGCCGCCGGGTGCCGTGTTCCAGGTCTTCCAGAAGGGCTATGCCCTGAACGAGCAATTGCTGCGGCCGGCGCTTGTCGCCGTGGCCAAGCACGACTGAACCTGAAAAACCTGCCGCGCGACGCTTGAAACCCCGGCGCGGCATTCCCAGATACGCGTCATCGGCGGCTTGGCCGCCTTCCAAGACTGAAATTGCAGAGGGAACCCACAATGGCAAAGATCATCGGCATCGACCTCGGCACGACCAATTCGTGCGTGGCGATCATGGACGGCGGCAAGGCCAAGGTCATCGAGAACAGCGAGGGCGATCGCACCACGCCGTCGATCGTGGCTTACACCAAGGACGGCGAAGTGCTGGTCGGCGCGTCCGCCAAGCGCCAGGCAGTCACCAATCCCAAGAACACCTTCTACGCGGTGAAGCGCCTGATCGGCCGCAAGTTCACCGACGCCGAAGTCAAGAAA
This sequence comes from Luteimonas sp., assembly GCA_024707405.1. Lineage (GTDB taxonomy): Bacteria > Pseudomonadota > Gammaproteobacteria > Xanthomonadales > Xanthomonadaceae > Luteimonas. The sequence goes on from JANPZU010000002.1 coordinate 190,024, forward strand.
GACCTCGACCTGGTGCCGTACGCGATTGCCGCGCACGACAACGGCGATGCCTGGGTGGCGACCAGCGACGGCAAGAAGCTCTCGCCGCAGGAAGTGTCCGCGCGCATCCTCGAGAAGATGAAGAAGACCGCCGAGGACTACCTGGGCGAGAAGGTCACCGAAGCGGTGATCACCGTACCGGCGTACTTCAACGACAGCCAGCGCCAGGCGACCAAGGACGCGGGCAAGATCGCCGGCCTCGACGTCAAGCGCATCATCAACGAGCCGACTGCAGCCGCACTGGCCTATGGCCTGGACAAGGCCGGCGGCGACCGCAAGATCGTGGTCTACGACCTCGGCGGCGGCACCTTCGACGTGTCGATCATCGAGATCGCCGAAGTGGACGGCGAGAAGCAGTTCGAAGTGCTGGCCACCAACGGCGACACCTTCCTCGGCGGCGAAGACTTCGACAAGCGCGTCATCGATTACCTCGTCGAGGAATTCCAGAAGGATCAGGGCATCGACCTGCGCAAGGATCCGCTGGCACTGCAGCGCCTGAAGGATGCAGCCGAGCGCGCCAAGATCGAACTGTCCAGCGCGCAGCAGACCGAAGTGAACCTGCCTTACGTCACGGCGGACGCCTCCGGCCCGAAGCATCTCAACATCAAGCTCACCCGCGCCAAGCTCGAAGCGCTTGTCGATGACCTGGTCAAGAAGACCATCGAACCGTGCCGCACGGCGCTCAATGACGCCGGCCTTCGCGCCAGCGACATCGCCGAGGTCATCCTCGTCGGTGGCCAGACGCGCATGCCCAAGGTGCAGGCGGCGGTGACCGAGTTCTTCGGCAAGGAGCCGAAGAAGGACGTCAACCCGGACGAAGCCGTGGCCATCGGCGCGGCGGTGCAGGGCGGCGTGCTGGCCGGCGACGTCAAGGACGTGCTGCTGCTCGACGTGACCCCGCTTTCGCTCGGCATCGAGACCCTGGGCGGCGTGTTCACCAAGATCATCGAGAAGAACACCACGGTGCCGACCAAGGCGTCGCAGACCTTCTCGACGGCCGAGGACAACCAGTCCGCCGTGACCGTGCACGTGCTGCAGGGCGAGCGCGAACAGGCCCGCTTCAACAAGTCGCTCGCCCGCTTCGACCTGACCGGCATCGATGCCGCGCCGCGCGGCATGCCGCAGGTGGAAGTGTCGTTCGACATCGACGCCAACGGCATCGTCCATGTCACCGCCAAGGACAAGAAGACCGGCAAGGAACAGAAGGTCGAGATCAAGGCCGGTTCGGGCCTGTCGGACGAAGAGATCCAGCGGATGGTCGCCGATGCCGAAGCGCATCGCGAGGAAGACAAGAAGTTCCAGGAGCTTGTCGGCGCGCGCAACCAGGCCGATGCACTGGTGCACGCGACCCGCACCGCGATCAAGGACAACGGCGACAAGGTGCCGGGCGACGTGATCGGTCGCGTCGAAGGTGCGATCGCCGATGTCGAGACCGCGATGAAGGGTGATGACAAGGGCCAGATCGAAGCCAAGACCAAGGCGTTGGAAGAGGCTGCGCAGTCGCTGTTCGCCGCTGCCGCGGCTGGCCAGCAGGCGCCGGCCGATGGTGCCGAAGGCTTCGGCTCGGCCTCGAAGAACGACGACGTGGTCGACGCCGAATTCACCGAGGTCAAGGACGACGACAAGAAGTAAGCGTGATGTCGTGAGCGATGGAGGCCGGTGCCGTTGGCCTGCCTCCTGTCCACTTCGCCCACGCACCGCCTGCTGATTCCGATCATGAGCAAACGCGACTACTACGAAGTCCTGGGCGTAGCCCGCGACGCCAGCGAGGAAGACCTGAAAAAGGCCTACCGTCGCTGCGCGATGAAGCACCATCCTGATCGCAACCCAGGCGACCAGGCGGCCGAGGCTGCGTTCAAGGAGTGCAAGGAAGCCTACGAAGTGCTGTCGGACGGCGGCAAGCGCCGCATGTACGACCAGCACGGGCATGCCGCGTTCGAACACGGCATGGGCGGCGGCAACGCCGGCCCGGGCTTCGGTGGCGCCGACATGGGCGACATCTTCGGCGACATCTTCGGCAACATTTTCGGTGGCGGCGGCGGACGTGCCGGCCCGCGGCGCGGTGCCGATGTCGGCTACGTGATGGAACTCGATCTCGAGGAGGCCGTGGCAGGCACCGAGAAGCGGATCGAACTGCCGACGCTGGCCGAATGTACCTCCTGCGACGGCACCGGTTCGGAAGACCGCAAGCTCGAGACCTGCACGACCTGCCAGGGTCGAGGGCAGGTCAGGTTCCAGCGCGGCATCTTTGCCATGCAGCAGGCCTGCCCGAATTGCGGCGGGCGCGGCCAGACCATCGCCAACCCCTGCAAGACTTGCCACGGCAATGGCCGCATCGAGGAAGAGAAAGTCCTGTCGGTGAAGATTCCGGCCGGCGTGGACAGTGGTGATCGCATCCGCCTGGCGGGTGAGGGCGAAGCTGGCCCCGTGGGGTCGCCGCCCGGCGACCTGTACGTGGAAGTGCGCGTGCGCCCACACGCCATCTTCGAACGTGACGGCGACGACCTGCACTGCGAAGTGCCGATCCGCATCTCGCAGGCGGCCTTGGGCGACAGCGTGCGCGTGCCGACGTTGGGCGGCGAAGCCGAGATCCGCATCCCGGCCGAAACCCAGACCGGCAAGGTTTTCCGTCTGCGCGACAAGGGCGTCAAGTCGGTGCGCAGCCGTTCGCCGGGCGACCTTTACTGCAAGGTCGTGGTGGAAACGCCGGTCAACCTGACGCAGCAGCAGCGCGAACTGCTGGAACAGTTCGAGTCGACGTTCGTCGGCGAGAACGCGCGCCGGCATTCGCCCAAGTCCAGCACCTTCATCGACGGGGTCAAGGGCTTCTGGGACCGCATGACATCCTGAAGCCGCGGCTTGCCGCCGGCACGGCACCCGATTAGCCTGCGGCCATGAGCGAATCCGTCCGATTGTTGATCCACGGCGCTTCCGGCCGCATGGGGCAGGCCTTGCTGCGCCTGTGCGGTGAAAGCGCTGGCTGCACGGTTGTTGGTGCCGTGACCCGCAAGGTGGGCCAGCGCGTGGTCGATGGCGCGCCGTATTTCGCTTCGGCGGAACTGCACGGCACGCCGGCATCCGATGCCATCGTGGATTTCAGCCTGCCCGAAGCCTTCGATGCAGTGCTTGCGCTTGCCGTCGAGCGCCGGATCGCATTCGTGTCCGGCACCACGGGGCTGTCCGATGCGCAACGAACCGCGCTCGATGTCGCGGCAGGCAGCATCCCCGTGTTGTGGGCGGCGAACTTCAGCCTTGGCGTCGCGATCCTGAACGAACTGGTCGAGCGTGCCGCTGCCGCGTTGCCGGGATGGGACTGCGACATCGTCGAATCCCACCACGTGCACAAGAAGGATGCGCCGTCCGGCACAGCGCTCGCCTTGGGCCGCGCGGCGGAGCAGGGCGGGGCCACGCCACGCTATGCCAGCCTGCGCGCGGGCGATATCGTCGGCGAGCACACCGTCCAGTTCACGACCGTCGGCGAGCGCATCGAGCTGGTGCATCGGGCCACCAATCGCGACATCTTCGCCCGCGGCGCGCTGCACGCCGCACGGCTGCTGGCAGGCCGGTCACCCGGGAAATACGCCTTGCGCGACCTGCTCTGAGTCGCGGAACGTGACCGTTTCGCTGGCGCCGGGACGTGCGTCCCGGTATCATTCCCGCTCGCCTGATACCCCCTGCCTCCGGGTCGCCCACAACGCGCCCCGGCGGTTTCTTGCAACCCCACGTAGGCGAAGCCAGTGACCGAAACCGCAATCCTCGTCCTCGAAGACGGCACCGTATTCGAGGGCGTTTCCGTGGGCGCCTCCGGCCAGTCGGTCGGCGAGGTGGTGTTCAACACCGCCATGACCGGCTACCAGGAGATCCTCACCGATCCTTCGTACGCGAAGCAGATCGTCACCCTGACGTACCCCCACATCGGCAACACCGGCTGCACGCCGGCCGACGACGAGGCCACGAAGGTCTGGTGCTCGGGCCTGATCGTGCGCGACGTGCCGCGTCGCCCGAGCAACTGGCGCAGCCAGGCGTCGCTGCAGGACTGGCTGCGTGAGCGCGGCATCGTGGCCATCGCCGGCATCGATACCCGCAAGCTCACCCGGCTGCTGCGCGAGCGGGGTGCACAGAACGGCGCCATCGTCGCCGGCACGGACATCGATATTGATGCGGCGCTCGAAGCCGCACGCAAGTTCCCGGGCCTGAAGGGCATGGATCTGGCGAAGGTGGTGAGCACCGACAAACCCTATCGCTGGAACGAAGGCCAGCTCGACCTCGACAGCGGCGCGTTCGCCAGCGCGGAACCGAAGTTCAAGGTCGTCGCCTACGACTTCGGCGTGAAACTCAACATCCTGCGCATGCTCGCCGAGCGCGGCTGCGACGTGCACGTGGTGCCGGCGCAGACCCCCGCTGCCGACGTGCTGTCGATGCAACCCGATGGCGTGTTCCTGTCCAATGGCCCCGGCGATCCGGAGCCCTGCGACTACGCCATCAACGCGATCCGCGAATTCATCGACCGGAAGATCCCGACCTTCGGCATCTGCCTCGGCCACCAGTTGCTGGCACTCGCCGCCGGCGCCAAGACGATGAAGATGGGGCACGGCCACCACGGCGCCAACCATCCGGTGCAGGATCTCGACAGTGGCCGGGTGATGATCACCTCGCAGAACCACGGCTTCGCCGTGGACGAGTCGTCGCTACCCGCCAATGTGCGCGTGATCCATCGTTCCTTGTTCGATGGCACCAACCAGGGCATCGAACTGACCGACGCACCCGCATTCTCGTTTCAGGGACATCCCGAGGCCTCGCCGGGCCCGCACGATGTCTCGCCTTTGTTCGATCGCTTCGTGGCATCGATGGAGAAGCACTGACATGCCAAAGCGCAGCGACATCAAGACCATCCTCATCATCGGTGCCGGCCCGATCGTCATCGGCCAGGCCTGCGAGTTCGACTACTCCGGCGCGCAGGCGTGCAAGGCGCTGCGTGAGGAGGGCTACCGCGTGGTGCTGGTCAACAGCAATCCCGCGACGATCATGACCGACCCGGAAATGGCCGATGCGGTCTACATCGAGCCGATCAACTGGCAGACGGTCGAGAAGATCATCGCCAAGGAAAAGCCCGACGCGCTGCTGCCGACGATGGGTGGGCAGACAGCACTCAACTGCGCGCTCGACCTGGCCGACAACGGCGTGCTGGAGAAGTACGACGTCGAACTGATCGGCGCCAAGCGCGAGGCCATCCGCATGGCCGAGGATCGCGAACTGTTCCGCGTGGCGATGGGAGAGATCGGACTGGAATGTCCGAAGGCCGCAGTGGCGCATACGCTGGAGGAAGCGCTGGAGATCCAGGCGACCGTCGGCTACCCGACCATCATCCGCCCCAGCTTCACCCTTGGCGGCAGCGGCGGCGGCATCGCCTACAACCGCGAGGAGCTGGTCGAGATCGTCAACCGCGGACTGGAACTGTCGCCGACCACCGAAGTGCTGGTCGAAGAATCTGTGCTGGGCTGGAAGGAGTTCGAGATGGAAGTGGTTCGCGATACTGCGGACAACTGCATCATCGTCTGCTCCATCGAGAACCTCGATCCAATGGGCGTGCATACCGGCGACAGCATCACTGTTGCGCCGGCGCAAACGCTCACCGACAAGGAATACCAGCGCCTGCGCGATGCGTCCATCGCGGTGCTGCGCAAGATCGGTGTCGATACCGGTGGATCGAACGTGCAGTTCGGCATCAGTCCGAAGACCGGTCGCGTGGTCGTGATCGAGATGAATCCGCGCGTATCACGTTCGTCGGCGTTGGCATCGAAGGCGACGGGTTTCCCGATCGCCAAGGTCGCGGCCAAGCTTGCGGTCGGCTACACGCTGGACGAACTGAAGAACGAGATCACCGGTGGCCTGACCCCGGCATCGTTCGAGCCGTCGATCGACTACGTGGTCACCAAGATCCCGCGCTTCGCGTTCGAGAAGTTCCCGCAGGCCGACGCCCGGTTGACCACGCAGATGAAGTCGGTGGGCGAGGTGATGGCGATGGGCCGCACCTTCCAGGAATCGGTGCAGAAGGCGCTGCGCGGGCTGGAGACCGGCAAGGTCGGTTTCGACTCGACCGGGCTCGACCTGTCCGATGAATCCGACCTGGCCACGATGCGCCGTGAAGTGAAGGAGCCGGGCCCCGAGCGCCTGTTCTATCTCGCCGATGCCTTCCGTGCCGGGCTGTCGGTCGAAGATGTGTACGCATTGTCGTATGTCGACCCGTGGTTCCTCGACCAGATCGAGGAGATCGTCGCGATCGAATCGGAAGTGTCCGCGGCGGGCATCGACGCACTCGACAAGCTGCGACTGCGTGCGCTCAAGCGCATGGGCTTCTCCGACGCGCGCCTGGCCCAATTGGTGGGCAGCGACGAGCAGGCGATCCGTGCCTTGCGCCGCGCGCATGGCGTGAAGCCGGTGTACAAGCGCGTGGACTCCTGTGCCGCCGAGTTCGCGACCAGCACGGCATACCTGTATTCGACCTATGAGGACGAGTGCGAAGCGCAGCCGACCGACCGCGAGAAGATCATGATCCTCGGCGGCGGCCCCAACCGCATCGGCCAGGGCATCGAGTTCGATTATTGCTGCGTACATGCGGCACTGGCGCTGCGCGAGGACGGGTTCGAGACCATCATGGTCAACTGCAACCCGGAAACCGTCTCGACCGACTACGACACTTCAGACCGCCTGTACTTCGAGCCGCTGACGCTGGAAGACGTGCTCGAGATCGTCGAGATCGAAAAGCCCAAGGGCGTCATCGTGCAGTACGGCGGGCAGACGCCGCTCAAGCTGGCGCGTGCGCTGGAAGCCAACGGCGTGCCGATCATCGGCACTTCGCCCGATTCGATCGACCTGGCCGAAGACCGCGAACGTTTCCAGAAGCTGGTCGACGACCTCGGTCTCAAGCAGCCCCCGAATCGCACGGCGCGCAACCCCGACGAGGCGTTGGTGCTGGCGCGCGAGATCGGCTATCCGCTGGTGGTGCGCCCGAGCTACGTGCTGGGTGGCCGCGCAATGGAAGTGGTGCATGCCGACAGCGACCTCGCGCGCTACATGCGCGATGCGGTCAAGGTCTCGAACGATTCGCCGGTGCTGCTCGACCGCTTCCTCGATAATGCCGTCGAGTTCGACGTGGATGTCATCGCCGACCAGACCGGTGCCGTGCTGATCGGCGGCGTGATGGAGCACATCGAGGAAGCCGGCGTGCATTCGGGCGACTCTTCCTGCTCGCTGCCGCCGTACTCGCTGGGCAAGGACGTACAGGACGCGTTGCGCGAGCAGGTCGTCGCGCTGGCCAAGGCGCTCAACGTCGTCGGCCTGATGAACACACAGTTCGCGGTGCAGTCCGAGGACGACGGCAGCCACACCATCTTCCTGTTGGAAGTGAACCCGCGTGCCTCGCGTACGGTGCCGTTCGTGTCGAAGGCGACCGGCCTGCCGCTGGCCAAGATCGCGGCACGCTGCATGGCCGGCAAGACACTGGCCGAGCAGGGCGCCACGGAGGAAATCGTGCCGGACTACTACTCGGTGAAGGAGGCGATCTTCCCGTTCGCCAAGTTCCAGGGCGTCGATCCGATCCTCGGCCCGGAGATGCGTTCGACCGGCGAGGTGATGGGCGTCGGCCGCAGCTTCGGCGCGGCGTTTGCGCGCGCGCAGGAAGCGGCAAGCATCAAGGCACCGCCGACGCCGGACAAGGCCGCGAAGGCGTTCGTGTCCGTGCGCGATCCCGACAAGAAGCGCGTGCTGCCGGTCGCCCGGGATCTGGTGTCCAAGGGCTATGCCATCGTCGCCACCGCCGGCACCGCCAAGTGGCTGCAGGAGAATGGCATCGCCTGCGAGCAGATCAACAAGGTGATCGAGGGCCGGCCGCACGTGGTCGACCTGATCAAGAACGGCGAGATCGCCTACATCGTCAATACCACCGAAGGCCGGCAGGCGATCTCCGACTCGTTCTCGATCCGTCGCGAGGCGCTGCAGCAGCGGGTGACGTATTCGACCACCATTGCCGGCGCCAAGGCATTGCTGCATTCTCTGGAATTCCGCGGCAGCGGCCCGGTCTGGGCGTTGCAGGAACTCCACGAAGAATTGCGCAAGGACGCATAAGGAACGTATCCATGAGAGCCCCGATGACCCTGCAGGGCGCACAGCGCCTGCGTGCCGAACTGGAAGAACTGAAGTCCGTCCAGCGCCCGGCGGTGATCAACGCCATCGCCGAGGCACGCGCGCACGGCGACCTCAAGGAAAACGCCGAGTACCACGCCGCGCGCGAGCAGCAGGGCTTCATCGAAGGCCGCATCAAGCAGCTCGAAGGCGAGTTGTCGCATGCCGACGTGATCGACGTGAGCAAGCTCGATGCCGGCGACCGCATCGTGTTCGGCGCCAAGGTGACGGTGGCCGATGTCGAGACCGACGAGGAGAAACGCTACCAGATCGTCGGCGACCTCGAAGCCGACATCAAGCTGGGCCTGATCGCGATTTCGTCGCCGGTCGCGCGTGCGCTGATCGGCAAGCACGAGGGCGACAGCGTCACCATCGAAGCGCCCGGCGGCACCCGCGAGTACGAAGTCGTCGAAGTCAGCTACAAGGATTGACGGCTTGAAGGCCACGCTGCTGCTGCCGGCGGCGCGACGTTTCGGGCGGCAGTCTCTCTCGCCAGAAGTCGCGCGCGCCATCGGACGCGCCGATCGCCTGCAGGATGCACAGGAGGGACGCTGCGCCTTGCTGTCCCGGCATTTCCGGCTGGTGCCGAACCATTGGCCGGTCGCCGCGCTCACGCGCGAGGCCGATGCCGGTGATGCCATCGGTGCCGCGTGGATGCGTGCCGATCCCTGCCACGTATTGCCCGACATCAATGGCGCACGGCTGCTGGCCCATGGCGAGTCGCTGGCGCTCTCACGCGAGGACGTGGAGGCATTGCTGCCCGCATTGCGTCCACTGTTCGGCGATGCCGGATTCCCGATCGACGCGCCAACGCCTTCGCGGTGGTACCTGCGCTTGCCGGTCGAAGCGAAGTTGCCGGCATTCGTCGAACCCGACGATGCGCTGGGCACCGATGTCTTCGACCACTTGCCGGGTAGTGGCCCGGAAGGGCGGCGCTGGCGGACGTTGCTCAGCGAAGCACAGGTGGTGCTGCACAACCATCCATGGAATGCGCAGCGCGTGGCGCAAGGCAAGCCCGCGATCAATTCGCTGTGGTTCTGGGGCGCGGGTGTACTGCCCGACCATATCGATGCGGAGCACACGCGTTACTGCGGCAACGACGAGATCGGCATCTCGCTGGCGCATGCCGCGAAGATCCTGTCGCCACCGCAGTCCAGGTTCGAGGTGGGCGAGGACGATGCCGTATTCGACCTGGTCGCATCACGCGATCTGGTCGCGCTGCAGCGCGACTGGTTGTTGCCGGCCTTGGCCGCATTGCGCAATGGATCGCTGTCTGCGCTCGATATCGACAGCGAAGATGGCGTCCGCTACGCCTTGCGGTGCGGGCAGCGTTGGCGCTTCTGGCGTCGCCCCAAGGCGAGTTTCGCCGCGTGAGCATCGCGCCAAGGATCCGGCGCCGCGAGCAGCCGGTACCCACGCAAGGCTGGAGCGAGGACGTGTTGCCGCTACTGCAGCGCGTGTATGCGTCGCGCGGTGTCGAAGATCCGGCGCTTGCCCGGCCGGCGCTGGCGCAGTTGCTGCCTCCCGATTCGCTCGGCGGAATGGAAGCTGCAACGGGATTGTTGATGGATGCGATTGCATCGCGTGCCCGCATCCTCGTGGTCGGTGATTTCGATGCCGATGGTGCGACGGCATGTGCAGTGGCCGTCCGCGGCCTGCGCATGCTCGGTGCGACCGACGTGGTGCATGCCGTGCCGAACCGCATCACCCATGGCTACGGCCTGTCGGTGGGGCTGGTCGAAGAGCTGGCGCCACTGCAACCGACACTGTTGGTCACCGTCGATCATGGCGTGGCCTGTCACGCAGGCGTTGCAGCGGCCAAGGCACGCGGCTGGAAAGTGCTGGTGACCGACCATCACCTGCCCGGCGAGGCGCTGCCGCCGGCCGATGCCATCGTCAATCCCAACCTGCGCGGCGATGGTTTTCCCAGCAAGATGCTGGCCGGCGTGGGCGTGATCTTCTACGTGCTGCTTGCGTTGCGTAGGCGGATGCGCGAAGGCGGCCTGCTCGATGGCTGCGAGCCCGATCTCGCCACGTTGCTCGACCTGGTCGCGGTCGGCACCGTGGCCGACCTGGTGCCGCTGGATGCCAACAATCGTGCATTGGTCGCCGCGGGCATGCGACGCCTGCGTGCGGGCAAGGGCTGCCATGGCCTCAACGCCCTGATCGAGGTTTCCGGTCGCAAGGCGACCACGCTCACTGCCAGCGACATCGGTTTCGCCATCGCGCCGCGCATCAATGCCGCGGGACGACTCGAAGACATGGCGCTCGGCATCGAATGCCTGCTGTCCGACGACCAGTCACGCGCACGCGAACTGGCGGAGATCCTGCACGGCATCAACGCAGAGCGTCGTGGTGTGCAGCAGATGATGCTGGACGATGCCGAAGCCGCATTGGCACGCCGTTCGCTCGACGATGCAAGTGTCGATGCCGTCGCAATCTGCCTGCACGATGCGGACTGGCACCCGGGCATCGTGGGGCTGGTGGCGTCGAAAGTGAAGGAGCGGCTGCATCGTCCGGTCATCGCATTCGCACCGTCCGAACCCGGCAGCGACAGCCTGCGCGGCTCGGCGCGCTCCATCCCGGGCCTGCATATCCGTGATGCGCTCGCGATGGTGGACGCCGCGCATCCGGGATTGATCGGGAAATTCGGTGGCCATGCGATGGCCGCCGGACTCACGCTGGATTCAGCCCATTACCCGGCATTCGAAAACGCATTCCGTGATGCCGTCTCCGGCATGGTCACACCCGGCATGCTCGAAGCCGAATTGCTCAGCGACGGAGAACTGTCGCCAGCCGAGTTCGATCGTCGCCATGCCGATGCTATCCGCGATGGCGGGCCATGGGGGCAGGGCTTCCCGGAGCCGCTGTTCGATGGGGTGTTCGAGGTGCTCGACTGGAAGATCGTCGGGGAGCGCCACCTCAAGCTGTCGCTGCGCGGCGATGGCTTGCGCGAGCCGCTCAATGCGATCCATTTTGGCGGCTGGACGGGCGATGCACCGCGTGGAAACGCGCGCATCGCCTACCGACTGGCCGCGGACGACTGGCGAGGTGCCCGTGCGATCCAGTTGATCGTCGAGCATCGCGAGCCGGCCTGACGCATGCGGGTCGCCGGATCCTATCCCGGCGAGCGAACGGAGGACTTCAGGCCGAACAGCGGCCGGAGCAGCGCAATGCGACGGATGATTTCGTAAGCTGCGAAGCACAATCCGAAGGTCGACAAGGCCAGTAGCGGCCCTTCGACCGCGGGCATCAACGCAAGCGGCCGTGCGTTGTAGGCAAGCACCACGATGATCGTCTGGTGCAGGATGTAGACCGGGAAGATCGCTTGCGACAGATAGCGCAGGGCAGGGGAATCGCCCGGTGACCAGTGGCGCGCGAAGCCGAGGATCGCGACGATCGCACACCACTGATCCAGTCCCCAGATGCCCCGCATCGCCAGTCGCAGGCCATGGTGTGGTGTGCCGTCCCTGAACCACGCGAAATAGACCGCGATGGCCAGCCAGCTTGCCAGCCACAGCGCCAATGCGACCCAGCGCATGCGGCGCATCGCCTCCCACACGCCGTCCGCTTGTGCGATGAAGAAGCCCAGCAGGAAGATGCCTAGGTACTGGACATGGTTGTACCAATCGTCGACCAGTGCGTGGGTCGAGCCGAACGTGCCGATGAGCGCGATCCGTGCGATCGCGAAGAACAGCACCGGCCACAGCAACAGGCCCATGCCCGAAGATATCAGCGCATCGAAGCGAGCCTCCAGCGCCTGCATCCGTGACGGCGCGAACCGTACCAGCAGCCACAGCGCCACCGTGTAGACCCAAAGGTATGCAACGAACCAAAGGTGGTTCCAGGTTGGGACGACCAGGCAGCCGTCTTCGTCGCAGAAACTCCCGTCGGCAGCCAGGTAGCGGCCCCAGAAGGCGAGGTAGCCGTCGTGGTAGCCGCCGGGGTATCTGGAGTCGAGCAGTTCGTAGTAGGCCTGCGGCACCACCACCACCAGCATCCCGAATGCCAGTGGCAGCAGCAGTCGCCATGACCTGGCCCCGAGGAAACGTGGGCTGCTGCCGTTCTCGGAGGCCTCTCGGCGGATCTTCCCGAGCAGGAATGCAGTCGCGACCCCGGATACAAGGAACAGCAACGACAGCCGCCATGGCGAGGACAGCATCATGAATGGCTCGAGCGCATGGCTGGCGAAGGGGCTGTTCACGTGCCAATCCCAGGTCACGTAGTACATGCCGACGTGGTAGAGCACCAGCAGAGAGAAAGCGAAGACGCGAACCCAGTCGAGGTCGTGGCGGCGTTGCATGGGGGATTCCCGTTGCTGGCGATGCCTGCAGCTTGTGGATCGGACGATGCTCTCCGCCAGCGGGAAGTGACTGGCCGCCGAGGCTTGGGGACGAGTCGCGGGTTTCGATGGACGAACGGTGAGCCGGCTGCCACGTAGAATCCGTCCATGGCGACTTCCCCGACGGCATACGAGCGTTACGCGCCTTGGCGGCACTGGGTCGAGGTCGGCTTCATCGCGGCGATCCTCGGTTCCAACACCGTGGGCAACAGCATCACGACCTGGATCGATCTGAACCGATCAGGATCCGGCGATTTCCACCCCTGGGAGCCATGGGTCTGGGAAACGAGCAGTTCCCTGCTGTGGGCGGCGTTGATCCCACTCATCGCGATGTTCACGCGCCGCTATCCGACCCATTGGGACAACTGGGCGCGCCGACTGCCGCTGCACGTGTTGGCGAGCGTCCTGGTCTGCCTCGTGCATGTGCTTGGCATGGTTGCGTTGCACGTAGCGGCTTACCGCACGCAGGGTATGGACTACGACTTCGAATTCTGGCCGCGAGGCCTGGTGTACGAGTACCTCAAGGATGTGCGTTCGTACGCCTCGATCGTGGTCACTGTAGAGGTGTACCGGTTGCTGCTCCGGCGCCTGCAAGGCGAGGCGAGCCTGCTCGGTGCCCCGGACGAAGGGCTCCCGGTCGAGCCGGTGGACAGGCCGCAACGCTTCCTGGTGCGCAAGCTGGGGCGTGAATTCCTGGTCGCCGCCGACGACATCGAATGGCTGCAGGCGGCCGGCAACTACGTCAACCTGCGTGTCCGCGGTCACGACTATCCCTTGCGCAGCACCATCGGTGGGATCGAGGAGAAGCTCGATCCGGCCCGTTTCGTGCGCGTGCACCGCAGCTACATCGTCAACCTCGAGCATGTCGGATCGATCGAGCCGCTCGACATCGGCGATGCCCGTGCGCACATGCGCGACGGCAGCCGAGTGCCGGTCAGTCGACGCCATCGCGCCAGTCTCCGCGAGCGTTCCGGCGGTGAGGTCTGAGCCGCCCAAGGCCGGCCGGCTGCTACAATCGGCGACCGATTTTCCGTGAACGACACGCACCATGATCGAACTCAATCCCGTGCGCCAGCGCATCGCCGACCTGACCGGTCGGCTGGATGCGCTGAGGGGGTATCTTTGACTACGACGCCAAGCGTGAACGCCTGGAAGAAGTAGAGCGCGAACTCGAGCATCCGGACGTCTGGAACGATCCGGAACGCGCGCAGGCCCTGGGCCGCGAACGCTCGCTGCTGGACAAGACCGTCAACGGCATCCGCAACCTCACCGATGGCCTGGGCGGTGCTTCCGAACTGCTGGAGCTGGCTGAAGCCGAGGACGATGAAGACACCGCGCTGGCGGTGGTCGATGACGTCGAGCGTTTCGCGGGCGAGGTGGACAAGCTGGAATTCCAGCGCATGTTCTCCGGCAAGATGGACGCCACCAACGCCTTCGTCGACATCCAGGCCGGTGCCGGCGGTACCGAAGCGCAGGACTGGGCCGAAATGCTGCTGCGCATGTACCTGCGCTGGGCCGAATCGCGTGGCTGGAAGACCGAGCTGATGGAAGCCAGCGGCGGCGATGTCGCCGGCATCAAGTCGGCCACGATCCGCATCGAGGGCGATTTCGCCTATGGCTGGCTCAAGACCGAGACCGGCGTGCACCGGCTGGTGCGCAAGTCGCCGTTCGATTCCGACAACCGCCGCCACACCAGCTTCACCTCGGTGTTCGTGTCGCCTGAAGTCGACGACAACATCGATATCGAGATCAATCCCGCCGACCTCAAGACCGACGTCTATCGTTCGTCCGGCGCCGGTGGCCAGCACGTCAACAAGACCGAATCGGCGGTGCGCATCACCCACGTGCCGACCGGAATCGTCGTTGCCTGCCAGACCGGTCGCAGCCAGCACCAGAACCGCGACACCGCGATGAAGATGCTGGCGGCCAAGTTGTACGAACTGGAAATCCAGAAGCGCAACGCCGAGCGCGACGCGGTGGAGGCCACCAAGTCCGACATCGGCTGGGGCAGCCAGATCCGCAATTACGTGCTCGACCAGAGCCGGATCAAGGATCTGCGCACCGGCATCGAACGCAGCGACACGCAAAAGGTGCTGGATGGCGATCTCGACGAATTCGTCGAAGCCAGCCTCAAGTCCGGCCTCGAAGCCGGGTCGAAACGCACCGACGCTGCTTGATCGACCTGTCATCCCGCCCACGTTGCAGCCGGGGAGGGATCGCGCGCAGCGGATCGAGATCCCTCGCTGCACCCGGCAAGACAAAACAATTAGGCTTCTCCCGTTCACCGACCTGCCGAACCGAACCATGACCGATCCCGCCCAGTCCCCGCATGCCACCGCCGACGAGAACACGCTGATCGCCGAGCGCCGGGCGAAACTTTCCGCGCTGCGCGGGCAGGGCGTGGCGTTCCCGAACGATTTCCGGCGCCATGACCATGCGGGCGACCTGCAGGCCGAGTTCGAGGATGCCGAGCAATGGACTGGCGAAGCGCTGGAAGCGGAGGGCCGTCGCGTCACCGTCGCCGGACGCATGCTCGCCAAGCGCGTGATGGGCAAGGCCGCGTTCGCGCAGATCCAGGACGTCACCGGGCGGATCCAGTTGTTCCTGCAGTCGGCCACGCTGGGCGAACGCTACGATGCGTTCAAGGGCTGGGACGTGGGCGACATCATCGCCGCCGAAGGTACGTTGATGCGTACCAAGACCGGTGAGCTTTCAGTCAAGGCCGAATCGTTGCGCCTGTTGACCAAGTCGCTGCGGCCGTTGCCGGACAAGTGGCACGGGCTGGCCGACGTGGAGCAGCGCTATCGCCAGCGCTACGTCGATCTCGTCGTGTCGCCGGATGCGCGCGAGGTGTTCGTCAAGCGGTCGCGGATCATCGCCGCGATCCGGCGCTGGCTGGATGCGCGCCGCTTCCTCGAAGTGGAAACGCCGATGATGCATTACATCGCCGGCGGCGCCGCGGCGCGTCCGTTCGTCACCCACCACAACGCACTCGACCTCGAACTCTACCTGCGCGTCGCGCCGGAGCTCTATCTCAAGCGCCTGGTCGTCGGCGGTTTCGAGCGTGTCTACGAGATCAACCGCAATTTCCGCAACGAAGGCGTCAGCACCCGGCACAACCCCGAGTTCACGATGCTGGAGCTGTACGAAGCCTACGTGGCCTACGAAGAAGTCATGGATCTGACCGAAGCGCTGATCCGCGACGTGGCGCTGGACACGCTTGCCGCCACGGCCGTCGAATGGGACGGCAATGCCATCGACCTCGGCCCTGCCTTCCGGCGCTGGAAGCTGGAGGAAGCGGTACGCGAACTCAACCCGCAGATCACCGAGGCCGATTGCCGCGACCGCGAGGCGCTCGCGCGCCACTGCGCGGCGCTGAAGATCCCGGTCAAGCCCGCCTACGGCTGGGGCAAGCTGCTGCTGGAGATCTTCGAGAAGACGGTCGAGGGCGGACTGATCCAGCCGACCTTCATCACCCATTACCCGGTCGAAGTCTCGCCGTTGGCACGCGAGTCGGACAGCGAACCGGGTATCACCGACCGCTTCGAGCTGTTCATCGGCGGCAAGGAGATCGCCAACGGCTTCTCCGAGCTCAACGATCCGGAAGACCAGGCGGCGCGTTTCCGGGCGCAGGTCGAGGCGAAGGCCGGCGGAGACGATGAAGCCATGCATTACGACGCCGATTACATCCGCGCCCTGGAAGTCGGCCTGCCACCGACCGGCGGCCTCGGCGTGGGCATCGACCGGCTGGTCATGCTGCTGACCGGATCCTCCTCGATCCGGGACGTCCTGCTGTTCCCCTACATGCGCCCCGAGGCGAATGGCTGAATGCGTCCCGCTGCGGCACCCGTCCGGGCCGGTTCTGACCCTTTCCCATCCGACTTCTCGTTGTAAATGAGAGGGTTGTCACGCTAATCCGTGCCTGTGGCAGGCACGGGAATTGCTTGCAATGCAGGTGCCCGGCGAACATCCTTGTCGGGTTGAAGGGGAGGAGAGCCGCTCGCGGCCATTGACCAGCCAATGAATATCGTCATCGTCGACGACCAGACATCCGCACGCACCATGCTGCGGCACATCCTCGAGGACATCAGTCCCGAGCTGGAAGTGCTCGACTTCGGCGACCCGCAGGCGGCGCTGCGCTGGTGCGAAGAGAACCGCCCCGACCTGCTGCTGCTCGATTACCGCATGCCGGTGATCGACGGACTCGAATTCGCCCGCCGCTTCCGTCGCCCGCTGCTGCACCGCGACGTGCCGATCGTGCTGGTCACCGTGGTCGGCGACGAGCCGATCCGACAGGCCGCGTTGGACGCCGGCGTCATCGACTTCCTGGTCAAGCCCGTCCGGCCGCGCGAGTTGCGTGCCCGTTGCCGCAACCTGCTGCAACTGCGCCAGCAGTCCGAATCGATCAAGCAGCGTGCGCTCTCCCTGGAGCAGCGGCTGCTGTCGAGCATGCATGAAGTCGAGGAACGCGAGCGGGAGACGCTGAGCCGCCTTGCGCGCGCGATTGCCTATCGCGACTCGGGCACCAGCGCCAACCTCGCGCGCCTTGCCGGCGTGGCGGGGATCGTCGCGGAAGAGATGGGGCTGTTCGAGGACGAAGTCCGCATGATCGAACTTGCCGCGCCGCTGCACGACATCGGCAAGATCGCCATTCCCGACGCGCTGCTGCAGAAGCCCGGCCCGCTGGACGCAGACGAGATCGAGGTGATGCGGACGCATCCTCAGATCGGCCACGACCTGCTAACCGGCAGCCAGAACCGTTTCATCCAGCTCAGTGCGACGATTGCGTTGAACCATCAGGAGCGCTACGACGGCAGCGGCTATCCGCAGGGGCTCGTCGGCGACGCGATCCCGCTGGAAGCCCGCATCGTGGCGGTGGCGGATGTCTTCGATGCGCTCATCTCCAAGCGCCCGTACAAGCGTGCGTGGAGCCATGACGAAGCCTTCGACTACATCCGCGAAAACAGCGGCAAGTTGTTCGATCCGGCCTGCGTGGATGCACTGATCCGCGCCAGGACGCGCGTCGAGGAACTGTGCGCGCGTTACGTCACCCAGCCGCCGGGCATCGGTTCAGTCGAAGGCACCGTCCAGTGAGCGATTCGGTCGCCAGCTTCGTCTCCGGCCGGTTGCGCAACCGCTCCGACAGCGAGCACGGCCAGGCGATCGTTAGGCTGTCGATCCTGCTGATCGTGCTGGTCTACATGCTGGCGCGCGACTACCTGCACCAGCCGGGCACCGTGGTCGATCCGGGCACCGAGTCGGTCATGACGATGGTGATGATCGGCTTCGGCCTGGGCAGCCTGATCCTGGGCTGGATCATCGCCGATCCGCGGCCTTCGCATCCGCGCCGTGTCCTGGGCATGCTTTCAGACTACGGCCTGATGGGCGCGGCCATGCTCGCGATGGGCGAGCCGCTGGCCTGGGTCTACGTCATCCTGATGTGGGTCACCATCGGCAACGGCCTGCGTTTCGGCAGTCATTACCTGTATGCCGCGATCGCCTTCGCTTTCACCAGCTTCGGCATCGCGCTTGCGGGCAGTCCGTACTGGCAGGAAAACCTGAGCCTTGGCATCGGCCTCTTGATCGGTCTGGTCGCCGTGCCCCTGTACCTCTCGCGCCTGCTTCGCGCCCTGACCAAGGCGACGGCCGAAGCGCGCCGCGCCAACGAAGCCAAGAGCCGGTTCCTGGCCAACATGAGCCATGAATTCCGCACGCCGCTCAACGGCCTGGCCGGCACCTCCGAACTGCTGGCCACGACCAAGCTCGACCCGGAGCAGCGCGAATACCTCAACACCATCCAGGCGTCGTCACGCACCCTGCTGGCGTTGGTGGAGGACGTGCTCGACATTTCCGCCATCGAAGCCGGCAAGCTCAAGATCGCCAACGAGGAATTTTCACCGCATCAGCTGGTCGAGAACGTCTCGCTCATCCTCGCGCCCACCGCGCGCGGCAAGCAGCTCGACTACCGCGTCGAGATCGAAGATTCGGTGCCTCAACGCATCTATGGCGATCCGTCGCACCTGCGCCAGGTGCTGTTGAACCTCGTCAACAACGCGATCAAGTTCACCGAGCAGGGCTTCGTGCAACTCGGCGTGACCGTCGTCGACGAGCCTTCGATCGCCGCGCCGGGCGAGGCATCGGTCGTGCGGCTGCGCTTCACCGTGTCCGACTCCGGGATCGGCATTCCGATGGCGGCGCGCGCCAAGCTGTTCGAGGCGTTCGAGCAGGTCGACTCCAGCCTCTCGCGCAAGCACGCCGGTACGGGCCTCGGCACCACGATCGCGAAGGGCCTGACCGAAGCCATGGGCGGGCGGATCGGTTTCGAGAGCGCCGAGAACGCCGGCAGCCGTTTCTGGGTCGATTTGCCATTCGAGCTTGTCGTCCAGCCGCAGGAAACGGCAAGGCAGCCGACCGCCGAACCGGTGGTGGTGGTCGACAACGCGGCCAGGGAACAGCCGGCCAACGTCATCGCCTTCTCCGATCCGTTCCTGCGCCACCGCGCCCGCGTGCGCAGCATGCAGATGCTGATCGCCGACGACCATGCCGCCAACCGCATGGTGCTGCAAAGCCTGCTCACGAAGGCCGGGCACAAGGTGGTCGCGGTCAACGATGGCGAGGCTGTGCTCGCTGCGCTGGAAGTCAGCGATTACGATGCGGTGATCGTCGACCTGCACATGCCGGGCATCAATGGCCTGGACATGCTGCGGCAATTGCGGGTGATGGAGGCCGGCGCGCCACGCCGCACGCCGGTCATCGTGCTCAGTGCCGACGTCACCCCCGAGTCGATCCAGCGTTGCGAGCAGGCGGGTGCAAAGGCGTTCATCGCCAAGCCGGTGGTGGCGTCGAGGTTGCTGGACACACTGGCGGACATCGCCACGACCGGCCATGCCCAGACACCGGTGCAGACGGGACGCATCGAACTGGGGATGTCCACCGATGGCGCGTTCGATCCGGAAGTGCTCGAGGAACTCGCCGCAGTCGGCATGGGCAGCGATTTCGTCACCCGCTTCATCGAGCAATGCTCGATCGACGCCGAGAACTGCCTGATCGCGCTGGAGGGTTACGGCAAGACGCAACAGTGGGAACAGGTGCGCGAACAGGCCCATGCACTCAAGGGCGTGGCGGGCAACCTCGGACTCATCAAGCTCGGTGCGATGTCCGGCGAGATCATGCAACTGCCGGATTGGCAGATCTCGCGTGAATGGAGGCAACGCCTCTCGGGGCTACGCGAGCGGATGGTGCAGGGGCAGGCGATCCTGGCCAAGCACGAGTTCAATCCAGAAAACGCCACCGACCAGACAGGGGATATCTGATCGGTGGCAATGCCTGGAGGGCCGTGGCCTCAGGCGGCCGAACGCGATGCCAGGCGGCTTTGTGCCTTGACGATGCGTTCCATGGTCTTGAGCGACTTTTCGCCGAGGGCGAGCGCGGTATCGACCCACACTTCGGTGATGCCCATCAGTTCGTTGTAACCGACCGGCTGCGCGATGGCACGCACCGCATTGAGCGCCAGATGCGCGTGCGGACGGCTCTGCTGCCTGTCGATGATTTCCTGCACCGCGGCATTGCCCTGGCCCTTCGGCACCAGCACGTCGACGATGCCCATCTTGTACATCTCTTCGCTGCTGTAGATGGTGCCGTCGAGGATGATCTTCTCTGCCAGCTGCGGCGAGACGCGCTTGCACAGGAAGGAGTAGGCGCCCATGCCCGGGAACAGGCCGAACAGCACTTCGGGCAGGCCCATGCCGACGCCTTCCTCGGCCACGATGGTGTGGCAGGCAAGCGCCATTTCGAGGCCGCCGCCGAGTGCGTCGCCCTGCACGAGTGCGATGGTGCGCACGTCGCCGCCAAGGCCATTGTGGAAGTGGTAGACACCGTCGACGCACTTGCGCGCGTATTCGAGCAGGCGCTGGCGGTTGTTGCCACGGATGAGTTCGGAGAACAGCTCGAGGTCACCGCCGAGGTTGAACGCCGATGCATCGGACGCCAGCACGAGGTGGCGGAGCTTGCCGGGTTCGCGTTGCGATTCGCGCAGCGTGATCGAGGTCAGGTAGCCCCACATGTCTTCCATCAACTGGGTGCGGAAGCAGGGGCGGGCACCGGTGGACATGTCCGAATGCTGGTACAGCCAGTGGGCGGACTGGTCGGGCGTGACTTCGACGCGGACGGTCGGGAGGGCAGTGGTACGGCGGAGCTGTTCGACGTTGTTCATGGTGGATTCCCCTGATTCGCGGCAACGCGGAAATGCCTGTCGGGCACAGGCACAACGTGCCGATGCGTGTCAGTAATTGCCCGATAGGCGCCTGTATGCGCCTATCTTGGGCAAACCGCAAGGGGTAACCGGTGGAAAATGGCTGGAATTTCGCCTATTTCTCGATTCAGGAGTCCCTGAGTTCACGCCGGAGGATCTTGCCGACGTTCGTTTTGGGAAGTTCGTCACGGAATTCGACGATCCGGGGCTGCTTGTAGCCGGTCAGGTTTTCCTTGGCATGGGCCTTGACCTGCTCGGCGGTCAGCGCTGGATCCTTCTTCACTATGACCAGTTTCACGGCCTCTCCGGACTTGTCGTCCGGGACGCCGACGGCGGCCACTTCAAGCACGCCGGGCATCATCGCGATGACGTCCTCGACCTCGTTCGGATACACATTGAAACCCGAGACCAGGATCATGTCCTTCTTGCGATCGACGATGTAGAAGAAACCATCCTGGTCCATCTTCGCCATGTCGCCGGTATGCAGCCAGCCGTCCGCATCGATCGCGGCTGCGGTCTCTTCGGGACGCTGCCAGTATCCCTTCATCACCTGCGGGCCCTTGATGCAGAGCTCGCCGACTTCGCCGACCGGCAGGATCCTGCCTTCCTCGTCCTTCACGCAGGCATCGGTGGAGGGCACCGGCAAACCGATCGCGCCGTTGTATTCGGCCAGGTTCATCGGGTTGATGCAGGCGGCAGGGGCGGTTTCGGTCAGGCCATAGGCCTCGACGAGCGTGGTGCCGGTGACGGCCTTCCAGCGTTCGGCGACCGCACGCTGCACCGCCATGCCGCCGCCGAGCGTGAGGTGCAACTTCGAGAAATCGACCTGGTCGAAGCCGGGCGTATTCAGCAGTCCGTTGAACAGCGTGTTGACGCCGGTGATCGCTGTCATCTGGATGCCCTTGAGCTCCTTGACGAAGCCGGGCATGTCGCGCGGGTTGGTGATCAGGTAGTTGTGGCCGCCGAATTTCATGAACACGAGGCCGTTCGCCGTCAGCGCGAAGATGTGGTACAGCGGCAGCGCGGTGACCATCAGCTCTTCGCCGATGCGCACGTTCGTCCCGATCCATGCCGAGGCCTGCTGCATGTTCGCGACCATATTGCGATGGGTGAGCATGGCGCCCTTGGCCACGCCGGTCGTGCCGCCGGTGTACTGCAGGAACGCGATGTCCTCGTGGGTGATGGCCACCGCGGGCAATTCATGCCTGGCGCCGAGCGCGAGCGTGTCGCGGAAACGGATGGCGCCCGGGATGTCGTAGTCGGGCACCATCTTCTTGACGTACTTGAGCACGAAGTTGACGATGCCGCGCTTCGGGAACGGCAGCATGTCGCCCAGGCCGGTCGTGATGACCTGCTTGACGGACGTGTCGCCGACCACGTCCTGCACGGTCTTGGCGAAGTTGTCGAGCACCAGGATCGCGCTCGCGCCGGAGTCGACCAATTGGTGCCTGAGCTCGCGTGCGGTGTACATCGGGTTGGTGTTCACCACCGTCAGTCCGGCACGGAGGATCCCGAAGGTGGCGATCGGGTATTGCAGGCAGTTGGGCATCATGATCGCGACGCGATCGCCCTTCTTGAGTTTCAGCTCGCCCAGCAGGTACGCCGCGAATTGCCGGCTGAGTTCGTCGACTTCGGCATAGCTCAACGTCCTGCCAAGGTTGGTGAAGGCGGGGCGGTCGCGGAAATTGCGGATCGCGCCTTCAAGTACCGACGGAATGGACGGGAATTCGTCCACGTCGATGTTGGCGGGAACGCCCGCCGGGTAATGCGCCAACCAGGGACGTTCGATCGTCATGCAAGTCTCCCTCATGCATTCGGTGCGGTATTCTCTTGGATACCGTTCGGTATGGATTGGAGCATAGGCTCTAGAGGCTGGCAAGGCACAGCCCGGACATGCCGATGCAGCCCGCGTTGCACGCGGAAAAGGGGATGTGGATGCTGAACCGGGCAGGATGGAAATTCGCCGTCGCGTGTGTGGTGCTTGCCGTCGCCGCATGCTCGAAGTCCGATCCGGAGCAGGCATTGCGCACGCAATTCGCGGGGCTGCAGTCCGCGATCGAGGCGAAGGATGCTTCTGCGTTGCAGCAATTCCTGGCCGAGGACTTCATCGGCAACGATGGCATGGATCGTCGCCAGGCCAGGGCGATGGCGACGATGCTCATGACGCGCTACCAGTCGCTGGGCGTGACGATCGGGCCTCTGGACGTGAAGATGCAGCCGCCAGTGAATGCGCAGGTGGCGTTCACCGCGATGATGACCGGCGGCACCGGCAACCCCTTGCCCGAACGCATCCAGGCCTATCAGGTGGAAACCGCATGGCGCGAGGTCGGCGGGGAGTGGGTGATGTACCACGCCAAGTGGACGCCGCGCCTCTAGGACGCGGATCCACTACCGGCCGTGCAAGGCTTTGCAGGGAAGGTTCGCTCAGGCGACCTTCCTCGCCGCCAGTTGCCTGAGCACGTAATGCAGCAGGCCGCCGTGCCTGAAGTACTCCACTTCCTTGGGCGTGAGCAGCAACACATCTGCGCCGATCCGCTTCTCGCTGCCGTCGGTCTTGCGGGCAACGATCGTCGCCGTCTTTGCCAGGCCATCGTCGAGGCCGACGATGTCGATGACCTCGCTGCCATCCAGTCCGTGGGTCTGTGCATTCTCGCCGGCTTTGAACTGCAGCGGCAGCACGCCCATGCCGACCAGGTTGGAGCGGTGGATGCGCTCGAAGCTTTCGGCAACCACGGCCTTGATGCCGAGCAGGTTGGTGCCCTTGGCCGCCCAGTCGCGTGACGATCCGGTGCCGTATTCCTTGCCGGCGAACACCACCGTCGGCACGCCATCGGCCTTGTACTTCTGCGCCGCGTCGTAGATCGACATTTTTTCCGGCGGATTACTGCCGAAGTAGAGCGTGTTACCGCCTTCCTCGCCGCCGAAGAACAGGTTCTTGATGCGGATGTTGGCGAAGGTGCCGCGCACCATGACGTCGTCGTTGCCGCGGCGGCTGCCGTAGCTGTTGAAGTCGACTGGTTGCACGCCGCGTCCGACGAGGAAACGGCCAGCAGGCGAATCCTTCTTGATGCTGCCCGCCGGCGAGATATGGTCGGTGGTGATCGAGTCGCCGAAGATGCCCATCACGCGCGCACCATGGATGTCGTCGATGCCGCCGACGGACATCGTCATGCCGTCGAAGTAGGGCGGGTTCTTGATGTAGGTCGAGGCATCGTCCCATGCGTAGAGGTCGCCATCGGGCGAATCGATGGTGTTCCAGCGGCTGTCGCCCTTGAACACGTCGGCGTAGTTCTGCTTGAACATCTCCGGGCCGATGGTGGCGGCGATGAAGTCACCGATCTCCTTGTTGCTCGGCCAGATGTCGCGCAGGTACACCGGTTGACCATCGCTGCCGGTGCCGAGCGGTTCGGTGGTGAGGTCGATGTCCACCGTGCCCGCCAGCGCGTAGGCGACCACCAGCGGCGGCGAAGCGAGGTAGTTCATCTTCACTTCGGCGTGGATGCGCCCCTCGAAGTTGCGGTTGCCCGACAGCACCGAGGTGACGACAAGGTCGCCGTGGGAAATGCCGGCACTCACCTCGTCCGGCAGCGGACCGGAATTGCCGATGCAGGTGGTGCAACCGTAACCGACGACGTAGAAACCGACCTTCTCAAGTTCGGCGAGCAGGCCGGCCTTCTCCAGGTAATCGGTCACCACGCGCGAGCCCGGCCCGAGCGAGGTCTTGACCCACGGCTTGCGGGTGAGCCCCTTCGCCGCCGCGTTGCGTGCCAGCAGGCCGGCGCCCAGCATCACCGCCGGATTTGAGGTGTTGGTACACGACGTGATCGCGGCGATGACGACCGCGCCATCCTTGAGCCGAACCTTGTGTCCATCGATCTCGATGTCGGCGAAGCCCTTGCAAAGCTGTTCGTTGCCGAACGATGCGCCGCCACCCTCGGCGACGAAATCGGCGACTTCCTGGCTGCGCTTGTCGCGATTGGTGGTTAGCGTCGGCAGGTTGGTGCGGTAGTTGTCTTTGACCTTTTCCAGCAGCACGCGATCCTGTGGCCGCTTCGGTCCGGCCATCGACGGTTTCACCTCGCCCATGTCCAGGTGCAGCACGCTGCTGTATTCGGCTTCAGGCGCGCCAGGCTCGTGCCAGAGCTGCTGTGCCTTCGCATACGCCTCGACCAGCGCGATCTGTTCCTCGCTGCGACCCGACAGGCGCAGGTAGTTCAGCGATTCGGAGTCGATCGGGAAGATGCCGCAGGTCGCACCGTACTCGGGCGCCATGTTGCCGATGGTGGCGCGATCGGCGAGTGGCAGATGCTGCAGGCCGTCGCCGAAGAACTCGACGAACTTGCCGACCACGCCATGCGCACGCAGCATCTGGGTGACGGTCAGCACGAGGTCTGTGGCGGTGGCGCCTTCGGGCAGCCTGCCGGTCAGCTTGAAGCCGACGACCTGCGGGATCAGCATCGAGGAGGGCTGGCCCAGCATCGCCGCTTCGGCTTCGATGCCGCCCACGCCCCAGCCGAGCACGCCGATGCCGTTGATCATCGTGGTGTGGCTGTCGGTGCCGAAGACGCTGTCGGGATAGGCCCAGGCGGTGCCGTCGCGCTCGGCGGTGAACACCACGCGCGCCAGGTTCTCCAGGTTCACCTGGTGGACGATGCCGGTGTTGGGCGGCACGACCTTGAAGTTGTCGAACGCCTTCTGGCCCCAGCGCAGGAAGCCGTAACGTTCGCGGTTGCGCTCGAATTCGATCTTGCCGTTGAGGTCGAGCGCATCGGGCTTGCCGAACACGTCGACCTGCACGGAGTGGTCGATGACCAGTTCGGACGGGATCAGGGGATTGATCTGCTCCGGCTTGCCGCCCAGCTTGACCACCGCATCGCGCATCGCCGCCAGGTCGACCACGCAGGGCACGCCGGTGAAATCCTGCAGCACCACGCGCGCCGGCATGAAGGCGATCTCGGTGTCCGGCTCGGCGTGGGGATCCCAGTTCGCGACCGCTTCGATGTGCGCCGGGAGCACGCTCACGCCGTCCTCGTGGCGCAGCAGGTTCTCAAGCAGGATCTTCATGGAATAGGGCAGACGGGCGATCCCGAAGCGCTCGCCGAGCTTCGGCAGGCTGGCATACGCATAGGACGTGCCGTTGACGTCGAGTTGGCTGTGGGTGGCAAAAGTGTCGGCCATGGGGGTCTCCTGTGGCGGTGGGGCGCTGGCTGCAGGCGTCCGGGCAGTCTAAGGCGATTCGGTGGCTCCACCTATGACGATCCTGCTGGACGCCCGGCTGGTATGTGGGCTGCAGTATGACCGTACAAGTATGTATAATTCGTGCATACCGAACCAGCCGTGGAGATCGCCATGGAAGCCACCGTCGCCGAGCGCGGCCAGATCACCCTGCCCAAGGCCGTGCGCGACGCGTTGGGCCTGACCAAGGGCAGCGTGCTGAAGGTCGAGCTGGATGGCAGCCGCATCGTGCTGCGCAAGAGCGTCGACGATGCCATTTCCCGCGTGCGCGGCAAGTTCGCGCTCGATGCCGGCGCAGGGCAGGGCAAGGCCGACGCATGATCGCGGTCGACGCCCCCGTCCTGGTCGAGCTGCTCACCGACGGCCCGCGTGCGGACGCCGTCGAGAACAGCCTGCGGCAATGCCTCGGCAGCGGGCGGGTGGTCGTCAGCGATGCAGCGCTCGCCCAGGTCAGCGCCACCTTGCGCAACGGCGCCGATGCGCTGGCCGCGCTGGAGGAGATGGGCGTGCACTTCAGCGCCGTCGAATCCAAGTCGGCCCTGCGTGCCGGCGAAATGTTGCGGCGGCATCGCCAGCGCAACGGCGAGTCGCGTCCCATCACCGACTTCCTCGTCGGTGCCCATGCGTTGCTGCAATGCGATGGCCTGGTCACCTTCGACACCGAATTCCACCGCGACTACTTCAAGGGCCTGAAGCTCATCGCGCCCAAGGCCTGAATCGATTTCCATCTTTCCCCGGAGACACACCATGCTGGAAGCCTACCGCCACCACGCTGCAGAACGCGCCGCCCTCGGCATCCCGCCGTTGCCGTTGAGCGCGCAGCAAACCGCCGACCTGATCGAGCTGATCAAGGCGCCGCCCGCGGGCGAGGAAGCCTTCCTGGTCGAGTTGATCACCCATCGTGTCCCGGCTGGCGTGGACGATGCCGCAAAGGTGAAGGCCTCGTACCTCGCTGCCGTCGCCTTCGGCACGGAAAAGACCCCGCTGATCTCCGCGCAGCGCGCCACCGAACTGCTGGGCACCATGCTGGGCGGCTACAACATCCATCCGCTGATCGAACTGCTCGATGACGCCCAGTTGGGCGCAACCGCCGCCGAAGGCCTGAAGCACACGCTGCTGATCTTCGATGCCTTCCACGACGTGCAGGAAAAGGCCAATGCCGGCAACGGCAACGCCAAGGCGGTGCTGCAGAGCTGGGCCGATGCCGAATGGTTCACCAGCAAGCCGGAAGTGCCGCAGTCGCTCACCGTCACCGTGTTCAAGGTGCCGGGCGAGACCAACACCGACGACCTGTCGCCGGCACCGGATGCCACCACGCGCCCGGACATCCCGTTGCACGCACTGGCGATGCTGAAGAACAAGCGTCCGGACGCACCGTTCGTGCCGGAAGAAGACGGCAAGCGTGGCCCGATCGCCGAGATCCTGTCACTCAAGGACAAGGGCCACCTGGTCGCTTACGTCGGTGACGTGGTGGGCACCGGTTCGAGCCGCAAGTCGGCGACGAACTCGGTGTTGTGGTTCACCGGAGAAGACATTCCCTTCATTCCGAACAAGCGTTTCGGTGGCGTTTGCCTCGGCTCGAAGATCGCGCCGATCTTCTACAACACCATGGAAGACGCCGGCGCTCTGCCGATCGAACTGGACGTGTCGCAAATGAACCACGGCGACGTGGTCGAACTGCGCCCATACGACGGCAAGGCGCTGAAGAACGGCGAAGTGATCGCCGAATTCGCGGTGAAGTCCGAAGTGCTGTTCGACGAAGTGCGCGCCGGTGGCCGCATCCCGCTGATCATCGGTCGTGGCCTGACCGCCAAGGCGCGCGAAGCACTTGGCTTGCCGGTGACCGCGCTGTTCCGCCTGCCGCAACAGCCTGCCGATACCGGCAAGGGCTTCTCGCTGGCGCAGAAGATGGTCGGCCGCGCCTGCGGTTTGCCCGAAGGGCAGGGCGTGCGTCCGGGCACCTATTGCGAGCCGAAGATGACCTCGGTCGGTTCGCAGGACACCACCGGCCCGATGACCCGCGACGAACTGAAGGATCTTGCCTGCCTCGGTTTCAGCGCCGACCTGGTGATGCAGTCGTTCTGCCACACCGCCGCGTACCCGAAGCCGGTGGATGTGAAGACGCACCACACCTTGCCGGAGTTCATCTCGACGCGCGGCGGCATCTCGCTGCGTCCGGGCGATGGCGTAATCCACAGCTGGCTCAACCGCATGCTGCTGCCCGACACCGTCGGCACCGGCGGCGACTCGCACACGCGCTTCCCGGTGGGCATTTCGTTCCCGGCAGGCTCCGGGCTGGTCGCGTTCGCCGCGGCCACCGGCGTGATGCCGCTGGATATGCCTGAATCGGTGCTGGTGCGCTTCAAGGGCGAACTGCAGCCGGGCGTGACCCTGCGCGACCTGGTCAACGCGATCCCGTACTACGCAATCCAGCAAGGCCTGCTGACGGTCGCCAAGCAGGGCAAGAAGAACATCTTCTCCGGTCGCATCCTCGAGATCGAAGGCCTGCCGGATCTGAAGGTGGAGCAGGCGTTCGAACTGTCCGATGCCTCGGCCGAGCGTTCGGCGGCCGGCTGCACCGTGCGTCTCAACAAGGAACCGATCATCGAGTACCTCAACAGCAACATCACGCTGTTGAAGTGGATGATCGCCGAGGGTTATGCCGACCCGCGTTCGCTGGCGCGCCGCATCGCCAAGATGGAAGCGTGGCTGGCCGATCCGCAGTTGCTCGAACCCGATGCCGATGCCGAATACGCCGCGGTCATCGACATCGACCTTGCCGACGTGCATGAGCCGCTGCTGGCCTGCCCGAACGATCCGGACGATGTGAAGACGCTCTCCGACGTGGCGGGCACGCATATCGACGAGGTGTTCATCGGCTCGTGCATGACCAACATCGGCCACTTCCGTGCCGCCGCCAAGCTGCTGGAAGGCAAGCGCGACATTCCCACGCGCCTGTGGGTCGCGCCGCCGACCAAGATGGATGCCTCCGAGCTGACCAAGGAAGGCGTGTACGGCACCTTCGGCACCGCCGGTGCACGCATGGAGATGCCGGGTTGCTCGCTGTGCATGGGCAACCAGGCGCAGGTGAAGGAGGGCGCGACGGTGTTCTCCACCTCGACGCGCAACTTCCCGAATCGCCTGGGACGCAATTCCAACGTGTTCCTGGGTTCGGCGGAACTCGCGGCAATCTGCTCGCGCCTGGGCCGTATCCCGACCAAGGACGAATACATGGCCGACATCGGCGTGATCAACGACAAGGGCGCCGAGATCTACCGCTACATGAACTTCGACCAGATCCAGGAATACAAGGACATCGCGGACTCGGTCGCGGCCTGATCGAGAGCGCATCGGTGAAAGGAAAACGCCCGGCAATGCCGGGCGTTCTTCTTTCCGGAGGGTGGTTGCTTCACTCGAGCCGGTCTTCGATCGCGTCCAGCATCGCCCGGCGACTGAATGCGAAGTCCCAGTAACTGCCGCCCAACTGGCGCCAGAGCACCGCCGAGCGCAGGGCGGCCAGCAATACCGCGCGGATCTCGGCGACGATATCGGCTTGCCCGAGGTAATGCGGGTTGCCTTGCACCATTACCTTGGGGCGCAGGTGGCTCACAGTGTTCGCATACAGGCCGCCGAGCGCGCTGAAGACTTCCGGATGGGTGCTGCCGACGCGCTCGGCGAGTTCCTTCGCGCCAAGGATGCCGGCATGGACTTCCTCCGCGGTCTCGCCGGAGGACACGAACCTGCGTTCGAGTTGCAGTACCGAGAGCGCGATCTTGGGTAGTTGCTCGTCATCGCCCTGGCTGGCGAAATAATCGCGCAACAGCAGCAGGCCCGGACGAAGCGAGCTGGTGCCGCCGTAGACATCGCCGGGCGAGGCGGCGTCGATCCGGAACACGCTGTCCATGGCGGTCGCCAACACGGCGGCATCGGCCTGCCCGGTCTCCGCCACGCGGCGCACCTGCTTGAGCGCCTGCGTCAACCCGGCGAGGGCGAGGATGCGTTGATCCATCATGCGGCGGCCTCTCGCTGGCGCGATTCGATCGGGGCATTGGTCGCTGCGATGACGGCACCGCCAAGGCAGGTGTCTCCGTCGTACAGCACGACCGACTGTCCGGGGGTGACTGCGCGTTGCGCGCGTCCGAAACGGACGATGAGGTTACCGGTATCTTCGACGCTCACTTCGCAGGATTCCTCCGTTTGGCGATAGCGGGTTTGGGCGGTGCAGGCAAACTTGCTTGACGGCGGCGAGCCGGAGATCCAGTGCGCGGTTTCCGTCCATGCACGATCCGACTGAAGGAAAGCACTGTCGCTTCCCTGGTCGACGTAGAGCACGTTGCGCCCGACATCCTTTCCCACGACATACCAGGGCGCCGCATCGAAGCCGCGCACGCCGCCGATGTTCAGGCCTTCGCGCTGGCCCAGGGTGAAGTAGAACACGCCCGGGTGTTCGCCGATCCGGCGACCATCGGGCGTCTGCATCTCACCCGTTTTCGCGGGCAGGTAGCGGGAGAGGAATTCGCGGAAATCGCGCTCTCCGATGAAGCAGATGCCGGTCGAGTCCTTCTTGGCTGCAGTCGGCAGTCCGGCTGCCAACGCCATGGCGCGCACGTCGGCCTTTGGAAGCTCGCCGAGCGGGAACGTCGTGGCGGCCAGTTGCGACTGTCCCAACTGGTGCAGGAAATAACTCTGGTCCTTGCTGCGGTCGACCGCACGCTGCAGTCGCCAGTGCTTGCCATCGCGGGCAATCCGCGCGTAGTGGCCGGTGGCGATGCGCTCCGCACCCAGCGCATGCGCGGCATCGAGGAAATGCTTGAACTTGATTTCCTTGTTGCAGAGCACGTCGGGGTTGGGCGTTCGCCCGGCGGCGTACTCGGCGATGAAATGCTCGAACACGCTGCTCCAGTATTCGCCCGAGAAATCCCGGAAGTGGATCGGAATGCCGAGGCGCCCGCAGACGGCGACCGCATCGCGGCGATCATCCTCGGCACGGCAGTCACCGCTGCCGTCGTCGGCCCAGTTCTGCATGAACAGGCCGGCGATCGATTCGCCGGCGTCACGCAGCAGCAGGGCCGCGACCGAGGAGTCGACGCCGCCCGAGATGCCGACGATGGTGTCGGGTTGGCTCATGCGATGTGCTGCAACATGGCCAGCGGATGCCGGCTGCCGGCGAGGTAATCGGACACCGCCTGCCAGACCAGCGGACTGCGGTGGCGGTCGCTAGCCTCCATCAACTCGCCGGGCGTCAGCCAGAGCGCGCGGACGATGCCTTCGTCCAGCCCGCGCGACGCATCATGGGACACCGGCTCGGCCGCGAACGCGAAGCGCAGGTAATGCCGCTGCGTTTCCGGGGCATGCCACTGGTAGGCGCCGATGAAGGCGGTGAGCCGGACGTCCCAGCCGGTTTCCTCGCGCGTTTCGCGCAGGGCGGCATCGAGCAGGCTCTCGTCGGGTTCCAGGTGGCCGGCGGGCTGGTTGAGCACCAGCCTGCCATGCGCATGTTCCTCCACGCAGAGCACGCGCCCGTCGCGCACGACCACCGTGGCCACGGTCACGTCCGGTTGCCAGAAGCGGCCTTCGCGGTAACTCATGCGTGCAGAACCATGCTCACAGCTCGTCCAGGTCGCCGCTGAGTTCGATTTCCATGTCGTCAGCCGTTTCCGCTGCAATGTCCATGGCCTGTTCCAGCGCGGCGGCATCGACGTCGTCTGGCAGCTTGATCACGAAATAGAGCACGTCCCCGCGGACTTCCCAGCTGCCGAGCTTGTTCATGCTGCTTGCGGTCAACAGTTCGAGTGCTTTCACTTCCAGGCCGTCGCGTTCCACCAGGCCAGCCGGCGAGAAGATATCCCGGATCGTGAAGTGGCCCACGCTCTCGGTTCGCCCTGACACGAAGAGCAGTTGCGTGCGGTTGTCCTGCGCGTAGTTGTAGACGACCCGGTAGTCGCCATCGCGGTCGATCGTGTACTGGATGCCTTGGGCATCGAGGCGGGCGGCGACGGAGGCATCGCTGGCGAGTACCGGCAAGGCGAGCGCCGCGGCCGACAGCAACAGCGACTGGAGCAGGATGCGTACGACTTGGCGCATGTTCCGGGATCCTCGGGAAGGGGGTGGCGCGGAGACCCATTGTCTCGCGTGCGGCGCCGGATCGTCCACGCCGCGCCCGGTTGCGCTTCGTATAATCGCCGCATGACCCGCAAGCATTCCCCGGAACACGACCACGGTACCGTCGTCGAGACCAGCAAGCCGGAACTGGCCCGGCCACCGATGTATTCCGTCCTGCTGCTGAACGACGACTACACGCCCATGGACTTCGTGGTCGACGTGCTGGTGCGCTTCTTCGCCCTGGACATCGAGAAGGCGACCCAGGTCATGCTCCACGTCCATACCCGTGGGCGTGGCGTCTGCGGCGTCTACAGCAGGGAGGTGGCCGAATCCAAGGTCGCCCAGGTGAACGAATATTCCCGGCTGAACCAGCACCCATTGCTTTGCACAATGGAAAGGGCCTAAAACAGCGGCAAGGGCCGGGCATGGAAAACCCCCGCGGACGGCCCCATACAGGGGTCAGACCCCAGGAGGCTTCCTCCCCATGTTCAGCAAGGATCTCGAATACAGCATCGGCCAGTGCTACAAGCGCGCCCGTGAGGCGCGCGACGAGTACATGACGGTCGAACACCTGCTGTTGTCGCTGCTCGACAATCCCTCCGCGGAAGTCGTGCTGAAGGCGACCGGCACCGATTTCGACCGGCTGCGTACCGACCTCGAAAAGGCCATCACTGCGTCAGTGTCCAAGCTGGCCGACGACGACACCCGCGACACCCAGCCGACGCTGGGCTTCCAGCGCGTGCTCCAGCGCGCCGTGTACCACGTCCAGTCCTCGGGCAAGAAGGAAGTCACCGGCGCCAACGTACTGGTGGCGATCTTCGGCGAGAAGGACTCCCACGCCGTGTATTTCCTCAACCAGCAGGACGTGACCCGGCTGGACGTCGTGAATTACCTCTCCCACGGCATCGCCAAGACCGGCGGCGAGGAGGGCGAACACGCCCATGACGATGCCGCGGCCGCCAAGGACGTGGTGGAAGGCGAGGGCAAGGGCGATGCGCTGGCCGAGTTCGCGACCGACCTCAACGCCATGGCGCGCGAGGGTCGCATCGATCCGCTGGTCGGCCGTGCCGACGAGATCGAACGCACCATCCAGGTTCTCTGCCGCCGCCGCAAGAACAATCCGCTGTACGTCGGCGAGGCCGGCGTCGGCAAGACCGCGATCGCCGAGGGCCTGGCCAAGCGCATCGTCGATGGCGACGTGCCGGAGGTTCTGGAGGATGCGACGATCTACTCGCTCGACCTCGGCGCGTTGGTGGCGGGCACCAAGTACCGCGGCGATTTCGAGAAGCGCCTGAAGGCCGTGCTGACGGCGATCAAGAAGCATCCCGGCGCGATCCTGTTCATCGACGAGATCCACACCATCATCGGTGCCGGTTCCGCGTCGGGCGGGACGATGGATGCCAGCAACCTGATCAAGCCGGCGCTGGCGTCGGGCGAGTTGCGTTGCGTGGGATCGACCACGTTCCAGGAATACCGCGGCATCTTCGAGAAGGACAGGGCGCTCGCGCGCCGCTTCCAGAAGATCGACATCGTCGAGCCGACGGTCGGCGAGACCTACGAGATCCTGCAGGGCCTCAAGCCCAAGTACGAAGCCCACCACGAAGTGACCTACGCCGACGAGGCGTTGCAGGCTGCCGTCGACCTGTCGGTGAAGCACATTGCCGACCGGCTGCTGCCGGACAAGGCGATCGACGTGATCGACGAGGCGGGGGCACGCCAGCGACTACTGCCGGAAGGCGTGCGCAAGGCACTGATCGACGTCGAGGAAGTCGAGACCATCGTCGCCAAGATGGCGCGCATCCCGGCCAAGCAGGTCAGCGCCTCCGACAAGGACGTGCTGCTGCACCTTGAGCGTAATCTCAAGATGGTCATCTTCGGCCAGGATCCAGCCATCGAGACCCTGACCTCGGCGATCAAGCTCGCCCGTTCCGGCTTGGGGAATCCCGACAAGCCGATCGGCAACTTCCTGTTCGCAGGCCCCACCGGCGTGGGCAAGACCGAGGTGACCCGTCAGCTCGCGTTGCAGCTAGGCATCGAACTGGTGCGCTTCGACATGTCCGAGTACATGGAGCCGCATTCGGTGAGCCGCCTGATCGGTGCGCCCCCGGGCTATGTCGGCTTCGACCAGGGTGGCCTGCTGACAGAGAAGATCGTCAAGACACCGCACTGCGTGCTGCTGCTGGACGAGGTGGAGAAGGCGCATCCGGACATCTTCAACATCCTGTTGCAGGTCATGGATCGCGGCGTACTGACCGATACCAACGGCCGCGAGGCGAACTTCAAGAATGTGATCGTGGTGATGACCACCAACGCCGGTGCGGCGCAGGCGGCGCGGCGGTCGATCGGCTTCACCAAGCAGGATCACAGCACCGATGCGATGGAAGTCATCCGCAAGGGCTTCACGCCCGAGTTCCGCAACCGGCTGGATGCCATCGTCCAGTTCCAGGCGCTGGGGATGGATCACATCCTGCGCGTGGTCGACAAGTTCCTGATCGAACTCGAAGCGCAACTGCACGAAAAGGACGTGACCCTCGCGGCCACGCCTGCCGCGCGCGATTGGCTGGCACAGCATGGCTTCGACCCGCTGATGGGCGCACGCCCGATGGCGCGCGTGATCCAGGATCGCATCAAGCGCCCGCTGGCCGACGAACTGCTGTTCGGCAAGCTGGTCAACGGCGGGCGGGTCAGCATCGATGTGCGTGACGACGAACTCGTCGTGGAATCGCAGCCGGAACCTGAGAAGCTGCTGCCGGCGACAGTCTGATCACTATGGAACGAAAAAGCGGCCGATGGCCGCTTTTTCGTTCAATCGCATGCACGAATCACTTCATGCGGTAGGTGATGCGGCCCTTGGTCAGGTCGTAGGGTGTCATTTCAACCTTGACCTTGTCGCCGGTGAGGATGCGGATGTAGTTCTTCCGCATGCGCCCAGAAATGTGGGCAATGATTTCGTGGCCGTTCTCCAGCTTCACCCGGAACATGGTGTTCGGGAGGGTTTCGGAGATCGTGCCTTCAAATTCGATGACGTCGTCTTTCGCCATTCGTCCTGTAGCCAATTGGGTATGCCGGGCGCGGATGCGCCTCGAAAAAGCCCCCCATTCTCGCATGGGCAGGTTTTCGATGCAAAAGAACCGTTAATCGGCGAGTCGGGCGGCAGGCAACATGCCGAAGCCTTCCTGCCAGCTTCCGGGTCGCCCCGGCTTCTGCACCAAAGCGTGGATCGCCTTGGAGAAACTGTCGCGGCCGAGTCGTTCAGCACCCAGACTGAGCAGGTGCGGGTTCTCGACCTGGGCGTCAATCAATGGCCAGCCCCAGCCATGCAACCGGTATGCGAGGGCGGCGAGCGCCACTTTCGATCCGCCCGATTCCGCGCTGAACATGCTTTCGCTGAAGAAAGCATGCCCTGATGCGATGCCGTAGATCCCGCCGACCAGACGGCAGGCACCCTCGGATTCATCGAACACTTCGATGCTGTGGGCATGTCCGAGACGATGCATCTCCAGGTAGGCCGCGCACATCGCAGGGGTGATCCAGGTGCCGCGCTGCCCCTTGCGCGGGATGTTTGCGCAACGGTCGATGACGTCGGCGAAGGCGGTGTCCGCCCGTACAACCCAGGTCGATTTCCGCAACTCCCGCCGGAACCGCGAGGAGAGACGCACGCCATCGGTACGGAAGACCATGCGTGGATCCGGTGACCACCACAGGATCGGCTGCCCTTCGGAAAACCACGGAAAGATCCCGTGGCGATAGGCATTGAGCAGGCGGGGAGGGGACAGGTCGCCGCCGAAAGCGAGCAATCCATCGGGCTGGCGCAAGGCGTTGGCGATGTCGGGGAACGGCGCCCCGGGATCGTCGGGCAGGCGGGGGAGGTGCAGGCTCACGGCAGGATTGTGTGCCGCATGGGCGATGCCGGCAACGGGGTGTCAGGCCTTGAACGGCGTGTGTGCCGCAAGGGCCGCGGCATGGCGACGCACGACCGTCGTTTCCTCCGCGCACCAGCCGCGCAAGGCTTCGCGGAAACGCACGTCGGCGATCCAGTGCCGGCTGCGCACGAACGTCGGCAGGAAACCGCGTGCAATCTTGTGCTCGCCCTGCGCTCCAGGTTCGAACGTGCGCAAGCCCTCGCGCAGGCAGTAATCGATGCCCTGGTAGTAACAGGTTTCGAAATGCAGTCCAGGCAGGTTGGCAAGGCTGCCCCAGTAGCGTCCGTAGAGGGTGTCCGTGCCGCGCAGGCAAAGGGCGCCTGCAATGGGCTTGCCGTCGAATTGCGCGAGGAAAAGCACCAGGTTGCGCGGTGTCGTGGCCGCGAGGTGCTGCAGGAAAGGCATGGTCAACGCGGGCGAATTGCCGTATTCGGCGAACGTCTGCAGGTAGAACCCATGGATGGCATCGAGGTCTTGCTGCGTGGCCTCGTCGCCATGCACGACCCGGAACGTCACCCCGGAGCGTGCGACCTTCGCGCGTTCCTGCCGGATGTTCTTGCGATGCTTGTGATCCATCGCGGCAAGGTAGTCGTCGAACGCGCGCCAGCCGGCATTGTTGTGCCAGTGGTACTGCACATCGATGCGTGGCAGCCAGCCGGCATCGAAGGTGGCGTCTTCGTCCTCGCGGTGGAAATTGACGTGCGCCGATGGGAGCGCGGCATCCGTGCATGCCGTCGTGATCGCGGCGATCAACTGACGGCGCGCGTCGTCATCGCACGCCAGCAACCGCGGCCCGGTCACCGGGGAGTAGGGCACCGCGAACAGCCACTTCGGGTAGTAGTCGAGGCCATGCCGGGCATAGACGTGCGCCCAGGCATGGTCGAACACGAACTCGCCATGCGAATTGGTCTTGAGGTAACCGGGCGCTGCGCCGAGCAGGGTGTCGCCGTCCCAGAGCGTCAGGTGGCGCGGCGTCCAGCCCCAGTCCGGACGCAGGCAGCCATGTGCTTCCAGCCCGTGCAGGAAAGCGTGCGATACGAACGGATTGTGACCATCGTGCAAGGCGTCCCAGTCCTTCGCAGGGATCGCATCCAGCGCATCGATCAGACGGAGCTGCGCCATGATCCGCTGCCTTCAGTGGCGCAGGTGGAGCACGTCGATCGTCGGTGGGTTGAACAATCGCATCGGCAAACCGACTTCGCCTACGCCGACCGTGGTGAAGACTCTCAGCTGGCCATCGACACCGGTGATGGACTGTTCGCCCCGGTCGAAGCCATGTGCACTCGGGATCGCCCAGCGGTACAGCCATGGAATGCGGATCTGGCCGCCATGGGTATGGCCGGCCAACACCAGCCGCGCATCCGAGCGCAACAGATCGGTAGCACTGTCGGGATTGTGGGCAAGAACCAGCGTGGGCAACGGCGACGGCGATGCCCGCAGGAACGCGGGATCGTCCTTGCGCGCCCAACGGTCGCCCAATCCGGCCAGGCGGATGCCATCGAAGGTGGCGATTTCCCCTTCGATGATGTGCACGCCATGCGTTCGCAGGGCGGCGCGCAAGGCGGCGTCGATATCCGGGCCGGGAGCCTGCTGGTCATGGTTGCCCAGCACCGCGTAGACGGGCACTTCGAGGCGGGCCAGTGGCGCGAACAGGTCTTCCAGCGATTGTCCCTGCGGCTCGTAGGTCAGGTCGCCGGCTATGGCGACTGCCTGCACTGGCAACGCGTTGATCCGATCGACCACTCGATCGAGGAAGGCACGTCCCTTGTAGACGCCGAGATGGATGTCGCTGACCAGTGCGATGTCGAGATCCGCGCCGATCCCGTCAAGCGTGGTGTCCTGCACCCGGATGATCCGGGTCTCGATGAACCTCGACCAGGTGAACACCAGTGCCATGGCGAGCATCGACACGGCGAGCCAGCGCAAGCGCGGCTGTCGCAGCCGCCATGTCATCCAGGCAATGAACGGGAACACCAGCCAGCTGCCGTACAGCAGGCACTGCGTGAGCATGATCTTGTCCATCGTGCCGGAAGGTGCCCGGTGTCCGGTTCAGCCGTCCTTGTCGAGGAACTTCTCGGCGTCGAGCGCGGCCATGCAGCCGAAGCCTGCCGAAGTGATCGCCTGGCGATAGACCTGGTCGGCGACGTCGCCGGCTGCGAACACGCCCTTGACCGAGGTCTCGGTGGCGCCGCCGGACAGGCCGGAACGGATCTCGAGGTAGCCGTTGTTCATCGCCAACTGGCCTTCGAACAGCGTGGTGTTCGGCGTATGGCCGATGGCGACGAAGAAGCCATGCACATCGATGTCGCGCGTGCTGCCATCCTGCACGGACTTGAGCCGCATGCCGGTCACGCCGTTGTCGTCGCCCAGCACCTCGTCGACGGTGTGGTGCCAGACCGGCACGATCTTGCCGGCCTCGATCCTGGCGTGCAGCTTGTCCTGCATGATCTTTTCCGCGCGCAGCGTGTCGCGGCGATGCACCAGGTAGACCTTTCGCGCGATGTGCGAGAGATACAGCGCCTCCTCGACCGCGGTGTTGCCGCCGCCGATGACGGCCACGTCCTGGTCGCGGTAGAAGAAGCCGTCGCAGGTGGCGCAGGCGGAGACGCCGCGGCCCTTGAACTTCTCTTCCGATTCCAGCCCCAGGTACTTGGCGGTGGCGCCGGTCGCGATGACCAATGCGTCGCAGGTGTATTCGCCGCTGTCTCCCTTGAGACGGAACGGGCGCTGCGAAAGATCGGCGGTGTGGATGTGGTCGAACACCACTTCGGTCTCGAAGCGTTCGGCATGCGCCTGCATGCGTGCCATCAAATCCGGTCCCATCAATCCATGCGCATCGCCGGGCCAGTTGTCGACCTCGGTGGTGGTGGTGAGCTGGCCACCGG
The DNA here is from genome assembly GCA_024707405.1 of Luteimonas sp. Lineage (GTDB taxonomy): Bacteria > Pseudomonadota > Gammaproteobacteria > Xanthomonadales > Xanthomonadaceae > Luteimonas. The sequence goes on from JANPZU010000002.1 coordinate 228,982, forward strand.
GCTGGATGCCGGTGATGACCACGGGCTTGAGGTTCGCACGGGCGGCGTAGACCGCGGCGGTCCAGCCGGCGGGGCCGGAGCCGAGGATCAGCAGGCGGATGTGCCTGGCCGGATTTGCAGGAGAAATGGACATGTATACTCGCGGGCCATGGAAATGCGGCGTTTCGAAGCACATAGCTTGGCGGCGCGACGGCGACAACACAAGGCGCGCAACGCGCCCGGCGATGGAACGATCCGTGCAAGGGGATGCAATGCGGCCAATCCCGCGCATGGCATGAGCGGCAGCTGTGCTGGCAGGAGGAGAGGCTGACATGCGGATCGGCATACCGAGGGAAACCAAGACCCTCGAAGGCCGCGTGGCCCTGGTGCCGGCGGCGGCCGGCGACCTCGTCCGCCACGGGCACGAAGTCTGGATCGAACGCGATGCAGGATTGAAGTCGGGATTCGCCGACGACGACTATGCCGCGCTCGGCGTGCATATCGCACCGGATGCAGCCGCGCTCTACGAACGTGGCGAGCTGATCGTCAAGGTCAAGGAACCGATCGAGGGCGACCTTGCACACCTTCGCGACGACCACTTGCTGTTCTGCTACCTGCACTTGGCGCCGGAACCCGCGCTGACAAAACGCCTGCTCGACATCGGCCTGACCGGGATCGCATTCGAGACTGTCGAACTCGACAACGGCGAGTTGCCCCTGCTGGCGCCGATGTCGGTCATCGCCGGCAAGATCGCAGTGCAGGTCGGCACGCATTACCTGCACCAGCCACTCGGCGGCAAGGGCAAGCTGCTCGGCGGATTGCCCTCGACCGAGCGGGGCAAGGTCGTGGTCTTCGGCGCAGGCCAGGCCGGTGGTGCCTCGGCCGCACTGGCCGCCGCCGGGGGCGCCAACGTGGTGGTGTTCGAGAAGCGGCAGGATCGTCGCGACGAAATGATGCGGCTCGGCAACAACGTCACGGCGCTCTATCCGTATGACGATATCGTGGCCCGAGAAGTGGCTGGCGCCGACCTCGTCATCGGAGCCGTGCTGGTCACCGGCGCGGTGGCGCCGCATGTCGTGTCGCGCAGGATGATGGCCGCGATGGAGGATGGCAGCGTGCTGGTCGACATCTCCATCGACCAGGGCGGATGCTTCGAGACCTCACGGCCCACGACCTGGAAGGAGCCCACCTACGTCGAGGAAGGCGTAACCCATTTCTGCGTCACCAACATGCCAGGTGCCGTGCCGCAGACGTCATCGCAGGCAATCTGCGCGGCCATCCTGCCCTGGGTCAATCGACTGGCGCAGGGAAATTGGCGGGACAGCCAGCCATTGCTGCGCGGGGTGAACGTCGAAGCCGGCAAGCTGGTGCATCCAGCGCTGCAATCCCTGAAACTTTGAAGTAATATCAAAGCATTGTGCAATTTTCCTAAGGCGATGGATCACGGTGGCGCGACCGATCACGGAACGTAGCAGCAAGCGTCAGCGGACAGCCGCGACAGACTCGGCCGCGCCGAATCCTCGTCGCCAACGCGTCTTCCGCGACATCGCGTTGATCCTCATCGCTCCCTTCCTGCTCTACCTCCTGGTGTGCCTGGCGACGCATTCGCCGGACGACCCGGGCTGGTTCTCGCAGTCGGGCGGGGTGACCGCGCCGCTGCACAATGCAGGCGGGTTCATTGGTGCCTGGCTGGCCGACGTGCTGCTCGGGCTGACCGGCTACGTGGCCTACCTGCTGCCGATCATGCTGGGCGCGATCGCATGGATCGCCTTGTTCGGGATGGACAGCGACGGCGATGGCAACGTCGATCTCGGGCCGGCACTGCGACTCGTCGGTATTGTCGGTTTCCTCGTGGCCGCGACAGGCCTGTTGTCACTCAAGCTGCCGGCGGTGGTGGGATTGCCCGAAGGCGGTGGCGGCATCCTCGGGCGCCTGATCGGCAACTCCCTCAACCGCGGTTTCGGGATGATCGGAGGCAACCTGTTCCTGCTGGCCTTGTTGCTGGTGTCGGTGACGTTGGCGACCGGCTTGTCGTGGCTGGCGGTGATGGATCGCATCGGCGGTTGGGCGCTTGCGCTGCCGGCGCTGTTCCGGCGCAGCACCAAGCAGGCATCGGAGTGGAAAGAAGCGCGCGCCCATCGCGAGGAGCGGCAGGAAGTGCGCAAGGTCGATTCCGAACTGCGCGCCAAGCGCGAGAAGGTCAGGATCGAACCGCCGCCGGCACCGGTGGTCGAGAAGAGCGATCGCGCCAAGCGTGAGCAGCAGATCCCGATGTTCGCCGGCATCAGCGGCAGCGGCTCGGAGTTGCCGTCGCTGGCACTGCTCGATCCGCCGAAGCCGCAACCCAAGGGTTACGACGAGGAAACCCTCGACGTGCTCTCGCGACAGATCGAGTTCAAGCTCAAGGACTTCCGCATCGACGTGGAAGTGAAAGAGGCGCAGCCCGGCCCGGTGATCACGCGCTTCGAGATGGAGCCCGCGCCCGGCGTGAAGGTCAGCCAGATCAGTTCGCTCGACAAGGACATCGCCCGCGGCCTGAGCGTGAAGTCGGTGCGCGTGGTCGACGTGATCCCCGGCAAGTCGGTGATCGGCATCGAGATCCCAAATACCCGTCGCGAGATGATCTACCTGACCGAGCTGCTGGACTCGAAGGAATACGACAAGTCCGGCAGCCCGCTCACGCTGGCACTTGGCAAGGGCATCAGTGGCCAACCCGTGGTTGCGGATCTTGCACGCATGCCGCACCTGCTGGTGGCCGGCACCACCGGTTCGGGCAAGTCGGTCGCGGTCAACGCGATGGTGCTCAGCTTGCTGTTCAAGGCCACGCCGAAAGACCTGCGGATGCTGATGATCGACCCGAAGATGCTGGAACTCAGCGTCTACCAGGGCATTCCGCATCTGTTGGCGCCGGTCGTCACCGACATGAAGGAAGCCGCCAACGGCCTGCGTTGGTGCGTGGCCGAAATGGAGCGCCGCTACAAGTTGATGAGCGCGGTGGGCGTGCGCAACCTGGCCGGCTTCAACAAGAAGGTCAAGGACGAACAGGACGCCGGACAGCCCATGCTCGATCCTCTGTTCCGTCCGAACCCGGAAAGCGACGAAGTTGCGCAGCCGCTGGAAACGTTGCCGTTCATCGTCATCTTCATCGACGAATTCGCCGACATGATGATGATCGTCGGCAAGAAGGTCGAAGAACTCATCGCGCGCCTCGCACAGAAGGCACGTGCCGCCGGCATCCACCTGATCCTCGCCACGCAGCGGCCATCGGTGGATGTCATTACCGGCCTGATCAAGGCCAACATCCCCACACGCATCGCATTCCAGGTATCGAGCAAGATCGATTCGCGCACCATCCTCGACCAGAGCGGCGCGGAAACCCTGCTGGGCCACGGCGACATGCTGTACCTGCCGCCAGGCACCGCGATGCCAGAGCGCGTGCACGGCGCCTTCGTCTCCGACGAAGAAGTGCATCGCGTCGTCGATCATCTCAAGAAGAGCGGCGGCGGCCCGGATTACATCGAGGGCGTTCTGGAAGAAACCCAGACGATGTACGACGGCAGCAGCGTCGGCGCGACCGGCCTGCCGGAAGCCGGCGGTGGAGCAGGGGACGAATCCGACCCGTTGTACGACGAGGCGGTGAAGATCGTCACCGAAACCAGGCGCGCGTCGATTTCGGGCGTGCAGCGTCGCCTGAAGATCGGCTACAACCGTGCCGCCCGACTGGTCGAAGCCATGGAAGCCGCCGGTGTGGTCTCGCCGCCCGAGCACAACGGCGACCGCAGCGTGCTGGCCCCGCCACCGCCGAAATAGCGTTCTGGCTTAACGACGGCTTCCACGTCGCCGGGATTCCCGCGATGTGAAGGTGCGCATTCAGTTTTGGCTTCGCACACTTGGCCGCAACGTCATACCGGAACGCCCCGATGATCCGCAACCTCCGCTGGCTCGCCTTCGCGATCGTGCTGTTGTCAGGCCTTGCGCATGCAAGCGGTCGCGACCGGCTCGAAACCTTCACTCGTGGCCTGCAAGGCCTCGATGGCCAATTCACGCAGCGCGTGTTCGACAGCAACGGGCAGTTGAAGGAAAGCACCAGCGGGCGCGTCGCGCTGGCGGCGCCACGACAGTTCCGCTGGGAATACATCAAGCCTTACCCGCAGATCATCGTGGCCGACGGCGAAGTGGTCTGGGTCTTCGACCCCGATCTCGACCAGGTCAGCCGCCGCCCGCAGGGCAGTGCGGAGCAGGACAGTCCGCTGGCCGCTTTGATCGACCCGGGCAAGCTCGATCGCGACTACGCCGTCACTGATGGTGGCGAGTCGGCCGGCCTGCAATGGGTGGTGCTCAAGCCCAAGCGTGGCGAGGATCCTGCATTCGATTCGGCCCGCATCGGACTGGATGCGACGGGCGTGGCACGCATGGAGATCTTCGATGCGCTCGGCCAGCGCACCGAAATCACGTTCTCTGGCTGGAAGCGCAATCCGGTCTTCCCGCGCCAGACCTTCAACTTCACGCCGCCGGCCGGCGTGGACATCATCGGCGGCGAAGGCTGACTTCGCGCCGAGGATCCGGAACGACAGGGGACGATCCGACCATGCAAGCACGACCCGCATCCGGGTGGATCCTCGGCTCATTCCTGATCTTCTCGATCTCCGCTGCCACGCTGCCGACTGGCAAAGCCCTGGCGGTTCCGCCGGCAGCCAGCGGTGTGCAACAGGCCACCAGCGGCGACGAAGCGCTGGACAACGCGGTCGCAGCCGTCCTGGTGTCCACGCTGGGGCAGCAATTCGGTGGCGACGAGCCGGTATCGCTGCGGATCGACAGCATCTCAGTACAGGCATCCGGCACGAGGGATCGGGCCGTAGATGGAGAAGGGCGCATGCGACTGGGCGACGATCCGGACTGGATCGGATTCCGTTACCGCATGCTGTACGACACTACCTTTGGCAGCGCGGGCTATCCGGAAGTGATGCTGGGTGGCGTCGACAGCGGCGAGCGCGAACTGCCCAATGACGCGTCGCTGCTACGCGAACTGGACGTGCGTGTTTCCGCGGAACTTGACCGGACACATCCAGCGGGTGCGCGATTGCAGCTCGACCGGATCCGCACCGTCGAAGCTGGTCGCCGGTTCCTGCGGATCGATGCCAGCGGAGTGGCAGATTTCGGCTTGCAAGGTTCGACGCCAATCCGCATCGAATCCCTGTACGACACCCGCAAGTCCGACTGGCAGCGCGTGCAGTACTTCCTAGGATCGGCCGCCGGCCAGCCATAGTCGACCGGCGTCGCGGCATTTGCGACGGCCACTTGCTATCGTTCCGGGCAGGCTCCATTTCCCCGCTTGCCGTGCCCAAATCCAAGACCAATCCACTCCTGCCGGCCGACGACCTGCTGGCCGTCGGCCGCGATGCCATGCGCCCGTTGGCCGAGCGCATGCGTCCGGCCACGCTCGACGAGATGGTCGGGCAGCGTAGGCTGCTGGCACCGGGATCGGCGTTGCGCCTGTCGGTTGAATCCGGGCATGTGCATTCCATGGTCTTGTGGGGGCCGCCGGGCTGTGGCAAGACCACGCTTGCATTGCTGCTGGCCAAGTACGCCGATGCAGAGTTCCGCGCGATTTCCGCCGTCCTCGCCGGTTTGCCCGAGGTACGGCAAGTCCTGGCCGAAGCCGGCCATCGTTTCACCGACGGGCGCCGCACGGTACTGTTCGTCGACGAAGTGCATCGCTTCAACAAGGCGCAGCAGGATGCCTTCCTGCCGCACATCGAGCGCGGCACCATCATCTTCGTCGGCGCCACCACCGAAAACCCGTCCTTCGAACTCAATTCCGCATTGCTGTCACGCTGCCGCGTCCATGTGCTCGAAGCTGTGTCCAGCGAAGACATCGAATCCGCACTGCAGCGTGCATTGGACGACGGCGAACGCGGACTCGGTGGACGCGGCCTGCAGGTTTCGCAGGAACACCTGCACCTGGTCGCAGTCGCAGCCGATGGTGACGTGAGGCGGGCGCTGACCTTGCTCGAAATCGCGGCAGAATTGGCGGGCGAGGGCGGGACGATCACATCGGAGACGCTCGAGCAGGTGCTGGCCGACCGTACGCGCCGCTTCGACAAGGGTGGCGAGCAGTTCTACGACCAGATCTCGGCGCTGCACAAGTCCGTGCGCAGTTCCAATCCCGATGCGGCCTTGTACTGGCTCAGCCGGATGCTCGACGGCGGTTGCGACCCTCTGTACCTCGCGCGACGCATGACCCGCATGGCGGTCGAGGACATCGGCCTTGCCGACCCGCGCGCATTGCCGATGGCGATCGATGCCTGGGACACATATGAACGGCTCGGCAGCCCGGAGGGCGAACTCGCGCTTGCCCAACTGGTGATCTATCTTGCCAGCACGGCGAAATCCAACGCAGCCCATGTCGCATTCAAGGCTGCCCAGCGAGACGTACGCGAGTACGGCACGCAGGAAGTCCCGATGCACCTGCGCAACGCGCCGACCAAACTGATGAAAGAACTCGGCTATTCAAAGGGCTACCAATACGACCACGACAGCGACGGTGGCGTCGCACTGGATCAGACCGGTTTTCCCGATGCCATGGGCGAGCGCATCTATTACCGTCCCGTCGATCGTGGCATGGAACTGAAGCTCAAGGAAAAGCTGGAACGACTCCGCGCCGAACGCGAAGAAGTACAACGCGGCTCAAATCCTGCACGACGAAAGCGCGACGATTAGTTCCTAATGAAGAATCAACCTGTCGGTGACTCCTTAACCATGTCATCGTCACCAGAGTATTCTTAAGTTATTGATATAGAGAGGAATTGTTCTTGCGCCTCATGCCGACACCACTGAGCGCGTGTCGGTTTGCGCCATGGTTACGGGGACGGTTGCTGGATGGCGACGTAGTTACGGATCAGATTCGCAGGGTAGCCCACGACTGACGCCCGTCAATTTGTTAACAAGTAGTTATATGGAACGGACGAGCACTTCGATGTGCGCCGGCAGCTTGAACCATCCTGGCGACAGATCAACCGGACGCTCAGACATCAACGCCCATGCCGTAGCCCAGAGTCCTGCGCGTCGGATAGCGGGATCGGCCACGCCCCGGAATGCGTCCCACCGGAGCTTCTTGACGGGCTCCTGCTGATGCAGGGGGCCGCGAATGAATCCCTTCAGATTGTCACTGACCTGGACGTACTTGGTCAGCGGGAAGTCCCTGACCTCATTCACGTTGAAGCTGACCGCTAGGAGCAGCTGGCGGGCGATCTGCGGATTGCCGCGCCACTCGCTTGGCCATGGATCCCCGAAATAGAGGGTTCGCTCCAAGGCCTCGCCGAAGGACTCGATCAGGTCGAGGATTTGCTGCTCTTGTTGCGTGAAGACAGGCGCTTGGAACGGGTGGGAAAGCGACGACGTTGCCCATTGCTCCGGGGCGAGGCGGAGTGGGCAGCCGTGGTCTGGGCATGTCGTGCGCAACGCTCGGTTCCAGCCGCGGCGGATGGAGCAGGGCACGCCCCGGGCCCGATCCTCGTTCCAGCACATCGGGCAATAGACGTTACGGGCCTGCGGTGCCAGTAGCCAAGATGCGTCTGGCTGACGGTGAAGCAAGAGATGGGATGCCGACATACCGATCGCGGTAGCCATCCTGCGCACAGCTGCGCAGGACGGCGACTCCACGTCTCCGGGCGGCCTCGGGTCATCCCTGTTCAGGGACGCCCAGAGCTGGCCCGGAGAGCGCTCGTACAGCGCGGCGGCGCGGCTCAACACCGAACGCAAGGATTCGTCCGGCATCGGCGGCCGAATCCACCAGCGCTGATTGGTGACATCAGCTTTCATGCGGCTTTTCGCAATCCGGCTTGCAGGGCGGCCTGCTTCGCTGCGGCAAGCGGTGGCTCGAACACCGCACGCTCAAGCAGTTTGGTCGTGATCTGATCTTCGCCAGTTTCGACGGCGTGGGCGGCCGCGTGCGTCACCAGTTGCATGATCGTCTGGAGCACGCCGCCAGACAGGCGGATCAAGTCGGCCGACAGCGTGGGCGACGACAGGTACGAGGGCTTGCGCAGAGGCAACGCCTTCTCGAGCGCATTGAGGAAGGTCGTCAGGTACTCGTCGCGCTTCCACAGTGGCAATTCCCTGTATTTGAACCGTGCGTTCAAGTGCTCGTCCACCTGCATGGCTGCAGGTGCCGAAGAGGTACCCAGCGTCAGGATCGGCAGCGACAATTCGTTCATCAGGAACTTGATGGTGTCCAACGCGATCCGTTGCTGCCGTGCAGTCGACGTCAGGATGTCCTGGATTTCGTCGACGATCAGCAACCGCACGTCCGCCGTCCTGCAAAGCTTGAGCGCCATGCGTTCACGATCGTTGCCGGAATAGTTGCCGGGGTCTGGCACCCCGAACGCGCTCAGGATCCGGTTGTAGAGCCGTCTTGGCTTCACGAGCATTGGTCATGCTGATGACCAGGACGGGTTGGGTTGCGACCTTGCCGTTCTCCGCGGGAGTCGGCGGGTAACGCCGCTGGATGGCTCGAGAGAGCATCGTCTTGCCTGAACCCGGTTTGCCGGAGACGACAAGTCCGCTTGCTCGCGTCTGGGGTGGCATGTGGATCAGGAATTCGATGTAGTTGAGGATCGGAACCAACCGCTCGTGGGTGATGAACCGCTCGGCAAGCATGCGACCGGCACGTTCTTCGGCGGGCAGATCCAGTTGATCCCGTACGCCGGGATCGAGATGGCTGAAATTGCTCATGGCTGTCTCCTCAGACCCATTCTTCGAGTTGGATGGCGGTACGGCTGGGCGACGCCGGGGGCGGGAGCTGGGGCGGTGCGGTCGAGTGCGACCCGGAAGGCGGCGCAGGTGGTTTCCCGGGACGCTTGTTCCCGCGGGCTTGGCGCGTGGCTTTCTGGGCGTTGGCCTCGATGCTGTCGGTGGCCTCGAATCCCTTGTCGGTCTCGGCATCCGTCCTGGCTTGGGTGACCTGATCCATGGAGTTCCTGATGCAGGACGTGCCCGCGGCCCGTCCACCGATCACGGGAGCGGTGACCAACACGCCGTCAGCGCGTCGAACCCATACCGCACTCGGGTCACGTGGGTCATAACGCACGCGAACAGCCGTGTCCGAGTTGAGCATGGGCGCAAGATCCTCATGCCAATAGCGCGAAGCATTCAGTTCTATGCCAGTACGGCGTACGAGGCGGTTCTCGAACGGCAGGAAGTCCATGCGGAATTTCAGCGGTTCCGAGATCAACGGCGGACTGACGATGTTTCCAGCCGCATCCGTAAGACTGCGCTCCCAGGCAACCACGGGTGGCAGGCTGAGTGCTCGATGCCGGCGCTGGTGGTAGAACCTGCAGACCTTCTGGGTCATCCAATCGCGGAACTCATCCAGCGTCAGGCGAGCCTTGCCTTCGCTGTCGTAGTTGCCTCGTTCCCTGATGTTGCTGAAGGTCGTCCCCGGGAGAAGGTGTGCGATCTTCATGAGCGTGCCAATCAGCCGCTCGATATGTCCACCGTAGTGTGGCGTCCTCACAGGACGCCACGTCAGCTCGATCTGATGCTCGCCGCATCCGCGATCCAACGCCATGCTGCGGAAGTCCTTGCCGTTATCGACAAGGATCTTCCTGGGCTTGCCATACATGGGCCAGATTCCCGGATCGCTTGCGTTCTCTGGCTTCGGCAGTACGGCATGTTCAATGCACAGGGAGACGGCAACCGTCGACGGGGGATCCATCGAGATGTACATGCCGAGCACGCAGCGGGTTGCCACGTCGATCGCCACCGTGACCCAGGGGCGACCAAGGACGGTGAGCCGGTCATCGCTCAGGACCATGACATCTGCCGGGGTGTGGTCGATCTGGATCAGATCCAGCGGCTTGCTAACGAACAGCCCGCCGGTACTCGGCTTCCATTTATGTCTTGCCGTGCGGCCGCCTTCGCGCGCCAGATCCGACGCCCAGCCGATCTCCTGATTCAGGCGAAGCAGGACGGCTTTTCGTGAAGGGGGCGGAAGGTGCAACCGCCTTGCCATCGACTGGGCCCGGATTACGACGTGTTCCTTCGGTGGCTTTTCACGACACATGTAATGCTTGGAAATGGCGTGCCGGATCAGCCCGTCGACCTTGGGATCAAGCAGGTTCAGTCCTGGCGGGCGTCCTCCCGGCTTGCGGGCCAGGGTGCTGGTCCGTGGGTCCTTCAAGAAGTCAGCACGGATGCGCTGTAGCTGCCTGACGCTCATGCCATGGCGCTTGGCAAGTTTTTCCAGTTCGCCGCGGGTGACTTGGCTGCGCTCGTTGAGCGGGGTCAGATCCCTGGCCAGCGCGACGCACCGCTTCCACTCGGCTTCCGGGATGGTGCCTGCCTCGGTGGCACTCGTCTTCGTCGGCAAGACTTCAATCTGCGAGATCGGCACGGAAATCATGTCACCCGTGCCCATGTCGCGGGCGCGCATGTGAGTCAGGGAGTCCGGCCCGTCGATCTGGATGACGCGGCCGTTGGCCGCGCAGACGGTGCCCGGGTCAAGTTTCAAAGTCATCGGATGCTTCCTCCGTATTGATGCGTTCTCGCGCCATCGGGAGTGATGGGCGAAACACCGTCCTTGTTCTTCATCCGGGAACGAGGCCGTGTCTCATCAATTAGAGGGCTTGTTTTCAGGCATCCAAATTAGCGGGAGAAATTCCCGTGCCGCTTTTGCGGATCGCAAGAACTGCTTCTGCAGTCATCGGAAGTCGCGTGAGGACATCAATGGTGGATCGACTTGTCCGCCGACACGTCGTGGAGCAACAGCCGAGGTCGCGTACTCCGATGATTCATCGGGTGTTTCCTTCTCAATGTCTTCACTGGACGGAGAACCGTTCCCCGTGACGTGCCCAGTGCGACGCCACTTTCAAGCTTCCCGGAACTTCTTCGTCCTGACAGGACGCGCAACCGATGGCGCCTTGATCCACTGTCGACGCGGCTTGAATCTCTCCCGGAGGGCCTTGGATCTGACGAACGGAAAACTCCCGCCTATTTGGATTGATTCGAAGAACGTGCTCGCTTGAGAAGACATCCACACGTCGAAGGAGCACGAAAATGTATGGGATTGCGATTGAAGTGAAGTTCAACGCCGCTGTGTCCAGGCTGGTGGCCGCGTTGAAACAGGATGATCCAAGGAGGGTGTTGGACGATACCGGCACGGTGCAATTGTTGGCGGCGTTGAAACCAAGGACGGTCAGGGTGATCGCCGCCGATCTGGAAGCATGGCTGTCCTGGTGGCAAGGGAGGGCGCGGCAGGCGAGTGGGGCGTTACACGAGTCGATTCCGGCCTATACCAAGTTTCTTGCCGGCAGTGGCCTCAGTCAGAAGACCATAATTCGCTACCGGTACTCGATCAGACGAGTTCTGGCGGCTTTGGGATGCCCGGTGGATGAGCAAGCCATGGCTTACTCTTTCCATAACATCAACGGTCATTCAATCGTCGAAATAAAGCGGCTGACCGATCCCAAGGTCAAGCCATTTGGGTGGGACAAGATCAGGAAGTGTGTCCGGTGGGCAGATCCGGGCAATCGGCGCGAGGTGACGGCGTTGGCCGGAATGCTGGTGCTCTATGAGGCGATGGCATGGTCTGATCAGATTTTCGGCCACTATTCCGGCGGCACTTGGCATGTACCGCCTGCGCGTCGGGATGATCTGAAGTGGACGCCGAATGGAGGTGCTCGCTTGCGCTTGGCGCCAATGAAGCGGGGCGATACTGCCCGTTATGCGGCGCTATCCCCTTTGGTCACGGAATGGATTGGGCGCGCCCATTCGTTCGGTGAAAGCCATGACCAATCCCTGTTGACCGGAAACTGGGGGTATGCGCTGCTCCACCACACGTGGGATCGATGGGAGAAGGGCCTGATTTCACGATCCGGGATGGACGCCGGGAAGTTTACGTCTGCTTCCCTGAGGCTGGGCATGGTGAAGGATCTGGAGGCCGCCGGTTTTGCTGTCGGCGAAGTTCTGGAACAGGACGGCTGGGCACACCGTTTTCCGATTCGCTGTCTTCTTCATGGGGAGTCCGCAGGCGGAGCGAGGCACATGACGCTGCCTCATCACAAGTGGATACAGTCGAACAGAAGAAACTACCTGCCTTCCTCTCCGACAGGAAGGAAATATGTGGTGTCGCAGATGTCCCTTCCCGGGCTATGAGGTTTTCGGGTTGTCTCAATCGATGCCCATACCGGGGTAGGGAAGGGCCGCCTGCGACCCCAAGCGGACATCGAACTTGATCTGCCAGATTTCTGTAGACACTCTGCTGACTATCAGTTACCTCTAAGGAGGCCCATGGGCGCTTCCATCCGAGGCAGTATTCGCCGTGCGAATGGAATATATCAATAAAATCAATAAGATGCATAGATGTCTGCGGCATGAATCCTGTGGGCATTACTGTTGAGTAATGCCCAGTATGTATGTACAGTGTGCACACAACAGGGCTGGCATAAGGGGAGTCACATAAGAGGACTCATATGTCAGCACAGATAGGCAGGTAGAAAGGAGCACTAGCCATGAGCGCCGTCGCAAGCAGAGTCATCAATTTCCGGGCACCAGCTGCCAAGCAGGCGCTCATTGACCACGCTGTGGAAGTTAGCGGCATGAATCGTACGGAGTTCATCCTGGACGCTGTGTGCGAAAAGGCGCGCGAGGTGTTGGCGGATCAGACCCAGTTCTCCATGAGCCGGCAGGCCCTGCAGCGCTTCAATGCCTTGCTCGATGCGCCGCTGGCGAACAACGCGGCGATCCGTCGTTTGCTGACCACCCCGGCGCCTTGGGAGCGCTGAGCCTTGGCGCTCGGCGCCCCCAGCCCGCTTAACGACGAGCACCGGCTGGACGACTTCCAGTGCGCGGCGCCGGAGCTCACCAAGTGGCTGCTGGAGCGCGCCCGTCAGAATCAGGCATCGGGGGCGTCCCGGTGCTTTGTCGTCTGTGACGAGCAACAAAACGTGGTGGGCTACTACGCGCTAGCGGCTGGTGCGGTATCGCATGAGCATGCGCCGGGTCGCATCCGTCGCAACATGCCAGATCCCATACCCGTCATCGTGCTGGGGCGTCTGGCCGTGCATGTGGACATGACCGGCCAAGGCATCGGCCAGGGCCTACTTAAGGACGCCGTGCAGCGGACGTTGCAGACAAGTGAGCAGGTTGGCGCCCGCGCGCTGCTTTGCCATGCCATCGATGACGCAGCGAAGGCGTTCTATCTCAAGCATGGTTTTGTCGAATCCCCTATCCATGACATGACGGTGATGCTGCCACTCAGGTAGCGCCCATGCGCTAGCGTCGCGCCGTGTGAGACAGGCGCGCACTACGTTTTGCCATGTTTGGCAGCAGGCGGCATAGTCATGCGTTCAATCGCAACCAGCTATCCATCGGACATCGCAATGGCCAAGAAAGGCAAAGCAGCCAACGAGGCGCTCTTTGAAGAAGACTACGTGCTGCGTTCGCTGGGCCGCATTGGCTACGATCCGGACATCGCACTGACTGAGCTGGTGGCCAATACCTGGGATGCGGGTGCTGCCAAGGTTGCTGTGATCATCCCGACTGATACAGGCGGGTTACTGTCTGTCGAAGACGATGGCCATGGGATGACCGAGGATCAGTTCCGCAAGCGTTGGATGACCTTGGGATACAACCGGCAAAAGACCCAAGGCGATAACGTCCACTTTCCAACGGATCGCGCCGATTGGATGCGCAAGGCCTTCGGGCGCAATGGCATTGGTCGCCATGGTCTGTTGTGTTTCTCCGACCACTACACCGTCGAAACCTGGGTGAATGGCATGCTCTCGACGTTCGTTATCGGGACGAGAAATCAGCCATCGCCGTTCTATATCCACAGCCACGAAACCGGCGAACGATTGGGTCACGGCACCCGGTTGTTGGTGGAGGTGGAACGGCACCGCCCGGATCCGGATCGGATCAGGACGGTCTTGTCGGGCCGCTTCCTCCACGATCCGCAGTTCGTCGTCTCGGTGAACGGTCAGTCCGTCCCGCTATCCGAGCATGAGGGACTGCTGGAAGAGCGCAAAATGCAGGTCGAGCCGGGACTCAACATCACGGCCTATGTGGTGGACACGACGCGCACGGCCAAGTCCACGCGCTACCAAGGCATTGCGTTCTGGGTGAGTAGCCGATTGGTGGGTCTGCCGAGCTGGACGGTTGGGCCGATGGCCGTTCTGGACGGACGGGTGCGCTTCGCCAAGCGCTACGCCATCGTGATCGAGTGCGGAGCGGAGTGGTTGTCCGAAGTCGAATCGGACTGGTCGAAGTTCAAGACCACGGAACGCACGGAGCGCCTCTTTGAGGCGGTCAATGAGTACGCCCAGGAAATGGTCGAGAAGCTGTCGGCCAACCTGATCGAGGAGAACTCCGAGGACGCGCTTTACAAGAACCGGGAAGATCTGCGGACGCTGCCGCGTCGTTCCATGCTTGAGGTTGCCCAGTTCACCAAGACTGTGGTGCATGACCAGCCAGGCATACCGCCCGAGACCCTCAACAAGGTAGTCAAGGCGGTAATCAAGATTCAGAAGGCACGCAGCGGCGCAAGTTTTCTCGACAAGCTGATGCAGCTCGATGAGCATGACATCGACGGCTTGGATCGTCTGCTCGGACAATGGACGGTGGAGGACGCGCTCACCGTGCTCGATGAGATCGACAATCGCCTGTCGATCATCGCCGCCATGGAGAAGCTCAGCGGCGACCCGGAGGCGGACGAGTTGCATACGCTTCATCCACTCGTAACACAGGCGCGTTGGTTGTTCGGGCCGGAGTTTGATAGCTCGGAGTACGCATCTAACAACACGCTGCGCACGGTCGCCACCAGCCTTTTCAAGGCTAAGAGGGAAGATCAGGCATTCGCCAACGCCGCAAAGCGCCCTGACATCGTCGTCCTTTCGGACGCCACGATTTCAATCGTTGCCACTGAGAGTTTCGATAGTGCACGCGGCCACCTGGCAACGATGCGTGATGTTCTGCTCATCGAGTTGAAGAAGGGGTGTTCTGAAATTGGTCGCCCCGAAATGAATCAGGCGGCAGGCTATGTCGATGATCTTGTCTCTAGCGGAGGCATTGAAGGGACGCCGTTCTTCCATGCTTACGTTGTCGGTCACACGGTGGCGTCCAACATCTCGAATGTGAATCCTCGTGAGTTCAATGGCGTTCTGCGTGGTCGTGTTACGGCTACTACCTACAACCAGCTAGCTTTGACTGCGAATAAACGCCTGCATGGATTGAAGGCGCGCATCCCCTCTCGGTATGAAGAGGTTTCTGGCTATGACCTCGTCCAAAAGGTGATGGGAACGCCAAGTCAGGCATCGCTGGTGCCGTCGGCCGACTAGCCGAATTGCAACGCTCAGTGCTTCACAGGCGAGAAAAATTCCGCTTCTGGTCGCAAAGCGGACTTCCACGAGAGCAGGCGATTAGGGGCCGTTATCGAGGGTCCCGGGATATGCTCGCCCTCCAGCTCTGAAACGTTGCAGGACGCATCTCGGCTAGTCTCCGCGCCGCAGAATATTGTCGAGTAGATGCCATGATTGCTCGGCAGCGGAGGTCGAAGATTGTGCGCCCAGCAAGTTCCTTCGTCGGGGTTCCTGCATGGGGCACGGGAGCGTGTCGGTAGGGGCGGCGACGCCCGCTGGTTCAGAATCCCGTGAAAAGTACCGGCGCAGTCATGACCGCGCTACCAACCAAGGTAGCCTCGATGCCGCCGTAGCGCCAAGTGCCTCACGGAAGCTTCTTCCTGAGCATGTTTCCAGAGTAACTTTGGACTGGATATCGCGTTTCGGCCGCTACTTAGGTGAAGTTTGCGCCACCGTCGACCAGCAGTGACTGACCGTTGATGTACAGGGCGTCATCCGAGAATAGGAAGGCGACCACCCCTGCAATGTCCTCCGGAAAGCCGAGTCTCGGGGACCGGACACCCTTGAGGATCTCCGCACGCCATTCTTCAGTGGTTGCACTCAAGGCCGCCTTGGTGAGGATCACACCCGGCGAGAGTAGATTGGTCCTGACACCGTGTTTTCCTCCAAGACTGGCAGTGTGGCGCGTTAGCCCGATAAGTCCGCTCTTGGAGGACTGATAGGCCACATGATTGGTTTCGCCCATCCACACAGAACTGGACATCGTATTGATGATCGATCCACCGCCCTGACGAATCATGATGGCCAACGTGTGGCGAATCATGTAGAAGTAGCCTGTCAGATTGACGTCGAGGGTGTGGCGCCAGACATCAACGGAAACATCGGTAACATCCGTGTCGCTTCCAAATGCTCGCGGCGACAAGTCGGCGGCCACGTTGAATAGGCCATCAACGCGGTGGTAGGTCGCAGTGGTGACGTCAATCAAATGTTTGACGGAACCTTCGTCCGTAATATCAAACGCGACGGGAAGTGCCGCCCCGCCTGAGCTCCGAATCTCATCGGCTAATGCGCCAGCGGCAGCCTGGTTGTAGTCCGCAACGACAACTTTCATCCCTTCTGCCGCCAAACGGAGCGCGGCTGCGCCCCCGATGTTTCCCGGTGCAGCGCCGGCGACAATGGCGACTTTGTCGTTCAACCCTTTCATACCTGAACTCCGACGCGCCACATCTAACCAACGCTGGCGTGGCGCAGCCGTGGCGTTGGGATGGCAAAGGCGGCACGCCTTGGCTAGGAGCGAGTGGGGCCCTCGTTACGTGCAACACGAAGGAGTAGAGCCCTTGCGATGCCGGGTGGGGCTGCAACATGTGCGGGCAGCAACGTCCTGGGAGTGCCTACTTTTCCCGCCGAGCGGCATCCTTCGCCGCGCGTTCGATCGTGTCTGCCACCACCTTGGGCTGAGTCATGAAGACAGCATGGCTGGCGGAGACGTAGGTGATGCGCGCGTTGATGCGTTCGGCCATGTGAATGAGCATGGCCTGATCAAACGCCCTGTCTTCGGTCGCGATCACTGCCCAACTGGGTTTCGCCCGCCACGCGGCATGCGTCAGCACCGCCCCGAACACCGACATGTTGATTGGCACTTGGGAGTCGCGCAGGAACGCCGCATCGTCATCCGACGCGTCATGGGCGAAGCCTGCCTTGAAGCTCGCCGGCTTGATAAAACCATAGCCATCGTTGCCAGTCTCGATCACAAATTCCGGCGTCGGTGCGAAACCTTCGTATTGCTGCGCCGTGGTCTCACCTGCGTCCGGGGCCAGCGCCGACACGTAGACCAGGCCGGCCACTTTGTCGTGTACGCCAGCTTCGGTGATCACCGTGCCACCCCAGGAATGTCCGACCAGGATGACCGGATCGTCCTGCCGATCGAGCACGCGTTTCGTCGCTTTCACATCGTCGGCGAGTGATGTCAGCGGGTTCTGGACAATGAACACTCGATAGCCGCGTACGGTGAGTTCGTCGTAAACACGTCGCCAACCGGCGCCGTCGGCGAAGGCGCCATGTACCAGCACGACGTTCTTTACCTGGCCGCTGTCACGGGCGGCATGAGCAGCGTAGGCGGATGCGGACAGGCTTGTAGCCATGGTGGCGGCGAGCAGGGTGTGGATGAGTTTGAACATGACTGTGGCCTCGGGCGGTGGCGGGTGGCGGTTCCGGGGCCGTTTCGCCGTCGCAGGCGAGGATGAATGACGCCATCCGTGGACATCTGATCAGGACGCATGGAGTATCGGTTCCGTACCTTTGCTTGCGTACTGAGCTGGCAACTCGATGCCGCTTGGCCCCTCGATCACGTAGACGGTTTCCTCGACCAAGTCCGGTAGCTAGCCGCCGGGACGCGCCTCCATCCTGCGCTCGGTGTCGCCCTACCGCTCATGGCATGCTCCGGAGGTTGCGTGCTTCTGGTCTTGCTCATTTGGCGGCCCGCAACTCCTCTAGCTGCTGCAGATACCAGACGATGATCGGCCTGACTTTCGGCGCTTCTGCCGACTTCCAGTCGCGGAAGAGTTCTGTCACCCAGGCAAGCGCTGTGTTCGGAATGGCACCGGCGTGAGCCATGCGGTCAAGGGCGGTGGCATGGGCGATCTGCGACATGCCTCCGACGGCGTCGACGATGTACATGCTATCGAAGCCCTCCTTGAGCGCATCGATCACCGGGAAGGCCAGGCAAATCTCAGTGTAAAGCGCACCGAAGACCAAGCGCTTCCGTCCCGTAGCGAGGACCGCATCATGAAAGGGTTTGTCCTCCCACGCATTCATGGAACTCCGGTCGATCACCTTGCTCCCGGGAAGTTCGGCCGCGATTGCAGCGACGGTGGGTTCATTGATCCCCATCTCCACCGCCACCGTGCTGAGGATGACCGGCACATCCAAAGCGCGTGCGGCCCGGATCAGGAAGCGCGTATTGAGTTCGACCAGCGCCGCGCTGGTTTCCGACCTGATTTGCCGGAACATCTCGGGTTGGTAGTCGATCAGCAGCAGCGCGACCTCATCGTGCTTCCACACACCTCCTCGTGATTGGCGAGACTGCGATCGTCCCGCGGGGGCCGGGGAAGCCGGAGCCTGCGCGGCCGCGCTGCCGACGGCCGCCACCGCTACCGCAGCCGCCGTCGTGGCTGAAAGGAGGCGCCGCCGGGTCGTCGCGAAGGCGTCGGAGTCGGACGTGCTGGAAGTGCTCATGCGGATCTCCAATAGGAACGGTGGATGGGACAGGGGCCACGGTTCCGAGCGTGACGCGATCGGCTTGCTCCTGAAATCCCCATCCGGGTCAGGCGTCGCCTGCCTGATCGGGGGGCTACCCTGAAGCCGGATCACGCGCCGTCCATGACGTCGGGCATCGACCGAGTACGCGCCTGCACCCACGATCGCCAGGGCCACGCAGCAGCCCAGCAGTCCCGCCAGTAGTAACTGCTGCACCGCGCCGGCAATCGACAGGACGCCCAGCACGGAGATGCCCAAAAGCCAGGCGGCAAGCCTTGTTGCCAAGCCCAGCACCAGCAGGAGCGCAAGCAGCACCGCTAGCGGGTACACCACGCGGGAGAGCGAGCCGGCGAGCATTGCCGCGACACCGAGACTGCCGCATGCGCAACATAGTCGCATCAACCCCAATGCCAAGCCGGCGGCTCCATCCGGATAGCGGCAGGCGTATCGGGTCATGCCACGACCGTATGGCCGCGCCGGGTCAGGCCACAGCCCCAAGTGGGGGACGAATCTCAGGCCTGGATGGGTAGTAGGATGTCCTACACCCTGAAGGCGGACTTCCGGTTGTGCTGATCGAGCTTGTCCGGAAAACGGCTGCGAGCGGCAGCCGATGCATCCTGCTCAGCGCCGTGCTGGCGTTTCTGCCCGCGGCGGCAAATGCCCTTGAGCCGCGCAGCCTCGCCCAGTATTCCCACCGGCGAGTCACCGTCGAGGACCGGTGTTGTCGCTTGCCCAGGGACGCGATGGTTTCCTTTGGCTGGCAACGGGCGATGGCCTCCTGCGCTACGACGGAGACCGGTTTGAACGAATCGAAGCCGAAGGTACCCCCGGGGAGCATACGCAACCCGGCGTCCTGCTGGCCACGCGCAACGGCGATATTTGGACGAACTTCGGTTCTTCCGGGCATTTCGGGGTCTACCGCGGTGGCAGTCTGAGGGCCCTGAAAGCACCTGCCCCGTACCCTGGTGTGCGGCAGATGGTGGAGGGTTCAGACGGCGCGGTGTGGATAGTGACCGCCAGCTACGATGCCGAACTGCTGCGCTTCCATCAGGGCAGTTGGAGAAAGTTCGATGCGCGCGACGGCCTACCGCTGGAGAACGTGAACAACATCCAGATCTCCCGCGACGGCGCCGTCTGGATCGCCACGAGGAGCATGGTCGTTCGCATGGCCCCTGCTTCCGAGCGCTTCGAAGCCCTGCAGGAAGCGCGCAGCGCCTGGCTATCGCAGGATCCCGCAGGGCGCGTCTGGGCGACGGACCGCTATGGAAGCCGCCCCATCAGCGCACCGGATGGAGGCAGCCCAGGCGCGCCGGCATCCGCCGTGCCAGGGACAGGAGATTCGCTCCGGGACGCTCCGGTGTTCGATCGCGAAGGCAACCTCTGGATCGCTACCAGCTACCGTGGGCTGCGCTACGTCGGCACACCGGGAGATCCTGACCGGCCAGGGCAAGAGGTGGAGTCCTTCAGCGTGGGCGATGGCCTGTCCTCCAGCGTGGTGCACCAGATCCTGCCGGACCGCGAAGGCAACCTGTGGATGGCCACGGAAGGCGGCCTCGACGTGTTCAGGCCGGCCGCGCTGGTGCGCGAGCCGACACTGGATTGGCCTGCCCGCTTCGGCGACCGTCTGCTTCGCGCCTCGGACGGCAGTGTATACATCGGGCAAGCCAGGGCGATCCATCGCGTCGGGCCGGGGCAAGCGCCCGCAGCCATTTTGCAGGATGTGCTGGA
Organism: Luteimonas sp.; assembly: GCA_024707405.1. Lineage (GTDB taxonomy): Bacteria > Pseudomonadota > Gammaproteobacteria > Xanthomonadales > Xanthomonadaceae > Luteimonas. The sequence continues at coordinate 249,297 of JANPZU010000002.1, forward strand.
GCCCCAAAGCCTCTGCGAGGCGGGAGACGGTGCGCTCTGGATTGTGCTTGAAGCGACCATCATCGTTTGGGCGGAAGGCGCCATCCGGGAAACAATCGCCAGGCCGGACATCGGTACCACCCATAACTTCGTGTTCGACTGCGCGTTCGACAATCAGGAGGCTTTCTGGATGTCGGCATCTGGAAGCGGTGTCCATCGCTATGCCGATGGTCAATGGACCCGGCCCTGGAGCCCGGCGACGACGCTGAGTCCTTTCCCACGTCAATGGTCCGGTCACCCCAAGGGGGGATGGTCATCCAGACCGGCCAACGACTGGTCTGGCTCGAGTCAGGGACTCAACGAGTGACGCATCTCGCCGCGAGTGGGCCCAAGCCCGCGATAGTCACGTTGCACGCATCCAAAGACGCGGTCTTCGCCAGTGGCACTTTCGGTCTGGTGCGACATCGGCAGGGGCGAATGCAGACCGCCTTCTTCCCAAGCGCCTCCCCGCGTCTGCGGATCAACGGAATGGTCACGACTGCAGAAGGGGACATCTGGCTCGCTTTCCCGAAATCCCTGGTCAGGCTGACGCGATCCGAGCTTGAGCAGGCTTTTACAACGGGCGAAATGCCGTTGACCCTGCTCACGACAGGACGCGGCTACAGCCTGCCAATCCGTCCGCACGGCCATTCATTGCGGACTGTCGTGCAGGGCGGTGATGGCAGGATATGGATCGCTACCCAGACAGGATCGGTATGGATAGATCCTGCGCGCAACGACGGCAGGGACCTGCCACCGGGAGTTGCGGTCACATCCCTGGATGCTGACGGTCATCTCTTCCGCGACCCGTCCAGGGTGACACTCCCGGCAGGCACAACAAAGATCGCTATCGATTTCTCGGTCCTGTGCTTGTCCGAGCCTGATCGCGTCAGGGCTCGTTACATGTTGGAAGGCTTTGACCGAGGATGGGCCGACCCCAGCTCCCAGCGGCAGGTGTCGTACACGAATCTCTCGCCAGGGACCTACCGGTTCCGGGTCATCGCAGGGAACAATGATGGGGCGTGGAATCAAAAAGGCGCGGAGGTCGTGTTCGATATCCCCCCGACAGCTTTCCAGTCGGCTTGGTTCTGGGTGCTCATGGCTACCGCGATCGTCGCGGTGCTATCGCTTCTCTACCGATTGCGGATCGCCCAACTGGCCAGTGGCATCCATGCGCGGCTTGAGGAGCGGACGATGGAGCGCGAACGCATAGCTCGTGAACTTCATGACACCCTGCTACAGGGGGTACAAGGGCTGATTCTGCGATTCCAAGCGGCGTCGGAGTTGATATCGGAGACGGAGCCAGCCCGGACGCGTCTAGAGTCCGCCTTGGTGGTGGCGGACGCGATTGTCGTCGAGGCGCGAAACAAGGTGCAGGACCTGCGCGTCCCCGAGGATGGCGACCTGTGTACCGCCATTGAAAAGCTGGTGGCCACGATACCCTTCGATCCGCCTATCACGGTACGCATTGTGATCGAAGGCAAGCCCCGCCGGCTGGATCCAATCGTTGCCTCGGAAATCAGCCGCGTCGCGCGCGAGGCCCTGCTCAACATCGCCCAGCACGCGCACTCTTCGCACGCGGACGTAGCGCTTGGTTTTGAGCGTAAGCATCTGGCGCTGAGGGTGCGCGACTACGGCGTGGGGATGCCGTCTCATGTCTTAGCAAGAGGCGGAAAGGAAGGGCACTATGGACTGCCTGGAATGCGGGAAAGGGCCGAGAGGATCGGCGGTACACTGACCATCACCACCAGCGTGGGGGAGGGCACCGAGCTCACGCTAGTCATGCCGGCAAAGCTCGCCTATCGCAAGCGTGCACGGCGCGCGACGTGGCTCGGCCGAACCCTATCGCGGAGGCGCAACCTATGAACAGTCCACGTATTCGCGTCCTCATCGTCGACGACCACCCTGTTTTCTGCGACGGCGTTGCCGCGATCTTGCAGAACCAGAGTGACATCGAGCTCATCGGCCGGGCGCGGGACGGCGAAGAAGCCATCATTCAGTACCGGGCCTTGCGCCCGGATGTCACACTCATGGATCTGCAGATGCCTGGAATGAACGGCGTCGACGCGATCTTGGCTATCCGGGCCACCGATAGCTCCGCCCGCGTCATCGTGCTTACCACGTATGCGGGCGATGCGCTGGCGATACGGGCACTCAAGGCCGGTGCCACCGGTTATCTGCTGAAGAGCAGCCTCCGTACCGAAATGATCGACTCTATCCGCAGCGTGCACATGGGGCAGCGGCACATCCATCGCGGCGTCGCGGAGGAGATCGCACTCCATGTCGTGGACGACGCGCTAACTGATCGCGAGGTCGAAGTCCTGAGGCTTGTGGCAGTCGGTCAGGCGAACAAGCAGATTGCGGCAGCACTGGGACTTTCGGACGAGACGGTGAAGCGCCACCTCAAGACGATCTTCTCGAAGCTTGCGGTCAACGACCGCACCCATGCGGTCACCATGGCGGCCAAGCGAGGCTTTATCGAGTTGTAACCGCGTATGCAGCCGGCCGGTCTTTGGTAGGTGGACAGGCAGGTAGGCATGGCAGCTTCCGGCCTATTCCGTTGAAAAACTCTGTTGAATCGGCCGGCTGATGCTGATTCACTGGCGTCCCATCGATCGAGCGGAAGTTCACGCGATGATGGGACGTCAGGAAGTCGGCCAAGCGCCGCTGTTCTACGCCTTCAACCTGGAAGACCACGTTCCAGCGAACCATCTGCTCCGCGGGATCGATCAGTTCCTGGACCTTGGCGAGCTGCACCGGCACCTCGCCCCGCACTACAGCCACACCGGCCGCCCCTCCGTTGATCCGGCGCTGCTGATTAGGATGCTGATCGTGGGCTACTGCTTCGGCATCCGCTCCGAGCGTCGGCTGTGCGAGGAAGTGCATTTGAACTTGGCCTACCGCTGGTTCTGCCGGTTGGGGCTGGAGGATGCAGTGCCGGACCATTCGACCTTTTCAAAGAACCGGCATGGACGGTTCCGCAACAGCGACACGCTGCGCTTCGTGTTCGAGAAGGTGCTGGAGCGCTGCTTGGCTGAGGGCCTGGTCGGAGGCGAAGGCTTCGCCATCGATGCCAGCGTCATCAAGGCCGACGCAAACCGCCAGCGCGGTGTCCCGGGCAGCGATGCCAGCTGGGACCGGGAGTCGTCGCTCACGCGCCCGGTACGCGAGTACCTGGAAGCGCTGGACGCCGCAGAGGAAGCGCGTAAGCCTCCGAAGAACGTGTCGCTCACCGATCCGGCCGCGCAGTGGACGGCCGCGCCCGGCGGCCCGGCGTTTTACGCCTATTCGACCAACTACCTGATCGACACCAAGGCCGGCGTCATCCTCGACGTCGAGGCCACGCCCGCACACCGCACGAACGAGGTGAACGCCACCAAGGTCATGGTGGATCGCGTCGAGGAACGGTTCGAGATCAAGCCGACGCATCTGATCGGCGATACGGCCTACGGCACCCCCGAGATGCTGGGCTGGATGGTGGACGAGAAAGCGATCGAACCGCACGTTCCGGTGTGGGACAAGGCCGAGCGCAAGGATGGTTCGCTGGGACGTTCCGACTTCCGCTGGGAGGCCGAAGCCGACGAATATCGCTGCCCACAGGGCAAGCCGTTGCGCTCAACTGGCAAGCCTACGGCGGACGACACGCTGATCTATCGCAGCAGCGTCTACGACTGTGCCGGCTGCGAGCTCAAGTCGCGATGCTGCCCCAACACCACGCATCGGAAGATCGCCCGCCAGGTCAACGAATCCGCACGCGACGTGGCCCGCCAGTTGGCATCAACACCTCGATACGCACGATCGCGGCGACATCGAAAGAAGGTCGAGATGCTGTTCGCACACCTCAAGCGCATCCTGCGGCTGGATCGCTTGCGGCTTCGGGGCCTGAAAGGTGCCCGCGACGAGTTCCTGTTGGCGGCGACTGCGCAAAATCTGCGAAGAATGGCGGCGTGCTTGATGCCGAAAGGCCCGGAAGCAGGAATTGCGGTGCCGATCTAAGGCATGGGGCGCTTGCGCGCCCCCATTTGCTTCATTGCGGATCGAACAAATCCGCTTCCGGCTGCCTGGTCACGTGACGCCCCTGCTCCGGGACCGAGTTTTTCAACAGAATAGGCCGGAAGCAGACATCGGGGGGCACGGATTAGGGAGATTTATCGGGGGTACTAGCGCCGCCGTGGGCTCGCATCGGCGAACCAATGCTCAACGAGTATCTCGGACAGTTCAGGACATGTGACATCGATCAGAATCGAGAACGGGCGCGAAGACATCCGCTGGATGACGATGCATGCGTTGTGCCACTCCAAGTGTCGGACTTGACCCCAAGCATATTCCAGGTGTGTAGCTGTGCCATAGGGATCACTACTTCCGAAGATCACTTCGCTTAGCGAGATGGGGCGCTAGTATCTTCTTGTTAAAATCCGTGTTCCTGTTGTTGCATCCTTCGAATACAGTGCGGATCGCTTTCAGTTTTTCTAGAAGTTCTGAAGGATGCGGGATCGCTTGCTGTCGATCTGATGGGTTCACCCCCGTTTTCACGGACACTTACGAGAAGGCCGATCGAGGCCTGAGGAGTGTTCATGTCGAAGCGAAGGAAGTTCAGCGCCGAGTTCAAGCGCGGTGCTATTGAGCAGGCCAGCCAGCCGGGTGTGAGCTGTGCCCAAGTGGCCCGGGAGTTGGGGATCCGCGACACCCTGTTGACCCGCTGGAAGCGGGAAGCCCAGAGCCAGGGGGTGGTGGCTCTGGGCGGCAGCGGGACGCCCCGGGACGAAGAGCTGGCCCGCCTCAAGCGCGAGCTGGCCCGGGTGAGGAAGGAACGGGATTTTTTGCGAGAAGCGGCGACGTTCTTTGCCAAGGGATCATCCTGAGGTATCAGGTGATCGAACGTTGCCGCGACGCGTTTCCGGTTCGACTGATGTGCCGCTGCCTGAAGGTGTCGGCCAGCGGTTACTACGACTGGAGCCAGCGACTGCCCAGCGCCCGACAGCGCGACAACCAGCGCCTGGCCGCGCGAATCCGCGAGATGCACGAGGACAGCCGTGGCACTCTCGGCGCCGGTCGCATGCACGAAGACCTGGTCGATCAGGGCGAGTCGGCCAGCTTGAACCGCGTGGCGCGACTGATGGCGGCCGAGGGTTTGCAGGGCTGGCCGCGCCCGAAGCGGCGCGGTCAGCGCGGACGGCCGGCGCTCACGCCTCCGGGCGTGCGCAACCTGCTGGAGCGGGACTTCACCGCACTGGAGCCGGAGACCAAATGGGTCACCGACATCACTGAGATCAAAACAGGACAAGGCAAGCTGTATCTATGCATCGTGCTGGATTTGTCCGACCAGCGCGTGGTGGGTTGGTCGATGCACCACAGGCAGGACCGGCACATGGTGATCCGGGCGGTGCAGATGGCGGTATGGCAGCGGCAAGGCGCGGAGCCGGTGATCCTGCATTCCGATCGCGGCAGTCAATTCCGAAGCGGCGACTACCAGCGGTATCTGTCGAGAAACGGCCTGGTCTGTTCGATGAGCGCGGTGGGACACTGCGGCGACAACGCGGCCTGCGAAGGGTTTTTCGGCGTGCTCAAGCGCGAGCGGATCTACCGCACGAAGTACCTGACACTCGATGCAGCGAAGACTGATGTGTTCGAATACGTCGAGCGGTTCCATAACCCGAGGATGCGGCGAAGAGTCGCCAGGCGCGATCGGAAGTTCCAAGCTCTTTCACAACCGTCCGTGATTTCGGGGTAGAACCCGATGGGGTGTCGTGAGCTGCGATCACTCCGCTGCATTCATCGTGCAAATCCACGATCGCTTTCCAGTCATCAAGAGAGAATCCAACAACAGCGCCAACCCTTTCGATCCTGACCTGGTCGCGAATGGGTGAACCACATCAAATAAGACTATCTCACGGATGCCTCGCTCAAGTGCGCCACGAAGCATGTGATACAAGTTTCTTACTTGTAGGGATTCCTCGCTGTTGAGTTGGTCATTGCATGTACCCTCAAGATCTACCGCCAGTTGATTAATGCGGTTAAGTTGAGCGAAGAACTGGACCGGCCAGCCTTTCGTAGACATCCGGGAGCCATAATTGATGGCAATGACCGAGGTGTTTATGAGCAACAACAGGCAGTACACGGATGAATTCCGGGCCGAGGCAGTGAAGCAGGTGGTCGAGCGCGGCTTCACGGTGGTGGATGTTGCAGGTCGCATCGGCATCCCCAAGCACACGCTTTACGAGTGGATGCACAAGGCTCGCAAGTCGGCAGCAGACTCCATTGGGGCCGTTGCGGCCGACAAGAGCGATTCGGCGGAGATCCGCCGCCTCAAGGCTGAGCTTCGGCGGGTGACCGAGGAGCGCGACATCCTAAAAAAAGCCGCCGCGTACTTTGCCAAGGGGTAAGGGCGAAGTACGCGTTCATGCGCACACACGCCCGTGAGTTCCGGTTGGTGGCGATGTGCCGGGTGCTGGGCGTGCAGCGCAGCGGCTACTACGCATGGTTGCGCCACGGCCCCAGCGCTCGCGAGCATGAGGACCAGCGCCTGCTGGGGCTGATCAAGCACCACTGGCTGGCCAGCGGGACGGTGTATGGCTATCGCAAGATCACCCTGGATCTGCGCGAGGCCGGTGAGCATTGCAGTCGGCACCGCGTCCTGCGGTTGATGAAGGCTGAGGGCTTGCGTGCCCAGATCGGCTACGGCAGCAAGCCACGTCATCGTGGCGGCCCCGTGGGCGTGGTGACCAATGTGCTCAACCGGGACTTCACGCCGGACGCGCCGAACCGGGTCTGGGTCACCGACATCACCTACATCCGCACCTACGAGGGCTGGCTGTTCCTGGCGGCGGTGATGGATCTGTACTCGCGACAGATCGTCGGCTGGGCCACGGCCCCGACGATGACCAGTGACCTGGTATTGCAGGCGCTGGTGGCGGCGGCTTGGCGGCGCAAGCCGGGGCCCGGCGTGCTGGTTCACTCCGATCAGGGCTGTCAGTTCACCAGCAGCGACTGGCAGTCATTCCTGAAGGCGCACCGGATGGTGCCGAGCATGAGCCGTCGCGGGAACTGTCATGACAATGCCGTGGCCGAGAGCTTCTTCAGTGTGTTGAAGAAGGAGCGGATCAAGCGGCGGATCTACCCGAACCGCGAGGCTGCGCGCTCGGACGTGTTCGATTACATCGAGATGTTCTACAACCCAATCCGCCGGCATGGTTCCGCTGGAGGACTGTCGCCGGTAGAGTTCGAAAGGCGCTACGCGCTAAGCGGCAACTGAGTGTCTACGGAAATCTGGCCGATCCAGATTGATCTACTGTCGGGATGTGACACCGTATCGGAGCACGACACGGTTAAGGGAAAACGACGACAGCGAACGCCCCTGCGATATTGACGCGAGAAATCCCTAAGCCCTTGATTGGATTGGTCGTCTTTGTCGGGAGACGACACGGTTAAAGCGCATGTCATGGTTAAGGAGCAGACGACAGAGTTTGGGTATCACCGACAACTAGATACAGCGTATTCCTAATGTACGACCTTATATCTTACATAATGTACATTATGCGAAATAGCGGACGGGGGCGCGATGGCTGGCCGGCCTACTCGGCTTGTGGCTCTCCTCCCGGTGCGGTGATTGCAGCCAACGAGCTGCTAGAACCGCTCAGCAAGATTCCGACCCAGATGCACCGGATGCAGATGGGCTGATGCGTACAAGGCCAAGGTGCTCGTTAGCGTTTGCTCGATGCATCCTGAGTCAACCGTGCACTGCATTGCATGTACTTGCCACGCACCCAATGCCGTTCCGATGAACCGCTCGCCCAGCGATTCGGAAAATCATGCTTGCGCAGTTCTGCGTGGGCCGATAGAATTCCGCGCCTTATCCAGCCATGTGGGGCCATAGCTCAGCTGGGAGAGCGCCTGCATGGCATGCAGGAGGTCGGCGGTTCGATCCCGCCTGGCTCCACCACGTTTCCGCAAGAGGCCTGCGGGAATGCACAATCAGGTTTACCGCGTCCCCATCGTCTAGAGGCCTAGGACATTACCCTTTCACGGTAGCGACCGGGGTTCGAATCCCCGTGGGGACGCCACTTTTCCAACGCAATGCCCGCGCAAGCGGGCATTGTCGTATCTGCGTTCTTCAAACTACGTTTCGACACGATGCGAACCCGATTGGCAAGACGTACGGCTCTCGCCTACGCTGTCGACCACAACAGATTCGGGGATTTCTGACACGCACAGGCGAAATCCGCCGACTGCGGCCAAGCGTCCTGCAGGTGAAGCTTCATGACAGATGCATGCCGCTGCAGGGTTCCGGATTCTCGGTGCCGCAACGCACATGCCTCCGGCAAGGATGCCGACGACATGCTGATCGAACTCGATCGGCAGACCGACAAAGCTGAAGCCGGAGGATGCAATGCAGCGTGCGCTCGTGGCCGTCGAACCTGATGACGGTGGCTGGATGAGCCGACGGGCGTGCTGGTGAGGATGGCCGATGGCGAGCACGTCCTGATCGGCAAATGCGGCTGACCGCAAGCAGTTGCCCTCCTCTTCCTTCTGGGCCGTTCACGCGAGCCGAATGCCGCGGCTGCTGGAATCGTCGAAGACGCGATGCGCCTCGCGCTTCGTGCGACCCTGTCGCCGCCACGCATGGAGTCCGGGATAGCGACCACGCCCGCCCGCAATGACGTGCTGCCGCGCCCCACGCTGGGTGCGGCCGAGGCGTTCGCGATTACCGTCGGGATCGTGGTCGGCGCTGGCATCTTCCGGACGCCATCGCTGGTGGCCGGTGCTGCGCCGGGTGGCATCGAAATGCTGCTGGCATGGGTAGTGGGCGGTGGACTGTCGATCATCGGAGCGCTGTGCTACGCGGAACTGGCCACGGCCTATCCCCAGGCCGGAGGCGATTACAACTACCTGCACCGTGCATACGGTTCGAAGCCTGCCTTCCTCTATGCGTGGTCGAGGCTGACGGTCATCCAGACCGGTTCGATCGTGTTGCTGGCCTATGTGGTCGGCGACTACCTACGCCAGGTCATCGACATCGGGCCTTGGTCGTCCACGATCTATGCCGCCACGACGGTCGTTGTGCTCACGCTGTGCAACTGGCTGGGCATCCGCCAGGGGACGCGCCTGCAGAACGTGCTCACCGCAATGGAAGTCCTCGGCCTGTGCCTCGTGATCGCCGTGGGATTGCTGTTCGCGCCCGACGCAGTGCCGCTGGCGATGGCATCCGAAGGTCGCGACGGCAGCGCCATCGGACTGGTGCTCGTCTTCGTGCTACTGACATATGGCGGCTGGAACGAAGCGGTCTACATGACGGCGGAGATGCGCGATGCCAAACGCTGGATGCCCCGGATCCTGACGCTGAGCCTGATCGCCATCGCGGCACTCTACGTGCTGGCCAACCTGGCGTACCTGCGTGTGCTCGGCATCGACGGGATGGCAGGTTCGGATGCCGTCGCCGCCGACATGATGCGTGTTGCCCTCGGCGAGCGTGGCGCTTCGTTGATGAGCCTGATCGTGGTCGTGGCGGCCCTCACGTCAGCCAACGCCACCATGATCACCGGCGCCCGCAGCGCTTACGCCGTGGGCCGGGACTTCCCTGCCCTGTCCTTCATCGGCCGCTGGGACGAGCGTAATGGCTCGCCCCGTATGGCGATGCTGGTGCAAGGCGTACTGTCACTCGCCCTGGTCGTACTGGCCGCCGGCACCTTCGACGGCTTCCGGGTCGCGGTGGAATACACCGCACCGGTGTTCTGGCTGTTCTTCCTGCTGGTCGGGGTCTCGCTGTTCGTGCTGCGCCGACGCGATCCCGGCACGCCACGTCTGTTCCGCGTGCCGCTGTACCCGCTGCTGCCGCTGCTGTTCTGCACGACGTGCACATACATGCTGTATTCCAGCCTCGCCTACACCGGCTTCGGCGCGCTCGTCGGTGCGGGCGTACTCGTCGCCGGTGGCGTGCTCTTGCTGTTCATCGATCCCGTCCCACCCAACCCACAGGAGTCACCGCCATGACCATGACCCGGATCGTCGGCACAAGCCTGGGCTTGCTGCTCGTGCCGCTGTTGTCCGCGTGCGCGCAGGAATCCCCCACGCCTGCGGCTACTGCCCCGTTGCCCGTTGCAACGGCCAGCGCCGCACCCGAGACACAGCCGGGCATGGATCCGCCCACACCCGGGCGCACGCCGGACGTGATCTATGTCCCCACGCCCGACAGCGTGGTGAAGGCCATGCTGGAACTGGCCGAGGTCGGCAAGGACGACGTGCTCTTCGACCTGGGCTCGGGCGATGGCCGCATCCCGATCGCCGCGGCGAAAACCTTCGGCATCCGCGCGGTGGGCATCGACATCGATCCACAGCGCATTCGCGAGGCCAACGAAAATGCGCAAGCGGCCGGCGTCACCGAGCTGGTCACCTTCCGCGAGGAAGACCTGTTCCAGTCGGACATCGGCGATGCCACCGTGGTGACGCTCTACCTGCTGCAAAGCCTGAACATGAAGCTGCGCCCTAAGCTGCTCAGCGAACTCAAGCCGGGCACGCGGATCGTCAGCCACTCCTTCGACATGGGCGACGAGTGGGAGCCCGAGGAAACGCGTCGGATCGAGAACCGCAACATCTACCTGTGGACGGTACCCGAGCGTTGACGCCCGGGTTCAATCGAGCAGCAACGGATCGGTGTCGTTTTCGGTCGAAGCCATCGGCGCGAGCGTGGCCACGCCGTGGCCGCGTTCGGCCAGGTATTGCAGCCACTTGCCGAGGAACGTATTCATCCGCATCCGGTGATCGAGCACCTCGGCAGGTGGCGGGTACATGCCGATGACATCCTGCCAGCGGCGACCGACATAGCAGTGCGTGGCTTCGGCCTGACGCGCGTCGCGATAGAGCCGAAGGTGTGCCGAAGGATCAGGTTCGCCGGTCACCGGATCGAGCATCGCGTAGCTCAGGCGCAGTTCCGTCGTGTAGCGATGCTGTTCAATCACGTCCAGGCGGATGTCGATGCCGTCGCCGATGCTCGACAGGTACATGCCGGGCGCGAGGTCGGCCGGTTCGAACAGCCGCGTCATCCGCCTGAAGTTCTCCGCGTACAGCCCCATCAGCCAGCTGAAACGGCTGAGACTGGGGACGCGGACATGGCGGGAGGCGAGCTGCTGCATGGCTCGATCCTACACATTGAAGCTGTACGCCAACAGCATTGACGGGCCTGTGCCCACGGCATAACGTGATGCTTCTGCGTACGTGATCCGGCCCGTGCACCCACCGGGTCGTCGCCCGGTCAGAACATCCCGCGCTGGATGCCCAACGTGCTCATCACCTTGCTGGCGATTTCCTCGATCGAAGTGTGTGTGGTGCTGAGCACCGGGATGCGCTCGGCGCGAAACATCGCTTCGGCCGCTACCACTTCCCGCTTGCATGTTTCAAGTTGCGCGTATCGCGAGTTGGGCTTGCGTTCCTGACGGATCTGCTGGAGGCGCACCGGGTCGATGGTCAGTCCGAACAGCTTCTTGCGATAAGGGCGCAGGCGCGGCGGCAGGCGGTCGTGGTCGAGATCCTCGTCCGTGAGCGGGTAATTGGCCGCACTGACGCCATGCTGCAGGGCCAGGTAGACGCAAGTGGGCGTCTTGCCTGCGCGGGACACGGCCACCAGGATCACGTCTGCAGCGTCGTAGTTGATCGAGATGCCGTCGTCGTGGGTCAGCGCGAAGTTGATCGCATCAATGCGGCGGTGGTAGGTGTCGAAATCCACCATGCCGTGCGCCTGCCCCACCCGGGACTGGCGCTTTTCGCCGAGTTCCTGCTCCAGCGGCTCGATGAAGGGCGCGAAGACGTCCAGCATCAACGCCCCGCTCTCGGCGACCAGGGCCGACAATGCCGGATCGACGCAGGAATTGACCACGATCGGACGCGTCCCGTGCATTTCACCGGTTTCCCGGATGCGCACGGCGGCTTCGCAGGCGCGCTCGTGGGAATCGACAAACGAAATCCGGTGAGTGGCGAAAGCGATTCCATTGAACTGCGTCAACAGGCTGTGGCCGATGGTTTCGGCGGTGATACCGGTGCCATCGGAAACGTAAAAGACGGGGCGGACGTTGGCCAAGCGATATCCTTTCAGGTGATACCAGGCTCCAATGCCGGCATACGAGGCTAAAATAGCGCTTTCGGTCGGGCGACGCCCGATCCCGCGATTCGACCCCTCCGGAGCGCCGTCCTTGAGCCAGTCCGACTCGTCCGCCAACATCCTTTGGCTGCATGACCTTCGTCTGTCCGATCTTGCCCAGGTAGGCGGCAAGAATTCCTCGCTCGGCGAGATGATCGGCCACCTGGCCAAACTCGGGGTTTCGGTACCGGGAGGCTTCGCCACCACGGCCGATGCGTTCAAGGACTTCATCGCCCACAACGACCTGCACCAACGCATCTTCGATCGGCTTGCCACGCTGGACGTCGAGGATGTGCCCGCACTCACCGCCGCCGGCGGCGAGATCCGCGGCTGGGTGATCGACGCGCCGTTGCAGCCGGCGCTGGACAAGGACATCCGCACTGCCTATGCAAAGCTTGCTGCCGACAACGGCGGCGGTGACATCGCCGTGGCCGTGCGCTCCTCGGCCACCGCCGAAGACCTGCCGGACGCCTCGTTCGCCGGGCAGCAGGAAACCTTCCTCAACGTGACCGGTGCCGACGACGTGGTGCACAAGGTCAAGGAAGTCTTCGCCAGCCTCTACAACGACCGCGCCATCGCCTATCGCGTGCACCACGGCTTCAAGCACGAGGACGTGTTCCTCTCCGCCGGCGTGCAGTTGATGGTGCGCTCGGACGTGGGCGCGTCCGGCGTGCTGTTCACGCTCGACACCGAATCAGGCTTCCGTGACGTGGTGTTCGTGACGGCCAGCTTCGGCCTGGGCGAAATGGTCGTGCAAGGCGCCGTGAACCCCGACGAGTTCTACGTCTACAAGCCCACGCTCAAGCAAGGCAAGCCGGCGATCCTGCGCCGTTCCATCGGCGCCAAGCAACTGCGCATGGTGTATTCCGACACGCCTGGCGAACGTGTGCGCACCGAGGACACGCCGGCCGAACTGCGCAAGACCTTCTCGATCACCGATGCCGACGTGCATGAACTGGCGAAGCAGGCGCTGGTGATCGAACAGCATTACGGCCGTCCGATGGACATCGAATGGGGCAAGGACGGCAACACCGGCAAGCTCTACATCTTGCAGGCGCGTCCCGAGACGGTGAAATCGCGCGCCAAGGCGACGCAGATCGAGCGTTATTCTCTCGAACAACGCGGCACCGTGGTTGCAGAAGGCCGTGCCATCGGCCAGAAGATCGGCAGCGGCGTGGCGCGCGTGGTGCGTTCGCTCGACGACATGAAGCGCGTGCAGCCGGGCGATGTGCTGGTGGCCGACATGACCGACCCCGACTGGGAGCCGGTGATGAAGCGTTCGGCCGCCATCGTCACCAACCGTGGCGGCCGCACCTGCCACGCCGCGATCATCGCCCGCGAGCTCGGCGTCCCGGCCGTGGTCGGCACCGGCAACGCGCTGGATCGCATCGAGGACGGCAAGCCGGTCACGATCAGCTGTGCCGAGGGTGACACCGGCTTCATCTACGACGGCACCCTGCCCTTCGAGCGCATCACCACCGATCTCGAGAACATGCCACCGGCGCCGCTCAAGATCATGATGAATGTCGCCAACCCGGAGCGAGCGTTCGATTTCGGCCAGTTGCCCAATGCCGGCATCGGCCTGGCGCGGCTGGAGATGATCATCGCCGCGCATATCGGCGTGCATCCCAATGCCCTGCTGGAGTACGACCGCCAGGATGCCGCGACCAAGAAGAAGATCGACGAGAAGATTGTCGGCTACGCCTCGCCGGTGGAGTTCTACATCGAGCGCCTGAAGGAAGGCATCGCCACGCTGACTGCGTCGGTCGCGCCGAACCCGGTGATCGTGCGCCTGTCGGATTTCAAGTCCAACGAGTACGCGAACCTCATCGGCGGCCCGAACTACGAGCCGCACGAAGAGAATCCGATGATCGGTTTCCGTGGCGCCAGCCGCTACGTGGACGACTCGTTCGCCGAGGCCTTCGCGCTGGAGTGCAAGGCCGTGTTGCGCGTGCGCAACGACATGGGGCTGGAGAACCTGTGGGTGATGATCCCGTTCGTGCGTACGCTGGACGAAGGCCGCAAGGTGGTCGAGGTGCTGGCAAAGAACGGCCTCAGGCAAGGCGAGAACGGCCTGAAGATCATCATGATGTGCGAAGTGCCGTCGAACGCACTGCTGGCCGAGGAGTTCCTGGAGATCTTCGACGGCTTCTCGATCGGCTCCAACGACCTGACCCAGCTCACGCTGGGCCTCGATCGCGACTCATCCATCGTCGCCCACCTGTTCGACGAGCGCGACCCGGCGGTGAAGAAACTGCTGTCGCTCGCCATCAAGACCGCGCGCGCCAAGGGCAAGTACGTCGGCATCTGCGGCCAAGGGCCCAGCGACCATCCGGATCTGGCGCAATGGTTGATGGAGGAAGGCATCGAATCGGTGTCGCTCAATCCCGATACCGTGGTCGATACCTGGCTCAAGCTGGCCAAGTCGAAGGCAAAAGCAGGCTGAGGCGCAAGCCTGTTACTGCAATGGAAAAGCCCGGCATCGCCGGGCTTTTTCGTCATGGCACCACAGGGCTGCCTCAGTCCTTCGCCAGTGCGCCAAGGTGCCTGCGGTAGTGTCGCAACTCCTCGATCGAATCCTTCACGTCGCTCAGTGCGGTATGCGCGGCGGCTTTCCGCACACCGGCCAGTACACCGGGCGCCCAGCGACGCGCGAGTTCCTTGAGCGTGCTGACATCGAGGTTGCGATAGTGGAAGAACTTCTCCAGCTTCGGCATCTGCCGGTGCAGGAATCGCCGATCCTGGCAGATCGAGTTGCCGCACATCGGCGATTGTTTCGGCCCCAGCCATTGCTGCAGGAATGCGAGCGTGCGCGCTTCGGCTTCGGCCATGGAGACGCCCTCTTCCAGCACCCGGCGCCAGAGTCCGGATCGACCATGCTGGTTGCGGTTCCATTCGTCCATCGCTTCCAGCGTGGCCAGTGGATGCGCAATGGCGAACTCGGGCCCTTCCGCCAGGACGTTGAGTTCCGAGTCGGTGACGATGGTGGCGATCTCGAGGATCGAATCCCGCCCGGTGTCGAGCCCGGTCATCTCCAGGTCGATCCAGACCAGGCGGCCACTGCCCTGCGCGGATTCTTGTTCTGCCATGCGCTCGCGGATGCTGTCGGGACGCGGCATGATAGCGCAGCACATCCCCCGCCACGTCCAAGTCCCTCCGCCATGCCACCCACCGCCGCCCTGACCCACTACGCCATCCTCACGGCGATGCTCGCGCCGGCATTCTTCCTGACGGCGACGGCGGCATTGCTGGCATCGGCCAATGCGCGCCTGGCCCGGATCATCGACCGCGCCCGGCAACTGCTCAAGGATCTGGGCGAAGTGGAGGATCCGGAAGACCGCAAGCTGCTGGAAGATCGCATCCTCGTGCAGCGCAGGCGCAGCGTGCTGATCCTGCGTGCCAGCCAGATGCTCTACGTGGCCATCAGCTGCTTCGTGGCGACCAGCCTGCTGGTGGCCGGCGACTCGTACTTCGACCATGTGTTCGGGCCTTGGCCGACCATCATGGCGGTGCTTGGCGTGCTGTCGATGTTCGCATCGAGCGTGTTGCTGTCCCGCGAAGCCGCACTGGCCGTGCGCGCCGTGAACGACGAAATGGACGATGCGCACCGGCACGCGAACCGGCGCAGTCCCTTGATCTGAAGTGCTTGCCTACAACGGTTGCTTGCCGCGCTTGGCGCGGAAGTAGTTGCTGAGCCGCTTGCCGGCCTCTTCGCCGAGCACGCCACCCACCACCTCGATGCGATGGTTGTGGCGCGGATCGGCGGCCAGGTCGAAGACGCTGCCGCAGGCACCGGTCTTGGGATCCGCCGCGCCGTAGACCAGCCGGGCCACCCGGGCATGCACCGCGGCCATCGCGCACATCGCGCAGGGTTCGAGCGTCACGTAGAGCGTGCTGCCGACCAACCTGTGGTTGCCGGCCACCTGCCCTGCCCCGCGCATCGCCACGATCTCTGCATGCGCCGTCGGATCGTGGTCGATGATGTTGCGGTTCCAGCCTTCGCCGATCAGCGTACCGTCAGCGTCCACCAGCACGGCACCGACCGGGATTTCGTCGAACTCGCGTTCGGCGCGATCGGCCAGCGCGAAAGCCTGCCGCATCCAATGCTCGTGGTCGAGCGCCGACATCACTCCCACTCGATGGTGGCGGGCGGCTTGCCGGAAATGTCGTAGACCACGCGCGAGACGCCACGCAGTTCGTTGATGATGCGGTTCGACACCCTGCCCAGGAAGTCGTACGGCAGGTGCGCCCAGTGCGCGGTCATGAAGTCGATGGTCTCCACTGCACGCAACGCGATCACCCACTCGTAGGCACGCGCATCGCCCACCACGCCGACCGATTTCACCGGCAGGAACACGGCAAACGCCTGGCTGGTCTTGTCGTACAAGCCGGCGCGACGAAGTTCCTCGATGAAGATGGCATCGGCGCGCACCAGCAGGTCGGCGTACTCGGGCTTCACCTCGCCGAGGATGCGCACGCCCAGGCCCGGGCCGGGGAACGGATGGCGGTAGACCATCTTCGGCGGCAGGCCCAGTTCCACGCCGAGCCTGCGCACCTCGTCCTTGAACAGTTCGCGCAACGGCTCGACCAGCCCGAGCTTCATGTGCTCGGGCAAACCGCCGACGTTGTGGTGGCTCTTGATGACGTGCGCCTTGCCGGTCTTGCTGCCAGCCGATTCGATCACGTCCGGGTAGATCGTGCCCTGCGCCAGCCAGCGGGCGTTGCTGAGCTTGTTGGATTCTTCCTCGAAGATCTCGACAAACAGGTTGCCGATGATCTTGCGCTTGGCCTCCGGATCGGCCTCGCCTTCCAGCGCCTTGAAATAGCGATCGGCGGCATTGACGCGAACCACCTTCACGCCGAGGTGCTCGGCGAAGATCGACATCACGTCGTCGCCCTCCTGCCAGCGCAACAGTCCGGTGTCGACGAAGACGCAGGTCAGCTGGTCGCCGATGGCCTTGTGCAGCAAGGCGGCCACGACCGAGGAGTCCACGCCACCAGACAGCCCGAGGATGACTTCATCGGAACCGACCTGTTCGCGCACGCGGGCGATCTGGTCGTCGATGATGTTGGCCGCCGTCCACAGGGTCTGGCAGCCGCAGATGTCGACGACGAAGCGTCGCAGCAAGGCCTGCCCCTGCTTGGTGTGCGTGACTTCGGGATGGAACTGCACGCCGTACCAGCGCTTGTCTTCGAGCGCCATCGCGGCGACCGGGATGCGATCGGTGGTGGCGGTGATCGTCCATCCGGGCGGCGCCTTGGCGACATGGTCGCCGTGACTCATCCATACGTCGATGCGTGGGTCGCCATCGTGGTCGCTCAATCCACCCAACAGCGCGTCATTGGCCAGCACTTTCACTTCGGCGTGGCCGAATTCGCGCTGGTCGGCGGCTTCGGTCTCGCCGCCGAGTTGTGCGGCCAGCGTCTGCATGCCGTAACAGATGCCGAGGATCGGCAAGGCACTGTCGAACACCTGCTGCGGTGCCGCGGGGGCACCATGCTGCGTGGTCGATTCCGGTCCGCCCGACAGGATGATGCCCTTAGCGCCGAACTTCGCGATCTCCTCCGGATCGTGATCCCAGGCCCAGATCTCGCAATAGACGCCCAGCTCGCGGATGCGGCGTGCGATCAGCTGCGTGTACTGCGCGCCGAAATCGAGGATGAGGATCTTGTCGGTATGGATGTTGGTCATCGTCGGCTTCGTGGGAAAACGTGTGTCCTTGCCGTCATTCCCGCGAAGGCGGGAATCCATTCTTCCAGCATGCCGAGGCAATGAAGGGCGTCGAAAATGGATCCCCGCATTCGCGGGGATGACAACTGATGGTGATGGCGATCAGCCCATCCGGTAATTCGGCGGTTCCTTGGTGATCTGCACGTCGTGCACGTGGCTTTCGCGCTGGCCGGCACCGGTGATCTTCACGAACTCCGGCTTCTTGCGCATTTCCTCGACGGTCGCGCAGCCCACGTAACCCATTGTCGCGCGCAGGCCACCGGCCAACTGATGCACCACGCCACTCAGCGGCCCGCGATACGGCACGCGGCCTTCGATGCCCTCGGGCACGAGCTTGTCGGCATCGGCCGAATCCTGGAAGTAGCGATCCTTGCTGCCCTTTTCCATCGCGCCCAGCGAACCCATGCCGCGATAGCTCTTGTAGCTGCGGCCCTGGAACAGTTCGGTTTCGCCCGGCGATTCCTCGGTACCGGCAAACAGGCCGCCGATCATGATGGTCGAAGCACCCGCGGCGATCGCCTTGCCGAGATCGCCCGAGTAGCGGATGCCGCCGTCGGCGATCAGCGGGATGCGATCCTGCAGCGCTTCGGCGACCATCGATACCGCAGTCACCTGCGGCACGCCGACGCCCGCGACCATGCGCGTGGTGCAGATCGAACCCGGGCCGACGCCCACCTTCACCGCATCGGCACCCGAATCCATCAATGCCAGCGCGGCATCGCCACTGACGATGTTGCCGCCGATCACCTGCAGCTTCGGATACTGCTTCTTGACCCATGCCACGCGGTCGAGCACGCCCTGCGAATGGCCGTGCGCGGTATCGACGATCACCACGTCCACGCCGGCCGCGACCAGCAGTTCGATGCGATGTTCGGTATCGCCACCCACGCCGACCGCGGCACCGACCAGCAACTGCTCGTCGTGGTCGTAGGCGGCGTTGGGGTTGTCGGATTTCTTCTGGATGTCCTTGACGGTGATCAGGCCGCGCAACTGGAAGGCATCGTTGACCACCAGCACCTTCTCGATGCGGTGCTTGTGCAGCAGGCCGATGACTTCGTCGTCGCTGGCGCCCTCTTTCACCGTGACCAGCTTGTCCTTGCGGGTCATGATGTTGCGCACCGGATCATCGAGCTTCTTCTCGAAGCGCATGTCGCGACCGGTGACGATGCCGACGAGTTGGCCGTCGTCGACCACCGGCACGCCGGAGATGCGGCGCGCACGGGTCAGCTTGAGCACTTCGCCGATGGTGGTCTGCGGCCCGACGGTGAATGGCTCGCGGATCACGCCGGCCTCGAAGTTCTTGACCTGCTGCACTTCGGCTGCCTGGCGTTCGGCACTGAGGTTCTTGTGGATGATGCCGATGCCGCCGAGCTGTGCCATGGCGATGGCCAGGCGCGCTTCGGTCACCGTATCCATCGCCGCCGACACGATCGGCAGGTTCAGGCGCAGGGATTTGGTGAGATGGGTGCCCAGCGAAACGTCCTTGGGCAGGACGGCGGAATGGGCGGGGACGAGGGAAACATCGTCGTACGTCAGTGCTTCAGCCTTGATGCGGAGCATCGGCAGACCCGGAGAAGGTGGGGAAGCGCGTCATTCTACCGCGACCAAGGGGTTCCAGGCACGCCACCGGAAGGACACTTCGTCGCAGCCGGGTCAACCGGCCGGGTTGGCCGCCTCGGCGGCTTCAAGGGTGTTCTGCATCAGGGTGGCGACCGTCATCGGCCCCACGCCACCCGGCACGGGCGTGATCCAGCTGGCCCGCTCGGCAGCGGCTTCGAACTGCACGTCGCCGGTCAGGCGGCCATCGTCGAGCCGGTTGATGCCGACATCGATGACCACCGCGCCCGGCTTCACCCAGTCCCCCGGGATCAGGGCCGGGCGACCGACCGCCACGACCAGGATGTCGGCCTCGCCCACGTGCCGCTGCAGCACGTCCTTGGGCGTGAACTTGTGGCAACTGGTGACGGTGCAACCGGCGATCAACAGTTCCAGCGCCATCGGCCGGCCGACATGGTTGCTCACGCCGACGATGGTCGCGCTCTGCCCGCGCACGGGTTTGTCGGTATAGGCCAGCAGCGTGGTGATGCCGCGTGGCGTGCAAGGACGCAGGCCGAACTGGCGCAGCGCGAGGTGGCCGACGTTCTCGGGATGGAAGCCGTCCACGTCCTTGCGCGGGTCGATGCGGTGGATCAGGCGCGTGGCATCAGGGATGCCGGGCAGCGGCAACTGCACGAGGATGCCGTGCACCGCCGGGTCGGCATTCAACCTGTCGATCAGCGCCAGCAGTTCCGGCTCGGACGTGCCCGCCGGCAAGTCGTGGTCGAAGGCCTGGATGCCCACCTTCTCCGCGGCGCGGCGCTTGTTGCGCACGTAGGACTGCGAGGCCGGGGCGCTGCCCACCAGCACCACGGCCAGACCGGGGCGCGACAGCCCGGCGGCCACGCGTGCATCGACGCGGCACTTGAGTTCTTCCAGAAGCGAATCGGCGATGCGCTTGCCGTCGAGGATCCTGGCGGTCATGCGTGGGGAGGCGCGGGCGGGACGTTCATTGTCTCATGCCCCACGCCGACGCTCACGCTTATCATCATCGCTGGCGCAACGATACGAGGGATAAAAAACCGATGGCCGCTGACGAGATCGACACCACCCGGATCGAAGCCGCCGTGTTCCGGCGCCTGCGCTCGCACCTGGTGGAACGCAGGCCCGACGTGCAGAACATCGACCTGATGATCCTCGCCGGTTTCTGCCGCAACTGCCTGGCCGACTGGTACCGCGAGGCCGCTGCCGAGCAAGGCCTCGCGATCGACAAGGATGAAGCCCGCGACATCGTCTATGGCGGATCCTTCGCCGACTGGAAGGGCCAGCACCAGCGCGAAGCGACGCCGGAGCAACTGGCCGCGTTCGAAGCCAGCCGGCACGAGCGCTGAGCGGCCGGCATGGCGCGCTTCATCGTTTTGTTGCTGGGCGCGCTGCTGGTCGCGTGGCTGGCCTTGTGCCTGTTCCTGTTCGTGGTGCAGCGCAAGTTGATCTATTTCCCGGACTACACGCGCACAGAAGCGAGCGGCACCGACTACGCGCTTGAACGCGACGACGCGGTGCTGCGCGGCTGGATCGTCAATCCCGGCCAGACGTCGGCGATCCTGTATTTCGGCGGCAACGCCGAAAGCGTGCAGGCCAACCGCGGGGATTTCGCCCGCTGGTTCCCGGGTCGCACCGTCTACCTGCTTGCCTATCGCGGTTACGGCGCCAGCGATGGAGTACCGACCGGCCCGGTATTGCTGGACGATGCCCTGGCCTTCTTCGATGACGTGCAGTCGCGCCATCCGGGGCAACCGGTTTCCGCCATCGGCCGTAGCCTGGGCAGCGGCATCGCCAGCCATGTCGCATCGCATCGACCCGTGGATCGGCTGGCGCTGGTCACGCCGTTCGACAGCCTCGCCAGCGTCGCCGCCACGCACTATCGCTGGCTGCCGGCACGCTGGCTGATCCGCGATCCCTATCGTTCGGACGAAGCGCTGCGCGGCTATCGACAACCGATCCTCGTGCTGCGCGCGGGTCGAGACATGGTGGTGCCGGCCGCCAACACCGACGCATTGCTGGCCGCACTGCCCTCGCCTCCCCGGGTCGTGGCCATCGACAAGGCCGACCACAACGACATACAGGCGTTCCCTGCCTTCGGCGAAGCGCTGTCGGACTTCATGCACTGACGCACACAGTCGACGGCACTATCCACTATCACGCCGGCTGCGCATCCTCGACCGCAGGCGGTTCTGGCACGGCTTCCTGCGCTGGAATTTCTTCGGCTGGGCAAGGCGGCAATCCATCTCCCCCGCTGCAATCGGTACAGCATTGCGACGCCTCGCCCGTTATCGGCGCAGCACTGGAAGACAGCAAAGATGGCTGGGCCAACGCCAGCAGGTCGCGCTCGTCGCGCAATTCCAGCAGCACCGCCCAGTCCTGGCGATTGAGGTCGCATGCATCGGGTGCATCCGGCGAGCATTCGCGGTCGTCGATGCCGCGCAACGGCAGCCGCGACAGGCGGCCCGTTCCGTCGAGCGTGATCATGCGCATGGTCACGCCATCGAAGACGTTGCCGCCGACCAGGTACAGCACGCCATCGTCGATGCCGACCACGATGTCGCAATGCATGTTCAGGCCGCCATCGTTGCCGGCCAGTTGCGCCATCACGCCATCGAAGCCGTACACCCGCGACGGCACCCGCACGTAGCACAGCAGGTCGCCCTGCTTCGCCTTCGCGGTCTGCGGATAGGCCACGCGATAGGCATTGCCCAGCGGATCGCGATAGGCACGGCGCACGTAGTTCACGTGGCTCGCCGACCCCCGGTAGCCGGGCACGCCGGCCTTGCCCATCACCCAGGACACGAAGGCCGCCGACCAGGGCGTATCGACCACGAACCAGCGGCACCAGGCCGGGGCCGCGACGCCTTCGGCCGAGCCACAGGCGGACGCGGCCTGCGTTTGCCAGAGCAAGCCGCCATCGCGCCAGTATTCGATGACGCGCTCCCATGCCGGCTGCCCGTTGGCCAGCCTCGCCGTTTCGGCTTCGCGCACGCGGCTGCCGGACAACCTGCCCTCGGCATCGATGAAGGGGCGGTACCAGAGGCGATGCTCGGTGCAAGCCGTGGCGGCGATGCGTCCGGCGACCGTGCCGGAGGCGGCGTACATGGCCGGCGATGCGCAGGGATCGGCTGCCCTGGACGGCAACGGCAGCAACAGCGACAGAAGCAGCAGGCAGGCGAACAGCCGGCAACGGGGCATCGCATCGCTTCCTTGGGATGATGTCAGCCTAACGACAGTCTGCCCGCGGACGGGACAAGACGATGTGATCAGCCCGCGCAGAATGCCGCGTAATCGATGTAGCCGGGGAACGGCTTGCCGTGTGCGCAGACCGGGCAGTCGGGATCGGGCTGCAGGCGCGTTTCGCGGAAGCGCATGCTCAGCGCATCGAAATGCAGCAGGCGGCCGACCAGCGGATCGCCGAGTCCGAGCAGCAGCTTGAGTGCCTCGGTCGCCTGCAGCAGGCCGATGACGCCCGGCAGCACGCCAAGCACGCCGACCTCGCTGCAGTTGGGCGCGGCTTCCGGCGGCGGCGGCTCCGGGAACAGGCAGCGGTAGCACGGCGCGCTGCCGCGATGGCGCCCGGCATCGAACACGCCCACCTGCCCTTCGAAGCGATGCACGGCGCCATAGACCAGCGGCTTGCCGAGCTTCACGCAGGCATCGTTGAGCAGGTAGCGGGCGGCGAAGTTGTCGGCGCCGTCGACCACGACATCCACACCGTCGAGCAGGCGTTCGATGTTGTCCGAACTCGCCCGCTCGGGGATCGCGTCGATGTCCACGCGCGGGTTGAGCGCCGACAGCCGCGTCGACGCGGAATCGACCTTGGGCATGCCGAGGTCGGCATCGACATGCAGGATCTGCCGCTGCAGGTTGCTGCGGTCGACGGTGTCGTCGTCGGCGATCCGGAGCTGGCCGATGCCGGCAGCCGCCAGGTAGAACGCCGCCGGCGAGCCGAGTCCACCGGCACCAAGCACCAGCACGCTCGCGGCCTCCAATCGGCGCTGGCCCTTCGCACCGATCTCCGGCAGTTTCATGTGCCGCGAATAGCGCTCGTGGAAATCCTGGTCGACCTGCGCCGCCGGTCGCGTGAACGGCAAGCCTTCTGCCTGCCACATCGCCGAGCCGCCGCGCACCGAGGCCACGCGCGCATAGCCCAGGCGTTGCAGGGTTTCGGCCGCCAGCAGCG
The DNA here is from genome assembly GCA_024707405.1 of Luteimonas sp. Classification (GTDB taxonomy): domain Bacteria; phylum Pseudomonadota; class Gammaproteobacteria; order Xanthomonadales; family Xanthomonadaceae; genus Luteimonas. The sequence goes on from JANPZU010000002.1 coordinate 272,940, forward strand.
AGCGCCCGCCGCTCTGGCAGATCAGCAGCACTTCCACGTCGCGATCGGGCAGGTGCCGCTGGGGATCGCCTTCCAGTTCCGCGCGCGGGACGCCGCGCGCGCCTTCGGCCATGCCCAGTTCGTGTTCGTGATCCTCGCGCACGTCGATCAGGAGCGCGCCCTGCATCAGGCGCTGGTTGGCTTCACGGGGCGTGAGTTCGCGGATCGACATGCCGCGATTATCGCGCCCACCACGACCCCATGCGTGAAATTCAGTAGGCCAGGATCGTGACCGCTGTCCCGGCCGGGTATTCGCGCGTGCCCTCGTCGAGCACGATCAGTGCATCGGAATCGGCTGCTGCGCGCATCCGGTGCGAGCCATCGGCAGGATTGGGCTCGACCATCAACGCACCGTCGTCGCCAGGCGACAGGCGGCCGCGCAGGAATTCCAGGCGTTCGTGCGCCTTGTGCCAAGGCGATGCCAGTCGGGCGCGCCACGCAGGTCGTGGCGCCCTGCCCTGCAGGCCATCGAGCAAGGGACGGGCGAGCGCGAGATACGTGGCCAGCACCGACACCGGATTGCCCGGCAGGCACAGGAACAACGCCGGCCCCAGCGTGCCGCCATCGGCGAACAGCGCCGGCATGCCCGGTTTCATCCTTGTCTTCCAGAAGTGCACCTTGCCCCGGCGCTGCAGCAACTCCGGCAGGTGATCCTTTTCGCCAGCGGACACGCCGCCGCAGGTCAGGATGAGGTCGAAGGCCTCGCCGGCGTGGCGCAGGGCCGATTCGACCCGCGCCGGATCGTCCGGGAGCGTCGGCCATGCCACGGGTTCCATTCCGTCCGCGCGCAACAGCCCCATCAGCTGTTCGCGATTGGAGTTGTAGATCTGTCCATGACCGAGCGGAATGCCCGGTTCGACGAGTTCGTCGCCGGTCGCGAAGACCGCCACCGTGGGTCGCCGCGCGACCTGCAGTTCCGGCAATCCTTGCGAAGCCGCCAGCGCGATGCGCGAAGGCGTGAGCACGTCACCCGCATGCAGCAGCGCATCGCCCGGACGGACGTCCTCTCCGGCACGACGCACATGCTGTCCCGGTTTGGGGGCCTGCAGGACGCGTACCGACTCGCCTTCGATGCGCGTGTTCTCCTTCATCACCACCGTATCGGCACCGTCCGGCAGCACGGCGCCCGTTGTGATGCGCACGCATTCGCCTTGCGAGACCGCGGACGCAAGCGGGCCGCCGGCAAATTGCTCGCCGCGCAAGCGCAGCAACGTCTCGCCGCTGGCGGACAGGTCGGCATGGCCCAGGGCGAAACCGTCCATCGCTGCGTTGTCGAAGGACGGGATCGCCAGCGTGGCAACCACATCCTCGGCCAGCACATGGCCATGGGCACGCGAAAGCGCAAGCCGTTGCGTCGGCATGCGGCGTTCGGCGGCGACGCGCTGGAGGATCGTGCATGCCTCGGTGTAGGCGATGCGGGTCGGGAAGTCGGGCTGGCTCATCGTGTCGGCAATGCGGCGCCGCTGGCCGCGAGGTCTTCGGGTGTATTGAGGTTGCCGAAGCGTACCCCTTCGAAACGCACAGCGGCCATGTCCAGCGTCGCATGCAGCGAGCGGATTGCGAAGTTGCCGCTTGCGAGCGCATCCGCAGCCGCGCGACGCAGGGACTGCGTGCGCCACAGCGCGACCAGTGGCTGCATACCATCATCGTCGATGGCATACGCACCATCGGCACGACGGCACGCGGCCAGTTGCAGCAGCAATCCTTCGCCAGGATCGACCAGATCCACCGGGACAGTGAGCAGCCATGGCGTATTGCATGCGGCCGCGAGTGCATCGAGACCGGCAAGTGGGCCGGCATCCGCCACCCTGTCAGGCACCGCCTTGAAGCCCATGCCGGCAAGACGGGCGGGATCGCCGTTGGCGCTTACCAGCAACGTCGAAACCTCGTCGGAAAAACGGTCGCGCCAGCGAAGGATCTGCGGCGTGCCGCCACGTTGCAACCAGGCCTTGTCGACACCGCCGAGCCGCGTGCCACGACCACCGGCAAGGAGTCCCAGCGTGATGTCGACAGATGGAATTCCGGCGGCGGCATCCAACGGCATCGTGTCGTCAGCCCTTGCGCTTGACGTGCCGGATCATGCGCCGCTTGCGCGCGACCTGGCGGTCGGTCAGCACGTTCTTCTTGTCCTTGTACGGGTTGTCGCCTTCCTTGAACACGAAGCGCACCGGCGTGCCGACCAGCTTGAAGCGCTTGCGGAAGAAGTTCTCGAGGTAGCGCCGGTAGCTGTCCGACAACGTCCGCAGACGCGTGCCATGCACGATGAAGGTCGGCGGATTCTCGCCGCCCGGATGTGCGAAACGCAGCTTGGCGACGTGTCCACGCACCACCGGTGGCGGGCTGGCCTCGTAGGCGATTTCAAGCGCCTTGGTGACTTCGGCGGTGCTGAACTGCTTCGTCGCCGAGGTGTGCGCGCGATGGATCGCCTTGAACAGTTCGCGCAGGCCCGAGCCGTGCTTGGCGCTGATGCGCACCGCTTCGGCCCATTGCACGAACGACAGCTTGCGCGACAGCAGCGCTTCCACCTGCCCGCGCTGGTAATCGCTCAGGCCGTCCCACTTGTTGACCGCGACCACGAGCGCGCGCCCGGCATCAAGCACGGCCCCCAGCACGCTGGCGTCCTGGTCGGTCACGCCTTCGCTGGCGTCGAGCATGATCACCGCGACCTGGCACTGTTCGATCGCCTGCAGGGTCTTGACGATGGAGAACTTCTCCACCGCTTCCTCCACCCGCCCCTTGCGGCGCAGGCCGGCGGTATCGATCAGCCGGTACTTGCGACCATCGCGTTCGAGGTCGGCGGAAATCGCATCGCGCGTGGTGCCCGGCACGTCGGAGGCGATCATCCGCTCCTCGCCGAGGATGCGATTGACCAGAGTCGACTTGCCTACGTTGGGCCGGCCGACAAAGGCGATGCGGATGCGTTCGGGATCGTCGTCAAGTGTTTCGGCGTCGCCATCTTCCGGCAGTTTCGCCAGCACCGCTTCAAGCAGTTCGTCTACGCCCTGGCGATGCGCGGACGACACCGCATGCACCTCGGCGAAACCGTAGCGCGAGAACTCCGCCAGCGCGGCACGCACGTCGATGCCGTCGGTCTTGTTGACCACCAGGAAGGTCGGGCGCGATGCCTTGCGCAGCCAGCGCAGGATGTCGTCGTCCAGCGCCGAAGGGCCTTCGCGGCCATCGACCACGAACAGCACCAGGTCGGCTTCCTCGGCGGCGGTGCGCGATTGCTTCGCGGTCGCGCCAGCCAGGCCTTCGTCCTCGCCAGCGATGCCGCCGGTATCGACCAGCACGAACGGCCGCGACTCATCGAGCCGGCAGACGCCGTAGTTGCGGTCGCGGGTCACGCCCGGCTCGTCGTGCACCAGCGCGTCGCGCGTGCGCGTCAACGCGTTGAACAGCGTCGACTTGCCGACATTGGGACGACCGACGAGGGCGACGAGCGGAAGCATGTGGACGAAGCGATCCTTGGGAACTGCAGGAAAACGAAACCCCGGGCAGCGAGGCTACCCGGGGTCGCCTTGGGATGCCACTGGCCCGGACTTACTGGGCGATGCGCCAGGCGCTGATGTCGCCCTTGGTGTTTTGAACCACGAGCACGTCGCCCGACACGACCGGCGTACCGCGGATCGGTGCGCGGCCGGCACGGGCACGCGCGGCGAATTCGCCGCTTTCGAGCCGCAGCCAGTGCAGGTAGCCGTCCAGGTCGCCGACGACCGCATAGTTGCCATGCACGGCCGCTCCGGTGAGGTTGCGCCGGGCAAGCGCAGGCTGCTGCCAGCTGACCAGGCCACCGCTGCGATCGATCGCCCAGACCGAACCGGCGGTATCGCTGACCAACAGCTTGTCGATCGCCAGGCCGATGCGGTTCGGGCCACCGCGCTCGCTGGCCCAGATCGCGCGGCCGCTGGGGCCGTCGATGGCCAGCGTCTGGTTCTTGTAGCTGCTGGCATAGAGGATGGTGCCGTCGATCACCGGCGCACCGTCCACGTCGGCCATGCGGTCGAGCTCGGTGCGGCCGTCGGGCTGGCCGACGGCGATGTCCCACAGCGGCCTGCCGTCGGCGATGGAGAGTGCCACCAGGCTGCCATCGTCGTTGCCGATGAACACAAGTCCGGGGCCAAGCGTCGGGGCATCGTTGCCACGCACGGTCAGCGCCGGCAGCTCATTGCTCCAGAACCAGCGACGTTCGCCGTTGGCGGCATCGAGCGCGGTCACGCGGCCGTCGTTCGAACGCACCAGCACCATCCCCTGCCCGATGGCGGGAGGTGCGATGACTTCATTGACGACCTTGGCCGTCCAGCGTTCGGCACCGGTCGCGGCATCGAGTGCGATCACGTCGCCCTTGAGGCTACCGACCACCACCAGACCATCGCCCACGCCCGGGCCGCCGGTGATGCGCAGGTCGGTCTTCCACGACCATTGCCGTGCGCCACTCTGCAGGTCGAAGGCGTGCACGCCGCCATCCACCGCCGCCGCGTACACGCGGCCATCGGCGATGGCCGGCGTCTGCTGGATGCCCAGCCGATCCTCGCCCTTGCCGGCGCTGGCAGACCAGATCCTGGACACGGATGCGGTCTGGGTGAAATCGACAAGCTTGGCCGGTTCGGTCGGCTTTTCCTTGCCTTCCTTGTCGTCCTTGCTGAACCAGCCGCGTACCGTGCTGCAGCCTGCGAGCGAAACGCAGCATGCAGCGATGAGGGCGACGCGCAGGAAGCGACCGGCATGGCCACGTTGAGCCTGGGGGGAAAACATCACGATTGGGTCTCCGTCGTCGCCGGTTCGCCGCCCGTTTCGGCCAGCTTGAGTTCAAGCAATCCGCGTTGCGGCGCGGCGATATCGAGCTGGCGGAGCGCGGCGGCATAGTCCTCGCGCGCTTCGTCGGTGCGGCCTAGCGAGAACCGCGCGTCTCCACGGGTCTCCAGTGACGCGGCATCCGTGCTGTCGCCGAGCAAGGCCAGCGCTTCCTCGGCTTTTTCCGCATCGATCAGCAGGCGGGCGAGCCGCTGCTTGATCACCGCTTCCAGGCCCGGATTGCCGGTATTGATGGTGCTCACGCGACGCAGGGTCTCGATGGCCCCGTCGCGGTCGTCGGCGTCGATCTGCGCCTTGGCAAGGGCCAGCGCAATGATCTCGGCATAGGCGCCATCCTCAAGCGTGGCCGCCTGGGCCTTGGCCTTCTCCAGATCGCCGGCTTCGATGCTGTCCACTGCGCCCAGGTAGATCTCGGACGTGGCGACACGTTGCTGGTGGGCATGGTTCTGCCACCACTTCCAGCCACCGATCAGGGCCAGTCCGAGGGCGAGCCCCCCGACGAGCCCGAGGGCGTTGCTGCGGAGCCAGTGGCGTACTTTTTCGCTTTGTTCGTGTTCGTCGGGCAGATCGTCGAGCGCCATCGCCTGTTGCCATGCTGTCGTCGGCCCACGGAAAACCCGTGGCCGATCCGGAAGTTGTTCCTGCGATGGTCGATGCCTGCAGGGTCGGAATGACGGCCCTGCGACCAGGTCCAGGGGCCGTCGCCCTGCCTGCTTCGCTATTCGGCGACCGGGGCGAGGGAGCCGTCAGAGGATACCGTAAAGCGTGCGACGTCGGCTCGCCGGAAGGCAGACAGATCCTGAACGTGCCCCTTGCGCCGCACCTCGACGGTGCGCGCATTGCCCAGCACGACCCGGCCCACCGCGCCCTCGTCGAAATCGCGCCGGTCGCCTGCCTTCAGCAGGGCCTGTTCGATGCGCTTGCCTTCGGCATCGAAGATTTCGACCCAGCTGTCTGCATTGAACGACAGGCTGAGTGCGGGTTCCTGCGGCTGCGGGCGCTGCGGAATCGACGCCATCGACGCCACCACCGGCCTCGGCCTTGGCGACACGTCGGCGGTGCGGGGCGCACTGCCCGGTGCCTGCGTGTCGTCCCCGACGGGGACATCCAGCGAGGCAGCCTGCATGCTGCCGTCGATGTGCCCGCGCGTGGCCATCCATACCGGCACGGCGATGAGCGCCGTGATCACGATGTAGACCATCCGCCCCATCGCCTTGTCGGCGAAGCGGCGCAATGGCGGCGTGTAGGTCATCGGCACGATGTGGGTAGGCTGGATCTGTGTATCGGCAGACACGGCCTGGATGTCGTCGATCCGAACCCCGAGCAGGCGCGCATAGCTGCGCAACTGGCCACGGACGAAGACCGGGGCGTCGGCATGCACCCACTCGCCGGATTCGAGCGATTCGACCACCCGGGTGGGCATCTTGAGTCGCTGCGAGACATCGCTGATGGACAGCCCCGCTGCTTCGCGGGCCTTGCGCAAACGTTCTCCGCAGCCGCGGTCGAGCTCGGGCGCGACGTGGTTGGACGGCTTCATTTTGTTTCGGCTTCCCCGGGGCCGGCGATCCTCGCCTGCGGAAACTCCGTCCTCAGGCGCTGAACATAACGAGTGGCAGCGACGCTGTCGCCGAGTTTTTCTTCGATTTGTGACGCAAGTCTGAGCGCTTCAGGCGTGGCCGGTGCCGCGGCTAGGCGGCGCTGCGAGAACGCGCGGGCTTCGAAATAGCGCCCGGACGCATAGTTGTGTTCGGCCATGGTGTTGAGCGCGACCACGTTGGCCGGGGCGATGTCGAGCGCGGCCCTGGAGGCGCGCTCGGCGAGTTCCGGTTGTCCTGCCGCCAAGGCGCAGGCTCCGGCATTGGCGAGGGCGGCTTCGCGCTCTGCATAGCCCCGCGCCGAAAGCGCACGCTCGAACCACGACAGGGAATCGGCCGATCGTCCGTTGGCACACAGCCATGCGCCGTAGTTGCTCAAGGCGACGCCGTCGTTGGCACCCAGTTCGGCCGCCTTGGAAAAATGCCTGCCCGCGGCAACACTTTCGCCCGCCCTCGATGCAAGCAGCCCGAGCATCGTGTGCGCCTCGACGGAGCGCGAGTCGATCTTCAGCGCCGCCCTGGCATCTGCCGCGGCCTCGGCTGCCTGTCCGGCCCGGTACTTCTGCTCGGCAGATGCCAGCAAGCGCCTCGCAGATGGCTGCTGCCGCCCACCAGTTGTTTCACTGAAGTTGTATTCGGGCGCGACGCGATCCATGCCCCGCCGTTGCGCATCGGACTTCACGAACGAAAGGCGCGACGAACAGCCCACCAGCAGGATCGATGCCGACGCCACCAGCACGAGGGCCTCACGCAGCCGCATCGACGCCTCCGTCGCGGTTGTCACGCGCCTCAAGGGACTTGCGGAATTCCGCCTGACGGCGGGTACGATCCATCACCTGCCCCTTCAACTGGCCGCAGGCCGCGTCGATGTCGTCGCCACGCGTGCGGCGTACCGGCGCGATGCGACCGGCTTCGTTGAGCAGCTTCTGGAAACGTCGGATCGCCCCGTCCTCGGGACGCTGGAAGCGCGTGCCGGGGAACGGGTTGAACGGAATCAGGTTGACCTTGGCCGCGTCCTTCATCTGCAGCCGGTTGTCGAAGTCGCGCATCAACCGCACCAGTTCGCGCGCGTGCACGGGCTGGTCGTTGACGTCCTTCATCAAGGTGTACTCGAAGGTCACCGATTCGCCGCGCTTGCGCTGCGCGTAGCGCACGCAGGATTCCATCAATTCGGCGATGGGATACTTCTTGTTGAGCGGCACCAGCTCGGTGCGCAGCTCGTCGTTCGGCGCATGCAGCGATACAGCGAGCGACACGTCACTCACCTCGCCCAGCTTGTCGATCATCGGCACGAGACCTGCGGTCGATAACGTCACGCGCTTGTTGGCCAAGCCGTAACCGAGATCGTCACGCATCACGCTCATCGCGCGCACGACGTTGTCGAAGTTCATGAGCGGCTCGCCCATGCCCATCATCACCACGTTGGTCAGCTTGCGCTGCTTGTGCGGGATGTTGCCCAGATGCTTTGCCGCGACCCACACCTGGCCGATGATCTCGGCGGTGGACAGGTTGCGGTTGAAGCCCTGCGTGGCGGTGGAGCAGAACTGGCAGTTGAGCGCGCAGCCCACCTGCGAGGACACGCACAGCGTGCCGCGCCCCTTGTCGGGGATGTAGACGGTTTCGATGGCATTGCTGCCATCCATCGCCAACAGCCACTTGTGCGTGCCGTCGGCCGACGGTTTCTCGAACTGGATTTGAGGCACGCGCACTTCGGCGTGCTGCTGCAGCTTGGCGCGCAGTGCCTTGCCGAGATCGGTCATCTCGTCGAAGTCGGTGACGTGGCGATGGTGGATCCACTTCATCACCTGGTGGGCGCGGAAGCGCTTCTCGCCGAGCGTGTCGGCGAAGAAGCGCTCCAACCCCTCGCGATCGAGGTCGAGCAGGTTCTGTTTTGACTCAACCTGGCTCATTCGATTCGATCAACGGCTGACGACTTCGGTTTCCGCGAAGAAGTAGGCGATTTCGATCTTGCCGTTCTCGACCGAATCCGAACCGTGCGCCGCATTGGCGTCGATCGAATCAGCGAAGTCGGCGCGGATCGTGCCCGCTGCTGCTTCCTTCGGATTGGTTGCGCCGAGCAGTTCGCGATGCAGTGCAACCGCGTTCTCGCCTTCCAGCGCCTGGATCACGACCGGGCCGCTGATCATGAACTCGACCAGCGCGTTGAAGAACGGACGCTCACGATGCACGGCATAGAAGCCTTCCGCTTCGCGGCGCGACAGTTGCTTGTACTTCGACGCCACGATCTTCAGACCCGCCTTCTCGAAACGGGAATAGATTTCGCCGATCACGTTCTTCGCGACCGCGTCGGGCTTGATGATGGAAAGGGTGCGCTCCAGCGCCATGGGAAAAGTCTCCGGGGCAGTGGCCGCCAACCATGGCGGCGGCCAGATTAACATGGAAAAACCCGCGTAGGGACGCGGGTTTAGCCGATATGGCTGCGGAGAATTCTACCTCACGGCCACCTCTCCTTGCGAGGGGTCGAGGGCTCTGTTTGACCTGCCACGCCATCCGCGCCTACCATTCAAACAGTCGTTTCAATGGTGCGTTGGGAGGCGCGATGTCGAACCATCAATTCTCGACCAAGGACAGGATCCTCGGCGCGGCGGAGGAACTCTTCGCCCAGTACGGCTTCGCGGGCACCTCCTTGCGGCAGGTCACCGGGCGCGCCGACGTCAACATCGCCGCAGTCAACTACCACTTCGGCAGCAAGGACAACCTGGTCAACGAGGTGTTCCGCCGCCGCATGGATGTCATGAGCGCGCAACGGCTGTCGCAGCTCAAGGACGCGCAGGCCGCATCGCCCGGGGAACTCGAACCCATCCTCGGCGCCTTCGTGGAGCCAGCGCTCGCGATGGCACAGGACAAGCACGGTGGCGGTGCATTCATCCGCGTCATCGCGCGCGCCTACGCCGAGAAGAACGACGGCCTGCGCAAGTTCCTCTCCGACCAGTACGGCCACGTGCAGCGCGATTTCGCCAAGGCGATTTCGGGCTGCCTGCCGGCACTGACCAAGGAGGAGCTGTATTGGCGGCTCGACTTCCTTGCCGGCGCGCTCACCTACGCCATGGCCGATTTCGGCCTGATCAAGCGCCCGGTCAATGTCACCGAAGCGGCCCACCGCCAGCGCGCCGCCGCCGAACTGATCCGCTTCGCGGCCGCCGGCCTCAGAAGCTGATCCTCGAATCATCACTCATTTTCAACAGGTTGGAAGACATGTCTGAGATATTGCTTGTACGTCGTGCCGCCATCCTCGGCGCCGGCGTGATGGGGGCGCAGATTGCCGCGCACCTGACCAACGCCGGTGTCGATACGGTGCTCTTCGACCTCCCGGCAAAGGAAGGCCCCGCCGACGGCATCGTGCTCAAGGCCATCGGCAACCTGGGCAAGCTCAGCCCTGCCCCGCTGGCCAGCAAGTCGTTGGCCGAAGCCATCACCCCGGCCAACTACGACACGGGGCTGGAGCAACTGAAAGGCTGCGACCTGATCATCGAGGCCATCGCCGAACGGATGGACTGGAAGCAGGATCTCTACAAGAAGATCGCCCCGTTCGTGGCCGACCACGCTGTCCTCGCCAGCAATACATCCGGCTTGGGAATCAACAAGTTATCGGATGTTCTTCCCGAACAACTTCGCCACCGTTTCTGCGGCGTGCACTTCTTCAACCCGCCGCGCTACATGCATCTTGCCGAGCTGATCCCGGCCAAGACGACCGACAAGGCGGTTCTGGAAGGCCTCGAAGCCTTCCTCACCTCCACCCTCGGCAAGGGCGTCGTGTACGCCAAGGACACGCCGAACTTCATCGGCAACCGCATCGGCGTGTTCTCGATCCTCGCCACCGCCCACCACACCGGCGAGTTCAAGCTGGGCTTCGACGAGGTGGACGCGGTCACCGGCCCGCTGATCGGCCGTCCGAAGTCGGCGACCTACCGCACCTCGGACGTGGTGGGCCTGGACACGATGGCCCATGTCATCAAGACCATGGCCGACACCCTGCCCGACGATCCGTGGCACCAATACTTCAAGTCGCCCAAGTGGCTGGAGGCGCTGATCAGCAAGGGCGCGTTGGGCCAGAAGACCGGCGCGGGCATCTTCCGCAAGGTCGGCAAGGACATCGTCGTCCTCGATCTCGAGAAGCAGGACTACCGCGCGGCTGACCGTACTGCGGCGCCGGAAGTGGTCGAGATCCTCAAGACGAAGAACCCCGCCGAGAAGTTCCAGAAGCTGCGCGAGAGCCAGCATCCGCAGGCGCAATTCCTGTGGGCGGTGTTCCGCGACCTGTTCCACTACAGCGCCTACCACCTGTCCGACATTGCCGAAACCGCGCGCGACGTGGATCTCGCCATCCGCTGGGGTTACGGCTGGTCGCTGGGCCCGTTCGAGACCTGGCAGGCCGCCGGTTGGAAGCAGGTGGCGCAGTGGATCGCCGAGGACATCACCAACGGCAAGGCGATGAGCAGCGCGCCCCTGCCCGACTGGGTGTTCGACGGCCGCGAGGGCGTGCACGCCGCCGAAGGTAGCTACAGTCCGGCGAAGGACGCCAAGCTGCCACGCTCGTCGCTGGCCGTGTACAAGCGCCAGCGTTTCCCCGATCCGCTGCTGGGCGAGTCGTTTGCGCAGGGCGAGACCGTGTTCGAGAACGACGGCGTCCGCCTGTGGACGGATGGCGACGACATCGGCGTGGTCGGCTTCAAGACCAAGATGCACACCGTCTCCGACGCAGTGCTCGACGGCCTGCAGGAAGCCATCGGCATCGCCGAAAAGAAGTTCGCCGGCTTGGTGATCTGGCAGCCGAAGGAACCCTTCTCCGCCGGTGCCGACCTCGCCGGTGCGTTGGGCGCGTTGCAGGCCGGCAAGATCGCCGAGTTCGAGGCGATGGTCGCCAACTTCCAGGCCACCAGCCAGCGCATCAAGTATTCGCTGGTGCCAGTGGTGGCGGCGGTGCGCGGACTGGCGCTGGGTGGCGGCTGCGAATTCCAGATGCATAGCGCGCGCACGGTCGCGCATCTCGAGAGCTATATCGGTCTGGTCGAGGCCGGCGTCGGCCTGCTGCCGGCCGGTGGCGGCCTGAAGGAAATCGCCGTGCGCGCCTCGCAGGCCGCGGGCCCGGGTGGCGATGTGTTCGCCGAACTGAAG
>JANPZU010000003.1 GCA_024707405.1 Luteimonas sp.
GGCGGGCCAGATATGTTCAAAAGCCGAGTTGACTGACAAACGCGTTCCCACGCGTGATGCCTGTGAATCGGCCAAGCGATTGCTTCAAGATTCGGGCACCAGAGATGAACGGATCCACCGACTCTCCGGTATCCTATGCAGGTTCCATGTGGTGGCTGTAGCTCAGTTGGTTAGAGTCCTGGATTGTGATTCCAGATGTCGGGGGTTCGAGTCCCCTCAGCCACCCCACCCTTCCAATGCTCTGGTGCAGCGGGCCTGTTCCGCCGCGATTGCCAGGCGATGCGCATCTGGCTACAATGCGCGTCCGATTTTTCGGGCCGTTAGCTCAGTTGGTAGAGCAGTTGACTCTTAATCAATAGGTCCAAGGTTCGAATCCTTGACGGCCCACCAGTTCCACGAAAAACCCGGCCTTGCGCCGGGTTTTTCGTTCCTGCATTTCACACAAGGATTCGAACCTGCGGTTCGCCCGCTGTGCGGGCCCGGCCACGCGCAGCACGCGTGGCGCTCGTGCGGACGCGAACCTTTCGGTTCACATACCGTCCGCCCTCGCCCTTGACGGCCCACCAGTTCCACGAAAAACCCGGCCTTGCGCCGGGTTTTTCGTTCCTGCGCATCGACCTGATGTTCACAAGTCGCCCGCTTGCGGCCTGCCCGCACATCGAGTCGCCCGGGTCGCCGGAAGCTTTCTCTTCCGGATCGCCTCGTCGGTGGAGTCCCGGCCTGCCCGTCGCGGTTAATATGTCGCGCGCCCCAAGGGCGATGCGAAAGTGGCGGAATGGTAGACGCACTGGATTTAGGTTCCAGCGGGTAACCCCCGTGAGGGTTCGAGTCCCTCCTTTCGCACCACGCCGTTGCCCGGACACCTATCTCGCCGTAAAACCGGCTGGAGCCGCGCCATGGTGTTCGGAACGGGCATGAATCGTTGCCGTCGCACCCACCGGGATGCCTGCCGCGATTCGCGGAGCCCCTCCGGACAAGGCTGGCTCCGACGTCGGCGCAACACCCAAAGCAGGATCTCCGCCACCGATATATGCGCCAACACCGTCGACCCACACCTGCCTGATCCAGACCTTGCCGGTCGCCGCATCGCCAGCGATCCCGTAACGAACCACCGGCCATCCTTCGGCATGAACCAGCACCGAATTCTTGAAGCCCTCGCCGTTGGTCAATGCGAACAATGTATCCGCGCCATCGTTGACCACCCCGCAGCTCTGGTTGCCGTATAGCTGGCCGATGTTCGCCCACTCGCCGGGGTCACGGGGCGTGCCCGCGACATTCCAGACGCCGATGCTCCCGATGGGCTGTCCGTCCTCATCGTCGAACAGGAGACTGACCTCGACGTAGAACTTCCCGGCCAACGGTGCGGTATAGGCAATCGCCAGGTTTTCCGCCTGCGTGGCACTGGCCATTGTTCCGGAGAAGGTCGCGCGCCAGCCGCCGGCCCACTCAATGCGTTCTTCCGGAACGAATGCGGATACCCCCAGAGCAGACAGGAGCAGCGCAACGACGATCATCACTGCAAGCATGCGTGCGCGCACGGCGCAGGAGATCAAAGTCATGGCCAAGCTCCCATCCAGGTGCATCCGGCAGTTCAAGACATGGCCCCATGCTAGTCCGCAAGATGCACACAGGCAAAGCGTCCCCCTCGGCACCTCTGGGCCATCGCGATGCCTGTTCGCCTGCACCTCGCACGCGGTACACCCGCCAATGATCATGCGTTGTATCCTTGGCCCGATCCTTCCACCGCGACCATCCGGAGCTTCCATGCGCAGCGGCAATCCTGCACTGAAAGAATCGACCTTCCTCGACCTCGGCAGCGGCACCGTCGTTTCCCGCGCCGAAGGCGCGATGACGCTCAACGGCACCGTCAACAAGACCGGTTTCCTGCTGCTGTTGACCGTGCTCACGGCCGCGTTCGCCTGGTCGCAGGCCTTCGGTGCCGACGGCAACCTCGCGCCCGGCTTCAGCATGTATGTCTGGGGCGGCGCCATCGGCGGTTTCGTCATCGCCTTGGTGACGGTCTTCAAGAAGGAATGGGCGCCGGTCACCGCACCGCTGTACGCGCTGGTCGAGGGTTTCTTCCTCGGTGCGATCTCGGCGCTGTACAACCACCTCTACGAAGGCATCGTGATGCAGGCGGTGCTGCTGACCTTCGGCACGCTGTTCGCGCTGCTGTTTGCCTACCGCAGCGGCCTGATCAAGGCCACCGAGAACTTCAAGCTGGGCGTGGTCGCGGCGACCGGCGGCATCGCGCTGGTCTACCTGGCGACGATCGTGCTGGGCTTCTTCGGCGTCAGCATCCCGCTGATCCACGAATCCGGTCTCATCGGCATCGGCTTCAGCCTGTTCGTGGTGGTGATCGCGGCGCTGAACCTTGTGCTGGACTTCGACTTCATCGAAACCGGCGTCGAACAGGGCGCGCCGAAGTACATGGAGTGGTACGGCGCATTCGGCCTGATGGTCACGCTGGTGTGGCTGTACATCGAGTTCCTGCGCCTGCTGGCGAAACTGCAGTCGCGCGACTGACGGCTCGCACCGAGTGACGAGAAGAAGGGCGCCTGAAGGCGCCCTTCTTCATGCCTGCGCTTCGCCGGCACTCACCTGCGTTTCCACGACCCGCGAGGGCCAGGCCATGAACCCGATCGCCACCAGCGCCAGCAGCCAGCAGTACCAGACCTTCCCGGCCAGCATGAATGGCGACACCGATGCCAGCGACGCCGCCAGCAACAACTGCGCGCCATACGGCAACAACCCCTGCGGCACGCAGGCGAAGATGTCCAGCACGCTCGCCGCACGATGCGGGCTGATGCCGTGTCTCTCGGCAATGTCCTTTGCCACGCCGCCGCTCACCAGGATCGCCACCGTGTTGTTGGCGGTGAATACGTCCGCGGTCGTCGACAGTGCCGCAATGCTGAACTCGCCGGAACGCCGGCCCGTGTGTCCGCGCGCGAAACGGGCGATCAACTGCGCCAACCAGGCCAGGCCACCGCTGGCCTTCATCAGCGCGCCGAGTCCGCCGATCAGCAACGACAACAGCAGGATCTCGACCATGCCCTCGAAGCCGATCCAGATGTCGCCGACGTACTGCACGGCGTCGTAACCATCGCCGAAGACGAATCCGAACGCGCCGGCCAGCACCAGTCCGATCCCGAGCACCAGCAGCACGTCCAGCCCCGCCAGCGCGAGCACCAGCACCACGAGGTAAGGCAATGCCAGCCACGCCGACGCATGCGCCTCGGCCTCGACCGGCGCGGAATCGCCGGCGAAGCCGAGCAGCACCATCGTCGCCAGCGCCGCAGGCAACGCGATTTTGAAATTCTCGCGGAACTTGTCGCGCATCCGGGCGCCCTGCGTCCGCGTGGCCGCGATGGTGGTGTCGGAAATCATCGACAGGTTGTCACCGAACATCGCGCCACCGATGACGGCGCCGACGACCAGCGCGCGATCCAGGCCCGAGGCATCGGCCACCCCTACCGCGATCGGCACGACCGCCGCGATGGTGCCCATCGACGTGCCGATGGCGAGCGAGACCAGGCAAGCGATCAGGAACAGACCCGGCAACAACAACGACGGATGCAGCGCGCCGATGCCGAGCGACACCACGGCGTCCACCGCGCCGACCGCCTTCGACACGTAAGCGAACGCACCCGCCAGCAGGAAGATCAGGCACATCAGCACGATGTTCGGATCGCCCATCCCCTGCAGCAGGGTCTCACCAGGCTTCAGCCCCTGGCGCCACGCAATCCAGGCGGCCAGCGCGACGGCCGGCAGGATCGCCACCGGTGCGCGCAACTGGTAGAAGCCCATCTCGTCGCCGAGGGAGGTGAAATAGAGTCCTGCACCGAAGAACAGCGCGAGGAACAGCAGCAGCGGCGTGAGCGCCACCGCGCTCGGACGTGGGGACATCCGGGGCATCCGGTTCGTGGGGAGCCGCGATTGTCCGCGGCCCTCCGGCACGCGTCACCGGCACCAACGGAATGCCGCGGATGCAAAAACGGGACGCTGTGCGTCCCGTTCCCTGCTGCAACCCTGCCTGCCGATCAGACGCGGCTGGCAATCGCCTTGGCGAACGACATCGTGTTGCCGCTGCCGCCGAGGTCGCCGGTCAGCGAATCCTTTGCTTCCAGCGTGGCGACGATGGCCTTGCGCAAGCGGGTGGCGTCGTCCGGCTTGCCGATGTGGTCGAGCATCTGCGCCGCCGCCAGCAGCAGCGCGCAGGGATTGGCCTTGCCCTGCCCGGCAATGTCCGGCGCGGTGCCGTGCACGGCCTCGAAGATCGCCGCGTCCTTGCCGATGTTCGCGCCGGGCGCGAGGCCGAGGCCGCCGACCAGGCCAGCGCACAAGTCGGAAATGATGTCGCCGAACAGGTTGGTGGTCACGATGATGTCGAACTGCTCGGGACTCATCACCAGCTGCATGCAGGTGTTGTCCACGATCATCTCGTTGGCCTCGATGTCGGGATACTGCGCCGCCACCTCGCGTGCCACCTTCAGGAACAGGCCCGAGGTGCTCTTGAGGATGTTGGCCTTGTGCACGATGGTGACCTTCTTGCGGCCGGTGGAGCGGGCCAACTCGAAGGCGTAGCGCACGATGCGCTCGGAGCCGGTGCGGGTGATGCGGGTGATCGACACTGCCGTCTCGCCATCGGCCGACACTTCCTGACCTTCGCTGATGTACGAGCCCTCGGTGTTCTCGCGGATCGTGATCAGGTCGACGCCGCTCGCGAAGCGCGACTTGGTGTTCGGGAACGAGATCGCCGGACGCACGTTGGCGTAGAGGTCGAACTGGCGCCGCAACTCCACGTTGATCGAACTGAAACCGCCGCCGACCGGCGTGGTCAGCGGACTCTTGAGTGCAACGCGCGTACGACGGATCGATTCCATCGTCTGCGCCGGCAGCAGCTCACCATGCTTCTCCAGCGCCACCAGCCCTGCATCGGCTTCCTCGTAATGCAGGTCGAGGTTCATCGCGCCAAGGACATGCAGCGTGGCGTCCATGATCTCCGGGCCGATGCCATCGCCGCGGATGACCGTAATCGTCTGGGTCATGTTGTGGGGATTCCGTGCACAAGGACGCCGCCCAGGCGAGCGGCGTCGGTTCGAAAGGGATGCACGTATTATGCCGCGCCGCGCCCCGACTTCACAGGCCAACGGGCATCGCGGCAAGCCCGCATGCGGGGCGAATGTTCACGAAACCCGTGGTTTCCAGCCTCGCGTGGCACGCAACGGGAACATTTCCGCCATCCCGTCTACGACGAAAGTGCAATCGTTGCCTGCAAGCGAACCCGCAGGTCAATCGTGCGCGTGGATCTGCGGCGACTGTTCGCCGCCCTGCTCCAGCCGGTCGAGGAAATCCACCGCGCGCCGAAGGTGCGGGATCACGATGCTGCCACCGACGACCAGCCCGACCGAGAACGCCTCGAACATCTCGTCGCGGTTCACGCCGGCTTCGCGGCACTGCGCGACGTGGTAGCTGATGCAGTCGTCGCAACGCAGCACCAGCGACGCCACCAGCCCCAGCAGTTCCTTGGTCTTCACGTCCAGCGCGCCGGCCTGGTAGGTCTGCGTGTCGAGCGCGAAGAACCGGCGGACGACCTGGTTCGGCTCGGCCAGGATGCGTTCGTTCATGCGCTTGCGGAATTCGGTGAATTCGCGGACGCGGTCGGCCTCGGCCTCGGATCCGCTCATCGGGCGCCACCCGCTTCGAGCAGGGAGTCGAAGCGTCCCGCGCGGTGCAGCGCCATCATGTCGTCGTATCCACCCACGTGCACGTCGCCGACGAAGATCTGCGGCACGCTGGTGCGCCTGGCCAGTGCGACCATCCGCTCGCGCGCGGCGGCATCGATGTCGATGCGCACTTCCGTCCATGCCAGTCCCTTGCTCTTGAGGAACTGCTTGGCGGCCATGCAATAGCCGCACACGGCGCTGGTGTAGAGGGTGATGGGAGGCGATGCCTGCCCGGCTGGAACGTCCACGCTGGCTCCGGAACCTTGCGATTGTCGAGGTGTCAGAGTGTGGTCACGAATGCGCGCCTTTTCCAGTCCATCGGCGGAACGCAGCGGCCGATTAACACGGGATTCACGTCTCGATCTCCGGATGGATCCATCCTGCCCCATCATTCCTGCCCCACCATCGCGACCACACACCAACGACACCCGATGCGCTCCATGCCCACATTCCGCCTGGTCGTGACCACCGCCCTGCTGGCCATGCTCGGCGGCATGGGCGCGTCCGCGCAGGAAAGCCGCCTGCCGGACATCGGCTCCAGTGCCGGCACCGTGCTCGGCCCGGCGCAGCAGGAGGAATACGGCCGCATGCTGCTGGCGCAACTGCGCCATTACGGCTACGTGCTGGAGGATCCGCTGATCGAGGGATGGCTGCAGTCCTCGGGCGATCGTTTGGGCGCGGTCAGCGACCAGCCGCGGCAGAAGTTCACCTTCTTCATGATGAAGGATCGCAGCATCAACGCGTTCGCCACGCTGGGCGGCTACATCGGCATGAACGCGGGCCTGGTGCTGACCGCCGGCAGCGAGGACGAAGTGGCCGCGGTGTTGTCTCACGAAATCGCACACGTCACCCAGCAACACGTGCTGCGCAGCGTCGAACGCGCGCAACGGGACCAGATACCGATCCTGCTCGGCATGCTCGGCGCAATTGCCGTCGCGCAATCGGCCGGCGGCAACTCCTCGGGCGACGCGTCGATGGCGGCGCTGGCCGTGGCCCAGGGCCTGGCGATCCAGCGGCAGATCGATTACACCCGCTCCAACGAGTCCGAGGCCGACCGGCTCGGCATCCGCACGCTCGAGCGCAGCGGTTACGAACCGATGGCGATGGCCACCATGTTCGAACGCATGCAGGCCGCCTCGCGCACCAACCAGGGCGGCGAGCGCGAGCGGACGCCCGATTACCTGCAGACCCACCCGGTCACCACCACCCGCATCGGCGAGGCTCGCCAGCGTGCCGAGCAGATGGCGGGCAACGCGACCGTCTCCACGTCCGTGACCTGGGGCCAGGCACCGGTGGCGCCTGCTCCGGCAGCGGACGGCGTCACCAATCCCGGCGATCCGGCATCGACCGGTACCATCACCGACCTGCTGGCCGGCAACCCGCTGCTCCCGGGTTCGCTGGTGCTGGCGGGCGGCAGCTTTTCCGGCATCGACCCGGTGCAGTTCGGCTGGGTCAAGGAGCGCCTGCGCGTGCTGAGCGCCAACACGCCCGCCGAGGCGATCCGCGAATACGAACAGTTCCAGCGCGCCGGTCGCCTGGACGACGCTCAACGCTACGGCCTCGCGCTTGCGCGCATGCTCGATGGCCGCGCGATCGAAAGCGCGGTCACCCAGTTCGCCGCCTTGCTCGAACAACATCCCGGCGACCTGTGGCTGTCGTTGGCGCTGGCCGAATCGGAAGCCCGCATCGGGCGACATGAACGCGCCGACGCCCATTTCGAAGCCCTGCTCGATCGCATGCCCCGCAATGCCGCAGTCGCACTGACGTATGCGACCAGCCTGGCCGAGCGCAATACGGCGCAATCGGGACAACGCGCCCAGGCCGTGCTGCGGCCATTGCTGCAGAGTTCCGGCGCCGATCCGTACTTCCAGCGCACCTTTGCCCGTGCCAGCGAGATCGCCGGCGACCCGGTGCGGGCCGGCGAGGCCTGGGCCGAGGCCGCCTACCTCAGCGGGCGCGAGGAACAGGCGCTGGTGCAGCTCAACACCCTGCGCAAGCGCGACGACCTGGACTACTACGCCCGCGCCCGGATCGACGCCCGGATCGCCGCCATCACCCCGGTGGTGCTGGAACTGCGACGGCAGGGCATCCGCGACCAGGATCTGCACCGCCGTTGACCGGCCCGCGGCGTCATCTTTCCGTCATAAAACTGTCGTCTAATGCCCGCACCCCCCAGATGCCGGCAGATCCATGCAGAAACGCATCCTGATCGTCGACGACGAACCCGCGATCCGCGACATGGTCGCCTTCGCCCTGCGCAAGGGCGATTTCGACCCCGTCCACGCCGGTGACGCCCGCGATGCCCAGTCGGCCATCGCCGACCGCGTGCCCGACCTGATCCTGCTCGACTGGATGCTGCCGGGCACCAGCGGCCTCGAACTGGCCCGGCGCTGGCGACGCGAACCGCTGACCCGCGAAGTGCCGATCATCATGCTCACCGCGCGCGGCGAAGAAAACGACCGCGTCGGCGGGCTGGAAGCCGGCGTCGACGACTACGTGGTCAAGCCGTTCTCGGCGCGCGAACTGCTGGCACGGATCCGCGCGGTGATGCGCCGCTCACGCGAGGACGACGAAGACGGCAGCGTCAGCATCGGCAAGCTGCGCATCGACGGCGCCGCGCATCGCGTCTACGCCGGCGACGAACCGATCAGCATCGGCCCGACCGAATACCGCCTGCTGCACTTCTTCATGACCCATCCCGAACGCGTCTACAGCCGCGCGCAATTGCTCGACCATGTCTGGGGCGGCAGCGTCTACGTCGAGGAACGCACCGTCGACGTGCACATCCGTCGGCTGCGCAAGACGCTCGAGCCGACCGCGCTCGACGACATGGTGCAGACCGTGCGCGGATCGGGCTATCGCTTCTCGGCCTCCACATGATCCGCGGCGGCAGGCCCGTCCGCGCTGCGCCGGTATGATCCGACGATCGCACGCACGCCCTCCGGATCGACCGAGAAGACGCCGCTGACATGCCACCCCGCACCCATTCCGCCTGGAGCAGGACGCTCGGCCAGCTTGCGCTGGTACTCGGCGTCGGGCTGATGCTCGGCTTCGCCACCGGTCATGTCTGGCCGGTGCTGGCGCTGACGGCACTGGGCGTCGTGGCCTGGCACTACTGGCGGCTGCGCAAGCTGCTGGTGCGCCTGACCTCGCGCCGGCACATGCCGCTTCCGCAGGGCACCGGGGTCTGGAACGAACTCGAAGGACTGCTGCACGAACAACAGGATGACGTGCGCAACCGCAAGCGCCGACTGGTGGCGATGCTGCGCGCCTATCGCGCCGCGGCCGCCGCGCTGCCCGATGCGGTGGTGGTGGTGGAGCGCAACAGCCAGCGCGTGCAGTGGTTCAACGAAGCCGCGACCCCCTTGCTGGGACTGCGCTACCCGCAGGACATCGGCATGCCCTTGGGCGAACGGTTGCAGCCGCTGCAGGTCGCCCACTGGCTCAGTCGCGGGCGCCATGCCGAACCGATTCTCGACGCCCCCTCCCCGGTCTCGCCCGACATGCGCCTGAGCCTGCGCCTGATCCCATATTCCGAGGAACTCTGGCTGCTGGTCGCACGTGACGTCAGCAAGATGATGCGGCTCGAACACATGCGCCGCGACTTCGTCGCCAATGTCTCGCACGAACTGCGCACGCCGCTCACCGTGGTGCACGGCTACCTCGACATGCTCGATCCGGACGAGCAGCCCGAATGGGCTCCGATGCTCAAGGAAATGCAGCACCAGTCGCAACGCATGACGCAACTGGTCGAAGACCTGCTCACGCTGTCGCGACTGGAAGCGCAGGACGGCGTGGAGGAGGACGCGGTGTCGATGGCGTCGATGCTCGCCACGCTCAAGCGCGAAGCCGAAGCCCTCAGCCAGGGCAAGCACGCGATCAGCGTGTCCGACGAGGCAGGCGTCGACCTGTGCGGTTCGACGCGCGAACTGCACAGCGCGTTCTCCAACCTCGTGAGCAATGCCGTTCGCTACACGCCTGCCGGCGGCAGCATCGACATCCGCTTCGCCCGCGATGCAGACGGCGTCGCGCTGTCCGTGCGCGACAGCGGCTACGGCATACCGCCCGCGCACCTGCCCAGGATCACCGAGCGGTTCTACCGCGTATCCACCAGCCGTTCCCGCGAAAGCGGCGGCACCGGGCTGGGGCTGGCGATCGTCAAGCACGTCCTCAACCTGCACCAGGCCCGGCTCGACATCCACAGCGAAGTCGGCCGCGGCAGCACCTTCTCCTGTCATTTCGGCAACGGGCGCGTACTCGCGCGCGAAACCACCCAAGTTGGAGCCCCCGCGTGAGCAAGCCCCGCAAGACGCGCAAGCCTGCAACCACCGATGCCATCGTCGCGACCATGCCGCCGGGCGTCGAGGCCGATCCGTTGCGCGACCCGTCGCTCTACTTCAACCGCGAACTGTCGCAGCTCGACTTCAACTTCCGCGTGCTGGCGCAGGCGCTGGACGAATCGGTGCCGCTGCTCGAACGCCTGCGCTACCTGTGCATCTCCTGCACCAACCTCGACGAATTCTTCGAGATCCGCGCCGCGACCGTCCGCCACGCGCAGGACTTCGGCTTGATGGTCGCACCGGACGGCCTCTCGCCCGCGACCGTGCTCAAGCGCATCCACGAACGCGCCAAGGAACTGGTCGACGCGCAATACCAATGCTGGAACGACGTGCTGCGACCACAGCTGGAAGACAGCGGCGTGCGCGTGCTCTCTCGCGGCACCTGGAACGCGCGGCAGACCCGCTGGCTGCGCGCCTACTTCCGCGACGAGATCATGCCGGTGCTGTCGCCGCTGGGCCTCGATCCGGCGCACCCGTTCCCGAAGATCCTCAACAAGTCGCTGAACATCGTCGTCGTGCTCAAGGGCAAGGATGCGTTCGGTCGCAGCGGGCATCTCGCGATCGTGCGCGCGCCGCGCTCGCTGCCACGCATCATCCAGTTGCCCGAGAATGTCTCCGGCGGCGAACACGACTTCGTGTTCCTGTCCGCGGTGCTGTCGGAATTCGTCGACGAGCTGTTCCCCGGCATGGAAGTCAAGGGCGCCTACCAGTTCCGTGTGACCCGCAACTCGGAACTGATGGTGGACGAGGAGGAAGTCGAGAACCTCGCACTCGCCTTGCGCGACGAACTGGTGGGCCGCGGCTACCTGCGCGCGATGCGGCTCGAGATCGCCGCCAATTGCCCGAAGCCGATCGTGCGCACGCTGCTCGAGAACTTCGACCTGCCCGAGAGCGCGGTCTACCGGATCGACGGCCCGGTCAACCTCAACCGGGTGATCCAGGTCTACGACCTGGTGCAACGCCCCGACCTCAAGTTCCCGCCGTTCCAGCCGCGCGTGGCCGCCAACAGCGATGCCATCTTCGACCTCGCCGCCGAAGGCGACGTGCTGCTGCACCATCCGTTCGATTCGTTCTCCACCGTGCTCGACCTGATCAAGCAGGCCGCGGAGGACCCGAACGTCCTGGCGATCAAGCAGACGCTGTACCGCACCGGCAAGGACTCGGCCATCGTCGAGCACCTGGTGCAGGCCGCACGCAACGGCAAGGACGTGACCGTCGTGGTCGAACTACGTGCGCGCTTCGACGAGGAAGCCAACCTGGGCCTGGCCGACCGCCTGCAGGAGGCCGGCGTGCAGGTCGTCTATGGCGTGGTCGGCTACAAGACCCACGCCAAGATGATGCTGGTCGTCCGCCGCGAAGGCCGCAAGCTGCGCCGCTACGTGCACCTGGGCACCGGCAACTACCACTCCGGCACCGCACGCGTGTACACCGATTTCGGCCTGATCACCGCCGACCCGGACATCGGCAACGACGTGCACCAGATCTTCCAGCAGCTGTCGGGGCTGGCACCGGCGATCGCGCTCAAGCGCCTGATGCAATCGCCGTTCACGCTGCATGCCGGCATCATCGAGCGCATCGAGCGCGAAACGCGCAATGCGCTTTCCGGAAAGCCCGCGCGCATCATCGCCAAGATGAACGCGCTCAACGAACCGCAGGTGGTGCGTGCGATCTACGCCGCCTCGCAGGCCGGTGTGCAGGTCGATCTCATCGTCCGTGGCGCATGCACGTTGCGCCCTGGCGTCGAAGGCATCTCGGACAACATCCGCGTGCGTTCGATCGTGGGCCGGTTCCTCGAGCATCATCGCATCTACTGGTTCGACAACGACGGCGATCCGGAACTGTACTGCTCCAGCGCGGACTGGCTGGAGCGCAACCTGCTGCGCCGGGTCGAGACCTGCTTCCCGATCCTGGATCCGGAACTGCGCGCGCGCGTGCGCGACGAAGCCCTTGACAATTACCTCGCCGACAACCTCAACGCCTGGGAATTGCAGGCCGACGGCAGCTACCGCAAACTTTCGCCCGGCGACGATGCGATGCCGCACTCGGCGCAATCCTCCCTGCTGGCGAAACTCTGCGGATGACACGAACGCTGTCCCTGGCCGAAACTGACGCACCCCAGCTGGACGACGGCGACCTGCTTGCCGCCGTCGACATCGGCTCCAACAGCTTCCACATGATCGTGGCCCGCTACACGCTGGGCCAGTTGCGCATCGTCGACCGCCTGCGCGAGACCGTGCGCATGGCCGAGGGACTGGACGCGAAAGGCGGGCTGTCGCCGGACTTCAGGCAGCGCGCGCTCGAATGCCTCGCCCGCTTCGGGCAACGCATCCGCGACATCCCGCCGCAGCACGTGCGCGCGCTCGCCACCAACACGGTGCGCGCGCTCGCCGCGCCGCAGACCTTCCTGATGCCGGCCGAAACCGCGCTCGGGCATTCCATCGAAGTCATTTCCGGCCGCGAGGAAGCCCGCCTGATCTATCTCGGCGTGGCGCACGCGCAACCGCCCAAGCCGGGCCATCGCCGACTGGTGATCGACATCGGCGGCGGATCCACCGAATGCATCATCGGCACCGGCTTCGACACGCTGGAACGCGAAAGCCTGCAAGCCGGCTGCATTGCCACCACGCGCCGTTTCTTCGGCAACGGCAAGCTGTCGCGCAAGAAATGGCGCGATGCGGTGATCGAGGTCTCCGCCGAGTTCCAGCAGTTCGCCAACGCCTACCGCTCGCTCGGCTGGCAGGAGGCACTCGGCGCCTCCGGCACCAACAAGGCCATCGGCGAGATCTGCGCGGCGATGAAGCTGACCAAGGGCGCGGTGACCGCCGAGGCATTGCCGCAGGTTCGCGACCGCCTGCTGATGGCCGACCGCATCGACGCCATCGATTTGCCAGGCCTGTCCAGCGACCGCAGGCCGATCATCGCCGGCGGCGTGCTGGTGCTGGAGGCGGCGTTCAACGTCCTCGGACTGCAACGCATGGCCGTGAGCAAGGCGGCGATGCGCGAGGGCATCCTCTACGACATGCTTGGCCGCGGCAGCGACAACGACCCACGCGACCTGTCCGTCGACGCGCTGATGCAGCGCTACGGCATCGATGAAGCGCAGTCCACGCGCGTGGAAGCGACGGCGATGCGCCTGTTCTCGCAAGTCCAGCAACGCTGGGCATTGGACGAAGATGATGCGCGCATGCTCGGCTGGGCCGCGCGCCTGCACGAGATCGGCCTGGTCATCGCGCACAGCCAGTACCACGTCCACGGCGCATACCTGCTGGAACACTCGGACATCGCCGGCTTCTCCCGCCAGGAACAGCAGGTGCTGTCGGCATTGGTCCGCTCGCATCGCCGTGGCGTCCCCAAGAGCGCCTTCGATGCGCTCCCCGATCGCCTTCTGCTGCGCAGCCGGCGCATCGCGGCGCTGCTGCGCCTGGCCGTATTGCTGCATCGTTCCCACGGTGCCGAGGCGATCCCGCAACTCGAACTGTCCGCCGATGGCGAACGCCTCTCGCTGGTGATCGGCAAACGCTGGGTGGATGCACGTCCGCTGCTGCGTTCGGATCTGCTCGGCGAGCCCGAGGACATGCAAGGACTGGGCATCGTGTTCAAGCCCTTCGTGGCCTGAGGCATATGCGGGTCTGATGCCCACGGATCCACAAGACTTGCGATGGCGCGGCATCCTGCGCATCATCGTGCAACTGCGACAGCGATGGATGCCGAGTGCTTCCATCACCGCACGACCTCTTTCGTCGCAATGCCTGTCCCCACGGGAGCCGTCCGGCATGGATGACGTGCAGGGTTACCTTCCTCGGACGTACGAGGCCACCTCGGTCGCGCTGATGCTGCAAACGGCCTCGCGGCTGCACTGAACCCGGCGGCATCGAGAGCCTGAGCCGCGACTGTCACCCGGCGGAAACCCCGCTGACACCTGGGCTTCATGGTTTGCGCGCAGCATGCGCCAAACGTGGAGTCAGGCATGCACTACGCCATCGTCACCGAGACGTATCCGCCCGAAGTCAATGGCGTGGCCCTCACCGTGCACGCCTTGGCCGGAGGATTGCAGGCACGCGGGCACGCCGTGTCGATCGTGCGCCCGATCCAATCGGGCACATCCGATGTGCGCACGGATGAAACGCTCGTCCCAGGTTTCTCGCTGCCGGGTTATGCGGGATTGCGGGCCGGATTTCCCTGCACGCGCAAGCTGGTGCGGATGTGGCGCGATCGGCGACCCGATGCGGTCTACATCGCCACGGAAGGCCCGCTTGGCTGGTCGGCGTTGCGTGCGGCCCGGCGACTTGGCGTGCCCGCGGCCACCGGCTTCCATACCCGTTTCGACGAGTACATGCGCGATTACGGCCTGCCGTGGCTGAAGCCGGTCGCGATGCACTGGATGCGGCGTTTCCACAGCGGCGCACAAGCCACGCTGGTACCGACCCGCGAGCTTGGCGGATTCCTCGCCGGGAATGGTTTCCGGCAGGTACGACTGCTGGAACGCGGCGTCGACACGATCCTGTTCGATCCGTCGCGTCGCGACCCCGGACTCCGCGCTTCGTGGCGTGCAGGCGACCACGCGCCGGTCGTGATCCATGTCGGCAGGATCGCCGCTGAAAAGAACCTCGACCTCGCCATCCGCGCGTTCCGCGAACTGCAGCGCCATTGTCCGGGTGCACGATACATCTGGGTCGGGGACGGCCCGCTGCGCGAAAGCATCCAGGCGGCCAACCCGGACTTCCTGTTCATGGGTGTGCAACGCGGCGAAGCATTGGCCAAATCGTTCGCCAGCGCCGACCTGTTCGTGTTCCCGAGCAAGACGGAGACCTTCGGCAACGTCACCCTCGAGGCGATGGCCAGCGGCGTGCCCACCGTCGCCTTCGACTACGCCGCCGCGCGCGAACACTTGCGCGATGGCGAGCATGGCGCCGCGATCACCCTCGGGGACGACACGCGCTTCATCGAGTCGGTCGTGCGGATCGGCAGCAATCCCGCCACGCGCAACGCGATGGGGCGCGAAGCCCGGAAAGGGGTCGAGCGATTGTCGCCCGGACGCGTCGCTGCCGATTTCGACGCCTTGCTCGCCGGATTAGCCGGCAAGGACACCCGCCATGCCCGTCTTGCAACGGCTTGAACGACTGATCCAACACGAATCCGGCTGGTGCCTGCGTGCCAACCATGCATGCACCCGGCAGTACATCCGCGCATATTTCGCATCGGTGAGTCGCCTGGGCGACGGCGTGTTCTGGTATGTGCTTATGGCCGTGCTGGTGGCGGTCGATGGCTACCACGGGTTGCTCGCCACAGCGCACATGGCCATCACCGCAGCCATCGCGTTGCTGATGTACAAAGGCCTGAAGCGCTGGACGAAGCGCCCTCGCCCCTGCGCCGCGAATCCCGAAATCCGTGCATGGGTCGCGCCGCTGGACGAGTTCAGCTTCCCGTCCGGACATACCTTGCACGCAGTTTCGTTCAGCATCGTCGCGGTGGCGTATTACCCGATGCTGGCATGGCTGCTGATGCCTTTCGCAGTCTCGGTCGCGATGTCGCGCGTGGTGCTGGGACTGCATTACCCCAGCGACGTGATTGCCGCCACCGGCATCGGCATCGGGCTTTCATCGGCATCACTGTGGCTGGCCGGCAACACCACATTCATCTGATCCTGGCTTCACGCGATAACCTTTCGCATCCGAAGCCATCGATGGACGCCCATGTTGCGCCGACTGCTTGCCGCCCTCCTCGCCTCCACCATCATGGCGTTCGCCCTGCCGCTGGCTGCCGAAGACTGCGTCGATGCCGGGCAAACGACGATCTCCGTCGTCACCCTGAACCTCTATCACGACAAGGCGGACTGGCCGAAGCGGCGCATGCTGATCGCCGAGGCGTTCAACCGGTTGAAGCCCGACGCCATCGTGCTTCAGGAAGTGATCCAGACCGAAGCCACGGAGAACCAGGCCGAATGGCTGGCCAGGCAGATCGGTTATGCGTACCAGTTTGTCAGCGTCGATCCACCCGAGCGCATCCAGCGCTACGGCAACGCACTGCTCACGCCGCACCCGATCCTGCTGCGTGATGAAACCCGGCTGGAACCTCTGGAGGATTCGCGCACGGCAGGTCTGCTCCGGATCGACATCCATGGCGTACCGGTCAACATCTACGCCACCCATCTCCACCACACAGCCGAGGGCGCTGCGATCCGCACACAACAGCTCGGGGATTTGACGGCCTTCATCGCGCTCACGTCCGGCGATGCGCCCAGCATCGTGGGCGGCGACTTCAACACCGTCGCCGATGCGCTGGAACTGGAGCCCTTGCGCGCAGGCTTTACCGACAGCTTCGGAACCCTGCATCCCGATGCCGGCCCCGACACCACCACCTTGAACCGGGCCTGGTTCGATGCACCCAAGCGCATCGACCACATCTTCTTCGAGACCGCGCGTTTCGAGCCGGTCAGTTCGAAAATCCTGTTCACCGAGCCCGATGCCGAAGGTACATGGGCGTCGGATCACCATGGCGTGCTGTCGGTGTTCCGCATCATCGACACCAACGGCAGCAGCGAACGCTGAACCCGGGAAACTAGAGTTTTTCGACGCCCGCCCGCGAGATCGCGGGCACGCATTGCCCGGGCCAATCGCGGTCGTTGGCGACCTGTGCCGACGCGCGGCTGGCATCAAGCGTCTCGAAATCCAGTTCCGCGATCGCCCAGCCGCCATCGCCTGTGGTGCCGGCGACGATACCGTCTGCAGGCAGGCCGACATCCATCGGCGCGTAGACCGTCGCCTCACCGGTATTCACGTCCAGCGCAGGGCTCCACGGCGCCTCGCCCGCCGTCACCGACTGCGCGACGAAGCAACGGTTCTCCAGCGCCCGCGCCAGGCAACCCACGCGTACACGCGTGGCGCCGGCATCGGTATCTGTGCAACTCGGCACCAGCAACAACCGCATGCCTGCCTCGCATTGGGCGCGCACGGGCAACGGGAATTCGCTGTCGTAGCAGACGGCCACGCCGATGCGGACGCCTCGATGCTCGAAGACCTTGAGCGCGTCGCCGCCGTCGATCACGCCGGTCTTCTTCTCGAAGCCGGTCAGCTGCAGCTTGTCCTGCCAGGCGTGGCGACCCTCCGGCGAGAACAGGTCGCAGCGGTTGCGGTACCGCCCCGCCCCGTCGTCGAGCAGGAACGTCCCCGCCGCCACCAGCATCCCGGTGTCGCGCGCGATGGACGAGAACAATGCCATCCAGTCATCACGATGGCGCTGGATCGCATGCAACGATGCATGCAGGTCACCGGATAACTCCGGCGCGAAAGTCGCCCCGAGTTCCAGCGACAGGTATTCCGGCAACACCGCAACGTCGACTCGCTGTGCAGCGAGCGCAACCAGTTCGCGCCGCTGGCGATCTGCGAAGACGGCGAAATCCACCGGCGCCCCGACGACATGCTTGGCCACGGCGACTTTCATCGCGCCGCCTCCAGTTCGCGCAGCCAGAACGTCAGCGAGTGCCCGGTCTCGCCAATGCCGACCTCATCCCAGTGCAGGCGCATGGTCATGCCGGGCTGGCGCACATAGCCACGCTTCGCCCAGAACGCATCGTTGCCGCGATGCCCGGCAGGCTTGCGCGGGTCGTCGGCCTTGCGGTCGACCGCGGCGAACGCCGTCCAGCGATAGTCGCCGAAGGAGCGGGCATGTGCCTCGCGGTGGTCGAAGAAGGCGTGCCCGAGGCCTCGCCCGCGATACTCGGGCAACAGCACGGATTCGCCGAAATAGAACACCTCGGCCGCATCCATGTCACCCGTCGCGAACGGCGCCCGGAAAGCCTCGGTATCGTCCAGCAACGGGATCCCCGTGGAGGCACCAACCACGCTATCGCCATCGGTCGCCAGCACGAACACGCTGCGTCGCGAACGGACGTATGCGGAAAGGTAGTCGCGTTCGTAGTCCATGTCGCCTTCGTACAGGTAGGGCCAGTCGCGGAATACCTTGATGCGCAGTGCGGCAATGGCATCGAGATGCCCGCGCGCATCGTCCCCGGTCAAACTGCGTATCGCCAGCCCGCTGTTTTCGTCCATGCCCCGATTCTATGGCGGGACGGAACCATGCGCAGCGCCCGGGTGGCATCCCGGGCGCTGCCCTTCGTTCAAGCCCTGTGTTCGCCGGCGCGCGTCGCCAACTGGTACCAGTCGACCTTGCGCGTCGCCACCATGATCGCGGCGAGGATGACGAACAACAGGCCGGCGCCGAGCACCAGCGCGTTGTCCTCCGACACCAGCAACCCGTACAGGGCCGCGTACAGCGTGGCCAGCATCACCGCGAATCCCGCGCCGCGCATGCGGTCGCGCAGCACATGCGAGAGATAGAAGCCGAGCAGCCCGATGCAGGCGATGCTGGCCGCGAGGTAGGCCCAACCGAAAGCGATGTGCTCGGACAGCGCGACCAGCAGCAGGAAGAAGACCGCGAGCGCCAGGCCGACCAAGCCGTACTGGATCGGGTGGATGCGCAACTGCTTGACCAGCTCGAACATGAAGAATCCGACGAAGGTCAGCAGCACGAACAGCAACCCGTACTTGCTGGCGCGATCGGCCTGCGAGTAGGTGTTGACCGGATCGACCAGCGAGATGCCGATGGCATCCATCCCGGCGTCGGCGCCATGGCGGATGTCGCCGACCGACTCCGACGACAGTCCCGCGCCCGCGCGGTACTGGCCTTGCGCATTGGTCGCGAGCGAGCTCACCTCCCATTCGGCACTGAAGCCGCTGGTTCCGATGGAGCGATCACGCGGCAGGAAAGCGCCGTTGAACTGCGGATGCGGCCACGACGATTCGATCACCACCCGGTTCCGCTCCGCGAGCGGCGCGAACGCGAACGCCTCCGCACCGGCAAGATCGAGGTCGAGCTTGGTCTCCAGTTGCACGCGTCCGCCAGCCGCGGGCACGTCGATGCGGACATGCACGCCGGGGGCATCACGATGCCCCTGCCCTTGCTGCAAGCCATGCTCGACCCCGCCGATGCGAAGCCTGGGAGCGGCACGCAGGCCGCGGACGTCGGCGATCCCGTAGGCGAGCCACGGCTGCCCGATCCTGCGCGGCAGTTCGGGATCGGCATCCTGCGGGATCGCGGCATCGAACTTCGCTTCCAACTGCGCCGTCAGTGCATACATGCGCACTTCGTGCAGGCCCAGGCGGCGCGTGTACGGCGCCATCCGCCCCTCGAATCCGCTGGTGCGCGGGAAGAACACCCACTGCCCGCTGTTGCCGTCGCGCTTGACCTTGCCGGTCACCTGCCCGAGCGCGTTCTTCTCTTCGACCTCGATGGTCTCCGTCCACGGCACGACCAGCACCGGGCCGACGATGCCCTGCGCGCCCGCCTCGCTCCGCGAGATCGTCTGCACGGCCTGCGTCCTGTAGGCCTGCCTGTCCTGGATCACGCCGCGGATCATCGTCAGCGGTATCAGGATCGCCAAGGTCATCGCCACCACCATCAACACCTTCAACGCCAGTTTCATCGTTCGCTCCCATGCGGATGTGCCGCGAAGGGTGGCGCCCGGCGGTGTGCGCACGACGGGGCTTGCGTGAAGCCGGGATGAAGTGCGCACCTGCCGCATCCGCGATCCCGGAGGGGATCGTCCGCGGCCCCGGGCGGATCGCTATGGCGTGCGTGGCAATGACAGGCGGGCGATGGCGCCACCGCCCTCGCGGTTGGACAGCGACACACTGCCGCCATGCAGTTCCGCGACCTCGGCGACGAATGGCAGGCCCAGGCCGCTGCTGCGTCCGCCGTCAGGGCGTGGCAGCGAATAGAAGCGCTCGAACACGCGGCCCAATGCATAGTCGGGGATGCCGGATCCGCCATCGCGGATCTCGACCACGACTTGTCCGGCCTCGTCCGATGCCTGCCATTCGATGCGGCTGCCATGCGGTGCATGCGCGAGCGCGTTGTCGAACAGGTTGGACACCGCCTGCCGCAGCAGGAAAGCATCGCCGGCGATGGGCTGCGGCGCGGCGGCATGCATCACGATGATCTCCACGCCCGCCTTCCCGGCACGCAAGTCGAAACCGTCCACCACGTCCGCGACCAGTGCCGCGACGTCGATCTGCTCCGGCTGCTCGATCCGCTGGCGCGATTCCACCGCCGCGAGCGCGAGGAGTTTGTCGATGGCCTGCGCCATGCGTTCGCTCTGCTGGTCGACATGGGCCGCGAAACGGATGCGGTCGCCGTCGGGCAGCGCCGGGTCGGTCAGCAGTTCCGCGGCGCCGCGGATCGCGGTCAACGGCGCCTTCAGCTCGTGCGTCAGGCTGTGCACGTAGCGTTCGACGTACTGCTTGCCCTCGAGCCGCTCGCGCATCGTTTCCAGCGCGCGACCGAGATCGGCGAACTCCCCGGCCGAGTCGGGCAAGGTGGCGCGCTCGCCCGCGGTCACCGCGCGTGCATAGCGCTGCAGGCCACCCAGTTGCCGCGACAGCCACCACGCGGCCAGCAGGCCGATGGTGAGCGCGGCACCGAGCAACACCAGCCCCCAGCGCCGGACGATGCGCTCGCTGCGCAGGATGAAAGGTTCCATCGTGGCGTTGGGCTTGGCCACGGTCAGCACGCCGATGATGGCGTCGTCATGCCGGATCGGCGCAGCCACGTGCATCACCGAACTGCTGTCGTCGTCGGGATCGCTGCGGGTCGATCGCGCGCCGTACTCGCCCTGCAGCGTGCGGTAGACATCGTTCCAGCGTGAATGGTCGCGGCCCACGTCGATGCCGGCCGAATCGAACACCACGATGCCGCGGGCATCGGCCACCATGATCCGGTAACTGACCGCGTGTTTCGTGAAGTCCCAGATGCGGGCATCGATGTCGCGCTCGCGCAACGCTTCTATCCGGCGCGCGAAATTGCCGTCCGCAATGCGCCCGGCCAGCATGTCGTCGGTCGCCAGTTCCGCCAGCACGTTGGCGGTGTCGGCCAGCGTGTCCTCCATCGCCTGGCGCACGCCGGGCTTCACTTCCTGCACGAACACCCGCATCAGCAGGATGCCGGCGATCGCCACGATCAGGAAATAACCCAGCAGGATCCGCAGGCCGATCTTCATGCAGGTCGGTCAGCCCGCGTCGATCGAATAGCCGATGCCGCGATGCGTCCGGATCGGGTCGATGTCGGACGCGGCCGCATGCAGCTTGGCGCGCAGGGTCTTGATATGCGTATCCACGGTACGGTCACCGGTGTCGGGCGCATCGCCCCACACGCGATCCATCAATTGCGCGCGCGTCAGCACCGCGCCAGGGCGTGCCAGCAGCGCCGCGAGCAGGCCGTATTCGTAGCGGGTCAAATCGAGCAGTTGCCCGCGCAAGCGGATGCGGCGGCCTTCGGCATCGTGCTCGAAGCCATGCGCGGCTTGTGCAGGCGCGGCCTGGGCCACGCGCCGCAGCAGCGCGCGCACGCGGGCGGCCAGCTCGCGCGGCGAGAACGGCTTGGCGACATAATCGTCGGCACCAAGTTCGAAACCGAGCACGCGGTCGGCCTCGGCGCCGTGCGCGGTCAGGAAGATCACCGGCAGGTCGTGCCGCGCACGCAACTCGCGGCACAGGGCAAACCCGCCGATGTCCGGCAGGCCCACGTCGAGGATCGCAAGGTCGAAACCACCGCCGGCCGCCTCGCGCAAGGCATCGCCGGCCGTACCGCAATGCCCCACGTCGTAGCCTTCTGCACGCAGCGCATAGACCACCGTATCGGCAATCGCGGTTTCGTCTTCGACGAGCAGGATGCGTGGCATGGTCGCAGTGAGGCGCTGGATGGCGGGAAGCGTACCCGCTTTGCCGGTACGATTCCCGCTCCACGGGTGCCCAGGGCCACGATGAACTACCGCCACGCCTTCCATGCAGGCAACCACGCCGATGTGCTCAAGCACCTCGTGCTGTTGGCGACCTGCGATGCGCTGGTGGCCAAGCCGGCGTCCTGCTTCGCCCTCGACACCCACGCCGGGCGCGGCCTGTACCAACTCGATGGCGATGCCGCGCTGCGCACCGGCGAAGCGACGGACGGCATTGGCCGCCTGTCCGCCTCGCCGCCCGGCGAACCGCTGCTGGCACGCTACCTGCATGCGATTGCCGCCTGCCGGGAAGCGCATGGCGGGCATGCCTATCCCGGCTCGCCCTGGTTGCTGGCGCACGCGCTGCGCGAGCAGGATCGCATCGCCTGCTGCGAGCTGCAGCCGGAAGAAGCCGCCGCACTGAAACAGACCTTCGCCCAGGATCCGCGCGTCGCCGCGCACCAGCGCGACGGTTACGACGCGATCAAGGCACTGTTGCCGCCACGCGCCGGGCAGACGCGCTTCGCGCGCGGGCTGGTGCTGGTCGATCCGCCCTACGAGCGGCAACTGGACGAATTCGACATCGCGCTCGATGCGCTCGCCAACGGACTCGAACGCTGGCCGCAGGCGACCTTCGCATTGTGGTATCCCATCAAGCAGCGCAAGGCATTGCACCCGTTCCTGCGGCGTGCGACGACGTTGCCGGCCAAGTCGCTGCTGTGCGTCGAACTGCTGGTGCGTCCGGACGACTCGCCATTGCGCATGAACGGCAGCGGCCTGCTGCTGTGGAATCCGCCGTGGATGCTGGATGCCGCCCTCGCCCACTGCCTGCCGCTACTCGTTCCCCGCCTCGACGATGGCGGCGGCTCGCAACGGGTGGAATGGTTGCGCGCACCGGCCTGAAACAACCCTGCGGCGTGAAGGATTCGTCATCGCCCGCGAAAACGGTCATGCCAACATCCGCGCATGGCTCCACTGCGCAACCAGATGCCGCCATGGCATGAGCACGTCGTCCTTGCGAACGGACGGGACGTCCTCATCCGTCCGATCCGGCCCGCCGACGCTGGCCCGCTGCGCGCGTCCTTCGCCTTGCTCACGCCCGAGGAAGTCCGCCAGCGCTTCCTGCATACGTTGACCGAAATGACGGAAGAGATGGCGCACAAGCTCGCCAACCCCGATCCCAGGTCGGAGTTCGCCCTCGTCGCCGCGGAACCACTGCCGCCGGGCGAGGCCCTGCTGGGCGCCGTTGCCCGGCTCGCCATCGAGCCTGGCACACGGCACGCGGAGTTCGCCATCCTGGTCAGCCGCTACGTGGCCGGCATGGGACTGGGCCGCCGGATGATGGGACGACTGGTGCGCTGGGCGAAGACCAAGCGACTCGAACGCCTGCATGGCGATGTGCTCGACGGCAACCAGCCGATGCTGGCGCTCGCGCATGCGCTGGGCTTCACACGCGAACACGGCGACAGCCCCGGCCTGGTGCGCGTGACCCTCGACCTGCGCCAACGCCGCTGACCGCGGTCACGTAAAATCACGCCTTTCGCGCTGGCGGCCACGGGCTTCCGGCGCTGCCCTGCTTTTGCGATCCCGGACGATGACCGAAAAGACCCCGATCCACCTGCCGATGCCGAAAGCCGGCCAGCAACGCGCCTGGTGGCGAGCGCCCGCCAGCCGGAGTGCGTTGGCCTGGGCCGCCGCGCGTGCCGCCGAAACGCACGACGGCCCATTGCTGCTGGTGGCGCGCGACAACCACGCCGCGCACCAGTTGGAAGCCGACCTGCACACCCTGCTGGGCGCGGACGCCACGATGCCCGTGGTTGCCTTCCCCGACTGGGAAACGCTGCCGTGGGATCGCTTCAGCCCGCATCCGGACATCGTCTCGCAACGACTGGCCACGCTGCTGGCATTGCCGGCGCTGGCGAAAGGCATCGTGATCGTGCCGGTGCAGACGCTGCTGCAACGCCTGCCGCCGCTGCGCTACGTGGTGGGCAACGCCTTCGACGTGCGCGTCGGCCAGCGGATCGACCTCGATGCAGAGAAACGGCGACTGGAAAGCGCCGGTTACCGCAACGTGCCGCAGGTCTTCGATCCGGGCGACTTCGCCGTGCGCGGCGGGCTGCTCGACGTCTACCCGATGGGCGCGTCGCAGCCGTATCGGGTCGAACTGTTCGACGACGCCATCGACACCATCCGCGCGTTCGATCCCGAATCGCAGCGCTCGCTGGACAAGGTCGATGCAGTGCGCATGCTGCCTGGCCGCGAAGTCCCGATGCACGACGACGCCACCGGCAAGGCGATGGATGCGCTGCGCGACCGCTTCGACATCGATACCCGGCGCAGCGCGTTGTTCCAGGACCTCAAGGCCGGACTCGCGCCGGCCGGCATCGAGTACTACCTGCCGCTGTTCTTCGACGGCACCGCAACGCTGTTCGACTACCTGTCCAAAGACGCGCTGCCGCTGGTCGATGATGGCGCGTTCGACGCCGCCGACCACTTCTGGTCGCAGACGGCAGACCGCTACGAACAACTGCGCCACGACATCGAACGGCCGATCCTGCCGCCCGTGGAATTGTGGCTGCCGCCCGACAGCCTGCGCGAACGGCTCAACCAGGGCGAGCGCGTCGAGGTCTGCGGCGAAAGCCACCCACGGCGCAAGGACGCGCAGCCGCTTGGCGATCAACCGGCACCGACCTTGCCGCTGGCCACGCGCGATGCAGAGCCTGCGGCTTCGCTGAAATCGTTCCTGTCGAGCTATCCGGGCCGCGTGCTCATCGCCGCCGATTCCGCCGGCCGTCGCGAAGCGCTGCTGGAGATGCTGGATGCGGCCTCGCTGCAGCCCAGGACGCTGGCATCGTTCGATGCCTTCCTCGCCGACGGCGAACGCTTCGCCATCGCCGTCGCACCGCTCGATGACGGCTTCGCGCTGGACGACCCGGCGATCGCCGTCCTCACCGAACGCCAGTTGTTCCCCGAGCGCGCCTCGCAGCCGCGCCGACGCAAGCGCGCGGGGCGCGAGCCCGAAGCGATCATCCGCGACCTCGGCGAACTGAGCGAAGGCGCACCCATCGTCCACGAGGATCACGGCGTCGGTCGCTATCGCGGACTCATCACGCTGGATGCGGGCGGCCAGCCCGGCGAATACCTCGACATCGAATACGCCAAGGGCGACCGCCTGTACGTTCCGGTCGCGCAACTGCACCTGGTCAGCCGCTACTCCGGCGCATCGCCCGAGACCGCGCCGCTGCATTCGCTCGGCGGCGAGCAGTGGACGAAGGCCAGGCGCAAGGCTGCGGAAAAAGTACGCGATGTCGCCGCCGAACTGCTGGAAATCCAGGCCAAGCGGCAGGCGCGCGCCGGCTTGGCGCTGCAGGTCGATCGCGCGATGTTCGAACCGTTCGCCGCCGCGTTCCCGTTCGAGGAAACGCCGGACCAGCATGCCGCCATCGAAGCGGTGATCCGCGACCTCGGCAGCAGCCAGCCGATGGATCGCGTGGTCTGCGGCGACGTCGGCTTCGGCAAGACCGAGGTCGCCGTGCGCGCGGCGTTCGTGGCTGCGGCGGCCGGCAAGCAGGTCGCGGTGCTGGTGCCGACCACCCTGCTGGCCGAACAGCACTACCGCAACTTCAGCGACCGCTTCGCCGACTGGCCGCTGCGGGTCGAAGTGCTATCGCGCTTCAAGAGCACCAAGGAAATCAAGGTCGCGCTGGACAAGGTGGAAGCCGGGCAGATCGACGTGATCGTCGGCACGCATCGCTTGCTGCAGAAGGACGTGCGCTTCAAGGATCTCGGCCTGGTCATCGTCGACGAGGAACAGCGCTTCGGCGTGCGCCAGAAGGAAGCGCTGAAGGCGCTGCGCGCCAACGTGCACCTGCTCACGCTCACCGCGACGCCGATCCCGCGCACGCTCAACATGGCCATGGCCGGACTGCGCGACCTGTCGATCATCGCCACCCCACCCGCGCATCGCCTTGCGGTGCAGACTTTCGTCACGGCCTGGGACGACGCGCAACTGCGCGAGGCATTCCAGCGCGAACTCGCGCGCGGCGGACAGGTGTATTTCCTGCACAACGACGTGGAGAGCATCGGTCGCATGCAGCGGCAACTGGAGGAACTGGTGCCGGATGCGCGCATCGGCATCGCCCACGGCCAGATGCCCGAGCGCGAACTGGAAAAGGTGATGCTGGATTTCCACAAGCAGCGCTTCAACGTGCTGCTGTGCTCGACCATCATCGAATCGGGCATCGACATCCCCAACGCCAACACCATCATCATCAACCGTGCCGACAAGTTCGGCCTCGCGCAGTTGCACCAGTTGCGCGGACGCGTCGGCCGCTCGCACCACCGCGCCTACGCCTACCTCGTCGTGCCGGACGGCCGTTCGATCACCGCCGACGCGCAGAAGCGGCTGGAAGCCATCGCGTCGATGGACGAACTCGGCGCCGGCTTCACGCTGGCCACGCATGATCTCGAAATCCGCGGCGCCGGCGAACTGCTGGGAGAAGACCAGAGCGGGCAGATGGCCGAAGTCGGCTTCAGCCTCTACACCGAACTGCTGGAGCGCGCGGTGCGCAGCATCAAGCGCGGCGAACTGCCGGACGTGGACGGGCCGCAGCACCGCGGCGCCGACATCGTGCTCAACACGCCTTCGTTGATCCCCGACGACTACCTGCCCGACGTGCACACCCGGCTCACGCTGTACAAGCGCGTCAGTTCCGCGCGCGATGCGGAAGAACTGCGCGAGCTGCAGGTGGAGATGATCGATCGCTTCGGCCTGCTGCCCGATCCGGCGAAACACCTGTTCGCCATTGCCGAACTGAAACTCGATGCGACGCGACTGGGCATCCGCAAGCTCGACCTCGGCCCGAACGGCGGCCGCCTGCAGTTCGTGGAGAAGCCGGACGTGGATCCGATGGCGGTGATCCGCCTGATCCAGGGCCAGCCGAAGCATTACCGCATGGATGGCCCGGACAAGCTGCGCATCACGCTCGACTTGCCCGACGCCGACGCACGGCTCAAGGCCGCCCGCGGCCTGCTGATCGCGTTGGCACCCACCACGGCAGCCCGCTGACATGCGCACGACGATCCGCGTCATTGCCCTCGCCTGCGCATGGCTGCTGGCCGCGTGCATCACGCCACCGACGCACGACGCCGGCACTACCTTCGTGGTCGTCCGCCATGCCGAGAAAGCCGACGACGATCCGCGTGATCCCTCGCTCAGCGAAACGGGACATGCACGCGCGCAGCGGCTTGTGCAACGACTGTCCGGCGAAAACCTCGTCGCCGCCTACGCCACCGATTACTGGCGTACGCAGCAGACGGTCGCGCCCGCGGCGCGAGCACGCGGCATCGCGGTCGAAACCTACGATGCACGCCAGCCTGCGACCCAACTGGCCACGCGGATGAAGGCCACGCATCACCATGGCGCCATCCTGATCGCCGGGCACAGCAACACCGTGCCGGACATCGTGTCCGCGCTGTGCGACTGCACTGCCAATCCGATGCCGGATGACGAATACGACCGCATCAGCATCGTGCGCATCGCAGGCGATGGCAGTGCAACGCTCGAGGTGCTGCACGACGGCGCCGGGGCCGGTTCGCAATGAACCATCCCTTCGGCGATTGGGATGGCAGCGTCGTCGATGCGCGCCGCGTGCAAACCGGTCTTGCGCAGCAGGTCGTGTTGCGCGACGACTTTGCCAAGCCATTGCGCCATGTCGGTGGCTTCGATGTCGGCTTCGAGGAAGATGGCACCATCACCCGCGCCGCGGCGATATTGCTGGACGCAGGGAATCTGGATGTCGTTGCCAATGAGGTCGTACGCATCCCCACCACCATGCCCTACGTGCCCGGCCTGCTGAGCTTCCGCGAGTTGCCGGCACTGCTCGCCGCGCTGGAACGATTGCCGCATCCGCCCGACATCGCCTTCGTCGACGGCCATGGCATCGCGCATCCGCGCCGGCTGGGCATCGCCGCGCACTTCGGCGTCGCCACCGGCTTGCCCAGCATCGGTGTGGCGAAGAAGGTGCTCGTCGGCACGTCCGCCACTGCACTGCATGACATGCGCGGCGCCTTCACCTCGCTGCGCGATGGTGGCGAACGCATCGGCTGGCTGCTGCGCAGCAAGGTGCGCTGCAACCCGCTCATCGTCTCGCCCGGCCATCGGGTGTCGATGGCGTCCGCACCGGAACTGGTGATGCGCTTCACCAAGAACTACCGCTTGCCGGAACCGACGCGACTGGCCGACCGGCTGGCATCGCGTCGAGGCGGCACGGACTCAAGTTCACTGCCGCAGCCATAGCCATTCCACTTCCGCAGAGCGGAGCTTGCTCCACTGCTCCACTCCAAACGTTCGGTACCGGAAAACAGCGGAGCAAGCTCCGTTGTACTAGACGCGTCGCGGGCATGCATGCCTCCGTGCCCACGCGCAACGATCCGTTCCCGCCGCAACGGCTGCCGCGATGGCGCGGGCATGCGATGCTGCACGCTCGCCAGCCACGGAGCCCGCCATGACCACCATCATCGCGCCGCGCGAGCACGACATCGGCAACCTCGTCGTGCGTCGCGCCGTCCCCACCCTCCAGGCGCGCAGCGTCGGGCCGTTCGTGTTTGTCGACCACATGGGGCCGGCGATCTTCGAGCCGGGCGTCGGCATCGACGTGCGCCCGCACCCGCACATCGGGTTGGCCACGGTCACCTATCTCTGGGCCGGCACCATCCGCCACCGCGACACGCTCGGTTCGCTGCAGGACATCAATCCCGGCGACGTGAACTGGATGACCGCCGGGCGCGGCATCGCCCATTCCGAACGCACGCCCGGCGACCTGCGCGGCGGCGGCCAGCCGGTGCACGGCATGCAGACCTGGGTGGCGTTGCCGAAGCCGCACGAGGAAGCCACGCCGGAATTCCACCACCATGCCGCGGCCACCTTGCCGCAATTCGTGCGCAAGGGCGCCACCGCGCGCATCATCGCCGGCACCGCCTACGGCGATGCGTCGCCGGTGCGGGTGTACACGGACACGTTGAACGTCGCGCTCGACCTCGAACCCGATGCCGAGATCGCCATCGACGCCACGCATCCCGAACGCGCGATCTACATCCTCGAGGGCGAGGCCCAGCTCGACGGTGCCGACATCCCCGCGCGCCACCTCATCCTGCCCGACAGGGGCTCGCCCGCCGTGTTGCGCGCCAAGACGCCGATCAAGGCGATCCTGTTCGGTGGCGAACCCCTCGATGCGCCCCGCCACATGTGGTGGAACTTCGTGTCGTCGTCGAAGGAACGCATCGAACAGGCCAAGGAAGATTGGCTGGAAGGCCGCTTCGGCACCATCCCCGGCGAAACGGAATTCATCCCGCTGCCCGAAAAATGACACCGGTCACGGATTCATTGCACTGCAACACGCACCATGGCCCGGGACATTTGGCGTCATTTGTGGTTGTTGCAGGGGGAATGCATGCAATTCCGGCGTTTGCTGCCATTGGCAGCCCTTCTCTTCGTGCCGTTCGCGTTCGCGCAATCGACATCGTGCCCTGAGTTGCCGGCATCGACCGGCCTGACCTGGGACAGGGTGGACGGTGCGGGCTTCACGTTCTGCAAGGCCATCCGCGACACCGACGGCCAGCAAGCGTTCGCCGTCATGCTGCGGCCCGATGCGCAGTTCCGAACCCGCCGCTCCCATCGCGAAGGCGATCGCGTCCTGATCGATGGCCATGAGGTGTTCTGGTACCGGGGCGACGTCCAGAACGGCATGGTGCGCGAGACCCTGATCGAACTCGACCGCAACAGCACGGCGCACATCGTGGTGCGTGCCGATTCCGAACCGGAACTGTCCGAAGCACAACGCGCCGCCCAGGGCCTCCGCTTCCGGGATGCGCGATTGGGCAGCAACTGAAGCCTGCCGATTTAACGATTCCGGAACACGCGGTTCACATTCTTCGTTCAGCATTCGCCCGGGCCATGTGGCCTGCAGATACTGATCGGGGACGGAATCTAATGATCAAGCGACTCTCTGCCGAATTCATCGGCACGTTCTGGCTCGTACTGGGCGGTTGCGGCAGCGCGGTTCTTGCAGCGAACTTCGGCGGCGATGGCAATCCGCTCGGCATCGGCTTTGTCGGCGTCTCGCTGGCCTTCGGCCTCACGGTGCTGACCGGCGCCTACGCACTCGGACACATCTCCGGCGGGCATTTCAATCCGGCGGTGAGTTTCGGACTGTGGGCCGGCGGGCGCTTCGCAGCGAAAGACCTGCTGCCCTACATCGTCGCCCAGGTACTCGGTGCGATCTTCGCCGGCTGGATCCTGTTCCAGATCGCCAGCGGCAAGCCCGATTTCGAGGCCGGCGGCTTCGCCAGCAACGGCTACGGCGAACTCTCGCCCGGTGGCTACACGGTGGCAGCGGCGTTCCTGGTCGAAGTGGTGCTGACCGCCGTATTCGTCATCATCATCATGGGTGCGACCCACAAGCTGGCGCCGGCGGGTTTCGCGCCGATCGCCATCGGCCTGGGCCTGACCCTGATCCACCTGGTCAGCATCCCGGTAACCAACACCTCGGTGAACCCGGCACGTTCGACGGGCGTGGCGTTGTTCGCCGACACCGCTGCGCTGTCGCAGTTGTGGCTGTTCTGGGTGGCGCCGATCCTTGGCGGCCTGATCGGCGGCATCGCCTACAAGTGGCTGGGCAGCGAGAAGGCCGCACCGGTCAACTGAGCTTCTTGCATGCTGCAAAGGAAAAGCCGGGCAATGCCCGGCTTTTCTTCGACCATGCGGCCCCCGGCTTCAATAGCCGACCGTGATCCGCCGCTTCGGCGCATCGTTCTTCTCGATGCGGTCGAGCAACGCGACGGCATAGTCCTCGTTGCTGATGTGGCTGTTGCCTGCATCGTCGAACAAGGGCGTGTCGGCACCGATGCGGTAATTGCCGGTGCGCTCGCCGGGCGCGATCACGAACGGCGGGCTGATGAACGTCCAGTCGATGTCGGTTGCCGACGCACGCAACACGTCCAGCACTTCGCCGAGCGCCAGCGCCTCGGCCTTGTAATCGGTCGGGAAGTCCGGCGTGTCGACCGCGCGCACGCCGGGCGCGACCTCCAGGCTGCCGGCACCGCCGACCCACAGCAGGCGCTTGACGCCAAGCTGCGGCAGGTTGGCGAGCAGGTCGTTCGCCAGCACAACCAGCTGCGCACCGGTGGTGTTGCCACGCGGCGACACGCTCACGACCACGGCGTCCACGCCCTGCAGCGCAGCGGCGTAACCGTCGGCAGCAGTGATGTCGCCGCTGACCGTCGAAAGACGGTCACGCGGAGCGAGTTTCGACGGATCGCGCACGATGGCGACCACGTCATGCCCGCGACCGAGTGCTTCGTCGAGGATGCGCGAACCGATGCTGCCGGTCGCACCGAACAATGCGAGTTTCATGTGGGGACTTTCCTTGGGTTGACGATCAGAACCGGCCTTCCTGGAAATCCACGAAGGCCTGCATGATTTCCTGCTTGGTGTTCATCACGAACGGGCCGTAGCGGGCGACCGGCTCGCGCAACGGGCGGCCCGCAACCAGGATCAGGCGCGCGCCGGCATCGCCGGCCTTGAGCGACAGCATGTCGCCACCCCCCAGCACCGCCATTTCCTGTGCGGCCAGCGGACGCGCGTCGTCGCCCTCGCCCAAGGTCAGCGCGCCTTCGAACGCATACGCGAACGCGTTGTGGCCTTCGGGCAAGGCATGCGACCACGCCACGCCGGGCGCGAGT
Organism: Luteimonas sp.; assembly: GCA_024707405.1. GTDB lineage: Bacteria > Pseudomonadota > Gammaproteobacteria > Xanthomonadales > Xanthomonadaceae > Luteimonas. Next base: position 31,578 of record JANPZU010000003.1, read on the forward strand.
TCGATGTCGAGGTAGACCGGATCGGTCGCCGGCTGCGAGATCGGGCCACGCACGTCGCCCACTTCGCCGGCGATGACCTTGATGGTCACGCCTTCGGCAGGCGTTGCCACCGGCAATTGCTCCGGCGGGAATTCCTGGTAGCGCGGATCGGTCATCTTGTCCTTCGCCGGCAGATTCACCCAGAGCTGGAAACCACGCATGCGGCCTTCCTGCTGCTCGGGCATCTCCGAATGCACCAATCCGCGACCAGCGGTCATCCACTGCACGCTGCCGGGCACCAGCAAACCTTCGTTGCCGTGGTTGTCTCTGTGGCGCATGCGACCGTCGAGCATGTAGGTCACAGTCTCGAAGCCGCGGTGCGGGTGCTCGGGAAAACCGGCGAGGTAATCCTCGGCCTTGTCGGTGCCGAACTCGTCGAGCAGCAGGAACGGATCGAGGTCGGGCAGTTCACCGCTGCCGATCACGCGGGTCAGCTTGACGCCGGCGCCGTCCGACGCAGGCATGCCGCGCACCTTGCGGGCGATGCGGGCGTAACGGATGGGATCGATGGCACTCATGGCCGGCTCCTGTTGAGGTCTGCCGCCCAATATGCCGCCATTTCCGGCGCGAAGAACCCACGCCAATGGAACGATGGTTGCCATCCATGGCAATCAACACCTTGATTGGAACGAAATCGGGCGCGAACCCGCCACGTGCTCAGTCCGCCCGGCGGGCCAATCGCCACGCGCGGTGGATGCGCGGGTTGCGCGCGAAATCGGGCGGGATGGTCTCGCGACTGATCTCTTCCACCACGGAGAACGCCGACAAAGCGGCTTCATCCAGCCGGAACCGGCGGAAATTGTTCGAGAAATAAAGAACGCCGCCCGGCGCCAGCCGCGCCACGGCCAACCGCAGCAGTTCGACATGCGAGCGCTGCACGTCGAAGTCGTCGGCGCGCGCGGAGTTGGAGAACGTCGGCGGGTCGCAGAACACCAGGTCGTACTCGGAACGCTCGGCCTGCAGCCATTGCATCGCATCGGCCTGCACCAGACGGTGCTTCGCGCCGCCGATGCCGTTCTCCTGCAGGTTGTCGGCACACCATTGCAGGTAGGTGCCGGAGAGATCCACCGTGGTCGTGGTGCGCGCGCCGCCCACGGCTGCATGCACGGTCGCCGCACCGGTATAGCCGAACAGGTTGAGGAAGCGCGTATCGTGCGCATCCTCGGCAATGCGCAGGCGCAGCGGGCGATGGTCGAGGAACAGGCCGGTATCGAGGTAGTCGAACAGGTTCACGCGCAGGCGCGCCGCACCTTCGCGCACCACCAACATCTCGCCACGTTGCTGGAAGCGCCCGTACTTGCTGCCGCCCTTGCCCTTGGCGCGCGTCTTGATCGCGATGCGCTCGCGCGGCACCTGGAGCGCTTCGGCCGCACCCGCCAGCAGGTCGCCAAAGCGCTTGCGTGCGACGTCCTCCGGGATGTCGGCAGGCGCGGCGTATTCCTGCACGTGCAGCCAGCGCTCGCGCGTGTCGGCCGTGGTGTAGACGTCGATCGCCGCGGCGTATTCGGGAATGTCGGCATCGTAGGCGCGGAAGCAATCGATGCCCTCGCGTTCGCGCCAGGTCTTCGATGCACGCAAGGTCTTGCGCAGGCGGTTGGCGACCATCTGCGCGCCTTCCGACAGTGCGCGCGGCTCGCCGGATTCGCGGCGCGGCACATGGATCGGATCGCACACCAGCAAGGTGCATTCCAGTGCGCCATTGAACAGCTGGTAACTTTTCTTCGCACGCAGGCCGGTGGCGAAGGCCAGTTCCTTGTCGCCGCACAGCAGGCTGGCCCGCCAGTCGGGCACGACGCGCTGCAAGGCGTTGCCCAGCGCGCGATACAAACCGGGATCCGCCGCCAGCCGGGCGTCGTAAGGCGGGTTGCACACGACGAGGCCACGCGTGCTTGCCTGTGCATCCTCGCCGTTCCCGTGCGGCAAAGACGAGTTCGCCCATGGATTCCCGCTTTCGCGGGAATGACGGCCCGTCTGTTCGACAGCGCGTTGTTCCACAGAGAGCTGTTCGACGGCGCGCACGTCCCACCGGATCGCATCACGCAGTCCGGCCGCCGTCGCGTTTTCGCGCGCATTGCGGATGGCATGCGGATCGAGATCCGCGCCGTCGAAACACGGGCGCAATGCGCCGCGTCCGGCACGTTCCCGCGAGACGGCCTCGTCCACCAGCGCTTGCCAATGCGCGGCGTCGAAGCCATGCCAGCGCGAAGGCAGCGCATCGCCATGGCGCATCAATCCCGGCGCCACGTCGGCGGCCATCAATGCGCCTTCGATCAGCAGCGTGCCGCTGCCGCACATCGGATCGAGCAGGCCACCACCTTCGCGGTACAGCGCCGGCCAGCCGCCGCGCAGCAGCATCGCGGCCGCAAGGTTTTCCTTCAGCGGTGCCTCGCCCTGCGCACGTCGCCAGCCGCGACGATGCATCGGGCCACCGGACAGGTCGACCGACACGATCGCCCGCCCCTTGCGCACCACAAGGCTGAGTCGCAGGTCGGGCGATTCGACATCCACGTCCGGGCGCGCACCGGCATGTTCGCGCAGTGCATCGACCACGGCATCCTTCACCCGCTGCGCGGCATAACGCGCATGGGTGATGGCGCTGCCGGAGACGTGCGCGTCGATGGCGAGCGTCATCGTCGCATCGAGGTGTTCGTGCCAGGGCAATGCGCGTGCACCGGCATACAGCGCATGTTCGTCGGCGCAGTCGTAGTCGTCCAGCGGCCACAGTACGCGGCTGGCGAGGCGTGACCACAACACCGCACGCTGCGCGTCGTGCAGGCTGCCTTCGACATTGACGCCCGCGGTGGTCGCCGTTGCGCGCTCGCAACCGAGTGCGGTCAGTTCGTCGGCCAGCAGGTATTCAAGGCCCTTGGCGCAGGAAACGAAGAATTTCATCGATCAGAACCGTGCGAGCAGTGCCGCGAATGCATCGGCGGATGCCTGCACGTGATCCGACAGCCGGTGCGTGTCATCCACCATCAGCAACGCGGCATCGCGCGATGCCGCCCAGTCGAAGACCGCCGCCGCGGGAATGAGTTCATCGTGCCAGCCATGGATGATCGACACCGGCACCTTGGCCGCCTGCAGCGGCGGCGCCTTGCCCATCGCGATCGGCGGCGCCATCAGGAACAACCCCTTCACCGGCACCTGCAACGACACCTGCCCGGAGATCCAGGCACCGAGACTGGAACCTGCCAGCAGCAACGGGCCACGCGCGGCAGCGGCCTTGGCCAGCGCATGCAGGCGCTCGACCCGCGCGAACACGTCGCCGAGTTCGCTCACTTCTCGCCGGGCATCAAGGTCGGTGTAGTCGGGGCGTTCGTGCGTCCAGCCGAAGCGGTCGGCCACGTCGGCGAGGGCCGTGACCTTGGTCGCGTCGGGTCCGCTTTCGAATCCGTGCGAGAGGATGCAGTGTCCCCGCGTGCTCACGCCTCCACCCACTCCACGGCATCGCCGACGTGCAGCGCACCGCCTTCGAGGATGCGGGCGCACAATCCGCCCATGCCTCGCATGGCGTTGTAGCCGCCCGCACCGAGGGCATCTTCCATGCGCGAACAGGGATCGCAATCGTCGGTGCCTTCGAGCAGCACGCCGCCGATGCGGAAGCGGTTGCCCTTCAATGCCACCAGCGGGATGCCCTCGACCACGAGGTTGCGCCGCAAGGTGGCGGGCGCGACCGCATCGTGCCCGGACAGCGCCGCGATCACCGGCAGGTGTTCGGCCTGGATCAGGGTGATGCCGCGCTTGCCGCTGCCGCCGGCGTAACGATCCCCGGCCAGTCCGACGCCCGTGACGGCCTCGGCCGTGGCGACCTCGTGCATCGGCACGTCGCGGGCCGGGCGCAGCCCGATCCAGCGCACGCGACCGGCGCGCGGAAAGCGCGTCATCAGGGCGTGGAGTTCGGATCCGGGCGGCGGAATTCGCATGCTGCAATGCTAGCATCGCGCCATGCCGCCGCCCCATTCGTCCGGACTCCGGATCTATACCGACAACCTTCCCTACGCCTCGAAACTGGAGGCGCGCGACATCGGCGGCATCGACCTCGTCGTCATCCACTGCACCGAACTGCCCGACATCGAGACCGCGCGTGCCTGGGGCGAGCGCATCGTGCATCCCTCCGGTACCGGCAACAGCGGCCACTGGTACATCGACCGCAACGGGGCCGTCCTCGAATACGTGCCGCCCGAACGCATCGCGCACCATGTGCGCGGCTACAACGCACGTGCGGTCGGCATCGAACTGGTCAACCGGGGCCGCTTCCCGGACTGGCTCGACTCGCGCCGGCAAACCATGGAAGAACCCTATCCCACGGCGCAGGTCGACGCCCTGCTCGCCCTGCTCGACAAGCTGCAGGCCGAGCTGCCGTCATTGCGTTTCATCGCCGGCCATGAGGATCTGGATACCGAAGCCGTGCCAGCCAGCGACGATCCCGCCGCCACCGTGCAACGCAAGCGCGATCCGGGGCCACTGTTCCCGTGGACGCAAGTGCTGGAAGCGAGCGCGCTGCAGCGCATCCCCTGAACGGCGCGCCGGGGGCGCATCCGTATAATCGCGGCCATGACTTCCCCCGTCTCCGAACTGATCGAACTGCTCTCGCTGGAGCGGCTCGAGGAAAACCTGTTCCGCGGCCAGAGCCGCGACATCGGCACCAAGTACGTGTTCGGCGGACAGGTGCTGGGGCAGGCGCTGTCGGCGGCGCAGGCGACGATGTCCGAACCACGCGCCGCGCATTCGCTGCATGCCTACTTCCTGCGTGCCGGCGACATCGACCATCCCATCGTCTACGACGTCGACCGCACCCGCGACGGCGGCACGTTCTCCGTGCGCCGCGTCACCGCGATCCAGCACGGCAAGGTGATCTTCTTCTGCGCCGCGTCGTTCCACGAAGGCGAGGCCGGCGCCGAACACCAGTTGTCGATGCCGGAAGTGCCGAAACCCGACGACATCGAACCCGCGCCTGCGATCCCGCCGGAAAAGCTCGCGACGCTGCCGACCAAGGTGCAACGCTGGCTCGACCGGATGGGGCCATTCGAGTTCCGCCACGTCTATCCGCGCGACGAACTCAACCCGCCCAAGCGCCCGCCCTACCAGCAGGTGTGGTTCCGCCTCGGCGCGAAAGTCGGCGATGCGCCGGAACTGCATCGTGCGTTGCTGGCCTACGCGTCCGATTTCCACCTGCTCGGCACCGCGACCTTCCCGCACGGCATCAGCTATTACCAGCCGAACGTGCAGATGGCATCGCTCGACCACGCGCTCTGGTTCCATCGCCCGTTCCGCGCCGACGAATGGTTGCTGTATTCACTCGACAGCCCCAGCGCGCAAGGCTCGCGCGGGCTCGCCCGCGGCATGGTCTACGACCTGCAGGGCCGGCTGGTCGCCAGCACTGCACAGGAAGGCCTGATCCGCGTGGTCGCCGATGCGGCCGCCGCCCGGCAAGTCCCCTCGAAGGGCTGAACGATGCGGCAGGTCTTCAGCAGCGCACGGATCGAGAACGCGGAGGCCGTGGCCGCCATGCTCGAAGCCGAAGGCATCGAGGTACGGGTCGAGCATGGCCGTTCTTTCCGCAGCGCGATCCGCGGGAACTTCAGCTACCGCAGCGGCGCCGACAGCAGCCCCAAGCCGACCGTCTGGGTGATCCGCTCCGGCGACCAGCCGCGTGCGCGGCAGTTGCTGCGCGAAGCCGGGCTGCTCGATGCCGACACCACACTGCCGGCGAGCTTCCTGCCGGTGACGCCACATACCCGGATCGCCGAACGCGATGGCCGTGAGGGACGACGCAAGGCGATGCGCATGCGCCTAGGGTTGTTCGCCGCCATCGCCATCGTAGCCGCCGCCATCGTGTTCAAGCCGACGCCGGATCCCGCGCCCGCTGCGCCGACACCTCGCGTGGTGGTACAGACCGGGCTCGACCCGGCGCTCGACATCCTCGACGACACGCCCGGCGCGATCCACCTGCTCGCGACCCCGCCCGGCCTTGCCGCGGCAGTCGCCGCGCTCGAAACCGGCGGCGGCGTGGTCTGCCTGGACATCGACGGCCGCGAACCACCGGAGGCAACGCTGGCCGCGATGCGCGCCGACGGCATCGACGCATCCCCGGCTTCCGGCTGCGAAGCGCCCCAGGCCATCCGGGTGTCGGTCTACGCCTGGCGTACCGACGGCAGCGGCACCGGCAAGGTCACCTGGTCGGTCGGCCACGGCGCGACCCAGGCACGGGTACGCACGGCGGACGCACGGCGCGAAGGTGACGACTGGCACGTGGACGCCACCCGCTGACGGTCACATCCTGCGCGTTGGCGCCGTCCCGAAGCATCGCCCGCATCCAAGACGACATGAACGCCGAAGACATCGACCTGCTGATCCGCCGCGAACTGCCCGCCGCCACCCGCGGCGATGCCGATGCCTACGGCCGGATCGTGGTGGCCAGCCAGAACACGGTCACGGCGGTGGCGCTGGCGATCACCCGCGACGTCTCCAGCAGCGAAGACATCGCGCAAGAAGCCTTCATGTCCGCCTGGCACAACCTGCCACGGCTGAAGAACACGGCCAGCTTCCTGCCCTGGTTGCGGCAGATCACGCGCAACCTCGCCCACGACCACCTGCGCGGCCTGCGCAACCGCCCGCTCGACGGCGAAGCCGCGGAACTGGCGATCCAGCACGCCGCCGATCCATCCGCCTGCCCTATGCAGTCCACGCTCGACGCCGAGCGCGATGCCATCGCCGCCGACCTGATTTCGGAACTGCCCGAGGACAGCCGCGAAGTGCTGCTGCTGTTCTATCGCGAGGGCCAGAGCTCGAAGCAGGTCGCACGCCTGCTGGGCATGTCCGACGCCGCCGTGCGCAAGCGCCTGTCGCGTGCGCGCCAGAGCGTGCACGACGACATGCTGGCGCGCTTCAGCGAGTTCGCGCGCAGCAGCGCCCCGACGGCTGCGTTCGCCGTGGGCATCACCGCCTCGATCGGCTTCACCAAGCCCGCCGCCGCCGCGGGATTGGGCGTCGCCACCAAGTCGCTGGCCGGCGGCCTGTTCGCGCGTTTCGCGATGGGCTTCGCAGGTGCGGCCGCGGGCGGACTGCTCGGCGGACTGGTCGCGGCCTGGTTCAGCCGCGGCATCGTGCTGGCCTATGCCGACAACGCCGACGAACTCTCCACCATCCAGCGTTTCTCGTGGCGCTACATGCTGGCCACGCTGGCCTCGACCCTCGTGGTCATCGCCATCCACCTGCTGTTCCACGAGCCGCGACTGACGCTGGCGACGATCTTCGTCGCGCTGCTGGCGATGAACTGGCAATTGCTGGTGCTGCTGCCGAAGCTGATGGCGCCGATGATCGAACGCGATGCGCGGCGCGATCCGGCAGGCGCACGGTCGCGGCTGCTGGCCTATCGGTTGACCTGGGGCCGCACCGGCATGATGCTGAGCAACATCATCGTGATTGGTTCGATCGTGATCGCGCACATGCACTTCAGCACCACGGGCTGATCTTCGCGCCACGGCCATGACACAAAAAAGCCCGCATCTTTCGATGCGGGCCTTTGCTTCCCCGAACGCCGTGTCAGCGGCCGCGGTCGAACCGCAGTTCGTCGCGACCGAGGAAACCGTCGCCATTCTCGTCGAACCAGGCGAAGCGGTTCGCCAGACGCGGCATCTTTTCCTGCACTTCGACGCGGCTCAACTTGCCATCGCCATTGAGGTCGGCCGCGGCGAAACGTTCGTCGAAACGCTGGCGCATCTCCGCCTCCCGCTGCGGGCGTTGGCTTTGGTGCCAAGCACGCAACTCGGCCCGGGTGACGTGGCCGTCGCGGTTGGTGTCGATGGCATCGAAGTTCTCCAGCAGACGGTTCTTGCCGTCGCGTCCGGTGAGGGCCGCCGCGACTTCTTCGCGGCTCAGGCGACCATCGCCGTTGGTGTCCAGGCGCTCCGGGCCACCGAAGCCCCGGCCATGTCCATGGCGGCCTTCGCCATGCCCGCGACCGCGCTTGCCATGCTCGCCGCGACGCGGACGCTCGCTGGCATCGAGCTTGCCGTCGCCATTCTTGTCGAGTTGGTCGAAACGCTCGGCCAGGCGCGGGAATTTCGCGGCTTCGGCGCGATCGATCACGCCATCGCCATTGGCATCGATGTTCATGCGCGCGGCACGTTCCTGCCGCGGTTGCGACGTCTGAGCGATGGCGGCGGTCGCGAACAGTGACAGCACGATGGCGGCGGCCAGGGTCTTCTTCATCATGTCGGGTTCCTCGAAGGCGGCACCAGCGCCGCAGGTGCCTCCATGAACGCCCATGCCATTGGCCCGGTTGACAGCATGGCCGGCGGGTTCAGGCACCGGACAGTCGCACGTCGCGCCCCACGCGACCGGCCACGGTTATGCTGGCGTGGTACGGGCCTCGGCATCGCGATGGGCGACCACGACAACCTGCGGCTGTTCCACACCGGCGACCACGCCTGCGGCTACTGGCCCGAGCGCGTCGCGCGCGACCTCGTGTTCGACCCCAACGACCCCCGCCTCGACGCGGTCTACCCGCAAGCCTTGCAGTGGGGCTTCCGCCGTTCTGGCGACATCCTCTACCGGCCGCATTGCCAAGGCTGTCGCGCGTGCATCGCGGTGCGCATCCCGGTTGCTGCGTTCGTGCCCGATCGCAGCCAGCGACGCTGCCTGGCACGCAATGCCGACGTGACCGCGCGCATCCTGCCCGCGGAGCGCACCGAGGAGCGTCTCGCGCTGTATCGGCGCTACCTGGTGCATCGCCACCCCGCGGGCGGCATGGACACGCACGGCGCCAGCGAGTTCGACCAGTTCCTGATCGGCCGCTGGGCGCAAGGCCGTTTCCTCGAACTGCGCAGCAAAGGGCGACTGCTCGCGGTCGCCGTCACCGACCTTGCGCCACGCGCGATGTCGGCGGTGTATACCTTCTACGATCCCGACGAATTGCAACGCGGCCTGGGTACGCTTGCCATCCTCAAGCAGATCGAATGGGCGGCGCGCGAACATCGCGAACACCTCTACCTGGGCTACTGGATTTCCGGACACGACAAGATGGACTACAAACGCAGGTTCAAGCCGCTCGAACGATTCGACGGACGCCAATGGCGACGCTTCGACGCGACCTCCGGGGAATGATCGTGCATCGACTGTCCGCCCTCTTCGCAACGCTTGCCATCGCCACGTTCGCGATCACCGCGTGTGCGCATGCACCCGACACCGCCGCCACGGACGACACGATGACCGACCGCACGATCCGCATCGCCAGCTACAACGTGTCGCTGTACGACGAGGACACGGGCGGGCTGATCCGGCGACTGGAACTGGGCAACGCGCAGGCCAGGCGGATCGCGGCGGTACTGCAGGTCGTGCGCCCCGACATCGTGCTGCTCAACGAATTCGACTACGACGAAGCCGGCCGTGCCGCCGACCTGTTCCAGCATGACTACCTCGAACAGCCGCAACCCGGCGGTGGCGACGCATTGCGCTACCCGTATCGCTACTTCGCGCCGGTGAACACCGGCGTGCAGAGCGGACTCGACCTCGACAACAACGGCAGCGTCGGCGGCGATGGCCGCGACCGTGGCAACGACGCCTGGGGCTACGGCCTGCACCCCGGCCAGTACGGCATGCTGCTGCTGTCGAAATTCCCCATCGACGCCGCGCAGGCGCGCACCTTCCAGTTGCTCAAGTGGAGCGACATGCCGGGCGCGCGACGCCCGGTCGATCCCGCGACCGGCCAGCCGTTCCATGCCGATGCCGTGTGGTCGCAATTGCGCCTGTCGTCCAAATCGCACTGGGACGTCCCGGTCGAAACGCCGCTCGGCACGGTGCACATCCTCGCATCGCATCCCACGCCGCCGACATTCGACGGCCCGGAGAACCGCAACGGCCTGCGCAACCACGACGAGATCCGTCTGTGGCGCGAATACATCACGCCCGGCGCGCTTCCGCCAGGCACGAAGCCATGGCTGTGCGACGACAACGGCACCTGCGGTGGACTTGCCGATGGTGCGTTGTTCGCGATCCTCGGCGACCTCAACAACGATCCGGTCGATGGCGACGGCGAACACGAGGCCATCGTCGAACTGCTGGAACACCCACGCGTGCTGCGACACGCCACCCCACGCAGCGAAGGTGCAATCGCATCAGCCGAGGCCGAAGGCGGTGCGAACCTTCAGCACCGGAGCGCGCACGCGCACGACACCGCCAACCTCAACCCGCGCGTGGGTAACCTGCGCCTGGACTACGCCTTGCCTTCGGTCGGCTTCACGCCCACCGGCAGCGGCGTGTTCTGGCCGAAGCGCGGTGAACCGGGATCGGAACTGGTTGATGCCAGCGACCACCGGCTGGTGTGGGTGGACGTGGCAACGCCGTCGGCGCCCTGACGATCCGTCTGCAACGGAGGCGACCTCGCAGCTAGCCTTCCTTGGGCGGCGGCGCATCCGTTGCCGCGGACGGCTCGGCCATCGGCGCGATCGCCTGGTGCGGCCTGAACCCGAAGCTGCCGTCCTGCTGCGTCGAGACGATCATCATCACCATGCTCGACGGCAACATCAGCTCGAGCGTCACGTCGCGGCCCTCCGGCGTCTTGCCGCGCAGGGTCATCTCGATGAAGCCGCCTGCGGTGTCCACCTCGTCGCAGGCCACGTGCGGGCCGGTCAGGCTGTCCTGCAGGTAGGGCTTGATCGCGCCGCCCAAGGCTTCCAGCGCCTGCGGGAAGAAGAAAACCGCATATCCGGCGTGTCCGTTCATCACTCGCCCCCGATGGCCATGCGGGCATCTTCGCAGATCGCCCCACCGGCAACCACATTGAAAATCAACAGGTTACCGGGCGACAAAATATTTCTTGACGATGTGATATCAAATTGATATCAATATTTCCGGCCCACGGTGGGCCCGGAGAACCACCATGAAAGAAAACCCGATTCGCTCCCTGCCCGGCATCCCGACGCTGCTGGCCCTGATTGCGCTCCTGGTCGCCGCCGGCTGGCTGATGCTGAGTGCGATCCACGGCACTGGCGGTGTGACGGCACTGGTCACGGGCTTGTCGCTCGGCGCCATCGGCGTGTTCGGTCTGGTCGGCCTGTACATGGTCGAGCCGAACCAGGCCGCGGTGCTGACCCTGTTCGGCCGCTACGTGGGCACGGTGAAGGAGAACGGCCTGCGCTGGAACAACCCGTTCTTCACCAAGAAGAAAGTCTCGCTGCGCGTGCGCAATTTCGAGAGCGGCAAGCTCAAGGTCAACGAACTCGACGGCTCGCCCATCGAGATCGCCTCGGTGATCGTGTGGCGCGTGGTCGATTCGGCCGAAGCGGTGTTCAACGTCGACGACTACGAGAGCTTCGTGCACATCCAGTCCGAAGCCGCGCTGCGCGCGATGGCCACCAGCTATCCCTACGACCAGCACGAGGAAGGCGAGATCTCGCTGCGCAGCCATCCGCAGGAAATCTCCGACCGGCTCAAGGAACAACTCGACGAACGCCTCACCGCCGCCGGCGTGGATGTGCTGGAAGCGCGGATCAGCCATCTCGCCTACGCGCCCGAGATCGCGCAGGCGATGCTGCAACGGCAGCAGGCCAACGCGGTGATCGCAGCACGCACGCGGATCGTCGCCGGCGCCGTGGGGATGGTGGAGATGGCGCTGTCCGAGCTGGAGAAGAGCGGCACGGTCAAGCTGGACGAAGAGCGTCGCGCCGCCATGGTCAGCAACCTGCTGGTGGTGCTGTGCGGCGACCGCAGCACGCAGCCCATCGTCAACACCGGTTCGCTGTACTGAGCCGCGGATGGATCTCTTCGCGCCATTGCTGGTTGCCATCGGCGGGATGCCCGCGCTGGGCATCGCCGCCTGGTACGCACGCGTCGCCGATCCGCTGGCGAGGATCGTCGCCCTGCACTGGGCGATGATCGCGCTGTGCATGTTCCTGGGCGCACTCGGGTTGTATTGGGCCGGCGCACAACAGGGGCGCATCGCGACGGTGGCTGTGCTGATGGTCGTTGCGGTGAACGCATTGGCACTGTCGATGATCCTGCGGCTGCGCCACGGCGACCGGAGGCGCTGACGCCATGGCAGAGAAGAAGGCCTATCCCCTGCGCATCAACGCCGAAGTGCTGACGGCGGCGCAGAAGTGGGCGGACGACGAAATCCGCAGCCTCAACGCGCAGATCGAATACGTGCTGCGCGATGCGCTGCGCAAGGCCGGCAGGCTGCCCAGGGACGGATCGCAGCTTGGCAGCGACGAGGGATCCTCTGCATGAGCATCACCTGGGCCAAGGTCAGGAAGGTCTGGGCCATCACCGGCACGATCGTGCTGGTGGCGACGGTCGGCTGGGCGCTGCTTGCTTTCCGCGCCAACGACACCGCACGCGATGCCCTGCACGGGGACGAGCGTGTTTCCGTCGAAGCCGCCGATGGCGTGTGGCATTTCGAGCCTGCCGTCGCCACGCCCGGCGCGGCATCGCTGCTGTTCTTCCCGGGCGGCATGGTCGATCCCGTCGCCTACGCACCGCTGCTCCGCGACGTGGCCGCGCACGGCCATCGCGCGATGCTGGTCGCCCTGCCACGCCGCGGTGCCTTCGGTGGCGCCGAGGATCCGGCCTTGCTGGCGCACGCGCGTGCGCTGACGACCGATGCCGGCAGCCGCTGGGTGGTCGCGGGCCACTCGAAGGGCGGCAAGGTGGCCGCGCTGTTCGCACATGCGCATCCCGAGCACACCGCGGCGCTCGTGCTGATCGGCACCTCGCATCCGCGTGACGTCGACCTCTCCGACGCCGCGTTCCCGGTCGTCCAGGTGCTGGGGGATCGCGATCCCATCGCCAGCATCGAACGCGCAAACCGCAACCGCCGCAACCTGCCCGCCGACGCGTCGAGGATCGTGGTGGAAGGCGGCAATCATTCCCGTTTCGGCGAGTACGGCTTCCAACCGGGCGACCGGTTCGCGGCGGTCTCGCGCGAACGGCAACGCGAGGCGACACTGTCCGCGCTGCTGTCAGCCCTCGCATCCGTGCAACCGGCATCGAACGACCCGGCCATGCACACGACAATGGAGCCATCACCATGAGCAAGCGCTGGACATACCTGGTCGTCGAAGTGAAGACCAACTGGAAAGGCGGCTTCAAGAGCGACGCCTTGAAGGAAGAACTCGACAGGCACGGAAAGATGGGCTGGGAACTGGTGAACGTGGTGCATGCGTTCCCCACGATTTCGTCACCGACACTGATCTTCAAGAAGGAGCAATGACATGAACCGAATCCCCCGTTTCCTCGCCGCACTCTGCCTCGCGATCGCCTTCGTTGTGCCCGCATCCGCGCAGGATGGGGCCGACCCTACCGCCACCGCCGCGGCAGTCCTCGACCAGATGGAAGCCGGCGACTTCGAAGCCGCCACCGGCGATTTCAACGACCAGATGAAGGCCGCACTGGGCGCAACCCAGTTGGCGAGCCTGCAACTCCAGATCGAATCGGCGGGCCCGGTGCAGTCGCGTGGCGATGCGCAGGTGTCCAGCCGCGATGGATACACCGTCGTCGTCCATCGCATCCAGCGCGAGCACGCAGCCCTCGACGCCACCGTCGCCATCGATGCCGAAGGCAAGGTCGCGGGGCTGCACTTCGCACCCGCTGCCGACACCACCGCGAAGTGAGGCAAGCCGTGCGCCGCAACCCCTTCCTTTCCAGCACGCTGTTCGCCTGCGGATTGTGGCTGGCGACGGCGCTTCTCCCCGCCACGGCCTCCGATGCCGACAAGGATCGTGCGATCGCTCTCGCCGTGCAGACGCTCGACCGCCTGGACGCGGGCGAGTACCAGGCCATCGTCGAAAGCTTCACGCCGGAGGCACGCGCTGCGATCGATGCCGAAAGCCTGTCCAGGATCTGGACGGGCTTGCCCGCGCAACTGGGCGAGCCCACTGGACGTGGTGAGCCGGCATTCAACCTGCGCGGTGCGTTGCGCGTCGTGGTGATCCCGCTGCATTACGAGCGCGGCATGCTCAATGCCATCGTTTCCCTGGATGCGCACGATCGCGTGGCCGGATTGTTGTTGCAGCCACCCGTGGCGGCGCCACCACCCCGCCCGGCCGCGGCAGCGGGTGTGCGCGAAACGGAAGTGCACATCGGCAGCGGCGAACGCGCCCTGCCCGGCACGCTCAGCCTGCCCGCCCCCGGCGACGGCCTCTTCCCCGGCGTGGTGCTGGTGCACGGCTCGGGCCCGCAGGATCGCGACGAAACCATCGGCCCGAACCGCCCCTTCCTCGACATCGCCCACGGCCTCGCAGCACAAGGCATCGCCGTGCTTCGCTACGACAAACGCACGCGCGCACGCCCGCAGGATTACGCGACCGGCGAGTACGGCGTGGACGATGAAGTCACCCTCGATGCCGTCACCGCCATCGAAACGCTGCGCAACACACCGGGCATCGACCCGCAACGCATTTACGTGCTCGGCCACAGCCTCGGCGCGATGATGGCGCCACGCATCGCGGCACGCGCCGACACCGCCGGTGCGATCCTGTTCGCCGCGCCTTCCCGCCCGCTGCTCGACATCCTGGTCGAACAGTTCGAGCGGATGGCCTCCGCCGACGGCACGGTGTCCGAAGCAGGACGCAAGGCCATCGACGGGCTGCAGGGCGGCATCGCGCGGATCCGCGCTGGCGAAGACGTCCCGGCATCGGAGGCTCCCCTCGGACAGTCGACCACCTACTGGCGCAGCATCGAAGCGGTGGATCCGGTCGGCGAGGCGAAGTCGCTGGCGATCCCGCTGCTCCTCCTGCACGGCCACCGCGACATCCAGGTCACCGACGACGATTGGCGTGGCTGGCGGGACGCCTTTGCCGACGACCCGCGCGCGAGGCTGAAATCCTATCCGGCGCTCAGCCACCTCGGCATCGCGGGAACCGGCCCCGGCTCGCTCGTCGACTACCAGACGGCCGGGCGAGTCGATGCCGCGCTGATCCGAGACATCGTCGAATGGATCGGCCAACACTGAAAGGGACACGAATGGACGACCAAGCCAAGCGCTGGCAACTCGAACGCCCTTCCGGCGCCGCCTACGCATTCCTGCTGCTGGTCACGATGGTGCTGCCCGTCGGCATCACCATCGCAGCGCTGACCCATGCCTTCCAGGCCGACGATGCCGCACTGCGGTTGATCGGCGACAGCCGCCAGCTCACGACCTGGCTGACGGTGGGCGGCATCGGCCTCTTCAGTGCCACGTTGTGGTGGTTCCTGCACCGCGTGTTCAGCCGCCACCGATTGGCACTGGTCGATGGCGTGCTGGAAGTTGCCACCACGTTCTACCGGCGCCGGCTTCCACTGGCCGACCTGAAACTGGACGAAGCCCGCATCGTCGACCTCGACGAACGCACGGAACTTCGGCCGATGTTCAAGACCAACGGCACCGGATTGCCCGGTTTCAAGAGCGGCTGGTTCCGCCTGCGCAATCGCAACAAGGCGCTGGTGGCGATGGTCGGCGGCAAGCGCGTGGCGTGGATCCCGACCCGCGTCGGCTACGACCTGCTGTTGCAGCCGCGCAGTCCGCAAGCCTTGCTGGACGAACTGCGCAAGATGGCGGAGCGCGCGCCGCGGCGATAACCTTCGCGCATGCGCCCTCGTCTCCGCCTGCTGGCCAACACGCCCGAGATCGAACTCTGGCCCGGCGACCTGTTGCATGCGCGTGCGAACCACGATGCGCGCATCCTGGCGCGTGCGACGCGCGTGCTGCGGCGCAAGCGCGATGGCCGCTATCTCGCCGCGGAGCTGCCCGAAGGGCTGATGCCGCTGGTGCCGCGATGGATGCACGAACCGGGGATCGACGACGCGCTCGATGCGCTCGATGCACATCCCGGCCACGCCCGGAACGGCATCGAAATCGTCGGCGAACTGCCCGTGCATCGCATCGAAGAGCGCCTCGACCGGCTCGGGATCGATGCCGACGACTATGCAGACAAGAGCGGATTGGCACTGGTCGCCGAACCGGACTGGCTTTCATTCGCGGGATTCGACCGCTACCGCCGCCCGTTGTGGCTGCATGCGGATGCCACTGGCGCATGGCAACGCATGCGCGAGGCGGCGCAGCGTGACGGCATCGTGCTCGATGCCATCTCGGGCTACCGCAGCCACGACTACCAACTCGGCATCTTCGAGCGCAAACTCGCGCGCGGGTTGCGCGTGGACGAGATCCTCACCGTCAACGCCGCCCCCGGCTTCAGCGAACACCACGACGGCCGCGCGCTCGACATCGGCACGCCCGGCGAACCACCGGCGGAGGAATCGTTCGAGTCCACGCCCGCCTTCACATGGCTGCGCACGAACGCCGGCGGGCACGGCTTCCGCATGAGCTACCCCCGCGACAATCCGCACGGCATCGTCTACGAACCGTGGCATTGGCGGTTTTCAGGCGCACGGGATACGTAAGCGGCGGCAAGCCGGGCAAGCTCGGCCCTGCTACCGGATCGCATCGGCCGATCCGTGGTCGCAGCGAAGCGACCTTGCCGCCTCAATCCTGCGAACGCTTGACCGGCGTCTTCGCGCCTTCGGCGAAATCGGCGATGCGCCAGAGGTAAAGGCTGGCGTAGGTGCGGTACGGCCCCCACTTCTCGCCGCGGGCCGCCAGTTCCTTCGGAGTCGGCATCGCATCCGACTTGTCCACGCGCTGCGCGCCCTTGCGGATGCCCAGGTCGTCGATCGGCAACACGTCCGGTCGCCCGAGCCGGAACATCAACATCATTTCCACCGTCCAGCGGCCGATGCCGCGGATCGGCACCAGTGCGGCGACGATCTCGTCGTGGTGCAGGGTCGACATCCGGCGCAACGTGGGGATCTCGCCGCGCGACTCCCGGGCAGCCAGGTCACGCAGCGCCAGCGCCTTGTTGCCGGACACGCCGCAGGCGCGCAACGCGGCATCGTCGATCCGTGCCAGAGTGTCGTGGTGCAGGCGCGTACTGCCGATGGCGGTCTCGACCCTGCCGACGATGGTCGATGCCGCCTTGCCGCTGAGTTGCTGGTACAGGATTGCCCTCGCCAAGGCATCGACGGGATCGAACGGGCGACGCCAGCGCGGCTCCGGCGCGATGGCCCCGATGCGCTTCATCCACGTACCCAGCCTGCGGTCGCGGCGACACAGGTGGTCGAAGGCCGCTTCGGTATCGAACCCGCGCGCGTGGCGTGGCATCGCTATCGCCTCAAGGCACCAATGACATGCAATAGCCAGCCGAGCATGAGCATCGTGCCGCCCCAGGGCGCGAGCATCGACGGCCAGCCGAGCAGCGATTTCGCGACCAGCGAACCGCTGAACAGCAAGGTGCCGATCATCAGCAGCAATGATGCCGACGCACCCAGCCGTCCTTGCGTCCTTGCGGACAACGCGACCAGTGCCACACCGTGGCCGAATGCGAAAGCCGCGGCCAGCAGCAGGTGCTGGCGGACGATGCCGTCCACCGCATGCGAGGCGTAGGCCGACAGACCCACGGACACGCCGGCCAGCAACGCGCCGATGGCGGCGGGCCAGCGCGGGCGCTGGGCAGCAGGCATGTGCATTCACCATCCTCCAAACGCATCGCGCCGCATCTTGCGATGCGGCGCGAAGGAACATCACTTCAATGGGCGCGGCCGATCACTTGGTGCGGATCGGCCAGTAAACCTCGAACTCGCCGTCGGCGGTGAACGCAGCATCGATGCCGTTGCTGTAGTACTCGAACGGACGGCCGGCCACTTCGTGCCCTTGTACCATGGTCCATGCACGCAGCGCGTTGCGGACGTTGTCGAGTTCGGCCATGTAGCCGGTGTACAGCGCGCGGGTCGCGCGGCCAGGCTCGGCACGCACGTACTCGACCGGTGCGCCGGTCGGGATGGTCACTTCAAGCTCGCCGTCATCCACCGCCAGTTCGATCGCGGGGGTGGCCGGCGCCTGTTCGCCTTCAGCCGCATCGGCAGCCGGCGCGGACGAACCGACGCGCTTCTTGCGCACGGGCTGGACGACGTCGAAGGTGTAAGTCTCGCGGCCGAGTTCGGTGGACACGATGCGCATCGGGCCGGCGGGCTCGAGGTTGTTCGCATCCATCGTGCGCTTGATCCACTCGGTGTTGGCCGTCATCGACTCCTTGATCTTCTGGTTGTTGCGGTCGATGGCACCCGCGAACACCACCAGCAGGTTCTCGGCCGGACGATCGACGACCGCCATGTCGCGCATCTTGCTGCCTTCGACGCGATAGTCGACGTTCGGAATCTGCGCAAGCATGTTGGACAGGCGGCGCATGCCGAGCTTCATGTCCTCGCCCACGCTGCTGCGCACGTACAGGCCCGCGTAGCGGCCAAGCAGATCCCAGTCGTAATGCACCTGGTAGCGTTGCGTGACCTCGATGTTGCGGCCGCTGCGGCCGGCGGTCTTGAGGTTGAAGTCGACGCGCTTGCCGCTGCCGCGGTTACCGTCGTCGATGCTGTAGGCCACGCTGTTGCCCGGCTCGCTCTCGATGATTTCCCAGCTGCCCTTGCCGACCGACCTGACCGACGAGTCGAAGTCCAGGCGCGCACCGACGCCCTCGGCCGGGCCCGAACGCTCGAGCTTGACCTGTGCATCGTGCAGCGGGAGCGCGTTCCAGTCCTTGAACCGGTTGAAGCTGTTGAGCGTGTCGAACACGATCGTGCGGTTGCGGCTGGTTTCGAACTGCTCGGTCAGGGTACGGCTCGACGGCAGGAAGACACCCACCAGGACAAACAGCACGGCGACGATCGCCATGGAAATCAGGATCTCGTACAAACGGGTCATTCAGGATTCTCCAGGAACCAATCCGGCCGGCATCAGGCGCAGACCGGCAATGCTAGCAATTTGCGTCGGGTCGGGCGAGCCATCCCCTCCCGACCTGCAAAGACGGGGTGGCGGGCCATCCTGCCCGGGGCTGCGTGGATATCCTGTCGATCAAACCAATTGCAGTTCGAACGCCTTCAGCACGGCCCGGGGCGATCCCGAACACCGAGCTTGGACAGGGTGAGCCGTCATGGCCTGCGAGGCATGCCTCGCATGGCTGCGAACGCCCGCCGCGCTGCGGCGGGCAGGGTAAGGAGCCGTGGCTTGTGCGGCATGCCGCACGCGGCGACGAACGGCCGGTGCGCTGCACCGGCCCGGAACATCCTGCCGGTCAGACCAGTTGCAGCTCGAAGGCCTTGAGGACCGCACGGGTTCGGTCGCGCACGCCGAGCTTGGACAGGGTGAGGCGGCGCCGACCACGAGGCACTGCCTCGTGGCGCCGACGAACGGCCGGTGTGCTGCACCGGCCCGGAACATCCTGCCGGTCAGACCAGTTGCAGCTCGAAGGCCTTGAGGACCGCTCGGGTTCGGTCGCGCACGCCGAGCTTGGACAGGATGTTGGACACGTGGTTCTTGATCGTGCCTTCGGCCACGCCGAGCGAATTGGCGATTTCCTTGTTGGAAAAACCGCCGGCCATGAGCCGCAGGATCTCGGTTTCCCGGTCGGTCAGCGGATCCGGGCGGTCGAGGCTGACGAACTCGTTGCGCATGTGCTCCAGCCCCGAGAGCAGGCGCTGGGTCACGGCCGGCTGCACCAGCGAGCCGCCGCCGGCCACTGCGCGGATGGCCCCGACCAGCTGCTCCAGCGAGACGTCCTTGAGCAGGTAGCCCTTGGCGCCGGCCTTCATGCCCGCCAGCACCAGTTGGTCGTCGTCGAAGGTGGTCAGGATGATCGTCGGCGGCAACGTCCCGGCCTTGGACAGGGCCTGCAACGCCTCGAGGCCGGACATGACCGGCATGCGCATGTCCATCAACACGACATCGGGCCGGATCTGGGGCACCAGCTCGACGGCCTGCTTGCCGTCGGCGGCTTCGGCGACGACCTCCATCTCGCCATCGAGGGCCAGCAGCGACTTGATGCCCTGGCGAACCAGGGTCTGGTCGTCGACCAGGCAGATACGAATCATGGTGCCTCCACGGCGGTGTCTGGTTGGGTGGCGGCCTGCCGCGGCCGCGGTTCTTGTCCTTGCGGCGCAACCACGGCGGCACGGGCCAAGGCCTCGGCGCCCTCTTCCAGAGGCAACCGCAGCCGAACCGCGAAGCCGTTGCCGGGGGACGTTTCGACCTGCAAGGTGCCGCCATAGGCGACCAGCCGTTCGCGCATGCCCAGCAACCCGTTGCCGGCGGTGGCCATCTCGGCGCCCTTGCCGTCGTCGAAGGCTTCCAGCGTGACCACGCCCGCCTCGTTCCTGTAACGCAGGCGCAGGGTTTCGGCCGCGGCATGGCGCACGGCATTGGTGATGATTTCCTGCGTGCAGCGCAACAGGACATGGGCGCGTTCGGGATCGTTGAGCAGGAACGACCTCGGCATCTCCATCTCGATCCGCAGGCCCGGCACGTTGTCGGCCAGCGGCAACAGGGTGGCGCGCATGTCGATGGCATCGTCGTCGCGCAGACGGCTGACGGCCTCGCGCACGTCGCTCAGCAGCAACTTGGCCAGCGTGTGGGCCTGGGTCACGTGCTCCTTGGCCTGCCCGCGCACGAGGTGGTTGGCCACCTCGAGATTCAGGCTGAGCGCGGTCAGGTGGTGGCCCAGCAGGTCGTGCAGTTCACGGGAGATGCGGGTGCGCTCGTTCACGCGCACGCTTTCGGCCAGCAACGCGCGGGTGGCGCGCAATTCCGCGTTCAGCCGGCGCTGTTCGTCCCGTGCCTGCGCCTGCTGGCGCGCCACCAGTCCGGTGACGTAGGCAAACCCCGTGAAACCGACGAACAACGCGGCCTGCAATGCCGCTTCACCCCAGGTGAACCCGAGCCCGCGCACGAAGACCGGGATGATCGCGAACTCGCACAGCACCAGCAGCGCGATGCCCGGCTTGAGCGGCAGCAGCCAGGGCAGGACGCAGGCCACCACCATCAGCAGCACGCTGCCCAGCCCGCTCTGGCTGTAGTAGCTGATCGCGATGGCGCTGCCCGCCAGCAGCACCAGCATCGGGTAGTCGAACAGCGTGATCCGGCGCTGGCCGAGGCCTCGCGTCAGCCACGCGTAACACAATCCGAACGTTCCCCACGAAATCCACGTGCGCCAGCCCTCCAGCGTCGCCAGCGACACCCCCTGCGACAGCGGGTCGGCCGGCACCAGCGACAGGAACAGCAGCGGCAGCCCGGTCACACCCCAGGTGAACAGGCCTGCGTAGCGCAGCAGGCGGTTGTGGTCGAAGCGCGCGAGCATGCGGCCATGTTAGGGGCAAACCGGCCACCCGGAAGCCTCGAAAGTCATGCCGCCCGGCACCGTCGGTCGCCGCCCCGCGTTGCGCCGTGCGATAATCCGATGCGGTTCCGCCGCGGCCGCCCGTTCGCGCCGCAGCCGTTTCCGCCAAGGAGTGGCAGCACGCAGCTGCAGTCAGGAATTTCCCCCTGGAGTCAGGAATGTCGATCGTCGTCCGCGACGTGCGCGAGCACGAGCTGGATTCCATCCTCGCCCTCAACAACGCCGCCGGCCCCGCCATCCTGCCGCTGGACGCGGACAGGCTTCGCAGGTTCTTCGACACCGCCGAGTATTTCCGCATCGCCGAGCGCGACGGCGCGCTGGCCGGGTTCCTGGTCGGCTTCGGTTCCGGCGCCGGCCACGACAGCAGCAACTTCCGCTGGTTCGGCGAGCACCACCCGCATTTCTTCTATATCGACCGCGTGGTCGTCGCCAGCCGCCGCCGCGGCGGCGGCGTTGGCCGCGCGTTCTACGCCGACGTGCAGAGCTACGCCGAATTACGCTATCCATTGCTGGCCTGCGAGGTGTTCCTCGAACACGACAACGACCCGGTGCGTCTGTTCCACGGCAGCTTCGGCTTCCGCGAGATCGGCCAGAACATCATGGAGAACGGCATCCGCGCTTCGATGCTGACCAAGGACATGACCTGCAGCTACGACTGGGTGAAGACCCGCTACGGCACCGACCTGCCGGACGAAGACTGGCTGACCAAGCCGCGCCCGACCGCTGCGGAGGCATCTGCATGAGCAGTGCCGTGCCCGTCGTCGACTACGAGCCCGCCGGCGAACTGAAGATCGGCCAGGTCGGCATCGCCAACCTGCGCATCCGCACGCTGGACGTGGATCGGCTGGCCGACGAGATGCGCGAGCGCGTGGCGCGTGCACCGAAGCTGTTCGCGCGGGCTGCGGTGATCATCGATTTCGGTGGCCTCGCCGGCACGCCCGATGTCGCCATCGCACGCAAGCTGGTCGATGCCCTGCGCGATGCCGGCGTGCTGCCGGTGGCACTGGCCTGGGGCAGCAACGACAACGAGAGGCTGTCTGTCGAGCTGGGCCTGCCACTGCTGGCCAAGTTCCGCGCCCAGTACGAACGTGCCGACGGCACCCTGCCCGCCGCCGAACCTGCGCCCGAACCCAAACCCGCAGCCGTCCGCCAGGAGCCTGCCCCCCGCCCCGCTCCCGCCACGGGCCAACCCGGCCTGATCCAGTCGGCACCGGTGCGCTCCGGCCAGCAGGTCTACGCCGACAACCGCGACCTGACCGTGCTGTCCCAGGTCGGTGCCGGCGCGGAAGTCATCGCCGACGGCTCGATCCACATCTACGGCCCGCTGCGCGGCCGCGCGCTCGCGGGCGCGCAGGGCAACGAGAAGGCGCGCATCTTCTGCCGCGCCTTCCACGCCGAACTGGTGGCCGTGGCCGGACACTACAAAGTGCTGGAAGATATCCCGAAGGAACTGCACGGCAAGCCGGTGCAGGTCTGGCTGGACAACGAAGAACTCAAGATCGCCGCACTGGATTGACGGCGACACATCCCAAGGAGACGTGTTTTGGCAGAAATCATCGTAGTCACCTCCGGCAAGGGCGGCGTCGGCAAGACGACCTCCAGCGCCAGCGTCGCCAACGGACTCGCGCGACGCGGCAAGAAAGTCGCGGTCATCGACTTCGACGTCGGCCTGCGCAACCTCGACCTGATCATGGGTTGCGAACGCCGCGTGGTCTACGACTTCGTCAACGTCGTGCAGGGCGAAGCCTCGCTCAGGCAGGCGCTGATCAAGGACAAGCGCTTCGACAGCCTCTACGTGCTGGCCGCGTCGCAGACCCGCGACAAGGACGCGCTGACCAAGGAAGGCGTGGAGAAGGTGCTCAAGGATCTGGCCGACGACGGCTTCGACTACATCGTCTGCGATTCGCCGGCGGGGATCGAGAAGGGCGCGTTCCTGGCGATGTATTTCGCCGACCGCGCGATCGTGGTGGTGAATCCCGAAGTGTCCTCGGTGCGCGACTCCGACCGCATCCTCGGCCTGCTCGCCTCCAAGACCCGCAAGGCCGAGGCCGGCGAGCGCGTGCAGGAACACCTGCTGCTCACCCGCTACAGCCCGGCACGCGTGGAATCGGGCGAGATGCTGTCGATCACCGACGTGGAGGAGGTGCTGGGGCTCAAGACCATCGGCGTGATCCCCGAATCGGGCGACGTGCTCAACGCCTCCAACAAGGGCGAACCCGTCATCCTGGACATGGAATCGAACGCTGGCCAGGCCTATGACGACGCCGTCGCACGCCTGCTCGGCGAAGAGCGCCCGATGCGCTTCACCCAGCTGGAGAAGAAGGGCTTCTTCAGCAAGATCTTCGGAGGTTGAGCATGGGACTGTTCGATTTCCTGAAGGCCAAGAAAGACACCGCGTCCATCGCCAAGAACCGCCTGCAGATCCTGATCGCACAGGAACGCAGCGGACGCGACGCGCCCGACTACCTGCCGCTGCTGCAGCGCGAGCTGCTGGAAGTGATCCGCAAGTACGTCAGCGTCGACGTGGATGCGGTGAAGGTCGACCTGGTCAAGGACGGCGACCACGACGTGCTCGACATCTCGGTCGCGCTTCCCGACGAACGCACGGCAACGGCCTGACCTTCGACGCCCTCCCCATCAAGGGGAGGGTTGGGCGGGGATGATCGTCACTCACGGCGCCCGCGACTGCACATGCACGGCATCCCGCACCATCCCGACCTTCCCC
Source organism: Luteimonas sp. (assembly GCA_024707405.1). Classification (GTDB taxonomy): domain Bacteria; phylum Pseudomonadota; class Gammaproteobacteria; order Xanthomonadales; family Xanthomonadaceae; genus Luteimonas. The sequence continues at coordinate 55,536 of JANPZU010000003.1, forward strand.
TTGAGAGGGAGGGAGAACAGTCCGGCGTCCTGCTGCTGCGCGACATCGACGCCGACGATGTCGCGGCCCTGCTCGCCCGCTACGGGCTGCACCTGCAACGGGTCGAGGATGGCGCACCGATCCCCGGCAGCTACTGGGGCGAGTCCGAAGCCGGATTGATCGGAACCACCGTGTATGCCCGTGGCGACACGCCGCTGCATTCATTGCTGCACGAAGCCTGCCACCTGATCGTGTTGCCGCCGGAACGCCGTGCGGCGGTGCATACCGACGCCACCGATTCGGTCGAGGAAGAGGACGCCGTGTGCGTGCTGCAGGCGCTGCTGGGCGACCTGATCCCGGGGGTCGGTGCGGCGCGCATCCTCGCCGACATGGACGCCTGGGGTTACACCTTCCGCCTCGGTTCTGCCGCCGCTTATTTCGACCGCGACGCCGCCGATGCCTGGGCCTGGCTACGTCGCGCGCGGCTGGTGGATCCGCTCGAACGCACGCCCTTGCTCCCGGACGAACCGCACTTGCGGCACTCCTGACCGCGGTCTAGCCTGCTCGCTCCGCAAGCAGCTCCCGCAGGACGACCCCGTGATCCAACGCCATGCTTTGCTCGTACTCGCCGTCGCGGCGAGCCTCGCCCTTTCCGGGTGCAAGCGCGAACCTTCGCCCGACGCGGGATCGACCGCCGCCGGCACCAGCGCAGAACGCAAGAACGAGACCGCCGACGAATTCGTCACGCGCGTCAATGCCGAACTCAAGGCGATGTACCCCGAGCTCACTGCAGCGCAATGGCTGTCGAGCACCTACATCAACGACGACAGCCAGTTGCTCGCCGCGAAAGCCAACGAGAAGTACCTGACCGCACTCAACGGCTGGATCGAACAGGCCAGGAAGTTCGAAGGCCAGCAGATGTCGCCGGAAACATCGCGCGCGATCATGCTGCTCAAGCTGGGCACCTCGATGCCCGCGCCGAACGACCCGGCCAAGCTGGCCGAGCTTTCCCGCCTCGCCACGAAGATGGAAGGCATGTACGGCGCAGGCTCGTACTGCACCGCAGCCGGCGACAGCAAGAGCTGCCGGCAGTTGCCGGAACTCGAGGACGTGCTGCGCAGCAGCCGCGACCCGGCCGCGCAGCTCGACGCATGGCAGGGCTGGCACACCATCGCCCAGCCGATGCGCAACGATTACCAGCGTTTCGTGGAACTGGTGAACGAAGGTGCGCGCGACCTCGGCTTCGCCAACGCCGGCGAGATGTGGCGCTCGGGCTACGACATGCCGCCGGCCGAGATCGCGGCCGAGACCGACCGCCTCTGGGGCCAGGTCAAGCCGCTGTACGAACAACTGCACTGCTACGCCCGCACCAGGCTCGACGCACGCTACCCCGGGCAGGGATCGGTGAACGGCCTGCTGCCCGCGCACCTGATGGGCAACATGTGGCAGCAGGACTGGGGCAACCTGTGGGACGTCCTTGCGCCGTACACCGACGCGCAGGCCGGCAGCCTCGACGTCACCGGCGCACTGGAGAAGCAGCATCAGGCCATCCTCAACGACCTCCAGACCGCGCAGAGCCCGTTCATCGGCGAAGACAAGCGCGTCGAGCTCGCCCGCCAGGCGCAACTGGACATCGCACGCAGCATGACCGAGCGCGCCGAGGACTACTACGTCTCGCTCGGCATGCCCAAGCTGCCGGCGCAGTACTGGCAGAAGACCCAGTTCATCAAGCCGCGCGACCGCGACGTGGTCTGCCACGCCAGCGCGTGGGACATGAACATGTCCGGCGACGACGGCAAGTCGCCGGACGTGCGCACCAAGATGTGCATCAAGCCGAACGAGGAAGACTTCACCACCATCTACCACGAACTCGGCCACGTCTATTACTACCTGGCCTACAACCACCAGCCGCCGCTGTTCCAGGGCGGCGCGCACGATGGTTTCCACGAAGCCATCGGCGACACCATCGTGCTGGCGATGACGCCGCAGTACCTGCAGTCCATCGGACTGGTCAGCGGCCAGCAGCCCAGCCAGGAAGCAGTGATCAACAACCAGATGCGGATGGCATTGGCGAAGGTAGCGTTCCTGCCGTTCGGGCTGATGATCGACCGCTGGCGCTGGGGCGTGTTCGACGGTTCGATCACGCCGGACAACTACAACAAGGCGTGGTGGGACCTGAAGGCGCGCTACCAGGGCGTCGCGCCGGCCACCACGCGCGGCGAGGAGTTCTTCGATCCGGGCGCGAAGTACCACGTCCCCGGCAACACGCCGTACACGCGCTACTTCCTCTCGCACGTGCTGCAGTTCCAGTTCTACAAGTCGCTGTGCGACGCGGCCGGCTACCAGGGCCCGCTGTACCAGTGCAGCTTCTACGGCAACAAGGCCGCGGGCGAGAAGTTCTGGGCGATGCTGGGCAAGGGCAACAGCCAGCCGTGGCAGCAGACCATGAAGGAACTCACCGGCGGCGAGCAGATGGACGCCTCCGCCGTGCTCGAATATTTCGCGCCGCTGCAGGACTGGCTGAAGCAGCAGAACGAAGGCAAGACCTGCGGCTGGACGGCGCCATCGGCGGCCGCCACGGGCGCGGGGGACGCCGCCTCGCCGGCAGGCTGAAGAGGACTTCCGGCGCAACGGGAAAAGGCAGGCCTGGCCTGCCTTTTCCTTTTCCGCGACCGGGCAAGGCGTCGGGCACTGTGACAAGCATCCTGCCCCGCGCATACTCCGGCCACGGCGTCGCGCGCCACCGGAGGAGCCCCGCCATGCACAAGGCATCGATCGCATCCGCCACGCTGTTCGCGCTGGCACTGGCGCTGTTGCCCGCGACGCAGACCCGCGCACAGGCCCGCGACGCGCACGGCCCTCATGCGACCTCGCCGTGGCGCCTGCCGCCGTTGCTTCGCGCGATCCGCGCGCCCGAGTCCGATCCGTTCGCCCCGGTCTACGTGGTCACCTCGCGCAAGCTGTTCGATGCAGGTCTTGCACATGCCGCGCGCAACGCCAGCAGGCATCGCGACAGCGTCGGCAGCGAACTCGTCGTCGCCCAAGTGCAGGCACACCGCATCGCCGACTTCAGCCACTTCGTGCACGAGCGCGAAAAACGTTGCGGTGGTTTCTTCGCCTTCGCGACGCGCGCCGAGGCAGAAGCCTTCCTGCGCACGGAACGCTCGGCGCAGGCGGTCTTTCCCAAGTCCGTCCTGCAGCATCCGATCGACAACCACGCCACCGTATCGCCGTGGCTGCAACAGGTCTCCGAACCGAACATCCGCGGCACGATCCAGCACCTGTCGACGGCATGGCCCAACCGCTACTACGCCAGCAACCACGGCCGCAATTCGGCGTTGTGGATCCGCGACACCTGGCTCGCGCTCGGGCGCGGGCGCGCGGACGTCAGCGCGGAATTGTTCACCGCCTGCGGCAACTGCGGCATCCAGCCCTCGGTGATCCTCACCGTGCGCGGAACCGACCTGGCCAACGAGGTCGTCGTGGTCGGCGGCCACCTGGACTCGATCTCCAACAGTGGCAGCGGTGACGCGATGTATGCACCCGGCGCCGACGACGACGCTTCGGGCATCGCCACCATCACCGAGATCATCCGCATTGCGCTCGCGACCGACTGGAAACCGCGCCGCACCGTGAAGTTCATGGGCTATGCCGCCGAGGAAGTCGGCCTGCGCGGCTCGCATGCCATCGCGCAGGCGTATCGCGCGCAAGGGCAGAACATCGTCGGCGTGCTGCAACTGGACATGACCAATTACGCGGCCGGCAGCACGCTCGCCATGCGCCTGATGACCGACTACTCCAACCCGGGCATGCAGCAGTTCCTGACCGGGCTGTTCGACACCTACCTTGCGCCGCTGGGCCTCACCCGCGGCACCACCACCTGCGGCTACGCATGCTCCGACCACGCATCGTGGACGGCTGCCGGCTATCCCTCGGCGATGATGTCGGAACCGACGTTCTTCACCCGCCTGCACACCACCACCGACACCCTGGCCTACATGGACAACAGCGCGGCCACCAGCGTGAATTTCGCCAAGCTCGGACTCGCCTTCGTCGGCGAACTCGGCAAGACATCCGTCCCGCGCCGGGGGAACGGCTCGCAGCCGCTCGTTCCGCCGGCCACGCCACTTCCCGTCACGCCACGGCTTGCGCCGCACCCCCGGCCAAGGCGCAGGCCGAGATGTTCACCTCGCCCGCAGCCCGCGCGGATGCAGTCGGACGACGGCAGGCGCATTGACCACGCACGGCGATTCCTGCCGGGCAAGCGGCACGGCGTGCTATTTTCCCTGCGTGGGGCAGCGGCACCCGCCGCCGCCATGGAGTCCATGAAAGAAGGTTGGCCGTGAGAAAAATCGTCGCTTCGTTGATCGCCAGCGCACTGCTGGCAACACCTGCAATCGGTCTCGCCGCGGAACGCGTGGACGGCGAACAGAGCCGTTCTTCCAGCGCGGCGAAAGTCCAGTGGCGCACGCCCGCGGCCATGCAACTGGTCAAGACCCGGTTGCGCTACGCCGAACTGCCGATCCAGCGCATCATCGACGTTCAGGGCGCCAACCTGTCCCGCGATGCGCGCAGGCCTAAAGCCACCCAGATCGGCATCGCGCGCAACGCGACCACGGAAAGCATGGGCCAGGCGCTCCTGGCCACGGCATGGCAATCCCTGCCGGCTGGCGGGCAAGCCGCCCGCCTTGAAGTGACTTCGCCGCTGGCGATGGGATTGCGTGTCGGGTTGAAGCTGGAAGGACTCGATCCGCGCGCCGAACTGCGCTTCGCGGGCTCCGAACTCCCGCTGGGCAACACGCTGCTGATGTCCGGCAGCGAAGTCCTCAAGTCCACCCTGCCCAACGGCGTGTTCTGGACACCAGTCACCGATGGACAATCGCAGGTGATCGAGATCTACCTGCCTGCCGGCGTCGATGCCGGTCGCCTGCTGGTGCGGGCACCCGAACTCTCTCACCTGCTCACCAACACGCGTCGCGATTTCAAGATCATCGAGAAGATCGGCGAATCCGGAAGCTGCAACATCGACACCGCCTGCCAGGTGGATCAACTGGGCGCGGGCTTCGTGCATGCCAAGAATGCCGTCGCTCACATGGTGTACAACCTGTTCAACACCAATGGCAGTGTGTACGGGACCTACATCTGCACCGGCACACTGCTCAACGACACCGTGCCACTCACGCAGGTGCCGTATTTCTTCACCGCCGACCACTGCTTCGCAGGCGGCAGCGGTGGCGTCCCGGCGCAGAACCGGCAGAACGTCGCCGCCACGCTCAACACCCACTGGAACTACGAGGCGACTAGCTGCCGCAGCGGCGTCTCGACGCAGCGGACAACGTTGTCGGGCGGCGCGGACATGCTGTTCCACGACAGCAACACCGACGCCTTGATGGTGCGCCTGCGCAACCCTGCACCGGCCATGGCGACGTTCGCGGGGTGGGATTCGGCGCCGCTGGCGGCATCGAGCGACGTGGTCGCCATCCACCATCCAAGCGGCGATGCGAAGAAGGTCTCGTTCGGCAAGCACATTCCGGGCCAAAGCGACGGTTACAACCACGCCGCCGCATGGCTGCAGGGCACCACCGAGGGCGGCAGCAGCGGCTCGGGCCTGTTCACTGTGGACGGGAACGGACAATACAGATTGCGCGGCGGCCTCTATGGCGGTTATGCGTCCTGCGCGAACACCGGCAGCCTCAACAACACCCAGAACATCGACTGGTATTCCCGCCTCGATGTCGTGTTCCCGCAGATCAAGCAGTACCTCGCGCCGCAGCCTGCACGAAGCAATGGTTCGCAGCCGCTGGCAGTGCCGAACTGATCCCGCGCCGTAAGCAGCCAACGCCCGCAATTCCTGCGGGCGCCACGGCGAAAGTCATCCGCAACCTGCGACGCCCTAGAGATGTTCGCTCGGCTCCAGTCCCGCCTGCGCCGGCGGGCCGGGCGGCGCCTTGCGGCCGGGGCGCGTTTCCCAGCGCCAGAACACCCAACCGACCAAGGTGAAGGCACTCGCGGTGAGCGCCAGGTGCAGGGCCGAATGGCTGACCAGTGGTGACAGCAAGCCCGCCACCACTGCATTGAGTACCAGCCCGGTGAATGCCTGCAGCGACGATGCCGATCCGCGCTGGCGCGGATACATGTCCAGGATCGTCAAGGTGACGATGGGGAACACCAGCGCGATGCCGAAGGCATTCAGCGTCATCGGCAGGATCGCCCACGGTACCTGCGGCTCCGTCGCGAACGTGTTGTAGAGGACGTTGGCAACCACCGCCACGCCGCAACACGCAAAACCGAAATTCGCCAGCCGCGTCCCGCTGATCCGCCCTGCCGCGCGCCCGGACAGCCAAGCCCCCACGACCATGCCGCTGATCATCGGGATGAAGAACCAGCCGAACTGGCGTTCGTTGAGCCTGAGCAGGTCGAGCACGAAGGCCGGTGCCGAGGCGATGAACAGGAACAGCGCCGAGAAATTGAACGCACCCGCCGCGGCCAGCCGCTGGAACCGCGGGTTGGTGAAGATCGCCACGTAGTCGCGCAGCATGCGCCTGGGCACGATGCCGATGCGCGCTTCGCGCGGATGCGTCTCGGGCAACCAGCGCCAGGTCGCCGCGAGCAGCAGCAACGAAAACCCGACCAGGAACCAGAAGATCAGCGGCCAACGGCCCCAGCCCAGGATCCAGCCGCCGATGACCGGCGCGATCGCCGGCGCGATGCTGAAGATCATCGACACCTGGCTGAGCAGGCGCTGCGCGTCGTCGCCCTGCAGCACGTCGCGGATCACCGCGCGTCCCACGATCAGCCCCACGCCCGCCGACAACCCCTGCAGCACGCGGAACGCAAGCAGCGTCGGCAGATCGGTCGCCAGCGCGCAGCCGACCGACGCCAGCGTGAACACCACCAGCCCTCCGAGGATCACCCGCTTGCGCCCGATGGCATCCGACAGCGGGCCATGCACCAGGCTCATCAGTGCGTAGGCGATCAGGTAGGCACTGATCGTCTGCTGCATCGCCACCTTGTCGGCGCCCAGGTCGGCACCCATCGCCGGGAATGCCGGGAAGATGGTGTCGATCGAAAACGGCCCGAACATCGCCAGGCCTGCCAGCAGCAGCGTGAGGCGGCGCAAGCCCGGGACGGATCGTGGCATGGGGTTCCTTGCGTCTGATGGGGGGATGCCGGCAAGCACATCCGCCACTACCGGCGATCGGGCGATGCCTTCGCTGCGTGACGGGCCGGCACGCCACTGTCCGCGGAGCCCGGCAGTATCGGCCATGGACGCCGGCTTAGCCATGTACCCGGCCCGCTCGACGGGCCTGCCTCGCAGCGCCGGGCGGCAGGTATAATCGGCATGCAGTCCAGGTGGGAGAAGCGCAGGGCCGGATGCCCCGCGCTGCCGAAGGCGCAAACGCCCGTAATCGCTCAGGCCCGATACCACCGTCGCACCAACACTCTGGAGAGACCGACCGGCCCAGCCGGAACCGGCGCCGAAGGGGCACGAAGCAGGCGGATCCTCGTCCCGCACGCTTCCAAACTCTCAGGCAAAAGGACAGAGGGGCACCTCGCCGATCCCGGCGCGCACCCGTTCGTCGTCCATCACGACGCGTGCGTCCCGGCGCGACAACGCCCCCTTCCCGGATGCCCGCCATGTCCCGATCCTCCCTGCGCGAACTTTCGCTCCTCGATCTCGAACACCACGACGCCTTCGTCGAGCGCCACATCGGCCCCAACGACGCCGAGATCGCGCAGATGCTGCGCACGGTGGGCCACGACTCGCTCGATGCGCTGACCAGCGCCATCGTCCCGGCGTCCATCGCGGCGACCGGCACGCTCGACATGCCCGGCGGCATGACCGAGGTCGAGGCACTCGCCAAGATCCGCGCCATCGCCGGCAAGAACGACGTCTACCGCAGCTTCATCGGCCAGGGCTATTACGGCACGCATACGCCGAACGTCATCCTGCGCAACATCCTCGAAAATCCGGCGTGGTACACGGCCTACACGCCCTACCAGGCGGAGATTTCGCAGGGCCGAATGGAAGCGCTGATCAACTTCCAGCAGATGTGCGCCGACCTGACCGGCATGGACATCGCCAACGCCTCGCTGCTGGACGAAGCCACCGCCGCCGCCGAAGCGATGACGCTGGCCAAGCGTTCGGGCAAGTCGAAGTCGAACACGTTCTTCATTGCCGAGGACGTGCACCCGCAAACGATCGAAGTGGTGCGCACGCGCGCCGACGGCCTCGACATCGACGTCGTCGTCGGCCCGGTGGCCGATGCCGCCACCGTCGACAGTTTCGGCGTGCTGCTGCAATACCCCAACACCTTCGGCCATGTCGCCGACCATGCAGCACTGGCCGAGGCCGTGCACGCGCGCGGCGGCATCGTCGCCGTCGCCACCGACCTGCTCGCACTCACGCTGATCCAGGCACCGGGCGAATGGGGCGCGGACATCGTGATCGGCAACAGCCAACGCTTCGGCGTGCCGTTCGGCTTCGGCGGCCCGCACGCGGCGTTCATGGCCTGCCGCGATGCCTACAAGCGCTCGATGCCGGGCCGCCTGATCGGCGTGTCGGTGGATGCCGAAGGCAAGCCTGCCTATCGCCTGACGCTGCAGACGCGCGAACAGCACATCCGCCGCGAGAAGGCGACCAGCAACATCTGCACCGCGCAGGTGCTGCTGGCGGTGATGGCCTCGATGTACGCCGTGTACCACGGCCCCGAAGGGCTGACCCGCATCGCCCGCCGCGTGCACCGGCAGGCGTCGATCCTCGCCGCCGCGCTGCGCAAGGCCGGCGTGTCGGTGGGCGATGCGTTCTTCGACACGCTGCACGTCACCGGCATCGATGCCGAGCAGATCCACCTCTACGCCAGCCACCAGCGCATCAACCTGCGCAAGCTCGATGCCGACAGCGTCGGCATCAGCCTGGACGAAACCACGACCCGCGCCGATCTCGTCGCGCTGGCCAAGGTCTTCGGCGCAGACCTGTCCGACGCCGCCATCAACGCGCTCGATGCCGAGGTCGACGACGCCCTGCCCGCTTCTCTCTCGCGCAACTCGTCGTTCCTCCAGCACCCGGTGTTCAATACCCACCACAGCGAGCACGAGCTGCTGCGCTACATGCGTGCACTGGCCGACAAGGATCTGGCGATGGATCGCACCATGATCCCGCTGGGCTCATGCACGATGAAGCTCAACGCCACCGCGGAGATGATCCCGGTGACGTGGCCGGAGTTCGGCAACATCCATCCGCTCGCCCCGGCCAACCAGGTGCAGGGCTACCGCGAACTGATCGACTCGCTGGAAGCGATGCTGGTCGAGATCACCGGTTACGACGCGATCAGCTTCCAGCCCAACTCCGGTGCGCAGGGCGAATTCGCCGGGCTTCTGGCGATCCGCGCATACCACCAGTCGCGTGGCGAAGACCATCGCAACGTCTGCCTGATCCCGGAATCCGCGCACGGCACCAATCCCGCCAGCGCCCAGATGTGCGGCATGAAGGTGGTCGTGACCAAGTGCGATGCCAACGGCAACGTCGACGTCGACGACCTGCGCGCGCAAGCCGAGAAGCATTCGGCCAACCTGGCCGCTCTGATGGTCACCTACCCGTCCACGCATGGTGTGTTCGAGGAGGACATCGTCGAGATCTGCGAGATCGTCCATGCGCATGGCGGACAGGTCTACACCGACGGCGCCAACATGAACGCGCTGGTCGGCGTGGCGAAGCCCGGCCAGTGGGGCTCGGACGTGTCGCACCTCAACCTGCACAAGACTTTCTGCATCCCGCACGGCGGCGGCGGCCCCGGCGTCGGCCCCTGCGCGGTGAAGGCGCACCTCGCGCCCTTCCTGCCACGCGGCCACGACAGCGCGGACGGCACCGTCGGCATGGTGTCGGCCGCCGCGCACGGCAGCGCCAGCATCCTGCCGATCAGCTGGATGTACATCGCGATGATGGGCAAGGCCGGGCTGCGCAAGGCCACACAGGTCGCGCTGCTCAACGCCAACTACATCTCCGCGCGACTGGCACCGCACTACAGGACGCTCTACACCGGCCGCAACAAACTGGTCGCGCACGAATGCATCCTCGACCTGCGTCCGCTGGAAAAGGCCACCGGCATCACCGCCGAGGACGTGGCCAAGCGCCTGATCGACTTCGGCTTCCACGCGCCGACGCTGAGCTTCCCGGTCGCCGGCACCTTGATGGTCGAACCGACCGAAAGCGAATCCATGCACGAGCTGGATCGTTTCATCGACGCCATGATCCAGATCCGCGACGAGATCCGCGCCATCGAGGACGGTCGCCTCGACCGCGAAGACAACCCGCTTAAACACGCACCGCACACGGCCAACGCGGTGGCGGCGAGCGAATGGACGCACGCCTACCCGCGCGAGCTGGCGGTGTTCCCGCTGGCCTCGCTGCGCCGGCAGAAGTACTGGCCGCCGGTCGCGCGCGTGGACAACGTGCACGGTGACAAAAACGTGTTCTGCGCGTGCATCCCCATCAGCGAATTCCAGGAAGACGCCGCGGAAGCCTGATCGGCCAAGTGATTGATCGCGGCTGCACCAAACGAAGCCGTCCCGCAAGGGGCGGCTTCGTCGTTTCCGGGATGGTCATGATTTCGTCAAACTGCCCGCGACGCCCATGCCACGCGGGCTGTGGACGGTTGTTCCATCGCCCTTCCACAATGTTGTCCACAGCATGGGTGGATAACTTCGTTCGATCGACGGCACTGGCGATGGCCAAGGAATCGCCACGCCGCGTCAGCCGCCTCGCTGTCGCTCCATGCGGTGCATGAACACGCCGGCCACCGCGACGCCCACGGCGACCACGGTGATGATCAGCGTGGCCAGCGCGTTGATCTCCGGCGTCACGCCCAGCTTGACCTTCGAGTAGATCAGCATCGGCAGCGTGCTCGCGCCCGGGCCCGAGGTGAAGCTGGCGATCACCAGGTCGTCCAGCGACAGCGTGAAGGCCAGCAGCCAGCCCGCCAACAAGGCAGGCGCGATCAACGGCAACGTGATCAGGAAGAACACCCGCCACGGCCGTGCACCGAGATCCATCGCGGCTTCTTCCAGGCTGCGGTCGAGCGATGTCAGCCGCGAGCGCACCACCACGGTCACGTAGCACGTGGTCAACGTGATGTGCGCCAGCATGATGGTGGACATGCCGCGCTGCGGCCAGCCGGTCATCTGCTGCAAGGCCACGAACAGCAGCAGCGACGACAGGCCCAGCATCACGTCCGGCATCACCATCGGCGCCGAGTTCATCAGGCTCAGCAGGCCACGCCCGGGGAATCGCCCGAACCGCGACAGCGCCATCCCGCTCGCCGTGCCCAGGAACACCGCCGCCGTCGCCGCCGTGGCCGAAATCAACAGGCTGCGCCCAAGCGCGTCGAGGATCTGCTGGTTGCCGAACAATTCGCCGTACCAGCGCAAGGAAAACCCGCCCCACACCGTCGCCAGTCGTGATGCACTGAACGAATACACGATCACCGAGATGATCGGGATGTAGAGGAAGGCGAAGCCGGCGACGATCACGCCCCACAGCCACCAGTTGCGACGCTTCATGCCGACGCCTCGCGACGTTCGCGCTTGTTCTCGATGTATTCGAACAGCAGGGTCGGGATCACGATCAGCAGCAACATCGCAACGGCCACCGCCGATGCCAGTGGCCAGTCGCGGTTGGTGAAGAACTCCGTCCACAGCACGCGACCGATGGTAAGCGCGTCCGGCCCGCCCAGCAGGTCGGGGATCACGAACTCGCCCACCGCCGGGATGAACACCAGCAGGCAGCCGGCGATGATGCCCGGCATCGACAACGGCAAGGTGATGCGCAGGAACGACTGCACCGGCTTCGCACCAAGATCGGCCGCCGCTTCGAGCAGGGTGAAGTCGAGTCGCATCAGCGTCGCCGCCAGCGGCAGCACCATGAACGGCAGGTAGTTGTAGACGATGCCGATGTACACCGCGAGGTTGGTATGCAGAACCGCGGCGCCGGGTTCGATCACGCCGACCGCCGCCAGCGTGGTCGACAGCCAGCCGTTGGCCTTGAAGATGCCGATCATCGCATAGGTGCGCAGCAGCGAACTCGTCCAGAACGGCAGGATCACCAGCATCATCAAGCCCAGCCGCATCACCGGCTTGGCACGGGCAATGCCATAAGCCATTGGATAGCCGATCAGCAGGCAGAACAACGTGGACACGCCGGCGAACAACAGCGAACGCAGGTAGGCCGCGACGTACAGCGGATCCTGCAGCAGCAATGCGTAGCTGGAAATGTGCAGGCGCAGAGATGCCGCGCCGTCGGCGGTACGTTCGATCAGTGCGGTGTACGGCGGCACCTGTCCGAACACCGCTTCGGCGAAGCTGATCTTGGCGACGATCAGGAACGGCACCGCGAAGAACAGGCCCAGCCACAGCATCGGCACCAGCTTGACCAGCAAGCGCCCGCGGTTGGTGCGGAACTCGTCGCGCACCACGCGGAAGAAGCCGAACAGGTTGCGGACGACATCCGCGAACAACTGCCATCCGCCGCCGTCGCGCACCTGGCTCATGCCGTCAGCACCACCGCACTGGTCGCGGGCCAACTCAGCCACAACGTGCCGTCCCAGTCGTAATGCGGCTCCGAGCTGCGTTCGACGTGGGTTTCCTGCACCTGCAGGGTCGCGCCGGTCTCGGTCTGCACGTGGTAGATCGACACGTCGCCGAGGTAGGCGATGTCGCGTACCTTGCCGACCGCGACGTTATCCGCTTGTGGCCGCTCCTCGTGCACGTCGATCTTCTCGGGGCGGATCGCCACGCTCACCGTGGTGCCTTCGGGCACGAAGTCGGTATGTCGCGCCAGGATCGGCTCGGGCAGCGTGTCGCATTGCACGCGCACCAGCCCCAGCTCGAGATCCTGCGACAACACGCGACCTTCCAGCAGGTTGATGCCGCCGATGAACTCGGCCACGAAACGCGTCGCCGGGAATTCGTACAGTGCCGCCGGCGTGGACACCTGCACGATGCGTCCGGCATCCATCACCGCGATGCGCGAGGACATCGTCATCGCCTCTTCCTGGTCATGCGTGACCATGATGAAGGTGGTGCCCACCTTCTCCTGGATGTTGACCAGCTCGAATTGCGTGCGTTCGCGGAGACGCTTGTCCAGCGCGCCCAGCGGTTCGTCCAGCAGCAGCAACTTGGGCTGCTTGGCCAGCGCACGCGCCAAGGCCACGCGCTGCCGCTGGCCACCGGACAACTGGTCGGGCTTGCGGTTGCCCAGTTGCGCCATCTGCACCAGTTCCAGCATCTGCTGCACGCGATCCTTGATCTCGTCCGCCGACAGCTTGTCCTGCTTCAGTCCGAAGGCGATGTTCTGCGCCACGGTCATGTGCGGGAACAACGCGTAGCTCTGGAACATCATGTTGACCGGCCGCTGGTACGGCGGCAGGTCGGTCACGTCCACGCCGTCGATCAGCACCCGGCCCTTGTCCGGCGTCTCGAACCCGGCCAGCACGCGCAGCAGCGTGCTCTTGCCGGAACCGGAACCACCGAGCAGCGCGAAGAACTCGCCGCGGTAGATGTCCAGCGAAATGTCGTCGCAGGCATAGAACTTGCCGAAGGTCTTGGTGACGCCCTCGATGCGCACGAACGGCTGCGCATTCGCGTCGCGCCACGGTTCGATCGGTGGCGTCGCCCGTGCTGGTGCGGCCATGTCGTCGCGTCCTTTGGCTCAGCGGCCGCTCTTGATCGCCGTCCAGGCGCGCACGCGCTGGCGCTGGATGTCCTCGGACAGCGAGGTCGGATCGACCAGCTTCGCGCGCACCTCGGCCGGCGGATACACGCCCGGATCATTGGCGATGTCGGCATCGACCAGATCAATCGCATCCTTGTTGGCATTGGCGTAGGCCACGTAGTCGGTGATCTTCGCGATCACCTCCGGCTGCAGCAGGAAGTCGATGAAGGCGTGCGCGTTGTCCTTGTGCGGCGCATCGTTCGGGATCGCCATCACGTCGATCCAGCGGATCGCGCCTTCCTTCGGGATCACGTAGCGGATGTCGGGCACCGGCCGACCCGCGGCTTCGGCGGCTTCCGCGGCCACGTCACGCGCCTGGCCGATGTCGCCGGAATAGCCCATCACCAGGCAGGCATCGCCGTTGGCCAACGCGTCCTTGTACTGCGCGTTATTGAAGGTGCGGATGTGCGGGCGGATCGCGGCATAGGTCTGCCTGACCAGCTCGATCTCGTCGGCACTGCCTGCGTTGGGATCCTTGCCCAGCCAGATCAACGCTGCGCCGAAGGCTTCCTGATCGTCGTCGAGCACCATGATGCCGCACGACGCCAGCCTGGCCGCGTTGGCCGGATCGAACAGCAGCGCCCAGCTGTCGAGCGGCGCGTCGGCGCCGAGTGCGGCCTGCACCTTGTCGACGTTGATGCCCAGCCCGGTCGTGCCCCACATGTACGGCACCACATGCGCGTTGCCGGCATCCATGTCGGCCAGGCCTTCCAGCACTTCGGGATCGAGGTGCGACCAATGCGGCAGCTTCGACTTGTCCAGCGGCGCGTACAGCCCGGCACGCACCTGCCGCTGCGCGAACGGACGCGCGGAGGGGAACACCACGTCGTAGCCCGAGCTGCCCGTGGTCAGCTTGGTCTCGAGCGTCTCGTTTTCCGAGTACACGTCGTAGTTGACCTTGATGCCGGTCGCCGCCTCGAACTCGCGGATCGTGTCGTCTGCGACGTAGTCCGACCAGTTGTAGACGTTGAGCCGCTTGGCATCGCCATCGGCGCCACCCGATCCACCACCACAGGCGGCCAGCAGCACGACGCAGGCAAGCGGGGCAAGACGTAACGGAACTGGGCGCATCTCGGGATCCCCTGCAGGTGGAAGAATCGGCGGGCCACGTCGCCCACCGCCCGCCGATGGTAAGGCCTCGCCGTTTCCCTTGCACCGCCCGCGCAACCACGGCTGGCGCGTGTATCGTATGCGCCGCCTTCCTTGTCCCGGCCACCACCATGCGACTCTCGTCGACCTGCCTGTTGCTTGCCCTCGCCGCCAGCCCCGCCCTCGCCTTCGCCCAGGACGCGGATGCCGGCTGGGCGCTGGAAGGCAACGTCACCGCCACCAGCGACTTCGTCTGGCGCGGCGTGTCGCAGACCGATGGCGATCCGGCACTGCAGGCCGAACTCGGCGTGTCGCATTCCAGCGGTTTCTATGCAGGCGCCTGGGCGTCGAACGTGGATTTCGGCGATCCCGACGACGGCATCGACTATGAGCTCGACCTGTTCGTCGGCTGGGCCGGCGAGATCGCCGACGGCGTCGAACTCGACCTGTCGGTCATGCGCGTGAAGTATCCCGGCACCAACGAAGGTTACGAACTCGACTACACCGAGTACGCCGCCAACCTGTCCTTCGCCGAGTACTACACGGTGGGCGTCGCCTACTCGCCCGACATCTTCAAGCTGGGCGACCGCGGCATCTACTACAACGCCGCCGCGGAGTACCCGCTGGGCGACAGCGGCTTCGGCCTGAAGCTGGGCGCCGGCTGGTACGACCTCGACAAGGCCGCGGGCGACAGCTACGGCGACTACCTGATCGGCGTGACGCGCTCGTTCGGCCCGATCGATGCCGAACTGCACTACACCAACACCTTCAGCTACGGCGAAGCCCTGTCCGAAAACCTCGACGACGCCTCCAAGGCCGATGGCCGCGTGTCGCTGCTGCTAGGCTGGAGTTTCTGAGCATCGCCAAGCTCGAAGCGTGGTCACAGCACCTGCCCGCGTGACGCGCGCGACTCAGTCGGTTCGCGACGCGCGGCAGGCGTAGCCCTTCCTCGCCGTATAGGCAAGCACGCCCACTGCGCCAGCCCCGACGGCAAGCATTGAGCCGACCTTGGCGATATCCAGCGGCGCGAACGCCCACAGCGCGGCCCACGTCAGGAAGGCCAGCGTCATCACCCAACTGGTCACGCGCGCCACGGCCTGCGCAAGCGTGGCTTCGTGGATCGAACGCGGCGGTGTTTCGTGCATCAGCTTGGGCAGGGCATTGCCGTATGCGGCCAAGGCAAGCCCCATGATCACGTTGTATCCGCGCATGACCAGGTCGTGGTCGGCCCATCCCTGCTTGCGTGCCCACGTGAGCAGCAATGCGCCGCCGATCATCACTGCCGCGATCTTCAGGGAAAACAGGATGTGTTTCCTTCCGCGGCCGTTCCGGTTCTCGTTCATTCGTCGTTTCCTCCATGTCGTTTGTCTGACGATGTTTCGCCGGCAGGCTCTGCCGGCGCGTGTTCCCCGCTGCCGATGCCGAACATCTGGCTGAAACCCAGCAAGGCTTCTTCCAGCACCGACAACCGCAACCGGTAGATGACGCTCGTGCCGATCTTGTCGGCCTCGATCAGGTCGGCCTCGCGCAGTACCGCGAAGTGCGCCGACATGGTCGGCCGCGACACCGGGAAATGCTCCGAGAGCTCCCCGGCCGTCATCGGGCGCTGGCGAAGCAGTTCCAGCACCTTGCGGCGGGTGGGATCGGCGAGGGCTTTGAAGACGGCGTTCATTGTCGTTATTTAGCTAAATATCTAAATAATAGTCAAGCGAAATCTCGAATTCAACGCAACCAATTGTTTTTTATCGATTTATGGTCAGACTTCTTGGCGTGATCCTGCTGAACAGAGCGAAGCCTCGCCCTGTCTCACTCGCGAAGTTCCAACCTTTCCCGCCGGCACATCGTCGCGCCCGCTTGCGAGCAGGACGTACTGCGTGCACGTGGCGAAAACGCCACGGTGGGCGACACCGACGCATTCAAGCCTTGCATGGGCCGGCCGGATCCCGATGCGATCCACGGCTGCAGCTGACGAGCCTACGCAACTCGACGAAGGGAACCTGACGCCGCATACGCTGCACTCCGCACCGGGCACCAACAGTGCTGGCATGGCGACACAGTGGCAATCGCCTCAGCTGGCGAGCGCGAACTGCAGCGGCGCCAGATCTGATCTCGAGCGGGGCCGCACGACGCGCATCACCTCGTCACCATCGCGCAGCAATACCAGCGTCGGCCACAGTTTGACGGTGAACGAGCGACCGAGCGGCTTTCCACGCCCGTCCTCGATCTTGAAATGCGTCACGTCATCATGTTCCGCAAGCAACGCCTGCAACGCCGGCTGCGCGCCGATGCAGTGCGGGCACCACGATGCGCCAAACTCCAGCAACAACAAGCCTGATCGCGCGTCAACCTCGACGCGATCGGGCTACTGTGTGGCATATGCGTCCTGGTAACTCATGCCGCCTGCAGTGCGCGCTCGATGTCTCCCAGCGGCGCGTTGGTCAAGGTCTTGTTGACCTCACCCAACAGGCGCTGCTGGGCTTCCTTGTGCAGCAAGGGGCGCACGCGGCCCAAGGTGGTCGGATCCGCCACCAGCACCAGGTGCGCGTACATCTGTTTGAGCGCAGCCTTGTTCAAGGCATCGGCCAACTGCTTGGCGAACGTGGCTTCGTCGAGCTGCTGGCCCGTGGATTCACTGGGCATGCTGCCAGCCGGGCCGTCATCGTTCATGTTGACCAGTTCGAGCAGCGCGTACTGGTGCAACGACAGTGCCTTCTCGTCACCGCGATTGCGGAACACGCGCGCGCCGCCACCATCGGCCACCACCACCATTGCATCCGTCGGAATCCTGTTCATGCCGTCTCCTGTTCGCGGTCTCCATCCATGCAGACCACTTTCCCCGCGGCGGCATCAAGCCCACGTGAGAAACCGCAGGCTTGCGACGCCCCGCTTCAGGGCGGCGACAGCTTGGGCTCGAACAGGAAACCGTCGCCGACGTCCTCGATGCAGATGCGGCTGCGATCCGACAAACGCTGCCAGCGTTTGGGAAGCGCCTCTTCCTCTGCAGACCCTTCCGACACCAACGCACGTCCGGTGAGGTAATTGATGCTGACTTCCTTCATCGCCATCGATGCGCGATGCAGCTCCGTCGCGTCGTAGCCGATCAGCCGGAAGCAGCCATCCTGGTGACGGAACGTGAACGTCGTGTTGCCCATGTACCAGCTGCCCGCACTGGCAAAGCTGTGCAGGCTGATGCGGATGCTGCGGTTGTCCTGCAGCGTGATCGACCCTGCCGGATCATCCTGCAGGTAATCCGCCATCGTGGGCGATTCCCTACGCGGGATCAGCGCATGATTCATCAGCACCCGACGCCAACCACCCTTGCCGTCCGAGAACGCCACCACCAGCATCCTCGGATTGGTGTCCAGCTGCCGGCTGCCAAGGCCATCGTTGTCGATCACGTTGGCCGGATCGTCCATGCGCAGCAACAGCAACACGTCGTCATGCGTGTCGTCGTCAATCCGCCCATCGACACGATGCTCGATGCGCCAGCCGGCCGGCACGAAGTCTTCCGGCACATCCGCGTGCGACGCAATTTGTGGGGGCGCCACTGCAGGCGGCTCGACCACATGCGAAGGCGCCGCGGCAAGAATGGTCAAGACAAACAACACGAGAGGACTGAAGTTCATGGTCAACTGTTTAGACGCTTGCCGATGCCAGTCATGTGTCCTCCCCCAAGCATGAGGACTTTAGACCGGCGGGCACTCTGGCTCAATGAAAGAAGCCCCGCTTTCGCGGGGCCTCTAGTCAACACTGCGTCAGCCCGCCCGCCCCCGCATGCGGGAGAGGGAGCAAATACGCATGGCCCGGGGTGAGCGAATCAAGCAAACGGATCCTGCAGCACGATGGTGTGGTCGCGATCGGGCCCGGTGCTGACGATGGCAAGCGGGCAACCGGCCAGTTCCTCCAGCGCGCGCAGGTAGGCGCGGGCAGCGGGCGGCAGCTTGTCCCACTCCGTGACGCCGTGGGTGTTCTCGTCCCAGCCGGGGAATTCGAGGTACACGGGTGTGATCTCTTCCCAGCCGGCGGCGTCGAGCGGGGCGTACTCGGTGCGCTTGCCGCGGTATTCGTAGGCGATGCAGATCTTCAGCGTCTTCATGCCATCCAGCACGTCGAGCTTGGTGATGCACAGGCCGCTGATGCCATTGATGGCGACGGCGCGCTTGAGCGCGACGATGTCCATCCAGCCGCAACGACGCGGGCGACCGGTGGAGGCACCGTATTCCTGGCCGCGATCGCGGATGCCCTGCCCGATCTCGTCGTCGAGTTCGGTCGGGAACGGGCCACCGCCCACGCGCGTGGCGTAGGCCTTGGCGATGCCCAGCACGTAGTCGATGGCATCCGCGCCCACGCCGGTACCGGCGTACGCGCCACCGACGGTGGTGTTGGACGACGTGACATACGGATAAGTGCCGTGGTCGATGTCGAGCAACGCGCCCTGCGCGCCTTCGAACAGCACCTTCTTGCCCTGCTTGCGCAGGTCGTGGAGGATGCCGGCCACGTCGGATTTCATCGGCTGCACGTATTCGCCGAAGGCCAGTGCTTCGTCGTAGGTCTGCTGGAAGTCGATGGCGTCGCCGCCGAGGTACTTGGTCAGCACGAAGTTGTGGTAATCGAGCGCGGTGCGCAACAGTTCTTCGAGTTGCTTCGGGTAATGCAGGTCGGCGACGCGGATGCCGCGACGAGCCACCTTGTCTTCGTAGGCAGGGCCGATGCCGCGGCCGGTGGTGCCGATGGCCTTGCCACCGGCCGCCTTCTCGCGCGCCTGATCCAGCGCGATGTGGTACGGCATGATCAGCGGCGTGGCCGGGCTGATCTTCAGGCGCGAGCGCACTTCGACGCCGTTGCCTTCGAGTTCGGCGATTTCCTTCTGCAGCGCCGCCGGCGAGAGCACCACGCCGTTGCCGATCAGGCACAGCGCATCGTCGCGCAGGATGCCGGACGGAATCAGGTGCAGCACGGTCTTCTTGCCGCCGATCACCAGCGTGTGGCCGGCGTTGTGGCCGCCCTGGAAACGCACGACCGCGCCGATCTCCTCGGTGAGCAGGTCGACGATCTTGCCCTTGCCTTCATCGCCCCACTGGGCGCCCAACACCACGACTGACTGACCCATGGCAGGTCTCCTCTGTTGCACGCGGCCATCGGGGCCGCTGGATGGGCCGCGCCGGGCCTCGTCGCGATTGCGCGGCCTGCTCCATCGGGGAGCCGTCCGCCACGCCGGGGCCAGACACGGAAAAAGCCGGTGGCCCGTTCTGATCGAATCGGCCCAACCGGCTTTTGTGCATTCTCCGGGTTTTTCGCGGCCGGGGCTAGCTTGGCCGCCGCCGCGGGTTCGCCGTGTTCAGTTGCGCACGAGGTACAGGGCCACGAGGCCCGCGGCCAGCACGATGGCGCCCACCGTGCGCACCTGGCGGTCGGGCATGGCCTGCATTTGCTCGGCCGCGCGCTTCCAGCCACCGGGGGAGACAAACAGGAACAGGCCTTCGAGGACGGCAACGAGGCAGAGTGCGGCCCAGAGGTCTTGCATGGGATTGGACTCCTCGGTTGGCGCTGCCTGCAACGGCGTTGGATACGTTTCGCCTCTCGCTTGGAACGGGAGAGGGAGCCGGATGGCGCCGGGTGGAGGTACGTGTGAATCGAAGCACGCGCCTTCGGCGCCCCCTCATCCGGCCCTTCAGGCCCCCTTCTCCCGCAAGCGGGAGAAGGGACGACATCGGCCCGGGCGGTTTTGTCAGCGGTCGCTGCGCAGGTACTGCAGGAACGGGTCGTTGCGTTCGAGCACGATCATGGCATCGCCATCGGCGAACGAAGCGCGGTACGCCTCCAGGCTGCGCTGGAAGGCGAAGAACGACGGATCGCGATTGGCGGCGGCGCCGTAGATGCGCGTGGCTTCGGCATCGCCCTCGCCTCGCAGCTTCTGCGCGTCGCGCTCGGCCTCGGCCAGCAACACCGTGCGGTCGCGGTCGGCTTCGGCGCGGATGATGCGCGCCTGCTCCTCGCCTTCCGCGCGCAGGCGGTTGGCCACCTGCAGGCGTTCGGCGCGCATGCGCTCGTACACCTGTCCGATCACGTCGCTGTCGGTCGGCAGGTCGATCTGCTTGAATCGGATGTCGATCACGCGCAGGCCGAGGTTGGCGGCGCCCTCGTTGATGCCGGGCAACTGCTTCTCGATCATTTCGCCGCGGTTGCCCGACACCAGCTGGGTCAGTGTGCGTGCGTTGATCTCGTTGCGCAGCGAGTCCTTGATGATCGGCGCCAGGCGGTCGATCGCGATCTCTTCGTTCCCGTTGGTCGAGCGATAGAAATCGCCGGCGTTCGACACGAGCACGACGGCGGCGAAGTCGACACTGACGTCCTTGCGCTCGGAGGTCAGGTAACGCTCGGGCGAGAACTCCGCGGCCATGAAGCGACGGTCGAACACGCGCGCGCTTTCGATCAGCGGAACCTTGAAATGCAGGCCGGGGCCGATGTCGGTACGCGCGACGCGACCGAGGTTGAGCACTAGCGCCACTTGGCCTTCGCGGACGATGTAGACCGAGCCCATCAGGCCCAGCAGCAGCGCCACCACCAGCGCGACGACGACTCCAGGCTTCATGGGTTACCTCCCTGGCCGCGCGTGGGTCGCGGCGTGTTGCGTGTTGCGGCAGGCCGCGGGTCTTCGGCCGTGACCGTGGGCGAAAGCACTTCAGGCGTCAGCAGCGGCTGCGACGGCGTGCCGCCGGCGCCCTGTCCGGCCATCGGCACGTAGATCAGCTGGCGGCCATCGCCACCGACGATCTTGCGGTTGTCGGCCAGCACCTGCTGCACGGTTTCCAGCCACAGGCGCTTGCGGGTCACTTCCGGCGCGTTGCGGTACTCGTCGACCAGCAGCGAGAACCGCTCGGCGTCACCCGTGGCGCGCGCGACGACGGCGGTCTTGTAGCCCTCGGACTCGGTGCGGGTGCGTGCGGCGGCACCGCGTGCTTCCGGCACCACCTGCGCGGCGTAGGCGCGCGCGCGGTTGATGAGCTGCTCGTTCATCTGCTGCGCGCTGTTCACTTCGTCGAACGCCGGCTTCACTTCCTCCGGCGGACGCGCGTCCTGCAGGTTGACCTCGGTGACGGTCAGTCCGGTGCGGTATGCCTCCAGCGAAGCCTGCAGCGCGGTGGACGCGGCCACCGACAGCGGGCCACGCGCGTTGAGCGCGGCGTCCAGGTCGGCGCGGCCGATCTGCTCGCGCACGACGCTCTGGGCGACCTGCTGCAGCATGGCTTCGGCGTCGCGGGTGCCGAACAGGAACAGTTCCGGATCGCTGACGCGGAACTGCACGTTGAACGACACGTTGACGATGTTCTCGTCGCGGGTGAGCACCGGCATGGTGCGCTCGAAGCGGCGGATCTGCGTGGCTTCGACCTTCTGCACGCTTTCGATCGGCCACGGCATCTTGAAGTTGGGGCCAGGCTGCATGATCCGGGCCACTTCACCGAAGCGCAGCACCACGCCGCGCTGCTGTTCGCCGACCAGAACGAAGCAGTTGAACACCAGCCACAGCGCCGCCGCGATGGCGACCCACCGCAACGGATTGCCGCCGGCACCACTTCCACCGCCGAAAATGTCGCGCAGGCCCTGGCCGATGCGGTCGAAGCCGCCACCACCGCCGGAAGGCCGTTTGCGCTTGGGCGGCCAGGGGTTCTGGCCGTTGTTGCCGGAACCGCGGTCGGATCCGTTGTCGTTCTTGCCGGGGATGTTCCAGGCCATGCCTGCTCCAGTCTGGGTGGTGCCACGCCCTGCCGCGGTGGCTGGGGACGTGCCGGATACGGTGTAGGGGTGCCCGATGGACGCAACCGGCGACCATCGCACGGCCCGCGCCTACGTCCGCGGGTTCGATAGTCTACAGGGTGGGGTCGCCGGGGTCGGCGGGCAAGAGCCGGCTCAGCGCGGAACCCTCCGGCTGGGCCGCCAGGCGTGCGGCATCGGCCTCGGCGATGTCGAGCATGATGCGCCAGCCGTTTTCGTCATGGGTTTCGCCGCGCACGGCTTCCAGCGCATGCAGGCGGGCACGCAGCTTGCCTGCCGACGTGGGCAGGTCGAGCTGGCCGACGATCCGGCGCTGCCCCAGCCGTTCGCCCAGCGCCTGCTGCAACAGGTCGAGGCCGAGGTTGTCGCGGGCGGAAATCCACACGCGCTCGCGGCCTTCGTTGGGGATGTCGCGGCGTGGCGGGATGCCCTTCGACTGCGCATCGCCAGCCTCGGCAGAGGGCTCGACGCCCTCACTTGAAGCAACCTCGCCCCGGATCCGGTCGATCTTGTTGAACACCAGCATCTGCGGGATGTCGCCGGCGCCGATCTCCGACAGCACCGCATCGACCTGCATGATGCGCTCCTCGCGCAGGGGATCGGCGGCGTCGATGACGTGCAGCAGCAAATCCGCCTCGCGCGCCTCGCTCAAGGTGGAGCGGAACGCGGCGACCAGTTCGTGCGGCAGGTCGCGGACGAAACCGACGGTATCGGCCAGCACGACCCCTCCGGAAGGCAGCTCGATGCGGCGCACGGTGGGATCGAGCGTGGCGAACAACTGGTCGGCCGCGTAGGCATCCGCGCCGGCCAAGGCGTTGAACAACGTCGATTTGCCGGCGTTGGTGTACCCCACCAGCGCCACGCGCGGCAGTTCGCTGCGCACGCGGGCACGGCGCATCTGCGTGCGCTGCACTTCCACCTTCTCCAGCCGCTTCTGCAGCATGTCCACGCGCTTCTGCAGCAGCCGACGGTCGGTTTCGAGCTGGGTTTCACCAGGCCCGCGCAGGCCGATGGAGCCGCCACGCTGGCGCTCCAGGTGGGTCCAGCCGCGCACGAGGCGCGTGGCCATGTGCTTTAGCTGGGCCAGTTCGACCTGCAGCTTGCCGTCGTGGCTGCGCGCACGCTGGGCAAAGATGTCGAGGATCAGCCCGGTGCGATCCACCACGCGCCGTTCGAGAATCTTCTCGAGGTTGCGCTCCTGGCCGGGCGACAGCGGGTGATTGACGAGGATGAGGTCGGCGCCACTGGCATCGGCGGCCGCCTTCACTTCCTCCAGCTTGCCGCTGCCCAGCAGCGTCGCCGGGTTGGGACGGTCGATGCGCGCGGTCAGCAGCGTGGCCACGGTCGCGCCGGCGGAACGCGCCAGATCGGCGAATTCCTCCAGGTCTGCCTCGTCCGGCGGGCCGCCGGCATGGGGCTGGATCAACAGGGCGTGCTCGCCCTTGCGCGAGCGTTCGAAAAGTTGGGTCGGCATTGGATCTCGCTTGACGGCGTCAGCCTGTCAGATGTGGGCCGATCCAACGCGCTTCAACCGTCGCATCGCGACAGCCGCGGGATCAGGCCTCGGGTTCTTCGCCTTCGCCTGCCTCGCCATCCGCAGCCTGCACCACGCCGCCACCCGGCCCCACGCGCACGTTGCGCGCCGGCACCACGGTGGAAATGGCGTGCTTGTAGACCATCTGGCTGACGGTATTGCGCAACAGCACGACGAACTGATCGAAGGATTCGATGGTGCCCTGCAACTTGATGCCGTTGACGAGGTAGATCGACACGGGCACGCGTTCGCGGCGCAGGGCGTTCAGGAAAGGATCCTGCAAGGAT
This sequence comes from Luteimonas sp., assembly GCA_024707405.1. Lineage (GTDB taxonomy): Bacteria > Pseudomonadota > Gammaproteobacteria > Xanthomonadales > Xanthomonadaceae > Luteimonas. Next base: position 79,966 of record JANPZU010000003.1, read on the forward strand.
TGTCCCTTGGACATGGGTGCGTTTTCCCCAGTTATGGTTCGTTATTGTTGTGTCCGGCCGTCCCGTCTCGGCGTGGATGGGCCGCATCGCCCGACCCGCGGTTCCCCCTGCGGCGGCGACCATCCGATGTTACACAACCTTGCCCGCTTGCGGGCCAACATGCGTGATCGGCCGCACATTCCGGATGCCTGCCCGTGGTCAACCGCCCAGGAAGTCGACGACGGCACGTGCAAGTGCATCGCGTTGGCAGGCTGGATCGAACCAGCGCGCGGACAGGTCGCCGCGCAACCAGGTGAGTTGGCGCTTGGCGAGCTGCCGCGTGGCGAAGATCGCACGATCACGGAACGTGGCCGCATCGGTGATGCCATCGAGGTGCTCCCAGGCCTGCCGGTAACCCACTGCACGGATCGCGGGCAGGTCGAGCGGCGCGGGATGCGCGCGCAGTTGCGTCAACGCGCGCAGGCGATGCATCTCGTCGAGGAAACCGGCGGCGAGCATCGCGTCGAAACGCAACGCGATGCGTTCATGCAACGTGGCACGATCTACCGGTGCCACCACCAGCTTCAGCACCTTCACCGGCAAGCGTGGCGACGACGACGGCTCGCGCTGCCAGTCGCTGATCGTCCGGCCGCTGACCTGCAGCACTTCCAGTGCGCGCTGGATGCGTTGCGGATCGGTGGGCTTGATCCTGGCGGCAGCCTGTGGATCGGCCTTCGCCAGTTCCGCGTGCAACGCCGGCCAGCCGCGTGCGTCCGCCTGCGCTGCAATCGCGGCGCGCACGGTCGGGTCGGCTTCCGGCATCGGCGAAAGTCCATCCAGCAATGCACGGAAATACAGCCCGGTGCCGCCAGCGAGGATCGGCAGCTTGCCGCGCGCGAGGATGTCGTCGATGGCGGCACGCGCATCATTGGCGAACTCCGCCGCGGAATACGTCTGCCACGGATCGCGCAGGTCGAGCATGTGGTGAGGTACGCGTCCCTGCTCATCGGCATCCGGCTTGGCTGCGCCAATGTCGAGTCCGCGATAGACCAGTGCCGAATCGACACTGACGATCTCGCCGCCGAAGCGTTCGGCCCAGTCCAGCGCGAGCGCGGTCTTGCCCGACGCGGTCGGGCCCATCAATGCGATGGCAGGTGGGCGATGATCGGCGGGCACCGGGGCATTATCGCCGCCAAACCAGATCCTGCCTCGCCACGGCGTCAACCCCGTTCCCGCGAACCATGCGTTCAACCCCGTCGTCCACCACGGGAGAACCGCCATGCAACGCAATGCCCTAGCCACCGCCCTGCTCTGCGCCATCGCCCTGTCCGCCTGCCAAAGCACTGCGCCTGCGGAGCAGGCTGCGGCCCGCGATGACCACGCCGGGCATGTTGCCCACGCTCCGCCCCCGCCGCCCGCGCCACCGGCACCTGCCGAACCCGGCGTGTCACTTGATGCGCTCGTGGTCACCGGTGCCCGCATGCAGCGCGCCGAGTCCGAACGGATGCGCATGGCCTATGCCGCGCCCACGACCGGCGCGGTCATGTACGACACCCATGCCCAGCCCTACTACACGCAACCGGCAAACACCGAGAACTACGCCGAGCGAAACGACAACCCGGTGCAGCGCGTCGCGGAGCAGCCGGTCTCCACCTTCTCCATCGACGTCGACACCGGCAGCTACAGCAACGTGCGCCGCATGATCCGACAGGGCGTGCGCCCGCCGGCGGACGCGGTGCGCGCCGAGGAATTCATCAACTACTTCAGCTACGGCCATCCGGGCCCGACGTCGCTGGACACGCCGTTCCGCGCGACCACCGAGATCGCGTCCGCGCCGTGGAATGCAAACCGCCATTTGCTGATGATCGGCATCAAGGGCTTCGACGTGGACAAGTCGGAACTGCCGCCCGCGAACCTCGTGTTCCTGATCGATACCTCCGGTTCGATGCATTCGCCCGACAAGCTGCCGCTGCTCAAGCAGTCGTTCGCCGAACTCACCCGCCAGTTGCGTCCGCAGGATCGCGTGAGCATCGTGGTCTACGCCGGTTCCGCCGGCCTCGTGCTGCCGCCGACCACCGGCGACCGCAAGGACGAGATCCTCGCTGCGCTCGACCGCCTGCAGGCCGGTGGCAGCACCAACGGCGGCGACGGCATCCGCCTCGCCTACGCAATGGCGAAGCAGGCCTACGTGAAGGGTGGCGTGAACCGCGTGATCCTGGCCACCGACGGCGACTTCAACGTCGGCACGGTCGATGGCGGCTCGCTGGAAACGATGGTCGCCGACCAGCGCAAGCACGGCATCGCATTGACCACGCTGGGCTTCGGGCAGGGCAACTACAACGATCATCTCGCCGAACGCCTCGCCGATGCCGGCGACGGCAACCATGCGTACATCGACACGCTGCAGGAAGCGCGCAAGGTGCTGGTGGAGGAAATGTCGTCGACCCTGCTCACCATCGCCCAGGACGTGAAGATCCAGGTCGAATTCAATCCGGCGCTGGTCGCGGAATACCGGCTGATCGGCTACGAAAACCGGATGCTGGCGCGCGAGGATTTCGCCAACGACAAGGTCGATGCCGGCGACATCGGCGCAGGGCACGAAGTCACCGCGCTATACGAGATCACGCTCGCTGGTTCAGGCGCGGAACGCCTGCCGCCGCTGCGTTATGGCGACACGAAAACCGCCGGCAATGCCACATCGGGCGAACTCGCCCATCTGCGCCTGCGCTACAAGCGTCCGGGCGAGTCCGACAGCCGCCTGATCGAAACACCGGTGCTGCGCAGCGCGATCCGCACGCAACCCAGCGAGACGATGCGCTTCGCCGCCACTGTCGCCGCATGGGCCGACGCATTGCGTGGCGGCAAGCACCTCGATGCATGGAACTGGCAATCGATCCTGGCCAGCGCGAATGCAACACAGGGCAGTGACCGCTGGAAGCTGCGCGCGGAATTCACCGAACTTGTCGATGCCTCACGCGCACTGGTGGGCGGCGACGCCCGGCCCGAGGTCAGCGTGGCTTACGACTGAGTTTCCTGCGCTTGGTGCCCGCGCCTTCCTTCACCGGGGGCGCGGGCCTGGGCCTTCCGAACAGGAAGCCCTGGCCGTAGGTACAGCCGAGGTCGGACAGCAGTTGGCGCTGCTGCTCGCTCTCGACGCCCTCGCCGATGGTGTCGATGCCCAATGTCCCCGCCAACGCGAGGATCGCACGCACCAGCGCAAGACTTTCGGCATGCATCTCGCCGTCGAGTCCCGCGACGAAGCTCTGGTCGATCTTCAGCGCCTGGATGGGAAACCGGTGCAGGTACGACAAGGCAGAGAATCCCGTGCCGAAATCGTCCAGCAACGCCAGCACACCGTGGCTGCGCAGTGTCTTGAGGATGCGCAACGCACGCGGCGCGTCGTCAAGCAGCGCAACCTCGGTGATCTCGATGCGAAGGCGCTTCGGATCCACGCCGGCCTCCTCCAGCATCGACAGCAGGCGATCTGCGAAATCGTCGGCATGGAAGTGTCGTGGCGAGACGTTGATCGACACATAGCCTTCGTGGTGGTGCGCCATCCAGTCGACGACGCGCCTGTAGAGCAGCCAGTCGACCTGTTCGATCAGGCCGCTGTCCTCGCCCACGCCGATGAATTCCGATGGCGGCAACGGCCCGTGCAGCTCGTGCTTCCAGCGCAGGAGCGCTTCGTGCCCGACCACGCTGCCGTCGCGCAGGCGCACGATCGGCTGGAAATGCGGTTCGAATGCATCGCGCTGGATCGCACGGCGCAGGTCGGCCTCGAGGTCGAGCAGGCGCATCGCTTCGGCGCGCATTTCCTCGTCGAACAATTCGCTGCGGTCGCGGCCACGCGCCTTGGCGCGATACATCGCCGCATCGGCATCGCGCAGCAGTTCCTCGCCATGGCGATAGCGCGGCTGCCAGGTGGCGATGCCGATGCTGGCCGACGGAAACACCTCGCGCCCGGCCACCCACATCGAGCGTCCGAGCTTGCGCAGGATCCGCGCGGCGGCTTCCTCCGCCTGTGCCGGGGACTCGATGCGATCGATCAGCACGGAGAATTCGTCGCCACCCAGGCGCGCGACCATGTCGTCGTGGTCGATGGCGCTGGCGATGCGACGACCGATCTCCACCAGCATCGCGTCGCCCGCCGCGTGCCCGAGGCTGTCGTTGACCAGCTTGAAGCGATCCAGGTCGAGGAACAGCACCGCGAACGGCGGGTGTCCGGGCTCGTGCATGGCCGCCAGGGACTGGTCGAGGCGATCGACCAGGTGCACCCGGTTCGGCAAGCCGGTCAGGTGGTCGTGACGCGCCTGGTGGGTCAGGCGTTGCTCGGCGCGCACGCGCTCGCCGATCTGCGAACGCAACTCGCGGTTTGCGCGCTCGAGTTCCTGCGTCCGCGCCTCGACCCTGAATTCCAGTTCGGCATGCGCGGCCTTGAGCACTTCCTGCGCGCGCTTGCGCGCAAGTGCGCCGTCGATGTGATGGGCGACGAAGGTCAGCAATTCCTGGTCGGCCTGGCTGAACGCAATATCGGAGGTGTAGCTCTGCACCGCGATCACCCCGACCGGCACGCCGTCCCGGGTGAGCGGCACGCCCAGCCAGCAGTGCGCCAGTGCGCCGCGGCTGCGCACCCGGCCTTCAGATTCGAGGGCCGTGATCGTATCGCGCGTGGCCAGCACCGGCTTGCCGCTGGCCAGCACGAACTCGCTCAATCCCTTGGCCAGGCGGCGCGGGCGGCGCACCTGGTCGCGCTCGTCGACCGAATACGGGAATTCGATCTGCGTCCCGTCGTCGTTGAGCATGGCGATGTAGAAATTCTTCGCGAACAGCAGCTCGCCGATGACGGCATGCAGGTCGGCGTAGAACTTCTCCACGCTACCGGCCATGACCGACATTTCGTTGATGCGGAACAAGGCCCGTTGCAGGCGTTCGGCACGCTCGCGCTCGACGATCTCGGCCTCAAGCACGCGGTTGGCCTGCTGCAGTTCCCGCGTGCGCAAGTCGACGCGGCGCTCCAACTCCTCCTGTTCGCGCTTGCGGTCGAGCGCGGTGAGGATGTGCTGTGCCACGAACTCGAGCAGCGCGCGGTCTTCGTGGCTGTAGCGCGAAGGCCGGTCGTAGCTCTGCACCACGATCGCGCCGCACACCCGGCCCTCGCGGCGCATCGGCACGCCCAGCCAGTCGGCGCTGTCGGGACCGTGCGCGGAGTCCTTGGTCACGCCCAGTTGCCGGCGCACGGCAGCCGATGGCCCGAGCAGGGGATGCCCGTGGCGCAGCATGGCCACGGTCAGGCTGTTGGGCATCTCCGACACTGGGATGTCCTGGTCGGGCTGCGCGACCCATGGGTCGCGTTCGTCGGCGAAATAGATGAAGCGCAGGGTCTCGCGGACATCGTCGTACAGCACGATGTAGAAATTCTCCGCCGGCATCAGCGTGCCGACGATGGCGTGGATGCGCCCGAGCACCTCGCGCATGTCGAGCGACGAACTCGACAGGTCGGCGATCTCGTACAAGGCCTGGCGGAGGCGTTCGGAACGGCGCAGCGATTCGATGCGCTGCAATGCCAGCGCATTGCGCAGCGTCGAAGCCACCATCGCGCGCGCCAGCACCAGCCAGCCGTCGCGCACGGCGCCGGGCAGGTCGCGCCCCGGCTGCGCGACGATCGCCACCCGCCCGCGGCCTTCGCTCCAGGCATCCTCGATGTGCATGCCCCGCAGCGGCAGGCGTCCCGGCCCGTGCTGCAGCAGCGCCGCCACCATCTCCCGCAGCGACGATGCCCCTTGTCCATCGTGGCTGCTGGTACCCGTCCCCAGCAAGGGATCGTCCCAGGCGACAGCCACGGTGGAGCCGGCCGGCAAGGCCTCGGCCAGCTGCTCCGCGAGCGACGCTAGGTCGTCGGAAGCGCTGGCCGCCTCCGCGGACTGTCGTTCGATCGCAGGCGCCGTCACATCGTTCTCACTGTTCCCCGGGAAACCTAACGTGAATCGCGCCCGGAACAGGCAAACCCCGCCGCGGGGCGACGCCCGTTACTCCCTGCATGGCCGCCAACCCCGCCCTTTCCCGCTCCCCCATGCCGGCCCGGAGCCGCCGGTCGGGCCGCTTGCCGCGCGTTGCCGGCTTCACGGCGTCGGCATCACCCCTTACCCTGACATCCATGGACGATGGGGTCGACACCGGGACAGGCATCAGCGACGAGTCGCTGATGCTGGGCTGGGTGTCCGGCGACGCGAGCGCCTTCGAGGAACTCTATGGCCGCCATCGCCAACGCCTCTACCGCTTCCTGCTACGGCAACTGCGCGACAACGCGCTGGCCGACGAATTGTTCCAGGACGTCTGGCAGAAGGTGATCGCCGCACGCGAGGGCTGGCGGCCGGAAGCGGCCTTCGCCACCTGGCTGTACCGGATCGCGCACAACCGCCTGGCCGATCACTGGCGCGCACTGCAGCACCGTCCGCCGGCACCGGACAACGCTGACGAACGCACCGAGCGCGTCCCGGATCCGGACACGCCGGAACGCCAGTTGTCGGATTTCGAGCAACGCCGCCGCCTGCAACTGGCGCTGGACGAATTGCCCGCCGAGCAACGGGAAGTGATCCTGCTGCGGCTGGAACAGGAACTGACGCTGGAGGAAATCGGAGAGGTCACCGGCGTCGGCCGGGAAACCGTGAAATCGCGCCTGCGCTACGCCATGGACAAGCTGCGCGCAAAACTGGGAACCGTCGCCGCATGAACACCCGCGACCACGAACCGCTGACGCCTGAAGAGCGCGAACTCGCCCAGCGCCTTTCGCGCCTGGGCGGGCACGCCGAACCTTCGGCCGCGCTGGACGCGAAGATCCTCGCTGCCGCGCGCAGCGCCGTGCAGCCGAAGCCACGCAGGCTGCAATCGCGCTGGCCGTTGGGCGTGGGCATCGCCGCGTCGCTCGCGCTCGCGGTCGGCGTGGCCTGGCAATTGCGTCCGATGCCCGGGACGGAGGCCGTGCCTGCCCCCAGTGAGTCTGATGTCGCCGCGATCCTGCAAATCGAACCCCCCGCCGCGGATACCACGCAGCCCCCCGCACTGCGGGAAGCCGTGGTCGCGCCCCCGCCCGACGAAGCCGCGGATGCGCCGGCGATGCCGGCCATCGAAGCGCCGCATGAGCCAGCACCGCAAACGCGCGCCGTGCAGGAAGACGACGCCCGCCAGACGCTGCGTTACGCACCGGCCCCCACGCGCGTGGAGGCTCCCGTCGTCTTCGACGATCCGGCTCCCGTGCAGCCACCGCCACCCGCACCGCCCGCACCACCGCCCCCTCCTGCCACGGCAGCGCCCGCCAGCAGTGCGATGCCGACGCCTGTCTTCGTCCCGTCGCCGCCCGCCGAAGCCGCACTGGCCGAGGCACGGTCACGCGAAGAGGCCCGATCCCGTGAACAGGCGCAGCAGGCACGCAAGGCCGAGAGTGCCGCCGCCATGCGCGCCAGCCAGGCGAGCGAAGCGGAGTCGCTGGACAGGGTGATGGTGACCGGCTCACGCATGGGCCGGACACGCGCCGCCTCTGCCAACCGAGCCGACCAGTCCCGCGACACCCAAGATTCCGCGCTCGGCGAACAACCGCCGGCATCGTTCTCCACGCCCGCCGCGCGCGATGCGTGGCTGCAGCGCATCCGCGAATTGGTGAGCGAAGGCGACCTAGACGGTGCCCGGGAAAGCCTGCGCGAATTCCGTCGCCGCCATCCCGACCACGCCGTGCCCGAAGACCTGAAGGCACTGCTGGACGAATGAGCGTCGACACACTGGCCGCGCGCACCACGCACGCCATCGAGGTCAAGCACAGTCGCTTCATCGCGCATGCCGCGCCGGTGGCAACGCCCGCCGAAGCGATGGTCTTCCTGAAAGACGTCGAAGTCCGCGACGCCACGCACAACTGCTGGGCGTGGCGGATCGGTGGCGACTATCGTTCCAGCGATGACGGCGAACCGGCCGGCACGGCCGGGCGGCCGATCCTGGCGGCCATCGACGGACAAGGCTTCGATCGGGTGATGGTGGTGGTGACACGCTGGTACGGCGGCATCAAGCTCGGCGCGGGCGGACTGGTGCGCGCCTACGGCGGCGCCGCGGCGGAATGCCTGCGGCTGGCCGAACGCATGCCCATCGTCGAAACGACGCTGCTGTCGCTGCACGTCGCCTTCGACGACCTCGGCGTGGTGCACCACCTGTTGCCCGGCTTCGGCGCACAGCGGCTGGACGAAGGATTCGACGCGGACGGTGCACGGATCGCCATCGAACTGCCGGCCACCGAGGTCGAAGGCTTGAAATCGCGGCTGCGCGATGCCACCCGTAACCGGATCCGTTTCGGCGACAATAGCTGATGGCTTTCACTCCAGATCCGCACGCCCGCGCGGACAGCACTTCTCCGCCCGAACCCAAGGCGCGCATCGGCTCGTTGCGCACCCTGTGGCCGTTCGTCATGCGCCACAAGGGTTTGTTCGTGGCCTGGCTGCTCGCACTCGCCGCCTCGTCCACGGCCACGCTGAGCCTGCCGGTCGCGGTGCGCTACATGATCGACCGCGGCTTCACCAGCGGCAGCAACATCGATGCCGCGTTCGCCCTGCTCTTCCTGGTCACGCTGGCGCTGGCCTTCGCCACCGCGGCGCGCTTCTTCTTCGTCTCGCTGCTGGGCGAACGCGTGGTCGCCGACCTGCGCAACCGCTTCTACTCGCATCTCATCGGCCTCGACCAGGCCTTCTTCGAGAAGAACCGCAGCGGCGAACTGGTCTCGCGGCTCAGCGCCGACACGGAGCTGTTGCGCAGCGTGGTCGGCTCGACCATGTCGGTCGCGATCCGCAGCGTGGTGATGGTGCTGGGCAGCATGGCGATGCTGGTGGTCACCAGCCCGCGCCTGGCGGCGTGGACGCTGGTCGGCATCCCGCTGTTCGTGCTGCCTCTGGTGCTGGGTGGACGACGGCTGGAGAAGATCTCGCGCCAGAGCCAGGATCGCGTGGCCGATGCCAACACGCTGGCCGCCGAATCGCTGGGCGCGATCCGTACCGTGCAGGCGCACGCGCGCGAGCCTTACGAACGCGGCCGCTTCGCCGACGCGGTGGCATTGTCCGTCGCCACCGCGCGCCGCCGCATCGGTGTGCAGTCGCTGGTCACGGCGGTCGCGATTTCGCTGATCTTCGGTGCGATCACGCTGGTGCTGTGGTCGGGCGCGCACGACGTGATCGCAGGGCGCATGAGCGCCGGCACGCTGGGCCAGTTCGTGCTGTACGCACTGTTCGGCGCCGGATCGGTCGGGGCGCTGGCCGAAGTCTGGAATGAACTGCAGCGCGCGGCCGGCGGCATGGGCCGGATCAGCGAATTGCTGGAAGAACGCAACGGCATCGCCGCACCGACGCATCCGGCAGCATTGCCCAGCCCACTGCGCGGCGAACTGCGCTTCGACGCGGTGTCGTTCCATTACCCCACGCGCCCGGACGCGCCCGCGCTGGAAGGCTTCGACCTGCATGTCGCACCCGGCGAAACCGTCGCCCTGGTCGGCCCCTCCGGCGCCGGCAAGAGCACCGTGTTCGCGATGCTGCTGCGTTTCCACGACCCGCAATCGGGGCACATTGCCATCGACGGCGTCGACATCGACACGCTCGACCCGGCGCAACTGCGCGAAGCCATCGCGCTGGTACCGCAACAGCCGGCGATCTTCGCCGCCAGCGCGCGCGACAACATACGCTATGGCCGCCTGGAAGCCAGCGACGATGACATCGCCGCCGCCGCGAAATCCGCCGAGGCGCACGAATTCATCAGTGCCCTCCCCGCCGGCTACGACGAGCAACTGGGCGAACGCGGCGCGCGACTCTCCGGCGGCCAGCAACAGCGCATCGCCATCGCCCGCGCCCTGCTCAAGGATGCCCCGATCCTGCTGCTGGACGAGGCCACCTCCGCGCTCGATGCACAGAGCGAACGTGCGGTGCAGACCGCGTTCGAACACCTCATGGAAGGCCGCACCACGCTGGTCATCGCACACCGCCTCGCCACAATCCTCAAGGCAGACCGCATCGTGGTGATGGACAAGGGCCGCATCGTCGCGCAGGGCACGCACGCCGAACTGCTGGCACAGGGTGGCCTTTACGCCGAACTGGCACGGCTGCAGTTCATCGACTGACGCCCCGCGGCTTGCACCGGGGAAAGTGCGCCCCGTGATGACGGCATGGTCTTGTCGACCACACGCCTGTCATCAGCATTCACCACGCTCCTGTCGTCGGTTCCCTGCGCCGGGCAAGGTACTCGCCAAGCGCATCGAGGAATCCGGCCTCCAGTTCCAGCGAACCGAACAGCCCGACTTGCGTGCCGCTCAGCACGCGCAGCATGTGCGTCCCGGCGAACGGCAGCCTGCCGGCGGGCCGCAAGGTCACGTCACGCAACCTGGCGACGGTGTCGCGCTCGGACTGGAACATCGGCGTCAGCCAGCGGCTCCACGCCTGGTAGATGGCGACATGGCGACGCCGCGAACGCTGGTACGCGGCCAGCGCATCGTCGATGCCGGGATTAGCACGCAATGCGTCCGACAAAGCCATCGCATCCATCAATGCCATGTTGACGCCCTGTCCAAGCTGCGGGCTCATCGAATGCGCGGCATCGCCCACCAACACGGCATGGCCACGGTGCCATTGGCCGAGCACGGCATCGCGGTACTGCGCACGCGCGAGCAGCGATGCGTCCTGGATCCGCGAGACGAGCGGCGCGATCTCCGGCCACAATGCCTCCACCTCGTGCTTCCAGCCTTCCAGTCCCTGCGCCTGCCATTGCGCGAATGCTGCAACGGGCAAGCTCCAGAAGAAACTCAACATGGGCGTGTCGGCACCCGGCCGCGTACCGACCGGCAGCAGGCCGATCATCTTCCGCGCGGCCACGTAGCGTTGGCGCAACTCGCACAGGTGCGGCCAGTCGCCACGCGGCAGCAAGCACCACAACGCGCCCCATGGATACGGCGCATCCAGTCTCACGCGCCCCACCTGCGCGCGCAGCTGCGAGGCGGCGCCATCGGCGACCACGACGAGGTCGTAACGGCCATGGCGGATGCCGTCCGCATCGACCAGCGTCCTGCCTTCGTCCACGACATCGACGATCCGCACGCCCGCGCGGACAGTGGCATGCCCGGGGTTGGCGTCGGCGAGGATCGAGAACAACGCCCCACGCTGCATGCCGATCCCGGCCAACCGCGGGTCGAGCCCGTCGTAACGCATGTCCATCACCGCACGCCCGCAGCGGGCATCGCCGTACAGCCGATCGACCACGGCTCCATGCGCCAGCACCCGTGGCAGCAAGCCCATGCGCCACAACACCTGCAGGCCACTGGGCTGCAACAGGAATCCCGCGCCGACCGGGCCGGGCACGGGCACGCGCTCGAACACCTCCACAGCGTGCCCGTCGCGCGACAACAGCGTGGCCACGCATTGCCCGGCCGTGCCGTAGCCCACGACGGCGACATGCAGCCGCCTCATCCGCAGCGATCCGGGCAAGAAAAACCCCGCCATGGGCGGGGTCTGGAAATCCCAGCAAGGGTCATCGTCAGGCGACCGGCGTCACCCCTGCCGCCTGTGCGCCCTTCGGACCCTGCGTGACTTCGTACTGCACGCGCTGGCCTTCCTGCAGACTGCGGAAGCCCTTGGAGTCGATCGCGGAAAAGTGGACGAATACGTCCGAACTGCCGTCTTCGGGTGCGATGAACCCGAACCCCTTGGCGTCGTTGAACCACTTCACAGTGCCGTATTGCATGAGTCGTCGAACCTCGTGTGGATGCGATGTGCACGCACGGGGTGCAAGGTTCCCGGGCGCACCGCCCGAGTATGCAAAGCGCCGCGGGCACTTGCAATCACCGGGCGAGCATTCCTCGAACCAGTGCCGGAATACCCGACGATGCCGCTGCGACGTTGGCCAGCACGTCCTCCAGCGTGATCACCTCGTCCGGATCCGGGCCGGCACCCGCCGCCCAGTTGGCGACGATCGCGAGGCAGGCGTAGTCAAGCCCCAGCTCGCGCGCGAGGCCGGCTTCGGGCATGCCGGTCATCCCGACCAGATCGCAACCATCGCGACGCATCCGCGCGATCTCCGCCTTCGTTTCCAGCCGCGGCCCCTGCGTGGCGCCATAACAGCCGCCATCCACCAGCACGACGCCCTCGTCTGCGGCGACGGCGAGCACCTTCGTGCGCAAGGCGGGCGTATAGGGGTCGCCGAAATCGACATGCAGCACCTCGCTGCCCGGCTCCTCGCAGAGGGTGGACACGCGACCCCAGGTGTAATCGATCAACTGGTCGGGGCACGCCAGCACGCGCGGACCGAAGCGTTCGCCGATGCCGCCGACGGTATTGAGTGCCAGCACCTGCTGCACGCCAATCGCCTGCAGCGCAGCCAGGTTGGCGCGATAGTTCACAAGGTGCGGCGGCACCGAATGGCCTTCGCCATGGCGTGCGAGGAACGCTACGCGCCTGCCGTCGAGCGTGCCGATGCGCACCGGCCCGGACGGCGCGCCGTACCGGGTGACGGGCTGGTGGCTTTCGACATCCTCCAGCCCGGCCAGCGCATACAGGCCGGTGCCACCGATGACACCCAGCGCGACGTCGCCCATCGCTCAGTCGTCCCCGAGCGCGTAGATGCCCGGCAGGTTGCGTCCCTGCTCGTGGTAATCCATGCCGTAGCCGAACACGTAACGGTCGGGCACGTCCACGCCGACGTAATCGGCTTCGATGCCTTCGACGAGGCGGTCGTGCCGCTTGACCGCCAGCACGGCGACGCGCACGTCGGCCGCGCCCTGGTCTTCGCACCAGTACTTCACCGCCTTGAGCGTATGGCCTTCATCGAGGATGTCGTCGACCAGCAGCACGCGACGGCCGCGCATCGGCGTGGCCGGGCGATGCAGCCAGGCAAGGCCCGAGCCGGTCGTGCTGCCGCGGTAGCGCGTGGCGTGCAGGTAGTCGAACTCGAGGTCGAGCCCGCGCTCGCCCAACGCGAACGCGAGTTGCCCGGCGAAGGGCATGCCGCCGTGCATCACGGTGATGTAGAGCGGCGGGACGTCGCCGTCCTCGTAGTCGGCGCAGATGCCGTCGGCGATGTCCTCGATGGCCTCTTCCAGCACCTCGCGATCGTGGATCAGTTCCGCGCTGTCGAGGATGTCGTCGAGCCTGGGGGCACTCATGCCACCTGCCCCAGCGATCCGCCCAGCCGCGCTTGCGCGTTGCCGTAGCGGGCATCGGCGAGCAGGCCGTCCCAGCCCAGTGCGCCGCGGCCGATCAGCGAGATCACCGTGGCGGTATTGAGTTGGCGATCGCGCACCGCGGCCAGCGATTCCTCGACCAGCTCCGGATGGCACACCAGCACCACGTCGCAACCTGCGTCCAGGTGCGCGTCGACGCGCGACTTGATGCCGCCTGCCGAGAATGCCGCGGCCATGCCGATGTCGTCGGAAAACACCACGCCGCGGAAACCCATCTCTTCGCGCAGGATGTCGTTGATCCAGAACGGCGAGTAGCCCGCCGGTTCCGGCGCCACCTGCGGATACACCACGTGCGCCAGCATCACCGCATCGGCGCCGGCATCGATGCCGGCCACGAACGGGATGAGGTCATGCGCACGGATCGCATCCAGCGGGCGGTCGTCGACCGCATCGTCGAAATGCGTGTCTTCGCGCACCGTGCCGTGGCCGGGGAAATGCTTGAGCGTCGCAGCCATGCCGACCGAATGCATGCCGCGCACATACGCGCGCGTGAACGCGGCGACCACCTGCGGGTCTTCGGAAAACGAACGGTTGCCGATCGCAAGGTTGCCGTGGCCCACGTCCACCACCGGCGCGAAGCTGAGGTCGACGCCGGTGGCACGGATCTCGCTGGCCATCAGCCATGCATGTTCTTCGGCCAGCTTCAACGCGGCCTCCGGATCGGTCGCGTACAGGCGCCCGAATCCGTCCAGCGACGGCAGCGCACTGTAGCCATCCTCGAACCGCTGTACGCGGCCGCCTTCCTGGTCGACGCAGATCAGTTGCGGCCGCGGCGCAGCTTCGCGGATCGCGGCCGAGAGTTCGGCGACTTGCGCTCGCGAGGCGAAGTTGCGCTTGAACAGGATCACGCCCGCGCAGGCGTCGTGCTGCAACCAGTCGCGTTCCTGCGCAGTGAGTTCCTTGCCGGCGATGCCGATGACGAGCATGGTGGATCCTTATCCTTGAATATCGATGGCGATGCGTTCGGACTCCGTCCAGGCCGAATACGGCCGGGACGCCAGTGCGAGATTGTAATAGCGCGGGGCATCGGTCACCTCGCGCCCTGCCCACGCCGGCTTTACGAAACCTTCACTCGCGTCTGCCAGTTCGATCTCGGCCACCACCAGCCCGGCGTTGTCGCCCAGGAACTCGTCCACTTCCCAGAGGTGGCCGGCATGGCGCACCAGGTGCCGCCGCTTGTCGATGACACCGCCCACGCAGAGTGCCAGCAGCGCGCGGGCATCGGCCACCGGGATGGGGTAGTCGAACTCTTGCCGGGTATGGCCAAGCTCACGCGACTTGAGGTTCAGGAAAGCCGCTTCGCTCTGGATACGGACGCGGACGGAGGCCTTCTGCTCGCCACGATCCATCGCGCGCATGTCGTTGATGTAGCCCTGCGCCATCGGTAGCACTTCGTGCGCCGCTTCGCGCCAGCCATCACCGACGACCAGGAATTTCCTTTCGATTTCGATGCCCATCGGTCACGCCTTCTCGAACAACGCAATGGACTCGACGTGCGCCGTCTGCGGGAACATGTCCGCGCCACTGGCCCGCCAAAGCGCCGCGGAGATGAACGCGTCGCCACGCGTGACGTCATTCCCGCATCGAATATCGTCTTCCATATTCATGACCGCTCGAACAACGCAATGGATTCGACGTGCGCGGTCTGCGGAAACATGTCCATCACACCAGCACTTTTCAAAACCCACCCGCGCTCGTTGACCAGGTAGCCGGCATCGCGCGCCAGCGATGCGGGATGGCAGCTGACGTAGACGATCCGGCCAAACCGTTCCAACGGCAACTGCTTCAGCACGTCGATGGCACCCGACCGTGGCGGATCGAGCAGCAGCTTGTCGAACCCCTGCCGCATCCATGGCGTCCCGCGCTGATCCTGGGTCAGGTCTGCGGCATGGAACTGCACGTTGCCAAGCCCGTTGCGCGCGGCGTTGTCCTTCGCACGCGCCACCAGCCCGGCTTCGCCTTCCACGCCGACCACTTCGGCGACCGTACGTGCCAGCGGCAACGTGAAATTGCCCAGTCCGCAGAACAGGTCGAGCACGCGGTCGCCCGGCTGCACGTCCAGCAATTCGAACGTGCGCGCGATCATCTTCTCGTTGAGCGAGGCATTGACCTGGATGAAGTCGAGCGGACGGAAACCGAAGGTGATGTCCCACGGTTCCAGCCGGAACGCGAGCGCCGGCGCCTCGGGCCACAAGGCATGCACCGAGTCCACGCCACCGGGCTGCAGGAAGACCGCCACGCGATGCCGCTCGGCGAACACGCGCAGTGCATCGACATCCTCGCCGGCCAGCGGCTGGAGGTGGCGGAACACCAGCGCCACGCCATCGAACGCAGGCTCGGCATCGCCGACGATGAACTCGATCTGCGGAATGTCCCGCCGCGCCTGAAGGCCATCCACCAGCGCGGACAGCGGCTGGATCAATGCAGCGACTTGCGGCACCACGGTGTGGCACTCGGACAGGTCGGCGACGAAGCGCGGGTCGCGTTCGCGGAAGCCGACCAGCGTCTTGTCCTTCTTTTCCACTCGACGCACCGAGAAACGCCCCTTGCGGCGATAACCCCAGGGATCACCCGTCAATGGCGGCAGCACGGCCTGCGGCGTCACATGCCCGATGCGCTCGAAGTTCTCCATCAACACGCGCTGCTTGGCGAGGATCTGCTTCGATGCCTCGAGGTGTTGCAGCGCGCAGCCCGCACAGGTGCCGAAATGCGCACAACGTGGCGTGATCCGATCGGGCGAGGCCTGCAGCACTTCCACGGTCTCGGCTTCGTCGAAATGCTTCGACCGCGCGGTCTGCTTCGCCATCACCTGCTCGCCCGGCAAGCCCCCGGCGATGAACACGGCCTTCCCCGCATGCGGATGGTCGGGGCCACGGCGGGCGACGCCACGGCCATCGTGGCTCAGGTCGAGGATCTCTGCGGGAAACGGGGTCTGGTCGATGCGGGCCACGTGGCGAAGGCTGCGTGCGGAAACGCGACATTGTCGCAGACACGGCCGCCAGCCCCGCGGGCGACGCTAAGATGTGGCATCGCAACGGATGCGGAGGCCGCCATGACGCCACGATTGCTGCTGGTCGAGGACGATCCTGCCAGTCGCGCCTTCCTCGCCGCGGCCAGCGAAAGCCTGCCCGCGACCGTGGATGTCGCCGACTCCATCGCCTCGGCCATCGCGCTGGCCACGCAGCACCGGCACGCGCTGTGGATGATCGATGCCAACCTGCCCGACGGCACCGGCGCGGACTTGCTCGACGCCCTGCGCAACAGCGGCCTCGATACCCCCGCCCTCGCCCACACGGCCGCCTGCGAGCAACGGGAACTCGATGCCCTGCTCGCTGCAGGCTTTGCCGCCGCCGTCAGCAAACCGCTCCCGGCCGAATCCTGGCGCGACGCATTGCGATCCATGCTCGCGCGGCAGGCACCCCATGTCGCCGAAATCGCCGCCGAGCCTTCCGGCTCGGTTGAATCCCCGCTCTGGGACGATGGGGCCGCACTGGCCGCCATGAACGGCAACCGCACGCATGTCGATGCGCTGCGTGGATTGTTCCGCGCGGAGTTGTCGACGATCCAGGCGACGATGCACGCCGCCTTCGCAGGAGGCGACACCGACGCAATGCTGTCCACGCTGCACAAGCTCCGCGCGAGTTGCGGTTTCGTCGGTGCGAAACGGCTGGACGCGGCCGCATCGCGGCTGCGCGCATCGACCGGATCGGAAGACGCGCGGCGCGACTTCCTGGCGACGCTTCAAGACACGCTGTCGTCCTGAGCCCGCGTTGCGCGCGAGATGCGGCCTAGGTCGCCGACCAGCTCCCAGGATTTCAGTCCGCGGCCACCCAGGTGGTACGCAAGCACCTCTCGCATGGCCTGGCGCAAACCCGGCATGTCCTCCGCCTCCGGTTGCACGTCGCCGGCCAGCGAAAGCAGTCCGCGCCCACTGGCGCCGCGACCCTCGCCATTGCGCTGGCTCGACATGCGCCTGGCGCCATGCTCGGGATCGAGGCGGTAATACGCAGCCGGATCGATCGCCGCGCCATCGCCATCCATCGACAGGTCGAAGCCGAAGCCGAGCGCGTCCAGCAAGTCGCGTTCGAAACGTCGCAACGTCCACGCCAGCGGCGCGTTGGCGCGCAGGCGCTCGCGCACCTCGCCATAAAGCGCATGCAGCTCCGGGTGCGGATCGTCCCGGGGCGCCAGTCGCACCATCAATTCGTTGACGTAGAACCCGCCGAGCATCGCGTCCCCCGCCAACAACGGCGCCACGTCCACGGCCTCGGCCGCGTTGAGCTGCGCCAGCTCGCCACGTTGGACGGCATCGAAGCGGATGTACTGCAAGGGCTGCAATGCCGCGCGCAGGGCATGGCGTTTCGGCCCCTGCACGCCGCGCGCGACCAGGCCGATGCGACCGTGATTTTCGCTCAACGCCTCCACCAGCAGGCTGGTCTCGCGCCAGGCGCGTGCATGCAGTACGTAGGCACGCTCGCCGGCGTAACGCACGGGTCAGCGCCCGTCAGCCGTCATAGCCCAACGTGCGCAGCGCCGCATCGTCGTCGCTCCAGCCCGCGCGCACGCGCACCCAGGTCTGCAGGAACACCTTGGCATCGAACAGCCGCTCCATCTGCTGGCGGGCCTTGGCGCCAATCTCCTTGAGCCGAACGCCGCCCTTGCCGATGACGATGGCCTTCTGGCCTTCACGCTCGACCCAGATCACCGCGCCGATGCGATACATCACCCCGGCTTGCGGTGACGGTTCTTCGACGAACGACTCGATCTCGACCGTAGTCGCATACGGCAACTCGGCGCCGAGCTGCCGCATCAACTGTTCGCGCACCAGCTCGCCGGCCAGGAAACGCTGGCTGCGATCGGTGATCTCGTCCTCGCCATACAGCGCAGGCTGTTCCGGCAACAGCGGCAACAGGGTCGCGACCAGATCCTCCAGGCCGACGCGCTTGAGCGCGGAGACAGGATGGATGCTGGCGAACGTGCGGCCTTCGGCCACCTGCTGCAGGTATGGCAGCAACGCGGTCTTGTCCTTGAAGCGGTCGACCTGGTTGACCGCCAGCACCACGGGCACGCCGGCTTCGCGCAGGGCGTCGTAGGCCAGCGTGTCCTCGTCGTCCCAGCGTCCGGCTTCGACCACCAGCACCGCCGCATCCACGCCTTCCAGCGCACCGCGCGCGGCGCGGTTCATCATCCGGTTCATCGCCTTCTTCTGCTCGCGATGGATGCCGGGCGTGTCGACCAGCACCAGTTGTCCTTCCGGGAAGGTGGCGATGCCGAGCAGCCGATGCCGCGTGGTCTGCGGCCGGTTGGAGACGATGCTGACCCGTGCGCCGACCAGCGCGTTGACCAGCGTGGACTTGCCGACGTTCGGACGGCCGATGACGGCGACGTGGCCGGCACGATGCAGGTTGGGAGATGCCATGCCGCAATTGTATGCGGCGACTGCCCGTCAGACGGACTTGCGTGCCTCGATCAAGGCCAGCACGGCCTCGGCCGCCTGCTGCTCGGCGGCTCGGCGCGACCCGGCCTCACCCTCGGCCGCCAGCGGTGGCTGGGCCAGGCTGCAGCAAACCAGGAAGGTCTTGGCGTGGTCTTCGCCGCTCTCGGCCAGCAACTCGTACTGCGGCAACGGCAGTTGCCGCCCCTGCAGCCATTCCTGCAGCCGGGTCTTGGCATCCTTGCCGACCTTGCCGGGCTGCAGGGCGTCGATCAGCGGCGCGAACCAAGGACGGACGACCTCGCGGCACGCCTCAAAGCCGGCATCGAGGTAGATCGCCGCGACCACCGCCTCCAGCGCGTCGGACAGGATCGAATCGCGACGGTGCCCGCCGGATTTCATCTCGCCGGGGCCGAGCGTGAGCTTCGCCCCGAGGTCGAAGCCTCGTGCAAGCGCGGCCAGCGAGGATTCGCGAACCAGTTCGGCCCGCGCGCGCGTCAGCACGCCCTCGTCGACGCCCGGCCAGCGCGCGTACAGCGCCTCGGCCACGATCACGCCGATCAGTGCGTCGCCGAGGAATTCGAGGCGTTCGTTGTGCGGGGTGCCCGCACTGCGATGGGTCAGGGCCTGCGCAAGCAGGCCCGGGGCACGGAAGGCGTGGCCGGCGAAGCTGCCACCTTCACCTTCAGTTCGTGTCACCACTGCGCGACAGGTTCTGCGTGACGTTGAACTTGCCCACCACATCGAGGTTGGCGACCAGCGGCTTGCGCACTTCGTACTGCACGGTCATCTGCCAACCGTTGTCGACGCGCTGGATCTTGACGTGTTCCTTCTTCACGTTCTGCGAATAACTGATGTACAGCCGACGGAAGAACAGATCCTGGATCCGGGCCGGATCCATGTTGGCCACCCCCGCCTCGGCGGACAGGCCCTTCAGCGCAGACTTCACGCTGTAGTACTCCGAGTACATCGGGAACAGCTTGATGGTGATGTAGGCGAAGAAGCCCACCACCGCCATGACGATGATGAACCCAAGCAGGGTAATGCCCCGCTGACCGCGCCGCGTGTTGTTCGATTGCATGTCCACCCACAGCCCCCTTTGCCGATGATGTCCGTCGCTTCGCCCTACTGGATGCGCTTGCCGATGCGGCCCCACGCGATCCAGCCAGGGGCGCTGCTGTCGAAGTTCATCCACACCAGGAACGCCTTCCCGCGCAGCTGGCTTTCGGGCAGCGTACCCCAAAACCGGCCGTCATCGCTCCTGTCCCGGTTGTCGCCCATGACGAAATATTCCCCCTCGGGCACCCGCCATTCGCCCTGGCTCCGGGGGTCGGCACCGGGGAACTCCAGCACCTGGTGGCGCCTGTCGCCCAGCGCCTCCTCGAGCACGGTCGCGCCGGTCATGTCCCGGCCCTTGCCCTGGCCTTGGTAGGTGCCGGCAACCGCGTACTGGAGGGGCTCGCCATTGATGTAGAGGGTGTCGCCCTGGAAGGCAACCAGATCGCCCGGCAATCCCACCACGCGCTTGATCCAGTCCTGGTCGGGGGCATGCGGCGGCCGGAACACCACCACGTCGCCACGTTCGGGCTCGCCGAGCGCGAAGACCTTCTTGTTGTTGATCGGCAACCGGATGCCGTAGGTGAACTTGTTGACCAGGATGAAGTCGCCGATCAGCAGGGTCGGCATCATCGAACTGGACGGGATGCGGAACGGTTCGGCGATGAAGCTGCGCAGGATCAGCACCACGAACAGCACCGGGAAGAAGGCGCGGGCGTAATCCACGACCACCGGTTCCTTCTCTTCCAGCAGCCCGCCCGCCGCCGCACGCTTCTTCGCGAACAGCAGGCGATCCAGCAGCCAAGTGATGCCGGTGGCGAAGGTCAGGACGACCAGCGCGATCTCGAACCATTTCATCATTGCATCCTCGCTCGGGGCGCCGGCCCCGGCCTACTTGTCCACCTGCAATACCGCGAGGAAGGCCTCCTGCGGGATTTCCACGCGGCCGACCTGCTTCATCCGCTTCTTGCCCTCTTTCTGTTTCTCGAGGAGCTTCTTCTTGCGGCTGATGTCGCCACCATAGCACTTGGCCAACACGTTCTTGCGCAGTGCCTTGACCGTGGTGCGGGCGATGATCTGCGAGCCAATCGCGGCCTGGATGGCCACGTCGAACTGCTGGCGCGGGATCAGTTCCTTCATCTTTTCGGTCAGCTCGCGACCGCGGCGGTCGGCATGGCTGCGGTGCACGATGATGCTCAGCGCATCGACCTTGTCGCCGTTGATCAGCGTGTCCACACGCACGAACGGGCCAGCGTCGAAACGCACGAAGTGGTAATCGAGCGAGGCATAACCGCGGCTCACCGACTTCAGCTTGTCGAAGAAGTCGAGCACCACTTCGGCCATCGGCAGTTCGTAGCTGATCTGCACCTGGCTGGCGAGGTACTGGATGCCGATCTGCACGCCGCGCTTGTCCTCGCACAGCTTGATGATCGCGCCGATGTAGGCCTCGGGGGTGAGGATGTTGGCGCGGATGATCGGCTCGCGCACTTCCTGGATGAGGTTGGCCTGCGGCAGCTTGGCCGGGTTGTCGAGCGGCATCACTTCGCCGTCGGTGCGCAGCACTTCGTAGACCACCGTCGGCGCGGTGCTGATCAGGTCGAGGTCGTACTCGCGTTCCAGACGCTCCTGCACGATTTCCATGTGCAGCATGCCGAGGAAGCCGCAGCGGAAACCGAAGCCCATCGCCTCCGAGCTTTCGGGCTCGAAGCGTAGCGCGGCATCGTTGAGCCGCAGTTTCTCCAGCGCTTCGCGCAGGTCGGGATAGTCTTCGGCGTTCACCGGGAACAGGCCGGCGAATACGCGCGGCTGCATTTCCTGGAAGCCGGGCAGCGGCGTCTCGGCCGGCTTGGCGGCAAGCGTCAGCGTGTCGCCGACCGGCGCGCCGTGCACGTCCTTGATCGACGCGGTGATCCAGCCGACCTCGCCCGCGCGCAATGCCGGCAGTTCCTTGCGCTTGGGCGTGAACACGCCGACCTTGTCGACATCGTGCGTGCGCCCGGTGCTCATCACCAGGATCTTGCTCTTGGGCGTGATCTCGCCCTGCATCACGCGCACCAGCGACACCACGCCGAGGTAATTGTCGAACCACGAGTCGATGATCAGCGCCTGCAGGCGATCGGTGTCGCGCGGCTTCGGCGGCGGAATGCGATGCACGATGGCTTCGAGCACCTCCACCACGTTCAGACCGGTCTTGGCACTGACCGCGACCGCATCCTCGGCATCGATGCCGATCACCGCCTCGATCTCGGCCTTGGCCTTGTCGATGTCGGCGGTGGGCAGGTCGATCTTGTTGAGCACCGGCACCACTTCGAGGCCCTGCTCGACTGCCGTGTAGCAGTTGGCTACCGACTGCGCTTCCACACCTTGCGCCGCATCGACCACCAGCAGCGCGCCTTCGCACGCAGCCAGCGAACGACTGACTTCGTAGCTGAAGTCGACGTGCCCGGGGGTGTCGATGAAGTTCAGGTGGTACACCTGCCCATCGCGCGCCTTGTATGGCAGCGACACGGACTGGGCCTTGATGGTGATGCCGCGCTCGCGCTCGATCGGGTTGGAGTCGAGCACCTGCGCTTCCATCTCGCGCGCCTCGAGGCCGCCGCAGATCTGGATGATGCGGTCGGCCAGCGTCGACTTGCCGTGGTCGACGTGCGCGATGATCGAGAAGTTGCGGATGTTCCGCATGGAATCGTGGGTCATGAGGCGGCGGCCGTGCCGTCGTCCGGCGTTCGAGCGAAGCCGGCGATTATCGCATAGGGCGGGCCCTGGCCCGCCGCACCATCTCTCCGGCAGCCCCCGAGCCATGGGCTCGCCCATGCGTCACAACGGTCTCATCCGCGCCGATGGCGGGTCGAGACCCGCCCTACTCGTCGCCTTCGCGCGGGGTCACGGCGATGTACTGGTTGCCGCCCCCGCTGCGCACCAGCAGCATGACCGTCTGGCCCGGCTTCACGTTGCGCAATTCGCGGTCGAGGTTGGCAGCCGTGCCGACCGGCGTGCTGCCCACGCGCAGGATCACGTCGCCAGGAGAGATACCGGCGCTGCGGGCGGCCAATCCATCGACACGGACGATGCGGACGCCTTCGCCGGCAGCCAGTCCCAATTGGCGACGCTGTGCGGCATCCAGATCCTGGCCGACGATGCCGAGTGCATTGGAGGCCGACTGGCCCGGCGTCGCGGGACGGGTCTGGGAAGGCGCGCCGGCCACGGCGGACTCGTCGAGCTGGGTCAGGGTGACGTTGACCTCGCGCTCGCGGCCGCCACGGAACACGGTCAGCTTCACCCGCGTGCCCGGTGCCTTGGCACCAATGAGCGGCGGCAGGTCACTGGACTGGTTGATGGCCACGCCATCGACGGCACGGATCACGTCCATCGGTTCGATGCCAGCCTTCTGCGCGGCACCGCCCGCGACCACATCCGCCACCAGTGCGCCACGCGTGTCGGGCAAGCCCAGCCCCGACGCCTGTTCGCGATCAATGCCCTGCACCTGCACGCCGATCTGCCCACGGCGCACTTCACCGGTGGTCTTGATCTGCTCGACCACGTTCATCGCCACGTCGATCGGGATCGCGAAGCTCACGCCCTGATAGCCGCCGGAGCTGCTGAAAATCTGCGAATTGATGCCGATCACCTCGCCGCGGGTGTTGAGCAGCGGGCCACCGGAATTGCCGCGGTTGATGGCGACATCGGTCTGGATGAACGGTACGTAGCGCTGGTTGGCGTAGGGATTGGCGCGACCGACCGCACTGACGATGCCGGCAGTGACCGACTGGTCGAGGCCGAACGGCGAGCCGATCGCCACCGCCCATTGCCCCGGCTTGACCGAGGCGCCATCGCCCGTGCCCAGCACCGGCAAGCCGCTGGCTTCGATCTTGAGCAACGCCACGTCCGATTGCTGGTCGCTGCCGACGACCTTGGCATCGAACTCGCGACGATCGCTCAGCCGCACCTTCACTTCATCGGCGCCGTCGATCACATGGTGGTTGGTGAGCACGTAGCCATCGGCGGTGATGATGAAACCGGTGCCCATCGAGCGACCGCCGCGCGGCGCGCCCGGCGACTGGCCCGGCCCCGGCATCTGGAAGCCCGGGCCGAAGAAGCGCCGGAAGATCTCGGGGATCTGCTCGTCGTCGGGAGAGGACTGTTGCCCGCGCTGCGCGGTGCGCGTGCCGATCACGGTTTCGATGTTGACCACGGCCGGCCCGACCTGTTCGACCAGTCGGGTGAAATCGGGAAGCCCGCTCACCAAGGGTTCGGCCTGCACGCGTGGCGCAGACGCCGGGGCCGGCAGCGGTTCGGCGGCCGATTGCGCGGTCGCGACCGGCAGCACTACCGCGGTAGTCGCGGCGGCCGTGAGCAGGATCAGCAGGAAGGCAGGAACAGGAGCTTTCATCGGGGAGGCATCCTCGACAAACCATCAGGGAAAAAGGAGGCGCCGGCTGCGGCGCCACGCGGCAAGGGCTCAGGGCGTGCGATTGGCGCCGCCAGCGGTCTCTGTCGGCACCGTCGATGCCGGCGACGTCGTGATTGACGGGTCGGCAAGCTGCGGGCGGAAGGGATCGTACTCGTCCGCACTGGCCGTCAGCATCGTGAGCCGACCATAGCCGACGGCGAACGACGCATCGGATGCCCCGGGCAGGATCGCGCGTGGCCAGGGCCTGGGCTGCAAGGCCGGCGGCGTCGGGAACGCTTCGGTCACGGCGAGCGCGTGCCGGGGACGGGGCAGGATGTCGTCCGGGGCGAGTGCCATCGCATCGGGCGCGGCATCTTCCGCGACGGCAACGGCGGTGGTTGCCCGGCGCGGTTGCTGGGCGCGGGCACGACGCTCGGCGTTGCGGCGTGGCGCTTCGGCTGCGGCCAGTGCCGTGGCTAGGATCGCCGGGGCGGCATCAATGGGGGATGGCGATGCCGGGTTGGCATCGGCGGCATCTGCGACCGCCACAGCCGCAGGCATGGGGGATCCGGACGACGCAATGATCGGCTGTCCGCCAGGGGACTGCGGCGATTGCATCGGATCTGGCAATTGCCGTGCGGCGAACACCGCCACCAGTGCGACCGACGCCGCCAATGCAGCGCCACCGCTCCAGCGCAGGAAGCGCGGCGACCTGGCAACCGCCTGTTCGGCGGCCATGGGCGTCGAACCACCGCTGATCCCGCGCGCCACGCGATCGGCGAAATCCGAAGGCAGCAGTGCGTGGTGGCGACCGCGCAGCATGTCGCCGCATACCTGCCAGCGCTCCCAGCACGCGGCGAGTTCGCCATCGTGCTGCAGGCGTCGCAGCATGAACTTCGCCTCGTCGGGCGACAACTCGCCATCGAGCATCGCGGACAGTTGCTGGCGGTTGTAGGCCAGCAATTTGTCCGGATCTGGCCCGATCCGGATCGCGTCGATGTCGTCTGCGTTGGTCATCGCGTCGCACGCTCCATGGTGTCGTTCCTGTCCAGCAAGGGCTTCATCTCCTGGTCGATCGCTTCGCGGGCGCGGAAGATCCGCGAACGCACCGTGCCGATGGGGCAATCCATCCGCTCGGCGATCTCCTCGTAGCTCAGGCCGTCGACCTCGCGCAGCGTGATCGCCAGCTTCAGCTCCTCGGGCAATGCTTCGACCGCGCGCATCACCGTTTGTTCCAGTTGTTGGCGCATCAGTTCCCGTTCCGGGGTGTCGTTGTCGCGCAGGCGCACGCCGGCGTCGTACTGCTCGGCATCCTCCACGTCGATGTCGCCGGTGGGCGGGCGACGGTTGCTGGCGACGAGATGGTTCTTTGCGGTGTTCACTGCGATGCGGTGGAGCCATGTGTAGAACTGGGCATCGCCGCGGAAGTTCCCGATCGCGCGATAGGCGCGGATGAAGGTCTCCTGCGCGACGTCCTGGCACTCGCTCCAGTCGGGGATGTAGCGCCCGATCAGCGCTGCGATGCGGTGCTGGTACTTGCGCACCAGCAGGTCGAACGCCGCGCTGTCGCCGCGCTGCACGCGCTTGACCAGCTCGAGATCCAGTTGTTGCGTGTCGTTGTCGGCCATCGGCCAGGCGCTCCTGCCCCGGCCATCCGACCGGGCTGTGTGACCCCCGTGGAGGACGGAAGTTCCGGCCTCCTGCATCCCGACGATCTGGGGGCGGCCCGCATGCGGCGCAAGCGGGGCCGCCGCCCGCGTGTTTCAAACAGCGATTTGACGCCGCCGGAACATCCCCGGGATCATAGGTGGCTGACCCGTACCCTAACGGATGGTGCCGCATGATTGCTGGCCTTGATGGATTGCGCTTCAGCCACTGGCAAGCCGAGTTGCGCCCGGATGGCGTATTGCTGCTCTCGTTCGACCGCGCCGGCGAGTCGGTCAACACCTTCTCGCAGGACGTGCTGATCGAACTCGACGCCCTGCTCGAACGACTGGTGCTGGATCCGCCCAAAGCACTGGTGCTGCGTTCGGTGAAGGAGAAGGGCTTCATCGCCGGGGCCGACATCCGCGAGTTCGCGGAGTTCGACCGCAAGGGCACCATCGCCGACACCATCCACCGTGGCCAGCAGGTGTTCCAGCGCCTCGCCGACCTGCCCTTCCCCACCGTGTCCGCGATCCACGGCTTCTGCATGGGCGGCGGCACCGAAATTTCGCTGGCCTGCGATTACCGCATCGCCAGCAACGACCCGTCGACCAAGATCGGCCTGCCGGAAGTGAAGCTGGGCATCTATCCGGGCTGGGGCGGCAGCGTGCGCCTGCCGCGCCTGGTCGGCGCGCCTGCCGCGATGGACGTGATGCTGACTGGACGCAACCTCTCGGCCAAGGCCGCCAAAGCGATGGGCGTGGTCGACAAGGTGGTCGAACCCGCGCTGCTGATCGACGAAGCGGTCAAGCTCGCCCTCAAGGGCACGCAACGCCCGTTCAAGCAGCGCTTCCTCGGCTGGTTCACCAACACCTGGCCGGTGCGGCAACTGCTGGCGCCGATGCTGGTCAAGCAGGTCGCACGGAAGGCGCGCAAGGATCACTA
Source organism: Luteimonas sp. (assembly GCA_024707405.1). GTDB lineage: Bacteria > Pseudomonadota > Gammaproteobacteria > Xanthomonadales > Xanthomonadaceae > Luteimonas. The sequence continues at coordinate 106,660 of JANPZU010000003.1, forward strand.
TCCGGCACCGTTCGCGCTGATCGAGACCTGGCGCCGCAGCAGCGGTGGCACGCAGGCACTGCTCAAGGCCGAGCAGAAGTCCGTGGTGAAGCTGGCGGGCACGCCAACGGCGCGCAACCTGACTCGCGTGTTCTTCCTGATGGAACGACTGAAGGGACTCGGCGGCAAGGATCCACACGGCATCACGCATGTGCATGTCGTCGGTGCTGGCGTGATGGGCGGCGACATCGCCGCGTGGTCGGCCTACAAGGGATTCGAGGTGACGCTGCAGGATCGCGAACAGCAATTCATTGACAAGGCACAGTCCCGTGCGCAGGAACTGTTCGCCAAGCGCGTGAAGGATGATGCGAAACGCCCGGCGGTCGCGGCACGGCTGAAATCCGATCTCGCAGGCGATGGCGTCGCCGATGCCGACCTGGTGATCGAGGCGATCATCGAGCGTACCGATGCCAAGCGCGAGTTGTACGCAACCGTCGAACCGAAACTCAAGCCCGACGCGCTGCTGACCACCAACACCTCGTCGATCCCGCTGGATGAACTGCGTGGACACATCGCGCGTCCGGTGCAGTTCGCCGGCCTCCACTACTTCAACCCGGTGGCGCTGATGCCGCTGGTGGAAATCGTGCGCCACGATGCGATGGCGCCGCAGACCGAGCAGCGCCTCGCCGCGTTCTGCAAGGCGCTGGACAAACTGCCGGTGCCGGTGGCGGGCACGCCTGGCTTCCTCGTCAACCGGCTGCTGTTCCCGTACATGCTGGAAGCGGCGACCGCGTATGCCGAAGGCATCCCCGGCGCGGCGATCGACAAGGTCGCTGTGAAGTTCGGGATGCCGATGGGGCCGATCGAATTGATCGACACCGTTGGCCTCGATGTGGCCTACGGCGTGGGACAGGAACTCGCGCCTTTCCTCGGACTGTCGATTCCGCCTGCGTTGTCGAACCCGCCCGAACAAGGCAAGCGCGGCAAGAAGGACGGCCAGGGTATCTATGCCTGGGAACAGACCGACAAGGGCAGCAAGCCGAAGAAGCCGGACGTGCCGAAGGACTACAAGGTGCCCGACGACCTCGAGGATCGCCTGATCCTGCCACTGGTCAACGAAGCCGTGGCCGCGCTGCACGATGGCGTTGTCTCCGATGCCGACCTGCTGGATGCCGGCGTGATCTTCGGCACCGGCTTCGCGCCGTTCCGCGGCGGCCCGATCCAGTACGCCAAGGAAACCGGCATCGAGGTACTGCTCGAACGCCTCAAGGCGCTGCAGGCGAAGCATGGCGATCGTTTCGCCCCCAAGGCCGGCTGGGACAACCCCGCCCTGCGCGATTGAGTCGTGAGGCGCAACGGCCGTGCCCGCACGGCCGCTGAACGACTGCACGTGATGTGCGCATCGACGCTGCCCACTAACTGATTTTTGACAGGCGACCGGCGCAGACTTCCGCGCGATCGCGCCGGGGTCGTCCCGCCGCCCCAACATGCGCCCGCCGCCATGTCAGATCACGCCCTTCGTCGTCCGCTGGCACGGTTGCGGCCGTTCCTGCTTGCCTTCGCCGCAGGGCTTGCAATGTTGACGCTGTCGCGCATCGCGTTGTCGTGGTGGACGATGGATCGGATCGATCTGGTCGACGGCATGCGCGAAGTGTTCCTGGGCGGCCTGCGCGTCGACATCGCCACGCTCTGTGGCCTGCTCGGCGTTCCCGCGGCGCTGTGGATACTGCTGCCGGAGCGCTGGATACGCCATCGCGTCGTGCCGTTGGCCGCAACGCTTTACGCCTCGGCCCTGCTCGCCACGCTCGCCTTCCTCGAAGCCTCCACGCCGCCCTTCATCGCCGAATACGGATTGCGCCCGAACCGGATCTTCGTCGAATACCTGGTCTATCCGCAGGAGGTCGCCGCGACCGTTGCGAAGGGACATGCCGGATCGGCCCTGCTGACGATGGCGGTGGCAGCCATCGCCGCGGTGTCCGGATGGCGTTGGCTGCGCCCCCGCTTCGCCGAGAGCGCGGGGCATTCGCCGGCCCTGGCGATCCGCGTCGTGCTGGCCATCGTGATCGTGCTGGCCTCGGCATTCTGCGTGCGTTCGTCGTCCGGCCATCGTCCGATGAACCCGGCGATGCTCGCCTTCAGCGAGGATCCGACGGTCAACGTGCTTCCACTCAACTCGACCTACTCGGTGTTCTTCGCCGTCCGCGAACTGCTGCAGGACGAACCCGGCGGCGAGATCTACGGCGCGATGCCGGTCGCGGACATCGTGCGCGAAATCCGCGCAGAGTCCGCCCTGCCACCCAATGCCTACGTAGACCCGGCACTGCCCACGCTCGCCCACCGCATGCCGGTCTATCACGACAAACCGCGCAACCTAGTCATCGTGCTGGAGGAGAGCCTGGGCGCCGGCTTCATCGGGCACCTCGGCGGCTTGCCGCTGTCGCCCGAGATCGACGCACTCAGCCGCGAGGCATGGACGTTCGAACGGCTGTACGCGACCGGCACGCGTTCGGTGCGCGGCATCGAGGCAGTGCTGACCGGCTTCACGCCCACGCCTGCGCAGGCAGTGGTGAAACAACCCCGGAGCCAGCACGGCTTCTTCTCCCTGGCCCAATTGCTGGGACGCCGCGGATACGACGCCACGTTCTACTACGGCGGCGAGAGCCACTTCGACAACATGCGCGGGTTCTTCCTCGGCAATGGTTTCACCCGCGTGATCGAGCAGAAGGATTATCGCAATCCATCCTTCACGGGCTCGTGGGGCGTCTCGGACGAAGACCTGTTCGCGCGCGCCGACCAGGAGTTCGACCGATTGCATGCCGAAGGAAAACCGTTCTTCGGCCTGGTCTTCAGTTCCAGCAACCATGACCCGTTCGAATTCCCGGATGGTCGCATCGCATTGCACGAACAACCGAAGCAGACCCGCAACAACGCGACGAAATATGCCGACCATGCGGTCGGCACCTTCTTCCAGCGTGCGAAGGCATCCGACTACTGGCGCGACACCGTGTTCCTCGTGGTCGCCGACCACGACGCCAAGGTCTTCGGCAAGGAGTTGGTGCCGATAGAAAATTTCCACATCCCCGGTCTGATCCTCGGCCCCGGCATCGCGCCGCGACGCGACGGACGCATCGTCAGCCAGATCGACCTGGCACCAACGTTGCTGTCGCTGGTCGGCAGCGACGATGCCACGCCGATGACCGGGCAAGACCTCACCGATCCGACGCGACTGCAACCGGGCCGCGCAATGATGCAGTACGACGCGAACTACGCATGGATGGAAGGCAACCAGGTCGTCATCCTGCAGCCAGGACAAGCCGCGAGGCAGTTCTCCTATCGCAAGGACACGGAGGCATTGCTGCCATCGCAACTGGATCCCGCCCTGTCGCGTCGCGCACTGGCGCAGGCGCTATGGGCCACCCACGCCTATGAGCAGGGCCTGTATCGATTGCCCGAAGCACCGGCGAAGTGCGCGCGAGCGCCAGCACCACGCGCCTGTGCCAAGGGTTGATTGCTCCCAGTCTCAGATCCGCGATGCGGAGAGTTCGATGTCCGCGTTGCGCCACGCCTCGGCGAATTGCCTGCGCACTTGTGCGGCTTCGGGCTTGCGTTGCGCCTCGAGGCTCTTCGCCAGGCCGAACAACGACCAGCCGTTGCCGGGATTGCGCCGCAGTTCCTCGCGATAGACCGCCTCCGCATCGGCCGCACGCCCGGCGTCGAGCAGTACCGCGCCCAGCGTCTGCCGGACCGGCGCGTGCCAGCCGGGCGGTTCGTCATAGGGAATGCCGTCCTCGATCGCGACAGCCTCGTGCAATGCGGCCACGGCTTCGTCGTACTGCTTGCGCGAGGCGGCGACCTCCGCGGTGAGCGTGCGCTCGGCGATGCGTGCGGCATGGGCCAGCGGATAGCGATCCCACACCAGCAGCGCATCCATCGCGGGATCCGCGGCCAGCGGGCGCAACGCGGCCAGGTGTTCGTCGGCGGCATCGCCCCGCCCTTGCCGGATCGCGGCCATGCCTTGGGCGTAATGCCAGATCGCGGTGACATACGGTAGGTTGGGCGCGGGATTGTCTGCCGCGACGATGTCATCCCAGCGTCCGAAACGCACGCGGTCGAACCACGGCGTCAGCCAGTAATGCTGCAGGCCGGCGAAGCCCGGCTCGCGCATCAGCTGCTGCAGGTTCGTGCGCTCGGCCGTGGTATCCGCCGCACCCTTCGCCACCGCGCCATTGCCTTCCATGCTGGCCGCGAACCACAGGAAATGATGGTTGTGCGGCACGTAGCCGAGCGGGTAGACGCCCTGCGTATTGCCACGGCACAACGCGAGGTAGGCATCGTCGGCCTCGACCGCACGCTGGTTGGCGATCACCGCATCGTGCCAGCGGCCGACGCGCGCGTAGATGTGCGCCGGCATGTGCACGAGGTGGCCCGATCCCGGCACCAGTTCGCGCAGGCGATCGGCCGCGGCAACGCCGCGCCCCGGATCGGCCGACGCTTCGACGGCATGCACGTAGAGATGCAGCGCGCCGGCATGGTCGGGATCGCGCGCCATCACCGATTCCAGCACCTGCACCACTTCCGCGGTGTGCCCCTTGGGCTGCAGTTGCGCGTCGTAGTAATCCCAAGGCTGCAGATCCATCAGCGCCTCGGCCAGGAACACCGCGGCATCCAGGTCGTCCGGGCGCTTGCGCACCAGTTCGCGCGTGGCGGTGGCATAGGCTTCGTCGAGCGCACTGCGATCCTCCGGCGGATGCTCGGCGTAACGCGCGGACAAGGCTTCGATGAACGACTGCTCGCGCTCACCCGCACCCGGCGCAAGCTCGCGCGCACGCTGCAGCCTGTCCCAGGCGTCTGCATTGTCGACAGGATCCATCGCCGCATTGACGTGCGGCCCGAGCACCAGCGACGCACCCCACCAGCACATCGCGCATTGCGGATCGAGTTCGGCGGCCTTGAGGAACGAGCGCTCCGCGGCATCGTGATTGAAGCCGTAGGTCAGCATCAGCCCTTGGTCGAACCAGCGCTGCACCTCGGGATGCTTGGTCGTCACCGGGAAACTGTGGTTACCGAGACCGTCGAGCAGATGCGCGCCCACCATTGCCATCTCGGGTGGCGACACCACCGGCTGCGTGGACGGTTCTTTCCTGCAACCGGCAACGGCGAGCACCAGCAGCACGACGCCGCACGACAAGGCGGCAAGACCTCGGACGTCCATGGCGTTATCCGGGGAGACGGGGGAATACGCCAGCAAACGCCACGACCACGCGCGACCGGACAAGCCGGCCACCCGCGACCGGCCCTACATGGTGTGCGTCGGCTTCTCGGCGTTGAGCGTGCCCGCCAGCAGGGTTTCGATCCGCCCCTTCACGCTTTCGCCTTCGGGCGTGTCGGCGAACTGCACGCCCACGCCTGCGGTGCGCGCACCCTGTGCGCCGGTGGGCGTGACCCAGACCACCTTGCCGGCCACCGGCAGGCGTTCGTTGGATTCTGGGAGGGTGAGCAGCAAGAAGACTTCGTCGCCCAGGAAATAGCGCTTGGGCGTGGGCACGAAGATGCCGCCGTGCTTGAGGTACGGCATGTAGGCGTTGTACAGCGCCGCCTTGTCCTTGACCGCGAGCGACAGGATGCCCTGCCGTGCGCCGCCTGCGGTTGCATTCATCCGTCTATCCCCTGCGTCTTTGCGCCGCCGCCGGCGCATCCTGGCGCCATGCAAGCAGCAGTTCGGCGATGGCGAGATCCGCACGCACCGTGGTGCGCAGCAGGTCGCGCGTTCGATTGGCCGCATCGAACCATTGCGCCAGCTTCCGGATTCGCATCGGATCGGTCAAGCCCGCGGCTTCTGCCAGCGCAAGGTCGGCGGCATGGCGCAGGCGCAGCGCGGCATCGTCACCTGATGTCCAACGTTGTGCGGTCTCGACGGCGGCCAGTTCACCGCGGGCCAAGCCGGCGAGATCGGCCGCCACCTCACGCCGCAGCGCGATGCCGCCGTCGCGCACCCAGGCATCGGCAAGCCCCGGATGGCCACGGGCCGCATCGAGCGCCTCGACGGCAACCTTGTCCGCATGTCCCTGCTGCTTCAGCCATGCCAGCGCTTCGTCGCGCGGTGGCAAGCGGAATTCCAGCCGCTGGCAACGGCTGCGGATCGTCGCCGGCAGGCGCGCAGGGTCGCTGGCGACGAGCCAGAGGTATCGGCCGGGCTGCGGCTCTTCGAGCGTCTTCAGCAGTGCATTGCAGGCGGCATGGTTGATCGCGTCAGCCGGATCGACGATGGCGACCTGCGCACTGCCGTACTGCGGCGTTAGCGTGAGTTTCCCCGACAACTCGCGCATCTGTTCGATCACGATCTCGGTGCGCAGTTTCGTGCCTTCCCGATTGGGAATGAAGCCGACGAGATGAAGATCGGGATGCGTCCCCGCCGCGATCAGCGACGCCGAGCGCACATCACCCGCGGCGCCGAGTACGTGCGCCGCCATCCGTTCCGCGACTGCGCGCTTGCCCAGCAATGCCGGGCCGCAGATCAACAATGCGTGGCCCATGCGACCGCCATCGAGCGCATCGATGGCACGTTCGTACATGCGCTGCTGCCACGGCGAGAGTGCCGTGCTCATGCCCCGCCTCGCCAGGCCAGCAAGTGGCCGACGGCGTCCGCAGCCACCCTCTCGGCCGGCCGTGAAGCATCGAGCACGCGGAACCGCTCCGGAAACGACAGCGCGCGGGCAAGGAACGCCGCACGCACGCGCTCGAAGAATGCGTCCTGCTCGGATTCGATGCGATCAGGCGTGCCGTCGCGCCCTTGCGCGCGGGCGCGCCCCTGCGCCACCGGCAGGTCGAGCAACAGCGTCAGCGCCGGCCGGATGCCGACCACGCGTCGTTCGAGTTCATCGATCAACGCCGTATCGATCCCGCGTCCGCCGCCCTGGTAGGCATGGCTGGAATCGGTGAACCGGTCGCACAGCACCCACGCGCCACGCGCCAACGCCGGCAGGATCACTTCGCGCACATGCTGTGCGCGTGCGGCGAACATCAACAGCAGCTCCGTCTCGGGCGCAGCAGGTTCATGGCCCGGGTCGAGCAGCAGCTTGCGGATCATCTCGGCCAGCGGCGTACCGCCCGGCTCGCGCGTGCACACCACTTCGCTGCCATCCGCCGCCAGCGCATCGCGCAGGGCGTTGAGCACGGTGGTCTTGCCGGCGCCCTCGCCGCCTTCCAGCGACACGAAACGCGGATGCATGCGCAGTTCGTTCATCGCGGGCCGAAACGTTCGCGATAACGCTGCACGTACTCGCGCACGGCGGACTGGTGCTCGGCGTAGGTGCGCGAAAACACATGGCGTCCACTGCCGTCGCCCACCGCGACGAAGTACAGCGTGTCACCCGGCAACGGATTGGTGGCGGCACGGATCGCCGCACGACCCGCCATCGCGATCGGCGTCGGCGGCAGGCCGTCGCGGGTGTAGGTGTTGTACGGCGTATCGGTGGTCAGGTCGCTGCGCCGGATGTTGCCGGCGTAGGCGCTGCCCATGCCGTAGATCACGGTGGGATCGGTCTGCAGCCGCATGCCGACCTTCAACCGTCGCGAGAACACGCCGGCGATCTCCGGACGCTCCTCGGCGATGCCGGTTTCCTTCTCGATGATCGAAGCGAGGATCAGCGCTTCCTCCGCACTCTTGAGCGGCACGTCGGCCGCGCGCGCTTCCCAGGCCTGCTCCAGTTCACGCTTGAGCGCGGCATGGGCGCGACGGAGCACATCGAGGTCGGTGTCGCCGCGGGTGTAGACGTAGGTCTCGGGCAGGAAACGACCTTCCGGATGCACGCCAGGCTGGTCGAGCTTCGCCATCAACGCGGCGTCATCGACATCGGCAAGCGTCTGCACCAGCGGCGTTGCCCTCGACAACGCGGCACGCAATTCTCGGATGTTCCAACCTTCCACGATGGTGAAGCGGTAGCTGACGACCTTGCCGTCGCGCATGCGTTCGAGCAACGCACGCGGGGTCAGCCCCGGTTCGAGCGCGTACTCGCCCACCTGGATGCGTCCGGCGGCGCCGAGCTCCTTCGCCAATGCCTGCCATTCGATTTCATGGCCATCGCTCACACCGGCCTCGCGCAGCTTCGCCAACACGCGCTTGAACGAATCGCCACGCTCCACCACCAGCGAATCACCGGCGTCCAGCCCGGACAGCGGCGCGTCGGCGAAAGCGGTGTAGCGATCCCAGGCCCAATAGGCCGCGGCGCCGGCCAGCAGCGCCGACAGCACGAAGAAAATCCCGAGGATGCGCCGCCAACGGCCCTTAGCGGCCATCCGGCGACCCCGTGTTGCGTTCGTCCGTCTTCATCCGCTCAGGATACCTCGCCCGGCCGTTCCTCCGGGTACAGCGCGGCCAGCATGCCCCGCGCCTTGGCCCGTGTTTCATCCAGCTCGCGCAGTGGGTCGGAGTCCGCAACGATGCCGGCACCGGTGCGGAAACGTGCCACGCCGCCTTCCACTTCGGCGCTGCGGATCAGGATGTTCAGGTCGAGGTCGCCATCGCGGTTCAGCCAGCCCATCGCGCCCGTGTACGCGCCGCGACCGCCTGATTCCAGCTCGGCGATGATCTGCATGCAGCGCACCTTGGGGCAGCCGGTGATGGTGCCGCCGGGAAAGACTGCGCGGATCACTTGGCCCGGCGTGGCATCCTCGCGCAGGCGGCCGCGCACATTGCTGACGATGTGGTGGACGTGCGCGTAGCTTTCAACCGTCATCAGTTCGTCGACCTCGACGCTGCCCGGCGTACAGACGCGACCCAGGTCGTTGCGCTCCAGATCGACCAGCATCACGTGCTCGGCACGCTCCTTGGGATGGCCGACCAGTTCACGGATACGCGAAGCATCGTCGTCACCTTCAAAGCGCGGGCGGGTGCCGGCAATGGGGCGCGTTTCGACCACGTCACCGCGGATCGACACCAGCCTCTCGGGCGATGCGCTCACTACGGCCCAGCCATCGCCGGCGAACAGGCCGGCGAAGGGTGCCGGATTGGCAACGCGCGATCGCGCGTAGAGGCGCGCCGGATCCAGCGTCGATTCGAAGCGCGCCTGCCAGCCACGCGACAGGTTGGCCTGGAAGATGTCGCCGGCTGCAAGATAGTCGAGGATGCGCGACACACCGCGAGTGAATGCTTCCGGTGCATCTTCGTCCAACGCAACGGGCGGCGTCCACGCCGGCAACGGCGGCAGCGTTCGCGACGCTGTCGCATCCGCGGCGATCGCATCGAGCATCGCTTCGTTGCCCGACTCCGCCACCGCGATGCATTCGCCGGTGGTGCGATCGCGCAGCACGGCGGCGGGACAACGCAAGGCGACAGCGACCGGCAGCCCGCCGCGTGCCGCCGGCAGGTCGAGTACCGGTTCCACCTGCGCGGCGAGTTCATAGCCCAGGAACAGGGCCCAGCCGCCGCGGAACGGCCATCGCGGCTCTTCGCGCGTGATGCGAAGTGACTGCCATCGTGCATCCAGCGCATCGAGGAACGATGCTTCAATGCGTGCGCCGGACTGGTCACGCACGATGCCCTCGGCATCGAGCCCGAGTTGCCCGCCATCCGTCGCGAGCAGCATGTCCCAGCGCGCCTGCGCGGTGCCGTGCGCCACCGATTGCAGCAGCAGCGGATGACGCGACGGATCGGCCCGGTGCAGTGCGAGCAGGTCGGTATCCGGCGGAAGCGGTCGGGTGGTCAGCATCTGGAGCGGATTGTCTCGCGAACGGGAGGCGAATGCCTTCGCGATGGACGGCGCATTCCGTGGATGCGACCCAGGTCGAGCCATCGAGCCCTGCGGTGCAGCCAGGGCACGATGGCAGCGGCTCCGTCGCCCGCGCGGGACGACGGGCAGGCGTCAGACGCGGCGGAAGATCAGCGTGCCGTTGGTGCCGCCGAAGCCGAACGAATTCGACAGCGCGATGTCGATCTTCTTCTCGCGCGCGGTGTGCGGCACATAGTCGAGGTCGCAACCTTCGGACGGGTTGTCCAGGTTGATCGTCGGCGGGATCACGCCGGCATGGATGGCCATCGTCGAGAACACCGCCTCCACGCCACCCGCTGCACCCAGCAGGTGCCCGGTCATCGACTTGGTCGAGCTGACCATCAGCTTCGAAGCGTGCGCGCCGAACACCGACTTGATGCCCATGGTCTCGGCCAGGTCGCCCGCAGGCGTCGAGGTGCCGTGCGCGTTGATGTAGTCCACCTGCGACGGGTCGATGCCGGCATCGTGCAGCGCGGCGACCATGCAGCGCGCGCCACCCTCGCCGTTCTCGCTCGGCGCAGTCATGTGGTGGGCGTCGCCGCTCATGCCGAAGCCGGCGAGTTCGGCGTAGATGCGCGCGCCACGCGCCTTCGCGCGCTCGTACTCTTCCAGGATCAGCACGCCGGCGCCGTCGCCCATGACGAAACCGTCACGGCCTTCGTCCCACGGGCGCGAGGCGCGCTCGGGATCATCGTTGCGCGTGGACAGCGCCTTCATCGCGCAGAACCCGCCCAGCGAGGTCGGCGAGGTGGCATATTCGGCGCCGCCGGCGATCATTGCGTCGGCATCGCCGTACTGGATCATTCGCGCGGCCAGGCCGATGTTGTGCGTGGCCGTGGTGCATGCGGTGACCACCGCGATGTTCGGGCCCTTGGCACCGGTCATGATCGACACCTGGCCCGAGACCATGTTGATGATCGTGCTGGGCACGTAGAACGGCGAGATCTTGCGCGGGCCGCCCTCGTGGTACTTGATCGCGGTTTCCTCGATGCCCTTGAGGCCACCGATGCCGGCACCGACCGCCACGCCGATGCGCTCGGCATCGGCGCCGCCGATCTCGAGGCCCGCGTCGGCGATCGCCATCATCGAGGCGGCAATGCCGTAGTGCACGAAGGGATCCATCTTCTTGATGTCCTTCGGCGCGATCCACCGAGCGGGATCGAAATCCTTCACTTCACCGGCAATGCGCGTGGCGAAGGCGGAGACATCGAAACTGGTGATCGGGCCGATGCCGGAACGGCCGTTGGCGATGCCGTCCCAGCTCGATGCCAGGTCGTTGCCCAGCGGCGACAGGATGCCGAGACCGGTGATGACGACGCGACGCTTGGACATTGCTGACTCCTGCATGGATCTGCCTGCGCGCGGCATGCCCGCCGCGCAAACGCACGAGGCCGCAACGCGGCCCCGTGGTGTTTGTCCGGGAACCGCGCGAGGGCGGCTCCCGATTCCCTGCCCGGATGCAAGGCCGGGCAAGCAAGGCGTCAGCTCTTGACGTGCGCCTTGATGTAATCGATGGCCTGCTGCACCGAGGTGATCTTCTCGGCTTCCTCGTCCGGGATCTCGCACTCGAACTCTTCTTCGAGCGCCATCACCAGCTCGACGGTATCCAGCGAGTCGGCGCCGAGGTCGTCGACGAAGGAGGCGCTGTTGCTGACTTCTTCTTCCTTGACGCCCAGTTGTTCGACCACGATCTTCTTGACGCGTTCTTCGATGCTGCTCATGGGTTGTTGGCTCCGCGGAGGGATGTTTCGGTGGATAGTGTAAGGGAAAGCCGGAGGGCGGGCGCAGCGACGCGCATCGCCTTTTGGTTCAATGGTTTGCCGTGATGTCCGGTGGCATCACGGCATGTACATGCCGCCGTTGACGTGCAGGGTCTCGCCGGTGATGTAACCGGCGCCGGGGCCGGCCAGGAAAGCCACTGCGTTGGCGATGTCGTTCGCTTCGCCCAGGCGTCCCAACGCGATCTGCGACAGCAACGCGTTCTTCGCGTCCTCGGGCAGCGCCGCGGTCATGTCGGTGGCGATGAAGCCCGGCGCGACCACGTTGACGGTCACGCCGCGCGAACCGATCTCCTTCGCCAGCGACTTGCTGAACGCGATGATGCCGGCCTTGGCCGCGGCGTAGTTGGTCTGCCCGGCGTTGCCGGTCACGCCGATCACCGAAGCGATGTTGATGATGCGGCCCTTGCGCGCCTTCATCATGTTGCGCATGACCGCCTTCGAGCTGCGGTAGACGCTGGTCAGGTTGGTGTCGAGGATGGCCTGCCAGTCCTCGTCCTTCATCCGCATCAGCAGGTTGTCGCGGGTGATGCCGGCGTTGTTGACCAGGATCGAGATCGCGCCGACGTTCTTGCCGACTTCCTCGACGAGTTCCTCGATGGCGCCGGGCTGCGACACGTCGAGCACGCGGCCATGGCCGCCCTGCGCCTTCAGCCTTTCCGCGATCGCGTTGGCGCCCGAGTCACTGGTCGCGGTGCCGACCACCGTCGCGCCCTGCGCGGCCAGCGTGTCCGCGATCGCCGCGCCGATGCCGCGGCTTGCGCCGGTGACGAGCGCGATTTCGCCTTGCAATGCCTGTGCCATGTTCGGTGTATCCGTTGGAATGCGTGGATTGTAGTGGGCGAAGGCCCCAGGGTCAGCCCGCGGGCCAGGCCTCGATGGCGCCGCCGAAATCTTCCGGCGAGCCGATCGCACGGGCATCGATGCCCTTGTCGATGCGCTTCACCAGTCCGGCCAGCACCTTGCCCGGGCCGGACTCGGCGATGCGCGTGGTGCCATCCGCCGCCAGTGCCTGCACGCAGCGCGTCCATTGCACCGGCAGGTACAACTGGCGCACCAGCGCATCGCGGATCGCCTGCACGCCGTCGTGCACTTCAGCATCGACGTTCTGCACGATCGGCAACACCGGTTCGCGCCAGGCCAGCCCCGCCATCGTCTCCGACAGGCGGTTGGCCGCTTCGCGCATCATCGGCGTGTGCGAGGGCACGCTGACAGCCAGCTTGACCACCTTTCGCACGCCCTTCTCCGACAGCATCGCGATCGCACGATCCACTGCGGCGGCATCTCCGCCGATGACGATCTGGCCGGGCGAGTTGTAATTGGCAGGCACCACGATATCGCTGTGCGAGGCGGCCTTGCAGACCTCTTCCACCAGCGCGTCGTCGGCGCCGAGGACTGCGGCCATCGCCCCGGTGCCGGCGGGCGCGGCGTCCTGCATCAACTGTCCGCGGATGCGTACCAGGTGCGCGGCATCGCGCAGCGACAACGTTTCGGCAGCGACCAGCGCGGTGTATTCGCCGAGACTGTGTCCAGCGAGTCGTGCCGGCATCGCGCCCCCCTCCTGCCGCCAGGCGCGCCAGACCGCCACGCCCGCGGCGAGCAGCGCCGGCTGGGTGTATTCGGTGCGGTTGAGCTGTTCTTCCGGCCCCTGCTGCGACAGCGCCCAGAGGTCGACGCCGGCGCCGTCGGAGGCCTCGGCGAAGGTCTCGCGCACCACAGGATGCAGGTCGGACAGGCTGGCCAGCATACCCAGCGATTGCGAGCCCTGGCCCGGGAAGACGAATGCAAGTTGCGAATCGGTCACGCGGTCATCCACGCAAAACGGCCGCAAATGTTAACGGCCCGGTCGGTGGATTGTCTGTACCGTGGCGTATTGCGCGCCGGGATCAGTAACGCAGCAGCGCCGAACCCCAGGTGAAGCCGCCGCCGAAAGCCTCCAGCAGCAGCAACTGGCCACGCTGCACCTGACCCGAGCGCACGGCCTGGTCGAGTGCCAGCGGCACCGAACCGGACGAGGTGTTGCCATGCTTGTCGACGGTCACCACCACGCGATCCATCGGCATGTCCAGCCGCTTGGCGGTGGCTTCGATGATGCGCAGGTTGGCCTGGTGCGGGATCAGCCAGTCGAGGTCGTGCTTGTCGAGGCCGTTGGCCTCCAGGGTCTCGTCGACCACCGAGTCCAACGCCCTGACCGCGTACTTGAACACGTCGCTGCCGGACATCTGGATGGCGACGCCGGCGTTCTTCTCGCCTTCCTTGAACCCGACCGAGACGCCGACCGGGTTCCACAGCAGTTCCTTCTTGCCGCCGTCGGCGTGGAGATGGGTGCTGAGGATGCCGGTCTCGGTATCGGCCTTGAGCACCACCGCGCCGGCACCGTCGCCGAACAGCACGGCGGTGGTGCGCTCGCCCCAGTCGACCATGCGCGTCAGGGTCTCGGCACCGACGACGAGCACCGTCTTCGCATCGCCGGACTTGATGAACTTGTCGGCCACCGACAGCGCGTAAAGAAAGCCCGAACACGCGGCATTGACGTCGAACGCGCCGCAGCCATTGGCACCAAGGCGATGCTGCAGCAAGCAGGCGGTCGAAGGGAAGATCAGGTCGGGCGTGGTGGTGCCGACGACGATCAGGTCGATCTCGGCCGCGGTCACGCCTGCAGCCTCCATCGCGCGGACGGAGGCGTGGTAGGCCAGGTCGCTGGTGGTCTCGCCCTCTGCGGCGATGTGCCGCTGGCGGATACCGGTGCGCGCCGCGATCCATTCGTCGCTGGTATCGACGAACTTGGCGAGGTCGTCGTTGGTCAGCACCTTCTCGGGCAGGTAGCTGCCGGTGCCTGCAATGCGGGAATAGATGCGGTCGCTGCTCATCTCGTGCGCGGGCCTCGCGTGGAGTGGGCCGGCATGGAGCGCCAGGCGCCTGCCGAAAAACGATCAGCCCGCGCGATGGCGGGCTGTCGGCCGGAACCCCGCCGCAGGCGGGGCGCCACGAGGATCAATCTTCCTCGACGACCTTGGTCTTGGGCACGATGACCTGCTTGCCGCGGTAGTAGCCGTCAGCGGTCACGTGGTGGCGCAGGTGCGTCTCGCCCGTGGTCGGGTCGGTCGACAGCTGCTTGGCCGTCAGCGCGTCGTGCGAACGACGCTGGCCGCGGCGGGAAGGGGTGACTCGGGATTTCTGCACTGCCATGGGAATGACTCCGGAAAAAACTTCAGTTGTTTCGTTCTTGCTTCTTCAGTGCCGCCAAGGCCGAGAACGGATTGGCACGCACTTCCTCTTCTGTCGTCACCGGCCAGTCGCGCTCGACACCCTCCGAGCCCGGCTCCACCGGTACCACCGGTACCGCGAGGATCAACTCGTCCTCGACCAGTTCCGCGGGCCGCAACCCGCCATCCTCGGCAAGCAGCAGCGGTTCGTATCCTTCCGGCAACCCGGCCTCGTCGGCTTCGTCGCGGATCAGGCCCAATCGCTGCACCAGCGCCACCGGGAGCACGAATCGACGCAGCGTCCGCTGGCATACCAGCGGCAGGCCGGCATCGATCCGCAATTCCACGTAGGGCACCAGCATGGCGTCGCGATCGAAATCGAGCGAGAACGCCACGTCGCCGCCCTCGGCGTCAGCCAGCGCTTCTTGCAGCCGGGGCATCGACGACAACGGCAGGCGGCCCTCGAACCCACGGCGCGCGGCAACCATCCGCCAAGCGTCCAGGATCTCGGGCACATCGTTGGACATAAGCCGCGGAATGTTAAGGATCGAGCCGCCGCCTGTCAAACCTGCACCCTGCCCGCAAGCCCTTGTCCGCCCACGGGTTTGCCCGGGGAACCAGCGGCGGGCAGACTGGCGCTCCTCCCTTCACGGCCTGCTGCGTGACCTGGATCCTCGCCACCCTTGCCGTGGCCGCCCTCGCGGCCTTCCTGGCCCAGATCGGCGTCCGCCGCCAAGGGCGCCAGCGCCGGCAGGCGGTCGCGCGGCTGCTGGACGCGGCCGACGCGCTCGAAGCGCGGCTGCGCGCCGCCCGATCCGAGATCGAAGCCATCGCCGGCAGCGACGAGAACCCGGTACGCGAGGCCATGCAGGAAATGCTCCGACACCGGCTCTGGCTGCAGCGCCACGGCGATGCGGCGACGCTCGAAGACCTGGACACGGTGCGCGGCGCGATCGAATCCGCCCAGCGCAGCATCGACCACCAGTTGCTGCTGGTCGAACGCGCCCGCGCCCCGCTGCACTGAAGCGCACCCAGATGCCCCGCCTCGTCCTGGCGTCCACCTCGCCTTACCGCAAGGAACTGCTGTCGCGGCTGCGGTTGCCGTTCGATGTCGCCCGCCCCGACGTCGACGAGACACCTGGCGACGGCGAGCCACCCGACGCACTCGCCCTCCGGCTGGCCATCGACAAGGCCAAGGCGATCGCTGCCCACTATCCGGATGCATGGATTCTTGGCTCCGACCAGGTCGCGGCCTTCGACGGACGCAAACTCGGCAAACCGGGCACCCGCGGCAACGCCATTGCGCAATTGCAGGCGATGTCGGGCCGTGAAGTCCTTTTCCTGACCGCGATCGCGCTGCTGCGCGGCGATGGAGTGCCCTGCACCCACATCGACACGACGCGGGTGCGGTTCCGCACGCTCGGCGGCGCCGAGATCGAGCGCTACGTCGATGCCGAACAACCCTTCGATTGCGCGGGCAGTTTCAAGTCCGAGGGACTGGGCATCGCGCTGTTCGAGGCGATCGACAACGAGGATCCCACCGCACTGGTCGGCTTGCCCTTGGTCGCGACCACGCGACTGCTGCGCCAAGCGGGTTTCGCACTGCCCTGAGCGGCGTCAGTGTTCGCGTTCGTCGCTACCGGAAAATGGCGCGAAGCCGCGCGCCTGCAACGCGCCCAACCTTTCGTGCGCAAGTTCCGCGCGCCAGCCGTACGCGGCCGCCATCACTTCGCCATCGACATTCGGGTAGTGCGCGCGGATGTGCGCTGCATAGTCATTTGCACGCTGGTGGATCTGCTGTGCCTGCTTGACCATGTGGATGCCGTTGGCGGACACGAAGACCAGCAGCACCGACAGCAAGGGCCTCACCCAGCGTCGCCACGCCTGCGCGCTGTCGCGCCAGCCGGCAAGCATCAGGCCGATCCAGCCGAACCAGAACAGCGAGGAAAAGCTTACGTAGCGGGTGACGAAGGCATGGTCGGGGCCGAATTCGGCCGCACGCCCCAGCGCAGTCAGAATTGCGCAACCGACCGCGAACAGCATCAGCGCCAGCCACGGCAACAGTTTGCGATGCCAATGCCGCACGGCCGTCCACGCCGCCGTCGCCAGCGCCAGCACGGCCCAGACGGGCGCAAGTGCAGTCGCCAGCCGTGATACGCCGGCACCGAGGTAATTGAGTACGTACAGCACGAATGCATCCGCATCGGGCATCGCGGGCGCACCACCTTGGCGACCCGATGCCAACCACCACGACAAGCCCGCGCACGCCACGATCCATGGCAGTACCAAGGCGGCCTTCCGCTTGGCGTCGATGACAGGATGCAAGGCGACCAGCACGATGGCAATCGGAAACACCGCCAGCGTGTTCGAGAATCCGAGCACACCGACCGTCGCGCAGGCCACGGCAAGCAGGTTTGCCGACATGCCCAGTCGCGGACGCGTCAACATGCCGATCGCAACCACCGCACCGAGCGTGCTGATGAACACCGCCACCTGCCATCCCCACTGCAGGTTGACCAGGTGCCCCGGATGGAACGCGACAAACAGCAAGGCGACGGCCCAGATGCCGTTGAAGCCATCGCCCAGGCCATCGCGCGCGATGCGCACGAGGATCCAGCACTGGATCAGCAGCAGGAAGAGGCTGGCGAGGCAATCGAGCCACGGCTGGCCACCGGACAATGCCGTCGTGGCCAGCAATACCGCGTAGGCCGCGACATGCAGGTGGCTGTCGTCGTGGATGCGCCAGAACCCGGACTCCGCCAGTGCCCGCGCTTGCCACGCCTCGAACATCGGCACCAGGTCGATGTGATCCCACAGCATTAGCGGCAGGTGCCACGCAAGCGTGCCGACAAGCAACAATGCGGCAAAGGCCGCGAACACCGACCCGTTGCGCACCGGCGTGCTCATTCGCTGCGCAACACCACGCGACCGATGGCGAGCGATTCGACGCTGCCATCGCCACCGGTGATTTCAAGACCCAGCCGGTAACCCCCCGCAGGCAAGTCCGTCGCGTCCACTTCCACACGGAAACCGACGCGCGGCAGGGCGGGATCCTTCGACCGCCCCTGGTAGAACTGGCCGGGCAGTTCGTCGTCCAACCCGTACTCGGCCTCCGCCACGACGCGGCCATCCAGGGTCACCGCCACGCGATCCACGCCCACGACATCCTTGATCGCCCAACCGGACACGGTGAAACGCGGAGCGACTCGCGCATCGGGAACAGGCTCGTTGACGTGCGCGATGGCAGGCGTGACGCAGGCAGCATCTGCTTCACCCGTGCGTTCGGCAAGTGCGAACAACAGGAAGCGCTTCCCGCCATGGTCGACATCCACCACGCGCGGCGACGGCAGCGCACCGAATCCCGTGCACAGCCGTTGGTAGCGATCCAGCAGTTCGCTCAGCTTCTTGTCCGATGGCGAGGCCACCAACAGCAACGGCCCGTCACCGAGATCCTGGCGCGAGGTGATTTCCAGCCCCCACAGCCGGAGTTGCGGCGCCCGCCCGTGGGCACGGTTGAGCGCGTGCTCGAGCACATGGATGCCCGGATCGCCCAGCGCGAACCCGAGTTCGGCCCCGACCTTGAAGTTGTCGGCCACGATGCGCGTGCCGGCAGGCATCTCCGCCTGCATCGTGCGCACGGCGTCGGCCAGTTCGCCCCATCCCGAGAAATTCTGCGGATACCACTTCGTGTTCGCGGTGCGCTCGCGGGCTTCAGGCATCGACACGACGGCGTAGTAGCCGAACATCAACAGCACGCCACAGGCCGCCGTCGCCCAGGTCAGGCCGCGCAACCAGAGCGGCCAGCGCATGAGCACCAGCGGCAGCAACGGCAGCAACGCAACGTATCCCGGCAACGGCCAGTGGAAGCTCACGCGCTCGGTGTCGGCGACGAAGCCCAGCACGAAGAAACCGAGCACCACGACCCCGCCGGCGAGCGCCAGGAACCGGATCGATGCGCGGGCATCGTCGCGGAACGACCATGCCGCCGACAGCAGCGCGACCAGCAGCAGCGGCGTGACGAAGGCGGCCTGGATCGGGATGAAGTCGAGGCCCTCGCCATGCAGGGCCCACGGATGCCGATCGACCAACTGGAAACGCAAGCCTGCTTCGGCGTTCTCGATGTTCCATGCCAGCAGCGGGATCCACGCCGCCGCGCCGAACGCCAGCGCGACCAGCACGCGAGGATCGCGCAGCAGCACGCGCCCCTGCGGCAACAGCAACAACGCCAGGCACCCGGCCCCGATCACCGCGATGAACCGGTAGTGGCTCAACGCACCGATCGCCAGCCCAAGCGCAAGCTGCAAGGCCACGCCGTGGGTGACGCCCTTGAACATGCGCGTCATCGCATCGAGGCAAATCACGGTGGCCAGCGTCATCGCCACGTCCGGCAGCGCCAGCAGGCCCAGCGTGGTGAACAGCGGCAACAGGAGGGCACAGCAACCCGCCACCCAGGCTTCGCGTTCGCCGACCTCGCGCGCCGTGATGCGTACTACCAGCCACGGCAGCAGCGCCGCGACCAGCAGGAACATCGTGCGCACCGCGAGCATGCCGTCGCCGAACAGCACTTCCCCGGAGCGGATCAACCACGCCGTCAGTCCCGGAAGATCGGAATAGGCCCATGCCAGGTGGCGCCCTTCCTGCCAGTAGAACGCCTCGTCCACGAACAGCGGCAGTCGCGACGCGATGACCGCCTTGGCCAGCACCAACGCCGCCCACAGCGTGACGTACACCGCTTTCGCATCGATCCGACCACGCATCCGTCCACGTCCCCGCTACACTCGACCGGTACCGTCAGGAGCCAGACATGTCCGTGTCCCCTGCTGTTGAGCACATGCTAACCGACGCGCATCACGACGCGATGAATCGCGCACTGGCACAGGTCAATGCGCTCGTGCTCGGCAAGCCGCACGAAGTCCGCCTCGCATTGGTCGCCCTGCTCTCCGGTGGCCATCTGTTGATCGAAGACCTGCCGGGACTGGGCAAGACCACGCTTGCGCACGCACTGGCGGCGACGCTGGGCCTCGGCTTCCAGCGCGTGCAGTTCACCTCCGACCTGCTGCCGTCGGACATCGTCGGGGTCTCGGTGTTCGATGCGCAATCGCGGCGGTTCGAGTTCCATCCCGGCCCGGTTTTCGCGCACGTATTGCTGGCCGACGAGATCAACCGCGCGCCGCCGCGCACGCAGAGCGCACTGCTCGAAGCGATGGCCGAACAACAGGTGAGCGTCGACGGCACCACGCATCCGCTGCCCGAACCCTTCTTCGTGATCGCGACGCAGAACCCGGTCGACCTGGCCGGCACCTACCCCCTGCCCGATTCGCAACTCGACCGCTTCCTGCTCCGGCTCAACCTCGGCTATCCGAACGAAGAGGCCGAACGCGCATTGCTGTCGGGCGAGGATCGACGCGACCTGATCGCTGGCGCCAGGCCCGTGTTCGATGCCACCAGCGTGCTCGAACTGCGGCGCGCGGTGGCCGGCGTGCATGCCAGCGCGGCGCTGGTCGCCTACGTGCAGGCGCTGCTGGCCAGGAGCCGCCACCAGTCGGGCGTCCGTGTCGGACTCTCGCCGCGCGCCGGCATCGCGCTGCTGCGTGCAGCCCGCGCCTACGCGATGTTGCTGGGTCGCCCGCACGTGCTGCCGGAAGACGTGCAGGCGCTGTTCGTCGCGGTGGCCGCGCATCGGCTGGTGCCGGAAAGCGATGGCGGCGACGGCACGTCGCTTGCCCGCGCGATCCTTCAGGGCGTCCCGGTGGACTGAGGCACGCACACGATGCCTTCCGCATTGGCGATGCGATTGCACGCCCGCTTCGAGCGTCTCGCGCGCCCGCGTTCGCCCGAAACGCTCCCGGTGCGCTTCGACCGTCGCCGGATCTACATCCTGCCGACGGCGTTCGGAGGGTTCTTCCTCGCTCTGCTGCTGGCGATGGCGCTGGGTGCGCTGAACTACAACAACAATCCTGCCTTGATGTTGTGCCTGTTGCTGGCGGGCACCGGCATCGCCAGCCTGCTGCACTCGCAGTTGCAACTGAGCGGGCTGCAGGTCCACGCCGTAGGCGGCGATCCGGTTCCGGCCGGTAATCCGCTGCAGTTGCGCGTGCACGTGCGGGCCGCAGCCGGGCGCGAGCGTCGCGGTCTGCGCGTCGAATGCCTGGGCGTCGCCTCGACGCTGTCGCTGTCCGATGGCGCCGGCGAAGCCGTTGTCGCGATCCCCACCACGATGCGCGGCTGGCTCGACATCGGGCGGCTGCGCGTATCGACGACACGCCCCTTGGGACTTGCGCGCGCATGGGCGTATGCCTGGCCCGATGCTCCCCTGCTCGTCCACCCCTCTCCCGAACGAAACGCACCTGCGCTTCCGCAAGGACAAGGCGAGCAGGCGCAAGCACGGCTCGATCCCGCCGGCGACGATGCCCACCACCTGCGCACATGGCGTCGCGGCGATTCACGGCGCGCGATTGCGTGGAAACCGTCGGCGCGACGCGACGCGCTGCTCGTGCGCGAATACGAACAACCCGTGGGCGCCGACATCGTGCTCGACTGGCATGCGTTGTCGTCACTGGCGTACGAAGACCGCATCCGCCGGCTCGCCGCCTGGATCGACCAGGCCGAACGCGAATCGCGCCGCTACCGATTGCAGTTGCCTGGGCAACCTCCGATAGGCCCTGCCCTGGGCATGCAACATCGCCATGCCTGCCTCCGCGCACTGGCCCTGCTTCCCGCCGCGACACCGTCCCATGCCCAAACGCGCTGAATCGCCCATCCTTGAGGCCAGCAGCCGGGCATGGGCCTTGCTCGCGGCCGCGGCCTGCCTGCTCCCCCTTCTGCTGCAACTCGCGCCACGGATCGCGATCGGCGTCGCCGTCGTCGGCACGCTGGTCGCTGCCCTGTCCTGGCAGCGGCGCCTGCCCGGCTGGCTGCGCCTGTTGCTGGCAGTGGGCATCGTCGCCATCGTGATGACCGAGATGGGTTTCCGCATCGGTCGCGACACCGGCTGCGCGCTGCTGGCGGCGATGCTTGCGATCAAGCCGATGGAGCTACGCACCCTGCGCGACGGACGCAGCCTGCTGGGGTTCGCCTTGTTCGCGCCGTTCGCCACCTTCCTGCTCGACCAAGGGCCGCTCTCGCTCGCGCTGGGACTGGTCGCGGCATTGCTGGTGCTGGTCGCGTTGCTGCGGCTGTCGGAGCAGGAATCCCGCGATCCGCTGCAGCCACGCACGCTGCGCCGCATCGGCACCGTGCTGCGTTTGTCGGCGATCGGATTGCCGCTTGCGCTGGCTGCGTTCTGGCTGTTCCCGCGCATCGGCACGCCGTTGTGGGGCGTACCCGAACGCGCGCTCGCCCGCCCGGGGTTGTCCGACACCATGAGTCCGGGCGAATGGCTCGACCTGATGACCGACGACCGTCCCGCGATGCGCGTGGTGTTCTTCGGTGACGAGCCGCCGCCGGACCAGATGTATTGGCGCGGCCCGGTATTGATGGACTTCGATGGCCGCGACTGGACGCAGTCGCGCTGGCTGCGCAACCTGCCGCCGGCCGAGATCGTGCAATCGGATCTCGTGTGGGACTACGAGATGGAGATGGAGCCGACTGATCGCCGGCAGTTCGTCGCGCTGGAAATGCCGCTCGCGATGCCGGCAGGCACCAGCAACGCATGGGATCACAGCATGCAGTCGGATCGCACCTTGAGTGCACTGACCCGCTGGCGGATGCGCTCTTCGCCTGTCATCCAGTTCGAACCTCGCCTGCCGGTCATGCTCCGGCAGCAGGCCCTGCGCCTGCCCGAAGGCTTCAATCCCAGAACCGTGGCACTCGGCCGGCAATGGCGGATGGAAGCCGGCGACGGCAACGACGCGGCGATCGTCGATCGCGCGATGCGGATGATCCGCGCCGAGTTCGGCTACACGCTCGACACGCCCTTCCCCGGCCGGCATTCGGCGGACGAATTCCTGTTCGAATGGAAGCAGGGCTTCTGCGAGCACTTCAGTTCCGCGTTCGTGATCCTGATGCGCTCGGCAGGCGTGCCCGCGCGCGTGGTCACTGGCTACACCGGCGGCTACCGCAACCCCTTCGGCAACTACTGGATCGTGCGCCGCATGGACGCGCATGCCTGGGCCGAAGTCTGGCTGGAAGGCCACGGCTGGGTGCGCGTGGATCCGACCGCCGCCGTCGCGCCGGAACGGATCTACGACACCCTCGAGGATCGGATCGGCGGCAGTGCCCTGCGTGCGCTGCCCGGCTTCGTCACGGCGCTGGATTTCGGCGACTGGATGCGCCGCGGCTGGAACGACCTCGTGCTCGGCTTCGATGCCGACCGCCAACGCAACCTGTTCAAACCCCTCGGCGGCACCGGCCTCGGCTCTGGCAGCCTGGTCGCCCTGTTCGCGCTGGCCGCGTGCCTGGCATTGGCGTGGATGCTGTGGCTGAGTGCGCGCGATGTCCGCGAGCGCGACCCCGTCCTGCGCGCCTGGCACCGGATGAACCGACGCTACGCCCGCCGCGGCCTGGCGCGCGCGCCTGACGAACCGGCATCACACTGGGCGGCGCGCCTGTCCCAAACGCTGGATCCGGCAGCAGCCCGCGCCCTGTCCTCGCTCACCCAACGTTTCATGCAATGGCGGTACGCTGCGCACACGGGAGATCCGGCCGCCACGCGCCAGCTTGTGCGCGACCTGCGCAGGCATCGCCCCGGCCACGCCGATCCAAGGGAGCCATCGCCATGATCCACCGCCTCCTCGCCGCCGCGATACTGCTGGTATTGCTGTCGGCCTGCGCCAGCTACCCCAAGCCGCTGCAGGGCAGCTTCACCGAGACCACGCCGCATGCCGCGATGCAGGGCGACGGCATCGGCGCGACCGTGCGCTGGGGCGGACGCATCGTGCAGGTCGAACCGCGCGCGGACGCCACCTGCTTCGAGATGATCTCGACCCGGCTCACCGCCACCGGCCGTCCCTACTGGGCCGACGACGACACCAACGGCCGCTTCATCGCCTGCCGCGCCGGCTTCTACGATCCGGCGGTGTTCGAGAAGAACCGCGAAGTCACCTTCACCGGCCGCATCGACGGTTACGAAAGCCGCCGCATCGGCGAATACGAGTATCGCTTCCCGCGCGTCGCCGCCGACGTGGTCTACCTGTGGCCCGTGCGCGAAACCGTGCAGGTCGTGACCCGGCCGGCACCCTGGCCGTGGTGGGGCTGGTGGTGACCTGCACTGTCCACGCCAATGAAAACGCCCGGCAATGCCGGGCGTTTCGTCATCCGGGAGTACCGAACCTTCCCAGTGGCGCACCGGCCAGCAGGTGCAGGTGGATCTGGAACACGGTCTGCCCGCCGTCGCCGTTGCAGTTCATGACGATGCGGTAGCCATCCTCGTCGAAGCCCTGCGCCTTCGCGTACGCCGCAGCGGCCACCGCAAGACGACCGATCACTTCCGGCTCGCCGACGGGCACGTCGTTCAAGGTCGCGAAGGTCTGCTTAGGCACGAACAGCACGTGCACCGGCGCTTGCGGCGCGATGTCGCGGAAGGCGATGACGTGCTCGTCCTCGAACACGATGTCCGCCGGGATCTCGCGCCGGATGATCTTGTGGAAGATGGTGTCGGACATGCCTTGCTCCTCTTATTGCGGCACTTCGCTGCGCGTGCCGAATGCGTGCGACAGCGTGCCGCGATCCACGTATTCCAGTTCGCCGCCCAACGGTACGCCATGGGCGAGACGGCTCGGCCTTACGCCGGCCTGCCGCGCGAGTTGCGCCAGGTAGTGCGCGGTGGCTTCGCCTTCCACGGTGGGATTGGTGGCGATGATGAGTTCCTGCACCTCGCCTTCCTTCAACCTGTCGGCCAGCATGTCGAGCCCGAGCTCGCGCGGGCCGATGCCATCGAGCGGACTCAGCCTGCCCTGCAACACGAAGTAATGGCCGCGATAACCGGTCGCTTGCTCGATCGCCAGTCGGTCGACCGGCGACTCCACCACGCACAACTGGTGTGCGTCGCGCGCGGCACTGGCGCAGGTGGCGCAGGTCTCGGTCTCGCTGAAGTCGCGGCAGCGCCTGCAGTGGCCGATGCGTTCGACCGCCTCGGCCAGCGCCGACGACAAGCGCCGCCCGCCCTCGCGCTCGCGCTCGAGCACGTGGTAGGCCATGCGTTGCGCCGTCTTCTGGCCGACGCCCGGCAACACGCGGAAGGCTTCGATCAGTTGTTCGAGGAGGGAACTGGACATGTCCTTGGTCGTGATGGCGGCAACGGAGCGGGCATTCGCATTGCGAACAACGCACTCATCCGCCTTCGGCACCCCCGCCTTCGCGGGGGCAGGCTCTTCTCCCGCCAGCGGGAGAAGGAACAGCCTTCAGAACGGCAATTTCATGCCCGGCGGCAGCGGCATGCCCGCGGTCGCCGAGGCCATCATTTCCTTGGACACCGCATCGGCCTTGTTGGACGCATCGTTGAATGCCGCGGCGATGAGGTCTTCCGCCATCTCCTGGTCGGACAGCACGCTCGGATCGATGCGCACCTTGCGGCACTCCTTGGCACCGGTCAGCGTGACGCTGACCATGCCGCCACCGGCATTGCCGGTGACTTCGAGGGCGGCGATCTCCTGCTGCACGCGCTGCATGTTTTCCTGCATCTTCTGCGCCTGCTGCATCAATTGGGCGATGTTTCCACGCATCTTCGTTTCTCAGTCTTCAATGGGTCGGATGGAATCGGGCACCAGCTTCGCGCCCTGCTGCTGCATCAGCCGCTGTACGTTCGGATCGGACAGGAACGCGCTTTCGGCGGCCGATTGCCGGGCATCGCGTTCGCGTACGTTGCGCCCATGCAGGGTATCGCCTGCTGCGGTGGCGGACACGTCGAAGCGCAGTTGCGGCTTCGCCCCGAATGCGGGCACCAGCGCATCGGCCAGTTGCGCAACGAGGCCCGGCATCTTGAGGTGATCCTTGTCCTCAGGCAACGAAAGTTGCAGCACGCCGTCGAGGTAGGACACGAAGCCGGCATGCACGCCCAGTTCGCGCACCGGGCCACCCAGGCGCAGGCCGGCGACGATGTCGAGCCACTCGGCACCATCGAGCGTTGCGCGAAGTGGCGGTGTCGGGGTGACCTCCTGCGCCGGCATGGCGCTCGCGGACGGAGCCGGCTCGCGAACCGCCGGCGGCGGTGGCGACATGGCGGGCTGCGGTTGCGGCGTCGGCGCGATGGTCGGTTTGGCAGCCGGCACGGGATCGGCAGCCCGGCTTTCGAGCGCGGCACGTGCGGCAGCCGGCCCACTCGCACGTTGCGGCGCGGGCACGGGCGCCGCCTGCGCCCCGCCTTCGGCAGGCCGGAACGCAAGCATCCGCAACACGCTCATCTCGAAGCCCGCGCGCGGGCTGGGGGCGTACTGCAGGTCGCGACGGCCGTTGAGTGCCATCTGGTACCACAACTGCACCAGTTCCGGCCGTACCGACTGTGCCAGCGCATCGAGATCGAGGCCGTCGGCTTCGATGTCGCTCGCAGGCACCAACTGCTTCACCTGGATGCGATGCAAGGCACCGGCCAACGCATCCAGCACGCCCGCCCAGTCGGGCGAGAAGTCCGCCAACGCACCGACTTCGGCCAACAAGCGTTCACCATCGCCGAGCGACAGCGCATCGAGCAAGGCACCGACGCGGGTGCGGTCGACCGTGCCCAGCATCTTCGCCACGGCATCATCGGCCAGCGTGCCGCCGGTATAGGCGATTGCCTGGTCGAGCAGCGACAGCCCGTCGCGCAGGCTGCCGTCGGCCGCCTTGGCGATCTGCCGTACGGCGCCCGGCTCCGACCCGATGCCTTCGGCACCGAGGATCTTCTCGATCTGGCCGCGGATCTGTTCCTCGTCCAGCCGCTTGAGGTTGAACTGCAGGCAGCGCGACAGCACCGTGACCAGCAGCTTCTCAGGATCGGTGGTCGCGAACAGGAACTTCACGTGCTCCGGGGGTTCCTCCAGCGTCTTGAGCAGCGCATTGAACGCCGGCTTGGACAGCATGTGGACTTCGTCGATCAGGTAGACCTTGTAGCGGCCGCGCGAAGGCATGTACTGCGCGTTGTCGATCAGGTCGCGGACGTTGTCGACACCGGTGTTGGAGGCCGCGTCGATCTCCAGCAGATCGATGTAGCGGCCGGCATCGATGGCCAGGCAGGTCTCGCACGCACCGCAGGGATCGGCACCGGTGCCCTTCTCGCAATTCAGGCTCTTGGCGAAGATGCGGGCGATGGTGGTCTTGCCGACGCCGCGGGTGCCGGTGAACAGGTAGGCATGGTGCACGCGGCCCGATTCCAGCGCATTGGTCAGCGCGCGCACCACGTGCTCCTGCCCCACCAGCTCGGCGAAACGCTTGGGGCGCCACTTGCGGGCGAGGACGAGGTAGGACATGCGCCCATTCTGACATGCGGCGCACCCGCGCCGGGCCCCGACGGCGGCCGCGCTTGTGGCAAGTCCCTGCCACGGCTAGAATTTGCGCCCCTGAGCGTGGCCGCAAGCCTGCCTCGGGGATCCCGGAGAGGTGTCCGAGTGGTTGAAGGAGCACGCCTGGAAAGTGTGTAAGCGTCTAAACCGCGCTTCGGGGGTTCGAATCCCCCCTCTCTCCGCCAGTTTCAGTTCCACGGGCCGCGCGTTGCGCGGCTTCAGTCTATGGTGGCCCCGTCGGCCCCTCGCGACGCTAGATCGAAAATCCCGCCAGGGCCGGAAGGCAGCAACGGTATCGGTCGATGCGGGTGCCGAGGTCAGCCGGCGGGGCCATCGCCATTTCTCCACCCACACCTGCGGCAAGCCGTCGGCAATTGATTATCTGCGCCCGTGGCGACGGGCCAACCATCCTCGCAACGAATCGCCTCATCCGGCGCGGCGGGGCCATCGCCATTCCTGCGCAAGCTGAAGCCTGTTCGCGGCGATTCATTTCCATCGCCCGTTGCGACGGCACGGCAACTTCGCAATGGGAACGCTCATGCGGCACGCGCCGCATCAATCACGATTGAGCACGATCCCCAGCGCATCGGGCTGGTTGCCCGTCTGCCAGTACCCGATCACTTTCCACTCCACCGTATCCACCACCGCGATCCGGTTCGCACCGCTGATCGCGACATAGGCACGCGGACGCGCAGGGTCGACGATCACGCCGATCGGCAAAGCACCCTGCCCGAGCAGGGTGTCGTTGAAGGTTTCGCCTTCCGGCACCAGGTCGAGCGTCAGCTCGAGTTCCCGCGATTGGGCATCGAAGACCGACAACGTGCCCGCGGTGGCGTTGGTCACCAGCGCGGATTTTCGATTGGGCGTGAACACCACGCGGATCGGGAAGCCCTTGCTTTCCAGCGTCGCCAGGATCTCGAGGCTGTCCGGATCGTGCACCGTGACGGTGTCGTCGGCACGATTGGTGACCCAGACCGTGCCATCGGGCGCAACCTCGATGCCTTCCGCCCCTGCACCGGCGGGCATCTCCAGCGTTACGCCCGATCCCGTGAGATCGACGCGCACCACCGTGCCCGCCGCAATCTTGCTGACATACGCCGTGGTGTCGTCCTGCGACAGCGCGACCATGTGGCCCACGCCGGGGCCGACGTCGAATCCACCGATGGATCGAATATGCGCCTGGAGGGCCATGGGCATATCGACCGTCAGCAAGCGCCAGCTGCTTTCGGTGGTCACCAGCAAGTGGCGCCCGTCGAGCCGGTAGCGGATGCCATGGGGACGGCCATGCCGATGCAAGTCGATGCTGCCTGTCACCTCCCCGGCCACGGGGTCGTAGACGGTCAACGAATTGCCGGCATCCTGGTGTCCGTAATCGGTGACCACGACCGTCTTTCCATCGGGCGACACGGCGATCTCGTGCGGGCCGGGGCCGGTGGCGAATTCGCCCAGCTTGCTGCCATCGTCCAGGCTCAGGCGCCAGACAGTGTCATCGGACTTGTTGCCGACCAATAGCTCGCCGCGCACGTACTCGGCCGAACACGGCAGTGACAGCGAGAGTCCCAGCAGGAGCGATGCGAAACGCTTCATGACGGCCTCCGTGTGGCGAACGATGCCGGATGGATGGAGGAATCAACTTGATTCCAGGGCATCGGCTATTTGTTGCTGTCGCCCGTGGCGACGGTGTTACTCGCCCGAGGCGGTTGGATCAACTTCGCGCGGATGCAGCCAGTCCGACCTGCCATCGACGTAGCGCTCATGCTTCCAGATCGGCACCCGCGATTTCACCTCGTCGAGGATCCAGCGACATGTGTCAAAAGCCATGCCCCGGTGCGCGGCACTCACGCCCACCCAGACCGCCATGTCGCCGATGGCGAGATCGCCGATACGGTGCGTGCACACAGCGTCGATGGCACCGAAGCGCCGCAGCGCTTCCTCGATGATGCGTTCGCCCTCGGCTTCGGCCAATGCCACGTAGGCCTCGTAGCGCAGGCCATCGACCGACTGGCCCTCGTTGTGGTTGCGCACCCAGCCCTCGAAGCTGGCGAAAGCGCCCGCGCGTGCATCCAGCAACCGCGCGCGCAAAGGCGTGGCATCGATGGTCGCGTCGGACAACCAGAAGCGCCGCATGCCCTCAGCCCCCGGACACCGGCGGAATGAAGGCGATCTCGCTGCCGTCGCGCACGTCGTCATCCAGTTTCGCGAACGCACCGTCCACCGCGACCCGGATGCGCTCAAGCGGCATCACGAAGCCATGTCGCTCACGCAACTCGGCATACAGCGCGCGCAAGTCGGCAGCCGTGGTGCCCAGGGTTTCCTCGGCCACGCCGGCCGCATCACGCAGGCTGGCGAAGTAGAGCAGCTTCACCGTCGCCATCACCCCGCCTTCCCGACATCGCGCTTGCCACCGTGCTTGCCGACGAGCTTCGCCGGGCCGAGCACGATGGCATGCGACAACGCCTTGCACATGTCGTAGACCGTCAACGCAGCCACGGTGGCACCGGTCAGCGCTTCCATTTCCACACCGGTGCGATGCACGGTCTTGACCATGCATTCGATCCGCAACTCGCGCTCGCCGTGCCAGTCGATGGCGATGCGCACGCCGTCGATCGGCAGCGGATGGCAGAACGGGATCAACTCATGCGTGCGCTTGACCGCCATCGTGCCGGCGATCACGGCGGTATCGACGATGCCGCCCTTCGCACTGCGCAGGCCCGACTTGCGCAATTGCACCGCGACATCGGCGGGAAAGCGGACGCGGCATTCCGCCAGCGCTTGGCGCGCCGTGGTTGCCTTTCCGGACACGTCGACCATTGCGGGCCGCCCGGCTTCGTCGATGTGGGTCAATGTCTGTTTCGCTCGCTTCATCCGTTGTCTATCCGCAATCCGATTTCATCCGCCTACCAAAAACATCTCGACATGCCGCTTCGAGGCGCGTGTGCTGCCACGTAGCTCGCTGTAACGATCCGCACGCTTCGCCCACAGGCCTGCCAGTTGTTCGGCGAATACGGATTCACCCAGTGACAGCGTCGGTCGCAAGGCGATTCCTGCGGCGGAGAACAGGCAGGTATAGAGCGTGCCATCGGCGGACACGCGTGCGCGATGGCAGTCGCCGCAGAATGGCGCTGTGACCGAACTGACGAACCCGACTTCGCCTCCGCCATCGACGAAGGCGTGTCGTTCGGCCACCTCTCCGCGATAGTTCGCATCCAGCGTCTGCAGTGGCCAGCGGGCGTGGATGCGGTCGCGCAGTTCGGTCGAGGGCACCACGCGGTCGCGCTGCCAGCCGTTGCACGTCCCCACGTCCATGTATTCGATGAAGCGCACGACATGGCCGCTGCCGCGGAAATGTTCCAGCAGGCGGATCGGCTCGTCGTCGTTG
Organism: Luteimonas sp.; assembly: GCA_024707405.1. Taxonomy (GTDB): domain Bacteria; phylum Pseudomonadota; class Gammaproteobacteria; order Xanthomonadales; family Xanthomonadaceae; genus Luteimonas. The sequence goes on from JANPZU010000003.1 coordinate 137,182, forward strand.
ACGCCGCGCTGCACGACGCAGTTGATCTTGAGGCTCTCGAACCCGGCCGATTCCGCCGCGGCGATCCCGGCCAGTACGTCGTCGATGTCGCCACGGTTCCCGGACAGTTCACGGAACAATTCGGGATCCAGCGCATCGAGGCTGATCGTCAGCCTACGCAACCCCGCCTCGCGTAGCGCGCGCGCATGCCGCGCGAGCAGCGAACCGTTGGTGGTCATGGCCAGGTCGTCGATGCCGTCGATCCGCGACAACCGGGCGATGAGCTCCGGCAGCCCCTTGCGCAGCAACGGCTCGCCACCGGTGATGCGCAGCTTGGACATGCCCAATCGCGTGGCGCCACGCACCAGCGTCTCGATCTCGTCGAACGACAGGCGTCCCGCCGCATCGAAGCCGTAGTCGTCAGGCACCTTGTCGGCCGGCATGCAGTAGCCGCAACGGAAGTTGCAGGCCTCGATCACCGACAGGCGCAGGTCGCGCAACGGACGCCCCAGGCGATCCAGCGGCGCAAGCGGCGTTTGCGGCAGGGCGCTCATGCGACCACCACCCGTTCGGCAGTGGCTTCAGCCAGCGCGAACACTTCGTCAGGATGTGCGACGCGGTGCCCGCGTGCCTCGAGCGCATCGCCATCGGCTGCCGATGCGTAGTGGTACAGCACGCAGCGCGACAACACGCCGGCGTCGTACTCGCGCTCGAGATCGTCGATGCCGCTGTGCGAGGGATTGCCGTGCAGCGCGCAATCGTGCGCGATCAACTCACCGGCATCGGCATGCTTGCGCAGCATTTCCGGGATCGGTCGCGTGTCGCCCGTCCACACCACGCTGCCGCGCAAGCGCAGGCCATAGGCCGTCTCCGGCCAGTGATGGCGCACCGGGAACACCTCGATGCGCACGCCGTCGTGCCAGAACGCGTCGCCCACCGGAATCACGCGGAAGGCATCCCAGAAATTCGCACCACCCTCGGCCAGCACGTTCGGATACGCGCCGACGCGCTGGTGCAACAGCGGCACCACGCTGGCCGGCACGTACACGAGCATGCGGCCACGGCGCGCGGCATCGAAATACTCGGACACGAACAGGCGCTCGAAACCGCCGACATGATCGAGGTGCGTATGGGTGACGAACAACGCGCGCGGCGGCTCGCCGTAATGCGCGAAGAACGCGGTCAACCCCTCGCTGCCGCAGTCGATGGTCAGCCACGGTGCGCCGTCGCGTTCGATGGTCGCCATCGGCGAACCGAGTTCGGTCGCCGAGGCATTGCCGACGCCGTGGAAGCGCAGCGCCCACATCACCTAGTTCCCCTTCGCCCAGCGCGCGTCGTATGCGGCACGCAAGCGCGCGAAGTCGGCATCGATCTGCGCCGCACTGCGCCCGCCGGGGTGCTTGTGCAGCGAACGCTGCAGGCGCGCCAAGTTGCGCGTGCGCCAGGCGGTTTCCGGAATGTGCATGCGGCCACGGTCGAAATCGATCAGCCAGCCCTTGCCGCCTTCGTCGAACAGGATGTTGGTGGCGTTGAGGTCGGCATGGTCGAGTCCCTCGCGATGGAACTTCGCGATCAGGCGCCCGGTCTGTTCCCACGGCGCATCGCCGCCCTCGTTGGCGGCCAGTTCGGAAAAGGAACGCACGCCGACCAGCCGTTCGACGATGATCCATGCGCGGTAGGTGAAGCGCGAGCGCAGGTAGCAGGCAGCGACCGGCTGCGGCACCGGCAGCTTGCGCCGCAGCAGTTCACGCAGCAGGCGGAACTCCTCGAAGCTGCGCACCCGGTTCGCATCGCGCCAGAGATAGCGGTCGCGGCTCAGCTTCGCGGCCATGCCGCCGCGCAGGTACTGCCGCAGCACGCACGGGCCGTGGCTGGCATCGATGAACCATGCGCCGCCCCTGCCGCTGCCGCCTACCTGCGTGGCCCGCTCGCCCCATTGCACCGGATCGAACCAGCGCGGATCGACCTGGCGCAGTTGCGTCGAGTCGAACAGGATCGCGCCGTACTCGCCGCTGCGGTCGTCGTGGAAGGGGGTCAGGCTTTCGGTGGCATCGAACACGGCCATGGCCCGCAGAGTCTAGCAATTCAGTCAACGACGGCCCGACCGCCATGCCCCGGCCTCTATACTTGCGTTCATCGCCACTTCCACGGCCTCCGCGCCGCCATCGGATCACGCATGCAGACCGTCAACGTCCTTTGCATCAAGTGGGGCACCAAGTACGGCCCGGAATACGTCAACAAGCTGCGCTCGATGGTGCGGCGCCATCTCAAACGCCCACATCGCTTCGTCTGCCTGACCGACGATCGCGCCGGCATCGAGGCCGATATCGAAGTGCTCGACATCCCGGCGGTCGGCATCCCCGATTTCGATGCCCGCAAGCCGTGGACGTTCGGGCATGGCTGGCTGAAGCTGACCAGCTTCGCCGATCCCCTGTACGACCTGACGGGCCCGACGCTGTTCATCGACCTGGACGTGGTGATCGTGGGCAGCCTGGATGAGTTCTTCGACCTGCCGGGCGAATTCCTGGTCATCAAGGAGTGGGACAAGCGCGACGAGACCGGCAACACCTCGGTCTACCGCTACACCATCGGCGCCCATCGCGACGCCCTCGATCATCTGCGCGACCACCAGGCCGAGGCGCTGTCGAAGGTGCGCAACGAGCAGGAATACATCACCGGCTACCTCGCCAGGCAGGGCAAGCTGGGCTACTGGCCGGCCGAGTGGTGCCGCAGCTTCAAGCGCCATTGCGTGCGCGGGCTGGTGCTGGGCTGGTTTCTGCCCCCGCGGATCCCCGAGGGCGCCAAGATCATCGCCTTCCACGGCAAGCCCAACCCGCCCGACGCCATCGCCGGCCGCAGCGGCAAGTGGTACCGGCGCGTGCTGCCGACGCAGTGGGTGGCCGATTTCTGGCGCTGAACACAGCTCACCGGGGACATCCGCCTTGTCCCCACCCCACCTCGCCCGTATCATTGCGCCCCCGGCCACGCGGCCGGGACACTGCGACAACCGGATTCCGGGGAGGTGGCAGAGTGGTTGAATGTACCTGACTCGAAATCAGGCATACGTTAATAGCGTATCGGGGGTTCGAATCCCCCCCTCCCCGCCAGTTGTACCGAGCGCCCCGACAGGGGCGTTTTTCGTTTCCGGGCCCGTCCCCACGCCTGCGGCGATCCACGGCACAATGCCCCGGACTTCCGAGGACTTCCCCATGCGCAAGATCGCCCAGATTCCGGCTGCAGCCTGCTTGGCCATGACGCTGCTGGCGACCGGCTGCAGCTCCCTCCAACCAGAACCCGGCAAGCCGGACGAACGTGCGGCGGCTTCGGGCGCCTGTCACGCCGATCCGGTGCAATGGGCCATCGGACAGGAAGCGACCTCGGAAACCATGGGACGCGTCTGGCGCGAAAGCCACGCCGGGCTGATCCGCCCCATCTCGCCTGGCCAGGCGGTCACCATGGACTACCGTCCGGATCGCGTGAACGTGGAACTCGACGCCGGCAACCGCATCGTCCGGATCCATTGCGGTTGATCTGAGCCGCGCCCCGGCCTGGCCGGATGTAGCGGCACGCACTCATAACCCATCGAGGTGATGTCGATGTCGCCACACCGCTTCGCCAATCGCCCCTTCGTCCGTTGGCTGGTCGCACTGTCGTTGATCGCACCGGCCATGGTTCACGCCGACGATACGTTGCCCCCCAGCGATCGCTTCCATGTCGCCGCCGGTCATTTCAGGTCGGATCACAACCTGCGATTGCGCTGGGATTCGTCCGCCGGCACGTATGGCACCGAGATCGATTTCCAGCGCGACCTGGGTTTCGATCGCAAGCAGGACACGTTGCCGTGGAACGTGCATTTCGCCGTCGGGGACGAGCGACAGCACAAGTTCGAGGCCCATGGCTACGGCTACAGCGACCGCAGCCGCTTCGTCATCCAGCGGGCACTGGCCATCGGCGACAACGTCTACCCCATCGATGCCGAGGCGTCGTCGCGCTTCGACCTGCGCACCGGCAGCCTGTCCTACACCTGGTTCTTCCAGCGCGACGACCGGCAAGCCACGGGCATCGGCATCGGAGCACTGCATTACCGGTTGGACATCGGCATCGATGCGCTCGTCCGTGGCAGCGAAGGCGATATCCGGCTCGCCAACACGCATGCCGGCGAGAAGTGGGCGCCCATGCTGCGGGCCGAATACGTGCGTGTCCTGTCGCCCCAGTGGAGATGGAAGACGGCGGCGGCCTACATCAGGAAACCCAACGGCGACACGACCGGCGACATCATCGATGCCTCGGTCGAGCTCGAATGGCTTCCCTTGCGCAATGCCGGGCTCGCCTTGCGCTACAGCTACAACCGCCTGGACTTCGACCTGGATCGCTCCACCTTCGTTGGCCGCGTGCGGATGCGCCAGGACGGCCCGCAATTGCTTGGCATCATCCGGTACTGATCGCCCGCAATCACGCCGCCGCGTTGTGCACGCCCGCGACGGCACGGCCGGAAGGATCCGCCGCCGCGGCGAAGCTGGCATCCCACGCAATCGCCGCGGGTGACGAACAGGCGATCGACTTGCCGCCCGGCACCGTCTCGGCGCAGGCCTGTCCCGGATACAACTGCTCGAACAGCGTGCGGTAGAAGTACGCCTCCTTGGTCTGCGGCGGGTTGACCGGGAATCGCTTGTCGGCGGCAGCCAGTTCGCGGTCGCTGACCTGCGCTTCGGCATGCGCCTTGAGTCCGTCGATCCAGCCATAGCCGACGCCATCGCTGAATTGCTCCTTCTGCCGCCACAGGATGGATTCGGGCAGGTAACCGTCGAAGGCATCGCGCAGCACGCCCTTTTCCATGCGCTGTGCATCGGTGCGCGACCTGTCGACCATCTTGTGCGCGGCGTCCATTTTCATCGCCACGTCGAGGAATTCGACGTCCAGGAAGGGCACGCGCGGCTCGACGCCCCAGGCCATCATCGACTTGTTCGCGCGCAGGCAATCGTAGTTGTGCAAGGCATCGAGCTTGCGCACCAGTTCCTCGTGGAACTCCCCCGCGTTCGGCGCCTTGTGGAAGTACAGGTAGCCGCCGAAGATCTCGTCGCTGCCCTCGCCCGACAGCACCATCTTCACGCCCATCGCCTTGATGCGCCGGGCCAGCAGGTACATCGGCGTGGACGCACGGATGGTGGTGACGTCGTAGGTCTCGACATGGCGGATCACTTCGGGGATCGCATCCAGGCCTTCCTGGAACGTGTAGGTGAAACCGTGGTGCACGGTACCCAGCGCCTTCGCCGCCACCTCGGCTGCGGCCAGGTCGGGCGAGCCTTCAAGACCAATGGCGAACGAATGCAGCCGCGGCCACCAGGCTTCGGTCGTGTCGTTGTCCTCGATGCGGTGGCGTGCGTAACGCGCGGCGACTGCAGCCACCAGCGAGGAATCCAGCCCACCCGACAGCAGCACACCATAAGGCACGTCGGTCATCAATTGCCGGTGCACGGCGCGCTCGAAGGCCTCGCGCAATTCGTCCTTCGGCACCTGCACGCCCTCGACGGCAGCGTAGTCGCGCCATGCCTTGTCGTAGTACTTCCGCAGGGCGGGCCCAGGCCCGCCATTCGCGACATCCATCGAAAACTCGTAGTAATGCCCCGGCGGGAACTGCGCCACGTCCGCACAGATCGGCGCCAGCGCCTTCATTTCCGAGGCCACGCACAGCCGGCCTTCGCGGTCATGCCCCCAGTACAGCGGGCAGACGCCGATGGGATCGCGGGCGATGAGTGCGCGGCCCTTCGCCTTGTCCCACAACGCGAACGCGAAGATGCCATTGAGGGCGTTGAGGAACGAGGCCGGATCGTCCTCTCGGTACAACGCGTTGATGACTTCACAGTCGGAACCGGTCTGGAAGGCGTAGTCCTGCGCCAGTTCCGCCTTGAGTTCGCGATGGTTGTAGATCTCGCCATTCACCGCCAGCGCGAGTTTGCCGTCTGCAGACCGTAGCGGCTGCGAGCCGCCTGCCGGATCGACGATCGCCAGTCGCTCGTGGACGAGGATGGCGCCATCGTCGTGATACACGCCGCTCCAGTCCGGGCCACGATGGCGCTGCTTCTGCGACAGTTCCAGCGACTGGCGCCGCAATGACGGGATGTCGTCGCCGGGCTGCAGCCCGAAGATGCCGAAGATCGAACACATGCTGGAAACGCTCCTTCGAATGGAATCGGATGGCCACCCGCCCATGCACAAAAAAACCCGCATCTCTCGATGCGGGCTCCTGTCGTGCCGGGCGTGTCTCTGGGATCTACGCCTGGCTGCAGCCCGCTTCGCGCGCACGGTTATTCGCCGCATTGGAATTGCGGTTGCGAATGTCCGCGTTGCGGAGGGACTGCATTGCCATGTCGCGAACGTAACCGCCCCTGCCGCCGCTTGCAACAGTTGCAAACACAACCATCACCCGCGTCCCGGGATACTCGGTGAATGACCGGAAGCCGGTGACCGAGGGGACGACACCATGAGCGAGACCTTGCAGCGACTTTCCCGTACCGCCCAGGTCGTCGCGATGCTGGCGCGATACCGCAAGTCGGGCATCCTGACCGGCCTCGACCTGGGCGATGCCCCGGACGACGATGGCGCCGACGACGAGACCGACGCGCTCGCGGAGCGTTTCGCTTCCGACCTCGAGGACATGGGGCCCGCCTTCGTCAAACTGGGACAGGCACTGTCGACGCGGCCCGATCTCGTCCCCGCCAGCTGGATCGCCGCGCTCGAACGCATCCAGGACGATGCCACGCCCGCACCGGTCGGCGACATCGAAGCCTTGCTGGAGTCGGAACTCGGCGTCCGCGCCAGCAAGATCTTCGCCGAGATCGATCCGGAACCGATGGCCGCCGCCTCGCTGGCGCAGGTACATCGCGCGGTACTGCACGACGGCCGCGTCGTGGCGTTGAAGATCCAGCGCCCGGATGCGTCGGGCGCGGTGCGCACCGACCTTGACGTGCTTGCCGGGCTCGCCGGTACCGCCGACACCATGACCGATGCCGGCCGCCGCCTCCGGCTCTCGGACTGGATCGCCGAATTCCGAAAGACGATGCTCAACGAACTGGACTACCGCATCGAGGCGGAAAACCTCGAGCGCTTCGGTCGCCATCTCGCCGAGTACCCGTTGCTGCGCGTGCCCAAGCCGTTGTGGGACTACGTGACGCCGCGACTGCTGGTGATGGAATGGATCGACGGCATCAACGTCACCCGCATCTCGGGGCTGCGCCGCACCGAACTGGATACCTCGCCGGCGACGATCCAGTTGTTGCGCGCCTACCTCGACCAGGTCTTCGTGCACGGCGACATCCATGCCGATCCACATCCGGGCAACGTGCTGCTCTGCGACGACGGCCGCATCGCGCTGATCGACCTGGGCATGGTCGCCACCATCCCGCCGCGCCAGCGCGAACGCCTGCTCAAGCTGGTGTTCGCGGCGGTCGATGGACGCGGCGAGGATGTCGCCCGCGAGCTGGTCGCCATCGGCACCCGGCTCGAGGATTTCGACGAGGGTGCGTACGTGCGCGAGGTGTCGCAGGTGGTTGCGCGCTACGCCAGCAGCGTCCGCAGGTCTTCCGAAGGGCGGATGGTGCTGGAACTGGTGCGCCGCGCGACCGAGTGCGGACTGCGTTCGCCGCCGGAAATCAGCCTGCTCGGCAAGACCCTGCTCAACCTGGAGCGCGTGGTCGATGCGTTGTCGCCCGAACTCGACGTCAAGGCGCAGATCGAGGATCACCTGCAGTCGCTGTTGCGGGCACGCGTGCGCAAGGCGCTGTCGCCCGCGAACCTCGCAACCGAGGCGATGGAACTGCACGAACTGGTGCGCGAAGCGCCGCGCAAGTTGTCCGACACCCTGTCGCTGCTGGCATCCAACCGCCTGCAGGTGCGGCTGGCGGGACTGGATGACTCCCGGTTGATGGAGAACCTGCAGAAGATCGCCAACCGCATCGCATCGGCGGTGGTGATCGCCGCTCTGTTGTTGTCGTCGACGCAATTGATGCAGATGTCGGTCGGCCCGCGCCTGTTCGGGTATCCGGCACTGGCCGTGGTGATGTTCGTCGTCGCCGCGATCCTTGGCGTGATGCTGGTGCTCAGCGCGATGCGCTACGACCGCCACGCGCGTCCGTTCGAGCGCAGCGGTTCGGAATAGGCACGGAGCCGGTCAGGGCAGCAGGAGACGCTCGACCAGCCGCAGGTAAAGCGCAGGCAAGGCCTTGAGATCGGCCACGCGGACGTGTTCGTCCACCTGGTGGATGCTGGCGTTGACCGGGCCCACTTCGATGCACTGTGCGCCCAGCGGTGCGATGAAACGCGCGTCCGAGGTGCCACCACCCGTGCTTTCCTCGGGCGGCGCGCCTGCGAATTCGCCCAACACTTCGCGCGCCGTCGCGCGCAGCGTGCCTTCCGGCGTGTAAAACGGTTCACCGCTGCGATGCCACGCCAGGCTGTAGTCGAGGCCATGGCGGTCGAGCATCGCGACGACCTCGGCCTCCAGCCGCATTGCATCCCAGTGCGGGTTGTAGCGCAGGTTGAACAGCACCTGCAGTTCGCCCGGGATGACGTTGTTCGCGCCGGTGCCGGCATGGATGTTGGACACCTGCAGACTGGTCGGCGGGAAGCTCTCGTAACCATCGTCCCAATGCCGCGCGGTCAATTCGGCCAATGCAGGCGCCGCGAGATGGATCGGATTGCGTGCCTTGTGCGGATACGCCACGTGCCCCTGCACGCCCTTCACCGTCAACGTGCCGGACAGGCTGCCGCGACGCCCCACGCGCAGCAGGTCACCGAGTCGTTCGGTGGAGGATGGCTCGCCGGTGATGCACCAGTCGATGCGCTGGCCACGCTCGCGGAAGGTCTGCGCGACCCTGCGCACGCCGTTGATGGCATCGCCCTCCTCGTCCGAGGTCAGCAAGATCGCCAACGTACCGGGATGATCCGGATGCGCTGCGACGAATCGCTCCGCCGCGGCCACGAATGCCGCCACGCTGCCCTTCATGTCGGCGGCACCGCGACCGTACAGCACACCGTCGCGCACAGTCGGTGCGAACGGATCGCTTGTCCACGCTTCGAGTGGCCCTGGCGGCACGACATCGGTATGGCCCAGCAGCACCAGCACCGGCCCACCCTCGCCATGCGTGGCCCACAGATTGTCCACTTCACCGAAGCGCAGCGATTCGATTCCGAAGCCGGCGCGCTGCAGGCGCCCGGCGATCAGCGACTGGCAACCGGCATCGTCCGGCGTGACCGACGGGCGCGAGATCAGTTCGGAAGCCAGCGCGAGGACGTCGCTCACTTGTCGATGCCGAACCGCTTCTTGAAACCGTTGTCGGTGAAACCCTGCGTCACCTCGCCATCGTCGGTCACCACCACGGGACGGCGGATCAGCTGCGGATGCTCGCGCAGCAGCAGTTTCCATTCCGCCTCGGAACCGGGCGCCTTGCGCGCATCCGGCAACTGCCGCCAGGTAGTCGACGACTTGTTGATCAGCGCATCCCAGCCACCCGCCTTCACTGCCCATGCGGTCAACGCCTCGGGCGGCTGGCGGTTGTCGCGGTAATCGACGAAGTCGTGCTTGATGCCGAAGCGGTCGAGCCACTTCAGCGCCTTCTTGCAGGTATCGCAATTCTTCAGTCCGAAAATCGTGGCCATGGTCAGTCGGCCAACCCGCGCAACAGGTCGTTCACGCTGGTCTTGCTGCGGGTCTTCTCGTCCACCTGCTTGACGATCACCGCGCAGTACAGCGAATGCGAACCGTCCTTCGCCGGGATCTGCCCCGACACCACCACGCTGTACGGCGGCACGTAGCCGTAGCTGATCTCGCCCGTGGCGCGGTTGTAGATGCGCGTGGACTGGCCGAGGAACACGCCCATGCCGATCACGCTGTGGTGGCCGACCACGACGCCCTCCACCACTTCCGAACGCGCGCCGATGAAACAGTGGTCTTCGATGATCGTCGGGCTGGCCTGCAGCGGCTCCAGCACGCCACCGATGCCTGCACCGCCGGAGAGGTGGCAATGCTTGCCGATCTGCGCGCACGAACCCACCGTGGCCCAGGTATCGACCATCGTGCCTTCGCCGACGTGTGCACCGATGTTGACGAAGCTCGGCATAAGCACCACGTCCTTGCCGAAGTAGGTACCGCGGCGCGCGATGGCACCGGGCACCACGCGCACGCCCAGCTTGCGGAAATCGGCTTCATCGAAGGCGCCGAAGCGCGCTTCCACCTTGTCCCAGAACGGCGCCGGATAAGCCTCCACCAGCTCCATCTCGTTGACGCGGAAATAGAGCAGCACCGCCTTCTTCAGCCACTCGTTGACCTTCCAGCCGCCCTTGCCGTCGGGTTCGGCCACGCGGAACTCGCCGCTTTCCAGGCCGTCGATGGCACGCTCGATGAGCGGACGCGTCGAGCCTTCGATCTCGTCCGGCGTCAGCATCGTGCGCCGTTCCCACGCGCTGTCGATGACGAATTTCAGTTCGGCATGCGGATCGGCCTTGCGCACGGCGCGCTTGGTCGTCTTTGCCGCAGGCGCGGACTTGGCGGTGGACTTCTTCTTCGCGGGGGACATCATTGCTCTCCTTCGATACCTGATTTCAACGCGGCGAACAGCGCGTCGCGTTGCACTTCGACAAGCGCGCGATCTTCCCGGTCGCTGACCAGGAACACGTCCTCGGCGCGCGCGCCGAAGGTCGCGATGCGCGCATCATGCACGCGGATGCGCTGCTCGCGAAGCACGTGCGCGATGTCGGCCAGCAAGCCCGGGCGATCCGTGCAGACCAGGCTCATCACCGTACGCCTGCCGTCCGCGGCCGCATCGAAATCGACCTGAAGCGGGATGCGGAAGTGCCGCAGGTGGCGCGGCTGCACGCGCCTGGCCGGGCGCACGTCCAACGATCCCGACAAGACCGTGGACAGCTTGCGCTCGATGGCGGCCACGTCGGGCACCTGCCGCGGGTCGACGGACAGTACCTGGAAGGTATCGAAGATGGTGCCGCCCGGCCCGTCCAGCGCACGCGCCTGCTGGATCGCCAATCCCAAGCGATCGAGCGTGATCACGATCGCCGCGAACAGGCCGTCGCGGTCGGGGGAATGCACGAACACGTCCAGCGCATCGCCACTGCCCGGCAGCTTGCGGGCGCGCACCACCACGCTTCCAGGCGACGCTGCGCGCAAGGCCAGCGCCTGCGAAACCAGTTGGTCGGTGCGGGCGCGCAGGAAATTGGTGTCCGGCATGCGCGCGAACAGCGCATCGGCATCCTCCACGCCTTCGGCCGCGAGCAGGCCGCGCACCTTGTCGCGCGCCTCGGCGATGCGTTCCGCTGCATCGATCCGGTTCTCCAGCCCACGGCGCAAGGCGTAGCGGGTGGCTGTGCGCAGGTCGGCAAGCAGGCGATCTTTCCAGGCGTTCCACAGTTTCGGTGATGTGCCGGCGATATCCGCGCAGGTCAGCAGGTACAGATAATCGAGTCGCTCGCGATCGGCCACTTCGACCGCGAAGCGATGGATCACCGCCGGGTCGGAAATATCCTGCTTCTGCGCCGTGGTCGACATCAGCAGGTGCTTGAGCACCAGCCACTCGACCAGTGCCGTGTCGCGTTCCGCGAAGCCGTGCGTTTCGCAGAATGCGCGCGCATCCACCGCGCCGAGTTCGGAATGGTCGCCGCCACGTCCCTTGGCGATGTCGTGGAACAGGCCGGCCACCAGCAACAGCTCGGGCTTGGGCAGCAGCGGCCACACTTCGTGCGCCATCGAGAAGCGCTCGTCCGGTATGCCGGTCGAGAACGACGCCAGGTTGCGCAACACCGCCAGCGTATGCTGGTCGACGGTGTAGACATGGAACAGGTCGAACTGCATCCGGCCCGACACGCGGGCGAACGCCGGGATCCAGCGACCGAGCACGCCGAGCCGGGCCATGCGTTCGAGCGTGCGTACCGGCCCCGGCCCGCGCAGCAGGTCGACGAATGCCTCACGCAGGTGTTGCCCGGCGACATCGTGCGACGGCAGCGCGTGCAGCGATTCGGCCAGCGCACGCGCGGTCTTGGAGTGCAGTCCCTTGGCCTCGGGATGGTCGGCCCACAATGCGAACAGCGCGAACACGCGTTCCATGTCGCCACCCGGCCAGAACTCGTCGCGCGCCACCAGGTAGCCTCGCTTGAACGCGAACTCCGCATCCAGCGGCTGCAGCGGCGCCTCGCCCTCGATCTGTTCCTCGAAGCGCTGCAGCAACCGGTCGCCGATGCGCAGCACGATCGCGGCGCTGCGATAGAACTGTTGCATCATCTGCTCGACCGCGAGGTTGTCGGCATCGCCGGTGTGCTGCAGGCGCGCGGCCAGCACTTTCTGGTAATCGAAGCGCAGGCGCTCCTCGCGCTTGCCGGCCACCAGGTGCAGGCCGTAGCGCAGCCGCGAGAGCACGCGCCACTCGCGTTCGAGCGCGGCGTATTCGTCCACGCCGATATGGCCCAGCGGGATCAACGATTCAATGTCGCGCGTGCCGAACATGCGCCGTGCCATCCAGCGCAGTGCGTGGATGTCGCGCAGTCCGCCGGGCCCTTCCTTGATGTTGGGTTCCAGGTTGTCGGCGGTATCGCCGAAACGTGCGTGACGCTGCCGCCATTCCTCGCGCTTGGCATGGAAGTAGTCTCGCGCCGGCCACACCTTGTCCACCGACACCGCATCGGCCAGTTCGACCACTTCCTCCGGCGACGCGACCAGGGGACGCGCTTCCAGCATCGCGGTCATCACGGTGAGGTCTTCGCCGGCCACGCGGACACATTCGTCCAGCGTGCGCACCGCGTGTCCCACCGGCAGCCCGGCATCCCACAACAGGGCGAAGAAGCGCGACAACGCCTCGCGCCGGGCATCGCCCTCGCCGCTGTCGGCGACGACCAGCAGGTCGATGTCCGATTGCGGGAACAGTTCGCCACGCCCGTAACCACCGACCGCGAACAGCGCGAGGCCCGCATCGGCGGGGATGCTGCGCGACCAGGCCTGGCGCACCAGTCCATCGACCGCGATCACCCGCGCCATCAACAGGCGTTCAATGTCCCCGTCGGCATCGAAGCGTTGCGCGAGCGAGGCATCCTGCGACTTCAACGCAGCGGTCGCGGCCTCGTTCCACGCAGCGTCGTCCACGGGCCGGCAGCCCTAGAGGTCGTTGTCGTCGCCGGGCAGGCGCGTGAGGATCTCCACACCGGTCTCGGTCACAGCCACGGTGTGCTCCCACTGCGCCGAAAGCTTGCGATCCTTGGTCACCACGGTCCAGCCATCGGGCAGCAACTTGGTGTGCCGCGTCCCCTCGTTGATCATCGGCTCGATGGTGAAGGTCATGCCCGGCTTCAGCACCAGCCCCTCGCCCGCGCGGCCGTAGTGCAGCACCTGCGGATCCTCGTGGTAGACCTTGCCGATGCCGTGGCCACAGTACTCGCGCACCACGCTGAAGCGCTCGCCTTCGGCGAACTGCTGGATCGCGTGGCCGATGTCGCCCAGCGTCGCGCCGGGCTTGACCGTTCGGATGCCGCGGAACATCGCCTCGCGGGTCACCTCGACCAGCCGCTTCGCCATCACCGACGGCGTGCCGACGTAGTACATGCGACTGGTGTCGCCGTGCCAGCCGTCCTTTATGACGGTGACGTCGATGTTGATGATGTCGCCGTCCTTGAGCACCTTGCCGACGCTGGGGATGCCGTGGCAGATGACGTTGTTGGCCGAGATGCAGGTCGCCTTGGGGTAGCCCTTGTAGCCGACGTTGGCCGGGGTGGCGCCCTGGATGTTGACGATGTGCTCGTGGCAGATGCGGTCGAGATCCTCGGTGGTCACGCCCGGCTTCACATGGGCGGCGACGACCTGCAGCACCTCGGCGGCCAGACGGCCGGCCACGCGCATCTTCTCGATCTCTTCGGGGGTCTTGGTTGTAATGCCCATGTGGTGATTATCGCCTAAACCGGGGTTTCCTGAATGCAGCCCGCGAACAGGCACCCGGCACGGATCGGCGCACCCACCGCGGATCCAGGGCTTCATCCGCATCGCACCGCATTGCGGCAGCGGCCGAAATTGAGGTCGTTTATCGACAAGAATCGGCAGTCGGCATCACTCGATTCAGGTACTTGACCGGGGTTTCGTGAACCTCCGCACGGAATTCGATGGCCGTGTTGGCAGGATCGGTGATGGCATGGATCGTGCTGCCATCATCTGCAACACCCCGACCGTCCAGTCGCACACCATTCCGGAGCATGCAGCCATGAACATCCGCAACACCCTCGCCAGCCTTGCCCTGCTGGCCGCCGCCACGCAGGCACCCGCCGCCCTGGCGCAATCGGCCAACGATACCTTCGACGTCACCATCACCATCACCAGCGCGTGCAGCATCGACGCAGAGACCGCCGGCGACATCGCCTTCGGCTCGCACCCGTCCACCGCCACCAACATCGATTCGACTGGCGTGCTCAGCATCACCTGCACGCCACAGACCGGCTATACCGTCGCACTCGGCAACGGCGTCAACAACGACGGCAGTGGCATCACCGGACGGCGGATGCTCAACCAAGCGGTCGCGGGCACCTACGTGCCGTATCAGCTCTACAACGATGCCGCACGCGAAACCCCGTGGGGCAGCAGCACGGGCACGGTGCCCGGTACCGGCACCGGCACGCCGCAAACGCTGACCGTGTACGGAAGGGTTCCGAACGCCAACTTTCCTGCTGGCAGTTACCTTGACACTGTGACCGCGACGGTGACGTACTGACCACGGCCACCGGGCGATGCCCATGCATGCACGCCGCCGCCAGCTTCCAGGGCTGGCTTCGATCGCGGCACTGTGGATGGCCGCTGCGTTCGCGCACGCCGCCAACCTGCAGGTCGCGCCCACCATGGTGAAGGTGCCCGCCGAGCGCGCTGCCGAAGGGCTGACGCTGAGCAACAGCGGTGACGTCGTGCTGCACGCGCAGGTTCGCGTGTTCCAGTGGCTGCAGCGCGATGGCGAGGACGTCCTCGTGCCGACGCAAGACATCGCGATCAGTCCGCCGATGCTGGAAGTCCAGGGCGGCGGCACGCAACTGGTGCGCATCGTGCGCCTTGGCCCGCCGCCACAAGACGGCATCGAAGCCAGCTATCGCCTGCTGGTGGACGAGTTGCCCATCGACTTGCCGCCCGAACAGGGCGCAGGCCTGCGCTTCGTGCTGCAGTATTCGATCCCTGTGTTCCTGTCGCCACCCGGCAGCGTGGCCGTGTCGCCACGACTGCAGGCACGCCTCCGCGACGAGGGCGACCGGCGCACGCTCGAGCTGGCGAACGAAGGCAACGGACATGCCCAGATCGTCGACCTCGCCTACGTTTCACCGGAAGGGGTACGGATAAACATCGCCCACGGGCTGGCCGGCTACGTCTTGCCGGGCAACCGCAGGCAATGGCCGCTGCCGGACGGAATCAGCTCGACGGATGGCGGCACATTCACGGCGAGGGTGAACGGTGACGCTGACGAACGCACGCTCGCGATCGACGCCCCGCTGCACCATTGAAGCCCTGGCGTCGGGTTTGTTGATGGCTTGCGCGTTGCAAGCCCGGGCGGCGGCGACCGACACCCCGACAGGACAACTTGCGGAACACGACACGGCAGCAATGCGCGAGGACGTCCTGTACCTGGAGATTGTGCTCAACGAAACGCCACAGCCGGGGCTCCTGCGCGTGATCCGTCGCGGCAATGCGTTCCTTGCCGACGCCAGCGACCTGCGTCGCATGGGCCTGTTGCCGCCTGCCGGCGACGGCAGCGGGGCGGTCGCGATCGACACGATCCCCGGTGCAGCGCTGCGCTACGAGCCCTCGACCCAGCGGCTGCGCATCGACGTACCGTTGGCGGCATTGTCGCTGCCGACCACCCGACTTGGTGCGATGGATACCCGGCAACCCGTGCCCGCGACTACCTCGCCAGGCGCCGTGCTCAACTACGACGTGTACGCCAGCAGCGGCAACGGCAGCCAGCTCAGTCTCGGCACGGATCTGCGCGTGTTCGGCATCGGCAACGCCGTACTCGAGAACACCGCCATCACCAGCGCCCATCGCGGCGGAACCGGCAGCGATTGGCAGGGACGCAGCGTCCGCCTCGATACCAGCCTCGCATGGTCGTTCCCGGAGGCGGCGACGAGTCTGGTCGTGGGCGACACCGTCACCGGCTTCCTCGGCTGGTCACGCGCCTTGCGCATCGGCGGCCTCCAGTTCGGTCGCAACTTTGCACTGCAGCCGTACCGGATCACCTCGCCCCTGCCCACGTTCGCCGGCGAAGCCGTGGTGCCGTCCACCGTGGAGCTGTATGTCGATGGCGTGCGCCAGTCCGGCGATCGCGTGCCTGCCGGACCTTTCCAATTGACCTCCGTGCCGGGCATCACCGGCGCCGGCATGGCGCAATTGGTGGTGACCGATTCCTTCGGCCGCACGCGCACGCTCGACTTCCCGTTCTATTCCACGCAACAGTTGCTGGCCCGAGGACTGTCGGACTGGTCGGCCAGCATTGGCTTGGTGCGCGAGGACTATGGACTGCGTTCGTTCTCGTATGGCGACGACCTGGTCGCCAGCGCACAGTTCCGCCGCGGCGTGAGCGATCGCTTCACCGCCGAAGTGCATGCCGAAGCTGGCGATGGCATCACGCTCGCCGGCGTGGGCGGTACGTGGCTATCGGGCCGCGTCGGCGTGTTCGGCGCGTCACACGCTCGCAGCAGCGAAGGCGGCTCACAAAGCGGCGCGTCCTGGCATTGGACCGATGGACGCTTCACGTTCTCGCTCGACAGCCTGCGCACGCGAGGGGATTACCGCGATGTCGCTTCGCTTTACGGCCCGCTGCCGCCGCGGATCAGCGAGCGGGCATTGCTGGGCTATTCCCACGCGCGCCTAGGCAGCCTCAGCGCCAGCCGTGTCCGCCTCGCCTATCGCGCACCGGAATCCTCCAGTGCACGCCTGCTCGGATTGTTCTGGACACGCGGCTTCCGCGACTGGTCGATGCACCTGTCGTGGAATCGCGATCTCGACCGCGACGAGCACGACAGTGTGTACCTGGGCGTCATGGTGCCGCTGGGTCGCCAGCGGCAACTCTCGACATCATGGCAACGCAGCGGCGGGAGCGACGACGTCCTGGTCGACGCGATGCAACCCGTACCCGCCGACGGCGGCTTCGGCTGGCGCCTGCAGGCACGCGCGGGCGACAACCGTGGCGGCGTTGCCGAGGCCGGCTGGCTGGGCGATCGCGGGCGGCTGGCCATCGGCATCTCGGAGTTCGCCGGCGACACCCGCGGCTACGGCCAGTTCAACGGCAGCCTGGTCGCAATGGCGGGCCGCGCGTTCCTCGCACGCGACATCCATGACGCCTTCGCCGTGGTGTCCACCGATGGCGTGGCAGGCGTGCCGATCAAGCGAGAGAACCGCATCATCGGCTACAGCGGCAACGATGGCTTGTTGCTGGTCAGCGGCCTCAACGCCTGGCAATACAACAAGCTTTCGATCGACCCGATGGATCTGCCGGCCGACCTACGCGTGACCGAGGTGGATCTCAATGCGACCCCCAGCGATCGCGCCGGCACCGTCGTGCGATTTTCGATCCAGCCGGTACGCGCCGCCATCGTCGTGCTGCACGACGCCTCCGGTCGACCACTGCCCCTGGGCAGCCGCGTGCATGTCGACGGAAGCGTGGATGCGCAGGCGTTCGTCGGACACGGCGGAGAGGCTTACGTCGAATCGCTGGGCGCACGCAACCGCCTGCGGGTGGACGGCGAAGACGGCACTTGCATCGTCCATTTCGACTATCCGGCCACAGCCACGGGCACCATTCCCCGGATCGGGCCCGTGCCATGCAGGAAGGAGGAAGCGCCATGACCGCGATCCGCCAACCCACAATCGTCTGGCTGCTCGTCATCGGCGGATGTCTGCTTGCGCCTCAGGCTCAGGCGGCAACCACATGCACCTCAACCAGCACCGACCTGAATTTCGGGCCAGTCAACGGCACTACGGCGATCAACGGCCAGGCCACCATCACGATCCGCTGCAACACCACCGGGCTCACCGCCATCTCCAGCGTACGGGTACGCATGTGCCTGCACCTGGGCGACGGCAGCAATGGCATCGGCTTCTTCAATCCACGCCGGATGACCAACGCACAAGGCGATCCGATGAACTTCCAGTTGTACCGCAACAGCGCCCATACCCAGATATGGGGCAGCACATCCATCCCGGCCATTCCAACACCCTTGCTGCTCGACTTCGAATACAGCACCGGCATCTTCACCGGCAGCGGTGAAACTTCGGCCGTCATCCATGGGCAAGTCCCGGTGCAATCGGGTTTGTCGGCGGGAAACTTCACCAATCCATTCATCGACAACCACACGCGACTGGACTATCGCGCCGCCGAAGGCCTGATCCTTTTTCCTCCCGCATACCCCGCTTCATGCACGAGTGGCGGTATCAGCGGCGGCACGATCCGTTTCCCTTTCACCGTCCGCGCCAACGTACCCAACCGCTGCACGATCGCCGCCGCCAGCGACCTCGACTTCGGCAACACTCCCGGCTTCATCACCACCGACCACGACCGAACCTCGACGATCTCGTTGTCATGCACCAACCGCACCGCATGGAACGTGGCGCTCGACAACGGCCAGAACGCGATCGGCAACGTCCGCCGCATGCGCCTGGGCGCAACCTCCCAATACGTGGCCTACGAGCTGTACCGCAATCCCGGCCGCACCCAGCGCTGGGGGGCAACCATCGGCAGCGATACCTTGACCGGCACTGGCAACGGCTCCACGCAGAACCAGACGGTCTTCGGCCGGGTGGCCGCCCCGCAGACCGTCCCGGCCGGCGAATACCGGGACGTGGTCACCGTCACCGTCACCTATTGACCCTTCGGCTTGCCCCGCATCCGGGACGACACTACAATGGCCAGTTCCCTGGATCGGCACCTGCCGGGCCAGGCGCCCACGCCGGGCGAAGCATGCCCTCCCCATCGGAGGCAGCAGGCGAATACACACCCGCTGCAACCACCCGTTCCGGGGTGTCCCGAAGTCCGCCAGGACGAGGGATCTGGACACGGAGGCAGCGGGGAGGCCCAACCCCGGAACCACGCGCCCTGCCCTCGTGCAGGCGCACCGCCCATCCCTTGTCCGTGGCGGCCGGTTCCACTGTCAGGAGTACAAGCAATGCCCCAGATCACCATGCGCCAGATGCTGGAAGCCGGCGTGCATTTCGGCCACCAGACGCGCTACTGGAACCCCAAGATGGCCCCGTACATCTTCGGTGCCCGCGGCAAGATCCACATCATCAACCTCGAGAAGACCGTCCCGCTGTTCTCGGACGCGATGAACTTCATCTCCGGCATCGGCCAGAAGCGCGGCATGATCCTGTTCGTCGGCACCAAGCGCAGCGCGCGCGAGGCGATCAAGGAAGAAGCCGAACGTTGCGGCATGCCCTTCATGACCCAGCGCTGGCTGGGCGGCACGCTGACCAACTTCGCCACGGTGAAGAAGTCGGTCTCGCGCCTGAAGGAGCTGGAAGCGGCCGAGACCGACGGCACCTTCGAGAAGCTGGTCAAGCACGAAGTGCTGGGCCTGCGCCGCGAGCGCGAGAAGCTGCAAGCCTCGCTGGGCGGCATCAAGGACATGAACCGACTGCCCGACGCGCTGTTCGTGATCGACATCGGCCATGAAGACATCGCCATCAAGGAAGCCAAGAAGCTCGGCATCCCGGTGATCGCGGTCGTCGACACCAACTACGACCCGGCCTTGGTCGACTACGCCATCCCCGGCAACGACGACGCCATCCGCGCCGTGCAGTTGTACGCCCGCGCCGCCGCCGACGCCGTGCTGGAAGGCAAGGCCGCCGCGCCCAGCGCCTCCAGCGTGCGCGAGGAAGAGTTCGCCGAAGGTGGCGACAAGCCTGCCCGCCGCGCCCCGGCCAAGAAGGCACCGGCGAAGCAGGCCGACGCCGAAGTCGAAGCCAAGGCCGACGACTCGGCCGAAGCCGCCGCCGAGTAACCGGCACGCAACGCAGCCGCGGCATCCTGCCGCGGTTGCGATCCCGGCTGGCGTCCCCACTTCAGTCGTATCGAATCCCGCGGCGGGCATCGCCCGCACGCCACTTTTCAAGAATCCGAGGTACCCATGGAAATCACCGCATCCCTGGTCAAGGAACTGCGCGAGCGCACCGGCGCCGGCATGATGGAATGCAAGAAGGCGCTCACCGAGCACAACGGCGACATCGATGCCGCCGCCGAAGCCCTGCGCAAGTCCGGCCTGGCCAAGGCCGACAAGAAGGCCAGCCGCGTCGCGGCCGAGGGCCGCATCGCCGCGGCACAGGCAGACGGCAAGGCCGTGCTGGTCGAGATCAATTCCGAGACCGATTTCGTTGCCAAGGACGACAACTTCGTCGGCTTCACCGAGACCGTCGCGCAGGCCGCGCTGTCCGCTGCCGATGTCGAGGCGCTGAAGGCCGTCAAGCTGGCTTCCGGCGAGACCGTCGAAGAGACCCGCGCCGCCGTCATCGCCAAGGTCGGCGAGAACGTGCAGGTGCGTCGCCTTGCCCGCATCGACAGCGCCAACAACGTGTCGGCCTATGTGCACGGCGGCAAGATCGGCGTGCTGGTCGAGGTCAAGGGCGGCGATGCCGACCTGGCCCGCGGCCTGGCGATGCACGTCGCCGCGATGAACCCGCCGCACAACAAGCAGTCCGACGTGCCGGCCGACTTCATTGCCAAGGAAAAGGAAATCGAACTGGCGAAGATGTCCGACAAGGATCGCAGCAAGCCGGCCGAGATCCTCGAGAAGATCATCGGCGGCAAGATCGCCAAGATCGTCAACGAGGTCAGCCTCTACGGCCAGCCCTACGTGCTCGACACCGACAAGACCGTCGAAGCGGTACTCAAGGGCGCCGGCGCCGAAGTCGTCGGCTTCCAGCGCCTGGCCGTCGGCGAAGGCATCGAGAAGGTGGTCGAGGACTACGCCGCGGAAGTGGCGAAGGCCATGCAGGTCTGATGGCCCCGGCCTGACAAACCACTTCAAGAGTGGAACGAAAAGCCGCGGTTATCCGCGGCTTTTTTGTGCCTCGCGGATTCTCCCTTTACGCCAACAAGACCACCCAGCCAACAAACGCCACGCTGCGCGATCCACTCTCATGCAAGCGGAATGTTGACACGCATCACAATCGGGTGTAGATCGTGCCGAATCGGGATTGCATGCATCCATCGGCACGGGGAGCCGGCATGCGCCCTCCGATCCAAACGGGGAAGCGGGTTAATCCGAAGCCGTGGCGCGCCTGACGATCGAATCGTTTTGGTGAGTTTGTGGCTGCCAAGCAATTCCGCCAACCATGCAATTCCATAGCAAATGCATGCAGCTTGGGCGAGCAGGTCGTCCGCTTTCAGCAGATCAGTCCGTTTCCGAATTCATCAAGAGACAACAGGCTCGACGACACCCCTCGATCTTCGAAAGGAATCCACATGAAATTGCGCATCGGCTTTCTGGGATTTTTGATGGTGCTGTGTACTCTTGCCGGCACCGGTTGGGCTCAACAGCCACAGGGGCATTACCTCGTCCTGAAGGTCGATCGCCTCGGCAACGTGCAGCCCGTCTTCCACCGTGCGGTGGACGTCGAAGCCCGGCCGATGCCCGAGAAGAGCCTCCGCGAGAAAGCCGCCCGCAGCTCCAGCCAGTTGCTCGCCGAGACTGCGGCCTGGGCGGAGATCGCGGAAATACCGCCCCACCTGCGCGGTGAATTCGCGGCAGACGGGCAAGGGGGACAGATCATCCCCCACCGGGTGCCACTCAACGAGCACTATTTCGCGCTCCGCATCCCTGCGTCCGCCGGCAACCGGGTGTCCGTGAGCTACCTTGGGCGCAAGACCACGCTCGATCTCGGCGAAATCTCGGCGAAATCATCCAGCCTCCCTTTTGCGGGCAGCAGCGGTGCGCGGAGTAAACGTGCCGCTGCCAACTCCGCGAACAGACTGGACATCTTGGTCATCGGTGACGGTTACACCGCCGCGGAACAGGCACAGTTCCAGACGCATTTCACGAACCTGCGCAATACCTTCCTGGCACACACGCCTTATGCGGAGTACGCAAGCTTCGTCAACTGGGAATCCTTGTTCGTGGCGTCGAACCAATCCGGTGCCGACCATCCTCCGTACCAGGCAGGCTGCACGACGACGAGTTGTTGCGCCGATACCGCCGCGCAGGACGATCCTCGCGCGGGGCTGATCGTGGACACCGCCTTCGACGGGACGTTCTGCACGGCGCAGATCCATCGCCTGGTGACCGTCAGCTACGGCAAGGTGCTGGCGGCTGCAAGCGCAGCACCGCATTGGGACCAGATCATCGTCATCGTCAACGACCCGGTGTACGGCGGCGCCGGCGGCTCCTTTTCGGTGGCCACCGCAAACGAATGGTCCAGCCACATCGCCGTGCACGAGTTCGGCCATACGTTCACGCGACTCGCGGACGAATACACCACACCCTATCCCGGCTTCCCGAATTGCTCGGACACGGGCGGCGGCTATCCCTGCGAAGTGAACGTCACGAACCAGACCGACCGTTCGCTGATCAAGTGGAACTACTGGATCGGCGCCAGCACACCGATCCCGACGTCACCGGGGACGACCGGCATCGGCCTGTTCGAAGGCGCGCGCTACCAGGAAACGGGCATGTACCGCCCTGAACACACCTGCGCGATGCGGAACCTGGCGGTGCCGTTCTGCAACGTCTGCTCGCAGGCCTACGTGATGATGCTCTACGCGGGAGGAAGCGGATTCGCGGGGGGCCGAACAACGGCATCAAGTTGATCGAACCGGGCAGCGCATCCCCGTCAGCGTCCGCGCCTGTCGCCTACGAAACCGGTTCGACCCGGACATTCAGCGCAGCCGTACTGCAGCCTTCTCCCAATACGACCAGCATCCAGTGGTACCTGGACGGACAGGCCATCGCCGGCGCAACCGGTACGAGCTTCAATTTCTCCCAAGCACAAACCACGCCTGCGAACCGTACGCTCGAAATGCGCGTCACCGACAACACGCCGCTCGTCAACCGCGCAGTGGCCGGTGATCGCCTCGTCCATTCGCAGCAATGGTCGATTGCCGTTACCAGGGGAACCACGCGCGTCGCGCGCCGCGACTTCAACGGCGACGGCATATCGGACGTGCTGTGGCAACATGCCAGCACGCTGGCCAACCAGATCTGGCGCTCGGGCAACAACGCCACCCTCCAAGCGGTCACCACCGTCAGCAACGCCGCCTGGAAGATCGTCGGCGCAGGCGACTTCAACGGCGACGGCACCTCCGACCTGCTCTGGCGCAACACCACCACCGGCGCAAACACCATCTGGCTCTCAGCCAACAGCGCCACACAGCAGGCCGTCACCGGCGTCACCGGGCAGGCCTGGCAAATCTTCGGTACCGGGGACTTCAATGGCGACGGCCGGGACGACATCCTCTGGCGCAACACCAGCAACGGCAAGAACGCCATCTGGCTGTCGGGCAACTACGCCACCCAGCAAGCCATCACCGGCGTCACCGGGCAGGCCTGGCAAATCGTCGGCACCGGGGACTTCAACGGCGACGGCCGCGCCGACATCCTCTGGCGCAACACCAGCAACGGCAAGAACACCATCTGGCTGTCGGGCAACAGTGCCACCCAGCAAGCCGTCACCGGCGTGACCGGACAGGCGTGGCAAGTCGTCGGCACCGGGGACTTCAACGGCGACGGCCAGGACGACATCCTCTGGCGCAACGTCGCCAACGGCAAGAACGCCATCTGGCTGTCAGGCAACTACGCCAACCAACAGACCGTGACCAGCGTGACCAGCCTGGCCTGGAACGTCGCTGGCGTGGGTGACTACAACGGCGACGGACGTGCCGACATCCTTTGGCGCAATGCAACTTCCGGTGCCAACGCCATCTGGCTGTCCGGCAACTACGCCAACCAGCAGTCGATCACCAGCGTCGGCAACCTCGCTTGGCGGGTCGTCCGTTTCTAGGATGCTCAACCACTGACATCGCAACGTCCGGCAAGGAAGCCGGACTGCATCCTTGCGTCCACGCCATCGACCTGCTGTCACCTGCCCGACGGAACGACTGGCTGCGCACATCGGCTAGAATCTCCGCGTTTGCCCGCCCGGAGCCTGTCATGTCGCTACTCGCCTATCGCCGCGTCCTGTTGAAACTGTCCGGCGAGGCGTTGATGGGCGATGAAGACTACGGGATCGACCCGAAGGTCATCACCCGGCTGGCGCGCGAGATCATCGAGGCGCAGCAGGCCGGCGCCGAGGTCGGGGTGGTCATCGGCGGCGGCAACATCTTCCGCGGCGCGGGCCTGGCGGCCGGCGGCATGGATCGGGTGACCGGCGACCAGATGGGCATGCTGGCCACGGTGATCAACGCACTGGCGATGCAGGACTCGCTGGAAAAGCTGGGCGCACGCGTACGGGTGATGAGCGCGATCAAGATCAACGACGTGTGCGAGGACTACATCCGCCGCCGCGCGATCCGCCACCTCGAAAAGGGCCGCATCGGCATCTTCGCCGCCGGCACCGGCAATCCGTTCTTCACCACCGACTCGGGCGCTGCGCTGCGCGCGATCGAGATCGGCGCCGATCTGCTGCTCAAGGCGACCAAGGTCGACGGCGTGTACGACAAGGATCCCAAGAAGCACGCCGATGCGGTGCGCTTCGACAGCCTGAGCTACGACGAGGTCATCTCCCGCGACTTGCAGGTGATGGACACGGCCGCCTTCGCCCTGTGCCGCGACAGCGACCTGCCGCTGCGCATCTTCGACATGTCACAGCCGGGCGTGTTGCTGCGGATCCTGAAGGGCGAGCCGATCGGCACCCTGGTGCGCGGCCGCTCCGGCGGGCATTGATCGCCACGGAGCCGGGAGGGCTCATCCCCACGGGCAGCGCTGGCACATCGGCCGCATCGATTCTGTACGGATCCACCATCCCCGGACGAACTCGGCGCCCGGGATTCCCCTCGCCCGGACGCCCTCCACCCCGGCTCCGCCTATAATCCCGAGGCTAGCCAGACGGATACGGAACCCACCATGCCCAACGACATCAAGAAAGACGCCCAGGCCCGCATGGCCAAGAGTGTCGAAGCGCTGCGCCACAACCTGGTGAAGGTGCGCACCGGCCGCGCGTCCACGGGCCTGGTCGACTCGATCAAGGTCAACGCCTACGGCAGCGAAGTGCCGTTGTCGCAGGTCGCAGCCGTGTCGGTCTCCGATGCCCGCTCGCTGGTCATCAACCCCTGGGACAAGGGCATGGTAGGCGCCGTCGAGAAGGCGATCCTTGCTTCCGACCTGGGCCTGACGCCCAACACCGCCGGCACCACGATCCGCCTCAACCTGCCCGCGCTGACCGAAGAACGCCGCAAGGACCTGACCAAGGTCGTGCACGGCGAAGGCGAGGATGCCAAGGTCGCGATCCGCAACATCCGCCGCGACGCCAACCAGCAGGTCAAGGAGTTGCTGAAGGAGAAACTGATCTCCGAGGACGACGAGCGCCGCGTCGAAGGCGAGATCCAGAAGATCACCGACCAGGCCATCAAGGACGTGGACGAGGTGGTGAAGGCGAAGGAAACGGAGCTGATGGCGGTCTGATCCGGCTGCACGCGCATCCCCGGACTGCCCATGCCCATCCCGCAGAACACCCTGCCCGTCCCGCGCCACCTTGCCGTGATCATGGACGGCAACGGGCGCTGGGCCGCGCGACGCAAGCGCCCACGCATGATCGGCCACCGCGCCGGCGCACGCGCGGTCAACACCTGCATCGACTTCTGCCTCGAACACGGCATCGGGGCACTCACCCTGTTCGCATTCTCCAGCGAGAACTGGGGGCGGCCCGAAGAAGAAGTCGGCGCGCTGATGAAACTGTTCCTCAACGCGCTCGAACGCGAAGTGGACGAATTGCACCGTCGCGGCGTGCGCGTTCGCTTCATCGGTGAACGCCATCGCTTCAGCACCTCGATCCTCGAGCGCATGCAACACGCCGAAACGCTCACTGCCGGCAATACACGGCTGCACCTGAGCATCGCCGCGAGCTACGGCGGCCGCCAGGACATCGCGATGGCGGCGCGCGCGCTGGCCGAAGACGTGGCCGCTGGCCGCCTTCGCCCCGAGGACATCGACGAGGCCACCTTCGGGACGCGCGTGGCGCTGTCCGACCTGCCACCGCCCGACCTGTTCATCCGCACCGGCGGCGATACGCGCATCAGCAATTTCCTGCTGTGGCAACTCGCCTACACCGAACTCTGGTTCACCGAGACGCTGTGGCCGGAACTCGACGCCGACACGCTGCGCCAGGCCATCGCCGCCTATGCCTCACGTGAACGCCGCTTCGGCCTGACCGGCGACCAGGTCGCCGGATTGGCCACCCACATCCCGCCAGAGGCTGCAGCTCGATGACCAAGACCCGCGTGTTGACCGCGCTGATCATCGCGCCTTTCGTGATCGGCGCGGTGCTGCTGGCACCAACGCCCTGGCTGGTGGCGATCGCCGCGGTGGTCTTCCTGGCCGCGTTGTGGGAATGGTTCCGGCTGGTCGAGGTCGAGGACACGCTGGCGCGCACGATCCTGCTGCTGGCGAACCTGCTGATGATGGCCGCGCTGGTCTGGGCCTCGCCCACCGACGGCGGCGGATCGCTGGTGCTGTTCAAGCTGGCCAGCGTGCTGGGCGTAGCCTGGTGGCTGGCGGCGATGCTGTGGCTGCGGCACCCGACCTTCGCCGCCGACCATGACACCCATGCCCGCGTGTTCAAGCTCGCCGCCGGCACGCTGAGCGTGGTGCCCGCCTGGTGCGCGCTGGCGCTGATCCATGCCAGCGATCCCGCCCCCAGCCCCCTGCCATGGGTGGTGCAGGGCCATGTCTGGCTACTTGTCGCGCTGCTGGTGGTGTGGGGCGCAGACACGGGCGCGTATTTCGCGGGCCGCAAGTTCGGCAAGCGCAAGCTTGCGCCCGTCATCAGCCCCAACAAGACCGTCGAGGGCATGGCCGGTGGCCTGCTGGCCGGCGTATTGATCGCGGTAGCGGTTGCCCCGCTGGCCGGCGCCTCGCTGGCCGAACTGCCCCTGGTCGCGCTGGTCGCGCTGGTCACGGCGGTGTTCTCGGTGTTCGGCGACCTGTTCGAGAGCCTGCTCAAGCGCCATGCCGGCGCAAAGGATTCGGGCACGCTGCTGCCGGGGCACGGCGGCATACTCGATCGCGTCGACAGCATCCTCGCTGCGCTCCCGGTGTTCGCCGTCGGCAAGATCTGGCTGGGGTTCTGATGCAGCATGTCGCCGTCCTGGGCGCCACGGGGTCGATCGGCACCTCCGCGCTCGATGTCATCGCACGGCACCCGGATCGGCTGCACGTCTCCGCGCTGGCCGCGGGCAGCAACGTCGAGGCACTGGTCGCCCTGTGCGCCAGGCATCGGCCGGACGATGCGGTCATCGCCGACGACACGCTCTACCCCGCTCTGCGCGACGGACTGGCAGCCGCAGGCCTGCAGACCCGCGCGCATGCCGGGATGGCTGCACTGGACGATGTCGCGCGCGCACCGGGCATCGATACCGTCATCGCGGCCGTGGTCGGCGCCGCCGGACTGGATTCGTCACTCGCCGCCGCCGGTGCCGGCAAGCGCCTGCTGCTGGCCAACAAGGAAGCACTGGTGCTGGCTGGCGAGCTGATGATCGACGCCGCACGAGAAGCCGGCGCGTCCATCGTGCCCATCGACAGCGAGCACAACGCGATCTTCCAGTGCCTGCACGGACAGGCCGCCGGCAGCGGCGTGCGCCGGATCGCGCTGACGGCCTCCGGCGGCCCGTTCCGCGGCCGGTCGAGCACTGAACTCGCGCAGGTCACCCCGGCCCTGGCCGTGGCGCACCCGAAATGGTCGATGGGCCCGAAGATCTCGGTCGATTCGGCGACCTTGATGAACAAGGGGCTGGAACTGATCGAAGCACACCACCTGTTCGGCCTGCCGGGCGAGCGGCTGGACGTGCTGGTGCACCCGCAGAGCCTGGTGCACTCGCTGGTGGAGTTCATCGATGGCTCGGTGCTGGCCCAGCTCGGCCTGCCCGACATGCGCACGGCACTGGCCGTCGGCCTGGGCTGGCCGGAGCGGCTGGCATCGGGCGTCGGCGCCCTGGATCTGCTCGCCCAGGGACGACTGGATTTCGAGCCTCCGGACATCGACGCATTCCCGTGCCTGCGGCTTGCACGCGAGTCGCTGGAGGCCGGCGGCACCGCGCCGGCGATCCTGAATGCAGCGAACGAAGTCGCGGTTTCAGCCTTTCTTCAGGGCAGGATCGGTTTCCTGTCCATTCCCGCACTCGTGGAACACACGCTTGCGGCCTTCCCCGCTTCGCCCGCCGATTCGCTGGACACCCTGCGCGAGACCGACGCAGCGGCCCGGCGCCACGCAGGCAGCGCAATCTCCACCGGCGTGGTCGCATGAGCCTGCTGCATGACTGAATTCGTTGGCTCCGTCTGGTGGCTGCTGGTCAGCCTCGGCATCCTGGTCACCTTCCACGAGTTCGGCCATTACTGGGTCGCGCGCCGCTGCGGGGTGAAGGTGCTGCGCTTCTCGGTCGGGTTCGGGCGTGCGCTTTGGTCGCGCACCGCGAAGGACGGCACCGAGTACCGCATCGCCGCCGTCCCGCTGGGTGGCTACGTGAAGATGCTGGACGAACGCGAGTACGACGTGCCCGCGTCGCAAGTGCACGAAGCCTTCAACCGGGCGTCGGTGTGGCGACGCATCGCCATCGTGGCCGCCGGGCCGGCCGCCAACCTGCTGCTGTGCTTCGGATTGCTGTGGGCGATGTTCGTCATCGGCCGCCCGGACTACGCCCCGGCCATCGGTGCCACCACCAACATCGCCGCAGCCTCGGGCCTCAAGGCCGGCGATATCGTGGAATCGGTCGGCGACCGCGCCACGCCGACCTGGATGGAACTGCAGATGTCGCTCATGCCCGCGGCCCTCGACCGCGAAGACGTCCCGCTGCAGGTGCGCGACGGGCAAGGCCGCGAGCGCACGGTCTCCCTCGCCCTGTCCGACCTCGCACCCGGCTTCGACCAGCGCCGCATCTTGCAGACCGTCGGGCTCACCCCCCGCCACGTGCTGGTGCCGGCGATCGTCGGCCGGGTCGTGCCCGAATCCGCCGCCTGGGGCGTGCTGGCCGAGGGCGACGAGATCACCGCCATCGACGGCAGCCCGATCAGGACATTCGACCAGATCGGGCCGGAGATCCAGGCGCTGGGCCTGCGCGGCGGCGATGCGCTGGTCGAAGTCACGCGCGATGGCGAGCGGCTGGCGCTCGAGATCCAGCCCCGGCTGACCGAGCGCCCCGGGGGCGGCGGACAGTTCTGGGCGCTCGGCATCGAACCGCCGGGCAACTACCAGTTGCCGCCCATGGACGCCCTGCAGCGCCACGGGCCGCTTGCCGCGATCCCCGTCGCCACGCGCGAGATCGGCCACCTGACCCAACAATTGTTCGGCATGATCGGCCGGGCATTCAGCGGCCGCCTGGCCATCGAGAACACGGTCGCCGGCCCCGTGACCATCGGCCGCGCGGCCAATGTCTACGCCGGCCAGGGCCTCGCGTGGTTCCTCTCTTTCCTCGCGCTGCTGTCGCTGAGTCTGGCGATCCTCAACCTGCTGCCGATCCCGCTCTTGGACGGGGGTCACCTGTTGTATTACCTTATCGAGTTGGTCAAGGGCAGCCCGTTAAGCGAACGTGCGATGGTCGCCGGTCAATATGTCGGCCTTGCACTCCTGGCTTGCCTGATGGGCCTGGCGTTCCACAACGACATCATCCAACTGGTGCGCTGATGCCTGCCCACGACCCCGCCGCCGCATCCCATGCGACGGTGAAATCCCCAACCCGGATCCGATTGATGACGCGTATTCCTGCCCGCCGCATGCTCGCCCTCGCCCTCGCCACGGCCATCGCCGTCCCGGCCTGGGCGCAAACGGCAGGGTCGCAGCCCATCGCTTCGGCCCCGTATACCGACAGCCGTTTCACCGTCAGCGACATCCGCGTCGACGGGCTGCAGCGCATCGGCGCGGGCACCGTGTTCACCTACCTGCCGATCGAACGCGGCGACACGGTCGACCAGACCCGCATCGGCGAGGCGATCCGCGCGTTGTACCGCACCGGTTTCTTCGAAGACATCCGCGTGTCCCGCCAGGGCAACATCCTGGTCATCGCCGTCCAGGAGCGCCCGGCGATCAACCGGCTCACCCTGCAGGGCAACAAGGACATCAAGACCGAAGACCTGACCAAGGGGCTGAACGACATCGGCCTGGCCGAGGGCGAGACCTTCGACCGCCTCGCGCTCGACCGCGTCACCCAGGAGCTCACCCGCCAGTACAACAACCGCGGCAAGTACAACGTCGCGATCACCCCGACGGTGTCGCAACTGGATCGCAACCGCGTCGATATCACCATCAATGTCGAGGAAGGCAAGGCCGCCAAGATCCGCCACATCAACCTCGTGGGCAACGACACCTTCGAGCAGGAGGACATCACCGACGCATGGGAATCGGGCGAGAGCAACTGGCTCAGCTGGTACCGCCGCGACGACCAGTACGCCAAGGAAAAGCTCTCCGGCGATCTCGAGAAACTGCACAACTGGTACCTCGACCGCGGCTACATCGATTTCAGCATCGACAGCACCCACGTGGCGGTCAGCCCCGACAAGCGCGACGTGTTCATCAGCGCCGGCATCACCGAGGGCGAGGTGTACAAGGTCTCCTCGATCGAATTGACCGGCGACACGGTGCTGCCGAAGGAAGACATCCAGCGGCTGGTGCTGGTGCAACCCGACCAGACCTTCTCGCGCGCCCTGCTCGAATTCACCTCGAACGCGATCATCGCCACGCTTTCCAACGTCGGCTACGCCTTTGCGCAGGTCAACCCGATCCCCACCGTCGACCGCGAGAACCGTACCGTCGCGATCAACATGCAGGTGGTGCCCGGCCCTCGCGTGAACGTGCGCCAGGTGCTGTTCAAAGGCAACAACCGCACTTCCGACGAGGTCATGCGCCGCGAGATGCGCCAGTTCGAGGGCGCCTGGTATTCGCAGGCCGCCATCGACCGCTCCAAGATCCGCCTGCAGCGGCTGGGTTACTTCGAATCGGGCAGCGTCAACATCGAAACGCAGCCCGTGCCGGGCAGCAACGACCAGGTCGACGTGGTCGTCAACGTCAAGGAAACCACGTCAGGCAGCTTCGTGTTCGGCCTGGGCTACTCGCAGCTGAGCGGCCTGACCACCTCGATCCAGCTGTCGCAGGACAACTTCCTCGGCAGCGGCAACCGCGTGTCGGTCGCCGCGCAGCGCAACGTGTACCTGCAGCGCTATTCGTTCTCGTACATGAACCCGTACTTCACCGACGAAGGCCTGCAGCTCGGCTACAACCTGTGGTGGCGCGAATTCGACAATTCCGAGTTCAACACCGCCCAGTACTCGTCCACCAGCGCCGCGATGCAGACGATCCTGGGCCTGCCGATCACCGAGACCGACACGGTTTCGGCACTGGTGGGCATCGACCGCAACCAGATCTTCGCCGGCTCCGGCTACACCCCGCAGTCGATCGTCGACTACATCGACGCCTTCGGTTCGCGCACTTTCCACGCATGGCGCGCGGAGCTGGCCTGGGCGCGCGACTCGCGCAACGACTTCCTGCAGCCCACGCGCGGCACCATGCAGCGCGTTTCGCTGGAAACGACGCTGCCGGGCTCGACCGCCGAGTACTACAAGATCAACTACGAGTTCTCCAAGTACTGGCCGATCAACCGCGCCCTGGTGCTCAACACCCGCTTCGAGATCGGCTATGGCGACAGCTATGGCAGCGACGTCAGCCGCACGTTCTGCCGCACGCTGCCGGGACAGCCGCTGATCCCACCCGGAAGCGGTGTCGACCCGGATCCGGTCGCGCTCACCTCCGACGGCATCTGCGCGCCGGGCAGCAATTACTGGAAGACGCTCACCGCGACCGGCCTGCCGTTCTTCGAGAACTTCTATGCCGGTGGCGCCCGCTCCGTCCGCGGCTTCCGCGACAACACGCTCGGCCCGCGCGAAGCGGCCACGGGCAGCACCTTCCTGCAGCCCATCGGCGGCGCACTCAAGACCGTAGGCTCGCTGGAAATGTTCTTCCCGCAGTTGATCAAGTCGCCGGCCGCCCGCGTGTCGGCCTTCGTCGACGTCGGCAACGTGTTCAAGGACATCGACACCTTCGAGAGCAGCGAACTGCGCGCGTCCGCCGGTATCGCGCTGATGTGGCGCGCACCGGTCGGCCCGATCTCGATCAGCTATGCCTATCCGCTGCGCAGCAAGGACGCCATCCGCAACTCCGAAGGCGGCCTGATCCAGCAGGGCGACGAACTGGAGCGCCTGCAGTTCACCTTCGGCGGCGCATTCTGACGCCGCCGGCCACGCGATGTCCGGCGAAAAAATCCTTTTCAAGGCCTCGGCCCTCGCCGAACGCCATGGCCTGGAGTTGCGTGGCGACGGCGACCACGTCGTGACCGGCGTCGCGACGCTCGCCAATGCCGGGCCCGGCGACCTCGCCTTCCTCGCCAATCCCCGCTATCGCAACCAGT
Organism: Luteimonas sp.; assembly: GCA_024707405.1. GTDB lineage: Bacteria > Pseudomonadota > Gammaproteobacteria > Xanthomonadales > Xanthomonadaceae > Luteimonas. Next base: position 169,764 of record JANPZU010000003.1, read on the forward strand.
TGGCCGACTCGCGCGCCGGCATCGTGGTCATGCGCGACGCGGATGCGGAGGGCTACGAAGGTACGGCATTGGTGGCACGCGACCCGTACGCCACGTTCGCCAAGCTGTCCGCGTTGTTCGAGTCCAAGCCGACGCACGCCGCCGGCATCGACCCTTCTGCCAGCATCGATCCCTCCGCGCAGGTCGATCCTGCCGCCAGCATCGGCCCCTTCGTCAGCATCGGCGCCAATACCCGCATCGGCGCGGACGTCCGCATCGGCGCCGGCAGCGTGATCGGCGAGGATTGCCTTCTCGGCGACGGCTGCGAACTGGTCGCCCGCGTGACCCTTGTGCGGCGAGTGCGCCTTGGTGCGCGCGTGCTGATCCATCCCGGCGCCGTGCTTGGCGCCGACGGCTTCGGTATCGCGCTCGACCGCCCCGCGGACGGAGAGCCGCACTGGATCAAGGTGCCGCAACTGGGTGGCGTAGTGGTCGGCGACGACTGCGAAATCGGCGCCAACACCACCATCGACCGTGGCGCGCTCGACGACACAGTGCTCGAGCACGACGTCCGCCTCGACAACCAGATCCAGATCGGCCACAACGTCCGCATCGGCGCGCATACCGCCATCGCCGGCTGCGCCGCGGTGGCCGGCAGCGCCCGCATCGGCCGCTATTGCCTGATCGGCGGCGCGGCTGGCGTCGTCGGGCACATCGAGATCTGCGACCGGGTGACGGTGACGGCGATGAGCCTGGTCACCGGCTCGATCCGAGAGCCCGGGGAGTATTCTTCCGGCACGCCATTGATGGAAAATCGCGAGTGGCGCCGCAACGCCGCGCGCTTCCGCCACCTGGACGCGCTGGCGCGCAGGGTCGCGGCACACGAGAAGAAGGGGAAGGAATGAGCCAGGACGTCACGTTGCCCATGGATATCCGCAGGATCCGCGAGTTGCTGCCGCACCGCTATCCGTTCCTGCTGGTCGACCGCGTGGTCGAACTCGACCCCGAGGCCCGGCGCATCCTGGCCTACAAGAACGTCACCGGCAACGAAGGCTTCTTCCAGGGCCACTTCCCGGAAACGCCGGTGATGCCCGGCGTGCTTGTCATCGAAGCGATGGCACAGGCCGGCGGCATCCTCACCAACCACCTGCGCGGCGGTTACGACCGCGAGGCGACCTCGTACCTGGTCAAGGTCGATGCGGCCAAGTTCTCGCGCATGGTCGTCCCCGGTGATCGGCTCGAACTGGACGTCGAAATCCGCCGTGTCATCCGCAAGATGACGTTCTATGCAGGTGTCGCCCGCGTCGACGGCAAGGAAGTGGCCTGCGCGGAAATCCTCTGCGCCGAATCCGGCGGCTGACGCAGGCATGGGCAGCGGCATCCACCCGACTGCGGTGATCGATCCCGGTGCGCGACTCGGCGAAGGCATCTCGGTCGGTGCCTTCAGCCTCATCGGCGCGGATGTCGAGATCGGTGACGGCACCAGCATCGGCCCGCATTGCAGCATCACCGGCCCGACACGCATCGGTCGCGACAACCGCATCGTCGGCCATGCCGCGATCGGTGGCGATCCCCAGGACAAGAAATTCCACGGCGAGCGCGTCGAACTGGTCATCGGCGACCGCAACCTGATCCGCGAATTCGTCACCATCAACCGCGGCACCGGCGACGGCGGTGGCACCACGCGCATCGGCAACGACAACTGGTTCCTGGCCTACACCCATGTCGCCCACGACTGCATCGTCGGCAATCACTGCGTGTTCTCAAACAACGCCACCCTCGCCGGTCATGTCGAGGTCGGCGACTGGGTGATCCTGAGCGGCTTCGCCGGCGTGCACCAGTTCTGCCGCATCGGCGACCACGCATTCATCGGCATGGGTGCGTTCATCAACGGCGACGTGCCGCCGTTCCTCATGGTCGCGCAGGACGGCTACGGTCGGCCACGCGGCATCAACGCCGAAGGCCTCAAGCGCCGGGGCTTCGATGCCGAACGCACCGCCGCAATCAAGCGCGCCTACCGCGCCCTGTACGTTTCGGGCGCCAAGCTGGACGAAGCTCGCGGGCAGTTGGCCGAACTGGCCAAGGATTCCGACGACGTCCGCGCCTTCCTCGATTTCATCGAGCGCGGCGAACGGCCGCTGTTGCGGTGACCACGCCAGCCAAGCGCATTGCGCTATGCGCCGGGGAGGCCTCCGGCGACCTGCTGGGCGCTGGCTTGATCGAACGCTTGCGCGAACGCTTCCCCGATGCGGAATTCGCGGGCATCGGCGGGCAAGCGATGCGCGATGCAGGACTCGATGCCTGGCACGACGCATCGGAACTGGCGGTGATGGGCCTGAGCGAAGTGCTCCGCCACCTGCCGCGACTGCTGTCGCTGCGTCGTCGCTTCCGCAAGCGTCTGTTGGCATGGCAGCCAGATGTCTTCATCGGCATCGATGCGCCCGACTTCAACCTCGGGCTCGAACGCAAGCTCAAGCAGCGCGGCATCCGCACCGTGCATTACGTCAGCCCCTCGGTCTGGGCATGGCGCGAGCAGCGCGCGGCGAAGATCGGCCGCAGCGCCGATCGCGTGCTGTGCCTGTTCCCGATGGAACCGGGCATCTACGCCAGGCACGGCGTCGACGCACGCTTCGTCGGCCACCCGATGGCCGACGCGATGCCGCTCAACCCCGATCGCCGCGGCGCACGCAGCGAATTCGGACTCGATGACGATGTTCCCGTGCTCGCGGTGCTGCCTGGCTCGCGCCTCGGGGAAATCGAACGACTAGGAGCCATCTTCCTCGATGCCGCCGCGAAGGTTGTCACGGACATCGACGGCCTGCGCGTGCTCGTGCCCGCCGCCACGCCCGCCTGCCGCGATGCGATCGAACACTTGCTCGCTGCTTCACCACTGCGCGCCGAACAGTACCGGTTGCTCGACGGCAACGCCCGCGACGCGATGATCGCTGCCGACGTGGTGCTGCTGGCCTCGGGCACGGCCACGCTCGAAGCCATGCTCGCCAAGCGCCCGATGGTGGTCGGCTATCGCATCGCCGAGAGCACCTATCGCATCGTCAAGTGGCTGGGGCTGCTCAAGGTCGATCGCTATGCCCTGCCCAACGTGCTTGCCGGGCAGACCATCGCTCCCGAACTCATGCAGGACGATTGCACGCCCGAGTCGCTGGCGAAGGCAATGCTGGCGTGGTTCCGCGATCCTTCAGCGACCACGGCATTGGAGCCGCTCTACCGCGACCTGCACCTGGCCTTGCGACGCGATGCCTCGGCCAGCGCCGCAGATGCCATCGTCGAACTGATGGCCGAACGCCCGTGACCTTGCTCGTCGCGGGCGTGGATGAAGCAGGGCGCGGGCCACTCGCGGGGCCGGTGGTCGTGGCGGCGGTGATCCTGGATCCCGCACGGCCCGTCGACGGATTGAACGATTCCAAGAAGCTCACGGAAAAGCGGCGCGAAGCGCTGTATCCACTGATCGTCGAACGCGCCCTCGCCCATCGCATCGAATTCGTCGGTTGCGACGAAATCGACGCGATCAACATCCTGCAGGCCACGCTCACCGGCATGCGTCGCGCGCTGTGCGCGCTGTCGCCCGCTGCGCAGTTCGCGCGGATCGACGGCAACCGCCTGCCGCGCGACCTGCCCTGCCCGGCGGAAGCCGTGGTCGGCGGCGATGCGCTCGACCCGGCGATCATGGCAGCCTCGATCCTCGCCAAGGTCGCACGCGACCGGATGATGGTCGCGCTGCACGAAGAATTCCCGCAGTACGGCTTCGACAAGCACAAGGGTTATCCATCGCCGGTGCATCTGGCGGCATTGCGGGAACACGGGCCGTGCCCGCAACACCGGCGCAGCTACGCGCCGGTACAACGGCTCCTCACGCTCTAGCCCGACCCATCCTCGAAGCAAGTCCGGCAACCCGTCTGCCATCGATCCAGTGTCAGTCCCATCCCGCAGCAATCAACGACTGGCAAACCGCAGCCACAGGGCGCTCGGCAATCGAGCCCCCCTTGCCCCTGCCTCGTTTCGCTATCGCTTGATCTTGACCTTCCCCGGCTCCACGGTCATGTGCATCACGGGCGAGCCGATGAGCGGCTTGATCGAAATCTCGATCAGCAAGCTACGGAAATCATCCACCTTGTACACGATCTCGTACGCGGCAGGCTCCGGTTGCTTGTCCGTGAACTTGACGCCCCCGATATCCTTCAACGCCTTGCGCAACTTCGATTTGACCGCTGCAGATTGCATTCCCTGCTGGGCCGAGACTCCTCGCTTGCCGACTTGACGCTTCGTGGCCATTTCACTCTCCTGGTGGAAGCCCGTCATCTCCCCGGGCGGGAACTGATGTCATGCATCGGCATTGACTACGGCCCAGCAACAGCGAGGCCCCGCAACACCGTGTTGCTGGCGATCCGCGTCTCGGACAGCCCCGCCTCACGCGCGGATGCGATGCGTTTCCTGGATTGATCCAACTCACCCAGCGCGACGAACGTCATCGCGTTGTAGAGCGCGGCTTCGATCGGATCACCTCCCAAAGCCTCCGAACGCCTGACCAGTTCCCGGGCCTCGTCGCGCTGTCCGAGGTTGACGCTGAACCACGCCAGCGCCGCCAATGCGGTGGCATCACCGGGCCTCGCGTCGACGTAGGCACGGGCACGCAATGCAGCTTGCTCGAACGCATGCTTCGCCTGATCCATCGTCGCCGCGTCGGCAAGCAATGTCCTGCCGAGGTTGCCCCACGGAATGTAGTCCGCCGGCTCAAGTGAAGCCGCTTTTCGGTACAACGCCGTTGCCCCTGCATAGTCACCGGACTGGTACCTGATCTCGCCGAGGTTGTTGAGCGCCAGATGGTTGTCCGGTTCGATCGCGAGCGAGCGACCAAGCGCATCGGCAGCGGCATCGCTTTCACCCGCGTTTGCGAGCAACGTCCCCAACGTACTCCAGTAACCCGCATCGCCCGGGCTGATTTCAATCGCCTTCCTGTAGGCGGCGATCGCCGCCGGCAGGTCGCCCGCAAGATAGTGGTAATAGCCGATATAGGAATGGATGACATCGTCACCCGGGCTGGCTTCTATCGCCTGCCCAAAATCGCGCAACGCTTCGGCATGCCGTCCTTGACTGCCATGGATCAGGGCCATCCCCACGAGTGCTTCGGCCTTGCGTGCAGGATCAGCCTCTGCGCGGGCGTAGAACTTGCCCGCCTCCCCCAGGTTGCCCTGTGCATGATGCAGCTTCGCCAATGCCAGGCTTGCCTGGCCTGATCCACCCGACAGCGACTCAGCGTGCGCGCATGCCTCGCGTGCCTTGTCGAGTGCGTCCGCAATGCGTTCATGCTCGTAGCGAAAGACTTCGGAAAGACAAACGCCGGCCTGCGCACGCGCAAAGCTTCCATCCGTCGCCAGGGCCCGTTGGAAAAAGCCGATTGCCTCCCCGGGGGCATCGCGATCCTGCCTCGACAATCGCCGTATCCCCTTGAGGTACAGATCGAACGCAACGGCACTCTTGGTGGGGGACAGCCGATCCGCGAGCGCCTTGCGCTCTTCGGGTAGCACGTCCAGCAATGCATTGACGACTTCATCCGCGATTTCGGACTGGATGGCGAAGATCCCCGCCATTTCCCGGTCGTAACTCCTGCTCCACAGGGTGTGGCCGGTTCCAGTGTCGGACAAGCGCGCATTGATCCGCACGCGATCGCCTTCACGCCGCACGCTGGCATCGAGCACGGTCGCCACGCCAAGCCGCTGCCCCAATGCCTTGATGTCGGCCTCGCGCGCCGTCGCCAGCGCAGGCGACATCTGCGCCGCCACGACGAGCCCGGGCACACCCGCAAGCGCATCATGCATCTCCACCGCCAGACCTTCCGCGAAGTAGTCTTCACTACGATCCGGGCCGAGGCTGGTGAAAGGCAGCACCGCAACCGATGCGCTCGCAGGTCGCGAAGCATCATGCCTTCCGCCCCAAACCGAAATCGCGAACACCACCGCGGCAAGCAACGATGCCAGCAACCAGTGGCGCGGACGCCAATGCAGTGGTCGAAGTGCATCACGCCGTTTATCGTCCGCCTCCGACTCCATGCGCTGTGGCGCAGCCGTGCCCTCCCCTGTTCGGCGAGCAAGGAGGCTGGCGATCCTGCCAACGGCATGTCTGCCATCGCCTCGGGCTCCGGCAGCAACTCACCGACGAAGCAATAGCCCAGCGCGTGCCGGGTCTGGATGTAGCGAGGATGCTGCGGGTCATCACCGAGGACGCCCCTGAGCTGCGCGATGGCACGGGTCAGTACACCCGGCGTGACGTGGCGGTGCCCCCAGACCTGGTCGAGCAGGTCATCCCGCGCAATCAGTTCCCCCGGGCGCCTGAGCAACGCCAGCAGGACGGCGAAGGCCTTGGGTTCGACCGATTGCGCCTGCCCCGCGCGCGACAGCGCATGGGCGGCTTCATCGACGACCACGTCGCCGAACCGATAGCGTCCCGAACCGGGGGATTCGTCCGCACTGGCCATTGTCCTCGCTCCGCCCTCGGAACCTCATGGTTCCCTCGGCATCGGATCGCAGAAACATCGCGCCCTCATCATGACCCAACGCGGGCCGAACCGGAATCTGGTCACACGCGCCGCAGCCCGTGGCGCCCATCCCGGAGAATCGCCATGAACGCCATCATCGATGCCGCCAACACCCACGACATCGCTCCCGTCGCCTCCAGGCCGCGTCGCAAAACCGCCCTGGTCGGCAACCCGGCCCCCGACGCACTGGATCGCTTCAATGCCACCCTCGGCCAATTCGGCCGCGTGCCCATGACGCTGGAAGAACTGGCCGCCAGCGCCCACCGCCTGGCACCGGTCGGCGGCACCGCACAAGCATCTGACTGGATCGTCCGCCGCATGCGCCGTGCCCTGACCATCGGCCTGATGCTGGCCGACCCCTGCTGGGAGCCTTCGGGACGCTGCGGCGAGGTCGCCGGCATCGTGCTGGCCTACCTGCGCAGCACCGACGACCTGATTCCCGACGAAACGCCGCGGATCGGACACCTCGACGACGCCCTGGTGGTCGAAGCAGCCTGGCCGCTGCTGGCCGACGAGATCCGCGACTATCTCGAATTCGGCCGCATCCGGCGAATCGAAGCCGCACTGCGCGGCTGCGCCGAGAACGACTTCGTGTTCACCCGTGCCGACTGGCAGCAGGCCCGCCATGCCGAGGCGGCGTTGGTGCGGCACCGGGACGCGGTCGCCTTGCGCAGCTACCTGCCCAGTGCGCGCACGCCTCGCTTCCGCGTCTGCTGACCGTCGCGTCTCGCGACCCCGATCCGGCCGCCCGCAAGGGCGGCCTTTTTCATGCCGCCCGATGCGAGCACGGATAGCCGGGATGTCAAGCCTTGTCCGGCAAGGGTGCGGCACCTACCCTGCATGGACTCATCCGGCCCGCCATGTCACGCCGCTTCGTCCACCTCCACGTCCACAGCGAATATTCGCTGGCCGATTCGACGATCCGCATCAAGGAGCTCGTCGCGCGTTGTGCCGCCCATGGCCAGCCATCGGTGGCGATCACCGACCGCAACAACCTGTTCTCGCTGGTCAAGTTCTACCGTGCCGCCGAGGGCGCCGGGCTGAAACCGATCGCCGGTGCCGACGTGATGGTGGCCGATGGCGACGAGGCGGCCTGGCCGCTCACCCTGCTCTGCCGCGACCACGCGGGCTACCTGTCGCTGTCTCGCCTGCTCACGCGTGGCTGGATGGAGGGCCATCGCCATGATGGCGTGGTGGTGCGTCCCGAATGGATCCGTGAAGCACATGCCGGGCTGTTCGCGCTGGCGGGCCGGCACAGTGCCGGCGGTCGTCTGCTCGCCTCCGGGCGTGAAGACTTGGCCGGGCAATGGCTGGCCGACTGGCAGCGCAGTTTCGGCGAGAACCTGCATCTCGAACTCACCCGCTGCGGCCTCGACGGCGAGGCCGCGTTCAATGCCTTCGCGCTCAACGCTTCCTCGGCGCGCGGCATCCCGGTGGTCGCCAGCAACGACGCACGCTTCCTCGATGCCGACGGCTTCGAAGCGCACGAAGCGCGCGTGTGCATTGCCTCGGGGCGCGTGCTGGACGATCCCAAGCGACCGAAGGACTACGCGCCCGGCCAGTACCTCAAGTCCAGCGAGGAGATGTCTGCACTGTTCGCCGACGTGCCGGACGCCATCGACAACACCCTCGCACTCGCGCAGCGCTGCAACCTCGAATTGCGGCTGGGCACGTATTACCTGCCCGCGTTCCCCGTGCCCTCGGACGAAACGCTCGACAGCTGGATCCGCAGTGAAGCACGCGACGGCCTGGCGAAACGACTGGAGAAGCATCCGCTCGCGCCGGATCACACCCGCGCGGATTACGACGCCCGGCTCGAACGCGAGCTCGACGTCATCGTCGGGATGGGCTTCCCCGGCTACTTCCTGATCGTCGCGGACTTCATCAACTGGGCCAAGCAGCACGGCATCCCGGTCGGGCCGGGCCGCGGCTCGGGCGCCGGTTCGCTGGTGGCCTGGGCGCTGGGCATCACCGATCTCGACCCGCTGCCCTACGACCTGCTGTTCGAGCGCTTCCTCAATCCCGAACGCGTGTCGATGCCCGACTTCGACATCGACTTCTGCATGGATCGGCGCGACGAGGTGATCGACTACGTCGCGGCCAAGTACGGCCGCGACCGCGTCAGCCAGATCATCACCTACGGCACGATGGCCGCGAAGGCAGTGCTGCGCGATGCCGGCCGCGTGCTGGGCCACCCGTACGGCATGGTCGATGGCCTGTCGAAACTGATCCCGCTGCAGCCGGCCGATCCACTGTCGCTGGAAGACGTGATCGGCCGCAGCAAGCGCTCGCAGGAGAAGGACGGCTACCTCATCGCCGAATTCAAGGAGCGCTACGAGACCGAGGACGACGTACGCGACCTGGTCGACCTGGCGCTGCAGCTTGAAGACCTGACCCGAAACGCCGGCAAGCATGCCGGTGGCGTGGTGATCGCGCCGTCGCCGTTGTCCGACTTCTGCCCGCTGTTCGCCGAACACGACGAAGGCGGCCGCGGCCGCAACCCGGTGACGCAGTTCGACAAGGACGACGTGGAGTCCATCGGCCTGGTGAAGTTCGACTTCCTCGGCCTGCGCACGCTGACCATCATCGACTGGGCGGTGAAGGCGATCAACGCACGGCGCAAGGCGAAGGGCGAGGCGCCACTCGACATCGACGCGCTGCCGCTCGACGATACCGCCAGCTACGAACTGTTCGCGCGCGGCGACACCGTCGCGGTGTTCCAGTTCGAATCGCGCGGCATGCGTGAACTGCTCAAGCGCGCGAAACCCGATACGTTCGAAGACATCATCGCGCTGGCCGCGCTGTTCCGCCCCGGCCCGCTGGGCAGCGGGATGGACAAGCAATGGTGCGACCGCAAGCACGGCATCGAGGACGTCAGCTACCCGCATCCGGCGCTGGAACAGGTGCTGTCGCCGACCTACGGCGTCATCGTGTACCAGGAACAGGTGATGCAGATCGCCCAGGTGCTTGCCGGCTATTCGCTTGGCGGCGCCGACCTGCTGCGCCGCGCGATGGGCAAGAAGAAGGCCGAGGAGATGGCCAAGGAGCGCGCCAAGTTCGAGGCCGGTGCGGCCGCGAACGGCGTGGATGCGCGCACCGCCACCCAGATCTTCGACCTGATGGAGAAATTCGCCGAGTACGGCTTCAACAAGTCGCACTCGGCCGCCTACGCGCTGGTCGCCTACCAGACCGCGTGGCTCAAGGTGCATTACCCGGCCGAATTCATGGCCGCGGTGTTGTCGAGCGACATGGACAACACCGACAAGGTGGTCGGCTTCCTCAACGAAGCCAAGGCCATGGGACTGACCGTGCTGCCGCCGGACGTCAACGCCTCCAACTACATGTTCGAGGCGATCGACGAGCGCACGATCCGTTACGGCATCGGCGCGGTGAAGGGCGTGGGACGTGGCGCCTGCGAATCGATCATCGAAGCACGCGCCGGTGGCGGCTTCGACGACCTGTTCGACTTCGGCAAGCGGATCGACACCGGCAAGCTCAACCGCAGGACGCTCGAAGCGCTGATCCATGCCGGTGCGATGGATGCACTGGCCGACAATCGCGCTTCGCTCATGCTGCAATTGCCGGAAGTGCTGAAAGCCACCGACCAGATCGCGAAGAACCGCGACGCGGGCATCGTCGACATGTTCGGCAATGCGACCGGCGCGCCCGACATCCACATCGACCTGCCGACCTGTGCCGACTGGCCGCTCAAGCAGAAGCTCGACGGCGAGCGCGACACGCTGGGGCACTACCTCAGCGGCCATCCTCTCGACCCTTATCGCGACGATCTCAAGTCGCTGGTCGGCCACGACCTGGGGCAGCTCGATACGCTCTGGGCCAACCGCAGCGAGGAAAAAGGCCGCAGCTGGCGTCCGGAAACCACCGTGATCATCGCCGGCCAGGTCATCGCAATGCGCAAGCGCGGCGACTCGCAGGCCTTCGTGCAGATCGAAGACGGGCGTGGTCGACTGGAATGCGCGTTCTTCGCCGAGGAATACTTCTCCAACGCGGCATTGCTCACGCGCGACCGCATCCTGGTGATCGAAGGCGGCCTGCGCGAAGACGAATTCAGTGGCGGATTCTCGCTGCGCGCGCGCCGCTGCTGGGATTTCGAACAGGTCTGCCAGCAACATGCCAACGGCCTGCAGTTCCAGCTCGACCTGCGCGTGCCCGGCGCACTGGATCGCGTGGAATCGCTGTTCGCGCAACATCGCCCGGGCAAGACGCCGTTGCGCTACGAACTGCTGCTGCCCAGTGGAGCCACCGGCAAGCTGGACGTCAACGGCAGCCAGGGCGTACGCATCGCCGCCGACCTGCCCTCCACCCTGCGCTCGTTGCCGGGCGTGCAGGCCGTCAAACTCTCCCTGTCGCGACCCTGGGTGAACTGAAGGTCATTGCCGGGGCCGACGGCGGCACAGCACTTGGCCTCCACCGCATCCCGTGCGTCAGAAGCGATAGGTCACGCCGACGGACAGCGAATGGGACGCCAATCGTGCATCCACGGCCCGACCCGAGAGGCCGGTCATCTGGATGTCATCGACCCGCAAGTAACGATACCTGACATGGCCTTCGACGTTGTCCGAAAAGGATCTGCGGATCCCCCCGATCAATTGCCATGAAGACCTCCGGTCGGCGTCCCTGTCGTCCAGCAGGACAGCGCCGCCCTGCTCCAGCGCCATCCCGGAGACCTTGATTCGCGACTTTCCCGCGCCGCCCCCGGCAAAGAACGCGTAATCGCCACGGCGATGAAGGTCGAAGACCAGGTTCAGCAACATGGTGCTCGCAACGACATCACCATCCAATCCTTGGTCGCCCACGACCAGTCCGCTCGAATGACTCCAGTCGCTGCCGGCATCATCGATGCCGACGTCGAGGCGGGATGCTTCGGCTTCGACGCGCAACCGGCCAAAGTCATAGCCGACCAGCAACGCACCGTTGAAACCGGGCTTGTGATCAACCTCCAGCCGTCCGACCGTCCCCGCCGTGCCCCCTGGCGTGAACGTCATGTCCATCTGCGTCGACACTGCCAGGCCCAACTCGCCGCCGAAGTAGATACCTTTCTCCTGTGCCGCAACCGGGAAAACAAGTGCAGCCGATGAAATCGCTGCCGCCACGAGAAAACAACGCATGGACTCCTCCTTCAGATCAATGCCCCCGCTCCCCGGCGGCCGGTGACGGCACAAGGTTGCCGTCCATGGAGAAGGCGCATTCCGGCAACAAACCGGCTCATCGCAATGCAATGGCGACTCCAATGCCTTGGACACGATCAGCACACGGCGGCACAGCGTGTTGCTCGGACACTTCACCGAAACCGGCGTCGAACATGACAGTGCACGACTAGGCGAGCATTGCGATCCATTGTTTGCCGACGCGGCGGATGCGAGCGACGGCCTTCAGATCATCCCAGGCATCCCATGCGGGCCCCGGTCGTCCGAAAGCGAATTTGTAGATTCCAACCCGGGTGGCAACGACCATGCCGCCGGAGAAAAAATGCCACGGAAACACGACACGCACGTCCGCCAGCGGCTGGTCGAACAGCGGCACCCGATGACCAGCCTTGAGCCTTGCCGAAAACGCTTCCCTGCACGCCTGGCGTTCGAGTCGCAGCAATTGTCGTTCGGCCGCCGTTCCCGGCCCGTGCGCGATGAAGGACAGCCGCCCGCGTCGCAGACTCAATTCGCCCGGCAAGCTACGGATGCCAACGAGGAGCCATGCAGGCGAGCACAGGAATCGATGCTTGTCGACGATACGTGTCGTCATCTTTTTCGCCGATGCCGCACCGGCGTCGTAACGCTGTTCGTCGGGATTGCCATACGGATGACTGGAACGGATGTCCCACAATCCGAGACTGCGCCCGGATCGGAAATAGCTGATGTAAGGCCCATCCTGCACGTGGCAATCGCCACGTCGATAACCAAGCGTGCATTGGTCACGGATGGTGCGCACTTCCCAGGCCAACCACCATTGCGGCATCCACTCGGGATCGAAACGCAACGAACGACGCACGGCATCAGCCGCATCCGCATCGTATTCGGCTTCGGGCATGCGCAACACCAGTACCGGCCAGGACTGCACTTGGTGCAGGCCACGCGCCTCCTGTCTTGATTCAACGTCGACCGCGCGCAACTCGCGCATGCGCATGGCCAGACTGTCACGCGACAGCGACAGCCACGCGCCCCCGGCAGACCAGCCCTTGCGGGTCGCCGGCATCGCTGCATCCACCGCGACTGGCGCTGCATCGGCCGGGGGAACATCCGACCCGGCGTCCATGCCACGCAACCAGTACGCCGCCATCTCGGCCTGCGGCGACCCCAGGCCACCCCCGGGCGTCTCGAAGCCACGGCGCGGCGACAACAGCGCGATCTGTGACATTCCGTCCGGCGACACCGCTTGCCACAGCACGCATTGCTTCCACCACTCACACGGCACGTGCAGGGCGTGTTCCTGTTCCACGATCCGCCACCCCTTCGGCACCTCGATGCTGCCAAGCACCAGCGGTTCGCCATCCCGGGTGATCGACTCGCGCATCACCACGACCTCGCGCGCAGCGGTGGCGAACGGCGGCGTCGATATGTCCATCGCCCCCCGCGCGTCGTCCGGAAACCGATCCTGTGCGGGCGTCGCCAGCGCCCGTTCGGCCACCACGCCGATCCGGTCGTGCCGCGCATGGTCACCGCACCCCGCCAGCACGCCGCAGCCCAGTCCTGCCACCAACACACATCGCCAGCAGGCCCGATGCGCGGCCACGAAGTAGTTCACGGCACGCGCTGCAGTTCGACGTAATCGTCCGGAGGGTTCGGGTAAGGCTCATCGGTGCTGTAAGCCCTGGACGGATCTTGCGTGTTCTGGAACACCTGGCTGCCGCCATGGATGCTCGACTGCACTTGCGTGCCTTGCACGCCAGCATGCGTGTTGTACTCGCCGATGGCTTCCAGTCCCCGCCTGTGCATCCTGTCGCTGGTTGCGCTGGTGTTGGCAGCAATCTGGTTGTAGATGCCGGCGACTTCGCGGTTGCCGCGCATGCGGATGGCGTGGCGATCGGCCATGCCGCGCGCATTGATGATCGCCATTTGCCGGCTGTGCCATTCATCGATCTTCCTGCGCTGCCCCGAAAAATAGCGCTCGATGTTCTGCTTCAGGCGCGGCATGGCCAAGGCCTGCCACTGCTTGTCCTGCTCTGCAGTGCCCAGGATGCGATCGATCAGCTTGAGGTCGAGCCGGTCATTGGGTGCGCGGTAGGACACAACGCCCGTGGCAACGGCGCTGATGTTGCCGTTGATCTGGGTGAAATTGACAACGGTCGAGAGCATTTCCCGCATTTCGATGCCGTCTTTCTCGAACGCCAGCAACAGACTCCCCGCCTCGAAACGACGTGCCTGCCCCGGCTGCAGGCCCATGCCCGTTTCGCGCATCATCCGCTCGCTGTTGCGCTCGGCTTCCTGCACCCATTCCGGCCTGTCGATGTAGTCGAGCACGCGCGCCTCTGGTCGTGATTGCTTCGCCGCAGCCTGCAGGAACTCGCGTGCCGAGCGGAACGGCGCGACCGGGCAGGGATCGGTCTGGATCTGCGTGCCCTGCACCTGCCAGCCGAAATTGGGCATGAGTTCGATCACGCTCAGGCTGTCGGGCCCGATCGCCGACCATGCCGTCTGCACCATGTTGGAATGGCAATTGGCGGCATCGTTCCAGACCACGCCACCGGTGGTCTGCCAACCTGCCGGAATCTGCACTCGCCATGCCACGACCGGTCGTCCGAATCCGGCCTGATCCATGATTTCCGCCGTCACCAAGCGCGACGTATCAAGCTGCGGTGGCTGCAGCGGTTCGGCCTGCCCCATCGACGAGGCAGCCAGCATCCCGGCATGCTCGGACTGGAATGCATCCATGCGTGCTTGCGGCCATGGCACGTCAGCCTGTGCGTGCGCGGATTCTGCAGCCGGCTCGTCGTCCGGCATTGCGCAACCTGCCACCATCGCGGCAACCCATGCGGCGATGGCAATGCCGCGCCTGATCCCGATATTCATCTGCCTTCTCCTGGGCCTGCAACGACCCTTCGATTCATCACGCCGTGTGACCCGGCAAACGGGTCATCGTCGTATCCCGTTGCGTATCCGCTCACCATTGCGCCGGTGCGGAAGGTTGCTGTTGCTGCCCCCTCGGTCCTTGCTCCGGCACCGGCCCACCCGCCGTGAGCACCGGCAATCCCGCCTGCTGCCAGGCTTCGATCCCGCCGCGATACCAGGCCACGTTGCGATAGCCTATGCGCATTGCGCGCAAGGCGGCGTTGTAGGAGCCCCAGCACTGCACGCCACCGCAATAGAACACCAATGCGCGGGTTTGATCGCCGTTGGTGATCTGCTGCAGGTACTGGCCGAATTCACGCTGCACCTGGTCGTCGAAACTGCCGCCCTGTGCCGCAGGCCCGACCGGGATCGCACCCGGCAGGTGCTGCATGCTCCCGTAGGCATGCAACAACAGAATGTTCGCTTGGCCTCCCTGCAGCAACTGCGCGAGTTGTTGTGTCCCGATCACGCGGCCTCCCGGGATGGAGGTCGGCGTCGGGCCACCGAGCTGATTGGAGGGGCGCAGTTGTTGCGTCGGCGCCACGCCGAAGTCCTGCGCTTCGCTGGAATTGCCTTGCATTGCTGACGTATTGCCGTCGGTGGCGTACAGGCCCGACGACACTGGCGGTGCTTGCTGCTGCAGCGTGCCCGCGGCCCCGTGCGACCGATCCTGCGGTACGCGCGCCGGTGGGTTGCCCGTTTGCACGGGACGTTGCTGCCCCTGCCCGCGTTGTCCGAAGCTGTCCTGGGCACCGACGACCAAAGGAAGCGATGCGCACAAGGGAACGGCGAGGAATACGGACAGGATGCGATGCGAAATCCGGCGGCTCATGGGATCTGCTCCAGTTCGGTTGCGTTGGTCGGCTCGTGGTAGGGATCGTTGGTGCTGTAGGCACGCGCGGGGACGTTGTCGTCCTGGAACACGCGGTTTCCGCCATGGATGCTCGACACGACCTGGGATCCATCCGTCCCCGCGTAACGATTCACTTCGTTGATGCCATCGACCGATCGCCTGTGGATCGAATCGTTCGTGGCGCTGGTATTGGCGGCCACGGCGTTGTAGATGCCGGCAACCTCCTGGTTGGTGCGCATGCGGATGGCATGGCGATCCGCCGCGCCGCGTGCGTTGATGATCGCCATCTGCCGGTTGTGCCAATCGTTGATGCTGTTCCTCTGGTCACTGGTGTAACGCTGCAAATTGGCCCTGCTGCGCGCCTTCATGGCCTCCATCCATTGCATGTTGGGCTTCATCGAGTCCGCGATGCGCTGGGTCAGTTCGAAATCGAGCCGCCCGGACGGTGCACGCAACGCATGGATCGTCGCGGTGCCGGCGACCACGTTGCCTTGCGCCTCGGAGAAACTCACCGCGGCACTCAGCATCTCGCGCATTTCCACGCCGTCACTGTTGACGTATCCGATCAACAGGCGACCGGCGTCGTGTCGCATCCGCGCCTGCGGGTTCTGCTGCCCGGCCTGGGCCATCTTGCTTTCGACTTCGGGCAGTTGCTGGTAATCGAGCACGCGCGCACCGGGGCGCGTGCGCTGCACCGTCGCTTCAAGGAACTCGCGGGTCGTTCGGAACGGAGCGGCCGGACAGGGATTCATCTGGATCTCCGTACCCTGCACTTGCCAGTTGAAGCCGGGCAGGATCTCCAGCGCCGTGAGGCTGTCGGGCGCCATCGCGGTCCATCCCATCTGGAACTGGTTTGCGATGCAATTGGTGGCATCGTTCCAGCTCACGCCCCCAACCGTCTGCCAACCGGCCGGCACCTGCACGTTGGCCACCGCCATGGGCTGCGCGAAGCCGTTGCGATCGATGATCTGCACCTGCTGCATGCGGCTGGTGTCCAGTTGCGGCGGCATCGGCAGCCTTGCCGCCGGCCCATCCGGAGACATTGAAGGGAAGTTCGCGCGCATCTCCGGCGCAACTACCGACGGATCGAACCCCCCATCCTGCGCCGGTGGCCAGGGGGCGTTCCCGGCTCCGGCATTCGGCTCGACCGATGTGATGCCCTCCTGCGGCACGTCGCCTGTACACGCGGCCAAGGCCAGCGCGAACGTCGCGGCCAGCAGGCCGTGGGTGCGGTTGCATTGCTTCATCGTCGAATCCCCGAGTGGGCGTGATTGCCCTGTCATCGGTGACAGGCGCAAGACGCCACCGAAATGGCTCACGGAGTCCACGAGAACCGGAATGAGCCATTCCGCCCTCACCTTGCGCCTTGTCGATCAACGGCTCACCGATCGCCAGGAGGAAGTCGCACGCCATGCCCGATGCCGACCACGAAGTTGCCGCCACCCGCCGGATCCTGTTCGCACGGATCGCCGCGCGTGCCGGCGAGCGGGATGTGCTGCGCGCGGAACGCCTGCTGTTGCGTGGCCTGCAACGCCAGTGGCCGGACGCATTGATCAGCAACCTGTTGCACGGCCTGCTGGCCAGGGCCATGCCAGGCACGCCGCGCGGGGATGCCCCATGATCGACAATGAGTACAAACGCCTGTGCGGCGCGTGGTCAGCCCTGATCGGACAGGGCGTCGAACAGCCAGGCGCGGGCGGCCTGCCAGTGGCGCTTGACCGTGGCCGGCGACAGGCCAAGGGCCTCGGCGGTCTCCTCGATGGTCAAGCCGCCGAAGTAACGCAACTCGACGACACGCCCCTTGTCGGGGTCGATGGCTTCGAGTCGCGCGAGCGCAGCGTCGAGTGAAGCGATGTCGATGTCGCTGCACTCCCACACCAGTTCCACCTCGGTCAGTGACAGCCGCTCGCCACCGTCGCGTTTCCCGGCCGAACGCCTGCGCGCATGGTCGACAAGGATTTCCCGCATGATCCTCGCCGCGAGCCGCACGAAATGAACCCGATCCTGCCAATCGATGCGATCCATCCCGCCCAGGCGCATGTAGGCCTCGTTGACCAATGCGGTCGGCTGCAGGGTATGGCTGGCGCGTTCCCCGGCAAGTTGCCGGCGCGCGATGGCGTGCAGTTCGGGATAGGCAAGCGCGACCAGGCGATCCCGCGCACCGAGATCGCCGCTTCTCCAAGCCACGAGCAATTGCGTGAATTCACCATCCACGCCATCGAGTGTATCAGTGGCAACGCGTCTCGATTCACCGCACCACCCCGAGGTTTGCTACGGTCACGGACTCACCGGCGGTACCGTCGGCACGGGGACTGGTGATGGACAAGGCCGGGGAACATCTGGTGCTGCAATGGTTCGAGCGGGCGCTCGACGTGTCATCCGCCGATCGCCGCGCCTGGCTCGATACGCAGGATCTGCCCGAATGGTTGCATGCACGCGTGGCCCGGCTGGTCGAAACGGAATCGGCGCTCGACGGCTTCCTCGAAGAACCGGCTGCGGCGGTCAGTCCGGAAGGCTTCCCGCAACTGGGCGAGCGCCTCGGCAACTTCGAGCTCATCGCACCCATCGACAGCGGCGGCATGGGCGTGGTCTACCTCGGGCGACGCGCAGACGACGCGTTCGAGCAGCGCGTGGCGCTGAAACTCATCCGACCTCTGCACCTGGGCGCGAACCTCGCCTTTCGCAGACAACTGGTCGCACGTTTCGAGAACGAACGCGCCCTGCTCGCACGCATGACCCACCCGAACATCGCACGCATCCTCGACGGCGGCAGCACCACCTCGGGCATCCCGTGGCTGGCGATGGAATACGTGGATGGCGTATCCCTGCTCGAATACTGCGAACGCCACGCGCTCGACATCCCCAACCGCCTGCGCCTGTTCCGCAAGGTCTGCGACGGCGTGCAGGAAGCGCACCGCAATCTGATCGTCCATCGCGACCTGAAGCCCGACAACATCCTGGTCGATGGCAGCGGCGAGCCCAAGCTGCTCGACTTCGGCATCGCACGCCTGCTCGAAGGCGACGATGCGGGCGAAGCGTCATCGCTGACTTCGCTGACGGCGATGACACCCGCCTACGCCAGCCCCGAGCAAGTACGCAGGCAACCGACCACGACCCGCTCGGACGTGTATTCGCTCGGCGTGATGCTCTACCAATTGCTGGCCGGCGACGCACCGTACAAGTTGACAGGCCTCAGCCCGGCGGAGGCCGAACGCACGATCTGCGAGACGCAGCCACGTCCTCTGCGGATTGCACTCGACCAGGCACCGCTTGACGACGCCGTCCGCCAACGCCGCCTGTCGCAGATCGACGGCGATCTCGACAGGATCGTCGCCAAGGCGATGCACAAGGACGTCGAGCGCCGTTACGGCTCCGCGCAGGAACTGGCCGACGACATCCAGCGTCGTCTCGAAGGCCGGCCGGTGCGCGCGCACGCGGATTCGGCCACCTACCGCATCGGCAAGTTTATCGGCCGGCATCGCCTCGGCACGACATTGGCATCGCTCGCACTGGCCGCGGTCGTGTCCGCGGCGGGCGTGGCCATGTGGCAGGCGCGCGAAGCCGATCGCGCCGCACAGGACACGCGACAGGTGAATGCATTCCTGATCGACGTGCTGACCTTGTCCGATCCCAACAACACCGGCAACGAGCTGACGCTGGCGCAGGTGCTGGAGAACGCTGGCGAACGCATCGACGAGAAATTCGCCAATCGTCCAGACCTGGCTTCCGAAGTGCGCCATGCCATCGGCTACAGCATGCTGAGCCACCACCGGCTCGATGCCGCCGCGAAGATGCTCGAAGCCGCGCACCGCGAGTCCGTCACTGCCTATGGCGCAAACGACATCCGCACCCTGCGGATCCTGGATGGCCTGGCCGAACTGCGTCGCGAGCAAGGTCGCACCGACGAAGCCGTCGCACTCTACCTGCAAGGCATCGAGGCCATCGAACGCGGCGGGCTGCACAACGACGCACTCTACCCGTCGCTGCTCAACAACCTCGGGCTGCTGTACCTGATCGAGGAGGACTACGCCCAGGCCGATCCCTACCTGCAGCGCGCTCTGGCCGCCTTGGATGCGGGCACCGACCCGGGCCACCCCGCCGACCATGCCAGCCTGGTGGGCAACCTGGCACAGATCGCGCATGGACTGGAAGACCTGCCCCGCGCCGAGCGCCTCTACCGGCAGGCACAGGCTGAACTGGAGGCCGCATTCCCGGAAGGAACGCCCGACATCGCCTTCGTGCTGAACAATCGCGCCCTACTGGCCGAGGAGCAGGGCCAACTGGAAGAATCCCTCGCCCTCCATCGACAATCGCTCGACGTGCGACGGCGCAGCTTCCGCAACGACCACCCGATGGTCGCTGTCGCACTGACCAGCATCGCAAGGCTCGCGACCCGACTCGGGCAACGCGAAGAAGCGCTGGCCACCGCGATCGAAGCCGCCGCCATCGCCGACAAGGTCTACACCCAACCGCATCCGCGGCATGCATCTACCTACGCGACCCTGTCGCAGGCGCATATGCTTGCCGACGATCCGCTTGCCGCCGCGGCCGCATTGCGGCGCGCGCTCGAACTGGAGGCCGCGGTGGAAGTGCAAGTCCCCAGCGTCGCCCGCTACATCGCCGATACCCGCGCCCGCTACTGCGCCCGACCCGATGCCGAGGCCGGGACTTGCGCACAAGGATCAACGGCCCGAAGCCCGCGCTGAAGCCGATATCCGGCCGCTCCGGACGCCCCGGTACGGTTGTTCCGGCCCCGGTCGGCTAGACTTTGCGCTTTCCGGCCACCGGCCCGCGCTTGATGAACCCGAACTACCTCGACTTCGAACAACCCATCGCCGACCTCGAGGCGAAGATCCAGGAACTGCGGCAGGCCAGCCACGGCCCCGAAGTCAACATCGACGCCGAGCTGCACACGCTGCAGGACAAGCTGCGCAAGCGCACCGCGCACATCTTCCGCGACCTGACCCCGTGGCAGGTCTCGCAACTCGCGCGCCATCCCGCACGCCCGTACACCAACGACTACATCCGCAACATCTGCGACGAATTCGAGGAACTGGCCGGCGACCGCGCCTATGCCGACGATTCCGCCATCGTCGGCGGACTCGGCCGCATCGATGGCCGCAGCGTGGTGATCATCGGCCACCAGAAGGGCCGCGACACCAAGGCCAAGGTGCGTCGCAATTTCGGCATGCCGCGCCCGGAGGGCTACCGCAAGGCGTTGCGGCTGATGAAGATGGCCGAGCGCTTCAAGCTGCCGCTGCTGACCTTCATCGACACGCCCGGCGCCTATCCCGGCATCGGTGCCGAGGAACGCGGCCAGTCCGAGGCCATCGCCCGCAACCTGATGGAAATGGCGGAACTGAAGACGCCCATCGT
Source organism: Luteimonas sp. (assembly GCA_024707405.1). Taxonomy (GTDB): domain Bacteria; phylum Pseudomonadota; class Gammaproteobacteria; order Xanthomonadales; family Xanthomonadaceae; genus Luteimonas. The sequence continues at coordinate 190,585 of JANPZU010000003.1, forward strand.
CTGCACGGTCATCGGCGAAGGCGGCTCCGGCGGCGCGCTGGCCATCGGCGTCGGTGATCGCACGCTGATGCTGGAATACAGCACCTACTCGGTCATCTCCCCGAAGGCTGCGCGTCGATCCTGTGGAAGGACGCGAAGAAGGCCAAGGACGCCGCCGAACAACTGGGGCTCACCGCCAAGCGCCTGCACGGCCTCGGCCTGATCGACAAGATCGTGCGCGAACCCATCGGTGGCGCGCATCGCAATCCGCGCCAGACCGCGATCCGGCTCAAGGCCGTGCTGCGCAACGAACTCGATGCGCTCGACGGCGTGCCGATGCCGGAACTGCTGGAGCGGCGCTATCGCCGGCTGCGCGGCTACGGCGCCTACGAAGCCGCCTGACGCCGGGAATCCACCACGCCAGCCTGCAGGGACGCCAAGATGGGGCCGATCCTCGTTCTCTCGATCCTCCTGCAGGTGGGCTGCGCGGTGCATGTGGTGCGCACCGGTCGGCCGCTGTACTGGATCTTCATCCTGCTGATCGGTTCGTACATCGCGGTGCTGATCTACCTGCTCGCGGAAGTGCTTCCCGAACTGGCCAACGGTCGCAAGGCACGCTCGCTGGCACGCAACGTGCAACGCCACATCGATCCGGAACGCGACACGCGCGAAGCCAGCCGCAGGCTCGACATCGCCGACACGCTCGACAACCGCCGCCAGCTTGCCGAGCAGCGCCTGCTTGCCGGCAACCACGCCGAGGCCGAGGAGCTCTACCGCGCCTCGCTCAAGGGTCTGTACGCCACCGATCCGCACCTGATGCTCGGTCTGGCGAAGGCACAGTTCGGACTCGGGCGCCCCGACGAGACGCGCAGGACGCTCGACGAGCTGATTGCCGCCAACCCGGACTTTCGTTCGCACGACGGGCATTTGCTGTACGCCCGTGCCGTGGAGGCCAGCGGCGACATTCCCGCCGCGTTGCACGAATACGAAGCGCTGGTGCAGGGATTCCCGGGAGAAGAAGCTCGCGCGCGCCACGGGCTGCTGCTCAAGCGCGAGGGCGACGCCGCAGGGGCCGAGCGCGTGTTCCGCGAGATCCTCAAGCGTGCCGACACGCTGCCGTCCTACTACCGCCGCGAACAACGCGAGTGGATCGACATCGCCAGGCGCGAAACGACCTGACGCCTCACGCCAGTCGCCATGTCCTGTGCGGCAACCGGCGCATCCCGGGGCTAGAATCGCCCTGTCCGCATCCGGCGGGCATTCGGGGAAAACACCATGATCATCAAGAAACTGGATGTCATTTCCGTGGGCAAGATCTCGGGCATCATCGCCGCCGCCATCGGCCTGATCGCGGGACTGCTGTTCTTCATTTTCGGCGGGTTGATCGGTGGCCTGATCGGCGCCAACCAGGGGGGCGGTGGTGGCCTGATCGCCTTCGGCGGTGGCGTGTTCGGCCTCGTGCTGCTGCCGATCCTCTATGGCGTCCTCGGATTCATCGGCGGACTGATCCAGGCCTTCATCTACAACATCGCGGCAGGCTTCGTCGGCGGCATCCGCATCGAAACGGAATGACGGCAACCGGCACCGGCACATGCCGGTGCCTTTCCGCGTGCAAGCACGGATGCCTGACGATGCCATGCACATGTTGATGACACTGCCTCCATCCCAGCCCCGTCAGCCGATCCTGGTCGGCTACAGCGGCGGCCTCGATTCGACCGTGCTGCTGCACCGGCTTGCCGGTGACGATGCGCTTCGGCTCCATGGCCTGCGCGCCATCCATGTCCACCACGGCCTGCACGCCGATGCCGATACCTGGGCCATGCACTGCGAGCGCGAATGCGCGGCATTGGGCATCGACCTGTCGGTGGTGCGCGTGGAGGTCGACCGCGATGGCGGCGACGGACTGGAAGCGGCTGCGCGTGCCGCGCGCCATGCCGCGTTCGCATCGGCGATGGGCGAAGGCGAAATCCTCGCTCTCGCCCACCATCTGGACGACCAGGCCGAAACCTTCCTGCTGCGTGCCTTGCGTGCATCGGGCGATGGCCTCGGCGCGATGCAGCCATGGCGCGCATTCGCCGCTGGCTGGCTATGGCGACCACTGCTCGATACGCCGCGCGCGAGCTTGCACGCATACGCCGACCAACACCACCTGCGCTGGATCGAGGATCCATCGAACGAAGACGATGCACATGACCGCAACTTCCTGCGCCATCGGGTGATGCCGCTGCTGCGCGAGCGATGGCCGCACGCACCGGCATCGCTGGCGCGCAGCGCCGGACTGCAACAGGCATCGGCTGCGCTGCTCGCCGAGGGCGACGCCCAGGCCCTGGCGCAGGTGCGCGGCATCGATCCATATTGCATCGACGCGGCCCGGCTGTCGGCATTGCCGGCCCCGCGCCGCGCGCGCGTGATGCGGCTGTGGATCGCGCAATGCGGATTGCCGGCATTGCCGGCCGAAGGCATCGCACGCATCGAACGCGACCTGCTCCCGACCGGCCACGGCGACGTGCCGGAATTCGGCTGGCGCGACGCGGTGGTACGGCGCTGGCGCGACCTGCTCTGGGCCGAACGCCACCGCCCCGCGCTGCCTTCCGGCTTCCGCGTGGCGTGGGATGGCACGACGGCGCTTGCACTGCCGACCGGCGACCGCTTCGCCTTCGATCCCGTCCCGGGAACCGATGCATCGCCAGGCCACGGCCCGTGGATCGTGCACGCGCGCCAAGGTGGCGAACGCATCGTGCTGCCCGGCCGCGGACATACGCATTCGCTCAAGCATGCGCTGCAGGATCTCGGCGTGCCGCCGTGGTGGCGCGAACGACTGCCGTTGCTGTCCTCGCCCGACGGCGCCCTGCTCGCAGCCGGCGACCTGCTGTTCTCGGCCACGTTCGATGTGTGGGCGCGCACGACCGGGCGGCGATTGCACTGGTCGCGATCGACATCCTGACGAGAGGCTTGGCTTACACTTCACCCATGGCCAAGAAACCCGCCGCCGAGCCTTCCCCCGTCGCCGATTTCGAGCAGTCGCTCGATCAGCTCGAGCAACTGGTCGGCAAGATGGAACACGGCGACATGAGCCTGGAAGAGTCGCTGGGTGCCTATGAACGCGGCGTGGCGCTGTACCGGCGTTGCCAGCAGGCGCTGGAAGAAGCCGAGCTGCGCGTGCGCCTGCTGACCGACCCGGATGCGCCGGCGAAGGCAGTGCCCTTCCCCGATGCCGCGGATCCGGCATCCGGCGAGCGTTGATCGCAACTGCCGTGGTGACTGCACCCCCGCTGGCCACCTGGCGTGAACGCGCCGACGCCGTGCTGGCGCGCGCCCTCGACGGACTCGACGGCACCGAACCGCGCCTGCTCGCCGCCATGCGCCACGCCGTGCTGCTGGGCGGCAAGCGCATGCGCCCGATGCTGGTCTACGCCGCCGGCACCGCCTGCGGCGCCAGCGAGGACGCGCTGGATGCACCCGCCGCCGCCGTCGAACTCATCCATGCCTATTCGCTGGTGCATGACGACTTGCCGGCAATGGACAACGACGCCCTGCGCCGCGGCCAGCCCACCGTGCATGTCGCCTTCGACGAGGCCACGGCGATCCTCGCGGGCGATGCCCTGCAAGCGCTGGCGTTCTCCACGCTCGCCGCATCGTCGCTGCCGGCTGGGCGCGTGGTCGCGATGCTGGCCGAGCTTGCCAGCGCCTCCGGTGCCGCCGGCATGTGCGGCGGCCAGGCCTTCGATCTCGCCGCGACGGGCCAGGCATCCTCTACCTCGTTGCCGGCGCTGGAGCACCTGCACGCACTGAAGACCGGCGCGCTCTTGCGAGCGGCGGTGCGCCTCGGCGCCATCGCCGCCGGCGCAGACGACGCCACACGCACACGACTGGACGATTTCGCCGATGCGCTCGGCCTCGGCTTCCAGGTCCGCGACGACCTGCTCGATATCGAAGGCGACAGCGCCACGCTCGGCAAGACCGCCGGCAAGGACGTTGCTCAGGACAAGGCCACCTTCCCGGCACTCATCGGCGTGGACGCGTCACGGGCGCGCCTGCAGGCGCTGGCCGCACGGATGCAGGAGGCATTGGCCGCTTGTCCCGGCGATACCACTGCCCTGCTGCAGTTGGGACGGCTGGCAGTCGAACGCGACCGCTAGGGCCTGTCGCCCGAAGTAAAACTGCCGCCGGCACCCATCGGGCACCGGCGGCAAGCACGCATTACAGCAAGCGGATCGTCAGCGGATAGCGGTAGGACTCGCCGTTCCACGCCTTGACCGTGGCGATGATGCTGCATACCAGCCAGGCCACCGCCACCGCCGCCGCCACGGCCAGCAGGATCAAGCCGGTAGGCAGCGTGAGGATGATGCCGATGCCCAGGGTGAGCACCGTCGCGCCGATCAGCAACGCACCGGCGATGCACACCGCGCACATGTACAGGAACATGCTGAGGTTGAAGTTGAACGCCTCGCGCGCGTGTTCGGCAATGAACGCTGACTCGTCCTTCTTCAGCAGGTAGACGGCGATCGCCGCGAGCATGCCCGCGAACCCGGCCGTCCAACTGGTCAGCAACGCCAGCGCCAGCGCACCCGCATGCGCGAGGGCCGCCCACTGGCGTTCATTCGGGGTGGAAACGACCTGGGGATGGATATTTTCCATGGTGGCTCTCCCGCCGGGGACATCCCGGTGCAAGGCTGATGTCGGGTCGGGCTGCCCGCAACCCAACCCAACCGATGGCCTATGCCGTCACCGTCAGCCCGCAGTCAGCCCTGCGGCCTGGCTTCGTCCTCGCCCTCGCCCTCATCTGCCTGCGCCACCGCGCTCTTCTCGGCGGCAAGCTGGCGGATCTTTTCGCTGGCGGCCCCGGCGACCAGCTTGCCGCTGCTCAACGCCTTGCTGCCGGCGTCCTTGACCTTCGCACCGGCCTGGCCCAGCAGCGCGTTCAGGCGCTCGCCATCGGCATCGCTGGAGAACGAACGGATGGTCTCGGTATCCATCGTCTGCTCGGTGCCGAGGAACTCGAGGTACGGCGCGGTCTTGAAGCCGATCACGCCAGCGTAGAACACGTGCGGGATCGAGTTGCGCTTCACGTTGTAGAGCTTGACGTGGTGGTTGTAGCGTCCGCGTGCATTCTCCAGGTCGACCTCGCACTGCTGGATGCTGTCGATCAGGCGCTGGTACTGCTGATCCGCCTTCAGGTCCGGGAAGCGCTGCGCGAGCCCGTTGGCCGCGGCGATGATCGAACTGGTCTGCTGGTGCAACTGCGCCACCTGCGTCGTCGAGTTGAGGTCGTCCGACACCTTCAGCATCACCAGCTTTTCCGACTCCTGGTAGCCCTTGACCACGTCGATCAACTGGTTGACCAGCGATGCCTGCTTCTTGCTGACCACACCGATGTTCGACCAGGCTTCGCGGATGTTCTCAGACAGCGCCCGCAGCGCGTTGTAGCCAAGGAGGGCAACGATGCCCAGCAAGATGGCGATGACGATCGCGAACTTGATCAAACCCATGATGAAACCGAATATCTCAGACATCCCCTGCTCTCCCGTGTAGAGGCCGGTCGCGGCCATGTAGTTCCCAGAACACGACGATTGCGAACGCCTCGCGGCCCCCATCGCATCGTCGTCACGCCCGATGGTACACAGCTTTTGTGCCAGCCCGTAACCTCGCTCAGCCGGCGCCGGCGACGGTCATCCTGCCTACCAGGATCGAACCGGTGCGGATATGCGAGCGTGGATCGACGTCGCTGCCCACCGCCTCGATCGCCGCGAACATCGCCCGCAGGTTGCCCGCGATGGTGATGCCGTCCACCGGATGCACGATTTCACCGTTTTCCACCAGGAATCCCGCGGCGCCGCGCGAATAGTCGCCGGTCACCGCATTCACGCCCTGCCCCATCAGTTCGGTCACCACCAGGCCGCGCCCGAGGCCCGACAGCAGCGCCTCGAAACCGCCGGCATTCGGCGAAACCGCGAGGTTGTGCACGCCTCCGGCGTTGGCCGTGCTCTGCAGGCCGAGCTTGCGCGCCGAATAACTGCCCAGCACGTAACGCTGCAGCACTCCGCCCTCGACCAGCGACGACTCACGCGTGGCCACGCCTTCGGCATCGAATGCGGCCGAACGCAATCCACGCGGCAGCCACGGTTGCTCGACGATCGACAACCATTCCGGGAACAGCGATTGCCCAACGCTGTCGAGCAGGAAGCTCGCGCGCCGGTACAACGCGCCCCCGGACACCGCGCCCAGCAGGTGCCCGATGAGCGAGCGTGCGACTTCAGCCGCGAATAGCACCGGGTACTCTCCGGTCGCGAGCGGACGCGGGTCGATCCGCGACAGCGTACGTTGCGCCGCATGCCTGCCGACGACCAGCGGCGATTCGAGATCGCCTTCGGCCAGTGCAGAGGTGTACCAGCCATCGCGCTGCATCGCATCGCCTTCGCCCGCGATGAGCGCGCAACCGATGCTGTGGTGGGTGCCGCGCTCGGCGCCGACGAAACCATGGCTGTTGGCGTACACGCTCAACGATTCGCCGCTGCCGACCGATGCGCCGTCGGAATTGCCGATCCGCGGGTCTGCCTCGCGCCCGGCCGATTCACAGGCGAGCGCAATGTCGATGGCACGGTCGGCATCCAGCGCCCACGGGTGCCAACTGTCGAAATTCGGCCAACGGCCATCCGCACCGGGATGCGCCATGCGCTCGGCATCGGCCAGGCCCGCGGCCTCGTCGTCCTCGGTGAACCTGGCGATCGCACAGGCCTGTTCGACCGTTGCCTCCAGACTCGTCTCGCGCAGGTCGGCGGTACTGGCGCTGCCCTTGCGCTGGCCGAGGTACACGGTCACCCCGATGCCGCGGTCGCGCGTGGCTTCGACGGTCTCCACCGCGCCCATGCGCACGTTGACGTTCAGGCCACGCTCCTCCGAGCACGACACCTCGGCCTGGGTCGCACCGTGGGCGCGGCAGCGGTCGAGCAGCCGCTGCGACAGCGCCTGCAGGCGCTCCAGCCGCTCGGTGGAATCGTCGGACGCTGGCACGGCAACGCTGTTCAATGGCTTATCCTGATGCAATGAGAGGACGTGACGAAGAATCGGGCGAGTTCCTGTCGCCCAGCCGCAGCCAGCAGCGCCGCGACGCGCTGGACGTGCTGTCGCTGGCCGAGACCTTGAGCGGACTGTCGCCGGCCCAGTTGGCAAAATTGCCGGTGCCCGAACACCTGCTGCCGCACATCGCCGAGGCCAGGCGCATCACCTCGCACATCGCGAAGAAGCGCCAGTTGGCCTACCTGGCCAAGCACATGCGGCGCGAGGACGACGACGCGCTCGATGCGATTCGCGACGCGCTGGATGCCGGCGGCGAGGCTGCGAAGCAGGAAACCGCGCTGCTGCACCGCGCCGAACGCTGGCGCGAGCGATTGCTTGAAGAAGGCGACGCGGCGCTGGCCGACCTGCTTGAAGAACACCCGCATGCCGATCGCCAGCAATTGCGGCAGCTCGTGCGCAACACGCTGGAAGAGCGCAAGCGCAACAAGCCCCCGCGCACGTTCCGCGAATTGTTCCGGGAAATCCGCGAACTGCTCTCGACCAATGCGGCTTCCGATGCAGGCGGTTCGCCGGGCGACGAAAGCAACGACGAGTCGTGAATTTTTCGCGCTGAGCCTGTCGTCCCGAGCGTAGCGAGGGATCTTGCACTGCGGTTGCCCAAACAAAGAAGTTCCCTCGCTGCGCTCGGGACGACAGTTGCCCGGGACGATCCCCACGACCCCGTCGATCACGCCTTCGTCCCACCCACGGTGATCTGGTCGATCAGCAGCGACGGCTGGCCGACGCCGACCGGCACGCTCTGGCCATCCTTGCCGCAGGTGCCGACGCCATCGTCGAGCGCCATGTCGTGGCCGACCATCTTCACCCGCTGCATGGTTTCCGGACCGTTGCCGATCAGCGTGGCGCCCTTCACCGGCGCAGTGATGCGACCGTCCTCGATCAGGTAGGCCTCGGTCGCGGAGAACACGTATTTGCCGCTGGTGATGTCGACCTGCCCGCCGCCGAAGTTGACCGCGTACAGGCCCTTCTTCACCGAACGGATCATCTCTTCGGGATCGTGCTGGCCGGCGAGCATGTAGGTGTTGGTCATGCGCGGCATGACAAGGTGCGCGAACGACTCGCGACGCCCGTTGCCGGTCGGCGCCACGCCCATCAGCCGCGCGTTCAGCGTGTCCTGCATGTAGCCGGTCAGCACCCCGTCCTCGATCAGCGTGGTGCAACCGGTCGGCGTGCCTTCGTCATCGATGTTGAGCGAACCGCGCCGCCCATGCAGCGTGCCGTCGTCGACGATGGTGACGCCCGGCGACGCCACGCGCTGGCCCATGCGGCCCGCGTATGTGGACGTGCCCTTGCGGTTGAAATCGCCTTCCAGTCCGTGGCCCACCGCTTCGTGCAGCAGCACGCCCGGCCAGCCCGCGCCCAGCACCACCGGCATGTTGCCGGCAGGCGCGTCAATGGCCTCGAGGTTCACCAATGCCTGGCGCAATGCCTCGCGCGCGAACTTCTCCGGCTTGCCATTGCCAAGCAGTTCTTCGTAGTCATGCCGTCCGCCGTAGCCGGCGTAGCCCGATTCGCGGCGACCGTCCTGCTCCACGATCACCTGGATATTGAGTCGCACCAGCGGACGCACGTCGCCGGCCAGCACGCCGTCGCTGCGTGCGACGAGGATCGTGTCGACGCCGCCGGACAGGCTCACCATCACCTGTCGCACGCGCGGATCGGCGGCACGCAACAGCTTGTCCACGCGACGAAGTGCTTCGACCTTGGCCTCGTTGCCGTACAGGTCGATGGGGTCGTGCGCCGGATACAGTGCGCGCGTGCTGGCCACCTGCAGCGCACGTGGCGCACGCGAGTCGCCATCGCGTGCAATCGCGCGTGCGGACTGCACCGCTTCGAGCAACGCATTGCCATCGATGTCGTCGGAATACGCGAAGCCGGTCTTCTCCCCGCTGATCGCGCGTACGCCCACACCCTGTTCGATTGAGTGGGCGCCATCCTTGACGATGCCGTCCTCGACCGTCCAGCTCTCGCGTCTCGCGTGCTGGAAATACAGGTCGCCAAAGTCGATGCCCGGCCCCAGCAGCGCCGAGAACATGCGTTCGAGGTTGCGATCGTCGAGCCCTGCTGGCGCCAGCAGGCGGGAGGTTGCGACGGTGAGTGCGTTGTCTGTCGAGGTCATGGGGTCGAGTGTGGCGGACATCACGGGGATGGCAAGTGCTCGGGATCGACTGGCTGCAACTTGGCACGGTTTGCGGATTGGTGCTCGGTCACTTCCACCTTCGGATCCTGCCAGGTGCCGGTGACGCGATAGCTCTTCGCATTCATCTCGCCCAGTGGCCCGCGCAATACCGCATTGGCGACCGCGCCGACCGCCGCGCCCACCGGCCCGCCCGCGATCGCGCCCACGGCAGGCAGCAGGTTGCCGGTCTTGGGCAACACTTCGATGCGCTGGTCGTGGGTCTGCTCGCGCAGGTTGCTGCGGCCCTGGATGCGCAGCTCGGCCGCAGGGCCGTCGATGACGATGTCGTCGCTGCGCGCCTGGCCGTCGCCGAAGCGCACGGTGCCACCGATCCGGTTGAAGGCGAAGCCACTGGAGAAGAAATCGCGGAAGTCGAGCATCAGGCGGCGCGGCAGTTCCGCCACGCTCAACAGGCCGAGCACGCGTCCGGCGCCCGGCTCGACTTCGGCAAGCTTGCCGTCCTTCACCACCGCCGAAAGCGTGCCTTCCAGCGCACCGATCTCGAACGCGGCCGGGCTGCCTGGCCATGCCGCCTCGAACTTCAGTTCGCCCTTGCCGCCGTCGATCCGCTTGCCGAACCCGAATCCTTCGATCAGGCCACCGAAATCACTGCTGTCGATGGCCAATCCGATGCGCGTGCGCGCCGACGCCCCCCCGCTCCATTCCCCGGATGCGTCGAGCTTCTGTGTCGGCGATCGCGCCTGCAGGCGCTCGATCGCCATGCCTGCCGACGTTGGCCGCGTACGCAGGGCCACTGTGCCCAGTTGCAGCGCGCCGAAGCGCATGTCGTCCACGTCGATCTGCAGCGGAGGGATGCGCGCCGGATCGATGCCGTCTTCGTCCGGTGGCGCGGTTTTCGGCGCAGCCGTCGCCGTCGCAGCAGCGGGTGCGGACGACGTCCAGTGCAGGCGCTCGAACTTGCCTGCGACGGCGGCGGACTTGTCGCCGGGCAGCCGCAGCACGCCGGCAAGGGCCCTGCCATCGAACACGACGCGGGTCGCGGCGCCATCGGGCGAAGCCACCACACGCGTCGACGGGAAATCGCTGCCGAGCAGTTGCAGCCGATCCGCGGTCACGTCGATGCCGCGCAACGGCAGCCCTTCGCCATCGCCGGTGGCGAGCGTCGCCCAGTCCATCGCTTCGAGGTAAGGCGTGCGACCGGTGGCCACCAGGCCCGATTCCGGCGGCGCTTCGTCGACGCTGGCGGCCCCGAGCATCACGCGCACGCCGGTGCGCCCCTGCGATCCACGCGCGCGCAACGCGAGGCGGTTGCCGAAGGCGACGGTCACCTCGCCATCGTCAAGCGGCAAGGTGGTGGAGACCGTCGTCACCAGCGTTTCCTGTTCCGCCTTGCGCAAGGGTTGTGGCAAGTCGAGCGTGGTGCCCACCAGATCCGAACGCAGGCGCACGCGCGTCGCGGCGGGCTGTGACGATCCTGCAGCGGCTTGCGGGATCGCCACCGCGATGTTCCAGCGCGAGCGTCCCTTGGCATGCGGCTGCAACCAGCCCAGTTCCGGCGCCTGCGCCAACAGGTCGGAGACCGGCAGCACGGCATCGAGGTCGGCCTCGAATGCATTCGCGCCTTCGCGCACGTGCGGCATGCCCGCGCGCAGCGACACGCGGCCCGGCCGGCCTTCGCGCACGACGGCGAGGTCGCGTGCCGCGAATCCGTCCTGGTCGTAGCGCACGGTACCGTGGACGTTCTCGAACGAGAGCTTCCAGCGCGCGTCCGCGAGCGTCGCGTCACGCAGCTCGACGTTGCCGTCGATCCTGGGCGCGCCTCCGCCCGCAAGCGGTAGGTCGAGCGCGAAGGTCGCCGCCACTGCGCCGCTGGCGGACAGGTTGTCCAGCGAATCGGCGTGTTGCTTGTGCAAGGGACTCTGGCGAAGCAGCGCCAGCATCTTGCCGGCATCGGTCTCGGTGGTGGCGCGGACCGACAATGCGGCCTCGCCATAATGCGCGAGTTCGGCACGCAATCCGTTGACCGCGACGCCCGCCAGTTGCGCGCTGCCTTCGACCACGAAGCCGTCGTTGACGAAACGTGCCTTGCCATTGAGGCGTTCGGCCGCCGGCCAGTCGGGCTGGAATTTGACCACCGCATCCACCAGATCGCCCTCGGCGTGGAAGATGCCCTTGGACTGCGCGTTCTCGAGCGTGCTGAAAGGCCAGTCGGCCAGGTCGCCGGACACGATGGCGCGACCGTTGCGCAGCCTGCCGGCGACCAGCGCAGCGTCCAGCCAGTGTTCCGCCGCATCCGGCATGCGGTGGCGTACCCAGAAGCGCTTCGCCACCGGCACCATCGCCTCGCCCAGCGAAGCCGCCAGGTCGATGCGGGACGGGCCGCCATCGCCTCCGAATGCGATGCCGCCACGCAGGTCTGCGACATAGCCGGTGCCCTGCACGTGCAAGGCAGGGGTCTCGATCCGGAACCGGCCTTCGTCGCGCCATCCGGCGACCGTGCCACGCAGGCGCAGGTCGTGTGGCGGGCCGAAACCGCTTGGCCAGTCGAAGCGCATGTCGGCATCGGGATCGAGCACGAGCGAGAATCCATTGGCATCGCCCGACACCTCCCCACCCACGCCCGACACACCGGGCGTGTCGCCGACAGTGGAGAAGCGCAGCCCTTCGACGCGCGCCTGCGCACGCAAGCGGCCATCTGGCTGGCCGTAGACATCGATGTCGTGCAACACCGCATCCGGGGCGGACGCGAGCAACCAGCTTCGCAATCCTGCATCGAAGCGGTCGCTCAGTGCGATTGCCGCAACCAGTGGGCCTGCATCGATGCGCTGCGCGCGCAACACGTTGCGTTCGCCACCAGCCACCAGCAATCCATCCAGCACCTGGCGGTTCGTTCCCTGCCCGATCCGCAACTTCGGCGCATCGATCCGCCAGTCGCGGCCGTGCACCTGCAGCCGCGCGAGCACGTCGAGCGCATCGATGCGCTGCATCGGCGGCGCGCGGCCTTCGGCCACCGGCGTGCCGCGCAGCACCAGGTTTTCCAAAGCGGCATCGATGATGACCGAGTCGACGCGGTGCGACGCCAATTCGATCCATGCCTCCGCGCGCCCGGTGCCGGCTTCGGCTGCGATGCCGGCGTGCCGCGCGAGTTCGGCCCATGCGGAGAGGTCGGCTTCATTGGCGAAGGCATGCACACGGCCATCGCCGAGCTTGCGATCGACATCGACCACCATGTTGACCGGCGACATGCCTTCCTTCATCCACGCCCGCGCAGCGGCCCGCACGCGCGGGCCGTTCACCCGCAGGCGCAGGTCGACCCGGGGCAAGGTGGCCTCGATGCCGAGTTGCGGCGCATGGATGCTCAACCGGCTGCCGACGACCTGCAGTTCGCCCAGTCCTTCCAGCACCGCGAACGGATCGCCACCGGTGTCCTGCCCGGGCAGGCCACGCACGTGCCAGCGACCGTCGTCGTCGCGTTGCAGCGTGAGCTGCAGGCCGCGGATCCGCAGTTCGGTGAACGAGCGTCCCGGCAACAGGCCTTCGTACTGGGCGACCAGGACCTCGGCCTCGCCGACATGGACGCCGCCACGTTCGCCGACCCGCAAACCGTCGAGGCGCAACAGCGGCCCGCGGCGCGTCCATTCCGTCTCCACCGCCTCGAACGTGACCGGGCGCCCTGCACGCGCACTCAACCAGTCGGCGATCCGCTCCGGGTTGCGCTCGGCCAGCGACAGCAACTGGCTGGCGACCACCGCACCGACGGCCATCGCGACCAGCACGCCGGCAAGCAGGTACCACGTGCCCCGGTGCGCGAACCGCAGGCCACGGCGCAAACGCGTCGGCATCAGCGCGGCGCTCCGCATCGTGCGCAAACGCATCGGGATCGATGGCTGCCGACTGCACACCGGCCATCGCGACCTGCGTCCGGTGGAAAGTGTCCGTCCCCTCGAATCGCCGATGCGCGGTCGCGGGTCAGGACGTCACAGCAGCACGACATCGAACTGTTCCTGGAAGTACTGGTCGTCCGCCTGGAAACGGATCGACTTGCCGAGGAACTCCTCCAGTTCGGCCACTGCCGCGGACTCCTCGTCGGTGATCCGCCCCACGACCTTCGGGGAAGCGATCACCAGCAATTGCTGGGCATCGAACTGGCGCACCGCGCGCACGATCTCGCGGAAGATTTCGTACGTCACCGTCTCGGCGGTCTTGAGCATGCCGCGGCCGCTGCATTCGTGGCAGGTCTCGCTGAGCTGGCGCTCCAGGCTCTCGACGGTGCGCTTGCGCGTCATCTCCACCAGGCCCAGCGGCGAGAAGTCGTACACGGTGGTGCGGGCATGGTCCTTCGACAGCGACTTCTCCAGCGTGCGCAGCACCTGGCGACGGTGTTCCTCGTCGCTCATGTCGATGAAGTCGATGATGATGATGCCGCCCAGGTTGCGCAGCCGCAGTTGCCGCGCCACCGCCTGCGCGGCCTCCAGGTTGGTGCGGTACACCGTCTCCTCGAGGTTGCGCTGGCCGACGAACGAACCGGTGTTCACATCGACCGTGGTCATCGCCTCGGTCTGGTCGATCACCAGGTAGCCGCCCGACTTGAGCGGCACTTCCTTGTCGAGCGCGCGGCCGATCTCGTCCTCGATGCCGTAGAGATCGAAGATGGGTCGTGCGCCGGTGTAATGCTCCAGCTTGTCGACCAGTCCGGCCTGTCCTTCGGTGGCATTGGCGGGCATGTACTGGGCGGCGAACGCATGCAGCCGCTCGAAGGTCTCGCGCGAATCCACGCGCACCTTCTCCACGTCGCGACGCACCAGGTCGCGCACCGCGCGCATCGGCAGGGTCAGGTCTTCGTACAGGCAGGTACCCACGCGCGCACCGTCGACCTTCTGCTCGATCAGCGACCACGCCCGCTGCAGGTAGGCGACATCCTCGGCGAGCGCTTCGGCCGGCTGGCCTTCCGCATTGGTGCGCACGATGTAGCCATGCTGCGAACCCGGCGGCGTGAGCCCGGACACGATCGCCTTGAGCCGCTGGCGCTCGTCCTCGTCCTCGATACGCGCCGACACACCGACCACGCGCGAATGCGGCAGCAGCACGAGGTAGCGTGACGGGATGCTGATCTGCGTGGTCAGCCGCGCGCCCTTGGTGCCGATGGGATCCTTGACCACCTGCACCACGACTTCCTGTCCGTCGCGCAACAGTTCGGTGACCGGCCGTACCGGCAGCGTGGCCGGTGGCGCGACGAGCATGTCGCCCGCGTCCGATGCCTCGGCCTGCGGCTCCTGCATCGAGCGCATCACGTCGTTGGCGTGCAGGAACGCGGTGCGATCGAGCCCGATCTCGACGAAGGCCGCCTGCATGCCGGGCATCACCCGCTGCACCTTGCCCTTGTAGACGTTGCCGACCACGCCGCGGCGCCAGCCACGTTCGATGTGCAGCTCCTGCAGCATGCCGTTCTCGACCACCGCGACGCGGGTTTCGCGCGGGGTGACGTTGACCAGGATCTCTTCCGACATCCCGGCCTCACTTCCCGCCGGCAGGCGCGGGGAATCCGGTCGCGATCCCGAAGCCACGCAGCAACAGCATGGTTTCGTGCAATGGCAGCCCCATCACGCCGGAAAAACTGCCATCGAGCCGGGTGACGAAACGCTCCGCGCCGCCCTGGATGGCATACGCGCCGGCGCGGCCCATCGGTTCGCCGCTGGCGACATAGCCGGCGATGTCTTCTTCCGACAAAGTCGCGAAGGTCACCTTCGAACGCGACACGGCCTGCGCCTCGCGTCCCGCGGACACCACGGCGACCGCGGACACGACGTCGTGCGTGCGACCGGACAACCGACGCAGCATCGCCGCGGCATCGTCGCCGTCGCGCGGCTTGCCGAACACTTCGTCGTCGAGCACCACTTCGGTATCGGCGCCCAGCACCAGCGCATCGGGCACGGCCACGACTTCGAGCAGGCCGGCACCGGCCTTTTCGCGTGCCACGCGACGCACGTAATCCTCGGCCGGTTCGCCGGGCGCACGCACTTCGGGCACGTCCACGTCGATCACGCCGAAGGGCACGTCGAAACGCGCCAGCAGTTCGCGCCGGCGCGGGGATTGGGAGGCTAGATGCAGCATGCGGCAAGGATAACCCGCGGTTGAACGGCGACCGTGGCGGTCGACCCACGCAACCCCACGCCGGCTCACGGGCCGTTCACAGGCTGCGTCCAATCTTGATCCCATCCATTCAGGAGACCAACATGCGCCGCAACATCCTCCTTCCTCTGGTGCTCGCCATGGGCGCCGCACTGGGCACCACCACGATGACCGCCAACGCACAGACCGCCACGCCCGCCGCCATCGCCCCGAGCGACGGCACCCTGCTCTCGGTCTCTGCCAGCGCCGAAGCCAGCCGCGTGCCGGACGTGGCCTCGCTGTCGACCGGCGTGGTCACCCAGGCCGCCGATGCCAACGCCGCGCTGCGCGCCAATTCCACGCAGATGGCCAAGGTGGTCGCCGCGATCAAGGCCGCCGGCATCGCCGAACGCGACATCCAGACCACCGGCATCAACATCCACCCGCAGTACCGCTATGCCGAGAACCAGCCGCCGGTCATCACCGGCTACCAGGCCAGCAACACCGTCAGCATCAAGGTGCGCGACGTAACCAAGATCGGCGAGGTGCTGGACGCGCTGGTCGCCAGCGGCGCCAACCAGGTCAACGGCCCGAGCTTCGAGATCGACCAGCCCGAGGCGGTCTACGACGAGGCACGACAGGCCGCGTTGAAGAAGGCGCAGGCGCGTGCCGAGATGTATGCCAAGTCGCTGGGCCTGCGCGTGCGCCGCATCGTCAGCATCAGCGAAGGTGGCGGGTTCCAGCCGCCGATGCCGATGATGAAGGGCATGGCGATGGATGCACGCATGGAATCGGCACCGGTTTCACCTGGCGAAACCACCCTGTCTGCCAATCTGGACGTGGTGTTCGAACTGGGCAGGTAAGCCGATGACCAACCACGAGCCGCCGGCGAAGCCCGGGAAGACCCCGGGCTATCCCGAGAAGCAGCCCCGCGACAAGGACGACGCGCAGAAGCCGCACCCCCGCAAGCCGCCGAACCCGGACGAAGGCGGCATGGATCGCGACCCGGACGGCGACGGCAAGCCGGACGCCGACTGACACCGGCTGCGATCATCGATTGCCAAGGGCCCGCCATGCGGGCCCTTTCCTTTTCCTCCCACCCACCATGCGGGCTTTTTCTTCCCGAGTCGCCGTTCGTCGGCCCGGCGACGCCTTCGACGTCCGTCGCATTGCCTTCCCCATCGGCCGGGCGTAGGTTCGGACTGCAGTCGGGTTGCGCACAGAGCGGGACACTGGCTTCACCCCGTTCCCGCCGCTGGCGCGTTCAGTGCAGTACCGGGGCGCTTGCCCCGGGCAACCAACGGAGGTGGGCCATGGTCCTGCAGCAATCGCATCGTCGCCACGCCGCGTCACCCGAGACGCGCCTCGACATCAGTCGCATCCTCGGCATCAGCAGCACGATGGCGGTCAACGTCCTCGCCCTGTTGCTGCTGCTGATCCCGGCCAACCTGCCGCCCGCACCGGCCTTGCCGGAGCCCGACATCCAGCTCCACTGGATCACCCCGCCCAAGCCGAAGCCGGAAACGAAGCCCGAAGTCGTCGAGGTGGTGAAGCCTCGCCCCACCTCCACGGCGACCACCCGGCCGACGACCGTCCCGACGCCGGTCGAGCAGTCGATGACCTTCCCCGATGGCGAGGTGTTCGTCGAGACCACCGTCGAACCGACCAGCGACGTCACCGGCCCGCCGGACATCGCGCCGACCGGCCCGCTCCAGGGCATGCGCCTGGAATACGCCAACACGCCTTCGCCCACCTATCCACGCGATGCCATCCGCGGCAACCTGCAGGGCACGGTGATCCTCGAAGTGCTGGTGGACGTGGACGGCAAGCCGCTCAAGGTCAGCATCCACGCCAGCAGCGGCCATCGCATCCTCGACCAGGAAGCCGTTCGCCACGTGCTGCGCCGCTGGACGTTCCGCCCGGCGATGAAGGACGGCCGCGCGATGCAGGCGGTCGGCCTGGTGCCTATCGAATTCGTGCTCGACCGGATGTAACGCACACACGGCAACCACCCATCAATACGCCCCATGGACGCGAAGCCCGCACTGCGCGGGCTTCGCGTCAGGCGCGGTGGTAGGGGTGGTTGGCGAGCATCGCCGCCGCGCGGTAGACCTGTTCGGCCAATACCAGTCGCACCAGCATGTGCGGCAGTGTCATCGGGCCAAGCGACCATTGCTCGTCGGCCCGTGCCAGCACTTCGGGCGAATGCCCTTCCGGGCCGCCGACCAGGAAAGCCAAGTCGCGCCCCTGCCCGCGCCAGTGTTCGAGACGTTGCGAAAGCTGTTCGGATGAATGCGCCTTGCCGCGGCCATCGAGGACGACCACATGCGCATTCCTGGGCAACGCGGCCAGCACGCGCACGCCCTCGTCCTGCATCGCACGCACGGCATCGCGGCCCTTGCCACGCAGGCCGGGCTCCACTTCCACCAGTTCGAGCGGCAGCCAGTGCGACAGGCGCTTCTGGTATTCGGCGAATCCCTGCGCCACCCAGCCGGGTGCGCGTTCACCGACGGCGATGAGGCGAGCCTTCATGTCCGCCGCATCGGCAAGGCGTCAGCGGCCCTCGCCATCCGCGGCGTCGGCGTATTCCTGCGGCGGCTCGTCACCCACCGTCCACAACCGCTCCAGCGCATAGAACTCGCGCACGCGCGGCAGCATGACGTGGACGACCACGTCGCCGAGGTCGACGAGCACCCATTCGGCCTCGCGCTCGCCTTCCACGCCCAGCGGCTGGCAATCGAGCTGCTTGGCGTTCCTGACCACCTCGTCGGCGATGGACTTGACGTGCCGGGTCGAGGTGCCGGAGACGACGACCATGAAATCGCAGACGCTGGTCTTGCCACGGACGTCGATCTCGACGACATCCTTGGCCTTCAGCTCCTCGAGGGCCGTATGCACCGTTTTGAGCAGGATATCCACCGGCGGCGGCGGATTCGGAAGACGGGTCTTGATGACTTGTGCGGAGGTGGTCAAGGGCTGCGGTTCTCTCGGGTTGCGGGCGATTATAGCGGAGGGGGTGTCGGCGCCCCGTCCACGGCGGCACCGTACAGGCCGTGATGCCGGATATACGCGGCGACCGGGGTCGGCACCAGGTCGTCCCATGGCAGGCCGTCGGCGATGCGATGGCGAATACCGGTGGCCGAACCCGAATGCAGCGGCTGGTGCAGCCGGAACAACCGGCCTGCCGGCACGCGGCGGAGTTGGCCGGCATCTGCAGTCCAGCGTCCGTCCAACGCATCGGCGAGCGCCTCGGGCAGGCGCGCATCCAGTTCGCTGCCGGGGCGATCGGCGACGACGAAATGCGCCAGCCCGAACAGGGCCTGCCACTCCCGCCAGGTCGGCAGTCCCAGCAAGCTGTCGGCGCCGACCAGCAGCGCGATCGGGGCCTCGGCACCCAGTTCGCGGCGCATCCCGAGCAAGGTGTCGAAGGTGTAGCTGCGGCCCTCTCGCTGCAATTCGCGAAGGTCGATGCGCAGCCCTGGTTCATCCGCCACCGCAAGCCTCAGCATCTCGACGCGCTGCATGGCATCGGCACCGGGCGCAGGCCGATGCGGCGGATCCGCAGCCGGCATCAGCCACACGTCGCTTTCCAGCACATCGCGCGCGGCGCGCGCGATGGCGAGGTGTCCGTGGTGGATCGGATCGAAGGTGCCGCCGTAGGACAGCCGCAACTTCACGAGGCCAGCAATGCCACTGCCTTGGGCTCGGACACCGCCAGCAACAGGCGTTCGAGCAATTGCCAGGCATCGCCGGACTCCTGCCCGATGCGCACGCGACCCTTGGCCACGCGATCCACGCGTCCGGCTTCCGCCACCAGCCGTTGCCAGCGCGCGGCCGGGTGCCGCGGCAATGCACGGCGATACACCGCCTGCTTCGAATCCCAGACCCGTTGCGCCTTGAACTCGGCGGCGAGGTTGCCGCCACGCTCGTTCACCCGCGCCAGCGCGGCGACCCGCTGCAGTTCCATCACGACCATGCCCATCAGCGCGAACACCGCCTGTCCTTCGGCGCGAAGGCCGGCCAGCATCCGCGAGACCTGCAGCGGCTGCCCGTTGAGTGCGCAATCGATCAGTCGGAACACGTCGTAACGCGCGGCATCGGCGACCAATGCCTCCATCCGCGCGGCATCGAGTACCTGCCCGTCGCTGAGCAAGGCCAGCTTGTCGATTTCCTGCGCTGCCGCCAGCAGGTTGCCTTCCACGCGCTCGGCCAGGCGCTGCACGGCATCGCGATCCGCACGCAGGCCACGGCTGCGCAGGCGCGATTCGATCCACCCCGGCAACTCGTGCGGGCGCACCGGATTGGCGACGACGACATGGCCGATCCTGCCGATCGCCTCGCTCCACTTGCCGCCATGCTGCCGGCTCCACTCGCCGCCGGTGACCAGCAGCACCACGTCCGGCGCCGGATCGGCACAGAACCCGGCGATGACCTCGCTGCCTTCCTTGCCCGGCTTGGCCGTCGGCAGGCGCACTTCGACCAGGCGTTGCGCAGCGAACAGGCTGGGCGCGCGGAACGTCGCCTCGAGCGTGTTCCAGTCGAAGTCCCGGCCATCGGCGTCGAAGACCTCGCGTTCGCCGAAACCCGTTTCCTTCGCACGCGCACGCACCGCATCCGCCGCTTCCAGCACGCGCAGCGGCTCCGGCCCTGCGATGAGGTAGGCCGGCCGCAACGGCTCGGCAGCGAGCTGCGCGGGCAGGCGTTCGGGCGTCAGTTCCATCCGCTTCGCCAGCCTTGGCTCATTGCGCCTGCCGGCCCTCGCGCGAGGCGGCATCGATCCGGCGCAGGATCGAAGCGGTCATCTCGCGCTGCATCTCGCGGGTGAGCAATTCGCGCTCGGTGTCGGTACCGGTCGACTCGGTCGGCGACGAGATGTAATCGCGCGACATTTCCACTGCCTGCTGCGGCACCACCACGTCGCCGTTGGCGTCGGTCAGCGAAAAGATCACCGCGTACAGCAGGGTGTACTCCTGCGCGCGGCCATACTGGTCGATGCTCAGTGGACGCGAGGACCAGCGCTCGGAACGGATGTTGAGCGTCGCCACCCGGCGCCGTTCGGTGGCAGGCACCACCTTGGCCCCCGCGCGCAGCAGTGAACGCTCCAGCGATGTCGCCAGCCCGCTGTAGGGATCCCTCACCTGTATCCGCACTTCCTCCAGGCCCGGCGGCAGCACCAGCGTGTCGCGCAACTGGAAGCCGCAAGCGGTGAGGGAGAGGAGGAGGAAGGCGATGGCGGCCGTGGAGAGTCGTTTCATGCGCGCAGTCTGGCCGAGGCCGTTCGGGCGGGCAAGCCGCCCGCCCGCCGGCATTCAGCCGGCAACGATGTTCACGATCTTGCCGGGCACCACGATGACCTTGCGCACCGCCAGGCCGGACAGGAAAGCCTGCACGTTGGGCTCGGCCAGGGCGATGGCCTCGACCGCTTCCCGCCCGGCATTGGCAGCAACCTCGATGGTGCCGCGCAGCTTGCCGTTGACCTGCACCGCCAGCGTCACCGCATCGCGCACCAGCGCGTCCGGGTCGGCTTGCGGGAACGGCACGTCCTCGAGCAATGTTTCGGGATGTCCCAGCAACTGCCACAGCGCATGGCTGGCATGCGGGGTGATCGGATTGAGCAGCAAGGCCATCGCCTCGAAGGCTTCCTGGCGCAGCGCGCGGCCGTTGCCGCTGGCGTCATCGAACTTCGACACCGCGTTCAGCAGTTCCATCACCGACGCGATGGCGGTGTTGAAACTGTGGCGGCGGCCGTAGTCGTCGCCGACCTTCTGGATCACCTCGTGCAATTGGCGGCGCAGCGTCTTCTGCGCAGGCGTCGCCTCCGCGGCGTCGAACGCATCCGCCGCGCCGGCATCGACATGCTTCTGCACTTGCACCCACAACCGGCGCAGGAAACGCGACATGCCTTCCACGCCGGCCTCGTTCCATTCCAGCGACTGGTCGGGTGGCGAAGCGAACATCGAGAACAGGCGCACGGTGTCGGCACCGTACTTGCCGATCATCGACTGCGGGTCGACGCCGTTGTTCTTGGACTTCGACATTTTCTCGATGCCACCGATCACCACCGGCTGGCCATCGGACTTCAGCGTCGCGCCGGTGATGCGACCCTTGTCGTCGCGCTCCACGTCCACGTCGGCCGGGTTGAACCAGTCCTTCGAGCCGTTGCTGTTCTCGCGGCAGTACGTCTCCGCGATCACCATGCCTTGCGTCAGCAGGTTGGTCGCCGGCTCGTCGCTGTCGACAAGACCCTCGTCGCGCAGCAGCTTGTGATAGAAGCGGAAGTACAGCAGGTGCAGGATCGCGTGCTCGATGCCACCGATGTACTGGTCGACCGGCGTCCAGTATTTCGCACGGTCGTCGACCAGGTCGGCCGCGCCCGGCGAGGTGTAGCGCGCGTAGTACCAGCTCGATTCCATGAAGGTATCGAAGGTGTCGGTCTCGCGTTCGGCGGGCTTGCCGCACGACGGGCAGGTGGTCTTGCGCCACTCGGGGTCGGACTTGATGGGCGAATGCACCACGCCGGGATTGGCGAAGGCATCGGCGACGTCCTCGGGCAGCAGCACCGGCAATTGGTCTTCCGGCACCGGCACCGCACCGCAATCGGCGCAGTAGACCACCGGGATCGGGCAACCCCAGTAGCGCTGGCGGCTGACGCCCCAGTCGCGCAGGCGGAAATTGACTTTGCGCTTGCCGATGCCTTCGGCGGCGAAACGCGCCGCGAGCGCATCGAACACGCCATCGAAATCCAGTTCGTTGTATTCACCGGAATTGATCAGGAAACCGCGTTCGGTGTACGCGCCCTGTTGCTCGATGCCGTCGAGGTAGGCCTTCACCACCGCGACCGCGGCCGAGGTGTCGTAGGCATCGACGCTGCCGCCGGCCAGCGCCGCCTGGAACGGATCGGCATCGTGCGCCACGTCGCCGATCACTTCCTTCAGCGCGTCACGCACCGATGCCGGCACGATGACCGGACGCACCGGCAGGCCGTAGGCCTTGGCGAATTCCCAGTCGCGCTGGTCGTGCGCCGGCACCGCCATCACCGCGCCGGTGCCGTAGCCCATCAGCACGAAGTTGGCGACGTAGATCGGCACGTCCTCGCCAGTGACCGGGTGGATCGCCCACTGGCCGGTCGCCATGCCGCGCTTTTCCTGCGTTTCCACTTCGGCTTCCGACACGCCGCCCTGCTTGAGGTCGGCGAGGAACGCAGCCAGTTCGGGATTCGATCGTGCGGCCTTCAATGCCAGCGGATGCTCGCCGGCAATGGAAATGAAGGTCACGCCCATCAGCGTGTCCGGGCGCGTGGTGTACACCGCCAACGGTTCGTCCTCGCCATCGACCTTGAACGAGAATTCCAGGCCTTCGCTGCGGCCGATCCAGTTGCGCTGCATGGTGCGCACCGATTCCGGCCAGCCGGACAGCGTGGCGAGTCCGTCAAGCAGTTCCTGCGCGTAATCGGTGATCTTCAGGAACCACTGCGGGATTTCGCGCTTCTCCACCAGCGCGCCACTGCGCCATCCGCGACCATCCACGACCTGCTCGTTGGCCAGCACTGTCTGGTCGACCGGATCCCAGTTCACGACCGAATTGCGGCGATAGGCCAGGCCCTTCTTCATCAACCGCGTGAACATGCGCTGCTCGTGGACGTAATAGTCCGGCGAACAGGTCGCGAACTCGCGGCTCCAGTCGATCGCGTAACCCAGCGACTTGAGCTGCGCACGCATGTGGTCGATGTTGGCGTAGGTCCACTTCGCCGGCGCGGTGGCGTTCTTGATGGCTGCGTTCTCGGCTGGCAGGCCGAAGGCATCCCAGCCCATCGGCTGCAGCACGTTCTTGCCGGTCATGCGCTGGTAGCGGCTGATCACGTCGCCGATGGTGTAGTTGCGCACGTGGCCCATGTGCAGCGCACCGGACGGGTACGGCAGCATCGACAGGCAGAAGTACTTCGGCTTGCCCGGCTGTTCGGTGACCTCGAAGGCGCGGGTGTCGTCCCAGAAGCGCTGCGCGGCGGCCTCGACGGTACTGGGCTGGTAACTGTGATCGGGACTGGCAGGCGATTCGGACACGGCATTGCAACGGGCTTGGGGAGCCGGACAGCCTACCGCAGCGCTCCGGAAGCCGCCATGCAGGCCGTATGATCGGCGCCTCGTCCACGGGAACCACCGACATGCGCCTCGCCGCCGCCAGCCTTGCCCTTGCCGCTGCCACCGCCCTGCCCGCCATCGCCGCGCAACCGGTGGCCGTGCATTGCGACCGCCTGTTCGACGCACGCAGCGGCCGCGTGCTGGGCGAGCACACCATCGTGGTCGAGGACGGACGCATCCGCAGCGTGATCCCGGGCCGCGCCAAGCTGCCCGACGGCACCGGCTCCATCGTGCTCGGAGACCGCACCTGCCTGCCTGGCTGGATCGACCTGCACGTGCACCTGGGCTCCGAATCCAGCCCGCAGAGCTATTCCGAAGGCTTCCGCCTCGACCCCGTGGACTACGCCTTCCGCGCCGTCGGCTTCGCCGGCAAGACCCTGCAGGCCGGCTTCACCACCGTGCGCGACTTGGGCGGCGAAGTCAGTCCGCACCTGCGCGACGCGATCAATCAGGGCCTCGTCGAGGGCCCGCGCATCTTCGCCGCCGGCAAGTCCATCGCCACCACCGGCGGCCATGCCGACCCCACCAACGGCTACAACTCGATGCTCTCGCACCTGCTCGGCCCGCCCGGCCCGACCGAGGGCGTGATCAATTCCGTCGACGATGCCCGGCAGGCCGTGCGCCAGCGCTACAAGGACGGCAGCGACGTGATCAAGATCACCGCCACCGGCGGCGTGCTCAGCTACGCGCGCTCCGGCGATGCGCCGCAGTTCACCGAGGACGAGATCAAGGCCGTGGTCGACACCGCCAAGGACTACGGCTACCGCGTCGCCGCGCACGCGCATGGCACCGAAGGCATGAAGCGCGCCATCGTGGCCGGGGTGACCAGCATCGAGCACGGCACCCACATGACCGACGAGGTGATCGCGCTGATGAAGCGCCACGACACCTGGTACGTGCCGACCATCTCCGCTGGCCGCTTCGTGGCCGAGAAGGCGAAGATCGACGGTTACTTCCCCGAGGTCGTGCGCCCGAAGGCGGCAACCATCGGTGCGCAGATCCAGGACACGGCCGCGCGCGCATACCGGGGCGGCGTGAAGATCGCCTTCGGCACCGACATGGGCGTCGGCCCGCACGGCGACAACGCGCGCGAGTTCATCTACATGGTCGAGGCCGGCATCCCCAGCGCCTATGCGCTGCAATCGGCGACCCTGCACGCGGCGACGGTGCTTGGCATGGATGATCTCGGCACGATCGAGCCGGGCAAGCGCGCCGACATCATCGCCCTGCCGGGCAATCCGGTCGACGACATCAATGCCGTGCTCGGCGTCGACTTCGTGATGAAGGACGGCAAGGTGTACGCGCAACCGGTGGCCGAATGAACCTCGAATGGCTCGGCTATGCCGCCGCCACGCTGACCACGCTGGCCTTCGTGCCGCAGGCGGTGAAGACGATCCGCAGCCGCGACACGCGCGGCATCTCGCTGGGCATGTACGTGGTCTTCATCGTCGGCATCGTGTGCTGGTTCGGCTACGGCATCGCGCTGGATTCGTGGCCGATGATCATCGCCAATGCGGTGACCTTCGTGCTCGCGGCGATCATCCTGGCGCTGAAGCTCCGGCACGGCTGATCGACCGCGCCGCAAACCAGAACCAGCCGAACCAGACGGCGAAGGCGATGCGCTGCGCGACGCCGGCCGGCAGCCAATGGCTGGCGAACAGTACGAGCGCCAACACCAGCAGCACCGCCGCGACGGCCACCAGGTGCTGGGCCAGCGTCGAACGGGCGTAGAGCAAGGCCCCCGCGGCGAACGAAATCCACCACGCCATCCACGCCGATGCGTGCCAGCGGCTCCGGCCCGCATCGATGTCGTCCGGATCCAGCGGCAACATTCCCTGCGCCGCGAACGCCAGCGCCGACAGCAACAACAAGGTCGCACCGATCCGCACCTGCCATCGCGCGTCGTGCGCATGCGACGCACGCAGGCGCAGCGCGACCAGCGACACCAGCAGCCCCGGCACCACGAACACCATCGCATTGAACAACCAGGCACCTTCCACGCCGTGCATTCCGGCGAACGCCACCGGATGATCGGCGTGCGAGAACGGCGGCCATTGCGCGCCCAATCCGATCAATGCGCATGCGAACACCAGCAACGCAGCCCAAGCCAGTCGTGTCGTCGTCGCGTTCATGCTTCCTCCCACCGGAACACATCCTCCACGCCCACGCCGAACGCTCGCGCGATGCGGAACGCCAGCTCCAGCGACGGCGCATAGCGGCCCGCCTCCAGCGCAATGATCGTCTGCCGCGTCACGCCACAGGCATCGGCCAACTGCTGCTGCGTCATCTCGCCACGCTCGAAGCGCAGGCGGCGGATGTCATTGGCGAGCGGCGTACCGGTCACTGACGATCACGCCAGTGCAGCAAGGCCACGCGCCCTTCGCCTGCCACGTTGGCAGCGAGGATCGGCAGCATCAGCAAAGCAGCGACCTGCAAAGGGCCACCCAGCGAACGGAAGAACTGCGGCACCAGCACCCACAGGATCGCCAGCCCGACCAGCGCGAATTCGAGCAATCGCTTCGACAGGTAATCGCCTTGCGCACGGATCGCGCGATCGCGCTCATCCTCGGGCACGTCGCGATGGCGCAGGTTCGCCTCGACGAAACGACGCCGGAACACCGGATAGAACACCACGATGACGACGTACGCGCAGAAGAACAGGTACGACGCCATCGACCCTTGCATCGAACCGAGCGAGATGCCGCCCAGTACCAGGATCGCGACCAGCCCCACGCCAAGTTGCGACCAGGCCGCCTTCTCCGCGTTCGATGGCAAGGCCTCCTCGCGCCCGGGCAAGAATGCGCGATCCTGCATCCACAAGGCACAGGCGACCAGCAACAGCATCGCGCCTCCGAACAGCAGGTGGATCCTGTGCTCCTTGACGCCGAGCACCATCACCACCACGCCCAACATCGCCACCAGTGCAATCGCGATCCACGTCCAACCCCGCGCTTCCCGCTTCACGGCATTTTCCATTTCAGTGCCTCCTGTCATGCACGTACATCGCTACGGTCGCGGCGTACTCCACCAGCCAGCCCCACATCAATGCGAACACCAGCAGGTTCGCCACCATCGCATGCGTCGCCCATTGCAGCCTGTCGGCAGGCGTGAACCCGAACGTGACCGCCAGCCCGATGATCACGAACACCAGCGCACCACGCCCCCAATCCGCCGCCTTCGCCTCGATCTCGCGGTCGCGTTCGTCTTGCAGCACGCGGCCCTTCCAGCGCGCGGACACGACCTGCGTCAGCACGATCCACGCCACCAGCAGCAAGACGAGGTCGCGCGCGACACCGGCCATGATCGGTGCATGCGGATGCGGATAGACATCGCCTCCCTGTGCGTAGACCCGTACGAAGAAGAAAGCGGTCGCCACCAGCATGAAGCCGAACCCGATCCAGGCCTTCCATTCGCCCGGCGACACGCCACGCTCGAACTCGCCCTGCGGGATGTTCGAAACGCCGTACAGCGCCGCCCAGGCCACGCCGATCAGCAAGGTCATCCCGAAGCCGCCGATATCGTGGCCGAACACCCGCCCGCTTCCGAACAGGAGCCACAGCGCCAGCCCGGCCACTAGCAGCAGCAACCCCCAGCCCCAGCGCTTCACCATCACGATGTCTTCTCCAGCGGACTTTATGTAAATCATTTTTTACATCAACGCCCGTCGATGTCAACTATTTTTTACATCGACTTGGAATCCCGGCCATCCGCCGCCATCCTCCCGGCTCCCCGCACAGGAAGCTCCGATGTCCGCCGACGCCATCAACCCCTACGTCTTCGACGCCACGACCGCCGGTTTCGAGGCCGACGTGCTGCAGAAGTCGCTGGAAGTGCCCGTCCTGGTGGACTTCTGGGCGGACTGGTGCGGCCCGTGCAAGACGCTCGGCCCGATCCTTGAGAAGCTGGCCGGGGAATTCCACGGCGGCTTCCTGCTGGCCAAGGTGGACACCGAGGCCGAGCCGCAGATCGCCGGCGCGTTCCAGATCCGCTCCATCCCCACTGTGTTCCTGGTCAAGGGCGGGCAGATCGTCGATGGCTTCCAGGGCGCGTTGCCCGAAGGCCAGGTGCGCGAGTTCCTCAAGCACCACGGGATCGAACCGGCTGCGCCCGTCGAAGAAGCCGTGCCCGAGGCCGCACCCGTCGATCCGCATGCCGAAGTGGGCCGCCTGCGCCGGGAGATCGAAGCCGAGCCGGACAAGCCCGAACTCAAGCTCGATCTCGCCCTCGCCCTGCTGCAAACCGGTGGCGCCACGGAAGCCGAGAAACTGCTCGACGCCCTGCCTGCCAACCTGTCCACCGACGACCGCGCCGTGAAGGCGCGCGCACGACTCGGTTTCGCCGCCCTGCTCAAGGACGCGCCGCCGGTGGAAGTGCTGGAGGCCGCGATCGCCTCGAACCACGGCGACCTGCGTGCACGCCACCTGCTGGGCGCACACCGCCTCG
This sequence comes from Luteimonas sp., assembly GCA_024707405.1. GTDB lineage: Bacteria > Pseudomonadota > Gammaproteobacteria > Xanthomonadales > Xanthomonadaceae > Luteimonas. The sequence continues at coordinate 218,470 of JANPZU010000003.1, forward strand.
TCGCTGGCCGCAACAAGGATGCGCTGGAACAGTTCATCGAAATGCTGCGCGCCAACCGCGACTTCGAGGAAGGCCTGCCGCGCAAGGCACTGATCGACGCCTTCCGCGTGATCGACGATGCCGAACTGGTCGGTCGCTACCGCAGGAAGATGTCGGCGCTGCTGTTCTGACCGCGCTTCACATCAGCCACAGCGTCAACACGAACTGCACTGCGCGGTAAACCACCAGGCTTGAAAGCGCGAACGCAGAGAACACCGCCACGCCCTGCCCGATGGCCACCCACCACCGGCTGTCGTAGCAGCGCCGGCAGGTCGAGGCGAAGCACCACAGGATCAGCGCCACCAGGCCCAACTCGATCCAGGGTCGCATCCACGGTTGCCAAAACGCCGGGAATGCATTGGCGAGCACGGCCATCGGCCGCAACACGAGTGGCGGCAGCAACAGCAGGAAGCTGAGCATGCCCAGCGCAACGACGAAATGCTCGGCGAAATAGCGACGTCGCTTCCAGGCCACCAGCATCAGTGCCAACGCCATGAACGGCGCATGCAGGATCACCAGCAACTTGCCGATCTCGGCCGACCGCGCGTCGTAACGCTGCCCGAAGCGTTCGATCGAGAACGTGCGCCCGGCGGCAGTCGCCCGGTCGCGCTCCGCCTGCAGCCGCTGCCGCACCAGCGGCTCGGTCAAGGGACTGTGCAACTGGCCGGTCGTGCCGCACAGCCCCGCCGTCTCGCGCACTTCGCACAGCGCCGGTGCGAACTCCCGGTACACGTTGCCGCGGATCTGGTTGTGCAGCGGCAGGCTGAGATCGGTGAGCGTCGGCACCAGGAAATAGAGCAGGTTGACGACCAGGAACAAGCTGATCGGCGACATCCAGCGCGCACGCGCACCAGCGATGTAATCGCGCGCGATCCTGCCCGGCTGGAACAGCAAGGCACCGATGCTGCGCCAGAACCGGCCATCGAGATCGGTCGCGGCACGGAAGAATTCCCCCAGCAGGTGGCCGAAGCGCCGGTCGGCGTCCACGAACACGCGCTGGCCGCAGGCCGCGCAATATTCGCCGGCCATCGGTGTTCCGCAATTCGCGCAAGGCACCCCTGCCATCGCCCTCCCCCGGATCGTTCAACCCTCTCGTCCCGGGTGTAGCACGCGTCCCCCGCGGGCACCACCCATACGCATGCGAATGGTAGGCTTCCACCTCCCGTTTTCCTCCTGTTGACGCATGACCCCCACTGCCCTGCGCTGGATCTTCAACCTGTGGCCGCCGTTCGTCACGAGCGGCATCCATGTCACCCGGATGTCACCGGACTGGCTGCATGCCCGCGTCGAATTGCGCATGCGTCCCTGGAACCGCAACTACGTCGGCGTGCATTACGGCGGCAGCCTGTTCTCGATGACCGATCCGTTCTGGATGATCCTGCTCAAGGAATGCCTTGGCCGCGACTACATCGTCTGGGACAGGGCCGCGGACATCGAATTCACCAAACCGGGGCGCGGCACGGTGTCGGCCACCTTCGACGTGGACGACGCCGTCCTCGACACGATCCGCGAGGCGACCGCTGGCGGTGATAAATACCTGCACTGGTTCGCCACCAACGTGATCGATGCCGATGGCGATGTCGTCGCTCGCGTGCGCAAGCAGGTGTACGTGCGTCGCAAGCGCGACCGCTCACCCGTGGCGGGTCAATCAGCCGTGGATTCGCCTTCGGCAAGTACCGGGAGCGGGACTTCCCAGTAATCGCCATCGCGGCTGGAATACTGCCGGATGCGCAACGTGCGGCTACCTTCGCCGACCTCGACATCACGCGCCGCACCTTTCAACCCCTGCGGCCGATCCGCAAGCCGCACCTGCAGCGTGTTCGCCTGCCCGGCGGCATCCCCGTGCAACCACAGCAACGTCCCCAGCAGCCGCAGGCGTGCGCCATGGTCGAGCAAGCGATTCTGGTAATCGGGAAGCGCCGGCACGGCGATGGCCGAGAGGATGCAGCCGATGGCATTGTCGATGCAGCCGAACTCGATGTAATCCAGCCCCGGCATGTCCTCGGCCACGAACGGGCGATCGTCTTCGATCCTCGCCATCGACTCGCCACCACAATAGGCGGCATAGTTTGAGGCCGTGCGCGCCTTGGTCTTCTCCGCGTTGAACAGCAGCGGCAGCAACAGTCGCACCGCCGCACGCGATTCTGCCTTCACCATGTCGGGCGTCAGCTCCAGTGCCTGCGTGGTGAACGCGAATTCGCCGCGCATCGCGCGACACATCGAAAGCTCCTCAGGTTCCGGCGGGCGCACGGCATCATGGCAGGACGGAGGCAGGGGATGTCCTGCCGGCAGTTCGCCGAGCATCTCGGCAAGCAACGAACCGTTCGACCCGGTCGAGTACGCGATGCCCACCATCGTCGCGATCAGCATGTCGCTCTGCGCACCCAGCCTTCGCCACGTCGCAAGATCCCGGCAGGTCGATTCAAGCGCCGCACCCGCGTCACCCTGGGCGAACAGTACTGCATTGCGCACATGCGCCAATCGACCGGCAACAAATGCCGGAAACGGCGCATCGATCCGCGATGGCAACAGGTTGCGGATGTGTCCATGGCGCGCCAGTGCATCGTGCCGCTGCAGCATGCCGGCATGTCGATCGATCAGATCCTCGTATGCCGCCAGGTCACCACGCACTTTCGCCAAACAAGGCTCGCCACGCACATCGCACAGCAGTCCATGATCCTCGGCTGCCAACCGTTCCTCGACAAACGTCTCCGCAGCGAGACTGGTGAACCCCGACAAGCCGCCATGGCCATCGCTGTCGGCAGGAGGCGCTGCGTGCATGCGCTGCATGTCGGCCGCCGCGATCGCATGGATCCGATCTTCCGGCACCGCATAAGGCAGCAGCCAGATCGCATCGAATGCATTCTCCCCGGGCGGATCCCACGATTGCTGCATCAGCGACAACGCCTCGCGGGACTCGCGATCCGGCCCAAGCAGGCGCGAAAGTCCCCACATCAGCAGAACGAACACCAACAGCCCTGCCACGATCCCGCCGATCCAACGCATCGCCTTGCGCATGCCCATCTCCATGTCCCCCCCTTGCTCTGACACCGACACGCTACCGGATGTGACCATCCCGGGCGATGTCACCTGATGCCGCGCCATGCCGTTATATGCTGCGGCAGCCCCGACGCACGCACGCATGACCCACACCACTCATCAGCCCGCAAACCCGACGCCACCCGAGATCCCGGGCTACCGCCTGTCACGGGTGATCGGTCGCGGCGGCATGTCGACGGTATGGCTGGGCACGCAACTGTCGCTCTCGCGCGAGGTCGCGGTGAAGGTGATGCTGGCCGACGCGCTCACGGACGAAGTCAGCCGTCGCCGCTTCGAGAACGAAGCCCGCACCATCGCCCGACTCGAACACCCGCACATCGTCGGCATCCACGAAGTCGGGCGCACACGTGAAGGCTTGCCGTGGTATTCGATGCCCCACCTGCCCAAGGGCCATGTCGGGCAGCGCGACCTGCGCAGCGACGAAGCGCGCATTCGCGAAATCCTGGGGGCGCTGCTGTCCGCGCTCGGCTTCGCGCATGCGCGCGGGGTGATCCACCGCGACGTCAAGGCCGAGAACGTGCTGTTCGACGAAGCCGACCGTCCGCTGCTGGCCGACTTCGGCATCGCGTTGCGACGCGGCCACGGCACGCGCGTGACGATGACCGGGCTCGCCGTCGGCAGCACCGCGTACATGGCGCCGGAACAGGCACGCGGGCAACAGGTCGACCACCGCGCCGACCTCTACAGCCTTGGCGTGCTGGCCTGGGAGATGCTGACCAGCCAACTGCCCTACAAGGCCGACGACGCGCTGGCGATGGCCATCATGCATGCCCAGAACCCGTTGCCGAAGTTGCCGCCGGAACTGCGCCACTGGCAACGCTTCATCGACCGCGCGATGGCCAAGTCGCCGGGCCGCCGCTTTCATGACGCACGGCAGATGCAGGCAGCACTCGACGACGTGGCGCTGCGCGCAGGCAAGCGCCTGCCGTGGCTGGGTTCGGCCTGGAGACGCGCCGCCGACGCGATCCGTGCCTTGCCGCGCACCGCATGGATCCCGGTTGGTTTGCTGGTGGCCGCATCGCTCGGTTTGGCACTGCGCGACCGTGGCGACCACGAGGCCGCGCCACTGTCTGCGTCGGACGTCGCCGGCATCGATGCGACGCAAATGCCACGCGCATCGACGGCTGCCGATGCCGCCAGCGAAGCATCGGGCGGCATCGCCACCGACGACCCCAGTGCAGCGCTGTTGCGCGCCGCGCCGCAATCGGATGTCGAACGCCGCATCGGCGACATGCAATCGCAGTTGCGTTCCGGACGCATCACCGCCCCCGCCGGCGACAACGCAGTCGACAGCCTGCTGGCCGGATGGCGCGAGGATGGCGACCACCTGCGATTGCCCGCAGCGACATCGACCCTGATGCGTGCACTGTCGGGCGAAGCCACCAAACGCATTGCCGGCAATGACGACGCGCGCGCACTGGAGATCGTGAAACGCGCATCGGCACTGGCGGCGGCAGCCGGCGGGCATGGCCGTGAACCGCTGCAGGCGTTGCGCACCGAACTCGAGAAGGCATTGGCCACGCGCATCGAGCGCAATGCCGAGGCGCTGGATCGCGCCGCGGCACAGTCGGGCATCGTGTTCGCACGCGAGGCGGGGCTTCCTGCCTCTGCGATCGCCCGCCTGGAGTCGCGGGCCGACCGCATCCCGTCGCCTGGTTCGCGTTTCGAAGACCAGATCGGGGACATGGTGCTGCTGCGCGACGGCGAGCGTCTGTTCGCCTCGATGCGTCGTGCGGTGACGCGCGACGAATACGCGCGCTTCAGCAAGGCCACTGGCCGCGAGGCCGCACTCTGTCGCGAACGCGCATCGGTACTGCGCGTCCTCAGCCCGCGCGACTGGTCGCAACCGGGATATGCGCAACAGGGCGACGACCCGGTCGTGTGCATCTCCTGGCAGGACGCCCATGCCTATGCGCAATGGCTGTCGAAGGAAACCGGCAACCGCTACCGCCTGTCCACGTCCGCCGAATCGCCGCTGATGCCGGTCTCGGGTGGCGCACGCGCCATCGCCGAATGGCGCAACGAGTGCGGCGCCGATTGCGACCGCCGCATTGCGACCGGACGCAGTTGGCGCAGCAACGAAGCACGACGGCCGCTCGATGCGTCACGCGGCTACGACGACGTGGGCTTCCGGCTCGTGCGCGATCCGTGACCATCGCGCGACATCCATCGGCAGCGCCCGCTCTGTAGAATCCGCGCCATGTCCCCCGCCAACACCCCGACTCCATCGCTGGCCTCGCGCATCCAGCGCCTGTTCCTGACCGGATTGCTGACGCTGCTGCCGATCTGGCTGACATGGATCGTGGTCAGCTTCGTCTTCGTGCTGCTGTCGGACATCAGCCGTCCCGTGGTCGCGCCATTGGCGCACGCCATCGCCGAATCGTTCCCCGATTCGCTGGGCTGGATCAACGCCGATTCCGTGCAGGCGACCATCGCCCTGCTCGCCACGCTCGCGTTCATCGTCCTGGTCGGATGGCTGGCGCGGCGCGTGTTCGGCCAGCGCCTGCTGTCGTGGCTGGAGGCACTGGTGCAGCGCATCCCGCTGGCGAACATCATCTATTCCAGTGCGCGCAAGCTGCTCGACATCCTGCAGACCAAGCCCGACGGCACCCAGCGCGTGGTGCTGATCGATTTCCCGCACCAGGAAATGAAGGCGATCGGCTTCGTCACCCGCGTGATCCGCGAACACGGCACCGGGCGCGAACTGGCCGCGGTGTACGTCCCCACCACGCCCAACCCGACCTCCGGCTACCTGGAGATCGTGCCGGTCGACCGGATCACGCCGACCGACTGGACCGTGTCGACCAGGCCATGAGCTTCATCATCTCCGGCGGCGCAGTCGCGCCCGACTCGATTCCGTTCGATCCGCCGGGCAAGGTCGCCACGCCGCCTGCCCATTGACGGCGGCGGTTGCGCGGACAGAAAAAGGCCGGCGATGCCGGCCTTTTTCCATCGAACTGCGATCAGGCGCTGTGGGCGCCGCGACGCTGCCGTTGCCGGTTGGCGTTGTTGCCGCTCTTCGCACCGGTATGCGCATGCGCGTGGGCGCCACGATCGGCCGGTTTGCCGTGGCCGCGATTGCCGGGCTTGCGCGGCGGACGCTGTCCGCCCGCCGGCTTTTGGCCACCGCCCTTGCGACCGGGCATGTTGGCATCGAGCCGGAGCGGCTGGGACGGCTCGAAGCCCTGCACCGTTTCCATCGTGATGTCGGCCTTCAGCAAGCGCTGGATCTGGCGCAGCAAACCGCCTTCGTCCGGCGACACCAGCGACAGCGCCTCGCCCTGTGCGCCGTTGCGGCCGGTGCGGCCGATGCGGTGCACGTAGTCCTCGGCGACCATCGGCAGGTCGTGGTTGATGACCAGCGGCAGGTTCGGGATGTCGAGGCCGCGCGCGGCGACGTCGGTGGCGACGAGGATGCGGGCCTTGCCGGACTTGAACGCATCCAGTGCCTTCTGCCGCTGCGCCTGGCTCTTGTTGCCGTGGATGGCGAGCGCCTTCAGGCCGGCTTTCTCGAGCTGCTCGGCCAAGCGATTGCAGCCGTGCTTGGTCTTGCCGAACACCAGCACCTGGTCGGTGTGGCGGGTGGCGAGGATGTCGACCAGCAGGTCGCGCTTGCGCGAGGCATCGACCGGATGCACGCGATGCACGATGGTGTCGGCGATGGTGTTCTGCGCGGCGACCTGCACTTCGGTCGGGTTGTGCAGCATCTCCATCGCCAGCGCACGGATGCGCGGCTCGAACGTGGCCGAGAACAGCATGGTCTGGCGCTGCTGCGGCACGCGCGCGAGCACGCGCTTGATCGAAGGCAGGAAACCCATGTCGAGCATGCGGTCGGCTTCGTCCAGCACCAGCAGTTCCACTGCGTCGAGCTTGGCGTGTCCCGAATCGAGATGGTCGAGCAGGCGTCCCGGACACGCGACGAGGATGTCCACGCCGCGACGCAGGTTGTCGATCTGCGGCTGCATGCCGACGCCACCGAAGATCATGGTCACGTTGAGTCGCAGGTGCTTGCCGTAGGCCTTGAGGCTGTCGGACACCTGCACGGCGAGTTCGCGCGTGGGCACCAGCACCAGCGCCCGCGGCTTGCGCGGGCCTTTCGCGGGTGTGTCCTTGGCCAGCTTCTGCAGCAACGGCAGGCCGAACGCGGCGGTCTTGCCGGTGCCGGTCTGCGCCGCACCGAGCAGGTCGTGGCCGGCGAGCGCGGCGGGGATGGCCTGCGCCTGGATCGGCGTGGGCGTGGTGTAGTTGGATTCGGACAGCGCGCGCAGCAATGCCGGCGACAGGCCGAGGGTTTCGAACGTCATGGGATTTTCTCCTTGTCAGCCGCAGGACGACGCGCCATGACCGCATTGCAGGCATGGCATCGAAAGACCTTCGACTGGCTTGCCCGGAACCATCCAGAACCGCGTTGCGGGCAATTGTTTGGCGGCTGCCGGAGGTTTCCGGTGCCGTGTCTGCGCGACGAAAGACGTGCGGGAGAGGACGCCACGGGGAGTTCCCGGGGCCGGCCTGCCAGGATCGTGACCTGCGCGAGGCAGGGGCAGCCGTGTTGCAAACAGGGGCATTCTACCTGTTTCGGGTGGCCCTGGTGGAGGGGTCATCACAACCGCTGGGCTACAATTCAGCCGATTTGCAACGCTCAGGGGACGGCAGGATTGGTCAGGACGCACCTATCCGGCACGCAAGGCGTGCCCGGTTTCGACAGGAGGTCGGCATCGCGCCATGCATGGTTGCGGGCATTGGCGGCATTCACCCTGCTGCTCGGGGCATGCCTGTCGGCCACGGCCCATGCGCAGGAATGGCGCTACCGGGTGCGTCCCGGCGACACCGTGTGGGATCTGGCACGCAAGTACGTCCGCCCCGATATTCCATGGGAGCGACTGCAGGCCCACAACACCGTCGAGGATCCCCTTCGGCTCGTTCCCGGCAGCGTGATGGCCTTCCCGGTGGGATGGCTGCGCCAGCAACCGGCGCAGGCACATGTCGTGGCCATCTCCGGCCAGCCACAGGCCAGCCGCACCGGCGGCTTCGATGACGCATTCGCCGCCACGGAAGGCTTGCGCCTCGGCGCCGGCGGCGCGCTGCGCACGCAACCCGACGACAGCCTGACCGTCGAGTTCGCCGACGGTTCGCGCCTGCAATTGCATGGCGACAGCCAACTCCATTTCGATCGCCTCAGCGCCTATGGCGACACCGGCATGGTCGACACCCGCCTGCGCCTGCCGCGCGGTCGCGCGTCCAGCAAGGTGCAGCGCAGCCGCGGGCCGGGGTCGCGCTACACCATCGAAACGCCCGGCATGATGTCGAGCGTGCGCGGCACCGAGTTCCGCGTGGCCGCCGACAGCGGACGCAGCCGCTCCGAAGTCGTGGAGGGCCGCGTACATGTCAGCGGTGGCGGTGGCAGCGTGCTGGTGCCAGCTGGTCGCGGCACCGTCGACGACGCCAACGGCAGGCCGATCGCGCCGATCCCGTTGCTGCCCGCACCGGATGTGTCTGCGCTGCCCGATGCCATCGACCGCATGCCGGCCAGCCTGCAGTGGCCCGCCGTGCCCGGTGCCGAGGGCTATCGCCTGCAGGCAAGCGCGCACGAGGATTTCCGCACCCTGCTGCAGGATGCCGTCGTGCCCACGCCACGCACGGAGTTCGGCGTGCGCACCGAAGGCACGATCTTCGTGCGCATCCGCGCCATCGATACGCACGGGCTGGAAGGCTTCGACGCGACCGCGCGCATCGTCGTCGCGGCGCAACCGGCGCCGCCGTTCGCCATCGCGCCTGCCGAAGGCGGCGATGCCACCGGCCCGCGCCCGCGATTCCGCTGGACGGGATCGGACGACCTGCCGTTGCGCTACCGCGTGCAGGTCGATGGCGCGCAAGGCGATTTCTCCTCGCCGTTGGTATCCCGCGACGACCTGCGTCGCACCGAACTGCGCGTGGGCGAGGATTTGCCGCCGGGCGAATACACATGGCGCGTCGGTGCCACCGATGCCGATGGCAAGCACGGGCCCTGGGGCGACCCGATCCGGTTCACGCTGCATCCGCCGGGCGAAGGCCCGGGCGTCGATGCCGCGAGCGCCGATGGCGTGCTGCAGGTGCGCTGGCGCAAGGGCGACGAAGGCCAGCGCTACCACTTCCAGCTTTCGCGCAAGGCGGACTTCGCTGCCCTCGAGGTCGATCGCACGCTCGACGACCACGGCATCGACCTGCCGGGCCTGCGCGCGGGCACTTGGTACATGCGCGTGCGCGCCGTGGACAGCGACGGCTACGAACATCCGTTCGGCCCGGTGCAGATGGTCAAGACCGGCTGCCTGCCGTGCCGCATCTTCGCCGGTGCCGGTGGCGCAATCCTGATCCTGCTGGTGCTCTGAGCAGTGCCGCTGCCGCACGCCCGCATCTGGTTGCCGCGTGTCCTGGCCGGGATCGTCGTGGTTGGCTGCGTCGCGGTGCTCACGGTGCGCGAGACGACCTGGCAACTGGACACCTGGGTCTACGACCGCTTGCTGGCGCACCTGGACCAGCCGGTGGACGATCGCATCGTGCTGGTCGTGGTCGACGACAAGAGCCTCAGCACGCTCGGGCGCTGGCCCTGGTCTCGCGACGTGCATGCCGAACTGATCCAGACACTGTCGCCGGCCGGGCCGCGCGGCATCGCCCTGGACATCATGCTGTCGGAACCGAGCCTCGGCGATCCCGCCGGCGACGAAGCCCTGGCCCATGCCATGCAACGCGATGGGCGCGTGGTGTCGCCGGTCGCGGCGGAAACCTCGCAACCGGATGGCACCCTGATCGAAGTACTGCCGATGTCGGCACTGATCGATGCCTCGGCCGCGCTCGGCCACGTCGAGATCGACATCGACCCCGATGGCGTCGCGCGGCAGGCCTATCTGTACGCAGGCCTCGGCTCCGCGCACTGGCCGGCGATGTCGCTCGCATTGCGCAACCTCGACCCCGAATACCGTCGCGAAGGCGCGCTGCCCGGACTGCGCAACCCCGATGGCGAAGCGGCGGTGGGATCGCCGTACCTGTGGAACCGCGACTACCGGATCCTCGTGCCCTATGCGCGCAGCAAGGGGTTCCAGCAGGTGCCCTACATCGACGTGCTGCGTGGCGAAATCCCGGCGCAACTGTTCCACGACCGCTGGATCCTGGTCGGCGTGACCGCCAGCGGCGTGCTGCGTGAAGTGGTGGTGCCCGAAGCAAGTGGCCACAACCGGATGCCGGGCGTCGAATACCACGCCCACCTGCTCAATGCGCTGGTGCAGGGCAATGCAATCATGCCGATGTCGCTGCCGCAGCGACTCGCGCTCGGGATCGTGCTGATCCTGCTGCCCTTGCTGGTATACCGCTCGCGGCACCGCATCCGCCGGCCCTGGGTCGCCGTGGCCGCGACCGTGGTCGCGACGCTCCTGGCCTGCGTGTTGCTGCTCCACCACGGACGCTACTGGTTCCCGCCGATGCCGGTGCTGGTGGTGCTGGCCGTGGCCTACATCGCGTGGATGCTGATGCGCCTGCGCAGGTCGCAGCGGCTCGCAAGTTCGGACGGACTCACGCGCCTGGCCAACCGCCACATGTTCGACCTCACGCTCGAACGCGAGATCGCCTCTGCGCACCGGTCGAACCGGCCGATGTCGCTGCTGCTGGTCGACATCGACCACTTCAAGCCCTACAACGACCACTACGGGCACCAGGCCGGCGATGCCGTGCTGCGCAAGGTGTCCGAGACGATGCTGGTCTGGGCCCGTCGCCCGCGCGACCTGGCCGCACGCTACGGTGGCGATGAACTCGCGTTGATCCTGCCCGAAAGTTCCGCGCACGCCGCGACCACCATCGCCCAGACCATCCTCGACGACGTGCGCGCACTGGACATGCCGCACGTGCATTCGCCGACCGCGGCGCACGTCACGCTGAGCATCGGCATCGCCACCTACTACCCGATCCTCGAAAGCCACGACATCGACCTGCTCAAGCGTGCCGATGCCGCGCTCTACCGTGCCAAGCGCGAAGGCAGGAACCGCATCCAGTCCTCGTCCGGCACGCAGCACCCGACCTGACCGGCGCGCTCAGCCGACCATCACCTCGCGCGCGAACAGCTCCTGCACCCACGCGGCGAATGCCTGCACCCGCCGCGACAACCGGTGCCTGCGCGGATACAGCAACGCCGCCGGCATCGACGACGGCCGATGATCCGGCATCACCTCGACCAGCTCGCCCGACGCGACATGGCGACGCGCGTCGTAACGCGGTATCTGGATCAAGCCCATCCCGGCGATGCAGCAGGCGATGTAGGTGTCGGCGCTGTTGGCCAGTACCCGCGCCTGCATCGGCACCTGCCGGGCGATGCCGCCATCGTCGTATTCCCAGGCATCGACGCGCCCGGTGGACGGCAGCACGAAGTGCACGGCGAGATGATTGTCCAGGTCTGATGGCGAGTGCGGCGTGCCATGTCGCTCCAGGTAGCCGGGGCTGGCGTAGTTGCCCTGCTCCAGTAGGCCCAGTGGTTGCGCAATGAGCGCCGGATCGCGGACGGCACCGACGCGCAGCACGCAATCCACGCCCTCCTGCAGCAGGTCGACCGGACGATCGCCCGCCAGCAGTTCCAGTTCGATGTCCGGGTGGCGCGCGAAGAATTCCGGCAATGCCGGCGCAATCACCAGCGAAGCGATGCGGGTGGGCACGTCCACGCGCAGGCGCCCGCGCGGCTGGTGCGCGGATCGCCGGAACAGCGCTTCGGTTTCCTCCACCTCCGACAGCAGCCGGCGCGCCCAGTCCAGGCAGACCTCGCCGTCGGCGGTCAACCGCATGCTGCGGGTGGTGCGCAGGATCAGCCGCGTCTGCAGCCGCGATTCGAGCGACTGCACTGCGCCCGACACCGTCGAGCGCGGCACCTCCAGCCGGTCGGCGGCGCGGCTGAAGCTGCCCAGCTCGGCCACGGTGGCGAAGATTCCGAGGGTGCGCAGGTAGTCCATGCGTCGACAATTGTTCGTTTTCAACGAATTGTCAATTTGAAATACGCATATTTATCCGAATCAAACAAACAACAAGACTGGCAGTCCCATCCCGAACGGAGACTCCCATGGCTGCACGCACCCTCGAAGGCAAGGTCGCCCTCATCGCCGGTGGCGGCAAGAACCTCGGCGCACTGGTCGCACGACAGTTCGTCGAGGCCGGCGCACGCGGCATCGCCCTGCACTACAACAGCGATGCGTCCCGCGCCGAATCCGAGAAGACCGCCGCCGAACTGAAGGCGCTAGGCGCCGATGCGACGCTGTTCCAGGGCGACCTGTCGGTGGTCGCGAACAACGTGGCGTTGTTCGACCAGGCCAAGGCCCACTTCGGCCAGATCGACATCGCCATCAACACCGTCGGCGTGGTGATCAAGAAGCCGATCGCGGACGTGACCGAAGCCGACTTCGACCGCAGTTCCGACGCCAACGCCAAGGCCGCGTTCTTCTTCCTGCAGCAGGCCGGGCGCACGCTGGCCGATGGCGGCAGCGTGGTGACCATCGTCAGTTCGCTGCTGGCGGCGTACACGCCGTATTACGCGATCTATCCCGGCAGCAAGGCCGCGGTGGAGCACTACACGCGCGCGGCATCGAAGGAATTCGGCGAGCGCGGCATCTCGGTCAACGCCATCGGCCCGGGACCGATGGACACGCCGTTCTTCTACGGCCAGGAAACGCCGGAAGCGGTGCAGTACCACAGCACCGCCGCCGCATTGAGTGGCTGGTCGAAGAAAGGCCTGACCGACATCGAGGACATCGCGCCGATCATCCGCTTCCTGGTCACCGATGGCTGGTGGATCACCGGGCAGACCATCTTCGCCAACGGCGGCTACACCACGCGTTGATCCTGCGCACGCCACCCGTCGCCGCGATGGCGGCGGGCCGGCGTGGTGACGCGTGCCGCCGCGTTGTGCGACTCTTTGCGCACACTCCTGCAGGGAATCGGCATGTCCTTCCGTCCACAGACCCAAGGGCCGGGGTTCGTCCTTGCCCGGCTGCTGCTCGCCAGCGTGTTCATCGTCATGGGCGCATGGCGCCTGTGGGGCGCGTACAACGGCATCGCCATCAGCGGCGCAACGCTGACCTTCAGCGCGCTGGAACTGGTGCTCGGCATCCTGGTCGCAGCCGGATGGAAACTGCGCTGGACGGCACTGCTCTCCGCGTTGCTGATGGCGGTCGACGCCGCGCTCTCTCATCAGTTCTGGGCCTTGGCCGAACCCGAGCGCAGTGCGCAACTGCTGCACTTCATGAAGAACGTCAACATCGTCGGCGGCTTTTTGCTGCTGTCGTTGACGGCACCTTCTTCACGGAGGCGTTGACCAGATGGCAGCCGAAGCCGATCCGAACAACCTCGTCAGGGCCGTCGCCCTGCTCGGTGCCGCCGTGGTCGCGGTGCCGCTGTTCCGCAAGCTGGGACTCGGTTCCGTGCTCGGCTACCTTGCCGCCGGACTGGTGATCGGCCCGTTCGGCTTCGGCTGGTTCTCGCATCCGCAGGCGATCCTGCACTTCGCCGAGCTGGGCGTGGTGATGTTCCTGTTCATCGTCGGCCTGGAGATGCGCCCCTCGCACTTGTGGGGCCTGCGCCGGCAGATCTTCGGCCTCGGTGCATTGCAGATCGGGCTGTGCACGCTGGCGCTCACCGGCGTGGGCATGCTGTTCGGCTTCTCGCTGCAGGTCGCCTTCATCGGCGGTGCCGGTTTCGTGCTGACGTCCACCGCCATCGTCATGCAGTTGCTGGGCGAACGTGGCGACATCGCCTTGCCCCGCGGGCAGAAGATGGTGTCGATCCTGCTGTTCGAAGACCTGCTGATCGTGCCTCTGCTGGCGCTGGTGGCCTTCATGTCGCCGACCGCCGTCGATGCAGAATCGAGCTCGCGGCTTGCGAGCATCGGCATCGCCGCAGCCTCGCTGTTCGGACTGGTCGTCGCCGGCCTGTACCTGCTCAATCCGCTGTTCCGCATCCTGGCCGCGGCCAAGGCCCGCGAGGTGATGACCGCCGCCGCGTTGCTGGTGGTACTGGGCGCGGCGGTGTTGATGGAAATGGGCGGACTGTCGATGGCAATGGGCGCGTTCCTCGCCGGCGTGCTGCTGTCCGAATCCACCTTCCGCCACCAGATCGAAGCCGACATCGAGCCGTTCCGCGGCATCCTGCTGGGGCTGTTCTTCGTCGCCGTGGGCATGTCGCTCGACATCGCCGTGGTGCGCGACAACTGGCAGCTGATCCTGCTCGCGGTGCCGGCGATGATGCTGGCCAAGGGCATCTGCATCTACCTGGTCGCGCGCATGCTGCGCAGTGGCCATGGCGACGCGCTCGACCGCGCCACGCTGATGGCCCAGGGCGGTGAGTTCGCGTTCGTGCTCTACAGCGCCGCGGTGACCGCCGGCGTGATCGATGCACAGACCAACAACACCTTCACCGCCATCGTGGTGCTGTCGATGGTGGCCACGCCGCTGGTGGTGATCGCGATGCGGCCACTGATGCCCAAGGCCGGGCCGGTCTCGCTCGACGGCGTGGAGGCGGTCGACGGCCAGTCCGGCAGCGTGCTGATCATCGGCTTCGGCCGCTTCGGCCAGGTGATGAGCCAGTCGCTGCTGGCGCGCGACGTGGACGTGACCATCATCGACACCGACATCGAGATGATCCAGAGCGCCGCCGAATTCGGCTTCAAGGTCTACTACGGCGACGGCAGCCGGCTCGACGTACTGCACGCTTCCGGCGCCGGGAGCGCACGCGCGATCGCGATCTGCATCGACAAGCCCGAAAGCGCGGATCTCATCGTCGAGCTCGCCAAGCACCACTTCCCGCAGGCCAGGTTGCTGGTGCGTTCGTTCGACCGCCAGCACTCGCTGAAACTCATCAACGCAGGCGTCGATTTCCAGATCCGCGAGACCTTCGAGTCGGCCGTGAGCTTCGGCGAAGCCGCCTTGCGCGAGATCGGCGTCCCCGAGGACGAAGCCGCCGACATCGCCGCGCAGGTGCGCAAGCTGGACGCCGAACGCTTCGAGCTGGAGATCGCCAGCAACGACACCCGCGCCGGCATCCCGCTGATCATCAAGAACACGGCCGAGCCCTCGCCAAAACCCACGCCGTTCACCACGCCCAAGCGCGAAAGCCGTGCATTGAACGAGGAAGCCGAGCAGGCGACCCGGCCACTGCCGGATGCGCCTGCAGGCTGACCGCCGCTACATCGACACCCGCTTGCGGTTGTCGCCCGAGACCCGGTCGATCAGCTTGTTGTAGGGATCGAACCCGGCCTCGTGCGGCAACTCGTCAACGGTCACCGTGATCACCGGATCGCCGGCCGTGACGTGGTGGCGTTCGAGGTACAGCACCTTCTCGTCGCGCTCCTTGCCGGAGGGGCCGCGCGCGAACACGCCGACCTCGATCCAGTCGTCCAGCTCCACGGGCGTCTCCTTGCCCATGCCATCGGCATGGCGCTTGGCCGCGTGCAGCGTCAGGGTCACGTCGTATCGGCCATCGTCGCGCTTCCTGGCACGCGCATCGACCACGCGGTTGTCGTAGAAAGTGATTTTCTCGAACAAATCGGTGATCAGGCCCTGCTGTTCCGCCCCCGCCTCGGCGCGGATGTAATCGAGCAACTCCAGCGACGTGGTGAACGGTGCCTGCTGGTAGCCCTTGTCCTCGAGGAAGCGTTTCAACGCACGGTTCAATGCCTCGTCGCCCATTTCCTCGCGCAGCCGGTAGAACACCAGCGAACCCTTGCGGTAATGGATGTAGGGCTGGTTTTCGTTCCGGTAAAGCGGCTGTTCCTCGATGATCTCTCCACCGCGCCCGCCGAGGTATCGGTCGAGTTCGTACTTCAGGAACTGGCGCATCCGCTGACGGCCGTATTCCTTCTCCATCACCATCAACGCCGAATACTGTGCCAGCGACTCGGACAGCACGGTCGCGCCCTGCACGTTGGCACCGATCACCTGGTGTGCCCACCACTGGTGCGCGGCCTCGTGCGCGGTGACGTAGAACACGTAATCGATGGCATCGGGATCGCGCAGGTCGGCGACGAAGCCGATCGCCTCGGAATACGGGATGGTGTTGGCGAAGGCCTGCGCAAAGCTGCCCGAATAATTGGGGAACTCGATGATGCGGAACTGCCGGTGCTGGTACGGCGTGAAATGCTCCTCGAAGTAGGCGAGCGACTTCTGCGTGGCCTCGATCATCCGGTCGACGTTGAACGGATGCTTCGGGTCGTAATAGACCTCGATCGGGATGTCCTTGTACGTGCCCTTCCTCACCTCCCAGCGTGCCGACAGGAAGGCATGGAAGTTCAGCATCGGCCGATCCATTGCATAGCTGAAGCAACGACGCCCGTCGCGCTCGAACTCGCGCTCGATGTAACCGGGCGCCAATGCAATCTGGTCGGGTGCGGTGCAAATGGTGGTCGAGAACTCGATCCAGTCGCCGTCGTCGCCGATGTAGGTATCGGCGCGGGCAGCCTCGTCTTCCAGCTTCGGCATGCGGCGCGGCTCGCCAAGATCGCGCTTGCGGCGCTCGTTGCGGTCACCGATTTCGCCACGGGGGTTGTAGCCGAACGACGGGAACAGGGCGTTGTTGAAGAAGCTGCCGTTGTCGACCAGTTGCGTCTGTGCCTGGGTGTTGGTGATGCCGCGCGGATGGTAGTCCACGCGGAAACGGAACTCGCGTTGCTCGCCCGGCTGCATCGGTCGGTCGAGGCGATAGATGCGATAGCCCAGTTCCTCGTCGTGCCTGGTCAACTCCGCGCCACCGAGGTCGACCGACGCCAGCGCACGGTCGTCCATCATCTGCACGTGCACGTCCGGGATCGCCACGTCGTGCGGGTTGTGCACGGTGTAGACGACGTCCGCGGTCATCGACTGCGTTTCAGGGCGAAGATCGACCTCGGAACGGCTGCCGACGATCTTCGGCTGCGGCAGTCGCTCGTACTGGCGGTATTCGCGCTCGTAACGCGCCTGCCGGTCGAGCCTCTGCTGCGGGGTGGTGTAGTCGTTGAGGACGTTGGTGTTCCAGTACAACCAGCCGCCGATTCCCGCGAACGCGAGCAACGCGACCGCGAAGGCCGCCGCATGACCGCCGCGCATGCGCGTGCGCAACTGCGTCCAGCGGTGGCGCCAGCCTTGGTCGACGCCCCGCACCCACAGCGCCGCCGAAAGCAACAGCAACGCCAGCAGCAGCACGCCCCAGTACAACTGGAACCACAGTTGCGGCACCAGGAAATGGCCGTAACCGTTCATGTCCGAATACGGCGCATTCGGCCAATTGCCGAAGGTATAAAGGTTATGGGTGAAATCCAGGTAGGCCAGCACGCCCTGCCCGATCATCACCAGGATCAGCGCCGCATACCCTGCGAACTTGTTGTTGGTGAACACCTGCAGGCACAGCGCCAGCCCGCCCATCAGAATGAAGGCGACCGAATTGAGTGCGAGGGTCTTGAGGTAGACCAGCGGTTCGACCTGTGCATAGCCCTTGGCCAACTGGATCGCGATCGAAGCCAGTCCGCCGATCAGCTGGAAGGCGAACACCACGCCCACCAGTGCCAGCAGCTTCGCCGCCAGCGGTACGCCGTTGGCGACCGGCATCGCATCGGTGACTTCATGCATGCGTGCCGCGCGCTCCTTCCAGACCAGCTCGCCGGCATAGAACAAGGCGATGATGACCAACAGCCACGAATACGCACCTTGCAGCAGGGTGAGCATCTGCGAGGTCACCGGCCATGCGGTGGTGCCGTACATGGACGGCCCTTCCAGCGCATTGGGCACGAAGTTCGCCAGGCCGAACACCAGCATGATGATGAAGGGCACGCTGACGAACACGCCGATGCCATCGAAACGCAATTGGTGCAGGAACTGCTTCCACGTGGTGCCGGCACCGAATGCCGGGACGACGCGCGGGACGCTTGCACCACGCCGCACCGGCGCCGCGCCCTCGGCCTGCGCCGCCGGCTTCCTGCGCCACCAGCGGCGGCGCGCAGTCCCCGTGCGCTCCGTGCGGAACAGCGCGAACGCTGCAGCGAACATCGCCAGCGACAGCGGGATCCACAGCGCGCGGTTGGCGCCGATGTAACGCGCGATCTCGGGCAGGTCGGCGTTTCGTTCCTCGACCGTCCAGTAGCGCGTCGTCCACACGAACGCGCGGATGCCCAGCGGCTCGATCAGCGTGGCCAGCCAGATGTTGTCGAGGTTGCGCAGCAATGCGGCACTGACGCCGTACAGCACCAGGAACCCGATGACGCCCAGGTACACCCACAGGATCGAACGGGTCAGGATCGCCAGCAGCGCGAGCAATGCGCAGGTGAACAGCAGGTTCGGGATCACGATGACCGCGAACGACCACAGGTACGGCATCAACGACACCGGGCCAAGGCGTGCCTCGTCGATCCATGGCATGAACTGCGCGATGAACATGCCGAGCGCGATCACCACGAACGCCACCACGCTCGCCAGCAGCGCCGCCGACAGGCGACCGAGCAGGTAGTCGCGCTTGCGCACGGGGCTGGCGAAGATCAGTTCCGCGGTGCCCTGGTCGAAATCGCGCAACAAGGCCGAGCTGACGAACACCGGCACGATCAGCATGCCCATGATCGAGAACAGCGCCATGAACTGCACGATCACGAACGGCGCGTTGCGGTTGACGTTGCCGATGCCGCCGCCGATCACGACCGCGTCGGATGCCGCGGCACCGAACCCGAGCAAGGCGAACAGGCCCGCCAGCAACCACAGCAGCGGGGAGCGGAGCTGCTCGCGCAGCTCGAACCGGAAGAATTCGAAAAACATGGGCTTCGCTCCGGTCAGGCGGCCTGGCGCTGCAGGCGCAGCTGGCGGAAGTACACGTCCTCGAGGTCGGGTTCGATCCGCTCGAAGCCTTCCTCCGGTTGGTCGGCGCTGAACACGTGGATCACCGGCTGTCCGGCGACCAGGCGCGTCGACAACACGGCATGGTTGGCCTCGTACTCCGGCAGCGCCGCCTTGGCGACCTGCTTCTTCCAGACCTGTTGCGAGAGTGCCGCGATCGCGTCGTTCGGCCTACCGGTCAGCAGCACCTGTCCCTTGTTCATGATCGCCATGGTCGGACACAGGTCGGTCACGTCCTCGACGATGTGCGTGGACAGGATCACCGCGACATCCTCGCCGATGTCGGCCAGCAGGTTGAGAAAGCGGTTGCGCTCCTCGGGATCGAGGCCGGCCGTGGGCTCGTCCACGATCACCAGCCGCGGACTTCCCAGCAGCGCCTGCGCGATGCCGAAGCGCTGGCGCATGCCGCCGGAGAACCCGCCGAGCTTGCGCTTGCGCGCATCCCACAGGTTGACCTGCTGCAACAAGGCTTCGACCACTTCGCGCCGCTGCCTGCGATCCACCAATCCCTTCAGGACCGCGAAGTGTTCCAGCAGGTCTTCCGCACTCACCTTGGGATAGACGCCGAAATCCTGCGGCAAGTAGCCGAGCTGCCGGCGCACCGCATCCTTGTCGCGCAGCATGTCGATGGCGCCGCCATCGTCGGTCTCCAGCGTCGCGCTGCCGGCATCGGCTTCCTGCAATGTGGCCAGCGTGCGCATCAGCGACGATTTGCCGGCACCGTTCGGCCCGAGCAGGCCGAACATCCCGCGCGGGATGTCGAGGGTGACGTTGTCCAGCGCGTGCACGCCATTGGCGTAGGTCTTGATCAGGCCTCGGATCGAAAGCATCGGTTTTCCCCTGGGCCGCCGGGCCCGTTATTCGGTGGTGATGCTAGCGATGACGCAACGGCCGGTCACATGCGACTGGTCACTGTGCCTGAAGTCATTGCCGCGGCAGCCGCATCAGACTTCGACGCTCATCCCGGGGCGCGCCAGCAGCACCTCGATGCCGTGGCGTTCACCGATCTCGCCTGCCAACGCTTCGCGCGCCTTGTCCTCGCCATGCACCAACGCCAACGGAGGACTGCCCTCGAAGGCGCCGTACCACGCCATCAAGCCGCGCTGGTCGGTGTGCGCCGACAGGCCGCCGACGGTGTGGATGCGCGCGGCGACGCGATGGTCGTGCCCGTGGATGCGTACCCACTTCGCACCATCGACCAGGCGCCGGCCGAGCGTACCTTCCGACTGGTAGCCGACGAACACGATGTGCGTGTTGCGCCGGTCGATGTTGTGGCGGAAGTGGTGCAGGATGCGTCCGCCATTGGCCATGCCGCTGCCGGCGATCACGATCGCCCCGTCCTGGATGCGGTTGATCGCCATCGATTGTTCGGTCGATTCGGTGATGTGCAGGTTGGGCAACCGGAACGGATGCGGCCACGCCTTCCACACCGCGCGCGCATCGTCGTCGAACAGTTCTTCGTGGCGGTCGTAGATGCCGATCACCTTCGCCGCCATCGGGCTGTCGATGAAGATCCGCCAGCGCGACAGGTTCCATTCGTCCCAATGCTTGGCAAACCAGTAAAGCAACTCCTGCGAACGGCCGACCGCGAAGGCCGGGATCAGCACCTTGCCACGTTCGTTCCATGCCGCATCGAGGATCTGGCCGAACTCGCGGATGGTGTCGAGGCGGTCGCGATGGTTGCGGTCGCCGTAGGTCGATTCCATCAGCACCAGGTCTGCCTCGCGGATCGTCGCCGGATCACGCAGGATCGGCGTGCCTTCCGGGCCGAGGTCGCCGGAGAACACCAGCTTCCTGCCGTCGCCCCACAACTCGACGATGGAAGAACCGAGGATGTGGCCGGCATCGCGGAACGCGATCTCCACGCCCGGCAGGATCTGCGTGCGCGCGTCGTAACGCAGCGGCTTGACGTGCGCCAGCACGTCGCGCACGTCGTCGCGGGTGAACAGCGGCATTGCCTCGGGTTCGCCGGCCTTGCGCTTGCGGTTGGCGCGATCGGCATCGCTTTCGGACAGCGAGGCCGCGTCCATCAGCATCACCGGCAACAGGTCGGCACCCGCCTCCTGGATGAAGATCGGCCCGTTGAAGCCCTGCCACACCAGTCGCGGCACGCGCCCGATGTGGTCGATGTGCGCATGGCTCAGCACCAGCGCGTCGATCCGCGACGGCTCGAACGGGAACGCCTCGAAATTGCGCGCTTCGGCCTCGCGCCCGCCCTGGATCATCCCGCAGTCGAGCAACACCCGCTTGCCCGCCACCTCGACCAGGTGCATCGAGCCGGTCACGTCGCCGGCCGCACCATGGAACCGAATCCGCATCGCGCACCTCCTAGCTCCTGTGCGTCGATTCTGCCCGATCCTGAATCCGTCGGATCGCGTTCACGGTTCCGCGATCCTGCATGGCAGGCATGGGCGGGCCGCTTGCTAGAATCCCGCGGCATATCGCACAAGGAGTCCTCGCCGATGCCATTCCCCAAGACGCTGGCCCTCGCGCTCGCCACCAGCCTCGTCCTCGGCCTGCTGCCGACCGATGCCGATGCGCAGCGCCGCCGGCCAGCGCCGCAGCCCGCCGGGCCCACCGCCTGCACGGATTTCTACGCTTTCACCAACAAGGACTGGCTGGCGGCGAACACGGTGGTCGGCTCGGGCACGGTGTCGGCACTGGGCGCGTTGCCCAGCAATGCCATCGGGCAGCAGCGGCAATTGCTCGATGACGCGATGAATGCGCCGCAGAACGAAGTGCAGAAGCTGCTGGGCGACTTCTGGGCCAGCGGTCTGGACGAAGCGGCGGTCGAAAGCGACGGCGCCACGCCGATCGCGCCGCTGCTCGCGCGCATCGACGGCATCCGCCGCGCGCGCGACATCGCGCCTGCCATCGCCGCGCTGCACCAGGTCGGCATCCCGGTGGTGTTCAACTTCACCGCCGACCTCGACCTGGCCAACCTCGACCGCTACGTCGGCTACTTCGCCCAGGGCGGCCTCGGCCTGCCGGATCCGGCCTACTACACCAGCCAGGAAGCAAACGCGCGCACCCTGCTCGGTCGCTACACCGAGTACGTGCAGAACATCCTCCGGCTCACCGGCACGCCGGAAAACCGCGTCGCTGCGGACATGGCGCTGGTGATCGACCTCGAGACCCGCATCGCGCGCGCATCGCGTCCGCTGGAGACGCTGCGCGACCCGCGCGACAACTACGCACTGGTGCCCGTCGCCGGCCTCGCCAAGCAATACCGCAACCTGCAGCTCGACCAGTATCTCAATGCGCAGGGCGTGTCGGGCGAGAACGTCTCGCTCGCCAACCCGGAGCTGTTCGCGCAGGTCAACACCCTGGTCGCCAGCCTCAAGCCGGAACAGTGGAAAGCCTACCTGCGCTTCCAGATCGGCAACGCGATGGCGCCCTACCTGTCCAAGCCGTTCCGCGATGCGAACTTCGACTTCCACGGTCGCGTGCTCCGCGGCGAGAGCACGCCGCTGCCGCGCGACGTGCAGATGCTGAACGCGATCAACCGCGCCGCCGGCCCGATGCTCGCGCGCGAGTACGGTGCTCGCTACCTGCCTGCCGCCACCGCGACGCGCGCGGGCGAGATCGCCAGCCACGTGCGCGATGCGCTCGCGCAGGCCATCGACGGCAACGCCTGGATGGCAGCAGCGACCAAGGCCGAAGCGAAGGCCAAGCTCGCGGGCTTGAAGATCGAGATCGGCGCGCCGCGCCGCGACCTCGACTTCAGCGTCCAGCCGATGGGTCGCGCCAGCTTCGGCAGCAACATGCTGATCGCGTCCACCTGGCACCGCCGCGAGGAAATGCGCCGCATCGGCAGCGGCAACGCCGACCGCCGCTGGGACGTATTGCCGCAGCAACCGGCACTGGCCTACGACATCGCGCAGAACCGGCTGATCGTCTCCGCCGCCGCATTGCAGCCGCCCGTGCTCGACATCGCCGACAGCGTGGCCGCGCAGTACGGCACCTTCGGCGCGCTGGTCGCACACGAACTGGGACGCAGCGTGGATTACGTCGGGCGGCTGGTCGATGCCTCCGGCACGGTGCGCACCTGGTGGACGGCCGACGATGAAGCCGCGTGGCTCGCCCAGGCCGACCGACTGGTCGCGCAATTCAATGCCTATGCCTATCCGGGCCTCGAAGGCGTGAACGTCGACGGCGCATTGACCCGCAACCAGAACGCCGCCGACCTGGCCGCGGTCGAGCTGGCGTGGCGTGCGCTGCACATCGCGCAGCCGGAGTTGCCGAAGACCGACGCCCAAGCCTTTTTCACCGGCTGGGCGCAATTGTGGCGCCAGCAGCAGTCGGTCGATGTCGCCACCCGCGACCAGGCCGTTTCCGTGCATGCACCGGGCAAGTGGCGCACGAACGGGCCGCTGGCAAACCATCCGGCGTTCGCCGATGCGTTCCAGTGCAAGGCCGGCACCGGCATGATCCGCAAGCCGGACGAGCAGACCACCATCTGGCGCTAACGGATTGCGACAAGCAGGCGGGGCTGCATGCCACCGTCGGAAAGCAGAAGGCCGCGCTATGCGCGGCCTTCATGCTTTATGCGGGACATGCCCCGGATTGCTACATCCAGCGTCCGCCCTGCGGCGGCCTTGGGCCGCGCCGACGACCGAACGGCGGCTGGCCGCGCCAGTAGCGGATCAGCAGCCAGCCGAACAACATGCCGCCCAGGTGCGCGAAGTGCGCCACACCCGACTGGGTGCCGGTCACGCCGAACAACAGCGAGATCACGCCGTAGACGATGACCAGCGTGCGCGCTTTCATCGGCACCGGCGGGATCAGCAGCATGACGCGCTGGTTGGGGAACAACATGCCGTAGGCCAGTAGCAGCCCGAACACGCCACCGGACGCGCCGACCGTCGGGTACAAGCCCCCCGACCACGACACCACCGCCAACTGGCACAAGCCGGCACCGACCACGCACACCAGGTAAAAGGTCAGGTAACGACGCTGGCCCCAGACCAGTTCGAGCTGCGCGCCGAACATCAGCAGCGCCAGCATGTTGAACAGCAGGTGGCCGGGCCCGCCATGCATGAAGCCGTAGGTCAGCAATTGCCAGGGCATGAAGCTCGCGCCCAGCGATGCGTACGGCTCTGGCACGCCCAGCGGCCACAACGCGAACGGCCTGAACACGGCGTCGCCCAGCATCATCTGCAGCACGAACACGATGGCGTTTGCGATCAGCAGCGCCTTGGTGATGGGGGGAATATTGGTGAACATCCTGTCGTCTTGATCCTGTTTCGATACGTTCCGCGCCGGCCCTCCGACCCGCGCATCGTTGCCATCCTACGCAAAATCGCTCAGCGGCCGGCCCGTGCCTTCGGCGGCGGCCCCCACAACGCGGCGTCCAGCGATGCTTCCGCCGGCATCCGGACGCGCCCGTTCACCACCACCACGCCTTCGGCACGCAAGCGCCGCTGCTGCTCGCGGTAGCCGCGCGAACCTTCCACGAACGCGATCCGACCATCGCTGCGCAGCACCCGGTGCCAGGGCAGGCCGTCGTCGTCGCCCCGGCTGAGGATGCGCGCCACCAGCCGCGCACGACCCGGCAATCCGGCGCGTTGCGCAACCTGCCCGTATCCGGCCACCTGCCCGTGCGGGATGTCGCGGATCGCGGCCAGGATTCGGGTTTCGGCAGACAGATCGGCCATCGACCGCTAGGATACCTTCCCCGGTTCCAACCCGTGCCTGACATGCAGAATTTCGAGCAGATCCGCAGCCAGCTCAACGCAAGCGACTTCCGCATCACCATGCAGGAGCCCTACGTCGTCTGCGTGGAACTCTCGCTCGACGGCGGCAAACGCCACCAGGCGATCTTCCTGTCCGAGCTGGAAGACGACGACGCGCGCACCTTCCTGCGCGTGAGCACGGTCATCGCCCCGATCACCGGCATCGACGCCCGCCGCGCGCTGGCGTTCAACTGGAACTCGCACGTCGGTTACCTCGCCATCGGCGAACTCGACGGCGTGCCCTACCTGCAGTTGTGCGAGAACCGTCCGTACGAAGGCCTGAACGCCGCCGAGGTCGATCGCCTGGTGCTGGAAATCGGCGGCATGGGCGACCGCCTCGAACGCGCCCTCTCGGCAAACGGCGACTTGCTGTAACAGCGACTCGACGGCCGGATGCGTCCGGGCCGGTTCGTTGCACTCATCTCCCGCGCGGCCACGCAGCCCGCGCTGCCCCTGCCATTCCTTCCGATAGCTCTCGCTACCAAAGCTTGGGCCTTGGCTTCGCCGTTGCCGTTGCCGTTGATTTTCCGAGCCGTAAAGCGAGCCGAGCATCGCAGGGCGGCGGGGCCGGAGAGCGGCCCATGTTTGAGCGCAGCGAGTTTGGGCCGCGTGCCTCGCTGCCCGAGAAGCGGAGGGAACCGATCCGGCGCAGCCGGAGCGGATCGCGTCCGGCGAAAACGGTTTTGCCTACTTTTGCCCTGACAAAAGTAGGCCGCTCGACAGAGCGGAAGCTCTGTTCTCGCCCTTCGCTCTAGCCTTCAAAGTCAGATTGGAAAGCAATCAATAGCAAAGCTCTAGCATCTGCGCTGTTGAAAAGCTTTCGGTCGCTCCGCGCCCGAGTTCCTTTTGAAGGACCAAAAGGAACCAAAAGCCCTTCCGCCGGACGCGATCCGTCGCGGCTGCGCCGCGCCGGTTCCATGCGCTTCTCGGTCAGCGGCGCACGCGGCCCAAACTCGCTGCGCTCAAACATGGGCCGCTCTCCGGCCCCGCCGCCCTGCGATGCTCGGCTCGCTTTACGGCTCGGAAGATCAAAAGCAGGATCAACGACAAGAGCTACAGCAACAGCAAAAGCAAGAGGTCGGCTTAGGCCCATCCCATGCTGAGCATGCCGCGCAGCAGCCAGTAGGCGATCAAGCCCGACATCGGGATCGTCAGGATCCACGCCCAGATCATCTTGTGCACGACGCCCCACTTGATCGCGTTGAGGCGCTTGGCGGTGCCCACGCCCATGATCGCGGTGGAGATGTTGTGCGTGGTCGAGACCGGGATGCCCAGCGATGATGCCGCCAGGATCACCGAGGCTGCGCTGGTCTCCGCGGCGAAGCCGTGGATCGGGTGCAGCTTGACCAGCTTGTGGCCCAGCGTCTTGATGATGCGCCAGCCGCCGGCCGCGGTACCCGCCGCCATCACCAGCGCGCAGGTGACCTTGATCCAGGTGTCGATATCGCCGTTGGCCAGTGCGGCCTCCGACGGATGCAGGAAGGCCAGCCAGCTCGGCAGGTCGTCCAGCGTGCCCACGACCTGCGCGCTGATCAGGGTCAGCGAGACGATGCCCATCGTCTTCTGCGCATCGTTCATGCCGTGCGCGAAGCCCATGCCGGCGGCACTGACGATCTGCGCCTTGCCGAACAGGCCGTTCACCCAGCGCGGCCGCGCCAGCCGCTTCAGCCAGCCGCCGCTTCGCGCCATCATCGAGATGACGAAGAACAGTACCCCCATCATCAAAAAGCCCGCGGTGAACCCGAGTACCGGCGAACTCACCATCGGCACGATGACCTTCCACAGCACGCCGGCGCTCTGCCATACCGGCTCGGCGCGCTCGGACCAGATCACCACGTCGAAATTGTTGGAGGCCGCGGCCAGCGCTGCGCCGACCAGGCCGCCGATCAGCGCGTGCGACGACGACGACGGCAAGCCGAACCACCAGGTGATGAGGTTCCAGACGATGCCGCCCAGCAAGGCGCAGAGGATGAGCTGCGAACCCACTTCAATGACGTTGGCGTCGATCAGGCCCGACGAGATGGTCTTGGCGACCGCGGTGCCCGCCAGCGCGCCGATCAGGTTCATGAACGCCGCCAGTCCCACCGCCTGCATCGGCGTGAGCACCTTGGTGGCGACCACCGTGGCGATGGAGTTGGCGGTGTCGTGGAAGCCGTTGATGTACTCGAACACCAACGCCGTGAACACCACGATCAGGACCAGGGTCAACATCCCGGCGACCCCTTACGAATTCTTCAGCACGATTTCGTAGGCGACCACGCCGGCCTCGCGGCAGCGGTCGATCGCCTTCTCGAGGATCTCGAAGAACTCCTTGAGCAGGAACATCTGCAGCGAATCGAGCTTGCCGGAGTAAATGTCGCGGTACAGCTCCAGCATCAACCGGTCAGCCTCGTTCTCGAGCGCACGGAGCTGGTCGTTGAGCTGCTTCATCGGCTCGAGCTTCATGTGCCGGAGCTGCTTGACCATCTCCACCACCACGCCCGAGGCCTGCTCGAGCATCGCCGCACGCGGCGCGAAATCGATGTGTTCCAGGTGCTGGGTCGCCAGCGAATAGCGGTCGGCGAACTTCTCGATCTGCTTGGGGATCTTGTACAGCGCAGACCCCAGCGCCTCGATGTCCTCGCGCTCGATCGGGGTGATGAAGCTGTCCACCAGCTCCTGGCTGATCTTGTCCGACGCCTCGCGCTCGCGCAGGCGGGCCAGCTTGAACGCATCCAGCGCCGGCTGGCGGTCGGCCGCCTTCAGCATCTGGTGCAGGGCCTTGGCGCTGTCGTGGGCCGCGTCCGCGGCGTCCTCGAGCAGCGTGTAGAACTGCATGCCCTGGCCGAAGATGGTCTGCAAGGAAAACATCGGGGTCGCCCTGCCGTCGCGGGGAGGACGGCCTTCAGGGGCGAATTATGACGGTTCGATGACACTTGCCGCCATCCAAACCGCCATCCCGGCCCTGCCGCCGCCCTTTGCCCCCGCCTGGACACGGCGAGGATCATGCGACCTGCTATGCTGCGCTGCCGCGCCTGCGACGCGCCGCCGCCCCCATGGACGACGACTCTAGACCGCCCCCCGCTCCCGCCACTCGGCGGACGACATCCCGGATGACCGCCCCCCGCCAGGGAGGCCGACGCGATGTTTGAGCTCATCCTGATCATCCTCGCCCTGATCGCCTGCAACGCCTTCTTCGCGTTGTCGGAGATGTCGGTGGTGACCTCGCGCAAGCCGCGGCTCAAGCAGATGTCCGCCGAGCACCGCGGCGCCCGCAGGGCACTGGAGCTGGCCGAGCACCCCGAACGCTTCCTGTCCACCGTGCAGGTCGGCATCACCCTGATCGGCATCCTGACCGGCATGTACGGTGGCGACGCCATGGCCGCCTCGCTCGGCAACTGGCTGCTGGCGCAGGCACCCGTGCTCGGGGCCTCGATGCCGGTGTTCAACGTGTCCTATGCCGATGCCCTCGGCAAGGTGCTGGCGATCGGCCTGATCACCTACCTGACCATCGTCCTGGGCGAACTGGTGCCCAAGCGGCTGGCTCTGCTGGCGCCGGAGAAGCTGGCCTCGTTCGTGGCCCTGCCGATGCACGGGCTGTCGAGGGTCGCCACGCCCGTGGTCTGGTTGCTCAGCGCCTCCGTCCGTGGCCTGTTGCGCCTGCTGCGACTCAACGACACCGAGGCCGCGCAGGTCACCGAAGAAGAAATCCGCCTGCTGGTGAGCGAGAGCCACGAGCAGGGCGTGATCGACGACGACGAACGCAACATGATGAACCGCGTGCTGCGCCTGGGCGACCGCAGCGTCGAAAGCCTGATGACGCCGCGTACGCGCATCGCCTGGTTGGACATCGCCGAGGGCTTCGAGGAGAACCTCGCCTCGATGCGCGCCACGCCGTTCTCGCGCTACCCCGTCTACCGCGGCAACGATGCCGAGGTGGTCGGCATCCTCGAGATCAAGTCGCTGATCGACCGCCTCGAGGAAGGCGAGTTCGACCTGTTCAAGTACCTGCGCGAACCACTGTTCCTGTCCGAATCCACCCCGGCGCTGAAGTCGCTGGAAATCCTGCGCGAGGAGCAGCAGTCGCTTGCGCTGGTGGTCGACGAATACGGCGACGTCACCGGCCTGGTCACCGTCAACGACGTCATGGAAGCGGTGATCGGCCGCACCCAGAAGACCCGTGAGGGCGGCGAGGCGACGCCGCTGGTGGTGGTGCGCGACGACGGCTCGCTGCTGGTCGACGGCAGCCTGACCGTCGACAGCCTGCGCGAACTGCTGGGCGGCGGCGCCCTGCCCGGCGAGGACGAGCACGACTACCACACCGCCGCGGGCATGACGATCGCGCACTACGGCCGCATCCCCAACGTCGGCGAACACTTCGAATCGAACGGCTGGCGCATCGAAGTGGTCGACCTCGACGGCCCGCGCGTGGACAAGCTGCTGCTGCAACGCGTCGCAAGGGATGCCGACGCCGATGTCGACCTGACGAAGACGCGCGATCCACGCAAGAGCGGCACAAGCCAGAGACACTCGGCACCCGCGCGCTCCTCGACGCGCTGGCCTCCGGCGACCCAGAAGACGACCTGAAGCTCGAGGACATCCTCGCCGGTCTCAGCCGCCAGGTCTTCGGCATGCTGCTGTTCGTTGCCACCCTGCCCGCCTTCATCCCCATCCCGGGCGTCGGCGGTGCGATCGGCGGCCCGCTGACCGTGCTGGTCGGCATCCACCTGCTGGTCGGCATGCGCAAGCTCTGGCTGCCCGGCTTCGTCGCCAGGCGCGGCCCCCGCAGGGCCAGCCTGCAGATGTTCGAGCGCATGCTGGCGCCATGGCTGGTGCGGCTGGAACGGCTGATCAAGCCGCGCATGACCGCGATGATCGACCATCGCGCCGCCAGCATGTTCACCGGCCTGCTGCTGGTGCTGCTGGGAATCCTGCTGGCGCTGCCGATCCCGTTCACCAACTACCTGTTCGGCATCCTGCTGCTGGTGTTCGCATTTGCACTGCTCGAACGCGACGGGCTGCTGATGCTGCTGTGCTGGATCGCAGGCATCGCCGCGATCGTGGTCTTCGGCGTGCTCAGCGGCGCGTTGGCCGCGGCCGCGACGCACTGGATCGGACAATTGTTCGCATAGAGCGGGCCGCGCCACATGGATCCTGACGCAGCAAGGGGACAAACGCGCCGCCGCGCGTGATCCAGGTGAAGCCACGGATTCGTGCGGGACGCGCGTCTCAAGAAGCGCAACGGCGGGCCAATGCCCGCCCTACGCCAGCAATCCTGTGAAATCGTGCGAGGTCATCGGGTGGCCGAGCCAGAAGCCCTGGGCGAGGTCGCAGCCACGCTCGCGCAGGATCGCGTATTGCCCCTCCTTCTCCACGCCTTCGGCCACGACATGGATGCCGAGCGAATGCGCCATCGCGATGATCGCGGTGGTCAGCGCGAGGTCGTCCGGATCGCGCAGCACGTCGGCGATGAAGCTGCGGTCGATCTTCACGCCGTCCACCGGCACCCGTCGCAGGTGGCTCAGGCCCGAGAAGCCGGTGCCGAAGTCGTCCAGCCACACCTTCACGCCTGCATTGCGCAGCCGCGCGAGCAAGGCGGACACGCGGGCTTCGTCGCCGATCACCGCGGTTTCGGTCAGCTCGATGTGCAGGTGCTGCGGCGCCAGCCCGGTTTCGCGCAACACGTCGTGAACCTGCGCCGACAGGTCGGCCGCGCGCAACTGTCGCGGCGAGACGTTGACCGAGACGAACAGCTCGCGCCCGGCGGGGAAATCGCGCTGCCAGCGACGCGCATCGAAACACGCCGCACGCAGCACCTGCGGGCCGATGGTCTCGATCAGTCCGCTCTGCTCGGCCACGTCGATGAACAGCGACGGGGAGACGGAACCCTGCTCCGGATGTTGCCATCGCAACAGTGCTTCGGCACCGACCAGCTTGCCGTCGGCGAGACGGAAGATCGGCTGGTAGGCGAGGCTGAGTTCGCCACGCTCCCACGCACCGCGCAGATCCTGCTCCATGCGCACGCGGCGCTCGACCGCCTGGTCCATCGCGCGGCTGTAGAAACGGAAGCAGTTCTTGCCGGCCACCTTGGCCTGGTACATCGCGATGTCGCCGTTCTTCATCAACGTCGACGCATTGGAGGCGTCTTCCGGGTACAGCGTGACGCCGATCGAGATGCCGAGGAACACGTGCCGCCCGTGCACCATGATCGGCCGGCCGAGTTCCTCGACCAACGCCTCGGCCAGGCGCGCCGAGGCCTCGCGGATGTCGGCGCCGTCGCCCGACGGCTGCAGCAGGATGACGAACTCGTCGCCGCCGAAGCGCGCGAGCACCGCATCGTCGCCGACGCGCGCTTCGATCACGTCACGCATGCGGCTGGAGAACTGCATCAGCACTTCGTCGCCGGCATCGTGGCCGATGGTGTCATTGACGCGCTTGAAGTCGTCGATGTCGGCGAACAGCAGGGCGACCTGGCGCGCCGCACCGCTGGTCTCGAACAGACGCTGGTCGAGGATCTCGCGGAACGCGAGCCGGTTGGCCAGCCCGGTCAGCGAATCGGTGTACGCCATCCGGCGCACGTCGCGGTCGTGTCGCGCGATGCTGTCGCGCATGTGCGCGAAGGCACGCACCAGATCGCCTATTTCGTCCCGGCGCGCACTGCTGGGCACGCGCGCCTCGAAATCGCCCGACTCGATCTGGCGCGCGGCATCGCCCAGCCTGCGGATCGGCTTGACCACCGAATGCTGCAGGTAAAGCGCCAGGATGGCGATCAGTCCGGCGATGACCGTCAACAACATGCCGATCCACAGCAGGTGCTTGCGCCCGACCTCTTCGAGCCGTTCGCCCAGCGTGGCGCCGATGCGATCCTCGTCCGCCTTGACCGATGCCAGCGAGTAGCCGACGCGCAACCCACCCAGCCGCTGGTCGGCGATCCGGATCGGCACCGAGATGTCCACCACCTCCGCGTCGGACTGCACGTGCAGTTCGTTGGCCGAGACCACTTCGTACGCGAACGGATCGGCCATCGGCTGTCCGTAGGTGGCGATGTCACTGCTGCCGTCGTGGATGACGCGGCCCTCGGCGTCGTAGACGATGGCGTAGGACACGTCGGGCTGGCGCAACTGGTTGCGCACGATCCCGCCGATCGCATCCAGGTCGAAGTAGTACAGCGGGTTGACCAGCGTGTCCGCCGCTTGCGTGACCGCGCCCTGGCCGTGGCTCAGTATCCGGTTGGAGGCCAGCGCGTGCATCGACTGCCGGCTGAGAGACTGCACTTCACGCTGGGTCGCGCCTTGGCGGTGCAGCATCGCCGCGACCACCACGATCGTGATGAGGATGGCAATGCCCGCGAGCAGCGCGAACTTGGCACGCAGTCCGTAGCGCAGGCTCATTCCAGCTCCGCCACGACCCGCGCGACGCCCGCGCGCAGGTGATCGAGCGCGTGTTCGCTGGCGGTATCCACCGGCAGGAAACGCGTGGTCTTGAAGAACTGCAACAACGCATCGCGCGCATCTGGATCCTCGGCGGCCCCCAGCAGCACCTCGCGCAGGCGTGCCTTCACCCGGCCATCGATGTCCCCGCGCACCATCTCCAGCGCGCGTGGATACTCCGGTGTTTCACGGATGACGACGAAATCGCGCTTGTAGGTCGGCGGCACGCGCCGCTCGTTGCTCCAGTCGAGGTTGCTCATCGCGCCGACATCGACCAGCCGCTTGTGCACCCACGACGACAGGTTGAGTTCGGAGCGTGCGAACACGTAGCCGATCGACCCGGGCGCCGGGCGATCCATCGGCGACAGCAGGATCTCCATCGGGATGCCGAGCCCCAGCAACTCGGTCGCCGGCACGTAGTACGCGCTGGTGGACGACCGGTTCTGGAAGGCGATGCTGCGCCCGCGCAGGTCTTCCAAGCGCGCGATGCCGCTGTCGCGGTGCACGAAGTAGACGGTGCGGTAGGCGCTGACGCCGTCGCGTTCGGTCAACACCAGCGGACTCGCACCGGCGCGTTGCTGCAGCAGCATGGCGGTCGCCGCGGTCTCGGTCACCCAGTCGACGCGGCCGCGACGCATGTAACTGAGCATCTGCTGCGCATCGCGCGCCATCAGGATGCGGCCCTCGGTGATGCCGACATCGGCCATCCGCGGGATCACGTAATCGAGCAACGGCTTGAGCTGCTCGTAATGCGCCTTGGGGTCGTCGCTGATGCGGCCCAGCACGAGGATATGGCTGTCGTTGGCGACCACCGGCGCCACCGCGCCCATGGACAGGGCCAGCGCGACGAGCGCGCCGATCAACCGGGAACGCAACAGGGACAACCGACCACCCCAAGCCGTCAGGATGCCGGCGAGGTTAACGGAAATATCACACCGGCAACAGCGCATCCGCTCAGGACTGCGAACCGCTGCCCCGTTCGCCCGCCAGCCGTGCCATCCGCTGGGCATCGGCCAGCACCCCGCGCAGCAGGCGAACTTCCCGCGCATCCGGACTGGCACGCAGGAAGACCCGGCGGAGCTTGTGCATCGCCGCCTCGGGGGTGCGTCCCTTGTGGAAGTCGATGGCGTCCAGGGTGTCGGCCAGTTGACCGAAGAACCCCTCCATCTCGGCATGGCTCGCCGGCAGGTCGTCGGGCGTCTGCGCGCCGGTGCGGTCGCCGGCCGCGCCTTCCCGGGCCAGCATCGCCTGGCGCAGTTCGTAGGCCAGCACCTGCACCGATGCGGCCAGGTTGAGCGAGCTGTATCCGGGATTCGCTGCGATGGTCACCGCCGCGTGGCACAGCTGCAGTTCGTCGTTCTCCAGACCGGTGCGCTCGCGTCCGAACACCACGGCGGCGTCGATCCCGCGGGCGGCTTCCGCCAGCACCTTGGCAGCCGCTTCGCGCGGCCCGGATTCATCGAGCGCGATCCTGCGCGCACGCGCCGTGCAACCGACCACCAGGCCGCAGTCGGCCACGGCCGAAGCCAGCGTGTCATGGCGTTCGGCGGCCTCAAGCACATCGAGCGCACCCGCCGCCAGCGCATCGGCCTCGCGGTGCGGGAACCGTTCCGGTGCCACCAGCACCAGCCGGTGCAGGCCCATGGTCTTCATCGCGCGTGCGGCCGATCCGATGTTGCCGGGATGCTGCGTGCCGACCAGCACGATGCGGATGCGGTCGGCGTCTGGGAAGGTCGGATCCATCATGCAATGGTAAACTGCGCGGCCCGGCCACCGCGCCGGCCCGTTCTTTTCCCTCTCGATCCTGCCAGCGCCCCCGGAGGGCGACGCGATGCTCCAACCTGCCGTCAACATCATGGTCAAGGCCGCACGCGCCGGCGGGAATATCCTGCTGCGGCACATGCACCGGCTGGACGCGCTGAACGTGGTCGAGAAGGATCGCCTGGATTACGCCAGCGAGGTCGACGGCCTCGCCGAGCAAGCCATCCTCAAGGAACTGCGCCGCGCCAATCCCGACTACGCCATCCTCGGCGAGGAAGGCGGCGCGCAGAAGGGCAACCGCGGCCCCAGCCGTTACACCTGGGTCATCGATCCGCTCGACGGCACCAGCAACTACCTGCGAGGCCTGCCGCACTGGTGCGTGTCGATCGCGCTGTGCGAAGGCCCGGATCCGCTGCACGGCGTGGTCTTCGATCCGCTGCGCAACGAACTGTTCATCGCCAGCCGCGGTTCCGGCGCCCAGCTCAACGACAAGCGCATCCGCGTCGCCGAGCGCAAGGATCTGGCCGGCACCGTCATCGCCACCGGCTTCCCGCCGCGCGAGCGCAAGCGCACCGACGCCCAGCTCGACTGCCTCAAGCACCTGCTCAAGGACGCCGAAGACGTGCGCCGCACCGGATCGGCAGCGCTCGACCTGGCCTATGTCGCCGCGGGCCGGGTCGATGCCTACTTCGAGGCCGGCGTGCAGGCCTGGGATGTCGCTGCCGGCGCGCTGCTGGTGCGCGAAGCCGGTGGCCGCATCTGCGACTTCAAGGGCACACCGACCGCACCGCTGCATATCGCCGGCGCTGCTGCCGGCCGCCAGCTGGTCGCCGGCAACGTCAAGATCGTCGACCCGCTGCTCAAGACCATCGCGAATTCGGGCTACCTCAAGAGCTTCGACTGACGCCTGACGCCAGCTGCGCATGAAACGGAAAAGGCCGCGGAATCCGCGGCCTTTTCGCATCCGGCATCGCGCCCCGGTCAGGGGCGACGCGCCAGTGCTTCCTCGTCGCGCGCCTTCGGCAGCAGGTCCTGCTTGCTGACCTTCAACGCACCGATGGTCAACAGCGGGCATGCCACCAGGATCGACGATGCCGTGCCGATCACGATGCCGATCATCATCGCCTCGGACATGCCGGCCAGCGAGCCGCCGCCGTAGAGGTACAACGACAGCACGGTCAGGAACGCCACCACCGAGGTGATGATCGTGCGCGACAGCGTCTGGTTGATCGACGTGTTCATGATTTCAAGCGGATCGGCGCGCATGCTGCGGAAGTTCTCGCGCACGCGGTCGAACACCACGATGGTGTCGTTGATCGAGAAGCCCATCACCGTCAGCAGGCCGGCGAGCACGTTGAGGTCGAACTCGTGCCCGATCAGCGCGAACCAGCCCGCCACGATCAGCACGTCGCCCAGCGTGGTGATGATGGCCGAGATGGCGAACTTCCGCTGGAACCGCAGCGCGATGTAGAACAGGAAGCCGATCAGCACGAACGCGAGTGCGTAGACGCCGCGCCGGGCGAGATCCTGGCCGACCTGCGGGCCGATGTACGAGCGTCCCTTGATCGAAGCGGCGTTGCCTTCGGTCGAGGCGATGCGCAGCACGTCTTCAGCGGTACGGTTGATCGCCTCCGCATCGCTGCCGCCATCCTTGGGCTGCAGGCGGATCATCAGGTCGCTGCCGGTGCCCATGGTCTGCACCTGCGCACCGGGATAGCCACCGTTCTCGAGCCGGTCGCGGATGGCGTCGATGTCGGCGGGCTTCTCGAACAACAGCTCGACGGACGTGCCGCCGGTGAAGTCGAGCGCGTAGTTGAACCCCTTGGTCAGGATGGTGACGACCGAGCCGACCATCAGCACCGCCATGAACGCGATGGTGACCCATCGCCAGCGCATGAAATCGATGTGGGTTTCGGCCGGGATCAGCTTCAACGGGAAAAGTGCCATGTGTTCTGTTCTCCCGTGCTCAGATGGCCAGCGTCTTGAGTTTCTTGCGGCGGCCGTACAGCAGCGTGGCGATGCCGCGCGAGACCGTCACCGCGGTGAACACCGAGGTGATGATGCCGATGACCATGGTCAACGCGAAGCCGCGCAGCGGGCCGGTACCGAACGCGTACAGCGCCACGCCAGCCAGCAATGCGGTCATGTTGGAGTCGAAGATCGTGCCCGAGGCCTTGTCGTAACCGCCGGCGATCGCCGTTCGTGGCGGCAGCCCGGCTCGCAGTTCCTCGCGTATGCGTTCGTTGATCAGCACGTTGGCGTCGACCGACATGCCGATCGACAGCGCGAGGCCGGCGAAGCCCGGCAGCGTCATCGTGGCGCCGAACATCGACATGATCGCCACCACCATCACCAGGTTGAGCAACAGCGCGGTACAGGTGATCAGGCCGAACATGCGGTAGTACAGCGCGAAGAAGACGAGCGTGAACAGGAACGCGTAGCCCACCGCGGTGACGCCGCGGGTGACGTTCTCGGCACCGAGGCTGGGGCCGATCACGCTTTCCTCCACGAAATCCATCGGCGCGGCCAGCGCACCTGCCTTGAGCTGCCTGGCCAGCGAACCGGCCTCGTCGCGGCTCAGGCCGGTGGTCTGGAACTTGCTGCCGAACACGCCGCGGATCGTGGACGAACTGATCACGCGCTCGGTGGTGCGCGACGAACGCACTTCCTCGCCATTGACGATCGTCACCGTCGGGATGCGCTCGGTGTAGACGATGCCGAGGCGGTTGCCGACGTTCTCGACCGTGTGGTCGAACATGCGCTTGCCACCGGCGGCGTTGAGCGTGATCTCGACCGAAGGCAGGCCGGACTGGTCGGTCCGGGCACGGCGTTCACCAGGTCTTCGCCCGATGCCAGCACACGGCGCGACAGCAGCAGCGGCTGGCCGGCATCGTTGTAGTAGATGCGCGAATCGGCGGGGATGTTGCCGTCCGCCAGCGCGGCGGCGGCCCGCGCCTCGTCGCCGGTGACGGCGCGGAATTCGAGCGTCGCGGCGGCGCCGATCAGGCGCTTGGCCTCGGCCGTGTCCTGCAGGCCCGGCAACTGGATCACCAGCCGGTCGTCGCCCTGGCGCTGCAGCACCGGCTCGGCGACGCCGATCGCGTTGATGCGGTTGGAGATGACGTGCCGGTTCTGTTCGATCGCATCGGTGGCGATGCGCGCGAACTCCGATTCCGGCAAGCGGACGCTGATGCGGTTGCCGGCCACGTCGATGATCGGGGACGCGCCCATCATGCCGCCGGAGCCGAACAGGTCGCCGGCGCTCGTGGCGATGGTCTGGCGCGCCTTGGCCACGTCGGCCGTCGGCGACAGCACCACTTCGATGCTGTGGTCTGGGCGACGGTTGACCGCGGTGTAGACCACCGACTGTTCGCGCAGGCCGAGGCGGATCGCGTCGACATAGGCATCGATGCGCTTCTCCAGCGCCGCGTTCTGGTCGACCTGCATCATGAAATGCACGCCGCCCTGCAGGTCGAGGCCCAGCGACATCGGCTTGGCACGCAGGCCCTCCAGCCACGCAGGCGTGGTCGGGACGAGGTTGAGCGCGGTGGTGAAATCGTCGCCCAACGCCGGTCGCAAGGCGTCGGACGCGCGCGTCTGCTGCTGCGCGTCGTCGAGCCGGACGATCAGGTGGTCACCTTCGACCTCGACCGATTTCGGCGTGATCGACGCCTCCTTCAGCAGGCCTTCGACGCGCTGTACGAGCGCTTCGTCGACCACCGCCGCGGGGCGGTTCTTGGCGATCTGGACTGAGGGATCCTTCTGGAAGGCGTTGGGCAGCGCATACAGCACGCTGAGCACCACGACCAGCAGGATGACGACGTATTTCCAGCGGGGAAATTCGAGCATTGACGGGCCCTGCGCGCCAGCCGTCAGGCTGGCGCCTGGTGGATCGGAAAACGCCGGATCAGGCGGACTTCAGGGTGCCCTTGGGCAGCACGTTGCCGATCGCGCCCTTCTGCACGCGCACTTCGACGCGGTCGGCGATCTCGACGGTGATGAAGCTGTCGCCGATGTTGCGCACCACGCCGGCGATGCCGCCGTTGGTGATGACCTCGTCGCCCACCGACAGCTTCTCGAGCATGGCGCGGTGTTCCTTCTGGCGCTTCATCTGCGGACGGATCAGCAGGAAGTACATGATCGCGATCAGCAGGATCGGGAACATGAAGGTCGACAGCAGGCTCGGGCCGGCCGGGGCGGCGGCCGCGGCATGGGCCGGGGCGATCAGGAAGTCGAGCAGGTTCATCGGGTTGTCCGGTTGCGGAAAAAATAGCGGGGAATTATGCCACGCGGGCCCGTTGGACGGGCCGGATCGGGTGGTTTCGGCCAGCGAACGGCTACTGGCTGGAGGTCACGGGGGGTACCGGTGGCGGGTCGAGACCCGCCCTATTGGCGCATGGCGTGGAAAGACTGCCGGAAAGCGTCGAAGGTTCCCGCCTCGATGGCCGCCCGCATGTCGGCCATGAGCGTCTGGTAGTACCAGAGGTTGTGCAGGGTGCCCAGGATCGGCCCGAGCATCTCGTTGCAGCGGTCGAGGTGGCGAAGATAGGCGCGGCTGTAGCCGCCAGCGCAGGCCGGGCAACCGCAGCCCTCCTCGATGGGCCGCAGATCCTTCTCGTACTTGGCGTTGCGCACGCGCACGGTGCCGGTACTGGTGAAGTAGTGGCCGTTGCGCGCGTTGCGGGTGGGCATGACGCAATCGAACATGTCCACGCCGCGCGCCACCGCCTCCACCAGGTCTTCCGGACGGCCCACGCCCATCAGGTAGCGCGGACGGTCTTCGGGCAACTGCGGGCAGGTGTGTTCGAGCATGGCGTTGCGCTCGTCCTCGGTCTCGCCTACCGCGAGGCCGCCGACCGCGTAGCCATCGAATCCGACCTGCTTCAGACCATCGGCCGACCGCGTGCGCAGGTCGTGATGCACACCGCCCTGCACGATGCCGAACAAGGCGGCGTCGTTGCCTTCGTGCGCGCGCTTGCTGCGTTCGGCCCAGCGCAGCGACAGTTCCATCGAACGTTCGATGACGCGCTTGTCCACCGGCTTGCCGTCGACATGCACGGGCGGGCATTCATCGAAGATCATCACGATGTCGCTGCCCAGCACCTTCTGGATGTGCATCGACTCCTCGGGGCCGAGGAACACCTTGCGACCATCGGTCGGCGCGGCGAAGGTCACGCCGGCCTCGGTGATCTTGCGCTTGTGCGCCAGCGAGAAGACCTGGAAACCACCCGAGTCGGTGAGGATCGGCCCGTCCCAACGCGCGAAGCCGTGCAGGCCGCCGTGCGCCTCGATCACCTCGAGGCCGGGCCGCAGGTACAGGTGGAAGGTGTTGCCGAGGATGATCTGCGCACCCAGCGCGCGGATCTGGTCGGGCAACACGCCCTTCACCGTGCCATAGGTGCCCACCGGCATGAACGCAGGCGTCGCCACCGTACCGCGCGGGAACGACAGCCGGCCGCGTCGCGCGACGCCATCGGTGGAGAGCAACTGGAACTGCATGCGGGACATCGGCAGGGTTTGACAGGAAAACCGGGCGGCAAGTCTACCCCCAGGGCAGGCAAGGGCCATGCCGCGAAGGGCTAGATGGCTCGCCCAGGCGACGGGAGCACCACCAGCGCATCGTCGAGCAAACGCAGCGTCATCGAGGCACCCACGGGCGCAATCGAATCCGCCGCGATATCCGCTTCGACCAGGTGACCGCCCTCCAGCCGCAGTTGCACCACATGCCCCGGCCCGCGGAAGGACACCGAAACGACTTCCCCTACGATGCCGCCAGCCACATCCGGCACCAGCCCATGGGGACGCAACAGCACGTCGCCATCACCCGACAACCCCAGCGCTGCCGTCGGCACCACGCTGCCCCGCCCCACGAACCCGGCGACGAAACGGTCTGCGGGCGCGCGGTACAACGTCGCCGCATCGGCCCATTGCAGGATGCGGCCGCGATCCATCACGCCGATGGCATCGGCCACCACGAACGCCTCCGCCTGGTCGTGGGTGACCAGCAATGCGGTGATGCCGGCGGCCTTGAGGATGCCACGCAGCTCCACTGCCAAGCGTTCGCGAGTATCGACGTCGAGATTGGAGAACGGTTCGTCGAGCAGCAACAGCTTCGGTGCCGGCGCCAGTGCACGCGCCAGCGCGATGCGCTGCTGCTGGCCACCGGACAGTTCGTGCGGGAACACGCGCGCCTCATCAGCCAGCCCCACCAGCCCCAGCATCTCCATGACGCGTGCCTGCCGGGCCGCCCTCGCCATGCCGCGCAACCCGAACGCAACGTTCGCCGCCACGTCGAGGTGCGGGAACAGCGCGTAATCCTGGAACATCATGCCCACGCCGCGGTGCTCCGGCGGCAGCGCATGACCGACCGACGACAACAATGCGCCATCGAGCACGATGCGACCCGCCTGCACCGGCTCGAAGCCGGCGATCGCACGCAATGCGGTGGTCTTGCCGCAACCCGACGCGCCCAGCAGGCAGCCGATGCCGCCCGCCGGCAATGCGAGCGACAACTCGTCGACCACGACATGGAAGCCCTGCATCGTCGGATATCCGACGCGGATCGCATCGAGTTGCAACATGGATCCACTCACCGCCGCACTCATCGCGATGCCGCCTCCCGTCCGTATTTCAATCCCGTGCGCGCCAGCAGGATCACCGGCAACAGGCCCACCAGCACGATCAGCAATGCAGCAACCGCACCATCCTCGTACGCACCGCGCGCCGCGTCCGCATACAACCACGTCGCCAGCGTCTCGAAGTTGAGCGGGCGCAACAGCAGGGTCGCCGGCAATTCCTTCATGGTATCGACGAACACCAGCAGCGCGGCCGCCGCCATCGCCGGTCGCAGCAACGGAAGGTGCACGCGCCGCAGCATGTTGCCCGGCGTCGATCCCAAGCCGCGCGCGGCCTGGTCGAGCGATGGCGGCACGCGCATCAATCCGGCTTCGATGCCGCCCGAGGCAATCACCAGGAAGCGCAGCGTGTACGCCAGCACCAGCGCCGCCACAGAGCCCATCAACACCATGCGCGGCTCGACACCGAACGACTGCAACAGCAAATTGGCGCCATCGTCGAACCAGGCCAGCGGCGCCAGCAGGCCGATCGCGAGCACTGTGCCCGGCAAGGCATAACCGAAGCCGCCAATGCGCAACGCGGCATTCGCGATACGCGTATCACGACGCACTTGGCCCAAACGCAGCGACCACGCCAGCACCAGTCCGGCGAGCAGCGTGACCACGGTTGCCGCCAGTGCGACGCGCACCGTGTTCCATGCACTCGACCACAACGTCGGCGAAACACCGCCACCCGCGGTGAAGCGCTCCCAGGTTTCGACGGCAAGGAAAGTCGTCGGCGCGACGAATCCCACCAGCACCGGCAACGACACCAGCGCCAGCACGCCGAACGCAGCCATGCCATGCAAACGCTGCGGCTGCATCGGACGCGGACGCAGGGTGTTCGCATACCGCTGGCGGCGGCGACCATGGCGTTCCAGCGCAATCAGGGCCAGCACCACCACCAGCATCGCCAGTGCGATCTGCGCCGCACCGGCGAGGTCGCTGCGCGTGACCCACGTTGTGTAAACAGAGACCGTGAGCGTCTGCACGCCGAGGAATTCCGACGCACCGATGTCGCCCAGCGTTTCCAGCAATGCCAGCGCCGCACCGACCGCAATCGCGGGACGCGCCAGCGGCAACGCGACGCGCCAGAACAACGCGGCGCGGCCAGCGCCCAACGTGCGTCCCGCTTCCAGCAGGCTCGCGGCCTGGGTCATGAACATCGCGCGCGTGGTCATGTACACGTACGGATACAGCACGAAGCCGAGCAGCACGATGCAGCCGGCCAGCCCGCGGATGTCGGGCAACCGGAAATCGCGGGGGCTGCCGTAGCCGAGCAAGGCGCGGATCGACGATTGCACCGGCCCCAGCGGATGCAGCAGGTCGAGGTAGGCGTAGGCGACGATGTAGGTCGGTACCGCCAACGGCAGCAGCAGCGCCCACGCCATGACCTTGCGACCGGGGAAATCGTAGGCCGTCACCAGCCATGCGCTGCCGGTGCCGAGCACGATGGTCAACGCGCCCACGCCAAGCAGCAGGAGCAGCGTGTTCTTCGTCGCCTGCGGCAGCACGTTGGCGGCGATGTGCGACCACAAGCCATCGCTGCCCTGCGCCGCCGTCCAGGCCAGCGCCAGCAGCGGCAACAGCACGATGGCGGCGATGGCGACGGCGGCACACTGCCAGCCGTTCCATCGCCATCGTGGACGCGCGCGCACTTCGTCCAGCGTCGGCGCGCGCGCGCTCAAGCCGCTATCAGTTGTCGAAGCCGACGCGGTCGACCAGTTCGCTGGCCTGTTTGCGATGCTTCGCGATCTCGGTCAGCGGCAATGCATCGACCGTCATCTCGCCGAAGCTCGCCACCACCGGATCGAGTTCCACGCCGGCCTTCACCGGATACTCGTAGTTGGCCTTTGCGTAGAGACTCTGTGCCTCATCGGACACGAGGTATTCGAGCAGCTTCACCGCGTTGTCGCGATTGGGCGCGTGCTTCGCCACCGCAGCGCCACTGATGTTGACGTGGGTGCCGCCGTTTTCGACCGCGAAGGTCGGGCGGATCACCTTGATCGCATCGCCCCACTGGCGCTGCTCGCTGCCTTCCTCGGCGTTCTTCATGCGGCCGACATAGTAGGCATTGGCGATGCCGATATCGCAGATGCCGGCGAGGATGTCGCGCGCCACGTCGCGGTCGCCGCCCGCGGCCTTGCGCGCGAGGTTGGCCTTGACGCCACGCAGCCAGGCTTCGGTCTTCTCGACGCCGTCATGCGCAATCAGCGCGGCGATCAGGCTGGTGTTGTACGGATGCTGGCCCGAACGGATGCAGACCTTGTCCTTCCACTTCGGGTCGGCCAGTTCTTCATAGGTGAAACCGGTGAGGTCGAGATCCTTGTCGGCGTAGAGGATGCGGTCGCGCAGCGACAGCGCGAACCACTGGCCATCGGCGCCGCGCAGGTGCGACGGGATCGCGTCGGCCAGCACCTGCGAATCGATGGGCTGGG
This sequence comes from Luteimonas sp., assembly GCA_024707405.1. Classification (GTDB taxonomy): domain Bacteria; phylum Pseudomonadota; class Gammaproteobacteria; order Xanthomonadales; family Xanthomonadaceae; genus Luteimonas. The sequence goes on from JANPZU010000003.1 coordinate 261,374, forward strand.
TCTGTCCACCATCGACCAGGTCGAGCAGGTTGCCGGTATCGACCGTCATCAGCACGTCGGCGGGCGAGCGCTCGCCCTCGGCGCGCACGCGCTCCAGCAAGCCATCGCGCACGAACACGGTGTTGACCTTGGTGCCGGTCTGCGCGGTGAAGGCATCCAGCAGCGGCTGGATCAGGCCCGGTTCGCGCGTGGTGTAGAGATTGACCTCACCCGCGGCCACGGGGGCAGCGGCATCGGCCGACGGGGCGGAGGATTCCTTCTGGCCGCAAGCGGCCAGCAGCAAGAGGGCGCCGGGCAGGATCGACAACCGGGCAATGTGGGCGAAGCGACGCATCGGGTACTCCTAGTGAATTGCGGGAGGAGCCGGCTCTGGCGATGCCGTCGATGCGGCGGCTGGCGCGGAAATGAGAATTGTACGCATTTGAAAGAAGGCGACCAAGTGACGGCCAGGCCATCCCGCCTTCTAAGTGACCTGGCCTCACCCGTCATTCCCGCGAAAGCGGGAACCCATTTCGACGGAGGACGGCCTGGCCACCCGAAGACTTTCGGCTCCGCTTGGGCAAAAACGATGTGCAATGCCCTTGGACTCCCGCTTTCGCGGGAATGACGATCTGGATGTGCGCTGCCTGCCGGAGTTGGATTGTCCACGACGAGAAAGACGCTTCAGTCGTGCTGCATGAGCAGCATCGCATCGCCATACGAAAAGAAGCGGTAGCGCTCGCGCACGGCGTGCGCGTAGGCCGCGAAGATGCGTTCCTTGCCCATGAAGGCCGACACCAGCATCAGCAGGGTCGATTCGGGCAGGTGGAAATTGGTCAGCAGCGCATCGACGCTGCTGATGCGGTAGCCGGGGAAGATGAAAATCCGCGTCTCGCCGGCGAACGGGTGCAGTTCGCCTTCATGCATGGCGCTTTCGAGTGCGCGCACCACCGTCGTGCCCACCGCGATGACGCGCCCGCCCGCCTCGCGCGTGCGGCGGATCTGCGCGACGAGTTCGGCGCCGACGTTCAACCACTCGCTGTGCATGGTGTGGTCGCGCATGTCGTCCACGCGCACCGGCTGGAAGGTGCCGGCACCGACGTGCAGGGTGACGTGACCGGACTGCACGCCGCGTTCGCGCAAGGCCTGCAGCAACGCATCGTCGAAATGCAGGCCGGCGGTCGGCGCGGCCACCGCACCGACGTTGCGCGCGAACACGGTCTGGTAACGCTCGCTGTCGTCGCCATCGGGGTCGCGGCGGATGTAGGGCGGCAACGGCAGGCGCCCGGCCTTGAGCAACCACGATTCCAGCGCACCTTCCACGTGGAAGCGCAGGTGGTAGAACTCGCCGTCGCGGCCCAGCACTTCCGCTTCGCCGCCGGCATCGAGCACGATGCGTCCACCGGGCTTGGGTGACTTGCTCGCCCCCACTTGCGCACGCGCTTCGTTGCCGGGCAGCAGGCGTTCGATCAGGATCTCGACGCGCCCGCCGGTGTCCTTCTGCCCGAACAATCGCGCCGGGATCACGCGGGTGTCGTTGAACACCAGCAGGTCGCCCGGTTGCAGCCAGTCCACCAGATCGCGCACCTGCGCATCCACGAACGGGGCATCGCCCGGGGGCACGACCAGCATCCGGCTCGCGGAACGTTCACGCAGTGGTTCCTGTGCGATCAATTCCGGCGGCAGGTCGTAGTTGAAATCCGATTTCTTCATCGCGCGATTGTAGGGCGGGTCTCGACCCGCCATGCGCAAGCTCCACTCGCATCGCGGCCGCGGGATCGCGATGGCGGGCCAAGGCCCGCCCTACCGCTCGAACTTCGTCGACAGGATCACCGACGTCGTGGTGCGCTCCACGCCCTCGATCGCGCCGATGCGGTCGGTCAGCTCATCCATGTCACCGACCGTGGGCACCACGCCCATCGCCACCAGATCGTGCGTGCCGCTGACCGAATGCAGGCTGCGCACCTCCGGCATGCCGTGCAACGCCTGCACCACCGCCGGCATCTGCTTGGGCAGCACGGTGATGAGGATATGGGCACGGACACGGCCACGCGTGTAGTCGTCGCCGAGGCGAACGGTGTAGCCCTCGATCACACCCTCGCGTTCGAGCCGCTCGATCCGGCTCTGCACCGTGGTGCGCGACAGGCCCAGCCGGCGGGCGATGTCGGCCGTGGACAGCCGCGCGTTCTCGCGCAGCACGGACAGCAGGGCCTCGTCGGCAGGGGTTGGCTTCATTCAGCCGAAATCCATCGTCATTTCGACGAAATCTACATCAAATATGCGCAAATCGCACCTGTCGAACGACGAGCACATCCCGATAATAGGGAGTTTCCGCCACGTTTCGCGCCCGGCCTTGGGCGCCCAGGAGTGCCCATGCCCGTAACTGACCTCCTCGCCCCGCTGCGCGCCCATGGCGGCGAACGCCGCACCCAGGGTCTCGATTTCCCGACCATCGACCGTTTCGCCGCAACCCATGCCGACCTGCGCGACGCCATCGAGGCCGCGGCAGCCGAGCACGCGCGCATCAAGCACGAATTCGCTGAATTGCTGGAACTCGACGAAGAGGCGCAGATCGCCGCCGTGCAGGCGGGCTACGTCAACTTTTACCCGACCGATGCCGTGAACCCCTACGTCGCGCTGACCGCACGCGGCCCGTGGATCGTGACGCTCAAGGGCGCGGTGATCCACGACTCCGGCGGCTACGGCATGCTCGGCCTCGGCCATGCACCGAAGAAGGTGCTCGAGGCGATGGCGAAGCCGCAGGCGCTGGCCAACGTGATGACGCCCAGCCTGTCGCAGCTGCGCTTCGACCGCGCGATGCGCAAGGAGATCGGCCACGCCATCGGTGGATGCCCCTACAGCCGCTTCCTGTGCCTGAATTCGGGTTCGGAGTCGGTCGGCCTGGCCGCGCGCATCGCCGACATCAACACCAAGCTGCAGACCGATCCGGGCGCGGCGCACGCCGGCAAGACGGTCAAGCGCATCGTGGTGAAGGGCAGCTTCCACGGCCGCACCGAGCGCCCGGCGCTGTATTCCGATTCCACGCGCAAGGCCTACCTGCAGCACCTGGCCAGCTTCCGCGGCGAGGACACGCTGATCGCGATCGAACCCTACGACGTCGCCGCACTGGAACGCGCCTTCGCCGATGCCGATGCCAACGGCTGGTTCGTCGAAGCCGTCTTCCTGGAACCGGTGATGGGCGAAGGCGATCCCGGCCGCTCGTTGCCGCGTGCGTTCTACGACGCCGCGCGCAAGCTCACCACTGCGCACGGTTCGCTGCTGCTGGTCGACTCCATCCAGGCCGGCCTGCGCGCGCACGGCGTGCTGTCGATCGTCGACTATCCCGGCTTCGAGGGCATCACAGCGCCGGACATGGAGACGTACTCGAAGGCGCTCAACGCCGGCCAGTATCCGCTGTCGGTGCTCGCCGTGAACGAAAAGGCCGCCGGTCTCTATCGCAGTGGCGTGTACGGCAACACCATGACCACCAACCCGCGCGCGCTCGACGTGGCCTGTGCCGTCCTGGAACAACTCACGCCGGAACTGCGCACGAACATCCGTGAAGCCGGTCGCCAGGCCGTGGCGAAACTCGAAGCACTCAAGGACGAACTCGGCGGCCTGATCACCAAGGTGCAGGGTACCGGCCTGCTGTTCTCGTGCGAACTCGCGCCGCAGTTCAAGTGCTACGGCACCGGCTCGACCGAAGAATGGATGCGCGAACGCGGCATCGGCGTGATCCACGGCGGTGCCAACTCGCTGCGCTTCACGCCGCGCTTCGAGACGCAGGAGGACGAACTCGACCTGCTCGTCTCCATGGTCGGCAAGGCGCTACGCGAAGGGCCGAGACTGAAGACGGCCGAAGCAGCCTGACTGGAAACACAGAAGAACGGCGGGCCTGTCCCGCCGTTTTTTCATCCGCCCGTTTCGTCGAATCGTCGCAACGACTCCACGATCAGCGCCCGCGCTTCGGCCGCATCGCCGTAACCATCCAGCACCACCGGGTTCCTGCCCTTGGGCAGATCCTTGTAGACGCGGAAGAACGCTTCGATGCGGTCGCGCTCGATCTGCGGCAAGTCGCCGATGTCGCGGATGCCCGCGTAGCTCGGGTCGACCTTGTCGGTCGGCACACCGATGATCTTCTCGTCACGTTCGCCGCCATCGACCATGCGCAGCACGCCGATGGGACGGAAGCGGATCAGCACGCCGGGATGCAGCGGTTCGCGCGTGAGCACCAATGCATCGAGCGGGTCGCCGTCGCCAGCCAGCGTGCGCGGCATCGAACCGTAATTGGCCGGATACGCGACCGGCATCGACTGGAAGCGGTCGACGAACACCAGTCCGTCGTCGCCGATCTCGTACTTGGTGATGCTGCCGGCAGGAATCTCCACCGCCAGCAGTACCTGCCCGGGCGCCGATTCGGGTTGCGAGGCATCGAAGGGATGCAGCACGCGGCGATCGCCCGCATGCAGCGGTGCGGACAAGGCGCACACGAGCACCCACAGGCAGGCATGGCGAACGAAATGCATGCGCCCTACTCCCAGCAACGATCCGCGCGACCTCCCAGCGTCGCCGCCCGGGTGCAATCGCGCTCCGGGATGCGGCCTTCGGGATGTTCTTCGAGGCGCTTGCCGGCATCGCCTTCGTCCACCAGCGAGAACGCATCGTAGAGGCGACCGGTGACGGTACGCGCTTCATAGGACAAGCGATTGCCGTCGAGGCGAAGCACCTGGAACAACTGCGTGTCCTCGCCCACCGGCGACATCGTCCTGCGCGCCCGTGCCGAGACGCGGTACTGCTTGGGACCTGCCACGGAGACCACGTACTGCGGCACCGTCGATCCCGCATCGCCACCACGCCTGCCGTAGGTGTGGTCGTGGCCCTGCAGCACCAGATCGACGCGATGCTTCTCGATCACCGGCTGCAGGTACTTGCGAAGCTCGCGGTTGTCTCGACCGTCGCGTGGCGAATAGAACGGCTGGTGGATCAGCACGATGCTCCAGCGGTTCTGGTTACCCGCCAGCACGCCGTCGAGCCATGCCGCCTGCACCGGCCCGGCATCGAGATCCAGCGCCGCGGTGCCATCGAGCACGGCGAAGCGGATGCCCTGGTAATCGAACCAGTAGGTGGTCGATTCGAAACCCTTTGCACCATTGGGCGGCAAGGCGAAGTTCACCTTCCACTGGTCGCCGAGCACGCGTCGCTCCTGCGGCGTGTCCTCGAACTCTTCCCAGTATTCGTGGTTGCCAAGCGCGGGCGCGAACGCCATCGTCGCCAATGGCGCGGTCGCGTCGAACCACTCGCCCCACTCGTCGTCGTACACGGCCTCGCTGACGAGGTCGCCCGCGAACAACACCAGGTTCGCGTTCGGCGCATGCCGTACCGCCTGGTGGACGACACGCGTCGTCAGGCTGGCATTCTTGTTCTGGGTATCGCCGAAATAGACGAACTCGAGCGGCGTCCCTGCCGGCGCCGCAGTGCGCAGCTGGCGCCACGGACTCCAAGTGCCGTTGCCCTGCACGCGCCAGGCGTACAACGTGCCCGGCTGCAGCCCATCGACGATGGCGCGATGGTGGTGGGCGACGCCGTTGCCGGCTTCAAGCGCGACGGTCGCGGCGTCGATGCGGCGGGGCGGCACGTCGCCCTCCCACTGGTCGGGCGAATCATTGGCGACGGCGATTTCGAGCATCGGGGATTGCACTTGCGCATCGGTGCGCCATGTCGCCGAAAACCCTGTCGACGCCTCCTGCAACGGCACGGCGACGATGCGATCCGGGAATTCGCTTGGCGCATAACGCATGAGGCCCGCCGGGACGAGCGTGTTCGGCTCGAGCTCGCGCGGTTCCGACGCGGACAACGGCAATGCCGGCAACGCAACCAGAAGCGCCAGCAGCAAGGCATGCGCACGCACCTGCCGACCAACGACGGCAGCACCGCTGCTCAGCACGCGGCCTCCCAGCAGGATGAGCACGACCAAGGCCGCGCCCACCATCCATTCCGCATCGATCCTGCGCTTCATGTCCACCCTGCATCCAGAGACTTAGACCACATGCCTTCGCTGCGTGCATGCCCCATGCAGCGCATCGTGTTGGTGCACATGCTCATGCAGCCGGATGACATTTGCATGACACGCGAAGAACGCATGACAACGTGGTTTCATTCACACGAATGAAACGTTGTCGACGCAGATTTCCCGGGAGCCGCATCGGCCATCTCCACTCCGGGAACCCCACACATGACCTGCAAACACACCGTGATCGCGGCGGCGATCGCCACCGCACTTTCGTTCGCCCATGTCGCGCCAGCATCCGCACAGACAGCCTCCTCCATCGTCATGTCCGAAGGCGTCGCCGGCACAGTCATCGGCCGCGTCAAGGAATCCTCGCGCGGCGTGTACCTCGATGGCGCGGTGATCACGCTCAATGGATCCCAAGCGATCACGCAGCGGGACGGCAGCTTCCGGATCACCGGCGTCGCCCCCGGCCGGCACACGCTGCGCGTCGACTATCTCGGGTTCCAGGCCCAGGACATCGCCATCGAAGTCGGTGAATCGCAAGGGCTGAACGTCGAGATCGAACTGCGCAGCACCAATGCCGTCGGCGGCGCACTGGAGCTTGATCGCATCGACGTCCGCGCCTCACGCGACGCACAGGCCATGGCGCTCAACCAGCAACGCACGTCGACCAACTACGTCAACGTGGTGTCGGCCGACCTCCTCGGCCAGTTCCCCGACAACAACATCGCCGAATCGACGCAGCGAATCCCCGGCGTCTCGATCGAGCGCGACCAGGGCGAAGGCCGCTACGTGACCGTCCGCGGCGCGCCCAAGGAGTACACCACCGTTTCGCTCGATGGCGTGCCACTGGCCAATCCCGACGGCACCAGTCGCGGCGTGGAGCTCGACACGATTCCGTCGGATGTGATCGCCGCGCTCGAAGTCACCAAGGCGATCACGCCCGACATGGACGGCGATGCGATCGGCGGCAACATCAACATCCGCACCCAGAGCGCGCTCGACCGCGATGGCCTGACCTTGCGCGCCTCCGCGGCGATGGGTGAATACCAGCTCGGCAGCGGCGACAACGAACGCTACAACGCCACCATCGGCAACCGTTTCGGCGCCGACAAGAACATCGGCATCCTGTTTTCCGCCTCGCGCAGCAAGCAGGGACGCTTCACCGACAACGTCGAAACGCTCTACGGCGGGGTCAACGGCGGACTGGCGCCCACGGAAATCCAGATCAAGGACTACGAAGGCACCCGCACCCGCACCGGCCTGACCGGTCGCTTCGACTTCCGCATCGATCCGGGCAACCTCGTCTATCTCGTCGCCTCGGATGCGAACTTCAAGGATCACGAATTCCGCGACAACCTGGTGATCACGCTCGACCAGCACACCACTGCCTCCGACCAGACCACCGGCAACGCCCGCGCCACCTTCGACAAAGAACTGCGCGAGCGCACCTACGACAAATCCATCCGCACCTACAACCTGGGCGGTGAGCATGTCGTCGGCGAGGACTGGAAATTCGATTGGCAGGCGTCGCAAAGCAAGGCGACCAAGGAAACCTATCCCCGCATGCAGTACATCTTCCGCTCGACGGTCAGGCCGCGGATGGAGTACGACTAAGCCGACCACGATTTCCCGACCTGGAGCATCGTCGGACGCCCGGACGCCCCCGCGACAGGCGTCAACCTGCCCGAAAGCTGGTTCGGCTTCCGTCGCCTGAACGACCGCTACGAATACAACGAGGAAAAGGAAACCGGCCTGCGCTTCGATGCCGAACGCCAGCAGGGATTCCCCGGTGAATCGGGCAGCATCAAGTTCGGCCTGCGTTCTCGCTCGCGCGACAAGATGTTCGACGACGAACGCTATCGCAACGGCTCTACCGCGGACTTCAATGCGCTCGGCATCACCATGTCCGACATGCTCTGCGACAGAGTGTCCAACAACTTCGATTACTTCCTCGCAGGCCGCCGCTTCTGCCGCGACATCTTCGAGCGCTACGCCGGCCCGTTGACCGGCAGCGCGAACCATGCCCGCCTGCTCGCCGATTCCATCACCGGCGACTACAGTGCCAGCGAAGACGTGCACGCGGGCTATGTCCGCCTCGATGCCAACTGGGGCAAGCTGACCCTGGTCGCGGGCGCGCGCTACGAGCGCACCGAACTGGAAGGCAGCGCGGTGCAGTTCAACGAAGACACCGAGGAATTCACGACCCGACACGCCAGCCGCAGCTACGGCGACGTCCTGCCCAGCGTGCACTTCCGCTACGAAGTGACGCCCGACAGCATCGTGCGTGCCTCCTGATCCACGGGCCTCAACCGCCCCGACTTCATGCACACCGCGCCCTACCGCATCATCGGCGAGACCGAGGCTTCCGACATCTCCGAAGGCAACCCGGACGTCAAGGCCGCCTACGCGCACAACTTCGACCTGTCCTGGGAACACTACCTGCGCCCGTTGGGCCTGGTCTCGGCCGCGCTGTTCTACAAGCGCATCGATGACCCGCTGTTCGTCGCCAGCCACGACGAAACCGTGGTGGTGGAAGGCGTCACCTACACCCGCAACGTGACGCGTGCCGAAAACGGCTCCGGCGGCAGCCTGCGCGGCGCGGAACTCACCTGGCAGCAGACGTTCGACAAGCTGCCCGGCCTGCTCAATGGTTTCGGCATCTACGCCAACTACACCTACGCCAAGTCGAATGCCGATCTTCCGTTCGGCATCGGCTCGACAGAACTGCCGGGCACTTCGCGCACCAACTACAACGTGGCGTTGACCTTCGAGAAGTACGGCTTGAATGCCCGGCTGGCCTACAACTACCGTTCCAAATTCATCCAGGAATTCCACATCCCCGATCCCGACTCCGGGGTCAACCTGGGCGACCTCGATGTCTACTGGGGCGACCGCGCCAGCCTGGACTTCACCGCCAGCTACAACATCAACCGCAACTGGCGTGTGTTCGCCGAGGTCAACAACATCAACGACACCCGACAGGTGCGTTTCCAGGGCACGCGCAATCGCGTGCTGGAGATGGAAAGCTTCGGCCGCTCGTGGCTGGCGGGCGTGAGCTACAAGTTCTGATCGATCCACACGCCCGCACGACGTGCGACGCGAAGGGCCGGCCATGCCGGCCATTCGTGTTTCCGGCGACTGGCAGGGCTGGCGTAAGCTGTCGGCCCGCCCCGGAACGGTGTCGTCCATGCCTGTCGTCGAAGTCCGCCACCCCCTCGTCCAGCACAAGATCGGCCTGCTGCGCGATGCATCACTGAGCACCAAGGGTTTCCGCGAACTGGTGACCGAACTCGGCACCCTGCTCGCCTACGAGGCTACCGCCGACCTCGACACCGAAGCAGCGACCATGCCCGGCTGGGCGGGCGACGTGCAGGTGCGTCGCATCGCCGGGGCGAAGATCACGCTGGTGCCGATCCTGCGCGCGGGACTGGGCATGCTGCCGGGCGTACTGGCACTGATCCCCGCCGCAAAGGTGAGCGTGGTCGGCCTGCAACGCGATGAGGAAACCCTCCAACCGGCAACCTACTTCGAGCGCCTGACCGGCCGCCTCGACGAACGCGATGCGCTGATCCTCGACCCGATGCTGGCGACCGGCGGTACGCTGATCGCCACCATCGACATGCTCAAGCGCGCAGGCGCACGCCGCATCAAGGGCATCTTCCTGGTCGCCGCACCGGAAGGATTGCAGGCGCTGCAAGAAGCACATCCGGACGTGGTGGCCTACACCGCCGCCATCGACGACCACCTCAACGACAAGGGCTACATCCTGCCGGGACTGGGCGATGCCGGCGACCGCATCTTCGGCACGCGGGTGGAGTAAACACCGACGCCTTCACTCGTCTGGCGTCAACGCCTCCAGCGCGGCGGCGACATAGACCAATGGCGCGTTCCAGTTGATCGCGACTTCGTTGCTGGCGTAGCTGCAGCGGTGGTCGAGCCACGACAGCGCCGGCAGCGAAGACGGATAGTCGACCGGGCAATCCTTCGCATCCTGCTGGCGCGGATTCGGCCCGCCCGACAACCAGCCCGGCACCGGTTCGTCGATGTCGTCGGCTTCCGACTGTCGATGGTGGATCTGCATCGGCGTGCGCAGTCCGTGGCCGGTGACGTACGAGACGCCCAACGGATTTCGGCCGAGCACGTAATCCAGTTGCGATTGCGCAGCATCAAGGTAATCGCGCTGGCCAGACAGCCGGTAGCCCTGCAGCAACAACATGGCCTGGTTGAGCACGACCGCATTGCTGCCCCAGACGAAGTCCGAAGGCTTCATCGCCACGCGCCACGGCGATTCACGCCATTGCGCAGAGAGCCGCGTCGCCAACCCGTCGATGCCGTCGTCGATGCGCGCACGCGCATGGTCGTCGGGCAGGCGGTCGCGATGGTGCGCCATCGACATCCAGCCCAAGGCCTCGACGCGCGCCCACGACGGGATGCCCGGTTCCGCGGAATAGCGTTCGAACACGCGGTAGTAGGCCGCGTCGCCGCTTAGCAGGTACAACTCGGCAGCGGCCCATGCGAACTCGTCGTCGAAGGCCTTGTCGCCATATCCACCGGTGTGCACATCCGGCGGCTGGATGTATTCCACGCGCGGATTTTCCTGCGCCCAGCGCCACGCCGATTCGGCGGCAGCGCGCATGCGGGCGGGCACGCCCGGGTAGTGGTCTTCGTATTCGGCGTAGATGCGCGCCGCCATCGCCATCACCGCGGCGAAATCCAGCGTGGCGGCAGTGCCCTTCTGCACCACGTAGCGTCGATCATTCGCGTGATCGGGCATCACCGAGCCATCGAAACGCAGGTTGGTCAGCTTGTGGTACACGCCGCCATCGTGCGGATCCTGCATGTCCAGCATCCAGCGCAGGTTCCACCAGGCCTCGTCGAGGATGTCCGGCACGCCGTTCCCGCTTTCCGGAATGCCGAGGTCGCGGCCACGGAAAAACTCCGGGAAATGCTCCCATGCCGACAGGATCCCGTGCATGGTGATGCCGGAATTGACGACGTACTTGTTGTAGTCGCCTGCGTCATACCAGCCGTAGGGTGCAGAGATGATTGTGCCGGCCGGTCTTTCTGGCGACGCAGCCGACGCATGCACGAACACTTCCTCGTCGGGATGCCCGGCCGCGCGCGCCCACTGTCCCGCATGTTCGTCAGTCAGCGCGATGCCGGCACGATTGAAGTAGTAGGCCTTGATCGCGGCATCGGCAAGCGCTGCATATGGTTCGGCTTCCACCGGGAACGGATCGGACGGCGGCAAGCCATCCACTTCGATGCGGTAGATGCCCGGTGTGCGTACCTCGCTGAAATCGGCGATTGCTGCCGCACGTCCGGCTGGCACCCATTCACCATGCGCGGAGAGGTCGCCGCGCAGCACGGTTTCGCCATCGGATTCACGCACCACGCGGAATGCGCCTGCATCCCCGTTTTCGACCACGGCGAGCTTGCTGGCATCGGGCGAGAAACCGAGTTGGTTGAGCCTCACCTGCCCGGTCGACACATCGCCCTCGGACGCCACGCCGCCTTGGCTGACGGAAAGCGCCAACAGGCACGACAAGGCAAGGACGCGGTGCAATGGCATGGTCGAATCCCGAAAGATGTGCATGCCTGCATTATTGGCGCGTCGCGCGATGCGTGCCAACCGCAATCGGGAATACCGCATGTCCATGTCGGCATACGCCGACGCGGTTCAGAGCGTATATGGAATGACGAACCGCCAGATCCCGGTGATCGCCATCGCCAGCAGTACGCCCAGCGTCAGCAGCATGCCGCCGAAGCGACCGAAGGACACTCCGGCCGACCCTCCGAGGCCGATGGCATGCAGGATGCGTGCGAGCAGCAAGCCGATGCCGAAGACCCACAGCAACGCGGGACGAATGCCCGACAGTTCCAGCAGCGCCAACAGCAGCAGGCCCAGCGGTACGTACTCGCCGAAGTTGGCATGCACGCGCACGGCGCGCGCCAGCACTTCGTTGCCCCCGGTGCCGATGCCGATCCGGCTTGCCTTGCGTCGCGTGATCACGCGAACCGTCAGCCACAGGTAGAGCAACACGTGCAGGGAAGCGATCAACAACGTAATGCGAGGCGTCATGCGTCGTCTCCGTGCAGGCCGCGGGCCGCCAGTCGCGGCACTTCGTGCAGCGGCATGAACTTGCCCTTCTCGTCGCGCGACACCTGCGCCAGCGCGCAACCGGGATCATGGGTGAAGAACAGGTGCACGTTGCGCGCCAGCTTGTCTTCCAGGAAGGACTGCTTTTCGTCGATCAGAAGTTCGGGATTGCGGTCGTAACCCATCGTGATCGGCACGTGGATCCACGGCAGCCCGGGCACGAGGTCGGCGCAGAACACCACGCCGCCATGCGACTGCCCGCCACGCACCTCCGGCCCGACGATCTCCGCCAGCATCATCCCCGGCGTGTGACCGTCGCTGTAGTGGAAGCGAACGGCATCGCCCAGCGAGGGCGTGCGGGTCGCACCCTCCTCCACGAATTCGAGGCGCCCGCTTGCCTCAAGCAAGCCCGGAAGCTCCGGGATGAAGCTCGCACGGTCGCGCGGGTGCGGCTGCGTCGCACGCTGCCAGTGGGTGCGGCCGACGACGAAAGTCGCGTTGGGGAACAACAGCTCCGACGCCTTGTCCGGCTGCCACGGCGCGAGCAGGCCACCGGCGTGGTCGAAATGCAGGTGACTGAGCACGACCACGTCGATGTCGGTGTGGTCGAAGCCCGCATCACGCAAAGAATCGAGCAGCACGTGGTGGCTCTCCGCCACGCCGAAGCGCTCCCGCATCTTCGGCTCGAAGAATGCACCGATGCCGGTTTCGAACAACACCGTCTTGCCGTTGAGTGGCGTCGCCAGCAGGCCGCGCGTGGCGAGGCGGATGCGGTTCATGTCATCCGGCGTGGCCCACTTCGTCCACATGGTGCGCGGCGCATTGCCGAACATCGAGCCGCCATCGAGCTTCTGCGAGTTGCCCTCGATCGACCAGAGTTTCATCGCGCCGCCGCCTTCGCCGGTTCCACCATGGCACGCCCCACCGGATTGCGCGGATCGCTGCCGGCCTCCAGCGTGCCGTCGATGCGATCCCACGACACGGTCTGGAAATTGCCCCAGACATGGCTGGAGCCACGCCCACCCGCGGCGGTATCGCCCGGCAGGTTGAGCTGGTGGCCCAGCGCGCGCAGGCCTTCGGCGACTTCCGGCGTGAACGTATCCGACTCCGCACCGATCACGTCCGGCATCCATTGGTGGTGGTAGCGCGGCAGCGCCGTCACCGCCTGCGCATCGAGGCCGGCGTCGTAACCGAGGATGCCCAGCAACACCATGGTGATGATGCGGCTGCCGCCGGGCGTGCCGAGCACGGCGACGCGTTGAGGCGACACCATGAAGGTCGGCGTCATCGAACTGAGCATGCGCTTGCCTGGTTCCGGCGCATTGGCTTCGAAGCCCATCACACCGAAGGCATTGGGCGTGCCGGGCTTGAGCGCGAAATCGTCCATCTCGTTGTTGAGCAGCACTCCCGTGCCGGGCGGGATCAGGCCGGAACCGAACAGCAGGTTCACCGTCTGCGTCCCGGCGACGCGATTGCCCTGCGCATCGATGATCGAGAAATGCGTGGTCTCGTCGCTTTCCAGCGGCGTGGGTGCGCCCGACAACAAGTCGCTGGGCGTCGCCTTTGCAGGATTGATCGTCGCGCGCAGGCCCGCCGCGTAGTCCGGGCTGGTCAGCAGGCGCTGCGGCACCTTCACGAAATCCGGATCGCCGAGGTAGAAGGTGCGGTCGCGGAACGCACGGCGCATCGATTCGACCACGAGGTGCGTACGCTGCACTTCATCGAGTTCAGCGAGGTTCCAGCCGGACAGGATCTGCAGCATCTGCGCCAGCGCGATGCCGCCCGACGAGGGCGGCGGCGCGGTGACGATGTCCCAGTCGCGATAGCGGAAGCGAATCGGCTCGCGCTCCTTCACTTCGTACGATGCCAGTTCGGTCGCGTTCCACTGCCCGCCTTCGGCATTCACGCCGGCAATCAGCTTGTCGGCCACTTCGCCGCGATAGAAGCCGTCGTAGCCCTTCTCCGCCAGCAGCTCCAGCGTGCGTGCAAGGTCGGGCTGTCGCAGCAGGTCGCCTTCCTTCGGCGGCACACCGTTGGCGAGGAACACCTCGCGCGTGCCGGGATAGCGCTCCATCACCGCCGCGCGTGCGCGATAGCCGCGTTCGATGCGCCCATAGACCGGGAAACCCTCGCGTGCGATGCGGATCGCGGGCGCCAGCGTGCGCGACAGCGGCATGCTGCCGTAGCGGTCGGCGAGATGGACGAATGCGGCAGGCAGGCCGGGAATGCCCGCGGCCCACGGCCCGTTCTCGGCACGGTCGCGATCGAATTCGCCGTTGTCCGTGAGGTACCTGTCGGGCGTCGCTGATGCGGGCGAGGTTTCGCGCGCATCGATGAAGACGTCCTTGCCCGTCGCCGCATCGTGCAGCAGGAAGAATCCACCGCCGCCGATGCCCGACGAGATCGGCTCGACCACCGACAGCACCGCCGACACCGCGATGGCGGCATCGAAGGCATTCCCGCCGTCGCGCAACACGTCCATCCCGGCCTCGGTCGCCAGCGCATGCGCCGACGCCACCGCATGCCCCGGCGGCATGTCGGTGGGACGCACGTCGCGCGCGCAGGCAGCGAACGGCAGCAGCAACACGAACAGCAGCGACAGGAACGGTTTCATCGACGTCACGCGGCCTCTCCGGACAGCCGGCGCATCTTGGCCAGCAACTGATCTTGGGTTTCGGGATGTTCGGGATCGGGGTCGATGCACTCGACCGGGCAGACGACCACGCATTGCGGCTCGTCGAAATGGCCCACGCATTCGGTGCACAGCGCAGGGTCGATCACGTAGATGGTGTCGCCCTGTGAGATCGCCTTGTTCGGACAGGCCGGCTCGCAGACGTCGCAGTTGACGCAGAGCTCGTTGATCTTGAGGGACATGGACACATTGTATGCCCTGCCATGCGGGCTTCGCGTTCCACCTGCGGAACGCCGCGCCGCGGAATGCCGCCCCAGACGCCAAGGCCCGCCGCAAGGCGGGCCCTGGTCACTCTCTTCGCGTACCCCGCCTTCGCGGGGATGACGCTCCGGCAGCCACGCCCGCGTTGCGGGCGTGGGAACATCCATCACTTGCTGGATCCCCGCCTTCGCGGGGATGACGCTCCGGCAACCACGCCCGCGCTGCGGGCGTGGGAACGAGGTGTCATTCACTGGATCCCCGCCTTCGCGGGGATGACGTTCCGGCAGCCACGCCCGCGTTGCGGGCGTGGGTATTACCTGAAAGACACTGGATCCCCGCCTTCGCGGGGATGACGTTCCGGCAGCCACGCCCGCGCTGCGGGCGTGGGCCGTCACGTCACTTGGCTTCGACGAAGACGTATTCCACGCCGGCCGGTTCGACCGCGGCCTTCACCCGCTCGCTGTTGGCGGCATCGCCCATGTACAGCACGCGCACGCCCTGCATGGTGTCGGGGGTGACGTCCGTGAAGGCTGCGACCACGAGGTCGGCGGTCTTGCTCGGGTCGAGGCCGGCATACGCCAGCATGTTGCCCTTCACGATGCCGCGGGCCACGTCCGTCTGCGCCTTCTCCAGCAGGCGCGCGTATTCCTCCGGATCCTCCGGATTCACGTTCGCCGGCACGCGGTAGATGAACGGGTTGTTGGTGATGCCGGTCATGTGGCGCGGCACCTGGTCTTGCAGGTAGGCCTGCCAGGCAGCCTTGTCGTCGGTCGTCGGCACGACCACCGGCGCCTTCTCCACCACGACCGCTTCTTCCTTCTTGCAAGCCGCGAACGGCAGCACGAGGCACGCGAGCAATACGAACCTGGTCATTGTCTTCATTCTGGTACTCCCCTGATCGTCGCTTCGGACGTGATGTGATGGGTCACTTTGCATTGCGCTGCCATTCGGCCTGCAGCGCTTCGGCCACCGACGCCGGCACGAAACCCGAGACATCGCCGCCGAGGCGGGAGATCTCGCGCACCAGCGACGAGGAAATGAATCCGTATTGTTCGGCCGGGGTCAGGAACAGGGTCTCGACCTCGGGGATGAGATGGCGGTTCATGCTTGCCATCTGGAATTCGTATTCGAAGTCCGACACCGCGCGCAGTCCGCGCAGCAGGACACCACCGCCCATGTCGCGGACGAAGTGCGCCAGCAGTGTGTCGAAGCCGCGCACTTCCACGTTGGCGTGCTTCCCAAGCGCTTCGCGCGCCAGGCCGACACGCAGTTCCAGCGGCATGGTGGGCCGCTTGGACGGGCTTTCCGCCACGCCGACGATGAGCTTCTCGAACAGCGGCGCCGCACGATCGACCAGGTCGATGTGACCGTTGGTGATCGGATCGAATGTTCCCGGATAGATCGCGGTGCGGGTGCGGGCCGGACTCATGCGTCGCCGTGGTGCCGTTGGGAAGCTGCGGGCAGTGTATCAGTGCCGCCAAGCCCGGTTCAGCCTGCGCGGCGGTACAAAGCGTGCCTGGCGTCGCGGGTATGGCCTTCGCGATGCGGCAGCCATCCCTCGCCGGGCTCGATGTTGCGCTGCGGCGTAGATTCGACGTACAGCCACGCACCTGCCGCCATCGCTGTCGGCAACGCTGCCAGTACGCCATCCCACAGTCCTTCGGCGAACGGCGGATCCACGAAGGCGATATCGAACGGCTCGCCCACATGGCTTCGCAGGAATGCCAATGCATCGGACTGCAGCACCGTCGCCGCATCGCCGCCCTGCAGGCGCGATGCTGTTGCGCGCAACGAAGCGCACAACGAAGGATCGCGCTCCACCAGTATCGCCTTGCTCGCGCCGCGCGACAGCGACTCCAGGCCCAGCGCACCACTGCCGGCGAACAGGTCGAGTACGCGCGCGCCCGGCAACATCGGTTGCAACCAGTTGAACAGGGTTTCGCGGGCACGGTCGGACGTCGGCCGCAAGCCTTGCGCATCGGCGACCGGCAGTCGCGTGCCGCGCCATCGTCCGCCGATGATGCGCACGTTACCGGAGCCGGTTGGACGGCCGGATTTCACCGGGGGCTCGTTGGGGCGGGTGCTACCATGGCGCCTATTCTCCGCGATCGCGTGTGTCATGGTCAGTTGGTTCCGCCGCAAGAAGCCCGACACCCCCACCGCGCCGGCATCCAACGAGGCACTTCCCGTCCACGACCCGGCCACGCAGGCGCCCGATCCTGCACCCGCGGCCGACCCGCTCCCCGAGACCGCTCTACCCGTGCCAGCGGCCCCCGCAGGCAAGCCTGGCTGGCGCGAGCGCCTGCGCGGAAGCACGTTCGCCCGCAGTTTCGGCGGATTGTTCTCGCGCAACCCGAAGCTCGACGACGACCTGCTGGACGAGATCGAGACCGCCCTGCTTACCGCCGACGTCGGCGTGGCCGCGAGCACCGACCTGGTCGAAGGTCTGCGCAAGCGGATGAAGGCACGCGAATTCGCCGATGCCAACGCCCTGCTTGCCGCACTGCGCGCCCAACTGATCGCTATGCTGCAACCGGTGGCGAAGCCGCTTGCGATCGACGCGCACACGAAGCCCTTCGTGATCCTCACCGTGGGTGTCAACGGCGTCGGCAAGACCACCACCATCGGCAAGCTGGCCAAGCGCTACAAGGATGAAGGCCGTGCGTTGATGCTCGCCGCAGGCGACACATTCCGTGCCGCGGCGGTCGCGCAATTGCAGGCCTGGGGCGAACGCAACGGCGTGGCCGTGGTCGCACAGGGGCAGGATGCCGATCCCGCATCGGTCGCGTTCGACGCATTGCAGGCAGCCAAGGCACGTGGCGTCGAAGTACTGATCGCCGATACCGCCGGGCGCCTGCATACGCAGCAGGGATTGATGGCGGAACTTGGAAAGATCCGGCGCGTGCTGGGCAAGATCGACGCCACCGCGCCGCATGAAGTATTGATGGTGATCGACGGCACCACCGGCCAGAACGCACTCTCGCAACTGCGCCAGTTCCACGCCGCGGTCACCGTGACCGGCCTCGTCGTGACCAAGCTCGACGGCACCGCCAAGGGTGGCGTGGTGTTCGCGCTGGCGCGCGAGTTCGGCATCCCGATCCGCTACGCCGGCATCGGTGAACGTCCCGAGGATTTGCGCGTGTTCGATGCGGAGGCATTCGTGGATGCATTGCTGCCCGCTTCGCTTTCGAACGATGCCTGATCGTCTACATCTCCCGTAGAGCCGAGCTTGCCCGGCTGCTCTTGGCCCGGCAAGGGGGAGCAGCCGAGCAAGCTCGGCTCTACGCGGCAAGAGACCACGCCTGCCAGCATGAGCCAGCCCTCCGCCAGCGCCACCTTCGCTCAACGCCTGCTGGCGTGGTTCGACATCTCCGGCCGCCATGACCTGCCGTGGCAGCACCCGCGCACGCCGTACCGCGTGTGGCTGTCGGAAATCATGTTGCAACAGACGCAGGTGCGCGTCGTGATTCCCTATTTCGAGCGCTTCGTCGACGCATTGCCCAGCGTGCGTGCGCTCGGCCAAGCCCCGCTCGATGACGTGCTCGCCTTGTGGTCGGGACTTGGCTACTACGCCCGCGCACGCAACCTGCACAAGGCGGCGCAGTCGTGCATCGAACACCACGACGGCGAGCTGCCGCGCGATTTCGACGCGCTGGTCGCGCTGCCCGGCATCGGCCGCAGCACCGCGGGCGCGATCCTGTCGCAGGCCTGGGGCGACCGCTTCCCGATCCTCGACGGCAACGTCAAGCGCGTGCTCTGCCGCCACCACGGCATCGCAGGCTGGCCCGGCACGCCCGCCATCGAGAAGCAGTTGTGGCGGATCGCAGAAGACTTGCTGCCGGACGCGCGCATGGCCGATTACACGCAGGCGCAGATGGATTTCGGCGCCACGCTGTGCACGCGGCACGACCCGGCCTGCATCCTCTGCCCGATCCAGGACGATTGCATCGCACTGCACGACGGCCGCGTCGGCGAACTGCCCACGTCCAAGCCCGGCAAGCCGCTGCCCGAACGCCACGCCTTCATGCTGCTTGCCACCGATGCGCACGGGCGTGTGATGCTGCAACGCCGCCCGCCAACCGGCATCTGGGCGGCGTTGTGGTCGTTGCCCGAAGCCGATACGCACGACAGCGCGCGCGAGTGGTTCGAATCGCACCTCGATGCGGGCTATGACGCCGGGCACGCACTCGACGCCATCGCCCACGGATTCACCCACTATCGACTGACGATTCAGCCGCTGCGCTGGCACGGGGTCGAACCCCGCACATCGGTAAGCGACAATGGCGACCTGCGCTGGGTATCGCGCGACGAGTTGCGGTCGCTCGGCATTCCCGCCCCCATCCGCACGCTACTGGACGCGCAATTGCGCGACACGGAACTCACATGAGCCGCACCATCTTCTGCGAATACGAACAGCGCGAAACCGAAGGGCTCGACTTCGTGCCCTGGCCCGGCGAACTGGGCAAGCGCGTGTTCGCGCACATCGGCAAGTCCGCATGGGCCACGTGGCTGGCGCACCAAACCATGCTGATCAACGAGAACCGGTTGTCGCCGCTCGACCCGAAGCATCGCGCCTTCCTCGAAGGCGAGATGCAGAAGTTCCTGTTCGGCGGCGGCGCGGACAAGCCCGCCGGCTACGTGCCGGAGGGCTGATCCGCGACCGGGCTGATCAACTCGCGCCGGCCTCGCGTTCCTCGGCCTTGGCTTCGCGCAGTTCCTTTTCCGATGCCCGCAACGCCTTCACGTCGAGCGGCTGGATGGTGCGGATGCTGCAGGGAATGTTGATCGGGTTGGAACTGCGCACCAGCACCTTGTCGAAACCGGCATAGACCCGGCTGCCGCTGCTGGTCAGGCCGATGGCCTGCGTGTACTCCAGATCCTGGCATGGCCCGTGCAATTCGAGCAGCCAGGCTTCGTTGGGGCGCGTCCACACCGCCAGTGCACTGTCGCCCAGCGGCGTCCAGCCGTTGATGCGGCCGAAGAAGTTGAAACTGCCCACTGACTCACCGGCATTCGCGCGGTAGAGCGACAGTTTTTCGGCATCGCGAAGCCCGCCACCACTGGCACAGGCGGACAGGGCCAAAGTGGCCACGACTGCGGGGACGATGAGTTTGCGGAAGTACACGGCACCACCTCGATCAGGACAAGTTGTCCAGATGATGCGCCCGGCTACGTCGCATGCAAGGCCGGGTAAACCACGGGTTCAGTAGCCAGTTCGCCGCATACCCGGCAATCGGCGCACGGCGTGCACCAATCGTGGGCAAGCCGGCTTCGGCACGGCAGGCGGGACGACGCTACTCAATCCGCCTCGAATATCTCTTCCATCTCTTCGATGGCAATGACGGCGTACAACTGTCCGTCGATCTTCCCCGACACGCGATCCCAGATCACGGAGTCCATGGGTTCACGCGGCAATGCACGGACGAAGGTGGGATTGCCGTACTGGTGGATGGCGTCGATCGGCGGAGACAATGCTTGCGGCACGACGACGCATGTATCGTCGCCGCAGCGATACAGCGAAAAGGACATGAGGTTTGGCCTGTGGCGAGCTTTGGAAGCTGCACGGAGGCTTCGATGGATACGACACGGGGTGGAAACGCGCCGAGTGCCTACCTGTTCTACACCGGCTGGATTAAATATGCGTGAACTAGCTGAATGCAGCGCATGGAAGCATGAGACCTACTCATTGCTGGCGGCGCGTTTGGTGCCTACTTCCGGAATCGAACCAAATCAGGAAGCCGCGCGACGCGGCGTCGGAAATCCCTGACGCCAGAAACAAGAAACCCCGCCGGAGCGGGGTTCCTATTAGATCTTACGGGGCGCTCTCGAGGGGCAGCACAACAACACCCGTAACGAGGGATGCGGTAATCATTACGGCAGGCTCTCCATCAATTGGAGGGCGCCTAAATTGCGAGTACCTTCGGGCCTGATTGGCGCCCCAATCATCGAAAACGGCTCTCCATTCTTGATCTACGAGGATGGCGCTATTTTTCCTGAAGTCTCGTTCTTTCATTGAGATATTCAGGCCGCCACCATGGCTCTGATTCCATTGGTCGTCTGAAATCTGATCCAGCCACGAAAAATCCATATCGCCTCCTATAAATCGCACGGACTACCGTCATGAAGGACAGGTTTCGCCGAAGCGTTCAGACGATCGCGTTGCAGAAGAAACCTGACCGAACCTAAGACACCGGCCAAGAAGTGGGCGTAAGTGACGGGAAAAACGTTGAGTTCCGGCCATCCATTGCAGTGGCTACGCTGCATGAGAACTCGTTCCTTGACGTTAAGCCGCCTTAAGTTAGTATCGGCTCAGCCCCCGGCAGTCGAAGCCCCTGCCCAGTGTAGGGGAAACGGCATAAGCCGCGGCCCACAGGGCCTAGACTGCCGGGCGCCCTTCTTTAGCGCATCTGCATTCTGAAATTCCAGACGCCGAGCCTTCTCTCGGCCCGAGATGTGCACTCGCCTAACCTCCTCAGACCAACACGCCCAGCTGTGTACTGCGCCAAGGAAGATTTCGCTTCACTACATCCAGGCTTCGCGTCATGGTCATTCTTGTGCCAGTGAATCGGCCAGCCTTTCGTAGACATCCGGGAGCCATAATTGATGGCAATGACCGAGGTGTTTATGAGCAACAACAGGCAGTACACGGATGAATTCCGGGCCGAGGCAGTGAAGCAGGTGGTCGAGCGCGGCTTCACGGTGGTGGATGTTGCAGGTCGCATCGGCATCCCCAAGCACACGCTTTACGAGTGGATGCACAAGGCTCGCAAGTCGGCAGCAGACTCCATTGGGGCCGTTGCGGCCGACAAGAGCGATTCGGCGGAGATCCGCCGCCTCAAGGCTGAGCTTCGGCGGGTGACCGAGGAGCGCGACATCCTAAAAAAAGCCGCCGCGTACTTTGCCAAGGGGTAAGGGCGAAGTACGCGTTCATGCGCACACACGCCCGTGAGTTCCGGTTGGTGGCGATGTGCCGGGTGCTGGGCGTGCAGCGCAGCGGCTACTACGCATGGTTGCGCCACGGCCCCAGCGCTCGCGAGCATGAGGACCAGCGCCTGCTGGGGCTGATCAAGCACCACTGGCTGGCCAGCGGGACGGTGTATGGCTATCGCAAGATCACCCTGGATCTGCGCGAGGCCGGTGAGCATTGCAGTCGGCACCGCGTCCTGCGGTTGATGAAGGCTGAGGGCTTGCGTGCCCAGATCGGCTACGGCAGCAAGCCACGTCATCGTGGCGGCCCCGTGGGCGTGGTGACCAATGTGCTCAACCGGGACTTCACGCCGGACGCGCCGAACCGGGTCTGGGTCACCGACATCACCTACATCCGCACCTACGAGGGCTGGCTGTTCCTGGCGGCGGTGATGGATCTGTACTCGCGACAGATCGTCGGCTGGGCCACGGCCCCGACGATGACCAGTGACCTGGTATTGCAGGCGCTGGTGGCGGCGGCTTGGCGGCGCAAGCCGGGGCCCGGCGTGCTGGTTCACTCCGATCAGGGCTGTCAGTTCACCAGCAGCGACTGGCAGTCATTCCTGAAGGCGCACCGGATGGTGCCGAGCATGAGCCGTCGCGGGAACTGTCATGACAATGCCGTGGCCGAGAGCTTCTTCAGTGTGTTGAAGAAGGAGCGGATCAAGCGGCGGATCTACCCGAACCGCGAGGCTGCGCGCTCGGACGTGTTCGATTACATCGAGATGTTCTACAACCCAATCCGCCGGCATGGTTCCGCTGGAGGACTGTCGCCGGTAGAGTTCGAAAGGCGCTACGCGCTAAGCGGCAACTGAGTGTCTACGGAAATCTGGCCGTTATCCAGTTCGGCGGCACGGGGATAATCGAGATGGAGACCGGCCTGCCTATCGGACACCACGCCATGGTGTGCGATTTTGCTTCGGCCTCGGGCATGGCGACTTGGCTGCTAGAAGAGTCTGCAGTGCGCTTCCATGACGCGAATTGCGTGGGCTGTCCGCATCGTGTGCCAGTCGTGCTACCCAACATCGCCATGCTGGTGGCGCGGCGCGACGCTGATCGTCAGGATGCCGAGGCACGTGCGCAAGACGCGCAACGTGTCAAGGAGGCGGCGCTGCAGGCGCGTACGGCCCTCCGCGCCGAGTTGCGAGCGGGTCTACCAGTGCTTGCAAAAGCCTTCATGGACGACCTAGATCGGCTCGACGCCGAACGCAACGAGCAGGCGGAAACTCGCTTGGTCGAGAGCGCACGCCTGGCGCCGGAAATTCTCGTGCCGGCGCTCACCGACTACCTGTTCTCAGTCCTGGAAGGCGACGACCACTGGTTAGAGACGGCGGCACTAACCATCTTGGCCCACACCCCGGATCAGCGGCGACTGGTTCGCTGCGCGATGAAGTGCTTGCGCGAGGGGTATGCGCTTGAGGTCGCCGCGGCGACAGTGACGCTGCGGCTGAACCACATCGATGCTACCGATGTCCCCGAAGCAGTCATGCGCCTAGCGTATGTCGCGTCACCGCCCCGGTCGGAGCTCGGGCGCCCGCACCATGACGACGGCGATCCCATTCCGCTGACGCAGGTGGCGGATCGGTTTTCCGAGGCTGTCGAACGGGGCCTACTTGCCTTACTCTCCCACCGCGACCGCCTGCGCGTTGGCGTGGCTAGCCGGGCGATGGGCGTGCTGATTGCTCGGGACATCAACTGGATCCGCCCCTTTCTGCGTCCAATGGCGGCGCATCTATCCCGGCTGGACTTCCTGATCGAGTTCGAACGCGAGTCCGAGCTGCGCCCGATCGCCCACGATTTCAAGGTTGCATTGGCCCACGCCTTCCTAGCCGACCCCGACTTGGCCGATGAAGAGCTGATGCGCCAGTTCGAAAGCGCCTCAGACGACGGCGAAGGCCGCGTGGCAGGCGTCTACGAGCACGTGTTGCGCCACGCGCATCGCGATCGTGAAGTCAAACCGGTGATCGACGCCGCTCACACCAAAGCGTTCGGAGTGGCGATCCGGCGACTGGCTGTGCTGTCGTCTACCTCCGAGAACTACGAGGTGTCCCAGCAGGTTCTGAGCGCGTTTCGACGTCAGAGTGCAGCGCTCGCTCCAGCCGCGAAAGCGGCGATGGACATGCTACTCGGCACGGCCGCAGTCCTGGATTCCAAGCTTCAGGCACCGGAGCCTGAGCCCAGTGTGCTGACACCGCCCAATCCCCTCGAGGAAATGGAGAAGGCCAGCCGCCGTTCGCGGCTGTGGCACCTGCGTGCCGTGCTGCTCGAGCTAGCCATCCATGGCGCCCTCGCCGATGTCGAAGGTCTGACGCGCTTTGAAGCGTTTCTGAGCCAGCGTGGCTTGCTCGGCGATACGTTCGAGGCGGCGATCATGCGGGAGATTGCGCCGCTACTCGCGACGACGATCGGGCTGAAGACGATGTTGCCCTATCTTTACAGCGCCATGGTCGGGGCCTCGGTAGCTGGGCGGGCCGCGGCCGCCGAAACGCTCAAGGACATCGGCAGCCAGCGATTCTCCGATCTGCCGGATCTGGTCGCAGATAGCTTGGTCTTGATGCTCTTCGACCCCTACGTCATCGTGCATAAGGCCGCGGTGCAGGCGCTCGGACGGCTTCGGCTTCCGGCCCACTTCCACAGGCTGATGAGCAGCGCCCTAGATAACCTCATCGTCGCCTACCGCGGTGGGAACGACCCCGAGTTCCTGCTTGAGTGTATCGAAGCGAAAGTGAAGACTTTCCGCGACGAAGGCCCTTTACCCGAGGCGCAAGGCCAAGTGCTAATGGCCCTGATTGGGGAGCTGGAGCCCTCGGTGCTCTTGCGCAGCGGGCACCGGTTCTTCCTCAGGCAATTTCAGCACCTCGATGGCTGGGCGGCGTTGATACTGGGATGGATACGCCACTGTCGGGAAGACTACGAAATCGAGTACGCACTGGAACTGGTTGCGGATCTTCCCTTGGGCGCGAGCGCGCTTCAGGTCCCGATGATTCTGGAGGCGGTGGCAACCGATCCGCGCAACCTTCAGCTGTGCGGCACTTTCGTGGAACTGCTTTCGCGCGATCGCGCCTGGCAGCCCGCAACGCAGGTGGCCGCTTTGCATGTAGGCGCTTTCCCCGACACTGTGCGCGAGCGCCCTCGGCGATTGCAGGCGCAGCAGTTGGAGCGCCGCATCCGCTTTGAATACCTGATTAGCGAAGGACAACTGGACGAGGCCTTGGCACTGGGACAGGTCTGGATGCAGGCTGACGATGAGCTGGCGCAACTGTTCAAGAATGATGAAAAATTCCCTTTCTTCTGAATCTCTGCAGCCGCGACTGCAGGCCGTTGAGGCCTTTGCGGCTATCGCACGTGGTCAATGGCCACCCCACGACCTCAAAGCGCTGGCCGTGTCTCTCGATTCTGTGTCTGCGACCGTGTCGAGTGCGGCGGTCGCCACGGCCTACAACGCCTTCGGTGGCATCGTGCGTATCGTCGACATGCTGGCGCATTGGCGCCGGGCCGTGGTCGAGGCCGAGCCGGACGCAGATCGGTTCGTGCGCAGTGCCCGGGAGCGTTACCGACTCTGGTTGAACGACTACGACCAGAGTCATGCTGCGGCGCAGCTGCATGCGGCGATCGCAAGCCTGGCGACACTGCAATCGACAGAACAGGTCGCCGACATCGCCCGCGCACTCACCGCAGTGCCGCTACCCATCGGAATCTTCGCGCAGCCGGTGAAACCGGACTGGGCAGTCCAAGCAGACCTGGCGCGCCCGAAAGAAGAACCGTTGGCCGACCTGACTGTCGCGTTCTTGAAGTTCCAGTTCGATGGGCAACCGGCGGCGGAAGTGCACCAGCTGGCAGCCCAAGAGGTGCACGATCTTGAGATCGAAGTACGCGTGTCGCGGTGGCCGCAGGACAAGCACGAGTTGCGGCTGACACCGATCTCCGTAGAGCCGAAGTCGACCTACGACTTCCCCAGCTTCCAGTTCAAAAAGCCCGACGGCGACGCGCCTTACACGATGCGGCAGAGCGGCCGCGCCGCGTTGCTGCTGCCTCAAGGCATGCACGCACGGCCCTTCGAGTTCAAATACACCGCCGAGTTCATCCCCGAACGTGGGGATCAACCGGTGGCCGTAGTCGGCCACCGCACGCTGATCGTGGATGGTGCCGACGCATCCAAACTGCAGGTTTGCGGCTATCCGGGGTTGGATCAAGCGCTGTACAAATTGCGTGACACCCTGCGTCGCCGCCCCGGCGTACCGCAATCGGAAGCTGCCGATGCTCTACTCGTACTCTCCGCGCTGTGCAACTTGGCCGGCCGCGCCGTTCAGGACGCCGAGTTCAAGGGACGATGGGATGAAGCAGCATTTCAGCGGCAAGTGCGCGCAGAGTTGCGTCGCCATCCGTTGATCGGCGCAGACTTGGACGAGCACGCACATGCTGCCGGCGGCATTACCGATCTGTCGTTGCGCGGTATGCCAATCGAGCTCAAGGCCGTCGACACCCTGATCAGTTCAGTGGATCAGTGCGACCACTTTCTCGCCCAAACTGCCAGCTATGCCGTCGCCAAGTCTAAGCACACGGCCATCTTGTGCGTGCTCGACAGTAGCGAGAAGAAGACGGCGCCCTTGCCGCCCGAGACACTATTGGACATCCGCACCGACGCTCAAGGCGCAGTGTCGATCTGCGTGCTGGTGATCCAAGGCGGTTTGGCTCGACCGAGCACGTTGTCGCGCTAAGGCCGCGCTCGCTTAAGCCATTGGCCTTCATTCATGGCAACGAATCGACTTCTGAAATTTTGTCTAGCTTCGCAACAAGGTCTTCTGCCCTGAGATGCGTGTAGCGCTTAAGCATCTGCATCGATTTATGCCCACTGATCGCCGAAACTTCTTGGTCGCTAAACCCTGCCTCGACAAGCCTACTGACCGCCTCATGGCGAAGGTCGTGGAATCGCAGATCCTGGATGCCGAGCGCCGTCTTGATGTCGTGCCAGGTCTTGTTGAACGCATAGGGCTTGCGCACGCCGTCGCGCCCTGGCTCGCCGAAGAACACCAGTTTGCAATCCTCCGGCCGGGTCGGATTGGCAACTGCCTCGACAAACGCACTGGTTGCCACCTGCGTGAGCGGAACAGTCCGAGCACTATCGTTCTTGGTCATCGCCAGGCGCACCACACGTCGCTTCAGGTCAACCTGATTCAAGCGAAGACCGGCAATCTCGCTCGACCGCATGCCAGTCTCGATCGCGATCGTGAAGATCCAGTCCAGCATCGGATTGGAATGCGCCTTAATTCTTGCGCGCAGCGCACGCTCCTCTTCTTCGGACAGCCGCCGATCCCTCCCGTCACCTGGTGACGGCTTTCGAACATTCGCCACCGGGTTACGGATCAGCCCCAATTGCCATTCCCGAATTGCTGTCGAGTAGAGATGGCTCATTAACGCCAATTCAAGACGGACGGTGTTGGCACTGAGGGTGCCGGCGCCGGGTTTGCTGACCCGCTTCTTACCCTCCCGGACGGTGCGAGGCGTTGCCAAACGCTCATCCCGGTAACGCGCAATCAAATCAGGGCTGATCGCCGCCAGCGAATAGTCGCCAAAGAAGTCCCGCAAGGCCTCTGCCTTCTTGCGCTCAGCCTTCTGGGTGCTGGGCTTCTTGGTCGGCGTCACCTCGGACAGGTAACGATCCAGTGCCTTGCCGAAGGTCAGCCGCTCGGCGCTCGTCCGGTCGATGTATACGCCGCGCACTATTTCGTCCTCGGCCCTGCGCGACCAGTCCTCGGCGTCGCGCTTGGTACGAAAGGTCTTGGAGGCGGTCGGCCAACCCTGCTTGCGGATCACCGCTTTCCAGGTGCCGGAGGGTGTCTTCACTATGGTGGCCATGGGGCTTCCGTTCCGGGGGTGTACCGAAACTGTACCTACAAAAAACCCGCGACAAGCGCGGGCTCTGTAACCACCTGATTTATATGGTGGCCGGGGAGGGAATCGAACCCCCGACACGGGGATTTTCAATCCCCTGCTCTACCAACTGAGCTACCC
Organism: Luteimonas sp.; assembly: GCA_024707405.1. GTDB lineage: Bacteria > Pseudomonadota > Gammaproteobacteria > Xanthomonadales > Xanthomonadaceae > Luteimonas. The sequence goes on from JANPZU010000003.1 coordinate 289,337, forward strand.
GGCCATGCGCTGCGGCGCTGGGCCGTGCGAGGGGCGGGATGATACGGGGCCGGGGGAGGATCGGCAAGCCGGAGCGCGCCGCTTCGGAGGGCCGGGCGGGGGCAGGTAGCGAGGCGCTAAACTCAGGACACCTGCCCCAGACCCCGGAGTGATGCGTGCTGAAGCCGTCGAGATGGATAGCCGTTGCGGTGCTGGTGGCCTTGCTGGCGGGGTGTGCGGGCGGCCCGGTGCGCCGGGTGTCGGAGCCGGCCGCGAGCGTGCAGCAGCTGACCGTGCAGGAAGACGGCAACTGGTCGATCGACCTGCGACTGCAGAACTACAGCAGCATCCCGATGCGCTTCGACCGGGCGCGGTTCGCCTTCAAGGTGGGTGACGAGGACGCGGGCACCCTGCTCGCGGAGCCGGCCATCACCATCGGCGGCGAATCGGCCGATGTGGTGACGGTGGCGTTCACGCCCTCTTCGATCGCCCGCATCGTGCTGGCGGACGCGCTGGCATCGGGTCGCGGCATCCGCTATTCGCTGGAGGGCGCGATCACCGCCACGCCGGACGACCGCAGCCGCGTGCGCGACTACGACTTCAAGCGCAACAGCCAGTTGAGTCCGGTACCCGGCCTGCCCGGCGTGCTGCGCTGATCCGCTCCATCCCCTCTTTCCTGTCACCGGACTTGCCATGAGCCAGTACAAGGCGCCGCTGCGCGACATTCGTTTTGCCCTTTACGACGTGCTTGGCGCGGAAGCGCTGTTCACCGAACTCGGGTTCGAGGATGCAGGGCGCGAGACGGTGGACGCGGTGCTGGACGAGTCCGCGCGCTTCTGCGAGACGGTGCTGGCGCCGTTGAATGCAGTGGGCGACGAGCAAGGCGTGCGCCATGACAAGGCGACCGGCGACGTGACCACGCCCGCCGGCTTCAAGGCCGCCTACGAACAGTTCACCGAAGGCGGCTGGGGCGGACTGGGCGCACCGGTGGAATACGGCGGCCTTGGGCTGCCGCACGTGCTGGGCATGCCGCTGGAGGAAATGATCGACGCGGCCAACCTGGCCTGGGGCAACTTCCCGCTGCTCTCGCATGGCGCGGCCAACGCACTGCGCCTGCATGGCGAGGACTGGCAGCGCGAGGTGTTCCTGACCCGGCTGGTGTCGGGCGAATGGACGGGCACGATGTGCCTGACCGAACCGCATTGCGGCACCGACCTGGGCCTGCTCAAGACGAAGGCGGAACCGAACGCCGACGGCACCCATTCCATCACCGGCACCAAGATCTTCATTACCGCCGGCGAGCACGACTTCACGCCCAACATCCTGCACCTCGTGCTTGCGCGATTGCCCGATGCGCCTGCGGGCAGCAAGGGCATCTCGCTGTTCATCGTGCCGAAGTTCAAGGTGGCGCGCGACGGCACCATGGGCGAGCGCAACCCGCTTCAATGCGGCGCGGTGGAACACAAGATGGGCATCCATGGTTCGGCAACCTGCGTGATGAATTTCGACGGCGCGCAGGGCTACCTCATCGGCCAGCCGCACAAGGGCCTGATGGCGATGTTTACGATGATGAACACCGCGCGCCTCGGCGTGGGCATCCAGGGTCTTGGCTTGGCGGATCGCGCCTACCAGAACGCACTGCGCTACGCGCGCGAACGCCTGCAGTCGCGCGCATTGTCGGGCGCGAAATTCCCAGACAAGCCGGCCGATCCGATCATCGTGCAGCCGGACGTGCGCCGCATGCTGCTGACCTGCAAGGCGCTGACCGAAGGCGGGCGCGCGCTGGCCTACCACGCCGGTCTGCAGATCGACATCGCAGATCACGGCGCCAGCGATGAAGCACGCAAGCAGGCCGACGACCTGGTCGGATTCCTCACGCCCATCGTCAAGGCCTGCCTGACCGAATGGGGCGTGGAATGCACCTACCACGCGCAGCAATGCTTCGGCGGTCACGGCTACATCCGCGAGCACGGCATGGAGCAACTCGCGCGCGACGCACGCATCACCACGTTGTACGAAGGCACCACCGGCATCCAGGCGCTCGATCTGGTGGGGCGCAAGGTGATGCAGTTGCAGGGCGCGGGACTGAAGGTCTTCCTCGGATTGGTGGAATCCTTCGTGGCCGAACATGCAGGCGACGCATCGCTGGCCGAATTCATCGGCCCGCTGCGCGAGAAGGCGGGCGAGTGGCAGGCGCTGACGCTGGAAATCGGCAAGCGCGCTGCAAAGGATCCCGAAGAAATCGGCGCGGCCGCTTACGACTACCTGTTCTATTCGGGCTACGTGGCGCTGGCCTACTGGTGGGCGCGCAGCGTGGCCGCGGCCGATGCGTCGTCGCAATCGCAGGCCTTCAAGGACGCCAAGCGCGAGACCGCCCGCTTCTACTTCGCCCGCATCCTGCCGCGCACCCTGACGCACAAGGCGGCGATCGCCAGCGGCCCGGCGCCGCTGCTGTCGCTGGACGAGGCATCGTTCGACGCCTGACGGGCGATGCCGGCCGGCGCCGTTGCGCAAGTGTCATCGAATCGCGTTATGCTCGGGCCTCGATGGAGCCTGACACAGCGCAGCTTCGCGTAGTCCCCACCGGAGCCTCCCGGGTTCCGGCCGGTTCCGTCTCCCTTGCAGATCCTGCGCCGCGTGCGATCCCCGCGCGGCTTGATGCCGTGCGCCTGCTGTCGCTGGATGCACACGGCCGTGCGCTGAACTGGATCAGCTGGCAGGACGCGGCCTGCCTGTACGTGCGCGATGCGGTCGCGTGGACGCTCGGCGACCCCTGCCTCAGCGTGCACGGCGGCACCAACCGCGACACCGGTTTGCAGAGCGTGCTGGAACTGCATCCGATCATCGCCGCGCGCGGCCACGTGCGTGCCAGTGCGCTCGACCCAACGCCCGCACTCACCAATCCCGCATTGTTCGCACGCGACCAGCACCTGTGCCTGTACTGCGGCCGCGAATTCAGCCGGCAGATGCTGACCCGCGACCACGTGGTACCGGTGTCGAAAGGCGGCCGAGACCTGTGGGAGAACGTGGTGTCGGCCTGCTTCCACTGCAACTCGCGCAAGGGTGGTCGCACACCGCAGCAGGCATCGATGCCGCTGCTAGCGGTGCCCTACCGACCGAGTTGGGTGGAGCACCTGATCCTGAGCAACCGCAATATCCTTGCGGATCAGATGGCCTTCCTGAAATCGCACCTGCCGAAGAAGAACCCGCGCAACCGGTCGTAGAGCGGAGCTTGCTCCGCTGGCGATGCCGACCACTTCATCGTCATCCGCGATCTTGTCGGGATTGCAATGCAAGCCGAGCAAGCTCGGCTCTACGCGAGTGCAGCGCGACAGGCCGCACATGCGGCATCAATGCGGTGACTTCGTAGAGCGGAGCTTGCTCCGCTGGCAAGGCCATGGCGATCCATGCTCATCCATGGCTTTGTCGGGATGACGGATCCGCCGCCTTGGCATGCCGTGTCGGTCATGCTGTTCCGGATGGATCACCGGTTCGATGGCTGCGATGGCGGTTCACTTCCCCGGACACATCCTGCACGGCAGGCATGACATGCCAGCAACATCAAAGGCACGCCCGGCATGGCGTCCGCCCCCTGTTCGCGCCCCGCGGGCGGGTTAAACTCCGGCCTTCCACCAGACCCGAGACAGCGATGTCCCTGACGATCGGTTTGACCGGGATGGATCCCGCCACGGAAGCGGCCCTCAAGTCGGCATTGATGGCCGCCAATGAACGGCTCGACAGCCAGTGGCGATTGTTGTCCGAGACCGAAGCCGAACATGTCGTCGTCGACATGGACAGCATGTACGGGCCGATGAGCTGGCTGCGGCTGCACGCCGCGGGCAAGAAGGTCATCGGGCTGACCTCCGCGCCACGCGCGCAGACCGATTTCCGCCTCGGACGCCCGTTCGACGAAGAGGCCGCGGCAGCCCTGTTGACGGAGATCGCGGCGAAGGCCGGCGTCGAACTGACCGTTTCCTCTCCCGAACCCCCCGCCGTCGCACCGGTGCCCGTGGCAAGCGAAGCGCCGGCACCCATCGACCCTCCGCTGGCGGCCGAAGTCGCGATACCGGCACCGGAACCAGAACCAGAACCGCAACCCGTCGCCACCATCGCCGAACCCGAACCTGCGCCGATTCCGGAACCCGAGCCCGCACCGGAACCGCAACCTGTGCCGGAGCCGGAACCCGAACCGCTGCCGCCGCGCGAACGCACGCTTGCCGACTGGCTGTCGCCGGGCGCGCTGCCGCGGCGCGTGCGCTATCGCAGGTCGTCCGGCCCGACCGTGCTGGTCGACACCGCAGCAGGCCAGTACCACGGCCCGGCTACGCTGAAGCCGCTCACGCCGTATTTCGAAGGCACCGTGGAAGGCAGCGACTTCGACGAGATCGATGCCGCCGAGTGGGATCGCGATGCCGCCACCGCCGGCCCGGCGCAATCGCTGTCGCGGCTGTTGTGGCTGGGCGGGCTGATGGCGGGCAAGGGCAAGCTGCTGCCGGGGCTCGATCCGGACGGCCGTTACCAGTTGCCCAAGTGGCCGCAGACCGAGCGCGAGTATCCGCGCCATTTCCGCATCGCTACCGCGATGATGAAAGGCCCCGCCACCCTGCCCGAGATCGCCGCCGCCAGTGGCGTGCCGGTCGAAGACGTCGCCGACTTCGTGAATGCCAACCTGGCCACCGGTTTCGCCGAGTTCGTGCCCGAGCCGCCACCTGAGCCGGTGGAGCCGCCCAAGCCCAGCGGCCTGTTCGGGCGCCTGCGGGGCAAATGAGCGCATCTGCACGGCGCCCGGCGTCGTGCGGATTACAATTGGCGGCATGATCGACGCCACCCGCTATCCGCACCTGTCGCGGATCGACTCGCCCGCCGACCTGCGCGGTTTCGACGAAGCCCGACTGCCCGCCATCGCCGAGGAATTGCGCGCCTACCTGATCGAATCGGTCGGCAAGTCCGGCGGCCATTTCGGCGCTGGCCTGGGCGTGATCGAACTGACCACCGCGCTGCACTGGCTGTACGACACGCCCGAAGACCGCATCGTGTGGGACGTGGGCCACCAGTGCTATCCGCACAAGATCCTCACCGGCCGCCGCGACGACATCCACACCGTCAAGCAGGCCGGCGGCGTGGCGCCGTTCCCCAAGCGCGAGGAAAGCGAGTTCGACACCTTCGGCGTCGGCCATTCCTCCACGTCCATCTCGGCCGCGCTGGGCATGGCCATCGCGAATGCACGCGCAGGCAACGACCGCAAGGTGGTCGCGGTGATCGGCGACGGCGCGATGACCGCAGGCATGGCCTATGAGGCGCTCAACCATGCCGGCGGCATGGATCCCGAGCCGAACCTGCTGGTGATCCTCAACGACAACCGCATGTCGATCAGCGAGGCAGTCGGCGGGATGACCCGCATGCTCGGCCGCATGACCGGCAGCAAGACGCTCAACGCCCTGCGCGAAGGCGGCAAGAAGATCCTCGGCGACAAGCGCAGCAGCGGCCCGGCGCGTTTCGTCCGCCGCTGGGAAGAACACTGGAAGGGCATGTTCGTGCCGTCCACGTTGTTCGAGGAAATGGGTTTCCACTACACCGGCCCGATCGACGGCCACGACCTGCCCGCCCTGCTCGGTGCGATGAAGACGCTCAAGACCCTCAAGGGCCCGCAGTTGCTGCACGTCATCACCACCAAGGGCAAGGGCTACGAACTCGCCGAAGGCGATCAGATCGGCTACCACGCGGTCTCGCCGTTCGACCCCAGCCAGGGCGTGGTGGCGAAGGGCGGCGCGAAGAAACCGACCTATACCGATGTCTTCGGCGACTGGCTGTGCGACATGGCCGCGGCCGACGACCGCCTGCTCGGCATCACGCCGGCAATGCGCGAAGGCTCGGGCCTGGTGCGCTTCAGCAAGGAATACCCGGAGCGCTATTTCGACGTCGCCATCGCCGAGCAGCACGCGGTGACCCTCGCCGCCGGCATGGCGATCGAAGGCAGCAAGCCCGTCGTCGCCATCTACTCCACGTTCCTGCAGCGCGGCTACGACCAGCTGGTGCACGACGTGGCGATCCAGAAGCTCGACGTGCTGTTCGCCATCGACCGCGGCGGCGTGGTCGGCCCGGACGGCGCCACGCACGCCGGCAACCTCGACCTGAGCTACCTGCGCTGCGTGCCGAACATGGTGGTGATGGCACCGGCCGACGAACGCGAATGCCGGCAGATGCTGACCACCGGCTTCCGCCACGAAGGCCCGGCCGCGGTGCGCTACCCGCGCGGCAGCGGCACCGGCATCGCCGCAGGCGACGCGCTGGACACGCTGCCGATCGGCAAGGCCGAAGTGCGCAGCCGAGGCACGCGCATCGCCCTGCTCGCCTTCGGCGCGATCGTGCCGGCAGCCGAACAGGTAGGTGCCGGACTCGGCCTCACCGTGGTCAACATGCGCTTCGTGAAGCCGCTCGACCGTGCCTTGCTGCTTGAACTGGCAAAGACCCACGACGGCTTCGTGACGCTGGAAGACAACGTGGTCGCGGGCGGCGCCGGTTCCGGCGTGTCCGAGCTGCTGCACGCCGAAGGCATCGGTCTCCCGGTGCTGCACCTCGGCCTGCCCGACAGCTTCCAGCACCACGCCAGCCGCGAGCAGTTGCTGGCCGAAGCCGGCCTGGACGCGGCCGGCATCCGCGCCAGCCTGCTGCAACGCTGGCCCGGCCTGGACGCAGTGGAAGGCGTCCGCTCCGCAGCGGGCTGAACCGGATGAATGGCCGCCGCGGGCTGTCGGCCCGTGGCATCGCTTATGATCGCCCAACGCCGGCCCGATGCGCCGGCACCGCTGCCACACCGTGGGGGGCCGTGGCGTGCCGTTGACGACAACCGCCGGGCCAGGCCGCGTGCAGGATGCGCCGGCGGGGCTTGATCGTTTTCCACAACGCATCTTCCTCTTCCGCCTGCTCGGCATGGGCCTGGGTGCGGTCTGCATCGCCTCGGTGCTAAGCGAGAACGGCGCGCCGATACCCGTCTGGGCGTTCTGCGTCTTCACCGGGCTGCTGTGGCCGCACCTCGCGCTGTACGTCGCCTCGCGCAGCACGGCGCCCTATCGCGCCGAGGTGCGCAACCTGCTGCTCGATTCCGCGTTCGCCGGCGCCTGGATCGGACTGATGCAGTTCAACCTGCTGCCGAGCGTCCTGCTGTTCACGCTGGTCACCGTCGACAAGATCAGCACCGGCATCCCGCGCCTGTGGCTGTGGTCGCTGCCGGCGCTCGCCTTCGGCCTGCTGTGCGGCAGCGCCGCCACCGGCTTCGCCATCCGTGCCGACACCAGCACCACGGTGCTGCTCGCCTCGCTGCCGATGCTGCTGATCCACACCATCGCCGTCAGCCTCGCCGGCAACCGCCTGGTGCACAAGATCCGCGAGAAGAACCGGCAACTGGACGAACTCAGCCGCACCGACTCGCTGACCGGACTGGCCGTGCGCCGCCACTGGCACGAACTCGCCACCTCCGCGCTGAGCCGGCACCATCGCGATGGCCTGCCGTCGACGCTGCTGATGCTCGACATCGACCACTTCAAGGTCGCCAACGACCACCACGGTCATTCCGTCGGCGACGAAGTCCTGCGCGCGGTCGCGGACACCGTGCTCGACCACGCGCGCGAAGGCGACCATGCCGGGCGCTACGGCGGCGACGAATTCGGGATCGTGCTGGTCGGCAGCAACACGCTGTCGGCGCAGGTGGTGGCCGACAAGCTGCTGCGCGCGATCCGCGCGATCACCCTGGACAACGCGCCGGGCACGCACATCACGGCCAGCATCGGCATGGCCGAAGCCGAGACCCGGCACGTCGCGCTGGAACAGTGGATCGAGGCGGCCGATGCCGCGCTCTACCGGGCCAAGCGCGCCGGACGCGACCGCGCGGAAGGTTGACGCGCATTTCGCTCAGGGGGATTCGATCTCGTAACCCCTGGCCGCCAGCGATTCGAGCAAACCACCGGGACGCAGCAGTTCCGACACCGAGACCGTGCCGAACACCACGGCATGTTCGCGCAATGCGGATTCGGCGACCTCCATCCAGCGTTCACGCACGCGGCGCTCGATGTCGGTGATGCCGTGCTTTCGCGCCACCTCGCTGCCACTCCACGCGGAGAGGCAGGCGCGATACTGGCCTTCGACCGGCATCGAACGCAGCGCATCGATGTCGCCGACCGCCCATGCATTCGCGTGTGCCACCATCTGCGGCAAGTCGCGCTCGATGATGTCGAGCGTGCGGCTGAAGCACGCGATGTCCTCGGGCCTCAACGCCTCCTCGCGCAGATCCGCGATCGCCGCTCGCGGATCTTCGATCTTCAAGGCCAGCAACGTCGACGTCGTGGTCATCTTCCTGCGTTTGAGCACGTCGTTGACGACGGGGCCGACGACCCCGCCCTGGCGCAGGCCGGATCGATCCACCGCCTTCTCGTACAGGCGCATGGCCGCGAACAACGGGCGTTTCTTCTCGATGCCGCGGTCGCGGCCGATGTAGCGCGCCTTCAGCACCGCCCAACGCGCATGCACGTCCGCCGGCAACACGTCCTGCAATGTCTGGCCATCGGGATTGTTGGTCGCACGCAGCGCCGAAGGCAGCAGCATCAACCCACGGATCCGGCCGATGCCGGCACCGACCGTGATGCCCGGAGGCCCGAGCACGGCGCCCGCTTCTTCCAGCACCGCCGCCACCTCGCCCGAACGCCACTCCATGCCCTTGGGCAACGGCGACACCGTGCCGAGGATGTACAGCGTGTGCTCGCCATGGCGCACCTTCCACAGGCCCGGGCCGGGCTGGACGCCAGAGACCACGTAAGTGCCGAGGTCGCGCGCGCCTTCCTCGACATCTTCGGCCTCGACCACATCCTCTTCGTCCACTGCAGCGTCCTGTGCGAAGGCCGCGTGCATCCAGAACGACAGCAACAACAAGAGCAGGAAACAGGGCTTGCGCATGCAGCGATCCCGATGGAAGTTCATGGATGGAGTGTCTCGACATGCAGGAGTTCGGCCGCGAGCGCGCTGTCGGGATCGAGCAACTCGAAACCCTCCCACACGAAACCCGGCGAGACCGTGCACACCACCAGCACGTGTCCGCCAAGCGGACGCGCCGATTGCCAGGCGCCCGCCGGCACGATGCCGGTCGCATCGCCGCCAGGGCCGAGCCGGATCTTCGCCAGCGATCGCGTGGCTTCGTCGAACTGCAGCAGTTCGAGTGCATCCCCCTGCTGCCAGTGCCAGGCCTCGTCGGCATCCACGCGATGCCATCGGCTGCGCTCGCCACCCTGCAACAAATAGTGGATCGCGGTCATCGCGGGGCGACGACGGCCATTGCATTCCACTTCGATGCCGGACGCATGGAAGCGCCGGAAATGCCCACCTTCGGGATGCGGTTCCAGTCCCAGTTCGTCGATCAGTCGTCGTGCATCGTCGGCTGCCATCGGCGGACTCTAGCCGCTGCCGCCCGAATCGTGGCCCAACGAAAAGGCCCGCCTTGCGGCGGGCCTTCGGTGTTTGGTCGGGGTAGCCGGATTTGAACCGACGACCACTTGTCCCCCAGACAAGTGCGCTACCAGGCTGCGCTATACCCCGGATAGGTGCGGATTATAACGCGCCGCGCCGGGAACCGGCCGCGGGTGGCGCGTCAACGCTTCAGCAACTGCAGGATTTCCTCGAGCTCCATCCGCACCTGGCGCACGATCTGGGCGCTCATCGCGGACTCCTGCTTGGCGCCCTCGCCTTCCAGGCGCAAGCGGGCACCACCGATGGTGTAGCCCTGCTCGTACAGCAGGCCGCGGATCTGGCGCACCATCAGCACGTCGTGGCGCTGGTAGTAGCGACGGTTGCCGCGGCGCTTGACCGGGCTGAGGCTGGGGAACTCTGTCTCCCAGTAACGCAGCACGTGCGGCTTGACGTCACACAGCTCGCTGACCTCGCCGATGGTGAAGTAACGCTTCGCCGGGATCGGCGGAAGCTCGCGGTTGCTGCCGGGGTCAAGCATGCGCCGCCCCCGTGAAAGCTTCGACGCGTTCCTTCAGCTTCTGGCCGGGACGGAAGGTGACCACGGTGCGGGCGGAGATCGGAATCTCCTCGCCGGTCTTCGGGTTGCGACCGGGGCGCTCGTTCTTGCGGCGCAGGTCGAAATTGCCGAAGCCCGACAGCTTGACCTGGCGACCCTGCTGCAGCGCTTCGCGCAGCACATCGAAGAAGGCATCGACGAATTCCTTCGCCTCGCGCTTGTTCAGGCCGACTTCCTCGTAAAGCTTCTCGGCCATTTCCGCCTTGGTCAACGCCATCCTGTTCCCCTGGATACAGCCATCAGCCCCGGATCGCGGCAGCGTGGGCGGTGCGCAGGGCATCGATCACCCTGGCCACGACATCTTCCACTTCGCGGTCGTTCAGAGTGCGTGAATCCTCCTGCAGAATCAAGCCCATGGCGAGACTCTTGAACCCCGATTCGACACCCTTGCCGACATAACGGTCGAACAGCGCCAGACCTGCTAGCAACGGGCCTGCGGCCTCGCGGATGGTGGCCTCGATCGCCGCCCACGGCGCTTCCTCCGGAACGACGAACGCGAGATCCCGACGGACGGACGGATAGCGCGACAGCGGGGCCACGCGCGGCAAGGCGCGCGACTGCAGGGGCAGCAGGTCGAGCTCGAACGCCACCGCGGGATGGTCGAGGTCGAGTGCACGCTGCAGCCGCGGATGCAGTTCACCGATCCAGCCGATGCGCACGCCATCACCCTCTTCATCCAGGCGATACACGTCGGCCGAACGCCCCGGATGCCCGTGCGCCACCTGCGACGGCCTGAATTGGAGCGTGGCGCCCGAGCAGGCCGCGAGGCTTTCCAGATCACCCTTGATGTCATGGAAGTCGACCGGCCGCACGGCCTCGCCCCACTGCTCGGCTCGCGCGTCGCCCGTGGCGACGGCAGCGATGCGCAGGGTTTCGACCGGTGCTTCGCCACCCTCGGCGGCATGGAACACCTTGCCGATCTCGAACAGCCGGATTCGCGACTGTTGGCGTGCGGCGTTGCGCGCCATTGCATCGACCAGGCCAGGCAGCAACTGCGTGCGCATCACGCCCAATTCGGCACTGAGTGGATTGGCCAGCGGCACGCTGGCCGTGGTGGCACTCCAGCGCGCCAACGTCGCGGCATCGACGAAGGCGAAGTTCACCGCTTCGAAGAAGCCCCGGGCAACGAGTTGCGCACGAAGCTCGTCTTCGCCCGCCAAGGTCTCGGACGGCGCGGCGATCCGCGACGCACCACCGGGCAGCGTGGTCGGGATGAGGTCGTAGCCGTGGATGCGGGCGACTTCCTCGATCAGGTCTTCCTCGATGGCGATATCGAAGCGGCGCGGCGGGGACACCACCTGCCAGCCATCGGCATGGGCTTGGACGGCCAGTCCCAGCGCGCGCAGGATGCGCTCCACTTCGGCATCTGCCACCTGCAGCCCGAGTACTCGCGACAGGCGTGCACGACGCAACACGATGGTTTGCGGTTGCGGCAGGTGTTCCGGCAGTGCCGCTTCGACCACCGGGCCGGGCTGGCCACCGGCGATGTCGAGTATCAACCTGGTCGCGATCTCGATGGCGATGCGCGGCAATTCCGGATCGACGCCACGCTCGAAACGATGCGCGGCATCGGTGTGCATGCCCAGCTTGCGACTGCGACCGATGATCGCGGCCGGCGCGAAATGCGCGGCTTCGAGGAAGACGTGTTTGGTGGCATCGGTGACGCGGGTATCGAAGCCGCCCATCACGCCGGCCAGCGCGACCGGTCGGTCGGCATCGACGATGGCAAGGAACTCTTCGTCCAGCACCACGTCGCGACCGTCGAGCAGCTTCAACGCCTCGCCCTTGCGCGCGCGACGCACGCCGACCGGGGCGGTGAGCAGGTCGCGATCGAAGGCGTGCATCGGCTGGCCGAGGTCGAGCATCACGTACTGGGTGACATCCACCAGGAAGCTCACCGGTCGGATGCCGCTGCGGCGCAGGCGCTCGGCCATCCACACCGGCGTGCGCACGGTAGCGTTGACGCTTTCGATCACGCGACCGACATAGCGCGGCGCATCGGCGCCGGCGTGCAGCTCGACCTGCAATTGCGACGCAATCGTCACCGGTACGGCATCGGCCTGCAGCGGTGCGACTTCACTGCCGGTCGCGGCTGCGACGTCGAAGGCAATACCACGCACGCTGAAGCAGTCGGCGCGGTTGGGCGTGAGCTTGATCTCGATGCTGGCGTCGGGCAAGCCGAGGTAATCGGCAAGCGACGTGCCGACCGGCGCGTCGTCGGGCAGTTCCAGCAGGCCGGAAGCATCAGCATCGATGCCGAGTTCCTTCGCCGAGCACAGCATGCCGTTCGATTCCACACCCCGCAGCTTGGCGGCCTTGATGGTCAACGTGCCGACCGTGGTGCCGATGGTCGCCAGCGGCGCCACCAGCCCGGCACGCGCGTTGGGCGCGCCGCAGACGATTTGCAGCGGCGTGCCGGTGCCGGCATCGACCTGGCAGACCTGCAGGCGGTCGGCTTCGGGATGCTTCTCGGCCGACAGGATGCGCGCAACAACCACGCCCTCCAGCGCCTCGCCCAACACGTCTACGCCTTCGACTTCAAGGCCGATCGCAGTCAGCACCTCGGCAATCCGCTCGCGAGATACGTCGGTGGGGACATGTTGGCGAAGCCAGTTTTCGGAGAACTTCATCGTTCGGTATCCATAGGGCGGGCCCTGGCCCGCCATTGCGACACATCAAATTGCCATGGCCATCGGCAAGGCCGTGGCGGCGGGCCAAGGGCCCGCCCTACGCGAATTGCTTGAGGAAACGAAGGTCGTTGTCGAAGAACGCGCGCAGGTCGTCGACGCCGTAGCGCAGCATCGCCAGTCGCTCCACGCCCATGCCGAAGGCAAAGCCCGTGTAGCGCTCGGGATCGATGCCGACGGCCTTGAGCACATTGGGATGCACCATGCCGCAGCCCAGCACTTCCAGCCAGCGCGTCGTGCCATCCGGGCGCTGCCAGGCGATGTCCACCTCGGCGCCGGGTTCGACGAACGGGAAGTAGCTGGGGCGGAAACGCATCTCGAAATCGCGCTCGAAGAATGCGCGCACGAACTCGACCAGCGTGCCCTTGAGGTCGGCGAAGGTGGAGTGCTCGTCCACCAGCAGGCCTTCGCACTGGTGGAACATCGGCGAGTGGGTCTGGTCGGAATCGGAACGGTAGACCTTGCCCAGCGCGATCATCCGCAGCGGCGGGCCGCTCTTGCCGGCGACGGCGTCGTGCATGTACCGCACCTGCACGCCCGAGGTGTGCGTGCGCAGCAGGCGACCATCACCGAAGTAGAAGGTGTCGTGCATCGCGCGCGCCGGATGGTGCGGCGGGAAATTCAGCGCTTCGAAGTTGTGCCAGTCGTCCTCGATCTCGGGACCGTCGGACAGTTCGTAACCCAGGCGGCCGAAGATGTCGGCCATGCGCTGCATCGTGCGACTGATCGGGTGCACGCCGCCGCGGTCGCCATCGCGACCCGGCAGGGTGACGTCGATGGATTCGGCGCCCAGTCGTGCATCGAGTTCGGCATCGGCCAGCGCTTCCTTCCGCGCCGACAACGCTTCGCCCAGCGCATCGCGCGCTCGGTTGATCGCCTCGCCCGCGGCCTTGCGCTGGTCGGCGGGCAGCGCGCCCAGCGACTTGAGCTGCGCGGTGACGCTGCCGCTCTTGCCCAGCAACGACACGCGCAGCGCTTCGAGCGCATCGGTGGTGGAGGCCGCGGCGATGTCCGCCAATGCCTGCGTCGACAGTGATTCGATGTCGCTCATGCCCGATCCGTTCCCGGTTCCGCCATCCAGAAAAAGCAATGGGGAAGGACTTGCGCCCTTCCCCATGCGTGTACCAGCTTGCCTCGCCCTGCCCTTCGCGCATGCCGCGCGCAGGGACTGGGGAAACGTCCGTTACGCCGTGAGCGCGCCCTTCGCCTTTTCGGCCAGGGCCGCAAAACCCGCCGCATCGTGCACGGCGATGTCCGCCAGCACCTTGCGGTCGAGGGTGATGCCAGCCTTGAGCAGGCCGTTCATGAAGCGGCTGTAGCTCAGGCCGTTGATGCGGGCAGCCGCGTTGATGCGGGTGATCCACAGCGAACGGAAATTGCGCTTCTTCTGCTTGCGGCCGATATAGGCGTACTGACCCGCCTTGATGACCGCCTGCTTGGCGACGCGGAAGACCTTGCGGCGGGCGTTGTAATAGCCCTTCGCACGTCCGATGACCTTCTTGTGGCGACGGCGCGCCTGCACACCACGTTTGACTCGTGCCATTGTTCAGCCCTCCTCAGAGATACGGAAGCATGCGATCGAGACGGCCTGCGTCCTCGGCACGAACGTGGTTCGTCTGCCGGAGGTTGCGCTTCCGCTTGGTCGCCTTCTTGGTGAGGATGTGGCTACGGTTGGCATGGCCTGCCTTGTACTTGCCGGAAGCGGTCTTCCGGAAGCGCTTGGCCGCGCCCCGATGCGTCTTGATCTTGGGCATTGCGATTGTCCTTGGGTCGTTTCGAGTACTGGCCTGGGCGGTGTCCGGATCGATGGACACGCTTTCCTTCCTGCCTGACCGGTTTGTAAGCCCCTGATTCCAATGGAAACAAGGGCGGGTCAAAAGTGTTGCGTACAGCACCCGGCGAACCGGGCCGGCCATTATGCCTGCTGCGGGTTTTGCTTGCAATTCAGTGGGTTCGAGCGCGCCATGGCCCTGCCCCTTCCCGCTTGCCAGAGGATTGGGATGGGGGCGAACGAAGCGACGCGGTCTGGAAAAAGCAAAGCGCGCCTTGGGGCGCGCTTTCCCTCACCCTTGACCCTCTCCCGCAAGCGGGAGAGGGGAACGGTATGCATCGCGGGCTGCGCCCGCGATTATTTCTTCTTGGGGGCGATCATCATCACCATCTGCCGACCTTCCAGCCGCGGGCGGGATTCGATGACGATGTCCTCGCCAAGATCCGCCTCGATCCGGGCGGCCATCTCGCGACCCAGTTCCTGGTGGCTCATCTCGCGGCCACGGAAGCGGATGTTGACCTTGACCTTGTCGCCTTCCTCGATGAAACGGCGCATGTTGCGCAGCTTGATCTGGTAGTCGCCCTCGTCGGTGACCGGCCGGAACTTGAGTTCCTTGATCTCCTGCTGCTTGGTCTTCTTCTTGGCCTCGTTGGCCTTTTTCTGCATCTCGAACTTGAACTTGCCGAAGTCCATGATCTTGCAGACCGGCGGATCGGCATTGGGCTGGATCTCGACCAGGTCGAGCCCTTCGTCCTCTGCCATCTGCAAGGCTTCGTCGCGCGACAACACGCCGATCATCTCGCCATCGGAACCGATCACGCGGACACGGGGAACGCGAATCTCTGCATTGCGGCGGTTCTGCTTGTCAGGGGTGCTAATACGGCTGTCTCCAAGGGGAAGAATCCGGCGGGACGGAGCCCACCGGGCGTGCAAAGACGGATTTTTAACGGAAACGGGTCGGGATACAACCGTCAGCCGAGGGTTTCGGCGGCCAGCCGGGCAGCGAAATCGGCCACCGGCATGGTGCCGAGATCCTCGCCGGACCGGGTGCGCACGGCCACGGCGCCCGATTCCTTCTCACGGTCGCCGACGACCAGCAGGTAGGGCACCCGCTGCAGGGTGTGCTCGCGGATCTTGTAGCCGACCTTCTCGTTGCGCACGTCCGAGATGGCCCTCAATCCCTTCGAATTCAAGGCCTTGGACACGTCGACCACGGCATCGGCCTGGGCATCGGTGATGTTCATCACCACCGCCTGCACCGGCGCCAGCCACGCCGGGAACTGGCCGGCATGGTGCTCGATCAGGATGCCGATGAAGCGCTCCATCGAGCCGACGATGGCCCGGTGCAGCATCACCGGAGTCTGCTTCTGGCTGTGCTCATCCACGTACTCGGCGCCGAGGCGACCGGGCATCATGAAGTCGACCTGCATGGTGCCGAGCTGCCAGGTGCGGCCGATGGCGTCCTTGAGGTGGTACTCGATCTTGGGGCCGTAGAAGGCGCCCTCCCCCGGCAGCTCCTGCCACTCGACGCCGGAGGCACGCAGCGCGTCGCGCAGCGCGGCTTCGGCCTTGTCCCAGGTGGCGTCGTCGCCCAGACGCGATTCGGGACGCAACGCGATCTTGATCTGGATCTCTTCGAAGCCGAAATCCTGATAGACCTTGAGCGCCTGCGCGTGGAATGCGCGCACTTCGGCTTCCACCTGGTCGGCAGTGCAGAACACGTGGCCGTCGTCCTGCGTGAATCCACGCACGCGCAGGATGCCGTGCAGCGCGCCGGAAGGTTCGTTGCGATGGCACGAACCGAACTCGCCATAGCGGATCGGCAGGTCACGGTAACTGTGCAGGCCCTGGTTGAACACCTGCACGTGGCCCGGGCAATTCATCGGCTTCACCGCGTACGTCCGCTTCTCGGACTCGGTGAAGAACATGTTGTCCTTGTAGTTGTCCCAGTGGCCGGACTTCTTCCACAGCTCGACGTCGAGGATCTGAGGGCAGCGCACTTCGCCGTAGCCGGTCTCGCGATAGACACGGCGCATGTACTGCTCGACCACCTGCCAGATGGACCAGCCCTTCGGGTGCCAGAACACCAGGCCCGGTGCTTCTTCCTGCAGGTGGAACAGATCCTGCTGCTTGCCGATCTTGCGATGGTCGCGCTTCTCGGCTTCCTCGATGCGCTGGATGTAGGCCTTGAGCTGTTTCTCGTCCGCCCACGCCGTGCCGTAGATGCGCTGCAACTGCTCGTTCTTGGAGTCGCCGCGCCAGTAGGCGCCGGAGATGCGGGTGAGCTTGAACGCCTTGAGGAACTTCGTGTTCGGCACGTGCGGGCCACGGCACATGTCCACGTATTCCTGGTGGTAGTACAGGCCCATCGCGGTGACTTCGGGGCCCATGTCGTCGATCAGGCGCAGCTTGTAGTCCTCGCCACGCGCCTTGAACACCTCGATCACCTCCGCGCGCGGCGTCATCTTCTTGACCACGTCGTAATCCTGCGCGATCAGTTCCTTCATGCGCTGCTCGATCGCGGCCATGTCCTCGGGCGTGAATGGACGCTCGGAATGGATGTCGTAGTAGAAGCCTTCGTCGATCACCGGGCCGATCACCATCTTCGCGTCCGGGTACAACTGCTTCACCGCGTGGCCGACGAGGTGCGCCGCCGAGTGGCGGATGATCTCCACGCCTTCGGCATCCTTGGGCGTGAGGATCTGCAGGGTCGCGTCATGGTCGATGACGTCGCTGGCATCGACCTGGCGGCCATCGACCTTCCCGGCGACGGTGGCCTTGGCCAGGCCGGGGCCGATGGATTGGGCGACCTCCATCACCGAGACGGGATGGTCGAATTCGCGGCGGCTGCCGTCGGGGAGCGTGATCGTGATCATGGGAGGCGGTCTGTAGAAAAAAGAAAAAGGACGCCGGGCGTCCTTCGCGTGCAGCGGGAACCCGGGAAGGTCAGCGTTGGCGGTTGCTAGTGCTCATGTCGCACGCTCGGCCGGCGTTGCCGCGGGCCACCCTGTCATTGCTGCAATGCGGCGATTCTAGCCCAAATGCGGCCCGGGGCGCCCGGCACGGGGCACCGTGGCATGATTCGGGGATGACCATCCGCGGCAAGGCCACATCGCTGGACATCGCCCACCTCGCCGGGGTGTCGCAGCCTACGGTGTCGCGTGCGCTGCGCGGCAGCCCCATGGTCAACGAGGAGACCCGCAAGCGGATCCTCGCCATCGCTGAACAGCTCAACTACAAGGTCGACAAGAACGCCTCCAACCTGCGGGCGCAACAGACCGGCACGCTGGCGCTGCTGCTGTTCGAGGATCCGACCAGCGACGAGTCGCACATCAATCCGTTCTTCCTGCCGATGCTGGGCTCGATCACCCGCGCCTGCGCGCAACACGGCAAGGATCTGCTGATCTCGTTCCAGCAACTGTCCAACGACTGGCACGCCGACTACGCCGACAGCCACAAGGCCGATGGCCTGATCCTGCTGGGCTACGGCGATTACCTGGCTTACGAAGGCAAGCTGAGCACGCTGCTGGCGCAGGGCACGCCGTTCGTGCGCTGGGGCGCGGTGCTGGCCGACCAGCCGGGATTGTCGATCGGTTGCGACAACGTGGGGGGCGGCCGCCTGGCCGGCACGCATTTCCTGTCGCTGGGGCGCCGGCGGATTGCATTCATCGGCGATGCGTCCAGCCATTACCCGGAATTCCTCGAACGCTTCGACGGCTGCGACCGCGCGCTCCGCGATGCCGGATCGGCGATGGATCGCGCACTGCAGGTCGATGCCGAAAGCTCCGAGGAATCGGGCGAGGCCGCGGCACGCGAACTGCTGGCGCGGGGCTTGCCTTTCGATGCGGTGTTCGCCGCCAGCGACCTGATCGCGATCGGCGCGATGCGCGCATTGGCCGAACACGGGCTGCGCATCCCCGAGGATGTCGCCGTGGTCGGCTTCGACGATATCCCCGCGGCGCGGATCGCCACGCCCGCACTGACCACCATCCACCAGGACACCACCCGCGCCGGCGAATTGCTGGTCGCCAAGCTCGTCGCCCTGGTGGAAGGGGCGGCCGCCGACAGCGAACGCCTGCCTACGTCGCTGGTCGTGCGTCGCTCCACGCCCGGCTGATCCGGACGGCCGCCGCTCTCGCCGGCAACCCCTTCGCAAGCCCTGGTGCGTTGATCACTCTGGTGCCGGCCCGTGAAACCGGTTCTCATATCCCCGCCTGCCGGACAGGATTCCGTGCAGCCCCTCGACGTCCACCAGGATCAACACTTCAATGAAGAAGACTCTTGCGCCAAGCCTCCTCATGCTGCCTCTGCTGATCGCCTGCCAGCCAACTGCGAACGCCCAACAACCTGACTCCGACATCGGCACGCTGTCGATCGGATCGCCTGTGCGCGGCGAAATCACCAGCAAGGATCGCATCAACTACAGCGACGGCAGCCGCAGCATCGCCTATGACATCGACCTGGCCGCCGGACAGGCGGTGAACCTCGAAACAAGCGGGGCGCTTTGCGCCAGGTTGCTGGTGCTGCACGAGGGCGAGACCGTCGCCGGCCCCAACAGCCCGTCCTGCGACAGCAGCAGCAACAGCTCGACCCTCGCGTTGATGGCGACCGAAGCAGGACGCTACCGCGTGGCGGTCAGCGGATCGGGCGCGCAGTCCTACGGCCCGTTCCGACTGGAAGCCAAGGCACTCCAGGTGCATCGCGGCGACGCCCCCTTGCAACCGGGCGCGGACGTGGTCGACCTGCTGCGCAATGGCAGCCGTTCCTACCGGCTCGACATCCGGCAGTCGGGCTACTACGTGATCGACATGCGTTCGACCGAAATGGATTCCTCGCTGGAACTGCGGGGCAATGGCGTGTCGGTCAGCGACGACGATGGCGGTGACGGCCTGAACTCGCGCATCCGTGTCCCGCTGGAACCGGGCAGCTACACGCTCAATGCCAAATCCGTCGACAACAAGCTTTCGGGCATGTTCCAGCTGTCGATCGGCACGGGCGCACTCCCCGCTGGCGTGCGCCTGCGCAACAGCGGCGCACTGGCGACCGACGGCGCCCTGGTGCACGGCGTGCTGGCCGGATCGCCGCGCGAATACCAGCTGCGGATCACGCAACCGGGCCGCATCGCCATCGAGCTGGGCAGCGACGATTTCGACACCGTGCTGGAACTGCGCGGCAACGGCGTGTCGGTCGAGGACGACGACGGTGGCGACGGCACCAACTCGCGGATCAGCACGATCCTGCAGCCGGGCACGTACCGGGTGATCGCACGCGGACTGGGCGAGGGCTCGACGGGCTTGTTCCGGCTGAGCGCCACGCGACAGGATCTGCCCGCCGGCACGTCGCTGCGCACGGGCGGCTCGCTGACGCTGGGCAATGCCGCCACCGGGCTGCTGGCCGGATCGCCGCATACCTACCAGGTGGAAGTGTCGCAAGCGGGCGAACTGGTCGTCGACATGACCAGCGACGATTTCGATGCCGTACTCGAACTGCATCGCGACGGGGCAAAGGTTGCCGAGGACGACGACGGCGGTGGCGGCAGCAATGCGCGCCTGTCCGCCAGCGTGCAGCCCGGCACCTACACCGTGGTCGCCACCAGCTACGGCGGCGGCTCGGCCAGCGGCCTGTACGAACTCACCGCGCGACTGGCGGGGAACTGACCGCCGGAAACGACAACGCCGCCCGGAGATGCGGGCGGCGTTGCACGCGACGCAGGACGCGTTGCCTCAGCTCTTGAATTTCAGTCGCCGGTTGATGCCCAGCGCCAGCAAGGTGCCGATGGCACCCGACAGCAGGTAGGCGCCGATCCACGCCACGCCGAACGTCGTGGCCAACCACAGCGCCACCAGCGGCGCGAAAGCCGCACCGATCAGCCACGCCAGGTCGGACGTCAATGCCGCACCGGTGAAGCGATAGCGCTGGCCGAAATTCGCCGTCACCGCACCTGCTGCCTGGCCATAGGACAGGCCCAGCAGGATGAAACCGAGCAGGATGAACACGCTTTGCCCGAACTCGCCCGCGCCCAGCAGCGTCGGCGCGAAGCCGCTGTACATCGCGATGCCCACCGCCAGGCCACCCAACGCACTGGCACGGCCCACGATGTCGGCGATGTAGCCCGACGCCACGATGGCACCGGCCGCCAGGAACGCACCCAGCACCTGCAACACCAGGAACTTCGGGATCGACTGGTCGGAGAACAGCACGATCCACGACAGCGGGAAGATGGTGACGATATGGAACAGCGCATAGCTGCCCAGCGCAGCGAACGCACCGATCACCACGTGCTGGCCCTTGGCACGGAACAGTTCCGCCACCGGCGTCGGTTCGAGCTCCAGCTCGCCCATCTGGTTGCGGTACTCGTCCGCAACCACCAGGCGCAGGCGCGCGAACAACGCCACCACGTTGATCGCGAACGCGACGAAGAACGGATAGCGCCAGCCCCAGGCCAGCAGCTCGTCTTCGGACAAGCTGGCATAGAGGAAGGCGAAGACCGAAGCGGCGACGATGAAGCCCACCGGCGCGCCCAGTTGCCCCAGCATCGCATACCAGCCGCGGCGTTCCTTGGGCGCGTTCATCGCCAGCAATGACGGCAGTCCATCCCAGGAACCGCCCAGCGCGACGCCCTGCAGCACGCGGAAGAACGCAAGCAGCCAGATCGCGACCGCGCCGAGCGTGCCGTACGACGGCACGAACGCGATGCCCGCGGTCGCCGTGCCCAGCAGGAACAACGCGACGGTCAGTTTCACGCCCATGCCCCAGCGCGACTGGATCCGCATGAACACGATGGTGCCCAGCGGGCGCGCGACGAAGGCCAGCGCGAAGATCGCGAACGAATACAGCGTGCCCTGCAACCGATCCACGAACGGGAAGAACACCGCCGGGAAGATCAGCGCCGAGGCGATGCCATAGACGAAGAAGTCGAAGTATTCGGACGTGCGCCCGACCACCACGCCCACCGCGATCTCGCCCGGCGCGATGTGGCTGGGCGCCTTCACGCCATGGTCGTGGTCGGTCGTGGTACTGGTCATGGTCGACATCGTTCTGTCAGTCAGCCTGGACGGGATGGACGGCAATTCCTGCCGCGACAGCTTGGCAGCGGGCACGCCCCGAATCGATAGGACAAAACGTCCAATGTTGCCCGGCAAGCGCACTGTTTACATTGACCTGGATCAATGCGGCGCGAACATCCAATGCCCGTCTCCACACGCCTGACCTCCCGGATCCTCGTCACCTTGGCCGCGCTGCTGCTGTCGGGCTGCAACATGGTCGTCCTGTCGCCGCAGGGCGACGTCGCCGCGCAGCAGGGCAAGCTGATCATCGTCGCCACGTTGCTGATGCTGATCGTGATCGTACCCGTGATCGCGCTCACGTTCTGGTTCGCGTGGCGTTACCGTGCGTCCAACACAAAAGCCACCTACAAACCCGACTGGGATCATTCCACCCAGCTCGAACTGGTGATCTGGGCCGTGCCGCTGCTGATCATCATCGCGCTGGGCGCGGTGACCTGGATCAGCACCCACCTGCTCGACCCGTACCGTCCGCTCGAACGCATCGCGCCGGGACGGCCCGTGCCGGAAGGCGTCGAACCGCTGGAAGTGCAGGTCGTGTCGCTGGACTGGAAATGGCTGTTCGTCTATCCCGAGTACGGCGTGGCCTCGATCAACGAGATGGCAGCCCCGATCGACCGGCCGATCCATTTCCGCCTTACGTCCTCGACCACGATGAACGCGTTCTACGTTCCCGCCCTGGCCGGGATGATCTACACCATGCCCGGCATGGAAACGAAGTTGAACGCGGTCATGAACGAGGAAGGCGAGTACACCGGCATTTCGTCGCATTACAGCGGCGAAGGGTTCTCGCACATGCGCTTCAATTTCCGCGGGCTTTCGGAGCAGGGCTTCGCGGAATGGATCGAGGCCGCGCGCGCCGGCGATGATCCATTGACGCGTGCCGAGTACCTGGCGCTGGAAGTCCCCTCGTCGCGCGAACCGGCACGCCTGTTCTCGAGAGTCGATTCCGGCCTGTTCGACGCCGTCGTCAACCGCTGCGTGGATACCGACCGCCTGTGCATGAACCAGATGATGGCCTACGACGCCATGGGCGGCCTCGGGCTGGATGCCATCGATGCACTGGCGCGCCCCCGCCGCGGCAACCTCAATGCCGGCCCGTTCGTCAGCGCGGACGTCTGCACCGTGGACGACGCGCCGACCGCATTCATCACGCCCGCCACGCCGTCATCCACCGCGGGCGGACTGCGCGCGCCTTGACGCCCGCACGCCACCACGCTTGACCGGAACCACGCAATGGCTTTCGACCCGACCACCGTCGAACACTCCCCCTGACAGGCCGCATGGCATGGGACGCCATCCCCATGCTGCACGACCCGATCATCGCCGCGACCTTCGCCGGCACCGTGGTCGGCGGCCTCGCCCTGCTCGCGGTGATCACCAAGTACAAACTGTGGGGTTGGCTGTGGCGCGAGTGGTTCACCAGCATCGACCACAAGAAGATCGGGATCATGTACATGATCCTGGGTCTGGTGATGCTGCTGCGCGGCTTCGCCGACGCCATCATGATGCGCCTGCATCAGGCGATGGCCTTCGGCGACAACATGGGCTACCTGCCGCCGCACCACTACGACCAGATCTTCACCGCGCACGGCGTGATCATGATCTTCTTCGTGGCGATGCCGCTCGTCACCGGCTTGATGAACTACCTCGTGCCGCTGCAGATCGGTGCACGCGACGTGGCATTCCCGTTCCTCAACAACTTCAGCTTCTGGATGACCACCGCCGGCGCGGTGCTGGTGATGCTGTCGCTGTTCTTCGGCGAGTTCTCCACCTCCGGCTGGCTGGCACTGTCCAACCTGGGCAACCAGAACCCGGGCGTGGGGCTGGATTACTACATCTGGGCCTTGCAGATCGCGGGCGTCGGCACCTTGCTGTCAGGCGTGAACCTGCTGGTGACCATCATCAAGATGCGCGCACCGGGCATGGGCCTGATGAAGATGCCCGTGTTCACCTGGACGGCACTGTGCACCAACATCCTGATCGTGGTGTCGTTCCCGGTGCTGACCGCGGTACTGGCGTTGATGACGCTCGACCGCTACCTGGGCATGAACTTCTTCACGACCGATCTTGGCGGCAACGCCATGCTGTACGTGAACTTGATCTGGATCTGGGGCCACCCGGAGGTCTACATCCTGATCCTGCCGCTGTTCGGCGTGTATTCGGAAATCGTGTCGACCTATTCGGGCAAGCGCCTGTTCGGCTATTCGTCGATGGTGTACGCCACGGTCTGCATCACCATCCTGTCCTACCTGGTGTGGCTGCACCACTTCTTCACCATGGGTTCGGGCGCGAGCGTCAACTCGTTCTTCGGCATCACCACGATGATCATTTCGATCCCGACGGGCGCGAAGATCTTCAACTGGCTGTTCACCATGTACCGCGGCCGTATCCGCTTCGAAGTGCCGATGCTGTGGACGATGGGCTTCATGGTCACCTTCGTGATCGGTGGCATGACCGGTGTGCTGCTCGCGGTGCCGCCTGCCGACTTCGTGCTGCACAACTCGCTGTTCCTGGTCGCGCATTTCCACAACGTGATCATCGGCGGCGTGGTGTTCGGCCTGTTCGCGGCGATGACGCACTGGTTCCCGAAGGCATTCGGTTTCAAGCTCGACGACTTCTGGGGCAAGGTCTCGTTCTGGTTCTGGCTGGCCGGGTACTGGCTCGCCTTCACCCCGCTCTACGTGCTCGGCCTGATGGGCGTGACCCGCCGCGTCAGCCACTTCGAGGACATGTCGATCCAGATCTGGTTCCAGATCGCCGCGTTCGGCGCGTTCCTGGTCGCGATAGGCATTGCCGCGTTCCTGTTCTGCATCTACATCAGCTTCCGCAGGCGCGAGCAGTTGCGCGATGTCAGCGGCGACCCGTGGGACGGGCGCACGCTGGAATGGTCGACGTCCTCGCCGCCACCGGACTACAACTTTGCGTTCACGCCGGTCGTGCACGACAACGATGCCTGGTCGGACATGAAGCAGCGCGGTTTCCAGCGCCCCGACAGTGGCTTCGTGCCGATCCACATGCCGCGCAACACCGGCGCCGGCGTGATCCTGTCGGTGCTGAGCACGATCTGCGGCTTCGCCCTGATCTGGCATGTCTGGTGGCTGGCGGGCGTGTCGCTGCTGGCGACCATCGTGTACGCGATCTGGCACAGCTTCGACCGCGACCGGGATTACTACATCCCCGCCGAGCAGGTGGCCGAAACCGAAGTCGAACGCAGCAAGCAACTGGCGAACATCCATGTCTGAGTCCATCGCCCTGTCCCGCGCCGACGGCACCCCGGTGTTCCTGGATACCGAAGGCAAACACCATCCCGAGAACGGCACGCTGCTGGGTTTCTGGATCTACCTGCTCAGCGACCTGATGATCTTCGGCTCGCTGTTCGCCACCTTCGGCGTGTTCGCCGGCAGCTACGCGGCCGGCCCGTCGGGGCGCGACCTGTTCGGGCCCAACCTGCACCTGATCGCGATCAACACCGCGATCCTGCTGGTGTCCTCGATCACCTACGGCTTCGCCATGCTCGCGATGCAGAAGCGCAACAGCCGCGGCACGATCGGCTGGCTGGTCGTGACCGGATTGCTGGGTCTGGCGTTCCTGTCGATCGAGATCTACGAGTTCCACCACCTGATCCACCTGGGGGCCGGGCCGCAGCGCAGCGCGTTCCTCTCTGCGTTCTTCACCCTGGTGGGCACCCACGGCCTGCACGTGCTCTTCGGCGTGGTCTGGTTGGTGGTGCTGTGCTTCCAGGTGCACAAGTGGGGACTCAACCGCACCACGACCCGCCGCATCGCCTGCCTGTCGATGTTCTGGCACTTCCTCGACGTCGTCTGGATCGGCGTCTTCACCTTCGTCTACCTGATGGGCGTGCTTTGAACAGGAACGCAGTGATGAGCGACCATTCCGCCCCGCACCACCACGATGACGACTTCCTGGAAGACGGCATCCCCCATACCAGCCTCAAGGAGTACGTGACGGGCTTCGTGCTGTCGGTCGTGCTGACGGCCATCCCGTTCTGGCTGGTGATGGGCAAGGTGTTGCCGACGCCCGGCATCACCACGCTGGTCATCCTCGCGTTCGCGATGGTGCAGGTCGTGGTGCACATGGTCTATTTCCTGCACATGAACCCGAAGTCCGAGGGCGGGTGGAACCTGATCGCCCTGATCTTCACTCTGGTGCTGCTGGTGATCGTGCTGGCGGGTACGTTGTGGGTGATGCACCACATGAACAGCAACATGATGCCGGCCACGCACGACATGCAGGACATGCTGCAGTCGCTGCCATGACCCCTCCCGCGGCCCGTGCGGACGCGCAGCGCACGCCGCGGCGGCCCGTGCTGCGGCTGCTGTTCGCAGGCGGCATCGCGCTCGCCTTCGTCGGCTTCACCTGCCTGGGCATCTGGCAACTGCAGAGGCTGGCGTGGAAACGCGACCTGGTCGAGCGTGTCGATGCCCGCATCCACGCCGAGCCGTCCGTACCGCCATCGCGCAGCGAATGGGCCGGCATCGATGCAGCCGACCACGAATATCGGCGCCTCCGCCTTGCGGGGACATGGCTCGACGTGGCGCCGACGCGCACGCAGGCCGTCACCGCGCTGGGTGCCGGCTGGTGGTGGATGTCGCCGCTGCAACTGGACGATGGCGGCATCGTGCTGGTCAACCGCGGCTTCGTGCCGACCGGCGAGACCGCAGACGACCTGTCCGCGGGCCACGTCGAGATCACCGGACTGCTGCGGCTGACCGAACCCGGCGGCGGCTTCCTGCGCAGCAACGCGCCGGCCGAGGATCGCTGGCACTCGCGCGACGTGCAGGCCATCGCCGCTGCACGCGGTTTGCCCGCGGATCGAGTCGCCCCGTATTTCGTCGATGCCGGGCGTGAGCCGGCGACGCAGGGATGGCCGCGTGGTGGCATGACCGTCGTCAGTTTCCGCGACCACCACCTGCAGTACGCGCTGACATGGTTCGGAATGGCCCTGCTCAGCGCCATCGCCGGGATGCTGTTGTTCGTATCGGAACGCCGTTTGCGGCAACATCGCCGGCAGTCGCCTGCAGGCTCCGACCATGCCGCCCGCTCCGCCCCACGATGAAACCATCGCAGACACCCTCCCGCGACGCGGCGTGAACGGCACGCCTGCCGGCGCCGGGCTGCGCAACATGCAGCAGTTGATCGAACTGCGATGGATCGCGGTGTTCGGCCAGGTCATCACCATCATGCTGGTGCACCACGGGCTGGAGATCGAACTTCCCATCCACGCGATGTTGCTGGTTGTCGCCGGACTCGCGGCGTTCAACCATCTCAGCCTGCTGTACTGGCGCCACAAGACGCGCGTGACCGACACCGCCCTGCTGGTCGGCCTGCTGGTGGACGTGTCCTCGCTCACCGCGCAGCTCTACCTCAGCGGCGGCATCACCAATCCCTTCGCCTTCCTCTACCTGCTGCAGGTGGCACTGGGCGCGGTGCTGCTGCGCCCGCTGTCGAGCTGGATCGTGGTCGCGGCCACCGGCCTCGCGCTGACCGCGCTGACACTGGCCGGCAGCCCGACCGAGCTGCCCGTGCGCGCGGGCAGCGGGCTGGCACCTTCGTACCTGCTGGGCCTGCTGCTCTGCTTCGTGATGATCGCGATCCTGCTGGTGGTGTTCATCACCCGCATCGGCGGCATCATCCGCGAGCGCGATGCGCGCGTCGCGGAACTGCGCCAGCGCGCCGCGGAAGAAGACCACATCGTGCGCATCGGGCTGCTTGCCTCCGGCGCCGCGCACGAGTTGGGCACGCCGCTGTCCACGCTCTCGGTGATCCTGGGCGACTGGCGGCACCTGCCCACGTTCGCCTCCGACCCGGAACTGCTCAACGACGTGGCCGAGATGCAGGGGCAAGTGGAACGCTGCAAGTCGATCGTCACCAACATACTGCTCTCCGCCGGCGAAACCCGCGGGGATGCGCCGGTCGAGACCACGCTGCATGCCTTCCTCGACGGGCTGGTGTCGGATTGGCGCACGTCGCGCGCAAGCGGAAACCTCGCCTACCGCAACGATTGCAGCGAAAACCCCGGCATCGTCGCTGACACCGGCTTGCAGCAGATGATGTTCAACGTGCTCGACAACGCGCTGGAAGTCTCGCCCGATCGCGTCGAACTGCATGCGCGCGTGGATGGCGCCAACCTCGTCATCGACGTGTCCGACGACGGCCCCGGCTTCGCGCCCGCCATCCTCGAACGCTTGGGCACACCCTACAACTCCAGCAAGGGTCGCCCCGGTGGCGGGCTCGGCCTGTTCCTGTCGGTCAACGTGGCCCGTACACTGGGCGGCAGGCTCACCGCGCGCAATCGCCCCGAAGGCGGCGCGATCGTCACGGTGACCTTGCCATTGTCGGCGCTGAGCATCGAGGAGCGCGAAGATGACGAGTGAACGCAGGCTGCTGATCGTCGAGGACGACGACGCCTTCGCGCGCACGCTGGTGCGCTCGTTCGAGCGCCGCGGTTACTCAGTGCGCAGCATCCCGGGACAGGAAGGCCTGCACGCCTTGCTGGGACAGTTCACGCCGACGCACGCCGTGGTCGACCTCAAGCTCGCGGGCGGCGCCTCGGGCCTGTCCATCGTGAAGGCGCTGCACGAACACGACCCGGGCATCCTGATCGTCGTGTTGACGGGCTATGCCAGCATCGCCACCGCCGTCGAGGCGATCAAGCTCGGCGCCTGCCATTACCTTGCCAAGCCGTCGAACACGGACGACATCGAGGCCGCGTTCGAACGCCCCGACGACGGCGACACCGACGTCGAGCTCACCGCACGCAAGACCTCGATCAAGACGCTCGAGTGGGAACACATCCACGAAACGCTGGCCGAGACCGGATTCAACATCTCCGAAGCGGCGCGCAGGCTGGGCCTGCACCGACGCACGCTGGCGCGCAAGCTTGAAAAACGCCGGGTGAAGTAACCGCAACTCCGCGACCATGGACTTGGCGACGCTCGTCCGTCGTGGTTCGCGGCCAGAGGGTTTCCGAATCCGATGTTCGGCAGCCCGTCATTCCCGCCAAAGCGGGAATCGATTTTCGACAGACCCATGTCTGGTCATCCAGCTTTTCGCCCGATGCCCGTGGATTCCCGCTTTGGCGGGAATGACGAAGAAGCGCAATCGATTCGCACGAAGTCTCTCTAGTGCAGATTGCCCGCCATCGACTTCCGCAACCTCTGCTGCAACGCAGGCACATCGACCGGCACGTCACGCAGCAGCACGCGCACGCCATGCGCCGGAACCTCGATGTCGATGCGATCGTCGATCGCGACCACGCCATCGCCGAAGGCATCCCGCCATTCACCCGGCTGCACCAGATCGCCCACCACGATCCTGGTCGCAGCATCGCCCTTGTTCAGCAGCACCAACGCGGTCTGCGCGACGCCATCGTGCTGGTAGACGCGATAGAAGGCTGCCTGGTCGCCTTCGAGCTTCAGGTTGACCTGCAGGCCACGCTGCAGCGCCACCGATTCGCGGCGCAACGTGGCGATGCGCTGCAGCGGCGTGAAGATCGGGCTCTGCGACGCCGCATCGATGCGTTCCTGCCCGAAATAGGCGCGATTGCCACCGTGTTCGCCATGGCCGCGCATGAATCCGGTTTCGGATCCGTAATAGACCACGGGGATGCCGCGCACTGTGAACAGCCAGTTGTGCGCATCGATGAAGCCCGCGTCGCTGGCGTCGATGCGGGGCATGTCGTGGTTGTCGTAGAACGTGGCGAGGTCGTAGACGTTCGCATACGGACTGTCCTCGAGGTACAGCGCGTCGGCGAGCCGCTCGAAACCTGATTGCTTGCTGCCGAAGACCTCGACCATCGCCGTCTTCATCGGGAAATCGAGCACGCTGATGCCGCCGTTCTCGGGCAGCGTGAACGGTGCGATGTTCTCGGCCTTGTCGTCGAAGGCCTCGCCGAACATGTACATGCCCGGGTGCTCGGCGCGGATGCGGTCGGAGGCTTCTTTCCAGAACGACAATGGCTGGTGGCGGATCGTGTCGATGCGCAAGGCATCCACGCCTTGGCCGATCCAGTACAGCCAGGAATCGACGAGGTAATCGACGACTTCCGGATTGTCCGGATCCAGGTCGGCCAACTGCGCCAGGTCGCGCTTGGTGTTGTAGAAGCGATGCAGCGGATTGTTCGCCGGATCGAGTTTTTCCGGCGGCAGGTTCTGGTGGTCGGCCAGCAAGGTGCCGTAACGGTCGTAAATCTTGCCGAACTTCGGTTGATCCGCCGTCATGGTGTAGGCCGGCGAACCGTGGTTGCCGACGATATCCAGCACCGTCTTCAATCCGTGCCCACGCAGGCCCGAGGTGAGCCCGCGGAAATCGAGGTCGCCACTGGGCAGGTGCTCGTCCAGCTCGAAGAAATTGACGCCCCAGTAGCCGTGGTAACCGGTCTTGCCGCGATCGCTGAGGAAACTGGTGCAGTCGATCTCGTCGCCGCCGGTGAAAGCCTCATCCGGGTTGTCGATGATCGGCGTCAGCCACACCGCGGTGAACCCGAGGTCGCGGATGTAGCCGGCGTTCTCGAGCAGGCCACGGAAGTCGCCGCCGAGATAACCGATGTTGCCGGCCACGCCGTCGCAGGGGTCCAGCGGGATGTCGAAGGTGCGTCGTTCCCCGCCCTGGTCGCGATGGTCATTGGCGGGATCGCCGTTGACGAAGCGGTCGGTGACCACGAAGTACACCGCCTCGCTGGCGAAGGGTTCGAGCGTGCCGTGGAAATCGTCCGTCGCAGCGGGATCGGTACCGTTGGAACAGGCCCCGAGGCAGGCGACAGCGAGCAGGGCGAAAATCGGCTTGCGAACCAAGGTCAGACTCCTTGCACGGGATTGGCAGCGGCATGCGAAACGGGCCTGCGCACCAGCAGCGCGCACAGGCCTGCGATGAGGAAGCAGACGCCGCCCATCATCAGCACGCGGATCGGTTCGCCCGCGAATGCCTTCGACAGCAGCACGCCGAGCGTGCTCACCGCGACGAGCTGCGGGATCACGATGAAGAAATTGAAGATGCCCATGTAGATGCCCATCTTTGCCGCCGGCAGGCTGTCGGACAACATCGCGTAGGGCAGCGACAGGATCGAGGCCCAGGCGAAGCCCACGCCGACCATCGACAGCAACAACCACTGCGGATCGTCGATGAACGCGATCGACAGCAGGCCGATGCCGCCCAGCCACAGGTTGACGAGATGGCTGGCACGCAGGCCGAAGCGCCGCGCCATCCACGGAATCGCGATTGCCGCCAGCGCGGCAAAGCCGTTGTAAGCGGCGAACAGCACGCCGACCCAGTTCGCGCCATCGTTCCACAGCGCGGAAGCGGTATCGGTGGTGCCGTAGTGGTGTTTGGTCACCGCCGCCGTGGTGTACAGCCACATGCAGAACAGGCCGACCCACGAAAAGAACTGCACCACCGCGAGTTGCTTCATCACCACCGGCATTGCATGGAGGTCGGCGGTGACGGCGGCCGGCATCGATTGTCGCGGCAGCATCGGCGCGATCGCACGCAGCAGACCATAGGCAATCGGCAACCCGGCCAGCACGTACAGCATTCGGTTCCAACCGGAGTATGCGATCAACGCGACGCCAACCGCGCCGACCAGCAACCACGGGATGCCGCCCGCTGCCGATGGCACCGGTGCATCGCCGTGGTGCGTACCTTCCGGCTCGGCGTCATCGAACGAACGCAACGCCTCCGGCGGATATTCACGCGTGCGCAGCACCGTCCACAGGATCGCCAGCAGCAACACCGCGCCACCGGCGTAGAACGCATAGCGCACCGTGTCCGGCACCACGCCCGGTTCGGCGGTATTGGCCACGCCCCACTTCGCCAGCAGCCACGGCAGCAGGCTCGCCACCACCGATCCCACGCCGATGAAGAAGCTCTGCATCGCGTAACCGGTCGGGCGCTGCCGCGGCGAGAGATTGTCGCCAACGAAGGCACGGAACGGCTCCATCGACACATTGAGGGACGCGTCGAGGATCCACAGCGTGCCAGCGGCGATCCAGAGCTCGGGCGAGTTGGGCATCACCAGCAGCGCGGCGGTGGAGAAGATCGCGCCCCACAGGAAGTACGGACGCCGACGGCCGAGGCGCGTCCAGGTGCGATCGGAGAAGTAGCCGATCACCGGCTGCACCAGCAGGCCGGTCAGCGGCGCGGCGATCCACAACCCGGGCACCTGCTCCATGTCGGCGCCGAGCGTCTGGAAGATGCGGCTGACGTTCGCGTTCTGCAACGCGAAGCCGAACTGGATGCCGAGGAATCCGAAACACATGTTCCAGATCTGCCAGAACGACAATTGCGGCTTCTCGGCCATGGATCCCCGCACCCCTGTTGTGTTGCGTGCATTGTCGGTGCTGCGCGACGCGCTTGCCTTGTCGCAATGCAACATTCCGGCGCGCATGTGGCGGCGATGCCGTGCACGCGGATTCGGCGACACGTCAAGGCTGTTTTTGCGATTCATGCGGATTCCGACCGACCAGGCGAATCCTTTCGCTAGGTCGCCTTGCATACGTATTCATCGCATCGACCCAACCGATGCCACGCATCGCCGAGGCCGTGCTGTGGAATAGTGTCGCCGCCGAAGGCGCCGCCGGCGCCGGGCATGCACGCGGGGACAGGATGGCAGTCGGCAAGTGGTGGCGCGGCGCGGTGATCTACCAGATCTATCCGCGCAGCTACATGGACACGAACGGCGACGGCGTGGGCGACCTGCAGGGCATCCTCGCGCGCCTCGACCATGTCGCCTCGCTGGGCGTCGATGCGATCTGGATCTCGCCCTTCTTCAAGTCGCCGATGGCCGACTTCGGCTACGACATCGCCGACTATCGCGACGTCGACCCGCTGTTCGGCACGCTCGACGATTTCGACCGGCTGCTGGCCAAGGCGCATTCGCTCGGCATCAAGGTCATGATCGACCAGGTGCTCAGCCACACCTCCAGCGAGCACGAGTGGTTCAGGGAAAGCCGCCTCAGCCGGGACA
Organism: Luteimonas sp.; assembly: GCA_024707405.1. Taxonomy (GTDB): domain Bacteria; phylum Pseudomonadota; class Gammaproteobacteria; order Xanthomonadales; family Xanthomonadaceae; genus Luteimonas. The sequence continues at coordinate 321,891 of JANPZU010000003.1, forward strand.
ACCCGAAGGCCGACTGGTACGTGTGGGCCGACCCGAAGGAAGACGGCACGCCGCCCAACAACTGGATGGCACTGTTCGGCGGCGTGGCCTGGAAGTGGGAACCGCGCCGCGAGCAGTACTACCTGCACAACTTCCTGTCGTCGCAGCCCGACCTGAACTTCCACAACCCGGCGGTGCAGCAGGCGACGCTGGACAACGTGCAGTTCTGGCTCGACCGCGGCGTCGACGGGTTGCGTCTGGACGCGATCAATTTCTGCTTCCATGACGCGGCACTACGCGACAACCCGCCCAAGCCCAAGGACAAGCGTGTCGGCCGCGGCTTCAGTCCCGACAATCCCTACGCCTACCAGTACCACTGGCACAACAACACGCAGCCGGAGAACCTGCCGTTCCTCGAATCGCTGCGCGCCCTGCTCGACCGGTATCCCGGCGCGACCACGCTGGGCGAGATCTCATCCGAGGATTCGCTGGCGACCACCGCGGAATACGTCAACGACCAGCGATTGCACATGGGCTACAGCTTCGAGTTGCTGACCGACGATTTCAGCGCCGGCTACATCCGCGGTACGGTCGAACGACTGGAAGCGGCGATGACCGAAGGCTGGCCGTGCTGGGCGATCTCCAACCACGACGTGCAGCGCGCGGTCACGCGCTGGGGCGGCACGCATCCACCACCGCAACTGGCGCCGATGCTGGTGGCGCTGGTGTGCTCGCTGCGCGGCTCCGTCTGTTTGTACCAGGGCGAGGAACTGGGCCTGCCGGAAGCGGAGGTACCGTTCGAATCCCTGCAGGATCCCTACGGCATCGCATTCTGGCCGAAGTTCAAGGGCCGCGACGGTTGCCGCACGCCGATGCCGTGGAACAACGACGCACGCGGCGGATTCACCGATGGCGCGCCGTGGTTGCCGATCCCGGCATCGCATGCCGGGCTTGATGTCGCCACGCAGGATGCCGACCCGGCATCGACACTCAACGCCACGCGACGCTTCCTTGCCTGGCGCAAGTCGCAGCCCGCGCTCGTCCACGGCGCGATCCGCTTCCTCGACGTGCCCGAAGCGGTGCTTGCCTTCGTCCGCGAAGCCGAGGGACAGCGGTTGCTGGTCGCATTCAACCTGTCCGCACGGTCGGTCGACGTGGCCCTGCCCGGACTCGATGGCCACAACCTCGACGGACACGGCCTGGCGTCCGGCGCCATGGCAAGTGGTCGCCTCCAGCTCCCGGCCTACGGGGCATGGTTCGGCAACATCGCAACCGCATCGCACACCGAAGACGAGCCGGCACTCGCCTCGTCGCATGGCGATGCCTGAGCCGCGCGCCGCATCCGATTCCCGTCGTTTGTTCCGTTCCCTTCCGCGGCGTGGAAACACGTCGCCGGATCGCCATGGACACCGCCCGTGAAAAAAGCACCATGCCTGCGTGCCTTCCTGTGCCTGTCGTTGTCGCTCGGCGCCAGCCAGGCGCTGGCCACCTCGATTCCCGCCGCGACGCTGCAGGACTGCGACGCCAACGGTCATGCCCGCACCCTGCTGCCACTGGTGCATGCGGACACGCCAACGGCACGTGCGCACTGGCTGGATCGCAGGCAGATCCGTTGGCCGGGCAAGGACGACGATGGCATCTTCCGCCTGTACCACGCCGCCTCTGGCAGCATCGTCGCAACGCAAGGCAGCCGCGTGTCGGGAGCGGATGCCACCCTCGCATTGTCGTTCTTCAACGACGAACTGCCCGAGGCCCTTGCCACCCGTTTCCGCTTCGTCGACGCCGGCGCCACGCTGACTGTCGCAGGCGGAGACCTGCCGCGCATCGCCGACCTCTTGCGCGGCCAGTTGCTGCTGGTCGAGGAAGACGCCTCCGGCCACGTGATCGAGGCCACTGCCCTGCAACACGCCGGCGCATTGGATGATCTTCATGCCGATGCCGCCAGGGATGCCTCACTCGGCGTGGTTGTTTCCGATGGCGGCACGCACTTCGCGCTGTGGGCACCTACGGCACGCAACGTCTCGATCTGCCTGCACGACGATGCCGATGCACGCGCCAGCGCGCTGCTGTCCGCGACGCGCGACGAAAGCACCGGCATCTGGGCGCACGCGGCGAATCGCGACCTGTCCGGCCGCTACTACACCTGGCTGGTCGATGTCTTCGTGCCCGGCACGGGCCTCGTGCGCAATCGCGTCACCGACCCCTATTCCGTCGGACTGAACGCCAACTCCAGGCGCAGCTGGATCGCCGACCTGGACGATCCCCGGCTCAAGCCCGCGGGCTGGGACAAATCGCATGCGCCGTCGCTCGCCGCGCAGACCGACATGGTGATCTACGAACTGCACGTGCGCGATTTCTCGATCCACGACACCACCGTGCCGGGCGCAGACCGCGGCAAGTATCTCGGCTTCACCCATGCCGGCTCGGACGGCATGCGCCACCTGCGCGCCCTGTCCGATGCCGGCATGACCGACGTGCACCTGCTGCCGGTGTTCGACATCGCCACCATCCCCGAGACGGGATGCGTCACGCCGGACGTTCCCGACGCGCCACCGGACAGCGAACGCCAGCAGGTCGCGGTGATGGCGGCTGCCGCCGACGACTGCTTCAACTGGGGCTACGACCCGTTCCACTTCAACGCACCCGAAGGCAGCTATTCCAGCGATGCCAACGATGCCTCGGCGCGCATCATCGAGTTCCGCCGCATGATCATGGCGCTGCATGCCGCCGGCCTGCGCGCGGGCAAGGACGTGGTCTACAACCATACCTCCGCGTCCGGGCAACACGAGAAGTCGGTGCTCGACCGCATCGTCCCCGGCTACTACCACCGCCTCGACGCCGAAGGCCGCGTCACGCAGTCGACCTGCTGCGAGAACACCGCTACCGAACACGCGATGATGGCGAAGCTGATGATCGATTCGGCGGTGCTGTGGACGAAGCACTACAAGATCGACTCGTTCCGCTTCGACCTGATGGGACACCAGCCGCGCGAAGCGATGGAACGGCTGCAGGTCGCAGTCGATGCGGTAGCCGGCAAACACGTGAACCTGATCGGCGAAGGCTGGAACTTCGGAGAGGTCGTCGATGGCGCACGCTTCGTGCAGGCCTCGCAAGGATCGCTCAATGGTTCCGGCATCGGCACCTTCAGCGATCGCGCACGCGACGCGTTGCGTGGCGGTGGCCCCGCCGACAACGGCGAGACACTGCTGCGCGAACAGGGCTGGCTGAACGGCCTGGTCTTCGCGCCCAATGCACACGCCGATCCGGAACGTCCGCACAGCGACCTCCTGCACGCCGCCGACCTCGCGCGCGCCGGGCTGGCCGGCACGCTGCGTAACTACGAACTGCTTGCACACGATGGCCGCCGGTTGCGTCTCGACCAGCTCGACTACAAGGGCCAGCCAGCCGGTTACGCCAGCCAGCCCGGCGAAGTGGTCAACTATGTCGAGAACCACGACAACCAGACCCTGTTCGACATCAACGTCTTCAAACTGCCGCGGGACACCTCGCGCGAGGATCGCGCGCGTGTGCAGGTGCTGGGCATGGCGAACACCGCCTTCAGTCAGGGTGTCGCCTATTTCCATGCCGGCATCGAGACGCTGCGCTCCAAGTCGCTCGACCGCAACAGCTACGACTCCGGCGACTGGTTCAACCGTTTCGACTGGACGTTACGCGACAACTTCTTCGGTACCGGGCTGCCGCCGGCACAGAACAACGGCAACGACTGGCCGTTGATGCGTCCGTTGCTGGCCGATGCCTCCATCAAGCCGGATCCGGAGCACATCGTGTTTGTCCGGGACGCGATGCTCGACCTGCTGCGCATCCGCGCCAGCACGCCGCTGTTCCGCCTGCGGAGCACGGACGACGTGCAGCGACGCCTGAGCTTCCCCAACAGCGGCCCGCAGCAGAATCCCGTCGTGCTCGTGGGTCGGCTGGATGGCGCAGGCCTTGCAGATGCAGGCTTTGGCGAAGTGCTCTACTTCATCAACGCCGCCCCCGAGGCACAGACGCTGGTGCTGCCGGAACTCCGCGGCATCGCCTACACGCTGCATCCGGTGCACCTTGCCGACGATGCGGCGGATGCGCGGCCACGCGAACAGGCCAGCTACGACGCCAGCAGCGCGACGTTCACCATCCCGGCGCGAACCGCGATGGTGTATGTCCATCATCGACATTGAATGGTCGCCACGCATGGCCCTCGCGGACAACCGGCATCTCATTCGCGTGACGACGCTCCCTCGCGACTGCACCTGCGGGCACAACAGAAGCGATATGAATACGTATGCAAACAGTCTCCCGCAGGCCATGCGCCGACTACCATGGCCGCAAGCCCGGAATGCCATTCCCCGGACTTGCCCTGTGCAGAAACCAACCTGTCGGGCCACAACTCAAGCCAAGCCGACATTCGCCTTTGGGAGGGGAAAATGTTGCAACGCAAGCGCAACCTGCTGAGCGCCGCGCTCGCCTCAGCGATGATCATGGCCGTACCGCAGGCCTTCGCACAGGAAGCACCCGAAAGTGAAGGCGAAGATGCGTCGGAGCTCGATCGCGTCACCGTCACCGGCATTCGCCGAGGCATCGAAAGCGCGATTTCGGTCAAGCGCGAATCCACCTCGATCGTCGAAGCGATCTCGGCCGAAGACATCGGCAAACTGCCTGACGTCAGCATCGCCGAATCACTTGCCCGCCTACCCGGACTGAGCGCGCAGCGCGTCGCCGGGCGTGCCCAGGTAATCAGCGTACGCGGCCTGTCTCCGGACTTCTCCACCACGCTGCTCAACGGCCGAGAGATGGTCAGCACCGGCGACAACCGTAGCGTCGAATTCGACCAGTATCCATCCGAGCTGATCAATAGCGTCACGGTCTACAAGACCCCTGATGCCGGACTGATCGGACAGGGGCTTTCCGGCACCCTGAACATGCAGACCGTGAGGCCACTCAGCTTCGACAGCCCGGTCGGCGTCTTCGGCGTGCGCGGCCAGCACAATGCCTTGGGCGCTGCCGCGGATGCCTCGAGCTACGGCGAGCGTATCAACGCCAGCTACATCACCCAGAACGAAGCGCGTACGTTCGGTTTTTCCATCGGTTATTCGCACTCGACCACGCCCGTACAGGAAAACCAGGTTGGCCTGTACGAACCTTGGCAGGCCATCGGTGAAGGATGGCGACCTGGCGTGACACCCGGCACTTACTACTCGGACGGCATCAAGGCTTTGCGCCGCACTGGCGAAACCAAGCGCGACGGCGTGATGGCAACGCTGCAATTCCGCCCATCGAATGATTGGACGAGCACGCTTGACCTGTTCTACTCGCAGGCCAAGCAAGTCAACACCGCAAACCAGTTCGAAGTCCACATCGGCGACTACAACGGCGGACATGGTCGACTGGAAGTCACCAATCCCCAGGTCAACGGCAACAACACGTTCACCGGCGGCGTTGCCAACAATGTCTACCCGCTGGTTCGCGGCATGTACAACAAGCGCGACGACGAGATCACCGCGTTCGGATGGAACAACGAGTTCAATGCCGGCCGGGCGAAGATCGTCGCGGACATCAGCTATTCCAAGACCGATCGCGATGAGCTCAATCTGGAGAACAACACGCAGTTGCTTCCCGCGCCGCAGCTGGACTCGGTGGGACTCTCGATCCGGCAGGATGGCTTCTCCCAGATCACGCCCGGTCTCGACTACTCCAACCCGGCCTCTCTGTTTCTGACCAACACCATCTACGGATCCGGATACGGCAAGGTACCGCGTGTCGAGGACGAGCTTCGTGCAGTTCGCATCGGCGTGTCGATGCCGGCACCGGAAGCGCTGTCCATGCTGTCTGACTTCGACTTCGGCCTGAACTACGCGGATCGGCAAAAGAACAAATGGCAGCCTGAAGGCAACATCAACCTTGGCGCGCAAGGCAATTCGGCCATCGCCAATGACCTCCAGTACCGTCCGGTGGATCTTGGCTTTGCCGGCATCGGCTTGATCCCGGCCTGGAACGTCCCCGCCGCCGTCGCGCGCTACATGACGTTCAATCCCGTCGACAATCTGTCCTACCTGATCCCGAAGGCATGGCAGGTCGACGAAGAGATTTACACCGGCTACGTGCGTGCCAACATCGATACCGACTGGGGTTCCGTGCCCGTGCGCGGCAACATCGGCGTGCAGGTGCAACGCGTGGATCAGTCTTCCACGTCACGCTACTGGGATGCCACTCGTCCGGAAGGCAGCAACGTGCAGCCGATCGAGCTGGGCAAGACCTACACCGACGTGCTGCCCAGCCTGAATCTCGCGTTCTCATTGCCCAATGACCAGACCTTGCGCATTGGCCTGGCCGAGCAGGTGGCAAGGCCACGTGTCGACGAGTTGCGCGCTTCGCTCGAATTCGGGGTCAACACCGCAACCGGCGAACCCGGCGGTGGTGGCGGCAATCCCGAGCTTGATCCGTGGCGTGCCTATGCCTTCGACATCTCATACGAGAAGTATTTCGGTGCGCGCGCCTACGTGTCCGCTGCGTTCTACTACAAGGATCTGCGAACCTACATCTACACCGAGGCACGCGACGGCTACGACTTCAGCGACCTGCTGGTGGATTACGTGCCCGGCCCGGGGGAGCCTCCGACACAAAGCATCGGCCGCTTCACCGCTCCCTACAACGGTCAGGGCGGATCGATGCAAGGCTTGGAGTTGACGGCCTCGTTGCCCCTGGATCTGTTCAGCGATGCGCTGCGGGGCTTCGGCATCGTCGCCAGTGCCAGCTTCAACGACAGCGACATCACCATCCCGCCGCCACCCAATGCCTCAAGCAGCGTGGGCAGTGAGAACATCATGCTGCCGGGCCTGTCCGAGCGCGTCTACAACCTGACGGCCTACTACGAACGAAACGGGTTCGAGGCACGCGTGAGCCAGCGCCGCCGCTCGGACTTCATCGGCGAGATCGGCAACTTCGACGGCGACCGCTCGCTGCGCTATGTGGTCGGCGAGAACATCACCGATGCCCAGGTCGGCTATTCGTTCGGTGAAGGACATGCGCTTGGCGGGCTGAGCCTGTTGTTCCAGGTGAGCAACCTGACCAACGAGTCGTATCGCACCTACGCCGGCACGAAAGACCGCCCGCTGGAATACATCCAGTGGGGTCGCACCTACCTGCTCGGCTTGAACTACAGGTTCTGACCTTCCAATGCCCTCACAGGCATTCGCCCCTGCCGAACCCTCCGTCGGCAGGGGCTTTTTTTCTTGCCTGCCGGGTGCCCACAGGATGGAAACAAAAACGGCGCACAAGGGCGCCGTTTGTCATTGTGTCGCGGTATCCACGCCGGAGCGTGGTGGGCGGTACAGGGTTCGAACCTGTGACCCCTACCATGTCAAGGCATGCTCCTGACTTGTAATTTCAATAACTTAAGAATATTTTTGAGTTTCTTGAACCAATTTTGAACCAAAGGTCTCTCAGAGCATGGGATGCATCATCAAGCGCGATAGCGGCAAGTGGTGGGCCAGAGTGCGAGTCGCTGGCTACCCCCAGCAGTCCCGGACGTTCGATCTTAAGAAGGACGCCGAACATTGGGTGACGGCGACTGAGCGTGAGCTACAGACCTCCGGCTTCATCGATCGACGCGAGGCCGAGAAAACCACCCTGCGCGCTGCCCTCAAACGATACCTCGAAGAAGTCACACCGCGAAAGAAGAGCAAGGATTTCGAGACGATCAAGATTGGGATCTTTCTGGCGGACAAGGCCTTGGCCGACCTGAAAATGTCCGCCATCACCAGTTCTGCGGTGGCTGGCTGGCGCGACCGCCGAGCCAAAGAAGTTGGTGCGGCGACGATCATCCGTGAGCTGGGGATTCTCTCGGCCGTGCTCAACCAAGCTCGGCGCGAGTGGGGAATCCACGTCGAGAATCCTATCCGCTACGTCAAACGCCCCCCGGCTCCGCGTGCGCGCGATCGCCGGCTGTCTGTCGAGGAACAGGTCACTCTGCTCGGCGTGCTGACCGAGGAAGCGCCCAGGAAGGCGGATGGCACTTTTGGCGGTGGCGGGAGTCGGAACCCTGGCTCGCGCCAGTTGTTCGGCTGGCGCTGGCGACGGCCATGCGACGCGGTGAATTGCTGTCGCTGGTTTGGGAGCACATCGACTTGAAGCGACAAGTGGCGCATCTGCCAGAAACAAAGAATGGCGAAAGTCGGGACGTGCCCTTATCGAAAGAGGCAGTCGAAATCCTAAAGGGGTTGCCGGGCGGTATTAAGGTCGAGGGCAAGGTGTTCCCCATCACTCCGAACGCCATCAAGATGGGATTCGTTCACGCGAAAGAGAGAGCTCTGGCTAAGTACCGGAAGGATTGTGAGGAAGCTGGAAAGCAGCCGTCACCAAAATTCCTCACCGACCTGCGCTTCCATGATCTTCGCCACGAATCCACATCACGGCTTGCCGAAAAGCTCCCGAACGTCATCGAACTCTCGTCGGTCACTGGGCACAAGGATTTGCGGATGTTGAAGCGCTATTACCACCCGAAGGCAGAAGATTTAGCCAAGAAGCTGGGTTGAGCGTCAGGAGGTGGCTCTCGTCATGTTGATGAAATCACCAAGATCATCCAGGCGGTGCGCCCAGAACAATGAAAGCCCTTTGTCTTGGGCGAGTAATAGATTTTGCGGACGAAAGACGCCACTCAGGACTGCTGCAGGCACAGCATGAGCTGTTCCCAACTTACTTGTCCATGCCGTGGCTTTGCCTGCGGCCTCATGCACTACTCGCTTGAAGCTGTTGACCGAACTATTGGAAACCTTACATTCGATAAGCAGAAGACGGTCATCGAACAGGGACACAACGATATCTGCCTTCTCTCCCCAAACTTCGCTCTCCCCGCAAAATGAACCTGCGGGCGGGACATCTCGAAACGTTCTTATTGGTCGAGGCGCAACCTCTGTGAGTCCGAGGATGTCTTGAAGGTATGCTTTGGTCGCTCGTTCTTGCTCATTTTTTCCCGCATGTCGACGTTGGGTTGCCACCGCCTGCGCGGTCATGAGGGCTGCAGTAGCAGTGATCGCTGCACGCCACTCGCCGGCGTGAGGCTTCACTCCCGAGCTTATCCATGGAAATCTGATCGGATCGAGTGACGCACGCAGTGTGCGAAGTACGCCTTTAGCATGCGAAGGCTGTCGAAGCGCTTTTAAGCTGAGCGTTGAGTCGGAAAGCGTCTTTAAATCGTCGTCTGAGATCGGCGGGGCTGCGAGGTACCTTAGAACGCCACCAAGACCCTTCTCGTGCATCGCATGAATCTGGCGCGAGTGCACACGTGCGGGATTTCGAAAATTCAGCGCATTGAATGTCTGCCGGACTTGGCGACGCTTTTGGAAGAAGGTGGTCTTCCAAATACTCAATGGCTCCCCAATCCTGGACTCCCTGAATAAGGCCGTTGCCTTTGCAACGTCGACCTGCAGGTCTTCGAGAGTCCACTGTCGGGGCTTGGCAGTCATGCTTCCAGCATCTCCAAGCCTGGCACCAAGACTCTTTCCAATTCCTTGGGTTCGAACTTGGTGAGACCGCCGGCGTAGGTGCGGCCGTCCTCGGTGATGACATTCGTTCTCAACCAAGAGGCCAAGGCATCAAGGGTGGTCTCGCTCATTTCCTGGCGCGGATAGATGCCATGGGCGATGTTGATGTGGCGTGCGCCGCACAAGTTGCGGACGAACGCCGGAGCCCTGCGAGCCATGTAGGTCGAGAGGATCGGAGCCGGTTCCTTGAGCCCTACGGACCACCAAGCGCGGCGATGCTGGGCGATGTAGGACTCGTTAGCCCCCTGCGCCTCGGCCCAGGCAATGAACCTTTCGACGGCTTGCCGTGCCTTGGGATCCTCGAAGGCATCGAGATCAGAAGGGATATCGACCACGCGGCGCAGCGCGTTCGGGTCTGAGAGTTCTTCACCCGCCGCGAGCAGATCCCGGGCCTTGGTGATGGTGGGCACTAGGACGCTATCTGGCAGGTTGGCGGCGTTCGCGCCCGCAATCCAGACGTTGTTGCGCCCGGTTACCTGGCCGCGATGGACCCGGCACAGTTCTCCCAGCTCGATGTAGCCCGCAGGAATCGCGCGGACTGGGCGGAAGAGGGGGACCACCGAGGAGCGCTGCGGGCGCGATCCCATGGCACGACCACGCCCTTGCTCAGGCCATTGAGAGCTTCCAGCGTCGGCACCGACCTCACCCTCAGGCCGTCGGACTGCTCGCCCACCTTGAAGCAGGTGATCGCGCCCGTTGTGGCGGCACCCTCGAAGGGCATGGCGCTCGCATCCAGAACATGCACCGCCACGCCGCCCAACTGATGGGCGAGCAGTCGGCGCAGGGTCGCGCCGTAGTTGACGTCCAGCCATTCGGACGACGTGATAAAGGCGCCAACGTCGCCAGGCTTGGCCAGCTGCAGCACGCGCAAGAAGAAGTGGATGTGCAGGCCCGCCAACTTGCTGGCACGAACCCCAAAGGCCGCCGCTGACTGGGCGAACCACTGCTTCCAGTCATCGCCAATGTCGTGGTGTCGTACATACGGCGGATTGCCTAGATACAGGGTTCGGCCTTCGATTGCCGGCAACTCGGCCAGACGGAAATCCTCGACGAGAATCCTGACGCGACTGGTCAGCCCAAGCGCCGCCAAGTTTGCACGCAGCATGAGCGCGGCCAAGGGGTCGAGTTCGACCGCGACCAGTTCAGCTTGTGGGAAGCGCTTGGCGGCGGCCAGCAGGTAGCGACCGGATCCGGCCCCTGGATCCACCACACGCGCAGGTGTGCCTTGGTCAGCCGACCAGTTGAGCATCGAGCGGATGATGGGGTCTGGGGTGTAGACGGCCCCGAGATTACGGCGCACGGCTGGGGCACGTAGACGCAGGAATGCCCCTCCAAGGGGATCCAGCCCCTGCTTTATGTAGCCGCGTGCCCGCTTGACCAGTTCTGGTTCTGCCAAGGGGCGAACCCCGTTGGCCAGAGCCTGTTCAGCCTGCGACAGAGAGTTGCGCGACCCCACGAGCGCTAGACACAGCGCCACCAGTTCTCGTTCGTCTCTGAGCAGTCGGCGAGGCGCCTGCGAATGCCCCTTGCTCATCGCTGGGGCACGGCGGGCAGCGGCAGGCTTTTTCTTGGCACCTGTCATGGCCTCTCATCCGTGCAATGGCCCAGCCTGTCCACGATGGACGGGCCAGGCCGCTCAGGCATTTTTACCATGAACGTCGCAAGAGATGCGACTTTGCCGCCCGTCGAGGTGAGTGTGCAGGGGGCGGCCCTTGTTTCATCTGGGTGAAGCGAGACGGCGGCGCGTGTCAAGTGGATGAGCGGTCACATTCGGCATGGTGACATCTGGGGAGGAGCATCACATCAAGAGCTCCAGTGTGAACTCCTCAACTCCTTCGTTCGGACGAAGGTAGTCAAGCACATCAAGCAATTGATCGAACTCATCCTCACCAACATTGGACGCATGCAATGCGCCGAGTAGATAGAAGTAGACCTCGTTTGGGTGCTTCGTCAGCATGCCACTTCTCATGGCCGAAATCGCAGGGCGTAGGCGGTTGAATAGCGCGGGGATTGCCGAAGTGATTTGCTCAACCTTGGCCACCACCGCGAGGTTGTCATCATTGGCCGCAGCCAATGAATACGAACTATCCCGAATCCTTTGCAATGTCATCGACCCTATTCCTTGGGTTGTGGTGGATGGAACGCTTCTAAGATCCGCTGGCCTCCGAGTCCTGAAACAGGAAGCTAAGCACTGCCTGCTGGTCCCGATGCTGCAAGTGCTTGGAAATTAGATCACGCACAGCCGAGCGACTGCCTGGCTCTGATACTAGCTGCTTCTCGATCGCGACACCAAGAAGGAGAAGGCAGCGATTACGCGCTCGTCGTTCCGCCGCGGCTTCTCGGCTCTTCACTCGAGCGATTCGCGCATTAATTTTCGCATTCAGATCTGACTTCTTCTGGAGAAGCTTTTCAAGGCTAATAGACATACTGGTCTTCTGGCGTGGAGATAGATCCAGAAGATCACTTCTGCCGATGAATCTCAATGCAGAAAAGTCTAAGAACGTCGGTGCACATAACGACTCTGGCAGCATTAGTCGTGCTGGTTCCTGCTCTTGATTGTGACCCGAAGCGGAGCAAGGGCGCACTTATACATCGCTTCGCGATGTGTGCGGCCTGCCGGCGACAGAAGCAGGGCAGCGGCCTCCTATTAAACGGCATGAGGAAAGCGGCGCGTGGCGATCTTCCATCTCAGCGCTCAGATCATCGGTCGCAGTAACGGCCGATCCGCCACTGCGGCGGCGGCTTATCGATCTGGCGTCCGTATCGCCGACGAAAGAACGGGTGAGATTCACGACTTCACGCGAAAGTCCGGAGTCCGGGAATCATTCATTGTTGCACCGGAATCTGCGCCGTCTTGGATGCTTGATCGTGATCGGCTTTGGAACGCTGTCGAGGCTTCAGAGCGGCGCAAGGATTCGCAGCTCGCGCGGGAGGTAGAGGTAAGCCTCCCGCACGAACTGACGGCAGAGAATCGCCGCAACCTGTTGCTAGGGTTCGTCCAGGATGAATTTGTGTCTCGTGGGATGATCGCCGACGTCGCAATGCATGCGCCCAGCAGGGCTGGTGATCGTCGGAATGAGCACGCTCATATCATGCTGACTTTGCGCGAAATCGATGGCGATGGCTTCGGGAAGAAGGCCAGAGAGTGGAATGATTCCGAATTGGTGGAGCAATGGCGAAGAGCTTGGGCGCAGCGTGTGAATCAAGCGCTTTCTGACAACCAGATCGCCGAGCGGGTTGACCATCGCAGCTATGAGCGGCAGGCGGTGGCGGCTGGGCACGATACGGCGCTGAGCAATCTGGCAACCATTCATCTAGGCCCCCGGGCGTCCGGCATGGAGCGGCGGGGGAAACGCACGGCCCCTGGCGACTTGAATCGCGAAATCGGCGTGATCAATTTAGAGCTTGAGCGCGCAAGGCGAGCAGCACAGCCTCTGAACGAGTGGCCAGATTTTCCGCAGGCGGAACGTGCATGGTTTGGTGCGCCTGACTTGCTGAAGTATTTTCGGGAGGTTCCGGCTCAGCCACCGCGCAAGGAAACTCCGGCCGCCACTTTGAGCGAGCCTGCCTTGCCAGAGCAGCGGCCATTCCGACTGATGCAGAACGCAGTTCTTCTCATGAACAAATCTAGCGTTCCCGCGAAGAAGAAGTGCACGACATCGACGACGAAGAGCGGGTGGACAGAAGCCGAGAAGAGTAAGTGGCGGCGACTGCTGCTTGAGCGGCACTATCAGTCCAGAATCGAAGAATCGCTAGCCGTGATGCTTAAGTTCGTCGACCGGAATAGTGTTCAGAATGGCTTGCTTCTGAAACTTGTGGGAGGCGGGCAGATCGAGGATATCGGGGATCGAATTCAAGCCCGTGGTTACGATCTTCAAAGTGAGTGCCGTGCAACGGTTGCGCTTTGCAAGTCAAAGGGCTGGACCTCGATTTCCAGTTCCGGGCCGTCCGAGTATGTGGCGATGATGCGGGGTGAGGCTGAGCGCGCGGGGCTGAAATTCGTAACGAACAGCCACAGTAATTTCCAATTGAATGGCGAAGACTTCATGGATGGGGATGGGGATGAGATGAAGTTTCGCCCCTAGCTTCGCATCACGTTTCCACCACCCAGGAGCCGAATTTTTCGAACTTCGGTGTTCACCTGCGTCCACCTATTACCCTTTCAGAATTAGCGGCATTCTTTAGCCAAGAATCTGTCGCCGGTGGGGGCGAAGATGGACTATGGCGTTCTCGCTTTTCTACGTCGCCCAGCGCCCGGGTGGATGCGTATCGCTTCGCTGACTCTGATTCATTCCACCGTCGGCCTTGTGCTCCTGATCGCTGCCGCGCTGTTGCCAGTTGCCGGCTGGCACCGTCTCTATCTCCGTCGTCCAGGCTGGTGGCTGATGCCCCTAGTCTATTCCGCCAGCGCCGGCACCATCGCCATTGTTGCCCTGGCGCCATTGGCGCGCCCGTGGGTGCTGCTCGTCGCTGCCGCACCGTTGGCTGTGCTCTGGGTCGCGGAATGCCACCTGATCCTTCGATCAGCGCCTGCGCTCGCGCGCAAGCAGGTCGCGCTCGACAAGCGCGAGGCGGTGGAAGTATGAGCCGCTGCCCATTCGTTTCATGGGCAGTTGCTGCGCTCGCCGTCGGCGTGGCTCTCACCAGCCCTGCCACGGCGGCGCAGCAGCTGCCCACCCAATCCCGATTCTTCAGCCCGCCAGCTGACGACCCTGCCCTCGGCGTGCTGCGGGAGATCTTCGGGAACCTGGTCGACTATGTCGCCGGCAATGGTACGGTCGCAGACCTCGCCAACAACGACACGGTGCTTGGCGCCGGCTTCGCGGTCTTCTGCACCGCAGTTCTGACCCTCGGCCTGCTGTTCGTCGCTTACACCTCGATCGTCGGCGTCGTGAACACAGCGCACGACGGCGAGTTCCTGGGCAAGAAGATGTCGTCGATCTGGATACCGCTCCGAACGGCCGTGGGCAGCGCGCTCCTGCTGCCGTTGGCCGGTGGATTCTGCCTGCTGCAGATCATCGTGATGTGGCTGGCCGTCCAGGGCGTTGGCATTGCCGATGCTGGCTGGTCGGCCATGCTGTCCCGGATCCAGCAGACTGGAATGGTCGGGCATCCGAACATTCCGAGCGCCCGGCCCCTGGTCGCCAGCATCTTCCGCAGCGAAGTGTGCATGGCGGCCATGAACAAATCTTACGAAGCGTCCGGCCGGAGTGAACGGATCCAGTTGGTGGAGATCCCAAGATCTGTTCTAGTACGAGTCCCCGATACGGTGAACAACGCGATTGACTCAATTGGCCTGCTGGGCATGGGCTACAAACCTGCGGAGACACAAACTACAACATTCGCTTGGCAGTCCACCGGTGGCTATACGCGCAATGACGTGTGCGGACGACTGGAATGGGAGGAAAGCTCCGCCTCGGAGGCCGGGAATGCTCGTCATATCAACCTGAGATCGGTTTATCACGCGCATGGTCGGTATGTCCGGGATGTGATCATCCCGGAGATGCGATCTGCGGCCCAAGCCATCGTGGCAGGCCAGAAGCCGGAAGTGATCCCGATTGCAGACCTTGCCTATCGTTACGAAAACGAGCTCCGGGATTTGTCGCGTCAAGCTGTGGCTTCGATCGACAATTCACCACGGGATGGGTTCATCTCCTTCGCTGATCGCGGTGGGTTTCTCTCCGCTGGCACTTACTACAACCACATTATCTCCCTGCAAGATGCGGTGCAGATGGCCGTGAACTCGTTTCCGACCTCGGAAAGCATCGAAATAGACGAAAAGGAAACCGAGGCTGCACTTGTGGGCTATCGGGACGCCATGGCCGTTGCCGATGAATATCTGCTCAGGCGCACATCTTCTTCTCAGCAGGCATACCAGGCCGAACGTGGAGGCTGGGGAGCCTGCACGAATATCCCAAGAACCTGGGAAGCAATGAAAAAATGCATGTCGGAGCCGGCGCTTTGGGCCATCGGACAGATCACCGAGAACTTGGCCGGATCCAACACCTCGCACGTCGCACAGGTCAAATCGATCGGTGATGTGATCATGAATACAGCGTGGGCGGTCACGGGCGCCAACGTTGCACTTCGATTCGCGGCCGGAACCGCCGAGAACGCTTCCGTTCTGGGGACGAAACCCGGCGTTGGAGGAGGAATAAAGTCGGCACTGGAATCTGTGGGCTTCCTTGTCTCGTTCCTGGTGATTTCATTGCTCTGCGCCGGTGCGATGATGTCGTTCTACATCCCAATGATCCCCTTCATCGCGTGGATCACGGGCATCATCAAATGGGTTACGAGCGTCGTCGAGGCGATGATCTCCGCGCCGATCTGGGGTGCAGCGCACATCCACCCTGATGGAGACGACGCCGTCGGCCGCGCAGGCCCCGGCTACTTCATCATCCTGTCGATGATCATGCGTCCATTGCTGATGATCTTCGGCCTGATCTGTTCGATCGCCGTAGCCAATCCAATCGCGCACCTGGTCAACGACGGCTTCATGATGGCGGTCTCAGGTGCCATGCACGACAGCGCCAACGGCTTGGGCGCCCTGGTGGCCTATTCGGCGATCTACGTTGTCATCATGACCACCGTCCTGCATGCCTTGTTCGCGCTGATCAACTGGGTGCCCGACATGGTGATGCGCTGGATGGGAAGCGCCGTCGGCATGCACGGCGTGGGCGATCGAGAGGATCACGAAGCCCAACAGGTCTTCGTCGCCGGCAGTCAGCGGATCTCGCACGGCTTCGGCGGTGCCGGGAAAGCCGGCAGGGGTGGTAAGGTCGGTGGTGACGGCGGCTCCGGCGGCAAGCCGGGCGGCGGTAGCGCGAGCACGAAGCAAAGCGACCATGCCGCGACCGAACGCGGTAGCACCAAAGAGAGCAAGGTATGAACTCGACCGACTACTGGAGCGGTGCCGCAGCAGAGCGGATGAGCAACAACCGCGAGATCAGCGAGTGGCGCGCCCTTGTCCAAAGTCTGGAGCAGCGTCTGGCGGAAGCTGAGACCGCGTTGACCCATGAACGCATGTGGTCGAGCTACTACAGCACCCTTCGCGATATCGGCTATCAGGAACGCGAGCGCATGGCTGCAGAGCTGCAGCGCATCAAATCGCCGGTGCAAGAGAGCCCGCAGCCCGTGCTGCAGCAAAAGCTCATCGATGAGATGCGCCGCCAAGGCATCGAAGTATCCGGTCTTGGTACCAAGACCGTGAGGCTGACGCAGCTCCGCTAATCAGCGGGCTATGGCGAAGGTCTGAATGCCTCGCCCAGCACCTGGATCAGGGCATTCTCCTGCGCGACATCGAGCGCGGCGTCCGGCTGGGAAAGGGGGCGAGTCACAACCAGTTCCAGACGAGCGCGATCTATCCCGTCGGCATCGAGTTGGGCGATCAAGTCCTCGGCCGACCTTGCCGACCACCGCTGCGCGTTCGGCCCAGCGATCCTGGCTAGAAAGCCGCCAGCGCCAATGATGAAAACCGTGTCGTCGGGCATGTTCCCAGCCTCCATGGCAACTCATTTTACGCCGCATGCCGCAGTGGGGTGTGCGGGCCGTCTGGTGCCGAGTAGGCCGGTAGATTTCGGGAGGCGGCACTGGTTTCCAGTGGGCACCACTTAGACGGAGGCATGTAGCGCCCAACCGACCACTTGCAATATGTGGTAATATGCCACATACTGCCCCAATGGCAAAGAATGTTCGCATTTCAGACGAGCTGTATGCCCTGGCCCAGATGGAATCCAGGCTGCAAGACCGCAGCATCGCCCAGCAGTTGGAGCACTGGGCCAAGCGGGGGATAGCTGCGGTTGGGAGCCTGGGGGCTGGGCATCGCACCGTGAGCGCGGTGGATGCCGCCGTGGCCATGACCCGGCGATTGGATGAACTCGAGGTCCTCAGTGGCAGGCGCTCCGCCGACGCGACGCATCTCATCTCTCGCTCAGCGGCACGCCAAAGTAAGCGGGTCTTCCATGGCAAGTATCAGAAGAGCTGACGGATGAGCCGAGAAAACGAAGCCTACATGCCCCCGGATCTGATCCGGAGGGTTCTGGAGGGCGCATCGACCGGCGAGGTGCTGATCGGCGGCCAGGCTTTGGCTTACTGGATGGGGGTCTATAACGTTCGCTTGCCTATCGGCAGTGGATCAGCAGTTTCCCGGGACGTGGATTTCTTCACGCGCAATGCCGCGAACATCACTCCGCTCAAGCAGTTTGCTCTTGCGATAGGCGGTCGCGAGGAAGTTAATGACATCCGAAACATTTCCGCGCTAATTGGCAGTGCCATCGCCCCTGCCGAGGACGGGCGGATCTACAACGTGGATCTCCTGCACGATGTTGTCGGGTTAGATCGCGATCGGCTCGAAGCCAATGCGTTCACTGTGCAGTTGCCAGGAACAGATACTGAAATTCGGGTGATGCACCCGCTCGATCTACTGCAGAGCCGTAATGCCAATCTGCATTTGTTGACTGAGAAGCAGGATCATGCCGGCCAGCTTCAATTCCGCTTGGCGATCGAGGTTGCCAGAGCATTTTTGGAAGAGCAGATCGATCAGATCACAGAAGACGCAGAGCTGACGGTTCAGCAGCGCCAACGTGCCGTTTTCGATGCCGTCAGTATCGTGAATGACTACTCCACGGAAGATGCCGCAAAGAAGAATGCCGAGCGGTACGGCATTTTTCTGGCCGATGCGATACCCGCATGGCGCATCGAGTCCGATGTGTTCTGGGAAAAGCAGTGGCCACACCTGCGGGAACGTATGTCACAAGACTATGCAAATGAATGTGAGGAATGGGTGGGTCGAAATCTTTCGTCAGGATCATGATCTTTCATCGGGTCAAGTAAATGCCTCTGCTCAAGCTGGTAATCGACAACCCCAGCCCCACGCCTTCGGCTTACCTGCCACGCCCCTGGGTAGAGATGTTCGGCGCCCAAGATCCTCACATGGAGGACATTTCCACGTGGGAGGATGCCCTGCGCAGTGGCCTGCCGATCGTGCGTCACCCCGACGACTTCGACGCCCTATAGCGTGCCGACCTGCCTCTAGTGGCCGGCACTAAGAACGTGCGCAGAGGCAAACTAACGCACGGGCGTAAACCCCTGGCGAGCCGCAAGAAGGACGACATCCTTAGGATTGACCGTGCGCCGAAGGTTCTTGAGCACCTTGTATTGGGTTTCCGGCGTCCAGAAGATCCGCAAATGGCGTCGCGCGCGGGTGACTGCGGTATAGAAGATGCTGTGCGTCAAGTTGTCTTCGTTGGCGTCAGTCACCACGACCTTCACCGAGTCGTACTCCAAGCCTTGGGCCTTATGAATCGAGACCGCATAGGCGACCTGGAAGGGCACTACATTTTGCGGTTGGTCGTCATCGTCGTCGCTGGTGTCCTGGTCGGTCACGGAAAACCGCACGGTTGAATCGGCGACCCATTCCAGTTCGGTTCCTGCGACGTCGAAGGCATCAAGCGGACGCTCCACCTGCACGTCGAATCGCAACGATTCTAGGCCATGGCGCATTGCCACGATGCGTCCCTTGAGATTGTTGTACAGGATCGGGCGAAATCGTTCAGACTCGTTGAACAGAATTGGGTCGCCCACCTTGTAGGTGGCCTCTCGCCAGATCACTGCAGGGTTAGGGTTGCCACCCTGCAGGAAGCGATTGACGTTGTTGATGCCGTAAAGGCCGTCGTAATTCAGGCATAGGATGATTTCGTCATCGCTCGTGCGCTCGAACAAGCTCTTGTCAAGAACGCTAGAATAGCCATTTTTCGCAATCACCTCGTCGATGTCATCTTCGATATTTCGAACCTTGTTCCAGAAGCGCAGCAGAGGCGGACTCTTCGTCCGAAACGGCGTGGTCAGCTCGAAGATCGCGCTCTTTGGCAGGAACGAACGGATGATTGAAAACCAGTTGCCGAACTGAATCGACTCGATTTGGTAGACGTCACCGACAAGCACCAGCAGCTTGAAAGAGGTCTTCCTTAGCACCTTTAACAGGTCTGCATTACTGACCGTACTGCACTCGTCGATGACCAACAGGTCGTATTCGGGATCCAGGCCGGTTCGGTGGATGTGTTTGCTGATCGTCCGGAACGTCGCATGCTGGGCATTGACCTTGCGATCGAGGTTATCGATGGCTGGGTTGGTGTGGGCTAGGAAAAGCTTGGTCTTGTCGTTGAAGTAGTTTGCGATATGGTCGACCATGGTCGACTTTCCAGTGCCGGCGGCGCCATAGATCAAGGCGACCTTGGAGTCGGTAAACAGGCGCTCGAGCGCATCCTTCTTGACCGGGTCGTCGACGTGAGGGGGCTGCTGCTGTAGCCACCGCGCCACTGCCTGGCTGTAACCGGCAATGCCCTCCCGCGCAATCGCTTGCAACGCTGAAACAATGGCAGCCGTCTCATCCTCGTAGCCGCGGATAAAGACGTGGTCTCTGTCTTGCTCGAGCGTCCGGTGCCCATGCCTGTAGTAGAGCTGGCTGTTGAACACAGCGATCAGCGCCGTCGTATCGCCGAACAGGTTCAGATCTTCGGCCGGAGTGTAGAGCATCCCGTGTTGTTCGACGTTGATGTGCAGCCGACGTGCCAGCATTTCGTGCCGCCGATCACCGGCATCTAACGCTTCAACAAGATCAGCAAAGCGCGGGTTGTGACCGCGAAGCGAGGTGCAAAACGGCATGGTTTCAAAGGGAATGCAGCCGAACTCAACGTTCAAATTCGATAGTCGCCAGCATGAATCCGTCGAGTACTGTGCGCGGATCACCGAATTGTGCAGACGCAGCATCAGGTATCGCAGGAGGTTGTGGCCGGCTAGGCGTGCGCGAACGATGCGGCGTGCTTCATCGAGAATCGGATAGATGGCAAGGCGGGTACCGGCAGATCTGGGAACAAAGCGGATAGCCTGATAGGCGTCCTCGTCCATGTCCATCAAGTCCAGCAGACTTCCTGCGGTGTTCGTCAGCCACTGATTAAGCTGGCGGAACTCGGCCGAGGTGCTCGACACCTGGCTGTGAATACCCAGTACCTTCCCGAAGTTGGTCAGTTCGCAGGGGCGAATGGATACGTCCCAGGCGCGGACAAGCGTGATGGGCATTGTCTGGTCAAGCACGCGGATCGAGTCGCGTTGCAGTACCAAATAAGCCGAGTAGTTGTCGGTCAGGTCGATGTCGGTGAAGGCAATGATGCGATCAAATTTGCTCACCATGTCCACCGCACGAGAGAAGGTCACCTCGTAGTAGATGCTTCGCTCGACGAAGAAGGGACGTACCTTGTGGATGTAGTACCGCGCACCACGTTCGCGGTCAAAGTGCGTACCGATGGCCGCTTCGATGCGCTGAGCAATCTTCTGGTGGTACTCGCGCAACGAGGGATCTAGATCGAGCGGAAACGACTCCAGGTTGCCCAGCACTTCCATCGCGCAGGTGGTTCGTACCAAGTTTCGCAGACGGTACATATACTCGTAGTACTTGAGCATCAGCCGCTCGGAGGCATCGCCATCGAGGGTGTAGTGCGAGCTGCTGGCTTGGAGTAAGCGGTGGAAGCGGGCGAGGAAGTTCAATTTCCCCTGGCTGCGGACGTACGCCAGCGCCGGTTTGACCACATCAAAGCTAAACTCTGCGTCGTTATTGTCCTGGTGGAGGCGCACCATGACACCTTCGACCAAGTTGCGTAGTTGCGCCAGCACATTTTGAGACAACAGCGGACGTTGCTCGCCCAATGCATCAATGTTCTGGCAAATTGCTGCGCTGGCGCTTCTTATTTGCTCTGCAACTTTTGTCATTGACAGAACCTAAAAATAGACACGGTAAAAGCCATCGGAAGAAAAAACGAGATGCTCGAAAAGTTGATTCTAGTGGCTTCAGTCGACCAGAGTGAGCGTCGGTCATCCAGCGGGACATTGTCTCAACGGGTCTAGGTTCCACTGGCTGGCTACTCAGAATTCTGACTGGTGCTTACGTAGTGGCCGGCTGACGAATACATCACAACCTCGGTAGCATCGCAGTGTCAAGCGAGGGGATAACATGCTCATTAAGGGCGCCGACGGGCGCGATTATTTCGATCCGTGCCATGGACGCCTGCAGGCCATCACTGCGACCGGTCGGCGTCTGGATGCGCTGCTGTCCACTATCCCTCCGGAGAAGCGCGAGGTCTATCTCGTGGAGGCCTTGGCGGAGTTTGATTGCCCGGATGAGGCCGAAGCCTTGGCACTACGCATCATCGAACTAAAACTGCGCCAGTCTCACGGGCTGCCAGAACCGACATAACCGACCATTTGGCGGCTCATAGCGATGAGCGGAGCATTGCCTTTCTAAACTCGCGTCTAGTTATTTGAACTACACATCCAATCCAATGCAGGGGGATATTGAGGTCCCCCTGCATTGGCTGGGTGATGTTGGAAAACCCTAGCCCGCCGTCGCACCCTTGGCTAGCGCCTCCAGGGCGCTGAGGTTGCGATCGCCGAGTGATGACTCGACCTGGCGCTTGATCGCCTCGCGAAGCGCGCGACGCTGCTGAGGATCGCGAACGTCCCGGAACCAGTGGGGCACCAAGGCACGCGCAAGCGCCTGTGCTGTGCGGGCCTTCTGCTGGGTGGTACGGGTAATCTGTGACGTAGCCATAGCTGCCTCCTGTATAGGCGGTTGTGGTTAGGTGCGCCCGGGATGGCCGTCTCGGGTGCACCGCTTCATGGCGTCATGACGCCATTGCTTCGTGACGTCAAAGTGGCGGAAGCCCACGTTTGACGAAAATCTCATTGATCCCCTTCTGGATCAACTGATTAAGACTTAGCCCTTCGGTGAGAGCCAGTTCGTGCAACCGGCGCCATTGGTTTCGATCGATGCGGTACGTTAGGGCGACGGTCGGCCCTTTGCCGCGCCGACGAGCCTCTCGGGCTGGCAATGCAGTCGCTTCTGGCGTGGTGGCCTGGGCATCGGCCGTCGACGTTGCAGTCGTGGCAATGGCAACTACCTTGTTCTCGGCCCCGAAGGCGGCCAAGCCTGTTGGCTTCCTTCCGGCGCTCATGCCAACCTCCCTTTGAGTTCATTCCACACGGCACTGATTTCGGCAGCTGCTCGGCCCGCTGGCTCAAACTCGCTTACCGCGCGCCCGGATGCCACTGCGCGAGCGAACGCTCGACGCTCAGTGAGCTCGGCGTCAAGCACCGGAATCCCATAGCGCTGCAACACCACCCTTGATTCAGCAATCTCAGGTGCTCGTGTCGGGCATGAGGACAGCATCACCACGACCTGCCTTGACTGCCTGGCGATTGCGATCGATGCCTCCGCAGCAGCCAAGTCAAAAGCCGAGGGTCGAACCGGAATCACGACAAGATCCGCGGATCTCGCAACTGTCGCGGCACCTGCTGTAGCGTGCGGGGGTGTATCTACGATGCATAACGTCATGGCGTCATAGCGTCCTGCCGCCAGAACGTCATCAAGTCTGTCAATCGGGATAGCAATAACAGCGGGGTCACCTTGATTCCGTGTCCGCGCCCAAGCTGCTGCGCTTCCTTGGGGATCGGTGTCTACGATGAAGGCTCGCTCTCCGGCTTTGAAGGCTTCGACGGCCAGATGAACCGCAAGCGTGGTCTTGCCCGCGCCACCTTTCTGCGCGGCTATGGCGATCGTCTTCATGGGCGGGGCCTCATCGAACCGGAACTGCGCGAAGCTCGTGGTTTGAGCTCGGCAGCGATTGCGGCTATGGCATCAGCAGCTATGGCTTTCGACCTCGGGCTGTTCAGCTTTTCGGTGAGATCTGCTGCCTCCTTCCTCTTGGCCTCCAACTCTGCCGCCGCTTGGGTACGCATCTCGCGATCCCTTACGATATCCAAGCCATAGTTCAGCTCGAACGCACCACTCTTGGCGTTCACGCACAGACTTCGGAACCAAGCTTGCCAAGATTGGCTGAACACCTTCTTTCGGCGCCGAGCTCCGGCCAGTTCATCGAGTAGATCTTGCTGCAGATGCACCTCGAAATCCTTTACGAGGCCGACAACAACAACCTTCTCCCTGTCGATCAGGTCGCTGAGAAAGCTCCAATCCAATCGATCGAGCTCTGTTTCTGTTGTTGTTGTTTCTTTTTTTATTGATGCTCCTTCTTTATTTATTAGGGTGCGGATTGTCCGGCAGTGGGTTTTACCGTCGTCGGGTAAGCCGTCGCCGGAAATCCCGTCGTTGGCGTTCAGTCCCGATTTGTCCATTGACGGGTTCCCCGTCGCCGGAAAACCCGTCAATGGCGCCGCTGCCCGATGGAGTCTCCAGATGGTGCGCACATAGCGCCCACGCTCGTCTCGTTCGACCGTTCTGGTTAGCCGTGTAGCGGCCTCAAGATCGCGCACAATGGCCCGGAGGGCATCTCGGCCGATGCCCAGATGCTCGATCAGCCACGCCTCATGGAACCGCCACCCTTTCGGCAGGCTCCTCATGGCAACGTAAACCCCCAACGCAGCAGGTCTCAGGATCAGCCTGCGCGACCGATTGGGCTGATCCCAGATGTCGCGGTTGTCAACAAGAGTGAAGCCCGAGGGATAACCGTCGTCGTGATGGATCTCGATTTGATCTTCCATGTGCTAGGCCCCGTTGCCACGAGGCCTATTGCGACTTCCCTTGGGCCGACCAGGCTTGCGTCGCTCTGCAGGCGGCTCAGGAGCTCGTTGGCCGGTCGTCATCCAGGCATCCACCACGTCCTCGTACCAGAGCCACGCTCGCCCACCTGGGCGCTTGAATGCCCCTGGTGGCAAGCGGTGGCGCCGGGAGGGGTCACACATGTAGTGGCGGATGGTCTGGTGGCTCAGGCCTGTCTTCGCAGTGAGACCGCGATGATCGATTACTCGTCGGCTGACAGTATCGTGGTGCATCGTGTGCCGGGTTGCGGCACCGAGAGAGGATCCTTGGTTATGCATTGGGTGCGCTCATTGGTGAGCGCGCAGCTGCGGCCGGCTTGCCGCGGGCTGTCGGGATAGGTGCTGCGCGGGCGGTCGTCTGACCGCCAAAGCCCGTTACGCCGTACCGGGCTGACGAGGAGGGCGTTCTAGACCGGCAGCAGGCCAGCCAATGACAAGAAGTGCCGGATCAGATGATCCGGATCCGCAGAAGGTGGGAGCCCCGGTGCTATGCGACGGGGCGTAGAACACTACCAACCAACCGATCGCGGGAAGGCACAGACAAGCTCCGAGACCCACTGCCCCGATCACGATGAGCAATTGGATGGAACCCCAATCAACCCCTTGCTGAGCAATCAGGAGGGCCAGGCCGGCCACCAGCAACGCGATGCCGAACACAGCCAAGAGCCAGCGGCCCAGCCCCCAGCCCTCGGGCCAGAGCTTTTCGATGACGAGCGACATTCCGGCCAGTGCAGCTTGATGCGAATTGAGGCTGCGGCGGGCGGGACGGGAACTCATGGTGTCTGTGTATCACCGTGCCAGAGAGGCGTCAATCGGGCCAAATACCAGTCGGGGGCTTGAACCAAAACGGAACCAGTGGCGACGCAAATGGCGTGGCGTGCAGGTGCATTTACCAGCGTTCACCGTTTTCAGCTGTATTTCGAGCAGGCAACAAAAAACCCGGAAAATCCGGGTTTTTTGGCGGTATTTTTCCATGTCCTCACGCCGAAGCGTGGTGGGCGGTACAGGGTTCGAACCTGTGACCCCTACCATGTCAAGGTAGTGCTCTACCGCTGAGCTAACCGCCCAACGACCGCATGGTAAGCCCATGCAGGGTCGCGAATTCTAGCCTACGGCAGCCTCCGGGACAACAGAGCCCGGCCTGGCGGCCTGTGGGGTAGCGGCTAACCTGCCAGCGCCGTGTCCTTGATGCGGCGGATCTCGTCCCGCACACGCGCCGCCGCCTCGAACTCGAGGTCACGGGCGTGCTGGTACATTTGCTGCTCCAGCGCCTTGAGCCTGGCAGCCAGCTTTGCCGGATCAAGCGTCGCGTAGTCCTCTGCAGGCTCGGCCACTCGCTTGACCTTGCCGCCACGCCCCACCTTGACCATCTCCGGCGCTTCGCGGGCGCCTTCCATCACGTCCATGACCGCACGCACCACCGACTGCGGTGTGATGCCGTGTTCGACGTTGTACTCGACCTGCTTCTGCCTGCGGCGATCGGTTTCTTCGATCGCAGCCTGCATCGACTTCGTCACCCTGTCGGCATACAGGATCGCCTTGCCGCGGAGGTTGCGCGCAGCGCGGCCAATGGTCTGGATCAGGGATCCGGCCGAGCGCAGGAAGCCTTCCTTGTCTGCATCGAGGATCGCCACCAACGACACCTCGGGCATGTCCAGGCCTTCACGCAGCAGGTTGATGCCGACCAGCACGTCGAACTTGCCCAGACGCAGGTCGCGGATGATCTCCACGCGCTCCACGGTATCCACGTCGGAATGCAGGTAGCGCACGCGCACGTCGTGTTCGGCGAGGTATTCGGTCAGGTTCTCGGCCATGCGCTTGGTCAACGTGGTGATCAGCACGCGGTCGCCCATCGCCACGCGCTCATGGATCTCGCCCAGCACGTCGTCCACCTGCGTCGCCACCGGCCTGATCTCGACCTGTGGATCGACCAGTCCGGTCGGGCGCACCAGGAGTTCGGTCACCTGCCCTTCCGATTTCTCCATCTCGTACTTGCCCGGCGTGGCCGAGACAAAGATCGAACGCGGGGAACGCAGCTCCCACTCCTCGAACTTCAGCGGCCGGTTGTCGAGCGCCGATGGCAAACGGAAACCGAATTCCACCAGCGTTTCCTTGCGCGAGCGATCACCCTTGTACATCGCGCCGATCTGCGGAACGGTGACATGCGACTCGTCCACCACCAGCAGCGCATCCGGCGGCAGGTAATCGAACAGGCACGGTGGCGCTTCGCCGGGCATGCGTCCAGTGAGGTGGCGAGAGTAGTTCTCGACACCCGTGCAGTAACCGACTTCCGCCATCATCTCCAGGTCGAACTGCGTGCGCTGCTGCAGACGCTGCGCCTCCACCAGTTTGTTGGCCGCATAGAACTGCTCAAGCCGCGGCGGCAATTCGGCCTTGATCGCCTCGATGGCATCAAGCGTGGTGCGCCGAGTGGTGACGTAGTGCGACTTCGGATAGATCGTGTAGCGCGACAAGGTGCGCTTGGCTTCGCCGGTCAACGGATCGAATTGCGTCAGCTTCTCGATCTCACCGTCGAACAGCTCGATGCGCAGCGCTTCGTCATCGGACTCGGCCGGATGCACGTCGATCACCTCTCCGCGAACGCGGTAGGTACCGCGGCGCAGCTCGGTGTCGTTGCGCGTGTATTGCATCTCGGTCAGGCGGCGGATCAACTCGCGCTGGTCGATGCGCTCGCCGCGCACCATGTGCAGCACCATCTTGAAGTATTCGTTCGGGTCGCCCAGGCCGTAGATCGCCGAGACCGTGCAGACGATGATCGCATCGCGCCGTTCCAGCAGCGCCTTGGTCGCCGACAACCGCATCTGCTCGATGTGCTCGTTGACCGAACTGTCCTTCTCGATGAAGGTGTCGGTGGACGGCACGTAGGCCTCGGGCTGGTAGTAGTCGTAGTAGCTGACGAAGTACTCCACCGCGTTGTGCGGGAAGAACGACTTGAACTCGCCATACAACTGCGCCGCCAGCGTCTTGTTGGGCGCCATGACCAGCGTCGGTTTCTGCACCGCCTCGATCACGTTGGCGATGGTGTAGGTCTTGCCCGAGCCGGTCACGCCCAGCAACGTCTGTCGCGCCAGGCCGCTCTCGAACCCGTCGACCAGCTTCGCGATCGCCTGCGGCTGGTCGCCCGCCGGCTGGTACGGCGAGACGAGCTGGAAACCGGCGGGGTGGATGGCGTCGTTCATCTGAACCTGCAAGTGTAGGAGCGGATCCTGCCCGCGATAAAGCGCCCGAACCCCACGGGGCAGCGCTGCCCCATGGATGGGGGCGAACGCGGGGTTTTCCTACCCCACGCCCCGCAGAGGCCCGATCCACCCGATCGCTGCCGGACAGCAACCTGATGGCGTGAAGGGGCCATGGAGGGCTCGACATGAACCGCAAGGACGCGGGCTTCACGTTGATGGAGGCGATGGTGGCATTGGCCACCATCGCCGTGATTGTCACGATCGCCCTGCCAGCTTTCGGGAGCGTGATCGACAGGACGCGCGTCACCACGGCCATGCACCTGCTCAGCGCGGATCTGGCGATGGCACGAAATACTGCCATCATGCGACGCATGCCGGTGATCGTCTGCCCGCTTGATGCGGATGGTCGCTGCCGCACGGACAGCAACTGGATGCACGGCTGGCAAGTGTTCCTGGATCCGGACGGCAACCGCATCCCTGATCACGAAAGCCAGCTCATCCGCCTCCACGACACTCCTCTAGCAGGCAATCTCCGTGCGCCGTCATCCCGTCCCTTCCTGCGCTACCTGCCCGACGGAAGGAGCCCAGGCACCAACCTCACCATCCATCTATGCAGCAAGGGCACCCTGACAGGAGACGTCGTGGTCAACAACCTGGGGCGGGTGCGCACCAGCCGCCCCGGCAAGGAAACAGCCTGTCCACGCTGACACAAACCCACCTCCCGGCCTTGACCCCGGCCAACGAGCCACTAAAATGGCCGTCCCCGCCCGAATAGCTCAGCCGGTTAGAGCACTTGACTGTTAATCAGGGGGTCGTTGGTTCGAGTCCAACTTCGGGCGCCAGATACAGAAAAGCCGCGGATCGCTCCGCGGCTTTTTCTTTGTGGCGCTACCAGCACTCGGAGAGCGGGGCAGAGCCTGTCCTGGTCTTGGCACCTGTGTTGGACAAGGTCAAGGTGCCACACCGGTCGTTGGCCTGATCACCGATGGGGGCCGCCGTCAGCACGAATGCCTGTGCTCCCGCGCCGATGTTCACCGGCGTGATGTTGTACCTCGCCGTCGTCCCGGGATCCTTGGGCGATACCGTATACGGCAAGGCCCCGGCATACGAATTGTTGATGGTGTGCCTGCGCTCAAGCGCCTGCGCCAGCTCGACCAGATCGGCTTTCGCTTGCCCCCGCCGTGCCTTCCTGACCTGATCTTGATAGGCAGGAACCGCAATGGCGGCGAGGATCGCCACAATGGCGACCGTCACCATCAGTTCGATCAAGGTGAAGCCCCGCGCCAACCGTCGCGCCATCGCACTTCTCCGGCCTGATCTACCAAAGCGAATCATTGGATCTGCCTCCAGGACTGACGTCCGCAGGGATAAGGCAAGTACATCGCCTGCGCACCAGCCACACTCACCATCATCCAGCACCCTTGTTCAGGAGGAGCAGGAGGTGCAGGCGGCGGCGAACCCGGTGCACCACCTGTCAAAGGCGGGGGCGGCTGCCGTGGAATCGCCATGACGCCAACGTCCTTGACGGGAGCTGTGCCACCGGTATTCAGTCCGATCGAGGCAGTACCCGACGCCGGGGATGTGCCACCCGGCGACCCGTAGCGAACCGACGACAATGCCGGTGCGCCGGTGCGTGCATTCAGACCAAACAATGAATTGAACCCGCTGGTCGAGCACCCCGATGCACTTGGATTGGGTGAGTACGTTGGCATGAACACCACGCCGGTTGCGATCTCAGGATTGCCAACGAACCGTTCACGCGCAGGCAGATCGACATACCAGCCTCTGGAATTGAGAGGATTGGTCTGCCGTGTCAGCGTACGATCAGCCACGCCTGCAATCGCAGTAACGGTGTACCTCACGAGCGTGTTCAATGCCACCGTCGCCGTCGTCGGGACACGCTCAGTGTCATTGATCGCATACAGCGATTGCACCACGGTATCTGTGGGATCGTTCTGGAAAGAGAAACTTCCCGTGCCGAAGTAAATCATCACGCCGCCATTGGGGCCGCTGGTCGCCGTAAGCCCGCCCAGGATCGGCTGCCGGTAACGCCCGCCACCGTCAGTATGTTCCTGCGTTCTGAACAGGGGCGTCGTGATGGTCGCCACGGCCGCACCACTGCCTGGCACCCCGGCGAACGCAGCATCGCGAATATCGAACTTCCACAAAGCACCCTGTTGGTCGGCGGCGTAAACCGTATCAGCGAACCCGTCGCGCTGTGGCGAATTCAAATCATCACCACCCCAACGATCTACGACGACGATATTGCCCAAGCCATTTCTGCTGGTAGAGGACAAGCCTGGCGATGACTCCTCGGCAACGATCCTCCTGACAACAGGATTTCCTGTCCCGATGTCGACCATGAACAACACCGCACGTCCCCTGCCTCCATTGGCAGCGCTCTCGTAACCGTTGCCGAAAATTGCCTTCCAGACCACGGTATCCGAATTTCTCTGTTTGACCGGCACGATGACCGGCGCACCAAGCACATGGCCAATGTCATCGCGAATGGGCTGCAGCAACGATGTGTTCAGGTTGCTGATTTCCCAAAGTCGATTGGAGGCGCCAAAGGAAGCCGGATTCGAAACATCGAGTGCGAATACACTCCTGCCGCCAGCACCTGCTGACCCGACCAGCACCGTGCTCCACCCGGTTCCGTAATGTGCATCGGACACGGTAAGCGGGCCGTCGACGTAATAGCGATGCTGGAACTTCTGGTCGTTCTGGTTGGTGGCATCGTATGGGAAAAGCAGGTTGCCCATCTTGCCAAGAGATGTCGCCGGGATATAGGCGAACTCTTCGCGACCGCCATTGAGATCCGGAGCCTGTCCGGCTTCAACCATCGCCTTGGTCAAACCTCCATCAAAGGCATGCAGCATGCCATCGTTGGCCCCTACGTAGACCATGTAACGACGGGTTGCCTTCGTCGTGGTGAGATAGGTTCGATAAGTACTACCCAACGTCCCCCCAAGGGACGCATATCCGTAGTCATCCGTCGGGCTGCTGACTACCGGGGTGGAATTGACGATATCCCCTAGCCGTGTGCTTCTGTCGCGGAATGGGCCGCCATTGCGCTTTTCCTGAGTCACGTCGCCGAGAAGGTAATTCACGGCATTGCCCAGGGTCGCCGTCGCTCCCAATGCCGAAACCTGCGTGGCCGTGCATGCATACGCCGTGCACATGTCCGCTATCGTGACATTCGTGGCGTTGAACCGCTGTGCGTTTCCAGTACCACGCGAGAAGAACACATCACGTGAACCATGCGTCGGGAATCGCTCGCTGGCTCGCCACGCAAGGACGGTTTCCGGAATGCGCGTGGTCGCATTGAGCTGCACTCGATGAGCCGTCAATTCGCTGGACCAATCGGTGCCTTCGTTCCGGACGTCGTAACTGGGCGTCACCTGCAACGACCCTGCACCAATGCGGGCACCCGTGATCGCGATGCTTCCGGAAGGCGAAGCACCTGAACTCACGGAGGCCAGGATCCGCCTCATCGCCGCCGTGATTTCCTCCGGGGTGTTGGCATTGATGAAATCGCCACGGGTATTCACGGTTGCGTGCCACAGATCATCAACCGTTGCCGCCGAATTGTTTGCCGGCCTGGTCGTAGGCCATGCAATCGGCGTGACGAATGGATCCTGCTTGGGATTGGCGTCCGGATCGAAGGAAACACCTCGGGCACCAAGGGTGATGGCATAGAAATTCATGTGCAGGTTGGTCTGACAGTCCAGCCGTTTCCATTCGGCACTTGTTTGCGAGAGCGTGCTGCACGCTTCCGGTACCGGCACCTGCCCCCGGCAAACGCGCCCGCACCCGTTGTCCCCCGCAATGGCGACGTGCCCGGCAACCCGACCGTGTTTGTATTGTGGTTGTAGTAATACCTGGATGCGATTGCAGCCATGGTGTTGGCACCCGTCGTATCGAAGGGCGCGCCTAGCCCATTGATCGCAGGAGCAGTCGGGGTGGCGCTATCGTTGTTGAAGCCATCGGTAAACAACATGCCTGCGTTCTTTTGGCAAGCCACTTGGATAGGCATATCTTCAATGCGCTCTCCACTGCCAGGAACGCGCTGAAATTGTTGCCCCAAGAAATTCACTGCACTCGTGTTTGGCGTCGAGCCACCGTTGGCTGGCAATCCAAGGAGCGTGGAAGCCCCAGGCGCCGTCGCAGGAATAGTGCCAGACGCCGAATTCCCGATACCGAACAAGGCCGCCTTCTGGCTAGCAACACCCATGTCATACATGGTGACGTTGTTGCGGGCGTTGATGGTGAAATATCCGACGCGCATGTTGTTCACATCTGCAAGCGCATGTGATGCCGACGCAATTGCAGCATTCTGGCGCGTGCCATAGTACGTGAACCAGTTCGCGAAGTTCCTGATTGCCGCCTGATACGCCGCACCGCCTGCGCCGCCGACATAATTTTCCGGCTTGATTTCATAACGATACATGTCACAACGATTCACGCCCGTTGCTGCCGTGAAAGAACACGCATTGGCCGCCGTGGTGCGATTCGCTTCGATAAAGCCTTCCGGCAACGGGTGATCGATCGGGAGATAGAAGGTAGCTGGGAAGTACTCGATGTACATGCCGCAGGTTGCCGTCATCGTGTGGCCTGAGGCCCCGATCTCTCGAACGTTGTTTGTACCCCCGTTGGACAAACCACCGCAATTTGCGTTGGTGTTGCCAGTCAGGCGGAAACGCATTCCGCTGGGCAGGCGCATGCCAAGATGCGCTTGGAACTGCGCGTTGGCATTCTGACTAAGCAGGTTGACTGTCAGGTTGTAGGTGGTGTTGTTGTGTGGTGCCATTCTGGCAGCGGTGGCGCTGGAATTTGGATAGGTCGATCCATCCCCACGCGACCATGGCAAATATTGCGCATTTGGATTGAAATAGTTGTAGCTGTACACATGCGAACGGGCGAATCCGAACGCATCAATCGGCGGCACACCATTATTGTTCAAATCCGTATCCCGAGCTCCCGCCATGTAGTAAAAATAGGCACAGGTGCCTCGGTTTGAAACCCGATCCAACCGCAGTTGGTCGGGGCCGGAAAAAAACCCCACGAGGCATCCGTCGCAGCGTTGGAATTTCCGCTCCAGCATGCACCGCCCCCCCGCCCGCGAGGTTCTGCGTGTCCCGTGTAGGAAACACAGACTGGTAGCCCATCGACCGGGAATCATCCATCGCCATGATGAAGGCCGGAGGCACCTGCACCTGCGTATTCAAGGGCGCTTGGGCCAGCGTTCCACTCTGCGCCTGTGCTGCAAACAGCGAATAGACGAAATAGCCAGAGGTTCCGACCACCGCAAGCGCGGCAGCGACAAGCATTTTCTTGCGATGGATAGTCATGCCGGCGTTCCTCACAGCTTGAAGATGGTATCGACCACGGACGACGACGATGCATTGCCGACATCGTCCGCCGCGTAGGACGTGATCTGATAGATCGGGAAAGGCTTCTCGCTGGCAGGCCCGGTACCCATGTCGAGCGTGCCTTCACCCTGCACGCAGGTATCGATCTGCCGCACGTTGACGACTGGAACCGCCGCAAAGCTCTGGAGGGCACCCCATCCGGCAGGATCGAAGGCGTCATCGCAGATATGCTTGATGTCTGCTGCCGCAATGATGGTGCAACCACCTGCCCCGGTACGGTTGGCGATGGCCTCGATGGCACATTCGGCCTCGCGCACCACGCCTTCGGCATTCTGGAATGCCCGGTTGACCGCACGATAGCTGGCCGACATGCGCTCCTGGATGCCGGCCACCTGCATGCCGACGATCCCGATCATCGCCAGCAGGATCAACATGATCAGGGCCACATACAAGACGGCACCACGCTGCCTGTATGCACTTGCCCTCATCCTGCCCACACGGAAGATTCTGTTCATTGCGCTCAATTCCCGAACAGCCGATTGCGAAGCGCAATCGTCGATTCATAACTCGCACGATAACGACCATCTTCGACCGCTGCCGGATTGAACTGGGTGCCAAGCACGCGGATCGCGCCCGTGGCACCAGGTGCCGCCGAAGGATTGGGGCTGCGCGCGAGGACACCCACCTGCACCAGGCCGACACGGCGCCATGCGTTGGGGAGGTTGCTGGCACCACCCGTGCGAATCTGGGCAGCTGTCCCATGCTGCGTGATATTGCCGATCGGGGGCGTCGTCGCAGTCAGGTTGGCACGCGCATCCTGACCATACAGCACCTGCAGGCTTTCAATCCCTTCCACCAATTCTTCGGAGGTGTAGGTGCCAGCGGTGCCGGCACGCGCCCGATAGAGCGCAGGTTCGCCCACGGTGTTGAGGCCGACGTAATAGATGATGGAGTTGGCGCGATACAACATGGTCTGCCCGGTTGGTTGGGGCGTGTAGCGCGCAGCCAGGCCCGTCGATGTCGACGTGGTTACTGCCGCTGCCGCCAAGGTTGCCGGGAACACATCGGCATGCGTGCAATCGGCTACCCCGAACAATGTCGGTGTTCCCACACCGTCAGACGTGAGTCGTCCGGATCCAGCAGCGGCAAACGTGACCGCCTCGCCACCACCGGATACAGCGATGTTGTCGACAGGAACGCCCTCCGGCGAGAAGAACCGCAACACGATCAGGTCGCTGCCGCCCACCGGAACAGGACTCAGCGTGGGAATGCCGGTCGGCACCGACCAAGCAGCCCCCAAGGTCAATGTATTGGCCGGGCCGGTATTCGGCGCTTCGTAGCCTTCAATCGACACGGAGAAATCCAGCGCATGTCCCTCACCACTGGTAATGCTGCCGAAGTGTCGTGCCGGATCGCCTTCGCCCTTCACCCAGTGGGCCTGGTCGTTCACGCAACCGAAATGCCCCGCCATCCGGATGTCGCGCTGCAGGAAGTCGATGGCAAAGCGTGCGTTTTCCTGCACGCGGCTCATCCCTTCCGCCGTCATGTAGGCCGCTCGGGAAGCGGCGAACACCTGCACCAGGCCGAGCATCAGGACGGTGCCGATGGCCAGCGCAACCATCAACTCGACAAGGGACACGCCCATGTCACGTCGGGATTTGGCAATGATCTTGTTCATAGGCGCGTCGTCAAAGAAAAGGCGTTGCGAAGATCGACCGCAGAAATGGCATCTCCGCCTTCTTCCCAGCGTTCGTCATTCCAGGCGACACCTACGGTGGCCACGCCGTTGACATAGGTGACGTTGGCGCTTGCACCATCGCCCAAGGCGTTCACGACCTGGCACCGCCACCGCGTGACGCTGTTGGCGAGCGTGACGGCACCCGTCGGCGGATTGCCGCAGCCTGCCCGGGTCACATCGCCGGCATTGAAACTCGCAGTCGAGTACCAGGCAGCCTGGAACCTGTTGGCGCGCATCTGGTCAAGCAGGTCATAGGCCAGGTTGGTGGCCTGGGTCCGCTGGTTGGCACTCTGGGTGAAGCGCAGGTTCATGGTCTGCAACAAGGCGAATCCGAGCAGGCCGATGGCAAGTACCAGCAGTGCGATCATCACCTCGATCATGCTGAAGCCGGCCATGCGCGTTGCAGGCTTGATGGACGCGGCCCTGCGGCGACGGATTGACGCGATCATGTGCAGGTTCCTTTCGTCGTCCTTACCTGCCCCGTACGCGCAAGTTCCAGTTGCCTGTGCAATTGCTGCCCGGACGGGCAGTCATCGGGCTGGAGCGTGAGCGTGCGTGGATGAGGATCGACCCGACCACGGTTGTCGAAGGCGATCGTGTTGGTGAACGCCGCCCCGCCCGGGGACGTTGCATTGAACGTGAGCCGATTGTTGGCCCGGACGTAGCGGAGGATCCGGTCGTTGGGCGCGTCCAGGTTGCCGTTGCCGTTGACATCGATCCAGACGATCCAGCCGTCGTTCCAGGTACCGCCACATGACGTGCCGTTGGCGCTGGTACAGATCACGGCACCTCGTGGGTTGCGCATGCCTTCCGTGCGCGCAAGCGAAATCGACGCGATCAGTTCGTTGGTCGCAGACGTCACCCGATTGCTGCGCAACGATCCCTGGAAGCTCGGAAAGGCCAAGGCCACCAAAATCGCCACGATGGCGACCGTGACCAAGAGTTCGATCAGGCTGAAGCCCGATGTCCGGTAACGACGCATTCCCCCACCCGCTCTGCGGCCAGACTGGAGGACAGACTAACCCGGGCAACGCTTGCCGCAACCGGGCGGGGGACGGACGGTCGGCCCGGACGGATGAACGCGACCCGGACGGCCGCGCACGCGCCCGCGCCCGCGGTCAGGCCACGACCTGGTAGCAAGGCCGGTACTGACCCGAGATCTTCATCCTGCGCTGTTCGACGAAGGCGCGCAGCAGGGCGTCGAGCGCCTGCATGATGTCGGTGTCGCCGTGGATCTGGAACGGGCCATGCTCCTCGACGCGGCGCATGCCGTCTTCCTTGACGTTGCCGGCGACGATGCCGGAGAACGCGCGCCGCAGGTCGGCGGCCAGATCCTGCGGCTTGCGCCCGTGGTGCAGGTCGAGCGCAGCCATCGCTTCGTGCGTGGGCACGAACGGCTGCTGCAGGTCGAACGGGATTTCGATGCCCCAGTTGAAGAAGAACGAATCCTTCTGCGCGATGCGGTGCTCGCGCACCTTGCGGATGCCGGCCACCATGCGCTTGGCCACCTTCTCCGGGTCGGCGACGATGATTTCGTACCGCGACGCGGCGGCCTCGCCGAGCGTGAGCCGGATGAACTGGTCGATCTGCTCGAAGTACGGCGCCGAAGCCGTCGGCCCGGTGAGGATGAAGGGGAACGGCAGGTGCGCGTTCTCTTCGCGCAGCAGGATGCCGAGCAGGTAGAGAATTTCTTCCGCCGTGCCGACGCCACCAGGAAACACGATGATGCCGTGGCCGAGCCGTACGAACGACTCGAGGCGCTTCTCGATGTCCGGCATGATCACCAAGTGGTTGACGATCGGGTTTGGCGATTCCGCCGCGATGATCCCCGGTTCGGTGATGCCGATGTAGCGCATCCGGCGCTTGCGTTGCTTGGCGTGCGCGATGGTGGCGCCCTTCATCGGCCCCTTCATCGCACCCGGGCCGCAGCCGGTGCAGATGTCCAGGCCGCGCAGGCCGAGTTCGTAGCCGACGTTCTTGGTGTACTGGTATTCGTCGCGACCGATCGAATGGCCGCCCCAGCACACGACGAGGTTCGGATCCGACGGCTGCAGCAGGCGCGCATTGCGCAGCAGGCCGAACACAGCGTTGGTCAGGCCCGACGATGATTCCAGGTCGGCTGCGTACTCGGGGCCAAGTTCGATTGCGGTGTAGGCCAGGTCGCGTACTACCGCAAACAGCAATTCTGCGATGCCGCGGATGATCTCGCCATCCACGAACGCCACCGCGGGCGCGTTGATCAAGTCGATCCGGACGCCGCGATCCTGCTGCAGTACCTGGATGTCGAAGTCGGGGTACAGCTCCTGCGCTGCGCGCGGGTCGTCCGATGCGCTGCCGCTGGTCAGCACCGCCAGTGCGCAGCGTCGCAGCAGGTCGTGCATGCCGCCGCTGGAGGCATCCTTGAGTCGCGCCACTTCGTCGCGCGACAGCACGTCGAGGCCGCCCTTGGGGTAGATCCGTGCATTCACCACCGGCAGCGCCCTCGCCACCACTTCGTTCGTGTTTTCGGTCATTCGTCTTCTCTCGTTTGGGGCGTGACTGTAGCGCAAGCCCCGCCCCGGACGGAAACCCGCCAAAAGGAACGGCCGGGTTTCCCCGGCCGTCCTCGTGTCACTGCGAACCCAACGGGATCGTCAGAACTGGTAGCGGATCGTGAACTGCGCGGCCCACTGCGACTCGCCACGCGCCTGGCGGGTGGTGTAGTCCTCGACGAAGGTATTCACGCCGTAGACGTAGCGCCCGTCTTCGGTCAGGCCCAGGCCCTCGACGAAGGCGCGCGACATGCCGCCCTGCGACTGGAACCCGACTTCGTCGACGCGGCCCCAATCCTTGTTGATCAGGTTGCCGACATTGAGGATGTCCAGAACCAGCACGGTCTTGTTGCCCTTGAAGAAGCCGGGCAGTTCCTGGCTGAAGCGCACGTCGAACGAGTTGGTCCACTCGGCGAAATGCGAGTTGCGGGGCACCACGCCACCGGCATAGCGGTCGAGGCCGTTCTCCTGCACGAACTGCCAGAAGCGCTGCTCTTCGTCGGCCCCGCTGCCGTTGCCGTTGGTGTCACGGAACACGACTTCACCCGAACCGACGCCACGCGGGATGTACATCAGGTCGTTGGTGTTGCCGTCGCCGTTGAGATCGTTGTCGAAGTTCCAGCTGTACGGCTTGCCGGAACGGCCTTCGTAGAAGAGACCAACGCGGGTCTTGTAGTCGCCGAAGAACGCACGGCTCCAGTTGAGCTGGCCGACAAAGCGATCCTTGATGAGGTAGGCGGAGTTGGCCGCGACTTCCTCGTTGGTGTTGAACACCGACACCGAGTTCCAGTTGGAGTTGGCGACGGACGAGGTCAGCGGGCTGACTTCGGTGGCGCGGGTGTAGGAATAACCGAAGCTCCAGTTCCAGTCCTGCGCAAAGGCACCGCTCAGGCTCAATGAGAAGCTGTCACCGCGGCCCTTGCCCGTGCGCTCGGCCACGAGCACGTTGTTGAAGTTCGGGTTGTTCAGTGCACGGGCGCGCGTACCGACGCAGGCACCGCTACTGGCGGAGATGACCGAGCCGTTGTTGTTCCAGCACGCTGTATTCAGGCCTGCCGGCGTCCAGAACAGGTTGCGGCCATCCAAGCCCACCGCGGTCGGGTTGCCGATGTTGAGGTGCTTGTAATAGATGCCATCCTGGACTTCGGTACGGATGTATTCGGCCGTGACCACCATGTTGCCGAAGGGCAGTTCATGGTCGAACGCCAGGTTGGCCTTCCACACCGACGGCTGCTCCAGATCCGGCGACAGGAAGTCGACGTTCGGCGCCGGGAGCGCACCGGCGAAATTGGTCGGCTGCGCGTCCGGGTTGGCACTGAACAGGCCATCCGCGGTCGGGCAAGCGGAGAAGCCGGAGATGCCGCAACCGATGGTCGCCGTCGCCAGACCAGTGTTGGAGTAGGGGTTGGACAGCCACACGTTGGCCGCTGCGCCCTCGAACAGGCCGAAACCACCGCGCATCTGGGTGCGACGCTCGCTGTTGAACATGTAGTTGAAGCCGAACCGCGGCTGCACCAGGCGGCTGCCGTCGAGGGTCCTGTCATTGCGATACCCGAAGCCGCCGCTGGCGCGGGTGACCGTACCCACGTGCGGCGTGGTGTTGCCGGAGATGGTGCCGGCCACCGGGGCCGCCGCGGCAGCGGCGTTGAACAGCGGCGAAGTGCCCATGCCCTTTTCGTCGATGCGCACGCCGGCCATCAGGGTCAGGTTGGTGCTGACCGCCCAGGTATCCTGCAGGAACAAGCCCAGGTTCTGGTAATCCCAATTGGCGATGCCGTCTTCCAGGCTACGGCCCGGCAGGCCGACCTGCACCGAATAGCTGGTGGGACGGCCGCGGCGGAAGTTCTCGAGCACGGCGGCTTCGTTCTGTTCACGGGTCGCGGTGTTGCAGGTGAGGCCGCCTGCAAGCGATGCATGCTCGTAGAAACCGGCACCGGCATTGATGCAGGCGAAGGTGTAGTTGCCGTTGGTGTCCTGCAGGAAGGCGTTGTAGACGGTGTTGTCGTCGTAATCCACGCCGAACTTGAGTTCGTGGTCGCCAAGGAACCAGTTTGCGCCCAACGAGTAGTTCCAGGTTTCGGTCGCCAGGTCGTTGAGGTGGCGGCTACGCTCGGTGCCGAACACCAGGCCGGAGCTGGTGTTGGCGACCGAAGGCGAGCCCGGCGGCAAGGCACCGGCGAAGTTGAGGCGGATCAGCGGCAGGCGCGCATTGTTGGCCGGCGTGCTCTTGTAGTCGCGGTAGGAGACCTTGAACGCGGTGGAGAAATTCTCGGTCCAGTCGGA
This sequence comes from Luteimonas sp., assembly GCA_024707405.1. Lineage (GTDB taxonomy): Bacteria > Pseudomonadota > Gammaproteobacteria > Xanthomonadales > Xanthomonadaceae > Luteimonas. Next base: position 361,137 of record JANPZU010000003.1, read on the forward strand.
GAACAACTCGCCGACGACGGTCTCGATGGTCTTGTTCTGGGTGTACCAGTGCGAGCTGAGCGAGATGGCGTTGTCGAAATTCGTCGGGAACAGCGGCTCGCTCTGCTCGGTCTTGCTCCAGCGCAGGCTGGCGCGGTGGTTGTCAGTGATGTTGGCATCCAGCTTGATCAGGCTGTCCTTGACCGTCAGGTTGGTGGAACCATCGATCTCGGTGCCGCCCACGTCGAACCCGTAGGTATTGGCGATGCTGGTAGCGCCGGTGATTGCGGACTGCGTGATCGCGACGTTGGTGCGGTCGCTGCCAAGCGGGCCGAAATTCAGCGAATTGCGCGAGCTTTCCAGCTCTTCATAGGCGGCGAAGAAGAACAGGCGATCCTTGATCAGCGGGCCGCCGAAGGTGACGCCCTTGGTTTCCTCGCGGAATGCAGGCGGTGCATAGTAGGTATCGTTCGTGCGGTTGTAGCGGTCGCCGGCGAAATCGTCATTGCGGTAGACGTAGTAGACCGAGCCGCCGAAGGTGTTGGTGCCGGACTTGGTGACGGCGTTGATGTTGGCGCCGGTGTAGCCCTTCTGCGAGACATCGTAGTTGGAGATGTTGACCTGCACCGACTCGATCGCATCGATCGAGATCGGCTGCTTCAACGTCGGCATGTTGTTGGCTTCGAGGCCGAAGGTGTCGTTGGTGGTGACGCCGTCGATCGTGACCGAGTTGAAGCGGCTGTTCTGGCCGCCGGCCGAGATCTCGCCGCGCTCCTTGTCGGTCTGCGACAGGCGCGGGTCGAGGCGCGCGTAGTCCTGCAGGTTGCGCTGGATCGAGGCCAGGCTGTTGAGCTGCTCGCTGGTGATGTCGGTACCGGCACCCATCTTGGTGGCGCTGAACACGTCCGAACCGACGCCGGCGACACCGATGACGGTGACCGAATCCAGCGACGTCACGTCACCGGTCAGGCCGACGTTGACCTGGGTCACCTGGTCGAGGCCGAGGTAGACGCTGTCTTCGGTGGCCGTGCCCGAACCGGACTTGGTCACGACGATTTCGTAGGGACCACCCACGCGCAGGCCGCGTGCGTTGTAGCGACCGTTCGCGTCCGTGGTGGCCCGGCTCACCGTGCCCGACTCGACGTGGCGGATGACGACTTCGGCGCCTGCGATCGGCTGTCCGCCGTTGTCGGTCACCACGCCACCGACGCCGGCGGAAGTGGATTGCGCGAAGACGGGCGCTGCGGCGAGCGCGGCGATCAGACCGAGCGACAGCTTGGAGTATCGGACGCGGTTGCGGTGGGTCATGTTGGTGGCCTCGATGCGGATGCGGATGCGGATGCGGAATTGAACGGTGGCAGGCGATGGAGAAAACACTGCGCTAAAACGGAACGCGACCCGCCCCTTCCCCGTCGCGGGATTCAGAGATGCGGATCACATGGGGTTAACAACAGATTAACACGGTAGCTGCCGAAGATGACAGCAAAAAGACAAAGATTGCCGCACGGAAATGCTTGATCCCGCTGGATTTAATCCCTGCGGGAACTATTCGCGCTAAGTCCTTGTTGTGCCGTGCAGCATCCCGGCTCAGGAGGTGCTTGCGAGGTAACTCGAAAGACCATCGAGCAGCATCTGCACCGAGATCGCGACCAGCAGCATGCCCATCAGTCGCTCGACCGCGGTCAGGGCGCGCGGCCCGAGCAGCTTGTACAGCCAGGGTGCGGTGAACAGGATCGCCGCCGTGCCTGCCCAGGCCAGCAGCAAGGCCAGGCTCCATTCGCCGAGTCGTTCAGGCTCGTTGCTCCCCATCAGCATGACCGCGGCCATGCCGGAAGGGCCGGCCACCAAGGGGATGGCCAGGGGCACGATGAAAGGCTCGCCGTCGGGGATCTCGCCCATCAACCCTTCCGGGGGCGGGAAGATCATCCGCAGGCCGATCAGGAACAACACGATGCCGCCGGCGATCGCCACCGATTCCTGGCGCAGATGCATGACTTCGAGCGCGTACTTGCCCGCCCACAGGAACCCCATCAGCACCACGAGCGCGATCAGCAGTTCGCGTGCCAGCACGATGCGTTGGCGCCTGGGTTCCAGCCTTCGCAACATGCTCAGGAACACGGGGATGTTGCCCAGCGGATCGAGGATCAGGAACAGCAGCAACGCGGCCGACAGGATCGTCATGCCGACAGGCTCCACACGCCGCCCCGGTGGACACGCCCTCCGTCCGACAACAACGTCACGCAGGCTTCCGCATAAGTGCTTGCGTCTTTGGCTGCGGCCGCCGCCTCCTCGGCATAGGCGCGGGCACGCAACGGCGTGCGCATCGGCCCCGGGCGCAGTCCGCTGATGCGCACGGCGGACGATGCCGTTTCGGCGTGCAGCATCGCCACCAGCGCGTCGATCGTGGGCTGCACCAATCCGTATGCACCCCAGTAGGCGCTGCCCGCCGTCGCGGGATCGTCGACGACGAACACGACTGCGGCGTCATCGGCCCGGCGCAGCAATGGCATGCAGGCCTGGGTCAGCCACCAGCGCGCGGTGAGGTTGACGTGCACGCCGCGCGCGAACGTCGCCGGATCGGTGTGCTCCAGCGGCGTCAGCCCCGGGAACGACGCGGCGCAGTGGAGCAGTCCATCCAACCGACCCAGTTCCGCTTCGATCCGTTGCGCCAGTTCGGCATAGTCGTCGGGCGAGGCGCCTTCGAGGTCGAGCGGATACAGCAACGCTTCGCCGCCGATGGCCTCGATCGCATCATGGACACGGTTGAGTTTCGGCACCTTGCGGCCCAGCAGGACGACCTTCGCGCCGGCCTTCGCGCATGCCAGCGCAGCCTCGCGCCCGAGCCCCCCTGCCGCTCCACTGACCAGCACCACGCGTCCTTCCAGCGCGCGTGCGCCCTCGACCAGGATCGCGCTCACCCGCTCTGCACTTCCGCGATGATGCGGGCCAGCTCGCCGGACTCGTGCAGTTCCAGCGCGATATCGCAACCGCCGATGAGTTCGCCGTGGATGAACAGTTGCGGGAACGTCGGCCAGTTGGAGAAGCGCGGCAGGTTGGCGCGGATCTCCGGTTCCTGCAGCACGTTGATGGTGTGGAAGGCGTCCGCGCCGGCAGCCTGCAGTGCTTCGACGGTACGGCTGGAAAAACCGCACATCGGGAACTGCGGCGTGCCCTTCATGAACAACACGACGGGATGGTTCTCGACCTCGGCGCGGATGCGATCGAGCACGGCCATGGGGGATCTCCTGCAAGGCAGCCGAGCGGCCCGCGTCGGCGGGCGGCAAGGCATGGATTCGATGCCTGCCATTGTAAGGCTTCGACCGGGGATTACCCGTGCGGCAGGCCTTCAGCCCGATGCCAATGCCGACAGCACCGGTGCCACCTGTTCGCAGCGGCCCAATCCTTCGCCCGCGAGTGCCAGCGCGGCAGCCAGCGCGGCGGCGTCATCGGCACGCAAGGTGGCGTGGCCGACCTTGCGCCCGGCACGCGGCGACTTGCCGTAATCGTGCCAATGGCCGCCCGGTTCGCGCAGCACGGCGGTTGCCGCAGGCAGTTCGCCGATCCAGTTGAGCATGCAGGCGTGGCCGAGCATGCGGGTGGCGCCGAGCGGCAGGCCGAGCACCGCGCGCAGGTGGTTCTCGAATTGCGAGGTCTCCGCGCCTTCGATCGTCCAGTGCCCGGAATTGTGCACGCGCGGCGCCAGTTCGTTGGCCAGCAAGGTGCCGTCGCGCAGGAACAGTTCGAGCGCGAACACGCCTACGTAGTCGAGCCGTTCGGCCAATGCGCGCGCATGCGCATGGGCGGCATCGCGCAGCGCGTCATCGACGACCGCGGGCGCGAGGCTCGCCGACAGCACGCCATCGACATGCCAGTTCTCGGTCAACGGCCAGGTGCGGAATTCGCCATCGCGGCCGCGCACTGCGACCACGCTGAGTTCACGCTCGAACGGGACGAAGGCCTCGAGGATCAGCCCGACCGTACCCGCCTGCTCGCCCAATGCAGCCCATGCCGCATCGGCATCCGTCGACGACTTGATCCGGAACTGTCCCTTGCCGTCGTAACCCAGCCGCCGGGTCTTGAGGATGCAGGGTGTACCGACGCGCGCCATGGCGACATCCAGCGCAGCGCGATCGGGCACGTCGGCGAAGTCCGGCACCGGGATGCCGAGTTCGCGGAACAGCGTCTTCTCGACCATCCGATCCTGCGCGGTGGCCAGCGCGCGCGGATTCGGGAACACCGGAATGCGTGCAGCCAGCCACTCCGCGCTTTCGGCCGGTACGTTCTCGAAATCGAACGTGGCCACGTCGACCTTCGACGCGAATTCCGCCAACGCCGCCTCGTCGCGGTAATCGCCCACCAGCAGCGGTGCGAACTGCCCCGCGCAGGCATCGGCCACCGTATCCATCACCAGGAAACGCAAGCCGAGCGGCGCACCTGCCAGCGCCATCATGCGCGCGAGCTGTCCGCCACCCAATATTCCGACCGTCGTCATCGCGAGTGCCTAGCGACGCGGATCATCGTTGGCGGAAACATCATCGGTCTGCCGCTTCCGGAACTCGGCCAACGCGGCACCTATGTCGGGATACTCATTGCCAAGTATCGCCGCAGCGAACAGCGCGGCGTTGATCGCACCGGCCTGCCCGATCGCGAAGGTCGCCACCGGGATACCACCGGGCATCTGCACGATCGACAGCAGCGAATCAAGGCCATTGAGCGCCTTGCTCTGCACCGGCACGCCGAGCACCGGCACTGCGGTCTTGGCCGCCAGCATGCCTGGCAGGTGCGCGGCACCGCCGGCGCCGGCGATGATCGCGCGCAGGCCGCGCGATTCCGCGTTGGCACCGTAGTCGAACAACACATCCGGCGTGCGATGCGCCGAGACCACGCGCACTTCGTGCGCAACACCGAGCGCATCGAGTTTCGCCGATGCGTGCTGCATGGTGTCCCAGTCCGATCGCGATCCCATCACGATGCCGACCAGCGGGCTGGAGGATTGTGCTGACATGGCTGTCCCCGGGCCTAAAGACGTATTCTACCGGCTCATCCGCCATCGTTGCCCGCCATGGATCGCAAACTGCTCGACATCCTCGTCTGTCCCGCCAGCAGGCAGCCCCTGGCGTTGCTCGACAAGGCCGGGATCGAGGCGCTGAACCGGGGCATCGCCGCGGGTGCCGTGGTGCGTGCGGACGACAGCCCGCAATCCGATCCGGTTTCCGAAGCGCTGGTCACCCGGGATCGACGCATCGTGTACCGCGTCGACGACGGCATCCCCGTCCTGCTGGCCGAGGAAGGCATCGCCACCGCCCAGCTCCCTGGTTTCCCGAAGGCATGAGCGCCGACGCCAGCGATCGCTTCGCGGTTCCACTGCAAACGGTCGCGGAGGACGTGGCCCGCGCCCTCGCCGAGGACATCGGTTCGGGCGACGTGACCGCTGCGCTGCTGCCGGATGCGGCCGACGCGGCCTACCTGCTGTGCAAACAAGACGCCATCGTCTGCGGCCGGCCTTGGTTCGACGCCTGCCATCGCACGCTCGACCCGGACGTGCGCATCGACTGGCGCGTGGCCGAAGGTGACCACGTCGGCAAGGGCACGGTGCTGGCGACCTTGCACGGACGCGCCCGCGCACTGGTGACGGCTGAACGTACATCGCTCAACTTCATGCAGACGCTCAGCGCCACCGCCACCGCCACCGCCGCCTACGTGGATGCGGTTCGCGGTACGGGCACGAGGATCCTCGACACGCGCAAGACCCTGCCCGGCCTGCGGCTGGCGCAGAAGTACGCCGTGCGCGTCGGCGGCGGACACAACCACCGCATCGGCCTTTACGACACGGTGATGCTGAAGGAAAACCATGTCCGCGCGGCAGGCACGCTAACCGCAGCCATCCGCAGCGCGCGCGAACGGCAGCCGGGATTGCCGCTGGTCGTCGAGGTCGAGTCCCTGGAACAGTTGCAGGAAGCCCTCGCCGAAGGCTGCGACCGCATCCTGATCGACGACTTCGATGCGCGGATGCGCCGCGACGCCGTGCGCATCGCACGTTCGGCGCCGTTCGATGGCCGCATCCCGCTGGAAGTGTCCGGCGGCGTCGACCTGTCGACTGTGCGCGCGATCGCCGAGGACGGCGTGGACTGCATCTCGATCGGCGGACTGACCAAGCATGTCCACGCGATCGACCTGTCGCTCAAGCTGGGGCCACCGCCTGGCCCGGCAGGTTCCTGATCTGCGAGGATGACCAACGCGCCCCCCGCGCGCGACGCAACATCCCGCTGCATCGCATTGCAATCCGCCACGGACATCACCACATCCCCGCCATGCTCGACTTCCCCACCATGATCGTCCTGATGATCGCCGGCGCCAGCGCCTATGCGTGGTGGAATGCATCGCGCGCGGCGGCCGAACGCGCCATCGTCCTCGGGCGCAATGCCTGCCAGTCCGCGGGCGTGATCTGGCTCGACCAGAGCGTGCATGCGAATGGACTGAAGCCGCGCCGTCGCGACGATGGCTGGCTGGGGCTGGAGCGCAGCTTCCGCTTCGAATATTCCGAGGACGGCATCGAACGCCATGTCGGACGGCTGGTGCTGTTCGACGACAAGCTGGTGTCGTTCGTCGGCCCGCGCCGCCGCTCGCCCGACGACCTTGCACCGCTGGGCACATCGGCGCGCGTGACGCATGTGAAGCACGACGGCTTTTGAATCCCGCTCCAAGCCCGCCAAAGGCCACGCAGGCCCCATCGAGTTGATGCCGCCCTACTTCACCACGCGCAGGTGCGCCCCGCGCTTGGGCGCCGACTCTGCGGCGTCGGCCGCATCACCACCATCGCCATCGACGGGCGTGTCGTCCGGGGGCGTCGGATCATCATCGGGATCCGTATTGCCGATGTCCTCGGGTAACGCCATGCCTTGCCCGGTCTCGCGCGCATAGATCGCCATCACCGCCGACACCGGCACCACCACCGCATGGCTCACGCCGCCGAATCGCGCCGAAAAGCGAACGCTCTCGTTGTCGAGCTCGAGCCGGGCGACCGCACGGTCGGCGATGTTGAGCACCACGCGACCATCCTTGACGGTATGCGGCGGCACGCGCACGCCGGGCTGTTGCGCATCGACCAGGATGTGCGGCGTCATGCCGTTGTCGGCGATCCACTCGTACAGCGCCCGCAACAGGTACGGGCGATGGCTGGTCATGGCGGGCGGCGTGTCTGGCATCTCGCGTGCAGTATGACGAAAGCCGTGGCTTGCGTCGCGGCGCGCGGCTTCACCGCGCGCGCGATGATTACTCCGGCAATGCGCGCAGGTTCTTTTCCTGCGGCGTGAGGCTGCGCAGGAAACCGGGATTGCGGAAGATCCGGTTGCCGTAGTCCTCGATCGCCTTGCCGTCCTTCGGCAGCGGGATGTCCAGCGCCTGCAGGCGCCAGATGATCGGCGCCATCGCGCAGTCGGCCAGGCTCATTTCCGGGTTGAGGAAGAACTTGCTGGCCTTGAACAGCGGCACCGATGCGGTGAGCAGTTCCTTGAGCCGCTTGCGACCGGTATCGGCCTGCTGCTTGTTGCCGAACTGGATCGCCTGCACCTGCGGCACCCAGTCGTGCTCGATGCGCAGCATGGCCAGCCGCAAGCGTGCGCGCGACAACGGATCGACCGGCATCAGCGGTGGATGCGGATAGCGCTCGTCGAGGTACTCGCTCACCACGCTCGCGGCATAGAGCACCAGGTCGCGCTCGACCAGCGTCGGCACCGAGTGGTAGGGGTTGAGGTCGACCAGATCCTCGGGCGGGTTCTGCGGATCGACGGGGATCAGGTCGTAGCTGACGCCCTTGGCCGCCAGCACCAGCCGCACGCGGTGGCACAGCACGTCATCGACCGATGAAAACAACGTCATTGCATTGCGCATACGCGGACTCGCAACCATTACAGGCCATCTCCCGCGACCGGAACCGCCGGCCGCATCGGCGCCGACTGCCCCTCGCAGGCGGTCGCCTCGGTCTTGGCGCATTGCGGATGCATCCATGCCTGCCGCGAACCACTATCCGCGGCAGTTGCCACCGCCCGCGCTAGTGAACGTCCTTCCAGTACTCGTTCTTCAGCAACCAGGCCAGGAACGCGAGGAATGCGAGGAACAGGATCACCCACACGCCCATGCCCTGGCGCTTGGCGGCGATCGGCTCGCTCGCATACTCCAGGAACGCGGTGATGTCGCGCACGGTCTGGTCGAATTCGGCTGCCGTCTGCGTCCCCGGCGTGGCGACCTCGAGGCGCTCGACCACCGGTTCGCCGGTCGCTGCGTCGGGCTCGCCATAGATCGCACGCTGCAGGCCCTGCTGTTCCCAGAGCACGTTCGGCATCGACGCGTTCGGGAACAAGGTGTTGTTCCAGCCCAGCGGGCGTGATTCGTCGAGGTAGAACGACTTGAGGTAGGTGTAGATCCAGTCCGGGCCACCCAGCTTCACGCGTGCGGTCAGGGTGAGATCCGGCGGCACCTGCCCGAACCACTTCGCGGCCTGCTCGGCCGGCATCGACGACACGATGTGCTCGCCGAACTTGGCGCCGGTGAGGTTGAGGTTGTTCATCACCTCGTCCTCGGACAGGCCGAGATCCTGCGCCATGCGCGAGTAGCGCAGGTACTTGAGCGAGTGGCAGCCGGCGCAGTAGTTCATGTACAGCTGCGCGCCACGCTGCAGCGACGCCTTGTCGCTGATGTCGGTGCCCGACTGCTGCAGCGGCGCACCCGGGCCGGCGGCAAGGGCGGTGAAGGACAGCAGCAACCCGCCGGCGAACGCAGCCGCGCGCTTCATCAGAGCCGGGGCCTTGAAAGTCTTAGTCATGCGTCGTCACCCGCTCGGGCACTGGCTTGGTCGAATCGATCCTGGTCCAGACCGGCATCAACAGGAAGAACAGGAAGTAGTAGGCGGTCAGGAAGCGGCCGACGATGGTCTCGACCGGGTCGGTACCCGGGCCGGCGCCGATCTTGCCCAGCCAGATGAAGCAGATCGCGAAGATGCCCAGCAGCAACTTCGACATCAGGCCGCGGTAGCGGTACGACTTGACCTTGGCGCGGTCGAGCCACGGCACCAGGAACAGGATCGCGATCGCCCCGAACATCACCAGCACGCCGCCCAGCTTGTCCGGCACCACGCGCAACATCGCGTAGTACGGGGTGTAGTACCAGACGGGCTTGATGTGCTCGGGCGTGACCAGTCGGTTGGCCTCGACGAAGTTGTCGTGCTCGAGGAACCAGCCGCCGAATCCCGGCGCGAAGAAGATGATGAAGGACGCGATGATCAGGAAGAAGCACACGTAGAACGTGTCCTTCACCGTGAAGTACGGGTGGAACGGGATACCGTCGGCCGGCGCGGTCGGCGACCAGCGGTTGCCCTTCGGCCCCTTCTTGATCTCGACGCCGTCGGGGTTGTTCGAACCCACTTCATGCAGCGCGAAGATGTGCAGCACGACCAGCAGCAGCAACACCAGCGGCAGCGCGATGACGTGCAGCGCGAAGAAGCGGTTGAGTGTGGCGTCGCTGGGCAGGTAGTCGCCCATGATCCACTCGGTCAGGCCGTTGCCGATCACCGGGATCGCGCCGAACAGCGAGATGATCACCTTCGCGCCCCAGAACGACATCTGGCCCCACGGCAGCACGTAGCCGAGGAAGGCTTCGGCCATCAGCACGAGGTAGATCAGCATGCCCAGGATCCACACCAGTTCGCGCGGCTTCTGGTAGCTGCCGTACATCAGGCCGCGGAACATGTGGATGTAGACCACGATGAAGAACAGCGAGGCGCCGGTGCTGTGCATGTAGCGGATCAGCCAGCCCCACTCCACGTCGCGCATGATGTATTCGACCGAGGCGAAGGCTTCCGCCGCGCTCGGCTTGTAATGCATCGTCAGGAAGATGCCGGTGACGATCTGGTTGACCAGCACCACCAGCGACAGCACGCCGAAGATGTACCAGATGTTGAAGTTCTTGGGCGCGTAGTACTCGCTCATGTGCTTGCGGTACACGGGCATGAAGCCCGGCGCACGCTCGTTGAACCAGTCCCACGCGTTGTTGGCGGTACGCACGATCACGTTCGACATGGCTTACGCAGCTCCCGGATCGACACCGATCACGATGGTGTTGTCGTCGGCGAAGTGGTACGGCGGCACCACCAGGTTGGTCGGCGCGGGCACGCCCTGGAAGACGCGGCCGGCCATGTCGAACTTCGACTTGTGGCAGGGGCAGAAGTAGCCGCCCTTCCAGTTGGGGTCGAACGGCTCGGGGCGGATCTCCGCGACCATTTCCGGCGCGCAGCCCAGGTGGGTGCACAGGCCGACCAGCACCGAGATCTCGGGCTTGAGCGAACGCAGTTGCGGATCGGCCTCGCGGATGTAGGCGGGCTGCTGGTCCAGGTTCTCCGACTGCGGGTCACGCAGCTGGTCGTCCAGCGTCGGCAGTGCCTCAAGGATGGCCTTGGAGCGCTTGACGATCCAGATCGGCTGGCCACGCCACTCCAGCACGAGGCGCTGGCCTTCCTGCAGGCCGCTGATGTCGGCGGTGACCGGCGCACCGGCGAGCTGCGCCCGGGCGCTGGGGTTCCAGGACTTGATGAACGGCACGGCGGCAAAGCCGGCGCCGACGGCACCTACCACGGCAGTCGTCGCGGTCAGGAACCGGCGCCTCCCGGTATTGTCGGGGCCTGCCCCCTCGGCAGGATCGATCACCGCATCGTTGGACATCCGGAACTCCGCAATCGTCGGTAGCTATCTGGTGTTGGCTGCCGCAAGCCGCTTCGATGCACTGGAAGCGACCGCATAAAGACGACGAAGTGTAACGGAACGCTGAATCCTGCGACAACGCCACGCACCCGGGCGCAATGCCCGAGGCCCTCTCCCCGCAGTGGAATCAATCAGTTGGCGGCGACCTGGCCGCGATAGCGCTCGGCCAGCACGGCGACGCGCTGCACGTAACGCTGGGTCTCGCTGTAGGGCGGCACGCCCTTGTGCCGGTCGACCGCGCCCTCGCCCGCGTTGTAGCCGGCGGCGGCCAGCGTGAGGTCGCCGTTGAAACGCTTGAGCAGCCAGGCCAAGTATTCCACGCCACCATGGATGTTCTGGGTGGGATCGTAGGCATTGGTCACGCCGAAGCGGCGTGCCGTGGCCGGCATCAATTGCATCAGACCCTGTGCCCCGGCCCGCGACAATGCATTCGGGTTGAAGGCGGATTCGGCGTGCATGATCGCCCGCACCACCGCCTCCTCGACCCCGAACTTGCGGGCGGCTGCACTGACTTCCGCCGCGTAGGCCGTGGTGTTGAGGCGCACCGTGCCGAAGTTGACGCCGGGCGCGGCCGCACAGGCATAGCAGGTCTCGAAGAAGCTGTACTGGATGGTGCGCACGGCGGTGACGTCGGCACCGCGCGGGCGGGCACTGGTGTAATGCCGCACGCCGTCCTTGATGTAGGAATAGACCTGCCCTTGCTGCAGCCGACGACTGGCGGGCGTGGCCGTCGCCGGCACGGGCGCAGCCGTGTTGGCAGGCGCGGGAGCCGTCGCCGCGACGGATCCGCCACCACCCATGAAGGTCGCCGGCGCGGCGCCGCCCGTCCTCACCGGGGAGCCTGCGACCGGGTTGGCCGGCGTGGCGCTCCCGGTGCCGGCAGGGGCCGCGGGCCGCGAGGGCCGGGCCGGGGAAGGACGGTAGCTGGTCACAGCCGTGCACTTGGCACCGGGCACGCGCTTGCTGACATAGCTGGGGATGCCGTCGGTGCCGTCGCAGCGGTAGATCGTGCCCGCGAGCGCAGGCATGGCGGGCGCAAGGAACGCCAGCCCGAGGATCATTGCCAGTCCCCTGCCCCCTTTCATCCGCGCAGTGTCCACCCTTCGTTCCCGACTGCCAAGTCCTTGATCGATAAACGCCGGGCGATTCCGGAACCGGACGCGTGACGGCTTACACTATTCCGACAATCCACAGCCATCCGGCCCGGAATCACCGCCGCGCCCCGGAGATGCCATGACCCAGTTGCCCGTCCTCGCCGACGCCGGGATCGCCCCCGCATCGGCCACGCCACCCGCGAGCGCCAAGCCGCGCGGCAAGCTCTTCATCCAGACCCACGGTTGCCAGATGAACGAGTACGACTCGGCCAAGATGGCCGACGTGCTCGCCGCCAGCGACGGGCTGGAGCTGACCACCAACGTCGAGGAAGCCGACGTGGTGCTGGTCAACACCTGCTCGATCCGCGAGAAGGCGCAAGAGAAGGTGTTCAGCCAGCTCGGTCGCTGGAAGGCCCTCAAGAAGGACGGCCGCGACGTGATCATCGGCGTCGGCGGCTGCGTGGCATCGCAGGAAGGCGAAGCGATCGTCAAGCGCGCGCCGTACGTCGATCTCGTGTTCGGCCCGCAGACCCTGCACCGGCTGCCGGAGCTGATCCGCGCCCGCCGCGAACAGCAGAAGCCGCAGGTCGACATCAGCTTCCCCGAGATCGAGAAGTTCGACCGCCTGCCGGAGCCACGCGCCGAAGGCCCGAGCGCCTTCGTCTCGATCATGGAAGGCTGCAGCAAGTACTGCAGCTTCTGCGTCGTGCCCTACACGCGCGGCACCGAGATCAGCCGCCCGTTCGAGGACGTGCTGGTGGAAGCCGTGCAACTCGCCGGCCAGGGCGTGCGCGAGATCAACCTGCTCGGCCAGAACGTCAACGCCTATCGCGGCGCAATGGAAGGCACGGACGAACTGGCCGACCTCGGCCTGCTGATCCGCACCCTCGCCGAGATCGACGGCATCGACCGCATCCGCTTCACCACCTCGCACCCGCTGGAATTCAGCGACTCGCTGGTCGACGCCTATCGCGACGTGCCGCAACTGGCCAACTACCTGCACCTGCCGGTGCAGGCCGGCAGTGACCGCATCCTCGCGGCGATGAAGCGCGGCTACACCGCGCTCGAATTCAAGCAGAAGATCCGCAAACTGCGCGCGGTGCGGCCGGACATCTCGATCAGCTCGGACTTCATCGTCGGCTTCCCCGGCGAGACCGATGCGGATTTCGAGAAGACGATGAAGCTGATCGAGGACGTCGGCTTCGACCAGTCGTTCTCCTTCATCTACTCGCGCCGCCCCGGCACGCCCGCCGCCGACCTGCCCGACGACGTGTCGGACGAAACGAAGCACGCGCGCCTGTCGCGCCTGCAGGCGACGATCAACGCCAACGCCGCGAAGATTTCGCAGGCGATGGTGGGCAGCGTGCAGCGCGTGCTGGTGGAAGGCCCGTCGCGCAAGGATCCGAACGAGCTGACCGGCAAGACCGAGAACATGCGTTCGGTGAATTTCCCGGCACCGGCGCGACTGATCGGGCAATTCGTCGATGTGGTCATCACCGAGGCGATGAGCAACTCGCTGCGCGGACGCGTGGCGGCCGTCGGCGATGCATGAACCTCGAACTGCCGCATCGCTTTGTCAGCCCGCCCGCTGCGCGCTAGTCTGCAACCCATTTCCTGATCGGCACGTCACATGCCATCGCCCATGCTCTGGGTCTTCACGCTCGAAGCCCGACCGTTGCCGGACAGTCCCGATTTCGAGACGGCCGGCGGCGCCTTCGTGGTCTGCTACGTCCGGCCGGAGCTGGCCGATGACCCGCTCGGCCACGCCACCGCCTACGTGCGGGGGCAGGATTGGCAGGTGGTCGCCGTGGAGGACGAGCCGCTGGAATGCGGTCGCGACGAAGCGCCCGACGAGGACTACTTCGACCAGGCCATCGACGACGGCGAGGTCTACGTCTTCCACCAATGGCCGATCGACGACATCGGCCTCGAAACCCGGCACTGACGGCCACGCATCCCCATGAACGCACTCCCCCAACGCGACTTCACCCTCGACCCCGCCGACACCGAGCGACTGGCCAACCTGTCCGGCCCGTTCGACGGGCATCTGCGCCAGATCGAACTGCGCCTGGGCGTGGAGATCTCCAACCGCGGCAACGTGTTCCGCGTGACCGGCCGCGACGAGAAGATCCTCGCGAAGGCGGAAAAGCTGCTGCGTGCGCTTTACGACGAATCGGCCACCGAAACCTTCGACAGCCATGCCATCAACCTGCGCCTGAGCGAGGCGAACGTGGGCAACGACGGCGAGTACACGCCGCAGGACGTGTCGGTACGCGTGAAACGCGGCAACATCCGCGGCCGCGGTGCCAACCAGCAGAAGTACCTGCACGCCATCACCACGCACGACATCAACTTCGGTATCGGTCCGGCCGGCACCGGCAAGACGTTCCTCGCGGTGGCGATGGCGGTCGATGCGCTGAACGAGTCGCGTGTGCAGCGACTGATCCTCGTGCGCCCAGCCGTTGAAGCCGGCGAGAAGCTCGGCTTCCTGCCCGGCGACCTCACACAGAAGGTCGACCCGTACCTGCGACCGCTCTACGACGCGCTGTACGAGATGCTGGGCGTGGAAAAGGTGGTGAAGCTGCTGGAGAAGAACGTCATCGAGATCGCCCCGCTCGCGTACATGCGCGGGCGCACGCTCAACGATGCCTTCGTGATCCTCGACGAAGCGCAGAACACCACCATCGAACAGATGAAGATGTTCCTCACCCGCCTGGGCTTCGGCAGCACGGCGGTGGTGACCGGCGACATGACCCAGATCGACCTGCCCAAGCACGTGAAGTCGGGCCTGCGCGATGCCATTGAAGTGCTGCGCGACGTGGACGGCGTCAGCTTCACCTTCTTCGAAGCCAAGGACGTGGTGCGCCATCCGCTGGTCGCACGCATCGTCAACGCCTACGAACGGCGCGACGCGCTGGATGCGCAAACCGGGGCCACGCCGTGACCCGCGGCCCGATCCGCCTCGATGTCGCCGTCGGCTATGCCGTCCCGCGCAAGGGGCTGCCGGCTGCCAACAGCTTCCGCAAATGGGCCGCCGCCGCCCTGGACAGCCGCATCCGCGAAGCCGACCTCGCCATCCGCATCGTCGGCACCAAGGAAGGCCGCGCGCTCAACCGCCACTATCGCGGCAAGGACTACGCCACCAACGTGCTGAGCTTCCCGGCAGAACTGCCCGAAGGACTGCCCGAAGGCGTGAAGCTGCCCCTGCTGGGCGACCTGGTGATCTGCGCGCCGGTGGTCGCGCGCGAAGCCCGCGAACAGCGCAAGCCGCTCAACGCGCACTACGCCCACCTCACCGTCCATGGCGCACTGCACCTGCTGGGCTGGGATCACGAGGACGACCGCGAGGCCGAGTGCATGGAGCAACTGGAACGCGAGATCCTCGCGGGACTGGGGATCGAAGATCCCTACCGGGACTGAGCCTTCCTGCCGGGCCGGGTTGCACATCTCCCGCATTCGCACGCTAGACTGACCGGGCCGCCCGCGTGGGTGACGAAGAATCAACAAGTTACAGAAATGTCCGAGGACGACAGTAGTCCCAGCGCCTCCGAAATACCGGAAAAACGGCGCACGTGGCTGGAACGCCTGAGTTCGGCGATTTCCGGCGAGCCCAGCACCCGCGACGACCTGGTCGAGTTGCTGCGCGATACCCACTCCGATGGCCTGATCGAGGCCGACACCCTGCGGATGATGGAGGGCGCGCTGGCCGTGTCCGACATGACCGTGGGCGACGTGATGGTCTCGCGCGCACAGATGGTGGCCCTGCCCGCGGAGGCGAAGTTCCTCGACCTGATGAAGCAGGTGGTCGAATCCGGCCATTCCCGCTTCCCGGTGCACGGCGAGGACAAGGACGAGATCCTCGGCATCCTGCTGGCCAAGGATCTGTTGCGCGGCGTGGTGGCCGACAACGGCCCGGGCACGATCCATTCGCTGCTGCGACCGGCGGTGCTGATCCCGGCCTCGAAGAAGCTCAACGTGCTGCTGCGGGAATTCCGCCAGTCGCGCAACCACATGGCGATCGTGATCGACGAGTACGGCGGTGTCGCCGGACTGGTGACCATCGAGGACGTCCTGGAGGAGATCGTCGGCGAGATCGACGACGAACACGACGACGCCGAAGACCCGAACGCGTTGATCGCGGCGCAGGCCGACGGCCAGTTCATCGTCGATGCGCTGACGCCCATCGCCGACTTCAACGAACGCTTCGGCGCGGACTTCGACGACAACGAGTACGACACCATCGGCGGCCTGGTCACCGCGGCCATCGGCCACCTGCCTGAAGCCGGCGAGGAACTGACGCTGGGACGCTTCGGCTTCCGCGTCACCCGCGCCGACGCGCGCCGGCTGCATGCGCTGCATGTCAGCGTCCATGCCGACCCGGCGGCGGATTGACACGCTTCCAGCCATGAGCGGCGGCAGGCAAGCGTTGGCACGGGCCGTCGTGCTGCTGGCTTTGTTGCTGGTCTCGGCCTTTACGCACGCTGCGCCGCGCATCGGCGTGGCTACCATGCAGCCAGGCGAGATCTTCTTCGAGCGTTTCGGCCACAACGCGATCGTGGTGGACGATCCCGCGCTCGATGGCCCGGTGTCGTACAACTTCGGCTTCTTCGACATGGACGAACCGGGCTTCACCGGCAACTTCATCCGTGGCGACATGCGCTACATGCTGGTCGCACTGCCGCTGTTCGATGACCTGGCCTATTACCGCGAAGTCGGTCGCGGCGTCTCGATCCAGTGGCTCGACTTGTCCGACGACGAGGCCAGCTCGCTTGCAGCGGCACTGGCCGAGAACGCGAAGCCGGAAAACGCACACTATCGCTACGACTACTTCCTCGACAATTGCTCGACGCGGGTACGCGATGCACTCGACGTGGCGCTCGACGGCGAACTGCGCAACCTGCTCGCCGGCCGTTCGCGCGGCAACACCTTCCGTGGCGATGCGGTGCGGTTGGCGTCACCGGCAACATGGATGTGGCTGGGCTTCGACCTTGGCCTCGGCCCCGCCGCCGACAAACCCAATTCACTCTGGAAAGACGCCTTCGTGCCGATGCGGCTGGCCGACGCGCTGGCCGAAGCACGCCGCCCGGACGGTCGACCGTTGGTGCAAGAAACCGAAGATGTTTTGCCGCACCGGCTGCCGCCTGAACCTGCGGAAGAACGCCGCGAATGGTGGCCGTGGCTGCTGATCGGACTCGCATTCGCACTCGGTGCACAATGGCTCAGCAAGCGCGCACCCACGCGACTGGCCGCCATTGCATTGCCGTTCTGGGCACTGTGCGGCGTCCTCGGACTGGTGATGCTGTTCCTGTGGCTGGGCACCGAACATCGTTTTGCCTGGGCCAATCGCAACCTGATGCTGCTGTCGCCGCTGTGCCTGCTGCTGGTGCCGGGCGGATGGCGCATCGCACGCAGTCGGGCATCCGGCGCGCTGTTCACATGGATGGCCTGGCTGGTTGCGCTGTGCGCGGTGATCGCACTCTTCCTCAACTGGCTGCCGGTCGAACCGCAACGCAACCTGCACTGGATCTCCCTGCTGCTGCCGATCCATGCGGCACTGGCCATCGCACTGACGAAGCCTCACGCACGCACGCAAGGCTGATTGCACACGTCATCGCACGTTTGTTGCGCCTGCAGCACATACGTATGCAGCCGCGGCGCGGCGCGGCGCCGTGACAGAATCCGGGTGGATCGCATCACCCGGGAGGCATCGCCTGATGTTGCAGCGTTTCGTTCTCGCACTCGCCTTGTCGTTGCCGTCGGCGGCACTCGTTGCGCAGGATGCGCCGGCCGCACGGATCGCATCGCCCGATGGACGGATCACGGTGGAAGTGGTGACCGACCATGACGGTCGTGCGCGCTATTCGATCGCGCGCGATGGCAAGCCGGTGATCGTTTCGTCGCAACTGGGCTTCCTGTTCACCGATGTCGCCAAGCTCGACCGGAACCTGCGGATTGCCTCGCAAGCCACGCGTTCGCACGATGCCACCTGGGAGCAGCCCTGGGGCGAACGCCGCCATGTACGCGATCATCACAACGAATTGCGCGTGGGCCTGGTGGAAACCAATGGCGACCAGCGACGCTTCGACGTGGTGTTCCGCGTGTTCGACGACGGCATCGGTTTCCGCTACGTGTTCCCGGAACAGCCGGCGCTGCGTCGACTGAACATCGCCGAGGAACTGACCGAATTCACCCTCGCCACCGACGCCACCGCGTGGTGGATCCCGGCGCTGGAGTGGAACCGCAAGGAATACGTGTACAAGCGCACGGCACTGGCCGAAGTAGGATTCGCACAGACGCCCATGACCCTGCGCCGCGACGATGGTTTGCACATCGCCTTCCACGAAGCCGCACTGGCCGATTATTCGGCGATGAACCTGGTGCGGGTCGAGGATCGACGTTTCCGCGCGCAACTGTTCCCCGGCACGGATGCCGCCAAGGTCGAGCGCGACGCGCCATTCGCCACGCCGTGGCGCGTGGTGTTGCTGTCTGACGATGCCGCCGGCCTGGCCACGTCCGACCTCGTACTCAACCTCAACGAGCCCAATGCACTGGGCGACGTGTCGTGGGTCAAGCCGATGAAGTACCTCGGCATCTGGTGGGAGATGCACCTCGATACCAAGAGCTGGGGTTCCGGCACGAAGCATGGGGCGACCACGGAAGACACGATCCGTTACATCGACTTCGCCGCCCAGCACGGCTTCGGTGGCGTGCTGGTCGAAGGCTGGAACATCGGCTGGGACGGCGACTGGTTCGCCAATGGCGAGGAGTTCAGCTTCACCGAGGCCTATCCCGATTTCGACATCGAGAAGGTGACGGCGCATGCGCGCGAACGCGGCGTCACGCTCATCGGCCACCACGAGACTTCAGGGCACGCGGCTCACTACGAGAGACAGCTCCCTGACGCACTCGACCTGTACGAACGCCTTGGCGTGGCCGCGATCAAGACCGGCTACGTCGCCGACGGCGGCCAGGCCAAGGTGCGCGACGACGATGGCAACCTCCGCTACGCATGGCACGAAGGCCAGGCGATGTCGCGACACCACATCAAGGTGGTCACCGAAGCGGCGAAGCGCCGCATCTCGATCAATCCGCACGAACCCATCAAGGACAGCGGCCTGCGTCGCACCTACCCCAACTGGGTCACGCGCGAAGGCGCGCGCGGCATGGAATACAACGCCTGGGGCCAGCCGCCCAATCCGCCCGGCCACGAAGCGACACTGGTGTTCACGCGGATGCTCGACGGCCCGTTCGACTTCACGCCGGGGCTGTTCTCGATGAAGAGCCGCCACGGCGACCGCGTGGCGACCACCCTGGCCAAACAGCTCGCGCTGTACGTGGTGCTGTACAGCCCGCTGCAGATGGCGATCGACCTGCCCGAGGAATACGAGGCCAAGCCCGACGCCTTCCGGTTCATCAAGGACGTACCCGCCGACTGGGAGGACAGCCGCGTACTGAACGGCGAGGTCGGCGAATTCGTCACCTTCGCGCGCAAGGATCGCCATTCGGATGACTGGTACCTCGGCGCAGTGACCGACGGCGAAGCGCGCACGCTGCATGTATCGCTAGGCTTCCTCGATGCAGGGCGGCGCTACACGGCGCAGGTCTATCGCGACGGCCCGAACGCCGGCTGGCAGGCGAACCAGACGGACATCGTGATTGAGGAACGCGACGTCACCTCGGGCGACTCGCTCGAACTGGCACTCGCGCCCGGCGGCGGCCAGGCGATCCGCTTCATCGCACGCTGAAGCACGGGCTGGCTTGCCGGCCACCGCGCGCTTGGCGCAGGATGCACGCCATGCACAAGGCCCCTGCATCCGCCAATCCTGCCTGCGTCGTCAATTGCGTCGTCTACGCAAAGGACGGCAGCCGTCGCGACATACACATCGACGACATCAGCGATGCGCTTGCCGTCGATGACGGCAGCTTCGCGTGGATCGGCCTGTACGAGCCCGCCGAGACCATCCTGGAGAAGCTGCAGGAGGAATTCGGCCTCCACGACCTCGCCATCGAGGATGCGCAGAAGGCGCACCAGCGCCCAAAGGTGGAGGCCTACGGCAATTCCCTGTTCATCGTCGCCAGCACCGCGCAGGTGGTCGAGGAACGCATCGCCTACGGCGAGACCCACATCTTCCTCGGCCCCCGCTACCTGGTCACCGTCCGCCACGGCGCCTCCCTGTCCTACGCACCCGCCCGCGCCCGCGTGGAACGCGAACCCGAGTTGCTCGCGCTCGGCCCGTCGTACGGACTGTATGCCGTGCTCGACGCCATCGTCGACAACTACATCCCGATCGTCGGCGAGTCCAAGCAGACACTGCTGCGGCTGGAGAAGGACATCGTCAAGGACACCTTCGACCGCCGGATCGTCATCCGCCTGTACGACCTCAAGCGCGAACTGACCTACATGCGCGTCAACGTCACGCCGATGCAGGACGTGCTGGCGCAACTGGTACGTACCGGCAGCACGTTGATTCCGGAGGAAGTTCGGTTGTACCTGCGCGACGTGCTCGACCATTCCGTGCGGCTCAACGACACCATCGATGCGATGCGCGACATGCTGGGCACCGCGCTCGGCGTGAACCAGGCACTGGTGACGCTGAGGCAGGGCGAAGTGGTGAAGCGGCTCGCCGGCTGGGCGGCGCTGCTGGCCGCGCCGACGCTGATCGCGAGCTGGTACGGCATGAATTTCGACGCCATGCCCGAACTGCACGGCAAGTACAGCTACCTCGTGCTGATCGGCGTGGTCGGCACCGTGGTGGCGGGGCTGTACGTCTACCTGAAGCGGATCCGCTGGCTCTGATCTCGCGCGACTGACCGCACACGACCAAAGTCGTAGCCCGTTACATCACCGTTACACGCACTCCGGCATTGACCCCGACCGCCGTCCGGCGCGACGCTTTGCACCCCCGTCGGAAGGAAGTCGCCATGAAGGGCGTGTTCAACCATGCAGTCTGGGCCATCGTTGCCTTGATCGGTGCCTCTTGCCTGGGCGTCGTCGCCCTGCGGCAAGGCGAACAGATCAGCGCGTTGTGGATCGTGGTCGCCGCGGTCTCGATCTATCTCGTCGCCTATCGCTACTACAGCCTCTACATCGCGAAGAACGTGATGCGGCTGGATCCGACGCGGGCGACCCCCGCGCACATCAACAACGATGGCCTGGACTACGTGCCCACCAACAAGCACGTGCTGTTCGGCCACCACTTCGCCGCGATCGCAGGCGCCGGCCCGCTGGTCGGCCCGGTGCTGGCGATGCAGATGGGCTACCTGCCCGGCATGCTCTGGCTGATCACCGGCGTGGTGCTGGCCGGTGCGGTGCAGGACTTCATGGTGCTGTTCATCTCCAGCCGCCGAAACGGTCGCTCGCTGGGCGACCTGGTGCGCGAGGAGATGGGGCCGGTGGCCGGCACCATCGCCTTGTTCGGCGCCTTCATGATCATGATCATCATCCTGGCGGTGCTGGCGATGATCGTGGTGAAGGCGCTGGCGGAAAGCCCATGGGGTATGTTCACGGTGATCGCGACGATGCCGCTGGCGATCTTCATGGGCATCTACATGCGCTACATCCGCCCCGGCAGGATCGGCGAGATCTCGATCATCGGCGTGATCCTGCTGCTGGTCGCGATCTGGCTGGGCGGCAAGGTCGGCGCGCATCCCACGTGGGGCCCGGCGTTCACCTTCACCGGCACCCAGATCACCTGGATGCTGATCGGCTACGGCTTCGTCGCGGCGGTGCTGCCGGTGTGGCTGCTGCTGGCGCCGCGCGACTACCTGTCGACCTTCCTCAAGATCGGCGTGGTGGTGGCGCTGGCCATCGGCATCGTGATCGCCAGCCCTGAAATCACCTCGCTGAAGATGCCGGCGTTCACCGAGTTCGCGTCGACCGGCGACGGGCCGGTGTGGAAGGGCGGACTGTTCCCGTTCCTGTTCATCACCATCGCCTGCGGCGCGGTATCGGGCTTCCATGCGCTGATCAGCTCGGGCACCACGCCCAAGCTGCTCGCCAATGAAACCCACACCCGCTACATCGGCTACGGCGGCATGCTGATGGAATCGTTCGTGGCGATCATGGCGCTGGTGGCCGCCGCGATCCTCGACCCGGGCATCTACTTCGCGATGAACAGCCCGGCCGCGGTGATCGGCACCGACGTCAACAATGCGGCGCAGGTCATCAGCAGCTGGGGCTTCACCATCACGCCCGAAGCGATCGAACTGAAGGCGCAGCAGATCGGCGAGCACACCATCCTCTCGCGTGCCGGTGGCGCGCCGACGCTGGCGGTGGGCATCGCGGTGATCCTCAACGACGCCCTGCCCGGCGGCGAAGGCGCGATGGCGTTCTGGTACCACTTCGCGATCCTGTTCGAAGCGCTCTTCATCCTGACCGCAGTCGATGCCGGTACGCGCGCGGGCCGCTTCATGCTGCAGGATCTGCTGGGCAACTTCGTGCCGGTGCTGCGCAAGACCGATTCGTGGAGCGCCAACGTCATCGGCACCGCGGGCTGCGTCGCGCTGTGGGGCTACTTCCTGTACCAGGGCGTGGTCGATCCGCTGGGCGGCATCAACACGCTGTGGCCGCTGTTCGGCATCGCCAACCAGATGCTCGCCGGCATCGCACTGATGCTGTGCACGGTGGTGCTGTTCAAGATGAAGCGCGACCGTTATGCATGGGTCACCATCGTGCCGGCCACCTGGTTGCTGATCTGCACCACGTACGCAGGGCTGATCAAGATCTTCGACCCCAAGCCGGCGGTCGGCTTCCTCGCGCAGGCGAAGCATTACCAGGCGGCGATCGCCAACGGCGAATTGCTGGGCGCGGCCAAGTCCATGGGCCAGATGAAGCAGGTGGTGATCAACGGCTACGTCAACACCGGCCTGACGGTACTGTTCCTGTTCGTGGTGTTCAGCGTGATGTTCTACGCGGTGAAGGCGATCATCAAGGCGCGTCGCAGCACCGAACGCACCGATCGCGAGACGCCCTACGTGGCGCTGAGCGAAGACCAGCAGAAGGCCTGGCTGTGATGGGCACCCAACTCGTCCCGCTGGATCACTTCACCACGCACAAGCGCATATGGCGGAGGCTGGTGCAGACCGCTCGCCTGTGCTGCGGCATCCCGGACTACGACAACTACGTCCGGCACATCCTGGAGAAGCATCCGGATCGAGAGCCGATGGACTACAAGACCTTCTTCCGCGAACGGCAGGAAGCGCGTTTCGGCGGGCGCAGCGGGTTTCGCTGCTGCTGAATCCGGTTCCATTGCCGGCAGACACGAACGGGAGCCTTCTGGCTCCCGTTCTTTTTCATCCCGAGGCATCCCGACGCAGTCTTGTGCCGCCCGGCGATAACCACGCCATGCCTGCAGTCACCTCGACTGCGTGCCTTCGCGCCGCTTTCGCCAAGGCCAGAGGCAAGCCAGCGATGCCACGGCAGCGAGCGCCACCAGCGGGAACGCCGGCTGCAGGTACTGGACGTTCAAGGCGGGAAACGACGACATGTCCACCAGCGCCAGCAGCACGATCCTGCTCGCCACCAGCGCCCATGCCGCACACGCCAGGACGAACAGCGGTTCCCATTCGCGGCGCACGAGCACCCGAAACCCGACGAACAGGAAAGCCAACGCGCCCGCACCTGCCAACCACGGCATGAACATTCCGTAGGCACGATGGAAGCCCTGCTTCCATGCCAGTGCACCCGCAGGCACCACCGCATCGGCATCGATGCCTTCGCCGACGTTGTCGACATACAGCGTGCCGTCGCCGACACGCAGGCTCATGCGTGCTTCCTTCAGCTCGGCAATGTCCACGACATGTACGTAGGTACCCCCGGAACCCGCCTCCAGCGCACAATCCGCGTCCGGCGGCACGTCCATGTCGAAACGCCGGTCATGCGCGGATGGATCCGCGAAGTGCGCGGAAATGTCGGGGCTCTCGCGGCGCTCGACCTCGTGCATGTACCCACTTAAGGGACAATGGATCCTGAGCCATGCATTGCCCGGGTCGTAGAACCAGCCATAGGCGGACTTGCCCGACAGGCCGCGCACATGGCGAACCCTCGGTTCACCGACGAAACGCCACATGTCGCCAGCCATGCTCTTGCTGCCATGGCTGTGGAGCTCCGGAGGGGAAACGCCACGCCACGCGACCATCGACACGCCATCGAGCAGCCTCCCCGGCAGCGAGCGCCATTGCTCGCGAGTGGCCGCGGGCATGAACCCGATACCGGCCACCGTGCAATCGAGCGCGCCATCGTCGCAAGCCTGCCCGATCTCGCTGGCGATCGAACGATAGAGGGCATGCACCGCCTCTGGCGACTCGTAGCCGCCCACGGACGCAACTGCATCGCGGAAAACCCACAGGAACCAGCCTCCGGCGTAATCCCCGCACGCCTGCGCGTACAACCTGCAACCGGGCTCGGCCCAATGCTTCCCCGCACCTTCGAGGTACGGCTGCAGCCTGGCGAAGGTCGGACTGACCGGGTACACCGCCTCACGCACGCGTTCGGGCACGGGCACGTAAGCCGTCGACTCTCCCACACGCACCGACTGCAACGCGGAAATCGCATCTGCAAACGCCGCACCCTTGAGGTCGACGGTCTCGAACCGTCCGTATTTGCTCCAGTTGGCGGTGGCGATCAATCCCGGCAACAGGCAGAAGGCCGCCACCATCGCCACGCCAGCCACGCCGAACCGCCGCAACTCTCCATCCAGCCTGCGCACCTGGACAAGGCGCGCGACGATCAGGATCGCAACACCGGGCAGGATCCAGATGCCGTCCTCGCGCGTCGACCACAACCACCCCAGCATCCAGCCCGTCGCCACGGCCCAGGCGATCCTTGCCTTTGACGTGCGTGCGACGAACAGGAACTGCAGCAGGCAACCGATGACCAGCAGTGTCTGCGCGGCAGAGATGTTGTCGCGGATCACCCGCTCCCAGGTCATGGCCATGGGATGCCACTGCATCAGCAGCACCAGCAGCAACGCGAGCCAGGCTTTTCCGGTCAGGCGGTAGACACCATGGCCCAAGAGCAGGCAGGCCACCGCGTACAGCACGGCCTGCGACAACGACAATGACGTGCCCAATCCGTAGTTGAGGGCAAGGAACAACGGATAACCCACACCCTTCATCAGCGTGTACTGGTTGTATTCCCCCAGCCAGCTTCCGGCGACCATGGCACTTGCCCGCAGCCAGAACCAGGCATCGTCATGTCCTGCGCCTGCGAAGATGGCGACCGGCAAGTACGCAACCAGTGCCACGAAGGCCATTGCCGACGACAGCGCCAGCGCAGCGGCGATCCATGCCTGCCGCTGCCCGGCATCCATGTCCCAGGCCATGCGACGCATCTCAATCCTTCCCCTGCTTGTCGATGGCGAGCAGGAGGTTACTGGGCCACAGGCACAGCGACACGCTGCCGATCGTGAATCCGCCAACGCCCGCGTCGCGGCAAACCGAAGCAAGCGCGGCCTTGTCCAGCAGGTTGAGGTTGCGCTCCAAGGCCAGGTCTTCGTGCCCCAGTCGACGGATCAACCGACGGAAAGCCGGTTTCGGCAACCAGTGCACCAGCGGCAGCACGGTATGGAACTCGACCGGGAACCAGCGGTTCGGCGTGGTGGCGAACACGCCCTTCCTGCACACGCGATGCAGTTCCGAAACGAATTTCGCCTGTTCGGCACTTGATCCAACGTGTTCGAGCACGGCGCTGGAATGCACCCAGTCGAAACTGCCGTCGGCGAAAGGCAGGTCACGGCCATCGGCCTGCACGAACGCCATCCCCGGGTATTCCTGCTCCAGGAAGGACGCATCGTCGATGCCGCAGGCCGTCACGCGATCCTTGTGCGGGTACCAGGCTTCCAGGTAGTTCGACGCCAGCTGGCTGCGGTCACCAGTCACGCCGACATCGAGGATGGTGTCGTCCCGTCCAATGCCCTGGCCGATGAACCGGGCATACATCTTCCGCCGCATGTAGGTGGAGATCCGATCGGTGAGGCCACCGGCCTGCGCCACGTTGTACTGGGCATTGATGCGCTTCGTCCGATCCATTTCCCTATCCTTGATCCTGGCGGAACACCAGGCGCGACAGGACGACATAGGACACCACCACCGCCACGCCACCGGCTGCGAGGAAATTGATTTCCGCCGGCAATCCCGCCTTCCTGCCGCACCACGCCAGCGCACCTATCGCCACGGCATTGAATGCCTGCAACAGGCAGTAGCCAGCGAACGACTTCGATACCCCGCCACGGTGACGGAACGTGAAATTGCGTTGCAGCAGATAGGTGGGCGGCACCGACAGCAGCACTGCGACGAACGCAGCAACTTCATGCTCGACGCCCGGCAATCGCACGAGCAGCAAGGAAAAAACGTAATACAGCGCGAACCCGGTGCCGCCCGACAGCACGAAGGCGGCCTTCCTGCGGATCGGACTGTCCGCGCGCATGTTCATTTCCGCGTGGCAATCGGCAGACGCAGCGCCTCCAGCACGAAGACCGAAAGCGCGAGTTGCCCGCCCACCGCCATCAGCGTGACCGAGGGAATGACCCATCGCATCGCCTCGCGCGGATCGAGCACGCCGAAATCCAGCGACATCCACAGACGCACGGCCTGCAGCGACAGGGCCACGCCCGCGAGGAACAGGATCAGGGCGACCACGAGCCCGCGCTCCAGCGTGACCGCCGACAGCAGCCAGCGCGTGCGCGGCTTTTCCGGCAACCAGCCGTGGCGCATGCCGATCAGCTTCGTCAGCACGGAGAACAAGATCATCTGCACGCCCAGCACGATGGCTGCACCCGCATAGGACAACGTGTGGATGTCCAGGTTGATCCCGCCCACCTCGATGCTGCGCAAACCGATCACGCCCATCGCCAGGATGCCCGCCCCCGCCAGCACGAAGCCCGGGATCAGGAACAACCAGCGCGGGCTGTGCAACAACAGGAATCGCAGGTGCCGCCAGCCATCGCGCCACGTGCGCAGGTGCGGGGGCCGCGAGCGTCCGTCCGGCTTCAGCGTGGTCGGGACTTCGGCGATCCGGTATTGCGCCAGCGACGCCTTCACCACCATTTCGCTCGCGAATTCCATGCCGGTCGAGGACAGCTCGAGCGACAGGATGCGCTGCCTGTCGAAGCCGCGCAGGCCACAGTGGAAATCACGCGCCTGCACGCCGAAGAAGACCCGACCCACCAGGCTCAGCACGGGATTGCCCAGGTACTTGTGCAGGAAGGGCATTGCGCCTGGCGCGATGCCGCCCCGGAAGCGATTGCCCATGACCAGGTCGTTGCCGCGCCGGAGTTCCTCGATGAAGGGCATCAACCGGGAGAAGTCGTAGGAATCGTCGGCATCGCCCATCACCACGAACCGGCCGTGCGCGGCACGGATGCCGCCGATCAAGGCCGCGCCGTAACCTTTTTCCGCGACATCGACGACGCGCGCGCCCTCCGCCGCCGCGATCTGCTGGGAGCCATCCGTGCTGCCGTTGTCGGCGATCAGGACTTCCCCCGACACGCCGGATTCGGCCAGGAAGGATTTCGCCTTGCGGATGCAGATCGCAAGGGTTTCCGCCTCGTTGAGGCATGGCATCAGGATCGTCAGTTCCATTGTCTCTCCAACCTCCGCGGGCACGACGACGAAACGTTCGTGCACACGGCAATGCTACCAGTCAGCCCCCGGCCATCGCCCGCAAGGTCAACCCGATGAGGTAGGCGATGACCGTGCCGGTGGCGTAGCCCACCGTCCCCAGCAGCACGCCCACCGGCGCCAGCGAAGGATGGAAGGCCGCCGCGATGACCGGTGCCGAAGCCGCCGCACCGATGTTGCCCATCGAACCGACGCCGAAATAGAACAGCGGCGCCTTCACCAGCTTCGCCGAGTACCAGATCACGGCCACGTGCACCGACATCCAGATCGCGCCGATCAGCAATAGCTCCGGACGGTTGGCGAGCTTGAGGAAATCCATCTGCATGCCGATGCAGGCGATCAGGAAATACAGGAACACCGTGCCGACCCTGGAAGCGCCGACGTTTTCCAGGCGACGCACACGAGTGAAACTCAGCAGCAATCCACCCAGCGTGGACAACACCACGATCCACACGAACGGGGAGTCGAGGCTGAATCGACCGGCCCATTCCACGTTCGCCTTGAACCAGGTCGAAGCCACGCCGGCCACCGCATGCGCCACGGCCACGATGCCGAAGGCCCAGCCCACGATGACCATCAAATCCGACAGCGTGGGAATGCGCGCGTTCGCGGCCTCGTAGGCGGCGATGCGATGCTTCATGTCATCCAGCGCACGGGTATCGGCACCGCTGCGCGCATCGATCTGCTGCTGGCGATTGGCCAGGAACAGCAACGACGCCATCAACAGGCTGGCCAACGCCACGTCGACCACGGCGAACTGGCCGAACAACGTCGCATCGACCTCGAAGATCTCGCGGATCGCGACCATGTTGGCGCCGCCACCGATCCAACTGCCGGACAGCGCCGCCATCCCCTTCCAGGTATCGCCCGCGACCGCCGACGGCATGAACCATTCCATGGCCTGGAACGACACGATCGCACCCAGGAACACGCCCATCGTCCCCATGACGAACACGAACAACAGCTTCGGGCCAAGCCTGATTACACCCGGCAGATCGACGGACAACGTGAGCAGTACCAATGCTGCCGGCAGGAAGACCCGGCTGGCCAGGTAGTAGAGCTGGCTGCCCTCGCCATCGATCAGTCCGGTCGTGTTGTAGAACGCGGGGATGAAATAGCACAGCAGCAGTGCCGGCACCCAGGCGAAGAACTTCTTCCAGAATGGCGTGGGCCCGCTCGCCAGCCAGAAGATCAGCCCGAGCGTGGCGGCGATCAGGCCGAACACGACGATGTCGTTGGTGATGAGCGCGGTCGTGGTCTCGGCGGATTCGATCGCCATGCTTGCCTCCGGAAATCCTGGGTACGGGGAACGTCAACGGCACGATGCCGGCACGGGCCGGCATCGCGTGTACGGCATCACTGGCCGATATGCTGCTTCAGCCAGGCATTGACCGTGTCGTGCCAGAGAATGCTGTTGTGCGGCTTGAGCACCCAGTGGTTCTCGTCCGGGAAATACAGCAACTGCGATTCAATGCCGGCACGTTGCAATGCCGTGAAGCTGGACAGGCTCTGGTCGATCGGCACACGGAAATCGTTCTGCCCGGCGACGACCAGCATCGGCACCTTCCACTTGTCGATGTGGCGCGCCGGGTTGTACTTCTCGTAGGCGGCCGGGTTGGCGGCGACCGTGCCACCGAATTCCCATTCGGTGAACCACAATTCTTCGGTCACCAGTCCCATCGAGCGCGTATCGAACACGCCGTTGTGGTTCACGAGGCATTTCCACGGCGAATTGCCGCGACGGTCGAACCAGTTGCCGGCGATCCAGTTGACCATGTAGCCGCCGTAGCTGGCACCGAGCGCGCAGGCCTTATCGCCATCAAGGAAGTCGTACTTCTCGAGCGCGGCCGCCCAGCCCTTCTGCAGGTCGACGAGGGGCTTGTCTCCCCAGTCGCCGCTGATCGCATCGGTGAACGCCTGGCCGTAGCCGGTCGATCCGTGGAAGTCGATCATCACGACGGCATAGCCTTGGCCGGCATAGGTCTGCGGGTTCCAGCGGTAGCTCCAGCCATTGCCGAAGCTGCCCTGCGGGCCGCCATGGATCAGGAACGCAACCGGATACTTGCGGCCTGCCTCGAAACCGGAAGGCTTCACGAGGTAACCATAGACCGTGGCATTGCCCGCACCCTTGAACGAGAACTGCTCGGCCTCGCCGAACGCCACGTCCGGCAGGCGCTCGGCCGCAGTTGGCGTGATCTGGCGCAGGCCCTGACCTTGCGCATCGGCGACATACAACGTGTCGCCGGTCTGCAGGCTGCTGCGGGTCAACGCGATGGTGTCGCCGGCGACCGCGAACGAGGTCACGCTGCCGTCGGACACCAGTTCGATCGCTTCGCCGGACGCAATGTCGATCCGGAACAGCGGGTATTGGCCGACGCTTTGCGCTGCAACGTAGAGCGACGCGCCATCGGCGGACGGCTGGATGCTGCTGGGCGAACGATCCCAGTCCGGTGCGATCTCACGGGTGCTGCCACTGGCGACGTCCATCGCCATCAACGCATAGCGGTCAGCCTCGAAGCCCGCGCGCTTCATCGCGCGATAGAACAGCGTCTTGCCATCGGCACTGAACACCGGCCCGGTGTCGGTCGCTTCGTTGGCATCGGTCAGGTTGACCGGTGCTCCGCCGTCCACAGGCAATCGGTACAGGTCGAAGTTGGTCGACCACGGCTCGTCTTTGCCGGCGATGCGCACGCTGGCGACGACGCTGGTGCCATCGGGTGCCCAAGCATAGTCGTCGGCGCCGCCGAACGGCTTGGACGGCACGTCTCCATCCAGCGCGGCGCTCAACGAAGCGGCCGATGCCACCGCCTGCGCACCGGCGGCAGGCAGGCTGGCCAGGTACAGGCGGCTGCGACGGCCATCGCGCCATGTGTCCCAATGCCGGACGAACAACTTGTCGTACACCACCCCGCTCGCCTTGCCGTTCTTGCGTTCATCGAGCTTGGCCTGGGTGCAGGCGAAATCCTCACCACAGTCGGCAAAGGTCTCGGCGCTGAACGCGACGCGCG
The DNA here is from genome assembly GCA_024707405.1 of Luteimonas sp. GTDB lineage: Bacteria > Pseudomonadota > Gammaproteobacteria > Xanthomonadales > Xanthomonadaceae > Luteimonas. Next base: position 391,587 of record JANPZU010000003.1, read on the forward strand.
AACCGTCCGGCGAGACCCGGTAGGTACCGACATCGAGCGCGAATGCCGTCAGTTGTCGCGGCTCGCCACCCTCGACGGGCATCGCGTACAACTGCTGCGAACCGTTCTTCGCACTCAGGAAGTAGGCCGTCCGCCCGTCCGCCGACAGCGACGGGGAATTGACGCTCCAGCCTTCCGGCGTGATGCGGCGCGGCGGCGCCAGGTCGCGCGTCAGCAGGTTGCGGGCATACAGCGCAGTGGAGGCCTTGAGGTCGCCGTCGACACTGCGTTGCACGAACACCACGACCCTTCCGTCGGGCGAGAGCACCGGCGACGAGACGCGATCGAGCTTGACGAGATCACGGACATCGAGGCCACGGGCCTCGGCAAGCGATGGCAGCAACGCGGCCAGGCACAACGGCAGCAGGGCGGCACGGAAAGTCATTGGATTTCCCCGATCGGACGATCCGGCGATGTTATCCGAGACGCCCTCCTGCGTCGCATGCCCCATGTCACGGCCGTTCCGGCCGCAAGCAGCGGCAGCGGTCAACCGCCGATGTCGTAGTACGTCGGCGCGCCGGGGCCGACCGGCAAACCCAGCCCGAACACCCACAGGAAGAACAGCGCGGTCCAGCCGACGAAAAACACCACCGAATACGGCAGCATCATCGCGATCATCGTGCCCACGCCGACATCCTTCTTGTAGCGCGCGGCAAACGCCAGGATCAGGCCGAAATAGCTCATCATCGGGGTGATGATGTTGGTGACCGAGTCGCCGATGCGGTACGCCGCCTGGATCACCTCGGGGCTGTAGCCGACCAACATCAGCATCGGCACGAAGATCGGCGCGGTGACGGCCCATTGCGCCGAAGCCGAGCCGAGCGACAGGTTGATGACTGCGCAGATCATGATGAACGGCAGGAACACCAGTGGGCCGGTCAGGCCGATGGCCTGCAGCGAATTGGAGCCCAGCACCGCCATCACCTGGCCAAGCTGCGTCCAGTTGAAGAACGCCACGAATTGCGCGGCGAAAAACACCAGCACGATGTACAGCCCCATCGTACCCATCGCCTTCGCCATCGCGTTGATGACGTCGCGGTCACTCTTGAACACACCGGTCAGCGCACCGTAGACGATGCCCGGCACCGCGAAGAACACCGACACCAGCACCACGATGCCCGTCAGGAACGGACGCAGGCTGGATAGGGTGTCCTCGATCTCCGGGATCCGCAGCCAGCCCCACGATGGCACGACGAGGAAAGCGATCACCGCCGCCACCACCAGCGCTGCAACGCCCGCCCACGCCAGCGCACGACGCTCGCGGGCATCGATGGGATCCATGTTGATCGGCTCGGCGCTGTCATCGAGCAACGAGGGATCGTACGGCCCGAGCTTCGGCTCCACGATCTTGGTGCTGACGAACCAGCCCATGAAGGTCACCAGGAAAGTGCTGGCCGCCATGAAGTACCAGTTGACCGCGGCATGCACCTCGTACGCCGGGTCGATCAACTGCGCCGATTCCTGGGTGATGCCCGCAAGCAGCGGATCCACCGTGGCCAGCAACAGGTTCGCGCTGTAACCGCCCGACACACCCGCGAACGACGCCGCAAGGCCCGCCAGCGGATGGCGTCCGAGCGCGTGGTAGATCGCCGCCGCCAGCGGGATGACCACCACATAGCCCATTTCCGACGCCGTGCTCGACATCACCGAAGCGAACACGATCACCACCGTGACCAGGTTTTTCGGCGCACCCAGCACCATGGTCTTGATGGCAGCGGTCAGCAGCCCGGAACGCTCGGCGATGCCCACGCCCAGCAATGCCACCAGCACCGTGCCCAGCGGCACGAAACCGGTGAAGTTGGTCACCAGGCCCATCACGATGCGACGCAGGCCTTCGGCATCGAGCAGGCTGATCACGTGGATCACGCCATCGTCGGCGCGTCCCGCGGTTCCTTCCGGGCGCGGATCCACCACGCTGACATCCAGTGCGCCAAGCAGGCCCGAGAGCAGCAGGATCCCCAACGCGAGGATCGCGAACAGCGTGACCGGATGGGGAAGCAGGTTGCCCAGCCACTCGACCGTGTTCAGCAGGCGGGTGATGGCGCTGGATTGTGGCGCGTCTTGGGCGTCAGGCTTGCGTTGGGTCATCGGGCCAGGCGGTGTGTGCGTGGCACGAGTCTAGCAGCCATCGCGTTGTCCGCCGCCGAGATGGAAACACGACCACGCGCCGTGATGACAACAACCCGGCCAGGCACGCAGCAGCAGGACGACACGCACGCCGGTCGTTTCGTCAGCGAGTTGGACTCCGGGAAAGCCGTGGCGCACCGCGCCATGCCGGAAGCATGAACCCCGGTGCGCCGGGCGCAGTCCGCGCGTTCTCAATCCGCGTTTGGATCACGGTCAATTGGACGTGGAAGCGCCAGCGGTCTTTCCACCGATATGGCGCGACAGGAACGCGAGCAATTTCGTGTAGTACTCCCGCCTGTTGGCCTCGTTGTAGAACCCGTGGCCTTCCGTCCTGAAATAAAGCGATTCCACGGGCACACCTGCCGCACGGAGCCGGCGCTCCATCAATTCGGTATGCGCGACCGGCGCACGAAGATCCTCGCCTCCAGCCGCAAGCAGAACCGGCACCCTGATCCTGTCCGCCATGTTCGTGGGAGAAACCTCGGCCAACTTGTCGCGCTCACCGATCCATTCGGTCACGTACGTGCGGTCGGAACCCCTGCGCAGGTCACCTGCGGTGTACAGCATAGGCAGGTCGTACACGCCGATCGAACCAATGCCGCATTTGTAGAGATCCGGCTCCCTGGCCAGTCCCATCATCGTGGCATAGGCCCCGTAACTGTGCCCATACATGCAGATGCGGTTGCGATCGGCAAAACCCTGCTCGATCACCCATCGCGTGGCATCGGTCAAATCATCCTGCATCTTGCCACCCCACTCACGAGCACCCGCCTGCTGGAAAGCGCGCCCGTGGTTACCCGATCCTCGGAAGTTCACCTGGAGAACGCCATAACCGGCAGCGGCAAGCAATTGCACTTCTTCGTCGAACCCCCACCTGTCGAAAATCCCGAATGGCCCGCCATGCGGCATCACGACCAGAGGCAGGTTCTTCCCGTTTGAACCATGGGGAACGGTCAAGTAGCCGTGCAAGCGCAAGCCATCCCTGGCGGCCAGGGATACGGGCCGCATGGTGGCCATCTCGTCGGCATAGAACCACTCGCGCCGACTGATGACGAGATCGGCCTTCTTCTCGACCGCGTCGAAGAGATAGAAATCCCCAGGGTTCTGGTCACTGGAGACTTCGACCAGAGCATAGCGATCATCACGGGTGGATGACGTGACCAGCACATTCTGTCCGGGAAACACCTCTTCCAGGCTGCGGTATTGCCGCGCCTCCGGTGAGGCCACATCGAAGAAAGCCGTCCTCGGCTTGCCGTCCTGAAAGAAAGCGCCGACGGGGATCCTCGTGTGGGCCCGGTAGATGATGCGGTGCGGACTGACATCGTCGTCGCGCAGCAACTCCGTTCGATCGCCACTTTCGACATCCATCGCGACAATGGAATCGGGCCCACTGTCGTGTTGAACCTGCAAATACAGGATGCGGTTGTCTTCCGAAAACCCCAAGGGGGACATGATCCTGCCGGTCAGCGCCTCATCGTTGATCATGAGCCATTCCGCATTGCGACCGTCGCGCAAATACAACTTGTTGGCATTGTCGACGCCGAAACCCCGTACCACCCTCACAGCCCCCGTGTTGTCCGTGGTGAACCGGCCGTTCTGCACCGGCGCACGCGCCAGGACGTTTCGGCGGCCCGTATCCACGTGCATGATCTCTGCACGTGAATAGGGATCCCGCGAAAACGGGCTGACCGAAATGACGACGTTTTTCTCGTCATGCGGCAGCGGATCCACCAGGAATGCAGCCACCATTTCGGTCTGCTTTCCGCTTATGCGCGTGCCCGTGGACATCACGTCGACACTTTGCCCGACCAGGACTTCCGTCTTGCCGCCATCGGCATTGGTCGCGATGATATCGCCGATCCACCTGGGCACATCCATGGCGCCGATCTTCTCTGCCGTGCTCATCAGCAACCGGTTGTCGTTCGCCCAATCGAAATCGACGACATGCTTGTGCTTGCCGATGCTGAAGGATGCGGTGACCTTCAAGTCCTCGCGGCGGAGGATCGCAACGGCTGTCCTGTCCGGCAACGGTACGGACGCCGCATAGTAGGTTCCATCTGGGGAAATCTTGATGTCCTGGAATACGCTCTTGCGGATGACATAGTCATCCACATCGACTGCCCCCGATGAAACTGGAAAGCCAATCGACACGGCCAAGACCAGGACTGCGACAAGCTCGCGCCTTGCGATTCTCATTCCTCTCTCCCCCACCTCGGGAACACTGCTCCCGGAAACCATCCGACCAATCGAATCGACTGCCCGGCTGGCATTTCCGGCAGGATACTACGCCACCCGCAAGTCGATTCCAGTAGTGCACGACACGCCACCGGAAGAGCACACACTCACGCCGCTATCCGTCCGACTTGGCCTGCAGGGCGAGCTCTCTGGCTTCAAGCCCGGAGCTGACCCAGGATGCGATCCAACCCATTCCGCCAATCCGGGAGCACGACACCGAAACCATCCCTTAGCCGGCTGTTGTCCAGGCACGAATACGCAGGTCGACGCGCCGACGTGGGGTACTCGATCGTCTTGATCGGAACGACGAGGGGGCGCCGCTGGATCAGGCCGGCCCCAAGGGCCCGGTCGAAGATTGCTTCCGCGAAGCCATGCCAGCTCGTCTGCCCGGATGCGGTCAGGTGCCATGTCCCGGATGCATCCAGTCGATTGCCCAGGATCTGTGCGGTGACATCGGCGATCAATGCCGCCGGCGTCGGCGTGCCGATCTGGTCGGCGACGACGCGCAGCTCGTCGCGCTCCCTGCCCAGCCGAAGCATGGTCAACAGGAAATTCCTGCCGTGGTCGGCGTAGACCCAGGCGGTGCGAAAGATCATGTGGCGTGCACCGCTGGCGCGGATGGCTTGCTCGCCGGCCAGCTTGCTTTCGCCATAGACGCCCAGCGGGGAAACCGGATCGTCTTCGCGATAGGGCCGCGTGCCAGTGCCGTCGAAGACATAATCGGTCGAGTAATGCACCAGCAGGGCGTTGCGTCGCGCGCAGGCACGCGCGATTTCCCCCGGCGACTCGGCATTGGCGCGGAATGCGGCCCCGGGCTCGGACTCGGCCTTGTCCACTGCCGTGTAGGCCGCGGCATTGACCACGACGTCGGGCGCGATGCGCTCGACCAGGGCGGGCAATGATCCGGGCGCATCGAAATCGGCCACTTCGCAGGGCACTGCACCGGGAAGCAATCCGTTTCGCGTCGTGCAGACGATGTCGCCTAGCGGTGCCAAGGCGCGGCGCAACTCATGCCCTACCTGGCCATTGGCACCGAGCAGCAGGATCTTCATGGCGAATGGACGGGCAAGCGATCCTGCGCAATGTCGGACAGGAATGGCGCTTTCGCATCCTTCCCCGACAACAACGGCGAAGCCACTGGCCAGTCGATGGCCAAGTCTGCATCGTCCCAGCGGATGCTGGCATCGGCGGATGGATCGTACGTCGCCGTGCACAGATAGCTGAACAACGCGCGTTCACTCAATACGACGAAGCCATGCGCGAATCCTTCCGGGATCCAGAAATGGCGCTTGTTTTCCGCACTCAGCAACACCGCCGTCCATCGGCCGAAGTGCGGGGAGCCGCGGCGGATGTCGACGGCGACATCCCAGACCTCGCCTTCCAGCACGGACACGTACTTGCCCTGCGGATTGGGCCACTGGTAATGCAGGCCACGCAACACGCCCCTGGCCGATGAGGACACGTTGCCCTGCACGAAGGCGGGCGACAGTCCGTGCGTTGCAAGCTTGTCGCTGTTGAAGGATTCGTAGAAGAACCCGCGGTCGTCGCCGAACACCTGCGGCTCGATGACGATGCATCCCGGCAGGTCGGTCTCGACCAGCTTCACGGCACGTAACCCCGATCGGCCAGGCTCAGCAGATACTGGCCGTATCCGTTCTTGGCAAGCGAGCGCGCCAGCTCCTCCAGACGGGCCTCGTCGATCCAGCCATTGTTCCAGGCGATCTCTTCCGGGCAGCAGACACGCAAGCCCTGCCGAGCCTCGATGGTCTCGATGTAGTTGGACGCCTCCAGCAGCGACTGGTGCGTACCGGTATCGAGCCAGGCATATCCGCGGCCCAGTTGTTCGAGGTGCAGTTCGCCTTCTTCGAGGTAACGCTTGTTAAGATCGGTGATCTCGAGTTCGCCACGCGGCGACGGCTGCAATTCCCCGGCGAAATCGCTCGCGCGGCCATCGTAGAAATACAGGCCGGTGACCGCATAGTTTGAACGCGGCTGGAGAGGCTTTTCCTCGATTCCCATGACGCGTCCTTCCGCGTCGAACTCCGCCACGCCGTAACGCTGCGGGTCGCTGACCCAGTAACCGAACACCGTCGCACCATACTCGCGCGCATCGGCACGCTTGAGCAGGGTTGTCAATCCGGGGCCGTGGAAGATGTTGTCGCCCAGCACCAGGCAACTTGGGGCGCCGGCGAGGAATTCACGCCCGATCACGAAAGCCTGCGCCAGGCCGTCCGGGCTCGGCTGCACCGCGTATTCGATCGTCATGCCCCACTGGGAACCATCGCCCAGCAGCGCCTTGAACAGCGCCTGCTCGTGCGGTGTATTGATGACCAGCACTTCGCGAATGCCAGCCAGCATCAACACGCTCAGCGGGTAGTAGATCATCGGCTTGTCGTACACCGGGAGCAATTGCTTGCTGATCGCCTGCGTGATCGGATACAGGCGCGTCCCGGAACCACCGGCAAGGATGATGCCCTTGCGCGCGGTCATGCAGCCGCCCCGATGCGTTCCAGGCGATAGCTGCCGTCCAGCGCACGCTGCACCCAGTCCTGGTTGCCGAGGTACCAGTCGACGGTCTCTTCGATGCCACGCTCGAAGGTGTACTTCGGTTCCCAGCCCAGTTCGTCACGCAACTTGGACGCATCGATCGCATAGCGCCGGTCATGCCCGGGGCGATCGTCGACATGCGTGATCTGGCTTTCACGCGATTTGCCGTCCCCGCGTGGCCGCTTGGCATCGAGCAACGCGCAAATCGTCTTCACCACTTCGATGTTCTGCTTCTCGGCATTGCCGCCGACGTTGTAGGTCTCGCCGACACGCCCTGCGGACAGAACGGCGCGGATCGCATCGCAATGATCGGACACGAACAACCAGTCGCGCACCTGCCTGCCGTCGCCATAGACAGGCAACGACTCGTCCGCGAGCGCCCTGGCGATCACCAGTGGAATGAGCTTCTCCGGAAAGTGGTAGGGACCGTAGTTGTTGGAGCAGTTGGTGGTCAGCGTCGGCAATCCGTAGGTATGGTGGAAGGCGCGCACCAGGTGGTCTGATGCCGCCTTCGATGCCGAATAGGGGGAGTTCGGGGCATACGGCGTGGTTTCGGTGAACTTTCCGGTCTCGCCGAGCGTCCCGTAGACCTCGTCGGTGGAAACGTGCAGGAAGCGGAAGGCGTCGCGCGCGCCTTCCAGCGACTTCCAGTAGTCGCGGACGGCTTCCAGCAGGCTCAGCGTCCCTACTACATTGGTCTGCACGAACGCGGCCGGGCCGTCGATCGATCGATCGACGTGGCTTTCCGCCGCGAAGTTGATCACCGCATCCGGTTGGTACTCCGCAAGCAACCTCGCAACCAGCTCCCGGTCGCCGATGTCGCCACGCACGAAGACGTGCCGGTCATCGCCTTCCAGCGAAGACAACGTGTCCAGGTTGCCGGAATAGGTCAGGGCATCGAGATTCACGATCCGGATGCCCTGCCCCACCGAACCCAGCACGAAATTCCCTCCGATGAACCCGGCTCCGCCGGTCACAAGCCATGTCGGCATGGAAAACTCCTGCTTGTGTCTTCGGTAACGAAAGCGATCCGGAATCAGGCTAGTGACCTAGAACGGGATGTCGTCGTCCGCGAAATCGTCGGCGGGCGCCTGCTGCGCGGGCTGCGCCTGGCGGCGCGGAGCCTGCTGCGAACCGCCACCGCCGTATTCCTGCCGCTGCGGACGCGACGAACGTTCGTACGAGCCGCCGCCACCGCCACCACCATCGCCACGGCCACCGAGCATCTGCATCTCGTCGGCAACGATGTCGGTGAAGTAGCGCTTCTGGCCGTCATCGCCGCTCAGCTCGCTGTAGGTGATGCGACCCTCGACATAGACCTGCGAGCCCTTGCGCAGGTATTCACCGGCGATCTCGCCCAGCTTGCCGAAGAACGTGACCCGGTGCCACTCGGTCTTTTCCTGGTTGTTGCCGTCACGATCCTTGCGCACCGAAGTGGTGGCGAGACTGATCTTGGTGACGGCCATGCCGCCCTGGGTGTACTTGGTTTCAGGGTCGTTGCCGAGATTGCCGACAAGGATCACCTTGTTGATGCCACGGGCCATGGGGCTGCATTCCTCAGGGTTTCACCGGGGATCCGGCGATCGACATTGGATTATAGCCGCCGCGCCCGGAGGATCGGGTTGCGCCCCGTCGCGATGTCGGGTTCCGCCTACAGGCTCCGTATAATCGGCCCATTGCCGTCCATCGACCGTTCATGCCCGCCCAGACGACCACCGCCCAAGGCCTTTCCCTGCCCGCCATCCAGGCCCTCGCCAAGGCGGACATGGCTGCCATCGACGCGCTGATCCGACACCGGCTTTCGTCCGACGTGGTGCTGATCAACCAGATCGCCGAGCACATCGTCTCGGCCGGCGGCAAGCGGCTGCGGCCGATGCTGGTCGCACTGGCCGGACGCGCGACCGGCCCGGTGGGTGCCGATCACCACCAGCTCGCGGCGATCATCGAATTCATCCACACCTCCACCCTGCTGCACGACGACGTGGTGGACGAGTCCGACCTGCGCCGCGGGCGCAGCACCGCGAATGCGCTGTGGGGCAATGCGCCGAGCGTGCTGGTCGGCGATTTCCTGTATTCGCGCAGTTTCCAGCTGATGGTCGAACTCGACCGCATGGAAGTCATGCGCATCCTCGCCGACACCACCAACCGCATCGCCGAGGGCGAAGTGTTGCAGTTACTCCACGTGCACAACCCCGATACCGACGAAGCCGCCTACCTCAACGTGATCGAACGCAAGACCGCGGTACTGTTCGCCGCCGGCACGCAACTCGGCGCCTTGGCCTCGGGTGCCGACGAAACGGTGCAGCGCAAGCTCCATGACTATGGCCTGCAGCTCGGCTACGCCTTCCAGATCGCTGATGACGTGCTCGATTACAGCGCCGATGCCGACGCGCTCGGCAAGAACCTCGGCGACGACCTCGCCGAAGGCAAGGCCACGCTGCCGCTGATCCATGCCATGGCGCATGCCGACGATGCCGTGCGTGAGCGGTTGCGCGGAATCGTCGAACGTGGCGACACCTCGGCCATGCCCGAGGTGCTGGCCGCCATCGAACGCGCCGGCAGCCTCGACTACAGCCTCCGGCGCGCGTTCGAATACGCCGCGGCGGCGGAATCGGCGCTGGATGGGCTGCCGGGGAACGAAGCCATCGACGCGCTGCGTGGCTTGGCACGCTACGCGGTCGAACGCGGGCACTGAATCCTCACTCGCTGCCGAAGATTTCCCCGAAGAAATCATCCATCGCCCGGTAGGCGCGGGTGGCGGCACGCTCGTCGTAGCGGCAATTACTGTTCGGATCGTTGCCCGCGGACGGCTCGGCGAAGCAATGCACGGCACCACTGTAATTGACGAACTGCCAATCCGCGCCGGCCGCATCCATTTCCTTGCCGAATGCAACGATGTCCTCATTGGGTACCGCACGGTCGGCGGCACCGTTGAGCACCAGCACAGGCGTGCCGATGGCAGTAGCCGTAGACGATTGCGCACCCGCTCCGAGTCCGCCGTGGAAGCTGACCACTCCGGCCAGATCGGCACCTTCGCGAGCCAGTTCCAGCACCGCGGTGCCGCCAAAGCAGAACCCGAACGCACCGATGCTGTCGGACTGCAGCGGCGCGTTTCCGGCCTGCGCCTTCAATACGTTCAGCGCGGCCTGCGCACGCGCGCGCAACGCGCTGCGATCATCGCCACGCAGCGCACCTGCCGCCCTGCCCGCCTCCCCGCGGTCCTTCGGCTGGCGCCCCTTGCCCCAGACATCGGCGACCAGCACCACGTAATCGTCACCGGCCACGGATTTGGCGCGCTCGACCGCATCATCGGTCACGCCCATCCAGTTCGGCACCATCACCAACCCCGGCCGCGGGTCGTCATTCGCATCGTCGTAGACCAGCACGCCACTGAACGTCTCGGCGCCGACCGTCCACTCCACCGGTTTGGCCAGCATCCCGGCGATGGCCGGCGAGGAAAACAACACGGACAGGAACATGGACAGCATGGCGGCGCGGCGCATGGCGGACTCCTTGGCTCGAGGGAAGCACGAAGTGGATCCGCAGACTAGCGCACCGTCGTTGGGGGGCATGAAACTCAGGCGATGCCAATGCCGGGAATGGCGGTGATCGCCGCGGGATCGAACCCCGCCAGTGCAGCAAAGTGCCGTCCACGTTCGGTGTAATCGCGATACGCACCGAAACTCGGCGCACCCGGGGATAGCAGCACCACGCCTTCGCCTTCAAGCAGTTCCTTCGCCTGCAAGACCGCATCGGCCAGATCGCCGGCCTGTCGCAGCACCAAACTTCCGGCATCGGCCATCGGCACCAGCAACGCATGGATGCGCGGGCCGTTCTGGCCCATGGTGACGATGCCGGTTGGCGCCCGTACCTGCATCGCTGCGGCGAAATCGCGCCAATCCAGTCCGCGGTCGTGCCCACCCACCAGCAACGCGACGCGATGGTTGCCGTAGACATCGAGCGCGGCCAAGGTCGCATGCGGCGTGGTGCTGATCGAATCGTTGATGTAGAGCAGGCCGTCGCGCTCGCCCACCGGCTGCAAGCGGTGCGGCAGCGGCATGAAGGTCGCTGCATGCGGCGCCAGCGCCGCGGCATCGATGCCGAGCGCATCGATGGCGGTCAGCACGGCACAGAGGTTGCCGCGGTTGTGACGTCCCGGCAAAGGCACGTGCGAGGTATCGAAGACTTCCTCATCGCCGCGCCACAGCACGTCGCCACGCAAATGCCAGCCGGTTTCATTGCCGAACCAGTGCACGTCGCTGTCGGGCAGATCCAGCGCCGCCAACCGCGCGTCGTTGGCATTGAGCACGGCGATGCCCGGCTTCGCTTCGGTCAACAGCGACAGCTTGTCTTCGACATAGCGCGCTTCGCTGCCATGCCAATCGAGGTGTTCCGGGAAAATGTTGGTCACCACCGCGACATCCGGACGTACGTCGCTGCGCGCAACATCGCGCGTCTGGTAGCTCGACAATTCGACGACCCAGTATTCGGCCTCGCCTTCCAGCAGTTCGAGCAACGGCTGGCCGATGTTTCCGGTCAGGGCAGTGCGATGCCCACCCGCGCGCAGCAGATGCGCCAGCAATGCCGATGTGGTGCTCTTGCCCTTGGTGCCGGTCACGCAAAGCGTGCGCGCATCGGGGCGCTCGGCGAACCACAGCGTGGTGCCGCCGATGAACCGGGTGCCGCGTTCGGCGGCGGCAACTGCCTCGGGACGGTACGGACTGATACCGGGCGATTTCACCACCACGTCGAACACGGACAGGCGTTCGGCATCCACGTCCGCTTCGACGACCAGCAGCGCGTCGCCCGTCGCCTGCGCATCTGCGACTTCAGCCGGCAGGCAGAACAGCGTCAGCGGCAACGACGGCAAGCGCGAGCGGATCGCCTTCCATGCCGCGCGACCTTCACGCCCCCAGCCCCAGAGCGCGACGCGCCGTTCGTCAAGTCGAGAGATGCGCACGCAGGCGTTCCCACAGCGGCGCGGGGATGCCGTGTTCGTCGTTGATCACGAGCAGCGCCGCGACATCGACTTCACCGTCGCCGAGTTGCGGCGCGATCTCGCGTGCGAAGCGCGCCACGATCGCGTCCTCGCGCCATTCCGGACGTGCGGCCAGCGCCGCCATCGCCGCGCGCGATTCCTTCCCCTCGCCCACGCACTCGAATGGCTTGTGATCCTTGTATTCGAGCAGTGCGTCGTAACCCGGCACCTGCCCCGGATCATCCAGCAGGTTGCGCCCGAAGATGCCGACCAGCCTCGGCTTGGGCATGAACGGCGCCAGCGCGAGGAACACGAAATGGCACTTCGGGCACACGCCGCACCAGCGATTCACCGGACGCTCGCCCAACAGGTGGAAATTGCGATTGCAGCTGGAGAAATGCGCGTCGTAATGGTCGATCTTCGCGAACTGCCGCGCGACTGCGAGCTCGCTCAACGGCCGCAGCAGAGAGTAGTAATTCAAATCGGCCGCAACATGCGAATGCAGGTGCGCGGCGAAGGCGCGTTCAAACGCCCAGCCCTTTGACCACTGGTGGTTCACCTCGCCCGTGCCCTCGATCAGGCTGCCGTAACTGGCCGAACGCTCGTTGGAGAACACTACCTGGTCGACGCCCAGCACCACGGCAGCGAAGGCCAGGATCGCGGAGTTCACCGCGGTCACCGGGATATGTCCGTTCCACGCACCAAGGCGGTTGTACTCGAACAATTCCGGCGCCAGTTGGCGGCCGATGTTGAGCGTCGGCAGGCCGGTGCGTTCGGCACAGGCTTTGATGAGTTGTGAGCCGCCGATCCAGGTCACGGTCTGCTCGATGCCGATGGCGCGCAAGGCTTCAATGCTGACCAGTGAATCCTTGCCACCACCGATGGCGACGAGTGCATGTTCACGCAAACCAAGCACCGGGGCCGCACCTTCAGTCACCGCCGCGTCCGACACGGGGAACCGGATACGCCCATGCAACTCCAGCCCGTTGCGATACGCGAACTCGCCCAGGCCGTGCAGATAGACGTCTTCCAGCAACGCAGCGGTCTCGGCATCGATGCCATGCGACTCGATGCGGATCTCCCGCGGCACCGCGGCCTTGTAGTAGCTCACGCCCGCGATCAGGTGCAGCAGTTGCAACGCGCGTTCGGCCGCCTCGGCGCGCGCGCCTTCGAGGGCGAACGGCGCACCGGGCAATGTCACCGTCTCGACCAGTTCCGGGCCGTCGTCGAAGGCATAAACCAGCTGCGCGGCGCCGCTGCCGGCATCGAATCCGCAACGCACGAAGCGGAAGGCACGCACCGCATCGCGATCGAACGTCACCACACTCATTCCAGTACATCCTCCTGCGGCAAATCGCGCAGGTTGTAGGTATTGGCCATCACGAAACCGTAGGCCCCGGCATCGGACACCAGCATCACGTCGCCCTCGGCAGTCGCCGCCGGCAGCAGCCGGTCGGTGCCCAGCACGTCGCTCGATTCGCAGATCGGGCCGACCACGTCGAATGCAACATCCGCGGCTTCATCGAAGCGCGTCAGGTTGCGCACGGCATGGAAGGCGTCGTACATCGCCGGCCGCATCAATGCATTCATGCCGGCATCGAGGCCAACGCGGCGCACGCCCTGCTTTCCGACCACCTGGGTCACCTGCGTCAGCAACACGCCGCACTCGGCCACCATGTAGCGGCCCGGCTCGATGGCCAACCGGTAGCGCGGCCACGCCGCCTTGATCTCCGCCAGGCCTTCGGCCCAGAGCGCAAGGTCGAAGGGCTGGTCGTCGGGCTTATAGGGAATGGTCAGGCCACCGCCGATGTCGATGGTGTCGACCGTGCCGATGCCGTCAGCCACGGCCGCCAGTTCCGCGTACACGCCGCGCCAGTGACTGGGGTGGCCGATCCCGCTGCCCAGATGCGCGTGGATGCCGGTGATGCGCACGCCGACCGTGCGCGCCGCAGCGACAAAGTCGTCCACCGCCGCGATCGGCAGGCCGAACTTCGACGCCGCGCCGCCGGTGACGACCTTGGCGTGGTGGCCATCGCCCCGGCCGAGATCGATGCGCAGCCACACGTCACGGCCCCGGAAGGTCTCGGGCCAGCGTTGCAACGCTTCGACGTTGTCGATGGTGACATTGACGCCAAGCGCGAACGCCGCCTCGTATTCGCGGTGGGGCGCGAAACTGGGCGTAAACAGCACGCGCGACGGATCGAGCCCCGGCAAGGTCGCGAACACGTGCTCGATCTCGCCTTGCGACACGCATTCCAGCCCGAAGCCTTCGGCTTCCAGCGCGCGCAGGATCGCCGAATGCGGATTGGCCTTGATCGCGAAGAAGCGGCGGTCGATGGCTTCGACACCACGCAGCGCGCGCGCGCGTTCGCGCACCGTGGGCAGGTGGTAGGCGTAGCGCGGCGTGCCCCCGGCGGCCAGCGCCAGCAGGCGTTGGCGCTCGCGCGCGTCTTCCCACCACTTCACCACGCGCGCGGGCTTGCCGAACTGGATCTCGTGCCAGCTCGGCCCGAACACGCCGCCGTCGTCCACCGGCATCGCGCTGCTCGCGATCAGCTCGGCGTGCAGTTGCGGCAACAAGCCATCGGCATCGGCCTCGTCGATCACGAAAGTCAGGTTGAGGTCGTTCGAGGATTGCGAGATCAGGTGCACGCGTTCCTTGCCGAACGTGGCCCACACGTCCGACAGCTTGTGCAGCAGCGAACGCATGCCGCGGCCGACGAGCGTGATCGCCGCGCACGGCGCGATCACCTTCACCCGACAAATCTGCGACAGGTCTTCCGACAACCGTGCCAGCACATCGGTGTTGACGAGATTCTCGCTGGGGTCGAGCGAGACGGTGACGTTGGTCTCGGCCGAACCGATCAGGTCGACCGACAGGCCATGCCTGCGGAAGCGATCGAAGATGTCGGCCATGAAGCCGACCGACTGCCACATGCCCACGGTTTCCATAGACACCAGCACGATGCCGTTGCGGCGGCTGATCGCCTTCACGCCGGGCACCGGCGAGGCAGCGCCGTCGATGCGGGTGCCGGGCAGGTCGGGGCGCTCGGTGTCGAGGATCGCCATCGGCACGCCCGAGACACGGCACGGGCCGAGCGAACGCGGATGCAGCACTTTCGCGCCGGTGGTGCAGATTTCCTGCGCCTCGGCGTAATCCAGGCGCGTCAGCAGTCGCGCATCGGGTACGTCGCGCGGATTGGCGCTGAACATGCCGGGTACGTCCGTCCAGATCTCCACGCCGCGCGCGCGCAGCAGGCCGCCGAACAACGCCGCCGAGGTATCCGAACCGCCACGACCGAGCACCGCCGTGCCGCCATCACCATGGCGCGCGATGAAGCCTTGCGTGATCAGCAGTCGCGTCGGTTGCGCGGCGAAACGCGCGCGCCAGTCGTCGTCGGCCTCGCGCCTGCACGACACCGACAGGCGCTTGCCCCAATCGCTCTGGTTCGGCAGTTCGATGGCATCGAGCCAGTCGCGCGCATCGGCCCA
Source organism: Luteimonas sp. (assembly GCA_024707405.1). Lineage (GTDB taxonomy): Bacteria > Pseudomonadota > Gammaproteobacteria > Xanthomonadales > Xanthomonadaceae > Luteimonas. The sequence continues at coordinate 407,005 of JANPZU010000003.1, forward strand.
GCCGAAATCGAGGCCCTGCGCGCGCAGGTAGGCCGCGCCAAGCGTGGACGACAGCAGCTCGCCCTGCGCCAGCACGTCGGCCTGCCAGTCGAGCGGGCGCGTCGCGGCACGCTCATCGGTGAGCAGGCCGCGCAATGCGGCGAGCCGCTCGCCGAGTGCTGCATCGGCATCGAGGTCGAGCCCCTGCACGAAATCACGATGGCGCGCGACCAATGCATCGACCCGCGCTGCGGCATCCGCGGCGCCATCGGCAATGGCCGTCAGTTCGTTGGTGACTCCCGACAACGCAGACACCACCACCAGCACGCGGGCATCGCCGTCGTCGGCCCGTTGTTTCGCCAACCGGCCAATGGTATCCCAACGGTGGCGTTGCGACACCGAAGTGCCGCCGAACTTGAGCACGACCCAGGGCGTGCCGGTCGGAGATGGGGACATGGGCGTTTGTGTGATTCCGGTATAACGGGCGGCGCGTCGACCAACGGGCCGGCGCATTCACGCGATTCTATCCAATCGAAGGCTGCCCCCACATGCCCCGACGCCGTTACCTGCAACTTGATGTCTTCGCCGACCGCCCCGGCGCCGGCAATCCCCTGGCCGTGGTGCTCGATGCCGAAGGCCTCGACGACGAGGCGATGCAGGCCATCGCCCGCTGGACGCGCCTGCCCGAAACGACTTTCGTGTTCCCCTCGCCTTCGCCGACCGCGAGCTATGGCATCCGCATGTTCAGTCCGCGCCGCGAGGTGCCGTTCGCCGGACACCCCAGCGTTGGCACCGCGCATGCCGTGCTGGAAGCGGGACTGGCGACGCCCCGTGACGGCCTGCTGGTGCAGGCAGGCATTGCCGGAGAATTGCCGTTGCGGGTCGAAGGTGAAGGCACGACGCGCACCATCGCGGTACGCACGCCGCGCGCACGCGTGGTCGAGGTGGCGGGCGAATCGCATCCGCAACTCCGCGACGCGCTGGCCGGCCTGCCACTCGGCACCCTGCCGCAGGCGCTGATGGATGGCGGACGCCGCTGGTGGCTGGCGGAACTGGCCGACGAAGCCGCGTTGCGCGCCGCGACCCCCAACTGGGATGCCATCGGCCGACTTGCGGTGGAGACCGACAGCATGGGCCTGTGCGCTTTCGCGCGCAGCGACGACCCCGTGTACTACCTCGCCGTGCGTGCCTGGGTCGGCGCACCGGCGCAGTTCGAGGATGCCGCCTCGGGCGCAGCCAACGCCACGCTGGCGGCGTGGCTGGCATCGCAGGATGCCCTGCCCGGCGACAGCGGCTTCTACCGCATCAGCCAAGGTCGCGAAGTCGGCCACGACGCGATCATCGAACTGCGCGTGGACGCCGATGGCGACGTGTGGTCGGGCGGACGCGTGCAGTCGGTGGTCGAAGGCCGCATCGACTGGCCCACGACGGCCCGATAGTACCGCCCGCCGCCCGCCACGCCCGCGACCCGGGCATGGCGGCTGGACGACGCGCTCAGCGTTGAGCGGCCACCCAATCGTCGACCCGGCGCTCGAGCAGGGTCAGCGGCAGGTCGCCGCCGGTGAGCACCAGGTCGTGGAAGGCCTTGAGGTCGAACTTCTCGCCCAGCTCCGCCTTCGCTTCCTCGCGCAGCCGCAGGAGGGTGTTCATGCCGACCTTGTAGGCCAGCGCCTGCCCGGGCATCACCAGGTAGCGTTCGATCTCGGCCACCACGTCGGTCTCCGGCATGCCGGTCTTCTCGCGCATGTAGGCGATGGCCTCCTCGCGCGTCCAGCGCTTGTGGTGCATGCCGGTGTCCACGACCAATCGCACCGCGCGGAACATTTCCGCCTGCAGGCGACCGAGGTTGTCGAGCGGTTCGTCCTGGTAGCCGGCCTCCCATGCGAGGCGTTCGGCATACAGCGCCCAGCCTTCGGCGAACGCGGTGAAGCCCAGCACCTTGCGGAAGAACGGCACGCCGGTCGCTTCCTGCTGCAGCGCCTTCTGGAAGTGATGGCCGGGGATGCCCTCGTGGTAGGCCAGCGTGCGCATGCCGAACTTCGGGATTTCCTTCACCGAACGCAGGTTGGCGTAGAACACGCCGGGTCGCGAGCCGTCGAAGGCCGGGGTGTTGTAGTACGCGCCCGGCGCGGTCTTCTCGCGGAACACCGGCACGCGCTCGACCACCACGCCCGCCTTCGGGCGCACGCCGAACAGGTCGCCGATGCCGGCATCGATCTCGTCGATCATCGCCTGGTAGTCGGCGAGGATCCGGGCGCGGCCTTCGTCGGTATCCGGATAGAGCTGGTCGGGGCGCGTGGCGATCCGGTCGACGCGCTCGCCGATGCTGCCTTCCACCAGGCCTTCCGACTGCAGGATGGCATCCATCTCGGCTTCGATCCGTGCCACTTCGGCCAAGCCCAGCGCATGCACCTCGTCCGGCGTCATCGCCGTGCTGGTGTGCTGGCGCACTTCCCATGCGTAGTACTCGGCACCCTGCGGCAAATCCCAGACACCGTTGTCCGGGCGCGCGTCGGGCTGGAGCCTGGCGTAGTAGTCGATCAACGTCTGCATCGCGGGATAGACCACCGTTTCGATGCGTTGCCGGGTGTCGGCCAGGATGCGGCCACGCTTGCCCGGATCGATCACCGGCTCGATCTTGTCCAGTTTCTCCACCAGCGAGGTGTAGAGGATGTTGTCCTCCGGCTTCGCGGCAACGAAGCCCCGCGCTTCGGCCAGCACCTTCGCGACCACGAAGGCCGGCGGCACGATGCCCTTCTCGACGCGCAGTTCGACGCCCTCCATCTGCTGCGCGAAATAGGTGCCGAACTTGCCGAGCCGGGTGTTGTAGTCCTCGGCATCGCCGACCGAAGCGACCTGGTGCTGGGTAGCCATGAACGTCGGCAGCCCGTTCTGGAACCCGAACAACTGGTTGGCGGGATAGCCGTGGAAACGATACGGATTGCCTTCCTGCTGGATGGCAAGGAAATATTCGAGCACGTCGTAACTGAGCTTGCCGTCGTCGTCCAGCGCCTCGCGGTCGTAGCTGCGCAGGGTGGCGAGGTCTTTTCCCAGCTTGCTGCGCAACGCTTCGTCGCGCGCCAGCGACACGTCGGTCAGGTCGTCGCTGTACCAGTCCATCCACGCCGGCAGGATGCGCATGCTCGACAGCATCTGCGGATCGTTGATGGCGTACTGCAGGAACGTGCGCTGGTAGAACACGTTGATCGACCAGGGTTTGTAGTTCCACTGGTGCCAGGCGATGCCGACCCCGAGCACGATGACGACCAACAGCACGCCGAACGACCAGCGCAGGAAACGCTTCATGGGATGCCAGATCCAACCGCGGAGAAGGCGCGACCCTAGCATGAAGACGGCACGCCCTGTGGCAGCGGATCGTCACGATGGACGCGGGAACGAAGAAGGGGCCCGCGGGCCCCTTCGATCGTCCGACGATGACGTGCCGTCACTCGGCGCGAACGTCCACGCGCACGCGGATACGATCGCCGGGGTGGTAGTTGGTGCGCGTGGTGTACTGCCGCCCCGCGTACTCGTAGGTCACGTCGTATTCGCTGACGGCACGGTCGCCCGTGCGGTAGCCATCGCCGTAACCGTCTCCACCGTAATACGGCTCCGGGTCGCAGGTGGTGACGTAGCCGTCGCGGGCATCGCGCTGCCGGCGGTTGGCATCGTAGATGCCGCGCCCGGCCATGCCGCCGACCATGGTGCCGACCGCGGTACCGATGTACTGGCCGCTGCCGTCGCCGACCTTGCTGCCCAGTACCGCGCCCGCGAGGCCGCCGAGGACGGTTGCGACCATGCGGCCGTTCTCGTCGCGGCGCTGGGTGCGATAGGGATCGTCTCGGTACGGATCGTTGCCACCGTAGTAACGATCCTCGTAACGGTCGTCCCGGTAGCGATCATCACGATAGCGGTCGTCGCGATAAGGATCGTTGGCAGCGTAATAGTCGCGTCGCGTTGTGCAATTGCGCCGATCCGTAGTGCGCACGTCGCGACCATGGCCAAGTACCGGGTCGACGCGCAGCACGCGCGCCCATTCGTAATGCCCGGCCTGCCCGGCGCCAGGATAGGCGGCGGGTGCCGTGCGATGCGGGTACTGACCGTACGGCGCATCGTCGTATGCGCCACGATAGTCCTGCGCGAGAGCGGTGCCGGCGGATATCGCCAACGCGGCGGCAAGGAAGGATTGGCCCAGGCGTTTCATGTCGGTGTCCCCGCGCCGGAAGTGGTGTGGCGCGACTCGCACGCTAGGGCTGCCCCGGTAACGCCGGGCTGAATCGCAAACGGTTACACCCGGCTACGCCGCAAGGCGTTCATCGCGCCGACAGCCAGGCCAGCACCTGCGCCGCGCAGTCGGCGGCGTTGCGCCCCAGCAGCGGGCCGACATGGCTGACCGCGGTGGCGCGCAACAGCGAGGCGCCCCATTCAGTCGCCAGCGCCGCGGTCAGGGCCGGCGGCACGTCGTCGTCGACCATCGATGCAATGCACAGCACGGGGCATGCGGGACGTTCGACCACGATGCCGTCGTAGGCCCCACGCATCGCGAGTCCGCTCTCGTCGCGCCAGTGGCGGAAGGCGAACAGTGCCGTCGCCTCGTCGGCATCGGGCAAGGCCCGGCGGGTACCTGTGAGGCGCGCATCACGCTGCCATGGCACCACGTCCGGCCATTCGCGGCCGGGCAATTGCGCATGCCAGGGCGAAGGCGGCAACGGGTTCACCAGCACCAGCGCATCGGCGGCATCGGCGCAGGCCATCGCCAGCAACCCGCCGAGGCTCGCACCCACCAGCGCGCGCGGGCGCGGCAAGGCCTCCAGCGCCGACCGCACCTGCCGCGCGTAGTCGTCGAAGCGGGTATGGGCGAGACCATCGGCGGATGCCTGCAAATCCGGTGCGGACACGCGCAGCCGGGCAGCCTCGAACACGCCCTTCCACACGTTCCATTCCCAACCGCCACCGCCGCCGCCATGCACCAGCAAAGCGGATCGAAAGCGCTCAGCCAATCAGTTCCGCCTCCAGCGTGATCGGCACGGCACTCAGCGCCTTGGACACCGGGCAGTTGTGCTTGGCGTCGTCGGCGATGGCGTGGAAGGTCACCTCGTCGATGCCCGGGATCCTCGCCTTCGTCTTCAGGCGGATCGCGCTCATCGTCGGCCCGCCCTCCATCGACAGGTCGACCTCGGCAACGGTGTCGAGCGCTTCCGGTGGATGCCCGGCCTCGGTCAACTTCGCCGACAGCGCCATGGTGAAGCAACCCGCGTGCGCGGCGGCGATCAGTTCCTCGGGGTTGGTGCCCTTCTCGTCGCCGAAACGGCTGTTGAAACCGTAACGGGTGCCGTCGAGCAGGCCGCTCTGCGGCGTGCCCAGCGTGCCCTTGCCGGACTTCAGGTCGCCTTCCCAGTGCGCGGTAGCCTTGCGGGTGATGCCCATGTCGTCGCTCCTGTGGGGTAGACGCGCAGCCTACGGCCGGAAACGTTACTTTTTCGTGCTGGATCGGCTGCAGGATGCTGCGACGCAACGCGCCCCGCCGGCAGCGAAGCGCTACTGTGTGCTCCCGCCACGGCCGCCCCTCGAGCGAATGCTCGAACGGCAGCGTTCCTCCCGTGGACAGCCATGACGGCCAGCGATGCGGACATCCCTCCGCAAGAGCCCGGCCATGCGTGGCCGGACTTCCCGAAACGCCACAGGGAGGAACTGGCCCATGCCTTACTCGACACAACAGATCCGCAACGTGGCCCTCGCGGGCCATCCCGGCGCCGGCAAAACAACCTTGTTCGAAGCCCTGCTGCATGCCGGCGGCGCCCTGCAGGCGGCAGGCACCATCGAACGCGGCAACACCGTGTCCGACTTCGATCCCATCGAGAGGCAGCGCGGCCACTCCATCGATGCCGCCATCGCCAGCACCGATCACGCAGCGGCACCAGGGCAACTCGTCCACATTAACCTCATCGACCTGCCCGGCTATCCGGATTTCCGCGGCCCGGCGTTGTCGGCACTGTGCGCGGTGGACACCGCGGCGATCGTGGTCGATGCCGTGGGTGGCGTGGAATACGGCACCCGCCGGCTGATGGCGCGGGCGAAGGAACGCGGCCTCTGCCGCGCCATCGTGGTCAACCGCATCGACGCCGAGGGCGCGGATTGCGCGCGCGTGCTAGGCGAATTGCGCGATGCCTTCGGCCCGGAAGTGCTGCCGCTCAACCTGCCGGCCGATGGTGGATCCCGCGTCGTCGATTGCTTCGGCCAGTCTTCCGGCAACGCATCCGATGACAGCAGCGACCTCGGCCCGGTATCCGGATGGCACCAGAAGACCATCGACCAGGTGGTCGAAGTGAACGAAACGATAATGGATCGTTACCTCGACCTGGGCGAGGACGGCCTGTCGGGCCGCGAACTGCACGATGCCTTCGAGCAATGCCTGCGCGAAGGACACCTGGTGCCAGTGTGCTTCACTTCGGCCCGCACCGGTGCCGGGGTGAAAGAGTTGCTCGACATCGCGGAACGACTCTTCCCGCATCCTGGCGAAGCCAATCCGCCACCGTTCGTGAAGGGCAACGGTGCCGGCGCGCAGCCCATCGCGACCACGCCCGACCCGTCCGCGCATGTCGTGGCCGACGTGTTCCGCATCGTCAACGATCCCTTCGTCGGCAAGCTCGGCGTGTTCCGCGTGCACCAAGGCACGATCCGCAAGGACACCCAGCTGTTCGTCGACGACGGCCGCAAGCCGTTCAAGGTCGGCCACCTGTTCAAGCTCAAGGGCAAGGAGCACGTCGAGATCGACCAGGCCATCCCCGGCGACATCGCTGCGGTGGCGAAAGTGGACGAACTGCATTTCGATGCCGTGCTGCACGACAGCCACGACGAAGACCAGATCCACCTCGCACCGGTCGATTTCCCGAAACCGATGTTCGGGCTGGCGATCGAAGCCGGCAGCAAGGGCCAGGAGCAGAAACTCGCCAACGCCCTGCACAAGCTGGCCGAAGAGGATCCCTGCTTCCACGTCGAGCACGAGGAGGAAACCAACGAGACCGTGATCCGCGGCCTGTCCGACCTGCACCTGCGCATCAACCTGGATCGGCTCAAGGATCGTTTCGGCGTGGACGTGACCACGCGCCCACCGCGCATCGCCTATCGCGAAACCATTTCGGCCAAGGCCGAGGGACACCACCGGCACAAGAAGCAGACCGGTGGCGCGGGCCAGTTCGGCGAGGTGTTCCTGCGCGTCGAACCCTTGCCGCGCGGCGGCGGGTTCGAATTCGTCGACGAGGTGAAGGGTGGCGTGATCCCCGGACAGTTCCTGCCCGCGATAGAGAAAGGCATCCGCCAGGTATTGAAGTCCGGCGCCATCGCCGGCCATCCGATGCAGGACGTGCGCGTGGTCGTGCACGACGGCAAGCACCATGCCGTCGACAGCAAGGAAGTCGCCTTCGTCGCGGCCGGGAAGAAGGCCTTCCTCGATGCCGTGGCCAAGGCACGTCCGCAGGTGCTCGAGCCCATCGTCGACCTGGAAGTGAATGCGCCCGAAACGCACATGGGCGACATCAGCGGCGGCCTCGCAGGCAAGCGCGCGCGCATCAACGGCACCGACGTGGTCAAGGGTGGCGAGATCGTGGTCAAGGCGCAGGTACCGCTGTCCGAACTCGAAGGCTATGCCGCCGAACTCAAATCCATCACCGCCGGGCGCGGACGCTATGCCATGGATTTCAGCCACTACGAGCCGGTGCCGGCGCAGGTGCAGCAGCGGCTGACCGACGCCTGGAAGCCAAGGCACGAGGAGGACTGAACCCGCGCATGCCGATGCCACCGATCCCGCCAATCCTCGCCGGCCGACTGGCCGATGGCCTGCTGGCCCTGCACGTGGGCGTGGTCGCGTTCGTCGTGCTCGGCACCGTCGCGATCCTCGTCGGCGGGCCGTTCGGCTGGCGATGGATCCGGCATCGCGGCGTCCGCCTGGCCCACCTGGCGCTGGTCGCATTCATCGCACTGCAGGCCTGGCTGGGGCGATTGTGCCCGCTGACCACATGGGAACAGTCGCTGCGAACTCTCGCCGGCCAAAGCACTTACGAAACATCCTTCATCCAGCACTGGTTGTCCCGGCTGATCTTCTTCGACGCGGCGTGGTGGGTCTTCGTGCTGGCCTATACCGCGTTCGCCTTGCTCGTCGCGGCGTGCTGGTGGCGCTGGCCACCTCGGCGACGGGTATCAAGCTGACAACATCGCGTCATGTCCTGATGCAAAAAAACGCTTTTTTTTTGCATTTTGCTATTGGCGGCACGTTGCGGATGCCCTACATTTCGCCTGCCGGTACGTTCGGCCACATTAATTCATAGACCACAGACACAGACGAGGGAACACAAACCCATGGCAAAGAAGAAGGCGACAACCAAGAAGGCTGCCCCGAAGAAGGCCGCCAAGGCCGCCAAGCCTGCAGCACCGAAGGCGATCAAGGAAGCCCTGACCAAGTCGGGCCTGGTCGCCCACATCGCCGAAGCGACCTCGGTCGCCGCGAAGGACGTGCGTGCCGTCATCGCCTCGCTCGAAGGCGCCATCCACGGCTCGCTGAGCAAGAAGGGCGCGGGCAGCTTCACCCTGCCGGGCGTCGCCAAGTTCAGCGCCGTCAATGTGCCGGCCAAGCCGAAGCGCAAGGGCATCAACCCGTTCACCAAGGAAGAGCAGTGGTTCGCCGCCAAGCCCGCCTCGGTGAAGGTGAAGGTGCGTCCGCTCAAGAAGCTGAAGGATTCCGCTTCCTGATCGCGATACGCGCCAGGCAACACGCTTCTCGGGACGGCACTGCCGTCCCGAGTCGTTTGCGGGCATTGCATTCGCACCAGCGATGCCCCATCCCCATCGAATCTCCATGACCGAAGGCACGCCATGAATCTCCAGGGTTTCCTCGACCACCTGCTGAAATCCGCTGCACCCACGACGCTTTCCGACAAGGACGGCAAGGGCGGGATCGGCGGCGCGCTCGGTTCCGATTTCGGCAAGGGCGCACTGAGCGGTGGCGCGCTTGGCCTGCTGCTGGGCAAGAACAAGACCACGCGCAAGCTCGCGACCTACGGTGGACTCGCCGCACTCGGCGTGATGGCCTACAAGGCCTATGGCGACTACAAGCAGCAGCAGGGACAGCAGGTGCAGCCGCAGACGGTCGATCGCCTGCCGCCACCTCAAGCCGACCTGCACAGCGAAGCAATCCTGCGTGCGCTGGTCGGCGCCGCCAAGGCCGATGGCCACATCGATGCGCGCGAACGCGAAGTGATCGAAGGCGAATTCGCGCGCATCGCGCCGGGTGCCGAAGTGCAACAGTGGCTGAAGGCCGAACTCGACAAGCCGCTCGATCCTGCCGAAGTCGCGCGCGCCGCGACCACGCCGGAAATCGCCGCCGAGATGTACCTCGCAAGCCTGGTCGCCGCGGACGAACAGAGCTTCATGGAGCGCAGCTACCTCGATGAACTCGCGCGCCGGATGGGCATCGACGACACGCTCAAGCAGACACTGGAGCAGGCGTACCGGAACGCGCGGTGACGGCGCCGACCCGGGCGTAACCGGCATGAACGATTCGCGCGCACTGCGCTGGTTCATCCTGCTGCTGGTGCTGGCGGTCATCGCGCTGGCCCTGCACGGGATCCTTCCGACAACCGATGGCGGACGCGCGGGAACGCAAGCGCATCCCGCACCCACCGGAGTCGTCCAGCCGGCGCCAACCGGAACCGTCGACGACATCGGCGCCATCGCCCTTGGCGACGCGTCGATGCTGAGCGAGGCAGCATCGACGCTGCGGGAATACCTCTCGATCCTGCCATCGCGCGACTTCGCCAAGGCCGACGCCTACTGGATTCAGGGGCGCGCCTCCGGAGACGAAGCGAACCTGCGCGCACTGCCCGGCATGCCGACGTCCATCCGCGTACAGACGCATTCGCCCGAGGCGACGCCGTCGGACGCTGCACCGGGCACGATCGAGATTCCGTTCGATCTCCGGCTCGCGATGCCCGGCGATGGCTTCAGACATTACCGCGGCCGTTACCGGTTGGTGCTCGACCACGGTGTGTGGAAGATCACGTCGGCATCCGTCGACGCGCTTCCAGCGCCGGAGTAGCATTCAGCGCAACCTTCGCGGGGAATCTTGTGATGGACAAGCGTTTCTGGGTCTGCGGCGTGGTGATGTTCTTCGCGGCGATGCTGCTGTCGTTCATCGTCCATGCCCTGCTGCTGGGTGCCGATTACGAAGCGCTGGGCGCGATGTATCGCGACGCCGACGGCGGCCGCCAGCACTTCCCGTGGATCCTGCTGGCCCACGCCCTGCTCGGCTTCGCGATGACGTGGGTGTTCGCGCACGGCTTCGCCAGCACCGAACCCACCTTGCGGCAGGGCCTGCGGTTCGGATTGGCGATGGCCCTGTTCTCCACGATCCCTGGCTACCTCATCCAGTACGCGGTGCAGCCGCTGCCACCGATGCTGGTCGCCAAGCAGGTGCTGTTCGGCACGCTGTCGATGCTCGTGCTCGGCGCGCTGCTGGCCTGGCTGCAGCCGCGCAGGCCGACCATCGTGCTGCCCGAATGACGATGTGAAGCCCGCCATTCATCCCCGACCTGCACACTGTTGCAACCCGCCATCGCGTACAGGCCACCCATGACACGTCGCGCCTCGACCTGCATCGCAGCGATCCTCCTCTCGCTGCTGGCCGCCTGCTCCACCCTCGGCGCGATCTCGGCATGGATGAACGACCGCGTCGCGTTCACGCCGTCGCAACTGCAGCGACACCTGGACAATCGTTATCCGCGCACGTTCGACAAGCTCGGCGGACTGGTCTCGATCACGCTCGACAATCCACGCATCTCGATTCCGCCCGGAGATACACGACTGCGTCTCGACTTCGACCTCGGCATGGGCGCGCTCGGCAGTCGTGGCGACACCGGTGGCCGCGTGTCACTCGCCAGCGGCCTGCGCTACGACCCGCGCACGCAGGGCCTGCACCTCGAAAACCCGGAGCTGCTGCAGTTCGACATCCCCGGTTCCGGCGCATTGCTCGAAGGCAGCGCACGCGGCGTGTTCAACAGCCTGCTGGCAGAACTCGCACGCAACGAGCCGGTCTACCGGCTCGAGCCCGACCTGCTGTCGAAACTGCCGACAGGCAAGCGCATCGGCGAGGTCGGCATCGAACGCGGCACGGTCGTCGTGCACCTCGACCAATGAAGCGCGCCACCATGCATGCCCGCATCGCCTGCGCATTGATGTTCGCCATCGCCCTCGCCGCCTGTGGCGGCAAGCCCGACGAGGACAGCGGCGCTGCCACGCCTGTCGAGGCGTTGCCTCAGCCCGAACAGCCCTCGGGGTCGGTCACCGGCATGCCGACCCGCCCCGGCCCCGGCGAAGTTCCCATCGGCGGCGAACCGCCGCCCGCGCCGCCCTTGCTGCAGGCGGACGCACGCTTCGGCATGCCCATGCTCGAAGACAATCCGGAAACCGGCCTGGGCGACAGCGGGTCGCCGACCGACGCGCCGCCGGCAGAACCGACGACCGCCGATGCAACGACGCTGCTGCGGCAGTATTTCTCGGCGCTCGCCACGCGCGACTTCGCCAGGGCGCATGGCCTGTGGTCGGACGAAGGCCGCGCCAGCGGACAGACGCTCGACCAGTTCTCGGCATCTTTTGCACAAACGAAATCGATCGATGCACAGGTCGGTGAACCCGGCGCGGTCGAAGGCGCAGCGGGTTCACGCTACGTCGAGATCCCCGTGGTGGTGCGCACCACGCAAGCCGACGGCAGCGTGCGTACGCAGGCGGGGCGGATCGTGCTGCGGCGTGCCGTGGTCGACGGCGCAAGCGCCACGCAACGCGCGTGGCGGATTGCGTCGATCGATTTGCGCGACGCTGCCAACTGACCGGCCATCAAAGTCCGAAGCGATAGCTCAACTTCACCATCAACTGTTCGTCGTCGCGCAGGTCGAAGCTGTCGTACAGCGCATCGTCCACGCCGTCCTCGCCGGCGACCCGCTCGTACCCGCCGCGCGCATAGACCACGTAGAGGTGCGACAACGGCGCAAGCTCGTAGCGGTAGCGCACCTGGAAGCCGAGGTTGCGGACGTTGAAGTCGTCGATGGCCTCGCTTGAGGCGATCGCATTGCCCATGGGATCGAAACGCCATGCGCCATGTGCGCGGGCAGCGATGCCGATGGTCTGCAGCTTGACGCGCAGTTCGTGGCGCTCGTCGAGCGTCCAGTCCAGGCCTGCGCGCAGGCGGGTCTCGCGCCCGTTGAAGCTGCCCACCAGCCCCGGGCGATCCCAACCCTGCCAGATCAGCCAGTCCGGCCTGCGGATCACGGTCAGGCTGGCGTTGACCCGGAACGCATCGCTGACGAAATAGGTGGCGCCCACCCAACCGGCGTGGCCGATCCGGTCGTTGCCCGACAATCCGCCGCTGAACGCCTCGAATCCGTAGTAATGCGACCAGTCGCCGACGCGCGGGCGTTCGTACTCGTAGTTGCCGCTGAAGTTCGACGGCACCCGCACCACGCCGTTGCCGCGCAACAGCATGTCGCTGATGCCCGCGCTGTTGACGTTGAGCTGTGCGTACTCGCTGCCGCCGTTGCGCAGTTGTCCCTGGCGGCTGACGCGGAACTGGTTGTTGAGCTTGTCGCCACGGTTGTTGTGGGTGGTGGACAGGCGCCAACGCCAGTCGAGCGATGCGTAGCGTGAATCCTCCGGGCGATCGGTGAACCGCCTGCGCACTTCCCAGTGCAGGTAGTTCATGCTGTTGCGCGAGAGGTAACCGAGGTCGTTGATCTCAAGGTCGTTGCCGAAATGCATCGCGATCCACTGCTGGCGCCAGCCGCGATCCATCTCGTAGTCGGCCCATAGCGTGGCGCCCATGTCCTGCACGCGACCGTCGCCCTGTTCGATGCGGCTGCCGAGCACGCGGCTGCGGACGTTCCAGCGCGCGGTCGGGCGCCAGTTGTGGTCGAGGCCCAATACCATCGCCTCTCGATCGCGCCACGGGTCGTCGACGCGGGTCAGCATCGCGCCCAGGTTCTGCGATTCGAAATCGCGCACCAGTCGCAACGCCTGGTAGGAGCGGCCGGTCGCGCCATCCTCGTCGGCAGCGAAGACGCCGTAGTTCGCCCGCCCCAGGCTGCCGTTGGCCTTGATCGCGGCCGTGATGTCGCCGGTACTGCCAACGCGCCGGGTGTAGAGCTGCTGGCTGTCGTCCGAGGGCGTGGTGAACTCGAAGATGCCCTGGTTTTCGGTGAAGAACGGACGCTTGTCGCTGATGTAGGTCTCCGTCGCGCCGAAGTTGACGACAAGGTTGTCGCTCTCGACCTGGCCGAAATCCGGATTCACGGTTGCGGTCAGCTGGAACCGGCTGCTGGGCTTCCAGAACACGTCGACGCCGGCGTTGAAGTCGCTGCCGCCACCGACGTTGTCGTACAGGCCCGAGACGTACGGCGTGATCGCCAGCAGCGACTGGTCGTAGCGCTGCACCGTGATCGGCGCGAAATCGGACAGGAAGCGTGGCCGCTCGAAACTCGCGACCGGCCATGCCATGCGCTCGCCGGTGGAACCGATCACCCGCGCCAGGAAGACCTTGAGGGTACGGCTGCCGTCGGCACCATCGCGCATCGGCGCGGTATGCCACGGGATCAGCAACTCGACCGACCAGCCATGCTCGTCCTCGGACACGGCATGGCGCCACAGGCCATCCCAGTCGCTGTTGAACTGGTTTTCATTGGTGATGATTTCGTCGGCGATGCCGCCGCTGGCGCTGACCGTGAAGGCATGGCCGGTACGGCCGTCGCCATCGAAGTCGATGAACACGTTGACCCGGTCGACCTGCTCGTCGAAATCGCGCTGCAGCTTCTGGCGACTGCGCGGCACGTTGGCCGGCTGCACGTTGCGGAACGCGACGGCGAGCCCTTCCGGCGTCGCCAGCACCCAAGCCTCGGTCTGCAGCGAACCGGGCTCGCCGGTCAGCGGCTGCACCTTGCGGAAGTCGGTGATGTGCTGCGCATCCTGCCATTCGACAGGATCGATCCGGCCATCGATCTCGACCGCGCCGACCGGCGCGGAAACGAATGCGGCCACCAGCACGAGGCGTGCGATGCGTGCCAAGTCCTGCTCCATCCCAGTACCGCCATGAATGACGCGCAGGCTACCGACGGCATACACCGCCATCGCCTGCCATCGGTCATGGCAACCATTTACCGGTTGCGAGCATCGCTGCCTTGCGCCATTGCCTCAGCGCTTGGGTTGCAGCATCGTCCCCGTGCATTTCTTCGACCCGCACTTGCAGGCCCACAGCTTCTTGTTCTTCGCGTTGTGCGGCTCGTCCACCAGCACGATGCCGTAATTGTAGGTCAGCTCCTCGCCGGCCTTGATGTCACGGATGGCGTGGATGAACACCTTGTCCTTGTGGCGCTTGCCCTTGGCGTTCTCTTCGATCTCGGACTCGCAGTTCGGATCGCAGCTGTGGTTGATCCAGCGCGCGACGTTGCCGTCGACGTTGGCATCGACCACGTAGTCGTCGTTGAGGGTGAACAGGAAGGTGTGGCCGTCCTCGTCGTCGTCGCCGTATTCCTCGTCCACCTCGGCATGGGTGCGCAACTTGCCCTTGTAGCGGACGACGCGCTCGCCCTTCTCGATCAGTTCGGTGGCAAACACGCCATTGCCATGGATCGGCGACAGGCGGGCTTCGATCTTCTTTTTCTTCTTTGGCATCGGCTGGAACAAAAATGGGGACATCCGATTGTCGCATGCCGCGACGGGCAGGCATCGCGACTTTGCGGCAGCACGGCGAAGACGCCATGACCAAAGGCACCGATCACCTTCGACACGACTGCCATGGAAACTGGCCGAAGGTGGCCACGACGCGCGTTCAACCCGGATCAGGCATCTCGACTTCCCCCGAACAGGCGAGTACCCACATGGACACCCTGCGTCCCGTTCCACTGGCCCTGGCAGCCGTGCTTGCCTGCGTGCTGGCCGGCTGCACATCCGAACCCGTCACCGCCCCCGTCGAGCAGCAGGCAGCAACGACCGATCCAGTCGCCGGCCTCGTCGCCCACGGCGAGTACATCGTCCGCATCGCCGGCTGCAACGACTGCCATACCGAGGCTTACGCCACGCTGGGTGGCGAGGTGCCCTTGGCGCAATGGCTCACCGGTTCCGCGCTGGGCTACAACGGCCCTTGGGGCACGACCTACGCGACCAACCTGCGCCTGACCATCGCCGACCTGGAAGAGCAGGAGTGGCTGGATTACACCGCCACCCTGCATACGCGACCGATCATGCCCGACTTCATGCTGCGGCAGATGCGCGAGCAGGATCGCCGGGCGATCTGGCACTTCGTCCGCTCGCTCGGCCCGGCCGGCAACCCGGCGCCCAAGGCCCTGCCGCCCGGCGAAACCCCGCCACCGCCCTATTTCCAGTTGGTGCTTCCCCCGATCGAGGACAACGCCATTCCCGGCTGAAGCACGGTCAGAATGGCCAGTAGCGCGACACCCAGGCCATCACCATCGCCAGGATCGCCAACTGGAACGCGATCCGGATGCCCGACTGGATCCCTTTCTGCGCGAGCGCCGGAGCGGCCTTGGCCAAGCCGGCGGCCAGCGCGACCAGGGCCAGGATCAGCACGATCCGGGTGTCACGGCGGGAAGCGGAACCGATCGAGGCAGAGTCCATGTCGTTCTCCGGCAGGTGGGTGGCTGACGAGGCCAGTCTCCACGCACCGGCGCAGGCGATGCAGTGGCCGTCATCAGCCATCGCGGATGACAGGCGTCACCCCACGGTGGCTGAACCACGGGTTTGAGCCGCACGCCCCGAAAGAGTACAATTTTGGTCTTGTTTCTTGAGACCCATTCGCATCCATGCTTCGCGTCACCAAGCTCACCGACTACGCCACCGTCGTCCTGACCGTGCTCGCCGCGCGGCCCGGCGACGTGCTGAGCGCCGCCGAGCTGGCCGAGCTGGCCGGCCTCGAAGGCCCCACCGTCAGCAAGCTGCTCAAGCCCCTGGCGCAGGCCGGGCTGGTGGAAGGCTTTCGCGGCGTGCACGGCGGCTACCGGCTGGCGCGTCCGGCGACCGACATCAGCCTGGTCGAGATCGTCGAGGCGATGGAAGGCCCGCTGGCGATGACCGAATGCAGCCTCGACCACGGCGAATGCGGCCTCTCGCACCAGTGCGGCGTACGCACCAATTGGCGCCGCATCAACGACGTGGTCGCCGATGCGCTGCGCGGCATCAGCCTGGCCGAAATGCTGGCCGACCCGTCGCCCTCCCCCGTTCCCGCGAAGCGCATTCCCGCGCGCCTCGCCAATGCATGACCCTGTAGGCAGCCCAATGGCCACCGAACTCGCAGCCCCCCCATCGCCAACCGTGAGATCCACGAGCAGCTTGGCCGTCGCTACGACGCCGGCTTCGTGACCGACATCGAATCCGACTCGCTGCCGCCCGGCCTCGGCGAGGATGTCATCCGCGCGCTCTCGGCCAAGAAAGACGAACCCGAGTGGATGACCGACTGGCGACTGGCCGCCTACCGCCACTGGCTGACCATGCCGGTGCCGCACTGGGCCAAGCTGAAGATCGCGCCGATCGACTTCCAGGCGATCAGCTACTACTCCGCGCCGAAGGCCAAGTACGCCTCGCTCGACGAAGTGCCGCAGGAACTGCTGGACACCTACGACAAGCTCGGGGTGCCGCTTCACGAGCGTGCGAAGCTGGCGGGCGTGGCGGTGGATGCCGTGTTCGATTCGGTCAGCGTCGGCACCACCTTCCGCAAGGAACTGGCCGAGAAGGGCATCATCTTCTGCTCGATGTCCGAAGCCATCGCCGAGCATCCGGAACTGGTGAAGCAGTACCTCGGAAGCGTGGTGCCGGTCGGCGACAACTACTTCGCCGCGCTCAATTCGGCGGTGTTCTCCGACGGCAGCTTCGTGTTCATCCCCAAGGGCGTGCGCTGCCCGATGGAATTGAGCACCTACTTCCGCATCAACGCCGGCCACACCGGGCAGTTCGAACGCACGCTGATCATCTGCGAAGAACGCGCCACGGTGTCGTACCTCGAAGGCTGCACCGCGCCCATGCGCGACGAAAACCAGCTGCACGCTGCAGTCGTCGAACTGGTGGCGCTGGAAGACGCCGACATCAAGTATTCGACGGTGCAGAACTGGTACCCCGGCGACGAGAACGGCAAGGGTGGCATCTACAACTTCGTCACCAAGCGCGCCGAATGCCGCGGTGCGCGCAGCAAGGTGGTGTGGACGCAGGTCGAAACTGGTTCTGCGATCACCTGGAAATATCCGAGCTGCGTGCTGCTGGGCGATGATTCGACCGGCGAGTTCCACTCGGTCGCGCTGACCCATCATCGCCAGCAGGCCGATACCGGCACCAAGATGATCCACGTCGGCAAGCGCACCAAGTCGAAGATCGTCAGCAAGGGCATCAGTGCCGGCCGTGGCCAGAACACCTATCGCGGGCTGGTGAAAATGGAGCACGGCGCCGAAGGCGCACGCAACCACACCCAATGCGACTCGCTGCTGATCGGCAAGCAATGCGGCGCGCATACCTTCCCCTACATCGAGGTCAAGAACCCGACCGCGACGCTGGAACACGAGGCCACCACCTCGAAGATCAGCGACGACCAGATGTTCTATTGCCGCTCGCGCGGCATCAGCCAGGAAGATGCCGTCAGCCTGATCGTCGATGGCTTCTGCAAGCAGGTCTTCCGCGAACTGCCGATGGAGTTCGCGGTGGAGGCCAAGAAGCTGCTGGAAGTGAGCCTCGAAGGCTCGGTTGGCTGAACCTCCTCAAGACACTGGAAATGTCATCCCGAGCATGGCGAGGGATCTGCTTTTCCGCCTTTCCAAGCAGCAGATCCCTCACCCAAGGGTTCGGGATGACAAGACAAGAGAACACCATGCTCAAGATCGACAACCTCCACGCCAGCGTCGCCGGCAAGCAGATCCTCAAGGGCCTCTCGCTCGACGTGAAGCCGGGTGAAGTGCACGCCATCATGGGGCCCAACGGCGCCGGTAAATCCACCCTCGGCAACATCCTCGCCGGCCGCGAGGGTTACGAAGTCACCGAAGGCTCGGTCGAATTCGAAGGCAAGCCGCTGCTGGAACTGGAACCGGAAGAGCGTGCCGCTGCCGGCGTTTTCCTCGCCTTCCAGTATCCGGTGGAAATCCCCGGCGTGAACAACACCTACTTCCTGCGTGCCGCGCTCAACGCACAGCGCAAGGCGCGCGGCGAGGAGGAACTGGACTCCATGCAGTTCCTCAAGCTGGTGCGCGAAAAGCTGGCCGTGCTGCACCTGAAGGACGAACTGCTGCATCGCGGCGTCAACGAAGGTTTCAGCGGCGGCGAGAAGAAGCGCAACGAAATCTTCCAGCTCGCAGTGCTGGAGCCGAAGCTGGCGATCCTGGACGAAACCGACAGCGGCCTCGATATCGACGCGCTCAAGACCGTCGCCGACGGCGTCAACGCACTGCGTTCGCCCGACCGCGCCTTCGTGGTCATCACCCACTACCAGCGCCTGCTCGACCACATCAAGCCCGACGTGGTGCACGTGCTGGCCGATGGCCGCATCGTCGAATCCGGCGGCCCGGAACTGGCGCTCGAACTGGAACAGCACGGCTATGCATGGCTGAAGGATCGCGTGTCGCCGGAGGCTGCGGTCTGATGAGCGCGCTGCTCGATTCCCTTGCCGCCGGTTTCAACAGCGACGACGCACGTCGCACGTTGCTCGATGAAGCCCTGCGCGACGGTCTGCCCGGGCCGCGGGCGGAAGCATGGAAGTACACCTCGCTGCGCCAGCTGGAGCGCCGCAGTTTCGCGCCGGTCGAAGCCGTGCCCACTGTCGGCATCGAAAACGTGGCCGGCATCCCCGCGCCACGCGTGGTGTTCGTCAATGGCCGCCATGCACCGGCGCTGTCGCTCACACACGACCTGCCCGACGGCGTCAGCCTGCAACTGCTGTCCGAGGCGCTGGCCGATGACAGCGACGCTGCACGCTTCCTGCAGCGCCGTTTCGAACGCAGCGACGAAGTCTTCGCTCGGCTCAATGGCGCGCTCGCCAGCGAAGGCCTGTTACTGCTTGTCGAAACCGGGACGCAGGTCGAACGACCGCTGCACATCGTCTTCATCGGCACGGCCGACGATGTCGATCGCGCCTGGCACCTGCGCAACCTGATCGAGCTGCAACCGGGCACATCGCTGGCCGTGGTCGAACATCATCTCGCTGCGTCCGCGCATGCGCACCTGTCCAACACGCTGACCCATGTCCATGTCGGCTACAGCGCACAGCTGTCGCACGCCCGCGTGCAGGCCGAGGCCGAACGCGCCACGACACTGCTGCGCACCGATGCGGTGCTCGCAAGCCGCGCCGAATATCGCCGCGTCGACCTGGAACTCGGCGGCGCATTGTCGCGACATGAACTCAACGTCCGGCTGGAAGGCGAACACGCCCGACTGACCGCGAACGGCGTGCTGCTGGCCGATGGCCGTCGCCATGTCGACACCCGGCTTGGCATCGACCATGCCGCCGGCAACACCGAATGCGAACTGACCTGGCGCGGCCTCGGTGGCGGACGTGGCCGCGTGGTCTTCCACGGCGGCATCCTGATCCGCGAAGGTGCCGACGGCACCAACGCAGCGCTGTCGAACAAGAACCTGTTGCTGTCGACCGACGCCGAGATCGACACCCAGCCGGTGCTGGAAATCCACGCCGACGAAGTGCAAGCCGCGCATGGCGCGACGGTCGGCCAGCTCGACACGCAGGCGCTGTTCTACCTGCGAACGCGCGGATTGCCGCAAGTCGAGGCGCAGCGGCTGCTGACCGCCGCCTTCAGTCGCGAACCCTTGTCCGCGATCGAACGGGACGATGTGCGCGAAGCGCTGGTCGCCCGGCTTGATGCCGCGCTGGAAACCGTGTCGGCATGAGCCCGTCCAGCGCCACGCACCCTCACCCTAGCCCTCTCCCGCAAGCGGTAGAGGGAACACGAGGAATCGACTGGGCCGGCATCCGCGCGGACTTCCCGCTGCTCACGCGTGAGGTGCACGGCAAGCCGCTGGTCTATCTCGACAGCGCCAATACCGGGCAGAAACCCGCATCGGTGATCGAAGCCGTCGACGACTTCTACCGCCGCAGCAATGCCAACGTCAGCCGCGCGGTGCATGCGCTCGGCACCGAGGCCACCGACGCCTACGAAGGGGGCGCGCGGCAAGCTGGCGCGCTTCCTCAACGTGCGTGGCGACGAACTGGTGCTGTGCAGCGGCACGACCTTCGCGATCAACCTGGTCGCGTACTCGTGGGCACTGCCACGATTGAAGGCCGGCGACACGATCCTCGTCTCGCGCATGGAGCACCACGCCAACATCGTGCCGTGGCAACTGGTGGCCGAGCGCACCGGTGCAACGATCAAGGTGGCCGGGATCCGCGAGGACGGCACGCTCGACCTCGACGCGCTGCATGCGGCGATGACCGGCGACGTGAAGCTGCTCGCCCTCACCCACACCTCCAACGTGCTGGGCACGGTCAACCCGGCGCGCGAGATCTGCCGCGAGGCACGCAAGCGCGGCATTGTCACCGTCATCGACGGCTCACAGGCGGTGCCGCATCGCAAGGTGGACATCGCCGCCATCGGTTGCGATTTCTACGCGCTGACCGGGCACAAGATGTGCGGCCCCACCGGCACCGGCGCACTGTGGGCGCGGCGCGAGCACCTGCAGGCGATGCCGCCCTTCATCGGCGGCGGCGAGATGATCAAGGAAGTCAGCTTCGACGGTACGGTGTTCAACGACCCGCCGCACAAGTTCGAGGCCGGCACGCCGAACATCGCCGGATTCGTCGGCCTCGGTGCCGCGGTCGATTATCTCGACGCATTGGGCATGGCGAACGTCGAGGCACGCGAGGCCGAATTGCTCGCCCACGCCACCGAGGAACTCGACAAGGTCGAAGGCCTGCGCATCTTCGGCCGCGCACCGGAGAAGGCCGCCGTCGTGTCCTTCCTGGTCGAAGGCGCGCATGCGCACGACCTGGCCACCCTGCTCGACCTGGAAGGCGTGGCCGTGCGTTCCGGCCAGCATTGCGCCCACCCGCTGCTGCAGTGGTACGGGGTGGCCGCGACACTTCGCGCCTCGTTCGCGTTCTACAACACGCATGACGAGGTCGACCGTTTCGTCGCTGCATTGCAGAAGGTGCGAAAGCTGCTGGGCTGAAGACAGCCAGATGG
Organism: Luteimonas sp.; assembly: GCA_024707405.1. Classification (GTDB taxonomy): domain Bacteria; phylum Pseudomonadota; class Gammaproteobacteria; order Xanthomonadales; family Xanthomonadaceae; genus Luteimonas. The sequence continues at coordinate 428,202 of JANPZU010000003.1, forward strand.
GCAGTGGCGGGTCTGGGCCCGCCCCCGGATCGGATCCGGGGCGGGCTCTACAATGGGCAGATGGACGAACCCCGCTTCCGCGACGCCACGGCCGACGACATCCCTGCGCTGGTCGCACTGGTCACCTCCGCCTACCGCGGCGATGCCAGCCGCCAGGGCTGGACGACCGAAGCCGATTTCCTCGACGGCAACCGCATCGACCCTGACGTGCTGCGCCACGACATCACACGCTCCCACAGCCGCATCATGCTGATCGAGGACAACGGCAACCTGCTCGCCTGCGCGCACATCGCCGAGGACGAAAGCGCCGGCTACTTCGGCATGTTTTCCGTGCTTCCCGGGCTGCAAGGCAGCGGCATCGGCAAGCGCCTGCTGGCCGAATGCGAGCGGATCGTCCGCGAGGACTGGCAGTTGCCGGCGATGCGCATGACCGTGATCGATATCCGCGATGCGTTGATCGCGTTCTACGAACGGCGCGGTTACCGGCGCACCGGCGTGTTCAAGCCCTTTCCCTACGGCGACGAACGCTTCGGCATTCCGCTGCGTGACGACCTGCGCTTCGAGGTGCTGGAAAAGCGATTCGGCGGAGACGAAACATGAGCGAGTCCTGGACCTTCGTTTGCGCGACCGACGCGCTGCTGCCCGGCGAGATGAAGACCGCCTTCGACGAAACCACCGGCGCCGGCATCGTGGTGTTCAACCTCGATGGCGATCTGTACGCCCTCGAAGACTTGTGCAGCCACGAGGAATTCGAGCTGTCCTCGGGCGGGTTCGACCCCGGCAACGCCACCGTGGAATGCGTGCTGCACGGAGCGAAGTTCGACATCCGCGACGGCCGTGCGCTGTGCGCACCGGCCTACACGCCGGTCGCGAAGTTCCCGGTCAAGATGGAGCAAGGCGGGATCTGGGCCCGCGACGACCGCGACTGATGGGACAAATTGCCCCAGCTGCCCCGCTGTTGTTTTGAATGGTTCTCATTTAACATATTCCTCACTGAGAGCGGCGTGACACGGCCCCGCAAGGCCACGAACGCCCTCCGACCCGTCCAGCCGACGCCAGAGACGCGGGTGTTCCTTCCCCAAATCGACTCTGGAGCATCACCTCGATGGCCAACCACGCTGCCTGCATCCGCGGGCAACGCGCACCTGCGCGCACCCTGATTTTCATCGCCCTCGCCACCCTGCTGCCGCTTTCGCAGGCCTCCGCCCAGGCGCAACAACCCGATGGCAGCAGCGATGTCCAGCACCTGGACAAGCTGGTCGTGACCGCGGCGGGCTTCGAACAGAAGCTCACCGACGCGCCGGCAAGCATCAGCGTGATCAGCAACGAAGAACTGCAACGCAAGCGCTACGGCAACCTCGCACAGGCGCTGGCCGACGTGGAAGGCGTCGACGTCAACCAGGGCACCGGCAAGACCGGCGGCTTGAACATCAGCATCCGCGGCATGCCCAGCGCATACACGCTGGTGCTGATCGACGGCCGCAGGCAGAACAATTCCGGCGACATCACGCCCAATGGCTTCGGCGAAACCTCGACCAGCTTCATGCCGCCGATGTCCGCCATCGAACGCATCGAAGTGATCCGTGGGCCGATGTCCACCCTGTATGGTTCCGATGCGATGGGCGGCGTGGTCAACATCATCACCCGCAAGGTACCGGGCGAATGGGGCGGATCGGTCGGACTCAACCACACCTTCCACGAGGACAGCGGCTACGGCGCCAACAGCGGCCTGAATCTGTATGCAGCCGGCCCGATCAAGGACGGCCTGCTTGGCCTCGCGCTGCGCGGCAGCCTGTACGAGCGCGGCGAATCCGACCTGCAGTTCGCCAACGGGTCAACGGTGAGCCGTCGTGGCGCGGCCGCGGTGGAAGGCCGCAACACCAACGTGGGTGCACGGCTCACGCTGACGCCGAACGAAGACCACGAGATCGCGCTCGATTTCGAACGCGGCCGCCAAGTCTACGAAAACGATAACTGCCAGCTCGGCACCCTCGACGGATTCGGCGGCAATGCGGTGTCCGGTTGCACCACGCCCAACACCACGGCTGCCGGTTACTCGGACGAACTCCGCTTCAACCGCGACCAAGTGGTGCTGTCGCACCGCGCGCGCATCGGCGGCGGCGTGCTCGACAGTAGCCTGACCCGCAAGACCACCGAAACCATCGGCCGCACGGTGCCCGGCACGATCGGCACGACCTGGACGGGCTTCCCCGGCATCGTCGGCGGCGCACCACGCAAGCTCGAATCCACCGACACGATTTTCGACACCAAGTACGTCACGCCCGTCGCGGAGCGCCACACGTTGACATTGGGTGGCCAGTGGCTCGATGCCGAAGTCGAGGACGGACTCGCCACCGAAACCTTCTCCAAGACCGCGTGGGCGGTGTTCGTCGAAGACGAATGGCGCTTCGTCGAGAACGTCGGCCTGACCGTCGGCGGACGCTACGAAGACCACGAAGCCTTCGGCGGCCACTTCAGTCCGCGCGCCTATCTCGTCTGGAACGCCAGCGACAACTGGACGCTCAAGGGCGGCGTGAGCCGCGGCTACCGCACACCGACCGTCAACCAGCTCCACGACGGCATCAACGGCGTGACCGGCCAGGGCACCATCATCACCATCGGCAGCCCGCACCTCGGGCCCGAGACCAGCACCAACACCGAGATCGGCGTCTATTACGACAACGGCTCCGGTTTCAACGCCAACCTGACCGTGTTCCAGACCGATTTCAAGGACATGATCAGCAGTGGCACGCCCGTGGCGAACTGCTGGTCGACGACGAATCCCGGCCTGCCGGGCTGCATGGACTTCGGCAGCGGCTTTACCCAGGACAGCTTCACGCAGAGCATCAACATCGACGAAGCCGAGACACGCGGCGTCGAATTCGCAGCACGCTGGCAGTTCGCGCCCGCGTGGAGCATTGCCGGCAATTACACCTACACCGACACCGAGCAGAAGAGCGGCGTCGACGCGGGTGCGCCGGTCACCAACCAGGCCAAACACGTCGCCAATGCCAGCCTCAACTGGAGCGCGACCGACCGCCTCGACGTCTGGCTGAAGGGTGAGTACTACGGCGACCGCGACCGCTTCACCAACCTCTACGCCAACCTCAGCGCAGCCAACCGCGCCATCGTCGACAGCCTCGGCCCGTTGAAGTCCTACTCGCAGTTCCACCTGGGCGGATCGTTCAAGGCCGCGGAGAACGTCACCCTCACCGCGACGATCTACAACCTGCTGGACAAGGACTTTCTGGAAGGCACGACCTACACCACCAACACCGGCGCGACCGCGTGGGGTTCGTACTACTCGCAGATCGGCGCAGCCACCACCGGCACCCTGCAGGAAGGCCGTCGCTTGTGGTTGAGCATCAACGTGGGCTTCTGAACCAGCAGGTGCCATGACGCCATCTTCGCAACCGGCATCGGAAGCCACGGCGCAACAACGCCGTGGCTTCTGGCTGCGCACGCTGCACCAGTGGCACTGGATCAGCGCGGCCGTGTGCCTGGTGGGCATGCTGCTGTTCTCGGTCACCGGCATCACCCTCAACCACGCGTCGAAGATCGAAGGCGAGCCACGCATCGACAATCGCCAGCTCGTGCTGCCGGCCGAACTGATCGACGCGCTTGCCGACGACGACACGCAAACCGACGCACCGTTGCCACCGGCCGTGTCCGCGTGGCTGTCGGACAAGCTCGACACATCCATCGGCCGCCGCATGGCGGAGTGGTCGGACGGCGAAATCTACCTGTCGATGCCGGGCCCCGGACGCGATGCATGGATCAGCATCGACCGCTCGTCCGGTGAAGTCGAATACGAACGTACAGACCGTGGTGCGGTGTCCTATCTCAACGACCTGCACAAGGGTCGCAATGCCGGCCCTGCATGGGGCTGGTTCATCGATCTTTTCGCGATCGCCTCGATCGTGTTCACGGTAACCGGACTGTTCCTGCTCCACCTGCACGCACGGCAGCGCCGCATGACCTGGCCCTGGGTCGGACTCGGGCTGGTCATCCCCGTGCTGCTCGCCCTGCTCTTCATCCATTGACCCGGGAGGATTCCATGCGCGCCACCCTCACCATCGCCATCGGCGGACTGCTGGCCACGCCCACGCTGGCAACGCATGCCGCCGAAGTCGCCGTCAACGTCGAGATCCCGCAACTGCGCGTGGCCGAGTACCACCGCCCCTATGTCGCGGTGTACGTGGAAGGCGCCGACCAGAAGCATGCCGCCAACCTTGCGGTCTGGTACATGAGCAAGGACACCGCCGAAGGCCATGGCACCAAGTGGCTGCCCGACCTGCGCCAGTGGTGGCGCAAGTCCGGTCGCACGCTGGACGTGCCGGTGGACGGCGTGACCGGGCCCACGCGCCCCGCCGGCCGCCATGCACTGCGCTTCGACGACACCCACCCCGAACTCGCGAAGCTGCCGCCCGGCAGCTACACGCTGGTGGTGGAGGCCGCGCGCGAAGTCGGTGGCCGCGAACTGCTGAAGATCCCCTTCACCTGGCCCGTGCGTGCGCCGCAAACGGGCGGCGCCCAGGGCAGCAGCGAACTCGGTGCGATCTCGCTGTCGCTGCGCCCCTGACCTTTCCTGTTCCCGCTGGAGAACCCTCGATGAAGCTCCGTTCCGCACTCGTCCTCGCATTCGCTGCCTGCCTGCCGTCCACCGCATCCGCGCACAAGGCGTGGCTGCAGCCTTCGCAGACGGTCATCGCCGGCAACAACCCGTGGATCACGGTCGATGCCGCCGTGTCCAACGACCTGTTCTATTTCAACCACGTGCCGATCCGGCTCGACAACCTGGTCATCACCGCGCCTGACGGCAGCACGGCAGTACCGCAGAACCCGGCGACGGGCAAGTACCGCAGCGTGTTCGACGTCGAACTCAAGCAGCAAGGCACCTACCGCATCGCCACCGTCAACAGCGGGCTGTTCGCGAGCTGGGAAGAAAACGGACAGCGCAAGCGTTGGCGCGGCAACGCCGCATCCTTCGAAACCGAAGTGCCGAAGGAGGCCCAGGGGCTGGAAGTCAGCCAATCGCAGGGGCGCGTCGAAACCTTCGTGACCAACGGCTCTCCCAACGACACCGCGCTGCAGCCGACCGGCAGCGGCATCGAACTCGTCCCCGTGACCCATCCCAACGACCTGTTCGCCGGCGAAAGGGCCACCTTCCGCATGCTGGTCGATGGCCAGCCTGCCGCCGGCCTCGAGTTCGAGGTTACGCGTGGCGGCACGCGGTATCGCAATGCGCAGGACGAGATCAAGGTCACGACCGACACGAATGGCGAATTCAGCGTCACCTGGCCGCAAGCGGGCATGTACTGGCTGGAAACCGGCACGCAGGACGACAAGACCTCGTTGCCGCAGGCGAAACAACGCCGGCTGAGTTACGTGGTCACGCTGGAAGTGTTGCCGCAGTAAGCACTGCCGACGAGGCGCGCCACGCGCGCGCCTCGAAACCATGCATGACGACCTCCCGCGCCACCATCTCCGACGACACCATGCACACGCTGTACGGCGAAACCATGGGCACGCGCTGGCGCGTCGTCCTGCGTGCGTCGCCGCGCGCGTCGCTCGACCGATTGCATCGTGGCATCCAGGGCCGGCTCGACGCCATCGTCGCGCAGATGAGCACGTGGGAGCCGGAATCGGACATCTCCCGCTTCAACCGGGCTGATGCCGGGAGCTGGCACCTGCTGCCGGACTCGTTTTTCACCGTGCTGGCGTGCGCACTCGATGTGGCACGCGAAAGCGACGGCGCATTCGACCCGACGCTCGGCCCGCTGGTGGCGGCATGGGGATTCGGCGCGAACGCCGCGCCTCGTGCCATGCACGATGCAGGCAGCATCGACACCGCAAAATCACGCATCGGATGGCGACGCATCGCACTCGATGCAACCGAGCGGCGCGCATTGCAACCGGGCCGCATCGCGCTCGACCTGTCCGCGATCGCCAAGGGTTTCGCGGTCGACGACGTCTGTGCATGGCTGCAATCTTCCGGCATCGCCGCGGCACTGGTCGATGTGGGCGGCGAACTGTGCGGATTCGGTCGCAAGCCCGATGGCAGTCCGTGGCGCGTGCTGGTCGAAACCGGCGACGAGCATGACGACGAGCCCTGCATGCTCTCCCTCGACGACCGTGCCGTTGCCACCTCGGGGACGCACTGGCATCGCTACGAAACCGATGGGCGCGAGTTCGCGCACACCATCGATCCGCGCAGCGGACAACCGGTGGTGGACGCGGCGGCGGCCGTGACCGTGGTCGCCGACGACGCGATGTACGCCGATGCCTGGGCGACCGCGCTGACCGTCATGGGCGTGGACGCGGGATTCGCCCACGCAACAGCCAATGGCATGGCCGTGCGCTTCGTGCGCCGGAACCATGATGGCGCATCCGGAGTACTGGCGACACCCGCGTTCGAGACCATTCACGCGGCATGACCGGATCCGACCACATCCACCTGCCGTCGAGAGCAACATGGGCGAACATCGCGGTGTTCATCGCCCTCGCCATCGTGGCGACCGGCCTGCTTGGCCTGCACGACGACACCTGGTGGATCGCGACACCCCGGCCTCGGCAATGGTGGCTCGCCGCCGCATGCCTGCTAGCGTATGCAGGATTCTGCGGCTGGATCGGATGGACGACACGTTCGCGCGATCCAGTCCTGATCCCGCTTTCCAGCGACGACGCCACCACCCTGGTCGTCCATGCCAGTCAGACCGGCTTCGCGCACGAAATCGCCGGACGCACTGCGGCACTGCTGGCCAACGCAGGCATGCAAGCGACCACCTTGCCGCTGGGACAACTGCAGCCCGATGCACTGGCGCGCACCCGTCGCGCACTGTTTGTCATCAGCACCACCGGCGAGGGCGATCCGCCGGATCCGGCCATTCCATTCGTCTCCAACGCCATGGCGACCAACCCGGATCTGTCGAGACTCGAATACGGTCTGCTCGCACTGGGCGACCGCGAGTACGAGCGCTTTTGCAGTTTCGGCCATCAACTCGACCGATGGTTGCGCGCATGCGGTGCGAAGCCCTTGTTCGACCTGACCGAAGTCGACAACGGCGACCCCGGCGCACTGCGCCACTGGCAACACCACGTCGGACTGTCGTGCAACGCCACCGCGCAGCCCGACTGGTCACCGCCCCGCTACGGCCAGTGGACATTGCGACAACGTCGGTTGCTCAATCCCGGCAGCCAAGGCGCGCCCGTCCATCACCTCGAACTGCAGCCACCCGAAGGCGTCGCCCGATGGCAGGCCGGCGACATCCTCGAAATCGGCCCATGCAATGCGCCTGCCGCGGTCGATGCAGCGCTTGCGCAGCTTGATTTGCGGAGTGATGCGACGATCGAGGTCGATGGCGAGGCCAACTTCCTGCGCAAGGCGCTGTCGCGTGCCTCCCTGGGCCAGATCGATTCGCTCCGCGGTCTTTCGCCACAGGACGTTGCCGAAAGGTTGCAACGCTTGCCACATCGCGAATACTCGATTGCATCCTCGCAGGCGGAAGGGACGGCCTGGCTGCTGGTACGGGAAATGGCAAACCCCGACGGTACGCCCGGCATCGGCAGCGGATGGCTGTGCCGGCACGCACAGGAAGGCACGCCGATCGAGGCACGTGTCCGCCAGAATCCGAATTTCCATGCCCCGGATCCGGCGCGCCCGCTGCTGCTGATCGGCAACGGCACCGGCATCGCCGGACTGCGCGCGCATCTGGTCGAACGTATCACCGCGGGCGCACGGCGCAACTGGCTGTTGTTCGGAGAACGCAACGAACAACGCGACGCGTTCTACCGTGATGAACTACTGCAATGGCAGTCGGAAGGCTGGATCGAGCGGATGGATCTGGTGTTCTCGCGCGATGGCGGCCCATATCGCTACGTGCAGGATGCGTTGCAGGCATCGCGCGGCCAACTGGCCGAATGGGTGGGCGACGGATGCACGATCCTCGTCTGTGGCAGCCTGCAGGGCATGGCCCCGGCCATCGACGCGGTACTCCGCGACACGCTCGGCATCGCCACCGTCGACGACATGCTGGCCGACGGTCGCTACCGACGCGACGTGTACTGAACGCCCGCTTGCATCAATTGCGCGGCGCGAGCCGGATCAGCAGGATTTCGCCGCCGCCATCGAGGACATCCCGCGAACGAGCATCGCCCGCATGCAGCAAGGCCGTATCGCCCTGCTCGAGGCCATGCACGGCGCCTTCTGTTTCGATGCCCGCTTGCCCGGCCAGCACATGCACGACCCAGGTCGAGCCCGGATCGACGAAGACGACCATCGCGCCCACCAGCGGGCGATGCCACAGCGTCGCCTCGATCCGGTCACGGCGCCACATCAGGTTGAAATCCTCGGTGCGCCCGTCGACGAGTTCGCCGGTCAACCCACGCTCGCCGGAAAAACGCAGGCGTTCGTGGGGCGGACGCAGTTCATGCGATTCGCCGTCGTCGAAACGCAGCCGTAGTCCGTTCCCGCTCAGCAGCACCAGCTCGCGGTCGATGCCCGGGAATGATGAAAACGGTGCATCCACCTCGATCTCGGCGATGGAGAGCCGGAAATCCCAGTCGTCAGCGCCGATGCCGGCCCCTGATGCCAGTCGGCCAGCATGGATCTCGCGCGTCCAGCCGGCGCCGTTCTTCCAGCGCACGCGGCGATATTCGTTCGCCGGAATGATGTCGTGGTTCCGCGTCCTGCCCGTCATGCCGGCAGTGTAGCGCCGCTCCATCGCGGCCACGAAGATGCCGCCCGACCGCACTTCCTGTGCGATGCGGGCGGCGATACATCCTTGTAACAGCATCCTTGCTGGGCCCGTGGAGCATCCTGCTCCTCGACTGCCGGCTCGCATCCTTGCGAAACCGGCAGCGGCCGGATCAGCGTTGCTGTTGCGCGCGGCTCTGCGCGGGCGGTGCAGCACCGGTTTGACTGCTGCGAGCCGGCGGGTTGGAGCCGCCGACCTCGATCCGGTCGAGGTTGCGCTCGACCGTCTTCAATCCGATTCCCTTCACCTGAGCCAGTTGCTCAGCGCTGCGGAAGGCACCATTGGCCTGCCGGTATTCGACGATGGCCTGGGCCTTGGCAGGCCCGATGTTCACCAGTACGCGCTCCAGCGTGGCGGCATCGGCGGTATTGATGTTGACCTTCTCCGTAGCGAGTGCGCTGCCGACGAACAGCACGGACAGCAGCAGCGTGGCAACCAGTTTCCTGAACGTATGCATGGGATCCTCCTTGATGGGTGACGCTCCTTGATCCGGCGTCGCTCCTGCGGTGCCGGTGGATCCAGTCTCTGGAACCCCATGGACACAGCGTATCGCCGCATCTTCCGGCGCGATGCCGGGGAACGCCACGCCGACTTGTAGGAAAAACCCTACCCCCACCCGGCCGCGCTAAAATCGCAGGCACATTTTCCGGAGGAATCGACACGATGGATGCCAGCAGGATCGACCGCTACGTCGGCGGCAAATGGGATGACGAGATCGTCCCGCAGCTCGTGGAGTACATCCGGATCCCCAACAAGTCGCCGATGTTCGATGCCGACTGGGTGGCACATGGCTACATGGAGGATGCGGTCAAGCTGATGGAAGCCTGGGCACGCGCCCAATCCATCCCCGGCATGGTCGTCGAGGTCGTGCGCTTGGAAGGCCGCACGCCGCTGATCTTCATCGAGATACCGGCCGCCCACGGCGGCAGCAACGACGATTGCGTGCTGCTCTACGGCCACCTCGACAAGCAGCCGGAGATGACCGGTTGGGACGACGACCTCGGCCCGTGGAAGCCGGTGCTGCGCGGCGACAAGCTCTACGGCCGCGGCGGCGCCGACGATGGCTACGCGATCTTCGGTTCGCTGGCGGCGATCCTTGCGCTGCAGGAGCAGCAGGTGCCGCACGCGCGGTGCGTGGTGTTGATCGAAGCCTGCGAGGAATCGGGCAGCTACGACCTGCCCGCCTACGTCGATCACCTCGCCGAGCGCATAGGACAGCCGTCACTGGTGGTGTGCCTGGATTCGGGCTGCGGCAACTACGACCAGCTGTGGTGCACCACGTCGCTGCGCGGCCTCGCCGGCGGCAACCTCACGGTGAAGGTGCTGGACGAAGGCGTGCACTCGGGCGATGCGTCGGGCATCGTGCCATCGAGCTTCCGCCTGCTGCGGCAACTGTTGTCGCGGATCGAGGACGAAAAGACCGGACGCATCCTGCTCGAGGGTCTGTTCGCGGAGATCCCCGCAGAACGACTCGCTCAGGCCAAACGCGCCGCGGAAGTGCTCGATACCGCGATCTACGACAAGTTCCCGATGGTGCCCGGCCTGGTGCCGATGAACGACGACCTGACCGAACTCGTGCTCAACCGCACCTGGCGCCCGGCGCTGTCGGTGACCGGCGTCGGTGGCATCCCGCCGCTCGACTCGGCCGGCAACGTGTTGCGCCCGCACACCGCGGTCAAGCTTTCGCTGCGGCTGCCGCCGACCGTCGACGGCAAGCGCGCCGGTGAACTGCTACAAGCCGAACTGTTGCGCGATCCGCCCAACGGCGCGCAGGTCACACTGGCGCTGGAGAAGGCCGCGACCGGCTGGAACGCACCGGCGATGTCGCCCTGGCTGGAGAAGGCGATCGATGCCGCCAGTCGCGAGTTCTATGGCCAGCCGGCGATGTACATGGGCGAAGGCGGCTCGATCCCGTTCATGGGCATGCTGGGCGAGAAATTCCCGGGCGCGCAATTCATGATCACCGGCGTGCTCGGGCCGCATTCCAATGCCCACGGCCCCAACGAATTCCTGCACATCCCGATGGGCAAGAAGGTCACCGCTTCAGTGGCGCGCGTGATCGCCGAGCACCACCACGCGAGCCAGCGTGGCGAAACCAGTGGCTCGGCAGTCGCCGCCGACAGCGGCACGCGGCACGGCGACCACGGCTGCTGCTGAGGTGGCGCAGGGCTGGCGCGCACGTGCCAGTCCTGCCAAGCTGCGCGGCGTCACACACACGACAAGGGGGCGGTATGGAAGGCGTATTCGGTGGTAGCAGTTGGCTCTGGATCGTGCTCGTCGGCTTCGTGGTCGGGGTGCTCGCGCGCCTGATCAAACCCGGCAAGCAGGACATCGGCATCATCCTGACCATCCTGCTCGGCATTGCCGGTGCTTTGTTCGCAGGCTGGATCGGTCGAGTACTAAATTTTTATGAAGAGGGCGAGAAGGTTGGCTTCATCGCGTCACTGATCGGTGCAGTCGTGCTCCTGTTCATTGCCGAGTTCATCAACGGCAAGCGCAAGAAGCGCTGAACGCACCTGCGACACCCATCGAAGCCGGGCCATTGGCCCGGCTTCTTCGTTTCCGTCAATCCAGCACCTGCGACACCACGCAGGCGGCAAGCGCTTCGATCGTCTCGGAAAGCGTGTCCAGCACCAGCTCCGCTATACCGGTGTTCGTCATGACTATTGCCGGCCATCGAAAGGCAAGTCGCTAGGGCACGTCCCTACCCGCAGGGTAGCCAGCGCGCAATCGATCACCGGAAGGCATGAGGTCATGACGCTTGCTCCTTTCCCTTCGACCCAACGATGGCGGCAATCTGTCCCTGCGCCGCATGGTGGCACCACCGACTCCCGGCTGGATCGGCAGGACACCATGCGGCACCCTCCAGCGCGCTACCGTCGCCGTCCTTCGCCTCGATGCGACGGCGACGGGGCGGCTGACCATCCCGGACAGGACGATGCGGCTTGCGGTAACGTCGCACTCCGCCATCCACCGGGGAACCCCGATGCGACACGCCTTGCGAACGGCCATCGGCCTCTCCTGCCTGCTGTCGACATCGCTCGCGGCAAGCGACATCGAGCGGCTGCGTCTGGAATCCCCGGATGCGGTGATCGAGGTCACGCCATCGCTGGGCGGACGTGGCCTGCACTTCAGCGCTCCCGGCCTGCCCAACCTGATCAAGGTCGGCGATGCGGTGCACTCGCAACCACATCCCGCGGTGTCGGCCGATGCCGACGACATCGGTCATCTCGGGCACGATGTCTGGCTTGGCCCGCAAAGTGGGTGGTGGTCGGATCAGTCCGCGAATCCGGCGCGGCGCGATGCCAGGGCAGCGTGGCCACCGGATCCCTATCTCGCGTTCGCGCAGACCACCGTCCTTGAACACACATCGGACAAGCTGGTGCTCGAAGGCATCGACAGTCCGGTGATCGGCGTGCGCCTGACCAAGACTTTCGCGTTCGACGCGAACGATCCCGCCACGGTCAACGTCGGCGTGGAAGCACGCAACCTCCGCGACACTCCGGTCTCACGCGATCTCTGGTTCAACACGCGGGCATCGGCTGCAATGCGCGTATACGTCCCCGTCGACGGCGAAAGCGACGTGCGCATCGAAACATCGACGGGAGTGGAAGCGCCCGTGTGGCGGATCGAAGACGGCCTGTTCTCATTCGTGGACACGCCGTTGCCTTCGGGGCGCGAAGTGCGCCGCGGCAAGGCCTTCCTGCAACCGTCCTCGGGATGGATGGCCGGCTTCGCGCACGGACAGGCCTTCGTCATCCGCTTCGCGCTGGAACCACGGGAAGCGATCCACCCCGAACACGGCCAGGTCGAGTTGTACCTCGACCACGGCCCCGACATCGCCGATGGCCTGCTGGAACTGGAAGTGCACGCGCCGTACCGCACGCTCGCACCGGGCGAAACGATGGCCGCTGCGGAACGCTGGACGGTGTTGCGTTACGACGGCCCCGACGACCAGGCATCGCACGCGGCTTTTCTCTGCGAACGCCTGGCGCTCTGTACAGAAGCTGCTGGCGATTGACCGGGTCAGCGCGACGCGGCGTCGATGCCCTTGCCGGTGGCGGCCCACCAGATCCCACCATACAAGTGATCAAGGTACACGCGGTCGTCGTAGAGCGCCGGCGTGTGCCCCAGCGCGGTGACGAAGACGCGACCACCATCGTAGTGGTGGTACCACGCCACCGGATGCTCCGACCCCATCCCGCGCGCGACCTGTCCGGGCCAGATGCGCGTCGGATCGTAGGTGAATTCATCCACGCTGAGCACCGTATGCAACCCCGGAACAAGCGGCGGCTCGAACTCGTACCACTCGTCCGTCCATGTCCAGCGTGCCGGCAAACCGAACGTCGCCGGGAACGAAGCATCCTCGACGCGTACCGTCGCCGTCTGCACGATCGGGTGGATGCGGAACTTGCGCCCGACGAGGCGCTCGAACCACGGCCATTCACCGGGCGGATTGAAGATCAACGCGCGATGCACGGCCACCACGCCGCCACCGCCACGCACGTAGGCCTCCAGCCTGCCGCGTTGTTCGCCGACCAGTTCATCGCCTGGCGTGTTGAGCAACACGATGGTCGCGTACTGCGACAGGTCGCCATCGAACGGCGTCGTGTTCCAGCTCCAGGTCAGGTCGAAGGCATGCACCTGCGACAACCGCTCGAACTGCGGCTTGGCGACCACCACGTAATCGTGGTGGTACTTGTTGGGGATGGCGACCACCAGCACCTTGAACTGGCCCTGCGCGAACACGGGCATGGCCAGGGTGGCGGCAAGCAGCAGGCACGACAGCAGCAGTCTCTTCATGGCGCGATGCTGCCACATCCGTTCGATCAGGCGCCGGCCTGTGCAGTGACCGAGCGTTCCACGTCGGCCCACGCCGGCGGTGTCGGCCAATCCGCCGCCTGGTTGCCTTCGAGCGTCTGTCGCAAGTCGCGGCGATCGATCTGCGGCGCGATGCCATGCAATAGCGCGAGTGCATACTCGCGCAGCACGCGCCCGCGCGGCACCACCGCCCAGGTGGTGCATTCGGGGATTTCCAGCGGGGCGTCGAGGCGGACGAGATCGTCGTCCTCTCGCGTGCCGACCGCCATCTCGGCAAGCAATCCGGCACCAAGGCCGGTGCGCACGTAGGTCTTGATGAGGTTGGCGTCGCGCGCGGTCATCGCGATCTGCGGTTCGACACCGCCTGCGCTGAATGCACGCCGCAGCGAAGAATCCTCGCGCGTCGACGATTCGTAGCTGATCAGCGGATGGCGTGCCAGTTCGGCTAGCGTCGGCGCGCGGCCGAGCGATGCCAGCGCATGCGCGGCCGGCACCAGCAGCACGCGCCGCCAGCGGAACAACGGCACCGCCAGCCCGCCCGAAGGCACGCTGCCCGCGGTGCTGATGAGGGCAAGGTCGGCGCCTCCCTGCACGAGCGTCTGCAGAATCTCGGCATCGGCGGCGGCCTGCAGGTCGATGTTGACCAGCGGGAAATCGCGCTTGATCGCCGCGATCACCGGCGGCAGCACGTAACGCGCCTGGGTATGCGTGGTCGCCAGCAGCAGGCGACCCGCGTGCTCGCCACGCTCGTTGGCGGCGTAGCTGCGGATGTTCGCCGCTTCCTCCAGGATCCGCCGCGCATGCTGCAGCACGCGCTCGCCTGCGGGCGCGATGCCTTCGAGGCTGCGGCCCTTGCGCACGAACAACTGGAAGCCCAGTTCGTCCTCCAGTTGCTTGAGCTGCTTCGACAGTCCCGGTTGCGTGGCATGCACGCGCTCGGCGGCCAGGGTGATGTTCAACCCGGCATCGACGATGGCAACGAGGTAACGGAGCTGGGTCAGGGTCATGGGCCGGGCACCTGCAATTGGTTGCCTCCGCAACAATATATCCTTTCATCATGATGAAAGGATGATGGATTTTAGCGCCTCGCCAACCAGCTGTCACCTGAGCATCAGCTCGCCGCCGCATGCGTGGGGACGGGATAGGTTCTACCCTATGCTGGCCCGGCATCCGCCGGCTGGAGCCTCCATGAGCCTGAGCACGACACCCTCCTCCCGCGAACAGCAACGCCTGGACTGGGCCCGCGACGCGACCGGCAACCCGGCACTGGGCCTGGAACGGGCATCGGTGGATGCCGGCTTCCGCAGCTACTGGCGCACGACCGGCATCACGCCCAGCCTGATCGTGATGGACTCGCCACCCGGGAAAGACAACGTGCAGCCGTGGCTGAGGATCCGCACCCTGCTGCTCGAAGGCGGCGTCCGCGTGCCGGACGTGCTCGCGCAGGACGTGGAACAGGGATTCCTGCTGCTCGAAGACCTGGGCGTGGACACCTACCTGCACCGGATCGATGCCGACAACGCCGATGCGATGTTCGATGCCGCGTTTGCGCAACTGCTGCGGGTGCAGGCGATCCCTGTGCCCGAAGGCTTCCCCGAATACGACGAGCCCTCGCTGCTGCGCGAGTTGCGCCTGTTCGACGAGTGGTTCCTGGGCACGCACCTGGGCGTGCAGCTGTCGGCCGAAGAAACCGAACGCCTGTTCGAGGTCTACCGCCTGCTGATCGAGCGAGCGCTGGCGCAGCCGCAGGTGTTCGTGCACCGCGACTTCATGCCGCGCAACCTGATGCCCTGCGGCGACGGCACCGCGGTGATCGACTTCCAGGACGCTGTGCGCGGGCCGGTGGCCTACGACGCGATCTGCCTGTTCAAGGATGCCTTCCTCAGCTGGCCGGAAGAACGCGTGGCCGGCTGGCTGGCGAAGTACCACTCACTTGCCGTCGAAGCCGGCATCCCGGTGCCCGCGCTGGCACACTTCCGCGACGATGCCGACCTGATCGGCATCCATCGCCACCTGAAGGTGATCGGCATCTTCGCGCGGCTCAACCATCGCGACGGCAAGCCGCGCTATGTCGCCGATGCGCCGCGCTTCCTGGCCTATCTGGACGCGGTGTTGCCGCGGCATCCGGAGCTGCAGGCGCTCGCCGACGTGCTCGACACCCACGTGCGCCCGGCGCTGCTGGCCCAAACGGCCGCCGCCTGAGCCCAAGAAGACATCCGCGCTGCAATGAAAGCCCTGATCCTCGCCGCCGGTTTCGGCGAGCGCATGCGTCCGCTCACCGAGACCACGCCCAAGCCGTTGCTCAAGGTGGGCGGCAAGCCGCTGATCGAATGGCACCTGGAGAAACTCGCGGCGATCGGCGTGCGCGACGTGGTGATCAACCTGTCGTGGCTGGCGGATCAATTTCCCGCCGCGCTCGGCGATGGCTCGCGCTTCGGCCTGAACATCGCCTGGTCGCGCGAGGGCGCGGCTCCACTCGAAACCGGGGGCGGCATGTGGCATGCGCTCTCGCTGCTCGGCGGGCAGGATCCGTTCATCGCGGTGAACGGCGACATCTGGACCGATTACGACTTCGCCCGGCTACCACGCGCGCCCGACGGCGATGCCCACCTCGTGCTGATCGACAATCCCGCACACCATCCCGCTGGCGATTTCCAGTTGCTGCCGGACGGCCGCATTGCATCGGAAGGCGAACGCAAGCTCACTTTTTCGGGCATGGGCGTCTATCGCCCCGGACTGTTCCGCGACTGGCGCAAGGTCATCGGCGACACACCGGGATCGCTGTCCGATCCACCGCGCTTCCAGCTCGCCCCGCTGCTGCGCGCGGCGATGCGACGCAATGCGGTCGGCGGCGAACACTTCACCGGCCGATGGACCGATGTCGGCACGCCGCAACGCCTGCAGCAGCTCGATGCCGAACTCGCTACCGGGCCCGTCGCCGGCTGACAGGCTGCGACGGATGGCCCTGCCTGCCCGTATCTTCCCGGTGATGGATGCAGGCCTTGAGACCCGTGGATCGGAAGCCGACACGCTGCGACGCGCACGTCGTGGCGATGCGGCCGCGTTCGAGCGCCTCTACCGCGAACACGCGCCCGCCATCTACACGCTCGCCATCCGCCTGACCGGCAACCAGACCGCCGCCGAGGACATCGTGCAGGACACCTTCCTGCGCATGTTCGGTTTCCTGTCCGGCCTGCGTGACGATGCCCCGTTGCGCCCGTGGCTCAAGCGGGTGGCATCGAACCTCGCGATCGACCGCATCCGCCGCGAACACCGCTACGGCAGCGACGAATCCCTCTGGATGCTGGAATCCACGGACGCCTCCCGGGACGATGCCGCGGATGCCGACGCATTGCTGCGACGGCTGCCACCGCAGGCACGTACCCTGATGTGGCTCCATGAAGTGGAAGGCTGGTCGCACGCCGAACTCGCCAAACGGTTCAAGCGCAGCGAAAGCTGGTCGAAATCGATCCTCTCCCGCGCACTGGCCCGCCTGCGGGAAGACATGGACACAGGAACAGACGATGCATGACCGCAAAGACCCCGTGATCGAACGACTTGAGCGCGCGCCAACGCTCGCGCCACCGGAAGCGCTCTGGACGCGCCTGCACGATGGCCAGCGCAGCGCCATCCGTCGCCGCCGTTTCGCGGTCGGCGCCAGTGCCTCGGCACTGTCACTATTGCTGGTGGCGACAGTGCCTTGGCTGACGCCCCCTCCCGGAGCTGGCACATCCGCCGTCCTGCAAGCCTCGATCGGTGCGGACGACGCGCGTGAACAGATCGCCTCCCTGGACCGCGCACTGCAGGCCGCCTACGAAGATGACGCAAGTGATCATGAAATCGCGCCGATGTGGGCTGCACGCGCACAACTTGTAAGCGACCTCAGCCACACACAAAAAAACTGATCGAATTCCACATGTCCAAGCTCATCTCAACCCTCCTGCTATTGGCCACCGCTGCCTTTGCCTCTTCTTCCGTGATGGCGCAAAGCGACGCTCGATTTCCAAGCGTTGCACCATCAATCCCCTTGTTTGCACAGTCCGCGATCCAAGACTTCGGCGCAGTGATCGACATTCGGCGCATCGGTACCGACGGCGCCACCGTTCTGGCCGTCAGCCCCGGAGGACCTGCAGAACGAATGGGGCTACGTCATGGAGATCGCATCCTGTCGATCAACGGCCAGCCGATCTCATCAACCAACCCACCAGCGACGGCGCTACGATCCGCAATGTCCGGATCCGATCACGCAATGCAACTGGTAGTTCGCCGTGACGGCGAGATCTTGACGCTCAAGAGCGACCCCGACATGGCCCACACCCCTTCGATTCCCACGGAATCAAAGGGCTGTGGCTATGTCTCTGTCTCCGGCGCCCACCCACGTGCAACCCGGAGGATCTTCCCGTCGGAAATAACGCGCATCGACGGCAAGAGCACGCCCCTGTTCACTGTCGGTCGCTATCGTGTCGATGCCGGACGGCGCGTCCTCATCGTCGACGAACGCATCGACGACCACAGATTTTCTTCATTCGGCCTGCAGGAACGGCAACGCCAAAACTCGCGACAGGGTGCGCGGCGATACAAGGCCCTGATCGTGGATGTAGCGCCGGACACGCGATACGACATCGGCGCCCAGCTCATGGAGATTCCGCCGGATGTCCGCGCTATCCGCGACAACACGTATTGGGAGCCTGTCGTATGGCGGAGCGCCACGGAAACCTGTCACTGAACCACTTCTCCCCGGGAAGCAGGCCGGCCACTTTCCGATCCTCCCCTCCGGCAGCGAACCACGCCACGCCACGCGAGTGCCAATGATGCAGCCCCCCGGCGGCAGGACACCCGCCGGGATCGGCTACCTGCATCACCGGAACGGGCGCCACGATGCAGCTTGCATCAACGTGCGTCGTCGAAAAACCTGCGCAGGAACGGCACCGTGATCCTGCGCTGTGCCGCCAGCGCCGCACGGTCGAGACGGTCGAGCAATGCCGTCAGCGACGACAGGTCGCGATCGACCCGCCGCAGCAGCCAGTCGATGGCGGCATCGTCCACCTGCAATCCGCGGCGTACGGCACGCAGGCGCAGCACTTCACGTCGCCCGTCGTCGTCGAGCACTGGAAGCACGATGCGTGTGCATTGCTGCAGGCGCGAGCGCAGGTCCGGCAACGCGATCGGCAGTGCATCCGGCATCTCCGTCGCCGCGTACAGCAGCGCATGGCCGGCATCGTGCATGCGGTTGTGGAAATCGAACAACGCGAGTTCGTCGTCTCGATTTCCGGCGATGGCTTCGACGCCATCGAGCGCCACCAGGCTGCGCGCGTGCATCGCATCGAGCGCATCGCGGAGCCGGCCAGCCATGCTGGCCAGGCGCAGGTAGCCGACGCTGTCGCCACCGGCCTCTGCCTCGGCGCAGGTCGCGATCAGCAAGTGCGTCTTGCCGGTGCCGTGGGGGCCGGCCACGTACAGGCTGCCGCCAGCATCGTCCGACGCCAACGCGCGCAGAGGCGCCAGCACCGATGAATCGTCGGCGACGAAGGTCTCGAACCGCTGGTCGGGCGGGAAACGCAATGCCAGCGGCAGTTGCGGCGAAGGAACGATCATCGTGCGGTCAGGCGTCCTTGTCGTCGCCGCGCCGGTCGTCCCTGGCCTCGCCGATGTCCTCGTCGAGCACGATGCCGCCCTCGCTGATGTAGGGATCGAGCACGATCTTCGGCTTCTCGCCCGCATACAGCCGGCTCTGTGTGTAGCGCTCGTGCGCGAAGCGCAGGAGCACGTTGCCGATCGCCGCGACCGGCAACGCCAGCAGCATGCCGAGGAAGCCGAACAACTGCCCGCCCGCCATCACCGCAAAGATCACCGCCACCGGATGCAGGCCGATCTTGTCTCCCACCAGGCGTGGCGTGAGCACGTAGCTTTCCGCCAGTTGGCCGATGGCGAACACCGCGCTCACCAGCAGCAGCAACGTCCAGTTGAAGCCACCCTCCTGCACGATGGCAGCCACCAGCGCGAGTACGATGCCGATGGTCGCACCCAGGTACGGCACGAAGCTGATCAGGCCGGCGATGATGCCGATCAGCAGGCCAAGACGCAGGCCAACCAGCGACATGCCGACGGCATAGATCGCACCCTGCGCGAACATCACCAGGATCTGCCCGCGCAGGAAACCGCCCAGCGATTCGCTGGACTCGCGTGCCAGTCGGGTGACCGTCGCGATGTGGTCGCGCGGGATCAGCGCCGCCACCTGATCGACCAGTTTGTCCCAGTCACGCAGGAAGTAGAACGTGAGGATCGGCACCAGCACGATGTTCACGACCCATGCGATCAACGCGAAACCCGAGCGCGACAGGTAGCCGAAGAACGCGGTCGCGATGCCACCGGCCTGTTGCCAGTGCTCTCGCACGAGTTCGATCACCCGCTGCGGATCCAGCCACGCCGCAACCTCGAACCCGGTGCGCTGCTCGACCCAGGGCAACGCCGTGCCCAGGAACCATTCGCGGTAACTCGGCAAGGCTTCGACCAGGGTGATGATCTGGCGTTCGATCATCGGCACCAGGATCAGCAGCGCCAGCGCCAGCAGCAGCGTCATCAGCAGGAACACCAGCGTCACCGCCACCGGGCGCGAGCGGCCGCGCCGCTCCAGCTTGTCCACCAGCGGATCGCCCAGCCAGCCAAGCAGCGCCGCCAGCACGAACGGCGTCAGCACGGTGCCCAGCAGCCAGACCACCCAAAGCGCCGCGAACGTGATCAGCCCCCATTGCAGGCGCTTGAGGAAGGTCGCGATCTCGGCGTTCGCGTGGCTCGGGTCGATCATCACGTCGCGTTCCTCGGCATCAACGCAGGCGGTAGGTCGGCACGATGTCGTCGCCGCCTTCGACTTCCAGCAGCACATCGCCATCGACCATCCGCCGGAAGCCGGCGATGCCGGTCAGCAGGTCGAGGTCGGCCTCCAGCCCGTCGGGCGTGGCGCGCACCGGACGGATCGCACGCACCACCGACATCCGTTGCAGGGCCGCCGACAGGCGCAGGTAGTCGGCCGCACTGCGGATGCCGGTGAACGCGATGCGCTGCGTGGCCTGCTGCGCGGCGGGGCTGGCCTTTGCGTAACGGCGCACCAGTGCATCGGCCGCACCATCGGCACCGGTCGCCATCGCGCGGCGGGCATCGGCATGATCCTCGACCAGCGCGCGAGCACGCGTCCGTTGTCGACGAAGATCCAGTCGGCCTTCCAGCCACCGCCGCTGCGGTAGAGCTTGCCGATCAATTGCATCGGCGGGTTGTAGCGCGCCGAGATGCGCGCGATCGCCGCGGTGTCGCCGCGCCAGATCGCACCCACGGCCGCCTGCTCGGCGGCATTGCCACCCGGCAGGCCGAGCCGGTAGCCGCGCTCGATGGCACGGTTCAGGACTGGGCGCGCAGCGTTGTTCTGGGGCAGGCCGACCAGGCGCGGGCCGCTGCCATCATCGATGGCCAGCCACAGCACCGGCCGCGGACGCGGCGTAGGCCAGACCGGCAGGCCAAGCGCTGCCGCCAGTGCCTCCACGTCCTGCTCCTTGAACCGCACGACCAGCATGGTCTGGTAGCTCGGCGCACCGCTGGCACCGACGCTTTCGTCCTGGCGGTAGTCGTAATGCTCGACGTATTCGGCGGCGCGGCGCAGTTCCTGGCCGACGCCTGGCCGGCTGGCGACGCTGCGGTCGCCCGACAGCTTGCCGAACACTTGCGCCAGCGCGCGGGCGAAGCCCGCCTCGCGCTCGGTCTCGGTCTGGCCACGCACCGGCACTTCGGCTTCGAAGGCACCCTGCGCCGCGGCACGATCGCCCTCGACGCGTTGCGCGCCCGCCGTGCCGGCGAGCAGCAAGGTCGCCGCCAGGATCCACGCCAGCCGCCCGGCGATTCGATTGGCCACACGCATGTTTCTTTCCTTGGCCTGCTGCAGGGAGGAGGAAATGGTGCCACAAAGGCCGTCGCGGTCGCCTGCAAACCATCACTTCCCCGGCATCCGGGACGCGGCTCGCGGGTGACGCGCTGCTAAAATCCCGGTTCCGCCCGGCAATGCGTGCCCACCCGTGACCCTTCCCCCCGCTTCCGATCCGGCCCGCCAGGGCATGACCTACCGCGATGCCGGCGTCGACATCGACGCGGGCAACGCACTCGTCGAACGCATCAAGCCGCTGGTCAAGCGCAGCTTCCGCCCCGAAGTGATGGGCGGGCTGGGCGGCTTCGGCGCGCTGTTCGACCTGTCGGGCAAGTACCGCGAGCCGGTGCTGGTCTCGGGCACCGACGGCGTCGGTACCAAGCTCAAGCTGGCGCAGCAGCTCGGCCGCCACGACACCATCGGCATCGACCTGGTCGCGATGTGCGTCAACGACGTGCTGGTGCAGGGCGCCGAACCGCTGTTCTTCCTCGACTACTTCGCCACCGGCAAGCTCGACATCGACACCACGGTCGCCGTGGTCGGCGGGATTGCCGAGGGCTGCACGCAGTCCGGCTGCGCGCTGATCGGTGGCGAGACCGCCGAGATGCCCGACATGTACGCGCCGGGCGAGTACGACCTGGCCGGCTTCTGCGTGGCCGCGGTGGAGAAATCCGAACTGCGCGACGGCGCGGCGGTGCGCGAAGGCGACCTGCTGATCGGCATCGCATCGTCCGGCCCGCATTCCAATGGTTACTCGCTGATCCGTCGCATCTACGACAAGGCCGGTCGTCCGGCCGAGCTCGACGTCGGCGGCGTGACACTGGCCGACGCGCTGATGGCGCCGACGCAGTTGTACGTCAAGCCGGTGCTCGAACTGTTGCGCGGTGCACACGGCGCATCGATCCACGCGATGGCCCACGTCACCGGCGGCGGCCTGACCGAAAACATCATCCGCGTGGTGCCCGACGGCCTCGGCCTCGACATCGATGCGTCGAGCTGGCCACTGCCGCCGGTGTTCGAATGGCTGCAGGGCGAGGGCAACGTCGCCAACGAGGAAATGTGGCGCACGTTCAACTGCGGCATAGGCTTCGTGCTGATCGTCGACCCGCAGGCCGCGGCGAACATCGAGGCCGAACTCGATGGCCTCGGACTCGCGCACTGGCGCATCGGCAAAGCCGTTGCCGATGCCGGCGGCGAACGCGTCCGCATCGGATGACCACGACGGGCGGACGCGCAGGACGGCTGCGCATCGCCGTGCTTGCATCCGGGCGCGGCAGCAACCTGCAAGCGATCCTCGATGCGATTGACGCGGGCACCCTCGACGCCGAAGTCGCCGGCGTGTTCTCCGACAAGCCCGATGCCGTCGCATTGCAGCGCGCGCGCGATGCCGGCCTCCATGCCGAATCCCTGCGCGCGAAAGGCTTCGCCTCCCGCGAGGCATTCGACGACGCGTTCTTCGCCAGCGTCGATGCCGTGCGACCCGACCTCATTGTCTGCGCCGGCTACATGCGCATCATCGGCGCGGCCGCGGTCGAGGCGCGCGCCGGGCGCATGATCAACATCCATCCCTCGCTGCTGCCGCTGTTCAAGGGCCTGCACACGCACCGGCAAGCGCTGGATGCGGGCGTTGCCGAGCATGGCGCCAGCGTGCACTTCGTCACCCCCGATCTCGATGGCGGCCCGGTCATCGCGCAAGCCCGCGTGCCGGTGCTGCCGGGCGACGACGAGGATGCGCTCGCGGCACGCGTCCTCACCCGCGAACACCCGCTGCTGCTCGAGGTGCTGCGCTGGTTCGCGGCTGGTCGGATCTCCTTGCATGAACGATCCGTTCACGTTGACGGCACCACCCTGTCCCACCCGCTTCAGCTTGGAGCCAACCACGGCTTCGCATGATGTGCGCCGCATGAAGCACGCATTCGCCACCGCCGCCGTCCTCCTGTCCACCGTCGCAGCCGCATCGCCGGCCACGGCGCTGGAGCCGTTCGTCGCCAGCTACGAGGCCTGGCACGGCGGCAGGCAGGCAGGCACCGCCACCATGCAGGTCGTGGAACGCGATGCCTCCATCGCGCAATGGCGCGTCGACCTGGGGATCCGCGGCAATCGAGGCTTCGCCGGCATCCTCGGCCTCAACGTCGAGCAAAGCACCGTGTTCGACGCCTGGCACGGCCAGTACCGGCCGATCTCGCAAAGCACCGTGCGCAAGGCTGCCTTCCTCAATCGCCGGATCACCGGTACCTACGACTGGCACGCACGCACCGCGCAATGGACGGGCGACGGCCTGAGCGAATGGCGCAGGCGTTCGATCCCGCTGGAAGACGGCGACATGAGCGGCCTGCTGATCAACCTCGCCACCGTCCGCGATGCCGAGCCGGGCAAGGTGCTGCGCTACCGTTTCGTCGATGGCGGCCGGGTGCGCGACCACGAGTACCGCGTCGCCACCGAAACCGAGCCGGTCACGGTCGGCGACATGGAATACCAGGCGATGCGCGTCGAACGCACCCATGATGGCGACGGCGACGAAACCATCTTCTGGATCGCCGATGGCGTGCCGACGCCGATCCGGATCCTGCAACGCGAGGACGGCGAGGACAGCGTCGACCTGCGCCTGGTCGAATACCGAGGAGCGCAATGACCATGATGGCCAAGACCCTTCCCCCGTGCGCAAGGCGCGCATCCTGCTCGCGGCCATGCTCGCGTTCGCGACCACGCCGCTGTTCGCGATCGAACCGTTCAACGCCGAATACCAGGCGTCGTACATGGGCCTGCAGGCCACCGGCCGCATGACCTTGGCGAACGAATCGGGCAACCGCTGGAAATACAGCCTCGACATTTCCGGGGCCGGCGCACGCATGACCCAGAGCACGCAGTTCGAGGTCAACGGCGACACTTGGCGCCCGCTGTCGAGCGTGGACACGCAGCGCGGCGAAAGCGGCATCGCGTCCATGCTGGTCAAGAACCGTACCGTCAACGCCAACTTTGACTGGTCACGCGGCGTGGCGACGTGGACAGGCGACGTGAGGAGCGAACGCGCCGGGCCGATCCGGCTGCAACCGGGCGACCTCGACGGCATGCTGATGAACCTCGCGCTGGTGCGCGATTTCGCCTCCGGCCAGGAGCTCGCCTATCGGCTCGTCGAGGAAGGCCGCGCACGGCGCCAGGTCTTCAACCCGGCTGGCACCGAGACGATCACAGTGCAGGGACGCGAACAGCGCGCCACCAAGGTCGTGCATCGCGACGGTGCGCGCACCACCACCGCCTGGATCGTCGATGGCCTGCCCGTGCCGGCCCGCATCCTTCAGCAACGCAACGGTCGCGACCACATCGACCTGCGCTTGCGCAGCGTGCGCTGAGCCGCACTCCGTCACAACCACAAGCCAGGGAAAGGCCGGGGAACCGACATGACGACGACATTTTCCAAGACGATCGCCCTTGCCATGGCGTTGTCGCTCGCCGCCCTGCTGCCGGCGCACGCCTCACTCACGCCCTTCACCGCGCAGTACTCGGCCAAGTACAAGAGCATCCCGGCCAGCGGCGTGATGACCCTGTCTCCTCGCGGCAGCCAGTGGACACTGGCGATGAACGTCAGCAACGTCGCCGCCTCCATGAGCCAGGCCACCCTGTTCACCGAGGCACGCGGCATCTTGCTGCCGCTTGGCGGCAGCGACCAGGCCAGCTATCTCGGGCAACGCAAGACCGTCCCGGCGCGCTTCGACTGGCGTGGGATGCAGGCGACCTGGAGCGGCGACGCGAAAGCTTCCCGCCGCGGCCCGGTGGCGATCCGCGCGGGCGACATCGACGGACTGCTGCTGCAGCTCGCGCTCGCGCGCGACGTGCCGGCCGGCAAGCCGCTGAACTATCGCGTGATCGAGAACGGCAAGGCCCGTCCGATGTCGTTCCGCCGCGCCGGCACCGAAAACGTGACCGTCAACGGTCGCTCGATGCAGGCCACCAAGGTCACGCAGTCCTCCGACGGCAAGACCACCACCGCATGGATCGTCGCCGGCGTGCCGGTGCCGGTGCGCATCGTGCAGGCCGAGGGCGGCAGCGAAACGGTCAGCCTGCGGTTGACCTCCTGGCGCTGACGCCGCGCGTCAGGCGCACTTAGTCGCCGGTTGCAGCAGGTGCCGCTCCGGTGCGGCAATCGACACGAATCGGCGTTTCGCGGTCGCGCAGGCGCAGGTAGCTGCGGCAGGTGCGCCTGCCTTCCGTCGTTTCGCGCACGACCACGGTCGTGTACGCCTGCAGGATCTCGCCGCGGCTCACCTGGCCATCGCCATTCCAGTCCATGTCGCGTGCTTCGGTGCCACGCAGCCCGGCCACGCCGAGCCACGACATCGCGCCGACCAGTGCAAGCAGCACGAAGACCAGCGCCAGCAACACCTTGCGCCGGCCGGAAAAACGGGTGAAGCGGCTCAATCGATCCTCCGAATCCGTGCACCCAAGCCCGACAGCTTCTGTTCGATGCGCTCGTAGCCACGGTCGAGGTGGTAGATGCGGTCGATGACGGTCTCGCCATCGGCCACCAGTCCGGCGAGGATGAGCGAAGCCGACGCACGCAGATCCGTCGCCATCACCGGCGCACCACTCAGGCGCTCGACGCCACGAACCGTCGCGCGATGGCCTTCGATGTGGATGTCGGCACCTAGGCGCATCAGTTCGTTGACGTGCATGAAGCGGTTTTCGAAGATCGTCTCGTCGATGGTGCCCGTGCCCTCGGCGACGCAATTCATCGCCATGAACTGCGCCTGCATGTCGGTCGGGAACCCGGGATGCGGCTCGGTCACGATGTCCACCGCCTTCGGTCGGCGGCCGCGCATGTCCACCGTGATCCGGTCGCCGTCGATGGTGACGTCGGCGCCGGCATCGGCCAGCTTGCCGATCACCGCGTCCAGCGTGTCCGGGCGCGCATGCGTGGCGACCACGCGGCCACGCGTCATCGCACCGGCGACGAGGAAGGTGCCGGTCTCGATGCGATCGGCGATCACCTGGTGGGTGGCACCGCGCAGGCGATCGACGCCACGCACGATGATCTGTGACGTGCCTGCGCCCTCGATGTCGGCGCCCATCGCCCGCAGGCAGTCGGCGAGATCGACGATCTCCGGCTCGCGCGCGGCGTTGTCGATCACCGTGGTGCCATCGGCCAGCGTGGCCGCCATCAGCACGTTCTCGGTCGCGCCGACGCTCACCATCGGGAACACCACGTGGCCGCCGCGCAACCGGCCCGCGCGCGCCTTGATGAAGCCGTGTTCGACCACGATCTCCGCACCCAGCGCTTCGAGTGCCTTGATGTGCAGGTCGACCGGGCGCGAACCGATCGCGCAACCACCGGGCAACGACACTTCCGCTTCACCATGCTTGGCCAGCAACGGGCCGAGCACCAGCACCGAGGCACGCATGGTCTTGACCATGTCGTAGGGCGCGAGGTGGCTGTCCACTGTGCGCGGATCGACGCGCACGATGCCGGCCTCGATGTCGTGGCCGATGCCCGCACCCAGGCCACCCAGCAAGCGCGCGGTGGTGCGCACGTCGTGCAGGTGCGGCACGTTGCCGATCTCCACCGGCCCGTCGGCCAGCAGGGTCGCACACAGGATCGGCAACACCGCGTTCTTCGCGCCGGAAATCCGGACTTCCCCTTCCAGCGGCGCGCCGCCACTCACCACGATCTTCTGCATCAGCCCTGCTCCTGCCTTGCAAGCTCGTCCGGCGTCACCGTACGGAGCGCCAGCGCATGGATCTCGCCGCCCATGCGTTCGCCGAGCGTGGCATAGACCAGGCGATGCCGCGCCAGCGGCAGCTTGCCGGCGAAGGCATCGGACACCACCAGCGCCTCGAAATGCACGCCGTCGTCACCCTGCACGTCGGCGCGTGCACCGGGCAATCCGTCTTCGATCAGTCGTTTGATGAAATTCGCGTCCAAGGGGGATCCTGCTGAAGCGCGCATGAGTCCCGGCCCCTCGCCGCCGCGGATGGCGGTTTTTTGCGCCGGGAAGCGCCTAAAATGAACGGAATAGCCTAGCGGAAAGCCTTGCGCCCGGATATGGCCGTGACCAGGACACAACCCGTCGAAAGCCAGACGCCCGCCGACAGCGGACGGCGCGTGTTCGACATCGAGATCCGCGCCCTGCAGGCCGTCGGCGCCCGCATCGACGGCGCTTTCACGCAGGCCTGCGAACGCATCCTCGCCTGCCGCGGCCGCGTGGTCTGCATCGGCATGGGCAAGTCCGGGCACATCGCGCGCAAGATCGCGGCCACGCTGGCCTCCACCGGTACGCCGGCGTTCTTCGTGCATCCGGGTGAAGCCGGGCATGGCGACCTGGGCATGGTCACCGATGCCGACGTGGTGCTCGCGCTCTCCTACTCGGGTGAATCCGACGAGATCCTGATGCTGCTGCCGGTGCTCAAGCGCCAGGGCAACGTGCTGGTGGCGATGACCGGGCGCCCGCAATCGACGCTGGCCCAGGCCGCCGACGTGCACCTCGACGTCAGCGTGCCCGAGGAAGCCTGCCCGCTGCACCTCGCACCGACCTCCAGTACCACCGCCTCGCTGGCACTGGGCGATGCGCTGGCCGTTGCGCTGCTGGAGGCACGCGGCTTCACCTCCGACGACTTCGCGCGCTCGCACCCGGCCGGCGCTCTCGGCCGCCGCCTGCTGCTGCACATCTCCGACGTGATGCATGTCGGCGACGACGTGCCGCGCGTCGATGGCGAAGCGACGCTCGACGAAGCCCTTCTGGAAATCAGCCGCAAGCGGCTCGGCGTGACCGCCGTGGTCGATGGCGATGGCCACCTGCTGGGGCTCTACACCGACGGCGACCTGCGTCGCACGTTGGCCGATCGCAGCGTCGACGTGCGCGGCACGCGCATCGCCGAGGTGATGACGCGCGACCCAGTGACCATCGGCGCAGATGCGCTTGCGGTGGAAGCCGCGCAGTTGATGGAAACCCGCAAGATCAACGCGCTGCTGGTGCTCGATGCGGAGCGTCGCGTCGTGGGCGCGCTCAACATCCATGACCTGCTGCGCGCAAGGGTGGTGTGACCGGATGACCGATTCCACGCTCCAGTCATGGCCCGCCGACCTCGTCGCCCGCGCAGCGAAGGTGAAGCTGGCGTGCTTCGACGTCGACGGTACGCTCACCGACGGCCGCCTGTTCTTCGACGAAGACCACCGCGAAAGCAAGTCCTTCCACGTGCTCGACGGCCAGGGCCTCGTACTGCTGCGCAAGTCCGGCGTCGCCGTGGCCTTCGTCACCGCACGCACCAGCAAGGTGGCGCTCAACCGCGCACGCGAACTCGGCGTGGAAGGCCACGACTCCGTGAAGGACAAGCTGGCCTGCATCGAAGACCTCTGTGCCCGGCTCGGCATCGGACTGGATGAAGTCGCCTTCATGGGCGACGACCTACCCGACCTGACCGTGCTGCGCCATGTCGGTCTGGCCGTGGCGCCGGCCAACGTGCATCCATGGATCCGCGGCGAAGTGCACTGGATCACCGGCGCGCGTGGCGGCGAAGGCGCGGCGCGCGAGTTGTGCGACCTGGTGCTGCACGCACATGGCAAGGTCGAAGTCCTGCTGGCCGGAGGCCACCCATGAGCTGGCGCACCGCCCTGGTGATCGCCTTGCTGGTCGGCGCGCTGGTGTCGGGCTGGTCGGCATGGATCCACCGCGACGAAGCCGTGGCCGATGCCGCGGAAGAACAACGCTCGGACTACGTGCTGCATGATTTCGAGCTGGTCACGCTCGATGCCGAGGGCAAGGAGTCGTTTTCGCTCAAGGCGCCCAGCCTGCGCCAGACGCCCGGGGCGAGGACGCTGGAACTCACCACTCCGGTGTTCCTGATGCCCGACCAGCACGGCAGCCACTGGGAGATCCATTCCAGGACCGGCTGGGTGAACGAAACCAGCGAAGAGATCCGCCTGCGCGGCGACGTGGTCGCCAACAGCCCCATGGGCGCCACGCGGCCGACGGTCATGAACACCGAAGAACTCGACGTGTTCCCGCAACAGAACCTCGCCACCTCCCCCGCCGCCGTCGCCATCACCAGCCCCGGATCTACAATGCATGGCACCGGCATGCGTGCGCACCTGTCCGACAAGCGCATCGAACTCCTGTCCAAGGTGAAACTGAGCCATGAACCGAACCGCCGCTAGCGCCATGCTGCTTGCCGCCGCCGCGATCCTCGCCGGCGATGCCTCCGCGAAGTCCACGGATCGCAACCAGACCCTCAATGCGGAATCCGACACCAGCGACTGCCGCATGGTGGACAACGCGCCCTGCATCCTCTCAGGCAACGTCAAGATCACCCAGGGCACGCTGGACATCCAGGCCGCGCGCGCCGATTTCACCATCCGCGACGGCGATATCCGGGTCGCCAAGCTCACCGGTTCACCCGTGCGCATGAGCCAGGAAATGGACAATGGCGGACGCATGAACGCGACCGCGTCGCGCATCGACTACGACCTCGCGCAGGACACCATCGTGCTGCTCGGCAATGCCTCGATCCAGCAACCGGGCCACGGCAGCATCGCGGGCGAGCGCATCGTCTACAACACCCGCACCGGGCAGATGCAGGGTGGCGGCGAAGGCAGCCGCGTCAGGCTGCAGTTCGAACCGCGCAACCGCCCGGCCGCGCAGTCGTCCGGCGGCGGGAGCGACTGATGCTGGTCGCCGAAGGGTTGCGCAAGCGCTACAAGCAGCGCGAGGTGGTCAAGGAGTTCGGCCTGTCGCTGGATGCCGGCGAGGTGGTCGGACTGCTCGGCCCCAACGGCGCCGGCAAGACCACCTGCTTCTACATGATCGTCGGCCTCGTACCGGCCGATGCCGGCCGCATCGTGCTCGACGGCCGCGACATCACCGCCGAACCCATGCACGCCCGCGCCAAGCTCGGTGTCGGCTACCTGCCGCAGGAACCGTCCGTGTTCCGCAAGCTCAGCGTGGCCGACAACATCATGCTGGTGCTGGAACTGCGCGAGGATCTCGACCGCGCCGGGCGACAGACCGAACTGGCCAACCTGCTGGACGAGTTGCAGATCACCCACGTTGCCGACCAGTCGGGCGCCAGCCTCTCGGGCGGCGAACGGCGCCGGGTCGAAATCGCCCGGGCACTGGCCGCGCGTCCACGCCTGATGCTGCTGGACGAGCCCTTCGCCGGCGTCGACCCGATCTCGGTCGGGGAGATCCAGCGGATCGTCGAGCACCTCAAGCAGCGCGGCATCGGCGTGCTGATCACCGACCACAACGTCC
This sequence comes from Luteimonas sp., assembly GCA_024707405.1. Taxonomy (GTDB): domain Bacteria; phylum Pseudomonadota; class Gammaproteobacteria; order Xanthomonadales; family Xanthomonadaceae; genus Luteimonas. Next base: position 458,927 of record JANPZU010000003.1, read on the forward strand.
GCGAGACGTTGGGCATTTGCGACCGTGCGTATATCCTGAACGAAGGTGGCGTGCTCGCGCAGGGAGCACCGGACGCGCTGCTGGCCGATCCGGACGTGCGCCGCGTCTACCTGGGGGAATCCTTCCGTCTGTAAGCGCGCAGCCCCCGGCCCGGGCTCGGGGAGGAGCCGATGAAGCCACGCTTGCAGACATCGCTGGGGCAACACCTCGTCCTGACGCCACAGTTGCGCCAGGCGTTGCACCTGCTCCAGTTGTCCGCGCTGGAACTCGACAACGAAATCACCGAGGCCGTCGAGACCAACCCGCTGCTGGACTGGGAAGAGGAAGGACAAGCCCCGCCGCATCCGGGCGAGTCGCGGCAGCCGGAGGACGGCGAGGATCGTGCGGCGCCCGCTTCTTCCGAAGGCAACGACGACTGGGATCCGACCGGGGACACCTGGTACGAACGCAGCAGCTTCGATTCCGGCAGCCAGGATCCGGACAACGACATGGACGCCGGGCAGCAGGTCGCCAAGACCGATTCGCTGCACGACCACCTGTCCTGGCAACTGCACCTGGGCCAACTCTCGCCGCGCGACCGCGCCATCGGCGCCGCCTTGGTCGACGCCATCGACGACGACGGCTACCTGCGTGAACCGTTGTCGGCGATCACGGATACGCTCCGCCCGGAGATCGAGGCCGATGCCGACGAGATCCAGGCCGTCCTGTCCCAGATCCAGTCCCTCGATCCGGTGGGCGTGGGCGCCCGCGACCTCGGCGAGTGCCTGACACTGCAACTGCATGCGCTGTCCGCGGACACGCCCGGCCGGGCGCTGGCGCTGCGCGCGGCGGCCGAACTCATCGACCGCCTGCCGAAGCTGGGCACGCCGGGACTGGCCGACGCCCTGTCCTGCAGCCAGACCGAGGCCGAGGCCGTGCTGCAGCTGCTGCGCTCGCTCGACCCCCGCCCCGGCGCGCGCTACGGCGACGTGCCCGCGGACAACTACATCACCCCCGATTGCGTCATCACCCGGCACAACGGGCTGTGGCGGGTCGCGCTGGCCTCCAACCACCAGTCGCGGCTGACCATCCACCGCGGCTACGAGCGGATGATCCAGCATGCGGCCGACCAGGATGCCGGCTACCTGCGCGGCCGGCTGCAGGAAGCGCGCTGGCTGCTGAAGAACCTCGAGGCGCGCGGCGAAACGCTGCTCAAGGTGGTGCGCTGCCTGGTCAGCCAGCAATCGGGCTTCCTGGAATTCGGCGCGCGCGCGCTGCGCCCGCTGACCCTGCGCGAGGTGGCGGCCGAGATCGGCATGCACGAGTCCACCGTATCGCGCGCGGTGGCGCGCAAGTACGTGCGCACGCCACGCGGCACGCTTGCGCTGCGGGATTTCTTCGCCTCCGGCATCAGTACCGGCAGCGGCGGCGGCGAGGCATCCAGCGTGGCCATCCAGCAGATGATCCGCACCATGATCGAGGCCGAGGATCCGCGCAAGCCGCTGTCCGACGCCCGCCTGGCCGAATCGCTCAAGGCCAACGGCATCCCGGTCGCGCGGCGTACGGTCGCCAAGTACCGCGAGGCGATGAACATCGCCGCATCGCACGAACGCGTACGCATCGCCTGACCCCTCCACGGCCGGTCGCCAGCCATCGACGCCTGCGTTAACCTCTTGGCAACCATCGCGCGGCCCGATTGCGCGATGCTAGTCCGGCGACGAGACACCGAAGTGCCGCACAAGGAGGCCAACATGCAACTCGAGATCCACGGACAGCAGATCGAAGTCACCCCCGCCCTGCGCGATTACGTCGACAACAAGCTGCAGCGACTCGACCGTCACATCGACCAACCCTTCGAGGTGCGCGTGCAACTCGGCCTGGACAAGCCGAACCATCGCGCCGAGGCCACGATCAACCTGTCCGGCAAGACGCTGCACGCCGATGCATCCGCCATCGACATGTACGCCGCCATCGACCTGCTCGCCGACAAGCTCGACCGGCTGCTGGTCAAGCACCGCAAGAAGCAGGTCGACCACCACCGCGGCGAGAACCCCGTCCGCGACGGCAGCTTCGGCTGACGTCCCTCAAGCACGACGACGCGCCGGCATGCCCTGGATCGACCTGCTCGCCGCCGACCGCGTCGTCCTGCTGGTCGAACCGGTCTCCCGAGACCACGTGCTCGATGCCGCCGCGCGGCTGCTCGGCGGCAATTCCCCCACCGTCACACCAGCCATTTCCGCGGCGTTGCGCGACCGCGAGGCGATCGGCAGCACCGGCATCGGCCGGGGCGTCGCCATCCCGCATGCACGCGGCCCGATGTTCCACCAGCCGCGTGGCGCATTCCTCCGACTGGTGCAGCCAGTCGACTTCGGCGCCAACGACGGCCAACCGGTCGACCTGGTATTCGCGATGTGCGCGCCCGAAGACCTGCCCGAGCTGCACCTGCAGCACCTGGCCGGAATCGCCGAACGCTTCGCCGAGCCGGACTTCCTGCTCACGCTGCGCGACGCTCCCGACCTGGCGGCGCTGCGCACGGCGTTGTTCGCCCGCCCCTCCCTTGTCCCGGCTGCCTGACGCATGAACGCCAGCATCACCGCGCGCGATCTCTTCGAGCAGCAGCAGGAACGGCTGGCATTGCGCTGGCTCGCCGGGCAGGAAGGTGCCTCGCGCGTACTCGAATCGGTCGAGACCAACGCCCGCCGACCATCGCTGGCTGGCTATCTCAACATCATCTACCCCAACAAGGTGCAGATCCTCGGTACCGAGGAACTTTCGTGGCTCGACGGCCTGGACTCGCGGCTGCGCTGGGAAACCATCGAGCGGCTGATGCAGTACCGACCGCTGGCACTGGTGATCAGCAAGAACCAATCCTGCCCGGAGGATCTGCGCGAAGCAGCGGAGGAATCGCAGACGCCGTTGTGGTCCTCGCCCAAGCGCGGCCATGAACTGCTCAACCACCTGCAGTACCACCTCGCGCGCTCACTCGCGCCGCGGGTCACGCTGCATGGCGTGTTCATGGAGATCTATTCGATCGGCGTGCTGATCACCGGCGAGTCCGGCTCGGGCAAGAGCGAGCTCGCACTGGAACTGGTCACCCGCGGCCATCGCCTGGTCGCAGACGACGCACCCGAATTCACCCAGATCGCACCCGACGTCCTCGATGGCTCCTGCCCCGAACTGCTGCAGGGACCTGCTGGAATTGCGCGGCCTTGGCGTGCTCAACATCCGCCAGATGTTCGGCGACACCGCGGTGAAGCGGAATAAGTACCTGCGCCTGATCGTGCACCTCAGCCGTCCCGGCTCCGAACCGCAGCAGCACGAGGACGGCATGGTGCGGCTCACCGGCGACCTCGGCGTGCGCCGCGTGCTCGACCTCGACGTACCCATGATCACGCTGCCGGTGATGCCCGGTCGCAACCTGGCAGTGCTGACCGAAGCGGCCACCCGCACCCACATCCTGCGTGCGAAGGGAGTGGATCCCGCGGCGGCGTTCCTCGCCCGCCACTCGCACTTCCTCGAACACGGCGGCAACACGCCATGACCCAACCCGACCATCCCCATGCCTCCTCGTCGCTGCTCGTCGTCACCGGCATGTCCGGCGGCGGCAAGTCGGTCGCGCTCAACACCTTCGAAGACCTCGACTTCTACTGCGTCGACAACCTGCCGGCGGAACTGCTGCCCGATTTCGTGCGTTCCGCATCGCACCCCGAACGCACGACGCAGAAGCTCGCGGTCGGCATCGACATGCGCAGCCGCGGCGACCTGGCCAACATGCCCGAATGGCTGTCCACGGTCGGCGGCATGGGACTCGACCCCAGGCTGGTGTTCTTCGATGCCGACGACCACGTGCTGCTCAAGCGCTATGCAGAGACCCGCCGACGCCATCCGCTGACCCACCTCGGCCTGCCGCTCGCCGATGCCATCGCGCTGGAGCGGCAGGCGCTCAAGCCCTTGCGCGCCCTGGCCGACGTGACCATCGACACCAGCCAGCTCAACGTGCACCAGTTGCGCCGCCGGGTGATCACCGAGCTCGGCCTGGGCATGGACTCGTCGCTATCGCTGTTGTTCGAGTCGTTCGCGTACCGTCGCGGCGTGCCCGCCGATGCCGACTTCGTGTTCGATGCCCGCGCCCTGCCCAACCCGCACTGGGATCCACGGCTCCGCCCACTGTCGGGACGCGATGCCGATGTGCGCACGTTCTTCGAAGGGCAGGCCGACGTGGTGGAATTCACCGACCAGGTCTCGGGCTTCCTCGACACCTGGCTGCCACGGATGCAGTCCGACACGACGCGCAGTTACGTCACCGTCGCCTTCGGCTGCACCGGCGGGCGGCACCGCTCGGTCTATCTTGCCGAGACGCTCGCCCGGCACGCCCGTGAACGCGGCTGGGACGAAGTCGCGACCTACCACCGCGAGCTCGACTGAAACCATCACGGGAAGCACTGTTGCCTTCGGGCGCTATCGGACGGTCATGGTCGTCTGATAACTTGCAGGCATGGCCGTCGGCATCCTCCTCGTCACCCACACCGGCATCGGCAGCGCGCTGGTCGCGGTCGCCGACGGGATGCTGCGTGGCAACCTGCCGCTGCGCGTGGAAGCGTTCGAGGTGCCATTCGATGGCGACCCGGACGCGCTGCTGCCACAGGCCAGCGCCGCGCTGCGCAAGGTCGACGGTGGCCACGGCGTGCTGATCCTGACCGACCTGTACGGCGCCACGCCTAGCAACCTGGCGGCCAAGCTGGCCCGGATCGGCACCCCGGCACGGCGGGTATCGGCGCTCAACTTGCCAATGCTGCTGCGCGTCCTCAATTATGCTGAGCTGCCGCTGGATGAACTTCCCGCCGTGGCCGCCGCCGGTGCACGCAACGGCGTGATCCACGACGACGCCTGAAAGGACGCCCCCGACACATGCTGGAACGTGAACTGCTCATCGCCAACAAGCTCGGACTGCACGCGCGCGCCACCGCCAAGCTGGTGCAGGTGTTGTCGAGCTTCCGTTGCAACGCCACCCTGATCGCGAAGGGCCGCGAGGTGAACGCGAAGAGCATCATGGGCGTCATGTTGCTGGCCGCGGGCCACGGCACCTCGGTCGTGCTGCGCGTGGAAGGCGAGGACGAGGCAGCCGCACTCGAGGCCGCGGCCGCCCTGTTCGAACGGAAGTTCGATGAAGAAGCCTGAGCGCCATAGATGAGGAAGGCGCTGACCGGGCATGGCGCATCGCGCGGGAGCGCATTGGGCCGCGCCCGCGTCCGCCAGCCCCATGCGCTGGACGTCGCCGAGGAACACATCCCCGCCGAGGCGGTCGAGTCCGAACTGCTCCGCCTGCATGCCGCGGTCGACGCCGTGCGCGTGGAAATGCGCAACCTGCGCACGCAACTGCACGGTGCGCTTGCGCACGAAGTCGGCGAGTTCCTCGACATGCATGCGCTGTTGCTGGACGACCCGGAATTGCTGCAAGGCCTGGATGCCCTGGTGCGCACCGGCCACTACGGCGCCGACTATGCCCTGCGCCTGCAGCGCGACCGGCTGGCGTCGGTGTTCGAAGGCATGGACGACGCCTACTTCCGCAGCCGCATCGAGGACATCGACCATGTGATCGGCCGCGTGCACGCCGCGCTGCACAAGCGCGAGGCCGAGTTGCAGGGCGTTGCCGGCGAGATCCTGGTCGCCGACAACGTCGCCCCTTCCGAACTGGCGCAACTGCAATCGCAGGGCGTGGTGGCGGTGGTCACCGCCGCCGGCAGCACGCTGTCGCACACCGCGATCCTTGCCCGCAGCCTTCACCTGCCGCTGGTCGTCGGCGCCGCCGAATCGCTGCAACTGATCAACGATGGCGACGTGCTGGCCGTCGATGGCGCCAACGGCGAGATCATCGTCGAACCCGCTGCCGCAGACCTGCGCATCCATCGCGCGCGGATGCGCGACGAGAAACGCGAACGCAAGCAACTGCATCGCCTGCGCCGCGAACCATCGCGCACCCTCGACGGCACCGACATCCGGCTGTTCGCCAACGCCGAGTCGCGCGACGACGTGGCCGAAGCCCATGCACTGGGCGCGGCCGGCATCGGCCTGTACCGCACCGAATTCCTGTTCCTGCAACGCGATGCACTGCCGGACGAAGAGGAGCAGTTCCGCGCCTATCGCGACCTGGTGCTGGGCATGACCGGGCGCACCGTCACCATCCGCACCCTCGATGTCGGCGCCGACAAGGCCGATCGCACCGGACTGGCGCTGACCGGTGAAGCCAACCCGGCGCTGGGCGTGCGCGGCGTGCGCCTGTCGCTGGCCAAGCCCGGCCTGCTGGACACGCAACTGCGCGCGATCCTGCGCGCCTCCGGCTACGGCCCGGTGCGCATCCTGGTGCCCATGGTGACCATGCGCGAGGAAATGCTGCAGGTGCGTGCCGCGCTCGACCGCGTCGCGGGCGAGTTGCGCGCGGAAGGACGCGAAATCGCCGACCACGTGCCATTGGGCGCGATGATCGAAGTCCCCGCCGCCGCCATCGCCTTGCCCGGTTTCATCGGCATCGTCGATTTCATTTCCATCGGCACCAACGACCTCACCCAGTACGTGCTGGCTGCCGACCGTGGCAACGATGCCCTCGGCGACCTGTACACGCCCCTGCACCCGGCCATGCTCAGGCTGCTGCATTCGATCATCCGCACCGCGAAGATGCGCGGCAAGCCGGCCGCCGTCTGCGGCGAGATGGCGGGCGACGCCCTGTTCACGCCGATCCTGCTGGCACTGGGGCTGGAGGAATTCAGCCTGCACCCAGGCACCCTGCTTGAAGTCCGCCGCGCCATCCGTGCGCACGACCTGTCTCGGTTGCGCAGCCAGGGCAATCGATTGTTGCGCGCGCATGACCGCGCCGGCATCGAACGCTGGCTGGCGCACGCCAGCGCATAGCGACCACGATCGGCAACGCCCGGCACCATGGCGATTGCGCGGGTGTCCTTCTCCACGCTGCCCGGCGATAATGCGCGCATGAACACCTGATCCGGCGTGCCTGTTCCCGCGGCTCGCCATTCGCCAAACCGGAGCCGCGCATGGCAGAAGCCGTCCGCCACGACAGAACCGCACGCCAGCTGCGCCTGCTCTCGGACGCGCTCGACAGCGGCCGCCTCGGTCCCGTGCGCCGGCTGGTCAACACGCTGGCGCCGGCCGAGATCGGCAACCTGCTCGAATCGCTTCCGCCCGAGAAGCGCATGGTGGTCTGGGGCCTGGTCGATCCCGAGGACGACGGCGAGGTGCTGGTCCACGTCGGCGACGAGGTGCGCGAAAGCCTGATCGCGGACATGGATCAGGACGAACTGGTCGCGGCGGTCGAGGATCTCGACATCGACGACCTTGCCGACCTGGTCGAAGACCTGCCCGATGCAGTGATCGACGAGTTGCTGCGCTCGATGGATCGCGAGAACCGCGAGCGCCTCGAACAGGTGCTGTCCTATCCCGAGGACACCGCCGGCCGCCTGATGAACCCCGAGGTGGTGACGGTTCGCGCCGACACCACCGTCGACGTGGTGCTGCGCTTCCTGCGCCTGCGCGGCGAACTGCCCGACCATACCGACCACCTGTACGTGGTCAACCGAAGGCACCAGTTGATCGGCTGGGTCGCATTGCAGGATCTGGTCACGCACGAACCCGGCACGCCGATCAACAAGCTGATCGACGACGAACTCGAATCGATCCACGTCGACGCCTCGGCAGAAGAAGTCGCGCGCCTGTTCTCGGACAACGACTGGGTGTCGGCGCCCGTGGTCGACGACGGCAACGTGCTGCTGGGCCGCATCACCGTCGACGACGTGGTCGACATCATCCGCGAGCAGGCCGAGCACCAGGCGCTGGGCGCCGCCGGCCTCGACGAGGACGAAGACCTGTTCTCGCCGATCCGTCGCGCCGTGCGTGGCCGCGTGGTCTGGCTGGGCATCAACCTGCTCACCGCGTTCATGGCCGCGTTCGTGATCGGACGCTTCGAGGCGACCATCGAGAAGATCGTCGCGCTGGCGGTGCTGATGCCGATCGTCGCCGGCATCGGCGGCAATGCCGCGGTGCAGGTGTTGACGCTGATGGTGCGTGGCCTCGCACTCGGCCAGGTGGGCGCCAGCAATGCCAGCATCCTGCTGTGGAAGGAAATCCGCGTCGCGTTGATCAACGGCCTGCTGATCGGCAGCCTGGTGGGATTGGTCGCGCTGGCGTGGTTCCACGACTGGCTGCTGTCGCTGGTGATCGCGGCGGCACTGGTGATCAACTTCTGCTCGGCGGCGCTGGCGGGCGTACTGCTGCCACTGCTGCTCAAGCGCATGCGCATCGATCCCGCCGTCGCCGGGACGGTCGTCGTCACCGCCGTCACGGACATCATGGGATTCTTCAGCTTCCTCGGGCTGGCGACCGTGATCATCCTGCGCTAGGCCATGAACGGAGACCCGACATGCGCGCCCTGTTGCTCCTGCTCGCCATGACCATCCTGTCCGCGGGCTGCGCAAGCATGTCGCCGCTGCCCGCGCGCGGCGCCTTCCTGGAACGCGAAGTGCTGGTCGACGGCACAACGCATCGTTACCAGGTATTCGTGCCCGCCCGCGCTTCGGTGCAGGGCAAGCCCGCCGTGATCCTGTTCCTGCACGGCTCGGGCGAGCGCGGCAACGACAATCGCAAGCAGGCCATGGTCGGGCTCGGGCCGTACGTGCGCACACATGCCGGCACCTTCCCGGCCATCGTGGTATTCCCGCAGGCGCCGGACGACAGCGAGTGGAACCAGTTCGCCGATGTCGCCTTCGCACAACTGGATGCCGCGACGCAGGAATTCGGCGGCGACATCGACCGCACCATCCTCACCGGCCTGTCGATGGGTGGCTACGGCGTGTGGGATTACGCGATGCGCGCACCGACGCGCTTCGCCGCGCTGGTGCCGGTCTGTGGCGGCCTGGTGCATCCACGCCGCCCCTCGATGGACGTCACCGGCGTCGCGGGCAAGGACGATCCCTATGCCTACGTAGCCGAGCGCCTGAAGGACATCCCGACCTGGATCTTCCACGGCGCGCAGGACGACGTGGTGCTGCCGGAATATTCGCGAAAGATGGATGCGGCACTGCAGGCATCCGGCGCAAAGGATGCACGCTTCACCGAATTCCCCGGCGCCAACCACAACAGTTGGGATCCGGCGTATTCGCAGACACCGGCGCTCTGGGACTGGGTTTTCTCGCAAAAACACGACTGATCGCACGATGCACCGCCTTTCGGGCGGCACTCGAAACGCGATTTCCCGGGCGTTGCCATGGCCTCGCGCATTCGCCAACATGCGCGCCCCCTGTCCATGGAGTCCCTCGCATGATGCGCCCCCTGTTCCCGCTCGCCCTCGTTTCCCTGCTCGTCGCCTGCGCACAATCCGAAGCGCCTGCAGCCACCACTGCCGCGCCCGCCGCATCGTCGGCACCGGCACAGGCCGCTGCTGCGGCCGGCGAGCCCTCGGCAACGAACCATGTCCTGACCACGGCGAACGTCGATGCATTCTTCGCGATACAACGGAACTTCGCCGCCGCCATCCAAGCCGATCCCGAACTGGATCCGGCCATCAACATCTCCGAAGAAGACACCGCCACCTACGCCGCGCGCCTCGAGGCCACGCCAGCATTGCGCGCTGCGATCACGCAGCAAGGCATCTCCGTGCGCGAGTACGCCATGACCAGCGAAGCCCTGCTGGGCGCACTGATGGCGCAGGGCGCACTCGACGCCGGCCTGCTGCAGGAACTTCCCGAAGGCTTGAATCCGCAGCACGTGGAATTCGTGCGTGCGAACAAGGCTCGCATCGAAGCCATGGCGCGCTCGATAGGCGACCTGGGCGATTCATCGCGCGACGACGGATGACGGGTCGATGCGACCGACCCTGACGCAAGGCATCAGCGCAGCAGGGTTTCCAGCACCGCCATGCGAACGGCGACGCCGTTCGCCACCTGGCGCAGGATCAATGAACGTGCCCCGTCGGCCACTTCGTCGGTGATTTCCACGCCCCGGTTCATCGGGCCGGGGTGCAGCACCACCGCATCGGTCGCGGCGTGCTGCAATCGCGCTGCGGTGAGTCCGTAGTCACGGTGGTAGTCGTCGAGCGACGACACCAGGCCTTCGACCATGCGCTCGCGCTGCAGGCGCAGCATCATCACCGCATCGACGCCGTCGAGCGCGGCGTCGAAATCCTGCGTGACCTCGCAGCCCGAGAGCGTGCCGCCGTCCGGCAGCAGCGAGGCCGGGCCGCAGACGCGGATCGTGCCCGCACCCAGCGTGCGCAACGCATGCAGGTCGGAACGCGCGACGCGCGAATGCTTCACGTCGCCTACGATCAGGAACGTGCGCGTCGAAAAATCCGCGCCCAGCGCCTGCCGCAAGGTCAGCATGTCCAGCAATCCCTGCGTGGGATGCGCGCTGCGCCCGTCGCCGGCATTGACCAGCGCGGCGCCTTCGTTCGCGGCGGCGGCGAGTTCCGCCACCGCGCCATCGGCGAAATGACGCACGATGAAGCCTTGCACGCCCATCGCTTCGATGTTCTTGAGCGTATCGCGCGCGGTTTCGCCCTTGGTGGTCGACGAACTGGCCGCCTCGAAGTTGAGGATGTCCGCCCCCAACCGTTGCGCGGCGCGCTGGAAACTCAGCCGCGTGCGCGTGGACGGTTCAAAGAACAGCGTGCAGACCGCCTTGCCTGCGAGCGCGCCGCGCGCATCCTCGCCATCGGCGAAGGCCTGCGCCCTGTCGAGCAACCGCGACAACACATCGCGTGGAAGGCCGTCGAGCGTCAACAGGTGGTGGAGGCGTCCCTCGGCATCGATCTGGTCGGTCATGGCGACGTTGTTTCCTGCAATGGAATCGCATCCCGTGGCGCTGCCAGCCAGCGCTCGACGATGATCGCCGCGGCCACGGCATCCAGCGCGGCGGCATCGCGACGACGGCTGCGCCCTTCGGCGCGCTCCCCGGCGAATCGCTGCGCGGCCTCGATGGAACTCGAGCGCTCGTCCACCAGCACCACCGGCCGGCGATAGCGCTCTTGCAATGCATGGGCGAAGGCATGTGCGCGCTTGCGGATCGGCTGGTCGCCGCCATCGAGCGTCATAGGATCGCCGACGACGAATCCGTCCGGCTTCCATTCGCGATGGAGGCGGTCGACCGCCGCCCAGTCGATGTTGTCGTCGTGCACGTCGACCACCGCGACCGGGCGTCCCCGCTCGCTGAAGACACTGCCGATCGCGACACCGATGCAGCGGGCGCCGACATCGAAGCCCATCACCGTGCCGTCGGGTCGGATCGTCCCGATGCTCATGCCCGTCCGGAGTAACCCGTCATCTGCAGCAGATCCACGCCGACGCGCCCGGCGGACGATTGCCAGCGGGCATCCAGCGGCAGCTCGAACAGTACTTCCCTGTCGGCGGGCACGGTGAGCCAGCTGTTCTCGCCCAGCTCGTGCTCGAGTTGCCCGGCACCCCAGCCCGCACAGCCCAGGGCCACCAGGCTGCGCGCCGGCCCATCGCCAGCGGCCATCGCCTCAAGCACGTCGCGCGAGGTGGTGACGAACAGCCCATCCGTGACGGCCAGGCTGGAATCCCAGGTGCGCTCGCCATCGTGCAACACGAAGCCGCGCTCCGGGTGCACCGGGCCACCGGCCAGCACACGGCGCTCGCACAACTGTTCGTCCGCCGATTCGATGCCCATTTGCCGGAACACTTCGCCCAGCGTGTACTCGGAACTGCGGTTGACCATCACGCCCATCGCACCATCGCCATCGTGCTGGCACACCAACACGACCGAACGCGAGAAATGGGGGTCGGCCAGCGCAGGCAGTGCGACCAGGAACTGGTTGGCGAGCGGCGTGGAGGCGACGGACATGCTGCCATTCTAGCCGCAGCGGGCGACCGGGCCGAACGTCGCGCTATGCTTCCGGCATGAGCGGATACTGCGATTTCGCCCCGGGCCATCCCGTCCACGGGCCCTACCACGACACCGAATACGGCTTCGCGCAGCGCGACGAGTCGGTGCTGTTCGAACGCCTGCTGCTGGAGATCAACCAGGCGGGGCTGAGCTGGGAAACGATCCTGAAGAAACGCGACGGTTTCCGCCGCGCGTATTCGGGATTCGACGTGGACAAGGTGGCGCGCTACGGCGACAAGGATCGCGAACGCCTGCTTGCAGACCCCGGCATCATCCGCAACCGGTTGAAGGTGGAGGCGGCGATCCACAACGCGCAGGTCATCCGCGGACTGCGGAAATCTCACGGCGGTTTCGTCGAGTGGCTGGACGCCAACGTCCGCGACGAGCACGGCACGCCGCGCGACAAGGCATCGTGGGTGAAGCTGTTCAAGAAGACCTTCCGCTTCACCGGCGGCGAGATCACCGGCGAATTCCTGATGAGCCTGGGCTACCTGCCCGGCGCGCACCGGGCCGACTGCCCGGTGATGAAAAAAATCGCACGCGCCCGCAAAGCCATTTGACACAAGGCGCCTGGAAACAAAACGGGCCGCGAATGCGGCCCGTTGCGGAACATGCCTCGAAGGACTCAGCCCTTCACGGCTTCCTGGTAGCGACGCTCGACCTCGTTCCAGTCGATGACGTTGTAGAACGCGCCGATGTAATCGGGACGGCGGTTCTGGTACTTCAGGTAGTAGGCGTGTTCCCACACGTCCAGGCCGAGGATCGGGGTGTTGCCCGAGCCAATCCCCTTCATCAGCGGGTTGTCCTGGTTGGCGCTGCTCTCGACCTTCAGCACGCCGTTCTTGTCGGTGCTCAACCAGGCCCAGCCGCTGCCGAAGCGGGTCAGCGCAGCCTTGGTGAAGGCTTCCTTGAAGGCATCGAAGCCACCGAGGTCTCCGTCGATGTGCTTGGCCACGTCACCGACCGGATTGCCGCCGCCGTTGGGCGACATCACCGTCCAGAACAGCGAGTGGTTTGCATGGCCACCGGCGTTGTTGCGCAGCGGGCCGCGCTTGTCTTCCGGCAGCGCGTCGAGGTTGGCGATGATCTCCTCGGCCGACTTGTCGGCCCACTCGGTGCCTTCGAGCGCGGCGTTGGCATTGTTGATGTAGGTCTGATGGTGCTTGGTGTGGTGGATTTCCATCGTCTGCGCGTCGATGTGCGGCTCGAGCGCGTCGTAGGCGTAGGGCAGCTTGGGGAGGGTGAAGGCCATGTCGTGCTCCAATCCTGTCTCGGGGAACGCCTATTGTGCCGTGCGCAGGGTCAAACCTCGATCAAGCCCGCCGATACATTGCGTTCCGGGCGATCGCCCCTGCCCTCCAGCCCCTCTATTCTTGCCGGTGACTGGCCCTAGAATGCCGCCTTCGCCCACCGGAAGCCGCCCCATGGCATCTCGCCCCGCACCGATGATTGCCTGGGTGGCGGCGGCGCTCGTGCTGCTTGCTGCGTGCACCCCTGCCGATCCGCCGGCACAGCCATCGCAGGTGTACGAAGAGGGGGCGATGCCCGCTGGTATCGCGGCAACCTGCATACCCACACGCTCTGGAGCGACGGCAACGAACTCCCGGAAGCCGTGGTGGACTGGTATCGCAACAACGGCTACCACTTCCTCGCGATCACCGAGCACGACCTCGCCCCCGGCGACGAGGGATGGGTCGCCGCATCGCGCCGGCCCGCAACCATGGCCGGACTCGATGGATCGTTGGCCCCCGAGCGCCGCGACGGTGAGCACGTCGAAGAACTGCGGCTCAAACCCCTGCACGAACTGCAAACGACCTTCGATGCGCCGGGTCGGTTCCTGCTGCTCCCCGGCGAGGAAATCTCCGACGCTGTCGGCCCGGTATCAGTGCACGTCAACGCCGTCAACCTGGCCACGACCATCCAACCGGCGCGCGCGGCCAGCGTCGATGCCACCATCGCCGCGGACTTTGCCGCCATCGCCGCACAGGGCAAGACCGAAGGACGCGACATCCTGGCGCAACTCAACCATCCCAACTTCACCTACTCGATCACGGCCGAGCACCTGATGCGACTGCCCGGCGTCGCGTTCTTCGAGGTCTACAACGGGCACCCGCTGTCGAACAACCCGGGCGACGGACTGCGCGCATCCACCGAATCGGCCTGGGACGTGGCGCTGGCCTGGCGCCTCGACGTACTGGGCCTGCCGATGCTCTATGCCACCGCGACCGACGACAGCCACCACTACCAGCCCGGTGGCGATGCGTCGCCAGGGCGCGGCTGGATCGAAGTGCTGTCCCCGGCGCTCTCGCCCGACGCATTGTTCGACGCCATGCGCGAAGGACGCTTCTATGCCTCCACCGGCGTCAGGCTGAAGCGGATCGTGGCAACGGCCGACCGCATGGAGGTCGAAGTCGAGCCGGAAGCCGGCACGCAGTACACGATAGAGTTCATCGGCACCCGGCGCGGATTCGACGCGACCGCCACGCCGCCGGCATCGGCAACCAGCCGTTCGATCTATGCCAGCCATCGCTACGACCCAAAGATCGGCAGCGTGTTCTCGCGGCAACAGGGCACGTCGGCGATCCATCGCTTCGACGATGACGACCTGTACGTCCGCGCCCGCATCACCGCCACGCGGACGCACCACGATCCGTCGCAACCCCTGCAGTTCGCGCAGGCCTGGGTGCAGCCCATCGTCGGCCCGGCCGGCCATGCGCCATCGCGCCGCGACCTGGCGCCGCCGACACCGCCGCCGCCGGCACTGCACCGCGGCATCACCCGCAGGTTCCAGGCACTGGACAAGGATGAAGCCACGCGCCGGCTGTCGCGCCCGCGCATCCCGTGTTCGGTCGACACGTTGAGCGATGCGCACGGCATCAGCTGGCCGGTCTATCCGTCGCGTGGCTCCGCAGCCTTCAGCGGATGGATCGCCGACCCGGGGACGGGACGCGTGCCCGGATCGTTCGCGATCGTGCTGGAAGGGGCCCGGCACTACATGGTGGAGGACGGCCCGGGCCGTCGCCGCGTGGACGTCGCCAACCACTTCGGCAATCCGGCGTTCGAAGCGGCGGGATTCCATGCCAGCCTCGAACTCGCCGACGTGGCCGCGGGCGAGTACCGCATCTGGCTGCTCGGTTTCGACCGCGGCAACGCCACCGTCTGCGACAGCGGCAAGACGCTGCAAGTCGAGTGACCCTGTTGCCGGGCAAAAAGCCCCAGCGCGATCAGGTGACCTCGGCCACCTCGACGCCATCGAGACCCTGCGACAGCGTGCGTGCGTCGCCCCCCTGGGCCAGCTTGATGCGCAGGCGCACTTCGTTGGCCGAGTCGGCATAGCGCAGCGCATCCTCGTAGGAGATTTCGCCGGCCTGGTACAGCTCGAACAGGCTCTGGTCGAAGGTCTTCATGCCGAGGTTGGTCGACTCCTTCATCACTTCCTTGAGCTTGTGGATCTCGCCCTCGCGGATGTAGTCCTGCACCAACGGCGTGCCGAGCATGATTTCCATCGCCACGCGGCGCGCCTTGCCGTCCGGCGTAGGGATCAGCTGCTGCGCGACCACGCCCTTGAGGTTGAGCGAGAGATCCATCAGCAACTGGTTGCGACGATCTTCCGGGAAGAAGTTGATGATGCGATCCATCGCCTGGTTGGCGTTGTTGGCGTGCAGCGTGCACAGCACCAGGTGGCCGGTTTCGGCGAAGGCGATGGCATGGTCCATGCCTTCGCGCGTGCGCACCTCGCCGATCATGATCACGTCCGGCGCCTGGCGCAGGGTGTTCTTGAGCGCGTTCTCCCAGGTGTCGGTGTCGATGCCGACCTCGCGCTGGGTGATGATGCAGCCCTCGTGCTTGTGCACGAACTCGATCGGATCCTCGATGGTGATGATGTGGCCGGTGGAGTTCTGGTTGCGGTAGCCGATCATCGACGCCAGCGACGTCGACTTGCCGGTGCCGGTGGCGCCGACGAAGATGATGATGCCGCGCTTGGTCATCGCCAGCGTCTTGATGATCGGCGGCAGGTTCAGCTCTTCGATGCTGGGGATACGCGTCTCGATCCGGCGCAGCACCATGCCGACCTGGTTGCGCTGGTAGAAGCACGACACGCGGAAGCGGCCCACGCCGGCGACGCCGATGGCGAAGTTGCACTCGTGCGTCTTCTCGAACTCCTCGCGCTGCGGCGGCGACATCACGTTCAGCACCAGGTCGCGCGACTGCTGCGGCGTCAGCGGGTTCTGGGTGATCGGCGAGATCTTGCCGTGCACCTTCATCGACGGCGGCATGCCGGCGGTGATGAACAGGTCGGACGCCTTCTGGTGCGCCATCAACTTGAGGAACGAGGTGAAATCGATGCTGCTCATGTGCGGGACTCCAAAGGCGGGCGCGGCCCGCATCGCCACCTTCCCGACGCGGGAAGGCGCCGGCTAGACGATCATTCGAACAGGCGCTTGTCCTTGGCGTAGTCCCTCGCCTGCGCGCGGGTGATGAGGCTGCGCTTGACCAGGTCCTGCAGGTGCTGGTCGAGGGTCATCATCCCGTACTGCTGGCCGGTCTGGATGGCCGAGTACATCTGCGCCACCTTGTCCTCGCGGATCAGGTTGCGGATGGCCGGGATGCCGACCATGATTTCCCACGCTGCGGTACGCCCGCCGCCGACCTTCTTGAGCAGCGCCTGGCTGATCACCGCGCGCAGCGATTCGGACAGCATCGAACGCACCATCGGCTTCTCGCCGGCGGGGAACACGTCGATGATGCGGTCGATGGTCTTGGCCGCGCTGGAGGTATGCAGCGTGCCGAACACCAGGTGGCCCGTTTCCGCGGCGGTCAGCGCCAGGCGGATGGTTTCCAGGTCGCGCAATTCGCCGACCAGCACGATGTCCGGGTCTTCGCGCAGCGCAGAGCGCAGCGCTTCGTTGAAGCCGTGGGTATCGCGGTGCACCTCGCGCTGGTTGATCAGGCACTTCTGCGAGGTGTGCACGAATTCGATCGGATCCTCGATGGTGAGGATGTGGCCGTATTCGTTCTTGTTGATGTGGTCGATCATCGCCGCGAGCGTGGTCGACTTGCCCGAACCGGTCGGGCCGGTCACCAGGATCAAACCCTGCGGCTGCTCGATCAACTGCCGGAAGATCGGCGGGCAGCCGAGGTCTTCGAGCGTCAGCACTTCCGAGGGCACCGTGCGGAACACCGCGCCGGCACCACGGTTCTGGTTGAAGGCGTTGACGCGGAAGCGCGCCAGCCCGGGGATCTCGAACGAGAAGTCGACCTCGAGGAATTCCTCGTAGTCGCGGCGCTGCTTGTCCGACATGATGTCGTAGATCAGCGCATGCACCTGCTTGTGGTCGAGCGCCGGGATGTTGATGCGGCGGACGTCGCCGTCCACCCGGATCATCGGCGGCAGGCCGGCGGACAGGTGCAGGTCCGACGCCTTGTTCTTGACCGAAAACGCCAGAAGTTCGGCGATATCCATACGTGCTCCCCTGCACTTCGAATCTGTTGCGATGAAGGCCATCGCCCGACCGCTGGCGAAAGCCTATCCCCGGCAGGCAGTATAGCCCTGTACGCACATCACAATTCCAGCCCATTCAAGCGGATAACCGGACTTGCCCGCACGCGCCCTGCACCACGTCCTGCAAAGGATTGATAACGCGATTCCGGCCGCAACCGGGTCATGTCCGGCAGGCCTCGCCAAGGCCACGACCACCACCGCCCGCCCGAGCGGCCAACGGTGGCGACTGGCCCACCCGCACGGTCGCGCGTCCCAAGGGGCGCACTCACCCGCCACATCGAGGCCACGCGAATGAACACCACGACCGACGCCAGCATCGCCTTCATCGGCGGGGGCAACATGGCCCGCAGTCTGGTCGGCGGGCTGGTCGCCGCCGGTACCGACCCTGCCCGCATCCATGTCGCCGACCCCAACGATGTCACGCGGCAAGCGCTGGGCGACGACTTCGGCGTGCGTACGTTCGCCAGCGCCGAAGAGGCGGTCGAAGGCGCGGGCACCTGGGTGTTCGCGGTGAAGCCGCAGGTCATGCGCGAGGTCTGCGCGGCGCTCATCGCCAACGCGCAATCGGCACGACCGCTGGTGGTCTCCATCGCCGCCGGGATCACTTCCTCGCAACTCGACCGCTGGCTCGGCGGCGGACTGGCCGTGGTGCGCACCATGCCCAACACGCCTGCATTGCTGGGGGCGGGAGTGACCGGCCTGTTCGCCAACGCTGCGGTCGACGGGGTCGGCCGGCATTGCGCCGAAGCCCTGCTGTCTTCCGCCGGACAGACCGTGTGGGTCGAGGACGAGTCGCTGATGGATGCGGTGACCGCAGTCTCCGGCAGCGGGCCGGCCTATGTGTTCCTGCTTGCCGAAGCGATGGAGGATGCGGCCAAGGCGCGCGGCCTGCCACCCGACGCTGCGCGCATCCTCGTGCTGCAGACCGTGCTCGGCGCCGCGCGCATGCTGGTCGAATCCGGCGAAGCCCCTGCGGAATTGCGCAGGCGCGTCACCTCGCCCGGCGGCACCACCCAGGCCGCGATCGAAACCTTCGAGGCCGGCGGCTTGCGTGCACTGGTCGATGACGCCATCGCCAATGCCACCCGTCGCGGTCACGCACTGTCCGCCGCGAACGACTGACATGCGCCGCACCTTCGCCTTGTCCCTTGCCACGTTCGCCTGCCTGCTGGCGGCCTGCGGTGGACAGCGCACGGGCAGCGACGAGATCGCCATGCAACTCAACGCCGCACGCGAACCTGCCGAGGCACAGGCAGGCGACCTGTTGGTGCGCGCCAGCATCGCGCCGACCGCCGCCCTGCCCGAGGCCATCGCCTCCCGCTACGGCGTTCGGCGCGATCCCCGTGGCGTGCTGTTGCTGGCCGGGCTGCGCCGCGTCGACGGCGCGCAGGAAACATCGTTGCCGGCGACGCTCTCGGTGGAAGTGCGCGACCTGCGCGGCGTGCGACGCAACGTGCCGCTGCGGGAAGTACGGTTGGACGGCTTCATCGACTACGTGGGGGAAGTGCGGGCCGCGCCACCCGACACGCTGACGTTCGATGTCGTTGCCGAAGACGACGACGGCAACCAGGTCGAACTGCGCTTCAGCCGCGACCTCTTCCCGCCGCAGCGTTGAACCCCGACCGCTGCGTCAACGCAGCGTGTCGCAGACCGGATCGCGCGCGCGGCCACCGCGGTCGATCTCGCTTTCCGTGCGCTCCAGCGCCTCGCGCCAGCGAGCTTCGGCCGGCATCGCCTGCAACGCGTGCCGGACGGCGGCCCTTGCTTCCACGCGGCAACCGAGATCGGACAAGGTGCTGGCGAGGTTGTTGCCGAGCACCGGATCGTCGTGGGCAAGCGCAAGGCCTGCCCGGTAATGCCGGGCCGCGGCGACGCGATCGCCCCCGGCATGCGACTGGTTGCCGAGCGCGAGGTGCGGCCGATGGTCGCGCGGCCAGGCCTGAAGCGCCGCCTGATAGGCAGGCTCGGCCGCATCTGCGCCGGCCACCGCCTCGAAATCCGCGACTGCGCCGAGGTAGCGCGTGGCATCGGCATTGGCCGGCAATTCGCCCGGACGCAGCGAGACCATTGCCCACCGCCCGGCCCAGTCCCAGGTACGCAGGAACGGCGGTGCGCGCATGGTCATCCCGCGCGTCTCGCCGCTGTTGAGGATCACGCGGTTGCGTGCCGGGTCGCTGCCCACCAGCACCGCGTAGTGCCAGCGCGGCACGGTGCGCACCCACAGGTTCTGCAGGGACCAGTACCGGCCGACCTTGCTGCAGTTCGGCGAACAGGGCTTCGGGCGTCTTGTCGACGACGTAGGGGATGCGCCCGGCGCGGCGCGTGGCTGCCACCAGCTCCAGTTGCAGGCTGCCCTGCCGACCGGGCAGGTAGACCTGCGGCGCGAGCGCGTCGGGCGAGGCATCGATGCCGCTCGCGCCCAGGATCGTCGCCAGCGCCGCCGGCCCGCACTGGTATTCGGTCTGCGGGTGGAACGGCGCCTCGACCAGAAGCGGCGCCGGCTGCGGCGCAGCCTCGGCGACGCGCAGCGCAGGATTGATCGAACACCCCGCCAACAACGACGCGGCGGCAAGGATGGCCCCTGCCGCCGCGCAATGCATCCTGCCGCTTGTCGTGCGGATGCGGATCAAACCTTCTTGAAGATGTCGGTGACGCCGACCAGTTCGAGGATCAGCAGCACCACGAACACCACGCCGATCACCGCGAGCAGACCGCCCGCCGGCATCTGGTCGATCTCGGCCTGCAACTGCATCAGTTCGGCATCGCTCAACGCGCCGATGCGGCCTTCGGCATCCGCCGGATCCACGCCCAGGCGCTCCATGGCCTGGCGCACGTCGTCACGCGCGAACGCAGTGAGTACGTCCTGCTCCATGCCTGCGCGAACTTCGGCCGACATGGCCTGCTGGGTGGTGATCACGGTCGCCGAAGCGGTACCGACGATGCTGGACATGCACAACGCGAGCACCAGCAGGGGCGTGACGACGAACTTGCGGAACATGGGCTTTCCTCCATCAGGGCGAAAGCCCTGTATGCCACACGCGGCGTGAAGGCGGAAGCGCCATTCAGCCGGCGCGCAGCGCCCATTCACGCACGATGCGGGCGATCTCGCCGACCCCGTCGGTCAATGCAGCCGGGCCCGGCTGCAGGATCAGCGGCGACTTGATCTCGTGCAGTTCGCCATCACGCACCGCGGGGATCACGTCCCAGCCCGGACGCGCGGCCACCTTCTCCGGCCGGAATTTCTTGCCGCACCACGAGCCGAGGATGATGTCGGGCGCGCGTTCGATCACCGGATCGCCGTTGGCGAGGATGCGCGCCTTCGCCAAGGGCTCGACGGACAGCTCCGGGAACACGTCGTCGCCGCCGGCAATGCGCACCAGTTCAGCGACCCAGCGGATGCCGGTGATGATCGGCTCGTCCCATTCTTCGAAATAGACCTTCGGCCGCCGTGGCAGTCGCGACGCCTCGCGCTCGATGGCGTCCAGTCCCCGCTGCAGTTCGTCGGCATAGGCATTCGCGCGTGCCGCGGCACCGACCAGTGCACCGAGCCGGCAGACGTAGTCGAGGATGCCGTCCACGCTGCGGTGGTTGCTGATCCACACTTCCACCCCGCGCCGCACCAGTTCGGCGGCGATGTCGGCCTGGATGTCGGAGAAACCGACCACGAAGTCCGGCTGCAGCTTGAGGATCTCGTCGATCTTCGCACTGGTGAACGCGCTGACCTTCGGTTTTTCCTTGCGCGCCCGTGGCGGGCGAACGGTGAAGCCGCTGATGCCGACGATGCGATCCTGCTCGCCCAGTGCATACAGGACTTCGGTCGGTTCCTCGGTCAGGCAGACGATGCGCGTCGGGCCGTGCCCGGCATTCACGGATACAGCATCCGCTTGCTGCACTGGCCCATGCAGTCGAGTTCGTACAGCCAACGCTCGTGCAATCGATATTCGGCGCCGTACCAGAACTCGATGCGCTCGGGGCGCACGCGCAATCCCGTCCAGCGTGGCGGGCGCGGCACGTCGCGGCCTTCGAACTCGCGTTCCAGTTCGTCCACGCGCCGGTCGAAATCCTCGCGCGCAGCAAGCGTTTCCGACTGCTTCGACGCCCATGCACCGAGTTGGCTCACGCGTGGACGGCTGGCGAAGTAGGCATCGGCTTCCTCGTCGGACACGGTGACCACCGGGCCCTCGATGCGCACCTGCACGCCGTTGCGAACGCGCGGCCAGTGGAACAGCAACGATGCCTGCGGGTTGTCCTGCAGTTCACGGCCCTTGCGGCCATCGAGGTGGGTGTAGAACACGAAGCCGCGTGCGTCATGCTGCTTGAGCAGCACCGTGCGCGCCGACGGTCGTGCGTCGCGCGTGGCGGTGGCGACCGTCATCGCGGTGCGGTCGGGTTCGCCGGCGGCCAGCGCCTCGTCGAACAGGCGCGCAAACGTGGCGAGGGCTTCTTCGAGCAGGGCATCGCAGGTCATTGCGGTATTGTCGCGCGATGTCGACGCCCGCGCACCCTGCCACCCGAAGCGACGGTTTCCCGCCGGGTTTCGTCGCACGCGTGCTCGACGACGCACTGGCGCACGGCACCCGCATCCTCGGCATCTCAGGCCTGCAGGGCACCGGCAAGTCCACGCTGGCTGCGCAACTGGTCGCAGCGGCAGGGACGCGCGGACTCAAGGCCGAGACGGTCTCGCTCGACGACTTCTACCTCGATCGCCCGGAGCGCGAACGCCTCGCCCGCGAGGTGCATCCGCTGCTGGCCACGCGCGGCCCGCCGGGCACGCACGATGTCGCCCTCGCCTGCGCCACGCTCGATGCCCTGCGTCGGGGCGATGCCGTGCGGCTGCCCGCGTTCGACAAGCTCGCCGACCGGTGCATGCCGGAAGCGCGCTGGCGCGAAACGGAGGACGTGACGCTGGTCGTGTTCGAAGGCTGGTGCGTCGGCACACCTGCGGAGGATGACGGCGCATTGGCCGAACCGGTCAACGCACTGGAGCGCGACGAGGATGCCGATGGCATCTGGCGACGCTTCTGCAACGACGCGTTGGCCCGCGATTACCCGCCGCTCTGGAGTCGCATCGACCGGTTGGTTTTCCTGCAGCCGCCGGGTTTCGACATCGTGTCCGAATGGCGCTGGCAGCAGGAGCAATCCCTGCAGGCCAGCGATCCGTCACGCACGGCGATGACCCGTGCGCAGGTCGAACGCTTCGTCCGGCACTACGAACGGATCAGCCGGCAGGCATTGCGCACCTTGCCCGGGATCGCCGACGTGGTGGTATCGCTGGATGCCGGGCGCAGGCCGACGGGCTGACGCTGGCCGTCACCCGATCAGGTCGGAAATCTCGTTGCTCTTCCAGGGCTCCGGCAAGCTCTCCTGCGGACAGAAGCTGAATTCCACCGTCTCGCCGTATTCGAACGTCAACCGGTAACGATCCTCGCCAAGGATCTCGTATTCCTGCGTCAACTCGTATTCCGTCGGCGCCGGCCCCTGGTGATCCGTGCAGGTCTCCTGGACGCGGTAGCGCGATTCGCCGATCCGTTCGATGGCGGTGAAATCGCAGCCGCTGATGCCGTCGCGCCGCACCAATGCCAGCGTGGCATTCGAGGGCATGGCGCAGGTGTCGTCGCTGCGCACGTAGTAGCCGCGTCGCAACGGCAGTTCGTTCACCACCTCGGCAGCCGCCGGTTCCGCCGCTGCCTCGGCTGCCTCCGCGGCAGGCGCCGCATCGACGGCCGCGTTGCACGCCGTGCCCATCGCCAGCAGCACGCCCGTCATCACCATGTACTTGCATGTCGCTTTCATCGCTCGGTCTTCCTCTCACGTGGATGCCGATGCCGGCGTCGCCACCTTCCCCGTGGCGACGCCGACACTCCCCTCAATGCGTCATTGCTTGCGCAGGAACCGGATACCCATCGGCCCTGACAACGTGTCGTCGTCGATGCGCGTCAGCACCAGCGCCGCACCGGCGGCTTCCGGATTGGTCAGCCGTATCTTGTCGCCGTCGACTTCGTACTTCATCTCCAGCTCCATGCCGGCCAGTTCCGACGCCTGGATAACCTTGCCGCCCCGCTGGAACGTGAGGCTGGTCATGCCCATCTCGTCCTCGAACGTGCCGCTCACCCCGCCGCCGCACGCGGCGAGCAGCGTGCACGCCAGTACCAATGTTGCGATGTTCTTCCATTGCCGCATGCCTGCATCCTCCCTTCGTTGGCCGATCCATCCTGAGGCCGTATGTCCGTCCCGCATCGCAGGATGCCGGGACTGTACCGGTTCGAAGACTGCCTGCCGCCTCAGCTGACGCTCGTCGACATGCCGCCCGCCAGCGCCTCCTGGATCAGCAGGTTCGCCTTGCGCATCTTCAGGCCCGTGTACAGGACGTAACCGCCGATCGCTCCAGTCAACAGGCCGATGATGATGATCATCGCCGGAATCGAAAGCAGGACCACCAGGCTGCCGAGGACGATCAGCATCGTCGCCGGCGCATCGTTGCGGGTCGAACGGCTGCGATTGGCCAGTGCGAACGCCTGGATGCCGTTGGCCTTGCGCACGCCCGCCACGACGACATGGTCGCCATCGACCACCACGATCGGCTCCTTGTGCTTCACGGTCACGGTGGTGCCGCCGATGTCGAGGGTCGCGGTGCGGAACGAATTGATGTGGCCGCTGACGTTGCCGCCACTGCCGCCGACGTAGCCATGCGTTTCCGTGTCGCGTCCCAGTACCGTCGCCTTGCCTTGCACCAGTTCCATCGTGCTTCCCCTTGGTTGTGTTGTCAGGCAGGGAGTGCGCCCACCCGGCAAGGGAGAAGGTGCGCCACGCCCGGCACATGCGTCCTCATGGCGACTTCAAGAAACCTTCAAGCCTGCCGCATCAACCACTTGCGCCGCGCGGCACGGGCGCCGCGCCGAGGGGTGCCGGGTATGATCCGGCCATGCCCCCTGCTTCCGTCCCCCGCGACATCCGCCTGTACCGCTGGCGCTTCGGGGCGGTCGAGTTCGACGAGGCGCGCTACGAGTTGCGCGTGTCCGGCCTGCCGGTCGAAATCGAGCACAAGCCGCTGCAGGTACTGGCCCTGCTGCTGCGCCATGCCGGCGAGGTGGTGACCAAGGACGAGTTGTTCGACACCGTGTGGACGGGACGGGTGACGGTCGACCACGTCCTCGCCACCGCCATCGGCAAGCTGCGCAAGGCGCTGGAAGCCGGTGCGGAGGGTCGCATCGCCACCGTGCCGAGGCTGGGTTACCGCTTCGACGGGCCGGTGGAGCGCATCGCGGTCGGCCAGGGCCTGGCCAGCGAGCTGAAGCTCGAACCCGGCCAACCGGTGCCGGGACGCGAACACTTCCTGCTGGAGCGCCCGCTGGGACAGACACTCGGCAGCGAAGTCTGGCTGGCGAGGCAACCGCGCAGCCGCGAACCGCGCGTGTTCAAGTTCAGCCTCAACGGCGAGCAGCTTTCGACGATCAAGCGCGAGGCCACGCTGATGCGCGTGCTCCGCGACACCCTCGGCGAACGCGACGATTTCGTGCGCGTGCTCGACTGGAACTTCGAATCCGAACCGTATTTCCTCGAATGCGAATACGGAGGCGAATCACTGCCGGAATGGGCCGGGGCACACGGCCTCCTCTCGACCTGGCCCGTGCAGGAACGACTCGCGTTCTTCCTGCAGATCGCCAGCGCCGTCGACGTCGCGCACGGCGTCGGCGTGCTGCACAAGGACATCAAGCCTGCCAACGTGCTGGTACGCAAACGCGCGGATGGCCAGTGGCAGGCCTGCCTGACCGACTTCGGCAACAGCCGGCTGCTGCAACCAGAACGATTGGCCGAACTCGGCATCACCAGCCTCGGCCTCACCGTCACCACGGCGGGTGGCAGCAACGGCTCCGGTACTCCGCTCTACCTCGCCCCCGAACTCGTCACCGGGCAACCGCCGACCGTGCGCAGCGATGTCTACGCGCTTGGCATCCTGCTCTACCAACTGCTCGTCGGCGACCTGCGTCGCCCGATGGCGCCGGGCTGGGAGCGCCACATTGACGACCCCCTGCTGGTCGAAGACATCGCACAAGCCACCGATGTCGATCCGGCACGACGCACCGGCAGCGCGGCCGAGCTGGCCGAACGCCTGCGCACCCTGGCGCAACGCCGCGACGAACGCGAACGCCGCGCATCGGACGAACAGGCCGCCGAAACCCTGCGCCGGACGCTGGAGCGCAACCGTGCACGCCGACCATGGCGGGTTGCGGCTGTCGTCGTTCTGGTCGCAGGCGCAACCTGCAGCAGCCTGTTGTGGTGGCACAGCGAGCAGCAGCGGCGGATCGCGCAGCAGCAGGCCACCCGCGCCGAAGCCGTCGTGCGTTTCCTCGACCATGCGTTGAGCACCATCAGCACCGGCAACAGCGGCCACGGCAACAACGCGACCATCCGGGAGATGCTGGAGTACGCATCAGCCCACGACAACGGAGAACTGTCCGAAGACCCGGAGGTGCGCGGCGATATCCATACCCTGCTGGGGCGATCCTGGCGGAACCTGGGGCATCCCGTGCGCGGCGTGGTCGAATACCGCATGGCGGTGCGCGGTTACGCGCAGGCATTCGGTGAAGACCACACGCTGACACTGGCGACCCGTTATGCGTTGGTACGCACGCTGTCCTACGTTCAAACCGCGGACGCGTTTGCCGAAGCAGGCGCCCTCCTCGACGAGACCGACCGACTGGCCAGCGCGCGCCTGCAGCAGGACAACGCGTTGGCACTGCAGGCAGCCCTGGAGCGCGGCATCTACCACATGTCGCGGCTGCAGACCGAACCGGCACTGGACGCGCTGCGCCGCGCCGACCGCCTGCAGCGCAAGGTGGCGCCGGACGACGCCGGAACCGCCGCGCTGATCCGCGGCGGCATCGCCGATGCGCTGCGGCGTTCGGGCCAACCGGAACGAACGCTCGCCTGGTTGCGCAGCGTGCAGACCGATCCGCTGCTGTCGCCCGAACGCATCGGCGGGGTCAGCGTCGCGTTGCTGCAATCGACGTCCGCCAATGCGTTGCACGACCTGGGGCGACACGGCGAAGCGCTGTCACTGGCACGATCTGCCGCGGAAGCAAGCCGGAAATTCCTCGGCCCCGACAATTACCTCACCCTGGTTCAGCTCGCGACGGTGGCCAGCATCGATGGCGCCCTGGGCAA
Source organism: Luteimonas sp. (assembly GCA_024707405.1). Taxonomy (GTDB): domain Bacteria; phylum Pseudomonadota; class Gammaproteobacteria; order Xanthomonadales; family Xanthomonadaceae; genus Luteimonas. Next base: position 485,481 of record JANPZU010000003.1, read on the forward strand.
TTGCACGACGGCACTGCCCCTGGCCCGGGACGTGCATGGACGCATGGCGCTGCAATTCGGCGAGGAGATGCAGGCCACGCTGGTCACCACCGGCAAGCTGGGCAAGATCGAACTCGACTGCGGCGACCACGCACGCGGGCTCGACCATCTCCGGCTGGCCGAGAGCGGCCTGCGCCGCCTCTACGGCCGCGACAACGCGGCCGCGCACCATTTCCGCTACCTGCTGGCGAAGACGCTCGCCGACCGTGGCGACTATCCCGAGGCCCTGGCGATGCTCGATGGCCTCGACATCGCCGCGCTGGCCGCCGCCGATCCGACGCCCGGGTGGCAGCACCGGTTGCACGCACTGCGCGGCCGCATCCTCGTGCTCACCGGCGATGCCGGTGCGGGCCATGGCCTGTTGGCCGAGGCGTTGCCGGCCCTGGTCGCGCTCGGCACCGAGGACGAGCGCGACATCGCGCGATTGCAGTCGCTGCTCGACAGCGACGCCATGCCCGTTGCGGCCGGAAAGTAACCGGCGCAACGATCAGTCGACGACGAACGTGATGCGCAGGTTGATGCGCCATTCGGCGATGTCGCCGGCGCCGTTGGTGACCACCTTGATCTCGTTCACCCAGGCGCCCTGGATGTTCTTGACCGTTTCGGCGGTCTTCTTCAGCCCGGATTTGACGGCGTCCTCGACGCTGGTCTTGGACGAAGAGGTGATTTCGATGACCTTGGCGACGGACATGGATCGTGCTCCTTGCAAATGCGCACGTGGCGCGGAACCGCCATCGTGCGCGCGACTGCGTTAAGGCCATGCCAGCCTGATAGCATCGAAACATGAAGACCGCCCCCAACCTGGTGCTGGTCGGGCCGATGGGCGCCGGCAAGTCATCGATCGGACGCCGCATCGCCGGGCGCTTCGGGCTGTCCTTCGTCGATGCCGACCGCGAGATCGAGAAACGCACCGGCACCAACGTCAACACCATCTTCTCGTGCGAAGGCGAAGCCGGATTCCGCGCACGCGAACGCGCGGTGTTGGCCGACCTGCTGTCGCGCGAGTCGCTGGTGATCGCCACCGGTGGCGGTGCGGTGCTCGATGCCGACAACCGCCGCGACATGCAAGAGCGCGGTTTCGTGGTGCACCTGCATGTCAGCGTCGAACGCCAGCTCGCACGGCTGGCACGCGACCGTTCGCGGCCACTGCTCGCGACCGCCGACCGGGAGACCGTGCTGCGCAACCTGACGGCAGCGCGCGCACCGCTGTACGCCGAAGTCGCCGACCTGCGCCTGGATACCGATTCGTTGGCGCCGCCCGAAGCCTGTTCCCGCCTCGGCCGCCTGCTCTCGCAACACTGGGTGCGCGAAGCGCCCGCCCCCGCTCCGCAGGAACCTGCATGACCTTCTCCCAACGCACCGTGCGCGTCGATGGCGCGCAGCCCTACGACATCCGCATCGGGCCGGGCCTGCTGTCCGACGGCATGGCGCTGGCCGACACCGTGCGCGGACGCGACGCCTTCGTGGTCAGCGACGGCCATGTCGCACCCCTGTATGCCGCTCGCGTGGTCGATGCCTTGCGCGACGCCCGGCCGGATCTGCGCATCGGCCAATACGAACTTCCGCCCGGCGAAGAAGAGAAGACGCTCGACAACTTCGCCCATGTCGTCGATGCACTCGCACGTGCCGGCGCACGCCGCGACGCCACCCTGTTCGCACTCGGCGGCGGCGTGGTCGGCGACCTGGCCGGCTTCGCCGCGGCCTGCTGGATGCGCGGCATCGATTGCGTGCAACTGCCGACGACATTGCTGGCGATGGTCGATTCCTCGGTCGGCGGCAAGACCGCGGTGGACATGCCGCAGGGCAAGAACTTGGTCGGCGCTTTCCATCCGCCACGCGCGGTACTGGCGGACACGTCCACGCTGCGCACGCTGCCGCCACGGGAATTGCGCGCGGGCCTTGCCGAAGTGGTGAAATACGGCGCGATCTGCGACGCACCCTTCCTCGACTGGATCGACGCGCACGCCGACGCCTTGCTGGCGATGGACGACGACGCGTTGGCCGAAGCCATCGCACGCAGCTGCGCGCACAAGGCCGCCATCGTGGCGCGCGACCCGTTCGAGCACGGCGAACGTGCACTGCTCAACTTCGGGCACACCTTCGGGCACGCCATCGAGACCGAGCAGGGCTACGGCGGGTTGAACCACGGCGAAGCGGTCGCCGTCGGCATGGTGCTGGCGGCACGGCTGTCGGAACGGCTTGGATTGTCCGCGACCGCCGACACCACGCGCCTGCGCGACCTGCTCGCCCGCCTGGGCCTGCCGGTCGCGCCACCACCCGGCCTGGATGCCGACGTCCTGCTTGCGCACATGCGCCTGGACAAGAAGGCACAGGCCGGCGGATTGCGCTTCATCGTCTGGGACGGCATCGGCCGCGCGAAAGTCCTTTCCGGGGTGCCGGAGGACGCGGTGCTGGACGTGCTCCGCGGCTGACTGGTGCGTGCGCCGCGTACAATACGCGGCCCATGCGCCTGCTCCTGCAACAACGCCCCGGTGGCCACGAATCCCCGCGTTTCGTGCAACTGACGCTCCAGCCCGACCTGCTCGGCGGCTGGGCGCTGCTGCGCGAGAGCGGTCAGACCGGTGGCCGCAGCACACTGCGCCGCGAACAGTTCCTCGACCATGCCAGCGCACTGGCCGCACTGGAGCATGCGCGCGATGCGCAGCTCAAGCGCGGCTTCCAGCTCATGTACGCCGAAGGCGTGGTCGCACCGAAATGACGACGATGACCCCATTGAAGAACGACCGCTTCCTGCGTGCCCTGCGCCGCGAACCCGTGGATGCCACGCCGGTCTGGCTGATGCGCCAGGCCGGACGCTATCTGCCGGAATACCGCGCCACGCGCAAGCAGGCCGGCAGCTTCCTCGGCATGGCCAAGAACCCGGATGTCGCCTGCGAAGTGACGCTGCAGCCGTTGCGGCGCTTCGAACTGGATGCCGCGATCCTGTTCTCCGACATCCTCACCATCCCCGACGCGATGGGCCTGGGCCTTTATTTCGTCGAAGGCGAAGGCCCGAAGTTCGAACGCACCGTGCGCACCGCCGCCGATGCCGACAAGCTCGGCGTGCCGGACATGGAGACCGAACTGCGCTACGTGATGGACGCGGTGCGCGTGATCCGCCGCGAACTCGACGGCAACGTGCCGCTGATCGGTTTCTCCGGCAGCCCGTGGACGCTGGCCTGCTACATGGTGCAGGGCGGCGGCAGCAAGGACTTCGCACTGATCAAGGCGATGGCACTCAACGATCCGGCCACGCTGCACAAGCTGCTGTCGGTCAACACCGATGCGGTGATCGCCTATCTCGCCGCACAACGTGCCGCGGGCGCGCAGGCGCTGCAGGTGTTCGACACCTGGGGCGGCGTGCTGTCGCCGGCGATGTACCGCGAGTTCTCGCTGCCCTACCTGCAGCGCATCGCCCGCGAACTCGATCGCGGCGAAGGCAACGAACGCACGCGTCGTGACGGCGAAGCCGGCGCGCATACGCCCCTCATCCTGTTCGGCAAGGGCACCGCCGCGTACCTCGAAGACCTCGCCGACACCGGCGCAGACGGCGTGGGCGTCGATTGGCTCATCGAACTCGGCGAGGCCGCGCAACGCACGCAAGGCAAGGTGGCGCTGCAGGGCAACCTCGACCCGGCCACGCTGTATGGCTCACCCGACGCGATCCGCCGCGAGGTGCGCCGCGCGCTCGACAGTTATCGCGACGGCAACGGCGGTTCGCGCGACGGCCACGTGTTCAACCTCGGCCACGGCATGTCGCCGGACATGGATCCCGACCACGTCGCCGTGCTGGTGGACGAAGTACACGCCTACAGCGCGCGTTGAACACGCGGCGGGCCTGGCCCGCCATCGGCCTGGAACGCGGGCCTCAACCCTGCGCTTGCGTCGGCAGCCGCAGGCCCGGTCGATCGCCCGGGCGCGAGGGCATGCGGTATTCGATCCGGATCTCGCGCATGCCGTCGGGCACATCCACGTCCATCGATTCGGGCGGCAGGCAGCGCCCGCGCAACGCCGCATGCAGGTTCATGGCGAATGCGAACAGACGGTCGCGCGAGGCTTCATCCGCGAAGCTGGCCGGCTTCATCTGGATGCGATCCTCGGACACCCAGATTTCATCGTCTGTGCCGTCGTTCGCACTCGCGAGCAGGTGGTCGGGGCGGCTGGCACCGACCGGGATTTCGCCAACCTCCATCGCCCGCGCGCAGTCGCCGGTGTTGAACACCCGCACCGACGACACGAAGCCGGCGAGCAGGGATTCGCCCTCTCGCCGGACATCCTCCAGCGACAGGCCATCCGCCTCGGCGCTGTAGCGCACCTTGACGTAGTACATGTCCTTGACCGCCAGCGCGAGCAGCGAGTGGTAGCGCTTGCCGCGGGTTTCGAGCACGAAGGTCGCCGACCTCGGTTTGGGCGCAAGCTCGCCCAGCAGTGCGTCGTATTCGCCGGACGCCTCGAAGGCTTGCGTCGCAAGGACTTCGACCGGATCGCCCTGCTGCCTGCGTGCGCCTTCCACCTGCCCCACTTCATGCCGGAACACTTCGGCGAAACGCGGTTCGAGTTGCACGCCGGAAGGATAGAAGTACAGGTCGATCCAGCGATCGACGCGTTCGTCCGACTGGTAACGCACGGCGACGCCCAACTCCGCCTGGTCGAAACGTTGCTCGCCCTGCGCCTGCCACTCACCGATGGCAAGCGGATAGAGCACGCGGGTTTCCTGCAGGTAGCCGCCAAGGAAGGGACGCGGCGCTTCATCGGCGGCCATCGCGCCCGGCACGCACAGTGCGAGCAGCACGGCCAGTCCGCAGGATCGCAAGGCAGGCGACATCGACATCGGCACTCCGCTCAGGGAAGGTCGGGATCGGGCGACACCACCGCCTCGATGGCGGAGGACAGCATGGCACCGGTCAGGGGTTTGCGCAGGAAACCATCGAATCCTGCTTGTTGCGTCATCGTTTCCGCATCCGCGTCCGCACGCGCAGTGACCGCGATCATCGGCCGCGCAAACCCCTGTTCACGCAGCATCCCCGACAGGGTCAGGCCATCGATGCCCGGCAGGTCGAGATCGAGCAAGGCAATGTCGAAACCACGGGTCGCCGCTTCGGCCAACGCCGCCAGCCCGTTGCCCACGTGCACGACGCGATGGCCCTGCGATGACAGCAAGCCGGTGATGACCTCGGCCACCGTGGCGTCGTCCTCGACCAGCAGCACTTCCAGCGCGCGCACGCCGTTGGAGGCGACGGCTTGCGCCAGCTCCTGCTGGCCTGCATCCGTCGCCGGCAGCGGCAACTCGACGATGAAGCCCGCACCCTCGCCCGGCGCACTGTCGACGCTGATCCTGCCGCCCATCGCGGCGGCCAGTTCCTGGCAGATCGCAAGGCCCAGCCCGCTGCCACCGTAACGTGCAGTGGTCCGCGCGCCTTCGGCCTGCTCGAAGCGACGGAACAGGCGTTGCTGCTGTTCCTCGTTGAGGCCCGGCCCAGTGTCGTCGACCGTGATCCGCACGCCTTCGGGCGACAGCGCCTCGACGCGCAGGCCCACGCTCCCTTCCTCGGTGAACTTGATGGCGTTGTTGAGCAGGTTGAGCAGGATCTGGCGCACGCGCACCACGTCGCCCAGCACCCAGCGCGGCACGTCCGGTTCCAGTTCGCTGTCGAACGCGAGCCCGCGCTGCTCCGCCATCGGCGCGCACAGCCCGGACACTTCGCGCACCAGCGCATGCAGGTCGAAGGGCTGCGGGTCGAGTTCGAGCCGGTCGGCCTCGATGCGCGCCAGGTCGAGCGCATCGTTGACCAGCCGCATGAGGTGTTCGCCCGCGCGGCGGATGCTGTCGACGTGGCCGCGCTGGCGTTCGTCGAGGCCGGTGGACAGCAACAGTTCGCTCATGCCCAGCACGCCGGTCATCGGCGTGCGCACTTCATGGCCAAGCGTGGCCAGGAAACGGGTCTTGGCCAGCGAGGCCTGTTCGGCGATCTCGCGCTTGTGCTCGGCCAGTTGCCATTCGTTCCTGCGCCGCAAGCGGTTGCGGTACCCGCGTGCGAGCAGCCACAGCACGCACAACGCCACCAGCCCGAACACGGCAAGCGCGAGGTTGGTCGCCCACCACGGCCGCTGCATGCGCAATTGCAGGCTTTGCATGGGCGTCCAGTCGCTGTCGGCGGTGCGCGCCTGCGCCTGCAGTATGTAGTCGCCCGCCGCGAGGCGGGAAAAGGTGCGCTCGCCGCCAGCCGATTCCACCCAATCGCCATCGTGGCCCTGCAGGCGCGTGCGGTAGCGATGCGCATGGGCGTCGGTGAACGACAGCAGCCGCAACTGCACGCGCAGGTCGCGGTCGCCGTGCAGCAATACCAACGTCCCCTCCCGCGGCAACTCGACCCGCACATCGCCGCGGCGGACGTCAATGGCCTCGATCGCAAGCGGCGGCACCTGATCGTGCGTGCGCACCTGATCGGGACGGAACAGCACCAGTCCGTCCGCAGACCCCAGTGCGAACGCACCGGACGGCAGGGGATGGATGGGGCTGTTGCCGAATTCCTGGCTCGGCAGGCCGTCATGCACGCCATAGACCCGCATGCGCCGTTCGTCCGGCTCGTAGCGGATCAGGCCGCGCACGGTCGGCAACCAGAGGTTGCCGACGCGATCGATGCCGATGCCGCTCGGCGGCACCGTCGGCAGGCCATCCTCCACACCCAGGGACTGCAGGTGCTCAAGTGCGACGCCGTTCCAGTGGTATGCAGCCAGGATCCCCGTTCCGGCGAACCAGATCCTGCCATCGGGCGCCGTCGCGAAGCCGTTGATGTTCCACTCCGGCGCACCGGGCACCGGCTCCAGCTGGCGTGCGCCGTCGTTCCACATCAACAGGCCGTTCCTGCCCGACAGCCACAGGCCGCCATCCGGGGCGCGCGACATCTGGGTGATCGAGGTGCGTTCAGGCAGGCCACGCCCGTCGCCGGCACGGATGACATCGAGCACTTTCCCGTCGCGGTCGCGCAATTGCAGGCTCAGTTCGTCGCTCAACCACAAGGTGCCGTCGTCGCGTTCGACGAACTGGAACGTCCCGAACTGCGGCGCCGGATCCTCGGCAGCGCCGCTCGTCCAGCGCCTGATCCCGCCGCTCGCCGGATCGAACCGCGCGAGGTAGCCACGGCAACCGACCCAGACGATGCCATTTCGCGTCTCATGCACACCCGTGGCGATGAGATCGCCGCAGACCTGGCGCACCAGATGGCGCACCTCGCCACTCACCGGATCCAGCCAGTCCAGCACGCCACCGTTGCCCACCAGCCACAAGCCACCATTGCTGGCATTGTTGACACCGTGCACATGCGCGTTCGCCAGCGAATTGGCCGCGTCGTCGCGCCGCGACAGGATCGTGAAGTTGCGCCAGTTGGCGGGAACGTGCCACAGGCCATAGTTGTTGCTGGCGAACCACAGCCCGCCTTCCCTGTCCTGCAGCGCACCCGACCACGATGGCCGCACCGCGCCGCGACTGGCGTGGCTGTACAACGGCACGTCCTGCACGCGCCCTCCGGATTCGCGCGCCAAGCCGCTGCGCGTGTCCAGCCAGTGCGCCCCCTGCCGGTCGTGCAGCAGCATGTTCAGCGCAGGCAGCCCGAGCCGCGGATCGATCCACGGCATCGGCGTCATCCTGCCGTCGGTACCGAGCACGTGCCCTTGCCCCGGCATGCCGATCCAGATGTTGCCGGCATCGTCGAGCGTCATCAGGTCGACCGAGCGGCCGACGAGCGGCACCGCATGGCGCTCGAAATCACGCCCGGTCCAGCGGGCGAGCCCGCTGTCGCGCGTGGCGATCCACAGGCTCCCGTCCGCGGCGAGCTTGAGTCCAGTGATGCCGTTGGAGGGCAGGCTGCGCGGATCGTCCGGATCGGGCACGAAGCGCTGCATGGTGCCGTTCTCGTCCAGCCGCACGAGGCCGGCATTGCTCGTTCCGATCCATGCCGCGCCGTCCGGCGTGGTGGTCACCATCCAGATGTCGTTGCTGCCCAGTTCCGGGTGCGTGCCCTGGTCGATGTGGCGGAATTCGCGCCGTTTCGCATCCAGCACCGCCAAGCCGGCGTTGCGGGTGCCGATCCAGAGTCGATCCTGGGCATCGACATGCAGGCTCCAGATGAAGTTGTCGTTGAGCCCGTCGCCCACGCGCCAGATGCGGAACCGTGTGCCGTCGTAGCGCGCCAGTCCGTCGCGGGTGCCGATCCACAGGTAACCCTGCGCGTCCTCGGCGATGGCGTTGACGCGGTTCGACGGCAGGCCGTCGAACACGCTGAACTGGCGCGGTTGCGGGATCGCCAGATCCTCGACAGATGCCCGTGCATCGCCGATGGCCAGGAGCAGCAACACCAGCACGATCCGCAGCATCCGTCCCCTTCCCGCATCCCTGTGGGACGGATGCTCGCAACGCAGCGTTTCGAGCGCAAGTCCGGGCAACGGCAAGCGCAGCGATGCGCATCTGCCTAGAATCGTCCCCTCGCACCCGGAATCCGGCCCCGACACATGTCCTTGCGCGCCACATGGCTCATGGCCTGCCTCGCCGTCCTCGCACTGGCGACGGCCGGCCACGCCCATGCCCAAGCCAGGACGTGGGCACTGGATCCGGTGCACACCCGGGTCGTGTTCGCGATCGACCACGCCGGCTTCTCCAAGTCGCTGGGCACGTTTTCCGGCGCCACCGGGACGCTCGCCTTCGACCCGGATGGCTGGGACGGCGCGCGACTGGACGTCTCCATCCCCATCGCCTCGCTCGACCTCGGCGACGACAAATGGAACCGGGCCACGCTGGCACGCAACCTGCTCGATGCCGACACGCATCCCACCGCACGGTTCGTGTCCACGCGCATCGAACCGCTCGACACACGACGTGCCATCGTGCATGGCCTGCTGACGCTGCGCGGGGCGACGCGCGAAGTGGCGCTCGACGTTACCGTCAACGCCGTCAAGCGCCATCCGATGCCGCCGTTCCGGCGCACGGCCGGCTTTTCCGCGACCACGATGATCAGCCGCAGCGACTTCGGCATCGACGCCTGGAAGTCGATGGTCGGCGACAACGTGGAACTACGCATCGAAGCCGAGGCCACGCTGGCACGCGGCGGTACCGAAGGCGACGCACCCGATCCTCCGCCCGCGGCGGATGCCGACACGCCTCCCGAACCCAGCCATCCGCCAGACCCGGAACCCACGCCATGACATTGAAGAACACCCGAGACCGCTGGGGAGCGATCAGCCAGTCGCTGCACTGGATCATCGTCGTGCTGCTGCTCGCGGTTGCGGTGATCGGACTGGTGATGGGCGAACTGCCGCGCTCACCCAAGTACTTCTGGGTGTACACCGCGCACAAGTCGATCGGCATCACCATCCTGGCGTTGATGCTGCTGCGCCTGGGCTGGCGTCTGTATGCAGGCGCGCCGCAACCAGTGCCGGGCACGCCCGTCTGGCAACGCAGGCTGGCCACGGGCACGCATTGGGCGCTCTACGCCGTCGCGCTGGCGATGCCGATCTCCGGCTGGCTCTACGACTCGGCCAGCGGGCTGCGTCCGTTCCGCTGGTTCGGCCTGTTCGAGATGCCGAAACTGGTGCGTCCGCATGAATGGATCGCCAGCCAGGCGCATGGCGCGCATGAACTCCTGTTCCTGCTGTTGGTCGCACTGGTCGTACTGCACGCCGGCGCGGCGATCTACCACCATCTCTTCCTGCGCGACGAGACCTTGCGGCGGATGTTGCCCGGCCGCAGGAAACCATCCGCCCCATGACGGTGAGCGCGTCCGCACGCGCGCATGCAACGAATCGCCGAGACCAGAGTCCCCAGATGAACAAACGCTTCTCCTCCCCCGTCGCCGTCGCCACCGCACTGGTCGCAATGATGTCCTCGACCGCCATCGCCGCCGACTACGTGCAGGCGCCCGGCTCCTCGCTGGTGTTCGCCACCAAGTACGAGAACGAGGTGTTCACCGGGCAATTCGGCGGCTTCTCCACCAAACTCAGCTTCGACCCAAACAACCTCGCGTCGTCGAAGCTGGACGTGAGCATCGACCTCGCCGGCACCCGCACCGGCAACGCCGACCGCGACAGCACGCTGGCCACCGCCGACTTCTTCAACGTCACCCGTTTCGCCAAGGCGCGTTACACCGCCGACCGCATCCGCGCGACCGGCAACGGCGAATACGTCGCCGACGGCACGCTCGAACTGCGCGGGGTGAAGCAACCGGTGGCGCTCACCTTCACCTGGACGCCGGGTGCGCGGCCGGTATTGGCCGGCAAGGCGACAGTGAAGCGGCTCGACTTCGGCATCGGTGGCGGCGACTGGTCGGATACGTCGCTGATCCCGAACGAAGTGGCGATCAGCACTCGGGTAGTGCTCACCCCCCGCTCCCTGAGCAACGGGGCGGGCAAACAGGTCAGGGCAGCGTGCGCGCCACCACGAAGCAACCACGATGCCCGCCCTCGCCCAGCAGGCAACCCACGTTGCGGCGCGCCGCGTCGTAGCCCACGACCAGTTCGTACACGTCTTCGTTGCCCGCCACCAGCACCGCATGCCAGATCGTCTCCGGCAGGAACGCGGTTCCGATCGGGCTTGGCGAAGCCGCTGCTTCCAATGGCTCCTGGGCGGCGTTGCGCAACAACTTGCGGATGTTGTCCAGATCCAGTCCGGCAGGGGCGCTGGTCGCGGCACGCAGCACGATCACGCGCGAGATCGCCTGCACTTCCAGCACTTCGCCCAGCGTCCTGCCCGCCCACGCACCGGGATCCGGCCCCGGCGAAGGCTTGTCCAAGTGCACATCGTCCGCCATCGCCCCTCCCACCATCAGTGCCATCGCCAGGACAGCTGCGCCACGCAACCGGGCGCTCACGCCCGCCACGCCTGCATCCGCTCCGCGTCGAATGGCCAATCCAGCTCGCTACCGTCGAACGTATTTCGCAACACCGGCACGCGCGTGCCGTAGCGTGCTTCGAGCGCGTCGTCACCATCGATGAACACGCTCTCGAAGTCGGGTACCCGCGCTAGCGCCAGCACATCCAGCGCCAGGTCGCACAGGTGGCAATCGTCTCGTTGGTAGAGGATCAGGGCCATGTGAGGGATGATGGGGCTGGCGCGTCTACTGCTTAGAATAGCCGCCTTCCCGAACCAGCAAGCGCCATGGCCGTCAGCACGTTCGACCTGTACAAGATCGGCATCGGGCCGAGCTCATCGCATACGGTGGGCCCGATGCGCGCGGCCGCGCGGTTCGTCGAGCGCTGGCTGGCCGAACCGGGTCGGCTAGGGGATGTGGTGCGCGTGCGCGCGGAGGTCTTCGGCTCGCTGGCGCTCACCGGTCGCGGCCACGGCACCGACAAGGCCGTGCTGATGGGGCTGGAAGGCCATTACCCCAACGCCATCGACCCGGACATCATTCCACCCGCGCTCGAACGCATCCGCAAGACCAAGTCGATCCTGTTGCATGGCACGCATCCGGTCACCTTCGAGGAAAAGCGCGACCTGGTGATGAACAAGCGCCAGAGGCTGCCTTACCACACCAACGGCATGCGCTTCACCGCGTACGGTGCCGGTGACGACGTCATCGCCACCCGCGACTACTACTCTGTCGGTGGCGGCTTCGTGGTCAACGCCGACGAAGCGGCCGAAGACCGCATCGTCGCCGACACCACGCCGTTGCCGCATCCCTTCTCCTCCGGCGACGAACTGCTGCAGCGCGCTCGCGATGCCGGCATCTCCATCGCGCAACTGATGCTGGAAAACGAGAAGAGCTGGCGCAGCGAGCAGGACACCTATGCCGGCCTGCGCGAGATCTGGGAGGCAATGCAATCCTGCGTCGCGCGCGGCATCCGCGAGGAAGGCACGCTCCCCGGCGGCCTGCACGTCTCGCGCCGCGCGCCGACGCTGTACAAGGAGCTGTCCTCACGCCCCGAGGCAGCGATGCGCGACCCGCTAACCGTGCTCGACTGGGTGAATCTGTACGCACTGGCGGTGAACGAGGAGAACGCCGCAGGCGGACGAGTGGTCACCGCGCCGACCAATGGCGCGGCCGGCATCCTGCCATCGGTGCTGCATTACTACGACCGCTTCTGCCCCGGCAGCAGCGAGCGCGGGGTGTTCGACTTCCTGCTCACCGCTGCCGCCGTCGGCATCCTCTACAAGGAAAACGCCAGCATCAGCGGCGCCGAAGTCGGCTGCCAGGGCGAAGTTGGCGTGGCCTGCTCGATGGCCGCTGCAGGCCTGACCGCCGCGCTCGGCGGCACGCCCAGCCAGATCGAGAACGCGGCCGAGATCGGCATGGAACACAACCTTGGCCTGACCTGCGACCCGATCGGCGGACTGGTGCAGATCCCGTGCATCGAGCGCAACGCGATGGGCGCGGTGAAGGCGATCAATGCCAGCCGCATGGCGCTGCGCGGCGACGGCAAGCACAAGGTCAGCCTGGACAAGGTGATCAAGACCATGCGCGACACCGGCCGCGACATGCAGGACAAGTACAAGGAAACCTCACGCGGCGGACTCGCCGTCAACGTCATCGAGTGTTGATCGTACCCGTCGTTTCGATGCGGCGGGCCTTGCTCAATCGTCGATGCGCGCCAACCTCGTGTCGTCGACGTCGATCGACACCAACCCGTCGATCTTGCCGTCCTTGTCACGGGTGAAACGCACCGGCCCGAGGCCGCCATCCACCAGGAACAGCTTGTCGGTGACCGGGATCAATGCCCTCACCGGTTCACCTTCGGTGTGGGCATGCAGGCTGCCGTGTTCGAGCACGATCCTCACCGTCCAGTCGTAGCGCTCGATGCGATAGGTGCCTTCGTATTCGCGCAACAACACGTTGGACACGTTCGCGGCAACCGGTTTTTCCGCGATGTTGAGGCTGCCAAGGCCGTGCTCGAGTCCGCACACCGCGCACAGGCTCGGTTCGGCGAGGTTGCTGACTCGGTGTGATACCGGATGCCGGCTCTGCAGGAAGGCATGGATGGCGGCAAGGTCGTCACTGGTGAGGTTGCGGAACGCGACCCACGGCATCACCGGATTCGTCATCCCCTGCTTGCCGCTGCGCATGATGGTGATGAAAGCCTGCTCGTTGTAGGCCATGCCGGTCGCATGCGGGGTGATGTTGGTACTGAAGATGCGCTTGCCATCGCGCGTGACGGCATTGCCACCGGAAAACGCACCGGGCAGGCGTTCGCTTTCCCACAGCGTGTGGCAACCGCCGCAATCGCCGATGTTGGCGAGGTAACGCCCACGTTCGAGCGGACTGTCGTCGATGGGGCCGTGCACCGGATCGGTGATCGGAGCCGGACGACCGGCAAAGGATGCCAGCACCTCGTCGGGCAAGCGGGTGCGTGGCAACGGATTGCGGATCGGATCGAGCGAGCGCAGGTAGACGATGACAGACGCAAGATCCTCGTCCGACAACATCGCGAACGACGGGTACCACATCTGCGGATGCAGCGGCCGGCCATCGTGGCTGACGCCCTCGCGGATCGCGCGCGCCAGCATGTCGTCGCTCCAGCGCCCGATGCCGGTCTCGTCGTCCGACGTCAGGTTGGGCGCGACGAGGACGGTGTCGCCTTCCTGCTTCCAGACATGTCCGGCCAGTTCCTTGCCGGCAACGGGGGGCGCACCAGGACGACTCCAGTCGCGATCCGAATGGCAGATCGCACACTGCAGGATGCCTTCGGCGAGATAGCGGCCGCGCTCGCGTCGTGCATCGCTGCGCTCGAAGACATGGTCGGTCAGTGGCCGCAACCGCAGACCCGGAACGGGTTCAAGTTGCTCGACCGCGACGACCCTGCCGTCGTTGCTGCCGGCAGCCAAGGCGGGTGGTGTCGGGTCTTCGCCACAGGCCACCAAGCCCATTGCCATCAGGGCGAACAACGCGGCAAGCCTGCATGTCGCCAAGCCCATTGGATTTTCTCCGCCAGCGATCCCCCACGTTCATCAACGTGAGCGAGGGGCGGCCTCGGACAGCCCGATGCACGGAGACTCAGGCGATCGCGAGTACGTCGTCCAGCAGCGCGGCCGCAGTGACCTCGGCGCCTGCGCCCGGCCCCTGGATCACCAGCGGGCTGTCGCGGTAGCGGTCGCTCCAGATCGCGACGCGGTTGTCGGTACCGCTGCCGGCGCACAGCGGATGTGATGCCGGCAATGCACGCAGGCCGGCACTGGCACGCCCCTCGGCATCGTAGCGACCAACGAAGCACAACCGGGCCGAGGCGTCCCGCGCATCCTGCAGTCGCGCGAGCAAAGCCTCGTCCAGCGAAGGCAACAGGCCATCGACATCATCCAACGCTGCGTCGCGCAAGGCCGACGGCAGCAAGGCGTCCACCTCTACCTGGTGCGCTTCAAGCGACAGCCCCGACGCGCGCGCAAGGATCAGCAGCTTGCGACGCACGTCCTCGCCGGACAGGTCGATGCGCGGATCGGGTTCGGAATAACCGGCATCGCGTGCTTCGCGTACCAGTGACGAGAACGGCTGCGAACCGTCGAAATGCGAGAACAGCCATGCCAGCGTGCCAGACAACACGCCTTCGACCGCATGGATGCGGTCGCCACCGGCGACCAGCGCGCGGATCGTGCGCAGCAGCGGCAGGCCCGCGCCCACCGTCGCGGCATCGCCGTAGTGCGTGCCATCATGCTGCGCATCGCCAATGGCCAGCGCACGGCCAAGATCGCCGCCACAGCCGAGCTTGTTCGCCGTCACCACGTGCACGCCACGCGACAGCCATTCCGGGTGCCAGTCGGCGACGCGCTCGCTGGCGGTGGCATCGACCACGATGTCGCCGCGACGCAAACCTTCGCCTTCCGCCCACGGCGGCACGCCACCGTCGCGACGCGGCGCGGCGCACGCGGCCTCGACGGCATCGGCCAATCCGTCCCTGCCGGGGAGTTGCACGCGCGAATTGCTGATCCACGCCACCTCCGGCAAATCGACGCCCGCGGCCTTCAATCGCAAGTAGCGCTGCGCGAACGCGTTGCCCACCGTGCCGGTACCGAGCAAGGCGATGCGCGCCGGCTGCAGCTGCGTGCGGCGCGCCGGACGCAACTGCACAACGGTGCTCATGCATCCACCGATTTGCGCAGGTCGTTGCGTTGCACGTCGCCGCCCACCGCCTGCGCACGCGCCAGACCGGCCGAGAGATCGGCCAGCAGGTCGTCGCCGGCCTCGATGCCCACTGACAGCCGCAACAGGCCATCGCTGATGCCGGCCTTGGCACGCGCTTCGGGCGTCATCGCCGCGTGCGTCATGGATGCCGGATGCGCGACCAGGCTTTCCACGCCACCCAGCGACTCGGCCAGGGTGAAATAGCGCAAGCCATCGACGAAGGCGCGCACTTCCTCCACGCCGCCGGCGAGCTCGAACGAGATCATCGCGCCGAAGCCCTTCTGCTGGCGCGCGGCCAGCGCGTGGCCCGGATGCGATTCCAGGCCGGGGAAATACACCTTCGACACGGCCGGATGCGCATCGAGCAACGCGGCAACGGCGTTGGCATTCTCCTGGTGCACGCGCAGCCGCACATCCAGCGTGCGCAGACCGCGCAGGGTCAGGAAACTGTCAAACGGCGAACCGGTCAGGCCCAGCGCATTCGCCCACCACACCAGCTGCTCGTGTGCCTCGGCGGTGCGCGCGACCACCGCGCCACCCACCACGTCGCTGTGGCCGTTGATGTACTTGGTGGTCGAATGCACCACGTAGTCGGCACCGAAGGCAATCGGCGTCTGCAGCGCAGGCGAGAGGAACGTGTTGTCGACCACGGTGGTGGCGCCGGCCTTGTGTGCGGCCTCGATCACCAGCCTCAGGTCGGTGACGCGCAGCAAGGGATTGGACGGCGTTTCGATCAGCACCAGCTTCGGTGACTGCGCCAGCGCGTCGCCCAGCGACAACGGATCGGTCAGGTCGGCGGTGATCAGTTCGAAGTGGCCCTTCTTCGCCAGCGCATTGAACAGGCGCCAGCTGCCGCCGTAGGCATCGTGCGGCACCACCAGCTTGTCGCCCGGCGACAGCAGCGCATTGAGCACGAGGGTGATCGCGCCCATGCCGGTCGAGACCACGACCGCACCCGCGCCACCTTCCAGTTCGGCCAGCGCCTCGGCCAGCAGGTCACGCGTGGGATTGCCGCTGCGGGTGTAGTCGTATTCGCGCTTGTTGCCGAAACCGTCGAAGCTGAAATTGCTCGACAGCACGATCGGCGGCACCACGGCACCGAAGGCGGTATCGCGATCGATGCCGGCACGGACGGCGGCGGTGGCGGGACGACAGTCGTTGCCGTCGGTGCGAGTGGTGTGGTCGAAGCTCATGCGTTTTCTCCGTTGTCGCGCAGGGCCGTGGCCAGCAGCGCATCGATGCGATCGTGTTCTTTCAGGAAGGCGTCGTGCCCGTACACCGAGCGCAGCACGCGCAGCTTGCCGTGCGTGCCGAGGCCTTCGACCAGCGCCACCGCATCGGACAGCGGCACCAGCCGGTCGCCTTCCACCGCGACCACCAGCGTCGGCACGCCAAGTTGTGCGGGATCGACGCGGTGCAGGTCGATGGATTCGGACAGGCGTACGTAGGCATTCACCGGCGTCCGTGCGACGTACTGCGCGCCGGCGGCGTCGAGGTAATCCTCGGCGGCCACGCGCACGCGGCCGTTGACGATTTCAGGCGCGGTGTCGAAGCGCTCGCCGAATTCCTCCGGCGTGCGGTAGCTGAGCATCGCGAACTGGCGCGCCAGCGACAGGCCCTGCGCATCGGCGCACTGCAATTGCCCCAGCGTCACCGCACGCCGCTGCAGCGCGCGCCACGCCGCCGCATACGGATGCGGGCGATGCGCACCGCTGACCGCGACCAGCTTGCGCAGCCGCGACGGATGCCGCAGCGCGAACTGCAGGCCGACCAGTGCACCGTAGGAATAGCCGACAAACCCCTGCAACGCGTCGATGGCCAAGGCATCGAGCAGGATCGCGATGGCATCGGCCTGGTCGGCGGTGTCGATGGGGGCATCGAGGCTGCCATCGCTGCCGATGTAATCGAAGGCGAGGATGCGGCAGCGCGCCGGATCGAGCGTGCGGCCCTCGCCCACCAGCCCATTCGCCCAACCCGGTTCCGGGAACACCGTATTCGGCGCGACATGGCGATGCGCGGAAATGCCGCCGGCCACGAACACCACCGGCGCGCCATCGGGGCCGACCAATTCCCACGCAATGCGCACGCGACGCTCGCTGGCATGGCGCATCGGCAGCACCGCGTCGATGCGGCCACGCACCGCCTCGGGACGGACGGCGACAGGCACGGCGGGCAACGTCGCGACATCCACGGCGGCGACATCGGCAAAGCGGGGGGCGGTCTGGAAACTCATGGCGGTATCCGGGCGATGGGCGGGCCATCGATGCGCACGGGGATACCGGAGATACCGCCAAGGATCGGCGGGCGTGCGGCCCGCCGTGGGGGAGGCGGTTCGCAACCATCTTCCGGTGGACGCTCAGGGCCCCGCAGGACTTGGCACCGCGACAGGAGCAGCGTTCGCTGCATCCCATCAGGTTGCCCCGGCTTCTTCGGGCCTGTCCCTCAGCCGGTCTCGATGGATGCGCGCAGATTGCCAGCCGATCCCGGCCTTGTCAATCGCTTCATCGGCATGAAGAGATTTAATTGTTGCGGTTGAAACCTCCCGAATTCGCGCGAGGCCCGTCATAATTAATTCCAATGAAATCCCTCCCCCCTCATAACCATCTCCCTCGTGCTGCTGGCGGGCTGCGCCACCAAGCCGATCGCACCGCCGCAACCCGCACCCACCGACACGCCGGCCATCCCGGTCGTCGCCGAGGCCTACATCGCGCCCGGCGAAGCCGGCGACGAACTGGATTCGCTGGCTCCCTGGCCCACCGAGGACGGCGACACGTGGGTCGTCGCCACCGCCAAGAACACCCATCGCCTGATCGTCTTCGACGGTGATACCGGTGAACTGCTGCGCAGTATCGGCAGCCGCGGCACGGCGCCCGGCGCCTTCACCCGACCCAACGGCGTCGCCATCCACGGTGACCTTTTGTTCGTATCCGAGCGCGACAACCGGCGCGTGCAGGTGCTGCGTTTCCCCGACCTCTCCCCGGTTGCCATGATTGGCGAAGGGGAACTGCGCAGCCCCTACGGCGTCTGGGTCTACGAAGACGCACCGGGCGAGCTGATCGCCTACGTGACCGACAGTTTCCAGGAGGGGGCGCGTTTCGACATCGTGCCGCCGCTCGATCAACTCGACCAGCGTGTCCGGCGCTATCGATTGCGCACCGGCAACGACCAGCGCGTGGAGGTCGAATCACTCGGCAGCTTCGGCGACACCAGCGAAGCCGACGCACTGCGCATCGTGGAATCCATCGCCGGCGACCCGGTCTTCGACCGCCTGCTGGTCGCCGACGAAGACATGCGCCACGGGCAGACCGTGCACGAATACACGCTCGATGGCCGATATACCGGGCGCAAGCTGCCAGCCGGCACGTTCGATGCCGAACCCGAAGGCATAGCGCTCTGGGCCTGCACTGCCGACAGCGGTTACTGGGTGTTCGCCGACCAGTTGTATCCGCTGACGATCTTCCGCCTGTTCGACCGGCAAACACTGGCAGCGCGCGGCGCGTTCACCGGCAAGGTGACCGCATGGACGGACGGCATCGCCCTGCACGCTGCAGGCACCGCACGCTTCCCGCATGGCGCATTGTTCGCGATGCACGACGACAAGGCGATGACGGCCTTCGACCTGCGCGACATCGCCGAAGCCCTTCAGCTCGCTCCCGCCTGCCGCGACTGAGGCCTGCATGCGTCGCCTGCTCGCCTGCGCTTCGCTGCTCCTGCTGCTGGTGCCGGCGATCACGTGCGCACAGTCGGGCAGGATCTACCGCTGGAGCGACCTCAACGGCACCACGCATTACGGCGACCGCGCCGATGCCGACGCGCGGCAGGCGCAAGGTGTAGAGATCCCGATCCATATCGAACCCGCTGCCGTCGCACGCCTGCGCATCGAACCGCGTGGCGACAACCAGCTCGCGTGGATCGACAACGCACTCGCCGGCCCGATCGAGGTGATGCTGCATGCCGCCTCGCCACGGCCGATCGCGAGCGACCCGCCCCTGCCCGCGCGCGCCACGGTGCCCGCGCGACAGGCTGCGCTGGTCGCCGTGCTCGGCGCAGGGCCTGCGGGATTACGGGTCGAAGCCGTGCCCGGCACGCCCAATGCCCGTCCACGCAATGTCGAATACGCTTATCCGCTGGGCAATGCGCCGCTCCGCGTCCAGCAGGCCTGGGGCGGCCAATGGAGCCATGCCGATGCCGAGAACCGGCACGCGGTGGATTTCGCCGCCGACATCGGCACGCCCGTCCTGGCCGCACGCGACGGCGTGGTGATGCAGACCGAAGGCGGCTTCGACGACGCAGATCCGGATGATCCCGACGCCCAGTCGCGCGCCAACTTCATCCGCATCCTGCACGACGACGGCACCATGGCGCTCTACGCGCACCTGCGTCCGGGCGGTGTGCACGTGCGCGTCGGCCAGCACGTGCGCCGCGGCCAGGCCATCGGCCTGTCGGGGAACACCGGCCGCAGCACCGCACCGCACCTGCACTTCGTGGTGCAGGCCAACCGCGGCATGCGGCTGGAATCGGTGCCGTTCCGCATGTTCGGCCCGCAGGGCATCCTGCGTTTCGGCCTGTCCGGCGGCGCCGGCGACTGACCGCCGCGCCGCGTATAATCCGCATCCTTCCCACATCCTCCGCGCACGCAGCCGCGTGCCCTCGCCATGTCTGACGTCTCCACCGAAGCCGCGCGCCGCCGCACCTTCGCCATCATCTCGCATCCCGACGCGGGCAAGACCACGCTGACCGAAAAGCTGTTGCTGTTCGGCGGCGCGATCCAGATGGCCGGCTCGGTCAAGGGCCGCAAGGCCGCGCGTCATGCAACCTCCGACTGGATGGCGCTGGAGAAGGAGCGCGGCATCTCGGTGACCAGCTCGGTGATGCAGTTCCCGTACGAGGGCCGCATCGTCAACCTACTCGACACCCCCGGCCACGCCGACTTCGGCGAGGACACCTACCGCGTGCTCACCGCGGTGGACAGCGCGCTGATGGTGATCGACGTCGCCAAGGGCGTCGAGGAACGCACGATCAAGCTGATGGAAGTCTGCCGGCTGCGCGACACGCCGATCATGACCTTCATCAACAAGCTCGACCGCGAAGGCAAGGATCCGATCGACCTGCTGGACGAAGTGGAAAGCGTGCTCAGCATCCAGTGCGCGCCAGTCACCTGGCCGATCGGCATGGGCCAGCGCCTGAAGGGCGTGGTGCACCTGGTCACCGGCGAAGTGCACCTGTACGAGCCCGGCCGCAACTTCACCCGACAGGACTCGACCATCTTCCCGTCGCTGGATGCCCCCGCGCTCGCGGAAAAGATCGGCGCCGAGATGCTGGCGCAACTGCGCGACGAGCTGGAACTGGTGCAGGGCGCCAGCCATCCCTTCGACAAGCAGGCCTATCTCGACGGCAAGCAGACACCGGTGTTCTTCGGCTCTGGCGTGAACAACTTCGGCGTGCAGCCACTGCTGGACTTCTTCGTCGAACACGCGCCGTCGCCGCAACCACGCGAGACCACCGGACGAACGGTCGCACCGACGGAAAACAAGCTGTCGGGCTTCGTTTTCAAGATCCAGGCCAACATGGATCCGCAGCATCGCGACCGCGTCGCTTTCATGCGCGTGTGCTCGGGCCGCTTCGCCGCCGGCATGAAGGCCTTCCACGTGCGCAGCGGCAAGGAGCAGAAGCTCGCCAACGCACTGACCTTCATGGCCAGCGACCGCGAGATCGCCGCCGAGGCGTATCCGGGCGATGTGATCGGCATCCACAACCACGGCACGATTTCCATCGGCGACACCTTCACCGAAGGCGAAGCCCTGTCGTTCACCGGCATCCCCAACTTCGCCCCGGAACTGTTCCGCCGCGCACGCCTGCGCGATCCGCTCAAGCTCAAGCAGTTGCAGAAGGGTTTGGCGCAGTTGTCGGAAGAAGGCGCGACGCAGTTCTTCCGCCCGCTGATGAGCAACGACCTCATCCTCGGCGCCGTCGGCGTGCTGCAGTTCGACGTGGTCGCCTACCGGCTCAAGGACGAGTACGGCGTCGACGCCACGTTCGAGCCGGTGCAGGTGGCGACCGCCCGCTGGATCCGCTGCGACGACGCGAAGATACTGGAAGAATTCCGCGAGAAGAACGCGCTGAATCTCGCCCTCGACGCCGCAGGCGAACTGGTCTACATCGCCCCGACCCGCGTGAACCTGCAACTGGCCGAGGAACGCGCCCCCGCCGTGCGTTTCCTCGCCACGCGCGAACATGCACATTCGGTGACGCTGGACTAGCCGACACTTCGATCACCATGTGCCAACAACCGTTCACGGGCCGGATGCGGATCGTGCTGCATTGCGGTAACTTGGCACCATGATCGGCACGCCAGCCAATTCCAGAGTCCCGGAGGAACGCCGGAGCGCCGACCACCTGGTCGACCTGCGCGACGAGATCGCCAGTGCCCTGACCCATGGCGTCGGCGCGGCGTTGGCGCTGGGCGGCGGCGCGGTGCTGATCACACTGGCCGCGATTCACGGCGACGGCTGGCAACTGGCCGGCGCCATCGTGTTCGGTGTCGCATTGCTGCTGCTCTACACGGCATCCACGCTCTACCACGCCATCCAGCACCCGGTCGCGAAAGGCCGGCTCAAGGTCTTCGACCATTGCGCGATCTACCTGCTGATCGCCGGCACCTACACCCCGTTCACGCTGGTCGGCCTGCGCGGCCCGTGGGGATGGGGGCTGTTCGCGGCGATCTGGACGCTGGCATTCGCCGGCGTGGTGTTCAAGCTCTTCCATACCGGACGCTTCAAGCGACTGTCGACGGCGATCTACATCGCAATGGGCTGGCTGGTAGTCGTCGCCTTCAAGCCGATGCTGTCTTCGATCGACGGCGGGACTATCGGCTGGCTGCTCGCCGGTGGCGTGTTCTACACCCTCGGCACCTACTTCTACCATCGCGAATCGATCCGCTACGCACACGCGATCTGGCACATGTTCGTGATCGCCGGCAGCGTCTGCCATTACGTCGCGGTGATGCGACAGGTGCTGCCCTAGCCTCGTCCGGCCGGCATGGCCGTCAACTGGCGATGTAGCGCTGCAATTGATCCAGTTCGTTCTGCTGTTCCTCGATCACCGCCGCCACCAGGTCGCCGATCGAGATCACGCCCAGTACTTCGCCGCCCTGCACGACCGGCAAGTGGCGGATGCGATGCCGCGTCACCGTCTGCATGCAGCGCGCCACGTCATCGCCAGGGCCGACCGTGACCACCTCGGCCGTCATGATGTCGCGGACGGGCGTGTCTTTCGACGAACGCCCCGCCAGCACGACCTTGCGGGCGTAATCGCGCTCGGAGAGGATGCCCGCCAGTCGCGCGCCCTGCATCACCAGCACCGCGCCGACGTGCTTCTCGGCCATCAACCGGATGGCATCGATCACCGGCGCCTCCGGCGCCACCGCGAAGATCTCAGGCGTCTTCGCTTCGAGCAGTTGCCGCACCGTGCGCATGGGGCGTTCCTCCTGCAGGCTGGATGCCCGTCGAGGATACTCCCATCGCCGCGGGATGCCAGTCGTCGACGAAGTACAGCGGCCGCTGCTTGGATTCCTCGTAGATCCTGCCGAGGTATTCCCCGATCATGCCGAGCGCAATCAACTGCACGCCGCCAAGGAACAGGATGACGGTCATCATCGTCGGCCAACCCGCGACGGGATCGCCGAACATCAGCGCCTTGCCCACGATCCACAGTGCGAATCCGAACGCCAGCGTCGCGGTGCCCAGGCCGACATAGGTCGCCAAGCGCAGTGGCGCGGTCGAGAAACTGGTGATGCCTTCAAGCGCAAGGTTCCACAGTCGCCAAAGGCCGAATTTCGTGTTCCCCGCCACCCGCGGCGCGCGATCGTACGGGATGGACACGCCGTTGAAGCCGATCCAGCCGAACAACCCCTTCATGAAGCGATGGCGCTCGCGCAGTTGGCGCAGCGCGGCGAGTGCGCGCGGCGAGAGCAGCCTGAAATCGCCGGTGTCGGTCGGGATCGGCGTCTTCGACAAGCGCTGCATCACGCGGTAGAACGCATGCGCGGTCGCCTTCTTCAGCCAGCCCTCGCCTTCGCGGTGCCGGCGCGTGCCGTGCACGTCGTCGTAGCCTTCGCGCCACTTCGCGACGAACTGCGGAATGAGTTCAGGTGGATCCTGGCCATCGGCATCAAGGATCAGCGCGGCACCCGTTTCAACGCGGTCGAGGCCGGCAGTCAGCGCGGCCTCCTTGCCGAAGTTGCGCGACAGGCGCAGCACCGCGACCCGGCGGTCGGCTCCGGCGATCACGCGCATCGCCTGCCAGGTGCCATCGGTGCTGCCGTCGTCGACGTACAGCATGCGCAGGTCAAGCCCGTCGCCGGCCATCGTGTCGAACGTGTCGCTGATCCGACGATGCAGGATCGGCAAGGCTTCGGCCTCGTTGAAGGCCGCAACGACGATGGTCAGCAGCTCGCGCGTCATCCCGCCATCCTAGCGTGCGCCACGAAGCTCAATCCAATGCCTCCAGATAGGACGTACCGCCGATCTGGCGCACGTTGCGCTCGATCCAGCGCGCACGGCGCTGCACGTACGGGCCAGGATTGGCGACGCTGTAGCGCTTGGGACTGGGCAACACCGCCGCGAGCCGCGCGGCCTGCGGCAACGTCAGCGCGTCGGCATCCCTTCGGAAGTAGGTGCGGGCCGCCGCCTGCGCGCCGTACACGCCATCGCCGAATTCGACCACGTTGGCGTAGACCTCCAGTATCCGCCCCTTGGGCCAGAGCGATTCGATCAGGAACGTGTACCAGGTCTCGACGCCCTTGCGCAGCCAGCGAGAGGGCATGCTGCTGCCCTGCCAGAGGAACAGGTTCTTGGCGAGCTGCTGGCTGATGGTGCTGCCGCCGCGCAGGCGCCCGCCCTGCTCGTTGCGCTTGCGGGCATGTTCGATCGCCTGCAGGTCGAAGCCGCGGTGGTTGGCGAAGTCCTGGTCTTCGGCCGCGACCACCGCCACGGGCAAGGCCGGGGCGATGTCGTCCATGTCGCGCCAGTCGTAGGCGATCCGGAAACTCCAGTCGCCTTGGCCCCAGGCCTCGAACTGGCGGATCGCCATGAACGAGGTGAACAACGGATCCACGAACCGGAGTACCAGCACCTGGCCCACCGTCAGGGCCACGAACAACACCGGCAGCATCAACAGCCTGCGCAGCCAGCGACGACGCTTGCGTGGGGGCTTGCCCATGCCTGCAGCTTGCGCTTCCACTCCGTCGCCCCCAATTCACGCCACCTGCGGCATGCCGTCATTATCGGCTACGACCGCCACATCATTCCCGACTTGCCCATGGAACTTCCGCACATGCCGCCGGACATCGACGCCCTGACCCGTTTCCTGTTGCCCGAGGCCGGCGTCCGCGGCGTCCACGTCCAGCTTGCCGACGCCTGGCGGCAGATCGAAGCGCGCGGCGACTACCCGGCCGCGATCCGCGAACTGCTGGGCGAAGCCGTGGTCGCCTCGGCCCTGTTCACCGGGCACGCCAAGGTCGATGGACGCCTGTCGGTGCAACTGCGTGGGGAAGGCGCCCTGCGCACCCTGTTCGCCGAATGCACGGCGGCCGGCACCCTGCGCGGCATCGCCCGGCTCGCGGAAGGCGGCGACCTGCCGCCCGGGCGCGACCTGCGCGACCTGGCTCCCGGCGCGATCCTCGCGATCACCATCGAAAACCCGGCCTTGTCCGGCGGCGACCCGATCCGCTACCAGGGCCTGGTGCCGCTGGAGTCCGACGCGCTGTCGGGCGCCTTCGAAGACTACTTCCGCCAGTCCGAGCAGTTGCCGACCCGCGTCCTGCTGGCCACCGCCGACGGGCGCGCCGCCGGACTGATGCTGCAGAAGCTGCCCGGCGACGACGGCGACGAGGACGGCTGGACGCGCGCCAGCGCGCTGTTCGACACCCTCGCCCCCACCGAGCTGCTTGGCCTGCCCGTCGAGACCCTGCTGCACCGCCTGTTCCACGAAGACCACCCCCAGCAGTTGGGCGACCGACCGCTTCGCTTCGCCTGCTCCTGCTCGCACGAGCGGGTCTCGGCAATGCTGCAGTCGCTGGGCCGGGACGAGGCCATGGCTGCCGTGATCGACGGCGCAGCCCGCATCCAGTGCGAATTCTGCGGCCAAGGCTACGAGCTCGACCCGGCCAGCGTGGCCGCCCTGTTCGACACTCCCGAACCCACCACGCAGGCCCCGGGAAGACTGCAATGAGTCTCATCACGGAGATTCGACAGTCGTTAGGGGATTGTTAACAATCCATAAACCTGCTAGGGTGAATCCCCGCTCATGGGAAGGGAACTTCGGCCCGGCAAAACTGGTCGATTGGGAGCCATGACACATCGCCTCGCCACACTGACCGCCGTCCTGCTGCTCGCCCTTGGCGCCGCGGCAGGCAATGTGCATGCCCAAGGCAAGCGCAGCGACCAGGCCGTGCTGCCGGTGATCGATACCAGCGGCAAGGTGCAGGGATACCTAGTACTCGAACCCGCTCCGGGCACCCCACAGGCCGGTGCGCGCTGGCGCTCGGGCAGCAACACGCTCGACGCCGCCTTCGGTGTCGGCGCCGGCAACTCACTGGCGCTGGTCTGCAATCGCGGCTTCAGCGCCATCAGCAGCCTCGCCAACAACTGCGATGTCGCCGAACTGAGCGACAACGCCGATCGCAACCGCCGCGCAACCGCCACGGCCGCATTTGGCAGGCCGGGCGGGCGCTTCGGCGTGACCCTCGGCGAGGGACAGGAAAGCCTCCCCGCCTGGCTGACGCGCGATCCGTCCCACACCACCAGCGTCGATGTCAACGACCTGACCGTCTTCGCACAGAAGAACGTCGGCGACGCGGGCTTCGTCACCATCGCGGGCACCTTGGCCAAGGCCACATTGGTACCGTTCGCGAGTGCGCCGGTCGGCCTCGCGGACAACTGGAGTGCCCGCAGTCTCGAACTGGGCGGCGGTGTCGGTAACTTCAGCGCCAACATCATCGGCCGCGTGGTCGACACGCCCGGCCAGCCCAAATGGGAAGGCCTGGGCCTGGGCCTGACCTGGCGCACGCCGTGGAGCGGACAGCTCACTGTTGGCGCGGAGAACGTCGTCACCCGCGGCAGGAATCCATTCTCGCCGAGAAATGAGACTGTCGACGAAGGGGCCGTTCCTTACGTCCGATATGAGCAGGATCTCTGACGTCCTAGCCTGCAAGGCTCGCTTCGGCCAAGGCACCCCGCTGCGGGCCTGATCACAAAAAGCAAGCCTTTTGTTAACGACACTTTAATTTCTCTCCCGGGCCGGATACCATCGGCCCAGCTCTGTCGGCATTGGTGTCCGTCTTGGAACGCCGCCGGTGGAGCACCCATGGGATTACAACCCAAGACTCACTTGGAGAGAGAGATGACCTTGAAGACCAACAAGCTCCGTGAAGCGATTACCGTCGCTCTCGCAGCAGGTGCCACGACGCTGGCAGGAACCGGCGTTGCGTTCGCGCAGGATAGCGGCTCCGCAGGAGAGACCACGAACCTCGACCGTATTCAGGTCACCGGCTCGCGCATCAAGCGCGCTGAAGTCGAAGGCCCGAACCCGATCACGGTGGTCTCGCGGGCTGACCTGCAAGCAGCCGGCGAAATTTCCGTCGCCGACTTCCTCCGCAACAATGTCTACAACTCGTTCGGCTCGACCCGTGAGTCCTCGGGCTCGGCAACCGGCTCGCAAGCCACCGTCAGCATCCGCGGCCTGGGTGCGGCTTACACGCTCGTCCTGCTGGACGGCCGTCGCATCACCCCGTCCGGCGCCTTGGCCGGTACCGCAGCCAACATCAACATGATGCCGACCTCGGCGATCGAGCGCATCGAAATCCTGCGTGAAGGCGCGGCCGCGATCTACGGCTCCGACGCGATCGGCGGCGTGATCAACATCATCACCCGCAGGGATTACGAAGGCGCCAGTGTCCAGATGGGTTATGAAACCCCGAAGGTCGGCCCCAACGGCACCACCGGCAGCGCGTCGATCGGCATCAGCTCCGATCGCGGCAACGTCACCATGGTCCTGGATCACCAGGAACGCGAGATGATGTACAACCGTGAAATCAAGGATATCGTGACCGGCAACGGCATCGCTTGGGCCACCAGCCCGTACAACTCGTCCGCCGGCTTCCTCGGCCCGGACGGCTTGGTCAGCGTGCCGAACTGCGATACCTTCGAGAACAGCATCCGTACCGGCCCCAACAGCTGTGGCTTCGACCATGGCGCGACCTCGGCCAATGAATCGTCGCTCCGCCGCAATGCCTTGCTGATCAACGGCAGCTACGACATCACCGACAATACCTCGCTGTTCTTCCGCGGCCTGACATCGGAAACCAAGAGCTTGGGCGTCTATGCTTCCGCTCCGGTCGACAACTCCGGTCGTGGCCCGGGCGTCCTGCCCACCATCTCCGCCAGCAACCCGTTCAACCCGTTCGGCGCCAATGGCACCTTGTATTACCGCTTCACCCCGCTCGGCACCCGCGATTCGCACCGCAAGGACAGCCTGCGTGACTACACGCTGGGCCTGCGCGGCTTCGCGGACATCCTCGGCGGCGCGGATTGGGAAGTGGCCGTCGGTTACGGTCAATCCTCACAGGCCAGCGTCAACTACAACTACGGCATCGGCAGCGCCCTGCAGCAGGCGATCGATTCGGGCAATTTCAATCCTTTCGATCCCACCCACCCGAGCGTCGCAGCCAACGCCCCGGGCATCGGCCACACCGTGTTCGTGGAATCGACCCTCAAGACGAAGGGCATCGACGGCAGCATCTCGTTCGACCTGTTCGACATCGGTGATCGCACTGTCGGCTTCGTGACCGGCTTCGAATACCGCGAAGACGCCCTGGCACAGACCTACGACGCCCAGAGTGCCGCCCTCAACGTGTTCGGCACGGCCGGCGCCGGATCCAACGGCTCGCGCAGCTACTCGGCCGCGTACTTCGAGACCCTGATCCCGCTCCTCGACAGCCTGAACATCACCGTCGCCGGCCGCTACGACGATTACAGCGACGTGGGCTCCAAGTTCTCGCCACGCGTGTCGCTCGAGTTCCGTCCGATCGACTCGCTGCTGCTTCGTGCCTCGGGTGGACGTGGCTTCCGCGCACCCAGCCTGTCGAACCTCTACAACGCACCGTCCCCGACGAACCTCTCCTCACTTGCCGACGCAGCGATTCCGCACGCCGGTGGCGATGAGCTGGCTTGCGGCGCACTCAGGGCTTACCGTACCGCCTCGGGCGATGCCGCATACCAGCCCTACCCGGTCGATCCCTGCAGAACCGACCTCCAGTACACCTGGCTGCAGATGTCGAACCCCGGCCTGAAGCCGGAAGAGTCCCAGAACTGGGGCGCCGGCGTGGTCTGGAGTCCGAGCGACGCGCTGTCGATCGCGTTGGATTACTACGACATCGAGATCGAGAACGTCATCAGCACGGTTCCGCGCGCATTGGCGTTCCGTTATGGCGACCAGGGCCTGGCACCCTATGGCGTGACCCGTGGCAACGCGATCGTCACACCGGACGGCACCGTGCTTCCCGGCCCGGCGAACCTGATCAATCTGCCGATCGACAACGGCGCCATGCAGACCGCACGCGGCCTGGACTTCGAGTTCAGCTATCGACTGGATACGGACTCCTTGGGCACTTTCAGCACCAAGCTCGCCTGGACGCATGCCCTGGAGTTCAATTTCACCCCGATCGTGGGCGGCGAGCAGGAAAATGCCGGCAAGATGGGCTTCCCGAAGAACCGCGGGCAGTTGGGACTGGGCTGGAACAGCGGCGACTGGGCAGCCAACGTGATCACCAACTACATCTCTGGCCATGCCGGAACCACGGCCGCCTCGGTGTTCCCGTCGTGCACCACGGTGGATGCCCAGGTGCGCCTTGCCCTGCCCTGGAACGGCAACGTGACCATCGGTGTCCGCAATGTCGGCAACAAGATGCCGCACATGACCACCGCACTTGGCTTCCCGCATTACAGCAACTCGCTCTACAACATTTACGGCCGTACGCCGTACATCAGCTACGAACAGAACTTCTGATCCCAGGATCAGGTTCATCGCAGCATTGGCGACCCGCTTCGGCGGGTCGTTTTTTTTGCCCGCCGATTGGTATCGGCTAGACTTGTCCTCCCGGATTGGGGCTGATGCCTCGCCACAATCGTATGCAGCAAATATCGGAAAGCCGCCGATGAGCACCATCAACGCCAGCATCAATCCGATGTATGCGGTTCCATTGATGAATTGCGTGCTTCCCGGACAGGCATTGCTCAATGCGGATCTGAAGCGGCTGTTCCTCGACCTTGAAGCAGAGGGCGACAAGCACCGCGACCACGAACTCCGCGATACCCAGGTCGGTATCTTCGAGAGCAACTTCTACCTGCACAAACGGCCAGAGCCGTGCGTCGCCATTCTCTTTGGGCACATCAAGCAGGCGATCTTCAGCCTGATCCAGGGCATCAACGCATATGACGACGCGCAGATGTCCAACATCCACCTGGACATGCACAGCTGGTTCCACATCACCAGGGCCGGCGGCTTCCAGAGTTCCCATCGGCACCCGAACGCCAGCTGGTCTGCGATCTACTGCGTCGATCCCGGTGACAGCAACGATCCTCAAAGCGGGATCGTGCGATTTCACGATCCGAAAAGCGACAGCATGATGTACATGGATCCCGCCAATGCCAACTTGCAGATGCCATACCGACTAGGGGCGTTCCAGTTGACGCACAAGGCAGGACAGATGGTCGTGTTTCCCTCGTACCTTGCGCATGAAGTGTTCCCCTACACCGGCCAACGCCCGCGGATCGTCGTGGCCCTCAATGCTTGGGCGCAATGGCGCACACTGCCGGCATAGGCACCACCCATTCGCGACGGGCCGATGGCATGAACCGACCGGCATCCCCCGCCGAGCACTCGGCGCCTTGGACACGTTTGTGGAAGGCAGGCGTGCTGCACTCCTGCGCATCCGGCATCGCGGGCAACTACGACCGCGAGATCCTCGGCTTCTGGCTCGGGCAGATCGCCACCCTTTCCGATGACGACGTGCTGGTGGACGTCGGCACTGGGAATGGCGCGATCCCGTTGCTGGCACTGGACAACGCGCGCCAGCGCGGCATTTCGCTGCGGATCCATGGCGTGGATCTGGCCGATATCGATCCCGTCGCGGACATCGCTGACGGAGCCTCCAGGTTCGACGGCATCAGATTCCACCCTGGCACCTCGATGACGGCACTGCCGTTCGGTGATGGGTCGGTTTCGTTGCTGTGCTCACAATTCGCATTCGAGTACGCGCCACGGGCGGAAAGCGCCGGCGAAATCCTGCGCATCATCGGCACCAAAGGCAGCGCCGCCATGATCGTCCACAGCACGGACTCGGTGATCGCAACTGTCGCAGAAGCACAACACCACGGATGCCGATGGCTGCTGTCCGAAAGCGACCTGCTTCCAGCAGCGGGCAGGCTGCTGGACGCGATGGCCGGCGCCACCAGTCGCGAAGCACGAACCGCGCTTGCGCGCGATCCGGTCGCCGAATCCGCTCGCCATGCTTTCAACGACGCGGCATCGAAGCTGATGTCGCAGATCGAAGCCAACCCATCCGCGGAACTCCTGCAGCAAACTGCACAGCGCATCTCGAGACTGCTGGCACATCCCTTCGCGACACACGACGAAGCCGACGCCGCGATCTCCAGCTTACGCACCTGGATCGAGGACGAGCAGCAGCGACTGCTGCTGATGCAGGCGGCGGCACTCGACCAGCAGTCGCTGGACGATGCCGTGCGCCTGCTCGGCGCAAGCGGGCTTGCCGTCCGCACCGGGCGGCTGCTGTACGGCGGCGACACGTGCATGGGATGGACGATCGTCGTCGGCAATGGATGACGCCAGCCGCGCGCGCGAGCTCCACGGCACGGGGCGGCTGGATGCAGCCGAGGGCCTCTACCGTACCGCGTTGCTCGCACGACCGGACGACCTGCTGCTCCGCAGGGATTACGCGATCCTGCTCATGCAGTCCAGGCGCGAGGCCGAATCCGCCGTACTGATCGATCGGCCGGACGTGCTCGCGCGTGCCGACGCGGAAATGCTGTCGATCCTCGCAGTGTGCCTGCGCGCGACCGGCAAGTTCGATCGCGCATTCAACATCGCCACGCGCATCGTCGAGGCAGACCCCTCTGCCTCGCTCGGCTGGCTAATGCTTGGCAGCCTACAGATGCAGCGTGGCGAGGCCCATGCCGCCGAAGCGGCATTGCGCAGATGCATCGCGATCGAGCCCGACCTCGCCGAAGCCTGGCACTATCTGGGCGAATCCCTGCACACTCAGGGACGATGGGACGAAGCGATCACGGCCTACCAGATGTCGTCGCGACAACAGCCGTCCGAAATCTTCAACATCGCCATCTGCCACGAACTGGCCGGCCGGATCTTGCAGGCCACCGCCGGTTACGAAGCCGCGCACCGGCTCATGCCCCATCGCGCAGACGTGCTGGCGCGGCTGGCACAGACGCGCGCGGCGCAATGCCAGTCCGACGCCGAAGCCGCTGCAACGACAAGGCTGGCCGGCGTGCTGGACAGGCCGCTTGCCTGGGACGATGCCCCCGAGCCCTTCATCCTGTCGTTCCTCGATATCGACGATGTGGCGAAGGCCACCCTCCTGCGCAGGCATGCGAAACGAATCCATGCAACGGCCACGCCAATGGTCGCCACGGGAAACATCCGTTCGCGCGCCGATGCGCGGATCCGTATCGGCTACCTCTCCGCCGACTTCGATCCGCATGCCGTGGGCGAACTGGTGCGTGCACACTTCGCGGCACACGACCGGAGCCGTTTCCATGTCAGCGGCTATTCGCTGAAGCGACACGCAGGTTCGACGGCAGACGAAATCCGCCGGGGATTCGATGCCTTCATCGACTGCGAAACGCTCGCGGACCAGGCGATCGCCGATGCAATCCGCTCCGATGGCATCGACGTGCTCATCGACATGGCCGGCTTCACGCACGGCGCGCGCCCCGTCGTGCTCGCACGACGGCCGGCACCGCTGCAACTGGGCTGGCTCGGATTCATCCACGGACACAACGCGCCGTGGCTCGACGCGCTGCTGGTGGACGAATACGTCCTGCCATCCGATCTCGCGTGGCCATACGAAGACAAGGTCGTGCACCTCGAAGGCAGCCTGTTCCCCGGATCGCCGATCACCGTCGGCAAGCCAGATCGCGCGCGTTTCGACCTGCCCGGTGACGTGCCGCTGCTGGCGAGCTTCAACAACGCCTACAAGCTCGACGCGACGCTGATCCGGGCATGGGGCACGATCCTGCAGCGCTCACCCGAAGCCCACATGGCGGTGTATCTCCCGGACGTGGCGCGGGAAGGGTTCCTGACGCAATGGCCCGCGATCGACGCACCACGCGAACGCCTGCACATCATCGACAAGCTTCCGATCGACCAGCAGTCGGCCCGCGCGGCCAGTTGCGACCTGTTGCTGGACGCCTTCCGCTACCAGGGCGGCGCCACGTCGATGAGTGCCCTCGGCAGCGGCCTGCCGATCCTTGCGTTGGCGGGCCGTTCTCCACTGGCGAGGTTGAGCGCCGGTCTCAATCGATTCCTCGGACTGGAAGAGCTCACCTGCGACGACATGGAGTCGTACATCTCACGCGCAGCATCGCTCGCCAACGATCCGTCGCGACTGCGCCAACTGCGCCCGCTCGTGCAGGAGCGCGTGGTACTGCATGGCTTGTTCAACCCACGCCGTGCGGCTGCCGCCATCGAACACGCCATCGAGGCGCTGCTGGAACGATGAGCCTGCCGGCCCCATCATGACGACACACCTCCTCGCTCGCGCCGACGCATGAGCCAGCACGCCACCACTGACGAGATCAGGCGCCTGATCCAGCTCGGGCACAAGGATCGCGCACGGGTGCTGCTCGATGCCGCACTGGCTTCGGATCCCGACCATCCCGAGCATCTCTACCTGCGCGGCATGCTGCATGCCGGTGAAGGCACGAACCGGGCCGCACTCGCCGACTTCGACGCCGCGCTCCGACTGATGCCCGACCTGCCACCGGTGCTGTTCAACCGCGGGCTGGTGCTGTTCCGCATGGAACGTACCGGCGAAGCGCTCGACGACTTCCTCGCCGTGGCGCGCAGCCAACCCGGGAACGCCGATGCCTGGACCAACATCGGCATCCTGCATTCGCGCGAAGGTCGTGCGGAAGACGCGATAGAAAGCCTGCGCAAGTCCGAATTGCTCTCACCCGGCTCGCCGTTCGTGCTCCGCGCGTTGGCCAATGCGCTGCGCGACGCCGGCCAGCACCACGAATCCATCCGGCTCCATCGCAAGGTCATGGCCGCCACGCCCGCAGACCCGGCGGCACTGACCGACTACGCGCTGTCGCTGCTGTCGGCGGGCGATCTCGCGGAGGCGCACAGCCATTACCAGCGCGCGCTGGCACTCGATCCCGGCGACCAGACAGCACTGGCCGGCCTCTACATGACCGGCAACGAACTGGGCGAACAGGCACTCGTGTCCAGCTTGATGGACTACGACGCCCTGCTCGGGCATGGCGCGTTGCAAACACACGACGGCATCGACCTGGATGCCCTGCGCGACGCCATCCTGGCCCACGAGCACCTCGTCTGGGAGCCGGCCGGTCGATCCACCCATGCCGGCAAGCAGAGCCCGATGCTTGAACAGTCGCAAGGTTCGCGCTTCGACCGCTTCCACAGGATGATCGAGCGACAGGTCGAAGCACGCATCCGCGCCATCGCCGACGATCCGCGGTTGCGCGGGCATCCATGGGTGGCGGCGATGCCGCGCCGGTGGCACCTGCAATCCTGGATCACCATCCTCGAACAGGGTGGGCAACAGACACCGCACATCCATCCCGCCGGCTGGCTCAGCGGTGTCTTCTACGTGGATGCCGGCAAGCCGAGCGTGGTCGATGCCGGCAACCTCGTCTTCGGACGCACACAGGAAGACCTGCCGCTCGCTCGCGCGGCGCGCGAGCACGAACACCACCCGTCACGCGGCCAACTGGTGATGTTTCCGTCCTACTTCTTCCACAACACCGTGCCCTACGCCGGGGACGGGCCGCGGATCAGCCTGGCGTTCGATGTCGTGCCGGAACGGGATTGAAGTGCAGGCAGCACCGGCGCCTGCCGGGCATCAACCGTCTTCCGGTTCCTGCGGGTAACCCATCGCGCGCAATCCATCGGCGACGCTGTCCTTCTCCGCCTGCCATTCCTGCTCGTCCACCCGGAACAATGCCGGCGAAACGGGCGGCAACCCTGCCAAGTCGATGGCACCCTCCGCCGGCAGGATGCCGACCGAGTGTCCGCCGCCATCTCCATGCGCACGTCCCTCCACCCGCCCGACGATCCACTCCAGCACGCGGATGTTCTCGCCGAAGCCGGGCCAGAGGAACTTGCCGTCGTCGCCCTTGCGGAACCAGTTGACGTGGAAGACCTTCGGCAACTTCGCACCGGGTTTGTCGAACGACAGCCAATGCGCGAAGTAGTCGCCGAAGTGGTAGCCGCAGAAGGGCTTCATCGCCATCGGGTCGCGACGCATCACGCCGACCTGCCCGGTCGCGGCAGCGGTGGTCTCCGATCCCATCGAGGCGCCGACCTGGACGCCATGCGCCCAATCGCGCGCCTCGAACACGAGCGGCATCAGGGTTGCCCGGCGACCGCCGAAGACGATGGCGGAAATCGGCACGCCTTGCGGATCCTCGGCACGGGGCGACCAGCTCGGGCATTGCCTTGCGCTGACGGTGAAGCGGGCATTGGGATGCGCCGCGGGGCCGTTGGCGGCATCGTAGGGACGCCCCTGCCAGTCCAGCGCCGGCACCCGGTCGTCCAGGCCTTCCCACCACGGCTGGTTGTCGTCGGTCACGGCGACATTCGTGTAGATAGTGTCGTGCTGGATCGTGGCCAGGGCATTGGGATTGGTCGCGGCTGACGTGCCAGGCGCCACGCCGAAATAGCCGGCCTCGGGGTTGATCGCCCACAGGCGGCCATCCTTGCCGGGATGCATCCAGCAGATGTCGTCGCCCACCGTCCACACCTTCCAGCCCTTCTCGCGATACGCCTCGGGCGGGATCAGCATGGCGAGGTTGGTCTTGCCGCAGGCGCTGGGGAACGCCGCGGCGATGTAATGCGTCTCGCCGGCCGGCGTTTCCAGACCG
Source organism: Luteimonas sp. (assembly GCA_024707405.1). Lineage (GTDB taxonomy): Bacteria > Pseudomonadota > Gammaproteobacteria > Xanthomonadales > Xanthomonadaceae > Luteimonas. The sequence continues at coordinate 520,816 of JANPZU010000003.1, forward strand.
AGGATCAGCATGTGCTCGGCGAGCCAACCTTCCTCGCGTGCCTGCCATGACGCCAATCGGAGTGCATGGCACTTCTTGCCCAGCAGCGCATTGCCGCCGTAGCCGGAGCCGTAGGACTTGATCGACAGCTCCTCGGGGAAGTGCATGATGAAGCGGCGGTCGGGGTCGAGTTCGCCGATCGAATGCAGCCCGCGCACGAACGGCTTGCCCTGATCGCCTTCACGCTCGATACGTGCCAAGGCTGCCTCGCCCATCCGCGTCATCAGCCGCATGTTGGCGACGACGTATGGCGAGTCGGTGATCTCCACGCCGCAACGCGCCAGTGGCGAATCGATCGGCCCCATGCAATAGGGGATGACATAGAGCGTGCGGCCGCGCATGCAACCGTCGAACAGCGCATCCATCTTCGCGTGCGCTTCGCGCGGTGCCATCCAGTGGTTGTTGGGGCCTGCATCATCGCGTTCGCGGGTGCACACGAAGGTGAGGTGTTCCACGCGCGCGACATCATCGGGATGCGAACGGTGCAGGTAGCTACCCGGGTGCGTGTCCTGGTTGAGCGGGAGCAAGGTGCCGTCGGCCACCATCTGCGCCAGCAGGTCGGCATATTCGTCATCGCTGCCATCGCACCAGTGGATGCGATCGGGTTGCGTCAGCGCGGCGACTTCCGCGACCCAGTCGTTCAACGCAGCCAGACGGCTGCCATGCGCAGGGATCGCCTGCGGGCGCGGAACTGCATTCATCGATGTCCTCCCAAACATTGAAACCGGCATCGCTACCGGAAAAGTTACGCAAGCAACCAGTGTATCGACGCAAACGCGAAGCGACACACGGTGATGCCATGCGAGGGAGATGGAATCGATTCCATTTGCATGACCAGCGCTGTCATGCGATGCGCATCGGAATTCCGATGCGTCAGCGAGATTGTGCGATGCGTGCTATGCGGGCACCAGCGTGCGCGTGAGGTGTTCGACGTAGGCTTCGAATTCTTCCTGCGGCATGCGCGATTGCTGCAGTTGCAGGTTGAGCTGCAGGAAACCGACATACGCGGCATAGGTAAGCCGCGCGCGATGCAGCGCGTCGTCGCGCCCCAACCCTGCCTGGCGGAACGATGCGGTCAGGTAGTCCAGGCGCTGCTTGGACACGCGCTCGATCACGGGATGCACGGCGGGATGGTCGAGCGCCTTGAGCAGCGCGCTGTAGACCACGTGCGACTGGAACTCGTGGGCCACCATCTGGAACAACGCCGTCAAGCGCTCGCGCGGGTCGGGCACGCGCTCTTGCAGCGGGCCGAACACGGTCTCCTGTTCGAAGCGTTCCCAGCGCTCCAGCGCCGCCTGCAGCAGCGCGTCGCGCGAGGGGAAGTGCCAGTAGAAGCTGCCCTTGGTGACGCCAAGGCGCCGTGCGAGCGGCTCGACCGCGACCGCGGCCACGCCCTGTTCGGCGATCAGGTCGAGGGCGGCTTGCGCCCAGTCGTCGGCACTCAGCCGACCCGTACGTTCCGGCGCGGCCGGTTGCGTTGCCTGTGCGGATGTCGTCATGCGCCGAGTGTATCCATACGCTGCCGACGGGAAAAGTATCGTGATTGCCGTAACCTGCTTCGGCGGCGCCGGGCATGGCAAGCGTTGACATCGGCCGGCGGTCGACACCATACTCATGCGTACGGTCAATCACACCGCATGGCCGGCTGCACATCCATCATTGCAGTCAGTGCCATGCCGAGCTTCCGGAGAGCACCATGAGCGTCGCGATCCCCTTCCTCGTGTTCCTGCTGGCAGGCGCCTTCGCCGCCTACCACCGACTTCGCCTGGCCTGGTGGGCCGCGATCACCGCGACCGGGCTGCTTGCCTGCTGGCTGCTCGGCGCCAACCAGATCGCGACGCTCGTCGCCGGGATCGTGCTGCTGCTGACGTTGCCGCTGCTGATCCCGGCCATTCGCAAACCGCTTCTGACCGCGCCGGCCTTGAAGTTCCTGCGCAAGGCGCTGCCGCCGCTGTCGAAGACCGAGCGCATCGCACTGGAAACCGGCTCGGTCGGGTTCGAGGGCGAGCTGTTCAGTGGCGACCCGGACTGGAACACCCTGCTGGGCTATCCCAAGCCGCAACTCAGCGCCGAGGAACAGGCCTTCCTCGACGGCCCGGTGGAAGAGCTTTGCAAGATGGTGGACGAGTGGCAGATCAACCATGTCCACGCCGACCTGCCGCCCGAGATGTGGGACTACATCAAGCAGAACAAGTTCTTCGGCATGATCATCCCGAAGGAATACGGCGGACTCGGCTTCAGCGCACTCGGCCACCACAAGGTGATCCAGAAGCTGGCTTCGGTGAGCAGCGTGGTCAGTTCCACCGTCGGCGTGCCCAATTCGCTCGGCCCGGGCGAACTGCTGATGCACTACGGCACGCAGGAACAGAAGGACTACTACCTGCCGCGCCTCGCCGCCGGGCAGGAAGTCCCGTGCTTCGCACTCACCGGCCCGTTCGCCGGCTCCGATGCCACCTCGATCCCGGACTTCGGCATCGTGTGCAAGGGCGAGTGGAACGGTGCCAACGTGCTCGGCATCAAGCTCACCTTCGACAAGCGCTACATCACGCTGGCGCCGGTGGCGACGATCATCGGTCTCGCGTTCCGCATGTACGACCCGGACGGCCTGATCGGCGACACGAAGGACATCGGCATCACCCTCGCGCTGCTGCCGCGTGAGACCGACGGCGTTGAAGTCGGCCGTCGCCACTTCCCGCTCAACTCGCCGTTCCAGAATGGCCCGGTGCGCGGCAAGGAAGTCTTCATCCCGCTCAGCCAGCTGATCGGCGGCGTCGACAAGGCCGGCTTCGGCTGGAACATGCTCAACGAATGCCTCGCGGTCGGCCGTTCGATCACGCTGCCGTCCACCGCCAGCGGCGGTTCGAAGTTCGCGGCCGTGGTCGGTGGCGCCTACGCACGCATCCGCAAGCAGTTCGGCCTGTCGATCGGCCGCTTCGAAGGCGTCGAGGAAGCGCTGGCGCGGATCGGCGGCAAGGCCTACGTGGCCAGCGCGCTGTCGCAAGCGACTGCGGCGGCGGTGGATCGCGGCGACGTGCCGTCGGTACCGTCGGCCATCGCCAAGTACCACTGCACGTCGATGGGCCGCGAAGTCGCCAGCGACTTCATGGACATCGTCGGCGGCAAGGGCATCATCCTCGGCCCGCGCAACCTCGGCGGTCGTGCGTGGCAGGCCTCACCCATCGCGATCACGGTGGAAGGCGCCAACATCATGACCCGCAGCCTGCTGATCTTCGGCCAGGGTTCGATCCTCTGCCACCCGTACATCATGAAGGAGATGAAGGCGGCGCAGGATCCGGACACCAAGGCCGGCGTGGATGCACTCGATGCCGCATTGTTCCCGCACATCGGCAACGCGATCTCCAACGCCGTGCGTTCATTCTGGTTCGGCATCACCGGTGCAAAGATCGGATCGGCGCCCGGCGACGACAACACCCGCCGCTACTTCCGCCGCATGGATCGCTACGCGGCCAACCTCGCGCTGCTGACCGATGTCTCGCTCGGCGCGCTGGGCGGCAAGCTGAAGTTCAAGGAATCGCTGTCGGGCCGCCTCGGCGACGTGCTCAGCCACCTCTACATGCTCAGCGCGGTGCTCAAGCGCCACCATGACGAAGGCGCACCGGAAGCCGACAAGCAGTTGCTGGCGTGGGCGTTCCACCACAGTGCGCACCAGATCGAACTGGCGCTGTCGCAGGCGCTGCGCAACTTCCCGATCAAGCCGCTGGGCTGGCTGCTGTGGCCGGTGGTGTTCCCGTGGGGGCGCCGTGCCACGCAACCGGGTGATCGCCTGTGCCATCGCGTGGCGATGTCGCTGATGGCGCCCAACGAAGCACGCGACCGGCTGGCGCAAGGCGTATTCCTCACGCCGTGCGCGAACAACCCCGGTGGCCGCATCGACAGCTACCTGGCCAAGGCCATCGCTGCCGAGCCGGTGGAACGCAAGTTCCTCAAGGCACTCAAGAGCAGCGACATCGAAGCACTCGACTTCAAGTCGCAACTCGACGAAGGCGTGCGTGAAGGCTGGATCACCACCGATGAACGCAAGCAGCTTGAAGAACTGCGTGAGCTGACGATCGATGCGATCAGCGTCGACGACTTCGATGTCGAGGAACTGCGTTCGGCCGGCTACCGGGACACGGCACAGCACCCACACAAATCGCGCGAAGCAGCCTGACGACAAGCGCAAAGCCACCACGACGACGGCGGGGATTCCCGCCGTCTCCGTTTCCGGAGCCGACATGAGCACCCTCGTACTGCGGTTGTGGCGCAAGCTTGAACCCAAGCCCTTCGGCAAGCGGCTGTTCTCCTGGATCATCTGCCGCAAGGCGCCCTACTTCGCCAGCATCTCGCCGCGGATGGTGTCGCTGGCACCCGGTCGTGGCGAGGCCACCATCGCGCATCGCCGCCGGATCACCAACCACATCGGCACCGTGCACGCGATTGCGCTCTGCAACCTCGCCGAATTCGTCGGCGGCCTGACCTGCGACGTCAGCATCCCGGCGTCGATGCGCTGGATCCCCCGCGGGATGACGGTCGAGTACCTGAAGAAGGCGACCGGGACGATGCATGCCGTCGCAACGCCTGCGTTCGAACCGTACGAAGCCGGCGAGGGTTACGAGCTGCCGGTCGATGTCGCCGTTACCGACAGCAACGGCGAGACCGTGTTCCGCGCCCGCATCGCGATGTGGGTCGCGCAAAAACGACAGGGCTGAGCGATGTCCAGCGCCGCCCTGCTCACCCTCTGCGCGATCCACGGCTTCGGCTTCGCGCTGTTCCATCTCGGGTTCTGGCGACTGTTCGATTGGCCACGCACGCTGCAAGACACGACGCGCCCCAACCGCGCCATCCTGCAGATCGCCAACGTGCAGCTGGTCTGGGTATTCATCGGCATCGGCCTGCTGTGCCTGCTTTTCCCGGATGAACTCGCGGGCACGCGGCTTGGCCGCGCATTGCTGGGTGGCATGGCGGTCTTCTGGCTGATCCGGTTCGTCGTCCAGTTCGTCTGGCTGCGTGTCAATCATCCGCTGGTACATGCGCTGAGCGTGCTGTTCGCGCTTGGCGCATTGTTGTTCGCGGCCCCACTATTCCTCGGCCGCTGAAGCGCGCACTCAGGGCAGGAGCAACACCACTGCCATCGCCACCAGTGCAGGCAGCGCCTGCACGAAGAAGATCCGCCGACTGACGCTGTAGGCGCCGTATAGCCCAGCCACCACCACGCAGGCGAGGAAGAAGACGCAGAACTCGCGCGAACCGGTTGCCACGCCGTACAGCAGCCCCGCGGCAAGGAAGCCGTTGTAGAGCCCCTGGTTGGCCGCGAGCACGCGCGTGGTTTCCGCCTTCTCCGGCGTATTGCGGAAGGTCTTCAGGCCGATCGGCCGCGTCCACAGGCACATCTCCAGCACCAGGAAGTACAGGTGCAGCAGCGCCACCAGTAGTACCAGCAAGTTGGCGATCATCTGCATCCGCTTACTCCTTGCCGGCCGTTGGCGTCGCACCGGCAGCGTCGCCCGGCCTGGGTGCGCGCTCGGACGGCAGTTTCGCTTCCTCGCGCAGCAGGCGCCATGCACTGGCCGTCATGCCTGCCGCAATCAGTAAACCCGCGCCGAATACCACGCTCGAACCGAACACCGACAGGAACTTGTGCACCCACACGAACGTCAGGTCGCCGCCACGGTAGATCACCGTGTCGATGGCGGCACCAGCCTTGTAGCGCCATTCCCGCCCGACCCGCGTGTAGATGGTCTCGCGTGCAGGCTTGGCCAGCGAGAATTCGCTGGCTCGGGTGAAGACCTGCACGATGGCGACGATGATCGGCAGCGGTGATGCCGACAGGATCGAGAAGCCGAGGATGATCGCCACGCCGGGGATCAGCAGCGCCGGCGCAATGCCGAAGCGCGACATCAGCGTTCGGGTGATGAACAACTGCACGACCAGCGTGAGCGTGTTGACCGCGAAATCGATCTTCGAGAAGAAGGCCGTGCGTTCCTCGGCACTGTCGAACGCCGCCCTCGCGATTGCGATCTGCTCGTTGTACAGCAGGGTGCCCACGCCCACGCCCAGCACCACCATCAATGCCAGCCAGCGCAGCAGCGGTTCCTTCACGACCAGTTTCAGGCCGGCCAGCACCTCGCCGCCCATCGGCACTTCGCCGCTCTTCTGGCCCTGCGCCTGCTCGCGCAACACCGCATACGGCCGCAGGCGCAGGATGCAGACCACGCACATCGCCAGCAATCCGCACGACACCAACATCATGCTGGGAATCCCGAGCCGCTGCACCAGCAACCCGGTCAGCGTCGGCCCCAGGAAGGCGCCGATCGTGCCCGCCGCACCAACGTAGCCGTAGTACTTCCTGGCTTCGACGTTGGTGTAGACATCGGCCATGAAGCTCCAGAACACGGCCACGGCGAACAGGTTGAACACGGTGAGCCACAGCACGAACGCCAGCCCGCGCCCATCCATGCCGCTGTCGAACATCGCGTAGAAACCCAGCAGCGTGGCGATGAAGAAGCCGTAGATCACCGGCAGGAATACGCGCCGCGGGAACCGGCTGACCAGCCAGCCATATACCGGCTGCAAGGCCAGCATGATCAGGAACACCGAGGTGAAGATGAACTGCGGGATGAAATCGCCAAGGGCGATGCCACGTTCGGCGAAGAACGCGATCAGTGCCGGCGGGAATACCGCCTCGATATCGCTGGAGGCCACCATCGCTTCGCGCACCGGGCGCAGCACGTAGTAGCCGCTGAGCAGGCAGAAGAAATACAGGAACGACCACAGCAACGGCGGCGATTCGGCCAACGCGGCGCGGAAGCGGCCCAGGGTATTGGCGGGTGGGGTGCCGCCGATGTCGCTGCTCATCCGAAGGTTCCGGCCGTGGCCACGCGCACGTTAGCCGATGCGGCACGATCCCGCCAGACGCGCCGAGCAATTGCTCTACCCCACCCACCTACCGTGCCGCGATGCCTGCAAGACCCGTCAAAGCCGCGCCTGCCTACGACTACATCGTGATCGGCGCCGGTTCCGCCGGCTGCGTGCTCGCCAACCGTCTCAGCGAAGACCCCGGCGTACGCGTGCTGCTGCTCGAGGCCGGCCCGCGCGACTGGCATCCTTTCATCCACATGCCCGCAGGACTGGCCAAGCTGGTCAACCGCAAGGGCGTGAACTGGAACTACGACACCGCCGCCGAACCGCACCTCGACGGCCGCACACTGTGGTGGCCGCGCGGCAAGGTGCTGGGTGGTTCCAGCTCGATCAACGCCATGTGCTACATCCGCGGCGTGCCCGGCGACTACGACGACTGGGCCGCAGGTGGTGCGACCGGTTGGAGCTGGGACGACGTGCTGCCGTACTTCCGGCGCAGCGAAGGCAACACCCGCGGCAGCGACGCCCTGCACGGTGCGGATGGCCCGCTGAGCGTTTCCGACCTGCGCCACGTCAATCCGCTGTCGCATGCCTTCATCGAGGCGGCGAGCCAGGCCGGCTACCCGCGCAACGACGACTTCAACGGTGCCGCGCAGCAAGGCGTCGGCCTGTACCAGGTCACGCAACGCGATGGCGCGCGCTGTTCTTCGGCCGCAGCCTACCTCGCGCCCGCGCGGCAACGACCGAACCTCACCATCGTCACCGGCGCACTGGCGCGACGCATCACCATCGAACACGGTCGCGCCACCGGCGTGATCTACACCGCCCGCGGCACCGCCTTCCACCAGCCGGCGGCACGTGAAGTGCTGCTCTGCGGCGGCGCGATCAACTCGCCACAGTTGCTGATGCTGTCGGGCATCGGTGCGGCGGACGATTTGCAGGCCCACGGCATCGCCGTCGTCCACGACGCACCCGGCGTCGGCGCGAACCTGCAAGACCATCTCGACATCTGCACGCTGTGGCATTCCACGCAGCGCGTCACTTACGACCGCATCAGCGATCTGAAGATCGCCTTCGACTACTACCTGCGCTGCCGCCGCGGCGCGGGCAGCAGCAACATCGCCGAAGCCGGCGGATTCGTGCGTTCACGGCTCGCACCCGACGACCGCGCCGACATCCAGTTCCATTTCGTGCCTGCAATGCTGGACGACCACGGTCGCCATCGCCTCGAAGGCGACGGCTACACCCTGCACGCTTGCTTCCTGCGCCCGCGCAGCCGGGGCCGGATCGCGCTGGCGAGCGCACGCCCGGACGACAAACCACGCATCGAAGCGAACTATCTCTCCGACGCCGAAGGCTTCGACCTGAAGATGATGATCGAATGCGCCAAGGTCTCGCGCGACATCCTCGCGCAGTCCGCGTTCGATGCGTATCGCGGCACGCCGATCTTCCCGGCCCGTGACGACCTGGACGATGCCGGCCTGGCAGCCTTCGTCCGCACCAAGGCCGAAAGCGTCTACCACCCGGTCGGCACCTGCCGCATGGGCAACGACGATGCGTCCGTGGTCGATCCGCAACTGCGCGTGCGTGGCGTAGAAGGATTGCGTGTGGTCGATGCCTCGGTGATGCCGGCGCTGCCGGGTGGCAACACCAACGCACCGACCATCATGATCGCCGAGCGCGCCGCCGACCTGATCCGTGGCATGGCCGCCCGATAACGCCCGGGACGTCCATTCCCGGATCCATGGAGTATCCCGATGTCCGCGAACAAGACCCAGGCCACCGACGAAAGCGTGGACAAATACATCGCCTCCCGCGCCAACGGCCAGCAGCTCGCCGATTGCCACGCACTGATGGCGTTGATGGCCAGGCTCACCGGACAACCGACCAGGATGTGGGGGCCGAGCATCGTCGGGTACGGGTCGTACCGGTACACCTACGAAAGCGGGCGCAGCGGGGAGGCGCCACTTGCGGCATTCGCCATCCGCGGTCGCGACCTTGTCGTGTACCTCGATTGCGAGGATCACGCCAAGCCGCTGCTTGCCAGGCTCGGCAAGCACAAGATGGGCAAGTCCTGCCTGTACTTCAGGCAATTGGCCGACCTGGACGCCTCGATCCTCGAGCAACTCATCGTCGATTCCATCGCTGCCGTGAAGCATCGCTACGGCTGACGCCTCGCGACGCTCAGACCCGCTCCAGCATCGGCGGCAGCGGGCAGTGCAGCACCGCGCAGATGGTGCGCAACAGTTCGGCCTCGGCCACGGAAATGCGGCCATCGTGGCTGGCCGCGGCGGTGAGTGCCTCGACCATCACTTCCTTGGCCAGCGGATCGAGTGCATCCAGCGGCGCCCAGACATCGTCCAACGCCACGATGCCTTGCGCCGGCGGTGCATACGGCACGTGGTCGCGCGGCAGCACGCGCTGCATGCCGGCCAGGTAGGCACGCCGCGCCTCGTCGGCATTGCCGGGATTGCCGGCCTGTGCGATCACCGCCAGCAGGGTGGCGAACTCCTGCTTCACGCTGCCGGGCTTGCGGCGCCCGAAGCGCGCCTGCCGAGACGGATCCAGCGCCTCGCGCAGGTGCGTCTGCAGCATCCTGCCCAGGCAGTATTCGAACAGCGACACCTGTCCATCGGTGTGGATCACTGCATGCACAGTGTCGAGGAAGGCGGCCAGTTCCGGACGCGGCCGCAGCCGCAGCACCGGGAAAGCCAGCATCGCCAGCGGCATCCGCAGCATGGGGTGCAGGTCGGCCAGGTGTACTTCGCGGATCCGCGCCGCCTCGGTCGCCACCGACTTGCCGAGCCGCGCGACGATCTCGTCGTGCTGCAAGTCGCGGACACGGGCATCGGCATCCAGCAACAAGCCAAGCAACAGCGGCATGGCGAGGTCGCGCCGCGTGGCGATGTCGTGCAGTTCGTCGCCAATCGCGGCGAGGATCGAATCGGCGCGCAGGTAATCGTCGTTCTTCGGATCGGCGACCTGCGCGGCGACCATCGGCGGCGTCACCGCGAGGTGCGCACCGGTCGACGGCAACCCGCCGCTTGCATGCCCCTGCGATGCCAGCCCGAGCTTCACGTCCTCGTCGAGACCGTCGGGCGGCGAGGCCAGCCACTGCGCCTTCAGTCGCTCCAGGTTCTCGGCCTTGAATGATGGCTCAAGCGCCTGGATGCGCTGCAGCAACGGCGGATGCGTGGCGAACAGCCCGCGCAGTCCGGTGCCGTCGCCGAACAACATGTGGCTGACTTCCTCGGCATCGGCGCGTTCGGCGAGCTTCGAGCCTTCATGCACGCCGGCGATCTTCTTCAATGCGCCGGACAGGCCCGACGACTGCCGCGTGAACTGCACCGCCGAGGCATCGGCCAGCACTTCGCGGCTGCGGCTGACACCGGCCTTGATCATGCGCCCGAAGAACAGGCCGATCGCACCGACCAGCATCGCGATCAACGCCCCCACCAGGATCGGCAGGCCGTCCTTGCCGCGGATGCCGTGCGCATGCTGCAGGATCTTCCGGCCGATCAGCCCGAGCATGAGGATGCCGAACAGCACGCCCACCAGTCGGATGTTCAGGCGCATGTCGCCGTTGAGGATGTGGCTGTACTCGTGCGCGATCACGCCCTGCAGCTCGTCGCGATTCAGGTGCTCCAGCGCACCGCGCGTCACCGCGATCACCGCATCCGACGGCGAATAACCGGCGGCGAAGGCATTGATGCCCGCCTCGTGTTCCATCACGTAGATCTTCGGCACCGGCACGCCTGAGGCGATGGACATTTCCTCGACTACGTTGCGCAGCCGGCGCAGGTGGTAGTCGGTGGTGTCCTCGGGCACGGGCACGCCACCCATCTGCTGCGCCACCGGTTCGCCGCCGCCGCGCAGCGATGCAACGCGGTACAACGAGCCGATGCCGATCACGCCCAGGGTCAGCAACGACGCCATCGCCAGCAGCGTGGCGTTGGCGCCGAACACCAGCGCGACGCCGAGGTCGACCGCGAGCACGATGCCCAGCACCGCCAGCACGAACAGCACCACCAGCCGGGTGGTGCGCTTGCGTGCCTGCGCCTGGCGTTCGAAGAAGTTCATGTCGACGACCTTGCGAGCGAAGCCAAAGGACGCGTGTACTCACGCCCCCGCCGCGTCCCTCCCCCGCATGCGAGGGAGGACACCCGCTGCATCAGAACTGCACCTTCGGCGCTTCGCGCACCTCGGCCTTGTCTGCCGGGATATCGAGCAGCGCGGCCTGGGCGAAATTGAAGACGCCGGCGATGATGTTCGACGGGAACACCTCGCGCTTGTTGTTGTAGCCCATCACCGCGTCGTTGTACGCCTGCCGCGCGAACGCGACCTTGTTCTCGGTGCTGGTCAGCTCTTCGGTGAGCTGCATCATGTTCTGGCTGGCCTTGAGATCCGGATAGGCCTCCACCACGGCCAGCAATCGACCCAGCGCCCCATTCAGCATGCCCTGCGATGCCGCCAGTTCCGCCATCGCACCGGGATCGCCCGGATTGGCCTTGGCTGCATTCAGGCCGGAGATCGCCGCGCCACGCGCCGCGATCACCGCTTCCAGCGTGCCGCGTTCGTGCGCCATGTAACCCTTGGCGGTCTCGACCAGGTTCGGGATCAGGTCGAACCGACGCTGCAACTGCACGTCGATCTGCGCGAACGCATTCTTGAATGCATTGCGGGCGGTGATCAGACCGTTGTAGATGCCGATGCCCCAGCCACCGACGACGACCGCCAGTCCGACCAGGATCAGCAGCAGGATCAATGCACTACCCATTACAGTTCTCCTTGTTCATGCAATTCCGGAATCAGGCGCTATCATCGGCCAGCAGGCAGAGCATACGCAGGGGGCACACCCGATGAAAGACAGCGCACCTCGCCGGAAGAAGACCTTCCGCAGGACGATGCTCGCATCGGTCGGCTTGCTCTCTGCCTTCGCACTTGCCTCCACGGCCCAGACGCCGCCTGTTGCAGACATGGACGCCACCAGCGCGCCGGACGTGACCGCGACGCACGCGTTTCCCTCCGACCGCCCGGCACCACTGCCAGCGCAGGTCAACAAGCGACCGCTGGCCACCGGCTTCGACGTGCGCGTGTTCGAGGCGATGGCGCAGGATCTGGTCGCCAACCAGCGCGTGCCCGGCCTGGCGATGGCGATCGTCCACGATGGCAAGGTACTCAGCGCGCGCGGCTACGGCATCACCGACGTGCGCAATGCAGAGCCGGTCGACGCCCACACCGTGTTCCGGCTGGCGTCGCTGTCCAAGTCGTTCGCCGGCACGGTGACCGGCATGCTGGTGTCAGAAGGCGCGCTGCGCTGGGACAGCCGCGTGGCCGACTACATGCCGTCGCTGCAGTTCGCCGATCCCAACGCGGCACGCATGCTGACCGTCGCGGACGTGCTCAGCCATCGCGTCGGCATCGGTCGCCACACCTACGACCGCGACATCGAGCGCGATGCCGACTACCACACGTTGGTGCAGCGCTTCTCCCAGGTGAAGATGACCTGCCTGCCCGGCGACTGCTACGACTACCAGAACGTCGCCTTCAGCCTGGTCGGCGACGTGGTGTTCGGTGCCAGCGGGCAGTTCTACAACGAAGCGGTGACGCGCAAGATCCTGAAACCGCTGGGCATGAACGATGCGAGCCTCGGGCTGGAAGGCATCCTCGCCAGCCCCCGCTGGGCAAAGCCGCACGTGCGTGCCGGTGCCGGCTGGTCGTCGGTCATCCCCAAGCCGACCTATTACCGCGTGTCGCCAGCCGCCGGCGTCAACGCCAGCATCAGCGACATGGCGCAGTGGCTGCTCGCACAGGGCGGGCACCGCCCGGATGTGTTGCCGGCGCCGCTGCTTGCAACGCTGCAGGCGCCCATCGTGGGTACGCCGGGCGAGATGCGTGGCGCATCGTGGCGACGCGACCGGCTCAATGCCGCCGGCTACGGCCTGGGCTGGCGCATCTACGACTATTCGGGACACCGCTTGGTGTTCCATGGCGGCGCGGTGCAGGGCTATCGCGGCGTGATGGCGATGCTGCCCGAGCGCGACCTGGGCGTGGTCGTGCTCTGGAACAGCAACAGTGGATTGCCGTCGGGATTGCTGCCGACCATCCTCGACCGCGCCATCGGCCTGCCATCGCAACCGTGGCTGGACGTCGACCCGGCGATCGAAACCCTGTTCGCGAACGAATCGAACCAGACCGACGATGTCGGCGATGATTCCGCAAATACCCCCGGCGGCGGATCCGGGGCAACGTCGGCGACCGCCAAGCCGCACTGACCGCACGGACTGATCGTCCCGGCGCCGATCACGCCGAACGCGGATTCTCCAAAGAGGAATCGGACGCCATTCGCCCCGGGCATGCATTGGCGTGGTGCGGGACGTCGCCACATGTCCGGCGAATGGGGAATGAAGGCCGGCGTGACGATCCCGGCACATAAAAAAACTCCCTCTCCGCCTGGGCTTGCGGAGAAGGAGCTCGGATTACGGTGAATCGGGTTTTCTTCAGATCAGAGGCGTGGGCGTTGCCGGAATGGCTACGGCCGGGGCCTTCTTGGCACGCTTTTTAGCCTTTTTTTTTGCGGCTTTCTTCGCGGGCTTCTTGGCAGCCTTCTTCTTGGCGACCTTCTTGGCAGCCTTCTTCGCAGGCTTCTTGGCTACCTTCTTCTTGGCAGCCTTCTTGGTGGCCTTCTTGGCAACCTTCTTCTTGGCTACCTTCTTCTTGGCGGCCTTCTTGGCAACCTTCTTCTTGGCGGCCTTCTTGGCTACCTTCTTCTTGGCGACCTTCTTCTTGGCAGCCTTCTTCGCGGGCTTCTTGGCTACCTTCTTCTTGGCGGCCTTCTTGGTGACCTTCTTCACGGCCTTCTTGGCGGCCTTCTTGACGGTCTTCTTCGCGGGTTTCTTCGCTACCTTCTTCTTTGCAGCTTTCTTCGTGGCCATGTGATGGCTCTCCTCGTCAGTTGACTTGCTTTAACAACTGCCCAGCACTCAAACGGCGCGCGGGTATCGGACCCGCACGCAACCGCCGGAGCGCACCGCGCACCGGGACGGATTCGACTGGGGGCATACCGCGCCTGCCGGCACATGCCCCCGATATGAAAACGCCCGCACCATCGAACGGCGCGGGCGTCGGACGGGCAAGGACGATGTTTTCGCGACGGGGACGACTCCTGATTCCACCTTGTAGAAGATCGGGGCGGAGGTCTGAGTTGTGCTGCGCGTTTTCGCCTTGTTTCGATTCACTCGCTTCTGCGGGAACCCATGTTGGGGCGAAACCTAATCACGCTTTTTTCCACTGTCAACACCCCGTTGCGTTTTTCTTCAGCCACCGGGCAACGCGCGACTCGCCGCCGTCGGCATCCACGGTACGCCTGCATGCCGTCGTCGCGGATGCACGACACAACCAACGCGACGAAATGCATTGCACGAAAGTGCGCAAATCAAGGCGATTCCTGAAAACGGAATGCTTGCCTCGCCATTGCGCGCATGCCTGATGCAATGCGCCGGCAAGCATCGCGACGATCACGGACGACGCCCCGAGGACACCCGAAAAAAGTTTCCGGGGATGTTCCGTTTCGGCATCGCACAAGCCCGATTGCGCAGGATTTGCGCAAAAGAAAAGGGCGCCTCCGGGCGCCCTTTCGATGCGTTGCGATCGCCGCGGAGGACGTCGGCGAGCTCCGCGCGCGTCGATCAGTGGTCGTCGTCCTCGATCAGTTCGGCGTAGTCGTCCGGCCCGAGCAGGTCGTTCAACTGATCCGGTTCGCTGACCTCGACCACGAACAACCAACCTTCGCCGTAGGCGTCTTCGTTGATCGTCTCGGGCTTGTCGGCCAGCGCGCTGTTCACGGCGGTGACGGTGCCCGACACCGGCGAGTAGACATCCGATGCCGCCTTCACCGACTCGACCACGGCACAGGCGTTGCCAGCATCGACGCTGTCGCCAACCGATGGCAGGTCGACGTAGACCAGGTCGCCAAGCAAACCCTGGGCATGGTCGGAGATGCCGACCGTGACCTTGCCGTCGCCTTCCACGCGTGCCCATTCGTGGGACTTCATGAATTTCAGGTCGCCTGGGATATCGCTCATCGTGGACTCCGGATGCTGCTTTGGGTTTGGGGAAGGAAGGTGCCTAGTTTAGCCAAGGGCGGCGGTTCCGCATCAAGTGCTTTCGACCGGCTTGCCATCGCGGACGAAGGGGAACTTCACCACGCGCACGGGCACTTCCTTGCCGCGGATGTCGACCCGCACGTCGCCCAGCGCCGCCGCATCGCCCGCGGGCACGCGGGCGAACGCGATGGCCTTGCCCAGTGTCGGCGAGAACGTGCCCGAAAGGATCTCGCCCTCGCCCGCCGCGGTCAGCACCTTCTGCCCGTGGCGCAGGACGCCCTTCTCGTCCATCACCAGGCCGACCATCTGCCGCGGCACGCCATCGGCCTTCTGGCGTTCGAGCACGTCGCGCCCGGTGAAGTCGCGACCTTCGTCGAACGCGACCGTCCACGCCAACGCGGCTTCGAGCGGTGTCACCGCCTCGTCCATGTCCTGGCCGTAGAGGTTCATGCCGGCTTCCAGCCGCAGGGTGTCGCGCGCACCCAGCCCGGCCGGCTTCACGCCCGCCTCGAGCAGCGCATCCCACAACGCGACCGCGTTCGATTCCGGTACCACGATCTCGAACCCGTCCTCGCCGGTATAGCCGGTTCGCGCGACGAACAGGTCGCCGAAGCGTGCATCTGCCACCTCGGCCGCCGCGAAGCGCGCGAGCTTGCCGACGCGGGTCGCATCGGCTTCGGCCAGCAGTCCGGTCACGCGCTCGCGTGCGGTCGGTCCCTGCACCGCCACCATCGACAGTTCCGGGCGCTCGGTCACCTGCACGCCGAACGACTGCGACTGCGCGGTGATCCACGCGACGTCCTTCTCGCGCGTCGCCGCGTTGACCACCAGGCGGAAGAAATCCTCGGCCATGAAGTAGACGATCAAATCGTCGATCACGCCGCCCTGCGCATTCAGCATGCAGGTGTAGAGCGCCTTGCCGGGCTTCTGCAGCTTGTCGACGGAGTTGGCCACCAGCGTGCGCAGGAACTCGCGGGTGCGCGCGCCGCGCAGGTCGACCACGGTCATGTGGCTGACGTCGAACATGCCGGCGTCGCGGCGCACCTGGTGGTGCTCCTCGATCTGCGAACCGTAGTTGAGCGGCATGTCCCAGCCGCCGAAGTCCACCATCTTGGCGCCGAGTGCGCGGTGGCGGTCGTTGAGGATGGTCTTGCTGGTCATGGCGCGATCCGTCGAATGCGAAAGACCACGATTATCCCGCGCCGCCGCGGAATTTGCTTGGCACCTCCCGCGCGACCAGCCGTCGCGCGGGCTCGGGACGCTTACGCCGGCTCGACGCGCAGGCTGACGCCATCGCTATCGACCACCCGCACCGGCGTACCCACCGGAAGATCGTCACCCTCGACCACCCAGAACGCATCGCCGATCTTCACCCGCCCGCGCCCCGCCACGATCGGCTGGTCGAGCGGCACCACGCGGCCGACGTGCTGGAACGCACGCCGGTTGAGCGTGGGGTGGTCGCTCTGGCGCTCGCGGCCCTTGTCGCGGATCCATTTGCGGTAGACCTGGATCGACACGAAGCTGAGCACCACGAACGCGGCCACCTGCGCCAGCAACGGGATGCCCGGCACGAACAGCACGCCGAGGAACACCGCTGCCGCCGCGAAACCCATCCACAACATGAAGGCACCCGGCGCCAGCGTTTCGGCCGCGAACAACAGCAGCGCGATGGCGGCCCAGGCCACGACATCCCAGCGCATCGACATGGCTCAGCCTCCCGTCGGGAAATTGGCACGGGCCGGCGGCGGCGGTGGATTGCCGCGCGGCGCCGGGGATTGCTGCTTGCCCAGTGCTTCCTTGGCCAGCTCGGCGATGCCCGCGATCGAGCCGATGATGCCGCTGGACTCCATCGGCATCAGCACGAACTTCTGGTTCGGCCCGGTCGCCAGCTCCTTGAACGCCTCGACGTACTTCTGCGCGACGAAGTAGTTGATCGCCTGCACGTCGCCCTGCGCGATCGCATCGGACACCATCTGCGTCGCCTTGGCTTCGGCCTCGGCCAGGCGCTCGCGCGCTTCGGCTTCGCGGAACGCGGCTTCCTTCTGGCCTTCGGCCTGGAGGATCGCCGCCTGCTTGTCGCCTTCGGCACGCAGGATCTCCGACTGTCGGTGGCCTTCGGCTTCCAGGATCACCGCACGGCGCTCGCGCTCGGCCTTCATCTGCCGCGCCATCGAATCGATCAGGTCGCGCGGCGGCGCGATGTCGCGGATCTCGATGCGGGTGACCTTGATGCCCCAGGGGTTGGTGGCGTGGTCGACCACGTCCAGCAGTTGCGCGTTGATCTTCTCGCGATTGCTGAGCGATTCGTCCAGGTCCATCGAGCCGATCACGGTACGGATGTTGGTCTGCACCAGCGCGATCATCGCCACTTCGAGGTTGGCGACCTCGTAGGCGGCCTTCGCCGCATCGAGCACCTGGAAGAACACGACGCCATCGACCTGCACGACCGCGTTGTCCTTGGTGATGACGGCCTGGCTGGGCACGTCCAGCACCTGCTCCATCATGTTGACCTTGCGGCCGACGCCGTAGACCACCGGCACCAGGAAGTGCAGGCCGGGACTCATGGTGTGGGTGTACTTGCCGAAGCGTTCGACCGTCCATTCATAGCCCTGCGGCACCATGCGCACGGTCTTGAACAGGATGATGATGCCGGCCACCAGCAGCACCACCGCGAGAAACATGCCTCCGCCCATGGGATTCCCCTTCCTTCTACTGTGTCGTCGAGTATAGGTCTCGACCGGGGCAAGGGGCCGGATGTGACCACGCCCCGCCCCCTGCTGCGACCCTTTCGCCCACCCCTGCATCCAGAATGGGGAATGCCGGACGAAACCCGACCCAACTCGAGCTTCGCCATCGAGTTGCCCGACGCCCTGCTGGCGCGGGCACGGGCGGGCGAGCGTGCGGCCTTCGAACAGCTCTACCGCTGGTTCGAGCGGCCGGTCTTCGTATTGGCGCTGCGGATCTGCGGGGATCGCGAGGAGGCTTCGGACGTGCTGCAGGACACCATGCTCAAGGTCATCGACCGGATCGGCGACTTCCGCGGCGACAGCCCGTTCTGGGGCTGGCTGCGGCAGATCGCGGTCAACGAGGCGCTGATGAAGCTGCGCCGCGGCAAGCGCCATGCCGACGAGCTGCCGATCGACGACGGCCACGAATTGATCGACGACCTGTTGCCACCGCCACCGGCCGCCGCCGACGCCGCGCTACTGCAACGTGCGTTGACGGCATTGCCTGCGACCACCCGCAGCGTGCTCTGGCTGTACCACGCCGAGGGCTACACCCACGAGGAGATCGCGACGCTGATGGAACGCACTACCAGCTTCTCGAAATCGCAGCTCGCGCGCGGCACCCGTCGCCTGCGCGCAATGCTGGAACCCGAAACCCATGCGACACCGGAGTCGGCCCATGCCTGACGCCACCAAGCACGCGCAACCACCGCGCGACTGGCACGATGCCTTCGCCGCGATTCCTGCGGAAATGCCTCCGCCCGGCGGCTGGAACGCCATCGCGACGAAGCTCGATGCGCGTCGCAAACGCTCGCGCTCGCCACTCTGGCTGGCAACCGCGGCCGCTGTCCTGCTCGCCGTCGCATTGCCCTGGCGATTGCAGTGGTTCCAGCCGGACGACGGCGCGCCACGCGTGTGGCCCGATGCATCGCCGGTGGCCGCCAACGATCCGCTGGAAACGCTGTACGCCGAATCCGCCCAGCTCGAAACCCTGCTCGCCGTCGCGCGCGACGACCGCATGGCCAGTGGTACCGCTGCCTACCTCGTCGGCGAACTGGACGTGCGGCTCGCCACCATCGACGCCGCGCTGATGCAGCCCGACCTGCCCGATGAAGACCGCATTTCCCTCTGGGAAGAACGCGTCGACAGCTTGCGTACGCTCGCCGGCTTCGAAAGCAACCAGCGCTGGCTCGCTTCCGACGGCCTGCAATACCAGGCCTCGCTCGTGCGCATCGATTGACCACGCCACAACACTCCGAACCTGATCCATCCATCGAGACCACTCCATGAAACCACTCGCTTCCTCGCTGCTCGCCACGGCACTGTCGCTGCTGATCGCCGGCCCGGCCTTCGCATCCGACGACAAGCCCGCCACGGAAGCGGAACTCGCCGCCGCACGCGCCGAACTCGACCGTGCCGCCAGGCGATATTCCGAACTCGCGCGCGGGCAGGCCGAGACAGCCCGCAGGCATGCAGGCGAAGCGCGCGAACGCGCATCGGCCGCACGCGTGCACCTCGACCGCATCAGCAACCGGCCCCTCATCGGCGTGCTGCTGGCGCCGGACGACCAGTCCGGCGTACGCATCACCGGCGTGACCCCGGATGGCGCCGCATCGAAAGCCGGCCTGCGCAGTGGCGACCGGCTGCTCTCGGTGGACGGCAAGGAAATCCTCGGCAGCACCGGCGAACTGCGCGTGGAGAACGCGCGCAAATTGCTCAGCGGGCTGGAGACGGACAAGTCCGTGCAACTGGCCTACCTGCGCGATGGCCGTCGCAGCACGGTGGCAGTACTGCCGCAACGCGACCGCAGGGTCGCAGTCTTCAACCGCACCGACGGCACCCTGATCCGTCCCAATGGCAACGTCTTCATCGAAACGCTGCCCGACGGCAGCGTGCGGATGAATGGCGATGTCATCGACGTCGAGAAGCTGATCGGCATCGGCCCGGACATCCAGCGCCAGATCACCCGCATCTCCAGCGGCGAAGCGCCGCGGCTGCTGTCCGCATTCCGATGGAACGGCCTGAACCTCGCTTCGGTCGATGCCGAACTCGGCCGCTACTTCGGCACCGACAAGGGCGTGCTGGTGCTCTCGACGGGTGAAATGGAAGGCTTGCGCGCGGGCGACGTGATCCAGCGCGTGGATGGCAAGGCCGTGGCCACGCCGCGCGAAGTGATGGACACGTTGCGCGACAAGGACGAGGGCGACACGGTCGCCGTGGACTACCTGCGCGATCGCAGGAACGGACAAGCCCGCGTCGCGATCCCGAAGCTGATGGCGTGGCCGCCGGCACCACCCGCGCCACCGGCACCGCCTGCAGCGCCGAAGGCTCCGTCCGCTCCGCCTGCGCCTCCTGCACCGCCTCGTGCCGCGCTCGAAGCAGAAGGCGCAATCGCCGCGAGCCTTGCGCAACTGGGCGCCTGACAGCCGCGGCACGCAATCCCGTTTTCGTCCCACCCTCCTCGCACCGCTTGGCGCGGTGCAGGAGGGCTTTTTTACGTGACCACGCCGTGCACCCGCAGCATCAGGGCGCGGGGGCCGGCTCCACCCATTCGGCGAACACCTTGTCGATCTCGGCGTCCGGCACGTCCTTGCCTTCCTGCACCTCACCCGCCTGGGTGAACAGCGGGATGATCATCGCCATGCCGTCGACCTTGGTCTTCAGATGCAGGCCCGGCGGCTGCGACAGGAAGCCATCCCAGCGCGCGCGCACCTTCGCCCAGTAATCCTTCGTCGCATCCCAGTAGTCGTAGGCGGGCTGGAAGTTCAATTCGTCGGTGCGGATGTAGTCGTTGAAGCCGAACTCGCGGGCGATGGTGCGTTCGGTGCTGCCGTCGGCACGGCGCACGGTCTTGGTGTTGTCCTGTTCATGCGTCCAGCCGCCGGGGACGATGGTGTGGCGGTTCTCGACGTTCATCGCGTTGTAATCGTCGCGCTTGGTGTACTCGCGGCGCGGCAGCGGGCGCCAGGTGCGGTCGGACGTCCACGTCGACACGCCGTAACGGTGGTTCCACTTGCCGGTGCCGCAATAGCGTGGCGCGTCGCTGACCTCGTACACGCACTGCGTCCACGCGCCGCGGGTCTTCTCGGCGGGGATGTCGCGCACGCGCCAGGTCTGGTCGGCCGCGAATTCCCAGCGCTGCGGCGCCTCGTACGTCCAGTCCTGCCGCCAGTGCTTGGTGACATGCCCGGTCGATTGCTGCACCAGGATGTGCTGCAGCACGATCTTCGTCGGTGTGTCCTCGACCACGATGACCACCTCGTCGCCGCCGCTGCGCTGCGCCGATGCGCGTTCGTAGCCGGGTGCCAGCAGCACGGTTTCATCGAACACGAAGTCGACGGTGTACTCGCCCTGCATCGCGAGGATGGCGGTGCGGTCGGCCTCGGGATCGGTCGTGTCGCGATAGTCTTGCGCCAGTGCCGGCATCGCCGCGCACAACAGGAGGGGCAGGAGGAGTCTTGCTTGCGGTTTCATGCTTGCGTCCTTGTTCCGATCAATCTCGGCTCAATCATGGCCGGGCCGTGGCAGCCTGACCAATGGGTAGGGATGTTGGGATTCGTGTTCGTGTCCGGTGGACAGGCGCATCGCCTCGCGTGCGGCGCGGGCGCAGCAGCACTCGTCGCGCAATGCCTCGGCATCGGCATGGTGGCTGCGTGCGATGCCGCGCGCGGCGGCGGCACCGAGCGGAGACACCGACGCGAGCGTCGCCGCCAGCACGCATTCGCCCGCCTTGCCCTGCGCCACGGGCAAGGCGTGCAGGCGCACGACACTGGCCTGCCATTCGCCATCGCGCACGCGGCCGACCAGTCGCTGCAGCATGCGTTCGGCGATGCCGCTGGCACTGGCGTCCTCGCGCACGCGCATCGGCAAACCCGACGACAGCCGCTCCCAGGCGAGGAAGTCGCTGTCGGGCAACAGGTAGAGCTTCCAGCAGCAGTCGCCGGCGGCATCACGGAACAACAGGCATTCGCGCATGCCGTCACTGTCGAGTACCGATGATGCCTCGGCCTGCATCGCACGCGACCAACCGGCCAGTTCGCCACCCGACCGCCCCTGGTACAGGCACAGCACCGTGCCCAGCGCCGCCAGTTCCCATGGCATGGGGAGGCGAGCCGTCCGGGCATCGCTCCGTTCCTGCACCAATGGCGTGACGGCACGCGGCATCGTCGCTACCAGTCGATCGCCAGGCTGGCGCCGAAGTTGCGACCCGGCGCTGTGTAGCGGTCGAGCGTCGCACTGGCATCGCTCAGAAGCGGCACCGCACCGGCAGCCCAGTACTTCTTGTCGCTGAGGTTGAAGACGCCGACGTTGACCTTCGCACCCGGTGCGAACGTCCAGTGGGCGTACAGATCCAGTACGCCATAGCCGGGCGACTCGTAATAAGACACGCCTGCAGGCGGCGAAGACATCCGGTCTCGTCGACCGACGAAGCGACCGGCCAGTTCCGCACCCCAGGTGTCGTTGGCATAGGCAATGCCGAGCGCGGCGGTCAACGGATCGACCGAATCCAGCGGCTCGTCGGCGGTGCGGTCTTCGCCGCGCGACCAGGCCGCAGCCCCACGCAGCGACCAGCCCTGCCACGCATCGGAGAGCGCACCCAGATCCACGCCTGCCTTGAGTTCGGCACCGTAAACGCGCGCTTCGGCGACGTTCTGAGACTGGTAAACCATCAGGCCGTCGCTGTTGAAGCCGATGAAGCGGAACGATTCGATGAAGTCGTCGTAGCGGTTGTGGTAACCGGCGAGACTGGCGTGCACGGCCTTGCCGTTGAAACGCAGGCCGAGTTCGAGCCCATCGCTGGTCTCGGGCTTGAGGTCGGGATTGGCGATGGCGGTGTAACCGAACATCACGTTGGTGAAACCGATGTTGACGTCGGCATACGGTGGCGAGCGGAAGCCGCGCGCATAGCCGCCGTACAGCGACCAGTCGCCGGCGAAATGCCACACCGCGCCGAGCTTGGGCGACACGCTGGTCTCGGTGACGCCGACCACGGCCACGCCGGGATTGTCCTCGGCGAAGATGGCATCGAGCTTCGGATCGAGCTTGTAGTAGTCCACGCGCACGGCGGGCACCAGCCGGAACGCGCCGTCGGCGAAGGCGATCTCGTCCTGCAGGTAGAGCGCCGCGTTGGTGGTCTTGCTGATCGGGAAATCGCGCACCGGGAACACGTCGGGAAGCATCACCGGCGTCTGTACGCCGGTCAGCGGGAAGGTACGCAGGCCATCGCGTTTCTGCTCGGTCTCGGTGCGCGACACGTCCAGGCCCCAGGCCAGGTCGTGCACCACCGCCACGCCCTCGAACGACTTGCGGAAGTTCGCCTGCAGGCCGGTGATGGACTGTTCGAATTCGAAGGTGCGTTCGCGGATGTCGCGCAGCGTCGGCGCCGGCAGCGTGCGTTCCTCGATGGTGTATTGCGTGGTCTCGCTGTCCTGGCGGTACACCTGCCAGTCGATGGCGTCGGCGAAGCCGCCGATGGCGTCGATCTCGTGCCCGAACGACAGCCTCGTGCGCTTCTGGCGGTCGCGCGCCGCGACCCGCGTGTTCGTCGCGCCGGTCAACGCTTGGAACCCTTGCGAGGTCAGCATGTCGGTATCGGCGGCGTCCTCGTTGCCCTCCAGCGTCAAGCGGAAGCGCTGGTTCTCCGACGGCGCATAGACCAGCTTCGACAACACGCTGCGGCCATCGCGCTCCTGCGGGTTGGGTTGCGTGCGCACGCTGCCGGTGCCGCCGGTTTCGCCCTGGTTCTCGGTTTCCTGCCCCTGGCGATGGCTCACCGCCACCATGCCTGACCAGCGCTCGCCGCCGAATGCCGTGGTGGCGCCGCCGAACAGCCCGTTCCAATCGGTTTCGAAACCGAGCTTGAACCCGAAGTAGGCGTCCTTGCCGTCCGCCAGGTAATCCGACGGATCCTTGGTGACGAAGGAGACGATGCCGCCCAGCGCGTCCGAGCCGTAGAGCGAACTGGTCGGCCCGCGCACCACTTCGACGCGCTTGAGCGTGTCGAGGTCGACGAAGTTGCGGTTGGCGTTGGAGAAGCTGCCGATGCTGAAGGCATCGGACACCACGATGCCGTCGGTCTGGATGCGCACGCGATTGCCGCCGAGGCCGCGGATGCGGATGTCGCCAATGCCAAAGCGGCCGAAGCTTTCGCTGACGGTAATGCCCGGCTCGTAGCGGAACAGATCCTTCAGGTCGCGCACCAGCAACTCGTCCATGCGCGCACGGTCGATGCTGTCGACGGTGTTGGGCACGTCGACGAGTTGGCGCTCGGTACGGGTGGCGGTGACCACGACGCGATCGAGCTGCGCGGCTTCGGGCGCCGTCGCGGCAGTGGTGTCGGTGTTGGTTTCGGCAAGCGCAAGGCCGGGCAATGCCAGGGCCAGCGCGGCGGCAAGCAGGTTGGGACGCATGGAAGGTCTCGTGATCGGTGTCGTCTGATCCGAGGCGTTGCTGGCGTCCCGGCAGGCGATGCCTGCCGCTGGCTTGCGGGCCTTGGGGAGAGAGGCGTGGGAGCCTGCCGACGGCAGGCCGGGGATTACTTGGTGAGGATCAGCTTGTCGTTGCGGGTATGGCGCAGGCGGTAGCACTCGTTGCCATGGCGGATGCGCAACTCGCGCTGGCCCTGCAGCAGGCGCAGGCTGTCGATTTCGATGGTGATCGTCGCCGGGGCCGACGATGTGGCCGGGCTGGCATCGAGGGTATGGGAAGGCGTATGGCTGGAGTGCTGGGGCGCAAACATCGGCATGTCCTCACATCGGGAATGCTAATGCTAATAATTCTCATTATGTTGTCAAGAGGGTGATGCACACCTCCGCCTCAGCGTCTCCCAAGGCCTTGAGATTAGGCGGTGGCCGCTTCCAGCCGCCGCCAGACCATCTCGTCGAAACGCTCCAGCAGCGACAGCGCTTTCAGGTTCTGCAGGAGTTGCTCCACCCGGCTGGCACCCAGCAGGACGGTCGAGACATGCGGATTGCTCAGGCACCAGGCGATGGCAAGCGGGGCCGGGTCGACCCCGAGTTCCCGTGCCAGGGCCGTGAACCGGCGCGCCCGCTCGACCTGCCCGGACTGCGCATCGCCCAGCACCATCCGCTGCAGCCAGCCATAGCCCTCCTGGCCGAGCCGGCTGTCGGCGGGGATGCCGTCGTTGTACTTCCCGGTCAACAGTCCGGACGCCAGCGGCGACCAGATCGTCGTTCCCAGTCCCGACTCGGCGTAGAGCGGCGCGTATTCCAGTTCGACGCGCTCACGATGCAGCAGGTTGTACTGTGGTTGCTCCATCGTCGGCGCGTGCAGGTGGTGCTGGCGCGCGATGCGCACCGCCTCGCGGATGCTCGCCGCCGGCCATTCGGACGTCCCCCAGTACAGCACCTTGCCTTGCCGGACCAGGGTGTCCATCGCCCACACCGTTTCCTCGATGGGCGTGTCCGGATCGGGACGATGGCAGAAGAACAGGTCGAGGTGTTCGACGCGCAACCGCGACAGTGCGCCGTGGCAGGCATCATGGACATGCTTGCGTGACAGCCCGCGCTGGGTCGGCCGCGCATCCTTGGCCGAACCGAAGAACACCTTGCTCGACACGCAGTAGCCGTCGCGCGGCAGGCGCAGGTCGGCGATCACGTCGCCCATCACCCGCTCGGCTTCGCCATCGGCATAGCCTTCGGCGTTGTCGAAGAAGTTGATGCCGTGATCCCACGCGGCGGCCACCAGTTCGCGCGCGGCGCCACGTCCGACCTGGGAGCCGAACGTGACCCAGGCACCGAACGACAGCGCGGACAGTTGCAGGCCCGACGAGCCGAGGCGGCGGTATTGCATGGCGAAGCTCCGGTGGCGTGGACGGACAGTGTAGGCCCCGCGCCACATCCGCGGATCGGCGCGGGTATGCTTTGCCGATGGCACACGGGGCAATGAACTGATGCGCGGCTTGCCGGTGGAACGCGGCATCTTGTCGCGACTGTTGTCGCGCCCGGACGAAGTGATGCTCGAACACGGCGCCGGTGGCGAATTGCTGGTCGCCAAGCTGCGCACGATGCTCTCGGTGCCGATCCTCGCGCTGCCGCTGATCGCCGCCGCCGGTGGCGCGGACACGACGCAGACGTTGGTGGGACTGGTCGCGGCGGTGTTCGTGAACATCGTCGCGCAGGTCTGGCTGGCGCTGGCGCGCAACCACCGCCGGCATCGCTGGCTGCCGTTCGCCACGGGCACATGGGACGTGACCGCCACCAGCGTGGTGCTGGTGCTGCTGGCGATGGACGACCCCGTGTCGGGCGTCAACAGCGTGGTGATCTGGTGTTTCTACGCGATCGCGATCTTCGTCACCGCATTGCGCAACGACGGGCGCCTGACGCTGTATGTCGGCGCGCTGGCCATCGTCCAGTACGCGGCACTGTCGTTCTCGATCCTGGCGCTGGCAGCGCAGCCGCTGATCTCCATCGGTTACGGCCAGGCCACGGTCGCCGCCCAGCTCGAACGGCTGGTGCTGCTGCTCATCGCAACCGGACTCACCTGCGCGGTCGTCTACCGGATGCAGCGGCTGGTCGAACTGTCCGGGCGCGACGGACTGACCGGCCTGCCCAACCGCGCCTGGCTGCTGCAGCGGCTGCCGCGGATGTTCCAGGCCGCGCGCGACGACGGGCACAGCCTCACCATCGCCCTGGTGGACCTGGACCGGTTCAAGCGACTCAACGACGATTTCGGCCATCGCGCCGGCGACCGCGCGATCCGCCACGTCGTGTCGCTGCTGGGCGAGATGCTGGAACGCGGCGAGCACGTGGCCCGCATCGGCGGGCAGGAATTCGTGCTGGTGCTGCGCTGCCCGATCGGCAGCGCGTGGGAGCGCCTCGACCGGACGCGACGCGAGCTGGCAGACAGCCCGTTCCACCTCGAGCGCGGCAACGAAACGGCATCGCTCAGCTTCAGCGCCGGCCTCGCCAGCTTCCCGCAGGACGGCGGCGATGCTTCGACGCTGCTGGGCGTGGCCGACCGGCGACTGCAGCAGGCCAAGCGCGAAGGACGCAACCGCGTCGCGGCGCTGGATCTCTAGCCGATCGCACGATCCGCGGTTGCCGGCTGCGGCCCGCGTAAACTAGTCTCCGCGTCACGACACCGCCAGGGGGCAAGGAATGGAAGGTTTTCTGCAGGTCGGCTTCGGCCTGTTCGGTCTCGCGGTGCTGGTCGGCATCACCTGGCTGTTCTCCAACAACAAGGGCCGCGTCGACTGGGGACTGGTCGGCATCGGCATCACGCTCCAGATCGCGTTTGCCGCGGTAGTCCTGCTGGTTCCCGGCGGGCGCGAGGTATTCGACTGGCTCGGCCACGGCTTCGTGAAGATCCTGGGCTTCGTCACCGCCGGCTCGACCTTCATCTTCGGCAACCTGATGGACGTGGAGAGCTACGGCTTCATCTTCGCCTTCCAGGTGTTGCCGACGATCATCTTCTTCGCCGCCTTCATGGGCGTGCTGTACCACCTGGGCGTGATGCAGTTCATCGTGCGGATCATGGCGCTGGCGATCACCAAGGTGATGCGCGTGTCCGGCGCCGAGACCACCAGCGTCTGCGCCAGCGTGTTCATCGGCCAGACCGAGGCCCCGCTGACGGTGCGCCCGTACATCTCGCGGATGACCGAGTCCGAACTGATCACGATGATGATCGGCGGCATGGCGCACATTGCCGGCGGCGTGCTGGCGGCCTACGTGGGCATGCTCGGCGGCGGCGATCCGGAACAACAGGCGTTCTACGCCAAGCACCTGCTGGCGGCGTCGATCATGGCCGCGCCGGCAACGCTGGTGATCGCCAAGATCCTGATCCCGGAAACGCAGGAACCGCTGACCCGCGGCACGGTGAAGATGGAGGTCGAGAAGACCACCAGCAATGTCATCGACGCAGCCGCGGCCGGCGCCGGCGATGGCCTGCGGCTGGCGCTCAACATCGGCGCGATGCTGCTGGCGTTCATCGCGCTGATCGCGATGGTGAACGCACCACTGACCTGGTTCGGCGAGATCACCGGCATCCAGGCCATGATCGGCAAGCCGCTCGACCTGGCCGCGATCTTCGGCTGGGTGCTGGCCCCGGTGGCATGGCTGATCGGCGTGCCGTGGCAGGACGCGGGCACGGTGGGTTCGCTGATCGGCCAGAAGGTGGTCATCAACGAATTCGTCGCGTACCTGCAGTTGGCCGACATCGTCAACGGCCGCGTCGACGGCGTGGTGCTGAGCGACCAGGGCCGCCTGATCGCCACCTACGCGCTGTGCGGCTTCGCCAACTTCAGTTCGATCGCGATCCAGATCGGCGGCATCGGCGGCCTCGCGCCCGAACGCAGGCAGGATCTCGCCCGCTTCGGCCTACGCGCGGTGCTCGGCGGCACCATCGCCACGCTGATGACGGCCACCATCGCCGGCGTGCTGACCAACCTCGGCTGATAGCGGCATCGCACTCGCAATGTCGTTGTCCAATGCACGCGTCGTGGTCGTCGGTTCGTTCAACGTCGACCACGTCTGGCACAGCGCCCAACTGCCCCGCCCGGGCGAAACCCTGGTGGGCAGCTATCGCACCGGGCCCGGCGGCAAGGGCTTCAACCAGGCGGTGGCGGCCGTGCGCGCGGGCGCCGGCACCACGTTCGTCTGCGCACTCGGCGACGACGACGGCGGACAACTCGCCCGCCACCTCGCCGATGCCGACGGCATCGACCTGCAATCGTTCGACAGCGATTCGCCCACCGGCACCGCCGGCATCTACGTCGACGACGATGGTCGCAATTCCATCGTCATCGGGCCCGGTGCCAACGCCGAACTGTCGGTCGATTTCGTCACCGGCCGCAGCGATGCGATCGCCAACGCCCGCATCGTGCTGGCGCAACTCGAATCACCGCTAGAGAGCGTGCTCGAGGCCATGCGCCTCGCGCGCGCGTCCGGTATCCGCACGGTGCTCAACCCGGCGCCGGCGAATGCCGAGTCCTCGCGCGAACTGCTGGCCGTCGCCGACATCCTCACGCCCAACGAAACCGAGTTCGCCGGCCTGCTCTTGCGCCACGCGAACGAAACCGTCGATGCCGATGCACTGGCAGGAATGGACGACGTGCGCCTGCACCGCCTGTGCCGCACGCTTCTGCCACGCGGCACGGTAGTGGTCACGCTGGGTGCGGCCGGCGCATTCGTGTCCCATCGCAGCGAGCAGACCCGGGGCGACGACGGCGAGCATTACCGTATGCCGGCCGAATCCGTGGATGCGATCGACACCACCGGCGCCGGCGATGCCTTCAATGGCGCACTGGCGGCATCGCTGGCAGGCGATCCCGCCGCACCGTTCTCGACCCACGTCCGTTTCGCTTCGCGCTATGCCGCGCTGTCCACCGAACGCGAGGGCGCGGCGCTTGCGATGCCCGCGCGCGACGAACTGGCCAAGCGTTTCGGTGCGGATTGACCGAAGTAAGCCGTATAGATTGGCAAAGGAGCGACATGAGGGAATACACACTTCAAGAGTTCCGCCAAAACGAAGGCCGAATAGCAAATCTAGTCGCAACTTATCGAGCACTCCAAAGCGGCCATGCTCAAGGCCGTCGAAATGCACAATCTGCCGACACATTAAGGGCGGCTGTTGTTTTTCTTCACAGCGCGCTTGAAGAAGTGTTTCGAAACCTATTTCTCTGGAAACTACCACAAGGTAGCCAAGCCTCATTGAACACGATTCCTCTTAAGACGGATAATCACCGTCCAAAAGGTTTTTTGCTCGGCGATTTGCTACCGTATGAAGGCCGCTTTGTTCATAACATTATCCGTGACTCAATTGAGACTTACGTTGATCGAATGAACATCAACAACCTCGCTGACTTGCGAGAGGGGCTTAAACTCATTGGGATTGAAACAAATCAATTCGATCCGTTTTACCCAAAGCTAGCCGCATGCATGGCGAGACGACACCAAATTGTCCATCAGATGGATAGAAACCATGAGACCGGCAGAGGCAGCGCTCGTGTTCAAACCATATCGGTTCGCCAAGTAACAGACTGGCAGGAGAACACTCATAACTTCGTATTCGCGCTTGTAGCCGCCATAGACGACAACTAGCTCCACAAACCAAAAATGCGCCATCCACGCCACAGGAGGCATGTAAAACATGGCAGGCAAGTTCGAAATCACCACCCGCAAGAACGGCGAGTTCCAGTTCAACCTCAAGGCCGGCAACAGCCAGGTCATCCTGACCAGCGAAGGCTATTCAGCAAAGGTCTCCGCACTCAATGGCGTGGAGTCGGTGCGCAAGCACAGCCAGGACGACGCCTACTTCGAGCGCCTCACCGCGAAGGACGGCAGCCCGTACTTCAACCTCAAGGCCAGCAACGGCCAGACCATCGGCCACAGCGAGATGTATTCCAGTGCCGCCGCGCGCGACAACGGCATCGAATCGGTCAAGACCAACGCACCGGACGCGGCGCTGGTCGACCTGACCGGCTGATCCGCAAACCCGCATGCATGAGGAAGGCCCGGCATGCCCGGGCCTTTT
The DNA here is from genome assembly GCA_024707405.1 of Luteimonas sp. Classification (GTDB taxonomy): domain Bacteria; phylum Pseudomonadota; class Gammaproteobacteria; order Xanthomonadales; family Xanthomonadaceae; genus Luteimonas. Next base: position 551,036 of record JANPZU010000003.1, read on the forward strand.
GCATTGGATGGCAGCAGCGCCACGACGGACGTTTCATGCATCGCTCACCTGCGTTCGGCCACGGTGGCTCCGACACGGAACGGAGTACGCGCATGCATCGCCGCGCCATTGCCATGATCTTCGCCGCCACGCTGCTGGCAGGCTGCATCGCACCATCGGATCCGCCTCCCGCCGAGGCCGAGCCCGTCGCCGGTGCATCCGACACCCCGGAAGCCCCGGCACCAGCGCCGGCGACGATGCCTGCTGGCGACGCACCTGCACCGTCCGGCGAGGCTGCAACCACCGCATCTTGCGACTGGGTGCAACACGCGCTGCCCGGGCATCGCGCGCAGGTCGAAACCACGCCGCAAGCGTTGTTGCAGCGCTTCGACGCGGGCAGTGCCGATGCCGAGCGGCTGGCCGCCCTGCTCGAACGCCCCCTGCAACCGATCGGCGACATCACCGGCGCATGGCAGGTACGTTCGCTGCAACTGCACATGGGCCAGGTCTATGTGTATCCGTATTTCGAGGCACGCATCGAGACCGATGCCTGCGGCCACCGCTTCGCCAAGACCACCGGCTCGCAACGCCGCAGCGGCGTGCTGTATCCGATCGAGGGCGCGCCGGATCGACTCGCCTTCCTCGGCGCATCGACAGTCAACGACGACCCGCCGCGCGCATACGACCCCGCCCGTCCGGCCGGGACGGAGTTCCCCGGCAGCGCCAACAGTGCCGGCTGGCTGGCCCGCATCGGACCGGACGAACTGTTGATGGTGTTCGATGCCGAGCCTGGCCGCTTCGAGGCCTACCACCTGCGGCGCTGACGCAGCCCGGCACAGGCTCGCCCCGCGCGCACGCGGCTGCGACAATGGCGCCATGCGCATCGGCCCCCACGCCATCGACCCGAAGGTGATCCTCGCCCCGATGGCGGGCGTCACCGACAAGCCGTTCCGGCTGCTGTGCAAGCGGCTGGGCGCGGGACTGGCCGTGTCGGAGATGACCATCAGCGATCCACGCTTCTGGACGACGCGCAAGTCGCTGCAGCGCATGGATCATGCCGGCGAACCCGACCCGATCAGCGTGCAGATCGCCGGCACCGTGCCCGCCGTGATGGCCGAGGCCGCGAAGTACAACGCCGGCAACGGCGCGCAGATCATCGACATCAACATGGGGTGCCCGGCTACCCGTTCATAGCGGACGCATGGACGCGCACCCTTGAGCCGGCCATGGACATGGACATGGCTGCGTGGTCCGTTGCTCCTTGAGCTCACCCGCCCCTTTGAGCCCTCTTTCGGGGCCCGGTAGTGCGCGCGGCCAGCCAAATCTCGCCACCGGCAAGCGGATCACAGGTCCGTCTAGGATCGACCCGATTCCTGTGGTGACCTGTTCCTAACGGAATCAACTTAGGTCACAGATGGCACGTCTGATTCAAATCGGCTTCCACCCCCACAACGAAGTGGTTGCAAACGAGGCCGTCACTTGGACTCCCAGCGAGTCGCGGCGACGTATATCAAACATGCCCCAGATCGTGTGGGCGGACGGGACACCTTTTCGTGAAGCAAACATATGGGCTCTGTCTCGGTGCGCACCACGCCTGGTGAGCAGAGACACAGTTTCCTCAAACATGGCGAAGCTTCTCACCTACGCCAACTTTCTGGAGGACTACCAGATCGATCCTTGGGCGTTCCCGCAGCAGCGATCTGAGCAATGTTTGGTCCGCTACCGGGGATTTCTGATTGAACGCAGGGAGCGGGGTGATCTCTCACCGTCAGGGGCATCCCACAGGATGCGCGTCGCTATCCAGTTCTACCGGCACTTGTACGCCGTGGGACTGATCGATCCGGAGCAAACGCTGTGGAAGGAACGCCGGTACGCCGTTTCTACATTTGATGCTCAGGGGGTTCACCCCCGCTAGCACGGACACTTCAGTTAAGCCCCATCATGGGGCAGGAGGAGTGTCATGCCACAGCGGAAGAAGTACAGCGAAGAGTTCAAGCGTGAGGCCGTCGGCCTGACCCGTTTGCCTGGTGCGAAGGTGTCCCAGATCGCACGTGACCTGGGGATACGGGCCAACCAGATCCATCGTTGGCGCAGGGAGTTGGAGGCCGGAGGCAAGAAGGCCTTCCCCGGCAACGGCGCCGCACGCGACCAGGAATTGCTGGCCCTGAAGATGGAGCTGGCGCGGGTCAAGAAGGAACGGGATTTTTTGCGCGATGCGGCGGCGTTCTTCGCCAAGGAATCGTCTTGAGGTACGAGGCGATCCGACGCCACCGCGACCAGTACCCGGTCAGGCTGATGTGCCGATGCCTGAAGGTCTCGCCCAGCGGGTTCCACGGCTGGTGCAGTCGCACCCCCAGTGCCCGGACGCTGGACAATCTCCGGTTGCTCGGCAAGATCAGGGAACGCCATGCTGCAAGTGATGGCGTCATGGGTGCCGGACGCATACACGAGGCGCTGGGCTATGAAGGCGAGACGGCCAGCCTCAATCGCATTGCCCGACTGATGGCGGCCGATGGTCTGGCGGGCGTGCCGCAGCGACGCCGTTGGCGGCACAAGCCTTCCGGCGTCCGTCCTGCACATGTCCGCAACCAACTGGCCCGGGACTTCACCGCCCACGAGCCCAACACCAAGTGGGTGGTCGACATCACCTACATCCGCACCGGCGAGGGTTGGCTGTATCTGTGTGCAGTCGTCGACCTGTACGCGGGCAAGGTGGTCGGCTGGTCGATGTCGCCGGTGCAGGATCGGCACCTGGTGCTCAAGGCGGTGATGATGGCCTGCTGGCAACGTCCCGACCGCAGCGAAGTCATCCTGCACTCCGATCGGGGCACGCAGTTCACCAGCGCCGAATACCAGCAGTTCCTGAAGGACCACCGCATCGTCAGCAGCATGAGTGACGTCGGCCACTGCGGCGACAACGCAGCGGTCGAGGGCTTCTTCGGCAAGCTCAAGCGGGAGCGAGTGCACCGACGTCGCTACCTGACCCTGGCCGAAGCCAGGAGCGATGTGTTCGACTACATCGAGCGGTTCCACAACCCGCTCATCCAGCGAAGGCTTGACGCTCGGGATCAGGTCTTCAGACTCTTAACCCAACAGTCCGTGTAAACGGGGGTGAACCCTTATGGGTCGGAAGCTGCCCTTCCCTACCCCCGATAAACATCCCTAATCTGCTTTCGGACTTGGCCTCAAAGATCAGCGGATAGCCGACGTTGGGATGGACACAGGGTGATTTCATTGATGTCGAATCTCTCTAAGCAAAGTAGCCACCTCTGTCTCCGGCACGACAATCTCGCGTAGCTAACCCGTCGCAGGATCATCGCCCGACTTGCAGATCATGGGATAACTCATTGAGCTCATCACCACCGGCCATCATCCGGGTCAGCTCATCCAACGGAACATCCGCTCGCGTCTTATCCAGCACGACACGACCAAGCTTCAGGATGATGAAGTGGTCGGCCACCATGTAGGCGTGATGGGGGTTGTGGGTAATGAACACCACACCCAGTCCGGCATCCCGTGCAGCCGCGATGTACTTCAGCACCACGCCTGCCTGCTTGACGCCGAGTGCGGCAGTCGGTTCGTCCAGGATAAGCACGCGCGCCCCGAAATACACGGCACGCGCAATCGCAACGCACTGTCGCTGGCCGCCGGACAGCTCACCGATCGGCTGGTCGATATCCTTGACCACCACTCCCATCTTTCGCAATTCGTTGTCGGCGATCTCGCGCATCTCCGCGGATTTCAACGGCGCGAGCGGAAATCGGCCCGCGGTCAGCTCCGAGCCAAGGAAGAAGTTGCGCCAAACCTCCATCAGGCCGACCATCGCGAGATCCTGATACACGGTGGCGATGCCGTGGCTCAGCGCTTCTCGGGGAGAGAGGAAATTCACTTCCTTCCCGTCCACCGTCATGATGCCTTCGTTGTGCCGGTGCAACCCGGCGATGATCTTGATCAGCGTGGATTTCCCTGCGCCGTTGTCTCCGAGGACTCCGGTGACCTGCCCCGCCCGGACCGTCATATTGATCCCACGCAGCGCGCGAACGGCGCCATAGGATTTCCCGACGTCGATCAACCGGGCGAGAGGCTCATCCGCTACAACAGTTGATTCCGCGTGCTCATGCAAGGTGTAGATCATCGCGTCAGTCAACCTTTCGAGCGGTCGAAAGTTTCTTGACGTACAGATTCACGATGACGGCGAGCAGCAGCATGATGCCGAGGAAAGCCTTGAACCAGTTCGGGCCCCAGCCGGCGTAGACCAGGCACTGCTTGGTCATCCCGAAGATGAAGGCACCGATGGCGACGCCGACCGCGTTCCCGTAGCCCCCGGTCATCAACGTGCCGCCTACGACCACCGCGATGATGAAAAGGAACTCGTCTCCGACACCGTTGTTGGCCTGCACCGTGTCGTACATGTAGAGCTGGTGCATGCCGGTGAACCAGGCCAGGAGCGCGACCCCCATGAACAGTCCGACCTTGACTCGCAGCACCGGCACACCGGCCGCACGGGCGCTGGCGACGTTGCCGCCAACGGCATAGATCCAGTTGCCGACTCGGTCCGCAGCAGGATCCACGAAGACAGCATGACGAAGAAGATCCACCACAACACCGTGATATTGATCGTGATACCACCCACGTGAAACTGGTGGGCAAATATCGCCTTGAGCGAATGGTAGCCGTCCATCTGGCTGATGTTGGGCGAGATCACGGCACCAGTGACCAACTTGGTCAAGCCCAGATTTGCACCCTGAAGGACGAAGAAAGAACCGAGGGTGATCAGGAAGCTGGGGATGCCGGTGCGCACCGTCAAATAGCCATTCAAGAATCCGATGGACAGCGCGAAGAGCAACGACAACAACGCACCGACCCAGAGATTGATCCCGAGTTGGTAGCAGAACATCGAGTTGAAGAGCACGGCGGCGAAAACCATGACGCCAGCCGACAGATCGAACTCTCCACCGATCATCAGCATTCCGACCCCGACCGCGACGATGCCGATCGTCGAGGCCGCGTAGAGGACGGTGGCGAATGACGCGCCGGACCGAAACGCCGGCGCCATGATGAGGAAGAAAACGAGGATGGCGACGGCCGCCACGATGGCACCGACCTCGGGACGGGCAAGCAATCTATTGGACCAGCCGAGCCTTATCCGATTGGCGTCTTCAGCGTGCACCCCGGTGTCTATGGCAGAAGCGCCGGGAAAACCGATCCGTGATTTCGTTTCAGACATCGATGCCTCCGAATGAACGGGGCGAGGCCGCTAAAGCAATCTCACCACAAGCTCAACGAGTATTGTTTCGCGCGAACGGAAGGATCCGGTCGATGTTGTCCCGATCAACAAAGGAAGGACCCGTCAGGACGGCCCGACCACCACCGATGTCATTGCCGTTCCTGAGGTTGAGATAGAGCGCTGACACGGCCATGTAGCCCTGGACATAGGGCTGCTGGTCGATCGAAAACTCGATCTGGCCGTCCTTGATCAGGCTGGCGACATCGGGATCGAGGTCGAAGGTAATCACCTTGGCATCGCTGTCGGCCCACGCCTTGGCCTTCATCGCTGCATGTGCTTGCTGCGCTCCCAGAGTAACGACGTAGTCGATCGACCGGTCGGTCGACAGCGCGGCTTGCAGCGTGGCGGTCACTTCTGCGTTGTTGGCGCCGTTGACCTGGATGTTCCTGGTGCCGGGCACCTTCGACTTCACGCCTGCGCAGCGGGCCTCGAGTGCGACCGAGCCGGTCTGCTGGATCACGCAAAGCGGGCGGGCGCCTCCTCTGGCAGCGATCCGCTCCCCGGCCGCGGCTCCAGCCACGGCTTCGTCAGAGCCGAAGTACATTGAAGCACCAGCGCCCTTGTACTGGTCTATGCCTGCATTGAAGGCGACCAGAGTAATGCCTGCGCTGCTGGCGTTGCGCATTGCGCCGCGCAGGGCATCCGGGGTGGCCATCGTCGTCGCGATGGCGTCCACTCTGGAATCGATGGCGTTCTGGATCAGCTTTGCCTGCTCCCCGGCGTTGGGGTCGCTGGAGTACTTCAGTGTAGTGCCCGTATCTCTGGCAGCCTGCTCGGCGCCGGCCCTGATCTTGTCCCAGAACGTGTCGCCGGCTGTTTCGTGCGTAATTACAGCAATGGTGTAACCGGAGTTGACGCTTCCATCCCCGGTTCGCTGAGCACCCCCATCGGAACATGCCGTGAGTGCGAGCCCGACAATCGCCACACAGGTGAGGATGGTTCGTGCGGCTGCGTATCGAGTGACCGTCGAAGGTGCGTGCATCGAGTGCAGGGCAAGTGGAGTGTCGCATCGCTTGATCGACTTGCTGGCCAGATCAAACGACACGCCTTTGGCGTCCGTGTCTGTGAGATTGGCCGGTGCGAACAAAAGCATCATCGAAATATCCCTCCGCCTGCCCTGCACGTCATGAAATTTCTCCACCAGCACTTGCTGTTCCCTTGCGCCGCGGATCAGGGCTGACGCACTTCGAGACCCAGAACATCCGCGATCGCCTTCCAAGGCACGATCTTGTAGTTCTGATTTTCGACGGGCAGCACGTTGCGCCCGTCCTGCGCGACCATGGCACCGTACTCAAGGCCCGGGCCGAGGTTATCGCTACTGACATCGAGTCCGTCGGTCTCGGAAATGCCGTCGATCCCGCGCGCAGGATCGCTTGCCACCGCGAACGAACCCAGGTATTCGCGCGCACCCTCGCGGCGATAGACTGCATACGTGTCGTTGCCCTGGCTTGAGATCACGATATAGCCGCGGCCACCGCCCAGGTCATACAGCCCCATGCCTTCGATGTCGTCCTTGATCGCAGGGTTGGCATCGACGCGATCCACCGAGGTCTTCTCGTTGCCGCCATCGGGTTCGGCAGCAAGCGACCACAGCGCCACATCTTCTTCGCCGACATACAGCAGGCCTGCGTCATCATCGACCACGCAGCCTTCGGTCTGCGAATCGAACGTGAGCTCGCGGACGGGTTCAGCCTGCACCCGGCCATTGCTGGCATCGACCAGTCGCCACTGCTTCTTGACGGTTTCGTCGCCATTGACGAAGACGTAGGTGTCGCCATTGCGAGCACTGCGATACATGCACAGGCCATAGGGATCATGCATGCCGGTAGATTGCGGCCCGTCGGCCACGTCCACCAGCGTCCGGGTGGCGACATCCAGCCGGTAAATCGCGATCGTCTTGTCAGTGCGATTAGTGGCAGTGACCAGCGTGACCTCACGTCCACCCAGCTTGAAGCCATCACGTAGGTCGACGTTGTTCATCTTTCCATCCGGCAGGAACTGCACCACCCTCCCCTGCAGGTCATAGATGTACAGCCCCGCCTTCTTGTCAGTGGCAATGATCAAACTCTTCGCCGGATCCGTCGGATGCGCCCAGATCGCGGGATCGTCCGCAGCATCGCCGAAGCTTCCGACCGGCACGGTTTCCGCAGTCGGCAGCACCACGGCGACCGGTGACTTCGCGCTCGCACGCGGATCGGACTGCGCCGCGCCCGCCGCAATCCCGAACGTGTTCGCCAATGTCGAGATCGATACCAGCTTCACGTCGGGACCGTCCTCGTCGACCACCAGCAACACGCCATTCGGGTAATCGTCGCCGATCGCGGCACTCGTCGCGTACAGCGGCCCCGGCTCGCCGATTGGTTCCTCGCTGTCGCGCGACGAGATCGTCGTGCTACCCACAAAGGCGGCATCACGATCCAGGTCATAGAGATTGATGCTACCCGCCGACGCGTTGGAGGCCAGCAACCAGTGCGCACCCTCGCCGCCGTCGTGAATCGCCAACCCGCCTACCTCCTCTTCAATGTGGCCGCGTGGCGAATCCAGCAACACGGCACCCACGTCTGACTCGGGGTCAGCGTTGAAGCGCCAGATGCCGACCGCTTCCTCGGAAGCGTAGACATGCCCGCCGCGCGTGTCGACGACACATTGCTTCAACGGCGACGGCACCGAAATTCGCCTCACCTGCCGTGCATCGAGCTTGCCATCGGCGGTGCCATAGATGACCTGCTGGTCCACTTCGCCACCGTCGCCGACGATGAACGCATGCAGGCCGCCATCGAGTGGATGCCGGTACAGGCAGAGACCTTCCGCCGCAAATCCCAGCGGTACCGCGCGCGCGCCGATTTCCGTCAACGCGTCCCCGCCCAAGCGGAACAGGCGCAATGTCTGGCTGGTGATATCGATGGCGGCAACCACCGTCGCCACCTCACCACCGAGCGGTACGCCGTAACCCACATCGACTGCGAGCACCTCGCCTGCCGGCGTCGCGCCCAGGCGCTTGCCGTCCGCGGAATACAGTTCCAGCCCACCGAGTGCCGTCGCGGCGACGATGCGGAACTCTGCGCCCTCGCCATGGACGACCGCGGCACTACCGATTTCACCCGAGCCACTCGTGACTGTTGCAGCGACCGCTTCCGCTTGCCGCAGTTGCGGCGGCGCAGCATCGGTGGAAGGCAGTCGTCCGCACGCCGACGACAGGAAGGCAATGCCAACGAGACATGCCGAAATCAGGCTGGTTTTCATGTTTCCTCCGCTTGGACGGCTGTTTCCTCGCCACGATCCGGCGTCCGTCCCCCAGCCGTAGCTAACCCTCTCTTTCGTCAATTTGCAAGAAATATTCCATTTTGCTTGAATTATGGAATCTTTGTTCGTAATCTCGCCGGGAAGCTGCCTGCATATCCGAATGGCCATCGGCAGCGGATCGTCCTCGGGAGGGACAGAATCATGCGGACATTGCGTCGAAATGCGCTCTTCAGGGCCCTCGTGCTCTGCCAATGCGCAGTACTGCCATCCATCGCGCTCGCCCAGCAAGCGACGAACACCCCAGCCCCTCAATCTGAAGCGACTGACCTGGACAAGGTGGTGGTCACCGGTCGCCGTGCGGCCGACCGACTTGCCATCGATGACAAACGCAACGCTGATGGCCAGGTGGACGCCATCCGCTCCGATGACGTCGGCCGCCTGCCTGACCAGAACGTCGCCGAAGCGGTGCGCCGCCTGCCCGGCGTGACCACGGTCAACGATCAGGGCGAAGGTCGCTACCTCACGGTCCGCGGCGTTTCGCCCGAATTGCTCAACGTGACTCTCAACGGACAGACCGCCGCAGCGCCGGAACCGGACGGTCGCCAGGTCAAACTTGATGACATCCCGTCCGCGCTGATCGGTGGCGTCACCGTGTCCAAGACGTTGACGCCGGACATGGACGCGAACGCGATCGCGGGCCAGGTAAACATCGAGACGGTGTCCGCGTTCGACCGTGGTGGCCGCACGTTTGGCTCCGCGCGTGCCGCGTATGGTCGCTACGACATCAATGGCGAGAATCCCTACGAGTTCGATGCCTCGATCGGCAGCGTGTTCGGTGCCGACAAGCAGTTCGGCGCTGTCTTCGCGGTAAACCGTTCCGACCGCAAGATCGGTTCGCAGAACGTGCAGAACCCCGGCGATTGGATCGAGGTCGAAGACCAGTGGGTGCCCGAAGGGCTCGAGGCTCGTCAGTACAACACCCATCGCCAGCGCACCGGCGCGGTGGCCAACTTCGACTGGAAAGCCAGCGAAACCGCGTCCCTGTTCCTGCGCTTCCTGTATTCGAAGTACCAGGACCAGGAAACCCGCGATGGCTTCGCGGTCGAGTTCGATGAAGACGGCATCGCACCTTCGTCCGCCACGGCCGGCACCTTCACGGACGCCGAGGCGATCCGCGCAATCCGCACCCGCGAGGAAACCACCAGCACCTTTACCGCATCCACCGGCGGCGAGTTCAAGTTCGGCAACAATACGATGAAGGTCGAGGGCACCTACTCGCGCGCCAACAAGCGCGATCCGCATCGCGACGAGTGGGGCTTCGTGGCCGAGGACATCTCGGGAAGCTACGTGATCGGCCCGCGCAGCTACAACGTCTCGTTTGACGACGACGCTGCATTCGATCCGTCCAACTTCGAACCCGACTTCTACGAACCCGAGTCACGCCACGCCATCGAGGATCTCTACCAGGCTCGCGTGGATTACGTGATCCCGCTCGGTGAGAACGGCTCGGACTTCCAGTTCGGCGCAAAGTTCATCAAGCGCAAGAAGAGCAACGACCAGAACGGACAAGCGTGGGAATACGACGACGGCGACCTCATGATGTCCAACGTCACCAACACGTCGATCCCCACGGTGTTCGGTGGTCGCTACCGGTTGGGCCCACTGGTCAACGGCCCGCTGTCCGATGCCTACTTCCGCGCCAACATGAGTGAATTCGAGGAAGACGGCGAAGGCACGCTGAGCGCCACGCTGGCGGCCGACTACGCGATCGACGAGGACATCACCGCTGCATACGCGATGGCGCGCCTGTGGTTCGGCAACGTCACCGTGATCCCGGGCGTGCGTGTCGAACACACCAAGGGCAGCTACGCCGCACACGCATTCGACATCGAGGAATCCAGCATCGACCAGCCGTTCAACGTATTCGGCTCCCGCAGCTATACCGATTTCTTCCCGGGGGTGAACGTGCGTTGGGATGCCGGCGAGCACCTTGTCTTTCGTGCCGCCGCGACCCGCGCCATCGGCCGACCCAACTACGAGTCGCTGGCGCCCTTCGTGGAGATCGAAGGCGCGAACAGCATCGAGCCCGCGGTCACGATGGGCAACCCGGATCTGGAACCGCTGTACTCGAACAACTTCGATTTGTCGGTCGAGTACTACGTCGGCAATCGCGGCGTGTTGTCGGCAGCGGTGTTCTACAAGGACATCAGCAACCCGATCTACGAGGTCACCCGCACCGGCCAGGACGGCGTTTTCGGCGGGATCACCCTGACCGGCGCCGAAGTGGGCACATGGACGAACGCGCGCAAGGCCACTGTGTCCGGACTGGAACTCAACGCACAGTACGAGCTCAGCTTCCTGCCCTCGCCGTTTGATGGTTTCAGCGTCAGCGCCAACATGAGCTTCGTCGACTCGGAAGCCGATGGGCTGCCGGCGCGCACCGACAAGGTGCCGCTGCTCAACCAGTCCGATCGCGTCGCGTCTGCGCAGTTGAGCTATGAAAAGTACGGGTTCTCGGCGCGCCTGGCCTACACCTATCGCTCCGCAATGCTAGACGCGGTGCACGAGGACGATCCCGAAGGTGACATCTACTGGGATTCGCTGAAGCAGTGGGACATCAAGTTCGGCTACGAGATCAACGCGCGCTGGTCCGTGTTCCTGGAAGGATCAAACCTCAACGATGCCGCGATGCGGGCCTACGCCGGTCGTCGCGAGCGCACGATGGAACAGGAAATCTACGGCTGATCCGCACGAATGGGCGTGCAGTTCAAGTTCTAACAACAACGATTTGTCGTACGACTCCCACGGCGGCCCCCTCGGCCGCCGTTTTTTTTGGACGCCATGATGAAGAGCTGCTTCCGCTTCCGCCTGATCTGCCGACTCACCTGCGTGGTGCTCGCCCTGGCACTGGCAACGGCCTGCATCCATCGGGAAACGCCGCGGGCCATCGGCGCAACGGATACGGACAGGCAGTCGCTGGCGCTCGAACGTGTCGTGCTGCTGATGCGGCATGGCGTGCGGCCACCCACGCGGCTCCCGCCGATCGCCGAGGGCTTGTCCCGCGAGCCGTGGCCGACATGGGATGTGCCTGCAGGACACCTGACAGCGCACGGTTTCCAGGGCACGGTGCTGGTCGGGCGCTGGCACCGGCAATCGCTTGCAGCACGCGGCCTGGTTCCGCAAGCCGGATGCCCTGGCGACGGCAGCATCGCGGTGCGCGCCAACACCGACCAACGCACTCGTGAAAGCGCCCGCGGCTTTCCTCGAAGGCTTCGCACCTGGGTGCCACGTGGAGGTGCAGCACTCCAGTGGCCATCGCGACGACCCGATCTTCCAGTCGATCGACCTAGGCCTGGTCGAACACGACCGCGATGCCGCGCGCGCTGCGGTGATGGCACGCCTCGATGGCCAACTCGACAACGCCATGGCGCCGCTGGCACAGGCGTTCGCTCGCCTCGACGCGATCCTCGGCTGCTGCACCCAACCCGCATGTATCGCGGCTGGCCTTCCAGCGGATTGCACGCTGTCGACATGGCCGAATGCCTGGGCAGACACCACACCGGGGAAACGTGTGAAGTTCAACGGCCCGCTCGATGCCGGTGGCATCGCCGCACACACGCTGCTGCTGGAGTATGTGGAGGGCAAGCCGCAGGGACCAGGTCGGCTGGGGACGTGCGACCGAAAGCGACATCGAATTGCTGTCACGCATCCATGCCGCCGAGTTCGACCTGCTCTATCGCACTCCCTACATCGCCCACCGCGGGGCAACCCCCATCCTGGCGCACGTGCTGGCGAACTTCAGCGATCACACCGCGCCACGCTTGGACATCCTGGTCGGCCACGACACCAATGCCGCCAATGTCGGTGGAGCACTGGACCTGCACTGGCATGTGCCCGGTTACGCGCCGGACGATGCCGCCGTCGGTGGCGTCATGGGCTTCGAGTTGCTGCGCGGCGAAGGCGATGAACGCTTTGTGCGCGTGTCGTACCTGGCTCAAGGCACGCGGCAATTGCGCGGTCTGCAACCACTCGACGACGCCAATCCGCCCTACATCACCTATATGGCGCAGCCAATTTGCGGACTGCCCACGGATCCGACGCTGTGCCGACTGGCCGACTTCGAGGCGGCATTGCAGGCACGCATCATTCGCTGACGATCACAAGGCCAAGCCGATGGCCGGAACGCGCCGCGGCCGGAACAGCGATCACGACAGCAATCTACAGCTTCACGACTTCGCCGGTCTTCGACGACAGCGTCGCGGCTTCGGCGAGTGCCAGTGCGGCCACGCCATCTGCATAGCCCACCGACGGCATCGCACCCGCGAGGATATCGGCGAAATGGTCCATCTCGCGACGATAGGCTTCCGCATAGCGGTCCAGGAAGAAGTTCTGCAGGCGATCGCTGCCCGCGCCACCTTCACCGAACACCTGCACGGTACTTTCAAGCACGTTGTCGGCCCGCACCATGCCCGCCGACGCGTAGGCCTCGATGCGCTGGTCGTAGCCATATCCGCTGCGGCGCGTGTTGGAGATGACGCACAGCTTCCCCGATCCTGTCTTCAATACCGTCCGTGCCGTGTCGACATCACCGAGCTTGCCGATCTCAGGATCCACCAGGCAACTGCCTGCAGCCCACACCTCGGCCACTTCCTCGCCCAACAGCCAGCGCGCCATGTCGAAGTCGTGGATCGCCATGTCCTTGAACAGTCCGCCGGACACAGCGACGTAGGACGGTGGCGGCGGCGCCGGATCGTTCGAGGTGATCTGCAGGCTTTCGATGTGGCCGATGGAACCCTCGTCGAGCCGCGCCTTCAACGCCTGGAAGTTCGGATCGAAACGGCGGTTGAAGGCGAGGAACAGCCGTGCACCTTTCAAGGCGTCGGCGGCACTGCGTGCACGTTGCAGGTCCTGGTCGATCGGCTTCTCGCAGAACACGGCCTTGCCCGCCTGCACAGCGCGGATGCTGTATTCGAGATGCGTGTCGGTGGAGCTGGCGACGATCACCCCGTCGATGCTGCCATCGGCCAGCACGTCTTCGAGAGAGCGGACCGGAGCATTCCACTCGGTGGCCAGCGATTCCGCCGAGGCAGCGACCGGATCCACCACTGCAGCGAGCGTGAGCCGCGGATGCAGCGCCGCGTTGCGTGCATGGATGCGACCGATGCGCCCGGCGCCGATCAATGCAATCTTCGACATCAGTACCTCTCCCTACAGTTGGACCGGACGGCCTTCGCACATCGACTGCTGGCATGCTTCGGCCAGCACCAGTGCGGCAATGCCGCCGGCGTAATGCGTGCGCGGCTGTGCGATGCCGCGCGCGACCTCGGCGAAATGCGCGATCTGCGCACGGTAAGACTCGGCATAGCGCTCGGGGAACGCGTACGCGATGGGCGCAGCGGTCGCGCCGCGTTCGTCCAGCGCCTGGACGGTGTCGCGCGAGACGTTACCGGCCGTGGCCATGCCGCGTGAACCGAATGCCTCGATGCGCTGATCGTAGCCATAGCCGCTGCGGCGGGTGTTGGAGATCACGCACAACTTGCCCGATGCCGTCTTCAGTACAGTACGTGCGGTATCCACGTCGCCCAAGCGGCCGATTTCGGGATTCACCAGGCAACTCGCGGTGGCAAAGACTTCGACGGGCTCCTCGCCCAGCATCCAGCGGGCCATGTCGAGATCGTGGATCGAGAAATCCTTGAACAGCCCGCCGCTGGTCGGGATGAAATGCGGCGACGGCGCTGCCGGATCATGGTTGACGATGTGCAGGCTTTCCAGCTGGCCCACCACGCCTGCGTCGAGACGCTGCTTCAGCGCCAGGAAATGCGGGTCGTAGCGCCGATTGAATCCAAGCACGAACCGCGCTCCGGCAAATTGCGGTTGTGCCGCCAGTGCCTTCTGCAGGTCGAGGTCGATCGGCTTCTCGCAGAACACCGCCTTGCCGGCCATCACCGCCTGCAGCGCATTGGCCAGGTGCTGGTCGGTGGAGCTGCAGACCAGCACGCCGCCGACCGACGGATCGGCAAGCGCCTCCTCCAGCGTCGCGGTCTCCGCGCCTGTCGCCGCTGCCATTGCAGCCGCAGCGTCCGGCCTCGGGTCAACCACGTAGCGCAGGTGCAAGCCGGGCATGCGTGCGGCATTGGGCCCATGGACCTGCCCCATGCGTCCGGCACCGACCAAGGCCACGTTGATCCGTTCCATGCGACCCTCCCGCCGCTCGAAGTGAATAGAATATGTGTTCCAAATTGAAATGCAATAGAATTTCCAGAAATCTGGCCGCGTTCCATTTTTTGCCGGACACTCGCACGACACAGGGAAGAACCGACAGAGGCCACCGCATGACCGACCAACCCATTCCACCCGCCAGCGCCGAAGAGCTGCGCTCGGCGATCCTGGCCCGCTACGACAGCCTGAGCAAACGGCTCAAGCAGGTTGCGCGCTACATCCTCGACGAACCCAACGCGGTGGCGCTGGAAACGCTGGCGGTGCTGTCCGAGCGCTGTGGCGTCCAGCCATCGGCGATCGTGCGTTTCGCCAAGTCGTTCGGGTTTGATGGCGCCACGCAGATGCAGCGCCTGTTCCGCGACGGGCTGCTGTCGGCGAGTGCGTCACTGGGCTATGGCGAGCGCGTACGCGAGTTCAGCAAGGCCAGCGACGGCAAGCGCTTCGACGATCCATCACAGGTGCTGGTGGAGTTTGTCGAGGGCAACGTGCTGGCGCTCCAGCACCTGGGCGAGGTCATCGACAAGCGCCAGTTGAACGAAGCGGTGAAGCTGATCGCGCAGGCCGATACGGTGTTCGTGGCGGGCTTCCGGCGCTCATTCCCCGTTGCGGCCTACCTGGCCTACTCGCTGCACCAGGTCGACAAGAAGACCGTGTTCATCGACAGCGTCGGCGGCATGACACAGCAGCAGATCCACGGCATCACCCGCAACGACCTGCTGCTGGTGGTCAGCTATCAGCCCTACGCAGAAGAAGCCGTGCACCTGATCGACGTGGCGGTGGACAACCATTGCAAAGTGCTATCCATCAGTGACAGCCCGGTCAGCCCGGTTGCCAAGCCCGCCACGCTGGTGCTGCAGGTCAAGGAAGCGGAGATCCGCAAGTTTCGATCGCTGTCCACGTCGATGTGCCTGGCCCAGACCCTGGTCATTTCCTACGCCTTCTCGACCGCTACCACCACCCGCAACGCCTCGACGCTAGGCACGAAGCATCGCCCCGGGAAAAAATGAAACAAATCTTGCCATTGATTTAGAAATGGAATAGATTTTACAAAAGCGGGCCATCAGCCACGGCCCCCCGGAGGACGAACAGCAATGTCGAGGGCGGATGGGTTGGATCTGATCGCAATCGGGCGTTCCTGCATCGACCTGTATGGCGAACAGACCGGTGGCCGGCTGGAGGACATGCAATCCTTCGCCAAGTACATCGGCGGCAGCCCGACCAATACTTCCGTTGGCGGTGCGCGGCTGGGCTTGCGCACGGGCCTGCTGACACGCGTGGGCGAGGATCACTTCGGGCGCTTCATCCGCGAGCAACTCATCCGCGAAGGGGTGGAAACCCACGGCGTGACCGCCGATCCGCAGCGCCTGACCGCGCTGGTGTTTCTCGGCATCCGCGACCCCGACACCTTCCCGCTGGTGTTCTATCGCGAAAACTGCGCCGACATGGCGCTCTCCGAGTCCGACGTCGACCCCGGCTTCATCGGCTCGGCGAAGGCGGTGCTGATCAACGGCACGCATCTGTCGCAGCCGGGCGTCTTCGCCGCATCGCTGAAGGCCTGCGAAATTACGCGCGCCAACGGCGGAAGGATCGTGTTCGACATCGATTACCGGCCGGTGCTGTGGGGCCTGACCGGCAGGGACGCAGGCGAAAATCGCTTCGTCGCCAACAACGCTGTCACGCAACGCCTGCAGCAGGTGCTGCCGCTGTGCGACCTGATCGTCGGCACCGAGGAAGAGATCCACATCCTCGGCGGCGACACGGACACGCTGGTCGCGTTGCGCGCGATCCGTGCGGGCACCGACGCGTTGATTGTCTGCAAGCGTGGCGCCGCCGGCTGCAGTGCGTTCCCCGGCCCGATCCCGGCCTCGCTTGACGACGGCATCGTGGGCCGCGGGTTCCCGGTCGAAGTTTTCAACGTGCTCGGCGCCGGCGACGCATTCATGGCCGGCTTCCTGCGCGGCTGGTTGCGCGACGCGCCCCTGGAAGACTGCTGCGCGTGGGGCAATGCCTGTGGTGCCATCGTCGTGTCGCGCCATGGCTGCTCGCCCGCGATGCCGACATGGGAGGAATTGCAATCCTTCCTGCAGGGTGGCGAACGCCCGTTCCGCCTGCGCGACGATACCGCGTTGGAACACCTGCACTGGGCCACCACGCGCGCTAAGCAGTATCCATCGTTGACGGTGCTGGCGATGGACCATCGCAGCCAGTTCGAGGCGCTGTGCAAGGCAACCGGCGCCGACCCGCAGCGGATCGCCGCATTCAAGTCTCTTGCAATCGCGGCGGTCGATCGCGTGGCACAAGGCGATCCGGGATTCGGCGTGCTGCTCGACGGGCGCTACGGCATGCGCGCACTCGAAGTCGCGGCCGGCAAACCGTACTGGATCGGCCGTCCAATCGAACTGCCGGGATCTTGCCCGCTCGAATTCGAATCTTCGCCGGATGTCGCCACCGAACTCGCGACCTGGCCCGCGAAGCATGTCGTGAAGTGCCTCGCGTTCTACCATCCGGACGATCCGCAGGATCTGCGTGAGCGTCAGGAACGCCAACTGCTGCGACTGGCCGACGCCGCGCGCAAGACGCGCCATGAACTGCTGGTGGAAATCATCGCCTCGCGCAACGGCGACGTGGCCGACGATACCGTGGCACGTGCCATCCATCGTCTGTACGACCTCGGCATCCGGCCCGACTGGTGGAAGCTGGAACCGGACGACCGTGCATCGGCATGGCGCCACATCGAAGACGCCATCACCCGCAATGATCCGCATTGTCGCGGCGTGGTGCTGCTGGGCCTGTCCGCGCCGCAGGACGAACTGATCGCTTCGTTTGCTGCCAGCGCGCAGGCACCGATCGTCAAGGGATTCGCCGTCGGCCGCACGATCTTCGCGGACGCCGCAGAACAGTGGCTCTCAGGCAACATCGATGACGAGGCCGCCATCGCCGACCTTGCACGACGCTTCTCGATCCTGGTCGACGCCTGGCGTGATGCAAAGCAGCGGGCGCTGCCGCAAGCGATCCGCGAGACTGCATGACATGAGCGCATCGAACACACGCGACACCTCGACCGACACCCTCCGACTCACCGCCGCGCAGGCCACCATGCTGTGGCTGGCCAACCAGCATGTCGTCATTGATGGCGACGAGGTGCCCTACTTCGCGGGCGTCTGGGCGATCTTCGGCCACGGCAACGTCGCCGCGGTCGGCGAAGCGCTGCATGCCGCGCGCGCCGCCTTGCCGACGTATCGGGCGCACAACGAGCAAGGCATGGCACATGCCGCGATCGCGTACGCCAAACAGATGCGTCGACGACGCGCGATGGTCTGCACCACATCGATCGGCCCCGGTGCGACCAACATGGTGACGGCTGCTGCACTCGCGCACGTCAACCGATTGCCAGTGCTGCTGATCCCCGGCGATGTGTACGCCAGCCGACGGCCCGACCCGGTGCTGCAGCAGGTTGAGGATTTCAGCGACGGAACGGCGTCGGCCAATGATTGCTTCCGGCCGGTCTCGCGCTATTTCGATCGCATCACACGGCCCGAGCAGATCCTCGACGCGCTGCCGAAGGCACTGGCAACGATGCTCGATCCCGCGACCTGCGGCCCGGTGACGCTCGCGTTCTGCCAGGACGTGCAAGCCGAGGCCTTCGACTACCCCGCGAATTTTTTCTCGCGCCGCACCTGGCATCCACGCCGGGCACCTGCCGATGCGCACGAACTCGACGCACTCGCCAGTGCGCTGCGCGCTGCAAAACGGCCACTCCTCGTTGCCGGTGGCGGCGTGCTCTACAGCGGCGCTGAAGCCGCGCTCGCCGCCTTCGCCGAACGCACCGGCTTGCCGGTAGCGGAAACGCAGGCCGGCAAGGGTGCGTTGCCGTGGAACCACGCCAATACGCTTGGCTCGATCGGCGTGACCGGCTCCAGCGCAGCGAATGCAGCCGCGAGCAATGCAGATGTCGTGGTCGGCATCGGCACACGACTCCAGGATTTCACCACCGGCTCGCGCAGCCTGTTCCCCGATGCAAGCCTGTTCCAGGTCAACGTGCAGGCCTTCGACGCGCACAAACACGGTGCGGTGCCGGTGGTCGGTGATGCACGCACAGTGCTGGCCTCGCTGGATGCCGCGCTGGTCGACTGGCAGGCGCCGCAGGTGTTCGATCGCGACGCGGTCACGCAGTGGCATGCTGCCGTCGATATCGCCACGCAAGGCGACAACGCCACCACCTTGCCCAGCGACGCGCAGGTGATCGGCGCGGTGCAATCATCGTTCGATGACGATGTGATCGTGGTCTGTGCCGCAGGCGGCCTGCCCGGCGAACTGCACAAGCTGTGGCGCACGACGCGCAGTGACGGCTACCACCTGGAATACGGTTTCTCGTGCATGGGCTACGAGATCGCGGGCGGCCTCGGTGTGAAACTCTCCGCGCCGGATCGCGACGTGGTGGTGATGGTCGGCGACGGCAGCTACCTGATGATGAACTCCGAACTCGCGACGTCGGTAATGCTCGGCCAGAAACTGGTCGTGGTGCTGCTGGACAACCGCGGCTACGGCTGCATCAATCGCCTGCAGCAGGCCACCGGCAGCCCCGGCTTCAACAACCTGCTGGTCGACGCGCGACACGAGACCTTGCCCGACATCGATTTCGCCGCGCACGCGCGCAGCCTGGGCGCACTGGCCGAGAAGGCCACGAACCTTGGCGAGTTGCGCGCTGCGCTGGCACGCGCACGTGCGGCCGACCGCAGCAGCGTGGTCGTCATCGATACCGATCCGCTAAAGACCACCGAGGCCGGAGGCTGGTGGTGGGACGTGGCCGTCCCCGAAGTGTCGGATCGCCCGGAAGTGAATGCCGCGCGCCGTGATTACGAACAACGCATCCGCATGAAGAGAAACCTGTCATGAGCATCCGATTCGGCGTCAGTCCCATTGCATGGGCCAATGACGACATGCCCGAGCTTGGCGGCGACACGCCGCTGGAGAGCATCCTCGCCGACATCCGCGACGTCGGCTTCGAAGGTGTCGAGCTGGGCGGCAAGTTCCCCCGCGACGCCGCGGTGCTGAAGCCGCTGCTGGCGTCGTACGGCATCGACCTGATCGGCGGCTGGTACAGCGGCTCGCTGCTGGCGCAGGACGCCGACGCCGAGATCGCCGCGTTGCAGCCGCACCTGCAGTTGCTCAAGGCCATGGGCAGCACGGTGTTCGTGTTCGCCGAGACCAGCAACGCCGTGCACGGCAATCGCTCGGTGCCGCTGACCGGTACGCCGCAACTTGCAGACGGCGACTGGGCGCGCTTCGGTGCGCGCATGACCGACGTGGCCGATTACATCCAGGCACAGGGCCTGAAGTTCGCCTACCACCATCACCTGGGTACGGTAGTCGAGCGCGCATCCGACATGGAGGCCTTCATTCGCCACACCGGGCCGTCAGTCGGATTCACCCTCGACACCGGCCATGCCGCGCTGGGCGGCGTCGATTACCTGCAAGTGATCCGCGAGCACCCGGCACGCATCGCGCACGTGCATTGCAAGGACTTCCGCGACGAGACGTATCGCACGCTGCGCGATGGTGGCTCCAGTTTCCTCGACGGCGTCCTCGGCGGCATGTTCACCGTGCCCGGCGATGGCGGCATCGACTACGGCGCGGTGATGCGCGCACTGGTCGAAATCGACTACAGCGGCTGGATCGTGATCGAAGCGGAACAGGATCCTGCCATCGCCGCGCCGAAGCCCTATGCCGAACTCGGCCTGCGCACGCTGAAGACGGAAGCCGCCAAGGCGGGATTGATCTGATGTCGCGCCTGCGCGTCCGTCCGCAGTCACCCGCCGCCGACGGCACGGTGCTGTCGGTGACGCCGGAGAGCGCCGGCTGGTCGCATGTCGGTTTCAGGGTCGTAAAGCTGTCCTCCGGCCAGCGCTACACCGGCGCTGATGCAGCGCGCGAAGCCTGCCTGGTGCTGGTAGCCGGCACGGCCAACATCGTCGCCGGTGAATCGCACTTCGATGATGTCGGCGGTCGCGCATCACCGTTCGAAGATCGCGCGCCGGGTGCGGTGTACGTGCCTGCGGGCGTGTCCTACACGGTGGTTGCAAAGGATGACGTCGAACTCGCCATCTGTACTGCGCCGGGCACGGGCCATGGTGCCCCGCGTCGGATCGACGATGCCGAGATGTCGCGCGAAGTGCGTGGCGTGGGCACCAATACCCGCCACGTACGCAACATCCTGCCCGAGACGCAGCCCGCCGACGGCCTGCTGGTCGTCGAAGTGGTGACACCCGCCGGGCACTGGTCGAGCTACCCACCACACAAGCACGACACCGCGACGCCGGGCGAGGAAACCATCCTCGAGGAAACCTATTACCACCGCACGCACCCGCGGCAGGGTTTCGCGTTCCAGCGCGTGTACAGCGACGACCGCACGCTCGACGAGGCCATCGCGGTCGAAGACGGGGACGTGGTGCTGGTCCCGCGCGGCTACCACCCGGTCGGCGCCGCCCATGGCTATGACCTCTACTACCTCAACGTGATGGCCGGCCCCGAACGCCGCTGGCTGTTCCGCAACGATCCCGACCACGCCTGGATCGTCGCCCCGCCCCCTGCTTCCGGAACCTGAGTCATGCGCAACATCGAACATTTCATCGACGGCCGCATCGTCGCCGGCGCATCCGGCCGGCACGGCGATGTCTTCGATCCCAACAGCGGACGCGTCCAGGCGAAAGTATCGCTGGCCGCGCCCGTCGAGCTCGACCGCGCGATCGCCAACGCCGTCCAGGCGCAGGCCGATTGGGCGAAGGTCAATCCGCAGCGGCGCGCGCGGGTGATGTTCGAGTTCAAGCGCCTGCTCGAAGTGCACATGGATGAACTCGCCGCCTTGCTGTCCTCCGAACACGGCAAGGTAGTGTCCGATGCACGCGGCGACCTGCAGCGCGGGTTGGAAGTCATCGAATTTGCCTGCGGCATCCCGCACCTGCTCAAGGGCGACTACACGCAGGGCGCCGGTCCCGGCATCGACGTGTATTCAATGCGCCAGCCGCTGGGCGTAGTCGCGGGCATCACGCCGTTCAATTTCCCGGCGATGATCCCGATGTGGATGTTCGGCCCGGCGATCGCCAGCGGCAACGCGTTCATCCTCAAGCCCTCTGAACGTGATCCTTCGGTGCCGGTGCGACTGGCGGAACTGATGATCGAAGCGGGCCTGCCGCCGGGCGTGCTCAACGTCGTGCACGGCGACAAGGAGATCGTGGACGCGATACTGCACCACCCCGACATCAAGGCGGTGAGTTTCGTCGGCTCATCCGACATTGCGCAATACGTGTATGGACAGGGCGCGGCGCAGGGCAAGCGCGTGCAGTGCATGGGCGGCGCGAAGAACCACGGCATCGTGTTGCCGGATGCAGACCTCGACCAGGCCGTCGCCGACATCATCGGCGCTGCGTATGGCTCCGCGGGCGAGCGCTGCATGGCACTGCCGGTGGTCGTGGCCGTGGGTGATGCCACTGCGAACGCGCTGCGCGAGAGACTCGTTGCGGCGATTGCGTCGCTGCGGATCGGCGTTTCCACCGATGCCGATGCGCACTACGGGCCGGTCATCACTGCCGCGCACAAGGCGAAGATCGAGCACTACATCCA
Organism: Luteimonas sp.; assembly: GCA_024707405.1. Classification (GTDB taxonomy): domain Bacteria; phylum Pseudomonadota; class Gammaproteobacteria; order Xanthomonadales; family Xanthomonadaceae; genus Luteimonas. The sequence continues at coordinate 573,384 of JANPZU010000003.1, forward strand.
GCTGGGCGTCGACGAAGGCGCGGAACTCGTGGTCGACGGGCGCGGTTTCTCGCTTTCGGGACACGAAAGCGGCTTTTTCCTCGGCCCGACACTGTTCGACCATGTCACGCCCGGCATGCAAACGTGGCGCGAGGAAATCTTCGGACCGGTGCTGCAGATCATGCGCGCCGAGTCTTTCGATGAGGCGATCGCGCTGCCTAGCATTCATCAGTACGGCAACGGCGTGGCGATCTTCACCCGCAACGGCGATGCCGCGCGCGAGTTCGCGGACCGCGTCGAAGTCGGCATGGTCGGCATCAACGTGCCGATCCCGGTGCCGGTCGCGTATCACAGCTTCGGCGGATGGAAGCGCTCGGGTTTTGCCGATCTCAACCAGTACGGCATGGACGGCGTGCGTTTCTACACGCGCACCAAGGTCGTCACGCAGCGCTGGCCGAAGGGTGGCGCCGATGTCGAACAGAGCTTCGTGATTCCGACGATGCGCTGACGCCCACCGTGCCGATGTACCGGGTCGTCGCGTGCGCGCGGCCCACGGATCCCTGGGGAGGGAACGCTTGATGGCCAATGCACTGACGAGATTCTTCGCGACCGGCGCCGACCAGCCGGTCACCGCTGACCCGTCGACCATCGATGCGATGTTCCGGCGGCATCGCTTCCGGGTGATGGTGGCGATCACGCTGGGCTACGGCGTGATCTACACCTGCCGACTTGCGCTGGGCGTGGTGAAGAAGCCGCTGATCGACGAAGGCATCTTCACCCCGGTCGAACTGGGCATGATCGGATCGGCGCTGTACTACGCGTATGCCATCGGCAAGTTGACCAACGGCTTCCTCGCCGACCACGCGAATATGAAGCGGTTCCTTGCGTTCGCGTTCCTGATGACCGCGCTGTGCAATTTCGCGATGGGCCTGACCACGGCGGTATGGACCGCGGTGATCATCTGGGGGCTCAACGGCTGGTTCCAGAGCTTCGGCGCACCCGGCGGCGTGGTGGCGATGACCGCATGGTTCTCCAACAAGGAACGCGGTCGCGCCTATGGTATCTGGAGTACGGCACATTCGATCGGCGAAGGCCTGACGTTCATCGGCGTGGGCAGCGTGGTCGCATGGCTGGGCTGGCGTTTCGGCTACTTCGTGCCGGCGCTGTTCGGCATCGGTGCGGCGGCGATGATGTTCTGGCTGGTACAGGACCGTCCGCGCACCATGGGCCTGCCGACGGTCAACGAGTGGAAGAAGGATTACTACGAGGAAAAGGCGCGGCCGGATATCAAGTCGGTGCTTGGCCTGCAGCTGTCCATCCTCAAGATCCCGGCGATCTGGGTGCTGTGCCTGTCGGCGGCCACGATCTACGTCACCCGCTACGCGATCAATTCGTGGGGCATCCTCTACCTGCAGGAAGACCGTGGCTTGTCATTGCCGATGGCCGGCACGGTGCTGATGATCAGCACGCTGGCAGGCATCGCAGGTGCGATCTCGTACGGCTTCATCTCCGACAAGTTCTTCAATGCCCGCCGTCCGCCGGTGAACCTGATCTTCGCGATCCTCGAGATCGGCGGCCTGCTGCTGTTCTTCTATGGCCCCAACACGATGCCCGTGCTGATCACCGGCATGGCCCTGTTCGGATTGGGGCTGACCGGGCTGGTCACGTCGCTCGGCGGCCTGTTCGCCGTCGATATCGCACCCAAGCGCGTGGCGGGTGCGGCGATGGGCGTGATTGGCATCTTCAGTTACATCGGTGCCGGCATCCAGGAATATGTCTCCGGCAAACTGATCCAGGAGAGCATGACCGTCGTCGGTGATGTTCGCCTGTACGACTTCGGCCCGGTGATCGCGTTCTGGATCGGCGCGTCGGTATTGTCGATGCTGCTCGCCGCCAGCCTGTGGCGAACCACCTTGAGGGATTGACGCACGATGTCCATCGACGCCTCCAGCGAACTGCGCCACATGATCGATGCCGCGAAGACGGCAGGCGCCGGACTGTTGCGCCGCTACGCGCAACTTTCCGAACTCACCGTGCACACCAAGGCCGGCCCCACCGACCTGGTCTCCATCGCCGACGAAGAAGCCGAGAACACCGTGCGCTCGATGCTGGCTGCAGCGCAGCCCTCATACGCGTTCCTCGGCGAGGAAGGTGGCATCGGTGGTGGCAGCGACACGTCACAGCGTTGGATCGTGGATCCACTTGATGGCACCACCAACTTCCTGTTCGGTTGCCCGTTGTGGGGCGTCAACGTGGCGCTGTCGCGCAACGATGAGGTCGTCGCCGGCGTGACCTACCTGCCGGTGATGGACGAACTGTTCGTCGCCGAACGCGGCAAGGGCGCATGGCTCAACGATCGCCGCATCCATGTCTCCACCCGCGCGCCATTGATCCGCACCGTGCTCTCGTGCGGCATCCCGTTTGCCGACAAGCCCGACCATCCGGTGTTCGCACGCGAAATGGCGTTGCTCAGCAACCAGGTGGCTGGCATCCGCCGCACCGGTGCGTGCGCCGTGGACATGGCGTTCGTCGCGGCGGGCCGCTGGGACGCGTACTGGGAACGCGCCACCAACGCCTGGGACATGGCACCCGGCGTAATCCTGGTGGAAGAAGCGGGCGGCATCGCGACTTCGGTCACAGGCGACGCGCTCGACCTGCACGGTCAGAACGTCTGCGTCAGCAATGGCGCAATCCACACGGTATTGATCGACGCGCTCAACGCCGCACGTGAAGCGAAGGAGCTAGGTGCATGACCCTGCGACGCCGCACTTTCCTTGTCGGTGGTGCGCTCGCCGGCGTCTTCCTGGCGCTGCCCAAAGCGATCGCCGGCGTGCTCGGTTATCCGCGCGCCTTGCAGGGACCGATGCTTGGCGCACCCGGACCCAACCATCTCACCGTCTGGGGCCCGCGCAAGCGGCGCGTTCGAGGTGCTGCTGGAAGTCGCGACCGATCGCGAGTTCCGCCACATCGTGCAGACCGCGACTGCTGTCGCATCGCCCAGCGACGACTGCTGCGTGACGCTGCGCGCCGAAGCGCTGCAGCCCGATACGCAGTACTGGTATCGATTGCGCTACGACGGCCAGCAGGACCGCTTCCAGTTCATCCCGCATCGCGCACGCACCGCGCCCGCAGGCGCCGCCGCATTCCGCATTGCGTTCGGCCCTGCTGCCGCATCCAGTACGACCCCGACCAGCGCATCTGGAACACGGTGCGCGCACTGGAGCCGGACATGTTCCTGTGGCTGGGCGACAATATCTACGCTGACAGCGACCAGCCTGCCGCGATCACCGATCTTTACGCGCGCGGACGCGTCGTCCCCAGCCTGGAACCGTTGCTGCGTTCGGTACCGCAGCTGGCCACCTGGGACGACCACGACTTCGGCTACAACGATTCCGACGGACGCAGCCCGTACAAGGCCGAATCGCTGCGCCTGTTCAAACGCTTCTGGGCAAACCCGTCGTACGGTGAATCCGACAATCCCGGCGTCTATTGCAAGCAGCATTACGGCGGCGTGGACTTCTTCATCCTCGACGGCCGCTACCACCGCGACCGCACCGATGCGCCCGATGGCGCCGACAAGACGATGCTCGGCGCACGCCAGAAGGCCTGGCTCAAGCGCGAATTGAAGGCCAGCACGACGCCCTTCAAGATCCTCGCCATCGGCGGCGGCTGGTCGTCGGCCGAGAACGAGAAAGGTGGCGATTCCTGGGCCGTCTACATGGCCGAACGGAACGAGCTCTTCGACTTCATCCGCGACGAAGGCATCGCCGGCGTGGTCTGCATTTCCGGTGACTCGCACATGGGCGAACTCAACTGCATCCCCCGCTCCGCGCAGGGCGGCTACGACATCTACGATTTCTGCTCGTCGCCACTCGCGCAGATGCCGGCGGCCAAACACACGCGGCAGGTGCCCGAAGTGCGCGTGCGCGACGTATGGCACCCGCACCGTCAACGTGGGCTTGATGCGCTTCGACCTGACCGGCGACACGCCGACGCTGTCGTACACGCTACACGATGATCTTGGCGACGCCGTATGGGATCCGCTGGTGCTCACACCTGCTGATCTCGTCAACGGCGCCTGCACCTGGGACAGCAAATCCGATCCGGCCGAACTGGCACGCCTCGAACGCTTCCGTAACGGCGGCGGCTACTACGGCTTCGATCCGCCGGAAGGCTGGCCGGATAAGCCTTACTACGACGGCCAATGACCTCCGTGGCGGGTGCCCCGGGAGCCAGCCCTGAGACTGGAGGCACCCGACACGGCAGGTCGGCCCGCAGCATGGTCTTTCCGACTTGACGACAGGTCCACGGCCGCTGTCAGCCGGATGTCAGCCTCGCCGCGGCAGGCTGTGCGCCATGAACAAGACCCTCATCAGCACCACCGTCGCGATCCCGCTGGTCCTCTTCACCGCCATCGCATCCCTTTCCATGCAACCCGCACATGCCGGCAAGGATGACCAGATCGAGGCCCGCGCGTTGCTGCAGCGGGGCGAGATCCTGCCGCTGGGCCGTATCCTGCAGATTGTGCAGGAACGGGTACCGGGCGATATCATCGAAGTCGAACTCGACCTCAGCGACAAGCACGGTTGGGAATACGAAGTGAAGGTGCTCGCCACCACCGGCCGCGTGCTGGACGTCGACGTGAACGCCCGCACCGGCGAGATTCGGAAAATCGAGGACGACTGATGCGTTGCCTCATCGTCGAGGACGACCCCGACATCCAGGCCGATCTTCGACGTGCACTGGAAGCCTCCGGCTTCGTGGTCGATGCCGCGAGCGATGGCAACGACGCCTGGTTCCTGGGCGACACCGAAGAGTACGACGCCGTTGTGCTCGACCTGGGCCTGCCCGGACTCGACGGGCTTTCGGTGCTGCGCCGTTGGCGCGCATCGGGCCGCGCTTGTCCGGTGATCGTGCTGTCCGCGCGTGGCGACTGGACCGAAAAGGTCGAGGGCATCGAGGCCGGCGCCGACGACTACATGGGCAAACCGTTCCAGATGGGCGAACTGGTTGCCCGCGTACGCGGATTGCTGCGACGCGAAGCCGGACGCACCAGCAATGTCGTCGCCATCGGCAAGCTGCGACTGGACACCACGCGCATGAGTGCGACCTTCGACGGTGCTCCCGCGCACCTGTCGCCCCTCGAGTTCCGCCTGCTCGACCACTTGGCACATTCGCCGGAGCGCGCGGTATCGGCAGGTGAACTCGCGGAACACCTCTACGGCATTGCCGATGCCGGCGACACCAATGCCATCGAGGCCATCGTCGCGCGACTGCGCAGGAAATTCGGGGCCGACGTCATCGCCACACGCCGCGGTTTCGGTTATTTGCTGGGCGTCTCCCCTTGATCGCACGTTCGCTGCACTGGCGCCTGCTGGCCGGCGCCGCCGCGGCAATCCTGCTGGCACTGTGCGTGGCATGGCTGTTCATGACCTTGCTGTTCGAACGCCATCTGGAACGACGACTGGAAGCCGAACTTACGCGCGATGGCCTGCGTCTGGTCGCCGCGCTCGAGCTCGACCCCGGCCAGGTGCCTGTGATCAGTCCCGCACCCATGGATCCACGCCTGCAGACGCCAGCCGGCGGCTACTACTGGCAAGTCTCCACGCCCGCGGGCGCCGCGCGCTCGCGTTCGCTATGGGATGCCGACCTGCCCGCACCCGTACGCGCGCCGACGGGCGACTGGCGGCTCCGACACGTCGACGCTATCCGTATGGCGAACAGGTGTCCGTGCTGGAGCGACGGGTCGCACCCGATTCCAACGGGCCCGGCGTGCTGGTGCAGCTGGCGCAGGATCGCGCACCGCTGGCCGCTGCACGCAACGAATTCGGTCGCGAACTCGCGCTGTTCCTCGGCGTATTGTGGCTGGTGTTGTCGGCGGCGGCATGGTTGCAGGTGCGGCTCGGCTTGCGTCCGCTGGGTCGGATCCGAGGCAACCTTCCCTTGCTTCGCGACAGTGCGCGCGCGCGGTTGCCGGAAGCACACCTGCGCGAGATCCAGCCGCTTACCGAAGCGATCAACGCGCTCGCCGATGCGCGTGAGCGCGACCTCGCGCTCGCACGCCATCGCGCCGCGGACCTCGCGCATGGTTTGAAGACGCCGCTGTCGGCAATCGCTGCACAGAGTCGCCGTGCCCGCGAGGATGGTGCCATGCAGGCCGCCGACGGACTGGATCGCGCGGTGGCGGCGATCCGCCGCACCATCGATGCGGAACTCGCACACGCACGCGCCGCAACCATCCGCCGCGCGCCCGGTGGCGACGCAGACGTACGCACGGTGGTCGAACAACTGGTGACGGTGATCGAACACACCGACCAAGGCGGGCAACTCGCGTTCACCGTCGACATCCCACCGAGCCTGCGCTTGTCCGTGCAGCCGGAGGATCTGTCGGAGATTGTCGGGGCGGTGCTGGAGAACGCGGCGCGCCATGCGCGTCGCCAGGTGCGCGTCTCAGGGCATGCTGGCCCGCAATGGACTGCACTGACCATCGAAGACGATGGCCCCGGCTTCCCGGCCGATCGCATTGATCACTTGCTCTCGCGTGGCGGCCGACTGGATGAATCCGGTAGCGGCTTGGGCCTGTCGATTGCCCGCGAACTGGCCGAAGCCACCGGTGGCCGGCTCACGCTGTCGGCATCATCACTGGGCGGCGCGCTGGTGCGTTTCGACTGGAGCGCAGGCTGACGCCAATCGCGTGGTCTCGATCTTCAACGCGTAGGAACGGAACCATCCTCGTAACGCTGCAATGATGCACTGATCAGCGCCCGGGCTTCCGCCGCATTGCCCCAGCCGTCGAGCTGTACCGGGTTACGTCCCGCCGGCAGATCTTTGTAGACGCGAAAGAAGGCCTCGATGCGATCACGCTCGACCTGTGGCAGGTCGGCAATATCCCGGATGCCGGAATACGTGGGATCGACCTTGTCCACCGGCACGCCGATGACCTTTTCGTCGTGCTCACCGTTGTCGACCATCTTCAGGAATCCGATCGGGCGGAAGCGGATCAGCGTGCCAGGATGCAATGGCGTGCGCGTCAGTACCAGCGCATCCAACGGATCATGGTCGCCGGCTAATGTACGCGGCATCGAACCATAGTTGGCGGGATACGCCATCGGCATCGACAGGAACCGATCCACGTACACCAGCCCGTCGTCCTTGCCGATCTCGTACTTGGTAAATCCGCCGGCCGGGATCTCCACCGCCAGCAGCACTTCATCGGGCGCAGTTGACGGCTGCGCTGCCTGGAACGGATGCCGGATCGATTCGCCTGCGTGCAGAGGCTGCAACAACGACAGCGACAGCGACAGCAGCCATCGGCACCAAGCGAATCGTCCGATCATCATGTTCTGTCACTCCCAGCAACGGTCGGCGCGCCCGCCGAGGGTCTGTGCACGTGCACAGGTACGCTCGTCGATCCGGCCTTCGCGCGTCTCTTCAATCCGCTTGCCCGCGCTGCCTTCATCCACCAGGCTGAAAGCATCGTACAGGCGACCGGTGACGGTACGCGCTTCGTAGCTCAGGCGATTGCCTTCGAGGCGCAACACCTGGAACAGCTGCGTGTCCTCGCCGACCGGTGACATCGTGTCGCGTGCCTCGTCTGCAACGAGATACTGCTTCGGTCCCGCCACGGACACCGTGTACACCGGCGGGCCGCTGCCATCGCTGGAGCGACGCCCGTAGACGTGGTCGTGGCCCTGCAGCACCAGATCCACCGAATGACGCTGCAGGACCGGCATCAGCTCATCGCGCAACACTTGGTGCCTGTCGTTGCGTGCCTTGCCGCGTGGCGAATAGAACGGCTGGTGGATCAGCACCATGCTCCAGCGATTCGGATTGGCCTCCAGCACGGCGTCGAGCCATTCGGCCTGCGTGGTGGCGGCATCCAGGTCGAGCGCTGACGTGCCATCGATCACCGCGAAGCGGATGCCCTGGTAGTCGAACCAGTAGGTGGTCGGCTCGACGCCTGCGGCACCGTTGGCCGGCAGCGCGAAGTGATGCTTCCACTGTTCGCCCAGCACGCGGCGCTCCTGCGGCGTGTCTTCGTGTTCCTCGAAGAACTCGTGGTTGCCCGGCGCAGGCGCGAAGGCCATCGTCGCCAATGGGCCGGTGGCATCGAACCATTCGCCCCACTCGTCGTCATCGACCGCTTCGCTGACCAGATCGCCGGCGAACAACACGAGGTTCGATTTCGACGCGTGACGCACGGCCTCATGCATCACTCGCGTCACCAGACTGGCGTTCTTGTTCTGGGTGTCACCGACGTAGAGGAACTCCAGCGGCGTTCCAGCAGGTGCGGCCGTGCGCAGCTGGCGCCAGGGACTCCAGGTGCGATCGCCCTGCACTCGCCATGCATACAGCGTGTCGGGCGAAAGGCCATCGACCACGACATGGTGATGATGGGCAATCCCGTTCGCCGTTGCCAGGACGCGGCTGTCGGCCTTGAGCTGGCGCGGCGGTGTATCACCGTCCCACTGGTCGGGTGACTCTTTGGCCACCGCGATCTCGATCACTGGCGATTGCACGGCATCGCTCGTGCGCCAGCTGACCGCGAAACCGGTCGAGGCATCCTGTGCAGGCACCGCGACGATGCGATCAGGAAAGCCACTGGGCGCATAGCGGATGACGCCTTCTGGCACCAGCGTATTGGGCTCGACATGACGATTGGCCTGGGGGGCCTCAGCCAGCGCACCGAACGCCGGCAGCAACAGCAGAGCAGCGGAAAGAACGGTCAGCGTCATCTTGCGTGACATCTTGGTACACCTCGTGAGTCGAGAAGAGAGAGGGAACGTGCCTTCAACGCGGGAATGGTGATGGAGGCCCGCCTACCCGGTCGGCATACATACGACATGCTCGTCGGCGACCCTTGGCGCATCCCGTGGTTTTCGGCGCGGCGACCGGGCTGGTCGTGCGTCATCGAAGCCCCGTTGGCATGCGCGGCGGCTCGCCGGCTTGAAACAGATTTCCATATCCAAGCTGACAAGGTTCTGACAAGGCCATGCGCGCCTCTGCGAGGCGAAACGCGCAACAGGCGATGTGCAACACAACGCGAATCCGCCTGTCACGAAGCTGACACCAAGCTGACAATCATCCCCTCCGATGTGTCAGCAGCCACGCACTAGAGTCCACCTCGAACACTGGGCTTCTGCCCACACGTGCACCGACACACAAGGACCCACCATGCCGCTGTTCTCATTGCGCCTGAAAGCCGTCTCGCTGGCGATCGCACTGGCCGTTGCACCCGTCTGCACCACTCTGTCGCGATCACCGGACGTTCCTGTTGCCGAAGCACCGGCCACCGAGGTGTATCCGCATGCCGCGCTGGAATCCTTCGTGTCCGACATTCTCGACCGGATGGTGCGCGACATGACACCGGAGCAACGGCTGGCGCTGACGTCCGAGAGTGCAGCGGCCTTCCTGAGCAAAGAGGAACGTGCGCGCCTGTCCACCGGCTTCGTCCACTTCCGCGTCGATCGTCCGGCGCGCGTGTTCGTTGCCTTCGACCACAGCTACGGCGAAACGCCGTTCTGGCTGGCGGAGACCGGATTCACCCGCCGCGCCGACCTGGATTTCATCGTCGATCGCGAGGACCCGTTCCACGTCTGGGAAAAGAACGTGCCTGCCGGCGAAGTCCACCTCGGCATCCCCAGCCTGTCGGGAGAGATGAAGCCCTACGTGGTGTTCGCTGCACCCGCCGCGGGCGAAGGCCACGTCGCGATGACGCCACTGGTGCCCGGCACCGATGTCCAGGTCGCCGAGGTCGGCGGGCGCCCGTATCTCGACGACAACGACTACTTCAACACCTTGCCTGATGCGTTCGTCGGCCTGCCGGTACTGCGTTCGCACGAGGCCTGGGAATTCGTCTCGCGCATGGTCGGCTTCTTCCGCACCACCGCCTATCCCTCCAGCGCGCAACCGCAACATCCGCAGCTCACCTGGCAAGGAGACCCGCGCACATCGGTGACCGTGCAGTGGCGCACCGATGGCAGCGTCGACGACACCCTGCTCCGCATCGCCCGCGCCGACAACGCAAGCGACGAGCGCCGAGTCGCCGCGACGTTCACCGAACTCACCAGTCGCCAGATCGTCAACGATCCAACCACGCGCCTGCATCGCGTGCGCCTCGACGACCTGTCACCGGGCACCGACTATACCTATGCGATCAGCGCCGATGACGGACGCAACTGGACGCCAGCGCGCAGCTTCCGCACCGCGACCGATGCGGGCGCCGAACCTTATGCCTTCGTCTACCTCGGCGATCCGCAGAACGGGCTGGACGAATGGGGCACGCTGATCCGCCAGGCAGACGAACGATTTCCCGACGCCCGCTTCTACATGATCGCCGGCGACCTGGTCGACCATGGTACCGAGCGCGACCAGTGGGACCAGTTCTTCCATGAAGGCTCGACCGTGTTCGACCGCGCCAGCGTGATCCCGGCACTCGGCAACCATGACAGTCACGGCGGCCACCCGACGCTCTACCTGCAGCATTTCGCGCTACCCGACAACGGCACCGACACCCTCGATTCCGGCCGCACCTACCACGTCACCTACCAAGACATGCTGGTGGTGGTGATGGACTCGAACTACGACCTGGTCGAGCCTGAGTTGCAGGTCGAATGGCTGGACCGTGTGCTGGGTGAAAGCAATGCCCGCTGGAAGGTCGTCATCTACCACCACCCCTTCTACGCCTCACGCCCCGGCCGTGACAACTATCCGCTGCGCGAGACCTGGGGTCAATCTTCGACAAGCACAAGGTGGACATCGCCTTCCAGGGCCACGACCATGCCTATATGCGCACCGTACCGATGCGCGGCCACGAACCTGCGCCTGAGGGCGAACACGGAACGATCTACCTAGTCGCCGTGTCCGGAACGAAGTTGAACGAACAGGCCCTGCCCGATTTCGCCACCTTCGGCGCGATCGAGCAGCGCACGTACCAGATCGTGAAAGTCGATCCGGGAACGGGCGCGCTGTCATTCCGTGCGATCAACGCAGAAGGCGAGGTGATTGACAGCTTCGATCTACGCAAGAACTGAGTTGATCAGTACGTTGAGTACTTCTGCAGCCTGGAAACCTCTGGCTGCGCTCTTAGTGATTCAGTCTCAGGGACTGAAATGAACCCAGCTCGGAACGGATCGAATATTACTGCCGTGAAGGCGACAGGCATGACCGTTTCAGCCTCCTGCGACGAGGACCTCGCGGCTGGCGCCACTCACCGGTGTTCGCATAAGTGCGCGCCACGCTGCGCCTCTTTTCAATGCTTCTGATCAATGGCATTCGATGCAGGGATCTCGTACAGAGATCCCGAGACAGATGTTTTGAGGAAGACATTATCAAGGGATACGTACGCACATTGGCCCAAAGTCCTGCTCCACTACCCTCGATAACCAGCCCTAATCCGTTCTCCTGTGCTACTTCCGCTTCCGGCCCTAGCGGTCACTCAGGGGCTTCGTATCGGACAGTGAAACGTGCCTCATGCTCCGGAAATAAATCGCATAGAAAGAACTTGCGGCGATAGTTGTCGAAGAATTCCCGATTCTTATCAGCCAATAACTGAGCGAATACCTCCGGCTGGATGGGTGGTCCGACGTAATCGTCTGGAGGATTGGCCGCCATTCTTCTGCCGCGTTCCAGACGTGCCTCCGGCGTTTCCTGTGTCGCCTGATAGTGGTCCCAAACGTGCTGGAACAGCCATTGCGCTGCGCGATAGACGAATGTATCAGGCGTGGTAAGACGCATCGCATCGACTGCCTGCCGCGCGGATCGCGTACGCATGAGCGTCTCGTAGAACGCAAGGTACGCACGCATCAACTCCTCCGGCGCGACCGCGCGGGTCGGCCCGATGAGGCCGTGAAGTGGCGCGCGATCTACCAGTCCGAGCGTGTACGTAAGTGCGCTGCCGTCGCACGCAGAAACAACCACGAGCAGGTTCATTCCTGTCGCAATGTTGAGGGATGTCAGCGGTCCTTTCAGGTCGGCCCAGTTTGCGAATGATCCATCCGCAAATGCCAAGCCGTCATTATTCCCGTGACATTCGATATGGAGCACGGGAACATCGCCCGTAGTTGTTGCCGCCGCAGTCAGTTCGGGCAGCAACGTCAAAAATTCCTCACGGTCTTCCACACGCCGATACAGGAGTTCCGGCGCAGGGGCGAACACCTGAGCACGCAGTCCCACGTCCTGATGTAGCTCGCGAGCGGTGTTTCGCTCTCCGGCGGGGATGGAGTCGACAATCAGAATCTGGTTAAAGCGCAAGTTCTCATCCTCTGGACTAAAGGTGTCCCTTTCGGGTCGCAGGTCGTCTTGCGCCCTAAAGTGGAAATCCGGCTAGCAAGCCGTCCGCCCCCAAGCCCACGGCCTCTGCAGAGGAAGCGGCGCGCGCTCCTTAAACCCCAGCAACAGTTAGCCGGTGCCGTCCCGATGAGCGTTTGCCATTGCCAAGACGTCCTTCAGTAGCTCTGCCTTCTCATCGTCACTGGCCCCGGCGACCTTGTAGCGTTCCGCCTTCAGGGTAACGCGCTGCTTGAGGTCGAGTGAGCTCATGCTGCCGCTTTTCCCTCCGCGGCACTTCTGGCCCGCTTCTCGAAATCATCGATCCACGCTCGAAGCGCGGTGGCGTCGGTGATGATCTCGTCGGGATCGGGCAAGTGGGTAGGCGTTTCGTCCGGCTGGGAGTGCTCAAAGGCGGAGTACTTCGACATCAAATCGTCGATGAAGATGCAATCCGCAGGTTCGATGGCCACCAGCTTCTTTAGCACCCCCATTGTTTTGATCTCGCGGCGGAAGCGCCCAACGATGTTCGCGCACAAGTGAATTTCCACCGTGCGCTCCACCAAGATGCGGAAAGTGCTGCAGGCGTCCTTCAATGCCATCTGCTTGAACTTTGGCTCCAGCTTTTTAGCGGCACCCATGTCACTGACGAGCTGGCCCAGCCCAGGTTTGGGCTTCAGCGAGAACGTGTCTACCGAGGACGGCACGCCCGTCTGGTGCCCTTCCCGCCCGATCGCGATGACCTTGCAGCGGACCGTGGAACCCTTCTCGACGCGCTTCTCGTGCGCGTCTTGCAGTAAGGCCATGAGCGACAACCGATGGGTGAACACGATGACTTGACGGTTCTCTGCAAGCTCGGCGATCCGCGCGGCCACCGCCTCCTCGAACCGCTGGTCCAGCGATGAGATGGGGTCATCGAACACGATAGGGATGGAACGATCGCTTCCGGTTGCATCGGCCAAGAACGCGGCCAAGGCAATGAGCCGCTGCTCGCCCTCGCTCAACACCTCGCGGTTGTGGACGTCCTGTTTGGGAGCTAGCAGTTCCGCGCAGAATGTGAATCGGCCTTTGCCTTGTGACTTGTGGTTCATTACCACGGGCAAGCCTTTGCCGCCCAATTTCCGCATCTCTGCGTTGAAGCGATCGCAGAACCCTTGGGCCAACTCTGCGCTGGCGATCTCGTTGTTCTTCGTCGTGAGCGTGTTCGTCGCCGTCAGACGGATGGCCGTCTCAAGCCTCGCGACCACGGTCAGGCGTTTGACCTCGGCCTTGATGGCGGAAACGTTTGCAGCCAGCCACTCCTTACCCCGCAGCTCGAGCAGCCGCTCCTGACTGGCTTTCCTGCCTTCCACGTCAATCAGTCCAGCAAGCTGATCGCGTTCCAGCTCCAGATCTGCGGTCCGTTTGGCATGCGCAGCGTGCCAAACCGACCAATCCACAATGGGGACGTCGGCCACGTCGGAGGCTGTCTTCAAAGCACTGGTTCGCGCTTCCACGGCCACTCGCAGTGATTCGCCAACGGCCACGTCCAAGCCAATGGCTTGGCTCACGGTGGCCCACACCTGCTCGTCGGGTGTGACCGGCAATGTCTGGACCAGGTCGCTGACGTACGTTTCGGCGGCCGCTGCGTCGGCTTGGAGTTTGTTCTGAATAAACTCGGAGAACCCGAGCATGCGCGCTTTGGCATCGGCGCCGAGTTCCTGTTGGCACAGCACGCACCTCGCCCCTTCGTCGACGTTCGGGTGCTCGTGATCCGGGTAGGCCGAGGCCTTTGAATACGCTTCTGCAGCCGCCCACAAGCGGCGCCAAACCTCTTCTCCAACGCCTTTCAGCGGCACCTTGTCGAAGAACGCGGTGGCGTGCGCGCTAGCCGCCGTTCGCTTGCCAATGGCCCCTGCTCGAGCAGCGATGATTGCGCTGACTTGGTCGGCGGAGGTGGCTCCTTCTCGATCCAGCGCCGATTGCTTGTTCTTGGCGAGCTGCTCCAACTGCTTGACCACCTTGGTATGGAGCTCGGCCGGGTTGGCCTGCGCCAAGGCCGCTTCCAAGGTCACCCGTTCCACGCGCTCTTGGTCGGACACGCTGCAAGCAGCGTCAATGGCCGCGTCTTGGGTTTTAGGCTTCAGAAGCCCCCGAAGCGTCACAACCGCCTGCGATTGGGACAGGTCCGCATCGATTTGCGGCAACTGTTTCACCAGCAGATCCGCTCGCTTGCGCAGGTTGGCGCCGACGCGATCGGAGATCTCGATGAGACGCCCCATGAACACCATGGATCGAGGCATGTGCGTGGCCGATGTCGCGTTGTCGCCGAACTCCACGGACGTCACGGTGTCGAATACCGGGATCGCTTTCAGCTCGAGCAACGGCCCATTCGCCTGATCCCACGCGAACTCGGACGTTTCAGCCGCCGGCCCATCTTCATTAATCGCCCTGATTTCCACAGTTGCAGCGGGCTTCTCGGTGGCGCCCAAAAAGACGTGGCCATGCATGGGATCCCGCCAAGCGCGCCCCGCACAAATGTTTGGTCAAGCGCGCGTAGCCGGATTTGCCGGACCCGTTGGGGCCGTACACGATCGTCAAGTCCGCGTCCCCCAGCTTGAGCTGGGCTTGATCGCCCAACGCATTGACACCGCGGATATCGAACAGCCGCTCCAATCGCAGTCCTGCGCGCCCCGGGGTGCCGGCAATGGCACCGGGCACCAGCAGAGCGGAATCCTGGCTCAACACCTTTGCGGCTTCTTGCAGGCAGTGATCTGCCAACGCGTCGATGCCTGCCTCATCCGGCATGCGCCGGTGGGCGATCAGATCATGCGCGGCCGCCCGCAACCAACTGGTCTTGCTGTTCAACCACGCCTCGATCTCAATCGGCGCGGAGCCTTCCTCTTGGCTCGTCATCGCTCTCTCCCCCCCCCGAGAAGTATTCAGGCCCGTGGGTTCAAAGCCTGCCACGGGATGTTATCACCCGACTCCCCGGGCCCTGCAGGATTTTCCCTAACGATCAATTCGGATCTGGGGGTGCGTCTGGGTCGAAGCGGACATCGATCTCCTTGTCATCCAGGGCAGCAGCCAAACCTGATCGTCTGGAGCCCAGATCTAGGGCGCCTTCATTCGCTGAACTCCCGAATCGGCGCCGGTTTAGGGCACAGCTCCATGATGCGTGCTCTCCTTCAGTTTGGCTGCATCGTCGATGTAGTAGTCCGACTTCGGGTTACGGCTTCTTGACGCTTTTCAACGGGAACTTGCCGCCCATAGGAGGACCCTTGCGTGTAAAGTAAGCGATCATTTGTTGCTCGCTTGCCCCCTCACCCTGAGGGGACTTTGGCTACCTGTTACCTGTTGTTGCTGGCGAGTAGATTGGAAGCGCCGTCGTGTCAGGAAACCGAAGAGCAGCGAGTTGAGCGGGATGAAGATTGGAAGCATTGCCCTCCACGGCGCCTGCATCCTGGCACCGATGGCTGGAGTGACCGACAAGCCTTTCCGCTTGTTGTGCAAGGAACTGGGCGCGGCCTATGCCGTTTCCGAGATGACCACATCCGACCCACGGATGTGGAAGACCCGGAAGAGCTTGCTCCGTATGGATCATCTCGGCGAACCGGACCCAATTGGAATTCAGATCGCAGGGTCAGATCCGGTCGTGCTCGCCGAGGCTGCCCGATTCAACGTCGCGCACGGCGCTCAGATCATCGACATCAACTTCGGCTGCCCTGCCAAGAAGGTTTGCAATGCTTGGTGCGGCTCCGCGCTCCTGCAAGACGAACCCCTGGTTGGCCAGATCATTTCAGCCGTCGTTCGGGCAGTAGACGTCCCTGTCACCATCAAGATCAGGACCGGCTGGCATTTGGCCAACAAGAACGCGCTGAAGATCGCGGCCATTGCAGAAGCTGCTGGTGCAGCCATGATCGCCATCCATGGCCGCACGCGAGACATGATGTACAACGGTCACGCCGAGTACGACACGATTGCCGCGGTCAAAGCACGCTGCACGATTCCAGTGGTTGCGAACGGGGATATCGACTCCCCAGAGAAGGCTCGCCAAGTACTCGAAGCCACCGGCGCGGACGCCATCATGATCGGCCGCGCTGCTCAAGGAAGGCCTTGGATATTCCGTGAGATCAATCACTACTTGAAGACGGGACAGCGGCTTCCTGAGCCAACGCCTAAGGAAGCTGGGGAAATTCTCATCGAACATCTGAACCGCCTCTACAACCACTATGGCGAAGAGGCTGGCGTTCGCATTGCCCGTAAGCACCTTGGTTGGTATGCGAAGGAACGCCCGGAAAGCGCTCCATTCCGCGAGAGGGTCAATAAAGCCACTGCGGCGGTGGATCAACTGCGCTTTTCGGAGGATTATTTCCTGGCGCTGGATGCGGCGTAGTACAACACTCGCCGAAGCACTACTCCGGCCCGGCATCCAAATCCAGAAATAATCTAATCCGCCCGCCAAGAAGGTCGAGTTCGGATCCACTCCGGACAGCACTTTCCTGGCCCTTCTCATCAGTCAATGTTTCCTCCAAACTCGCATCAGGGGGCAACCATGGACATTCCAAGATATGCCCAGAAGCCTTGCAGTTGCTGCGTTTCGGCCGATGTCCATGGGGTGTCTAGCCACGGGTACGCGGCCAAGAAGGTCTGCAATGCCTGGGCCGGTTCCGCGTTGATGCAGGATGAGGCGCTGGTGGCGCGCATCCTCGAAGCGGTGGTGAACGCGGTGGACGTGCCAGTGACGCTGAAGATCCGCACCGGCTGGTGCGCAACGCATCGCAATGCACCCGCCATCGCGTGCATCGCGCAGGACAGCGGCATCGCCGCGCTTGCGGTGCACGGCCGCACGCGCGACCAGCACTACACCGGTGTGGCCGAATACGACACCATCGCCGCGATCAAGGCCCAGCTGTCGATTCCCGTGATCGCCAACGGCGACATCGACTCGCCGCAGAAGGCGCTTGCCGTGCTGGACGCGACCGGCGCCGATGCGGTCATGGTCGGCCGCGCCGCGCAGGGGCGGCCGTGGATCCTGCGCGAGATCGCGCATTTCCTCGCCACCGGGGAAACGTTGGCGCAACCTTCAGTGGCCGAGATCCGCGACATCCTGCTCGGCCACCTGCATGCCTTGCACGCTTTCTACGGCGAACAGGCCGGCGTGCGCATCGCGCGCAAGCACCTGGGCTGGTACGCGAAGGATCGCCCCGAGAACGCCACGTTCCGCCACGTGGTCAACCGCGCCGAAACGGCGGAGGCGCAGCTGCGCCTGACCCGCGACTACTTCGACGCGCTGGTCGCGGGCGTGTCGCCGGAATTGCCGGCCGCCGCCTGATCCTGCAAGGGCGGTTCGCTCCAGATCCGTTCCCACATCCGTGCGAGCGCGCTGGCCATGCCGCCCTCTTCCACCGGGGCACGATAGGCCGACGCCAATTGCCGCGGCGGGATCGATTGCCAACCGCCGCTCCCATCACCATGCGCGATGGCGAAATTGAATGCGTATTCCGGCTCCAGCCCCATGCGCAGATCGCTCACGACCAGTTCGCCGTCCACCGCCTGCGCGCGCATGAAGCCGCGGTTGAACCACCGCAGGCGTTGCAATGCCGGGATGCCGGACGCACCGGCAAGCGCCACGACGTCGCTGTCGTGGCGGGCGAAATGGATCGGGCCACGGTCGGCCACCACGGAACGATCGCCGATCAGGTAACCATCCGGCGTCATCGCCACCACGCGCCACAACAGCGTGTTGAACGGCATCGGTACCGAGAATCGCGGTGCGTCCTGCAAGCCGATGGCCGCGAGCGAGCGTTCCGCTTCGCGCTCGACCATCGCCTTGGCCAGCAATGACCAGCCGAGGTAAGCGGTGCTCAAGACAAGCCCCGCCACCAGCGCGTGTTTCGCCAGCACGCGCGGGCCGGCGAACGCGGCCACCAGCACGCCGAACAACAGCCAGATCGAATACAGCGGATCGATGATGAACACGCTCGACCACATCGCCGGGGGCGGCTGCAACGGCCACCACAATTGCGTGCCGTAGATGGTGAACGCATCCAGCAGCGGATGCGTCACCAGCGCCAACGTGATGGCCCAGAACCAGCGCACCGGTGCTTCGGCCACGCGCTTGCCGCGGCTTTTGAAGAAGGCCCAGATCGCCCATGCCAGCAGCGGCAACACGAACAGCGAGTGGCTGAACCCCCGATGCAGGGTCATCAACGCCACCGGGTCGTCGGTGAACAAGGCGATCGGCAGCGAGTCGAGATCGGGCAACGTGCCGAGCGCGGCACCGGCCAGCAGCGCCGCGCGCCGATGGTGCGCAGGCACCACGGCGGCGGCAACCGAAGCGCCGAGCAATATCTGGGTGATCGAGTCCATGCGCGGAATCGTAGCCGATGCCTCGCACCTGGCCTGTAATCGCCCGGCGGTTTTCCTGAACTCCCATGTGCCGGACGCAATGCCGGCCTCGCAACCCCCATCCAAGCAGAGGCGATGGCCTCGGGAGAAAACACATGAAGACCAAGATGCTGGTGCTGGCCCTGATCACGATGGTGTCCGCCCCGGTGGCCGCCCAAGGTCTCACGGTCAGCGATCTCGCCGACGAGACCGGCCTGACCGAGCGCCAGGTGCGCATGGTCATGGGCGGCCGCACTGGCTACGGCGAATACCGCTCGCGGTTCAATCGCGTGGAACGCCAGTTCCGCGATGCGCTCGGGCACGCGCGCTACCAGGATCTGGTCGCGGGCAAGCCGATCACCCTCGACAGGAAGACGGACGCCGCGCAGGTCGCGAACGTCGACACCGGGATGCCGCGCACGCCGTGACACCCATGCAGTGCCTTGCCGGTGCCACGCACTCTCTCGCGGGCACCGGCTGTTTTCCGATGACGCCACACCGCAACGGAGCGACCGCATGTTTCACACAACACGCTGGAGCATGGTCATGCACACCCGCGCGGAAACCGACGACGGTCGTGCCGCGCTGGATGACTTGTGCCATGTCTACAGGTCGCCGGTACTGGCCTACCTGCGCGCGCGCGGCTATCCGTCCAGCGACGCAGAGGACATGACCCAGGCCTTCTTCGAGCAATTGCTGGTGCGCAGGATGCATGCAGTCGCGGATCCGGAGCGAGGACGGTTCCGCTCGTTCCTGCTGACCTCGCTCAAGCGTTTCCTCGCCAACCGGCACCAACACGACAACAGCCTAAAGCGCGGTGGCGGACAGGCGCCGGAAACGCTCGATGCCGGCCTGGACTGCGCAGATGCGGTGGATCTGTCCCCGGATGCCGTGTTCGACCGCGACTACGCGCTCACCGTCGTCGCCCGCGCATTCGCACGACTGCGCGAGGAAGCCGCCGCTTCCGGCAAGGCCGACCTGTTCGCAGCGGCCAGCGAATTCCTTCTGGAGTCGCCGGACGCCAGCGAATACGGCGAACTGGCTTTAAGGCTCGGGCTTCGGCGCAACACGCTGGCCGTCGCGATCCACCGCCTGCGCAGCCGCCTGCGTGACCTGATCCGCAACGAACTGAGCCTGACCGTCGACGACGCGGGCGCACTCCACGCCGAGATGTCGGCACTGCACAAGGCACTTGCCCCGAATCGCACGGCATCGGGTGGCTCAGCGGCCCCCTGAGTCGACGCCGGATCCATGCCGACGTCCGCATCCGGCATTGTTTGTAATCGCGGAACGCGAATCCCGAATCTCCACGCGATGTCCGCATCCGGAGGCTCCATTGCGCAATCAGCAGCTCACCTTTGCCATGTCGATCGGCACGGCGCAAGCCGACGCATCGCCGCAAAGGGAACCACGCGTTAGTATCCGGTCAACGGAACCTGCTGCCGCGCGGAGCCGTCCGGTGACGAAGTTCACGACCACCCGCTGGAGCCTGATCCTCGACGCACGCACGGGGCAGGCATCCGCACGCGAAGCACTCGAGGAAATCTGCCGGGCCTATCGCAGCCCCGTGCTGGCCTACGTCCGCCGCAGCGGCACGCCCCGCCTCGATGCCGAAGACCTGACCCAGGAGTTCTTCACGCGACTGCTCGAACGACGATGGGACGAACACGCAGATCCCGCCCGTGGCCGCTTCCGCGCCTTCCTGCTGACCGCACTCAAGCGATTCCTGCTGGATGCGCGCGATAGCGCCTCGACGCAGAAGCGCGGTGGCGGCCAGTTGCGCGTCGAATGGGAGGACGCGACCGCGGCTTTGCCCGGAGCCGATGCATCATCGCCCGAACATGCTTTCGAGCGGGCTTGGGCGGCGACCGTGATCGAACGCGCCTACGCGCGCCTGCGCGAGGAAGCCATGCACGCCGGCAAGCAGGCCCTGTTCGAACGCCTGTCGCCGTTCCTCGCGGAAGCCCCGGACGCCGCTGATTACCCTCGCATCGCCGCGGAACTCGGGCTTCGCGCCAACACCATCGCCGTCTCGGTGCATCGGCTTCGATTGCGATTGCGCGAGCTGGTCCGCGCCGAGATCGCCGACCAGACCGATGGCCCGGATGCGGTGGAGGCAGAACTCAAGACACTGCGCAACGCATTGCGTATCGACGCGCCGAACCACGGGGGTGGAGATGCCTCACGTTGAACACGATACGGATCGTTTCGCCACCACGCGATGGTCGCTCGTGGCACGCACCGGCGCTGGCGATGCCGCCACCGCACGCGCCTCGCTGCTGACGCTGTGCCTGCGTTACTGGTATCCGGTCTACGCCTACCTTCGTCGCAGCGGGCATGCGCCCGAACGCGCGCACGACCTGGCGCGATCGTTTTTCCAGCAACTCCTGCAGGACGGCGTCGGCCACCCGTCCACGATCCGCTACGGCCGCTTCCGCCTGTTCCTGCAAGCCGAACTGAATCGCTTCCTGTCCGCCCAGCATCCGACATCGGTGACGGACGCCACGCTGGAGCATCCACCGCTCGATGCGATGGAGTTACGGCATCGCGCGGAAGCGTCGCCGGAGCGCTCACCCGATGAAATGCTGCGCCGCGGATTCGCCATCGAGCTCCTGGGCACCGCGATCAAGCGCCTGCGCCGCGAGGCGGACGAAGCCGGGCACGCTGCGATGTTCGAGGAACTCGAACGCTTCCTGAGCAGCGCCCCCAGACCCGGGGAATACGAGTCGATCGCGCAACGGCTCGCCGTACGCCCGTTGCTGGTGTCCATGGCGGTCAAGCGACTGCGCCAGCGCTTTCGCGAACTGGTCGACCAGGAACTGAGCGAAACCCTGTCCAGCGCAGGCGACATGGCGGCCGAACGCCAGGCGCTGATGCAGGCCCTCGGCAAGGAGCCGGCATGACCGCGCAACCGCCAGGCGACGATGCGAAGACTCCATGCTGGTGGTCGGATCCGGCGTTGGCCCAGTTGGCCTTCGGCACGCAGCAGGCACATCGCGCAGGCAACGCAACGACCCACCTCGCGTTCCTGCCGATGGATGCGCTCAACCTGGATCTCACCGATCCGGTGCAACGCGAACTCGGCGATTACGAACTTCTCGAACAGCTCGGTGCCGGCGGCATGGGCGTGGTCTACCGTGCCCGGCAGAAAAGCCTGGAACGCGATGTCGCGGTGAAGCTGCTCTCCGCCGGCCCCTGGGCCTCGGCCGAGTTCATCGAGCGCTTCCGCCGCGAGGCGCAATCGGCCGCACGCCTGCAGCACCCCAACATCGTCGCGATCCACGAGATCGGCAACCGCGACGATCTCAACTATTTCTCGATGGCGCTGGTGGAAGGGCCGAACCTCGCGCAATGCCTCGCCCGGCAGGGCCCGATGCCGCCGCTGCAGTCGGCCAGGCTGGTGCGTACTCTCGCCGAGGCATTGCACTACGCACACCGGCTTGGCGTGCTGCACCTCGACCTCAAGCCGGGCAACATCCTGATCGATTCGCAGGGCGAACCGCAGATCGCCGACTTCGGGCTGGCCAGGCGCATCGACAGCACGCTGGCGACCGAGGCGAACGAGGTGTCCGGCACGCCCAGCTACATGGCGCCGGAACAGATCGAACTGCGCCGCCACAAATTGAGCGTGGCCACCGACATCTACGGCCTCGGGGCGATCCTCTACGAACTGCTCACGGGCCATCCGCCGTTCGACGCCGGTTCGCCGGAGGAAATCCTGTCGCTGGTGCTCGACGGCCGCCTGCGCCGCCCGCGCCGGTACCAGCCCGGCCTGCCGGAAGACCTGGAGGCGATCTGCCTCAAGTGCCTGGCCAAGGAACCAAGCGAACGTTATGCCGATGCACAGGCACTGGCCGACGACATCACCCGTTTCCTCGAGGGTCGCGCGGTCAGCGTGCGTCCGCTCAATGTCGCCCAGCGGTTGCAACGCTGGATCGTGCGCGAACCGAAACTCGCCGGCGCCATCTCGCTCGGCATGCTGGCGCTGCTGGTCGGCCTCGGCACGGCACTGGTGCAGCGTGAGCGTGCCGAGGAAAGCGCCGCCGCTGCACGCGAACAGACCTGGCGCACGCGTGCGGACGCCGCTTGGCGGCTCGTCGCCGAAGGCAGGACGGTCGACGCCATCCCGCTGCTCGTCGACAACCTGCGCGAACGCGAAGAACGGCGCGACGATGCCGGCATCGCCCTCGAGCGACTGCGCCTGGGCACGCTGCAACACAACGGCGCCCACTTGATCGATGCCATCGCCACCCATGGCAGTGGCCGCGCCATCGACCTGGATCGATCCGGCCACCACGTCGCCGTCGCCGACATCGGGGAGAACGTCAGGCTCTACGCCGTCGACGATGGCCGCCTGCTGTGGCAGGCATCGACCGCCGAACACACCCACTTCCGCGCCGTCGGCCTGCCGCTGACGAGGATCCATTTCAGCGCCGACGGACGCTTCCTCGTCACCGCCACCTTCGAGCCACCCACCTTCCTCACGCCACACGGACGCAACAACGTCCTGATCGATGCGCAAGCCGGCCGCGTCATCGTTCCCGATGCCTCGACGTTCCCTGATTTCATCGATGCCACCTACGGCGCCGATGGACGCCATGCACTGCTGCGCGACAAGCGCCTGGGCACGCAGTTCTTCCTGGTCGACGGTTGGCAGGCGCTGACGCCGAAACGGACGATGCCGAGCATGGGCGGCAGTTGGATCATCGGCGACGACGGCCGCTTCATCGCACGCAGCCTCAACCACCGCATCGAACTGCTCGACACCGGCACCCTCGAACCACGTTTCGCACACCAGTTCGAAGCCATGCAAGGCCCGACCCACTGGGCGGCGCAACCCGCCGGCGACATGCTCGCCACCGGCCATGCGGATGGTTCGGTGCGACTGCTCGACGCCACCGGCCTGTCGATGCGCGAACTGCATCCCGCGCCACCGGAGCCGATCGACACCTTGTCCTTCAGCAACGACGGGCAATGGCTGCTCGCGGGTGCGGGCGGTCGGGTGTACCTCTGGGACGCCACCACCGGCAACGGCGGCACGCTCGCCTCGAACCGGGCCATCCACGCGACCCGCCTCCAGGCCGATGCCGCCAGCGGCACGGTGTTCGCGTTCGCACCGAACGATGCCATCCTCTGGCAACTCCCCGAATCGCCAGGCACCGACATGCGGTCGCGCATCGGCCATGCGCGCATCGCGATCGAACAATTCGGTTTCAGCCAGACGCTGCCACGCAACGCGGCCGCCTATGCGGCATCGGCCAACCTCGCCGCCAGCATCGACCGCGACGGCGAGCTTCTGCTGTGGCGCTGGCGCGACGGACGCCCGCTGCAGGCACGGGCGCGCGCAAATCTGGTCGACACGCTGCATTTCGATGGCCGGCACGTCGTCGCCATCGAAGGCGACACCGTCCGCGTGGTCACGGTCGATGGCGAACGCGATGCCGCACCGCCCATCGCCCATCCGCAACCGGTGGCATACGCGGAATTCTCGCCCGACGGCGACACATTGGTGACTGCCAGTGGACGCGAACTGCGAGCGCTGGACTGGCGCACGGGACGCACGCGGTTCCCGCCGATCGAACTCGATGGCACGCCGATGCGCGTGACGATCAGCCCCGATTCCAGCTTGCTGATCGCCACCACGGGCGTGTATCTCGACGGTCGCTACCACGAATCCGCATCGACCTTCGACTTGCGGGACGGTCGCGTGCTTGCCCGTGGCGTTGCCCTTCCGGGCCCGCTTGCCGGGTGGCACTTCAGCCGCAACGGCCGGTACCTGGTCCACTGGCGATACGGAGAAGTCACCGTGCGCGATGCCGCGAGCCTCGACGTGCGCGGTAGGCAGTGGCGATTCGGGGCGGACACGGCTGCGGCGCGCGTCCGCGAACAGGGCCAGCGGCTCACCGCGGAGACCATGGCGGACGAAACGTCGATCAGCGACGCGACCGTTTCCGACGACGGCAACCGCATCACGTTGGTCGCCAGCGGCACGGAGCCTGCGCAAGTCCAACTGTTGCAGGTCGATGCCGGCAACGGACGCACGCTGCATGCCAGGGACTTGCCCCGGGGCCTGATATCGAGACTGCGTGCACGAGGCACGGCCCATGACCTCGGCATCTGGAACAACATCTCCGGCAACGCACTCTGGATCGACAGCGAGTCGGGCGAACGCCCATTGCCCTATGCGGGGGGCAGGATGCTGCCTGCCGATGCCTCCAGCCCCGATGGCCGCTGGTTCGCCACCCTGTCCGAACGTGGGGTGCTGGTGGCCGACCGCGCCAGCGGGGAATGGGCCAGCACGGTGCTGGGCACGCGACTGCCGCATGGCGACCACGTGGTGCAAATCGCGTTCGCAAGCGATGGCAGCGCCCTGCTCGCCCGCTCCGTGCAGGGACGCTGGATCTGGTGGCCGTTGTCGCCAGAGCGGCGATCCGCGGACACGCTCGACCAACAGGTCGCCCATCGCCTGCAGCCCCCCTCCGCCGCTTCGCTCGCTGCGGCAAGATCGGAACCGGAACGCGCGCTATTGCGCGGAATCGACCCAGGAATGCCGGCACCCATCACTGCGACACGCCAGGAGGCGATTCGCACGCCATCCGCCACGGCGCAAGTCGCCCCCGGCTACTCCCTGGTCGACTTGCAACCTGCCCACAACCTTGCGCCGCACGATCCCACGCTGCACGACGGCGCCTTGACCTGGGTTCCGCTTGGCCTGCAACGACTGCTGGGCATCGATTTCGACATCACCGGCTTGGTCGCACTGAGCATGTCCGAAGCGCCGGCATCGACACGATTCCCGCCGACATCGACGCGCGTTCCGGTTTCAGACGCATATATCGACGCCGTCCATGTGCTGCTGGGAGGTTGCTGCCCGTTGCCGGGCAATCCGGATGCGGCCTACGCCTACATGCGCCTGCACTACGCCGACGACAGTCATGCGCGCGTCCCCATCCTGCTGCGACACGACTTGTTGCCCTTGGGCGTCGATCCGGGGGACGCGGGCAACAGGCGCATCGCGTGGGTGGCATCGCCCCCGGACGGTTATCCCTATGTGCTCTATGCGCCCAGACTGGTCAATCCCCACCCGGAGCGTGAACTGGCGGCGATCGCCTTCGAAGCCTCGGAGTTCTTTGCCAGCGGCCCGCTGATCTTCGCCGCGACCGCAGAAGTCTCCGCTGGCGCGCCGGCGGAATCCGCTACCGGCCAGGGAGGGCCATGATGCCCAGCGTGTCCTTGCCGACCATCGTCTTGTCGATGCAGGCAACGCTGGCGATCCTTTCCACCGAGGATCCCGCGCAGGAAGGCCCTGCCGATCCGCCGCAAACGCTGCAGGAAGTCCGGGTCACCGGCAGCCACCTCCGGCGCTCGGAACTGGAAACCGCGCAGCCGTTGCTGATCCTCGATCGCGAACGCCTGCAACGCACCGGGCAAACCGACCTCGGCGCGATCCTGCAGCAATTGCCGCAGCACGTGTCCGACCTGAACACCGACTACAACAACGGCGGCAATGGCGAAACGCGCATCGACCTGCGCAATCTCGGCGCCAATCGCACGCTGGTGTTGCTCAACGGCTACCGTTTCGTCAGCGCGCTCGATGGCGCGGTGGACGTGGGCAGCATCCCGCTCGCCATCGTCGACCGCATCGAAATACTGGCCGACGGCGCGTCCGCGATCTACGGTTCGGACGCGATCGGCGGCGTGGTCAACATCATCACCCGACGCGACCATGCCGTCGCGGAAGCCGGCATGCGCCATGCTGGCAGCGAACACGGGGACGGCATGCGCCGTGCCGGCGACATCACCTGGGGCCGGGAAGGTCTGCGCGGCGGTTTCGCAGTCAACCTGTCATACGCCGACCAGCGTCCCGTGCGCGCCGGCGATCGTGCGATTTCATCGGTACCCATCCATGGCCTGCCGGCCAACGACGTGTTCACCGGCGCCCTCCCCCAGCACGCCCGACGGACGCTTCGGCTTCGGCCCATCGGGCAACCTGCTCCCGGAAGGCGGCATCGGCCAGACGACCTGGGACGACGGCATCGGTGGCTACCGGCACTTCAACCCACGCCAGGACGGTTACAACTTCGCGCCGGACAACTACCTCCGCACGCCCTACCAACGTACTTCGCTGTTCGCGCAGGCACGCACCGACATCGCATCCTCGGCCAGCCTGCGCGGCGAACTGCTGCTGCAGCGACGACGCTCCAGCCAGGAACTCGCGCCCACGCCGATCTTCCAGTTCGGCGCCAGCGGCGCACCCAACCACGCCGCCATCCACACCGACAACCTCTACAACACCTTCAGCCAACCGGTCACGTCCTTCACCTTCCGCCCGCTCAACCGTCCACGCCGGTTCGAACAGGACGCCACCACCCACCATCTTTCGATCGGCGTGGAAGGTCTTTCGGAGGTCGCGTCCAGAACCTTCGACTGGCGACTGAACCTGGTCGACGCGCGCAGGCGCAAGGACGATGCGATCCTTGGCGGCTACGACCTGCAGCGGCTTGCGCTCGGCGTCGGCCCGTCATATCGCGATGAGGGCGGGACACCGCGCTGCGGCAGTCCCGCCGCGCCGCTGGCCGGATGCGTGCCGCTGGATTTCCTCCACGGCAGCAGTGGTTTCACCGACATGATGTACGACCACATCGCGGTGGCAGCGGGCATCCACGAGGATCGCCGGCTGCAGATGGCGTCGCTATCGGCCGGAAGCGAACTGCTCTCGCTCCCCGGTGGCCCGGCGACGCTGGCCGCGGGTCTGGAATGGAGGCGCGAGCGCGGTCGCATCGACATGGATGCGTTGCTGTCCGAAGACTCGGTGGACTTCGGCGGATTCGCGCCCGAACCGATCGACGGCGGCATCCTGGTTCGCGAAGCCTGGGCGGAACTGGAGTTGCCGCTGCTGTCGCCCCGACCGTGGGCTCAATCACTGTCGCTCAATCTCGCCGGACGGTATTCGGATTACTCCAGCTTCGGCAACACCGGCAACGGCAAGGCAAGCCTGGCCTGGCGACCGCGCCCGGGACTGCTGTTGCGCGGGGCATGGTCGCAGGGATATCGCGCGCCCTCGATCAACGAACTGTTCGCGGTCGGCGGCGTGCTCCTGCCCGAAGCCATGGCGATCCCCCTCCTCGACCCGTGCGCCACCCCCGCCGATGCGGTCGTCGCCGCGCGTTGCCGCGCCGCTGGCGTGCCGGTCGGATTCGACCCGCAACAGCCGCCGCGGATCAGGATCGGTTCCAACCCCTGGTTGCAACCCGAACGTGCGCGCAACCGCAGCCTCGGCATCGTCTGGAGTCCACCCAAGGTCGCCGGCCTGGACATGGCCCTGGACTGGTGGCGGATCGAACTGCGCGACACCATCGACGACATTCCCGCCCAGGAATTGTCGCGGCAATGCTACGTGGAGGCCATCGACGCCGCCTGCGGGCAATTGCAACGCGACCCGGCCACCGGCGTGCTGGTCGAGATCGACGCACGCCTGCACAACAACGGCGTGTACGAGATCGAAGGCTTCGACGTATCACTGGGCTACCGCCGCAGCGGGCGCTTCGGCGATGTTGAGGTGCGCTGGGACAGCGTCTACCTCGCCCGCCACCAGAGGACGTTGCCGGCAGGCGGATCATCGACGTCGCTGGTCGGCAACTACGCGACACGGGATCCCGGATGGCGCCTGCGCTCACTGTTGTCGCTGGACTGGCGGCGGCACCGGTTCGGCACCACGGTGCGCTTGCGGCACTACTCCGCACTCGACGAAAGCTGCCATGTCCCGGCGAACGCAGGCAGGATCGACCTCTGCGACCGCCCGGACTTGCGCAGCCCCACGTTCGGGGGCGCGCCGGAGCACATCATCCGGGCTCGCACCTATGTCGATCTGCAACTGCACTGGGAGCCCTGGCAAGGCGCCAGCTTCTCGGTAGGCGTCGACAATGCCTCCGGACGCCAACCACCGGTGTCGTTCAACGCGCCCAACTCCTACGACCCCGCCTACGACATCCCGGGCCGGTTCTGGCACGCTGGCTGGCGCGTCCGCTTCTGAGATCTCGGGCAAGGCCGCTCCAGCGCCTGAACGGCTCGGCGATTAACCCGCGTCGAACGGGCCGGCAGGCAAGATGCACCCTGCCCCGGCGCCGTGTATCATGCGCGACCATCTTTTCATCCGAATGCAAGGATATATGCCGATGTCCAGCTACCTCTTCACCTCCGAATCGGTCTCGGAAGGCCATCCGGACAAGATCGCCGACCAGATCTCCGACGCCGTCCTCGACGCGATCCTCGCGCAGGACAAGCGCGCGCGCGTGGCCTGCGAGACGCTGGTGAAGACGGGCGCGGCCATCGTCGCCGGCGAAGTCACCACCAGCGCGTGGGTCGATATCGAAGGCCTCGCACGCAAGGTCATCAACGACATCGGCTACGACAATTCGAACGTCGGCTTCGACGGCCACACCTGCGCGATCATCAACATGCTCGGCAAGCAGTCGCCCGACATCAACCAGGGCGTCGACCGCAAGAAGCCGGAAGAGCAAGGCGCGGGCGACCAGGGCCTGATGTTCGGCTACGCCTGCAACGAGGCGCCGGAATTCATGCCCGCGCCGCTGTACTACAGCCACCGCCTGGTCGAACAGCAGGCCAAGGTGCGCAAGAGCGGCAAGCTCAAGTGGCTGCGCCCGGATGCGAAGTCGCAGGTCACCCTGCGCTACGACGGCAACGCCATCCTCGGCCTCGACGCCGTGGTGCTGTCCACGCAGCACGATCCGGACATCAAGCAGAAGGATCTGGTGGAAGCGGTGCGCGAGCACATCCTCAAGCCGGTGCTGCCGAAGAAGTGGCTGGAAACCCTGGCCAAGAACAAGGTGCACATCAACCCGACCGGCAAGTTCGTGATCGGTGGCCCGGTGGGCGATTGCGGCCTGACCGGCCGCAAGATCATCGTCGACAGCTACGGCGGCATGGCCCGCCACGGTGGCGGCGCATTCTCGGGCAAGGATCCGTCGAAGGTCGACCGCTCGGCCGCTTACGCCGCGCGTTACGTCGCCAAGAACATCGTCGCTGCCGGCTTGGCCGACAAATGCGAAGTGCAGGTCTCCTACGCCATCGGCGTGGCTGAACCGACCTCGATCTCGGTCACCACCTTCGGCACCGGCAAGGTCGGCGACGACGTGATCGAGAAGCTGATCCGCAAGCACTTCGACCTGCGCCCGTACGGCATCACCCGCATGCTGGACCTGGAGCACCCGATCTACCAGGCCACCGCCGCCTACGGCCACTTCGGTCGCAAGCCGAAGGAGATTTCCTACGTTGACGGCGCCGGCAAGAAGCACAAGGCCACCGCCTTCTCGTGGGAGAAGACCGACAAGGCCGACGAACTGAAGAAGGCCGCGAAGCTGAAGTAACCGGCAACGCCACTGCATCTTCCCGGAACGGGCCGCCTCGCGCGGCCCGTTTCTTTTCCTGTCCGCCGCTCATCCCTGCCCGGCGATGCACTCGGTTTCAACTGCAACCCATTGCAGGCCATGCGCTTTCCGCATTGCAGCATCTAGCCAATCCGCTGCGTGCGTGCTATCACGGAATGCAGGACGGGATCTGGAGCCAGCCGGCGGATGTCGAACGGTTACGACGAGATGCACGCTGCGGACGGCAGTGTCCGCACGCACTATGCGGCCTTCGACCGCTGGTTGCAGGAAACGCCCGACCTCCAGATCGCGCACAAGCGACGCGAAGCGGAGATCTCCTTCCACCGCGTCGGCATCACCTTCTCGGTCTACGGCGAGGAAGCGGGCAACGAACGCCTGATCCCGTTCGACATGGTGCCGCGCATCGTGCCGGCAACCGAATGGAAGATGCTCGAAGCCGGCCTGCGCCAGCGCGTGCATGCGCTCAACCTCTTCCTCGGCGACGTGTACGGCGAACAGCGCATCCTCAAGGAAGGCCGCGTCCCGGCCGACCTGGTGCTGGAGAACGACGAGTATCGCAACGAGATGCGCGGCTTCGCGGTGCCCGGCGGCGTGTATTCGCACATCTCCGGCATCGACCTGGTGCGTGCCGGCAACGGCATGTACTACGTGCTCGAAGACAACCTGCGCGTGCCCTCGGGCGTGTCGTACATGCTCGAGAACCGGCGGATGATGGCGAGGCTGTTGCCGGAACTGTTCGCACGACAGCAGATCGCACCGGTCGAACGCTATCCCGACATGCTGCTGGAGATCCTGCGCCAGGCCGCACCGTCCGGCATCGACGACCCCGCGGTGGCGGTGCTGACGCCGGGCGCGGCCAACTCGGCCTACTTCGAACATGCCTTCCTCGCCCAGCAGATGGGCGTGGAGCTGGTCGAGGGCCTCGACCTGTTCGTGCGCGACGACATGGTCTACATGCGCACCACGCGCGGCCCGCAGCGCGTCCACGTGCTCTACCGGCGCATCAACGACGACTTCATCGACCCCACCGTGTTCCGGCCCGAGTCGATGCTTGGCGTGCCCGGCCTGTTCCGTGCCTACCGCGCCGGCAACGTCACGATCGCCAACGCGCCCGGCACCGGCGTCGGCGACGACAAGTCGGTGTATCCCTACGTGCCGGAGATGATCCGCTTCTACCTCAGCGAAGAACCCATCCTGCACAACGTGCCCACGCGAATGCTGCGCGATCCGGATGACCTCAGGTACACGCTGGAACACCTGCACGAACTGGTGGTGAAGGAAGTCCACGGTGCCGGCGGCTACGGCATGCTGGTGGGGCCGGCATCGACCCGGACGGAGATCGAGGATTTCCGGCAGCGCATCCTCGCCAATCCCGCCAACTACATCGCGCAGCCCACGCTGTCGCTCTCCACCTGCCCGACCTTCGTCGAGAGCGGACTGGCGCCGCGCCACATCGACCTGCGTCCGTACATCCTGAGCGGCCATCGCATCCACGTGGTACCCGGCGGCCTGACCCGCGTCGCGCTGCGCGAAGGCTCGCTGGTGGTCAATTCCTCCCAGGGCGGCGGCACCAAGGACACCTGGGTGCTGGAATCGGACGGGAGGGCCGCCTGATGCTCTGCCGTACCGCGAACGACCTGTACTGGGCCGCGCGCCACGTCGAACGCGCCGAGAACACCGCGCGACTGGTCGACGTGACCCTGCGCATCGCGATGCTTCCCGAGCGCTACGACCGCGGCAAGGCCGACGCCGCGCCGTGGCGCCGCGCGCTGGACGCACTGGGCATCGCCGATGCCGTGCGCCATCGCTATGGCCGCATCGATTCCGAAAGCGTGCTGCGCCACCTGTTGCTCTCGCCGGAAAACCCGTCCTCGGTGTACAGCTGCCTGCACGCGGCGCGCGAATGCGCGCGTGCGCAGCGCGTCGCGATCACCGCCGAAATGTACGAAGACCTCAACACCTCGTGGCTTGAAATGCGCGGGCACAACTGGGGCCGCCTGCATGCCGACGGCGTGACCAACCTGCTCGAATGGGTGAAGGGGCGCTCGGCATCGTTCCGCGGCGTCACCATCGGCACGCTCGGACGCGGCGAGGGCTACCACTTCCTGCAACTGGGCGCCTTCGTCGAACGTGGCGACTGGGCGATCCGCCTGCTCGACATCGCCGGCAGCGAGGGCGAAGCCGAGGCGCGCGAGCAGGATGCGGTGGATTACTTCCGCTGGAGCGCCTTGCTGCAGTCGCTGTCGGCATTCGAAACCTACCGCCGCCTGTATCGCGAGTCGGTCTGCGCCGCCGGCGTGGTCGACCTGATGCTGCTGCAGGAACACAATCCGCGCTCGCTGCTCACCTGTACCGCCACCGCGCATTCGGTGCTGCAGACGCTGGCCGGCGGCGAGGCGATGGAAGTGGTGCGCCAGGCGGGTGCGCTGTCCGCACAATGCCGCTACGCACGGATCGACGAAATCCTCGGCCATGGGTTCGAACCGTGGCTGCAGGACACCATGTCGCGGTTGATCAAGCTGGGCGATGCGATCCACCGCCAATTCATGGTGTCCACCGACGTGGCCACGCCGGTCGCCACGCGCACGGGCCGCTCTCCCTGGCTGCAGGATCAATGAGTCCTTCCCGCAAGCCGCGCCACGCGGGCACAATGCGCGCGCCAAGGAACGCTTCTACGATCGAGACGACATGACCTATTGCATCGGCATCAACCTGGACGAAGGCCTGCTGTTCGCGTCCGACTCGCGCACCAATGCAGGCGTCGACGACGTGCGCCGATTCGGCAAGATGCGCACGTTCGAGGTTCCCGGCGAGCGACTGATCGTCACGCTGTCGGCCGGAAACCTGTCGCTGACGCAGAACACGCTCAACCTGCTCGAACACCGCGCACGCCATGGCGACGGTACCGGGCTGCTCAACGCCAGTTCGATGTTCGAGGTCGCGACCATGGTCGGCGACGCGATGCGCGAGATCCGCAAGCGCGACGAACCCTACCTGCGCGACAGCGGCATCGATGCCTCCGGCACCTTCATCGTCGGCGGCCAGATCCAGGGCGAGGCACCGCGCCTGTTCCTGGTGTATTCGGAAGGCAACTTCATCGAATCCAACCCGGACACGCCCTACTTCCAGTCCGGCGAGATCAAGTTCGGCAAGCCGATCCTCGACCGCGTGGTCACGCCGAAGACGTCACTGCTCGAGGCCGCGAAATGCGCGCTGGTGTCGTTCGACTCCACCATGCGTTCCAACCTCTCCGTCGGCCCGCCGATCGAACTGCTGCTCTACCACCGCGACGCACTGCAGGTCGGCATCCGCGAGCGGCTGGAGGATGACGACCCCTACCTCAACCAGGTGCGCGGCCACTGGAACGACAGCCTGCGCAACGCGCTGCAGACGCTGCCCATGCCGGAGTGGCTCTCAGGGGAAAACTGACGTCGCACCGGTTGCAGGTTGCAAGCAGAAGGCCGCCCGGGGGCGGCCTTCGTCTTTTTTGGATTGCCGGCGGATCGTCAGTCCGACACAGTGCCGGCCGTTTCGCCATCCGCGCGTGGCGGTGCATTGCGGACGTGCTTTTCCAGCCACGCATGCGTTTCGTACAGCATGTGCAGGATCGACTCCCGCGCGCGATAGCCGTGCGATTCCCTCGGCAGCATCACCAGCCGCGCATTGCCGCCCAGGCCCTTGATCGCCGCATACATGCGTTCGCTCTGTACCGGGAACGTCCCAGAGTTGTTGTCCTCCTCGCCGTGGATCAGCAGGATCGGATCCTTGATCTGCTGCGCGTAGTCGAACGGCGACATCCGGTGGTAGGTGTCCTGCGCCTGCCAGTAGTTGCGCTCCTCGGCCTGGAAGCCGAACGGCGTCAGCGAGCGGTTGTAGGCACCGCTGCGCGCGATGCCGGTGCGGAACAGGCGCGAATGCGCCAGCAGGTTCGCGGTCATGAACGCGCCGTAGGAATGGCCGCCGATCGCGATGCGGTCGCGATCGGCCACGCCACGGCGCGCCACTTCGTCCACCGCCGCCTGCGCACTGGCCACGAGTTGCTGGATGTAGGTGTCGTTGGGCTCGGCATCGCCCTCGCCGACGATCGGCATGGTCGGGCCGTCGAGCACCACGTAGCCCGCCGTGAGGAAGGCCAGCGGCCCCCAGTAGCTGATGGTGTTGAACCGGTACGGCGAATCGGTGACCTGGCTGGCGGCATCGGCGGATTTGAACTCCTGCGGGTAGGCCCACATCAGCAACGGCCGCGGGCCATCGCGCTGCGGGTCGTAGCCCGGCGGCAGGTAGAGCGTCGCGGTCAGATCGACGCCATCGGCGCGCTTGTAGCGGATCTGCTCCTTGGCCACCTCGCGCAATTGCGGCGTGGGATGCTCGAACGCGGTCAGTGCCACGCGCGAACCGGCATCGCCGCCGATCGTGTGCACGTAGAAATTCGCCGGTTCGGTCGGTGATTCGCGCGTGACCAGGATGCGCCGCGCATCCGCATCGAGCATCGAACGCGGTACTTCGTAGTACGGCGCCTGCGAATGGAACAGCCGCTCGGTCTCGCCGGTGGACAGCCGCTGGCGATCAAGGAACGGCCGGTCGCCTTCCGGCGACGCGCCGTCGCCGATGCGATAGATGGTGTCCCCATCCCCGCCGACCAGCAGGCGCGAGAAGCCCTTGTCGTCGGGCATCGTCACCGGCGAGCCGGGATCGGCGTAGCGATCCTCGTAGGAGCCTTCACGCAGCACCACCGGCGCGCGATCGGTGTCGGGTGCCAGCCGCCATTCGCGGATCTGGCGCGTGCGCCACCAGAATTCGTACAGCAATGCCAGCTCGCCATCGCCCCAGGTCACTCCGGAATAGCGCATCGACAGATCCGCCAGCACGGCCGGCGATCCACTGAACGGCGCGGCATGCATGAACACGCGGTCGCGCACGGCGGACTCGCGGGCGGGATCGCCACCATCCTGCGCCTCGGCCCACACCAGCGTGGCCGGCGCATCGGCACGCCATGACACACGGCGCACGCCGGTCGCGACCGCATCGTTGCCGGTCGGCAGGCCATCCACCAGCGGCAGCCTGGCCACGGTGTGCAGCACGCGGCCCTCCGGCCCGACCACGTCGATGACGCGCGGGAAACGCGAATACGGGACGAGGTAGGAGAACGGCCTCTCGATGCGCTGGCGGAGGATGTGCCTGCCGTCCGGCGACACCGACGCACCGACGTGCAGGTCGGGCGATCCGATCGCGGACACCTTGCCCTGCAGGTCGACGCGCGCGAGCTGCGTGGT
The DNA here is from genome assembly GCA_024707405.1 of Luteimonas sp. Taxonomy (GTDB): domain Bacteria; phylum Pseudomonadota; class Gammaproteobacteria; order Xanthomonadales; family Xanthomonadaceae; genus Luteimonas. The sequence continues at coordinate 608,680 of JANPZU010000003.1, forward strand.
GAGGAAGTGCGCGAACACCGCTTCGTCGTGCGGGTTGCGCAACAGATCCTGGAAGGTGCGCAAGCTGCGCACTTCGCCGCCTTCGGTCTGCTGGATGTTGGGCCCGGCCGGGATGCCGTCGTCCACCGGCATCGCGCCCTGGTTCGCCGGTCGCAGTTGCACCAGCAGCGACTTGCCGTCAGGCATCCACTGGAAGCCCGAGCCGATCACCGCGTTGAGCGGTTGCTGCAACAGGCGGCGTGCACGCGACGCGGCCACGTCCACCAGCCACAGTTCGACGCGACCGCCTCGTGCATCGACATGGCTGAACGCGATGTGGCGCTGGTCGGGCGACCATGCCATCGATGCGAGCGCCATCGGCTGCGGCAGGCCCGCAATGCGGCGTTCCGCACGGGTCTCCACGTCCTGCAGCCAGAGATCGTCGACGAAGGAGAACTGGCTGGACGCATGGGTGCGCGGATGGATGCGGATCCCGCCCAGCTTCAGTTCCGGCTGCGAGACCACGTCGATGCCCGGCAACACGGGCGTCCGCAGGTACGCCACCAGATCCCGGCGCGGCGACAGCGACAATCGCGGCGGACGCGGCGCATCCACCAGCGCCTGCAGTTCCGGCGGCGGCAGGCGGTATCCGCCTTCCCCCGCGGCATCGGCCGGCACCTGCGCCAGCGCGGCCGCCGATGCGAACATGAACGCCAACAGCATTGCCGGCACGAAACCACGGACTGGACGGATATGCATGCGACTGGAACTCCCCGGAATCCAAGCGTTCCAGCATAGCCATCCCGGCTGCAGCGCGACCCTGACGATGGTCACGGCGGTGGCCGGCCCGGCCGCTTTGGTGCGGCGGCTGCGTTAGAATGGCCATTCCTGCCGAGGGGCGCTGCGACCGTGGATCTGCACGGCCAGGCTCGGCATGGGTCACCTGCGACAACGGCGCCCGTTACTGCGAACCGCACGCGGTTCACAACGACGGAGCACAACCGATGAACGCACAACTGAAGACCTTCTCGACCGAAGGCGACTACAAGGTCGCCGACATCTCGCTGGCCGATTGGGGCCGCAAGGAACTCGACATCGCCGAGCACGAGATGCCGGGACTGATGTCGATCCGCAAGAAGCACGCCGCGACCACGCCGCTCAAGGGCATCCGCGTGACCGGCAGCCTGCACATGACCATCCAGACCGCGGTGCTGATCGAAACGCTCAAGGACATCGGCGCCGACGTGCGCTGGGCCTCGTGCAACATCTTCAGCACGCAGGATCACGCCGCCGCCGCGATCGCCGCCACCGGCACGCCGGTGTTCGCGTGGAAGGGCGAGACGCTGGAGGAATACTGGGACTGCACGCTGGACGCACTCAGCTTTCCCGATGGCAACGGCGGTTTCCTCGGCCCGCAGCTCGTCGTGGACGACGGCGGCGACGTCACCCTGCTGATCCACAAGGGCTACGAGCTGGAACAGGGCGACGAGAGCTGGGTCAATTCGCCCTCGGGCAGCCATGAGGAACAGGTGATCAAGAACCTGCTCAAGCGTGTCGCGAAGGAACGCCCGGGCTACTGGACGAAGGTCGTCGCCGACTGGAAGGGCGTGTCCGAGGAAACCACCACCGGCGTGCACCGCCTCTACCAGCTGGCCGAAGCCGGCAAGCTGCTGGTGCCGGCGATCAACGTCAACGACTCGGTCACCAAGAGCAAGTTCGACAACCTCTACGGCTGCCGCGAATCGCTGGCCGACGGCCTCAAGCGCGCGCTCGACGTGATGCTGGCCGGCAAGGTGGCGGTGGTCTGCGGTTACGGCGATGTCGGCAAGGGCTCGGCGGCATCGCTGCGCGCCTACGGTGCCCGCGTGATCGTCACCGAAATCGACCCGATCTGCGCCCTGCAGGCCGCGATGGAAGGCTATGAAGTCACCACCGTCGAGGACACCCTTGGCCGCGCCGACATCTACGTCACCACCACCGGCAACAAGGACATCATCACCCTCGACCACATGAAGGCGATGAAGGACCAGGCCATCGTCTGCAACATCGGCCACTTCGACAACGAGATCCAGGTCGACGCGCTGTACGACTCGGGCGCCACGCGCACCAACATCAAGCCGCAGGTGGACAAGTTCACGTTCGCCAACGGCAACAGCATCTTCCTTCTTGCCGAAGGCCGTCTCGTGAATCTGGGCTGCGCCACCGGCCACCCGAGCTTCGTGATGTCCAACTCGTTCTCCAACCAGACGCTCGCGCAGATCGACCTGTGGGCGAACAAGGACGTGTACGAATCGAAGGTCTACATCCTGCCCAAGCAGCTCGACGAGGAAGTCGCGCGCCTGCACCTGGAGAAGATCGGCGTGAAGCTGACCAAGCTGACCAAGGATCAGGCCGACTACCTCGGCGTGTCGGTCGCCGGCCCGTACAAGCCCGATCACTACCGCTACTGATCGGCTGCTCGATCATTGCGTGATAGGAACGGGCGCCCAAGGGCGCCCGTTTTTCATGGTCGGCCGTGAGTCGTCTCGACCACTGTTGGAGCCTAAACACGGCTTGGCTTTACCCCGTGTCACCCAAGATGAAGCCACCGCTCGATGATCGCCCGGATCACGAGCCCGCCCCCGGCTGGCGCAAGCCGTCGTCGACAACAGCGCTGGCCTGCCCGCGCACGCCTTCCGTTGGGTCGAACATCGCGATGCCGCCCAAGGCGGTGTTCACCGGCACCTCGCCCTGCAGCACGTCCCAGTGCTCGGCCAGCTTGCCGTTTTCGATCCGGAACACGTCGATCACCACTTGCGGCGCGTCAGACCAGCCACGGATCCGACCATGGATGGCGACGAGATCGCCTTCGGCAACCATCAGGCCAGGCTCGTAGTAGACGTCTTTCGACATCCCGGCCACCAGCGCCTGCAATGCATCGCGCCCCTGGGGAATGGCGGGATTGTGCTGGATGTAATCCGCGACATAGAGGCGCTCGACCACCGACGCATCGTGGCGCTGGAACAGCGCCGTCATTGCCTCGAGCACCAATGCCCTGTTGTGCCGGGGACGATCATCGAAAACGACATCCGCAGGCCGGGTGACCTCGAATGTCCCGGTCATCCGCAGGAACTGCCCTCCGGGCAGTGTCGCGTGCGAATGAACCAGGCCACGATCGTAATCCTGGACGTTGGTCACCGTCGCACCATCCCGTTCCTGCCAACTGACGGCAAACAGGCTGTTGCCGAGCGGGATGACCTTGATGTCGACGATTTCGGTACGAGCGAACGGGCCTTGCTTGATCTCGAACTGCAATCGGTCGACTGACAGCAGCGTGAGGCTGACCCGGAACTCCGGATAGGAGACATCCAGTTGCATGCCAACGGGAAAACGCTCCAGCGACATCGTGATTACTCCATCGTTCCTGGGCGATGAATCGTCCGGCATGCCTGGACGTGCCCGGACAAGGGCAACGGGGCCAGGCTCACCGGGCTAACGTCGTCTTCGACCGGATCAGGCTTCGGCCGGCACCGGCGTGTTCAGCAGTTGCTGTTCCCACAGGTAGGCGATGCCACTGCCGGCGGCATGCTGGATCAGCACGTCGGTCACCTTGCCTGCCGTTTCCATCCGTGCCCAGTCGCGCTGCCATTCCGCGGTCAGCGCCATCCACGTGATCACGTTGGCCCCGGCCGCAAGCATGCGCTGGATCGCCATCTGGTGCGCCTCGACCGAGACCGAGCCGCAGGCATCAGTCACGACGGTCACGTCCCAGCCCTCGCCAAGGGCCTGGATGACCGGCATCGCAACGCAGACTTCGATCCACAGGCCGGCCATGATCAGTTGCTTGCGACCACTGGCCTTGACCACGTCGACGACCTTCGGGTCTTGCCAGGTGTTGATCAAGGTGCGGTCGATCACCTTCTGGTTCGGGAACACGTCGGTGATCTGCGGAAAGATGTAACCACTTCGCCCCTCGACCACGCTGGTCAGGATGGTGGGGACGCCGAACGCCTTCGCGGCCTTCGCCAGCCCCGTCGCGTTGTTGACCACCGCGTGCGGATCGTGGCTGTTGAGGTTCGCGAGCTGGTAGGGCTGGTGGTCGATCAGCACCAGGATGCTGTCTTCGGGGCGCAGCAGCGCATCGAGTCCGGTCTTGGGCATTGCGGTACCTCTCTTGTGAATGGTGGAGTCGAGGGGGGATCAGGCAGGAGGATCCAGGAACACGTGCAGCGTGCCGATGCGATCGCCCTGGAACGTGGCCACGTCGGTGCCGGTCACCGCGACCGGGCCTCCCGGCGCACCGGCTTGCCAGTGCAATCGGCCGATGCCGTGATGCCCGACCGCCGGGCCGCGCGCAACGAACGTGAAATCAGCTGGCAGCATCGACAGCAATTTGTCGACGGCGGCGGAGATGGCCTCATGACCCGTCACGACGGTGTCGGGTTCGTACAACACCGCATCCGGCAGATAGAGATCGGCGATGGCGCGCAAGCGAAGACCGGCATCACGCTGCGAGAACACCTTTTCGAGGTTCGCGCGCATGCGCATGTCGTAATCGAACGCATCGTCGTCCGATGCAGGTCTCGGACTGCTGGATCCAGCCATCGTTTTCAGGGTCGTCCGGCAGCGGCACATGCCGCTGCACGGATACTAGGCAGCAGTCACGCATCCGGCACTGTCGGATCGTGCCGTTTCCAGTCGGATCCGCGCGCTTGCGCCGTCAATGCCCCTGCTGGCGACGCCACGCGGCAGGGCTTGCACCGGCAATCCTGCGAAACGTTCGCCCGAAATGCACGGCGTCCGCGAAGCCGGTCGCCTCGGCAACCTCGTCCATCCGCGCATGCCTGCTCGAGAGCAGCATCTTCGCCCGGTCGACGCGATGGGCGAGTTGCCACCGGTAGGGCGCCTGTCCGGTGGACGCCTTGAAAGCGCGGCTGAAGCGCGATTGCGACAACCCGACCAGACTGGCCAGATCCTTCAGTTCGACACGACGGTCGGCATGCTCGGTCAGGTAATCGATCACCCGCCGCAGTTGCCACGGCGCCAGCGCACCATCCGTCGAATGCGCGGGCTCGCATCTTTCCGCAGCCAGGTGGGCAACAATCGCGGCGGTCAGGCCATCCCCGTACAGGCGCATCGACGGATCGGGCGAACCGACCGCCTCGGCAAGCAGCTTCATCAACGTCCACAACCGTTCGTCGGAAAAGCGCAGGCGCGGTGCAGACAAGGTCGCGAGGCTGACGCCAAAGCGCTGCTGCAGGGCGGGCACGTCGAATCGCAGCGTGACGTCGCGCGCGTAGTGCAGGTCGGCGCCATAGCCCCACAGATCCATCCCCGCAGGCGCCATGTAGAGATGCCGCGGGGTATATCCGGCCTGGCATGGCTGGCTCTCATGGAACCGTGGTTCGCAAGGACTCCCTCCCCGCTCCTCCAGCAAAGCGTTGATGCGGGTTTCGTCCTCGTAGCACAGGTGGTGCAACACGCGGCCGCTGCACGTGGCTTCGGTGACGTCGACACCCATGCCGTTCCATTCGCCCTGCATCACCGAGAATGCCGAGATGTTCTCCGGCAAGGGAACGAGACGCTCGAGACGTGTGGCCATGGCGTTGCCATCCGGAAGCATGAGGTGCGCGAAGCGATCCTACGGCACGCGACGCGTCGATTTCCCAACACGGGCAGATCGCATTGTTGCGCGGGGGCCGGGGTGCTCTTGCACATCCGTGCGCAAGCGGCACGAACGACCGACCACGCCATTCCAGTCGCGAGGATCAAGGCCGCCAGTTGGCGTTGTTCTCCCAGAACTCGACCGCCGTGCGATATGCATCGCGATCCAGCGGCACGCCGGAACCGCCTTCCTCCACGCCCAGTGCGTTGCGCATCATCGTGATCGGCGCCATCGGCATCTCTTCCGGCTGCATCGTGTACAGGCAGCCCACCACGCCCCAGTCGCGGTCGATCGACGCGCCTTCCTTCGCCAACTGTTCCGCGCTGTAGAGGATCACGACCAGGTATTCGGCGACCGGCGGCTCCACGCCTTCGAACCAGCGCACCAGTACCGGCAGTTCCTGCTTCGTGCGCGCCTCGTAGGCACTGCGCAACAGGTGCCGGTTGCCGTCGGTGATCGGCACGGTCAGGCAACGCGTCGACGTCCAGTTGCGATGCACGTGCAGCTTGCAGAACGGCGCGTAGCCATCCAGCACCTTCAAGGGCGCGTGTTCGTCGAGATGACGCTCGAACTGCTCCGCCGTGCAATCTCGAATGGTGTTGCCGCGCGGTTCGCGGGGGAACAGGCGCGTGCGCGCGAATGGCGTGAGGCGGATGGACATGCGCAGCATCAAGCGATCAGGTGGCCGCTCAGGGTAGCGGTCGATGCGGTCGGGCGGCACCCCACCGGCATGGCGACTGGCCGGGCCGAGGCGATCATTACGTTCATCGCGATAGAAAGATATAATTACAGCCATCCAGCCCGGCAAACGACGCGATGACCACGATCAGCTTCGAGTTCTATCCGCCCAAGACCGACGAGCAGCGCACGCAACTCGACCGCACGGCGGACAAGCTCAAGGCGCACGGGCCGGAGTACGTCTCGTGCACCTTCGGCGCGGGCGGCTCGACCCTGAGCTACACCTCCGAAACCGTGCGGCACCTCAAGCAACACCATGCCCTAGATGCGGCACCACACCTGTCGTGCGTGGGCGGCACCCGCGACGAGATCGGCGAACTGCTCGACCAGTACAAGGTGATCGGTTGCCGGCGCATCGTTGCGCTGCGCGGCGACCTGCCCTCGGGCATGGGCCATCCGGGCGACCTGCGCTATGCCGCCGACCTGATCGCCTTCATCCGCGACCGCCATGGCGACCATTTCCACATCGAAGTCGGCGCCTATCCCGAGACCCACCCGCAGGCACAGGACGCCCTGGCCGACCTTAGGCATTTCAAGGCCAAGGTGGATGCCGGCGCCGATGCCGCGATCACCCAGTACTTCTACAACGCCGACGCCTATTTCCATTTCGTCGATGCGGTGCGTGCGCTGGGCGTGGGCATCCCGATCGTGCCCGGCATCATGCCGATCTCGAACTTTTCGCAGTTGCGCCGCTTCTCCGAGCAATGCGGCGCCGAGATCCCGCGCTGGATCACCCGCAAGATGCAGGCCTACGGCGACGACGCCGAGAGCATTCGCGACTTCGGCGCGGACGTGGTGGCGGCACTGTGCCGGCGCCTGCTCGACGGTGGCGCGCCGTCGCTCCATTTCTACACGCTCAACCTCGCCAAGCCGACGCAATCGGTGCTGTCGCGCCTGGCCTGAACCGGCATCGACCGGCGGCCTTCCATTTCCACGCGAATGCTTCCGCCCCTGCGGAGGCGACGCTAGCCTGTGCCGATGCGCCGCGCTTCCGTCTTGTTGCCGACCATCCTGCTGATCGTAGCGGCCTGCTTCGCACCCGACGCCGCCGCACAGGTGCAACGCTGCGAAACGGCCGACGGCCGCACCATCTACACCGACAAGGAATGCCAGGACGTGGGCGCCGCCGAGCGCATTCCGCGTGGACAGGACACGGGCCGGGCCGGATCGCATCGCAGGCAATGCAGCCGGACGCTGCAGGATCTGACCTTCGAACTCGCCATGTCCATCGACGCGCAGGACGTGAACCGCCTGGCCGGCCTCTACCACTGGCCGGGCATCGGCACCCACAACGGTTACGCGCTCATGGAACGGCTCGACGCCATCGCACGACGACCGCTGGTCGATGTCCGGCCACTGCATGACGACGATGAACCCGTCGCGCAACCGGTGGATGCGCCGGCCCCGTCCAGGGTGGATGATGCCCGGCCACCCTCTTCCGCCGAGTTGATGCGCAGCGCGACACCATGGCGCCCTTCCACCGGCATCGCCGACAGGCCGCCGCCCGAGGCCACTGCGCCAGTGGAAACGCCACGCCCGCGCCGTGTGCCGCATGCGATCCAGGTCGACCAGACGCTCGCCAACACCGGCACACCGTCGCGCACGGTGTTCGGCCTGCGCCGGCACCTGGGCTGCTGGTGGATCAGCTTCTGACCGGACGCATCCGGGCAACGGCGATCGGATCCCCGCGTTCGGGCACAATATCGCCTTCGCGATTCGGGGACATCCGATGCAATACCCGCAATGGATCTGGCACAACGGCACGATCAAGCCGTGGGCCGAGGCCACCACCCACGTGATGGCGCATGCGCTGCACTACGGCTCATCGGTGTTCGAAGGCATCCGCTGCTACGACACGCCCGGCGGCCCGGCGATCTTCCGCCTGAGCGACCACAACAAGCGGCTGTACCTGTCGGCGAAGATCCACGAAATCGACATCCCCTACTCGCTCGACGAGATCAACGCCGCCTGCCGCGAGGTGGTGAAGGCGAACGAGAACACCACCGACTACCTGCGTCCGGTCGCATTCCGCGGACTCGGCGGCTTCGGCCTGTCGGCGGACACGCCGACCGACGTGGCGGTGGCGACCTGGAAGATGGGCCGCTACCTCGGTGCCGACGTGCTGGAGAACGGCATCGACGCCTGCGTATCGAGCTGGCAGCGGTTCGCGCCCAACACCATCCCGGCCGGCGCCAAGGCCGGCGGCAACTACCTGTCGGGCACGCTGGTCGCACGCGAGGCACGCCGCCTCGGCTTCGGCGAGGGCATCGCGCTGGCGTCCACCGGCCTGCTCAGCGAAGGTGCCGGCGAAAACCTGTTCCTCGTCTTCGATGGTGCCCTGCACACCACGCCGGTCAGCGCCGCGCTGCTCAACGGCATCACCCGCAACTCGATCATCTCGCTCGCACGCGACGCCGGCATCGACGTCATCGAGCGCGACCTGCCACGCGAATACCTGTACCTGTGCGACGAGTTGTTCATGTGCGGCACGGCGGCGGAAATCACCCCGATCCGTTCGGTCGACGGCCGCCAGGTCGGCGCCGGCAAGGCCGGCCCGATCACGCGCCAGTTGCAGTCGCTGTTCTTCGGACTGTTCGACGGCAGCACGCCCGACAAGCACGGCTGGCTGGAAACGCTGTAGGGCGGGCCTTGGCCCGCCATTGCGTTCATGCCGCATCGTCGGCAGCGCGCCGGCGGGTTTTGAAGACAGGCGTAGCACAAAGGCGAGCCAAGGCCCGTCCTATGTTGCTCCACTCCCGCGATCGGGGCGGAACGTCAGCGTGGCGACCACGCCTTTCTCCTTGCCCGGCACCACGCGCACACTCCAGTCGTACAGGGCGCACAGGCGTCGCACGATCGACAGACCGATGCCGCCGCCCTGCGAGTGCTCGGCATGCGAGCCGCGGTAGCCGCGCTCGAACAGGCGCGCGGCATCCTCGGCACTGAGGCCGGGGCCTGAATCGATCACCTCGACGGCATCATCCAGCAGCCGCACCACCACGTCACCTTGCTGCGTGTACTTCACGGCATTGCCGATGAGGTTGCCCAACGCAACATTGACCGCAGCCTCAGGCGCATCCACCACGACTTGCCCAAGTTTACCGACCAGGTGCAGCGCCAAAGGCCGCGTGCCGATCTGCGTCCGGTGCGCGTCGAACAACTGTTCCGCGATTCTCGCCACGTCGGTACTGCCGTGGCCACGCTCGTTCCGCGACAACAGCAACAACGCGCTGATCAGGTCGGTGCACTGCTGTTCGGCACGCTGGATGCGCAGCAACCGGGACTTCGTTTTTTCATCCAGCTCCGGGCGCGAGAGCAGCAACTCCACCGCGCCCTTGATCACCGCCAAGGGCGTGCGCAGCTCGTGGCTGACATCGGCGTTGAACTCGCGATCGCGCTGCACCACCTCGGTCAGGCGCGATGCGTAGTCGTCCAGCGCTTTCGCCAGTTCCCCTACCTCGTCATCCGGGAAGTGCGGGGCCAGCGCTTCGGGCGACGTGCTGCCACCGGAACGGCTCAAGCGACTGGCAAGTTCGGACACCGGGCTCATCACGCGCGAAGCCGACCACCAGCCGACCACCAGCGACAGCAGGCTGAGTATCGCCACCAGGAAGATCAGCGCCGTCCTCAGCCTGTTTTCGCTCTCACGCTCTTCCGCAATGCCGTAGGCAAGGAAGAACCAGTAGTTCTGATCCTTGCGAACCGCGAGCTTGTACACGCGATCGGGATCATCGGGCGCCACCAGCTCATGGACGCCGTTGGGCAAATCCCGCCACTCGGGTGGCACCCGATCCAGCCTGTCCACGCTGAACATGCGGCCCTGGATCTTTTCGAAGGCGACACCGACTGCATCCGGATCTCGGTAGAAGCCATCGGCGTAGAGGTTGTTGTTCTTGACCAGGGTATCGGCGATCACCCGGTTCTCGACGCGGTTCTGGATGTAGAAGGTCGCGGCCGCGATGAAGGCCGACAGGAACATGCCCAGCAACACGAACGACAGGATGATGCGGCTGCGCAGCCGCCTGCGATAACGCCGCGCAGCCCGGATCCGTGGAGCGGCTGGCGTGGCCGGCTCAGCTTCCGCCATCTGGCGCGGCGATCCGGTAGCCGATGCCGTGGCGGGTCTGGATCAGCGGCGTTTCGAACGGCTTGTCGACCACCGCACGCAAGCCATGGATGTGCACCCGCAGCGAATCCGAATCCGGCAATTCCTCGCCCCAGACGCGGGTCTCCAGGCCCTGGCGCGTCACCACGGCGGGTGACGCTTCCATCAGCGCCTGAAGGATCTTCAACGCCGTCGGATTGAGCTGCAGCAGCTTCCCCTGGCGCCGCACTTCCAGCGTGTCGAGGTTGTACTCCAGGTCGGCGACGTCCAGCACGCGCGTCTGCACGCCCTTGCCCCGGCGCGACAGCGCGTTTAGTCGCACCTCGACCTCCTGCAGTGCGAACGGCTTGATCAGGTAGTCGTCGGCACCGGAATCGAACCCGGCCAGCTTGTTCTCCAGGCTGTCGCGCGCGGTCAGCATGAGCACCGGCGTCTGCTTGCGCGCTTCGTTGCGAAGCTTGCGGCAGACCTCCAGCCCATCCATGCCCGGCAGGTTGAGGTCGAGCACGATCGCATCGAACTCGTGCACCACCGCCAAGTGCAGGCCGGTCACGCCATCGGCGGCGAAATCGACGGTGTGCCCGCGATCCTCGAGGTAGTCCCCAAGGTTCGCGGCGATGTCCTGATTGTCTTCGATGACGAGGATGCGCAATCTAGTAAACCCTGTTGGTGGAGTGCGTGAATGTTTGTGAAGAAGCTGGCTATACAAACGTGATATCGAAAGTTCGCATTTCCAGCAACACGCCAACCTGAATCAGACACACGAAAGATATCTGTCACTCAGCCTATTGAGCCGGGTCAATGTTGCCGCCCCGCTGGATGGAGTGCCACCCATCCTGCATGGCTTCCCTGGCACGCCTGCGCTCTGCAACGGTTGCGCAATCATTTTTCCTGAGCCGGGTTCCTGTCCCGCTCTCGCGCCTGCAAATCACGCGGCTATCTTCCCGAGCCTGCGTCAAGATCGTGTTGACGACTTCTTGATCATTGAATACGGCTACCCGCGCCTCATCCCGAAGCGCGTCCAGTGATCCTGACTGATCCAGATGCCGCTGAATCCGATCCAGTGCATGCCGCACCTTGTCGCGATCTTGGGCTGAGATTTCCACGTAAGTCGTGCCATCTGCAAGTTCAGACTCGACCTTGTTGCGTTGTTCCAGAAAGGTCGTTGCGCCCTCCCCGAGGGTGACCGGCGTGTTGTTGGCCACGGCAACACCGACCATCCCGCCGCAGAGCACAAGCAACGCAACGCCACCCGACATGCGCTTGAACATTACATCGACTCCTTAGAAATTGACAGATCAGAAGCGGCACGACCGACTGCACCCCGCACAGGCAGGTGTGCACGCATACGAATCCTATTACGCCACGAACACCAGACCAACTCTCGAAAGCACGCCGAGGGCACAAAAAGGGCCCTGACGATGCCATCGCCGGGCCCGAAGGTACTGCCCCGATTACCGTAATGCTGACGACTGGATCCTTGGAGAGAAGCAGGAAGATCGCTCGATTCCGGTCGATCCAAGTTATCCCCGATCCAATTAAGCCCTTGTTAAAACGAATGTTAATTTCTGGTTAACCCGACGTTTCCCGCATCCGGCCTTCGCGACAGGTGCTGGCCACCACATGGGCAACGATCCGGCCGGCCACATCCGTCCCGGTCGCCTCCTCGATCCCTTCCAGCCCTGGTGAGGCATTGACCTCGAGCACCAGCGGGCCGCGGCGCGAGGGGATGAGATCCACCCCGGCCACACCCAATCCCAGCGATCGCGCCGCTTCGACCGCGATCCGGCACTCTCCTGGCGTCGGCTCGACCGCGGTTGCCGTACCACCACGGTGCAGGTTGGCCCGGAACTCCCCCGGCGCCGCCTGCCTGCGGATCGCGGCGACCACCTCGTCACCCACCACGAAACAGCGCATGTCGCCACCCTCGGCCTCGGCAATGAACTCCTGGACGAGGAAATTGGCATACAGGCCACGCAGTGCATCGACCACGCCCCGCGAGTTGGCCAGCTTCTCGGCGAGGATCACGCCGTTGCCCTGCGAGCCTTCGCTCAACTTGACCACGTGCGGCGCCGGGCCGAGCAACGAGAGCAGGTCGGCGGTGTCGTCCGGGTTGTCGCCGAAGACCGTCAGCGGCAGGCCGATGCCCTTCGCTGCAAGCAGTTGGTGGCTGCGCAGCTTGTCGCGGGCACGCATGATCGCGTCCGACGGATTGGGCGTGAAGCTGCCCATGAGTTCGAACTGGTGCAGTACCGCGCAACCATAGCGCGTGATCGACGCACCGATGCGCGGGATCACAGCGCCGTAACCATCGATCCTGCGGCCCTTGTAGTTCATCGCGAAGCCGTCGTCGCCGATGCGCATGTAGCAGCGCAACGGATCGAGCACGCGCACACTGTGCCCGCGCGTGCGCGCGGCCTCGACCAGGCGCCGGGTCGAATACAGCTTGCTGTTGCGGGAGAGGATGGCGAATTTCAAGGCCCGGTTCGCAGCGGTACGTGCGGCTTCATCGAAAACGGCGGCACCACCTTGTCGATGATGCCGCCGCCTGGGTCTGGAGCGGGTGATGGGAGCCCGGAAGCGGAAGCGCCGATAACCCGCTAATACAAAGGGAAAACCCAGCCCTATGGAGCCGGACAGACCCGCAAAAAATCGAACCCCAAAACGATACCCGGCCCCGGTTCGCAGTTTCAAGCCCTGGCGGCTTGCCGTGCCCGTCGTGCTCCGCACACTGAGCCAACCACATTGCCGGCAGGTGGCCGGCAATGTGGCCTCTCGAAGTCCGGCAGGACGTAGGGAGGCGGCCCGACCCCTGGGCTGCGTCCAGCAGCTTAGGGGGAAGCGGGAGCGACAGGGCCCATGGCCAGCGCGCAAGCGTTGGCCGCAGGGCCACAGGCGGGAGCCTGGGGCCTGTCGTCGCGCTGACGCGCGACGACGCGGGACGGCTTCGCCGTCCCGGAGGGTTTGGATGGGGAGGAGATGAGGAGCAACAGCACGCCAGCCGCCGAAACGACACCCGCCAGCCCAAGTGATGGGCTGCCCGACGAACTGCGGGCGCGCTACGCCGACACCCTGGGCGAAGCACACGCACGCGCCAAGACCGAAGGGCTGCGGCTGCGCGTGCCTGTGGGCGTCGCCCAGGATCGCGCCATTCGCGCCATCCTGGACGCAGCCAGCGCCAGCGGAGCGAACCCGTCGGCTGCCACCGTGGCCGCGTACAGGCGCGACCATGCTCGGCTGTGGGCGGCAGGGGCCACGCCGTTGGACAAGGCAACGACGCGCGCCCACTTCGACCGCCTGCGCTCGGCGTGCCGATGGGTGGAGGCGCAAGAAATCGCCAGACTGCGAGACCTGGCGGAGACCGCACGCAAGGCCAAGGACCTGGACGCCATGCGGGCCTATACCGTCGCGGCCTTCGAGCGGGCCACGGTCTTCCGTTTGCTGTTTCTGGATAGCGAACGGCCCACCTGGGCGCGCAAGGCGCAGGCCATGCGCGCTGCGGGCCTGCGTCCGATGAGTAAATCGAAGCGCCAAGCAGGACGGCGGGCGCTGTCGCCGGATCGTCTGTTAGTGGCTCTGGGCCAGCAGCCTGGGCGCTGTGCCAGGGTGGAAGCAATGGCCATGCTGTTTGCGCTGTTCGGTATTCGTCCCGCCGAACTAGTGCGGGGCGTTGCCCTGGATAACACCGCCCAGGGGCTTCGCCTGGGCGTCGCAGGTGCGAAGGTGGACGCGGTGCGCGGCCAGCCGCTACGGGTGCTGGAAGTCGAGCCGACACGACGCGGACAATCCGCCATCGCTCTGGCGTTCCTGCGAGCGCATGTGGATGAGCATGGCGGCGAGTTCGTCGCCACGCCTGCCGATGTGGTGGCCGTTCGCAGGGCCATGCGCCAGGCCCAGCCTGGGCTAAGTCCATACGCGTACAGGCACGCCAGAGCGAGCGACGCGAAAGCAACGCAAGGACGCGCAGGCGCGGCGGCCTGGCTGGGCCACTCGAATGACCGGACGCAACAAGGCTACGGCAACGCACGAAGCGCCAGGGGCGCGGTAGCGATCAAGGCCGCGCGTGCGTCGCGTCCAGTTAGGCAAACGAAAACGCTGCCGCTGACGCTGGCGCAGCGTTTCGCCCAGGTGGCAACGCGCCTGGCCGCGCGGACTTCTTCGCAATCTGCAAAAAATGCATCGCCACCCAGGCGACGCCTGCCAAAACCAGGCTGGTAATCAGCGGCGCGGCCCGCGCCGTTTTGGCCTAGGCCGCAGACCAATGAACGGATCTTCATCGCCACCGTCTTGCCACCAACTCTCGCCCTCGTCCTGCGCCTTGTTGAACTCTTTGACGTTGACGCGGGTTCTACGTTTACCTGGCGAGGCGAGTGGTGCCGGTTTCGGCGCCGCCAGGGCTTTGGCCATCTCGTCCAGCAAGGCACGGATCACGGCGGTGGTGGCTTTGTTGTTGTCGGGCATGTGTGTCGTTCGGGCGGAAGTGTCCAGGAGTAGCAGGCCACGCCCAGGACGCAACCGAATGCGCGCGGGAATGCGAACGGAGACGATGTGTTCGCGTCGCGCGCCCCTGGAATGCCCGCATTCCATTGCGGGGCCATCTCCTGCCGACAACGCGAGAAAGCCCGCGCCAAGGAATATCGGCACGCCTGCGAAATCGCAAAAAACGCCTTGAAATCCAAGGCGTTCGCGCTTGTCGCCTCTTCCTCCTCCTCTCCCTCTTAGTTCTCGTTTCTGCTCTTACTTACCAATCTCATTCCGTTCCGCACTCGTCCTGATTCGACAACCGCGATTTTTTTCTTATACATGGAACTCCTCCACTTCCATTGATTGCCATGTCCCTTCTTCCTGAAACCTTCGACCAGATCACCAACGCCATTCAAACGGTTCAACAACGCGACGACGAACCCGGCGACGTTCATGTCCATATCGCTAAAAAGCGCAAACACATCGACCCGCTGAACCCGTTCGCGCTGTGCTTCGTCGGCTCGCTCGCGGTCATCATCCAGAAACGCAAACTAAGCCCCACGGCGCTGGCGTTGCTGTTCCTGCTACTGGAACTGGCACGGTTCGGCAATCTGGTCAGCGTCAATCAAGCCGGTCTCGCCGCGCGCTTGGGCGTCAAGCAACCGGCGATCTCCAAGGCGCTGGCGAAACTGGAAGCCGCCGGGTTGATCCTCAACCTGCCAGACGGTCAGTTCTTCAATCCGCAAATCATCACCAAGCAAGGCCTGGACACGGTGGCCCGCAACTATCCCGCCGCTGTCTCCGCAGGCATCAACGCTCTGGCCCAGCAAGGCATGCCAGCCAACTGGAAACTGCCGCCGCGCCCAACCGTCATCCTCTAACGGCTCCACCTACCCCTAACTGTCCAGGACACTCACCCATGAACGACACCACACAACTCGAACTCGACGCGCTCGCGCAACGCATTGCGGCCCTCCTCAGCGAGCGAAACGAGACGCCTACGGAGGTTCACCACCTCCACCACGCGGAGGCGTCCGTGTTCTGCCTCGGCAGGTTCGGCGCGTCGCCCATCATCCGGGCCAGGTCGCCCACGGAACTTCTCGCCCAGGGCGCGGGGTTCCTGGTAGGCCTGCGGTATCAATAACGCGACAGGGGCGGAAATCCGCCCCTGTCGTTTCTCACTTAGTTGCGCCGAAAGCAGACTAGAACAACCGCCGCACTATGCCCCAGCAGTTCAATCGGCACTCGTCCTGCGGCTCGGCAAACCCGTCGCCCAGCGCAGCATGTCGCCAAGGATGGGGAAGATGTCATTGTGCTTGGCGCCGAAACGCATGAAATCGCCCTGCTTGGAGCCGATATCCCGATTCACCCCCTGAACTTCTTCGGGGAGATAGTCGGCCAGGCCATCCAGTCCGGCATCCAGTCGCTTCCCCTGGGTGAGTCCGTAGTAGTTCCACATCGGATTCTCGTGCGAGAAGTCCACAGATGGCAGGCGCTCCAAGAACTGGTGGTACAGCTCGTCAGAGTTTTCAGGCCTGCGGTTGCTGAAGTTCAAGTCATACGCGATTTTTGCCATTGCCTTCAAGACGACAGGCTGTGCCGCAACTGTCTTCTCTTTCGCCTGGTGGCTTCCGAAATCAGGGATTTCATTGATCTTGCCCCACAAATCAATGACGACCTGTTCACGAGGCTCAATAACCGCAGGAGTGGCGCCACTCACATTGCCCTTGTTCAAAAATGCGATGGCGTTGATGGCAACCGCGTCCTTCAACAAGATTGCCCCGGTGTCCTGCGACCAGTCTTTAGGCTCATGATCAGTGAGCGCGATACCGAGTTCTCCCGACAACTTGTCCTTGATGAACAACGTGATGGGGTTTGAACCATCAAACTGGAAGGCGAGCGAGGCATCCACCTTCTTGCCGAGGCGGTTGAGGTCGTGGAAGAGCTGGCGTTCCTGCTCAATATCCAGCCCGAGATGAACTTCAACGGTCAGCGTCGCGAACTGCCGAGCCGCCTCGTACGCCTCATTCCAGACCAACATTTCGGCTTCGGAGACAGGCTTACCCTTTTCAGGAAACAGCACGGCTCCCTTGCCCGGATACTTACCTTCCTTGCGGACAGTCTCCAAGAAAGTCATGGCCATATCTGCCGCATGGCGGCGGTGCTGCCCGTCCACTACCCAGAGAGTGTGGCGCTCAGAAAGAAAGACCTTGAATGACGCGGTTTCTCCCGTCTTCTTGTCTTCATTGCGATCACCGCGAATCCCGCCCTCACCAGATCCCCCAGGAGGAACATTGCGAATGTTGCAGACAAGCGGCTGCAAGGAGAAGTAGGGCTGCTTTCCAAGGACTTGGATGAGTTCGTCAAAAATCTCCGGAACGGGATGGTTCGCAGCGATACGACGCATTTTTGCGGCGGAGATGAGGCCCTTGACCATGTAAACGGCCAACTTCTTCGCATGTTCTTCGTTGAGCGGGCGCTGCGCGAGGGGGCCAGCTTCGCGGTCATTTGCTACAGCGGAAATCTCTTTGAACTTCCGGAAAGGAATGGACATCGTGAAGACACGGTGCCCAAGGTTGTGGCCAATGAACACATTGAACGCAGTCTCGTTCACGTCGCCAGAATCGAGCAGGCTGTCCAGACTCTGCCCGCCCCTGGTCGCACCAGGGCCAACGATGGGGGTAGGCATTTCGCCGTTTTTAGGGTACATATAGTTCTCCTGTAAGTGGTTGATTTGATTGCTGCTGCTGCGCTGAAAGGGCTTCGATTTCTCAGGTCAGTTGCCCCTGGCGCACAGGAATAATGCTCCTGGGTGATTACTCTGTCAACAGAATTTTCACCAGGAGCATTTTTATTTTTGCCCAGGCGCATAAATGCCTGAATACAAAGGCATTTGCGCCTCCCCTAGATTTGGGCTTATGCCGAGGCGCTACGCCTTGCTGGCCTTCGCCCCGCCCTGCTTTGCCTTCTTGCTGGGTGGGCGGCTGATCTCCGCCTTGCGGAATGCGTGCCGGAACTGGCCGGGCGTGTACGGCAACAGCGAAACCGGCGGGGTGAACTTCGCCAACGTCTCGACCATGTCGGCAGGCAGCACGGTATCAATGTAGGCGTCCCGTAGGACGTTCTCATTGCGCACGTGGCCGGTGATCGGCGCAATCTCTTCGAGGCCAACACGCTTGCGGCTCAACCTGGTCGCGAACGTATGCCGGAACCAGTGGAAGCCCAACCCTGGCTCAGTAATGCCACATTCCTTTTTCAGGTAGGCCGAGAACTGCTTGGAGAGATAGGCGCCAAACCCGCCATCATCCTTGCGCGGCAAGTTCGGGAACAGCCGCGCATGACCGTAGTCCTTCAAGTCGTCCACGTAGGCCAAAATCCCAGCATCCAGGATCGGCTGCGCAAAGGGCACAAAACGCTTGCTCGCGTCGTTCTTCACGCTCTTGCCCTTCGATTTGCTGGGCCGCACGCGGAACCCCCAGACGCCTTCATCCTGCTGGATGTCCTCCGCCAGCAGTTGCGCGATCTCGTTCACGCGCGCCCCGGAGTACAGGCCCAGCATGGGGCCAAACCAGCGATGGGGCGCCTTGCTGGCCCACGCCTTGAACCGTACCGGCTCGAAAATCTTGCGTAGTTCCTCGTCGGTAAACGGTCGCCTGCCTGGCTCTTCTTCCTCACGATCGGAGCCGAAGGGCACGCCGCGAATGGGGTTGCGGTCGATCTTGTCGTGCTTCACCAGGTCATTGAAGAACTTGGCCAACCGGCTGCGGTGCTTTTCCATGGTGCGATCAGCCGGCCCCGGAATGTTCTTGGCCGTGGCCAGCAAGATGGCGCCCTTGACGTTCAGCCCCTTGAACTCCGTGCGCTTGGTCGCGTTCGTGGGCAGCCGGGCAATGCTGTTGCGAACCGATCGCATGTCGTCGGTGGTGATCTCGGCAACCGGCTTGTCCTCGCCCAGCAGTTCCGCCAACAAACGCAGGGCATGCGCGCTGTCCATGAGCGTGCGTGGCTTTCGCTTCTGCTGGCGCAAGTCGCCCAAGTGCTTCGCGGCGGCTTCCCGAATGGTCAGGACGGGGCGCAGCGGCTTGGTGGGATCAATGGCCGGCGCCTTCGGCGGCAAGGCTTCCAGCCGGGCCATCGTCTCAGTCATCTGCCGGTAGTTGGTATCCGGGTCGGGATGGTCGGGCAGGCTGACCCGGTGGCCGTTGACCTCCACTTCCCAGGGCCTGGTTTTCCCGCCTTGGAGTGCGGCTAGCGCCTTTTCCAGAATGTCATCCGCCATCCGCTCCCCCCGCCGCAACGCCCCGAACGCCTGAGAGAGTGCCACCCCCATGACAGCGGCGGCAAGGCGGGCGTCATCGCTTCGAGCATGGAGCGCGCGCACAACGAACCGCGCCCCGACAAGGGGGCGCAGATCGACGGGAACCAGGAACCGAACGAACAGCCCGGACGGGCGCGCAAAGATGTACGGCTTCGGCATTTCGATACCCAAAACGATACCCGAGGGGGTGCCGATCTAGGCAGGTCTGCCGGATTTTCACCTTTGCAAAATCAACCTGTTAGGTTGATTTTTGGAGCGGGTGATGGGAATCGAACCCACGCTAGCAGCTTGGGAAGCTGCAGTTCTACCATTGAACTACACCCGCGTTCGCGACCAGTCTATGCCCGCGAAAGCAAGGTTGGCAACGCGCGGCCAGGCCTGTCGCCCGGCCACCCGACGATCAGAAGCCGCTGCTGATCGTGGCGAACACACCGGCATGCTTGCCGCCCTTCTGGCTGACGTTCAGGCTGGCGCCGAGGTTTGCGTCGAGCCCGAACAGACGCGTCCGTGCGCCGAAGGTGGCCGTACCGTAACTGTCGTCGCGCACCAGTCCCGGCACCGCGTACTCGAGGGTCGCCGGCAACGACTGCGACTGCGCGAAGGCTTCTTGCGCCGGATCCTCGAACTCGCGATCCAGGGTGAAACGCACGTAGGGCTGCAGGCTGGCGTGGATCGCGTAGCTGGCCTGCCAACCAACGCTGCCGACCAGCGAATCGAACGTCTGGTCCGGATAGGCGAGCGAAGTCGACAGCGCCGGTTCGCTTTCGGCAAAACCGTCGATGTCGATGCGCTGCGACACCAGCGACACGACAGGCCCATGCCTGAGCGCACCTTCGCCGAACGTCCAGCCGGCATTGATCGCCGCGGCGAGGTTGCTGCCATCGGCGGAGCCGCGGTGGGTACGCACGGTCGGGCCCAGCGGCACCTGGCGCTCGATGTCGAAGTCGAGGCGGGTGTAACTCAGTTGCGCATTGGCCCACAGCCGGCCATCGCCGAACCATGCCGCTGCCGCGCCGATGGTCGCCTCCGACTGATCCCAATTGCCGCGACGCTGGCCCCAATCATTGCCCTGGCGGCCGTAGCCCACGAAGGCACCGAACGCGGTGTTGCCACTCGTCCAGTCGATGCCTGCCAGCAGCGCGGGGCCCGCCCCATCGTAGTCGTCGCCATGGCCATAGCGCTGGAAATCGCCGCGCACGTCCGCCCACCAGCGACGACCATCCTGCTCCGGCTTGACCGAAAGCGCGGCGCCCACCCGATCCGCACGCGCCCTGCCGGTGCCCGCCGCCGAATGCGGCAGCACCACGATCTGGCGCGGCCCCTCGATCATGCCAATCGCAAGGTCGGCGATGATCTTGTGTGCCGCCGAGGAGGGATGAACGCCATCGGCGAAGAGATAGCTCTGGTCGGCACCCGGCACCACGTAGGTACCCGGGTTGCAGGTGATCGATTGCGCGGTGATCTGCGGCTGGCAGGCGGTGCCGGTGACGTTGGTGAAGCCGTACAGCGACGGATTGGCCACGGCCTCGCGCAGGAAGCTGAAAGTGTCGAGTGGAATCACCCGCAGCCCCTGCGATGCCAATCCTCCGTAGAGCGCGTTGTTGTAGGCGACCGAGATCGCCGTGCCCTGCGCTGCCGCAGCCGCACCCTGCACCACGAAGCTCGGCGTGATGCCGATGTCGGGGATGTTGGGCACCAGCACGTAACGCGCGCCGGCCGCCTGCAGCGTGCCGACGATGCCGACCTGCGCAGTCACCGCCGCACCGATGATCTGCTGCGCCTGCGACGGATTGGCAGAGATCGAGAACAGGTCGTTCGGCCCGCCCCATACCGTATACAGCGCATTGGCATCGGCACGGCCGCCGTTGGCAGCCAGGTAGTTCGTCATCTGGGTCGCCAGCGATGGCGTGAGTCCGAACGGCGGGCCGATGCGGTCGGTCGCGACCATCGCACCGCCCGCGGCGTAGTTGTCGCCGGTCTGGCCGTTGCCATTGGCGCCGGCATTGGTGCCGTAGTAGTCGGCCAGCCACTCGGCCCACACCAGGCCGGGATTGGTGGTGAAGCGGCCGAGGATCGCCGCCGACGGCCCGCCCTGCTGCACCAGCAGCGGACGGAAGTAGCCGGCATCGGTCAGGCTGTCGCCGAAGAACACGGTCCGTGAGAACGTGCCCTCCTGGGCCATGGCCGGCGCGGTGGCCAGCGCCAGTGCAGCCACCAGCAGGCGGCGGGCGGGAACGAAAGAAGGCTTGGAACGCGACATGCTCGAACTCCGTCGATGGGGCGGCCTGCACATACGGGGCCGCATGGCGGACAGTGTCCCTCCAAGCAAGCGCCCGGCTCACGCCGCAGTGCGGCATGCCGGGGATGCACCATCGCGCGGGGCAGGCGACAATCGCGGCATGGACATCACGCTCAATGGCGATGCGTTCGCTCTCGCCGACGACAGCACCATCGAAACCCTGCTGGCTTCGCAAGGCTTGGCGGAACGTCGCGTCGCGGTGGAAGTGAACGGCGAGATCGTGCCGCGCGGCCAGCATGCACAACATGCCCTGCAACCGGGCGACCGGGTCGAGATCGTCCACGCGCTCGGCGGAGGCTGATCCATCGCACAACCAGTGCGGCCAAGACGCGCGAATCGTCCCTCGATTGCGCGATAATTCCGCGATGACCACGCCACTCACGCACGATGACGCGCTCGTCATCGCAGGAAAGCCGTATGCCTCGCGCCTGCTGACCGGCACCGGCAAGTTCAAGGATCTCGACGAAACCCGCCGCGCCACGGAAGCTGCTGGCGCCGAGATCGTCACCGTGGCGATCCGCCGCACCAACATCGGACAGACGCCCGGCGAGCCCAACCTGCTCGACGTACTGCCGCCGGATCGCTACGCCATCCTGCCCAACACCGCCGGCTGCTACACCGCCGAGGATGCGGTGCGCACCTGCCGGCTCGCGCGCGAACTGCTCGATGGCCACAATCTGACCAAGCTCGAGGTGCTGGGCGACCAGAAAACGCTGTTCCCCGACGTGGTGCAGACGCTCAAGGCCGCCGAGATACTGGTCGCCGACGGTTTCGACGTGATGGTCTACACCAGCGACGACCCGATCCTGGCCAAGCGGCTCGAAGAGATCGGCTGCGCCGCGGTGATGCCGCTGGCCGCGCCGATCGGCTCGGGCCTGGGCATCCAGAACAAGTGGAACCTGGTCGAGATCATCGAGAACGCGAAAGTGCCGATCATCGTCGATGCGGGCGTCGGAACCGCGTCCGATGCCGCCATCGCGATGGAACTCGGTTGCGACGGCGTGCTGATGAACACCGCCATCGCCGGTGCGAAGGATCCGGTGCGCATGGCCCGCGCCATGAAACTGGGCGTGCAGGCCGGGCGCGATGCCTTCCTCGCCGGGCGCATCCCGCGCAAGCGTTATGCCAGCGCCTCCTCGCCGGTGGACGGACTGATCGGTTGAAATGACCGATCCCTTCTCCAGCGACGGCGCCAAGGTACCGCCCAAGCCGTTCACCGTCACCGAAGGTCGTCGCGAGATCCGCAGCTTCGTGCTGCGCCAGGGCCGCTTCACCGAAGCCCAGCAGCGCGCGTTCGACGAACTGTGGCCACGTTACGGACTGGATTACACCGGGCAGCCCCGGGATTTCGATGCCGCATTCGGGCGCAAGGCACCGCGTGTCCTCGAAATCGGCTTCGGCAACGGCGAGGCGCTGCGCTTCGCCAGCGCGCGCGATCCGGCACGCGACCACATCGGCATCGAAGTGCATGCGCCTGGCGTCGGCCGCCTGCTCAATGCGCTGGCCGCCGATGGCACCTGCAACGTCTGCCTCTACCACCACGACGCGGTCGAAGTGCTGGAGCACGAAATCGCCGACGGCACGCTCGACGAAGTCCGCATCTATTTCCCGGATCCATGGCACAAGAAGCGCCACCACAAGCGGCGCCTGGTGCAACCTGCCTTCGCAGACCTGCTGGTGCGCAAGCTGCATGGCGATGGCCGCTTGCACCTCGCCACCGATTGGCAGGACTATGCCGAGCACATGTGGGACGTGCTCGACACGACGAAGGGATTGCGCAGCCGTGCCGGCGCGCGTGGGCACGTGCCGCGCCCCGATTGGCGGCCCCAGACCCACTTCGAGACCCGCGGGCAGCGGCTGGGGCACTGCGTCTGGGATCTGTTGTACGACCGGACGGACGGCTGAGGCACGTCATACACGACCATGGATGACATCGGGCTCGCACTGACCACCGACATGAAGATCGTCCTCGGACTGGTCTTCCTGACGATGGTGTTGTTCGTGTTCCAGCGCGTGCGCGCCGACCTGGTGGCCCTGGTGGTGCTGGTCATGCTGGGCCTGACCGGGCTGGTGCAGCCCGAAGACGTGTTCAACGGCTTTTCCTCCAACGCGGTGATCAGCGTGATCGCCACGATGATCCTGGGCATGGGGCTCGACCGAACCGGCGCGCTCAATCGCCTCGCCGCATGGCTGCTGCGCCGCGCGCACGGCATGGAGCAACGCCTGCTGCTGCTCACCTCCGCCGTCGCCGGCGTGAACTCCTCGGTGATGCAGAACCCGTCGGTGATGGCGCTGTACATGCCGGTGGTGTCGCGGCTGTCGTCGCGCACCGGCATCCCGCTGTCGCGGATGCTGCTGCCGGTCGCGATCGCCATCGTGATGGGCGGCACCCTGACCATGGTCGGCAACTCGCCGCTGATCCTGCTCAACGACCTGCTGGTCGCGGCCAACGCCAACCTGCCCTCGGGTGCTGCGACGCTGGAACCGCTGAACATGTTCGCGCCGCTGCCGATCGGCCTGGCCTTGCTGTTCGCGGGTTTGGCGTATTTCCATTTCCGCGGCAACAGGCAACTGCGCGGCGATGGTGGCGGCGACGGCGACAGCAACGTCACTCCGGCGCGCACGGAAAGCTACTTCGCCCGCACCTACGGCATCGACGGCGACGTGCACGAACTCATCGTCACCGCCGACAGTCCGCTGGTCGGCATGACCTTCGGCGAGGCGGAGGCCATCCACAACGCGCCGCTGCTGCTTGCCCTGCAGACCGGCAACGATGCACGCCTGGCGCCCCCTGCCGATGCACGCATCTGGGTCGGCAGCGTGCTCGGCGCGATGGGGCCGCGCCAGCAGGTGCTCGATTTCTCGCAGAACCAGTTCCTGCGCATGAACTCGCGGCTGCGCAATTTCGCCGACCTGTTCAACCCCAGCCGCGCGGGCATTTCCGAGGCCGTCGTCCCGCCAACCTCGAAATTCATCGGCAAGACCGCGGCGCAATTGCAACTGCGCAAGCAACACGGCGTCAGCCTGCTGGCCGTGAACCGCGACAAGACCGTGATCCGCGAAGACGTGCGCGACGTGGCGTTGCGCGCGGGCGACATGCTGGTCCTGCACAGCATCTGGACCGACCTCACCCTCGCGGCATCCAAGCGCGACATCGTGGTGGTCACCGACTATCCCAAGGGCGAACAGCGTCCGCACAAGTTCAAGATCGCGATGACGATCTTCGCCGTCACCATGCTGATCGCGCTGTCGGGCCGCGTGCCGACTTCGGTAGCGTTGATGACCGGCGTCGCCGGCATGCTGGTGTTCGGCGTGCTGAAGATGGACGAGGCCTACGGCGCCATCAGCTGGAAGACGGTGTTCCTGATGGCCTGCCTCATCCCGCTGGGCTGGGCGATGGACAGCAGCGGCGCCGCAGCCTGGGTCGCCGGCCACACCGTCGAGCGGTTGCCGACGGGGCTACCCATCTGGCTGATCGAATTCGCGGTCGCCTTGCTGACCGCGGCATTCTCGATGGTGATCAGCCACGTCGGCGCGACGATCGTGGTGGTGCCGCTGGCGATCAACCTCGCGCTGGCCGCAGGCGGCAACCCGACCGCCTTCGCCCTGATCGTGGCGCTGTCGGCATCCAACAACTTCGTCACCCAGTCCAACCCGGTGATGTCGATGATCGCCGGCCCCGGCGGCTACCGCCCGCGCGAGCTGTGGAAGATCGGGATCCCGCTGTCGCTGGTCTATACCGCGATCGTGGTGCTGATGGTGAACCTGTTGTTCTAGTGGTTCTAGGCTGATCGCGTCGGGTCGCCGACGCCAAGCCAGACCTCGCCATCGCGCAGCTCGACGCCGACCGGACGCAACCGGTCGCCCTTGCAGGGGCCGGCGACACAGGCGCCCTGCGACAGCTCGAAGCTCGCGCCGTGCGCGGCACAGACCAGCAGCCCGTCCTTTGACTTGAGGAACTGGCCCGGCGACCAGTCGAGTCGGCGGCCTGCATGCGGGCAAATGTTGAGCCACGCCCGCACGGCATCACCGTCACGATGGAGGATCAACGACTCAGGATCGCCCTCGATCACCGTCTCCACGGCCGCGAGCGCACCGTCGGGGAGGTCGTCCCATGCCATCAGTCGTGTCTGGCCCGGCATTTCGTTTAACGAAGTCCTTACACGTCGATCGATGCCGGACACGATACTGGCCCTGTCCGGTTCCCCCTCCATTTTGTCACGTCCAGCCCATGGCTTCAGGTTTCTTCCACGGTTTCCAGGCCCGCTTCGACGCTTCGCCGCTGCGCAGCGCCTTCAGTCCGCGCAAGCCGCGCAATGCCCTCCTGCGCATCGCTTTCGGCCTGGTCGGCATCGCCCTGCTGGTGGTGTTGCTGGCGATCGGCCTGGTGGTCGGCGCAACGATGCTGGCCTTCGGCATGCTGCGCCGCCTGTTCGGCAAGCGTCCAGCCATGCAGGCCGTCGACGGCAGCGTCGTGGACGGCGAATACCGCGTGGTATCGAAGCCGGGCCGCGCTGGCCAGCCGATCCTGCGCTGAGCCAAGCGCACCGCGCGAATCCCCGCGCCGCCCATCGGCGACGCGCCCCGATCTCCGGAGACCCGATGACCGACGTGATCCCCACGCCGCCCGTGCCGCGCGTCCCCGTGCGTGGTGGCGGCACGTTCCCGGTACGCCGCATCTACTGCGTGGGCCGCAACTTCGCCGACCACGCACGCGAGATGGGCGCGACCGCACCAGCTTCGAAGGCCGAGCGCGGCACGCCGGTGTTCTTCATGAAACCGGCCGATGCCATCGTCGTCGATGGCGACGTCGCCTACCCGCCGGGCACGCAGGATCTGCACCACGAGGTCGAGCTGGTGGTCGCCCTCGGCCAGGATGCCGCCGCCGGCGAGCTGGCCGTGGACGATGCGCAGGCGCTGGTCTTCGGTTACGCCGTCGGCCTCGACCTCACCCGCCGCGACCTGCAGGCCGCGGCGAAGGCCAAGGGCCTGCCGTGGGACATCGCCAAGGGCTTCGACCAGTCGGCGCCGGTCAGCGAGCTCGTGCCCGCCGCCGAACTCGGCGCACTGGCACCACGCACTCTGTCGCTCGACGTGAATGGCCAACGCCGCCAGCAATCCGCGCTCGACCAGTTGATCTGGGACGTGCCCGAGATCCTGCATGAACTGTCGAAGTTGTACGCCCTGCGTGCCGGCGACCTGGTGTTCATGGGCACGCCGGCAGGCGTGGCCGCGTTGCAGCCGGGCGACGAATGCGTCGCGCGCCTGGACGACGTGATCGAACTGCGCTGCCGCATCCGCTAGGCTATCGGCACTCCACCACCACCACAGCAAGGGGAAGCCCGATGGGCATGATCAGTGAGTTCCGGGAATTCGCGATGCGCGGCAACGTCATCGACCTCGCCGTGGGCGTGGTGATCGGCGGCGCATTCGGCAAGATCGTCACCTCGCTGGTGGACAACATCATCATGCCGCCGATCGGCCTGCTGCTGGGCAACACCGATTTCTCCAGCATCGCCTGGACGCTGCGCGCGGCCACGGTGGACGCTGCGGGCGAGGAAATCCCCGCCGTCGTGCTGGGCGTCGGCGAATTCATCAACACCCTGGTGCAGTTCATCATCATCGCCTTCGCGATCTTCCTGCTGGTCAAGGTCATCAACCGCATGCACCGCAAGCCCGCTGTCGAGGAAGCGCCGGCCGAACCGGCGGAAGAAGTGCTGCTGCTGCGCGAGATTCGCGATTCGCTGAAGAAGTAGGCGAACACGCGCACGAAGCCGGAGCCGCGGGCTTGCTAAGCTCGCGGCTTCGTCGTTTCCGGGAACCACGCATGCGTTTCGCCCCGATCCTGCTGAGCTCGACCCTGATCGCTTCGACCCTGCTAGCCGGCCGTGCCTCCGCCAACGATGACACTGAGCCGACACGCATCCCCGATTCGGCGATTGCCATCGCGCACGACCTGCGTGAACGCGCACTCGCCGACGACAGCGGCTGGAAGATCGTCGAATCGCTGACCACCGAGATCGGCCCCCGCCTGCCCGGCAGCGAGGCCGATGCGCGTGCCGTCGAATGGGCGAAAGCAAAGTTCGCCGAACTCGGTTACGACAAGGTGTGGACGGAGCCGGTGACTTTCCCGAAATGGGAGCGCCGCAGCGAATCGGCGCAGGTGCTCGGCGCGCATGCGCAGCCGCTGGTGGTGACCGCGCTCGGTGGCAGCCCCGGTGGCACCATCGAAGCCGAAATCGTGCGCTTCGAGAGCCTCGAAGCCTTGCAGGCCGCCCCGGAAGGTTCACTCAGCGGAAAGATCGCATTCGTCGACGTGCACATGGAACGCACGCGCGACGGCAGTGGCTACGGCAAGGCCAGTCCGGTGCGCGGGCGCGGCCCTTCCGAAGCGATCCGCAAGGGCGCCATCGGCTACCTGATGCGTTCCATCGGCACCAGTCCCAACCGCGTGGCGAACACCGGCATCACCCGCTTCGACGAAGGGCTGGCACCGATCCCGTCCGCCGCGCTGTCGCTGCCCGATGCCGACCAGTTGGGCCGCCTGCTGCAACGCGGGCCGGTGCGCGTGCGGCTTGCACTGGATTGCGGCTGGAGCGGCGAATACACCTCGCAGAACGTGATCGGCGAAATCACCGGCAGCGAACGTCCCGAGGAAATGGTGGTGATCGCGAGCCACCTCGACTCGTGGGATCTCGGTACCGGCGCGATCGACGACGCATCAGGCGTCGGCATCACCATGGCCGCCGCGCGCCTCATTGGCCAGTTGCCCGAACGACCGAAGCGCACCATCCGCGTGATCGCGTTCGCCAACGAGGAACAGGGCCTGATCGGCGCGCGGCAATACACCGAGCGCCACGCGAATGAAATCGCCAATCACGTCATCGCCGCCGAAAGCGACTTCGGTTCCGGCCGCATCTACGGCATCAGTTCCGGCGCACCGGAACGCGCGCAGGGCGCGATCCGCCAGATTGCCGAGGTACTCGCGCCACTCGGCATCGAACACATGCCCGGCAAGGGCGGGCCGGGGCCGGACATCATCCCGCTGGCACAGGCCGGCGGCGCGTGGGCGTGGCTGGGACAGGACGGCACGCAGTACTTCGACCTGCACCACAACGCCGACGACACGCTGGACAAGGTGGATCCGGCCGACATCGCGCACAACGTGGCGGCCTATGCGGTGTTCGCGTATCTCGCGGCGCAGGCGGAAGGCGATTTCGGCAGCGGCGCGGCAACGCCGTGAATCCGGCGCGACTATTCCAAACCGACGCACAGGTATTCGGGACAGTCCACCTGCCCAAGCGCTAGCCTCGCCGCTCGCAAGGGAGGATCACGCCATGCCGCTCGCGCCACGCTGGAGCCTGTCCGCAGTGCTCGCCCTGTGCTGCCTGCCATTGTCCGCGGCTACGCCGGAGTCGCTTGAACTGCGCTCTCCGGGCGGCAACAGCGTGGTGACCGTGGCGGTCGGCGAAGGCGGGGTGCTGGAGTATGCGGTCGCGTGGAACGGACAGCGCATCCTGCAGCCGTCGCCACTGGGCATCCGTTTCGATGCCGACGATCGCATCCTGCACGGCGTCCGGATCGCCGCGTCCCGGCGCAGCGAAGGCGATACCCGCTACACGCTGGTGGCCGGCAAGACCTCGTCGGCGCACGACCATTACCGCGAACTCGAAGTGGACGTGGTCGATCCACGGGGACGCACGCTCGGCGTGGTGCTGCGCGCCTACGATGACGGCATCGCCTTCCGCTATCGCGTGCCGCTGCCCGCCGAAGGCGACCTTGAGATCAAGGAAGACCTGAGCGGTTTCCTGTTCCCCGACACGCTCGACTGCCATGCGCTCAACCTCGGTCGCTTCGGCACCAGCCACGAGGGCGAATACGACCTGATCCGCTCGAACGTCCTGCGCTCCCATCACCTGATCGAACTCCCGCTGGTGTGCGCCACCGGCGAAGGCAGCACCGTCTTCGCCATCGCCGAGGCAAACCTCGACCGCCATGCCGGCATGTACCTGGGCGGACGTGATGACGGACGCCACGGCGTGGAGGCGCGACTGTCGCCACGACTGGATCGCAGCGACATCGCGGTGTGGCTGCCGCGCAACGACGTGCCGGCCGAAGGCCACCTGTCGCCGTGGCGCGTGGTGATGGTCGGCGCCAGCCATGGCGCGCTGATCGAATCCAACCTCATCAGCCATCTCAATCCGCCCACGCCCATCGTCGACACGTCGTGGATCAAGCCGGGCAAGTCGGCCTGGGACTGGTGGTCGGGCAGCCTTGCGCCCGACGTGCCGGATGCGGGCATGAACAACGCCACCATGCGTCGCTACATCGACCATGCCGCGGCAATGGGACTGGAGTACATGCTGATCGACGACGGCTGGTACGTCGGCAGCACCGGCAACGGCCGCTACAACCCGGACGCGGACATCCTGCGCGCGATTCCCGGGATCGACCTGGCGATGCTGGAGCAATATGCCCGCGAACGCGGGGTCGGCCTGTGGCTGTGGACGCACTGGAAGTCGCTCGACGAACGGATGGACGAGGCACTCGCGCATTACCAGCAGCTCGGCATCAAGGGCATCAAAGTCGACTTCATGGATCGCGACGACCAGCAGATGGTCGATTGGTACCATCGACTGATGCGCCGCGCCGCAGACCACCGGCTGATGGTCAACCTGCATGGCGCCTACCGCCCCACCGGACTCAACCGCACCTGGCCCAATTACCTCACGCAGGAAGGCGTGCTGGGTGCTGAATACAACAAGTGGAGCAAGCGGATCACGCCCACGCACAACCTGACCTTGCCGTTCACGCGGATGCTGCTGGGGCCGATGGACTACACGCCGGGCGGCTTCCGCAACGTTGGCGTGCCGGACGACTTCACGCCATCGTTCACCGCGCCGCTCGTGATGGGCACACGCGCGCACCAGTTGGCGATGCTGGTGGTCTACGAAAGCCCGATGCAGGTGGTGGCCGACAGCCCGGATGCCTACCTGGACGAGGACGGCGGCATGGCGCCCGGCGCGGATTTCATCGTCGCGGTGCCGGCAAGCTGGGACGAGACCCGCGTACTGTCGGGCGCGATCGGCGAATACATCGTGGTCGCGAGGCGGCAAGGCGACGATTGGTACATCGGCGCGATGACCAACGAAGCCGCACGCAGCGTGGACGTGCCGCTCGGCTTCCTTGCGCCCGGTGCGTATCGCGCGACGCTGTGGCTCGATGGCGACCAGCCGACCGATATCCGCCGCGAGCAGCGGGAGATCGATCCCGCGACGGCAACGCCACTACGCCTGCGACTGTCTCCGGGCGGTGGCGCCACGATCCGGCTGTCACCTTCGCAGGCAGCCATGCGCTGATTCAACCGTCGCGCCGCGATCTCCACTGCGCCAGCAGCACCGCGGTCGCCGACGCGACATTGAGGCTTTCGACCGCACCGCTGCCGGGGATCGACACGCGCAGGTCGCACGCTGAAGCAAGCGCATCGCCCATGCCCTCGCCTTCGGCACCGAGCACGTAGACCAGACGCTCCGGCAGGCGCGTGGCGAAGACATCCTGGCCGCCACGCACGATGGTGGCGGCCAGCGTGAAGCCTGCACCGCGCAGTTGCTCGATCGCGTCGCCGGCATCGCCCATGCGTACCATCGGCACGACTTCCGCACCGCCTTCGGCGACGCGCGCGGCCGCGCCGGACAAGGCGAGGGTCGAGTCGCCGGGCAACAGCAGCGCGGAGACGCCGAAGTGTGCGGCGCTGCGCAGGATCGCACCGAGATTGTGCGGATTGCCCACGCCATCGAGCCACAATGCACAGCACGGGCCTTCCGGCAAAGATTCCAGCCATGCATCCAGCGATGGCGAGGGCTCGCGCAGCACGTCGGCGACCACGCCTTCATGATGCGTGCTGGCCGCAAGCTTGCGCAGCTCGTCCTCGTCATCCACCACGCGGTAACCGACGCGGTTGGCCACGCACCATTTCAGCAGCGGCTGCAGTTGCGGGATGCGCGATTGCGACAGGTAGAGCTTGCGGATCGCGGCGGGCCGCTTCGCGAACACCGCACCGATCGCATTCAGACCGTAAAGGCGCAACTCGCCGTCATTGCGCGGACGCGCCGGCACATTCGCATCCGCTTGCGGGCGGCGCGTGGCCCAGGGCGAATCCCGTCCCGGGCCGACCGGTGGCCGACCACCCATGCATCAGCCCCGCTTGCGCCAGAAATCGGCGTTCTTGATGCCCAGCGCGTCGGGGTCGAAGGTCGGGTCGAGGCCCAATTTCTTCTGCCGCTCGTAATCACGCAACGCGATCAACGCCGGCTTCTGCAGCAGCAGGATCGCGACGATGTTCAGCCATGCCATCAGGCCCACGCCGATGTCGCCGAGCGTCCACGCCATCTCCGCCGTGCGCACTGCACCGAACACCACCATGGCGATGATGCCCAGGCGCAGCATCAGCGTCGCCATCGGGCGCACCTTGTGGCCGTTGACGTAGGTCAGGTTGGTCTCGGCCATGTAGTAGTAGGCCATGATGGTGGTGAAGGCAAAGAAGAACAGCGCGACGGCCACGAACCCGTTGCCCCAGCCCGGCAGCACCGTGTCGATGCCCGCCTGCACGAAACCGGCGCCGGCCGCCACGCCGGGCACGGCCTCCTGCAGCAGGCTGCCGTTGAACTCCACGTTGTACATGCCGGTCGCCAGCACGATGAACGCCGTCGAGGTGCACACCAGCATGGTGTCGAAGTAGATCGCCCAGGCCTGCACGTAACCCTGCTTGGCCGGGTGCGAGACTTCCGCCGCCGCGGCCGCGTGCGGGCCGGTGCCCTGCCCGGCCTCATTGGCGTAGATGCCGCGCTTGACGCCCCAGATGATCGCCTGGCCCAGCATCGCACCGAAGCCGGCATGCAGGCCGAACGCACTCTCGAAGATGATCTTGAACATCGTCGGCAGGAAGTCGATGTTCAGCGCCATGATGATGACGGCGGTCAGGATGTAGCCGATCGCCATGAACGGCACCACGATCTCCGCGACCAGCGCAATGCGCTTGAGGCCGCCGAAGATGATGGCGGCCAGCATCAGGCCCACCACGATGCCGATGACCAGCTTGAACGCGAAGACCGCGTCCATGCCCAGCCATTGGCCGGACAGGTCGGGGCAGACGGTGGTGCTGTTGCAGAAGTTGGTGGCGCTGTCGGCGATGGCGTTGGCCTGCACGCCCGGCATCAGGAACCCGGCGGCGGCGATGGTCGCCAGCGCGAAGGCCCACGCATACCACTTCAGGCCCAGGCCCTTTTCGATGTAGTACGCCGGGCCGCCGCGGTATTTGCCCTCGTTGTCCTTTTCCTTGTAGATCTGGCCGAGCGTACATTCGATGTACGAGGTCGATGCGCCAAGGAAGCCCATCACCCACATCCAGAACACCGCGCCGGGCCCGCCGAAGGCGATGGCGGTGGCCACCCCCGCGATGTTGCCGATGCCGATGCGGCCGGACATCGACAGCGCCAGCGCCTGGAACGACGACACGCCTGCATCGGACTTCTGCCCGCTGAAGGTCAGCCGCGTCATCTCGACGAAGCCGCGCACCTGCATGAAACGGGTACGGAACGAGAACCAGAGGCCTGCGCCAAGACACAACGCGATCAGGGCGTTGCTCCAGATGATGCTGTTCAACCAGACGAAAAAGGCTTCCACGGGGCAACGTCTCCGGCCAGAGGTTGGGATGGGCGGACGACGGCCCGCGGCAAGGGGACAAGATAACCGCAACCCGCGCCGACGCCTACGCCGGGTGACGGAATCCGGTCGCGTACAGGCGCCCGCTTCGCGTCAGCCCGCCGGGCTCCGCAGCAGCCCGAACACGCGCAAATCGTGCAAGTTGCCACGCTTGAGCACGGCCTGGCGCAGCACGCCCTCCTCGGCGAAGCCGTTCTTCTCCAGCACCCGCGCCGAACCGATGTTGAAGTCCAGCACCGTCGCCTGCATCCGCAACACGCCCAGTTCGGCCATCGCCCAGGGCAGGTAGGCCGCGACGATTCGCGACATCAGCCCCTGTCCCCAATGCCTGCGACCGAGCCAGTAGCCGAGTTCGGCGCCCACGCGGCGTTCGCCCCCGAACGCACGGGCACCGATGCCGCCGCAGGCTTCGCCATCGATCTCGATGGCAAGCACCGGTTGGCCCAAATCCACCACACGACCGGCGAGGAACGCTTCGCCATCCTCGCGCGTGTAGGGGAACGGGAAACGGTCGCTGGTGCCACGCGAGACCTGCTCGTCGTCGGCATGCCTGACCAGGGCATCGAGGTCGTCGATGCACCACGGACGCAGGCGCACGCGCGCGTCGACCATCAGGAGCGTGGTATTCGTACTCGAAGCCATCGGGCGCCTTCCGCCTGCATCGGGCCTGCAGGGTAACGAAAGACGACGCCGCAATCCTGCGACGCCCGATGGCCCTCGCCCAGGTCAGGCATGCCCGCTGACCTGCGGCGTCTCGGCTTCCATCTGTTCGAGCTTCTTCGCCAGCGCTTCGGGCGATCGCGTGAACGGCGCCAGCAGTGCATAGAACGCGGGCACGACGAACAGCGTGAGCAGGGTCGCGAACGCAACGCCCGAGATGATCACCACGCCGATGGTCGCGCGGCTGGCCGAACCGGGGCCACCGGCCACGACCAGAGGCACCGCGCCCATGATGGTCGCCGCCGCGGTCATCAGGATCGGGCGCAGGCGCACGGCGGAGGCTTCGGCGATCGCCTCGCGCACGGTGCGACCTTCGTCGCGCAGCTGGTTGGCGAACTCGACGATCAGGATGCCGTTCTTCGCCGCCAACCCCACCAGCATCACGATGCCGATCTGGCTGAACAGGTTGAGCGTGCCGCCGGTGATCCACAACCCGATCAACGCCCCCAGCACCGCCAGAGGCACGGTCAGCATGATCACGAAGGGATGGATGAAACTCTCGAACTGCGCAGCGAGCACGAGATACACGATCAACAGCGCCAGCGTGAAGGTCACAAGGATCGCGCCACCGGCTTCCTGGTACTCGCGCGACTCGCCCTTCCAGTCGATCTGGGCGTAGTCGGGCAGTTCC
This sequence comes from Luteimonas sp., assembly GCA_024707405.1. GTDB lineage: Bacteria > Pseudomonadota > Gammaproteobacteria > Xanthomonadales > Xanthomonadaceae > Luteimonas. The sequence goes on from JANPZU010000003.1 coordinate 643,299, forward strand.
TCGGCGACCATCTGCCGCGTCCACGACAGCGCTTCGCCCATGCTGTAACCGGGCGCGATGCCGGCGCTGATGGTGATCGCGCGCAGCCGGTTGAAGCGGTTGAACGCACCGGGTTCGGCGATCTCGGTCAGGGTCACCAGGTTCGACATCGGCACCAGCGAACCGTTGCCCGCCCTCACATAGGTGTTGGCGAGGTCGGCCGGTGTCATCCGGTTCTCGCGATCGGCCTGCAGCATCACGTAATACTCTTCGCCGTCCTGCACGTAGGTGGTGACGCGGCGCGAACCCATCATCGTTTCCAGCGTGCGTCCGATCTCGGTCACCGGCACGCCCAGGTCGGCTGCGCGCAGGTAGTCGATGTTGACGCGCATCTGCGGCCGCGTTTCCTTGTAGTCGGAATCGGCATCGAGCAGGTTGGGATTGGTCTCGATCCGCTGCAGCACGCGATCGCGCCATTCGGCCAGTTCCGCGTAGTCAGGGCCGCCGAGCACCAACTGGTAGCGCTGGCCGCCACGACCGCCGATCAGGCCGCCCGGCGCATTGGCACGCGCCTGCACGCCCGGCAGCGCGGACAACTCGCGGCGCAGGCCCGCCACCACTTCATCGGTGCTTTCCTTGCGCTCGCTCCAGTCACGCAGGAACACGATCACGTGTCCGGTATGCATTTCCTCGCTGCCGCCCCAGCCACGCGGCACGCGTGAATTGGCGCGTTCGATGGGGCCATCGCCGCCCACTTGTCCGAGCACGATCTTCTCGACCTGCTGCATCTGACCGACGGTGTAGTCGAAGCCCGCGCCCTCCGGGCCATCGACCATCACGAAGAACCGGCCGCGATCCTCGGTGGGCGCCAGTTCGCTGGGCACGCGCGCGAACAACAGCGCCGCCACCAGGCCACACAACAACATCGCCCCCACCACCAGCACGAGCAAGCGACCGGATGGCATTTCCACCAGTCGCGACACGCGTTGTCCGTAACCACTGCTGACACGGCCGAGTTGCCGGTTCATCCATGCGTTGAAGCCGATTTCCTTGGTGTGCGGACGCACCAGCTTGGAACACATCATCGGCGTGAGCGTCAGCGCGACGAAGGCCGACAACGCCACCGCGCCGGCGAGCGCGACCGACAGTTCGCGGAACAGTCGCCCGGTATTGCCTTCCATGAAACCGACCGGCAGGAACACCGCCACCAGCACCGCCGTGGTCGCGATGACCGCAAACGCCACCTGAGCGGTGCCGCGCTTGGCCGCGACCAGCGGAGGCTCACCGAGATCGGCGCGCCGTTGCGCGTTCTCCAGCACGATGATCGCGTCGTCCACCACCAGGCCGATGCACAGCACCAGTGCCAACAATGTCAGCAGGTTGATCGAGAAACCGAATGCGTACAGCGCGATGAACGCTGCGACCAGGCACACCGGCACGGTGACTGCAGGAATCAGCGCCGCACGCAGGCTGCCCAGGAACAGCCAGATGACGAGGAACACCAGCGCCATCGCTTCGGCCAGCGTCCAGTACACGCGATTGATCGAGGCTTCGATGAAGGTGGTGCCGTCGAAGGCAACGAAGATTTCGGTACCTTCGGGCAAGGTCTGCTGGATGACCTCGGCCTCGGCGCGCGCGGCGCGCGCGACATCCAGTGCATTCGCGGTCGAGGTGCGCACGATGCCCAGGCCCACGTTGGGCTGGCCGTTGCTGCGCAGGTAGGCGCGGCGTTCCTCCGGCCCCAGTTCGACCTTGGCGATGTCGCCCAACCGCACCACGTAGCCATCGTCGCCACGACCCAGCGGCACCTGCGCAAACTGCTCGGGACGCTGGTAGCCACGCTCGACACGCAGGGTGAAATCGCGCGATTCGGATTCGATGCGTCCCGCGGGCAATTCGACGTTCTCGCGGCGCAATGCATTCTCGACATCGGTCGCGGTCAGGCCGCGCGCGGCCATCGCGTCGCGATCGAGCCAGATTCGCATCGCATAGCGCTGGCCACCGCCCAGTTGCACGCGCGCCACGCCGTCCAGCGACGAAAGCCGATCGACGATGTAGCGATCGGCGTAGTCGGTCAGCTCCATCGTGTCCATGTTGGTCGAACGCATGTTCAACCAGATGATCACGTCGGCGTCGGCCTCGACCTTGGCGATCTGCGGCGGGTCGGCCTCGTCAGGCAACCGGTTCATGACACGACTGACGCGGTCGCGCACGTCGTTCGCGGCCGCTTCGATGTCGCGATTGAGGGTGAATTCGATGGTGACGTCGGAACGTCCGTTGCGACTCGATGACTGGATGGTGCGGATGCCTTCGATGCCGGCCAGCCCGTCTTCGAGGATCTGGGTGACGCGCGTCTCGACGACTGCCGCCGATGCACCCGGATACGTCACTTCGACAGACACGATCGGCGGATCGATGTTGGGCAGCTCGCGTAGGGTGAGACGCATGAACGACATCGCCCCCAGCACCAGCAGCAGCAGGCTCATCACCACCGCGAACACGGGGCGCTGGATGGAAATGTCGGACAGTTTCATCGTCGGTCAGCCCTCTTCCGCAGGCGCTGCTTCAGGCTGCGGCTGTTCCGCGTGCGGCGCTTCGGTGATCGACAGCCCCGCCCGCAGCTTGCCGGTGCCATCGACGACGATGCGATCGCCGGCCGACAGGCCCGAAACGATCTCGGCCTGTCCCGCACGACGCTCGCCGATGCCCACGATCACCCGCTCCACGGTGTCATCACCGCGCACGCGCCACACGAAGGTCTCGCGACCCACCTGCACCACGGAGATCTCCGGCACCACCAACGCATCGCGCTGCGGCCGCTCCAGTATCACCTGCACCAGCATGCCCGGCCGCAGGCGGCGCTCGGCATTGGGGAAGTCGCCGCGCACCACGACCGAACGCGTGGTGGGGTCGATGCGTGCGTCGATGGTGGACACCACGCCTTCGAACGCGGCACCGGGCCAGGCCACGCTGGTGCCGGTCAGCCGCTGGCCGACCGCAAGCTGCGACAGCTGCACCTCGGGCACCGGGAAGTCGACGTACACGCGGGAGATGTCGTCCAGCGTCGCGACCGCCGTGCCCGGCGTGACCAGCGAACCGGGGCTGACCTGGCGGATGCCGAGCACGCCCGCGAACGGTGCGCGGATGTTGCGGTCGCCGATGTCGGCACGCATGCGTGCAACCTGCGCGCGCGCGGCATCGCGGGTGGCGCGCTGCGTGTCGAGCTGCGAACGTGCGATCAGCTGCTGCTGCACCAGTTCGCTGCCACGGCGGTACTGTTGCTCCGCCTCGTTGGCCGAGGCCTCGGCCGCCTGCAACGCGGCCTGCTGCTGGTTGCCGGACAGGGTGACCAGCACCGCGCCCGCGCGCACCTCGTCGCCGCTGTCGAAATGCACCCGCTCGACCGTCTCACTGACTTTCGCGGTGACCGTGACCGACTCGCGCGCATGCACCGTGCCGTTGGCGAAAAGCGTGTCGTTCCAGGGCGACACCCCGACCACCTGGGTCGTGACGATGGCCGCCGGCGCCACAGGCCCTGCCGGTGCGGCGCCCCCGCTGCCACCGCAGCCTGCCAGGAGCAAGGTACCCAGCATCGCGACAAGGATCGGGGTGGTCGACGTGGAACGCGGTCGTTCAGGCATGGGCTGGCGGCATCACGGGGGAAATCCTGTCGATTTTATCCCGCCCATGTGTCGGGCACGTGTGCCTTTGGATGGCCCATGGAACACAGAATTGCCGTCAACCCATGGCCCCGCCAAGCGTTACCCGGCACCCTGCCGGTGAAGTCTTCACGCGCCAACCCCTTCCACCGCGCAAGGATCCCCGCCATGGCCCTCCACGACAGCATCCTCGACACCATCGGCCGCACGCCGGTCGTGCGCCTGCATCGCATCGCCCCCGCCAACGTCGAACTTTTCGCCAAGGTCGAATCGTTCAACCCCGGTGGCTCGGTCAAGGATCGGCTCGCCCTCGCCATCATCCTCGACGCCGAAGCCAAGGGCCTGCTGAAGCCCGGCGACACCGTGGTCGAAGCCACTTCGGGCAATACCGGCGTGGCACTGGCGATGGTCTGCGCCGCGCGCGGCTACAAGTTCGTCGCGGTGATGGTGGAAACCTTCTCCATCGAACGCCGCAAGCTGATGCGCGCCTATGGCGCCAAGGTCATCCTCACGCCTGCCGCCGAACGCGGCAGCGGCATGGTGCGTCGCGCCGAGGCGCTGGCAAAGCAGCACGGCTGGTTCCTCGCCCGCCAGTTCGAGAACGAAGCCAATCCCGCCTATCACCGGCAAACGACTGCCGCCGAGATCCTGCGCGATTTCGCCGGCCGTCGCCTCGACCATTTCGTCACCGGCTGGGGCACGGGCGGCACGCTCACCGGCGTGGGCGAAGTGCTCAAGGTCGCAAGGCCCGACGTGAAGGTCACGCTGGCCGAACCGGCCGCAGCGCCGCTGGTGCAGGGCAAGGACTGGTCGCCGCACAAGATCCAGGGCTGGACGCCGGACTTCGTGCCCAAGGTGCTCAATCCCGATGTCGCCGCGCAGGCCCTGTCGATCGCCGATGCCGATGCCATCGCGACCGCACGCCGGCTTGCCGCCGAGGAAGGCATCTTCGTCGGCATTTCCGCCGGCGCCACCGTGGCCGCCGCACTGCAGGTGGCGCAGCAGGCGAAGGATGGCGACGTAATCCTGGCGATGCTGCCCGACACCGGCGAGCGCTACTTCTCGACGCCATTGTTCGAAGGCGTCAACGAAGGCTCCGACGACGAGTGGCTGGCGTCGCTGGACTGACCTGGCACCACGCGGTCACGTGACGCAATAAGAAAAGCCGGACGGGGATCCTCCCGCCCGGCTTGCTTCTCTGCACGATGCGCCGGCGGGGATCAGTCCCCGGCAGCGGTACCCGCGGCTTCGCGTGTCACCAATGGCCAGTAGACCGAGAACGGCTCGTCGTCGGGATCGAGTTCCACCAGCCGCTCGTCCCAATGGTCGAGGGTCAAGGCCCAACGCGCCTTCTCGCCGCGCACGTAATCCTCCAGATCCGGATAGAGTTGCTTGATCAGTTCGGCACGACTAAGTGGCAACGGCCTCGGGTTGGGCGGGCTGATGCTGACGATGGCGATGTCCCATGGCGAACCCGGCGAATGGTTGCCGGCGACGTAGATGGTCGAACTGATCGCAGCACCGTTGTCGACGCCGTACTGCACGATCGGCTTGTGGTATTTCTTGTACAGCGCCAGCCATTCGTCCTGTTTGCCCGGCGGGGTCTTGTAATAGGAAATGCCGACGCGGTTCTTGCCGACGCCGCGACCGTTCTGCCCTTGCGCGAACGCGCTGTCAATGCCGAAGGCGGCGAGGAAACCGAGTACCAGCGTGATCGCTGCGACCTTTCTTGCGGTTGGACTGCTCATGGGTGACTCCCTTGTTGTGTGCTGCGTGGGTCAGAGGCGGACGTTGAGACTGACGAAGTACTGCCGCCCGTAGATGTCGTAGACGTTGGCGTTGGTGGCGCCGGGGTTGTTGCCGACCTGCGGAGGCTCCTTGTCGGCCACGTTGTTCACGCCGCCTCGGATCGACCACGTGGCATTGATCCGCCACGTGCCGTACAGGTCGAAGTAACTGTGCGAACCGACGCCGGGCGTGGTGGAGTTGGGATTGGTCACGCGCGAGGCATGATGTTGCGCGCCGGTGTATCGCCAACGCAGCCCCAGCGACAGCGCGTCGAGGGAATAGTCCAGGTTGCTGGCCGCCTTCCAGCGCGGCAACGTGCCGATGGCGTTGGCGTAGTCGTATACCGGCCCGCCCTGTTCGAGCTGTTGTTCGAACCTGTCCACGTAAGTGACGATCGAGCGCAGGCCGATGCCGCCCCGCCCGGGGATCCAGCCCACTGCCGCCGAATCGATGCGCCAGTCGAACTGCAGGTCGACGCCGGACGTGCGGTAGCCGCCAAGGTTCAACGTCGGCAGGTCGACGTTGGTGATCAGGCCGGTGACCGGATCCCGGCTGATCTGGCTGCAGTTGAAATTGGACTGCGCCAGGCCCGGATTGGACACGCCATCCTGATTGAAGCAGCGCGAGATGATCTGCGACGCGGCAATCGTGCCGATGACGTCTTCGATCCGGATGTCGTAGTAGTCCAACGCCGCCGACAGGCCCGACCACAACGGACTGGCCGACGAGGAACGCCACACCACGCCGAGCGTGTAGGTGTCGGCGGTCTCCGGCTGCAGCCCGACGTTGCCGGAACTCACCGCCAGGATTTCCTGCTGCAGGTTGTCGAACGTGTCGACCAGTCCCGCAGGCACGCCTTGCGCAAGGCACAACTGGCGCACTGCCGCCGCATCCGGGCCGGTACGTGCCTGGCTCTGGTAATGGCAGAGGTCTCCACCACCGCTGGCCACGGTACCGATACCCGGGATCGACACGCTCGGTGCGACGAACAACTCACCCACGCTCGGCGCGCGCACGGCGCGCTGGTAGCTGCCACGCACGTACAACGGTTCGGCGATCCCCCAATTGAAATCGAACTTGTAGGTACTTACGCCGCCGGCATGCTGATAGTCGGAATAACGCCAGCCGAGCCCGATGTCGAACGACTTCGCCAACACCCGATCCGCCAGCAGCGGCAACAGGGTCTCGACGTAGGCCTCGTACACGTCGCTGCTGCCGCTGCTGGCGCCGGTGCGGAACACGCCGACGATGTCGCCCTGCTGCAACAAGCGGTCGGGCTGGAAGCGGTACTCGTCCTTGCGGTACCCCAGGCCCGTCGCGAAGCGGGCCTCGCCGGCAGGCAACGCGAACAACCGGCCTTCGAGGTTGCCCTCCACCACGTCCTGTTCCAGCGTGGTGTGGCTGATCGGCCGCGCGACGAGGAAGCTGCGGCAACTGTCCGACAGCACCGACAGCCCGAAGGGGTTGTAGCCCCCTTCGCACAGGCTGGCCCCGCCATCGGGCGCATTGAGCAAAGCATTCAACGCCGACACCACCACCGATCCGCCGTTGCCCTCGACCAGGCGCGTGCGCCCACGCGAGGCATGCACCTCCCAACGGCCATCGATGGCGGGCAGCGAACCCTTCACCCCGGCGAGGAACTGGTAGGTATCGAACTCGCGCTCGAAGGTGCGTGGCCCGGCCTCCTCCTGGAAACGCTTCTCGAACCGGAACGGCGCATCCGGATCCACGCGCGACGCGAGGATCGTGCGCAGGTCGTCGGGGATGAAAGGATTCGTCACCGGCACCCAGAAAGCATCGTTGCCCGCCTCCGCGCCGACCAGCGTTTCGGTGGTGACGTAACTGAACTGCCCGAACACGCTGATCGAATCGCTGACATCGAACCGCGCACGGCCGAAGGCCGAATGCCGTTCCAACGGCACCTGGAGCCGCGCGAACTGGTTGAGGTTGTTGAGCTGGCGGCCGTTGTTGAACAACAAGCCATCCGGGCCACGCCAGTTGAAGGGGACGTTGTTGGCGAGGAACAGGGTGCCGTCGTCGTTGAAGCCCAGCACCGAATTGAACGGCGCACGCCCGGCCGCGGCGCCGTACTGCGCGAACACCGCGTCCACCGCGGCCTGCGACGGCGGATTCACGCTCGGGCGATAGATGCCGGTCGGCAGCCTGAAATCCGTGCCGCCCTGTGCCAGCCGGAAGAACGGTCTCGCCATGAAATCGACGCCCTCACGGTCGGTATACGAGAACGACAGCACCGCATTGCCGCGTCCTTCGCCGAAGTTGCCTCCCCATGTGAGCGAATGGTCTCGGATGTCGCCGTCGCCCGAGTCGTACTGCGACAACTGCGACTCGATCGCCACGCCCTCGAAGGCATCGTCGAGCTTGACGTTCACCACGCCTGCGATCGCATCCGATCCGTACACCGCCGACGCACCGCCGGAGATGATCTCGATGTCCTGGATCAACGCTGTGGGAATGGTGTTCACGTCCACCACGCCCAGCACGTCGGAAGGCTGCAGCCTGCGGCCGTCCAGCAACACCAGGTTTCGCAGCGGCCCGAGGCCGCGCAGGTTGAGGCTTGCACGCCCGGTGCCTCCCCAACCCGCATTGGTCTGGTTGGCGCCGATGCCCAGCTGGGGCAGTTGGTTGAGCGCGACCTCGATCGTGGCCGCGCCGGTATTGTCGAGCGCCTCGCGCGAGACCGTCGTGATCGGGCTGCTCGCGGTGTAGTCCTGGCGCACGATGCGCGATCCGGTGACGACGACTGCGTCGAGTTGCGATGGCGATCGCGACGCATCGCCGTCCGTCGATGCGACGGCATTTACGTCAACAGCGCCTTCGCTGCTATCCGGCAACGGCACCTGCTGCGCCCATGCCGCGCCGGCCAGCACCTGTCCGATCAACAGGGCGAGCAAGGCCGTTCGCGGCACGTGGCGTGCCGCAGTCGTGTCTGCGTTCATTGCATCTCATCCAGCGTGGGGAGGTCGCCGGAAGCCCCTGTTGCGCATCACGCCGCGCACGTTTCCGACATGATCGACTCTAGGCGCGCAACAGCGATACGTCCATGCGCATGGAGCGGTTTTTCAATGGCGTTTGCGCCTGTCGACATGGCGCGTGGTTATGTGCGCCATGGTTGCATCGGCAACGGACAGGAATGACTTGCCTCGAACGAAATTAAAGGCATGAAAAACGCAATTCGGACTCAAACGAAAACGCCGGCTTTCGCCGGCGTTGCTGCACCATCCCCGGGAAGCGTCGGTCAGGCGCCTTCGTTCCACTTGCCCAAGGCAGCCAGGCCATTGGCTCTGGCACGCGCATACACGGTCTGCTGCGCCTTGCCGACGTTGCCGGCGAGATCCTGCGACCACAGCCTGAGCGCGGCCGACTGCATCGCACGTCCGTAGGAGAACGACAACGTCCACGGGTTGGGGCCGAGCCGGTTCATCGCGTCGAGGTGCGCGGTGGCTTGCTCGTCGCCCTGCCCGCCGGACAGGAACACGATGCCCGGCAGGATCGCCGGTACAGACGACTTCAGGCACATCAGCGTGGACTCGGCCACTTCCTCGACTGCTGCTTCCTCGCCACTGTCCTTGCCGGGCACCACCATCGACGCCTTGAGGATCGTGCCTTCGAGCATCACGTTCTGGTTGAACAGCGCGTCGAACAACGAACGCAGCACCACCTCGTGCACTTCGTAACTGGTCTCGATGTCGTGGTCGCCATCCATCAGCACTTCCGGCTCCACCATCGGCACCAGCCCCTGCTCCTGGCACAGCGCGGCAAAGCGCGCCAGCGCGTGGCTGTTGGCCTCGATGCAGGTTCCCGAGGGAGTGTCGTCACCGATGTTGATCACCGCACGCCATTTCGCGAAGCGCGCACCCAGCTTGTAGTACTCCTCCAGCCGCGCGCGCAGGCCGTCGAGACCTTCGGTGACCAGTTCACCCGCGAAACCCGCCAGCGCCTGCGTGCCCTTGTCGACCTTGATGCCTGGGATGATCCCGTTCTCGGCCATCACTTTCGTGAAAGGCACGCCCGCCTTCGTGGTCTGGCGGATGGTTTCGTCGTACAGGATCGCGCCACTGATGTATTCGCCCAGCTTAGGCGTGGTCAGCAGCAACTCGCGGTAGGCGCGACGGTTCTCTTCGTTGTTCGGGATACCGACGCTCTCGAAACGCTTGGCGATGGTCGCCGTGGATTCGTCGATGGCGATGATGCCCTTGCCAGGCGCGACCATGGCGCGCGCGGTGTCGGCAAGCTGTTCGATGCTCATGTCTGGATCTGGCCCGGAAGCGGGAAGCGGGCCGGGATTATACCGGCCGTTTCTTCCACCTCCCGTTGCAGCTGCAACAGGGATGGCTACCGCGACTCATTCAGCCTCGCACCTGGAAAACCATTGCCGGGAGCGTTGTTCGCTTCGCTCCTGCTCGCGTCTAACCGCTTCCGGATCATCCGGATACTGGAAATCTTGGCGCGTGAACACGAACGGCAAAGTCGTCGTGCGGATGGGCTGCCGCATCTGGTTGCGCTCTCCCGGCTCGAACCGCATGCCACGCACTGCGGCGAGCACCGCCTCGGTTTGTCCATTGACGATCGTCGCGCGCTGGCTTGCCTGCGTGGCACCGCGCGCACTGCGCCTGACAAAACCTGTTCGCGACCGCAGCATGCTTGCATCGATCACACCACCTGTTCCGTCGATCACGTATTCAACGACGAAGCAGCCTTCCATCCCTGCGAACAGCGCCTGGGGCGTGAAATCCGGCGCAGCCTCGACCACCGGCCGCCACCACGCATCGCGTTCGGCAACCACGACCTGCACGGGCTCCGCGGCGGATGCCGCCTGCAGGCAGGCGAGCCCGAATACCAACACCACGCGCGACAGAAACAACGACATGAACCATCCCCTCTGGCTACAACTCCCCGAGCCCCTCGGCGCGGCCATCGGTGCCGATCTGCAGCAGGCGCAAGGTGTTGGTCGCGCCCTTGGTTTCCATGTGCTCGCCGCTGGTGAACACCACGCGGTCGCCCGGCTCGAGCAATCCCGCCTCGACCAGCTTGCGAATGCTGCCGCGCGCGGCTTCGCGCGGGGTCTGTCCGCGGCTGTCGTAATCCATCGGGAACACGTCGCGCATCATCGCCATGCGGTGGCGGGAACCTTCCGATCGCGTAAATGCATAAATCGGCGCGCCGGCGCGGAAGCGCGAGAGGTAGCGCGCGGTACCGCCGGACTCTGTCATCGCCACGATGGCGCGCACGCCGATGTGCTCGCTGAGGAACATCGTCGCCATCGCGATCGCCTGGTCGGCGCGTTCCAGGTTGCGCTGTGCCTGCTCGAAATCGGTGTCGTGCGAGAACTGGCGTTCGGCGCCGACGCACACACGCGCCATTGCCTCGACCGCACGCACGGGGAAATTGCCGGCGGCAGTTTCGGCCGACAGCATCACTGCATCGGTACCGTCGATCACGGCGTTGGCCACGTCCAGCACTTCGGCGCGGGTCGGGATGGGCGAATCGACCATCGACTGCAGCATCTGCGTCGCGGTGATCACCACCTTGTTGCGTGCCAGCGACTCGCGGATGATCTTCTTCTGCAAGCCCGGAAGTTCGGCATCGCCGATTTCCACGCCCAGGTCGCCGCGGGCCACCATGACCACGTCGCTGGCGTCGATCACCTCGGCGAGGTTCTCGATGGCTTCGGCGCGCTCCACCTTCGAGACCAGCGCGGCATCGCTGCCGTGCGAACGCGCGATGCTGCGCGCCTCTTCCATGTCGGCGGCGTTGCGGCAGAACGACACGGCGATGAAGTCCACGCCGATGCCGGCGGCGATGCCGATCAGTTCACGGTCGCGGTCGGTCAGCGCCCCCAAGGACAGGCCGCCGCCGAGTTTGTTGAGTCCCTTGCGATCGGACAGCACGCTGTCGTTGAGCACGGTGCTGACGATGCGCTGGCCTTCGATGCGATCGACCTGCAACTGCACCATGCCGTCGTCGAGCATCAGCACGTCGCCAGGCGACAGGTCGCCGGGCAGGCCGAGGTAGCTCACGCCCACTTCGTGTTGCGTGCCGGGAGGCGCGGATTCATCAGCAACCAAGTCGAACCGGTCGCCGGTCTTCAGCGCCACCTTGCCTTCGGCGAAACGCTCGACGCGGATCTTCGGCCCCGGCAGGTCGGCGAGGATGCCGACTTCCTTGCCGACGCGCTGCGCGGCTTCGCGCACGGCTTGCGCACGCGCGACCTGCGAGGACGGATCGCCATGGGAGAAGTTCAACCGCACCACGTCCACGCCCGCGCGCAGGATCGCGTCGAGCACGCCCGGCGCGTCGGTTGCCGGGCCAAGCGTGGCGAGGATGCGGGTGCGGCGGCGGTATTCGGACATGGAATCGGTCTGCTTTTTAGTGGCATATGTCGCCGTGTGGCGACGCGGGATCGCTATCCTAGCCCACGTTGGGGACACGCATGCGTATGTCCCGGGACAGCCGGCCGCTACTCTTCGGTGGCCGTTGCATCGCGATGCGGCACCACGTGGCGCTTGCCCGCACGATACTCGTCCAAACGGCTGGTGAAACCGCGCTCGCGTTGCGCGTCCGCCTCGATTTCATCGGCATCGAGTGAGTCCACCACTTGCTGCTGGAGCTCGACCGCCCGGGCGAAATCGCCGGCGGCGGCATGGCAGGCGGCCACCGTGTCGAGCATGCCCATCGGCACCTCTCCATCGCCTTCCATGATCTTCGCGGCATCGGCCAGTCCGCGTTCCGGATCGAAGAACTCCGGCTCGGGCGCCGTGCACCGCGCCCAAGCGGCATTGTTGAGCGACCAGCGCACGCCGGCCTCGGCGCCGATATCCCACAACTCAAGGCCGCGCCTGCGCGATGCCAGCGAGTTGTCGTTGAAATCGAAATACCAGGAGCCGTAATCGACGTACGCGTCGTTGTTTCCCAGTTCCAACGCACGTTCCATCCAGGCCTTGCCCTTGTCCTCGTCGCGCATGCCTTCGCCCGTCACCAGGTAGAAGCCGGCAAGCTGCAGCGCAGATTCGCCGTCGCCCGCCTCCGCGTCCTGCAACAGCCAGCGTTCCGCCTGCGCAATGTCCTTGTCGATGCCACGGCCGGCGAGCGCCATCGCCGCCAACCTGCGGCGCGCCTCCGCATACGGCGGCTCCGCCGCCAACGCCTGGTAGACGTCGGCGGCCTGCCCGGGCGTGCCTTCCACGCCGGGACGTTCCCACTCGTACAGTTCGGCCAGTTCGAGCAGCGCTTCGATGTTGCCCGCGGTTGCGGCGGCCAAAAGCCATCCCTGCACCGCGGCCCAATCCTTCTCCACGCGACTGCGGTAAGCCATGAACCGCATGCCGTGGGCACTGCCGCCCTGGGCGCCGGACATCACCAGCCGCAAGGCTTCGTCGCGACCGGCATCCGTCGTTGCACGCTCGAACAGGGACACGCCGATCGCGGCCTGGGCATCGGGATCGCCGGCATCGGACGCGAACTTCAGCCATGCATTCGAGACCATCGGCTCGCTGCGCTGGCGGTGGTAGTTCACCAGCAGGCTGTAGCCCATGCCGAGCTTGTTGTTGGACGCATGCGACAGCGCGGCGACCTGCGCTGCTTCGAGTTGCGGCGTGCCCGGCGCAATCAGCGCCAGCCAGGCCGAGATGGCGGGGGCGGCGACGTTACCTTGCGCTGCCGAGATGGCCAGCCGCTCGTGCAGGAATGCCGGTGCCTCGCGACCCAGCAAGCCCCAGGTCTGCGCGAACCAGGACAATGCACCGCCGCCGTACCAGCGCCGGTCGGCGGCATCGAGCAGGGCGGTGGCGGCCGCGTCATCCCGTTCGACGCCGATGCCCGCCGCATACGCCACCGACAGCAACACCGTGTGCGCGGCGTGTTCCTTCTCTGCATGCGGCAGCAGCGCATCGACCAGGCCGTCGGTGCATGCCTCGGAAGGATTGCGCCCGCACACCACCAGCCAGGTCGCCAGCGACTGCACGCCGCCGGCCTCGGCCCCAGGCCGCAGGGCCGCGATCTTCTCGGCGGGGGGATCGACGGCGGCGGCAGCGCTGACCGACTGCCAGTCGATGGCCTGGGCTTCGCCGACCGCGACCTGCGATTCCACGAACGACTCCGCCAGCAATTCGCGCTGGAACGGATAACCCGAATAGCGGTCTCCGCGCGAGATCGCGTTCACCACATCGATGTAGTCGAAGGCAAGGTGGCGCTCGACTTCGAGCACGTCGTCCCAGGTCGCAACGTTGAGGGTGAAGTAACGCCGCGGCTTGAGGTGGACGAAATACTCGTAGCGGAACTGCAGTCCGCTGCTGAGCACGAGCGCATAGATGTCCATCGGGCCGAGCACGCGGATCGGTTTCGGCCAGAAGGTTTCACGGCCGTCCTCCAGCGCCAGTTGCGACAGAGCAGCCATGGCCAGCATCGATGCTTCCGCCGCGTCTTCGTCGCCGGAGGCTTCCGCGCACAGCATCCGCGCCCGGTGGATGGCGATGCTGACCGGCGCCTTGGCCACCGCGTCGCGCAAGGCATCGGCCTGCTCGACGCAGGCCTGCGCATCGATATCGAGCAGGGAATAGCCGACTTCACCGAGCACGCCATACGCATCGTAGGCGTCGACATACTCGGCCGTCGCCAGGAAGCGCTCCCAGGCACCCGCCGGATCCGCGGCCACGTCGCGCGCGAAGATCGACGGCCCGGCCGCGAGCGCAGGCAACGCGGCGCCCGCGAGCAACAGGCTCGCCGCGGCACGGCATACGCCACGCACGGCACGATGGTTCCGGTTCATTCCCGCTTCCCTTGTTCGATGGCGTTGCGCAGCAACTGCTGCAGGCGCTGTTGCCGCTCGTCCGCCGACACGTTGGCCGGGATGCGGAAACGCAGCGTGGCCGACAGGCTGTCCTGCAGCTTGCGTACCTCGCCCAGGTGGCGCGATGCCTCGGCAGGCGCGAGTTCGGATGCCTTGACGTCGATCTCGTAGACCAGTTTCGCGCTGCCTTCGCCGAGTTCCGTGCTGCGTTCGTAGGCGAACGCGGGCGAGGCCAGGGCCTGCCGTTCCTTGCCGAAGGTCGGCGTCCAGCGTTCGGGCAGCACGACTTCCACTTCGTGTCGATAGCTGCCGCGCGAGGTGTAGGCCAGCGGCGAGTTGCGCGTCAGCGACGATGGCAGGGTGCTGGTGGACTGCAATGCATCGGCGTAGATGTCCAAGGCACGCACCGAAGCACCTTCGTCGTCGAAGGGTGACTTCAGCCGGTAGCGTTCGGTGACCTTGAGCAGGTTGCCGTCGCGGTCGTCCTCGATCTTCGGCAACGCCAGCACCTCGATCTCGCCCAATCGCTTGCTGTAGTAGTCGGCGTAGCGGCGCGACAGGTCATCGGTGCGTTCATTGGCGAACGAGCGGCGGCGGCGATCCGCAGCATCGCCGCGGTAGAGCGTCTCGATCTCCAGCCCGACATCGTGCAGGCCCTGCTGCGGGGTATAGCGCTCCACCACGGTGATGCCGTTGCCGGCAGCATTGCCGCGCGGAGGTTGGATTGTCTCGATGCGGGCGCTGCCGGCGAACACCGGAAGCGCCGCGCCGTAGTCGGCGAGGTCGTATTCGCCCGCGCGACCGCCCTGCAGGGTGATCGTCGGGTCGACCCACAGCACTTCACCGTCGACCTCGACGCGCGCGATGACGTGGTTGAACACCGACGCCGACGGGACGAACCCGGCGAGCGCCTTGCCACGGTCAGTGGTGACCAGCGCGGGCACCGCGTCGATCTGCATGCGCGACAGCAGGGTGACCAGTAGGTAGACCTTGTCCTTGCAGTCGCCGAAGCGGCGGCGCCACGTTTCCTCGGGCGGATGCGGACGATGGGTGTTGTCGCCCATCTCGACGCCGAAGTAGCGCACGTCGTCCTGCACCAGCCTCAGCGCCGCGGTCAGGCGTGCACGGTCGTCGGGCAACGCGCGCCATTGTTCCAGCTTCGCCTCCAGCTCATCCGGCAGCGCATCGACCTGTGGATACAGCGGCAATGCCCAGTCGACGATGTCCTTCCAGGTGCGGTGGGCACCCACCTGCACCATCGGATAGGGCTGGTACCAGGCCGGGTAGTGTTCCTCGTCGATGTAGGCGCGCAGCCCGCGCGCCTCGACCACGACTTCGGTCGCATCGGCACGTTGCCGCACCATCGCCTGCGGCGCGTCGTTCTCGCGATGCAGCAGCGGCTTCTGCCCCGCCGCCAGCAACACGCGCAGGCGTGCATGCAGCATCGGGTTCTGCCAACCGAAGCGCATCCAGTCGGTCAGGTGGCCTTCCAGCACGGGATTGCTGCCGAGCACGCTGTAGGCCACGCGAACCACGTCGCCCATGCGCACGTCGTCGAGCACGATCAGCGCGGTCACCGAACCGTCGGCGAGATCCTGTTCGAAACCGCTCTCGCGCCGCGCAAGCGAAATCTTGTCCGGCACCAGCCGATCCTGCCACGCATCGTCGCGCCGCAGTTCGACCGCATGGATCGTCAGCTGCTGGAACCCGGGATTGAATTCGATCTGGAAGCGCCCGGCTTCGCCGACCAGCGACGGCGTGCGCGCTTCGTACACGTAGTCGACGAAGTATTCATCACGACGGTCACGGCGATCGCTCTGCAGGTCGTAGAGCCAGTAGCGCCAGCGGTCGTCGCTGGCGCCGGGCGCATCGCCCGGCCACGTCGCCGCGATCTCGGCGCGCTCCACGAAGGCCGGCAGCGGCCCGGTGCGGAACGAGAAATCGCCGCGCGCATGTTCGTCCGCAGCACCATGCGCCATCCCTGCGAGCAGGAACAACGCCCCTGCCAAGAAGCCCTTCCCCATCGTGCGTCCTGCCCTGTTTCCCCCATGGCTAGGCTACTACAGCCATGGCCCGCCCGGACGCAAGCGGATGCTCAGCCGCGCGCTTCCAGCGCCGCCACGGCCGGCAGGGTCTTGCCTTCCAGGAATTCGAGGAACGCACCGCCACCGGTGGAGATGTAGGACACGTCGCCGGCAATGCCGTACTTGTCGACCGCGGCCAGGGTGTCGCCACCGCCGGCGATGGAAAACGCCGGCGATGCGGCGATCGCACGCGCCAGCGTTTCGGTGCCCTTGCCGAAGGCGTCGAACTCGAACACGCCGACTGGGCCATTCCAGACCACGGTGCCGGCGGACTGGATCAACTCCGCATAACGGGCAGCGGTGTCCGGGCCGATGTCGAGGATCAGGTCGTCATCGGCCACGGCATCCACGGCCTTCACCGTGGCCTCGGCATCGGCCGAGAAAGCCTTGGCCACCACCACGTCGGTCGGCACCGGGATGTCGGCGCCGCGCGCCTTCGCAGATGCGGTGATCTGCTTCGCGGTGTCGATCAGGTCGGCCTCGTGCAGCGACTTGCCCACGCCGTGGCCTTCGGCCGCGATGAAGGTATTGGCGATGCCGCCACCGACGATCAACTGGTCGACCTTGCCGACGAGGCTCGACAGCAATTCGAGCTTGGTCGACACCTTGCTGCCGGCGACGATGGCCAGCAGCGGGCGCGCCGGATTGGCCAGCGCCTTGTCCAGCGCATCGAGCTCGGCCATGAGCAACGGGCCGCCCGCGGCAACCGGCGCGAACCGGATCACGCCATGCGTCGATGCCTGCGCGCGGTGCGCGGTGCCGAAGGCATCCATCACGAACACGTCGCACAGCGCGGCGTACTTTTTCGAAAGCGTTTCGTCGTCCTTGCCCTCGCCGACGTTCATGCGGCAGTTCTCCAGCAGCACGAGGCTCCCCGGCGCCACGTCCACGCCATCGACCCAATCGCGCAGCAAGGGCACGTCGATGCCGAGCAGTTCGCCCAGCCGCTTCGCCACCGGCGCAAGCGAGTTCTCCGCGCTCCACTCGCCTTCCTTCGGACGCCCAAGGTGCGAGGTCACCAGTACCGTCGCACCCTTCTCCAGCGCCAGCTTCAGCGTCGGGATCGACGCGGTGATGCGTTGCTCGGAGGTGATGCGGCCCGCCTCGATGGGCACGTTGAGATCCTGGCGGATCAGCACGCGCTTGCCGGCAAGGTCGAGGTCGGTCATTCGCAGGATGGGCATCGGCGGTTCTTCCACGCGGAGGGACAAGACGACCATTGTCCCGCCTGCGCGCGGGAGCGGCAAACCGCTTCGCTCAGGACGCGGGCTTGCCCCGCAGCAGGCTGATGGCGAAGGTGCCGACCAGCAATGCGCCACCCACCAGCAAGGCCCACAGCAACCACGATTTCCAGTCGCGCGGCACGGGCGCCGGCTGCAATGCCGCCTCGCCGGCCAATGCTTCGCGAGTACCGGCATCCGCGACGACCGGCTGCCAGTCGCTGCCACGCTGGCGACGAATGGCTTCCAGCAACTGCGGCATCGGTGCGTCGGCACGCTGCGCGCGTGCGCTGCCGGCAACCAGCCGGAACGGTGGTTGTCCCTGCGCGACGAACACCAGCGTCTCGGGCTGCCAGCCCAGGCGCAGGGTCGGCACCTGCGCGGGCGGCGCGGTCGCCGTCAGCCGCCAGTATCGGTCACGCACCGCGCCCGACAACACCTGCGGCGCGGAACGGTCGGCACTGCCTTCGCCGCCGAGATGGAACGACACCCACGGGCCTGTACGCCGTACCCACGGCGCAGCCTCGTCGTCGCGGCTCTGCAGCGTCCATTCGCCTGCGCTGTTGCCGGGCAGGCCGAGATCGACGCGCTCGACGGGGAAGCGTCCGTACAGGACGTATTCGTAATGCGTGACGCCACGGTCGGTGATGGCCTGGCCTTCGAGCGCCTGCCATTGCCAGTCGATGCGCGTCGCGGCAGGTGCGAGTTCGGCCTGTACCGCCGACAGCCTCAACTGTCCGCTGCCGTCGGACGGCAACAGGCGCAGGTAGCGCGCACGTCCCTGGATCGGCACGCGACGTTGCTGCAGGCGCTCGTCGCCGTGCACCAGGTCGACCAGTGGTGCGCGCGGCTGCAACACGCGCCAGTCGCGCAGGTCGTCGCTGCCCTCGACGCGGTAGGCGAGGTCGAGTGGGATCCGTGCCGGTTCCCATTCCAGCCACAGCGCGACGATGCCATCGACGCCGCTGGCATCGACCAGCCACGATTCGGTGGCACGTTCCTGTGCGATGCGCGTCCCCGACAGCCGCGTCTCGACCCGACGCACGCTGCCATCGGCATTGCGTTCGACCTGCAGGGAGATGTCGTTCGCCGCATCGCGCGGGCCGGACGGCAGCGGGAACCAGCGCAGTTCGACGCGTTCGCCGATTTCAATCGCCGGTGACTGCGCCGGCAGCACCGATGCAGGCACCGCTTCGCCAGCGGCATTCAACACGTCGAGATCGCGCAGGTTGCGCGAACGGATCGACGCATACACCGAGGCATCCAGGGCGACGCGATACGCGCCGCTGTCAGCGACCTGCGACGACAACGGCCACTGCCACGCGTAGTCATCGCTCGCCGATGCCCATGCCATGCCTGCCGCAAGCGCACCGAATGCCACCAGCGACCATCCGCGAACCTTGCTCATGCTTGCGTCTCCGTTTCCAGCCGATCGTCCTCCGCACGCGGCGGCGCCGGCGCGAAATACCCCACCAGCGTACACAGCAGGCCGTAGGCGATGAACGAACCGATGCCGAGCAGGTTGCCCAGGTGCTGGCGATCCACCAGCACCAGCTTGGCCAGCACCACGCCCATCAGCACCGCGCCGGCCAGCCACAACGTGCGCTGGCCGCGCCGCGAACCGGCGATCCAGCCGACCACGCCCAGCAGGCTCCAGACGATGGTCAGGCTGGTCTGCGCGAGGCTCGACGACAACAGGCCGTCGTTCCAGCCGATGCCGCCCCAGTGATGCACCGCGCGCAACGTGGTGGCAGTGACGAACACGAAGCCGGCGACCGACAGCAGCACCACGCGGATGCGCACCAACACATCCGGCGCGACGTCCCGCCACAGCCAGCGCACGAGCAACGCCAGCGCCACCAGTTGCGCGAGTTCCAGCGGATTGAGCAACGGCACCCATGGCAACGGCGCGCTGCCACCAGGCGCGAACTGCGTGACCACCCACCACAACGCCACCACCGCGAACAACACCGACTGCAACGCGATGCGGTAGTCGTCGAAGCGCGTGCCACGCGGGGCCGACAGCCACGACCAGCGCCAGATCGACACGCCGACCAGCAGCAGCCACGGCAACACGGCCAACGCCAGTTGCCAACCGGTCGCAAGATCGAAGCAGTCGGCGATCCACAAGCCGAACAGCGACACCACGACCGGCCATACCAGCCACCACGCGAACTGCGCCCAGTCGGCCTCGCCATCCTCGCCCGCACGCAGGCAGAGCAGGCTGCGCACGCCCAGTGCCGCATACAGCAGCCACGCCCATGCGCCATGGCCGGCGAACGGATGCGCATGTGCCTGTGCCTGCGCGAACGCGATGGGGATCGCGGCCAGCAACGCCGCCAGCGTGGTCAACGACAACGCACGCGCCGGGCGCACGCGATGGACTTCGGCCGCGACCCAGCCACTCAACGCGACGAAAGCCAGCACGGCATCGGCACGCGTGCCGTACGGCACGAACGCGCTGATTTCGCCGAGGGCATTCCCCGCCCACCAGCACAGGCCCCAGAGGTAATACGCCAGCGCCGGCATCGTGCGACCTGCATCGCGATACCACCACGCACTCGCGAACCCCGACAGCGCAATCAACAATGCCCCCATGAATGTCGGGTTGGCGATGGCGCGTATCGCACCGGGATCGACCACACGACCATCGATTGCGATGGCGAACGCCACTGCAGCGGCGAGTTGCAGGCCAAGGCCGGTGAACTGCGGCAATGCGCGCTGTTGCCGCAGCCCGAGCCAGGCCAATGCAGCGCCTTCCAGCGCGAACACGCAGGCCGTCGCGCTGGCCGACAACGCCAGCGGCACCGCCAGCGTCGCAAAGCCCACCGCCAACAATGCATATGACTGCATCAGCACCACGAACGACTCGCGCCGCTTCAACCACCACGCCAACGCCGCATACAGCGCGGCAAGGCCCAGCGCGCAGAACGCCAGCGGCAGGCGGCTGTCTTCGAAGGCATCGCCCTGCAAGAGTCCCGCCTGCAGCGAGAACGCGATCAACGGCGTGCCAAATACCAGGCAGCCATCGACCAGATCACGCCGGCTGGGCGGGCGGCGACGCGCGTGCAGGATCGGGATCAGCAGGTAGAACGCGAAGAACAGCAACAGGAACGGCTGCGTGCTGGACAGTTTTTCCGGGCTGTACGACAACACGCCCCACAACAGGCCGATGCCCCAGGTGAAGGCGAAACCGAGCAGGTTCAGCACCCGCCATGACTTGAACCAGGCAATGCCGAACACCGCGGCATTGAGCACGGCGTAGTACGAAAACAGCGCGACGTGGTTGCCGCTGCCGGTGGACAGCCAGATCGGCGCGAGGAAACCCGCCAGCACGCCCAGCACCGCCAGCGTGCGTGAGTCCTGCAACACCGCCAGTACGCCCAGTCCCGCGACGAGCAACACGCTCAACGCGAACGCGGCAGCGGCGGGGATCAGCCCGAAGATCTTGAACGCCGCGAACACCACCAGCAGCAGGATGCCGATGGCGCCACCCTGCAACGCCAGCGCGAACGCGGGTTTCCGCTCGCGCTGTCGCCAGCCGAACACGAGGCCCGCCATTGCGGCAGCAGCGACGCCGGCCAGGCGCAATTCCGGCGGCAGCGTCAGCCAACCCTGGTCGCTGGCGTACTTGAGCAGCGATGCCACGCCGGCCAGCAGCACCAGCATGCCGACCTTGACCGGCACGTTGCCGACGGTGAACCAGCGCTTCACCGCGCGCAACGCGATTTCGACAGCATTCGGTGGTTGCGGTTCGCGCGGCGAAGGAATCGACAGCCTCGGCGGCAATGGCGGCGGGAAGGGATCGGCAAGCGCATCAGGCCGGGACTGGGATGCCTCTTCGACCGGCGTGTCTTCGGGTGTCGGGGCGGATGCGGATTCGGCAAGGATCTGTTCGAGCGTCGGCCCTTCGTCGATGTCCGCTGCTGGCCGCACAGGCGAGGCGCCCATCCATCCGGGGCCCGTCGTCGAAGACCGCGACGCGGGCGAACCTGCCAGGGCATCGCGCAGGCTTGCCTGTGCTTCCTCCAGGTCGGCGACGCGCCGCTTCAGGCCGCTGATCGACACCAGCGCAACCACCAACAGCACGGGCATGGCCAGCACGGCCAACGCCAGCAATACCAGGATCCCTTCCATCCGTCCGCCTTCCGGGGTCGTCGCGACCATCGCGTTGGCGGCCACGATAACCGCGCGGGCGCCGAAAACAAGAAGCCCCGCATCGGCGGGGCTTCCGTTGGAACGACCGGTGCCGGGCGGATTACTTCGCCGCGACCACCTTGACCATCTCCAGGCACTTGTTGGAGTAGCCCCACTCGTTGTCGTACCAACTGACCAGCTTGACGAAGGTCGGGTCGAGCGCAATGCCTGCATCGGCATCGAACACCGACGTGCAGGTCTCGCCGATGAAATCGGTGGCGACCACCTTGTCCTCGGTGTAGCCCAGCACGCCCCTCAGCGCACCTTCGCTCTGCGCCTTCATCTCGGCCTTGATCTCGTCGTAGCTCGCCGGGTTCTCGAGTTCGACCGTCAGGTCGACCACCGACACGTCGCTGGTCGGCACGCGGAACGCCATGCCGGTGAGCTTCTTGTTGAGCTCGGGGATCACCACGCCCACGGCCTTGGCCGCGCCGGTGCTGGACGGGATGATGTTCTCGAGGATGCCGCGCCCACCGCGCCAGTCCTTGCTGCTCGGGCCGTCGACCGTCTTCTGCGTGGCCGTGGCTGCGTGCACGGTGGTCATCAGGCCGCGCTTGATGCCCCACTTGTCGTTGATCACCTTTGCGATCGGCGCGAGGCAGTTGGTCGTGCACGAGGCGTTGGAGATGATCGCCTGGCCAGCGTAGGTCTTGTCGTTCACGCCGTAGACGAACATCGGCGTGTCGTCCTTCGACGGTGCCGACAGGATCACCTTCTTCGCGCCTGCATCGAGGTGCTTCTGCGCGCTGGTCTTGTCGAGAAACAGTCCGGTCGATTCGATCACCACGTCGGCGCCGACCTCGTCCCATTTCAGGTTGGCCGGGTCGCGTTCCTGCGTCAGGCGGATCTTGTTGCCGTTGATGAACAACGCGCCGCCCTCGACCTTGATGTCGCCCTTGAAGCGGCCGTGCACGGAGTCGTACTGCAGCATGTAGGCGAGGTAGTCCGGATCGAGCAGGTCGTTGATCGCGACGATCTCGATGTCGTTGCCGAAGTTCTGTACCGCCGAACGCAGCACGTTGCGCCCGATGCGGCCGAAGCCGTTGATGCCTACCTTGATCGCCATGTCGCAAGACTCCCGGAGCGTGGTGGGAAAGACCGCCATTTTAGCAGCCGCCGCCAGTCGCTGCCGGAGCCATGCCCGGTTCGGCATGCAATGATCCGGATCAAGGCATGGGTGGCCGGGGAGGCGCAGATTTACGCCATCCCAACGCAAGGAAAGTGCGATGAAAGCCACCCTCCCCTCCCTGATCCTGCTGGCCGCCGCGATCGGCGTGGCCGCGCCCGCCGCCGCCCAGTCCAAGGGCGACTGGACGCTCGGCGTCGGCCTGCACAACGTCGATCCCAAGTCCGACAACGGCAACCTCGACGCCACCGCGCTCGAACTCGGCGTGCTGCCGCCGACCGAAGTGGGCGCCAGCGTCCGCCCGACCATCACCTTCGAATACTTCATCGCCAACAACGTCGGCCTCGAAGTGCTGGCCGCGCTGCCGTTCGAACACGACATCTCGATCCGCGGCATCGGCAAGGTCGGCAGCACCAAGCAACTGCCGCCGGTGGTCTCGCTGCAGTACCACTTCGCCAACAAGACCAAGGTCACCCCGTTCGTCGGACTGGGCCTGAACTACACCACGTTCTTCAGCGAAGACACCACGGGCGCGCTGGCCGGCACCGATCTCAAGCTCGACGACTCCTGGGGCCTCGCCGCGCACGTCGGCGTCGATTTCGCACTCAGCGAACGCAGCGCGTTGCGCCTCGACGCACGCTGGGCCGACATCAGCACCGACGTGTCGGTGAACGGCGTGAACATCGGCAAGGCCGAGATCGACCCGCTGGTCTATGGCCTTGCATGGGTCGTGAAGTTCTAAAGCCAGGTCGTCATCCCCGCGAAAGCGCGGATCCATGGACGTCAACCCGCGGGAATGACGGCTTGCGCAGGAGTTCTCAGGCAGGCAGTTTTTTCCTTCCCGCTCGTGCGGACGAATCATGTCGGTTACATTCACCGGCATGATTCGCACCCTTGTCGTCTTTCTTCTCTCGCTGCTGATGCTGGCAGCCGCGCTGTTCTCCGCGCCCGCACACGCATGGTGGGCCTACGGACATCGCCTCGTGGCCCGGCTGGCCGAGCACCAGCTCACGCCGGGAGCACGCACCGAAGTCCATCGCCTGCTGGCACTCGAACACCACCGTTCACTGGCCGATGTCGCCAGTTGGGCAGACGAATTGCGCGAGCACGATCCCGACCTCGGCCGCCGCTCGGCGAAATGGCATTACGTCAACCTCGGTGAACACGATTGCCTGTACGACGCCAAGCGGGATTGCCCCAACGGCGACTGCATCGTCGAAGCGATCAACACGCAGGCGGCGATCCTTGCCGACCGTACCCGCCCCGACGCCGAACGCCTGCAGGCCCTGAAGTTCGTGGTGCACTTCACCGGCGATGCGCACCAGCCGATGCATGCCGCCTATGCCCACGACCGCGGTGGCAACACCTTCCAGGTCAACTACAAGGGTCGCGGCAGCAACCTGCATTCGCTCTGGGACGGCACCCTGCTCGAATCACGCCGCATCAACGAAACCGCGTATTACGAACACCTGCGTGCATCGCCATCGGCCGCGGCACACGCCACCGATGCCTTCAGCGCCATCGCGCCGGCGCAATGGGCGGAAGCCTCCTGCAGGATCGCGATGCAACCCGGCGTCTATCCCGCCAGCGCGCGCATCGACGATGCCTACATCGAACGCCATCGGCCGATCGCGGAACGCCAGCTCCAGCGTGCTGGCGCGCGATTGGCGCAACTGCTCAACGCGACGCTGGACTGAGGCCCGGCGTCACTCCGCGCCTTCGTCGGGCAGCCCAAGCCTCGGACGTACCTGCGCTTCGAATCGCGGACTGGTCAGTCCCGCGGAACGGCCGAATTCGAGCGCCTGTTGTGGCGTCATCTCGCCCGCGTCCACCGCTCCGACGGCAAGCAGGGCGCCGGCCCGGTTGGCCGATGCGCAATGCACCAGCAACGTGCCCTGCGCACCTTCGAGCAGCGCGCGCAGCTGCGCGGCGTTGCCGGATGTCAACTCGTCCGCGGACGCGATGGGCAGGTGGTGGTAGGCCATGCCCGCCGCCTCGACTTCGGCGGCTTCATCGCGGCCAGCCATCTCTGCATCCGTGCGCAGGTTGACGACCGTGGTCACGCCCTGCGCCGCCAACGCGACCCAATCGCCCTGGGCAGGCTGGCCCGATGTCAGCAGGTTCGCGCGTGGCGCATGCAGGCCCGGGATCGCATCAATGCCAGTCTTCGCGGCAGGCGCCTCGTGCACCGGAGCGGCATCGGCCACCACCGGCGACGTCCCCGCGCATGCGGCGAGCACGGTCGCGATGCACAGGGCGAGGCCACAACGGATCAGTGTCATGTCGCATCCTCCGGGCTTCCGAAGCCGCCACTTTACGCTTCCGGAATGCCTTCCGTGCCACGATTCCATCCATCCGGACTTTTCCAGGGCCGCAACGCCATGAACCCCGACGTCGCGCCGTTCTTCCACGCCGGCAGCCATACCTGGAGCTACGTCGTCTCCGACCCCGCCTCGCGCGAAGCCGCGATCATCGACCCGGTGCTCGATTTCGAGATCGCCTCCGGCCGCACATCCACCGCTTCTGCCGAAGCGCTGCTGGCACACGTCCGCAACCATGCCCTCGACGTGCGCTGGATCCTCGAAACACACGCGCATGCCGACCACCTGTCGTCGGGCCATTGGCTCAAGCAGCGGCTGCCCGGCGCAACGCTCGCCATCGGCACCGGCATCCGCACGGTGCAGAAAACGTTCCGGCCGATCTTCAACCTCGGCGAGCATTTCCCGGTGGACGGCTCGCAATTCGACCACCTGTTCGAAGACAACGAAATGTTCCGCATCGGCAACATCGACGCGCGTGTGATCGCGGTGCCCGGCCATACCAGCGACAGCAATGCCTATCTCGCCGGCGATGTGCTATTCACCGGCGACTCGCTGTTCATGCCCGATGGCGGCACCGCACGCTGCGACTTCCCCGGCGGCAGCGCGGCGCAACTCTATCGTTCCATCCAGCGCATGTTCGCCCTGCCTGAAGACACCCGCGTCTTCGTCTGCCATGACTACGGCCCGGGTGGACGCGACGTGGCCTGCGAAACCACCATCGGCGAACAGAAGCGCGGCAACATCCACGTGCGCGACGGCACCGATGAAGCCGCCTTCGTCGAAGTCCGCGAAGCACGCGACAAGACCTTGTCGATGCCGGCCTTGATCATCCCCTCGGTGCAGACCAACATCCGCGCCGGCGCACTGCCGCCGGCCGAAGACAACGGCACGCGTTACCTCAAGATCCCGCTGGATACGCTGTAGCCTTCCCTTCCCCAGTCCGATGCCACTTCCCATGCAAAATCCATTCCCCCACCTGCTTGCCACCTTGATCGCCTTCTCGCCCGCCATCGCCATGGCACACGATGCCGGCGCGCAGGATCCGCACCTGCGTGCGTCACAACCGGAGCGCCCGGCGATCGCCTCGCCAGTCACCGTCTCGCTTGATGCGCAACGCATCGCAGGCCTGACTCGCCACGGCGTGTCTGCGCGCGTGCACAACACCGAACTCAATTGCGAGGGCGTCACGCTGATCGACGTGCTGCGCGCCAGCGACGCGATCCCCGAAGGCCGCCTCGGCAGCGCGCACCTGTCGCGTTACGTGCAGGTCGATGCCCGCGACGGCTATCGGGTGCTGTTCTCGCTGGCCGAACTCGACCCGGGCACAGGCAATCGCGCGGTGTACGTGGTCGACCGCTGCGGCGGCGAAGCGCTGGACGAGAAGGACGGCCCTCTGCGCCTGCTGGTACCCGATGACGTCCGCGCTGCGCGCAGCGTGCGCCAGCTCGACGCGATCAACGTGGTGGTGGCGCCATGAGCGGCCATCTTTTCCAACGACTCGCATCGATGTTTGCACTGCTCGCCCTGTGCCTTGTCGCGGCGGGTTGCGGTGAGCGTGCGACGACCACGGACGAAGGCAGCACGCCAGCCGCGGACACCCGACCGCTGACCGTGTTCGCCGCCGCCAGCCTCAAGGAATCGCTGGATGCAGCGGCCGATGCCTGGCGCGAGCAGACCGGCCAGACGGTGCAGGTTTCCTATGCGGCCAGTTCCGCGCTTGCGCGCCAGATCGAACAGCTCGCGCCCGCCGATGTCTTCCTGTCCGCCGACAGCGAATGGATGGACTGGTTGCAGGAGCGCGACCTGATCGACCCGGCATCGCGCGTCGACCTGCTCGGCAACACCTTGGTGCTGATCGCACTTGCAAACAGCGATGCGCAACCGCTCGCACTGGCACACGGCACCGACCTCTTGCCGCTGCTCGGCAACGACGGCCGCATCGCGCTGGCAATGACGGCCAGTGTGCCCGCCGGCAAGTACGCGAAGGCGGCGTTCGAATCGCTCGGCACCTGGAGCGCCATCGAACCACGCGTCGCCGAGGCCGAGAACGTGCGCGCCGCGCTGTTGCTGGTCGCGCGCGGCGAAACGCCGTTGGGCGTGGTGTATGGCAGCGATGCGCAGGCCGAACCGCGGGTAAAGGTACTGGCGACGTTCCCCGAAGGCTCGCACTCGGCCATCGTGTATCCGGTCGCGCGCGTCGCCTCGGGCACGCATCCGGCCGCGGGCGATTTCATTGCCTGGCTGCAGTCGGAAAACGCCGATGCCATCTTCCGTCGCCACGGCTTCTCGCTGCGCTGAGGCGAGACACCGCCCTTGTTCACGCCGGAAGAAACCACTGCCATCGCGCTCAGCCTGAAGGTCGCGATCGTCGCATCGCTGGCCAGCCTGCCGTTCGGCATCGGTGTCGGTTGGCTGCTGGCACGCGGGCGCTTCTTCGGCAAGTCGCTGCTCGATGCACTGGTGCACCTGCCACTGGTGCTGCCACCGGTCGTCATCGGCTACGTGCTGCTGGTGTGGCTGGGACACAACGGCACGGCCGGGCGTTTCCTGCACGAAACGTTCGGCATCAGCTTCGCGTTCCGCTGGACGGGTGCGGCGCTTGCGAGCGCGATCATGGGTTTCCCGCTGATGGTGCGTTCGATCCGGCTGTCGATCGAAGCCGTCGACCGTCGCCTCGAACAGGCCGCGTCCACGCTCGGCGCCAACCGGCTTCGCGTCTTTTTCACCATCACCTTGCCGCTGGCCTGGCCGGGCATCGTCGCAGGTGCCGTGCTCGCGTTCGCCAAGGCACTGGGCGAATTCGGCGCCACCATCACCTTCGTCTCCAACATCCCCGGCGAGACACAGACACTATCGTCGGCGATCTACGGCCTGATGCAAGTGCCCGGAGGCGAGTCCGGCATCTGGCGACTGGCCGCCGTCGCGATCGCGATCTCGCTGCTGGCCCTGCTGGCGAGCGAATGGCTGGTGCGTCGCCAGCGCCGCGAGGAGCAGGACTGATGCTCGACATCGACATCCTGCTGCGACGTGGCGGGTTCGAACGCAAGGTGCGCATCGCCGAAGACGCACGCGTGGTCGCACTCACCGGGCCGTCGGGCGCGGGCAAGACCTCGGTGCTCAATGCCATCGCCGGGCTGGTGCGCCCGGTGTCGGGCCGTGTCGTGGTCGACGGACACGTGCTGTTCGATGGCGCGGCCGGCATCGACGTGCCGACCCATCGCCGCCGCGTCGGCTACGTGTTCCAGGACGCGCGGCTGTTCCCGCATCGCAGCGTCCGCGCCAACCTGCTGTACGGACGCCACGGCAGGCGCGATGGCGATGGCGATGCCGCCTTCAGCCTTGACGCCGTGGTGGAACTGCTCGGCATCGACCAGTTGCTGGAACGCCGCCCGGCCAACCTGTCGGGCGGCGAATCGCAACGCGTCGCCATCGGCCGCGCATTGCTGTCGCAACCGGCGATCCTGCTGCTCGACGAGCCGCTGTCATCGCTCGACCAGCCGCGACGCGAGGAACTGATTCCGTACCTGCAACGCGTGCGCGACGAAACCCGGCTGCCAATGGTCTACGTCAGCCATACCGAGGACGACGTGAAGCGGCTGGCGCACGCCATCCACCGGCTGGACTAGCTGCCCGCCGCTCAGCCGCCGTTACCGTTTCCTGCACACTGCCACGGCTATGCTCGGCGCATGACCATGCTGCTGCAATCGCTGGATGCCGCCATCGAGGCAATCCTCTCGCGCATCGACGGCCCGCTGCAGGTCGGTGCGCCACTCGGCCTGGGCAAACCGCACCGGCTGCTCAATGCGCTCTACACACGCATCGAAGGCGATCCGTCGCGTCCGATGACGCTGTACACCGCGCTGTCGCTCGATCCACCGACGCCCGGGAAGGGACTGGAAGGTCGCTTCGCCGCGCCGTTCGTCGAGCGCCATTTCGGCGGCGATTTCCCGCGCCTGCGCTACGTGGAGGAGATGCGACGCGATGCGCTGCCGGCGCACATCCAGGTCGAGGAGTTCTACCTGCAGTCCGGCGCGATGCTGGGTTCGTCACAGGCACAGCGACGCTACGCCAGCCTCAACTACACCCATGTCGCGCGTGCACTGGCCGACCGCGGCGTCAATTGCATCGTTCAAAAGGTCGCGGCGAACGAGGACGGCACGCGACTGTCGTTGTCGTCCAACACCGACCTGACCTTCGACGCCGTCGATGCGCTGGTCGCATCCGGAAAGCCGCGCCCGCTGCTGGTGGCGGAGATCGATCCTCGCTTGCCATGGCTCGGTGGCAATGCCGAGGTGGATGCCGACTGGTTCGACGTGGTGGTCATGCCACCTCCGCCGTATCCGAAGCTGTTCGCGCTGCCACGGCAACCGGTCGGCGATGCCGAACATGCCATCGGCCTGTACGCCAGCGCGCTGGTGCGCGACGGCGGCACACTGCAGATCGGCATCGGCGCACTGGCCGATGCGTTGTGCCACGCGCTGGCATTGCGCCATACCGACAACGCCGCCTACCGACGCGCGCTCGACGCACTCGATCCCGCCATCGCTTCGCATCCGGCCGTCATCGCCAGTGGCGGGCTCGATCCGTTCGCGCAGGGCCTGTACGGCTGCAGCGAAATGATCAACGAAGGCTTCAAGCGCTTGGTCGAAAGCGGCGTGCTCCGGCGCAAGGTGGTCGACAAGGCCGCGCTGATGCGGCGCGCCAATGACGGCAGTGCGAACACGCTCGACCAGGAACTGATCGACCGCGACGGCGAATTCCTGCATGGCGCGTTCTACCTCGGCTCGCAGGATTTCTACGACTGGCTGCATGGACTGGACGACGCCACCCGGCGCGGCATCGGCATGAAGCGCGTCGGCGAGGTCAATGAACTGTATGGCTCTGACGAGGGACTGGAACGGCTGCAGCGCCGCGACGGACGCTTCTTCAACACCTGCATGATGGCGACCGCGCTCGGCGCGGCGGTGTCCGATGGTCTCGATGATGGCCGCGTCGTGTCCGGCGTCGGCGGACAGTACAACTTCGTGGCGATGGCGCACGCGCTGCCGGACGGACGCTCGGCGCTGCTGCTGCGCGCCACACGCGATGCCGATGGCAAGGCCGATTCCAACCTCCGCTGGAACTACGGCCACACGACCATCCCGCGCCACCTGCGCGACATCTACGTCACCGAGTACGGCATCGCCGATGTGCGCGGCATCACCGACGAGGATTGCGTGGTCGCCATGGCCGGGATCGCCGATGCGCGTTTTCAGGGCGCGTTGCTGGATAAGGCGAAGGCCGCGAAGAAGCTGCGCAAGAACTTCATCGTTCCGCAGGCGTGGTCGCGCAACACGCCTGAGCGCCTGCGCGATGCGCTGGCCCCATTGCGTGCCGACGGCACCTTGCCGGACTACCCGCTGGGCAGCGATTTCACCCCGGTCGAACAGCGGCTGGTACGCGCACTGGGCTGGCTGAAGCGTGAAACCGCAACGACACCCGGCAAGCTGACAACCCTCGCGAAGGCGATGTCCGCAGGCGATGCCGGGGACGATGAGGTAGTCCAGCGCATGGGGCTCGCCGCACCGGGGAGCCTGCAGGAACGCATCGAGGCACGGCTGCTGTCGCTGGCCTTGCAGCAGACACGGCGGTGATAAAATGATCGGCATGACCAAGCTCGACCGCCTCCGCGATGCCTTGCAGGCGCTGTCGCCCGCACACCTTGACGTGCAGGACGAAAGCCACATGCACAGCCGCGGGCTGGAGACGCACTACAAGGTCGTGGTCACCGGCGACGTGTTCGACGGCAAGCGACTGCTGCAGCGCCACCAACTGGTCTACCGCACCCTCGGCCCGCTGATGGGCGAGATCCACGCGCTCGCGCTGCACACCTACACGCCCGGCGAATGGGCCGAGACCGGCAATGCGCCGGATTCGCCAACCTGCCGTGGTGGCAGCAAGCACGACAAACTTGCCGACAGGCAATCCTGACGATCCGCGTCTAGGCAGGCATCAGCTTCAGCGCAAGCGTGAATCTCGGCACATAGCAATTACGATTGGGCGGACGCCCGACGTGCAGGATCGCGCCATCGAAAATCGCAAGTCGTCCCGGGCGCGGACTCACCGCTCCACGCACATCCCTCCGGCTGTCGAAGAACACCGTCTCGCCGCCCCACTCGTGATCCCAACGATCACAGATGTACCACAGGGCGGTCAGTCCGCCCGAGTCCGGGGGGCAGTCATGGTGACTGAACAACATGTCGCCGAAATGCGCGACGTTCACGTAGGAACGATAAATCTTGTACCGGATCCCGGGGGCATGCACCCCGACCGCGTCCATCGTCGGTACGGTGAACGGATACCCGGGCAAGTTGGCCGCCGAAATCTCGGCGGCCCAGTGCCGGTAGTCGGTGGTATCCGAGCGTGCGATCTCCGATCGCGTGTACCCTGCCTGCAGCAGGATCCCGTGCAACTCCAGCAGATCCGGGGTCGGCATGAGATCGTCGAAGACCGAGACCTTCCGGCCATCGATCTGCTCGACATACGTCGCATCCGGTAGCGCCATCGGATGCCTCAGAGGTCGCGGCAGGCGGCCAGAATACTGGCAACGGTGAACCCGAAGTAGGGGAACAGCTTGTCGGCCGGCGCACTCGCACCGAAGGTATCGATGCCGATCACCGCACCATCAAGACCCACGTACTGGCGCCAGAATCCGGTCACGCCAGCTTCGATGGCAACGCGCTTGCGCACGGACTTCGGCAGCACCGACTCGCGGTAGGCCGCATCCTGGCGATCGAACACGTCGCTCGACGGCATCGACACCACGCGTGCCTTGCCGCCCAGTTGCGCAGCGGCTTCCACCGCCAGCCCGACTTCCGAGCCTGTCGCGATCAGGATGATCTCCGGCACGCCGTCCGAATCCTTCAGCACGTAACCGCCGCGCGCGATGTCGGCGACCTGCTGTTCGCTGCGCGGCTGGTGCTGCAGGTTCTGGCGGCTGAACACGAGGCAGCTCGGGCCGTCCTTGCGTTCGATCGCGGCGCGCCAGGACACCGCCGATTCCACCGCATCGCACGGACGCCAGACGTCGTTGTTGGGGATGAAGCGCAACGATGCCAGGTGCTCGACCGGCTGGTGGGTCGGGCCGTCTTCGCCCAGGCCGATGGAATCGTGCGTGTAGACGTGGATCGCATGCGCGTGCATCAGCGCGCTCATGCGCACGGCATTGCGCGCGTAATCGCTGAAGACGAGGAAAGTCGCGTCATACGGGATGAAGCCGCCATGCAGCGCCAGCGCGTTGGAGATCGCGGTCATCGCGAACTCGCGCACGCCGTAATAGACGTAGTTCGCGTCCGGGTCGTCGGTGGCAACCGACTTGCTGCCCTTCCACAGGGTCAGGTTGGAATGCGCGAGGTCGGCCGAACCACCCACCAGTTCGGGCAGCAGCGGTGCGAACGCCTCGATGGCATTCTGCGAGGCCTTGCGCGAGGCGATGGTCGGGCCATCGGCCTGCAGCTTTGCGATGTAGGCATCCGCGGCGGCGGCGAAACCTTCCGGCAACTCGCCGTGAGAGCGGCGCAGCAGTTCGGCCGCCTGCTGCGGGAACTGCGCGGCATACGCATCGAACGAGGCCTGCCATTCCGACTCGTGTCGTGCGCCGGCATCGCGCCCGTTCCATGCCTCACGGATCTCCTGCGGCACATCGAACTCGCCATGCGTCCAGCCCAGCTTCTCGCGGGTCAGCACGATCTCGTCCTTGCCCAGCGGCGCGCCGTGCGAGGACTCCTTGCCGGCCTTGTTGGGCGAACCAAAACCAATCGTGGTGCGGCAGCAGATGAGCGTCGGCTTGTCGTCGTGCTTCAGCGCCGTCTCGATGGCCGTCTTGATTTCCTGCGGATCGTGGCCGTCCACGCCGCGGATCACGCGCCAGCCGTAGGCCTCGAAGCGCGCCGGGGTGTCGTCGGTGAACCAGCCGTCGGTGTTGCCGTCGATGGAAATCTTGTTGTCGTCCCAGAACGCAACCAGCTTGCCCAGCCCCCAGGTACCGGCCAGCGACGCGGCTTCGTGCGAGATGCCTTCCATCAGGCAGCCGTCGCCCATGAACACCCAGGTGCGATGGTCGACGATGTCGAAACCGGGGCGATTGAAGCGTTGCGCCAGCAATTTCTCGGCGAGCGCGAAGCCGACCGCATTGGCGAACCCCTGCCCCAGCGGGCCGGTGGTCGTCTCGATGCCCGGCGTCATGAAGTTCTCGGGATGGCCCGGCGTCTTCGAGTCGAGCTGGCGGAAGTGCTTCAGCTCGTCCAGCGGCAGGTCGTATCCCGACAGGTGCAGCAGCGCGTACTGCAGCATCGAGCCGTGGCCGTTCGACAGCACGAAGCGGTCGCGGTTGAACCACTGCGGGTTGCCGGGATTGTGGCGGTGGAAATCGTTCCACAACACTTCGGCGATGTCGGCCATGCCCATCGGCATGCCCGGATGGCCGGAGTTGGCGGCCTGTACCGCATCGATGGCGAGGAAGCGGATGGCGTTGGCGAGGTCGCGGCGGCTGGGCGTCGTCATGGGCTCATGGGGGAAGTGGGACGAAGGCGTGGCCCGTTCGCGGGCTGCAGGCCGCCATTGTCCCATCCCTGTCCCGCCTTGTCGCGGGCGCCGGCCTCAGGCCTCGGTTTGCGCAGGTTCCGGCCCGTCCGCCTCGCCCTTGGACACCAGCGCGGCGATGCCGAGGTCGCCGGTGACGTTGATGGTCGTACGGCACATGTCGAGGAAGTGGTTGACGCCCAGCACCAGGCCGATGCCCTCCGGCGGCACCCCGACCATCGCGCAGATCAGCGCCACCACCGGCAACGAGCCCGATGGCACGCCCGCGGTGCCGATGCCGCCGAGGATGCAGACCAGCATCACCAGGAACTGCTGGCCCATCGTGAGTTCCACGCCGAAGAACTGCGCCAGGAAGATCACGGTCACGCCCTCGAACAGCGCGGTGCCGTTCTGGTTGGCGGTCGCGCCGATGGTCAGCACGAAACGCGACACCTTCTTCGGCAGCTTGAGGTTTTCGTCGGCGACCTTCAGCGCGGTCGGCAGCGTCGCGTTGCTCGACGCAGTGGAGAACGCCATCAGCATGGCTTCCTGCACGCCCTTGAAGAACGCCATCGGCGACCAGCCACCGACGAATTTCAACGCGGCCGAATACACCACCAGCATGTGGATCGCCAGCGCGGCGACCACCACCAGCACGTAGGCGCCCAACCGGATCAGCAGGCTCCAGCCAAACAGCACCGCGAGGTTGAACATGAAGCAGAACACCGCGTACGGCGCGAGGCGGATCACCAGGCCGATCAGCGTCATCGAGATCTCGAACAGGCCCTCGATGCCGCGCTTGAGCACCTCGGTCTGCGGCGAACGCGTCAACACCATGCCCACGCCGAACATCAGCGCGAAGAACATCAGCGCGATGATGTTGGCGTTGTTGGATGCGGCACCAACCACGTTCTGCGGCACGATCGACAGCAGCATCTCCATGCCGGTCGCGCTGGTCTGGCTGTCACGCACGATGGCGCTGGCACGGTCGGCGCCTTCAGAGAGCAGGCGCTGCGCCAGATCCGGATCCACGCCGGCACCAGGCTTGAAGATGTTGACCAGCACCAGGCCCAGCAGCACGGCGATGCCCGAGAGCACGATCGTCCAGGCCAGCGTCCGCCAGCCGATGCGGCCGAGCGAGGCGACATCGCCCATTTCCGACACGCCGACCACGAGCGCCGAGAACAGCAACGGCACGATCAGCATGAAGATCAGGCTCAGGAACAATTGCGAGAACGGCTGCGTCACGTAGCGGGTGAACGACTCCACCCAGCCGACATCGCCACCGATCGCGTAATGCACGACCAGGCCAAGCAACAGGCCGACCGCGAAACCGATGCCGATCTTCCAGTGCAACGGCATCTTCGCGCCATCGTTCGCCTTGCTCATGCTGCCTGCTCCGCGTATTGGACGCCGCAGCTTAGCAAACCATGGCGCCGGCCCGGCGCATGCCGTGGCTGTCCATCGGTCGGAATACGGTGAAATCGCGTTCGCCGGCATCACGGGTGGTGACACGCCAAGCAGATGCGGCACGGAAATTCACTTGCGTCGCGCGTGCAGCCACATCGGCCTCCCGGAGTGGGAATCGTGATTCACCCGCATCACGCGTGGCGACGCGCCAATCCGTGTTACCGGGCAATTCACTTCCGTCGCGCGTGCGGACGCGACCACCTCCCGGAGCCGGAATCGTGATTCACCCGCGTCACGCGTGGCGACGCGCCAATTCAGCGCGATGCTCACAGAGAGGGGCGGCGCGGATACAGCGGTGGCAGCGTACCGTCGTTTGGCGATGCCGTCGGTTTCAGCTTCACGCCATCGGCAAAGGCGTCGCGCAGCAGCGCGCGCGCCTCGGCCGGATCACCATCACCCCAGCGCGCACGTTGCAACGACGCCACGGCATGGCGTTGGCCTGCGTCGTCGAGCCGCTGCGACAGTGCATCGAGATCCGACGTCGCCGGCCTCGTCATTGCGCACAGGGCATCGGCCACTTCACCAAGGTCGCCGGCCTGCAGCAACTGCAGCCATTGCCGCGAGGTAATGCTTGCGGGATGGTGTCCCGCCACGGCAGGCGACGACTGCTCCATCGGCTTGCGCAACCGACGGAAGACGGCGTGGTTCCGGAACATCCACGCAAGCGTCGCCAGCCACAACAGGGCGAACAGGCCTGCCAGCCATTTCCACCACCCGACGCTCGCGCCGGCGGTGGCGGCAACCGCCATCGGTTGCATGCCGGCATCGTCCACAGCACCTGCAGCGACCCGCCATTGCAGGTCGGGCAACGATGCCGTGCGCGCGATGCCTGCGTTGACGTCCCACCAACCCAATCGGACGCCGGGGATATGCAGAGCGCCCTCGTGCGCCGGCACGACCGAGAACCTGCGCACCACCCGCGTGCGCAGGCGGCCGTTGTCGAAGGTTTCGTCGACCTGCGGCGGTTCGGCGAACACCTGGGCACCGGCGCCAACCTGCAGCTGCAGTTCGGGGATCTGCGTGCCGGCCGCACCATCGGCCATGGCCTCGACCACCACCACCGCCGCCTCGCCCACGCGGGCCGCGTCGGGGGCGGCGACGTAGCGCAGTTCCAGCCCGTGCAGCGGCAACCAGGGCTGCGTCGCGCCGCGCGGCATCGACTTGACCTGCAAAGCATGCGACGGGCCGTTGGCGGCAAGATCGCGCCGACCTCCGCCGAACAGGTCGTCGAAATAGCCGCCGACGCCACGTCCTGAAAAGCGCGCGCCAGGAATCGTCAGCAACCCGCTGCGTTCGGGCACGACCTGGTAACGCCGCTCCACCACCGTGTAGCGCTGCCCGGCGACATCCCGCGTGTACTGCACGTCGCCGCCGATCTTCTGCATCAATGCGCCATCCGGCACGGGCTGGTCGAGTTGCCCGGACACCAGCGGCGTCGCGTAGTACAGGCGCAACACATAGCCCACCGACTGCTGCACATAAGGCTCGCGGCTGTCGACTTCGCTTTCGATGAAGGCGGGTGCGCCTGCACGGGCCGGTGCGGCCGTCGCCGGCAGCACCGTCAAGGTCAGCGGCGATGTGCGGGCATTGCCGATACGCAGCGCAGGGATCGTCGTCACGCCTTCGCGCCGTGGCGACAGCGCGACCGCGAACAGCACGCGCGATCGCCGCTGCCCGCCCGACACTTCGTATCCGCGCCGGCTGCTATGGCCACTGACCACGAAGTCGGGCACCAGCAGGTCGAAGTCCGGCGATTGCGCGTCGGACTGGTCGGTCTCGACGTTGAGCGTCGCGGTTTCGCCCATTTCGATGCGATCGCGATCCAGCCATGCGCGCACCTGCGCCTGCGCAAATGCCGGTGCCACGAATCCGGCCAGCAGCAGGCAGGCCAGCCACTGCGCCACGCGCATGTTCATGGCGCACCTCCCCTGCCGCTGCGTCGCTCATGTTCGAGCTTGAACTTCGCGCGCAGCAATCCACCCGGATCGTCCGGGATGCGGCGCAACCAGGCTTCGTTCGCCTGCCGCCGCTCGCGCTCGGCCTCGGTTTCGGCACGACCGGGGTCGCCTTCAGCGAGCGCACCATCGTCTGCACGCTCGCCGTCCTGTTGCAACGCGCGTTGCATGCGTTCGCGCTGCGCGTCGTCCGCCGCGCGTTGCGCTTCCGTGTCCGCCGCCGGTCCCGGCCCGGACGGGGACTGCTGTCGTTCCCGCGGGGAGGTGCCATCGGCTTCGTCCTTGCCGGGATCGGCATTACCCTGCGCCTGCGACGTTTCCGGTGACGTTGCACCACCCTCCGGCTCGCCGGCATCGCCTTGGCCATCCTCCGGCGCGTCATCGCCCTCGCCATCCGCACGCGGGTCGCGTTCGCCACCGCCGGACGGCGGACGGCGTTGCATCGCCGCCGCCACGGCCTGGCGGTTGGCTTCGGCATCGCCCATGCCCGGCTGTTGCCGGAGCGCGTCGTCGTAAGCGGCGATCGCGTCCTCGTAATTTCCCTGCCTGGCAAGCGCGTTGCCGCGGTTGTACGCAGCTTCCGCGCCCGGCAGGCCGTCCCAAGCACGCAAGGCATCGTCGAATTCGCCGGCACGGTATGCATCGATACCTTGCCGCATCCTGGCGTGCCGGGCCTGGTCGGCCCGTTGCCAGAGGCCGCCATCGCCATCGGCTGCGTGCGCCTGCGGCAAGGGCAACAGCAGGCAGGCCGCGAGCACGGCGACAGCCGCGCCGCGACGGAACGCGAACAACGCCAGCAGCATCAACGGCAGCAACAACCAGTAACCGTCGTCGCGCCATGCACGCATGCCCGCCTCGCTCGCCTCGCTGGCGGCCGCATCCCTGCCCGGCGACGAGGTCGCGACGGCACGGACATCCTCGTTCCAATCGGAAAGCACGCCGCCGCCCGCCGCGACCAGCGCCGTGAGCGATGCCGCATCCAGCCGCGCATGCGCGAACCCGCCATCGCCACGCCGATAGGTGGCACCGGCCACGGTTCCCATGCCGAGCACCGACGTGCGATGCCCGGAGGTACGCGCACGCGTGGCCGCCGCCACGGCATCGCCATCGGCATGGTCGGTAAGCAGCAGGATGTCTCCCTGCGCATGGCCCGCACGGTCGAGCAGCAGCGATCCGATCTCGATCGCACGCGATGCGCGATTGCCCGCCTCGGGCATGATCTCCGGCGACAGCGCATCGAGGAACAGCGCGATGTTGGCGGTGTCGTCGGTGAGCGGCGTGACGGTGAACGCGTCGCCCGCATAGGCGATCAAGCCGGTCGGCCGACCGTTGCGTTCACGCAGCAGTTCGGCCAGTTTCGTTCGTGCCTGCAGCAGGCGCGATGGCGGCAGGTCACCGGCAAGCGTCGCCTCCGACATGTCCACCGCAATCACCATCGGCGCGCCGCCATGCATCAACGGATGTTCGATGGTGCGCCAGCTCGGCCCGGCCAACGCAAGTACCGCCAGCATCCACGCCATGCATTGCAACGCCAGCACGGCAGCGCCATGGCGTGCGATGCCGCGCTCGGCAAGGTGCGCAAGCAGGTGCGCATCGACCGCTTCGCGCCAGGCGTCTTCGCGCCGGCGGCGCCAATGCCATGCAAGCACGATCAGCGGCAACGCCAGCAAGGCCCAGAGCCATGCCGGACGCAGCAGATGGAAGTCCGCGAACAAGCCGGTCATGCGCGCAAGCCCCGCGACGCACCCCAGGCTGCGATTCCCTTCCATCGCAGCGGCACCATCGCCAGCAACGCGCTCAACAGTGCCAAGGCGAGCAGCCACGGATAGCGTTCGATGCGCGGCCTGACCGGCTCGCCGTCCCTGCGCACGGGTTCCAGACGGTCGATCTCGGTGTAGATGCCGGCGAGCTCCTCGGTGTCGCGCGCACGGAATGCGCGCCCCCCGGTCGTGGATGCGATGCGCTCCAGCGCGGCCTCGTCCAGTTCGACCACCGCACCCGGCCCGGGCAACCGGAAGCCGAACATCGACATTTGCTCGCCATCTCCGCCGAAGGCGATGGTGTGGATGCGCACGCCGTGGTCGCGCGCGACCTCCGCGGCCTTCAGCGGATCGAGCATGCCCGGCGTGTTCACGCCGTCGGTCAACAGCACCAGCACCCGCTGCGGCGCCGATTGCGCATCGAACCGTTTCACCGCCAGCCCGATGGCGTCGCCGATGGCTGTTTCGCGCCCGGCAAGGCCGACGACGCTGTCAAGCAACTGGTCGCGCACGGTGTCGCGATCGAGGGTGAGTGGCGCCAGTACGTAGGCACGTTGCCCGAACACGATCAGTCCGACGCGATCGCCCTGGCGCCGGTCGAGGAAATCGGCCAGCACCGCCTTCGCCGCCGTCAGCCGATCCACCACGCGTCCGCCAAGGCGCATGTCTTCCTCCGACATGCTGCCGGACAGGTCGACCGCCAGCACCAGATCGCGCCCGGACTGCGGCGGGCGTTCGATCTCGCCGAACGATTGCGGTCGTGCAGCCGCGACGCACAGCAGCGTCCAGCCTAGCCATGCCAGTACCGGCATCGCGCGCATCGGCCTGCGGCCACCGGATTCGGCCGAGATCGCCTCCAGCCGCCGGCCCCACGGCACGCGCAGCGCGGTCGTCGAATTGCGCACCGGCGGCGCGAGCCACCGCACGATCCAGGGCAACGGCAGCGCCAGCAACATCCACGGCCAGGCGAATCCCGCGAACCAGTCCGGCAGCAGGTCGATCCACCACGCGCTCATCGCGGCACCATCCAGTCGAGGAAGCGCGCTCGCGCGAGTCGCTGCAAGGCATCGAGGTCGATGCCGTCGACGTGGCGCCGGAAGCCGCCATCGAGCAGTGCCCGTCCGATGCCCTGCGTGAACTCCGGATGCGATGCCCCGTCATCGAGCAATTGCAGCCAGTCTTCACCCTGCAGGCGGTCGGCCTGCGGATCGCACCTGCGTGAAGCGCGGCGCAACAATTCAGACATGGCCGCGATCCGTTGCGCCGGATCGGCGGCATGCGCGGCAAGCGTTTCGTCGAACAGTCGCTCGACCCGTTGCCGCAGCAAGCGGCGACGCCATCGCCGCCACGCGAACCATCCGGCCACGGCGAGCAGGCAAGCCACGACGATCCACCACCCGGGCGCGGGTGGCCACCAGGACGGTGCCGGTGGTTCATGGATGTCCCGCAGCAGCAGGTCGGGCGCGAAACTCATGCCGTCGATCCCGAGAACAACGGCAGCCAGCCATCGCCCGGCGCATCGCTCGACAGGCTGGCCACGCGCACGCCGCGCGCACGCAGGCCCGAAGCAAGCGCATCGCGCCGGCCGTTGAATTCGCGCTCCCAGCGCGCGCGTTGCGCGCCGCCGTCGAGATCCAGTTCGACCCGGTGCCCCGCCGCAAGGAACGGCAGGCTGCGCCGCGGGGGCGCATGTTCGAGCGGGTCTTCAACCAACACGACCAAGACCTCGTTGTGCGCCGCAAGCGCCGACCAGCGCTGGTCGGGCACGTCGTCCAGGCCGGACGGATCCGCCAGCACCAGCAATCGCGAGCCGGGACGCATCAAGCGCTGCGCATGATCCAGCGCCACCGCCAAGCCGGCATCATCGGCAGGCCGCTGCGAATACCAGCGCACCAGCGCATCGAGCACGCGCAGCGCGCCACGCGGACCGGCGGCCGGCGGAACCGGCGCTTCCTCGGTGCTGCCACGCAGGGCCGCGATACGGTCGCCATCGCGCAATGCCGTCCACGCCGCGATCGCACCTGCACGTGCTGCCTGCACCGACTTGAAGCGCACGCGTGTGCCGAAATACAGCGCCGGCGAGGTGTCCGCGACCAGCATGGTCAGCCGCTCGCGCTCGGCCTGGAACAACTTGGTATGCGGTCGCCCGCTGCGCGCGGTGAGTTTCCAGTCGATGTGGCGTGCATCGTCGCCACGCGCGTATTCGCGCGATTCGGCGTACTCCATGCCGCGGCCGCGCCACGGCGACGGCGCCTGCCCACTGATGCCCAGGCGCCCACGCCGTGGCGGACGACGACCCTGCGCCATGCCGCGCAGCGCCACCAGTTCCGCAAGCGTCGGTGCGATGCCGTCGGTCACGTCGTCGTCCGTACAGGGATATCTGCCATCGGCGTGCCTATGGCAGGGGAACCTTCGCCAGCAATTCGCCGACAAGCCGCTCGCCATCCCAGCCTTCGGCCGTCGCCTCGTAGCCCGGCAACACGCGGTGGCGCAACACGTCGGGCGCGACCGCACGCACGTCGTCAGGGGTGACGAAATCGCGGCCGGCGAGCCACGCGCGTGCCCGCGCGCAACGTTCGAGCGCGATCGATCCCCGCGGACTCGCACCCCAGGCGATGCGCCGCGCCAATGCCGCGTCGTAACGCGCCGCATCGCGCGAGGCGAGCACGAGTTCGATCAGGTAGCGTTCGACCTGCGGCGCGACGTGCAGGTCGAGCACCGCGCCACGAGCCGCGAAGACATCGGCCTGCGTCACCCGTCGCACTCCGCTCGGCGCGCGGACTTGCAGCACGTCGCGGGCACGATCACGCGCGAGTTGGAGGATTTCCGCCTCTCGCTCGGCGTCCGGGTAGCCGATGCGCACATGCATCAGGAAGCGATCGAGCTGGGCTTCCGGCAGCGGGAACGTGCCTTCCTGCTCGATCGGGTTCTGTGTCGCCATCACCAGGAACAGTTGCGGCAAGGCATAAGTCTGCCGCCCGACGGTGACCTGGCGCTCGCCCATCGCCTCCAGCAGGGCCGACTGCACCTTGGCCGGCGCGCGGTTGATCTCGTCGGCCAGCAGCAAGGGATGGAAGATCGGCCCCGGCTGGAATTCGAAGCGGCCCTCCTGCGGGCGCCAGATCTCGGTACCGGTCAGGTCGGCCGGCAGCAGGTCCGGGGTGAACTGGACGCGGGCGAAGTCCGCCTCGAGTCGGGTGGCAAGCGCACGGATGGCGCTGGTCTTGGCCAGTCCGGGTGCCCCCTCCACCAGCAGATGGCCATCGGCCAGCAGGGCGATCAGCAGGCGTTCGATCAAGCCGGCCTGACCGACGATCTCGGTCGACAGGTCCTCGCTCAGTTCACGGAAGATGCCGTGCAGACGCGCAGTGTCATCGGCGGGTGCGTCCATCGTCGTCCGGTCTCGCGGCGCGGGGCGCGCCAAGGGCCAGTTTGACCTGTCGCCGGGTGGTTTGGTTCAGTGCCGGAAGTTGGCTGGCTTCCGGCACGCCCGCAAAAAGGAAACGGGGCCGATGGGCCCCGTCTCCGTTTGCCTTGCCGACGCCGCGATCAGCGCTGGGCCACGCGCAGCACCTTCGGGGTCACGAAGATCAGCAGCTCGGCCTTTTCCCTCGTCTTACCGCGCGTCTTGAACAGATTGCCGAGGATCGGCAGGTCGCCGAAGAACGGCACCTTGGACAACTCGCTACGGTCGCGGAACTCGTACACGCCACCGATCGACACCGTCTGACCATCCTCGACCAGCACCGCGGTGGTGATCTCGCGCTTGTTGATCTGCGGCACGGAACCCAGGTTGTCGCCGATGTTGATGAAGCCCTCGATCTCGTCCTTCTTCAGCGCCATCGCCAGGAACACGCGGCCATCATTGGTGATCGTCGGCGTGACCTTGAGCTCGAGCAGCACGTCCTTGAACTCGACCGTCGGGATGCTGTTGCTCTGGCCGCCGGTCACCGTCAGGTAACCGACTTCCTGGCCCTGGCGGATCACCGCTTCGCGCTGGTTGCTGGTGACGATGCGCGGGTTGGACACCACCTCGCCACGCCCTTCTTCCTGCAGCGCGGAGATTTCCAGATCCCAATTGATGGTGTTGCCGAGGATCGTCAGCGCGAGTGCACCGGCGCCCGCACCGGCTGCACGCCCTGCGCCGCCAAAGATCAGCGCAGCCGGATACTGCCACTCCGGGCTCTTCTCGGGATCGTTCAACGCCTCGATCGAGGTGTTGATGAAGTGGTTGTTCGCCTCGAGCGAACCGGATCCAACGACGTTGTCCTTGGCGCCATGGATGCCGAAGCGCGCACCGATGTCGCGCGCGAACGATTCGTTGGCGATCACGATCCTGGCCTCGATCACGACCTGGTCGACCGGCTTGTCGAGCATCGTGACCAGGCGCTTGATCTCGCTCACGCGCTGCGGGATATCGATCACCAGCAGTGTATTGGTGCGACGATCGAAACTCAGGCTGCCGCGCGAGGACAGGAAGCCCCGGCTCTGCTGCTGCGAACCACCACTACCGCCACCGCTGCCGCCGCCGACGCTGTTGTTCTTGCTCTCTTCGGTCAGCAGTTTGGCGATGTCCTCGGCATTGCCGTAGTTGATCGGCAGGTACTCGGTGACCATCTCGGCACGCTCTTCGAGTGCAAGGCGCGCATCTTCCTTGTCCTGCTCGAACTTGGCGATCTCGGCCTGCGGCGCGACCCAGACGACGTTGCCGCTGCGACGCTTGTCGAGCTGCTTGGCCTGCAGGACGATGTCGAGCGCCTGATCCCACGGCACGTTGATCAGG
The DNA here is from genome assembly GCA_024707405.1 of Luteimonas sp. Lineage (GTDB taxonomy): Bacteria > Pseudomonadota > Gammaproteobacteria > Xanthomonadales > Xanthomonadaceae > Luteimonas. Next base: position 687,006 of record JANPZU010000003.1, read on the forward strand.
CGCAGGGTGACGTTGCCCTGCACGGTGTCGCTGGCGACGATGTTGAGGTTCGATTCCTCGGCGATCAGCTGCAGCACGGTGCGGACGGGCACGTCCTGGAAGTTGAAGGTGACCGGGCGGCCGCTGTATCCGCGTGCAGCACCTGACTGTGCCGTCGCCACGGTCGCCGTGGCGGCCCCCACGGCGCGATCGGCCGTCGCCGCGCGCGGGATGATCTCGACGATGTAGTCGCGACCGGTCTGGTAAGCCATCGACTCGAACCCGCCGCGCGTGCTCAGCACCAGGCGCGCGCCGTCGCCGGCCTGGCTGGCATCGATGCGCTGCACCGGTGTGGCGAAATCGACCACGTTGAGCGGGCGCTGCAACGAAGCCGGCAGGCTCGCGTTGCCGATGTTCACGACCACTTCCGACCCCTGCGTGCGCAGGTCGGGCATCGCGCCTTCGCCATCGAAGCGCAGGATCAGCTTGCCCGCACCGCCGTCCCCACGGCGGAAATCGATGTTGGACACCGCGACCTCGGCCGGACGCTGCTTGGCAGGGTCGACGGCGGTTGCCTGCATGGCGACCAGCAGCGGCAGTGAACCCTGGAGGGGCTGCGTCGCGTGCACCGCACTGAACGCCGACAGCAGGCCGATGGCGAGTCCGATGGATCCCGCTCGGATCGGCAGGCCGCGACGGGAGGTCTTCTGGCCGTGCGCTTTGTTAAAGATCATCTCGACTTCCCCTAATCAATTGTCTTCGAGCGCAATCGACGCCGGCCGCTCCAGCCATCCGCCCGCGCCATCCGGCACCAGTTCCACCAGCTCGATCCTGTCTTCGCTCACGCTCGTCACGCGTCCATCGTTCTGCCCCAGGTAGCCACCGGGCGACACCCGGTACGTCACCTTGTCGGGCGCCATCACCAGCGCGACCATCGCCGCCCCGGTGTGCAACGTGCCGACCATGTCGAGGCTGTCGAGCGGGAACTGTTCGAGGGTCTGCTTGCGGCGATCCGAATCCGGGCGCGGGCCGCTGCCTGCATCATCGCGGCGGAACGCGGTGCTGAACGGATCCCGCATGTCCTGGGCGGCGTATTCGAAGGTCTCGAATTGCTGCATCACCGGCAACGGATCCAGCGGCGGCGCTGGCCGGGCCTTCACGTTCTCCACCCATTCCTGCAGGTTGGGCGCATTGCCCGGCGTGCTGGTCACACCGCGTACGCAACCGCCGAGCGCCACCGAGGCGACGATGAGGCAGGCGAACTTCGGCAAGGTTCTCGACATCATTTCCATGTCACTGCCCTCCCCCGGCCGCCGCTTGCTCGGCGCTGGCTTGCGCCGCTGCCTCTTCCTCGTCGAGGTAGCGATACGTTTTCACCGTGCCGGCGAGCTCCAGACTGGAATTGGGTGCGATCGACGCCACCGCGCCGCGATCGCCACCGCGCGGGCGCAGCGAGATGTCGTGCATGGTCATGATGACCACGCGCGGCAAGGAGGCGACGCCACTGACGAACGCGCCGAACTGGTGGTAGCTGCCCACCATCTTCAGCTCGATCGGCTTCTCGGCGTAGAACTCCTTCGGCGTTTCCGGGCCAGGCCGGAACAGCTCGTTGTAGATGCCTGTCGCCAGTGCAGTCTGCGAAATGTCGTTGATCAGGGCCGGCATCTCGGTGCGGCTGGGCAACTGCCGCAGCATCTGCTGCAACTGCTGCTCCATCTGTGCAAGCTGCTGCTTGAGCGGCTCGAGGTTCGCGGCTCGCCCCTGCTTGGTCTCGAAGTCGCTGCGCAGGGTCGCCTCCTGGCGCTCGAGCCCCTCTAGTTCGGCGCCCTTCGGTCGCGTCACCGCGTACCACAGCAGGCCGAAGATCAGCAGGCCGACGATCACGCAAAAGCCGATCTTGTATTCCTGCGGCCATGAGCCGGTGTTGTTGAAGTTCAGTTCCTTCAACGACATCTTCTTCTTGCTCACGACGCGGCTCCTTCTGCAGGGGCGGCAGCCGGCTCGGTGGCGGGCGCTGCAGGTTGTTCGGCAGGCGTCGAGGCATCAGGGGCCGGCGTTGCTTCAGGCTCAACGGCAGGCTCGGTGCCGACCGGCGGCACCGGATCGGGGATGCCGTCGCCGTCGGCGTCGGTCGGCGCATTCGGGTTGGCCAACTGCACCGACAGGCTGAACATGTAGGGCAGGCCGGCGACACCGTCCTTCGCTTCGATCACCGACAGCTCGGGCTTGGTCATCCAGCCCGAACCCTCGAGGTTGCGCATGTAGGTACTCACGCGCGAGTTGGATTGCGAGCGGCCTTCCAGCGTGAGCTTCTGGCCTTCCTGCTTGATCGTGCTCAGGATCACGCCGTCGGGGATCGTGCGCACCAGCGAATCGAACAGGTGCACCATCTGCGAGCGGTTGGCCTGGAGCTGTTCGATCACTTCCTTGCGCGCCAGCAGCCGGGCACGCTGCCGGTCGAGTTCCTCGATCTCGGTGATCTGCTTGTCGACCTCGGTGATCTGCCCTTGCAGGTACCGGTTGCGCTCGTGCTGCCCCGAGATCTGGGCGTTGTAGTAGAGGTTGAACAGGAACCAGAGCGCCAGACCGGCCAACGCGGCCACGCCCAGCATCACCCCGAATTCCTTCTGCCGCTGCTTGCGGCGTTCGGCGCGCCACGGGAGGAGATTGATCCGTGCCATCAGTCGAAGCTCCTCAGGGCGAGGCCGCAGGCGATCATCAGCGCGGGAGCGTCCTGCGCCAGCGCATGCGCCTGCACGCGCGGGCCGAGCGTCATCTGCGCCAGCGGGTTGGCGATCACGGTCTGCACGCCGAGCTGCTCTTCGACCATCTCGGCCACGCCGGGAATCGAAGCGCAGCCGCCCGCCAGCACCACCTGGTCGACACGGTTGAATTCGCTGCCTGCGTAGAAGAACTGCAGCAGGCGGCTGATCTGCTGCACGAGGGCTTCCTTGAACGGTTCCAGCACCTCGATCTCGTAGCTTTCGGGCAGGCCGCCCTGGCGCTTGGCCAGCCCGGCTTCTTCGTAGCTCAGGCCGTAGCGGCGCATCACCTCGTCGGTGAGCTGCTTGCCACCAAACACCTGCTCACGCGCATAGATGCTGCGGCCATTGCGCAGGATGTTGAGCGTGGTCATCGTCGCACCCACGTCGACAAGAGCGACAATGCCGTCGCGCGGAATATTGAGCGTGTTGTCGATCAAGCCGAAGGCGTTCTCGATGGCGAAGGCTTCGACATCGACCACGCGCGCGGACAACCCGCCCAGCTCCAGCGCGGAAGCGCGCATCTCGACGTTTTCGGAACGCGACGCCGCCAGCAGCACCTGCACCATCTCGGTGTTGCCGGGCATCGGCCCGAGCACCTCGAAGTCGAGGTTCACTTCCTCGATCGGATACGGGATGTAGTTGACCGCTTCGAGTTCGACCTGCGACTCCATGTCGTCGTCATCGAGCTCGGCGGGCATCGGGATGATCTTGGTGATCACCGCCGAACCCGAGACCGCGGCGGCGGCATGCTTGGCGCGACTGCCCGAGCGCGACATGGCACGGCGGATGGCTTCGCCGACCGCCTCGACCTCGACGATGTTCTTCTCGACCACCGCATTCGGCGGCAGCGGCTCGACCGCATAGTGCTCGACGCGATAGCGGTCACCCGAGCGCGATAGCTGCAGGAGCTTGACGGCCGTCGACGAAATGTCGACGCCGACCAGCGGTGCTTGGCTTTTTGTGATCAGCCCCACGTTTTTCCCCTTTGCCACGGGCGCTTACGTGCGCAACGTGCCCCAGAGCCTTAAATAACGGACTTTTCATGGGATGGCAACAACCGCTTTTCAGGATCGTGCCGGAGTGCGCTGTCTGCGGCACTTCATGCCCCTGAGCGTCACCCTGCCCGCCGCCCCCCTTAGCCTGTTGAGAGGGGTACGGCAAAGGCACGTCCGGCAGGCCACGGGCACGATGGCGATTGCCGGATGGACGAGCCATGGCCTCCCCTATAATCCACGGCCACGGTTCCGCCATGGATTGAGGTTTCCGGCCCAATGCCCCGACTCCGCCGCCTGCTGCGCTGGGCACTGCTCCTCATCGCCCTGCTGGTCGTGGCAGGCGCGATCACGGCAACCGCCCTGTATCTCTCCGTGTCTTCGAGCTTGCCGGAGGTCGACGGCCTGCGCGACGTCGAGATGCAGGAGCCGATGTACGTCTATTCCCGGGACGGCAAGCTCATCGCCCTGTTCGGCGAAATGCGCCGTTACCCGGTCAAGATCGACCAGGTGCCCGAACGCCTGAAGCAGGCCTTCCTCGCCACCGAGGACGCACGCTTCTACGAACACGGCGGCGTCGATTACAAAGGCGTCGCGCGCGCGATCTGGCTGCTCGCCAAGACCGGCGGACGCGAACGCGTGCCCGGTGGTTCCACCATCACCCAGCAGCTCGCCCGGGAGTTCTTCCTGAGCCGCGAATACAGCTTCACCCGCAAGTTCGCCGAGATGCTGCTGGCGCAGAAGATGGAGCGGGAGCTGAGCAAGGACGAGATCTTCGAGCTGTACCTCAACAAGAGCTTCTTCGGCAACCGCGCGTACGGCGTGGCGGCGGCGGCGGAGTTCTATTACGGCAAGACGCTCGACCAGCTCGACCTGGACGAAATGGCTTCGCTGGCGGCGATCCCCAAGTTCCCCTCCAGCGGTAATCCGCTGAGCAATCCGGAACGCGCGAAGGAACGGCGCGACGTGTACGTGCTGAGCCGCATGCAGGAACTCGGCTTCGTTTCCCCCGCCGAAGCCGCTGCTGCGAAGGCGGTGCCGATGCACGCCAAGCCGCACGAACGACCGGTCGAGGCCTATGCGCCTTACGTCGCCGAAATGGTACGACTGGAGATGGAAGCGCGTTTCGGCGGCGACGTGTTGACCAAGGGCTACCACGTCACCACAACGATCGACCCGGTGATGCAGGCCTCGGCTGACCAGGCCGTGCGCGATGGGCTGGCGACCTACGACCATCGCCATGGCTGGCGCGGCGCCGAGCAGACCTTCGAACTCGCTGCAGGCGAGGATGCGGCCACCGCGAGCACGCGCCTGCGCGAGATCCCCGCGCAGAGCGGACTGCTCCCGGCCATCGTCCTGCATAGCGGCGAAGGCAAGGCCGAAGTCGTGCTCGCCAATGGCAGCACGCTCACGCTGGATGCCGCCAGCAGTCGCTGGACGGGACGCAATCCGGCTGCGCAGCTCAAGCGCGGCGACCTGGTGCGCGTACGCCAGGTCACCACGCCCGCATCCGGCAACCAGGCGGCCACCGTGTCCTGGCGCCTCGACCAGGTTCCGCTCGCACAATCGACCCTGGTGTCCATGGAATACGACACCGGCGCGGTTCGCGCATTGGTCGGTGGCTTCAGCTTCGCCGGCAGCGCATTCAACCGCACCACGCAGGCGCGCAGGCAACCAGGCTCCAGCTTCAAGCCATTCATCTACGCGGCGGCGTTCGAGCGCGGCTTCAACCCCGCCTCGATCGTGCCGGACGCCCCGGTGGTGTTCCGGATGCGCCGCGGCCAGGACTGGCGCCCGCAAAACTCCGACGGTCGCTTCATGGGCCCCATGCGCCTGCGCGAAGCCTTGGCGCTGTCGCGCAACCTCGTCTCCGTGCGCCTGCTCGATGCCATCGGCGTCGACTATGCACGCAAATACATCAGCAACTTCGGCTTCGACGAAAGCCAACTGCCACCGAACCTCTCCATCTCGCTCGGTTCGCCCTCGTTGACGCCGCTGGACGTCACTCGTGGCTTCGCGGTGTTCGCCAACGGCGGCTTCCGCATCACGCCATGGTTCATCGACGAAGTGAAGGATCGCGACGGCAACGTGGTGTTCAAGGAAAACCCGGCAATCGCCTGTCGTGGATGCGGCGGCAGCGGGCCCGCGGCCACCACCGGCTCCGGCGTGGTCGACGGGTTCAACTTCGGCCCCTCCGCGCCGGCACGCCCGCCGACCGAAACCATCCAGGCGCCGGAACCGCCACCTGCGGACGCGAACCTTGCCCCACGCGCCATCGACGAACGCGTCGCCTACCAATTGGTGTCGATGATGCGCGACGTCGTAACGCGCGGCACCGGCACCGCAGCGAGGGCGCTGGCCCGCGAGGACGTCGGCGGCAAGACCGGCTCATCCAACGATCACCGCGACGCCTGGTTCTCCGGCTTCGGCGGCAACCTGGTGACCTCGGTCTGGGTCGGGCGCGACGACAACCGCACGCTCGGTCGCGGCGAATACGGCGGCCGCGCCGCGCTACCGATCTGGATCGACTACATGCGCGTGGCGTTGAAGGACGTGCCGGTCGCGCGCAATGATCCGCCCGACGGCATGATCCGCGTCGCGGTCACCGAAGGCGGTCGACTGCTGCCGACGGAGTCGGGTGGCGGCATCATCGAATACGTGAAGGCCGAGGATCTCGACCGCATGGAATCCGAAATCGACCTGGGTTACGAAGACCTGCCCGCCGAGGAAGCGTTCGACATCTTCTGAACGCAACCGCGCGCGATGGACGGCGCATGCGTTGACGCGACACGCGCATGCGCTACAGTCGGTACCGGCTTGTCCCGGGAGAGACCGACATGCACCGCGCCCGCCAGCACGCCGAGACCCGCACCCGGGAACGCCGCCATCGGCTCGCGCACGAGGCCGCCAGGCTGATGGCCGAAGGCGGCATGCGCGACTACCACCAGGCCAAGCTCAAGGCCGCCGACCGGCTGGGGATCCACGACGACGCCTCGTTGCCGCGTAACCGCGAGATCGAAGAAGCACTACGCGAGTACCAGCGCCTGTTCCTCGGCGATGCGCATGCCTCCGGCGTGCGTACGCGTCGCGAAGCGGCCTTGCGCGCGCTCGAATTCTTCGTCCGTTTCGATCCGCGCCTGGTAGGCCCGGTACTGGAAGGCACGGCCGACACGCATTCGCCCGTCCACTTGCATCTCTATGCCGACGATCCCGATGCGGTGCCGCGGTTCCTCGAAGACGCAGGCATCCCGGCCGAAGCCCGCAGCCGCCATGTGCGCATGGATCGCACGCGCGAAGACGACTACCCGGTCTGGGTGTTCAGCGCCGAAGACCTGACCTTCGACCTGCTGGTGCTCCCGTCGGCCGCGCTGCGGCAGGCACCGCTGTCGGGCATCGATGAAAAGCCCATGCGCCGCGCCTCGGCCTCGCAGTTGCGGACACTGTTGGCGGACGAGGAAATCGCCGCTTATGAAGCGGACTGAATCACCGCCTGGAGTACAAACGAAAAACGCCCCGCGATGCGGGGCGTTTCGCTTCGTGCCGCAGCACGCGCTCGGTCAGCGCTTGTCGCCGGGCACGTAATCACGGTTGGCGTAGCCGGTATAGATCTGGCGCGGACGGCCGATCTTGGCTTCCGGATCGACCTGCTGTTCCAGCCAGTGCGACACCCAGCCGGCGGTACGGCCGATGGCGAACATGACCGTGAACATTTCGGTCGGGATCTTCAGCGCCTTGTAGATGATGCCGCTGTAGAAATCGACGTTCGGGTACAGCTTGCGCTGGATGAAGTAATCGTCCTTCAGCGCCGCCTCCTCGAGGCGCATCGCCACTTCCAGCAGCGGATCGTCCACGCCCAGTTCGCCCAGCACCTTGTGGGTCATCTCGCGGATGATCTTGGCGCGCGGATCGAAGTTCTTGTAGACGCGATGGCCGAAGCCCATCAGGCGGAAGCCCGATTCCTTGTCCTTGGCCTTGGCGACGGCGGATTCGACGTTCTTCGCATCGCCGATTTCCTCCAGCATCTTCAGCACCGCCTCGTTGGCACCGCCGTGGGCCGGGCCCCAGAGCGCAGTGATGCCGGCGGCAACGGACGCATACGGATTGGCGCCGGTGGAACCGACCATGCGCACGGTCGAGGTCGAGGCATTCTGCTCGTGGTCGGCGTGCAGGATGAACAACAGGTCGAGCGCCTTGGCCACGACCGGGTTCATTTCCAGCGGTTCGCTCGGCACTTCGAACATCATGTGCAGGAAGCGGCTGACGTAGTCGAGGTTGTTGCGCGGGTAGCGGATCGGCCAGCCGATCGAATAGCGGTACGCCGCGGCGGCCAGCGTGGGCATCTTCGCCAGCAGGCGGATCGCGGCCAGGCGGCGCTGTTCGGGATCCTCGAGGTCGAGCGTGTCGTGGTAGAACGCCGACAGCGACGCGACGCTCGCGGCGAGCATCGCCATCGGATGCGCGTCGTAGTGGAAGCCGTGCAGGAAGTTCTTCAGCGACTCGTGCATCATCGTGTGATGCGTGACCTCGTGCTCGAACTTGGTGAACTCCGCCTTGTCCGGCAATTCGCCGTTCATCAGCAGGTACGACACCTCGAGGAAGTTCGAGTGCTTGGCGAGCTGCTCGATCGGGTAGCCGCGGTAGAGCAGCACGCCGTTGTCGCCGTCGATGTAGGTGATCGCCGACTTGCAGCTGGCGGTGGCGGTGAAGCCGGAGTCGTAGGTGAAGAGCCCCGTCTCCTTCGTCAGCTTCGAGATATCGACGCAATCATTGCCGAGCGTCGGCTTCAGCACGGGCAGCGCGACGGATTTGTCGCCTGCGTTCAACACGATCTGGTCAGACACGGATTACGCTCCTCCTGTACGGACGTGCGGGCGCTTGGCCCTGCGACGGCGGCACGTCCGGGCGTGCCGCAACGCAGCAAGTATCTCACAGCAGGCTGGAGCGCCGACTCGGACTTTGGTCAGGGGCCGTCGTGCACGCAAACATCCATGGCCGCAAACGCAGACGGCCACCCGGAGGCGGCCGTCGTTGCAACGCTGCGTCGACTTACTTCGCGTAGCGACGCTTGAACTTGTCGATGCGACCGCTGGTGTCGATGACCTTGTTCTGACCCGTGTAGAACGGATGCGTCGCGGACGACACTTCGATCTTGACCAGCGGGTATTCCTTGCCGTCTTCCCACTGGATCGTTTCCTTGGTGGAAGCGGCCAGCGTGGAGCGGGTCAGGAACTTGAAATCGGAAGTCACGTCCTGGAACACGACTTCGCGGTAATTGGGGTGGATGTCGGCCTTCATGGCGGGCACCAGTTTGCGCAAGGAAAGAGCGGCATTATAGCCATCCGCGCCGCCGTGGCGCAAGCTCAGCCGATCCCGGCCGCCAGCGCGGCTTCCACCATGCCCTCGAAGCGCTGCTGGTCGTAGCGCATCAGGATCCGGGCGTTGTCCGGCCGCCCGGCCTGGCGGTTCCAATCCACCACCGTGGCGCCACGACCCGGGCCGTGGCCCAGGTCGACCTCCACCGGGCGATCGACCGTTTCCAACGCCCCGCCCGGGGCCAGCACCCAGGCCATCGCCAGTGCATCGGCGGCGAACCAGTGGTCGCCGCGGCGGTTGGACGACCAGGTGCGGTTCTGGCGCGAAATATCGTCGTAGAACCGCGCCCGGGCCGTCCCCACGCCCAGCCATGCCTCGACCGAGGCATGGGGAAACCCATGGGCGATGGTCGCCTCCCAGTCTGCGAGCTCGAACCGCGGGAACGCATCGAACACGATCTTCACTGCCTCGGGATCGAAATAGACGTTGAACTCGGCCGCCGGAGTGATGTTGCCGTGTGCAGTGACTGCACCCCCCATCACCACGAAGCGCGCGACGCGCGTCGGCAAGGTGGGATCGAGCTTGAGCGCCAGCGCGATGTTGGTCAGCGGCCCCAGCGCGACCAGCAGCAATTTGCCGGCATGCGCGTGCGACAAGCGCAGGATCGCCAGCGCCGCGTGTTCGGCATCGGCCTGCCGCGTGGCCGGTACGTAACCGGTATCGCCGAAGCCGTCCTGCCCGTGCACGTAGGCAGCATCAGGCGCGGCATGCAGCAGCGGCGCATCCGCGCCGGCGAACACCGGCACGTCGTCGCGCCCCACCACCTCGCACAGCTTCAGCGCATTGGCCACGGTATGCCGCAGGCCGACGTTGCCGGCCGCGATGGTGAGGCCGACGATGTCGTGCACCGGTGAATCGAACGCCATCAACAACGCCAGTGCGTCGTCGACGCCGGGGTCGGTATCGATCAACAGCGGGATCTTGTTTGTCATCGCCGGATTCTAACCGCTGCCCAGGCTCAGGCCGCCGCGTATCGCGCGGCGCCGCCGATCCAGCGCGCGACCAGTTCGTCGGCCACGCCGGGCAGGTCGCGCAGCAGGGCATCGCCGATGCGGTGCACCTCGGGCAGCAGGTCGGCATCGCGCGCGAGGTCGGCGATGCGGAAATCGGCCAGTCCGGTTTGCCGCGTGCCCAGCAATTCGCCCGGGCCACGCAACTCCAGGTCTTTCTCAGCGATGACGAAACCATCGTTCGTCGCACGCATCGTTTCGAGCCGCTGCCTCGCGGTCTGCGACAGCGGCGACTGGTACAGCAGCACGCAACTCGACGCCGCGCTGCCACGCCCCACCCGCCCGCGCAGCTGATGGAGTTGCGCCAAGCCGAGGCGCTCGGCGTTCTCGACGATCATCAACGATGCGTTCGGCACGTCCACGCCGACCTCGATCACCGTGGTCGCCACCAGCAGGTCGATCTCGCCCTGCTTGAACGCACGCATCGTCGCCTGTTTCTCGTTCGCCTTCATGCGGCCGTGGACGAACCCGACCCGCAATTCCGGCAGTGCGGCGGACAACTGCTCGTGCGTGGTCTGCGCCGCCTGCGCGACCACTTCGTCGGACTCGTCGATGATCGTGCAGACCCAGTACGCCTGCCTGCCTTCGGCGCAGGCTGCACGGATGCGCTCGATCAGTTCCGGCCGCCGCTCCGCACTCAGCACCACGGTCTGCACCGGCGTGCGCCCGGGCGGCAGTTCGTCGATGGCGGATACGTCCAGGTCGGCATAGGCCGCCATTGCCAGCGTGCGCGGGATCGGCGTGGCGGTCATCACCAACTGGTGCGGGACGATGCCTTCGGCCGCGCCCTTGTCGCGCAGCGCAAGGCGCTGGTGCACGCCGAAGCGGTGTTGCTCGTCGACGATGGCGAGTGCGAGGTCGCGGAACACCACGCCCTCCTGCATCAGTGCATGGGTGCCGACGACAACCTGCATCGCGCCGTCGGCAACCTCGGCCAGCGCCGCGCCGCGCGCCTTGCCGGTCACCTTGCCCGCCAGCCAGCCCACGCGCACGCCCAGCGGTTCCAGCCAGCCGCGCAGGTTGGCCAGGTGCTGCTCGGCCAACAGCTCGGTCGGCGCCATCAGCGCCGCCTGCCGACCACTGCCGACGGCAAGCAGGGCGGCCATGGCCGCAACCACGGTCTTTCCGCTGCCCACGTCGCCTTGCACCAGCCGCAACATCGGTGAAGACCTGGCGAGGTCGGCGCGGATTTCCGCGTACACGCGCTGCTGCGCCTTGGTCAACGCGAATGGCAATGCCTTGCGCAGCTTGCCGGCCAATGATTCGCCACCCAGCGCGGGCGCACCATGCGACTGCATCGCGATCCGCTGCCGCCGCAGGCTGAGGTGGTGCGCCAGCAATTCCTCCAGTGCCAGCCGGCGCTGCGCCGGGTGCGTGCCGGCGAGCAGCGCACCGACATCGGCATCGCGCGGCGGCGCGTGCATCGTCAGCAGCGCCTCGCGCAGGGATGGCAGGCCGCGGTCGCGCAACCATGCTTCCGGCAGCAGCTCCAGGGCATCGTCGCCCGGCAATTGCCGCAGTGCCTGCGCGATCAGCCTGCGCAACGTGATCGGGCCGATGCCTTCGATCGCCGGATACACCGGGTCGAGCGCATCGCCAAGCCCGGCATCATCGGCATCGCCCAGTACGCGGTAGCTGGGATGCACGATCTCCAGCCCATGCTGCCCGGGCCGCGGCGTGCCGTAGGCACGCACGCGCGCGCCAACGCGGAACTGGTTGACCTGCTGCGAACGGAAATGGAAGAAGCGCAGCACCAGCGTGCCTTGCGAATCGTCGCCGATCGCGACGCGCAGCATCGGCCGGTAGCGGAAACCGCGCTCCACCGCTTCCACCGTGCCTTCGACCTGCACGGCAACGCCCGGCTGCAACGACCGGATCGGCGCGATGCGCGTGCGATCCTCGTACTGTCGCGGCAGGTGCAGCCACAAGTCCTGCAGCGTGGCGATGCCGCGCGCGGCCAGTTTTTCCGCGACCGCCGGCCCGACGCCGGCCAGCGTGGTCAGCGCGACGCCACCGGACGCCGCCAATGCGGGCGCGGGTTTCGCCATGCCGCGATGCTTAGGCCAGCACCATCACCGCATCGACCTCGAATGCCACGCCCTTGGGCAGTGCGGACACCTCGATGGTCGAACGCGCCGGATACGGCGCATCGAAATACTCCGCCATCACCGTGTTCACCGCGCCGAACTGCGACAGGTCGGTCAGGTACAGGCCGACGCGCACGATGTCGCCCATCGAACCACCCGCGGCTTCGGCCACGGCCTTGAGGTTGTCGAACGCACGGCGTGCCTGCGCGTCGATGCCACCTGCGACCACGTCGCCGGTCGCCGGATCCAGCGGGATCTGGCCGGAGAAATACACGGTATTGCCCGCGCGCGTGGCCTGGGAATACGGGCCGATGGCAGCCGGCGCGCGATCGGTCTGGATGGGGGTACGTGGCATGCAGGCAACTCCGTTCGGGATGCCCGGATTATAGGTCGTGCCTTGGCCCGACATTGCGCATGCAACGGCATCGTCGGAATCGATCGAAGCTCCCGGGAGGACACGACGCGTCCGTGAATGCACGATGGCGGGCCAAGGCCCGCCCTACAATCGCTGCACGCCGTGCACGACGTTGAGCCGGCGCGTCTTGCGGATGACTTCGGCCAGGTGCTCGCGGTCGCGCACCTGGATCGAGAAGCGGATGGCGGCGATGTTGCTGTCGCGCTCCAGGTATTCCACGCCTTCGATGTTCGATTCGGCCTGCGCGATCGCCGCGGCGATCTGCGCCAGCACGCCCGGGCGGTTCTCGGCCTCGACACGCAACGCGACGGCATAGTCACCGGTCACCTCGCGATCCCATCCGATCGCCACCCAGCGCTCGGGCGACTTGCGGTATTCGGCGACGTTGGGGCAATCCAGCCTGTGCACCACGATGCCCTTGCCGGCGGTGTGGTAGCCCATGATCTCGTCGCCCGGGATCGGCATGCAGCAGTTGGCGAAGCTGATCACGCCACGCTCGTTGCCCGTGATCAGGATCCGGTCGCCGTGCGCATGCGGCAACCCGTCGATGCGATCGGGCACGGCATCGCTCTGCACCAGCGCCATGGCGACCTGCGACGGCATGCGGTTGCCCAGCGCGATGTCGGCGAGCAGGGCTTCGAGGCGCGGATAACGCAGTTCGGCCAGATAGGCCTCCACCCGATCCTGCGGCAGGCGGTCGAGTGAGGTACGCAGGTCTTCCAGCGCGCGATCGAGCATGCGATGGCCAAGCGTCACCGCGTCCTCGTGCTCAAGCTGCTTGAGCTGGCTGCGGATCGCGGTGCGCGCCTTGCCGGTCGCCACGAATTCCAGCCACTGCGGGCGCGGCGCCGAAGACCGGGCGGTCACGATCTCGATTTTCTGGCCACTGACCAGCTTGGTGCGCAGCGGCACCAGCTTGCCGTCCACGCGCGCGGCGACGGTCTGGTTGCCGACATCGGTGTGCACCGCGTAGGCGAAGTCCAGCGCGGTCGAATTGCGCGGCATCGACAGGATGTCGCCCTTGGGCGTGAACAGGTAGACCTCATCCGGGAACAGGTCGACCTTGACGTTCTCCAGGAACTCCAGCGACGAGCCGGTCGTGCGCTGCGATTCGAGCAGGTTTGCAATCCACGAATGCGCACGCGCCTGCGCACCGCTCGGCGATCCGCCGTGCTTGTACGCCCAGTGGGCGGCAATGCCGCGTTCGGCGATCAGGTCCATTTCCTCGGTGCGGATCTGCACCTCGATCGGCGAACCGTACGGCCCGAACAGCACCGTGTGCAGCGACTGGTAGCCGTTGGCCTTGGGGATCGCGATGAAATCGCGGAAGCGCCCATCGAGCGGCTTGTACACCGAATGCGCCACGCCCAGCGCGTGGTAGCAGTCGGGCACCGAGGCGACCACGATCCGGAATCCGAATACGTCCATCACCTGGTCGAAGCTCTTTCCTTCCGCGCGCATCTTGCTGTAGATGCTCCACGGCGATTTCACCCGGCTCACCAGCCGGTAGCGCAGCCCCTCGTTGGTCAGCCGTTGCGCCAGTTGCGCCTCGATCTTCGCCATCGCCTCGCGCCGCACCAGCGGCTGCGAACGGATGTGCTTGTCGAGGATCAGGTGGCGCAGCGGATGCAGCGCATGGAACCCCAGATCCTGCAGCTCTGACTTGATCAGGTTCATGCCCAGGCGCTGCGCGATCGGCGCGTAGACCTCGAGCGTCTCGCGCGCGATGCGCGTACGCGCCTCGCCACTCTGCGCGCCCAGCGTACGCATGTTGTGCAGGCGATCACCGAGCTTGATCAGGATCACGCGCAGGTCGCGCGCCATCGCCAGCATCATCTTGCGGAAGCTCTCCGCGGCCGCCTCCTGGCGGCTGCTGAAGCTCAGCTTGTCCAACTTGGTGACGCCATCGACCAGTTCGGCCACCGTCTCGCCGAAACCTTCGGCAAGTTGCGCGTGGGTCAGCGGGGTGTCTTCGATGGTGTCGTGCAGGATCGCCGCGACCAGGGTCTCGACATCGACTTTCTGCTCCGCCAACACCTTCGCCACCGCCACCGGATGGGTGATGTACGGCTCGCCGGACTTGCGCGTCTGGCCTTCATGCGCGGCGGCGCCGACGACCCATGCACGGCGCAGTTGGGCCCTCTGATCGGCAGGCAGGTAGGCAGCCGCGCGCTCCAGGTCGCGGACGTAGTCCGGGATTGCGTCGTCATCCGGCACGGCAATGGCACCGACGTGGACAGGGGCACTTGCAGTCATGGCCGCAGCCTACGGCGAAAGCGCGGCAGGTGGTAGCCACGCACGGGGCCGGCATCCGGACGCGAAAACGGCCCCGCCTGGGCGGAGCCGTCTCGATGCAGCGACAGGGGCTGGGGCATGGCGGCGCATCCTGCGCCCGGCATGATCCGGCGCCTCCTCAGATATCGTCGCCCTTCATGTCGTCTTCGGCGGCGACCACTTCGGCGGCGGCCCATTCCAGCGCCTCGCGCTCCTTGCGCTCACGCTCGGACTTCTCGACGGCGTCGATGTAGCCGGTGTCGATACGGCGGGCGGCGATCTCGCGCAGCGCCAGCACGGTCGGCTTGTCCTGCGACTCGCTGTTGTCGATCTGGGCCTCGACGCCGTTGGCGAGCTGGCGGGCGCGCTTGGCGGCCATCATCACCAGTTCGAAACGGTTGTCGACGACTTCCAGGCAATCTTCCACGGTGATGCGGGCCATAAGTCTCCCGGCGGCCAGTTGGCCGTCGATCAATTCGGTAAGGGGTCGGGAATTCTAGAGACCATGCCGCCGGAAATCAAGGGTTCGCCTTGAAAATCAGCAGGTTATGGCGAGCCAGGGGCGCAAAACGCTCATTCCCCTGCCAACAAGGCCTCGATCAGCTCCCGGTGCCGCTCCACCTGGAGATCCCGGCGCAGGCGGCTGGCGGTGAAGATCGCGCACATTTCCTCGACTGCAGTGTCGAACACTTCGTTGACGATGATGTAGTCGAACTCGGCGTGGTGCGACATCTCCCCGCGCGCATTGGCCAGGCGTTGCGCGATGACCTGCTCGCTGTCCTGACCGCGCTTGCGCATGCGCTCCTCCAGCGCCTCGCGCGACGGCGGCAGGATGAACACGCTGACTGCGTCGGGTACCTGCGCCTTGACCTGCTGCGCGCCCTGCCAGTCGATCTCCAGCAGCACGTCCTTGCCGGCATCGAGCTGCGGTTGCACCGACTGCTTGGCCGTGCCCTTCCAGTCGCCATGCACCTCGGCGTATTCAAAGAAGTCGCCGGCACGGATCATCGCCTTGAACTCGTCCGCCGAAATGAAATGGTAATGCTCGGCATGGCGCTCGCCCGGGCGCGCGGCGCGCGAGGTGAACGAGATCGACAGCGCGATGTTGCTGTCGCGCGACAGGCAGGCGTTGACGATGCTCGACTTGCCGGCGCCCGAGGGGGCAGCGACGATGAACAGCGTGCCGCGCATGGGCGTGGGATTACTCAATGTTCTGCACCTGTTCGCGGATCTGGT
Organism: Luteimonas sp.; assembly: GCA_024707405.1. Lineage (GTDB taxonomy): Bacteria > Pseudomonadota > Gammaproteobacteria > Xanthomonadales > Xanthomonadaceae > Luteimonas. The sequence goes on from JANPZU010000003.1 coordinate 703,137, forward strand.
CGATCAGCACCTTCAGTTCCACCGCGGCATTGGACGTGCGCGCATCGACCGATTTGCTGCCCAGCGTGTTGGCCTCGCGATTGAATTCCTGCAGCAGGAAGTCGAGGCGGCGACCCACCGGTTCCTTCTGCTTGAAAATGCGCCGGATCTCGTCGATGTGGCTGCCAAGCCGATCCAGCTCTTCATCCACGTCCAGCTTCTGCAGCGACAGCACCAGTTCCTGTTCGACGCGCGCCGGATCGGCAGATTGCGCCAGTTCGGCCAATCGCGCCTCGAGCTTCGCGCGCTGCCCGGCACGGATCGCCGGCACCAGCGTGCGCACCTCGCCGACGATGCGCTCGATGCCGTCGACGCGCTCCAGGATCGCCGCGACCAGCTTGCCGCCCTCGCGTTCGCGCGCGGCGATGAAATCGTCCAGCACCGCATCGACCAACGACAGCACCTTCGCCTGCAACTCGGCCGCGTCCACCGCCTCGGCCTGCAGCACGCCCGGGTACTGCAGCAGTTCGGTGAAGCTGACCCGCAGATCCGGGAAGTGCGTGCGCAGGCGCTGCGCCAGCCCCCCCAATTGTCCGACCAGTGCGTCGTCCACCTGCAGGCCGCCGGCCACTTCCGCCGGACGCAGCCGCAGGACGAGATCCACCTTGCCGCGCGATGCCCGCGCACCCACCCGCTCGCGCAGGGCAGGCTCCAGCACACGCAGTTCCTCCGGCAGGCGCGTGCCCAGCTCCAGGAAACGGTGGTTGACCGCGCGCAACTCGCAGCCGAGCGTGCCCCATTCGGTGGCGTGTTCGCCGGAGGCGTAGGCGGTCATGCTGCGGATGGGCATCGCGTTTCCCGTGGGTCACAGGGCGCCAATGGTAATCTGGCGCCCCGTTTTTTGCCGGAACATCCCCCACATGAGCATCACCCGTCCCAGCGGCCGCGCGCCCGACCAGTTGCGCGACGTCCGCATCGAACGCGGGTTCACTCGCCATGCGGAGGGCTCGGTGCTGGTGTCGTTCGGCGAGACCCGCGTGCTGTGCACGGCGAGCATCGAGAACAAGGTGCCCGGCTTCCTGCGCGGCAAGGGCGAAGGCTGGGTGACCGCCGAATACGGCATGCTGCCGCGCGCCACCCATACCCGCAGCGACCGCGAAGCCTCGCGCGGCAAGCAGGGCGGTCGCACGCTGGAAATCCAGCGACTGATCGGCCGCACCCTGCGCGCCTGCGTGGATCGCGGCGCGCTGGGCGAACGCACCATTACCCTCGACTGCGACGTGCTGCAGGCCGACGGCGGCACCCGTACCGCTGCGATCACCGGCGCCTACGTCGCGCTGGTCGATGCAGTCCGCGTGCTGCAATCGCGCGGCGAACTCAAGCGCGACCCGGTCTTCGGCGCGGTCGCGGCCGTATCCGTGGGCGTCTATCGCGGCGTGCCGGTGCTCGACCTCGACTACGCCGAAGACAGCGACTGCGATACCGACATGAACATCGTGATGAACGATGGCGGCGGCTTCATCGAACTGCAGGGCACGGCCGAAGGCCATGCCTTCCGGCGCGACGAACTCGATGCATTGCTGGGGCTGGCCGAAAGCGGCATCGCGATCCTCTTCGACAAGCAACGCGAAGCGCTGGCACGATGAGCACGGCGCTCGCGCTGGTGACGCTCGTGGTCGACGACTACGACCAGGCCATCGCGCACTACACGACCGACCTCGGCTTCGAACTGCTGGAGGACACGCCGCTTTCCGGCGGCAAGCGCTGGATTCGCGTCGCACCCCCGGGGTCGTCGTGCGCACTGCTGCTGGCGAAGGCCGTCGACGAACGCCAGCATGCGGCCATCGGCAACCAGGCCGGCGGGCGCGTCGGCTTCTTCCTGCACACGACCGATTTCGAGCGCACGCATGCCGCGATGTCGGCTCGCGGCGTGCGCTTCCTCGAGGCGCCACGCCACGAAGCCTACGGCACGGTGGTCGTGTTCGAGGATCGCTACGGCAACCGCTGGGATCTGCTGGAGCCGCGCCCGTGAAGCCACTCGTGCTTGCCTCCAACAACGCCGGCAAGCTGGAAGAATTCCGCGGCCTGCTGGCGGCCTCCGGATTCGACGTACGGGCGCAAGCCGAATTCAGCGTCGCCGATGCAGACGAAACCGGGCTGACCTTCATCGAAAACGCGCTGCTCAAGGCACGCCACGCCTGCCGCGCCACCGGCTTGCCGGCACTGGCCGACGACTCGGGCATCTGCGTCGATGCCCTCGACGGTGCGCCCGGCCTGTATTCGGCACGCTACGCCGGCGGCCATGGCAACGCCGAGGCCAACATCGACAAACTGCTCCGCACCCTGCGGGACGTACCTGACGCGGGCCGCACCGCGCACTTCACCTGCGTACTGGCATTGATGCGGCATGCGGAAGATCCTCAGCCGATCGTGGTCGAGGGAACCTGGCGCGGCATGATCACGCGCGAGCGCCGCGGCTCGGGAGGACACGGCTACGATCCGGTCTTCCTCGATCCCGCACGCGGCCAGACCGCGGCGGAAATGCCGCTGGCCGAAAAGAACCGGATCAGCCACCGTGGACAGGCGATGGTGCTGCTGCGGGAACGATTGGCCTCTTTCTGAGGGTGGCGGGTCGAGACCCGCCCGCGCCAAGCGTCACCCAACGATGGCCGGATGGATGAACGCGCCGCCGCGCGCTTCTACAATCGATGTTCCCATGCTGACACCGCCGCCCCTGTCGCTGTACGTGCACCTGCCCTGGTGCGTGCGCAAATGCCCGTATTGCGACTTCAACTCGCACGAGGCACGCGGCGCGCTGCCGTTCGATGCGTACGTCGATGCGCTGCTCGCCGATCTCGACCACGACCTGCCACTGGTGTGGGGGCGCACGATCCACAGCGTGTTCTTCGGCGGTGGCACGCCCAGCCTGTTCCCGGCCGATGCGATCGATCGATTCCTGCAACAGGCCAGCGCGCGCCTGCGCTTCGCGCCCGGGATCGAGATCACGCTGGAAACCAATCCAGGCACTGCCGAGCACGGCCGCTTCGACGATTACCGCCGCGCGGGCGTGAACCGGATCAGCTTCGGCATCCAGACCTTCGACGATACCGTGCTGCAGCGCCTCGGTCGCATCCACGACAGCGTGCAGGCCGAGGCCGCGGTGAAGCTGGCGCAGGATGCCGGTTTCGACAATTTCAACCTCGATCTCATGTACGCCCTGCCCGGCCAGACACTCGCCATGGCCGAACACGACTTGGCACGCGCCTTCGCACTGCAGCCGTCGCACATCTCGCACTACCAGCTCACGCTGGAACCCAACACCGTGTTCGCCGCGCGCCCGCCACAGGGCCTGCCCGACGACGACCTCGCCTGGGACATGCAGGAGCACTGCCAAGCCATCCTGGCCGACGCCGGCTTCGCCCAGTACGAGGTCTCCGCCTACGCCCGTCCCGGCCGGCAATGCGCGCACAACCTCAATTACTGGCGCTTCGGCGACTACCTTGGCATCGGCGCCGGCGCGCACGGCAAGCTCACGCTGGGCAGCGAGCAGGCGATCCTGCGCCGCTGGAAGGTGAAGCATCCCACCGCATGGCTTGCGGCGGCTGGTCGCACCGACGCGATTGGCGGCGACGAGCGTATTGCGCCGCAACAACGACCGTTCGAGTTCATGCTCAATGCCTTGCGCCTGGTCGAAGGGGTTTCGTTGTCCACGTTCGAAGCCCGCACGGGGCTGCCACGCGAAGCGATCGCCGCGGAACTGGGCGAAGCCATGTCCCGCGGCTGGCTGGAAATGCACGGCGACCACCTCCGCCCCACCGCGCAGGGGATGCGATTCGCCAACGACACCATGGCCCTGTTCCTGCACCCGGGCGACTGACAGCGCCCCACGGACAAGTCCGCCGGATTGGCCGCGCTCCGTCTACCATGTTAATAAGGCATCCGGATCCGCAGGATGGTGCCTGCCGTCCAGCCTGCGCATGGGGAGCGGGCCACGGCATGGAGAGAGGGGAGGCTCTGGCAGGATGGCAACGCACTCGGCACAACGTGCCCGGCCGAAGGCTGGCACCCCGGTTCATCCGTGGTGGCGTCGTCTCCATGCGCCTCCCGCACAATGTCCGACCACCACGCCGCACGCCCAGCCCGATGACGCCTGAATCCCAAGCCCCGCGCACCCTTGCCACCGCCGGCCTGCCGCGCCGCGTGCGCAAGGTGCTGGAGCAAGCACTGTCGCTGGTGTCCGAGGAACTCGACGGCAACCTCGGGCTGATGCTGTCGGAATTCGAGCAGGAGCTGTTCCGGCTGGCCGACCAGGCCCGCAACCCGGGCACCGAATCGGGATACATGCAGACCCTGCGCGGGTTCCGCCTGAGCCGCTCGGACCTGGTGCCGCATTTCATGCTCGAACTCGAAGCATCCGTCGCCGCCATCCGCAGCCCGGCCGCTGCCCCGGTCGTGGGTACCGATCCGGTCATCGCCTCGACCGGCTTCGGCAAGCTCAGCCTGGTCGACGAATCGGTGATGGACGAAGGCACGGTGCTGCGCGAGATCGCCAGTCGCCAGGAAGGCCGCGCCAACCTGCCGCTGCACCTGCTGGGCCAACGCTACGGCGTGCTGGCGGCCGCGCCCGCATTCGATGCCGAACGCATCCCGCTCGGGCCGCAGGCCCTCTGCCGCGCCATGCGCACCGCCAGCCACGCACTGCAGATCGAACATGATTCGCGCTTGCTGCTGTACCGCATCTTCGACCGCCAGGTCATGTCGAGCTATGCGCGCGTGCTCGAGCGCCTCGACGAACTGCTCGACCGCGAAGGAATCCTGCAGGGACTGACTTACGTCCCGATGCGGGTGCGCGCGACGCCCGTCGAGACCGGCGAGAAGGCGCAGGCGACGGGCGACGACAAACCTCCCGCGCACCGGCGCGGCGGAAACGACACCAACACGCCCCCCGGCCGCCAGGACGCACCGGGCGGCGCCTCCAGCGACAAAGGCGACGCGAAGGGCGCCGGCCAGCGCAGCTGGCAACGGCCACACACCGCATGGATGGGCGAACCACCCGAGCCGATGGGCGAGGACGAACACGCCGCCATCGACAAGCTGCTGCAGTTGCTGGCCGGGCGGCGCGAGCTGCTCGGCAAGCTGCGCCCCGGCAGCACGCCGGCCCCGCAGCACCAGCTGAGCACCTCCGACGTGTTCTCGTCGCTCGGGCACCTGCAGTCGCAACCCCTGTCCACGCCGGGGGCGCCGCAAACCCTGTCGGACATCAAGCAGACGCTGCTGGCGCAAGCGCGCCAGCGCAACGGTACCGGTGCCGACCTGTCGCCGCAGGACAACGACACCTTCGAACTCCTCAACATGCTGTATTCGCACCTCGACGAGGAGATCAAGCGCGATGCCCCGGCGGCTGCGCTCGTTCGCCGGCTGCAGGTACCGCTGTTGCGCGTCGCGCTGCAGGATCGTGCGTTCTTCGTGCGCAATGCGCACCCGGCGCGGCAACTGCTCAACACCGTGGCCGAGAGCGCGGCGAAGTGGCTGGACGACAACGATTTCGACCCGCAATTCCTCGCCCCGCTGCAAAAGGCGGTGACCCACGTCGTCGAACACTACGACGGCGACACCAGCGTCTTCGCCACCTCCAATGAGCAACTGCAGACCCACCTGCAATCGCAAGTGCGCAAGGCCGAACTGCTCGAGCGCCGGCATACCGAGGCCGCGCGCGGCAAGGAGAAGCTGGAAGTCGCCAAGCTGCGCGCCGCCGAGATGATGAACAGCGTGATCGGCGAGCACCGGCTGCCGAAGTTCACCCGCGCGCTGCTCAACCAGGCCTGGGCCGATGTGCTCACGCTGACTCTCCTGCGGCAGGGCGAGGATTCCGACGCCTGGCGCAAGCAACTCGATGCCACCCGCGAGATCGTCGAGGCCTGCACCCGCGAAGGCGTGCAGGACAATCCCGCGCTGACCGCCCACGTCGAATCATCATTGGCGCAAGTCGGCTACCACGGCGAGGAAGCCACGGTCATCGCCCAGCGACTGACCAGCAGCACACCGGAAGACGAGGACGATCCCGCCTCGCGTACCGAGCTGGCGATGAAGCTCAAGGCACGCACGCGCCTCGGCGAGGACGCCAAGGCCAGCAAGCCCAAGCTGTCGCCACGCACGCCGGAGGAACAGGCGCGCTACGAACAACTCCGCGTGTTGCCGTTCGGTACCTGGATCGAATTCGTGATGAACCAGCAGGGCGACGTGGTGCGCCGGCGCCTGTCATGGTTCAGCCCGATCACCGACAACGCGCTGTTCGTGAACCAGCGCGGCCAGCGCGTGGGTGAGCAGTCCCTCGATACCGTGGCCAGGATGATGGCCGCCGGGCAGGCCCGCATCGTCACCGCCGATCGCGGCCGCCTCGTCGACCGCGCCTGGCAGGCGGCCGTCAGCGCCCTGCGCAGCTTCGCCGGCATCGGCGACGATGCCGAACCTGCGGGAGCACGGCCATGATCCACGAATTCCGCCGTGCCAAGCGCCGCAAGGCGTCGAACCACATCCTGGTCACCGACACCATGACCGAGCGGGTGATCGGCCGCATCGGCAACCTGTCACAGACCGGCATGCTGCTGATCGCCAGTGAACCGCTGGTCGACGACGCGCTGTACCAGTTCAGGTTCACCCTGCCCGCCGGCGGCGAAGGCGAGGACATCGCCGTCGACGTCGGCGCGCACCTGCTCTGGCTCGACAGCGCGAGCGCGCCGGGCCAGGCCTGGGCCGGGTTCCGCTTCATCGCCGTGCCCGACGCCCACGCGCGGCGGATGCTCGCCTGGATCGAGGCACCCGGCAGCCACTACGAATAGCCGCACGCGGTCTCGGCAGCCTCGTGCCCATTGCGGCAAAATGACGGCCCCTTTCGATGGATCGAAAAGCCGATGTCCCTCGCAGCCTCGCGGCATTACGCCGACCACATCGCCACCCTGCAGGCCCGCACCGCGACCGCGCTGGAGCGCGGCGGGTTCGACCATCTGGTCGTGCCCAGCGGCACCCTGCACTACCAGGTCTTCGATGACCGCGACTATCCGTACGCGGTCAATCCGCAGTTCAAGCACTGGCTGCCGCTGACCCGCAACCCGGGCAGCTGGCTGGTGGCGACGCCCGGCGAGAAGCCGAAGCTGGTCTACCTGCAACCGCGCGACTACTGGCACGTGGTGCCGGAGGCGCCGAGCGGGTACTGGGTCGGGCACTTCGACATCGTGGTCATCCGCAAACCCGAGGATGCGCTGCAGCACCTGCCCAAGAACGCCTCGCGCTGCGCAATCCTGGGCGAGCCGCAGAGCGCACTCGGCAACTACGGCGCCTACAAGCCCAACAACCCGCAAGCCGTCATCGACTACCTCGAATACCACCGCGCGTACAAAACACCGTACGAGGTGGACATGATGCGCGAAGCCTCGCGTCGCGCAGTGCGCGCGCATCGCGCGGCCGAACGTGCGTTCCGCGCCGGTGCCAGCGAATTCGGCATCCACTTGGCCTATTGCCAGGCGGCGGGACAGGATGCCAACGAACTGCCGTACCACAACATCGTGGCGCTGAACGAGCATGGCGCCGTGCTGCACTACACCGAACTCGACCGCCTGCCGCCGAAGCCGGTGCGCAGCTTCCTGGTCGATGCCGGCGCCAGCCATGGCGGCTACGCTGCCGACATCACCCGCACCTACGCGACCGATACCGGCGGTGAATTCCAGGCGCTGGTCGATGCCGTCGACAAGGTTCAGCGCGAAGACATCGGGCGACGCTTCCGCGCCGGCAACGACTATCGCCAGATCCACCTCTATGCGCACCTCGCGCTGTCGAATGTGCTGCGCGACTTCGGCATCATCAAGATCTCCTCGGAAGAGGCCGTCGCCAACGGCGTCAGCAGTGTGTTCTTCCCGCACGGCATCGGGCACGGCATCGGCCTGCAGGTGCACGACGTGGCCGGCTTCGCGGCATCGGACAGCGGCGGCACCATCGCCAAGCCGGACGGCCATCCCTACCTGCGCCTCACCCGCATGCTCGAACCGGGCATGGTGGTGACCAACGAACCGGGCATCTACTTCATCGACATGCTGCTCGAAGACCTGAAGACCAAAGGCCAGGGCGATGCCGTGGACTGGAACCGCGTCGAGGCCTTCCGCCCCTACGGCGGCGTGCGCATCGAGGACGACATCGTGGTCACCGACGGCGATCCGATCAACCTGACGCGCGACGCGTTCGCGGGCAGCTGATCGCCGCAATCACCGGCGCGCCACGCAAACGGCGCGCCGGCCGCGACTTCAACGCGAGGCCATGAAGGCCTCGACCTCATCCGCAGTGCGGGCAAGTCCCGTGGTCAGCACTTCGTGGCCGTCCTTGGTGATCGCCACGTCGTCCTCGATGCGGATGCCGATGCCGCGCCACTTCTCTGCCACCGACACATCGTCCTGCGGGATGTAGAGACCGGGTTCGATGGTGTACGCCATGCCCGGTTCGAGGAGGCGCGATTCGCCGTCGATGCGGTAGTCGCCGACGTCGTGCACGTCCAGCCCCAGCCAATGGCCGGACTTGTGCGGATAGAAACGCTTGTAGCCACCATCGGCGATCAGCTTCTGCGCCTTGCCCTTGAGCAGGCCGAGCCGCAGCAATCCATCGGTCAGTACCTCGACGGCGGCATTGTGGCCTGCTTCGTAGGGCACGCCCGGACGTGCCTTCGCCAAGGCCGCGGCCTGCGCGGCACAGACCAGATCGTGCAGCGCGCGTTGTTCCTTGGTGAACCTGCCGTTGGCCGGGAAGGTGCGGGTGATGTCGGCGGCATAGCCGCGGTACTCGGCTCCGGCGTCGATCAGCACCAGGTCGCCATCGCGCACCGGCGCGTTGTTGGCGCGATAGTGCAGCACGCATCCGTTGGCACCCGCGCCGACGATGCTGTTGTAGGACGGTTCGGCATCGGCGGCACGGAACACCCGCTCCAGCTCGGCCTGCAAGGTGTATTCGTGCACGCCGGGCCGCACCGCGCGCATCGCGGCTTCGTGCGCCTGCACGCTGACCTGTGCGGCACGACGCATCAGCTTGAGTTCGTCGCGCGACTTGAACAGGCGCATCTCGTCGAGCAGGTGTCCGAGTTCGAGGAACTCGTGCGGCGGCTGCGCGCCCAGGCGCACCTGCGCGCGCACGCGGTTGAGCCAGCCGATCAGCTTGAGATCGAACTCGGTGTCGCGCCCGAAGTGGTAGTAGACCCGCGTGCGACCTTCCAGCAGGCCGGGCAGGATCTCGTCGAGGTCGTCGATCGGATAGGCGTCATCGGCACCATAAGCTTCGACCGCGCCTTCCGGGCCGGCACGCGGGCCGTCCCAGGCTTCGCGCTCGGGGTCGCGCTCGCGACAGAACAGCAGGGTTTCGCCATGCTTGCGGCCGGGAACGAGCACCAGCACCGCTTCGGGCTCGGGGAATCCCGTGAGGTACCAGAGATCGGAGTCCTGACGGTACGGATAGTGCGTGTCGCGGCTGCGGATGCGCTCGGGCGCAGCCGGTAGCACGAGGATGGCATCGTCGCCCGCCATCCGCATCAGCTGCTTGCGCCGCCGCGCGAATTCGCTGGCCGCGATGCCGGTCGCCGCCTTCATCAATTCAGGCTCCGGCGATGGCGCGGGCCAAGGGCGGCGTCGCCGTGCAGCAGCAAGGCGGCCACGCGCACGAACTCTTCGATCTCCACCAAGGCCAGCTCGTCCTCCTCGTCCCCCTCCTCTTCCGGCGTGGCCGCCGCCAGACGCACCAGGTCGGCCAGGGCCTCACTGCCTTCCTCCGACAACGGCGGCGATGCGCCGGCGGCAAGCCCGAACGCGCCGACGAAACCGCGGCACCAGTCGAACAGGGCGCCACTGCGGACATACAGGCTCGCGTCCGCTTCGGGCAGCAACAGCTCGAAACCGAAATCACGGTCTTCGAGCTGCGATGCCGTCGCGATCCGCAGCCGATCGAGGGCATCGCCCGTGGCGGGAACCGGCAGGTTGTCGTCGACCAGCACGCGCTTGAGCCAGTCGGGGGTGTCCTCGCCACCACCCGCCAGCCAGCCGCACAGGCCGCCGTGCAGTTCGCTGGCATCGACCCCCAGGTGCAACTCGCGGCTGGCAACCACGACTTCAGGCAATACGGGCAGGGATTCGGCCATGACAGCGTCCTTCGGCAGAGGCGTCCAGTTTAGCAATCGCACCATCGGTCATCGTGCAGCGCTTGTTGCCGGTGACGATCCGCGCCTACACTGCCGAGGATGGCCGGCGGCCATGGGGATGGCACCTGTCCGATGAGCGCTTACGACCAGCTCCAACTGATTGCCGGTGCCGCGCTGCTGCTGTTGCTCGCCACCGCGCTGGCCGTGCTGGCAGTCCGGCGGCGGCGCAGCGAACGCGCTTACCTCGACCAGCTCAGTGATCGCGAGGAACGCCTGAAACTGGCGTTGTGGGCGACCGGCGAACGCTACTGGGACTACGACGTCGCCACCGGCAACCTGCATCGCCTCCTGCTGGACGCGCCCGGCAGCATGGCCGAGGACATCGTGCCGGTCACCGGCCTGGTGCATCCCGACGACCACCCGGTCGCGCTCGAACGCCTCGACGCCTACCTCACCGGGCAGAGCAACACCTTCCTGGCCGAACTGCGGATCGCCAACGGCCATGGCGGCTGGATCTGGATGCGCGCACGCGGCCGGATCGTCGCAACCGGCCCCGACGGACGCGTGCAGCGCATCGCCGGCACCGCGCTCAACATCACCGCGACCCGCGCGGCCGAGCGCGAGCGCCAGATCGCGAGCGAAGTCCTGCGCAGCATGAACGAAGCGGTTTCGGTGCTCGACCGCAACTTCGACTTCATCTCGGTCAATGCCGCGTTCTCGCGCATGACCGGCTACGAGGAAAGCGACATCATCGGTCGCAACGCCAGCATCCTCGACAGCCTGCAGCACGACAACGCCTTCTACCAGCACATCCGCGAAATGATCGTGCGCACCGGGCGCTGGAGCGGCGAGATCTGGCAGCGGCGCAAGGACGGCGAGGAATTCCTCTGCTCGATCGAGTCCAGTTGCGTCTACGACAGCAATGGCGAATTGATCCTCCACGTCGCCGTGCTCAACGACATCACCCAGCAAAAGCGCGCCGAGCAGGAACTGCGCTACCTCGCCAACTTCGACACCCTCACCAACCTGCCAAACCGCTCGCTGCTGTCCGACCGGTTGTCGCGCGCGATCGTGCGTGCGCACCGCGAAGACAACCGCATCGCGGTGCTGTTCCTCGACCTCGACCGGTTCAAGGACATCAACGATTCGCTGGGCCATGCCGCGGGCGACCGCATCCTGCGCGCCGCCGCCACCCGACTGCAGCAGACCGTGGGGCTGCACCACACCGTCGCCCGCCTGGGCGGCGACGAGTTCACCGTGGTGCTGGAAAACCTCGAGTCGCCCGAGGATGCCGACAAGATCGCGCGCGAGATCATCATGGCCTTCGAGGCGCCGCTGCTGCTCGACGACCGCCGCGAGATTGCGATCTCGCCATCGATCGGCATCAGCCTGTATCCCGACCACGCGCAGGTACCGACCGAGCTGCTCAAGCAGGCTGACACCGCGATGTACCAGGCCAAGGCCGCCGGTCGCCGCACCTTCATGCGCTACGACGACGCCATGGACATCGCCGTCCGCCAGCGCGCGACCATCTCCGGCGCGCTGCGCAAGGTACTCGACCGGGGCGAACTGCGCCTGGTGTTCCAGCCGCGGCTGTCGCTGGGCTCGTCGCGGATCACCGGCGTCGAAGCGCTGTTGCGCTGGTCGAACCTCGAGCACGGCGACATCGCCCCGGCGGACTTCATCCCGATGGCCGAGGAAAGCGGGCTGATCCTGGAGATCGGCGAATGGGTGCTGCGCGAGGCCTGCCTCACCCTGCACCGCTGGCACCAGCACGGCCTGCGCGACCTCAACGTGTCCGTCAACGTCTCGGTGCTGCAACTGCTGCGCGGGAACTTCCCGGAGGTGGTGTCGCGCGTGCTCGACGACATCGGCGTCCCGGCGAGTTCGCTCGAGCTGGAACTCACCGAAAGCGTGCTGATGGCCAACGCCGAGCACACTGCCGCGAAGCTGCAGGCGTTCCGTGCACTCGGCGTTTCGCTCGCCATCGACGACTTCGGCACCGGTTACTCTTCGCTCGCTTACCTCAAGCGCCTGCCGATCACCACGATCAAGATCGACAAGGCCTTCATCGGGGATCTCACCCATGACCCCGAGGATGCGGCGATCACCAGCACGGTCATCACCATGGCGCACTCGCTGGGGCTGAACGTCGTCGCCGAAGGCGTCGAGACCGAAGCGCAGATGCGCTTCCTCGCCAGCCACGACTGCGACGAGATCCAGGGCTTCTGGCTCTCGCCGCCACTGGATGCCCATGCCTGCCTGGCGTTCATCCGCAACTGGTCGCCCGCGCGCCTGCGCGCTGCCGACGCGCCGTCCCCCGCCCTGCCTTGACCGCCCCGCGCCGCCTGCCTATCGTGCCGACATGGATACTCCGGACGTGATCGCCCAGCTCCGCGCCGTCGCCGACCGGATCGACCGGCTGGCCCAGCGCACCCAGCGGCTGGCCGACGAAAACCATTCCCTGCGCCAGCAGCACGAACAAGTCGCCAGCGACCGTTCGCAACTGCTGGCCAAGAACGAACAGGCGCGCTCACGCGTGGAAGCCATGATCGCGCGACTGAAGTCGCTGGAGCAGCACACGTGAGCGCCAGCGATCCGGTCAGCATCCGCATCCTCGACCGCGAATACACCGTCGGCGTCGCGCCGGAGGAGCGCGAAGGACTGATGGCGGCCGCACGACTGCTCGACGGCAAGATGCGCGAAGTCCGCGGCGCCAACCGGATGGCGGCGGTGGATCGCGTGGCCGTGCTCGCCGCGCTCAACTTCGCGCATGAGCTGCAGCAACTGCGCGACGAAAACCTCCTGCGTGACCGCGAAGTCTCGCGCGTCCTGGCCGACCTGCAGCACAAGCTCGACGCACTGCTCGATCCCGCGGCTTGACCCGTCCGTTCCTGTACGCAAGCCGACGGACGGGACGCCATCGCCGCCCGATGCCGCTATACTGTTTTCGCGTCCTCTGCCGTGGTCGACGGCATGCGCAAACATTCGCCTTGTCCCTTAATGACGACCATGGGGGCGCAGCGGAAGCCGGGTGTGCAAGTCCGCCTCGCAGCGGGAAGCCCGATGGAATCCAAGCGTCCCCACTTGAACCCCGGGTTCAAGGTCGTTTCGCAGGCATCGTCATGGCGGAGGACGTATTTCTTTCCAGCACGCGGCGTGCGCCGCAAGAACGGTATGCACGCTGACGACCGCGCCGCACTTCGCCGCCGCATGCGCGACGCACGCCGGGCGATCCCTGCCCCAGCGCGCATCGCCGCCGCGGATCTCCTCGCCGCCCGCCTGCTGACACTGTCGTTCGCGCCGAGCAACGGCTTCGTTGCCGGCTACTGGGCGATGGACGGCGAGATCGCGCTGCATGCCTGGCAGCTCCGGCTACCGCCCGACGTCCACTACTGCCTGCCTGTCCTGCACGAAGACGGCCGCCTGCGCTTCGCGCCTTGGCGGCCGGGCGCAGCACTCGTCACCAACCGATTCGGCATCCCCGAGCCCGACGTCACCGATGACGCGCTGCTGCAGCCGCAAGACCTCGCGCTCGTGGTGACACCGTTGGTCGCGTTCGACCCGCAATGCCACCGGCTCGGCATGGGTGGCGGCTGGTACGATCGCAGCTTCGCGTTCCGCAAGGATGGAACCTCCACGCCGCTCCTCGTCGGCGCCGCCTTCGAATCGCAGCGCGTGGATGCGCTCGATCCTGCGACCTGGGACATCCCGCTCGACGCGGTCTGCACCGAACACGCCACTTACGCCAACACACCAACGCCATGACCCGGAAGCGCTACTGGTTGATGAAATCCGAACCGACGGATTTCTCCATCGAAGATCTCGAACGCGTCCGCACCGAACCCTGGACGGGCGTGCGCAACTACCAGGCGCGCAATTTCATGCGCCAGATGCAGGTCGGCGATGGCGTGCTGTTCTACCATTCCAACACCGACGTGCCCGGCATCTACGGCATCGCCGAAGTCGCAGCCACGGCCTACCCGGATCCGACCCAGTTCGAGAAAAAGTCCAAGTACTTCGACGAAAAGGCGACCCGCGAACAGCCGCGCTGGGAACTGGTGGATGTGTCCTATGTGCGCAAGTTCGCCGCACCCGTCGCACTCGAGGACATCCGCGGCCACGCCGACGCACTGGGCGAGGAATTCGCGCTGATCCGCAAGGGCTCGCGCCTGTCGGTGCTGCCGGTCACGGCGGCGCAATGGAAACTGCTGCTGTCGCTGGAGAAGAAGTGATGTCCGAAGCCAAGCGCCTGGCGGGCGAGAAAGCCATCGATTACGTCGAAGACGGCATGGTGGTCGGCGTCGGCACCGGCTCGACGGTCGCCTACTTCATCGACGCACTGGCTGCCCTCAAGGATCGCATCGCCGGTGCGGTCTCGAGTTCGGAACAGAGCACCGCGCGATTGAAGTCGCACGGCATCGATGTGCTCGACCTCAACGCCACCGGCCCGCTGCACTTGTACGTCGACGGTGCCGACGAATGCGATCCGCACAAGCGCCTGATCAAGGGCGGCGGCGCGGCACTGACCCGCGAGAAGATCATCGCCGAGGCCAGCACCAAATTCGTCTGCATCATCGATCCGGCCAAGCGCGTCGACGTGCTCGGGCGCTTCCCGCTGCCGATCGAAGTCATCCCGATGGCGCGCAGCCTGGTCGCACGGCAGATCCTGTCCACCACCGGCGGCCAGCCAGTGTGGCGCGAGGGCGTGGTCACCGACAACGGCAACTGGGTACTCGACATCCATCACCTGTCGATCACCGATCCGGTCGGACTGGAGCGCGAGCTCAACCAGATCCCCGGCGTGGTCAGCGTGGGCCTGTTCGCGCGCCGTCCCGCGGATGTGGTGATCGTCGGCGGTGAACCGCCGATCCTCCTTTAACACATTGATCCGAAAAGGATCCCGCGCACTGAGACTTGGGCATGGGAGACTGGTTTCCCGGTGAGGAAACCCTCGTGACGCTGCGCTGCCTGTTCGTTGACTTCAACTCGTTCTTCGCGTCCGTGGAGCAGCAGGACGAGCCGCGCCTGCGCAATCGTCCTGTCGGCGTGGTGCCGGTGATGTCGCCGACGACCTGCTGCATCGCCGCCAGTGACGAAGCCAAGAAACATGGCATCAAGACCGGGACACCCGTCTGGGAAGCCGTGGACAATTGTCCCGATCTCATGCTGGTCGAGGCACGGCCGGCACGTTACGTCGACATCCATCACCAGTTGATGGCCGCCATCGAAGACTGCATTCCACACGGCAAGCCCGCCTCCATCGACGAAGTGCCATGCCGCCTGATCGGTCGCGAGCGGCAGCGCGACAACGCTATCGCCATTGCCGGGCGCATCAAGCAGCGCATTTCGGATGAATTCGACTGGATCAAGTGCTCGATCGGCATCGCGCCGAACCAGTTCCTCGCCAAGACCGCGTCGGACATGGGCGGGCGCAACGGACTGACGGTGCTTGAGCCATCCGACCTGCCGCATCGACTCCACGAACTGAAGTTGCGCGACTTCTGCGGCATCGGCCCATCAATGGAACAACGGCTTCGCAATGCCGGTATCTGGACGGCCGAACAACTGTGCGGGGCAACGAAGGAACATCTGCGCGCAGCCTGGGGCAGCATCGAAGGCGAACGTTACTGGATGCAACTGCGCGGACACGAAATGCCGGAGCGCGCCACAAAGCGCAGTTCCATCGGCCACTCGCATGTCCTGGATCCTTCCTTGCGCAGTTTCGATGGCGCACGCTCGGTGCTGTTCAAACTGCTGGCCAAGGCCGCCATGCGGATGCGCGGCGACCGCAACGGCGGGCCGTTCCTGGCCGGCGGCATGGCGATCCGGATCCGTTTCGTCGGCATGGAGCATCGCTTCGAACGCGATTTGCGCTTCGCCCCGATCGACGATACCCCCACACTCCTGCACCTGCTCGCGGAAGCACTCGCCACACTCAAGGCAGCCGGGCTGCGGGGGAGCTGGCATGCGAAGCGTAATCCGCCGTTGTCAGTGGCCGTCACCTTGTTCGACATCGAACCATGTGGCCGCGCCAGTGGGGAACTCATGGCTTGCCGCCGCCGCGACAGGCAGATGACCGAAGCGCTCGATCGCATCAATGACAAATACGGCAACAACTCGGTGTTCTTCGCCGCGATGTCACAAGCCGTCAAGCACGATGCCGCCCCGATGCGGATCCCATTCCAGGCGATCCCGGAGCGCCAGCGCGACGAAGATGTAGTGACCAAGGCACGTGCCGCCGCCTCGGCCGAAGAGCTTTATCTCCTGCGCGAACGACAATTCAAAGTCCTGGCGGAGGCGAGCCATCGTGAAACGCAACGCCGCGGAGACACCCCTCGCGGGAAGAACGCACCGCGATCAGGCGCTGCTGGTTGGGGCGCAGCCAGGCAACAACCCTCCGAGCACGACACCATCCAGCGCTCGCTGTTCTGAAACCAGAACCCCAAAAAAGCAATCGGATAATCGGACACGCAAAGAAAAACCCCCAGCCGAGGCTGGGGGTTTTTGGGATAAAGACCCTGGCGATGACCTACTCTCGCATGCTAGATGCACACTACCATCGGCGCGTAAGCGTTTCACTTCCGAGTTCGGAATGGGATCGGGTGGTTCCACTTAGCTATTGTCACCAGGGAGAGGGTGGAGGGTCGCGGCACATTCCATAAAAGACGGAATGATCGCGCTCACGCTCTCAGAGGTTGGGAAGTAGCGAACTTGTTGTCGAACGTCCGCGACGCAATCGCAGAGTCCAAGGCAACTTGAGGTTATATGGTCAAGCCACACGGATCATTAGTACTGGTTAGCTCAATACATTGCTGTACTTACACACCCAGCCTATCAACCACCTAGTCTTGATGGTTCCTTTAGGGGGCTTGTGCCCCGGGAGATCTCATCTTGAGGCGCGCTTCCCGCTTAGATGCTTTCAGCGGTTATCGCTTCCGAACATAGCTACCCGGCAGTGCCACTGGCGTGACAACCGGAACACCAGAGGTTCGTCCACTCCGGTCCTCTCGTACTAGGAGCAGCCCCTCTCAAATCTCCAACGCCCATGGCAGATAGGGACCGAACTGTCTCACGACGTTCTGAACCCAGCTCGCGTACCACTTTAAATGGCGAACAGCCATACCCTTGGGACCGACTACAGCCCCAGGATGTGATGAGCCGACATCGAGGTGCCAAACACCGCCGTCGATATGAACTCTTGGGCGGTATCAGCCTGTTATCCCCGGAGTACCTTTTATCCGTTGAGCGATGGCCCTTCCATACAGAACCACCGGATCACTAAGTCCTACTTTCGTACCTGCTTGATCCGTCGATCTTGCAGTCAAGCACGCTTATGCCTTTGCACACAGTGCGCGATGTCCGACCGCGCTGAGCGTACCTTCGAGCTCCTCCGTTACTCTTTGGGAGGAGACCGCCCCAGTCAAACTACCCACCATACACGGTCCCCGACCCGGATTACGGGCCCAGGTTAGAACGTCAAGCACGACAGGGTGGTATTTCAAGGATGGCTCCACCTCAGCTAGCGCCAAGGTTTCACAGCCTCCCACCTATCCTACACAGACGAACTCAACGTTCAGTGTAAAGCTATAGTAAAGGTTCACGGGGTCTTTCCGTCTTGCCACGGGAACGCTGCATCTTCACAGCGATTTCAATTTCACTGAGTCTCGGGTGGAGACAGCGCCGCTGTCGTTACGCCATTCGTGCAGGTCGGAACTTACCCGACAAGGAATTTCGCTACCTTAGGACCGTTATAGTTACGGCCGCCGTTTACCGGGGCTTCGATCAAGAGCTTCGCCTTGCGGCTGACCCCATCAATTAACCTTCCGGCACCGGGCAGGCGTCACACCCTATACGTCCACTTTCGTGTTTGCAGAGTGCTGTGTTTTTGATAAACAGTCGCAGCGGCCTGGTCACTGCGGCCCCTCTCAGCTATGAACCAAAAGGGGCGCACCTTCTCCCGAAGTTACGGTGCTATTTTGCCTAGTTCCTTCACCCGAGTTCTCTCAAGCGCCTGAGAATTCTCATCCTACCCACCTGTGTCGGTTTACGGTACGGTCTGCGTAAGCTGAAGCTTAGGAGCTTTTCCTGGAAGCGTGATATCTGCAGCTTCGTCCTAATGGACTCGTCCTTAGTCTCAACGTTGCGCCCCCGGATTTGCCTAAGGGCACCGCCTCAACTCTCTCACCCGGACAACCAACGCCGGGCCTGCATAACCTTCTCCGTCCCTCCATCGCACTTACGCGAGGTGCTGGAATATTAACCAGCTTCCCATCGACTACGCATTTCTGCCTCGCCTTAGGGGCCGACTCACCCTGCGTCGATTAACGTTGCGCAAGGAAACCTTGGGCTTTCGGCGTGCGGGCTTTTCACCCGCATTATCGTTACTCATGTCAGCATTCGCACTTCCGATACCTCCACGGGACTTCTCAATCCCGCTTCGACGGCTTACGGAACGCTCCTCTACCGCGCACATAATTAAATGTGCACCCCAAGCTTCGGTTCATCACTTAGCCCCGTTAAATCTTCCGCGCAGACCGACTCGACCAGTGAGCTATTACGCTTTCTTTAAAGGGTGGCTGCTTCTAAGCCAACCTCCTGGCTGTCTGTGCCTTTCCACATCGTTTCCCACTTAGTGACAAATTTGGGACCTTAGCTGTGGGTCTGGGTTGTTTCCCTTTTCACGACGGACGTTAGCACCCGCCGTGTGTCTCCCATGCATTCCTTCTTGGTATTCGGAGTTTGCAATGGTTTGGTAAGTCGCGATGACCCCCTAGCCATGACAGTGCTCTACCCCCAAGAGGATTCACATGAGGCGCTACCTAAATAGCTTTCGAGGAGAACCAGCTATCTCCGGGTTCGATTAGCTTTTCACTCCTAATCACAGCTCATCCCCGTCTTTTGCAACAGACGTGGGTTCGGGCCTCCAGTTGATGTTACTCAACCTTCACCCTGGCCATGACTAGATCACCCGGTTTCGGGTCTATTGCCTGCGACTATGCGCCCTATTCAGACTCGGTTTCCCTTCGCCTCCCCTATACGGTTAAGCTCGCCACAAACAATAAGTCGCTGACCCATTATACAAAAGGTACGCAGTCACCCCGAAGGGCTCCTACTGCTTGTACGCACACGGTTTCAGGGTCTATTTCACTCCCTTCACCAGGGTTCTTTTCGCCTTTCCCTCACGGTACTTGTTCACTATCGGTCGGTCAGGAGTATTTAGCCTTGGAGGATGGTCCCCCCATGTTCAGACAGGGTTTCACGTGCCCCGCCCTACTCAATTTCATCGAAATGGCCCTTTCGCATACAGGGCTATCACCTTCTACGGCAGGTCTTTCCAGACCTTTTTGCTAGAACCAAATCGACTTTTGGGCTGTTCCCCGTTCGCTCGTCACTACTCAGGGAATCTCGGTTGATTTCTTTTCCTACGGTTACTTAGATATTTCAGTTCACCGCGTTCGCTTCGAGCAGCTATGTATTCACTGCACGATACCTCTTGCGAGGTGGGTTTCCCCATTCGGACATTACCGGATCAAAGCTTGTTGCCAGCTCCCCGATACTTTTCGCAGGCTACCACGTCCTTCATCGCCTCTGACCGCCAAGGCATCCACCGTGTGCGCTTATTCGCTTGACCATATAACCCCAAGTCGCCTCAGGGTCATCGTGTGTTCCCGGGTACAAACCAGGAACGCGAATATCAACGACAACATCAATTAATAAAAGCATCTTGCGATGCTTCGCCTTAGCCTCTACGACACGTCTGGACAGTTCGTCTCAAACGCTCGCTACTTCCCTATTTTTCAAAGAACACGATATCGGCTTCAACGCCGTATCGATTCAATCTTTATGTGTGCGCGCAGTAATCCGTTTCAGAAACTGGTGGAGCCTGTCGGGATCGAACCGACGACCCCCTGCTTGCAAAGCAGGTGCTCTCCCAGCTGAGCTAAGGCCCCGAATAGTGGTGGGTCTGGGAGGACTCGAACCACCGGCCTCACCCTTATCAGGGGTGCGCTCTAACCACCTGAGCTACAGACCCAGTCTGTTGTACGGATTAATGTGCAGGTTACTTGTGCGGACGTCTGACAGGCAATTAGCTGTCTTTTAGTCTCTAAAGGAGGTGATCCAGCCGCACCTTCCGATACGGCTACCTTGTTACGACTTCACCCCAGTCATCGGCCACACCGTGGCAAGCGCCCTCCTTGCGGTTAGGCTACCTGCTTCTGGTGCAACAAACTCCCATGGTGTGACGGGCGGTGTGTACAAGGCCCGGGAACGTATTCACCGCAGCAATGCTGATCTGCGATTACTAGCGATTCCGACTTCACGGAGTCGAGTTGCAGACTCCGATCCGGACTGAGAGAAGGTTTCTGGGATTGGCTTGCCCTCGCGGGTTTGCAGCCCTCTGTCCTTCCCATTGTAGTACGTGTGTAGCCCTGGCCGTAAGGGCCATGATGACTTGACGTCATCCCCACCTTCCTCCGGTTTGTCACCGGCGGTCTCCTTAGAGTTCCCACCATTACGTGCTGGCAACTAAGGACAAGGGTTGCGCTCGTTGCGGGACTTAACCCAACATCTCACGACACGAGCTGACGACAGCCATGCAGCACCTGTGTCACGGTTCCCGAAGGCACCAATCCATCTCTGGAAAGTTCCGTGCATGTCAAGGCCAGGTAAGGTTCTTCGCGTTGCATCGAATTAAACCACATACTCCACCGCTTGTGCGGGCCCCCGTCAATTCCTTTGAGTTTCAGTCTTGCGACCGTACTCCCCAGGCGGCGAACTTAACGCGTTAGCTTCGATACTGAGTTCCTAGTTGAACCCAACATCCAGTTCGCATCGTTTAGGGCGTGGACTACCAGGGTATCTAATCCTGTTTGCTCCCCACGCTTTCGTGCCTCAGTGTCAGTGCTGGTCCAGGTAGTCGCCTTCGCCACGGATGTTCCTCCTGATCTCTACGCATTTCACTGCTACACCAGGAATTCCACTACCCTCTACCGCACTCTAGCCTGCCAGTATCCAATGCAATTCCCAGGTTGAGCCCAGGGCTTTCACATCAGACTTAACAGACCACCTACGCACGCTTTACGCCCAGTAATTCCGAGTAACGCTTGCACCCTTCGTATTACCGCGGCTGCTGGCACGAAGTTAGCCGGTGCTTATTCTTTGGGTACCGTCATTCTCGCCGGGTATTGGCCGGCAAGTTTTCTTTCCCAACAAAAGGGCTTTACAACCCGAAGGCCTTCTTCACCCACGCGGCATGGCTGGATCAGGCTTGCGCCCATTGTCCAATATTCCCCACTGCTGCCTCCCGTAGGAGTCTGGACCGTGTCTCAGTTCCAGTGTGGCTGATCATCCTCTCAGACCAGCTACGGATCGTCGCCTTGGTGGGCCATTACCCCGCCAACTAGCTAATCCGACATCGGCTCATCTATCCGCGCGAGGTCTTGCGATCCCCCGCTTTCTCCCGTAGGACGTATGCGGTATTAGCGTAAGTTTCCCTACGTTATCCCCCACGTATAGGCAGATTCCGATGTATTCCTCACCCGTCCGCCACTCGCCACCCAGAGAGCAAGCTCTCCTGTGCTGCCGTTCGACTTGCATGTGTTAGGCCTGCCGCCAGCGTTCACTCTGAGCCAGGATCAAACTCTTCACTTAAAACAACATGAGCC
>JANPZU010000008.1 GCA_024707405.1 Luteimonas sp.
TTTTTGACTTTCCCTTCAGCTTGCCGCCCAGAGGCGTTTCGTCGAAGGGAGCCGCACATTCTAGCTCGATTTCCGAGTCCGTCAATACCTTCTTTCGAAGTTCTTGCCGTCTCGGGAGCCCCGGATCCGGAGGTGTTTCCCGGCCCGGCCGTTGCGGGGGCGCGCATTCTGCCTGTTCCTTCCGGATTTGCCTAGCCCCTCCCCCCGGACTTCCTTGACGCATCGCCCCGGGGCGGGGGTAAGGTGCCGGCGAACCCCTTACGGAACACCGCACCAATGCAAACCTTTCGCGCCGTGCTGCTTGCGGCCATCGCACTGCTTTCCGCCGGCTGCGCAAGCGCGACCGGACACTGGGTCGAGCTCGAGGGCAGCCGTTACACGGTGGAAATCGCCGATACGGACGAGAAGCGCGCGCGCGGGCTGATGTTCCGCGACGCGATGGCCAGCGACGCGGGCATGCTGTTCATCCATGATCGCGAGGAACCCCAGGCCTACTGGATGAAGAACACGCGCATTGCGCTGGACATCCTCTACTTCGACTCGCAACGCAGGCTGGTGTCGCAGCAACGCAACGTGCCGCCATGCTCCGCGGGCAATGCCTGCCCTTCGTATCCGAGCCGCGCACCCGCACGCTATGTACTCGAACTCAATGCGGGCGAATCCGAGAAGCTTGGCCTCCAGGACGGAGCCGAGTTGCATTTCTCGCCGGCCTTGCAGAATGCGCGCTGACCCGTAGCCGCGCAAGGCTTGCGGATCACGAGGTGGCGGCGCAGTCTTGCGTCATGCACGAGTCGCCTGGACTTCCTGACTGGAATGCACTCGCCGGGGTCGAGGATGCCTCGCTGCCACTGCTCGGCACCGCATTGCTGATCGCCCGCGACGAGTACCCGCGGCTCGACGCACACATGTACGAAGGCATCGTCGACAAGCACGTCGGGCACCTGCGCGACCTGGTGGAAGGCATCGAGCACTCTGCGCTGAAGATGCAGGCGATCAACCACCACCTGTTCGACGAACTCGGCTACGCGGGCAACCACGACGAGTACTACGACCCGCGCAACAGCTATCTCAACGAAGTGTTCGAACGCCGCCTCGGCAACCCGATCTCACTGGCGCTGGTACAGATGGAAGTCTCCCGTCGCCTCGGCATCCCGCTCGATGGCATTTCGTTCCCCGGCCATTTCCTGGTGCGGCTACCGGTCGACGATGGCGTACTGGTGATGGATCCGTTCAATCGCGGCCGCCCGCTCGACGTGGATGAACTACGCGAACGCGCGCAGCCGCACATGGGCGGCGACACGCCCGACGACGACGTACTCTCGCGGATCCTCAACCCAGCCTCGCATCGCGCGATCCTGGTGCGCGTGTTGCGCAACCTGCATAGGGTGTACCGCGAGAGCCGGGATTGGGAACGCGCGACCCGCAGCGCCGACCGCATCCTCAAGCTCACGCCAGACGATGCCGATGCCGTCCGCGATCGCGGCCTGGGCTACCTGCAGCTGGGCCATGTCGCGGGCGCCCGCGAGGACCTGTCCAGCTACCTCTCGCGCAATCCCGATGCGCAGGACGCCATCGAGATCCGCAACCAGTTGATCGACGCAGGGCGCGCCAGCGCGCGCATGCACTGAACCGCAGCGGCTCGCTACAGCGGCATCATCTCGAAGTCGTCCTTGGTCACGCCGCAATCGGGGCATGTCCAGGTCTCGGGCACGTCTTCCCAGCGTGTCCCCGGGGCGATGCCTTCCTCGGGCAGGCCCGTGGCCTCGTCGTAGATGAAGCCGCAGACGACGCACATCCAGGTGCGGAAGGCGGTGGCGGTGTCGTTCATCGGATAATGCATGCCTGCCGGTCGTGACTGGCGCCATTGTCCCACAGGAAACCGCAATGCCCCGACCCGAGACTGCGTTCCCCGGCAAGGGCCTGTACCTGCTGACGCCGGACGACGTCGATACCGCGTCGCTGGTGGAGCGGGTATCCGTCGCACTGCCGCATGCCGCGCTGCTGCAATACCGCAACAAGACCGCCGATGCCGCGCTACGGCACGAACAGGCCGTCGCACTGTTGCCGCTTTGCCGGAAGCACGGCGTGCCGCTGCTCGTGAACGACGACTGGCGACTGGCGGCGGACATCGGCGCGGATGGCGCACACCTAGGCGAACACGACGGCATGCTGCAAGCCGCTCGCACCGCACTTGGCCCCGATGCGATCCTCGGCGCCTCCTGCTACGACAGCCTCGACCGCGCGGCAGATGCTGCACGCGCAGGCGCGAGCTACCTCGCCTTCGGCGCGTTCTTCCCGTCATCGACCAAACCCAATGCACGACAAGCAAGCATGACGTTGCTGCGCGATGCGGCCCGCTTCTGTCTACCATTGGTCGCCATCGGAGGCATCACGCGGGACAATACGCCACGACTCGTCGAGGCCGGCGCCGATTACGTCGCCGTGATCAGCGGCGTGTTCGATGCGCCCGACCCCATCGACGCAGCACGCGGATACGCGGCCTGCTTCCCACGCACCCGCCCGCATCCGACGAACGAAGCAGGCACCGGAGACAACACCCCATGAAACACGAACGTTCGCACGCCCTCTTCTCCCGCGCCAAGGCGCTGATCCCCGGCGGCGTGAACTCGCCGGTGCGCGCGTTCAAATCGGTCGGCGGCGAACCGTTCTTCGTGCAGCGCGCCGACGGCGCCTACCTGCATGACGTGGATGGCAACCGCTACATCGATTACGTCGGCTCGTGGGGGCCGATGATCGTCGGCCACAACCATCCGAAGGTGCGCGATGCGGTGCAGGCCGCGATCGGCAACGGCCTGTCCTACGGCGCGCCCTGCCCGGCCGAAGTGACGATGGCCGAAACGATCACGCGGCTGATCCCCTCGTGCGAGATGGTGCGCATGGTCAACTCGGGCACCGAGGCGACGCTGTCGGCGATCCGGCTGGCACGTGGCGCGACGGGCCGCCAGCGCATCGTCAAGTTCGAAGGCTGCTACCACGGCCATGGCGATTCGTTCCTGGTGAAGGCCGGCAGCGGCATGCTCACGCTCGGCGTGCCCACCTCGCCCGGCGTACCCGCTGGCCTGAGTGAACTGACCGCGACGATCAGCTACAACGATTTCGAAGGTGCGACGCAATTGTTCGACGAGATCGGCGGCGAGATCGCCGCAGTCATCATCGAACCCGTGGTCGGCAACGCCAACTGCCTGCCGCCGCGCGATGGCTACCTGCAGCACCTGCGCGAGTTGTGCACGCGGCACGGCGCGCTGCTGATCTTCGACGAGGTGATGACCGGCTTCCGCGTCGCGCTGGGCGGCGCACAGGCGCTTTACGGCGTGACGCCCGACCTGAGCACGTTTGGCAAGATCATCGGCGGCGGCATGCCGGTGGGCGCCTACGGCGGCCGCCGCGAACTGATGGAGCAGATCGCGCCTGCCGGGCCGATCTACCAGGCCGGCACGTTGAGCGGCAATCCGGTGGCGATGGCCGCGGGCCTCGCGATGCTGGAACTCATCTCCGAACCCGGCTTCCACGAACGGCTCGCCAACACCACGGCGACGCTGTGCGAAGGCTTCGAAGCCGCAGCGCGCGATGCGGGCGTATCGCTCACCACCAACCACGTCGGCGCGATGTTCGGCCTGTTCTTCACCGACCAGAAGGTGGACACCTATACGAAGGCCGTCGCCTGCGACACCGCCGCGTTCAACCGCTTCTTCCACGCCATGCTGGATCGCGGCGTGTACCTCGCGCCGTCGGCCTTCGAGGCGGGCTTCGTGTCCAGCGCACATAACGCTGCCATCGTCGAAGCCACGCTGGCCGCCGCACGCGAATCGTTCAAGGTGGTCGCTGCCGGATGACCCGCATCCGCCAGATCCTGTTCGATTTCGACGAGGTGCTGGCGACCTACAGCCACGAACGCCGCATCGCCAACCTCGCCGCGTTCGCTGGTTGCGAGCACGAGCAGGTGCGCGCCACGTTGTTCACTTCCGGGCTGGAAACCGAATACGACAGCGGCCTGCTCGACACCGCGACCTACCTGCACCGCCTGGGCGACGGCATCGGCAAGGTCGTGGACGAGGAGGCCTGGATCGCCTCGCGCATTGCCGGCAGCACGGCTGCCGCCGGCGTGCTGGCGCACATCGAGGCGCTCGATCCGTCGCTGGTGCTGGGCGTGCTGACCAACAACGGCGCGCTGATGGCACGCGCGATGCCACGGATCCTCGGCTCGGCATTCGCACGCCTCGATGGCCGTGTACTGTGCAGCGGCACGCTCCAGATGCGCAAACCCGACCCTGCGACCTTCCAGCGCGCACTGGAACTGCTCGGCTGGGACGCGGCATCCACGTTGTTCGTCGACGACAGGTTCGCCAACGTGCAGGGTGCACGGAAGATCGGGATGCAGGCGGAGACGGCGACCGATGCGCGCTCGCTGCGGCGCGCATTCAAGCGGCACGGACTGGCCTGACTCAGCCGCGGAACAGCAACGCCGGCGTGATGTCGGCCAACGTGCGACAGCCGCACAGCGCCATGGTGGTGTCCAGTTCGACGCGCAGCAGGTGCAACGCGTGCGCGACGCCCGCGGCGCCCGCCGTCGCCAGCGCATGCACGTAGGGGCGGCCGACCAAGACCGCATCCGCGCCCAGCGCCAGCGCCTTGAACACATCGGTGCCGCGGCGGATGCCGCCATCCAGCAACAGCGCAACGCGACCGGCGACGGCATCGGCCACTGCCGGCAGTGCATCGATGCTGGCCACCTGTGTGTCCAGCACGCGGCCGCCGTGGTTGGAGACGACGATGCCGGCAGCGCCGGTATCGAGTGCCTTGCGGGCATCGTCCGGATGGGTGATGCCCTTGAGCAGCAACGGCAACGTCGTCTGTTCGCGCAGCCAGGCCACGTCGCGCCAGGTCGGTGCCTGCACCAGCAACGGGCTGTCGAACAGGCTCTGGCCGGGGTTCACCGCGAACGGCGGATGCGGCGGCAGGTCGCGCAGGTTCACCGCCTCGGTGCCAAGCGGCAAGGCCAGGTTGCGCAGGCCGATCACCGGCGCATCGACGGTGAGCACCAGCGCACGATAACCGGCGGCCTCGGCACGTCGCACCAGCGACAGCGTGGCATCGCGATCGTGGCGGAAATACAGCTGGAACCACAGCGGTGACTGCGACGCCTGCGCAATGTCCTCGAGGGTGGTGTTGGCTTCGGTGCTGACCACCATCGCCGCGCGCATGGCCGATGCGCCCAGCACCGTCGCCAGTTCGCCGTCCGGGTGCGCGAGTTTGTGTCGCGCGATGGGCGCCAGCAGGATCGGGAAATCGAGCGTGTCGCCGAACAGCTCGACACGCGTGTCGCCACCAGCGACATCCGCCAACACGCGGTTGCGCAGCCGGATGCGGTCGAATGCGTCACGATTGTCGCGGAGCGTGAGCGCTTCGCCGGCGGCACCTTCGAGATAGGCCCAGGCCGCATCGCCCATGCGCTCGCGCGCGAACGGCGCGTAATCGGCGATGCTGGCGATCTGCGGCGGGATGCGCTGCAACGGCGGCGGACGCGCTGCGTCGTCGGCACTCATGTCTGCGACCACTGCCGCAACAGGTTGTGGTACACGCCCAGCAGCCGCGACGTCTCCGCGTCGTTGCCCTCGCGTGCACGCAAGGCCTGGATCGACTGGTCGAGCTGGAACAGCAAGGCGCGCTGCCCGTCGTCGCGCACCAGGCTCTGCGTCCAGAAGAACGCCGCCAGCCGTGCGCCGCGCGTGACCGGCGTGACCTTGTGCAAGCTGGTGCCGGGATACAGCACGAGGTGCCCAGCCGGCAGTTTCACGCTTTGCTCGCCGTAGGTGTCCTCGATGACCAGTTCGCCGCCGTCGTACTCGTCGGGGTCGCTGAAGAACAACGTCGCCGACACATCGGTACGGATGCGATGTGGCGTGCCCGGCACGCTCATCACCGCGCCATCGACATGGAAGCCGTACTCGCCGCCGCCCGTATAGCGGTTGAAGCGCGGCGGAAACACCTTCAGCGGCAACGCCGCCGCCATGAACAGCGGACTGGCCGGCAAGGCCTGCAGGATCAGGTCACCGATCTGCTGCGTCAGCGGGTGATCCGGCGCCAGTTGCTGGTTGCGCTTGACCTGGATGGCCGCATGGCCTGCGGTGCCGCGCCCATCCGACCACTCCGCATTCGACAACGCCTCGCGACATTGCCGGATCTGCTCGGGGCTCAGGACATCCGGGATCTGCAACAGCATGGCGGTTCCGGCAAGGGATCAAGGCGGGCGGCCAAGGGTACCGCTTGCCGGAGTCGGCTCCAATGCGCATGCGTGCGTATTGCCAACAATAATGAGAATAATTAGTATTTCGCGCCATTGGCGCTCCTGCCATGCCGCCTGCGCCCTTGCGCCGCGGCGCCATACATCCATTCCACGGGAACACCCCACGATGACCATCTCGCGCTCGACGATGCTCCGCACCTCTCCGCTTGCCGCCGCCCTGCTGGCCGCGCTGGCCCTGCCCGCCCATGCCGACACGGACGCCTACCAGTCCACTCCGCGGACGCTGGATCAGGTGGAAGTGCTGGGCGAAGTGCCGGACAAGGCCTCGTCGCCCAAGTTCACCGCACCGCTGCTCGACACGCCGCAGACCATCGCGGTCATCCCGTCCGACGTGTTCAACGCCCAGGGCGCGCAGAACCTGACCGACGTGCTGCGCAACGTGCCTGGCATCAGCTTCGATGCCGGCGAGAACGGCTTCGGTACCAACAACAACAACTTCAGCCTGCGTGGCTTCGACACCAGCGGCAGCATCTTCATCGACGGCGTGCGCGATTCGGGCAACTACGCCCGCGACGTGTTCAACCTCGACCAGGTGGAAGTGGCCAAGGGCCCGGCGGCCGACAACGGCCGCGGCGGCCTGGGCGGCTACGTCAACCTGGTCACCAAGTCGCCGCAGCTGGGCTACTTCTTCCGCGGCACCGCCAGCTACGGCACCGACGGCACCGACGCCGACAGCCGCCTGCGCACCACGCTCGACCTCAACAACCAGCTCGGCGACACCAGCGCGCTGCGCCTGAACCTGCTGCTGCAGGAAGGTGGCGTCGTCGGCCGCGAGCATGCAGAAAACGATGCCGTCGGCATCGCGCCATCGCTGGCGTTCGGCCTGGGCACCAGCACCCGCGTGGTGCTGGCCGCGCAGTACCTGAGCCAGAGCGGCCGCCCGGACTGGGGCGTGCCCGGCGCATCGATCGAAGGCACGATCAACTACGACCCGGTCGCCGGCTCCGCCGATCGCGACACGTTCTACGGACTGGCATCTGACTTCGACGACAACACCAGCGCATCGGTCACCGCGCGCATCGAGCACGACTTCGCCAACGGCCTCACCCTCAGCAACCAGACGCGCTGGGTCGAAACCGACCGCAAGGCGCTGTACACGGTGCCGTTCGGCTACACCGCCGCGACCCAGACCGTTGTCGGCGACACCCAGGCCTACCAGCGCGAGAACAGCACGTTCTCCAACCTGACCAACCTCGGCGTGACCTTCAATACCGGCGCCATCGAGCACACCCTCGCCGCCGGCCTCGAGTTGTCGCGCGAGGAATCCGAAGCACTGCGCTTCGGCACCAGCACTCCGCCGGCGACCAGCGTGCTGGCACCCGATTTCAACCGCGTGGTGGCCGGCATGCCGGCGGCGCAGCAGACCAACCGGGTCAAGATCGACACCGTCGCGCTGTACGCCTACGACACCGTCAAGTTCAACGAACAGTGGCAGCTGACCGGTGGCCTGCGCGCGGAACGCTACGACGTGGAGATCGACAGCAAGACCGTCGCCGGCGCACCGACCGGCCCGGATGGCTATGAAGTGAGCGAAACCACGCTCGGCGGCAAGCTGGGTCTGGTGTACAAGCCGGTCGAGAACGGCAGCCTGTACGCGGCGGTCAACATCGCCACGCTGCCGCCGGGTTCGTGGCTGTCCAATCCCGACATTTCGCGCACCGGCGACAACGCCTTCCCCGGCATCGTCGGCCAGAACAACGATGCCGCCAAGCCGCAGCGCGCGGTCAGCCACGAAATCGGCGTGAAGTGGGACTTCCTCGATGATCGCCTCAGCACCACGGCGGCGGTATTCCAGACCCAGCGTCGCAGCGTCGCGGTCAGCGGCAAGGAACCGGGCGTCGCCAGCAGCCCGACCGTGCTGCGCGGCTACGGCAAGCAGATCGTGCGCGGCATCGAACTGAGCGCGACCGGCCGCATCACCGATGCCTGGACGGTGTTCGCCGGCGCGGTGTTCCTGGACAGCAAGCGCGAACACGGCGCCTACCTCGATGCCGCACGCTGCACCGCCAATCCCACCGACTACCGTGCCGGCGCGACCGTCGCCGACTGCGCGGCGATCATCGCCAGCGGTGCAGGCGCCGATGGTGACCAACTCGCGTTCACGCCGAAGCGTTCGGCCAACCTGTGGACGACCTACGCGTTCGCCAATGGCCTGACCATCGGCGGTGGCGTGCAGCACGTGGGCGACTCGTGGGCGGGCCGCCCGGACGATGCCGACCGCATCATCCCCAATGGCCGCTGGGGTGAACTGCCCGGCTACACCATCGGTAGCCTGATGGCTTCGTACGCGGTCAACGACAAGCTGACCCTGCGCTTCAACGTGGACAACGTGACCGACGAGACCTACGCCACGTCCGGCAACTGGGCGATGACGCGCGCGTTCATCGGCCCGGCCCGCTCGTACCTGCTGAGTGCAGACTTCCGCTTCTGGTAAGAAGACACCGCGTCACTCTCTCGACGCATAGCCCCGGACGCGAAAGCGCCGGGGCTTTTTTATGCCTGCATCCTGCGAGGCACGTGCCTGGCGACGGTTGATCAGGCGGCGAATGCGCGCAAGGCGGCGTGCAGGCGCTTCAATCCTTCGGCCAGTTCCTCGTCACTGATGTTGAGTGCCGGCACGAAACGCAACACGTCCGGGCCCGCCTGCAACAGCAGCAAGCCTTCGGCCGCGGCGAGGTCGAGGATCTCGCCGGCACGTCCTGCGTATTCCGGTTGGAGCACCGCACCCAGCATCAATCCGCGACCACGCACCTGTTCGAACAGACCGAGTTCGGCATTGATCACATCGAGGCCCGCGCGCAACGCCGCCGACTGCCGCGCCACGTTGTCGGTGATCTGCGGCGAAGACAGCTTGCGCAGCGCCACGCGCGCCACCGCCGCGGCCAGCGGATTGCCGCCAAAGGTGGTGCCATGCGCGCCGAACTGCATGGTCTCGGCGACCTTTTCGCCGACAAGTGTCGCGCCGACGGGGAAGCCGCCACCCAGCGCCTTGGCAAGGGTGACGATGTCGGGCGTCACCTCGTCCTGCCAATGCGCGAACAGCGTTCCCGTGCGGCCCATGCCGCTCTGGATTTCGTCCAGCACCAGCAGCGCGCCATGGCGGTCGCACAGCTCGCGCACGTGTTGCAGGAAGCCCGGTGCAGCCGGCATCACCCCGCCCTCGCCCTGCACCGGCTCCAGCATCACCGCAGCCACGTCGCCCGTGGCCATCGCGCTTTCAAGTGCGGTGGCATCGTTGAAATCGACGTAGCGGAAGCCACCCGGTAGCGGTTCGTAGCCTTCCTGGTACTTGGGCTGGGCGGTCGCGGTGACCGCGGCCAGCGTGCGGCCGTGGAAGCTGCCGCGGAAGGTCACGATGACGCGCCTGTCCGGCGTGCGGCCCTGCGCGGTCGCCCACTTGCGCACCAGCTTGATCGCGGCCTCGTTGGCCTCGGCGCCGGAATTGCACAGGAACACTCGCTTGGCGAAACGCGACGCGACAACCAGTTCCTCCGCCAGCCGCAGCGGTGGCTCGCTGTAGAACACGTTGCTGGTGTGCCAGAGCTTGCCGGCCTGCTCGGTCAGCGCGGCGACGAGATCCGGATCGTTGTGACCGAGGCCGCAGACGGCGATGCCCGCCGACAGGTCGATGTATTCGCGACCTTCGCTGTCCCAGACGCGCGCGCCCTGCCCGCGATCGAGGATCACTTCGCGCGGGCGGTAGACCGGCACGTAGTAGTCGCGGCCGAGGGCAAGCAGGTGGGCAATGTTGGACATGGTGCTCGGGGGAATGCGGAGGGAAGCCGCTATTGTGCGCAAGCCGGGCACGACTCGCATCCCGGCATCAATGCCCGGCGATCAGCGCCCGCGATGCGACCAGGCCAGCGCCAGCAGACACAGGATGATCAGCACGCTGTACTCCATGCCGTTGCGCCCGAGACCGACCACGAACCAGCCCGCGGGTGCGTGCACCAGCCAGATCCCGCAGGCGTAGATGCCGGCGAACACCAGCGCGATCGGCGCGACCCAGCGACCCCAAGCCATCAGCGGCGCGGCGACCAGTTCAAACACGGTCACGCCCCATGCGATACCGAGGCCGAACGGGAGTCCACGGCTGTCGAGGAATCCGCCGAACGGCACCACGCCATCGTGGAAGACTCGCGCGGCGCCGTGGACGAAGAGAAAGGCAGCCAGGCCGATGCGGATCGCGACCAGCGATTGCCGCGATGCGTGGACAGGCTGGATCGACATGCGGCCTCCCGTATCAGTCGAGGAACAGATCGGGCAGCAACGGCTTCGATGGATCGACAGCGTAGCCGGAAAGATCGGTCACGCCCGCTTCGGCCAGCACTTCGTCGTCGATCAGGAAGTTCCCGGTGAAACCCGCCGCCGGCCGCACCAGCACCTCGTGCGCGGCGTCGGCCATGATCTCGGGCGACCGGCCGTTGCCCAGATCGACGCCGGGGATCATGTTGAGCGCATCGGTGGCGATCAGGGTTCGCGGCCACAGCGCGTTGATCGCCACGCCCTTGTCACGGAATTCGGCGGCCAGCCCGAGGGTGACGAAGCTCATGCCCATCTTCGCCAGCGTGTAGCCGGTGTGCGGCGCCCACCACTTCGGATCGAGCGAGGGTGGCGGCGCGAGGGTGAGGATGTGCGGGTTCCGCGCCTGCAGCAGGTGCGGCAACGCGACCTGCGCGCACAGGAAGCTGCCGCGCGCGTTGACCTGCTGCATGAGGTCGAAGCGCTTCATCGGCGTGTCCAGTGCACCGCGCAGCCAGATGGCGCTGGCGTTGTTGATGAGGATATCGAGGCCGCCGAAGGTCTCGACGGTCTTCGCCATCGCTGCCTTGACCTCGGCTTCCTCGCGGATATCACATTTGAGCGCCAGCGCGCGGCCACCGGCGTCTTCCACCGCCGCTGCAGCCGTATGGATGGTGCCGGGCAGCTTCGGATTGGGCACGTCGGACTTCGCCGCGATGACCACGTTGGCGCCATCGCGCGCGGCGCGCAGCGCGATCGCCAGGCCAATGCCGCGCGAGGCGCCGGTGATGAAGAGGGTCTTGCCGTTGAGTGAAGACATGGGTTTCAGGATCCGGACATCGAACCAAGGACAGGAATTTGTCATCCCGAGCGCAGCGAGGGATCTTGTCCTGCCGATCCTCCGCTGAAGCCGGCAAAGATCCCTCGCTGCGCTCGGGATGACAACAGGAGAAGGCGGGACGGCTGCAGGCAAGGGAGCGGCATCACGGCTTCGGCCCCTGCCCTTCGTTGTCTTCCCATTTGAGGATGCGGCGCGTGACGAAGCGATACACCGGCTTGCCGGTGCGGAACCACAGGTCGCGCACCCAGGATTGCCGCTTGAGCACGCGCTTTTCCACCGGCGTCAGCGATTCGCGGCAATACATGCGCTTGTGCTTGAGCAGGTGGCGCAGGTCTTCGCGCGCCAGCAAGCGCATCCAGCGCGAACGCGGATCGCCACGGGTGGCGAGCTGGAAGTCGATCAGCGCCGGTCGTCCATCCTCCAGCACCAGCCAGTTGGCTTCCTTGGCCAGGTCGTTGTGGGCGACGCCGCGCCGGTGCAGTTGCTGCAACAGGCGACGCGCGCGCCGGAAGTAGGCCAGGTCGCCGCGCGGCGGCCGCTGGTACATCGCATCGCCGGCCATGAAGCTGCGGTCGAGCCGGCGCCCGTCCCAAGCCAGCAGTTGCGGCACGTCGGCCATGCCGGCGATCTTCGCCAGCGACAGCGCCTCGCGTCGCGCCAGCCACCACGCCGGCAACCTCAGCCACAAGGGTACGTGCGCCAGGTCGCGGCGCACGAACACGCCCTGCGCACCCTGCATCAGCGAGATGCGGCCGAAGCTGTCGGCCTTCAGCGCGCGGAGTTCGATGGCATCGTCGCTCGGCATCACGGCATTGTACGGGCCGCCCCTGTGACGAACGTCGATGGAACGCCGGTCATGCAGGCGCTGTCATAATCGCCCGATGCTGGACGGCTTCTTCAACGGACTGGTCGACTGGGTGGGCAACCACCCGGTGGCGGCCGGCATCGTCATCTTCCTGATCGCTTTCGCGGATGCGGTGATCGTGCTCGGCGCCATCGTGCCGGCGCTGCCGCTGCTGTTCGCGATCGGCGTGCTGATCGGCATCGGCGAGATCTCCGGCCCGTACGCGGTGGCCTGCGCTGCGCTCGGCGCGCTAGCCGGCGATGGCCTGAGCTACTGGATCGGCCGCCGCTGGGGGCCGGGGCTGCGCGGGCTGTGGCCTTTCAGCAAGTATCCGCAACTGCTCGACCGCGGCGAACTGCTGTTCCGGCGCAACGCGGTCAAGAGCATCGTGGTCGCGCGCTACGTCGGTGCGATCCGCCAGTTCGTGCCGGCCATCGCCGGCATCGCGCGCATGCCGATGCGCCGCTACCTGCCGGTCAGCCTGTTCGCCTGCGTGTCCTGGGCCGTGCTGTTCCTCGCGCCGGGCTGGATCTTCGGCGCCTCCTACGATGCGGTCGCGGCCGTCGCCGGTCGCCTGACCATCGTGCTCGGCGCGCTGCTGGTGGTGCTGGCACTGGCCTGGGCGGTGGTGGTGTACAGCTACCGCTGGTTCGACGCGCATGCCAACAGCCTGCTCGAACGTGCATTGAAGTGGACGCGCGAGCATCCGCGCCTGGGCCGCTACGCCGCCGCGCTGATCGACCCGAAGCGCCCGGAATCGGCATCGCTGGCGATCCTCGCCGTGTGCCTGCTTGCCATCGGCTGGGCCTGCTTCGCGCTGCTGGCCACCGTGCTGATGCGCGACGAACCGCTGCGCATCGACCTGGCGGTGTTCCAGTTCATGTACGAACTGCGCAACCCGCTGGCCGACCGGCTGATGGCCGCGCTGGCGTCGATCGGCGACATCCAGGTGCTGGCACCGGCCGTCGGGCTGACCCTGCTGTGGCTGGCCTGGCGACGGCGTTGGCTGGCCGCGGCGCACTGGCTGGCGGCGCTGGCCTTCGGCCTGGTGCTGACCACCCTGCTGGGCGCGGTGATCGACATGCCGCGCCCGCCGACCGCACACGGCGGCTTCGGCTTCCCGTCGGTCGGCATCACCATGTGCACCATCGTGTTCGGTTTCTTCGCGGTGCTGATCGCGCGTGAATTGCCGGGCCGTTCGCGGGTGTGGCCCTACCTCGTCTCGGGCGTGGTGGTGGCGATCCTGGGCTTCGCCCGGCTCTACCTCGGCGCGCACTGGCTGAGCGACATCGTCGGCGGGATGCTGCTGGGCGTGGTGTGGCTGCTGGTGCTGGGCATCGCCTACCGCAGGCATGTCGAACGCTCGTTCTGGATGCGGCCGGTGGCGCTGGTGTTCTACACCACGTTCGCCATCGCCGCGCTGTGGCATGCACCGCGCGCGGTCGATCCGCTGCTGGCGAAGGTCACGCCCAACCCGCCGACCATCGTGCTGTCCACCGAGCGCTGGTGGGACAGCGAGTGGCAGGCATTGCCCGGGCAGTTGCGCGAGCGCGACCCGGCGCATCGCTGGCCGCTCGACCTGCAGGTCGCCGGCCCGCTGGCGCCGCTCAAGGCGCGGCTGGAAGCCGAAGGCTGGCGCACGCAGGTGCAGGCCGACTGGTCGGCGGTGCTGACCTTGCTGGACGACGACGTGCCGCCCGCAGAGCAGCCGATCCTGCCGGCAACGCTGGGGACTTCGGCCGAAGCCCTGCTGATGCGCCGCGACCTCGACGACACCCGCGCCGAAGTGCTGCGCCTGTGGCGTGCGCCGGTTCGCCTGGAAGATGGCACCGAGTTGTGGGTCGGCACCAGCCAGGCGATGCTGCATACGCGCCCGTTCGACCAGTTCGGCCTGTGGCAACCGCAGACGGATACGCGCGAGGTGCACGCCGGGCTGCGCGAACTGTTGCAAGGGTTCGAATCGCGCGAGGAACCGCATCCGTATTCGGACGTCCCCACGCTGCGACTGCGCACGTCGCCTGCCGATTCAACGCAGCAAGCGCCATAGCGACGAACAAATCTCAGGGAATCATCCGCAACAACGCTTCGAGGCGCTTGTCGGGATCGTTTTCCTGCAGCAGCGATTGCCGCTGCGACAAGCTGATCGGCAACAGTTCGGCCAGCCGCCACCCCACCCACGCCGCATCGTCGAAGCTGCGTTCCGGCACGGCGATGTCCGCGCCGATCTGCTCCAGGATGTTGCGCAGCATGTCCGCCAGCAAGGCGTGCTGCGGCTGCAGGTCGACCACCGGATCGCTGTCCAGCCAATCCACGTCCGCGACCACGAGGCCGTTGTCGCGCACGCGCGTACGCAGGGCATGGAAGCGTCGCGTACCACGCAACCGCAGGTGCAGCAGGCCATCCGCACCGGTGTCGAAATCCTCGATGCGCGCCTCCGTGCCGTAGGCCATCGAAGAGGCCGGCGCGCCGGCTTCCTCGCCATCGGCGATCAGGCAGACGCCGAAGCCGGTGCCGTTGCGCCCGCAATCACGCACCAGGTCAAGGTAGCGCGGCTCGAACACACGCAGGCCGAGTGCAGCGCCCGGCACCAGCACGGCATGCAGCGGGAACAGGGGCAACGATTCGGCCATGTGGCCAGTCTATGCGTCCTGCAGCAAGGCGAGGAAGCGCCGCGGCGCGCCATCGAAACCACCGTTGGACATGAATACCACGTGGTCGCCCGCGCGCACAGCTTCACGCAACGTCGCCAGCAGGGCATCGGCATCGGGCACGACGCGTGCGTCGCCACGCACCGCAGCCACCACCTTCGCCGCATCCCAGGGCAATTCCGGACGCGCAAGGAACACCACCGTGTCGGCGCCATCGAGTGACGGCGCCAGCGCATCGGCATGCGCACCGAGCCGCATCGAATTGCTGCGCGGTTCCATCGCCACCACGATTCGCGCATCGCCCACCTTCGCACGCAGGCCTGCAAGCGTCGTCGCGATTGCCGTCGGATGGTGCGCGAAATCGTCGTACACGGTGATGCCTCGCGCTTCGCCCAGCACCTCCAGCCGGCGCTTCACGCTGCGGAAGTCCTTCAGCGCAGCCGCCACCTGCGCAACGTCCACGCCGACCGCCGCGCAGGCGGCCAGCGCGGCAAGGCCGTTGAGCACGTTGTGGTCGCCGAGCAGGGGCCACTCGACGGTCGCGAATTCTTCGCTCCCACGCAACACCGTGAAGACACTGCCGTCATCGCGCAGCTTGCGTGCGCTCCATTCGAACCGCGGATCGTCCGTGCCGTTCAACAGCCCGAACCGCTCGACCGGCGTCCAGCACCCCATCGCCAGCACCTCGCGCAGGCGCTCGTCGTGGCCGTTGACGATGATGCGGCCACGGCGCGGCACGGTGCGCACGAAGTGGTGGAACTGGCGCTGGATGGCGGCCACGTCCGGGAAGATGTCGGCATGGTCGTATTCGAGGTTGTTGAGGATCGCCACCAGCGGCCGGTAGTGCACGAACTTGCTGCGCTTGTCGAAGAATGCGGTGTCGTACTCATCGGCTTCGACCACGAACTCACGACCGCCACCGAGGCGCGCCGACACGCCGAAATCCTCGGCCACGCCACCGATCAGGAAGCCCGGCTCGCGGCCGGCAGCTTGCAGCAGGTACGACAGGATCGTCGTGGTCGTGGTCTTGCCATGCGTGCCGGACACGGCGATCACGTCGCGCCCCGGCAGCACGTGGTCGCGCAACCATTCCGCGCCCGAGGTGTAGGCCCGCCCGCTGTCGAGCACCGCCTCCACCGCGGCATTGCCGCGTGAGAGCGCGTTGCCGACGACCACGTTGTCGCAATCGGGCGAAATGTGTTCGGGCTGGTAGCCCTGCTTCAGCGCGATGCCGAGTCGTTCGAGTTGCGTGGACATCGGCGGATACACCGCCTGGTCGCTGCCTTCGACGGCATGGCCGAGCTCACGCGCGAGCGCGGCGACGCCGCCCATGAAGGTGCCGGCGATGCCGAGGATGTGGAGTTTGCTCATGCCGCGATTGTCGCCGGTTTGCACGCGGCGACGGAAGCATGTCCCGTGTCGCGCGGCCTCAGCCGACCGCCTTCTCCGGCGCGATCGCTTCGACGATGCGGGTGAACACGTCATCGAGCGAACCGACGCCATCGACCACGGTCAGTTGCCCGTGCTGGCGGTAGAACTCGATCACCGGCGCGGTCTGCTGGTCGTACACGTTGAGCCGGTGGCGCACCGATTCCGGGCTGTCGTCCGCACGGCCTTCGGCCTTGGCCCGGCCGGCGAGGCGCTCGATGATCTGCTCGTTGTCCACGGTCAGCTGCACGGCGGCATCGAACTTCTGGCCGAGGTCGGCCAGCAACTGGTCGAGCGCGGCCGCCTGCGCGAGGTTGCGCGGGTAGCCGTCGAGGATGAAGCCGTTGCGGGTGTCGTCGCGGGAAAAACGATCCCGCAGCATGCCCAGCAGGATCTCGTCGCTGACCAGATCGCCGCGCGCCATCACTTCCTTGGCCTGCAGGCCCAGCGGCGAACCGGCCGCCACTTCCGCGCGCAGCAGGTCGCCGGTCGAGATGTGCGGCACATCCAGGTATTCCTTCAAGCGGGCCGCCTGCGTGCCCTTGCCCGAACCGGGCGCCCCCAGCAGTACCAGTCGCATCGATGACTCCAGATGGAAGGACGGGCCGCGGCCGGCGGTACACTGGGCCCGCTGCCGCGACGACCGCTCCAGCTTACCGCATTGCAGCACTCCGTCCTTACGACCAAAGGCGACCATGGCTTCCGGAACCCTCCTGTACTCCCAGTCCGGCGGTGTCACCGCCGTCATCAACGCCACCGCGTCCGGCGTCATCGGCGAGGCCCGCGCCCGCAAGATCAAGGTGCTGGCGGCCCGCAACGGCATCCTCGGTGCCTTGCGCGAGGAACTGGTGGACACCACCAAGGAGTCCGCCGCCGCCATCCGCGCCCTGGCGCACACGCCCGGCGGCGCCTTTGGCTCGTGCCGGTACAAGCTGAAATCGGTCGAGGCCGACCGCGCCAAGTACGAGCGCCTGCTGCAGGTCTTCAAGGCCCACGACGTGCGCTGGTTCCTCTACAACGGCGGCAACGATTCCGCCGACACCGCCAACAAGGTGTCGAAGCTGGCGGCCGAGTTCGGCTACCCGCTGACCTGCATCGGCGTGCCCAAGACCATCGACAACGACCTCGCCGTCACCGACTGCTGCCCCGGCTTCGGCTCGGCCGCCAAGTACACCGCCGTGTCCGTGCGCGAAGCCGCGCTGGACGTGGCCGCGATGGCCGAAACCTCCACCAAGGTCTTCGTCTACGAAGCCATGGGCCGCCACGCCGGCTGGCTGGCTGCCGCCGCCGGCCTCGCCGGCAACGGCCCCGATGAAGCCCCGCACATCATCCTGTTCCCCGAGCGCCCGTACGACGAGGCCGACTTCCTCAAGCAGGTGCAGAAGGTCGTCAAGCGCGTCGGCTACTGCGTGGTCGTTGCCAGCGAAGGCATCCAGACCGCCGACGGCCGCTTCGTCGCCGACTCCGGCGGCGGCAAGGACTCCTTCGGCCACACCCAGCTCGGCGGCGTCGCCTCGTACCTCGCCGGCAAGGTCAAGGACGCACTCGGCTACAAGGTGCACTGGACCCTGCCCGACTACCTGCAGCGCTCCGCGCGCCACATCGCCTCGAAGACCGACGTCGAGCAGGCCATTGCAGTCGGCAAGGCCGCCGTGCAGTTCGCACTCAAGGGCC
Source organism: Luteimonas sp. (assembly GCA_024707405.1). GTDB lineage: Bacteria > Pseudomonadota > Gammaproteobacteria > Xanthomonadales > Xanthomonadaceae > Luteimonas. The sequence continues at coordinate 18,003 of JANPZU010000008.1, forward strand.
AGAACGCGACGATGCCCATCATCGTGCGCACCTCCGACAAACCCTATCGCTGGAAGATCGGCAGCGCCCCACTCGACAAGGTCGCCAACCACGAAAAGATGTTCCCGAAGAACTTCATCCGCCGCGACGGCTACGGCATCACCGACAAGGCCCGCACCTACCTCGAACCCCTGATCCGCGGTGAAGCACCGCCGCCATATGGCAAGGACGGCATCCCCGCGTACGTCACGCTCAAGAATGTCGCGGTGAAAAAGAAACTGCCCAAGTGGGAAGGCTGAGCGGGACAACCTCAACAATACTCAATTGCTGAATGTTGAAATTGCCCAAGCTGATCACAATCAGTAACTTATCTAGAAATACCACCGCATTACCGCGGTGGTATTTTTTATTGCCATCTTTTGCCAGATAACAGAAGAACGATCCACCGTTACTTCCGCACTGCCTGAATTCAATCCGTTGTTTTCAAAGCATTCCCTTGACTTGACGCGCCTCGTCCCGGAGATGAACATCTAACGCTATCACCCCGTCCCGGGGTCGAATAGGCGTTAGGGCGCTCGGCCAAGCATCCCTGTCTGTGTTGGTGTCAGCGGCTGTAACTTCCCGGCGCAAGCCTGCGGCACCAGAGTTCAGCGCAGCAACTTCATTCCCGATCGTTCGTAGCGCAAGCCGCTGGCTGGCGGAGTTGTGCGCCGCAATGTCGTTCCCGCAGGCTCTCGGGGCAAGCTCTCGCTTACGGCCAGGTTGTCGTAGAGTTCGCCTTACCGGGCGTCACCGGCGCCCTAACAATTCATTCAAGCCGACGCCGCTTCGCAGCGCGGCTTAATTCAGGCGTTAGCCTGCGGCACCGACTGCTGATTGCCAATCAGAAAAGCCTGACGCGACTGTGCGTGTTGTCGCTATCGACTGGATTCGTTTTCATCTGCTACAAAAGCGTCGCGTCGTGTTGCGACCAAGCGAGCTTGGGCGCAACACGCTTCGGCGCTTTTTGGTGGCCGCTGTTCCCCGCCGGGTCTTCGCCCGGAGCCTCGTTGTTCCGGCATGACGCGATCGGGCACGGCAACAGCCGCACGCTAACAAGTCGTTCAACCCGACGCCGTTTCGTGGCTCCTTTGAGGCAGCCGCAAGCTGATCTATGATCGCCCAGGAAACCCCGCGTCCGGCGCGGGTTAACTCAGGCGTTATACGTGGGTGTGGGTTCGGGGTTGTTGCGTCGGCCGTCACTTCTTCCGTGCTGCCAACTCGCATCGCTCGGTGGCACAGCTCGCTTCTTTCGGCATCGTGTTCGCGCCGCTGTCTGCTCCAAGACCATCGCTTCGTTGGTGCGATCGTGCGGACTCGCCGTTGCGAGTTCCTCGCCTTGCGCATCGCCAAGCCGGTGACACGCGCTTTCGGGCTGCGGCGCGGCCTGGGCTTCGGTTCCACCCGGCCTCTCCGTGTCGTCGGGTTGCATCCGGTGACAATCGGTTCCCCGGCCTGGCTGGCGTCATTGCGGTCGCCGGGCTTCGGGCGTACCGTGGCGCATAACAATTCATTCAAGCCGATGCCGCTTCGCGGCACGGCTTAATTCAGGCGTTAGGCCTCATGTCTTCAACATCCTGGTTATTAATTGCAGCACTAGTTCACACTATTCTCGTAGCTGCAACAGCGGTTTCCGTTTTTCGTGTCCCGGGCTACAAGAACTCTCAACGGGCATGGCAGATCACGATTGCAATAGCACTCCCTATCCTTGGGTCGATCGTGATTCTTCTTGTGGCTAAATCTGCCATGACAGATCCAAAACAGAACGGCTCACATTTTGAACCGCAAAGCTACAATGCAGATTAGGCACGTGGCATGAGGCCTAACAATTCATTCAAGCCGACGCCGCTTCGCGGCGCGGCTTAATTCAGGCGTTAGGCGCGTATGCGAAAGCCTTGGCTCACCCTGTTTCTTGTTCTTGTCCTGCTAGGCACAACGGCAGATACTTTCGCATCGCGGGAGGGCATTCTGCCCATAAGCGCATTTGCGCTGGAGTCTCCTGGCATTGGGGGCTCCGGGCCGGTCAAAGTCTCTGGCGCACAATCTTCGGATGGAATCTCGCTGCTGCGAGTAGAAGCTTTCGGCAAACAATTTACCCTTCGTCCGGAGCATCTGAAAGAACTTCAAGGGTTCGGCTCCAACGGGGTCAAAATCACATACGAGGGTGGCTACGTCGACTTAGGTGGCCGTACCATTTATGTAATTTTCTCGCGCGGATTCACCTCTGGCCAAGTTGCTCAGAAGTATGTAGCGCTATCGGAGGATGGTTCGGTTTCGGTAGGTCGCGTGCCGTGAGAGACGCGCCTAACAATTCATTCAAGCCGACGCCGCTTCGCGGCGCGGCTTAATTCAGGCGTTAGCCTGCGGCACCGACTGCTGATTGCCAATCAGAAAAGCCTGACGCGACTGTGCGTGTTGTCGCTATCGACTGGATTCGTTTTCATCTGCTACAAAAGCGTCGCGTCGTGTCGCGACCAAGCGAGCTTGGGCGCAACACGCTTCGGCGCTTTTTGGTGGCCGCTGTTCCCCGCCGGGTCTTCGCCCGGAGCCTCGTTGTTCCGGCATGACGTGATCGGGCACGGCAACAGCCGCACGCTAACAAGTCGTTCAACCCGACGCCGTTTCGTGGCTCCTTTGAGGCAGCCGCAAGCTGATCTATGATCGCCCAGGAAACCCCGCGTCCGGCGCGGGTTAACTCAGGCGTTAGCCTGCGGCACCGACTGCTGATTGCCAATCAGAAAAGCCTGACGCGACTGTGCGTGTTGTCGCTATCGACTGGATTCGTTTTCATCTGCTACAAAAGCGTCGCGTCGTGTCGCGACCAAGCGAGCTTGGGCGCAACACGCTTCGGCGCTTTTTGGTGGCCGCTGTTCCCCGCCGGGTCTTCGCCCGGAGCCTCGTTGTTCCGGCATGACGTGATCGGGCACGGCAACAGCCGCACGCTAACAAGTCGTTCAACCCGACGCCGTTTCGTGGCTCCTTTGAGGCAGCCGCAAGCTGATCTATGATCGCCCAGGAAACCCCGCGTCCGGCGCGGGTTAACTCAGGCGTTAGGCCGCTCGGCAGGAACTCGACTATGAGGAGCATTGGCGGTGGAGACAACATCGAGGTTCGCCACTTCATGGATGACGAGCATCAGATAACTATCGGACTAGATAGGAGCCTATGGCCTTTGATTCAGCGCATCGCCAACCAAGCAGCAGCTGACAATCAATGGCTTGGAGCCAAGGGCAGCGAGTGGGAATACCTGAACATCTGGATAGTTGGTCTTGTAGCACAGTGCCCGAGAGGTGTTGAAGCCCATGAATGGATCACTGATACAGTCAATCGATCGTGATATCCGCTCGCAATCCTCACTGTTGCTGGGTGTCAGTTGGGGTGAGTCTTGGGAACGGGTGGCGCGGCCTAACAATTCATTCAAGCCGACGCCGCTTCGCGGCGCGGCTTAATTCAGGCGTTAGGCCGCATGAGACACTTCCGCAAGATGCTCAGATGGATTCTCTTGACCGCCGGGATTGTCTGGGGCCTTTTGCAGCTCAACGGTGCCGTTTTTGCCGCATGGGCCGCAGGCGGGCCACCTTCACCCAACCCAGACGGCTGGCTATTTGTCGCAGGCAACCGTTTGGCCTGGGCCGCCGCATCTTTCTTGGCGGGAGCCGGTCTGTTCGTCCTGCTGCGCCGCGATCGCCCTGCCAGCCGCTATGTTGTGGTGGCACTGGTGGCAGCGGTTCTTCTTACAGCCTTCCCGTACATCCGCGAGTTCATCGCCTCGGATGCTTGCTTAGACTCAGGTGGTCGTTGGTCGGAGCTGCGGTGTGTTCACAGTGATCCGTCTGCGGCCTAACAATTCATTCAAGCCGACGCCGCTTCGCGGCGCGGCTTAACTCAGGCGTTAGCCTGCGGCACCGACTGCTGATTGCCAATCAGAAAAGCCTGACGCGACTGTGCGTGTTGTCGCTATCGACTGGATTCGTTTTCATCTGCTACAAAAGCGTCGCGTCGTGTTGCGACCAAGCGAGCTTGGGCGCAACACGCTTCGGCGCTTTTTGGTGGCCGCTGTTCCCCGCCGGGTCTTCGCCCGGAGCCTCGTTGTTCCGGCATGACGCGATCGGGCACGGCAACAGCCGCACGCTAACAAGTCGTTCAACCCGACGCCGTTTCGTGGCTCCTTTGAGGCAGCCGCAAGCTGATCTATGATCGCCCAGGAAACCCCGCGTCCGGCGCGGGTTAACTCAGGCGTTAGGCTTCACATGGAAAGTTCATGCTAGAACCCAACCAATTTGAAGAAGACGAGGCTTGGGTTGTTTTCCAACTCAATGATGCTCCCGTTCGCACCGAGCAAGACGGAGATTTCAATTGCATCGCACTCATGGACGCTGCAAGCGGCTTCATCTTTGGCACTGCTTTCGTGTCTGTTGCGCAGGCCGAGCCTTCCGTGTTTGAAGTGCGTAAATTATTCAGTTCATGCTTGGAGCGCAGCGGTGGCACCCCTGCCACCCTTCTGCTCCCGAAGGGGCAATTCCAAACTACGTTCCCCTCGGAGGCCAAGCGCCGCGGAATCACCGCCGTCCATGTTCATGAGACAGAACTTTTATCTCTCACCTCTGAGGCCACGCAAGGCTTCCGAGAGCATGTGCAGGGTTGCCGGGCGTGAAGCCTAACAATTCATTCAAGCCGACGCCGCTTCGCGGCGCGGCTTAATTCAGGCGTTATACGTGGGTGTGGGTTCGGGGTTGTTGCGTCGGCCGTCACCTCCCCGGTGCTGCCAACTCGCATCGCTCGGTGGCACAGCTCGCTTCTTTCGGCATCGCGTTCGCGCCGCAGTCTGCTCCAAGACCATCGCTTCGTTGGTGCGCTCGTGCGGCCTCGCCGTTGCGAGTTCCTCGCCTTGCGCATCGCCAAGCCGGTGACGCGCGCTTTCGGGCTGCGGCGCGGCCTGGGCTTCGGTTCCACCCGGCCTCTCCGTGTCGTCGGGTTGCATCCGGTGACAATCGGTTCCCCGGCCTGGCTGGCGTCATTGCGGTCGCCGGGCTTCGGGCGTACCGTGGCGCATAACAATTCATTCAAGCCGATGCCGCTTCGCGGCACGGCTTAATTCAGGCGTTAGGCCGCAGGAGAAAGTGTGCGGGACATTGACGCAATCATTGCTCAGCTGCATCTGACACACCCTGACATATCAGCAGCTCAGCTGACTGTCTTACATCCCGGCGCTGACGACGACGGTTTGTGGTTCTTCCGCCATCCGGATACTGACGTTGAGGTGCAACTTGAGTCTAGTACCGGCACTTGTCCCTTCTTGTTTGAAAGCTCAAGGTCGGCTGATCGATTCACAGCGGGCAGTGTTGAGCAAGCCGTCGCATTCGTGGTCGCAGGACTTGGCATTTCAGGGCCAGCGGCCTAACAATTCATTCAAGCCGACGCCGCTTCGCGGCGCGGCTTAATTCAGGCGTTAGGGCCCTATGGACAGAGCACGGGCGCTCAAACTTGTCGAAGAGTCGTTTGCTCGGGGCAGTCATACGCCATGCTCCTGGGCACCTGACCCGGACGCATACATCGCGGCAGAGCAGTCCAAGCTTCTGTCTCGGCTGATAGATCCTTTTCCTGTACTTGTTCGCGCCGACGAGTGGGCTCAAAAGTATTGCGGTCGCACTGCCGGGCCTCATGCCATGTACGCTATCGCTCAACTTGACGGGCAATGGCTGTTCTACAGCACATCTTTGTCTCAGTTTTTTCTTGGCTACGGTAAGCTCGAAGACAAGGAGGGGTTCTCAATGCTCGGCCACTCGTCGGGTGATGCACTGGCAGAGTGGCTCGGCTAGGGCCCTAACAATTCATTCAAGCCGACGCCGCTTCGCGGCGCGGCTTAATTCAGGCGTTAGCACTCATGAAAGCCATCGCCATCCTGCTAGCTATATCCTTCTCAAGCCCTGTGCTGACGGATGCGGTTGTGCTTCCGCTTACAGATGCTGATGCAGAGATTAGCTACCCAAGCATCGAGTACCTATCTACTTCCGGAAGCATCCAACTTCCATTGACTGGCAATCCGGAATTACTGCCAGAAGAAACGCCACAAACCGAAGCTTTACGCGTTGTGGTCTACCTGTCAGAGATCTATCACTCAGTCGTGATAGAAACAATTACTACCGGGACGGAAGGGTGCTGTAGCAAAGTCCAGAGCCGTCAGACATTTGACTTATCTGAATTTGCTAAAAGTGCTGGCTTCACAGGTGAAGTTTCCGGATTTCGTTTCATAGAATGGTCATCTTCACGTTCCTTCCGATTTACTTATCAAAGCGTTATGTTCTCTGCCGAAGTTCTTTCCGATGGCCATATCAGAATTGAACGCGCATGAGTGCTAACAATTCATTCAAGCCGACGCCGCTTCGCGGCGCGGCTTAATTCAGGCGTTATGCGTGGAATGGCAGTTTAAAGCTGTCGCGGCGTCCGCCTGATTGCTCCGCTTACCAACGTCGCCGCTCTCGCCTTCGCCTGGCATCGTAGGCGCTAGGGTTTCGACCTGATTGTCTCCGCTATCGTCCGGTCGGCGCCAACGGACTTCGGTGGCTTTGGTTCCGGGCCACTCACTGCTGCGTCCTTCGTTTGGCGGCTATCGCATCCCTGCTTTGCCGGGCGTAAGATCCGTCAGATGTGCAGGGTTCGCCGGTTGGCGGGGACTGCATAACAATTCATTCAAGCCGATGCCGCTTCGCGGCACGGCTTAATTCAGGCGTTAGGGGGCTAATGCAATGGTGTCGCATCTGATACGGATTTTCTGCGCGGTTTCCCTAGCTGCTCTGGCTGGGTGCGCTTCTTCACCTGCCAAGCCTTGCAGTCCGCTCGGCACCTCAGCCTGCGGAGTGCAGGTCGCAAACGTAGCGCGTGACGTTGCTGGCTGGCACAACGCACAACAACCAAACTGCCGATACGTTCGCCCGTTGTCCGCTGAAATCATACGGGACGAGGGCGATGCGGTAGTGGAGCATTGGACTATTGAAGCTTGTGATAGCAAACAGTTCACTTATCGTGCATATCTGCTACCGGGCGGTGGCCTGACAGTCATGGTTTCTGACGTGCGTCCTGACGATCGGGCCGCCCCCTAACAATTCATTCAAGCCGACGCCGCTTCGCGGCGCGGCTTAATTCAGGCGTTAGGTCTCACAGGAGGAGTCGATGCACGTCGATGATGCGATTCATGGTATTTCGACGCTCATACAAGTCCAAACTGCAACGGGCGGGTCACAGGGGACAGGTTTCTTCTACCAGCAGCTTTCACCGCGAGACCCGAGCAAGGACGGGCAATGGAGAAAAGTTGAGGACGCTTGGCTGATAACAAATCGCCACGTACTACTTCCCCAAAGTTCGGCCGGCGAGTCAATCCCCACTTCGCTAACCTTTCATCTAAGAAAGATGGTGGATGGCTCGATCGTGTGGGAGCCGATCACTCTAGACCAATCGTCCCTGATTTCGCGAGCACGCCTACATGCAAATCCTGACGTTGATGTATGCGCTATACGCGTTCTTGACCTTATCAGCGACAGAATCAAATCTGGGGAGACATATTTAAACTGGTACGGCGTTTCAAGCGACAACCTTGCTGGGAACAACAAGATCAACCCGCACGTCGCAAGTGACGCTGTCGTAGTTGGTTACCCGCGTGGATTCTACGACCACGTAAACGTCTTCCCAATCGTAAAGTCCGGTATCATCGCCTCACGCTGGGGCGCAAATTTTCAAGGGCAACCATACTTCCTCATAGACGCCAAACTCTTTCCTGGCTCATCAGGCAGCATCGTGATCTCCAAGCCCACAGATCTCGTTGTTGAGGATGGGAAGTTCTTTCATGCCAAGGAGAAGCAGTTTGCTTTTCTCGGGATATTTTCTGGAGAGCCCTACCAGTCTCATAGCCCAATTGAGTTTGATGATCTAACTATCATCCGGAAGAGTGGTTTCAATGTTGGCATCGTTTGGTATGGTCATCTCGTAGACGAGATTCTCACTTCCGGGGTATCGCTAAGTGAGACCTAACAATTCATTCAAGCCGACGCCGCTTCGCGGCGCGGCTTAATTCCGGCGTTAGCCGCCAATGGTGGTTCACCGCCAAGATCAGGCTAGTCTATCTAGTCGCGTTAGTTCAGGGGATGGAGATGGGGATACCAAAGAAGCTACATAAGGGATGGATGAGGATATGGATTGTCTCTTCCATACTCATAACTTTGGTAGTTTTTGTTAGGGTTTATCCGACCGAAGAAAATCAAAGAACATGGTTCAGCTCCGGGTACACCCGAGATCAGATAAGAACCCATGATGATGAAAGGGCGGCTATTCAGGACTTCTTTTCACGCCCATACATTCCGGATCGGGCGCGAGGCTGCCGTAATGATGCGTACTTGTCTCCCTTGAACTGGGACTCCGAGAAATCATTGATGGTTGTGAAATGCCCTCGAAGTAGTCTGGAGAGAATTCTCAATCCATTGTTCATCTCTGTGATTCTATCTGCCCTTCTTTTCCTCGCAGGACTGGTCGTTTCTTGGGTAAGAAAAGGGTTCATGCAACAAAGGAGCATCAACTAGTCGTTGTTCAGTACGCGAGCAAGCGGCTAACAATTCATTCAAGCCGACGCCGCTTCGCGGCGCGGCTTAATTCAGGCGTTAGGTGGCGTGAACTAACACAGCAATCGGAGGCAGCATGAAAGTCTGGGGACTGCGTATTGCTAGATGGGTCTTTGCATCGTTCTATCTGTTCGCTGGAGTGATGCGAATAGTTCATTCTGGCACAGCGGCTCCGTTTGCAAACCCCAAGTCTGAGGCGCTGAACTCCGCACTTAGAGAGGCACAATTCGTTGACCCGCTTCTAGCCGTGACGTTAGTAGCTGGCGGCGCTCTCATGCTGTTTCATCGCACAGCCCCTCTCGGTATTGTTATCTTCGCGCCTTTGATCCTAGTCTTCTCCCTGTTCCACATCGTGCTGAATGAAACGGCATGGTTTGGGGCGCTGACGCTTGCGTACTTCTTACTTCTTGTTTGGGCATACAGGTCGGCGTTCGTTGCCTTATGGAGCTACGGCCTGCCACCTAACAATTCATTCAAGCCGACGCCGCTTCGCGGCGCGGCTTAATTCAGGCGTTATACGTGGGTGGCGGTTCATTGCGGTTGCATCGCCACTCACCGACAACACTCCGCTCATTGGTATCGCGCTTCAGTACAGCTCGCTTCTTTCAGCATTGCGTGCGCGCCGCTTGCGGCTTCATGGTCGTCGCTTCGTTGTTGCGCTCACGCAGTCCTGCGTCGGATCGCACTTTGCCTCGCGCATCGGCAAGCAAGTGTGGTGCACTCGGGCTGCGGCGCCCGGTCTTCGGTTCCACCGGGCCTCTCCGTGTCATTGGCTTGCATCCGGTGACAATCCGTTCCCCAGGCTGGCTGGCGTCGTTGCAGCCGCCGGGCTTCGGGCGTACCGTGGCGTATAACAATTCATTCAAGCCGATGCCGCTTCGCGGCACGGCTTAATTCAGGCGTTAGCCCGCTGAGGCAAGTATGGACATCATCTCAACCATCAGTACTTCAATTGGACTGGCCCAGCGCCTTCGCGAGATCTCGAAGAACATAGCTGACGCAGAGTTCAAGAACCTTCTCGCCGATCTTTCGAGTGAGCTAGCTGATGCCAAGCTGGAAGCTGCGTCTCTGAAAGAAAAGCTCGCTGCTTTGCAGGAAGAGAACACACTGCTCAAGCAAACGGCATCATCCTCGACTGAAAAGCCGAGCGGTAGAAAGTGGGGATGCTATCAATTTGAGGGCGAATCTGGTCTCTTCTGCCCAGGTTGCTGGGATTCAAAACGCAAGAAGTCCTCTACGACGCGCATAGACACGCATTTTCGCAAGTGCTCGGTCTGCCAAGCTATGCTCGGCGCGGGCTAACAATTCATTCAAGCCGATGCCGCTTCGCGGCACGGCTTAATTCAAGCATTAGAGGCCATGGGAAAATTGTTGCGACTCTTAGTTCTAGGGACGGCTCTTGTAAGCTCAAGCTCGGTGCTTGCCGGAGAATTTCTCGTCATAGGTCATGTCGATCTGGTTACAGTTCTTCCAAAGGGGCACAGCCGTTGTGAAACCCCATGTCCGCCTGACAAGATCTGCATCTCCAATAGTTGCGGATGCGCTGAAGCATCTATCAAGCCTCAACAAACCTTGATCGGCACAGCGCCGACCTCTCTGATCATCTCGGAGCATATGGATGAGTGGTGCCTCATCCAAATGCCACCCAATGAGAACCAAATTCTCGTCCATGGCATGCCCGATGGCACCCTCCGGTGGAGCTACTTGAGCTCTTCTGGCAACGACAGTTCCCGATTTGAGGCAGAGCGTTTCAACTCAATCAGGGGGGTTCCTATAAACCAGCTGCCGACGGTTGACGGAGAGGTCGAGCTAGACGCATTAATGCATCGGCTTGGCCTCTAACAATTCATTCAAGCCGACGCCACTTCGTGGCGCGGCTTAATTCAGGCGTTATGCGTGGAATGGCAATTAAAGGCGGTCGCTTCGTCCGCTTGGTCGCTCCGCTTTCCAACGTCGCTGCTCTCACCTTCGCCTGGCACCGTAGGCGCCAGCGTTTCAACCTGGAAGACTCCGCCATCGTCCAGTGGGCGCCAACAGACTTCGGTGGCCTTGGTTCCGGGCCACTCACTTCCCCGCCCTGCGTTTGGTGGCTATCGCGTACCGGCTTGGCCGGGCGTAAGATCCGTCAGATGTGCAGGGTTCACCGGTTGGCGGGGGCTGCATAACAATTCATTCAAGCCGACGCCACTTCGTGGCGCGGCTTAATTCAGGCGTTAGGCCTCACAGGAGAGACCATGCGGGACTTGGTGCAAATTCCCGAAGTGCTTCTAGAGTCGTTGAGGCAACTGGGCCAGGAATACGGTTTTGACTCCAGCGCCCGCAATCCGATTAGGCCTCCCCACGCCGCAGTGGAGCAGAGGATCTTAGCTTTCGGCATTGCAGAAGCCGCGAAGGTTGCCTCGCTAATCCTCGGGGCATGGAGACTTATAAATACACGAAGGTGCACTTTCAAAGGCCCCATGACGGGGCGTTGTGGCAGCGCAATCATTGTCACTACATACGACCCTGCGAATGAGGAGCTCATCTTTACTTGTGCCTCAGGCCACTCGATCGTACAACGCAGCCCTCGCATATATCGGTGAGGCCTAACAATTCATTCAAGCCGACGCCGCTTCGCGGCGCGGCTTAATTCAGGCGTTAGGGCCCATGTCCGATTCACCGTGGTACGAGCAGTCTCCTTCGCCCGCTCGACACTCCGGAGCAATCGTTCTGCTGGTCGGAATTACTCTTGCCGTCATGGGAATCTACTTCCCGTTGTCGCGTGGTGTCTCCGCTCAATGGTGGCATATCTTCCTCACAGCACTAGCCACTCCATACTTGATACTTGGCGCAATCGGACTTATTGGTGGCAATAGAACCATTGGTCGCTTCGGTCATTCCGCACGCAGGCCCACCAAAGAGAACGCAGTCTATTGGTGGCCTCTCTTCATCGGCGGCGGTTTGGCCTCATGGGCATTGTGGGCGCTGTATGGGCCCTAACAATTCATTCAAGCCGACGCCGCTTCGCGGCGCGGCTTAATTCAGGCGTTAGGTGGCAGGGGAACAACAACGGAGTCGGAGGGATTATGAAGATCTGGGGACTGCGCATCTCACGCTGGATTTTTGCATTATTCTATCTGTTTGCCGGAGTAATGCGATTGATTCATTCTGGAACAGCCGCTCCGTTTGCAAACCCCGAAGCCGAGGCATTGAACTCCGCGCTTAGAGACGCTCAGTTCGTTGACCCTCTTCTAGCTGTTTCACTGATACTGGGCAGCATACTTATGCTGTTCCATCGCACAGCCCCACTTGGCATTGTCATCCTTGCGCCCTTGATCCTGGTCTTCTCGCTGTTCCATGCGACATTGAACGGAACGGCATGGTTCGGGGCGCTGACACTAGCCTATTTCTTGCTTCTCGCATGGGCGTACAGGTCGGCCTTCGTCACGTTGTGGAGCTACGGCTTGCCACCTAACAATTCATTCAAGCCGACGCCGCTTCGCGGCGCGGCTTAATTCAGGCGTTAGGTGTGCGATGGGGATAAGCGTCTACTGGAAGGATCAGCACGGCCAGATCCTCGCGACCGTTGAGGACTCGGATGCACTTGCTCAGATGAGCAGCCTTCTATCTCGGCAAACCGGCAGCGCTTGCGTTAGGTTCATAGATCCGGCCGGGGATGCCTGCTTCAATCAACTCCAGATTCCCGTACTGGTATCGGAGATTCGTAGCCTGTTGCCGGCTATTGGCAATCCCCGTTGGCAAAGCCATCTTCAGGCTGTACTTTCGCTAATTGAGGGTGCCTCCAAGTCACATACCTATGTTTGGTTCCAGGGTGACTAGCCGCACACCTAACAATTCATTCAAGCCGACGCCGCTTCGCGGCGCGGCTTAATTCAGGCGTTATACGTGGGTGGCGGTTCATTGCGGTTGCATCACCAGTCACCTCCATAACTCCGCTAGCTGGCGTCGTATTTCGGCACAGCTCGCTTCTTTCGGCATCGTGTGCGCGCCGCTTTCGGCTTCATGGTCGTCACTTCGTTGGTGCGCTCATGCATTTCTGCATCGGATCGCTCTTGGCTTTGCGCATCGGCAAGCAAGTGTGGTGCACTCGGACTGCGGCGCCCGCTCTTCGGTTCCACCGAGCCTCTCCGTGGCGTTGGCTTGGATCCAGTGACAATCGGTTCCCCGGCCTGGTTGGCGTCGTTGCAGCCGCCGGACTTCGGGCGTACCGTGGCGCATAACAATTCATTCAAGCCGAACCCGCTTCGCGGGTCGGCTTAATTCAGGCGTTAGCCATCAGGGGATGCATATGCGCAAACTTCAGCTAGTCGCTACACTAGTGACGGCGCTTTTGTTATTACCAGCGATGGCCAAAGATCGCCCACAACTCGCCGACGTGGCAGCACGACAGACTCATGCTTTGTACAAGAGTGGTGGCTTGATCGCGCTCCAGATCAACAGCCAGGATTGCCATAAGTATCTAGAAGACAAATTCTTCTGCATCTACCTAGACACCGCCGCACAGCAAATCGACCAGTCATTTGCAAGCGCAGCTGGGTTCCCTTTGAGTCCATACTTCAGTGGGGATCAATTTCTTGAAAGAGTTGGCCCAATACTCTTCGATGCTGGCATGAACATGCAGGACGCGAACGACTTCTTGCGCTTGAGCTATGCGCTTGTGGAACTGGCATTGGAGAGAAATGCTGATGGCTAACAATTCATTCAAGCCGACGCCGCTTCGCGGCGCGGCTTAATTCAGGCGTTAGGCATCAGGAGGATGCATTGTGGGCACACTGGAAGCACCCGTAGTCAGCACCGTAGTCATCTTTTTTGTTGCACTCTTTGCGGGCTTTCTGTTTCGCAAGATCATTGGATCGCGACCGGAGTGGCCAAAGACGATAGCAATCGCATTTGGTCTGGCGGCTGGAACTGCTCTCACATGGACACTCAACACATCTGGCCTGCTGAAATACGTAATCGTTGCTGGCGTGGTCGCAGTGTCTTACGGAGTAGCTGAAATGGCATTTTTTCGTAGGAACACGCCAGATGCCTAACAGTTCGTTCAAGCCGATGCCGCTTCGCGGCACGGCTTAACTCAGGCGTTAGGTGCCATGAGAACACTCGCGCTGGCAATTTTGTTACTTCTCTCGCTTTCAGCACACGGCTCGCGACCCATCATGGAAGATGAGGCAGTGGCATGTATAAGCGGCGGAACTCCGGGCAGATCCGGTGAGCTTCATAGCGTTTCGTTCAATGATGGTGAAGAGTTACCAGATATTCTCGGCCCAGACACACTTGCTTCTGCTGTTGTGCTCAAGTCGTCGGAACGACATAGCGCAGTGTTCAAGGTCGACGATTTGACGACTCAGACGATCTATTTTAGGTTCAATCAAATTTCTGGGAATAATGTGTGTTTCCGCTATGACAATCCCAGGAAGATCTGGACTATTGGCGAAACACCAGCGGGCATGTGCCAAGACTGCTCGCTTGGAAGAAATGGCACCTAACAATTCGTTCAAGCCGATGCCGCTTCGCGGCACGGCTTAACTCAGGCGTTAGACGTCACTGGAGGAATCATGGAAGCGTTCTTGATAGCAAGCGCCGTGGTCTTGATTCTCGTTGGTGCTTTTGGCTTGTTTTGTGCTGCACGGGGCCTTGCGACAACTAACAACACAGTTACTCGAGTACTTTTCAGCGTGCGTGGTCGCGAACCAAGCCGGGCGCACTTTGCCCTCAGCTCCGCCGCCACCATCGTCATAGGCATTTACCTGCTTCTTTCCAATGCGCTGGCGTCGGTTCCGCTTTGGCCATTACTGATCCTTATCGTCGCGTTCTTTGTACTGCAACTTACGGCGCACCTACGGCAAGGTGACGTCTAACAATTCATTCAAGCCGACGCCGCTTCGCGGCGCGGCTTAATTCAGGCGTTAGGTTGTGGAGAACACTAAGTTGAGTATTTTGATATCTATTGCACTTCTCGCCAACTCCCCTAGTGGGCAAACGTTTGATCCGTCAAAGATGACAACCGCCTCTCGTGCGTACTACAACTGCATGATGGAGAACTCTGCTTCATACGCAAACAAGGCAGCCAATTCTGACGAAGCAATTGAAGCAGCAGTTTCAATGTGTCGGCAGGAGCGAGAAAGAGCCGCGCTAGAGGTCGCAACTCAGACAATGGAAGGAATGCGAGCGAGAGGTCTAAATCCAGACCCGAGCCGAATCTTGTCGGTCGCCTCTGAGGCAATGGACGACGTTGATCAATTAATTAGGCCAGATCTAGTTCGTAATGTTTTGGACGCGAAATGACCTCCCATCCAAGACCACAACCTAACAATTCATTCAAGCCGACGCCGCTTCGCGGCGCGGCTTAACTCAGGCGTTAGGCCGCAGGAGACAGTGTGCGGGACATTGACGTAATCATTGCTCGGCTGCATCTGGCACACCCGGACATATCAGCAGCGCAGTTGACCGTCTTACATCCCGGCGCTGATGACGACGGTTTGTGGCTCTTCCGCCATCCAGCTACTGACGTTGAGGTGCAACTTGAGTCCAGTACCGGCACTTGCCCCTTCTTGTTCGAAAGCTCAGGGTCGGCTGATCGGCTCACAGCGGGCAGCGTTGAGCAAGCCGTCGCATTCGTGGCCGCAGGACTTGGCATTTCCGGGCCAGCGGCCTAACAATTCATTCAAGCCGACGCCGCTTCGCGGCGCGGCTTAATTCAGGCGTTAGCCTGCGGCACCGACTGCTGATTGCCAATCAGAAAAGCCTGACGCGACTGTGCGTGTTGTCGCTATCGACTGGATTCGTTTTCATCTGCTACAAAAGCGTCGCGTCGTGTCGCGACCAAGCGAGCTTGGGCGCAACACGCTTCGGCGCTTTTGGGTGGCCGCTGTTCCCCGCCGGGTCTTCGCCCGGAGACTCGTTGTTCCGGCATGACGCGATCGGGCACGGCAACAGCCGCACGCTAACAAGTCGTTCAACCCGACGCCGTTTCGTGGCTCCTTTGAGGCAGCCGCGAGCTGATCTATGATCGCCCAGGAAACCCCGCGTCCGGCGCGGGTTAACTCAGGCGTTATACGTGGATGGCGGTTCATTGCGGTTGCATCGCCAGTCACTGGCAGCACTCCGCTCACTGGCTCGCGCTTCGGCACAGCTCGCTTCTTTTGTCATCGTGTGCGCGCCGCTTGCGGCTTCATGGTCGTCACTTCGTTGGTGCGCTCATGCATTGCTGCATCGGATCGCTCTTGGCTTTGCGCATCGGCAAGCAAGTGTCGTGCTGTCGGGCTGCGGCGCCCGGTCTTCGGTTCCACCGGGCCTCTCCGTGGCGTTGGCTTGCATCCGGTGACAATCCGTTCCCCAGGCTGGCTGGCGTCGTTGCAGCCACCGGACTTCGGGCGTACCGTGGCGCATAACAATTCATTCAAGCCGATGCCGCTTCGCGGCACGGCTTAACTCAGGCGTTAGACCGCTATGGGAGCACAGTCGGAGTTTTCTGTTTCAGACAAGAATGAGCTGATTGCCTTGCACCGTTCGCTATTCGAGGCGCAATTTGCGATCACACCTCATGACCGCGACGTGCCTGGCAGCCCTATACTCGCAGC
This sequence comes from Luteimonas sp., assembly GCA_024707405.1. Classification (GTDB taxonomy): domain Bacteria; phylum Pseudomonadota; class Gammaproteobacteria; order Xanthomonadales; family Xanthomonadaceae; genus Luteimonas. The sequence goes on from JANPZU010000008.1 coordinate 34,210, forward strand.
GCTTGCAAACCGTGTAGTGGACGCACTTTCTAGGTTAGATCTGCGTTGGACTGAGTGGCGCCGTGCTTCTAATCATCCGGACAGAGTGGACATAGTTCGCAAAAGGATCGCTCGTATCCCCGCTTGGGACACAATGCCGCAAACTGAAAGAGAGGAACATATTCGCAATCATCTTGCACCGCTCACTCCGGATAACGGTTTGCTGCATTCACTTACCGGTTACGCGGTCTAACAACTCATTCAAGCCGATGCCGCTTCGCGGCACGGCTTAATTCAGGCGTTAGGCATCTGGAGAAGATACATCGAAACTCCCAGAATTCGCTGGAGATTGGCTATGTTTGCTGGAGTCGTTAGCGCCGGCACAGCACTAGTCGTCTTGGCCTTGCCATTGCTCAGAGAAACCTATGCTCGTCATGCTGCATCTCGTCCATCGCCTTGCACTCCTATGAGCAGAGAAGATCTAAACGAGAATCAACCCATCAAATTCATTGTCTCGCCAGACGTCGGGGGTATGGGTAGATTCAAGTACGAGTCTGAATTCCCGGGCATGGGCGACGTGCATCCTCATGTAGCAATTATGGCCTTTGACGGATGGCTTCTCGGCGGCGACCAAGGCGAGTTCGGTGGAGCTATAGTTCATGAGCAATATGGCAAGCCACAGAGCTTCCTCGCAAATGCGAACGTTGAAGATATTTTTGAGATGCCATTCGGGTTCGTTGCTACGACAAGCTATTCTCACCTGGTAAACGCAGAGGATTCGATTGGCAGCTTGATCCTCATCACTCAACGTGGCAATGAAGAGCCTGTGGCAGTAAAGATTCATGACCTTCCAGCTGCCGCATCTAGCTCGTGGCTCTTAGAGAATGGATCTCTTCTAATCAATACGGCCAATGGCTCCGTTCTTCTAGATTTAGACGGGTCGTTGCAATCAATACAATGTGCATCTACCCGCCAAACAGATGCCTAACAATTCATTCAAGCCGACGCCGCTTCGCGGCACAGCTTAATTCAGGCGTTAGCCTGCGGCACCGACTGCTGATTGCCAATCAGAAAAGCCTGACGCGACTGTGCGTGTTGTCGCTATCGACTGGATTCGTTTTCATCTGCTACAAAAGCGTCGCGTCGTGTCGCGACCAAGCGAGCTTGGGCGCAACACGCTTCGGCGCTTTTGGGTGGCCGCTGTTCCCCGCCGGGTCTTCGCCCGGAGACTCGTTGTTCCGGCATGACGCGATCGGGCACGGCAACAGCCGCACGCTAACAAGTCGTTCAACCCGACGCCGTTTCGTGGCTCCTTTGAGGCAGCCGCGAGCTGATCTATGATCGCCCAGGAAACCCCGCGTCCGGCGCGGGTTAACTCAGGCGTTAGGTGGCAGGGGAACAACAACGGAGTCGGAGGGATTATGAAGATCTGGGGACTGCGCATCTCACGCTGGATTTTTGCATTATTCTATCTGTTTGCCGGAGTAATGCGATTGATTCATTCTGGAACAGCCGCTCCGTTTGCAAACCCCGAAGCCGAGGCATTGAACTCCGCGCTTAGAGACGCTCAGTTCGTTGACCCTCTTCTAGCTGTTTCACTGATACTGGGCAGCATACTTATGCTGTTCCATCGCACAGCCCCACTTGGCATTGTCATCCTTGCGCCCTTGATCCTGGTCTTCTCGCTGTTCCATGCGACATTGAACGGAACGGCATGGTTCGGGGCGCTGACACTAGCCTATTTCTTGCTTCTCGCATGGGCGTACAGGTCGGCCTTCGTCACGTTGTGGAGCTACGGCTTGCCACCTAACAATTCATTCAAGCCGACGCCGCTTCGCGGCGCGGCTTAATTCAGGCGTTAGCCTGCGGCACCGACTGCTGATTGCCAATCAGAAAAGCCTGACGCGACTGTGCGTGTTGTCGCTATCGACTGGATTCGCTTTCATCTGCTACAAAAGCGTCGCGTCGTGTCGCGACCAAGCGAGCTTGGGCGCAACACGCTTCGGCGCTTTTGGGTGGCCGCTGTTCCTCGCCGGGTCTTCGCCCGGAGACTCGTTGTTCCGGCATGACGCGATCGGGCACGGCAACAGCCGCACGCTAACAAGTCGTTCAACCCGACGCCGTTTCGTGGCTCCTTTGAGGCAGCCGCGAGCTGATCTATGATCGCCCAGGAAACCCCGCGTCCGGCGCGGGTTAACTCAGGCGTTAGGCAGCAGGCCATGACAATGCTAAATGCCCTAGAGCAAGCTACCCGAGCTATTGGGGATTCGTACTTCTTACTGCCTATTGCGGGCCGGGATCGTCCCATCAAACGTGAGCGTGTTTACTGCTACGAGCTTTTTCATCAACTACGCCTCGCTTTGCAGGACTCCCAACTTACGCTCACCGGCGAGCCTGACAAGCGCGGGCATCCTGATTTCCCGCCTATCAACCCAGACTTCATCCTCCATACTCCCGGCGGGCACGAGGAGAATACTGCGGCCGTGGAAGTAGAGTGCCGAGTAGGTCTTGAGCATCTGATCAAAGATTTACGCAACCTCAAGACAATGCGGGAGCGAGGCTACAGCACATTGGTACTACTGCTCTTCGCCAACCACAGCGTACCTTGGTCTAAGCTGGCACAAGCCTCTACAGAGGCAGGGATTGGCATTGGTGAGATTACGGTTCTACTCCATCGGGCAGCGGGCCAAGCGGCCACACAAGAGTTTCCACCTGCTGTAACTGCTGCCTAACAATTCATTCAAGCCGACGCCGCTTCGCGGCGCGGCTTAATTCAGGCGTTAGGCAGCAGGTGAAGTACGTATGAGATTGTGGTTATTGGCTCTGGCACTTGCACTCGCGTCATGCACTACTGTTCCCTCAATAGACGGGGGTGGAGTTGCACCGCCATTTGTGTCACCCGATGACTTCTATGGCGTTAACTTCAAACCCGGACAGCCCGTGGCCGGTAGTGACTTGGTTTCTTCGTTGGCTACACCTAGAGACATCGAGGCACTTCACCACGATTTATCCCTAATTGAGAGCATTGCTAAAATTTCTGAATTGCGAGTAGAGGGCCACACAGACTCGTCTGAGTGTTCCGGACAAGACTGCGTTGACTTGTCGTTGAGGCGCGCACGCTATTTGACTGAATGGTTTGTTTCGCAAGGCGTTCCAGCATCAATGCTCCACGAGCCTAAAGGCTTTGGTTCGGATCGGCCAATACGAGACAATTCTTCTGAGAGTGGCCGCACAGTCAATCGGCGCGCTTACGTAAGTTACGGGTGGTAGCTCTGTGCAGCTGCTGCCTAACAATTCATTCAAGCCGACGCCGCTTCGCGGCGCGGCTTAATTCAGGCGTTAGGCCGCAGGAGAAAGTGTGCGGGACATTGACGTAATCATTTCTCAGCTGCATCTGATACACCCTGACATATCAGCAGCTCAGCTGACTGTCTTACATCCCGGCACTGACGACGACGGTTTGTGGTTCTTCCGCCATCCGGCTACTGACGTTGAGGTGCAACTTGAGTCTAGTACCGGCGCTTGTCCCTTCTTGTTTGAAAGCTCAGGGTCGACTGATCGGCTCACAGCGGACAGTGTTGAGCAAGCCGTCGCATTCGTGGTCACAGGACTTGGCATTTCAGGGCCAGCGGCCTAACAATTCATTCAAGCCGACGCCGCTTCGCGGCGCGGCTTAATTCAGGCGTTATGCGTGGTCTTCGGTCGTGTGTAGCTGTGTCAACGCCAACTTGTGACACTTTGGCAATTTGCGTCGCGCCTCGTTCTAGGCTTCGCCAAACATCGTGACGCACCGCCCGGCAACCGGACAGAGAATTGCTATCGGATGGGCGGTGCCGCGAGCTTCGGTGTTATCCCAAGCGCGTGGCCACTCATTGCCCAGGCTTTCATCTGCTGGCTCTCGCATCCCGATTGGCGCGGGCGTAAGATCACTTCAGCTTGCAGGGCTCACCGACTGACGGGCGCTGCATAACAACTCATTCAAGCCGACGCCGCTTCGCGGCGCGGCTTAATTCAGGCGTTAGGTGCTCATGGACTCGTCCACCAAAGAGCTGATAGCCACACTCGAAGAACTCGCCAAGCTGCCGGAGAGCGACGGCGACCGCCACTGGAGTGCCTGGATGCGTCGCGCCAAGTTGCGCTTAGAGAACCTTGACTACTCTGGCGCCGAATATTTACTCAGTGCGTATGGTGGGATGGGGTCATTCAACGATCTCATACTTGGCCAAACGCAAATTAACGGCCAGTTTGCTTGGAAAGCTGGCCACATTGAGCTCAACGACAGGTTTGATGAACTTCGCTACAAGGCATCGGGCTTGGCACGACGAATCAAGAGGAGCGTTCGGTGACGTACGCACCTAACAATTCATTCAAGCCGAACCCGCTTTGCGGGTCGGCTTAATTCAGGCGTTAGCGCCCATGAAACGCTTTCCCATTACTTTGTTTCTCCTCACTGGATGTTCTACCTCACCGAGCCTTCTTACGTCCGATGCGGCGAATTTTCCGCTATCGGAATGCGCTCCCGAAAATATTGCCGCCGTTGAGCGAGAGGTCAGCCGACTTTGGGCACTAGTGCCAGATGTCGCAAATCCGGAGCTTGAGTTTACGGACGACGATCTTGCAACTGCAGCAGAACTTGGAGCAGATGCCGGAGAAGCCGCAGGTCTTCTTAAACAGCTGCTACAGCGCTGCCATGTGCGCTAACAATTCATTCAAGCCGACGCCGCTTCGCGGCGCGGCTTAATTCAGGCGTTAGGCCTGCAACGATAATCATGAGCACTCTGATCAGTTCAATCTTTCTGCTGTCTCTCGTCGCAATGGTGCTCGTCTATCCCATGTACTTCATTAGCCTGTCCGCCTTCGGGAAGATCATGGTGCGGGATCATTCCGACTTAGTTGGGCAAAAGTGTCTCAGTCTCCGTGACTCCTACAAGTTTCTACAATTAGTGAAGACTGGCCGGCTTGGCGATCGCCAGATTTCACCTGATGCGGCTCGCGCCCATTCAAGCGCCAAAAGGCTCCTGTATATTGGCATGTCGCTGTTCATGGTTGTCCTGCTTATTGTCCTTGCCGATTCTGTTGTCAGCAAAAGTGGCATGCAGGCCTAACAATTCATTCAAGCCGACGCCGCTTCGCGGCGCGGCTTAATTCAGGCGTTAGGGGGCGTACCACATGCTGTTTATACTTCTAGCGTTGGCTGCTACAGCAGCATCCGCCTACCTGTATGGATTGACAGGTTTAATTCTTGGCGGAGCAGCTTCATTTCTATTTCTCATATTACTTAACACGCTTATAAAAAAATTCAAGATTGGATTCATTCCATCTGAGGTTAAAGATCAGGTCGCAACTGACTTCATAGCAGCCAACCATGACTTGGTAGAGAAGTGCAAGGGCACATACACTGCTTATGAATTAAAAGAACTTGTCTCATCTCTTCTAGAGAGAATGATGGAGCAATCTGTCTACAATTCAAAAGCAAACCACATGGGATCTCCTACCAGCTTCCCGGTTTTCATTCATTCTGCGAATGAACTGATAGCCAAGTTAGATACAAGCCTAGACATTGAAGTAGCCCATGAGGTTGTTTCTTACACAATGAAGCATCCACTGCTTTTTGGTGGCGGATCATCCGCCCCCTAACAATTCATTCAAGCCGACGCCGCTTCGCGGCGCGGCTTAATTCAGGCGTTAGGCCTCATGCCATACGTTCAAGCAATCCTTTCAGACCCTTGGGCACTCCTAGCCCTTGCGCTGCTCATACCGGGATTGCTCATTTCTGCTCTCCGGCGCCCCAGAAACCCCGCATCACGCAAGTACGCCATCTGGTTGCTTTGGGCCTTCTGCTTTGGGCCTTCTGCTTCGGGCTCCTCGCAGTCTGGGGCATGCGCCAGGAGAGGCTCGTCATCGCTGGCGGTCTAGCCCCGTCCGAAGATCAACCAGTCGCAGTCTCAGTCAAAGGCACCGTACGTTACGTCGCCCCGATACTGGCTTACCGCCATGGCTCGTCAATGTGGTTACTGCTTATATGCGGCCTTGGCTTCGTTGCTGCGCATAAGCTTGCGCGGGTCGGGGATGAGGCCTAACAATTCATTCAAGCCGACGCCGCTTCGCGGCGCGGCTTAATTCAGGCGTTAGGGCTCATACCGTGCATCGCTACTACTTCATTGATTCAGGTGGCGAGGACACTAACCTCCAGCTTTACTCGCTAAAGCAAGCAAAGAATCAGTGGGCCGCGCTGCAAGATGATCTATCAGCCGGCGACCAGGTCGAACATTTCCATGAGCGTTGCGTTATCCTTATCTGCACAATCGGGCTAAGCGTGTCTCAGCTGCTCGGGCAGAACAATCCTGAGCCTAGTGACCGAGTGCCATCTCCTAAGAGCATCTTTGATTCGCTGGTAGATAGGCACAGACTCGATTCGGCATTGAAGAGAAAGTTCAAAGAGTTCATAGATACTTACGATCATTGTCGTCATTTCGGGCTGAACGACGATGGTTCAAGACATTGGCAAGTGAGCCAAGTGACTTTGGACAAAACTCGTGAGACATACGAGTTCGGGCTTCTGGTCTGGGACACGGTTATTAGCATCTTCCGGCGAGATCCGAAGAACGAACTGGACGAACTTGATCTGTCGGTAGTACAAGATGAGCCCTAACAATTCATTCAAGCCGACGCCGCTTCGCGGCGCGGCTTAATTCAGGCGTTAGCCCTCTATGCGCAAACTCAGTCGCACCGTTCAAATCATCTCCCTCTCCACGACTCTGGCGTTCTCCGGCTCCGCCTGCTCTACGGATACGGCTGGTGACGCCAATTGGCCCCTAGGGACATGGGTAAAGACTGTCGACGAGGACAATGGGCCACCGGACTCCATTACCTTCCGTGCAGACGGCACCTTCGCCACTTACGACAATCAGTGTAAAGAGCACACCAACACCTACTTCGTTGAGAAGGACATGGTTTTTCTAGTGATTCCACTGGCAAAGGGGCCGATAGCGCTAGTTCTTCAGCCAACTGCTGACAAGAAATCCATGTCCTTCACCTAGCCCCGCACGCAGAACAATGCTGTTTATGTGCCCACTGGCGCACCGCATTGCCAGCCAGAGGACTAACAATTCATTCAAGCCGACGCCGCTTCGCGGCGCGGCTTAATTCAGGCGTTATGCGTGGAATGGCAGCTTAAAGCGGCCGCTTCGTCCGCTTGATCGCTCCGCTTATCAACGTCTCTGCTCTTTCTTCGTCCAGCACCGTGGGCGCCACCATTGCGATCATCCAGGCTCCGCTATCGTCCAGTGGGCGCCAACGGACTTCGGTGGCTTTCTTTCCGGGCCACTCACTCCCGCGCCCTTCGTTTGGTGGCTATCGCATCCCTGCTTTGCCGGGCGTAAGATCGGGGAAACCTGCACGACTCACCGACTGGCGGGGACTGCATAACAACTCATTCAAGCCGACGCCACTTCGCGGCGCGGCTTAATTCAGGCGTTAGGCCTCAATGGAAGAACTCAAGCAACCTGAAGAATCTCGTAGACCACTGCACTGGTCACTGCGGCTTGTAAGCGGTCTGTTCTTCTTGCTATCTGGGTTCGTTTGCCTTGCTGGTTCTGCAATTCTCATTCTTGACCCTCAGTCGCAGAACCCGCTGGTAGCACAAGCTACCGGCGTTGTAATGGCCTTGCTCAGCGTCTGGGTTCTTGCAGTCGCTATCCGCCTGCTATTAAATCGGCCCAACCGGGGCGGCCTGCTGTCGCCTCTCACGCTTCGGCTAATGGCAATCTACATGGTTGCAATGCCTACGTTCTTGCTCGTCACAGGCCGTAGCAGCTCTTGGTCGCTCATGCAGTACCTTCAGGCCGGAATCTTCATCTTCGGCGCATTCGGCATCTGGCGTTTGGCTGCGTGGCGTCAAGCCAGCAATCTACCGGCATGAGGCCTAACAATTCATTCAAGCCGACGCCGCTTCGCGGCGCGGCTTAATTCAGGCGTTAGGCATGTGGTGAAACTGTCTCGGCAGACCCAGATTTGGAACCGCGCTTGCCTTGGATCTGGCGGGTCGTCACTAGCCGCTGGAGACCAAGCACTTTCTTCGCTCCTGCTCGCACACGGCTTAGCAATGAATGGCGGCGTGGTTCATGCCCTAGAGTGCTTGAGCCAGCCCGAGGTTGCTGCAGCAGTGGCTGGCTTCAACTATTTTGGCTTAGCTGAGGCAGCCTGCGTATTCCAGCAGCTACCGGATAGCACCGAGGAGACTGAGGAGCGTCTTAACCAACTGTACCGGACTGCTATACCAAGCGACGAGACTTTGGCTCATGCTTTCCGTGTCAAGCTACTCGCCTCACCAGAGGCATTTGCACCTACAGATCACGGGGCACATGCCTAACAATTCATTCAAGCCGACGCCACTTCGTGGCGCGGCTTAATTCAGGCGTTATGCGTGGCCTGCTGGCTTGTGTTGCTGCGTCAACGCCAACTTGTGACACTTCGGCAATTTGCGTCGCGCCTCGTTCTCGGCTTCGCCAAACATCGTGACGCACCGCCCGGCAACCGGACAGAAAATCGCTATCGGATCGTCGGCGCCGCGGGCTTCGGTGTTATCCCAAGCACACGGCCACTCACTGCCCGGGTTTTCATCTGCCGGCCCTCGCATCCCGATTGGCGCGGGCGTAAGATCGCTTCAGCTTGCAGGGCTCACCGACTGGCGGGCGCTGCATAACAACTCATTCAAGCCGACGCCGCTTCGCGGCGCGGCTTAATTCAGGCGTTAGACCTTCTATGAAATACATCCTGACTCAACTTACAAGCCCAGAATGGTGGTTTACGGTTGTCTTCATCGGCCTGTTCGTTTCTGTACTTGGAAACTATGCAAGAGACTGGATTGGAAGATCTCTATCAAAGCTATCCAAAGGCCTTGCTGCAAAGATACGGGCTTTGAGAGTGCGTCGGCGCCTTAGAGCAAGGTTTCTATCTAGAAACACGGATCTTCTTCAGATCGATTACACAAGAGCCATCATTGACCTTCTGCTTGCTTCTTTTGTTATCGCTTTATCGTTCGTGCTCCCAGCCTGGGACACACTTATCCAGCACTACCCACAGGCAGACTTCCTTGTTAGTACGGTTGGAGTTCCTCAACTCCCTAGGTGGGCGCAAGTCACGTTGTATGCCGTTCTTTTAATTCAAGGCATGTTCCTGTGGAATAAATTCCTAAGAATATTTTCGACATGTGAACGTGCAAGGCGAATGCGAATGAAGAGAAGGTCTAACAATTCATTCAAGCCGACGCCGCTTCGCGGCGCGGCTTAATTCAGGCGTTATGCGTGGAATGGCGGTTAACAGCGGTCGCTTCATCATTTGATCGCTTCGCCTACCAACGTCGGCGCTTCTGCTTTCGCCTGACTTCGTAGGCGCCAGCATTTCGACCTGACAGACTCCGCTATCGTCTAGTGGGCGCCAACGGACTTCGGCGGCATTGGTTCCGGGCCACTCACTCCCGTGGCCTTCGTTTGGTGGCTATCGCATCCCGGTCTTGCCGAGCGTAAGATCCGTCAGATGTGCAGGGTTCGCCGGTTAGCGGGGACTGCATAACAATTCATTCAAGCCGACGCCACTTCGTGGCGCGGCTTAATTCAGGCGTTAGCGCTCAATAACATGCATCCCAGCAACCACAATAAGTCACTCGAACAGCTTGAGGGCGATCGTTGGGGCGAGCCTGACTTTCAGTCTCACCTTGTTACGGAATGCCACAGGCTGCGCAAGGTTGCTATCGGACAATTCTCTGTCGAGAACCTTCGCATCATGATCGGCCAAGGTTTCGGGCTCCAGCATCTTGTACCCATAGCTTTGGAGCGCCTCTACGACAACCCGTTCGTTGAGGGGGACTTCTACCCTGGCGACTTATTGCTTGCTCTGGCAAAAGCTCCGTCTATCTTCTGGGAGGCCAATCCAGATCTCATGACTGACATGCAGGCTGTCATCGGCCGAGCTGAGCGGGCGGCCGACCTTGTTCGCGACGAATTGCTTCCAGCTTGGGCTACAAATTTCCGGTAGATTGAGCGCTAACAATTCATTCAAGCCGACGCCGCTTCGCGGCGCGGCTTAATTCAGGCGTTAGGTGCCTATCCACAGTGCGCAGTGAACCAAAACTTGATGCCGTAGTTGCCTACTCAGATGCGTTTCGTGATCTTGTGAATGATCGTGTCGCATGGAAGGGCGACCCTGCAAAGAAGCTCAGGTTGAGCTCAGAGGATGATTGGAGCTTTGTTTGCGTGGCGATGGACATTCTGGGAGACGCATCTCTGGCCTTGCGAGACTTTCTGAAGTTCGGGCTCGATGGGCCAACAAAGTACGACAACACCGGGGAAAAATATCTCCGTCTCTACGGCGTTCTAAGCGGGGCTTATGCGCAACAACAGGCGGCACTAAAACTCCACAATCTTATGCATTGCTCTAAGCAAAAGGAGCTTCGATGCTCTGCAAATGAATTGCATGTTCGCGTACTTCGTCATCAACTCGCATCGCATAGTCTTGACTACACTGATTTCAACAAAAAATCTTCATCTGCGTTCGTTCCAGTCCGTATCGACCTCGGCGGATTCAACTGTACCGTCACTGAGAACCGAGGAGATAGATCAATATCTTACGATCTCAAAGAAGCAATCTCCGCACACTGTGAGTTCATGCTTGAAGTTCTCGACGCAATCTACGAGAAGGGATACAAGAGCATGTTCAAAGCCAACGCCGGGAAGCTATCTGAGTATGAGAACAGACTTGAGGATCTTCGAGGCTTAAGAGATGGAGATATCATCATCCGCGGAGTAATCCCGGGTTCTCTAGACATCGTGGTGCGTGGATTTAAGGTGGCTACCAGTGACGGCACCTAACAATTCATTCAAGCCGACGCCGCTTCGCGGCGCGGCTTAATTCAGGCGTTAGGCCCTATGAGAAAACTCATCGCAACTTTGGCTTTGCTTCTGTCCGCCTCCGGTGCCTCTTGCGCGCAACCGACTCCGCCGATTGACGTTTCAGGCCTCACGGAAGCCTCGATGAACTTCGATCAAGAAGGTGTCGGGCCGTTCCTCAATGAACTATCTCGTTCCCTCAACACCAACTTGGACGCTGGCGTACTCACCAAAGCAATTGACTCGCTACCTGTCGAGCAAACCGGGAACTGGGAGTACTCCGTCACCTCGGAGGAAAAGACTAAGCGTCTAGTAGTTGTTGCGTTCAAGGACGACATTGACGCACCTGATCTGGCGTTCTACTCATCGCCAGACCTAACTGCCCGCATCCAAGCGCAGCTAGAGTCGTTCGCACAGGCCCAAGGGTGGTAGGGCCTAACAATTCATTCAATCCGACGCCACTTCGTGGCGCGGCTTAATTCAGGCGTTATGCGTGGAATGGCAGTTAAAAGCGGTCGCTTCTTCCGCTTGATCGCTCCGCCTACCAACGTCGGCCATTCTGCTTTCGCCTGACTTCGCGGGCGCCAGAATTTCGGCCTGAAAGACCTGGCTATCGTCCAGTGGGCGCCAACGGACTTCGGTAGCTTTGATTCCGGGCCACTCACTGGCGCGTCCTCCGTCTGGTGGCTATCGCATCCCCGTCTTGCCGAGCGTAAGATCCGACAAATGTGCAGGCTCACCGGTTGGCGGGGACTGCATAACAATTCATTCAAGCCGATGCCGCTTCGCGGCACGGCTTAATTCAGGCGTTAGGGCGCATGACTGATCGCACCGAACTTCGTGAACTCCACAGGCTGCACTCGGACGGGCAGTCCAAGTACACGTACTTCCTTCTCGCGGCGGCTGGGGCTGCAATGGGCTATGCCCTTCAAAAACTGGACGGCCTTGCCCTCTCGTGGGATGTCTCACTTGGACTCATAGCGGTTGCGTTTTGGCTTGCAAGCTTCCTGTGCGGGTGCAAGCGCATTTCTTGGGTGCATTCGTCCATCTACGCAAACTACGCACTTTTGCAGCTTCAGCATGGCCTGCATCCCGAGCAGCCCCCGCACCCTCAAGCCTTGCAGGCGGCAATGGCGGGCACACAATCTGCAATCAAGCGGAATGCAGGCACCGCGCGCATCTACTACAGGCTGCAATTCTGGCTGCTGGCGTTAGGTGTTGTTGCCTTTATCGCTTGGCGTATCGTTGAGATGTGGCGGCTCACAAATGCGCCCTAACAATTCATTCAAGCCGACGCCGCTTCGCGGCGCGGCTTAATTCAGGCGTTAGGCCGCTATGACTGAAGCGATAACGTTCATCACCGCCGCCCTACAGATCCTTTCGTTTGCGCTGCTCTTGGCAGGGGCTGCATATCTTCATTTACGTCTACGTCGCCTCAGCAGCCTCTCCTTTATTCTTTCATCTTTGGCAATTCTGGCATGGATTTTTTGGGGCATGCTGACAATCAATCGCCTTCTAGACATTCAAGTAGTAGACGATCCACCGATGATTCTGTTCAATTTTGCAGAAGCTCATCTGATAGCACCCGCAATAGATGCTTTACTTGGCTTCTGGTTCTGTGCTTCTCTTTTTTTTCACGGCTAGAGCCATCCGACATATCAGTCGGGGCGCGGCCTAACAATTCATTCAAGCCGACGCCGCTTCGCGGCGCGGCTTAATTCAGGCGTTAGGCCTTTGGTTCGTGGCACTGTTGTAGCCGGGGTTCTGAGCGGTCTGCGGCATTCCGCTCATCCGTGGCATTTCCACCTCGCACGCGCGTGATCGGCATCGGCGGCCACTCGTGATGCAACTCGGCTTCGGACAGATGCAGCTTCAACGCAAGTACGATCGTCCTGAATCGGCCTCGTGTGAGCTGGCGGTGCGGGTTCTCGGCCGCGCGAGTCGTGCGTTCGGGCTTCGTCCGCAGCAAGTTCCAGCCCAAGCTGTCGTCCCAGACTTGTTGTACTGTTCGGCCATGGGTTGGGTCGCGGCAGGTCGGGCAGGGTGCCAGGCAGCGGCGGCCTAACAAGTCATTCAAGCCGACGCCGCTTCGCGGCGCGGCTTAATTCCGGCGTTAGGTGCAGGTCATGAGATTCGCGATCGTTATATTCACTTTTCTGCTGTCCATGCCTACTGCACTTGGGCAAGACCATCTCGTTTCTGGATTGGATTCATTAGGCCGCCAACTTGCAGAGTTCCGAGCCATGCCTGTTGGAGACCCATCTCCGACACCCGTGCCATGTCCGCCTGACGATCTTTTGCGTAGCTACATCAGCATTGATCGCAAAGAGCTCTATCTCAAGCTTGGTGAGCCTGACTGGGTCAATCCTTGGACATCTCAACACTGGTACTTCCTTACCCACCCAATCTCAAGTAACTGGCGAGGTGGCGGCTACTGCACAATTGGTTTCATGTTCAACAACAAAGGTGCGGTAGAGGATGTGGCCGTTTCAATTGCAATGTAGCCTCGCTGCACCTAACAATTCATTCAAGCCGACGCCGCTTCGCGGCGCGGCTTAATTCAGGCGTTAGGGCCCATGTCATGAGATCGTCGACACTGTTTCTCAGCCTAGTCACGTTGGTAGCCACAGTTCCTTGCGCGGCAAGCATTCCATGCGACGTCTTAAAGCCTCCCGTTCTTGTTGCACTTGAACAATCTAATGTGGTTGTAGCGGCAACGGCTCAAGCTGTCTCAGAGCGAGTCGTAGATGGATTGCCGCGACAAACAATAATTTGGCAGGTGAATGAAAGTTGGAAAGGGCGGCACTTTAAGGGCAGCACATTCACCACTCGCACCAATACATCTCATTCAATCTCTCGCGGAGAGTCATTTCTCCTGTACCTGGACGGCACTGAGCCCTATTGGATTAGCACTTGTTCTGGCCGCAGCGCGCCATTGCAGGACTCCTTGAACGACGTTCGCGAGCTGTACAAAGAGTTCGACAGGGCTCGCCGCATGGGCCCTAACAATTCATTCAAGCCGACGCCGCTTCGCGGCGCGGCTTAATTCAGGCGTTAGCCTGCGGCACCGACTGCTGATTGCCAATCAGAAAAGCCTGACGCGACTGTGCGTGTTGTCGCTATCGACTGGATTCGTTTTCATCTGCTACAAAAGCGTCGCGTCGTGTTGCGACCAAGCGAGCTTGGGCGCAACACGCTTCGGCGCTTTTTGGTGGCCGCTGTTCCCCGCCGGGTCTTCGCCCGGAGCCTCGTTGTTCCGGCATGACGCGATCGGGCACGGCAACAGCCGCACGCTAACAAGTCGTTCAACCCGACGCCGTTTCGTGGCTCCTTTGAGGCAGCCGCAAGCTGATCTATGATCGCCCAGGAAACCCCGCGTCCGGCGCGGGTTAACTCAGGCGTTAGACCGCTTATGGCCTTTCCAACTACTGAGAGATTCATTGAGGAAGCTGAAGCAAAGTTGGGAGTCTCGTTCCCGACTTGGCTCCGAGTTCGCCTTCTTGCCAAGAACGGCGGAACCGTCGAGGCTGCTGATGACCACTGGGAGCTTTTCTCGGTCTTCGACACAACCGACCGGAAACACATCGCCAGATCGTCCACCAATATTCCGGGCGAGACTGAGGCCGCTAGGGACTGGTCAGGCTTTCCAACCTCTGCAGTTGCTATAGCCGCCGACGGATCTGGTGACCTACTTGTACTTCTCCCAATCACCGACAACCCTGCGACCCTCGGGCCAACGGTCTATCTTTGGCAGCATGAGACGGGTGAACCACCTGTCCCGGTAGAGGTTTCACATGTGTAGGGCGCGGTCTAACAATTCATTCAAGCCGACGCCGCTTCGCGGCGCGGCTTAACTCAGGCGTTAGCACTCATGAAAGCCATCGCCATCCTGCTAGCTATATCCTTCTCAAGCCCTGTGCTGACGGATGCGGTTGTGCTTCCGCTTACAGATGCTGATGCAGAGATTAGCTACCCAAGCATCGAGTACCTATCTACTTCCGGAAGCATCCAACTTCCATTGACTGGCAATCCGGAATTACTGCCAGAAGAAACGCCACAAACCGAAGCTTTACGCGTTGTGGTCTACCTGTCAGAGATCTATCACTCAGTCGTGATAGAAACAATTACTACCGGGACGGAAGGGTGCTGTAGCAAAGTCCAGAGCCGTCAGACATTTGACTTATCTGAATTTGCTAAAAGTGCTGGCTTCACAGGTGAAGTTTCCGGATTTCGTTTCATAGAATGGTCATCTTCACGTTCCTTCCGATTTACTTATCAAAGCGTTATGTTCTCTGCCGAAGTTCTTTCCGATGGCCATATCAGAATTGAACGCGCATGAGTGCTAACAATTCATTCAAGCCGACGCCGCTTCGCGGCGCGGCTTAATTCAGGCGTTATGCGTGGAATGGCAGTTAGGAGCTGTCGCAGCATCATTTGATCGCTACGCTCGCCAGCGTCGCTGCTTTTGCCTTTGTCCGACAACGTAGGCGCCAGCGTTGTGATCTTCCAGGCTCCGCTATCGTCCAGTCGGCGCCAACGGACTTCGGCAGCATTGGTTCCGGGCCACTCACTTCTCCGCCCTGCATTTGGCGACTATCGCATCCCTGCTTTACCGGGCGTAAGATCGGGGAAACTTGCAGGGCTCACCGACTGGCGGGAACTGCATAACAACTCATTCAAGCCGACGCCGCTTCGCGGCGCGGCTTAATTCAGGCGTTAGGCACTGGAGAAAGTACGATGAAAATTGACCGTGATTACGTAACATGGGCTTGGCCGAGCGTCCTCTCGCTCTCCAGCCTCTTGGCCATCTCCGGCAGCAAGCTTTGGCTTCTGGCGTTGCTGTTTCTCATCTTTGCCATCCCGTTGCCGCGAAAGGTTATGGCTCACCGCATCGCTATGCCTGGATCAACCTCAATCACCAGCCTCACACGACAGGTTGACCTTGTGATCTTTCCGGTTGTAGCGGCTGTCGCCGTGGTGGTCTGGCTTTCTGGTACCAGTGCCTAACAATTCATTCAAGCCGACGCCGCTTCGCGGCGCGGCTTAATTCAGGCGTTAGGGCTCACAAAAAGTTCTTTGAAACTGGACAGAGATCGGAATGGAATCTGCAAGCAATCGCCGAAAGAATGGCTTAGCTATTCCCACGGCTATCCTCTGCTTTGCTGCTGCTGTGTTTTGCTTCGTCAAAGTGTGGAGCGTGCGATCTGCAGTTCAAGTTGGAGACTTGTCTCCAATCTCATGGGCAGTCTGGGTGCTCGCCGGCATTGGACTTCTTGTGATCGCTGGCGGATGTGTGCTGGTTTCTCGGAAGGGCCGCGCCAACGGGTGAGCCCTAACAATTCATTCAAGCCGACGCCGCTTCGCGGCGCGGCTTAATTCAGGCGTTATACGTGGGTGGCGGTTCATTGCGGTTACATCGTTGGTCGTCGGCTTCACCCCGCTGGCTGGCCTCGCATTTCGGTACAGCTCGCTTCTTCCGGCATCGTGTGCGCGCCGCTTGCGGCTTCATGGTCTTCGCTTCGTTGTTGCGTTCACGCAGTCCCGCGTCGGATCGTTCTTTGCCTCGCGCATCGGCAAGCAAGTGTGGTGCACTCGGGTTGCGGCGCCCGGTCTTCGGTGCCACCGGGCCCCTCCGTGGCATTGGCTTGCATCCGGTGACAATCGGTTCCCCGGCCTGGCTGGCGTCGTTGCAGCCACCGGACTTCGGGCGTACCGTGGCGCATAACAATTCATTCAAGCCGATGCCGCTTCGCGGCACGGCTTAATTCAGGCGTTAGGCCCCGCATGGAAACGACCTGCTCTCAGTGCCAAAACATAAGCATGCAGATCCGCCTGCCAGGCGATCTGAGGCGAGCAATTCGTCTCGCAGCTGCGGGGTGTGAATCAGGCCGCCTCCGCCACCTTGGCGATGGCACTTATGGGGACTCCTTTCCGCAGCTGGCAAAAACCGAGAGCTGGGGCGATTTTATCAATAGCTATTTCACCTGTACTGCATGTGGTGCGTTGTTTCACCTGCAAGCAGAGACTTATCATGGCAGTGGAGGCACTCTTGGCCGCGTCTCAGAAGTCTCGGAGCCGCTTAGTGTCTCTAAAGGCTCCTCAATATCAGTGGGCGGGGCCTAACAATTCATTCAAGCCGACGCCGCTTCGCGGCGCGGCTTAATTCAGGCGTTAGGGCCCATAGGTGGGAATAGTCGATCACTCCATAGCAACACTTCGCTTCTTCGGTGACGATCTCGTTCCCGAAGATGTCAGCGCCTTGTTGGGCGCTTCTCCGACAGTAGCGTGTGTAAAGGGACAGGAGATCATCGGACGAAAAACCGGATCGGTTCGGATCGCCAAGACCGGAAGTTGGCGACTCAGCGCATCAGATAAAGAGCCGGAGGACTTAGAGGCTCAGGTATTTGAAATACTCGATCAACTGACTCAAGACCTCTCCGTTTGGGCGTCTTTGTCCTCGCGCTACCAACCAGATCTCTTCTGCGGCATATTCATGGGCAGTAGCAATGACGGTTTATTGCTTTCATCCCGCGCATCTCTAGCTTTGGGCCAGCGGGGCATCTCACTAGGACTGGATATTTATGACGCAGGTGAGAGAAGAGTTGGGTATGGGCCCTAACAATTCGTTCAAGCCGATGCCGCTTCGCGGCACGGCTTAACTCAGGCGTTAGAGGCCATGGGAAAATTGTTGCGACTCTTAGTTCTAGGGACGGCTCTTGTAAGCTCAAGCTCGGTGCTTGCCGGAGAATTTCTCGTCATAGGTCATGTCGATCTGGTTACAGTTCTTCCAAAGGGGCACAGCCGTTGTGAAACCCCATGTCCGCCTGACAAGATCTGCATCTCCAATAGTTGCGGATGCGCTGAAGCATCTATCAAGCCTCAACAAACCTTGATCGGCACAGCGCCGACCTCTCTGATCATCTCGGAGCATATGGATGAGTGGTGCCTCATCCAAATGCCACCCAATGAGAACCAAATTCTCGTCCATGGCATGCCCGATGGCACCCTCCGGTGGAGCTACTTGAGCTCTTCTGGCAACGACAGTTCCCGATTTGAGGCAGAGCGTTTCAACTCAATCAGGGGGTTCCTATAAACCAGCTGCCGACGGTTGACGGAGAGGTCGAGCTAGACGCATTAATGCATCGGCTTGGCCTCTAACAATTCATTCAAGCCGACGCCACTTCGTGGCGCGGCTTAATTCAGGCGTTATGCCTCACAAGAACCACCACCTCTCGCCTGACCAATTGCGACCAATTGCGGTCGGATATGGTGCCGCTTACGCCACTGATCGAATCACCGTTGATGGCGCGAAAGTTGGCTACTGCTATCGGGAAGAGCCGGACTCTGAATTAGACAGCGGCTGGAGATTTTTCGCTGGTGACGAGTCGCAGGAGTATGCCGACAATCCAGACAATATTGCGCTGTACGACATCAACACCATTGCTAACTGCGATCCAAGCATCACAGCTATCCTGGAGTCTCCCGCTGGATCAGCCTATGAGCGTGATGACACAGGCCAGCTTGTTGCGGTATACGACAGTGAGGCATAACAATTCATTCAAGCCGACGCCGCTTCGCGGCGCGGCTTAATTCAGGCGTTAGCACCCATGAGAACGCGCAACGTAATCCCAAAGATATCCTTGATCATTGTGTTAGCTATCGTTGCCTACGCCCTGCTCTTTATGACCATGGCGCGCCCTGTTCATCAGGACTTCGGCACCAAAATTGATTGGGAATGGACTGCGATTTCCGTAGCTCTACCTGTTGCGTTTTTTACAGCATTGGCTATAGGTGTCTGGCGCGCATACTCGAGCAAGGACTATCTTTGGCTGGCCCTGCAACTGGCATTTTTTCCATTGGCTTGTATCTACACCTTGCTTATCAACAAGGGTGCTAACAATTCATTCAAGCCGACGCCGCTTCGCGGCGCGGCTTAATTCAGGCGTTAGGCTGCACATGAGCACGACCGATACTGCCCCCTCTTTTGCTGAAGTTGTTGCATTCGTTCGTGATTTCTCGGGCATACACAGTAAAAAAGAGATCGCGCCCGGAACACGTCTGGAAGCCGATCTTGGCGTAACAGGAGATGATGGCGATGACCTGCTTCAAGAAGCGGAAAAACGCTTTGACTCCGCGCTTGTCCGACAAGACGGCTATGTCACAACATTCGGTCTCGCCCCGAACGAATACCTTTTCCACCCAGAGGCACTTGGCCTTCTAGGTATCGGCGCTATTGTTAGCTTCATACGGGGACAACCCAAGCATGTCGTGCGTGACTTGACTATGGGTGAGCTTCATGACGCAATCCGTCGTAACAGGCGGCTCCGTATCGGTGCAGCCTAACAATTCATTCAAGCCGACGCCGCTTCGCGGCGCGGCTTAATTCAGGCGTTAGGCAGCATGAGAAAGATCAGCCTCGCTTTAGCCACGCTGTCCTATCTCCTGCCAATCGTGCTCTTTCTTTGGTTGCGATCCGCAATCGAGCCTCTACACGGCATGTTCGTCTTAGCCATGCTTGCTGGTGTGCTCGTACTTACTCTGGCCGCTTCCGCAATTGCCACTGCTCTACGGGTATCGGCTCAGAGAGATCTTTCGCCAAGCCTGCCCAGGTCATCCGTTCGCTATCGTCTTGAGCTGCTGTTCGCGGCAGCGCCAATGACATTGGCTGCCATGCTTGGATTGGCCGTATTCTTGGGGCATGCTGCCTAACAATTCATTCAAGCCGAACTTGTCCGCTAGCGCGGCCAAGTCGGCTTAATTCAGGCGTTAGCCATCAATTGAAATGTCATGACGCGTGAAGAAGCTGCCGATCTGCTAGCCCGAGCAATTAGGTTTTTTTTGCTCCGTGACTCTCAGCTCCTTGAACTTGGCGTCAGTGAGCGCGCCATAGCGTTCCGGTTAGCTCTCTACATGTCTCGCTCTCGGCTCATCCGCCCGCCCCTGACGATCGATTGTGAGTACAACCGGCATCTCGGAGACAGAAAAAAGCTCAACTTGCCACCTCGCCGGCGCCCGAACGGAGAGCCGAGACCGAGCGATGTTTCCCCGGACATACTGGTGCACCAGCGCAACTCAGACGACCACAACCTGCTGGCCCTGGAGCTAAAGAAGCCTGGCGAGGCCATTGCCCGTGATGAAACTAAGCTACGCGCGTTTCGTACTCAGCTTGGCTACGCGCATGCTGCTCACGTCATACTTGGCAGAGCCGCTACTGGAGCCATCGTCCGTGAGGTTATCTGGGTTGATGGCTAACAATTCATTCAAGCCGACGCCGCTTCGCGGCGCGGCTTAATTCAGGCGTTAGCTGCCAAGTCCAATGACTCGCATCTTCATCGAAGACGACTACGATAGCTTCGCTGACTTTCACGACAAAGATTGGCTTTTGAAGCAATTCGAACTAACAAAGGGAACTCGAATTGAGGCTCAACTTTCAGCGTTCGGTGCTGCCTGGTGGGGACACGCCAGAGCATTCTTTCTGCCTTGGCTATTTATCGGCTCAATCCATGATCTGATGACACAGAACTTCCATGTCAGAAATTCGACCAAGCAAGAGCTATGGGACGAGTATCTTAAAGTTCACGGATTCAAAGCAGCACTATGGAAACTAGCTGAGAACTCTTACTGTGGACTCTACTACGCATATGAGCTCTTAATAGTTGACGTTATTAACACAGAACTAGAGCAACCAACTAGAGTTACTAATCGCGACTTCAACCAAAAAATTTCATCTCACTTCGGCCAAAGTATAGGTAGCCGCCTATGGAACGACCCACATATCTCGACAGCCAGAGAGGTTCGGAATTGCCTCGTTCACAACGGCGGCATAGCTAGTCAAAAGCTGCTAGGTATGCAGGAACTTCCTATGATCGACAACCATCGAATAATGATCTCCGCAAGTGACACACGAGAGCTGTATTCCACGCTCAAGGATAGAGTTCAATTGCTAGTCGAGCAGGAAACAGGCCAGCTTGGCAGCTAACAATTCATTCAAGCCGACGCCGCTTCGCGGCGCGGCTTAATTCAGGCGTTAGCTCCTAATGCGAACCTTGACTAACGCCGGTACTCTTTTCGCTCTTCTATTCGCATTCGTCTTTGCGCAAGCTTACTGGCTTGGTCGTGTCAACTTTGACCTGACTGACCTTAGAGAGTTGCTAGTACCGCTTCTGGCTGGACTCACTGTCGGTGGGTTTGCTTCAATCTCATTCTTTACCGGCGCTCGCCTAGCCGGCCAAGATCGTTCCGTTGCCGCGGTTGCCTTAATGGCATTTGTGCTTTTCATGCTATTCAACCTGTCAAATAAACTGTTCTTGCCAGGCTTTTGGTCACCGACTATGTTTATTTCAGCCATTGCATTTCTGTTTGGCTTTAAAAGACCATGGTTTCGGCCAAGGGAATGGCGGAGCTAACAATTCATTCAAGCCGACGCCGCTTCGCGGCGCGGCTTAATTCAGGCGTTAGGCACCCTTGAAAGAGCAATCGGCCACTGAAGAACTAGACACCTGCAACTACCTCTACTTGGAGGCGGTATCGGAGCCGCATGCCAACGGACTCCGCCTTGTCCTGAGTGAGGGGATTGTTTCGGACAAAACGGAAACACTGACCATCGGTGACGCGGAGATCCCAGACGTTCGTCCTGTTGAGGTAACAGATTCCTCAAGATGGTTTGAGGTCGTGTGGGACACGTACATTAGCTATTCTGTCCGCAATGAATCTTACTGCTCGTGGGACAAGAATGAGGAGTGGTCGGGCAATGCATTTCGCGTGTACACGAAATCCATGTTCCTCGACTTCGTGTCTAGCAGCACCTTCGCTAGCGACGACTACCCTGGGCCTTTTGTTCACTATGAGATCGTCTGTTCAGACCACATCATTGACGTTGCCTCAGAGCATCCGCCGACAGTTCGTCGTGTGGGTGCCTAACAATTCATTCAAGCCGACGCCGCTTCGCGGCGCGGCTTAATTCAGGCGTTATGCGTGGTCTTCGGTCGTGTGTAGCTGTGTCAACGCCAACTTGTGACACTTTGGCAATTTGCGTCGCGCCTCGTTCTAGGCTTCGCCAAACATCGTGACGCACCGCCCGGCAACCGGACAGAGAATTGCTATCGGATGGGCGGTGCCGCGAGCTTCGGTGTTATCCCAAGCGCGTGGCCACTCATTGCCCAGGCTTTCATCTGCTGGCTCTCGCATCCCGATTGGCGCGGGCGTAAGATCACTTCAGCTTGCAGGGCTCACCGACTGACGGGCGCTGCATAACAACTCATTCAAGCCGACGCCGCTTCGCGGCGCGGCTTAATTCAGGCGTTAGGCCTGCAACGATAATCATGAGCACTCTGATCAGTTCAATCTTTCTGCTGTCTCTCGTCGCAATGGTGCTCGTCTATCCCATGTACTTCATTAGCCTGTCCGCCTTCGGGAAGATCATGGTGCGGGATCATTCCGACTTAGTTGGGCAAAAGTGTCTCAGTCTCCGTGACTCCTACAAGTTTCTACAATTAGTGAAGACTGGCCGGCTTGGCGATCGCCAGATTTCACCTGATGCGGCTCGCGCCCATTCAAGCGCCAAAAGGCTCCTGTATATTGGCATGTCGCTGTTCATGGTTGTCCTGCTTATTGTCCTTGCCGATTCTGTTGTCAGCAAAAGTGGCATGCAGGCCTAACAATTCATTCAAGCCGACGCCGCTTCGCGGCGCGGCTTAATTCAGGCGTTAGGCCTCATGGATCAGCTAAGTCGCTTACGGAACTGGTACGCCGCTCAATGCGACGGCGACTGGGAGCATTCGCATGGCATCAAGATCGACACGCTGGACAACCCTGGTTGGTTGCTTAGCGTTGACCTTGTTGACACTGATCTCCATGGCAAGGCCTTCCAGTCAATACATCGCGGCGACTCAGAGGACGATGTAGATTGGCTTCATTGCAAGGTTGAGTCTGGAAAGTTTGAGGCGGCCGGAAGCGTGCCAAATCTCCCGGACATGCTAGAGGCGTTCTTGGTGTGGGCGGGCCATTGAGGGGTTCACCCCCGCTAGCACGGACACTTCAGTTAAGCCCCATCATGGGGCAGGAGGAGTGTCATGCCACAGCGGAAGAAGTACAGCGAAGAGTTCAAGCGTGAGGCCGTCGGCCTGACCCGTTTGCCTGGTGCGAAGGTGTCCCAGATCGCACGTGACCTGGGGATACGGGCCAACCAGATCCATCGTTGGCGCAGGGAGTTGGAGGCCGGAGGCAAGAAGGCCTTCCCCGGCAACGGCGCCGCACGCGACCAGGAATTGCTGGCCCTGAAGATGGAGCTGGCGCGGGTCAAGAAGGAACGGGATTTTTGCGCGATGCGGCGGCGTTCTTCGCCAAGGAATCGTCTTGAGGTACGAGGCGATCCGACGCCACCGCGACCAGTACCCGGTCAGGCTGATGTGCCGATGCCTGAAGGTCTCGCCCAGCGGGTTCCACGGCTGGTGCAGTCGCACCCCCAGTGCCCGGACGCTGGACAATCTCCGGTTGCTCGGCAAGATCAGGGAACGCCATGCTGCAAGTGATGGCGTCATGGGTGCCGGACGCATACACGAGGCGCTGGGCTATGAAGGCGAGACGGCCAGCCTCAATCGCATTGCCCGACTGATGGCGGCCGATGGTCTGGCGGGCGTGCCGCAGCGACGCCGTTGGCGGCACAAGCCTTCCGGCGTCCGTCCTGCACATGTCCGCAACCAACTGGCCCGGGACTTCACCGCCCACGAGCCCAACACCAAGTGGGTGGTCGACATCACCTACATCCGCACCGGCGAGGGTTGGCTGTATCTGTGTGCAGTCGTCGACCTGTACGCGGGCAAGGTGGTCGGCTGGTCGATGTCGCCGGTGCAGGATCGGCACCTGGTGCTCAAGGCGGTGATGATGGCCTGCTGGCAACGTCCCGACCGCAGCGAAGTCATCCTGCACTCCGATCGGGGCACGCAGTTCACCAGCGCCGAATACCAGCAGTTCCTGAAGGACCACCGCATCGTCAGCAGCATGAGTGACGTCGGCCACTGCGGCGACAACGCAGCGGTCGAGGGCTTCTTCGGCAAGCTCAAGCGGGAGCGAGTGCACCGACGTCGCTACCTGACCCTGGCCGAAGCCAGGAGCGATGTGTTCGACTACATCGAGCGGTTCCACAACCCGCTCATCCAGCGAAGGCTTGACGCTCGGGATCAGGTCTTCAGACTCTTAACCCAACAGTCCGTGTAAACGGGGGTGAACCCGATCGACATTCTTCCAATAGGGTTCATGCCTCACCCGGGCGACTGTCTTACCGTGGCTAATTTTCGTCAACTAGCTATTGACAATCCGCATGCAGAGAATTTCATTCTGACAGGCGTGACCGGCTTTAAGATACTTCCTGACGGCAGCAACGCTCAGCGTACACAACAAGCAATCGGCACCTACATATTGGAGGATAAGCATGAAATTTGGCTTCTTCTTCATCCCGAAGGCCAGTGGCCAGCCCATTGGTTTGGTGCCTAACAATTCATTCAAGCCGACGCCGCTTCGCGGCGCGGCGCGGCTTAATACAGGCGTTATGCGTGGAATGGCCTTTAGGAGCTGTCGTAGCTTCATTTGATTGCTCCGCTTACCAGCGTCGCCAGTCTCGCTTTCGTCCAGCATCTTAGGCGCAAGCATTTCGACCGGACTGTCTCCGCTACCATCCAGTCGGCGCCAACGGACTCCGGTGGCTTTGGTTCCGGGCCACTCTCTTCCCCGTCCTTCCGTGCCGTGGCTATCGCATCCCTGCTTTGCCGAGCGCAAGAATTGGCAACCCGCGCAAGGTTCACCGAGGAGAATGCCACGGCGGTGTTCGACGAATATTGCGCGGCGGGCGTCGACTTCACCCAGCCATTGACCTACAAGCCACAGGGTATACGGGGTTCGGCTTCCGCCCGATCGACGGGCACCGGATCATGTCCGGTAAGGAGCTCTAGTCTCGCCCTCGCCTGTCATTTTCCTGCCCGCCTGCTGCCAGCGGGCCTCGTCCGCGTCGCGTGCATCACGGCCCCAGGCGCCAAGTCCATCGCTGTCAGCCCGTCCGAACGCCACCGCGGCGGATCCTCTGCGGAAATGCTGCAAGCGCGCATGTGTCCGCCGGCATGTCTGTGCCATAGTCCACGGGCTTTCTGTGGTTCCTTGGCATTCAAACCTCGGGGGAGGGATTCATGCTCGAGCAACACGGCTTGACGCTGTCGCTGGTGTGCGCAGCGGTAGCGATTGTCTACGGCATCATCGCGGCGCGCTGGATCAACCGGCAGCCTGCGGGCAACCAACGCATGCAAGAGATCGCCGGTGCCATCCAGGAAGGCGCGCGCGCCTACCTCAACCGGCAATACCTGACCATTTCGATCGCGGGCGCGGTGCTGTTCGTCCTGGTCGGCTGGTTCCTGGACTGGTACACGGCCTTCGGATTCCTGCTGGGCGCGGTGCTGTCCGGTGCCGCCGGCTACATCGGCATGAACGTGTCGGTACGCGCCAACGTGCGCACCGCCGAGGCCGCCCGCAACGGCATCGGCCCGGCGATGGACGTGGCGTTCAAGGGCGGCGCGATCACCGGCATGCTGGTGGTCGGCCTGGGCCTGCTGGGCGTGGCCGGCTACTGGGCGGTGCTCAACCTGCACTTCAAGTTGCCCACCAGCGAGGTGCTGCACGCTCTCGTGGGTGTGGCGTTCGGCTCATCGCTGATCTCGATCTTCGCGCGCTTGGGCGGCGGCATCTTCACCAAGGGCGCCGACGTGGGTGCCGACCTGGTGGGCAAGGTCGAAGCCGGCATTCCCGAGGATGATCCGCGCAATCCGGCGGTGATCGCCGACAACGTGGGCGACAACGTCGGCGACTGCGCCGGCATGGCCGCCGACCTGTTCGAGACCTACGCCGTCACCGTGATCGCCACGATGCTGCTGGGTTACCTGATGGTGACCGAAGTCGGCAGCAACGGTGTGCTGTATCCGCTGGTGCTGGGCGGTGCCTCGATCATCGCCTCGATCATCGGCGCCTTCTTCGTCAAGGTGAAGGCGGGTGGTTCGATCATGGGCGCGCTATACAAGGGCGTCATCGTCTCCGGCGTGCTCGCGGCGATTGCGTACTACCCCATCACCACGCAATTGATGGGCGACAACACGCATGGCGCGATGAACATCTACTGGTGCGCGTTGATCGGCCTGGCACTGACCGGCGCGATCGTGTGGATCACCGAGTACTACACCGGCACGCAGTACGGGCCGGTGAAGCACGTCGCACAGGCCAGCACCACCGGCCACGGCACCAACATCATCGCCGGCCTCGGCGTGTCGATGAAGTCGACCGCGATGCCGGTGATCGCGGTGTGCCTGGCGATCTGGGCCTGCTACACGCTCGGCGGCCTGTACGGCATCGCCATCGCCGCGACCGCGATGCTGTCGATGGCGGGCATGATCGTCGCGCTGGACGCCTACGGCCCGATCACCGACAACGCCGGCGGCATCGCCGAGATGGCGGAACTGCCGTCGGAGGTGCGCGACATCACCGACCCGCTCGACGCCGTCGGCAACACCACCAAGGCGGTGACCAAGGGCTACGCGATCGGTTCGGCGGCGCTGGCCGCGCTGGTGCTGTTCGCCGACTTCACCCACAACCTCGAGGCCAAGAACCCCGGCGTGGTCTTCAGCTTCGAGCTGTCCGACCCGGCGGTGATCATCGGCCTGTTCATCGGCGGCCTGATCCCGTACCTGTTCGGCGCGATGGCGATGGAAGCCGTCGGCCGCGCCGCAGGCAGCGTGGTGGAAGAAGTGCGGCGCCAGTTCCGCGAGATCCCGGGGATCATGGAAGGCACCGGCAAGCCCGACTACAGCAAGGCCGTGGACATGCTGACCAAGTCGGCGATCAAGGAAATGATCGTGCCCTCGCTGCTGCCGGTGCTGGTGCCGGTCGTCGTGGCCTTCGGCATGAACTGGCTGATGGGGCCCGGCGCGGGCATCAAGGCGCTTGGTGGCCTGCTGATCGGCACGATCGTGACCGGTCTGTTCGTGGCGATCTCGATGACCACCGGCGGCGGCGCCTGGGACAACGCCAAGAAGTACATCGAGGATGGCCACTTCGGCGGCAAGGGTTCCGAGGCGCACAAGGCCGCCGTGACCGGCGACACCG
Source organism: Luteimonas sp. (assembly GCA_024707405.1). GTDB lineage: Bacteria > Pseudomonadota > Gammaproteobacteria > Xanthomonadales > Xanthomonadaceae > Luteimonas. The sequence continues at coordinate 61,212 of JANPZU010000008.1, forward strand.
TCGGCGATCCCTACAAGGACACCGCAGGCCCGGCGATCAACCCGCTCATCAAGATCATCAACATCGTCGCGCTGCTGCTGGTGCCCTTGCTGTAACCAGGCCACTGCGCGACACCGGAAAGGCGGCCCCAGGGCCGCCTTTTCCGTATCCGGGCATGCAACCGGGGATGCCGCTGCTGCGGCGCAGCATGGAACCGCGTAGAATCCGCGTTCCCTTTTCCATCGGCGGGTCGACCGCCAAGCAACGGAACCGCATCCATGGGCCTCGACCACGTCAGCACCGGCAAGAACCCGCCGGACGAAATCAACGTCATCATCGAGATCCCGAAGGACGCCGAGCCGGTCAAGTACGAAGTGGACAAGGAAAGCGGCGCGATCTTCGTCGATCGCGTGCTGTCCACGCCCATGCGCTACCCCTGCAACTACGGCTACATCCCCAACACCCTGTGCGGCGACGGCGACCCGGCCGACGTGCTGGTGGTGCTGCCGCTGCCGCTGGTGCCCGGCTCGGTCATCCGCTGCCGCCCGGTCGGCGTGCTGAAGATGACCGACGAGGCCGGCAGCGACGAGAAGATCCTCGCCGTGCCGGTGACCAAGGTGTTCCAGGGCTATGCCCACGTCGAGAACGTCGACCAGGTGAGCCAGCACTGGCTGGATCGCATCGGTCACTTCTTCGAGCACTACAAGGATCTCGAGAAGGGCAAGTGGGTCAAGCTCGACGGCTGGGGCGGCGCCGAGGAAGCGAAGAAGATCCTCGTCTATGCCATCGAGCGCCACAACGCCACGGCCGGGAAGCCGAAGGACTGATCTCCGAAGCTGGATCCGTGCCACGCAAAAGGCAGGCCAAGGCCTGCCTTTTTGCTTTCCCGCACTGCGTGCAGGAGCGGATCAAGCATCATGATCGAACATCACTGCGGCGCCGGCACCATGCCCGCGCGGTACGGGTAGCGGGTGAAGATCTCCGCCATCGTCGAGTCGATGCTCGCATCCCGCTGCGCGGCATCCTGCCTGGATGACACGCGCCCGACCGCGACGCCGCCCCAGACCAGCCGGTTCTTCGCCACGTCGACCAGGTCGACGTTCAGCGTGCCCTCGGTGTAGCGATACACGTGTGTGTCATCGCGCCAGTACGGCATGGCGAAATAGCGATTGGCGCGGTAGCTGTAATACCAGGCGTAGTCCATCGTCGGCATCGTGCTCACGTCGGTGCGACGCTCGGTGAAGGCATTGATGTTCACCCACAGGTCCGGGTTCTCGCTGGCGAACACGTAGCCACGCGATTCCATCTGCGTGCGGGCGGCGGCCTTCATCCGTTCGCTGGCGGCGGAGGTATAGCCTTCGCGCTCGATGGCGAGGGGTGAATAGAAGGCGAAGGTGCGGTACTTCGAGAAGTCCGCCTCCGGATCGGCTTCGGTGGCGATGCGCGGGCCAGTGGCGCAGCCCGTGAGCACGGCGAGGGCGCACAGCACCATCAGCCATGCGGCGATGCGGTTCTTGGATGTCATGTCGGATCTCCCGGTTGGCGGCCTGATCGTGGCCCCCGGCCACGAACTCGTCCCTGAACATACGCGGCAGGGCGTCGAACGGACGCGATGGCGGGATGAACGGTTCAGCCAGCAGCGGGCCGCGGGCGCAATCGAGCCGACAACACCGGCAAACGATGCCCGCCACCGTGGCATAACGTCCCTTCCGGCATGCGGCCTACCCTGACCGCATACCTAGAAACACCGTCCATATCGCATCGATCTCTCTCTCCGATCCGATATCCCCTGGCGCCCTTCGGCGCCATCTTTTTCTCCGGGCATGCCGTCACCCCTTCCGGTAGACCTCCGCCCCCTGCGCCAGGAACTCGGCCGACTTCTCCGCCATCCCGGCCTCCAGTGCATTCTGCTCATCCACGCCGTGCTCGGCCGCGTAGTCGCGCACGTCCTGTGTGATCTTCATGCTGCAGAAATGCGGGCCGCACATTGAACAGAAGTGCGCGACCTTGTGTGCGTCCTTGGGCAGGGTTTCGTCATGGAATTCCTTGGCCTTCTCCGGATCCAGGCCGAGGTGGAACTGGTCTTCCCAGCGGAACTCGAAGCGTGCCTTGCTCAATGCGTTATCGCGCACCTGCGCGCCGGGGTGGCCCTTGGCGAGATCCGCCGCATGCGCGGCGATCTTGTACGCCATGATCCCGTCGCGCACGTCCTGCCGGTTCGGCAGGCCCAAGTGTTCCTTCGGCGTCACGTAGCAGAGCATCGCAGTGCCGTACCAGCCGATCATCGCTGCACCGATGGCGGAGGTGATGTGGTCGTAGCCCGGCGCGATGTCGGTGGTCAGCGGGCCCAGCGTGTAGAACGGCGCCTCGCCGCATTCGGCGAGCTGCTTGTCCATGTTTTCCTTGATCAATTGCATCGGGACGTGGCCGGGGCCTTCGATCATGGTCTGCACGTCATGCTTCCACGCGATCTTGGTCAGCTCGCCCAACGTTTCCAGCTCGCCGAATTGCGCGGCGTCGTTGGCATCGGCAATGCAGCCGGGGCGCAGGCCATCGCCCAACGAGAAAGCCACGTCGTAGGCCTTCATGATGTCGCAGATATCCTCGAAATGCGTGTAGAGGAAGTTCTCCTTGTGGTGCGCGAGGCACCACTTGGCAAGGATGCTGCCGCCACGCGAGACGATGCCGGTCACGCGCTTGGCGGTGAGCGGCACGTAGCGCAACAGCACGCCGGCATGGATGGTGAAGTAGTCCACGCCCTGTTCGGCCTGTTCGATCAGCGTGTCGCGGAAGATTTCCCAGGTGAGTTCCTCGGCGCGGCCATCGACCTTTTCCAGCGCCTGGTAGATCGGCACCGTGCCGATCGGCACCGGCGAGTTGCGGATGATCCACTCGCGCGTCTCGTGGATGTGCTTGCCGGTCGACAGATCCATCACCGTGTCGCCACCCCAGCGGATCGCCCAGACCAGCTTCTCCACTTCCTCGGCGATGCCGGAACTCACCGCGCTGTTGCCGATGTTCGCGTTGATCTTGGTCAGGAAGTTGCGGCCGATGATCATCGGCTCGCTTTCGGGATGGTTGATGTTGCTGGGCAGGATGGCGCGGCCGCGCGCGATCTCGTCGCGCACGAATTCCGGCGTGATGATCTTCTGGATGTTCGCGCCGAACGCTTCGCCCGGGTGCTGCGCCAGCAGGCCGGCATCGCGCACCGCCTCCAGTCGCTGGTTCTCGCGGATCGCCACGAACTCCATTTCCGGCGTGACGATGCCGCGTTTCGCGTAGTGCATCTGGCTGACGTTGGCGCCGGCCTTCGCGCGCCGCGGCAAGGTGCGGCCGGGGAAGCGCACCGCATCGAGCTTGGCGTTGGTCTCGCGCGAACGGCCGAACTCGGAACTCAGTGCCGACAGCACTTCGGTATCGCCGCGTTCCTCGATCCAGCGCGCACGCAGCGCCGGCAGGCCGGCAGATAGATCGATGTCCGCCTGCGGATCGGTATACGGGCCGGAGCAGTCGTACACGGTGACCGGCGGATTGTCCTCGCCGCCGAACAGGGTCGGCGTCCTCGCCAGCGCGATTTCGCGCATCGGCACCTGCAGGTCTGGGCGCGAACCTTCGACGAAGACCTTGCGCGAGCCGGGGATCGGCCGGGTCACGGATTCGGAAAGCTGTTCGGTCTGCTGGATCAGCGAGGAGGGCACTGCGTTCATCGGCATCGTCCTGTGGCTCGACCACGCGAGGGATTCGCGGGCCGTGAACGAAGCGAAGGCGCATGGCGGGCGGATTGCAGGCCGGGAAACGGCAAGGCAAACGGCGCGTCCTGCGAAGCTTCCCTACGCCGGTATCAACCGGATCAGGTTCGAAGGGACTGTCTCAACCACCCACCGGTGGTACCCCCGCTTCACCGGGAATTAGAACACAGGGGCGCCGGGGCTCGCCGCGACCCCCATCAGAAAGTCACGACTGCAACGGTTGACGCGTCGCACCATCGTCCGGTATTGGTGTCGCCCCATGCACGCCACTGCCGCCATCGCGACCACGATTACCACCGGTACCGGTACCACCGGCCCCGGGGTGCGGACGCGCGTGCACGACTGATCCAGACCACGCCGCTCCGCACCCGACCAGGGTGGGGAGCGCCGCTTCCCGCTCGACCCGGACGCGGAGCCCAACCGGAGCTTCACGATGCCGTCCGCGCCACCTTCTTCCGAGTCCGCCGCCTGCCACGTCCACAAGTTCGGCGGCACCAGCCTGGCCGATGCCACGCGCATGCTGTTGTTGCCGCCGCTGGTCGATGACGGCGCGGATACGCGCATCATCGTGGTCTCGGCGATGCACGGCACCACCAATGCGCTGGTCGCGATGGCCGACGATGCCGTCGCCGGGCGCGACTGGCCGCCGGCATGGCAGGCCTTGCGCGAACGCCACTTCGACACCGCCGATGCCGTCGCCGGCGATGGCGCGGCCCGCCTGCGCGAGCAGCTTGCAGAAGACTTCGATGCCTTGCGTGGTGACCTGGAAGCCCTCGGCCAGTCCGGTGCCGACGATGCCCGCATCGCCCGCGTGCACGGGCTGGGCGAAGTGGTGTCGTCGCGGCTGGTACAGGCCGCGCTGGGCGATGGCTGGGATCGGCTCGACGCACGCGACGTGCTGGTGGTGCATCCCGGCGAGATGGGCGTCGGCGTGGACTGGGCCGAATCGCGCGACAAGCTGGCCACATGGCGCACCACGCATCCGTCGCCGCGCGTCGTCGCCACCGGCTTCATCGCCCGCGACCGCAACGGCGACGACACCACGCTGGGCCGCAACGGCAGCGACTACTCCGCGGCCATCTTCGCCAACCTGTTCGATGCCGCCGAACTGAGCATCTGGACGGACGTGGACGGCGTGCTGTCGGCAGACCCGCGGCTGGTGCCAGACGCCACCGTGCTGCCCACGATGTCCTACGCCGAAGCCTGGGAACTGGCCTATTTCGGCGCCAAGGTCTTGCACCCGCAGACGATGGCACCGGTACAGGCGCGCGCCATCCCGCTGCGCATCCGCAACACGCTCAATCCATCCGTGCCCGGCACCTGGATCCTGCCGGAGAATCCGGAAGGCGATGCCGAACTCTCGCCAGTCAAGGGACTGACCATCGTCCGCGACATGGCAGTGCTGGAACTGGTCGGCAACGGCATGGTCGGCGTGCCCGGCACCGCCGAGAAACTGTTCGCCGCCCTGCACGGCGCTGGCGTGTCGGTGACGATGATCTCGCAGGGTTCGTCCGAACATTCGATCTGCTGCGTCGTCCGTGCCAGCCAGGTCGAGCCGGCACGTGCCGCGGTCGAACACGCCTTCGCCGATGCTTTCGCCGATGGCCGCACGCAGGCGGTCGAAGTGACGCCTGACATCGCCGTGCTGGCGGCGGTGGGCGACGGCATGGTCGGCTTCCCCGGCGTCGCCGCGCGCCTGTTCGGCGCACTGGCTCAGGCGCGGGTGAACATCCGTGCCATCGCTCAGGGCGCCAGCGAACGCAACATCTCCGTTGCCATCGCCGAAGCCGACGCCACGCGTGCCTTGCGCGCCGCGCATTCTGCGTTCTGGCTGTCGCCGCAGACGGTGTCGGTGGGCGTGATCGGCACGGGCAACGTCGGCCGCACCCTGCTGTCGCAATTGTCCGCCGTTCTGCCCGGCCTGCGTGCACGTTCGCAGGTCGACCTGCGCCTGCGCGCCATCGCCAACAGCAAGCGCATGGCGCTGGATCATTTCGCCATCGAACCGGGCGACGCCATCGAACGCCTGCAATCGGACGACGCGGCGACGCTGGATCTCGACGCCTTCGCGGCGCACGTCCGTGCCGGGCACATCCCGCACGCACTGATCATCGATTGCAGCGCGAGCAGCGCGACGGCCGACCGCTACCCCGAATGGATCGCCGCCGGCATCCACGTGGTCACGCCCAACAAGCATGCCGGCAGCGGCGACTGGGAACGCTACAGCGCCTTGCGTGAGGCGCAGCGACACAGCGGCGCGAAATTCGGCTACGAGGCCACCGTCGGCGCCGGCCTGCCTGTGATCCTGACCCTGCGCAACCTGATCGACACCGGTGACACCTTGCATGCGGTCGACGGCATGCTCTCGGGCACGCTGGCGTGGCTGTTCAACAGTTACGATGGCAGCCGTCCGTTCTCGGAACTGGTACGCGAGGCACGCGAGCTCGGCTACACCGAGCCCGACCCGCGCGATGACCTGTCCGGGCTGGACGTGGCCCGCAAGCTGGTGATCCTGGCACGCGAGGCCGGACTGCAACTCTCGCTGGAGGACGTGGACGTGGAAAGCCTGGTGCCGGCGGCATTGCAGGACGTGGGCGTGGACGAATTCCTCGCGCGCCTCGACGAACTCGATGCACCAATGGACGCGCGGCTGCGTGAAGCACAGGCCGGCGGCCTGGGGCTGCGCCACCTCGCCCAACTCACCCGTGACGGCACGGCGACCGTCGGCGTGGTCGCGCTGCCTGCCGAACATGCCTGCCGGCATACGCGGCTCACCGACAACCTGGTGCAGTTCACGACCGATCGCTATTCCAGCAATCCGCTCGTCGTGCAAGGCCCCGGTGCCGGCCCGGCGGTCACCGCCGCGGGTGTGTTCGGCGACGTACTCGCCATCGCGAATGCACTGGGCTCGTCGGAGGGCCGCTACGCATGAGTCGCAGCGTCCGCGCGTTCGCGCCGGCCAGCGTCGGCAACATCGGCGTCGGCTTCGACCTGCTGGGACATGCCGTCGACGGCCCGCGCGATATTGCACTCGTCACCCGCATCGACGAACCGGTCGTCCGCATCGACGCGATCCGCGGCGACGTGGCCGGCGTCGGCGTGCTGCCGCTCGATGCGCCTTCGAACACGGCAGGACGTGCGCTGATCTCGCTGCGCGAAAAACTCGACCTGTCCTTCGGCTTCGCGGTCGAACTGGAAAAGGGCATCCCGCTCGGCTCCGGCCTCGGCGGTTCGGCCGCCTCGTGCGTCGCCGCCGTGGTCGCAGCCAATGCATTGCTCGATGCCCCCTTGCCGCGCGAGGCGCTGTACGACTTCGCGCTGGACGGCGAATCCGCGTCCAGCGGCAGTCGCCATGGCGACAACGTCGCACCGATGCTGCTTGGCGGCGTGGCGTTGGCCACCGCAGAACGCATGCTTGCCTTGTCGGCGCCGGACTGGCTGCACGCGGTGGTGGTGCATCCCGATCAGGTACTGGAAACGCGTCGTTCGCGCGCGGTGCTGGCCGAACCGTATTCGCTGCATACCGTGGTCGAACACACCGCGCACCTCGCGCAATTCCTGCTGGGCCTGCAGCGTGGCGATGCCGAGCTGATCCGTGCCGGCCTCCGCGACGTGCTGGTCGAACCGCGACGCGCATCGCTGATCCCCGGCTTCGCGCAAGTGAAGCAGGCAGCACTTGACCACGGTGCATTGGGCGCCAGCATTTCCGGCGGCGGCCCCAGCGTCTTCGCGTGGTTTGCGTCGAAGACTGACGCCGAAGCCGCGACACCTGCGATGCGTGCCGGATTCGCCGATGCCGGCTTCGATGCGCGCGCCTATGTCACGCCGGTCAATGCACCACGCGCGGAAGTGCTGCCATGAAGTTCCTCAGCACCCGTGGCAAGACACCCGCCACCTGCATCGATGCTGCATTGGTTGCGGGCCTCGCCCCCGACGGCGGCCTGTACGTGCCTGAGACATTCCCGCCCGTGAACTTCTCCACGCCATCCACATCGCTCGCGGACACTGCGCTGCGCACGCTGTCGCCCTATTTCGTCGATTCCTCGATCCGCGACCGGCTTGAGGCAATCTGCGCCACCGCATTCTCGTTCGATGCGCCGTTGCGCCCATTGAATGGCAGCGGCGACCACCTGCTTGAGCTGTTCCACGGCCCGACCGCTGCCTTCAAGGATTACGCCGCGCGTTTCCTCGCAGGATCGCTGGAGGCTTTGCGCGATCCGGACGCACCACCGACCACGATCCTCGTCGCCACTTCAGGCGATACCGGCGCGGCGGTGGCGGCCGCCTTCCATCGCCGCACCGGCTTCAACGTCGTCATCCTCTATCCCGATGGCAAGGTCTCGCCACGGCAGGCGCACGGACTGGGCTGCTGGGGCGACAACGTGCGCGCCTTCCGCGTGGAGGGCAGCTTCGACGACTGCCAGTCCCTCGCCAAGCGCGCATTGTCCGACGAGGCACTACGTGCGCAGGTGCGTCTCGGTTCTGCCAACAGCATCAGCCTCGGCCGGCTGCTGCCGCAGGCTGCGTACTACGCGCATGCCGCATCGCACTTCCATGCCGCGCATGGCGAGGCGTTGAACGTCATCGTGCCCACCGGCAACCTCGGCAATGCCTGCGCCGCGTTCGTCGCGCGCCGCATGGGCGCACCGGTCGGCGAGATACGCCTCGCCTGCAACGCCAACGACACCCTGCCGCACTACTTCTCCGGTGCCGACTATGCCGCGCAATCCACCCGCGCCACGCTGGCCAATGCGATGGATGTCGGTGCGCCCAGCAACTTCGAACGCCTGCGCCACTGGCACGCGAGTGATGCCGAATTGCGCGCCGGTTTCGTGGCGCAATCCATCGACGACGCCACCATCCGCGACACCATCCGCAACTCGCCGGCGCGCCATGGCGTCGTGCCCTGCCCGCATACCGCGACCGGGCTGAAACTGCTGGAAGACCTGCGTGCAGCCGGCGACACGCGCCCCTGGGCCGTCGTCGCCACCGCACATCCGTCGAAGTTCGAGACCATCGTCGAGCCGCTGGTCGGCCACGAAGTCACGCCTCCACCGGCACTGGCCGCATCGTTGGCGGCACCGGCCGAGTCGTTCGCGTTGGGCAACGACTACGACGCACTGCGCCAGGTGCTCGCAGGCTGATACGCGCAACAAAAAGACCCGCCATCGCTGGCGGGCCTTCTGTCGTTCCGAGGCTCTCGATCAATCCAGTGCGCGCATCGCCTTGGCATGGTCGGACACGATCTGCAGCGTGGACGCATCGCTGTCGAACAGCGAGAACAACCCCTGCGCTTCCTGCGGCGGATCGCCGGTAAACGGGTCGCCGGCCTTCCACATCCAGTCGGCGTTGGTGGTGCGTCCGCGACCGCCCCAGGCCCAGAAGTTGGTGCCCGCGATGGCATCGCCCGCCTGCGCGCGTGCGTACACGCGATCGAAGATGGTCTTGTAGAACGCATCGCGCGCGGTGGTGGGCGATGCCGGATCGTACGAGCCCTTGTCGCGGTTGAGCCCGAACTCGGACAGCACGATCGGCTTGCCCATGCGACCGGCGAGGTCGATGTGGCGGTCGATGTACTCCAGCGCCAGCACCGTGCCCGACTCGAGCCGGGCCGCGGGATCGTGGTGATCCATCCAGCTCCAGTTCGATGGCCACAGGTGGAAGGTCAGGTAATCCACGTTCGGCGTGTCGTGCGATTCGTAAAAGAGCTCCGCGCTGCGCAGGGTGCCCCACTCGCCTTCGCTGCCGGTGCTGACCAGTTGCTTCGGCGCCAGCGTGCGGATGTAGCCCGCCGTGTCGTGGATCCACTGCTTGAACACCGGGAAGTTGTCGTGGCCTTCGGTGTCGCTGCCTGGGCGCGGTTCGTTGGCGAGCTGCCACGACATCACCGTCGGATCATCGACATAGGCTTTGCCGTTGATGGTGTTGGTACGGGTGATGACGGTACGGATCGCCTCGCGATACAGCACCTGCGCATCGGCCAGTGCGTAGAAGCGCGCAGAGTTCAGCATGAAGCCGTTCCAGTCGCCGGTCTCGTCCGGGTCGAACTTCGACACGGGATCGCCAGTGAACCATTCGACGTACTGCGACATGCCTCCCGACCATTGCCAGAAGTTGTTGAGGTAGAGCACGGCCTTCATGTCGCGCTTGGCCATCTCGTCGAGCAGGAAGTCGATGCCCTGCAGCAGGTTCTCGTCGTACTGCCCCGGGGCGGTCATGATGGCCGGGCTGACGCCGCGCTTGAAGCCGCTAGCTTCCGACATCGCCAGCACACGCAGGTTGTCGATGCCGGCTTCGCTCAACTGGTCGAGCTCCGCGACCAATCGCTCGCGATCACCCAGCTCGCCTGGCGCGCCAAGGTAGGCGCCATACCAGAAGTTGGCACCGGCAAAGCGATACGGTTTGTCGCCCAGCACGAAGTGCGTGCCTTCCACTCGCACGAAATCGTCCGTGGCCGCAGGCGCCGCCGCGTCCACCTCAACATCGGTCGTCGCGTCCTTGCTCGAGCACGCCGCCAGCGTACATGCCAAAGCCACCCCGCCCAGCACGGCCTTCCAGCCGCGCACCATGGTTGTTTGCTGCATGGAACCCCTCCTCCCGTTGCAGACGCGAAGATAGCCCACTACAACGCTGCAGGTCATGGTGGCGACGGAATACCTGCGGCGGATTTCGTTATGCCGCCTGGCGCGGCAACCTCAGATCTCGTCGACAAGCGCATCCAGTGGTGGCAGGTCGGCCGCGCGGAAAGCTTCGGCATCCCCGAATTCCGGCCAGCCTTCGCGCAATGCCGCCATCACGCTCGCATCGTGCAGGTGCGCTTCGAGCAGCCATGCAGAGATGGCTTCGCATGGCATGCCATCGGAGACGCGGCACAACAGCGGGCCGGGCGGAATCGGGGCGGATCGCCACAACACATGCAGTCCCGTCACACCGGCACGGTCATGAACATCGGCTGCGAGCGCGGCGACATCCGCCTCCCCGGATGCCAGTGCTTCGAGCGCTGCTGCATGCGATCCCACGTAACGCAACGATGCAAATCCGCCATCGGCTTCGAGACCAAGCTCGCGCAAGCCACGTGCCGGCACGAAACCGCCGGATGCCGAATCGCGCCCCACCATCGCCAGTACGAGACGAGGCGCATCGCGCTGCAATGCCTCGTCGGAAGCGATGCCGTCACGCGCAACGATCACCGAACGGTAGCGGTCGGCCTGCGCCAGGGGCACGTCGGGAACCGGCAGCGGCACGATCCGATCCGGCAAGCGCCTTGCCTGCAGGAATCCATGCAGGTTGGGCACGCCGATGTCGGCCTCGCCCACGCGCAAGGCTTCGACCAATGCCGACGGTGAATTGAACAACCGGACTTCAGCCGGATGCGCGCCTCGCGTGGACAGGTAATCGGCCAATGGCTGGATCGCCGCGGCACGATCCCGGTCGGGATAGGCATAGGTGCCGACGATCCATGGCCTCGCATCGCCGGCATTGGCCGTCGATACGCAAAGCAGCCATGAAATCGCGAACAGCCACGCGATGCGGCATGGCGAACGCGCTTCAGAACGCATCCAGCATGTCCTTGTTGCGCACCGCACCCTTGTCGGCACTGGTGGCCAACAACGCATACGCCTTGAGCGCGGTCGTCACCTTGCGTGGTCGTGCCTGCGCCGGCTTCCAGCCCGTTGCATCCTGCTGCGCACGACGTGCCGACAATTCATCGTCGGCCACCAGCAGGTCGATGCTGCGCGACGGGATATCGATGCGGATGCGGTCGCCATCACGCACCAGGCCGATGGCACCGCCCGCCGCTGCTTCCGGTGAGGCGTGGCCGATGCTCAGTCCCGAGGTGCCACCGGAGAAACGACCGTCCGTGAGCAAGGCGCATTGCTTGCCAAGGCCTTTCGACTTCAGGTAGCTGGTCGGATACAGCATCTCCTGCATGCCCGGCCCGCCCTTCGGCCCTTCATAGCGGATCACCACCACGTCGCCGGCCTTCACCTCGTCGCCGAGGATCCCGGCCACCGCTGCATCCTGGCTTTCGTACACGCGCGCATTGCCTTCGAACACGTGGATCGATTCGTCCACGCCCGCGGTCTTCACCACGCAACCGTCGCGCGCGATGTTGCCGTAAAGCACGGTGAGCCCGCCTTCCTGCGAATACGCATGCTGGACGCTGCGGATGCAGCCTTCGGCGCGGTCGATATCCAGCGTCGGCCAGCGCGTGTTCTGGCTGAAGGCGACCTGCGTGGGTATGCCGGCCGGGCCTGCCTTGAAGAATGTCGCGACGGTTTCGTCCCCGTTTTGCGTGACGTCCCACTTCGCGATGGCATCGGCCAGCGTCTTCGCATGCACGGTCGATACGTCCGTATGCAGCAATCCGCCACGTGCGAGTTCGCCGAGGATCGACATGATCCCGCCGGCGCGGTGCACATCCTCGATGTGGTATTTCTGCGTGTTCGGCGCCACCTTGCACAGCTGCGGCACGCGCCGCGACAGCCGGTCGATGTCGCGCATGTCGAACGGCACCTCGCCCTCCTGCGCGGCGGCCAGCAGGTGCAGGATGGTGTTGGTGGAACCGCCCATCGCGATGTCGAGCGTCATCGCGTTCTCGAAGGCTTCGAACGTGGCGATGCCGCGCGGCAGCGCCGTCGGATCCTCGGCACCGTACCAGCGATGGCACAGCTCGACCGCCGTGCGCGCGGCCTGCAGGAACAATCGCTCACGGTCGGCATGCGTGGCCAGCGTGGTGCCGTTGCCCGGCAACGACAGCCCCAGCGCTTCGGTCAGGCAGTTCATCGAATTGGCGGTGAACATGCCACTGCACGAACCGCAGGTCGGGCAGGCACTGCGTTCGACCGCGGCGACCTGCTCGTCGCTGACATTCGGATCGGCCGCCATCACCATCGCGTCCACCAGATCGAGTTTCTGCTCGGTTTTGTCGTCGGCCAGACGCGTCTTGCCCGCTTCCATCGGCCCACCGGACACGAACACCGCGGGAATGTTGAGCCGCATTGCCGCCATCAGCATGCCCGGCGTGATCTTGTCGCAGTTGGAGATGCACACCAGCGCATCGGCGCAATGCGCGTTGACCATGTACTCGACCGAGTCGGCGATGATTTCGCGCGACGGCAGCGAATACAGCATGCCGTCGTGTCCCATCGCGATGCCGTCGTCCACGGCGATGGTGTCGAACTCCTTGGCCACACCACCGACGCGCTCGATCTCGCGCGCCACCAGTTGCCCGAGATCCTTGAGGTGCACGTGGCCCGGAACGAACTGGGTGAACGAGTTCGCAATCGCAACGATGGGCTTGTGGAAGTCATCGTCGCGCATGCCGGTCGCGCGCCACAGCGCGCGGGCACCGGCCATGTTGCGGCCATGGGTGGAGGTCTTGGAACGGTATTCGGGCATGGTGCTCTGGCTGGCATTGGGGCCGCGGGCGGCCGATGATTCTGTGCAGTTTGCGCCGTTACAGTTGCAACGATTTCGCCCGCAACCAAAGTCGTGGGTTTTTCCGGTGTTTTTTGCTTGACAGCATCGGAACGCGCAGTTTAGTTTCGCTGAATGCTGCAACGCCACACGCCCACCACGAACGATGTCCTCGACGCGCACGCAAGCGCGGCGTCGATTCTCGTACTCGTCCTTATTACCTCACCCACAGGTGCGGGACGATCAGGCGCGTAACAAGAACCACAGCCGACATCGCAAACCCCGCACCGCAAGGCGCGGGGTTTTTTATTGATTGAAAGAACCCGAACCCGCTTCCAGCCCTTCACTGCAGAGACTCCACCATGACCCAGCAGAACCTTCCCCGCCCCTCCATCGCCGTCGTCGGTTACGGCAGCCAGGGCCGCGCGCACGCGCTCAACCTGCGCGACTCCGGCTTCGACGTCACCATCGGCCTGCGCCCGGGCGGCCCGACCGAGGTCAAGGCGAAGGCCGACGGCTTCACCGTCAAGGCGCCGGCCGACGCAGTGAAGGACGCCGACCTGGTCGCGGTGCTGACGCCCGACATGGTGCAGAAGCAGCTCTACGCCGACGTGCTGGCACTGAACATGAAACAGGGCGCGGTTCTGCTGTTCGCGCACGGCCTCAACGTGCATTTCGACCTCATCGCACCGCGCGATGACCTCGACGTGGTGCTGGTGGCACCGAAAGGCCCCGGTGCGCTGGTGCGCCGCGAGTACGAAATCGGCCGTGGCGTGCCATGCATCTACGCCGTGCACCAGGACAAGAGCGGCAAGGCCGAGCAGTTCGCGCTGGCCTATGCCGCGGGCCTGGGCGGCGCACGCGCCAACGTCATCAAGACCACGTTCAAGGAAGAGACCGAGACCGACCTGTTCGGCGAGCAGGCCGTGCTGTGCGGCGGCGCCTCGTCGCTGGTGCAGGCCGGGTTCGAAACTCTGGTCGAAGCCGGCTACCAGCCGGAGATCGCGTACTACGAAGTACTGCACGAGCTGAAGCTGATCGTCGACCTGTTCTACGAGGGCGGCATCACCCGCATGCTCGAGTTCATCTCCGAGACCGCGCAGTACGGCGACTACGTCAGCGGCCCGCGCGTCATCGATGCCAGCGTCAAGGCGCGGATGAAGGACGTGCTGACCGACATCCAGAACGGCACCTTCACCAAGAACTGGGTCGCCGAGTACGAAGCCGGCCTGCCGAACTACAAGAAGTTCAAGCAGGCCGACCTCGACCACCCGATCGAGCAGGTCGGCAAGCAGCTGCGCGAGAAGATGGTGTGGCTGCAGGGCGCGACCGAAACCCAACCCGCGGAAAAGAAAGAGGCTGCGTGATGAATGGCGCCCGATGGCTGGTGCAGGCGCTGGAGGCCGAGGGGGTCGACACGATCTTCGGCTATCCCGGCGGCGCGATCATGCCGTTCTATGACGCGCTGCACGGCGCGTCGCTGAAGCATGTCCTGGTACGCCACGAACAGGGCGCAGCCTTCGCCGCAAACGGCTATGCGCGCGCCAGCGGTCGCGTTGGCGTCTGCGTCGCAACCTCCGGCCCGGGCGCATCCAACCTGGTCACCGGCATCGCCGACGCAATGCTCGACTCGGTGCCGATGGTGGTCATCACCGGCCAGGTGGCGACGCCGCTGATGGGCACCGACGCGTTCCAGGAACTGGACGTGTACGCGATGACCATGCCCATCGTGAAGCACAGCTTCCTGCCGCGCAGCGTCGACGACCTGCGCTGGATGCTGGCCGAAGCCTTCCGGCTCGCGCGCGAAGGCCGTCCCGGCCCGGTGCTGATCGACCTGCCCAAGGACGTGCAACTTGGCGCCGCCGCGCACCTGCCGGTGCATGTGCCATCGCCCGTCGCACCGGTGCCGAACGCACCCGACCATTCGCTGCATGAAGCCGCCGCGATCATCTCGCAGGCGGAGAAGCCGGTGGTCTATGCCGGCGGCGGCGTGGTGCTGGGCGACGCAGTGGATGCGTTCCGAGAGTTCGTCGATCTCACGCAATTCCCTACCGTGCTGACGCTGAAGGCGCTGGGCGCCCTGCCGCCTTCGCACCCGTGCAACCTGGGCATGCTGGGCATGCATGGCAGCCGCGCGGCGAACATGGCCGTGCAGGAATGCGACCTGTTGATCGTGGTCGGCGCGCGCTTCGATGACCGCGCCACCGGCAAGCTGGCCGAGTTCGCGCCGAACGCGCGTGTCGTGCACCTGGATGGCGACGCCTGCGAAATCGGCAAGCTGCGTGCCGCGCAGGGCTCCGTGCCGGGCAATCTCGGCAACAGCCTGGGACGATTGAACGTGGTCGGCGCGCAGAACGAAGGCCGCAACGGCGCCGTGCGCGCCGCATGGCGCAACACCTGCGCCGAGCGCGCACGCAAGCATGCCGCGCGCTACGACGCGCCGGGCGACAAGGTCTATGCACCGGCGCTGCTCAAGCGCATGAGCGAACTGGCACCTGACGCCATCGTCGCCTGCGATGTCGGCCAGCACCAGATGTGGGTCGCGCAGCACTGGCGCTTCCACCAGCCGCGCCAGCACCTGACCAGCGGCGCACTGGGCGCGATGGGCTTCGGCCTGCCGGCCGCCATCGGCGCGCAGATGGAAGACATGGACGCGCGCGTGGTCTGCGTCAGCGGCGACGGCTCGTTCATGATGAACATCCAGGAGCTGGCCACGCTCAAGCGCTATCGCCTGCCGGTGAAGATCGTGCTGCTGGACAACTCCGCGCTGGGCATGGTGCGGCAGTGGCAGGAGTTGTTCTTCGACAAGCGCTATTCCGAAATCGACCTGTCCGACAACCCGGACTTCGCCGAAGTCGCGCACGCGTTCGGCATCCAGGCGCTGCACGTGGACAAGGCCGCCGATGTCGAGGATGCGCTGCAGGCATTGCTGGACACCGATGGCCCGGCGCTGCTGCACGTGGCCATCGACACCGCCGCCAACGTCTGGCCGCTGGTGCCGCCGAACCACAACAACGCACAGATGCTCGATCCCGACGACGCCGGTTCGCTCGACGTCGGCCAGCCCGTCGGCGCAACACCCTCTCCTCCCACGTCGGATTCCAAGGAAACCACCAATGCGCTACCAGCTTGACCTCACGCTCCGGCGCGCGGAAGGCGCGCTGGTGCGCGTGCTCGGCACCACCGAACGCCGCGGCTTCACCCCGCTGTCGGTCGATGGCGAGGCACAGCCGGACGGCGACCGCTGGCACCTGCGCATGACCGTCGAGGGCGAACGCTCCGACGACTCGCTGCAGTTGCAGCTGTCGAAACTCTACGACTGCCTTGCCGTGCAGGTGCAGCCATGTCCGTGAGCGCAACCGTCACCCCCATCACTGAAGCTGCGCACGCACCCAAGCCGCAGGTCTGGTTCGACGGCGAACTGATCGACGGCGAAGCACCACAGGCCGGCCTGACCACGCACGCGATGCACTACGGCAGCGGCGTGTTCGAAGGCGTGCGCGCCTACGCCACCGAAGGCGGCGCGGCGGTGTTCCGCCTGCCCGAGCACATGGAGCGCATGCGCAAGGGCGCCGACATGTTCGGCCTGCCGTTCGATCCTGCGCTCGCGACCGAAGCGGTGCTGGCGACGCTGCGCGCCAACCACCATCGCGATGCCTACATCCGCCCGCTGGCGTGGTTCGGTGAAGGCAGCTTCGGCCTCGATGTCGAAGGCCACACCCCGCACATGATGGTCGCCACCACCGCCACGCAGGTGCACCTCAACGGCACCCGCGCGCGACTGGGCGTGGGCAAGTGGCGGCGCAATCCGTCCGACTCGCTGCCGCCGCTGAAGCTGTGCGGCGCCTACGTGAATTCGATCCTCGCCAAGCGCGAAGCCAAGGCGCGCGGTTTCGACGAAGCGCTGTTCACCGACCGCGACGGCAACGTCGTCGAATGCACCGGCGCGAACGTCTTCTTCGTCAAGGACGGCCGCATCACCGCGGTCGAGCATCGCGACGCCCTGCCCGGCATCACCCGAGACACCCTGCTGCAGCTCACCGGCGCGGAATTTCGCGTGGTGCCACTGGCCGAACTGCTGGACGCGGACGAAGTCTTCGCCTGTGGCACCGCGGCGGAAGTCGCACCCGTTTCGCAGATCGAAGGCCGCGACTACGGCGACAACCCGGTCACGCGCGAACTGCAGGCGCTGTACGGGCGTGTCGTGCGCGGACAGGAATCCAGCTGGCGCCACTGGCTCACCGACGTCTGACATGGATCCTGCCGTAACCAGCGCCACTTCAGTGTCCGCCAGCGACGTGTTGGCGGCACAGGCGCGGTTGCGCAAGTATCTCGACGTCACCCCCACGCACTACGCCGAGCGTTTCGGTTGCTGGCTGAAGCTCGAGAACCTCCAGCGCACCGGCTCCTACAAGGTGCGTGGCGCATTGAACGCGTTGCTCGCGGCGCGCGAGCGCGGCGACGACCGCCGCGTCATCACCGCCTCGGCCGGCAACCACGCGCAAGGCATGGCCTGGGCGGCGTACCGGCTGGGCATCCCGGCGATCACGGTGATGCCGAAGACCGCACCGGAGACGAAGGTCGCCGGTGTCGCTCACTGGGGCGCGACCGTGCGCCTGCACGGCGACACCTACGACGAGGCCAAGGCCTTCGCGGCTGAACTGGCTGAGCAGAACGGCTTCCGCCTGCTGTCGGCATTCGACGATGCCGACGTGATCGCCGGACAGGGCACGGTGGGGCTGGAGATCGCCGCGGCGATGAACCCCGACGTGGTACTGGTGCCGATCGGTGGCGGTGGGCTGGCGTCCGGCGTTGCGCTGGCGCTGAAGTCGCAGGGTGTGCGCATCATCGGCGCGCAGGTCGAAGGCGTCGATGCGATGGCACGCGCGCTCAAGGGCGACCGCACGCCGCGCGACCCGGCCGCGACGCTGGCCGATGGCGTGCGCGTCAAGGAAGCCGGCTTCCTGACCCAGCGCGTGCTGGAAGGATTGCTGGACGACATCGTGATCGTGCGCGAGGCCGAGCTGCGCGAGACGCTGGTGCGGCTGGCGCTGGAAGAGCACGTGATCGCCGAAGGTGCCGGCGCGCTGGCGCTGGCCGCCGGCAAGCGCATCGCCGGCAAACGCAAGTGCGCGGTGGTGTCGGGCGGCAATCTCGATGCCGGCGTGCTGGCGACCCTGCTGTCCGAAGTCCGGCCGCGCCCGCCGCGCAAGCCGCGCCGGCGTACCCAGGAACGACTTCCATTGCCGGCGGCGAAGCACTCTCCACTTCCCGCCGGCCTCCTTCCCGCCAACGACGCGCCACGCCCGCGGCTGCCACCCGCAGCCGGTAACATCCGCAATGAGATCCCCGAGGAAATCCTCGCATGACCACCAACACCGAATACGTCCGCATCTTCGACACCACCCTGCGCGACGGCGAGCAGTCCCCCGGCTGCAGCATGACCCCGCAGCAGAAGGTGGTGATGGCGCGCGCGCTCGCCGAGCTGGGCGTCGACATCATCGAAACCGGATTCCCGGCCAGTTCGCAGTCCGACCGCGAAGCGACCGCGCAGATCGCGCGCGAGCTGCGCGAGACCACGCTGGCGGTACTGTCGCGCTGCCTGCCCGGCGACATCGAAGCCTCCGCCCGGTCGCTGGAAGGCGCTGCCAAGCCGCGCATCCACGTCTTCCTGTCCACCAGCCCGCTGCATCGCGAGCACAAGCTGCGCATGAGCAAGGCGGAAGTGATCGATTCCATCGGCAAGCATGTCGCGCTGGCGCGCAGCTTCGTCGACGACGTCGAGTTCTCCACCGAGGACGGCACCCGCACCGAGGAGGACTTCCTGCACGAGGCCGTCGGCGTGGCGATTGCCGCCGGCGCCACCACCATCAACGTTCCCGACACGCTCGGCTACACCACGCCCAAGGAAATCCGCGGCCTGTTCCAACGCCTGATCGCGAACGTGCCGGGCGCGAAGGACGTCATCTTCAGCGCGCATTGCCACAACGACCTTGGCCTGGCCGTGGCCAACTCGCTGGCGGCGATGGAAGGCGGCGCGCGCCAGATCGAATGCACCATCAACGGCATCGGCGAACGCGCCGGCAATGCCGCGCTGGAAGAACTGGCGATGGCGCTGAAGGTTCGCAACGCCTTCTACAACATCGACAGCAGGATCGATTCGCGCCGGCTGGTGCCCACGTCCAAGCTGTTGCAGCGCCTGATCGGCATGCCGGTGCAACACAACAAGGCGATCGTGGGCGAGAACGCCTTCGCGCATGAGTCGGGCATCCACCAGCACGGCATGCTGCGCAACCGCAGCACCTACGAAATCATGAACCCGTCCGACGTCGGCTGGCCCGATTCGAAGATGGTGCTGGGCCGCCACAGCGGTCGCGCCGCTGTCGGCCATCGCCTGCGCGCACTCGGCTACACGCTGGAGGACGAACAGCTCGACCAGGTGTTCGAACAGTTCAAGGCGCTTTGCGAGCAGCAACGCACCGTGGACGACGACGACCTGGAGCGGCTGATGACCGGTGGCGTCACCGGGCAGGGTTACCGGTTGTCTTCGATGACCGTGAGTGATCGCGGCCAGCGTGCAAGCGCGCAGGTCGAACTGTCCGATCCCGACGGCCGCAAACTCACCGAGAGCGCGCTGGGCGATGGCCCGGTGGATGCGCTGTTCGCCGCGCTTTCCGCTGCCACCGGCGTACGCCTGTCACTGGAAAGCTACAGCGTGCACAGCGTCGGTCTGGGCGCCGATGCACGCGGCGAGGCCTCGCTCAGCGTGCACCACGAAGGCAGCGAGTACGTGGGCAGCGGCACCAGCCGCGACATCATCGAAGCCAGTGCGCTGGCGTGGCTGGAAATCGCCAACCGCATCCTGCGGTCACGCCAGGGATCGACCAGCGGCAAGAGCGCCGTGGCCTGATCCAACAGCATTGCATGTGCAAACGAAGACGGGCGGTGGAGCATTCCACCGCCCGTTTGCATTCATGGCATCAGCACGGATGCGGACTCATCCGCAACGCGGCTCAACCCAGCGCAGCAACCACCGCGTCGCCCATCTCCGCCGTCCCGACACGCTGCGTGCCTTCCGACCAGATGTCGGCGGTGCGCAGGCCTTGGTCAAGCACCTTGCCGACCGCCTGCTCGATGGCATCGGCTGCAGCCGTCTCGCCGAAGCTGTAGCGCAGCAGCATCGCGACGGAGAGGATCGTCGCCAGCGGATTGGCGATGCCCTTGCCGGCGATGTCGGGCGCGGAACCATGCGAGGGCTCGTACATCCCCTTGTTGCTGGCATCCAGTGACGCCGACGGCAGCATGCCGATGGAACCGGTGAGCATCGACGCCTGGTCGGAGAGGATGTCGCCGAACATGTTGTCGGTGACGATCACGTCGAACTGCTTGGGCGCGCGCACCAGCTGCATTGCCGCATTGTCGACGTACATGTGGCTGAGTTCGACGTCCGGGTAATCCTTCGCGATTTCCTCGACCACTTCCCGCCACAACTGGCTCGATGCCAGCACGTTGGCCTTGTCGACCGAGCACAGCTTGCGACCACGCTGGCAGGCCGCATCGAAACCCACGCGTGCAATGCGCGCGATCTCGCCTTCGGTGTACGGCAGCGTGTCCCATGCCTTGCGCTGTCCATCGACCGTCTCGCGCCCACGCGGCGCGCCGAAGTAGATGCCGCCGGTGAGTTCACGCACGATCAGTACGTCAAGCCCTGCGACGACTTCCGGCTTCAGCGTCGAGGCATTCGCCAGCTGCGGATACAAAATCGCCGGACGCAGATTGGCGAACAAGCCCAGTTGCGAGCGGATCTTCAGCAGTCCCCGTTCGGGACGCAGCGCCGGATCGATGGCGTCCCACTTCGGCCCGCCGACCGCACCGAGCAGCACCGCATCGGCCTTGCGTGCGCGTTCGAGCGTTTCGTCCGCGAGCGGCGCGCCATAGCGGTCGTAGGCCGCACCGCCGAGATCGTCGTATTCGAATGCGTAGCCGAGCCCGTGCTTCGCATCCACGCGTGCCAGCACCTTCACCGCCTCGGCCATGATCTCCGGGCCGATGCCGTCGCCGGGAAGTACGAGAATCTGTTTGCTCATCGTGAATGCCTTTTCTGAAATCCGGGATTGCGAACCAGGGGCTCGTCATCCCGGCGAAAGCCGGGATCCATTTTCTCTGTGCTTCAGAAAAGCGAAAGACAGTGGATCCCAGCTTTCGCCGGGATGACGAACTGGATTGATGACGGACAGGATCAATAAAGCCTGTTTCAACGCAGCGCCGAGAACAACCACGGTTGCGCGGCCTTGTGGCGTGCCTCGAACGCACCGATGACCTCGCGCTCCTGCAGGGTCAGGCCGATGTCGTCCAGGCCGTTGAACAGGCAATGCTTGCGGAAGGCATCGATCTCGAAGCCGTACTGCACGCCATCGGGACGCGTCACCATCTGCGTCGCGAGATCGACGGTCAGCGTGTAACCCTCGGTCGCCTCGGCCTGTGCGAACAAGGCATCGACTTCTTCGTCCTTTAGCACGATCGGCAGCAGGCCGTTCTTGAAACTGTTGTTGAAGAAGATGTCGGCGAAGCTGGGCGCGATCACCGCGCGGAAGCCGTACTCGTCCAGCGCCCACGGCGCGTGCTCGCGGCTGGAACCGCAACCGAAGTTCTCGCGTGCCAGCAGCACGCTGGCACCGGCATAGCGCGGAAAATTGAGCACGAAATCCGGATTCAGCGGACGCGTGCTGTTGTCCTGCCCGGGCTGGCCGACATCGAGATAGCGCCACTCGTCGAACAGGTTGGGGCCGAAGCCGCTGCGCTTGATCGACTTGAGGAACTGCTTGGGGATGATCTGGTCGGTATCGACGTTGGCGCGATCCAGCGGCGCAACGAGACCGGTGTGCGTGGTGAAGGCTTTCATCATCTGCTCCTCAGGCCTGCATCAACGTGCGCACATCGACGAAGTGGCCGGCGACCGCAGCCGCAGCAGCCATCGCCGGACTGACCAGGTGCGTGCGGCCACCCGTGCCCTGACGCCCTTCGAAGTTGCGGTTAGACGTGGACGCGCAATGTTCGCCGTTGCCCAGCTTGTCGGGATTCATCGCCAGGCACATCGAGCAGCCCGGTTCACGCCATTCGAAGCCGGCGTCAAGGAACACCTTGTCCAGCCCTTCGGCCTCGGCTTGCGCCTTGACCAGCCCGGAACCGGGCACCACCAGCGCCTGCTTCACGCTCGCCGCGACCTTGCGGCCCTTTGCCACCTCGGCGGCGGCACGCAAATCCTCGATGCGCGAGTTGGTGCACGAGCCGATGAACACGCGATCAAGCTTGATCGTGGTGATCGGCTGGTTGGCTTCCAGCCCCATGTACTTCAGCGCGCGGACGATGGAGTCCTTGCGCACCGGATCTTCCTCGCGCGAGGGATCCGGCACGCTGGCATCGACCGGCAACACCATCTCCGGCGAGGTGCCCCAGCTGACCTGCGGCTTGATGTCCTCGGCACGCAGTTCGACGACGGTGTCGAAGTGCGCGTCGTCGTCGGAGACCAGCGTCTCCCAGACTTTCACCGCGGCATCCCAGTCGCCGCCCTTCGGCGAGAACGGACGGCCCTGCACGTAATCGATGGTCTTCTCGTCCACCGCCACCATGCCCACGCGCGCGCCGGCCTCGATGGCCATGTTGCAGATCGTCATGCGGCCTTCGATGGACAGGTCGCGGATCGCGCTGCCGGCGAATTCCAGCGCATGGCCGTTGCCGCCGGCGGTGCCGATGCGGCCGATGATCGCCAGCACGATGTCCTTCGCAGTCACGCCGAACGGCAACGTGCCGTCCACGCGCACCTGCATGTTCTTCATCTTCTTGGCGACCAGGCACTGCGTCGCCAGCACGTGCTCGACCTCGGAGGTACCGATGCCGTGCGCCAGTGCGCCGAACGCACCATGCGTGGAGGTGTGCGAATCGCCACAGACGACGGTCATGCCCGGCAGCGTCGCCCCCTGTTCCGGGCCGACCACGTGCACGATGCCCTGGCGCGCATCGTTCATCTTGAACTCGAGGATCCCGAAGTCGTCGCAGTTCTCGTCCAGCGTCTGCACCTGCAGGCGGGAGACCTCGTCGAGGATCGACTCCAGCCCGCCCTGGCGCTCGGCCTTGGTGGTGGGCACGTTGTGGTCGGGCGTGGCGATGTTGGCGTCGATCCGCCACGGCCTGCGCCCGGCCAGCCGCAGCCCTTCGAACGCTTGCGGCGAGGTGACCTCGTGGAGGATGTGGCGGTCGATGTAGATCAGCGAGGAGCCGTCGTCGCGGCGCTTGACCTCGTGCATCTCCCACAGCTTGTCGTAGAGCGTCTTGCCGGCCATGTGCGTTTCCGGATCGGGTCTGGCGATCGGCGGCGAGCCGCCGGGCTGGAGCGGCCATCCTGCCGGCTTGCATTCGATAACTCAAATGCATATTTTTCATCTAAATCATTCTTGACGAGAATCGATTGGAGCTCGCCAACCTCGCCGCTTTCGTCGCCGTCGCCGAGCATGGCGGCTTCTCGGCGGCCGCCGAGGCGCTGCACCTGAGCCAGCCGGCGGTGAGCAAGCGCATCGCGCTGCTCGAATCGCAGTGGCAGGCGCGGCTGTTCGACCGGATCGGCCGCCAGGTGATCCTCACCGAGGCCGGCCAGGCCCTGCTGCCGCGCGCCCGGCGGATCCTGGCCGAGCTGGACGACACCCGGCAGTTGCTGGACACCCTGGGCAGCGATGTCGGCGGCACGCTGCGGCTGGCCACCAGCCACCACATCGGCCTGCATCGGCTGCCGGGCTTGCTGCGCAGCTTCATCGCCCGCCATCCCGCGGTGTCGCTGGATCTGCGCTTCCTCGATTCGGAACAGGCCTGGGACGACGTGCTGCAGGGCAAAGTCGACCTGGCCGTGACCACGCTGGGGCCGGCATCGCCACCCTTGCTGGCCGTGCCGGTCTGGGACGACCCGCTGGAGATCGTGGTCGCGCCCGACCACCCCCTGGCCAGCGCCCGCAACGTCACCCTCGCCGACATCGCCGAGCACCCGGCGGTGCTGCCCGATGCCAACACCTTCACCCATCGCATCGTGGCCGATGTGTTCCACCAGCACGGGTTGTCGCTCGGCCTGCGCATGACCAGCAATGCGATGGAAACGCTGAAGATGCTGGTGTCGATCGGGCTGGCGTGGAGTGCGCTGCCGCATGCGCTGATCGACGAGCAGGTCGTGGTGCTGCGCATCCCCGGCCTGCGCCTGCAGCGCCGGCTGGGCTATGTGCGCCACGACAGGCGCACGCAGTCCAACGCCGCGCGCGCGTTCATGGCCTTGCTCGATGCAGAAGCCGGAGGCAGCGGCACGCAGGGCATCCAACCGAAGTGAGGCTTGTCATCCCGAGCGCAGCGAGGGATCTTGCCGGCATCGTTTCAGGAGCAAGATCCCTCGCTGCGCTCGGGATGACATTCCGGGAGATGTCCGGAAGACAGTAGTGCGGGCCAGGGCCCGCCCTATCGCGACGGTTCGACAGGCGTTGCCTGTTGTGGAGGCTCGTCGCGATGCACCTTGAACCACGCTGCGTACAACGCTGGCAGGAAGGTCAGCGTGAGGATGGTCGCCACGGTCAGGCCGCCCATGATCGCCACCGCCATCGGCCCGAAGAACACGCTGCGCGAGAGCGGGATCATCGCCAGGATCGCCGCCAGCGCGGTCAGCACGATCGGGCGGAAGCGGCGCACGGTGGCGTCGATCACCGCATCCCAGCGCGCGTGGCCGGCGGCGATGTCCTGTTCGATCTGGTCGACGAGGATGATCGAGTTGCGCATGATCATGCCGGCCAGCGCGATGGTGCCGAGCATCGCCACGAATCCGAATGGCACCCGGAACACCAGCAGGAACAGCGTCACGCCGATCAACCCGAGCGGCGCGGTCAACAGTACCAGCGCAGTGCGCGACAGGCTGCGCAACTGCAGCATCAGCAGCGTGACCACCACGAACAGGAACAGCGGCAGGCCAGCCTTGATCGAATCCTGCCCGCGCGCGGAATCCTCCAGCGTGCCGCCGGTTTCCAGCAGGTAACCCTCCGGCAGCGACGCACGGATCTCATCAAGCGTCGGCAGGATCTGCGCGACCACGGTCGGCGGCGTGAGCCCATCGCGGATGTCGGCGCGCACGGTGATCGTCGGCAGCCGGTCACGATGCCAGATGATGCCGTCCTCGTAGGCATGTTCGAGCGTGGCGATCTGCGACAGCGGCACCGACTGGCCGCTCTCGGTCGGGATCGACAGGCTGCCCAGCAGGTCGAGCCGCGTGCGTTCGTCCTGCGGGCCACGCAGCAGCATGCCGATCAGCTCGTTGCCTTCGCGATACGTGCTGACCTGCAGGCCGCTCAACGAACCCGACAGGAATTGCGCGACGTGCTGCGAACTGACGCCGATCGCGCGTGCGCGCTCCTGGTCGATCGCCACGCGCACGACCTTGCTTGGCTCGTCCCAATCGAGGTTGACGTTGGCCGCGCTGGGATTCGCACGCACCTTGGCGGCGACCTGGTTGGCGATCGCGCGCACGCGGTCGGTGTGTTCGCCCGACACACGGAACTGCAAGGGGTAGCCGACCGGCGGCCCGGTTTCCAGCCGGGTCACGCGCAGTTGCAACTCCGGGAACATGGGCGCGACTTCACTCGACAACCATGCCCGCAAGGCTTCGCGCGCATGCACGTCGGTGGTCATCACCACGAACTGCGCGAAATTGGTCTGCGGCAACTGCTGGTCGAGCGGCAGGTAGAAGCGCGGCGATCCGGTGCCGACGTACGCGACGTAGTTGGCCACGCCTTCGCGTCCGGCCAGCAGCGCTTCCAACCGGCGCGCCTGTGCCTCGGTCGCACGCAGCGAACTGCCTTCGGCCAGCTCCATGTCCACCATCAGTTCCATCCGCGTGGAGTCGGGGAAGAACTGCTGCGGCACGAAGCGGAACATCACCAGCGACAACACCAGCGCAACGACGGTCGCGCCGATCACCAGCCAGCGATGGCGCAGCGACCAATCGAGCAGGCGCCGGAAGCGCATGTAGAACGGCTTCTGGTACGGATCCTGACCGTGCGCATGCGGCTTGGGTGCCAGCGCCGGCACGCGCCGCGCCATGCGCGTGCGCAAGTCTTGCCAACGCGCGGTGACGCTGCCGGGCTCGGCCGGTCGCGGTGGGCCGAAATCGGGCAGCATCTTGTCGCCCAGGTACGGGATGAACAACACCGCGGCGACCCACGACACCAGCAACGCAATCGTGACCACCTCGAACAGCGAGCGCGTGTATTCGCCGGTGCCCGACGCGGCGGTCGCGATCGGCAGGAATCCCGCCGCCGTCACCAACGTGCCGGTCAGCATCGGGAACGCGGTATGCGACCACGCATAGCCGGCCGCCTTGAAGCGACTGAAGCCCTGCTCCATCTTGATCGCCATCATCTCCACCGCGATGATCGCGTCGTCGACCATCAGCCCCAGCGCCAACACCAGCGCGCCGAGCGAGATCTTGTGCAGGCCGACGCCGAACCAGTCCATCACCAGGAAGGTCATCGCCAGCACCAGCGGGATCGACACCGCGACCACCAGCCCGGTGCGGAAGCCGAGTGAGAAGAAACTCACCAGCAACACGATGGTCACCGCTTCGGCCAGTACCTTGACGAACTCCCCCACCGAATCGCGCACCGCCGCCGGCTGGTCGGCGACGCGCCGCAATTCCATGCCCGCCGGCAAGGTGCGCTGCAGCCGCGCGAACTCCGTATCGAGCGTCTCGCCGAGTCGCAGGATGTCGCCACCGTCATGCATCGACACCGCGATGCCGATCGCGTCCTGGCCCATGAAACGCATCCTGGGCGACGCCGGGTCGGCGAAGCCGCGCGTCACCTCGGCGATGTCGCCAAGTCGGATCGTGCGGTCGCCGGCGCGGATCGGGAACTCGCGGATCGCCTCCACCGAGCGGAACTGTCCGTCGATGCGCAATTGCACGCGATCGGTGGGCGTTTCGAAGAAACCGGCCGGCGTCACCGCGTTCTGTTGGGCCAGCGCCTGCTGTACCGCCGCCAACGGGATGCCGAGCGTCGCCAGTCGCGTATTGCTGACCTCGATCCAGATCTTCTCGTCCTGCAGGCCGACCAGGTCGACCTTGCCCACGTCGGGTACCCGTTGCAGTTCGAGCTGGATGCGGTCGGCGTAATCCTTCAGCACCGCGTAGTCGAAGCCTTCGCCGGTGAGCGCGTAGATGTTGCCGAAGGTATCGCCGAACTCGTCGTTGAAGAATGGCCCGACCGTGCCCTCTGGCAGCGTCGCGCGGATGTCGCCCACTTTCTTGCGCACCTGGTACCAGAGATCGGGGATTTCCCTTGAGTGCATCGAATCGCGCGCCACGAAGATGACCTGCGATTCGCCCGGACGCGAATACGAGCGGATGAACTCGTAGTCGCCGGTTTCCATCAGCTTGCGTTCGATGCGCTCGGTAACCTGCCGCGACACGTCCTCGGCAGTCGCGCCCGGCCACAGCGTGCGCACCACCATCACCTTGAAGGTGAACGGCGGATCCTCCGAGCGACCAAGCTGCAGGTACGAGTACGCACCGGCAATCGCGACCACGATCATCGCGTACAGCACGAGGCTGCGGTTGCGCAACGCCCACTCGGAGAGGTTGAAGTTCATGGCGTCAGGACGCCTGGCGATGCGTAACCATCACGGCGCTTCCTCGTTGCCTGCCTTCGATGCCGTCAGGGCAACGGGACGGTTCTCGCGATCGACCGGCGTGACCTGCTCGCCTTCGCGCAGCAGGTGCCCACCCGCGGAAACCACCCAGTCGCCGGGCGACAGCCCGGACAACACCGGCACGCGCGTCTCGCCCGGGGTGCCGATGCGCACCGGCACCCGCTTGAGCGTCGCGCCCGCAGGATCGACCACCCACACGGCCTGCGTGCCGTCTTCGCCCGGCTGCAATGCGGACAGCGGCACGTCGAGTGCGGCGGCATTCTCGCCGGCAGGCAGGAACACGCGCGCACTCTGCCCGAGCTCGACCGCGTCGGTCGCGGCAGCCTCGAGTTCGACGCGCGCGGCATAGGTGCGCGCCTGCGCGTCGGCGGCCGCGGCGATCTCGCGGATGCGCCCCGGCAGGCGCTCGCCGGGACGGTTCCACAGTTCGACCATCGCCGACTGGCCGACGCTGAAATCGCGGATGCGCGATTCGGGCAGGGCGATGACGACCTCGCGCCCGCCGTCGCCGGCCAGCACGAACACCACCTGCCCAGCGGCCACCACTTGCCCGGCCTCGACGTGGCGACTGGCGATCACGCCATCGCGGGGCGCCTGCAAGCGTGCGTAGGCCGATTGGTTGCGGGCAACGTCGCGCTGGGCGCGCGCGGCGCGCGCCTGTTCGTCGGCCGCCTTCCATGCCGCTTCCTGCGCATCGAGTGCGGACTGGCTGACCAGGCGGTCTGCCGCCAGCCGGCGGAAGCGGTCGCGATCGGTGCGGATGCGCGCCAGTTCCGCCTCCGCAGCCGCGAGTTGCGCCTGCGCGGCCTGCTGTTGCAGTTGCTGGTCGCCCGGATCGAGTTCGGCCAGTACCTGGCCGCGACGCACGGCGGTACCGGCATCGACATGGCGACGCAACAGGTTGCCGCCGATCCTGAACGAAAGCGGGCTCTCTTCGCGCGCGTGCACATCGCCCGGGAAAGCCATCAACGCGGCATCGACGCCACCACCGGGCTGTTCGACCAGCACCGGACGCGGCGCTTCGGACGCCTCCTGCCTCGGGCCGCAGCCCGCCAGCAAGGCCATCGACAAGGCCACGCACGCCATCGGCAGGCTGCGGGCAACGGCACGTGGCTGTCGCATGGAACCGCCGTGGACGGGGGAAGGGACGCCCATGGTATAAATAACGAACTGACTGGTCTAGTATTGTTCGCATGTCCGCCATCACCACGCCCGCCCCCGCTGCCGGCCCAGGCCGCCCGAAGGATCCCAACAAGCGCGCCGCGATCCTCGAGGCCGCGCGTCGCATGTTCACCCTGCACAGTTTCGACGGCGCGAGCATGGATCAGATCGCCACCGAAGCCGGGGTTTCGAAACTGACCGTTTACAGTCATTTCGGCGACAAATCGGCGCTGTTCGCCACCGTTGTGCGCACGTATTGCGAACAATCCCTGCCCGACGCGCTGTTCGACCCCGCCCCCGGCGTTCCCTTGCGCGAGCGGCTGCTGGACATCGCCCGCGCGTTCTTCTCGATGGTCAGCTCGCGCGAGGCCGTCGCCGGCCACCGGGTGATGTGCGCGCCCAAGGTGCAGGACTC
Organism: Luteimonas sp.; assembly: GCA_024707405.1. Lineage (GTDB taxonomy): Bacteria > Pseudomonadota > Gammaproteobacteria > Xanthomonadales > Xanthomonadaceae > Luteimonas. The sequence continues at coordinate 90,660 of JANPZU010000008.1, forward strand.
GCCATTGCCGACGCTGTTCTGGGAGGCGGGGCCGATGCGCATCCAGGCGGCGTTCGCGCAACTACTCGAACGTCGCATCGCCGCGGGCGAACTCGAGATCCCCGACGTGGCACGCGCTGCGTCGCAGTTCTTCGTGCTGCTCAAGGGCGAAGTGCACGCGCGCCTCGTGCTTGGCCAGTGCAACGCATTCTCCCCCCGGTGCATCGAAGAACACCTGGAGGCCACGGTCGACATGTTCCTGCGTGCGTATGCGTCCGGCGGACGTCCGCGGACGGCGACGCCCGCATGACAATCGTCATGCAACGTACCGCGCGGTGACTTCCGGCACTCAGGCCGGTGGCCCGCGGCGGCGATGATGCCCTGAAACCACGCGGCGAAGCCTTAGAATTGCGCTTCGGCCAAGCGACTGGAAACCAAGAGATGACGTTCGATTACGCCAAGGCAAGGGAACTGATGGTCGAGCAGCAGGTGCGTCCCTGGGACGTGCTCGACGCGCGCGTGCTCGAAGCCTTGTCCACGCTCGAGCGCGAGGCGTTCGTGCCGGAACTGCACCGCACGCTGGCCTATGCCGACGTCGCACTGCCGATCGGCCATGGCGAACAGATGATGAAGCCCGTGCTCGAAGGCCGCGCACTGCAGGCGTTGCTGCCACAGGCGGACGAGGACGTGCTCGAAATCGGCGCCGGCAGCGGCTATCTCGCCGCTTGCCTCGGCTTCCTGGCGCGTGACGTGGTCGCCATCGAGCGCCATGCCGATCTTGCCGACGCAGCGCAGGCACGCCTGCGTGCGCAGTCGATCCGCAACGTGCGCGTGGAAGCGGCCGATGCGTTCGCGTGGGAGACCGACCGCCGCTTCGACGCGATCTGCGTGTCCGCCGCAGTCGACGCCATTGCGTCACGTTTCGTCGAGTGGCTCCGTCCCGGTGGTCGTCTGTTCGTGGTGCGTGGCCGTGCGCCGGCGATGGAAGCCGTGCTGGCCCACCGCATGGGAGACGACGTCAACGACCTGCGCATCGAATCGTTGTTCGAAACCGAGCTGCCCTATCTCGCCGGCGCAGCGCCGGCACCCGAATTCAAGTTCTGATCCAGAAGGATTCCCGATGATCCGCCGCATCCTCCCCCTCGCCCTGGCCACCGCCCTGTGCTCCGCACCGGTCTTCGCCGAAGACCTGATGCAGACCTACGAACTGGCCCGCAGCGGCGACCCCGTGCTTTCGTCCGCCGAATCGCAGCGCATCATCGACCGCGAAGGCGCGGTGCAGGCGCGTGCCGGTCTGTTGCCGCAACTCAGCGGCACCGTCGATTTCGGCCGTGGCTACACCGCCGGCTCCAGCGAGCGCGACAGCAACCGCACCTACGGCGCACGCCTGAGCCAGTCGGTGTTCAACTGGGGCACCATCAACCAGTACCGCGCCGCACGCGAGTTCGACGCGGCCGGCAATTACGACCTGGACGCGGCGAACGACGACCTGATCGTGCGTACCGCCGACGCCTACTTCCGCGTGCTGGAAGCGACCGAGACGCTGGCCGCCGCCGAAGCCGCCGAGGAAGCATTCCAGAAGCAGTTCGACTACGCCGACAAGCGCCTGGAAGTGGGCCTGGCGCCGATCACCGACGTGCACGAAGCACGCGCGCAGTACGACAGCGCGCGCGCCAACGCGATCCTCGCGCGCAACGCGCTGCGCGATGCCTTCGAGGCGCTGGCCGAGATCACCGGCCAGCCGGTGTACGCGTTCAAGGGCCTGCCGGAGGACTTCAGTCCCGAACTTCCGGCCGGCGGCGACGCCAACGCCTGGGTCGCGACCGCGCTGGAACGCAACCCGACCCTGCTGGCTTCCGGGCATGCGGTGCGCGCGTCGGAGCACTCCGTGCAATCCGCACGCGGTGGACACCTGCCGTCGCTGTCGTTCGGCGCCGGCTACAACAACAACACCGGGTGGGACAACAACCCGGCAACGCTTTCCGGCAGATCGGAAGGCCACAGCATCGGCCTGACCCTGAGCGTGCCGATCTTCGCCGGCGGCGCCACCCAGTCGGGCGTGCGCGAAGCCATCGCTCGCCGCGACCAGACCCAGGATCGCAACGAGCAGATCAAGCGCGCCATCGTCCGCAACACCCGCAACGCCTACCAGTCGCTGGTGGCGGGCGTGAGCGAAATCGAGGCCCGTCGCCTGGCGCTGGTCTCGGCGCAAAGCGCGTACGACGCTTCGCAGGTCGGCCTGGAAGTTGGCACCCGTACCGTCATCGACGTGCTGATCAACCAGCAGAACCTGTTCGGCGCCCGCCAGAACTACGCCAACGCACGCTACAACTACCTGCGCAGTCGCCTCGCGCTGGAACAGGCCGCCGGCACGCTGGACGCGACCACGGTGCAGGACATCAACCGCCTGTTGACCGTCGACGTCACCGCTCCCGTGCAGCAGCAGTAGAGCGGAGCCCGCTCCGCTTCCAATCCGAAGCCTGGATTGCGGTCGAGCGGAGCTTGCCCCGAAGCCGAGCAAGCTCGGCTCTACGTATCGCTTCGATCCGAAAGCCGGCGCATGCGCCGGCTTTTTCGTTGCAACCCTTTTATTCGGCACTTACGCCGGCAGGTCGGGCGCGATCGCCTCCAGCGTGCGCCGCAACGCGCCGCGGCCGTCGCGTACCAGCTTCAACCCTGCGTCGGCCATGCGCTGCCGCGTGGCCGCATCGTCCAGCAGGCGCGCGATCTCGGTGGCAAGTCCATCCGCGTCCTCGCCCACGCGCAATGCATCGGCTTCGCGCAGTTGTCGCGCGATGTCGGTGAAGTTGTGCAGGCGCGGGCCGCTGACCACGGCGGTGCCGACCGCGGCGGGTTCCAGCAGGTTGTGGCCACCGATGTCCTGCAGGCTGCCGCCGACGAAGGCGACGTCGGCGCAGGCGTAGAACGCCTGCAGTTCGCCCAGTGTGTCGACGACGAAGACGGCATCGTCGGCATCCGGCCATTGCGTCAGCGTGCGCGTGGCGACCCGCCATCCCGCGTCGACGCATTGCTGCACGACCGGACGGAAGCGCTCCGGATGCCGCGGCGCCCACAGCAGCAGCAGGTCGGGCCAGCGCTCGCGCAGCCGCTTGTGGATGGCCACCACCGGGGCTTCTTCCTCCGGATGCGTACTGGCCGCGATCCACGCCGGCCGATGGCCGATGCGCACGCGGAACTCGCGACCGCGCTGCATCAGGGCATCGCCGTCGATCGCCATGTCGTACTTCAGGTTGCCTGCCACCACGACCGCTTCGGCCGGTGCGCCGAGTCGCTCGAAGCGTTCGCCGTCACCGGTGGATTGCGCCACCACCCTGCGCAGGGTTCGCAGCGCGCGCGACAGCAATGGACGCAGCACCCGGTAGCCACGCAGCGAACGCTCCGACAGCCGCGCATTGACGATGTAGGCCGGGATCCCGGCATCGCGGCAGCAGAACAACAGGTTCGGCCACAGCTCGGTTTCCAGGATCAGGGCCACGCGCGGCCTGAAATGCGCGAGGAACCGGTGCATCGCGCCCGACAGGTCGTAGGCGAGGTACACATGCTCGACGCGATTGCCCCACAGCGCACGCACCCGCGCCGATCCCGTCGGCGTGATCGTGGTGACCAGGATGCGGCGATCCGGATCCTGCGCCAGCAGCGCGTCCACCAGCGGCGCGGCGGCGTTGACCTCGCCCATCGACACCGCATGCACCCAGACCGGCGTTTCCACGGGCGGGCCCGGGTAGCGCGCATAGCGTTCGTTCCAGCGCTCGAAATACGCCGGCTGGCGGAAACCGCGCCAGATCAGGTGGTAGACGGTGACCGGCACCAGCAGGTACAGCACGGCCGAATACAGGCCGCGCAGCAATCGTTCGGTGGTCTCGGCCCGCATCGGCAAAGCATAACGCGGCGACCGTCCACGGCGGATGGGGAACCATTCGCATCGCGCCCGCTACACTTCGCGCATGGCATCGACGGACTCCAGCGCATCCCGCCCGCCACTCGGCCCGCGCCACTGGCCGACCTGGCTCGGCATCGGCGCGATGGCCATGGCGGCGCGCCTGCCGTGGTCGCTGCAACGCGGACTCGGACGCGCACTCGGCGCACTGCTGCGGATGTCGCTCGGCAATCGCCGCCGCGTGGCCGCTCGCAACCTCGAACTGTGCTTCCCCGGACTCGACGCTGCTGCACGCGAGGCATTGCTGCGCGAGCACTTCGTCGCGCTCGGCACCGGGCTGTTCGAGTTCGCGCGCGCGTGGTGGGGATCGGTCGATCCGATGCGCAAGGGCCTGGTGGTCGAAGGCCTCGAGCACATCGAAGCCGCACGCGCCGGCGGGCGCGGCGTGATCGTGGTGTCGGGGCACTTCAGCACGCTGGAAATGTGCGGCCGGCTGATGTGCGACCACGTGCCGCTGGCCGGCATGTACCGCAAGCACGCCGAACCGGCGATGGAGTGGGCGGTGTTGCGCGGACGCGCGCGTTACGCGGCGGCGATGTTCCCGAAGCAGGACGTGCGCGGCGCGGCGCGCCACCTCAAGAAGGGCGGGCTGCTGTGGTACGCACCCGACCAGGATCCGAGTCGCGGCGATGCGGTCTTCGTTCCCTTCTTCGGCCAGCCCGCCCACAGCCTCACCTCCACGCACCAGCTCGCGCGCATGTCCGGCGCGGCCGTGGTGCTGTTCCAGCATGTGCGACGCGATGACGGCGGCTACACGCTCAGGTTGTGGCCGGCGTTCGACGGCTTTCCGTCCGACGACGCGACCGCCGACACGGCAAGGGTGATGGCCGGCATCGAAACGATGGCGCGCGCCGCACCGTCGCAATACCTGTGGATCCATCGCCGCTTCAAGCGCCGGCCCGATGGCAGCTCGCCCTACTGACTCCCCACGCATGTGCATGCCGACGCACAAGGCACGCATGGTTTCGACGTATTTGCTCGACTCGCGGCGCGTAGCATCGCCCTGCATGGCCATTGATCCGGTGTGCAAGCGATGAGCACCTATCGGCTCCAATCGGTATTCCGCCCCCGATCGGTGGCGATCGTCGGCGGCAGCCCGCAATTGCGTTCTGCCGGCCGCGCGGTGATGCGCAACCTGCACGAGGGCGGATTCACCGGCCGGCTGGGTTGGGTCAATGCCCGCCACCCGATGATCGACAGCATCGCGACGGTCAGGAAGCTGTCGCAACTGGATTGGGTGCCCGACCTCATCGTGGTCACTGCGCCGGCGAAGCTGGTGCCGGGCCTCGTCGCCGAGGCCGCCGCGCTGGGCGTCGGCGCCGCCGTGATCATGACCGCAGGCCTCGATGCCGGCGACGGTGCGCTGGCAAGGCAGGTGGAGCGCGCCGCGCGCGAACACGGCATGCGCATCCTCGGCCCGCACTGCCTCGGCGTGATCGCGCCGCATGCACGGCTCAACGCCAGCATCGCTGCGCACATGCCGCAGCCCGGCGACCTGGCACTGGTGTCGCAATCGAGCGCGATTGCCGCGGCGCTGGTGGAATGGGGCGCGGCGAAGCAACTCGGCTTCTCCGCCGTGGTTGCACTGGGCGATGCGCAGGACGTCGACTTCGCCGACCTGCTCGACCACTTCGCCACCGATCGCCACACCCGCGCGATCCTGCTCGCGATCGACCACATCCGCGATGCGCGCAAGTTCATGACTGCGGCACGCGCCGCCGCACGCGCGAAACCTGTCGTCGTCGTGCGCTCGGCACGCATCGCACCGCCGCTGGGCATTGCCGAGATCGGCATGCGCACGCTGGCGCCGCACGATGCCGTGTACGCCGCCGCGTTCCGGCGCGCCGGCCTGCTGCAGGTTGATGCGCTGGACGAACTGTTCGCCGCAGCGGAAACGCTGGGCACCGTGCGCGGCTTCCCGGGACGACGGCTGGCGATCCTCGGCAATGGCGGCGGCATCGGCGTGCTGGCGCACGATCGCCTGTTGCGACTCGGCGGCACGCTGGCGACGTTGTCGCCCACCACCATCGAAACACTCGACAAGTTATTGCCGGAAGGCTGGTCGCGCGAGAACCCGGTCGACATCGTGGTCGATGCCGACGGCGAACGCTACGCCACCACAATCGAGGCGCTGCTGCGCGACCTCGGCGTGGATGCATTGCTGGCGATCAACGTGCCCACCGCGCTGGCCTCTTCCGCCGAAGCCGCGCATGCATTGGCCGCGACGCGCGAACGGCTGCGCAAGGCACGCATCGACAAACCGGTGTTCGCCGTGTGGCTGGGACAGGACGACGACGCACAGGCCGCGCTGAATGCTGCGGGCGTACCCGGCTATGCCTCGGAAACGGATGCCGTCGACGGTTTCATGCACCTGGTGCGCTATCGCGATGCACAGACCTCGCTGATGGAAACGCCACCGAGCCTTCCGCAGGGCTTCACCGTCGATGCCGACACCGCACGCGCCGTGGTGCAGGCCGCACTCGATGCCGGCGAACGCCAGCTTGCACCGGACGCGGTGGCGCGCGTACTGGACGCCTACGGCATTACACATGCACCGGTGGCGACCGCCGCCGATGCCGACGCCGCGGTACGTGCCGCGCAACCGCTGCTCGATGCCGGGCATGCGGTGGTGGTGAAGATCGACTCCCCCGACATCGCACACAAGGCCGCGGTCAACGGCGTGCGCCTCGACCTCGCCAGCATCCCTGCCGTGCACGACGCGGCCAGCGACGTACTGCAACAGGCGCATGCCCTGCGGCCGGATGCACGCATCCGTGGCGTGATCGTGCAACAGATGGTGCGTCGCGCCGACAGCCGCGAACTGATCGCCGCCATCGCCGACGATCCCTTGTTCGGCCCCGTGATCGTATTCGGTCGTGGCGGCACCGCGGTGCGCATCGTCGATGACCTCGCCGTCGCATTGCCGCCACTCGACCTGCGGCTGGCACATGAGCTGATCGGCCGCACCCGCATCTCCCGCAGGCTCAAGGCCTATCGCGGCGTGGCCGCGGCCGACGAACGTGCGGTCGCGCTGGTGCTGGTGAAGCTGGCGCAACTGGCGACCGACGTGCCGCAGATCCGGCAGATGAGCCTCAATCCGTTCCTTGCCGACCACACCGGCGCCGTCACCGTCGATGCACGCATCGTCGTCGGCGACACGCCGGTGCTGCACAAGGGGCGCGGCCATCCACGGCTGGCGATCTTCCCCTACCCGAAGGAGTGGGAGCGCCGGATCGAACTGCTCGACAGCAGTCCTGCCTTCGTACGCCCGGTGCGCCCGGAGGACGACGCGCTGTTCCGGGAATTCTTCACCCATGTCACCGACGAAGACCTGCGCCTGCGCTTCTTCCAGTCGCTCAAGCACTTCAGCCACGAATTCATCGCCCGGCTGGTGCAGCTCGACTACGCCCGCTCGATCGCGCTGGTGGCGCTCGACGAGGACGGCGGCATGCTGGGCGCGGTACGACTGCTGGCCGACGCCAACTACCAGCGCGGCGAGTACGGCATCCTGGTGCGCTCCGACCTCAAGGGCCACGGCATCGGCGTGCAGCTGATGCGGATCATGATCGAGTACGCCGGCTGGCTGGGCCTGGACGAGGTGGAGGGCCAGGTGCTGGCCGAGAACCGCAACATGCTGGCGATGTGCGCCCAGCTGGGCTTCAACATCACCCCCGACCCGGACGAACCCGGGCTGATGATCGTCCGCCTGCCCGTCCGACCGGCCCCGGCCGCCTGAATCCCTCGCACGGCCCGCACCTTGCCCGGCCTGCCGGGAAACGGCATAATGCCCGGCTCGCTGCGCCCGGCCTGCCCGCAGGCCCGGAACCCGGACGGAAACGCGATTCCTCCCTTGCAGCGCCTTGCCCGCATTGCGTGGCGGCCCGCCCCTGGCGAGGTCGCCGGGGCCGCCGCCTCCCTGGCCAAGGGAAGCACAACACACTATCGAGGTGCGTAATGTCCCGAGTATGCCAAGTCACCGGCAAGCGTACGACGACCGGCAACAACGTGTCGCACGCCATGAACAAGACCCGTCGCCGTTTCCAGCCCAACCTGCACGAGCGCCGGTTCTGGGTCGCCAGCGAGAACCGCTGGGTGAAACTGCGTGTTTCCGCGGCTGCCCTGCGCACCATCGACAAGAACGGCATCGACGCCGTGCTCGCCGACCTGCGCAAGCGCGGCGAAAAGATCTGAGGAGTAGAACGACATGCCCAGCAAGCGCGACAAGATCCGTCTGATTTCGTCGGCCAACACCGGCCACTTCTACACCACGGACAAGAACAAGAAGAACACCCCCGGCAAGATGGAGATCAAGAAGTACGATCCCGTCGTCCGCAAGCACGTGGTCTACAAGGAAGGCAAGATCAAGTGACGCAATTGTCCGCGCTTCAGCGCGGCAACAATTGCGTCATCCCCGCGAAGGCGGGGATCCATGTCCTCCACGAGGATCTCGAAGAACCCGCCGCAAGGCGGGTTCTTTCGTTTCGGGCCGATTACGGCGCGGGCACGGTTCCCGTTTCCCCGCCGTGGCCGCAGAATCGGGCACATGCCTGATTCCCTCCCTGGCTTCGGCTTCTGGCTGCTGCTCGCCGACTGGATCGTCCGGATCGGGGCGCTGCTGTGGATCCCCTCGCGCACCTCGTCCGCGGCCGCGCGCAGTTGGTTGCTGCTCGTCTTCTTCGTGCCGCTTGCCGGCCTGCCGTTGTACCTGCTGTTCGGGCATCCGTGGCTGTCGCGGGAGCGGGTCGCGCGGCAACGGCTCGCCTCGCAGGTCATCCGCGAGGAACAGGCACCGCTGGCCCACCTGCGCTGGACGCCCACGGGCGACGGCGCCGACACCGAGATGGTGCCGCTGGTCGAACGCCTCGGCGACTTCATGGCCACGCACGGCAACCGGGTCGAACTGCTCGACGACTACGACGCATCATTGCAACGGCTGGTCAACGACATCGACGGTGCCAGGCACCGCGTGCACCTGCTGTACTACCTGATGTTCGACGACGCGGTCGGCGACCGCATCGCCGATGCCCTGCTGCGCGCGGCCGCACGCGGCGTCGAATGCCGGCTGCTGCTCGATGCCGTGGGCGCCAAGCGCGGCCTGCGCCGTTACGCACGTCCGCTGCGCGCCGGTGGCGTGCGCGTGGAAGCACTGTTGCCGGGCGGCCTGCGTTGGCGGCGCAGTGGGCGCATGGATCTGCGCAACCATCGCAAGGTGGTGGTGGTCGACAATTCCTCGGGCTACATCGGTTCGCAGAACCTGGCCGATGCGACCTTCGTTCCCGGCCACCCGAACCGGGAACTGGTTGCGCGCGTCGAAGGCCCGGTCGTCGCGCACCTGGAGGCGGTGTTCGCCAGCGACTGGTACATCGAGACCGGTGAGATCCTGGACGTGGCCCTCACCCTGCCAGCCTGCGACAACGACGTCGCCACGCAATTGCTGCCCAGCGGCCCGGCCTATCCGTTCGCGAACGCGCGCGACACGGTCAACGCGCTGATCCACCTCGCCAAGCGCGAGCTGGTGCTGGTGACACCGTACTTCGTGCCCGACGACGCCACGCTCGGCGCGCTGCGCATCGCCGCATTGTCCGGCGTGCAGGTGACGCTGATCGTCTCGGCCAGCAACAACCAGCGACTGACCGCGCTCGCGCAGCATTCGCATTACGAGGAATTGTTGGCGGCCGGCGTGCGGATCGCGCTCTACCGGCCGCACTTCCTGCATGCCAAGCACATGCGCATCGACGACGGGATCGCGCTGGTCGGTTCGATCAACCTCGACATCCGCTCGTTCGCGCTCAATGCCGAAGTCGGACTGCTGTGCTACGACCGGGGCGTGGCGGCACGCATGCGCGAGATCGAATGCAGCTACCTCGCCGATGCCGATTTCCCGACCCTCGACGACTGGCGCCGACGCCCGCAGTGGAAACGCAGCCTCGAAGGACTGGCGCGACTGGCCGATTCCTTCATGTAATCGTTGGTGCATCCCGCAACGCCGCGAGCGCCGCCTGCAGCAATGCTTCGGGTGCGCCGTCGATGTCCAGCGCCACCACGTCGGCCTCGCCGGATGGCGGCTGCAACGCGTCGAACTGGCTGTCGAGCAGCGACACCGGCATGTAGTGGCCTCGCCTGGCCGCCATGCGCGCTGCAATCAGCGCCTTGTCGCCATGCAGGAACAGGAAACGCAGCGGCAACCCGGTTGCACGCAACATGTCGCGATGCGCACGACGCAAACCGGAGAACGCCAGCGCGACACGCTCACCCGCAACCATCCGGCGCTGCAGTTCCGCGGCAAGGCGCCCTACCCACGGCACGCGCATCTCGTCGGTGAGCGGTCGACCCGACGCCATGCGCGCCTTCGCCTCGTCGCTGTGGAAGTCGTCGGCATCGATGAAGGTCGCCGGCCAAGCCTCGCCCAGCGCAAGCGCCAGCGTGGTCTTGCCGCTGCCCGATACGCCCATGACCACGACGATGCGCACACCACCGCTCACCCGGGCAGCTCCACCTGCACACGGTAGCTGCGCTCCGGCTCGATGTTGCCGAAGCGATCCCCCTGCAACGCCTCGCCATCCACGAAAACGCGCGCGTGCACCAAGCCTTCGATGCGCGCGACGTCGACTTCGAAGGTGGCGCCACGAAAGCGCCGCGTCGCCTTCGCCGACGGCCAGTGCGAGGGCAGCTGCGGCGCGATGCGCAGGCCGTCGCCGTCGCCACGCAAGCCGAACAGCCCTTCCACCAGGCAACGGTACATCCACGCAGCGGTGCCGGTGTTGAACAACTGGCTGGATCGGCCCGCGGTACGCGGATGCAGGCGCCACGCACCACGGTAGTAGTTGGGCACGAACACCGGCAATTGCTGGCGCTGGCGCATGTCGTCCGCACCGGGCGACGGCAACATCGCGCGCATCGTGCGCCAGGCCCGGTCGACATCGCCGATCCGGTACAACGCATGGAGATAGAACGCGGACGCGTGGTTGTAGATCGCGCCGTTTTCGGCCGAGCCCGGGAATTTCTGCGTCACCCGGCCCACGTCTTCGCGCATGCCGGTGTAGGGCGGGTCGATCATCGCCACGCCATGCGGCGACACCAACCGTTCGTCGATGGCGGCAAGCATGCGCGCGCGCTGCGCCTCGTCGGCGGCACCGGCCAGCATCGCCCAGCTCTGGGGATTGAGGAAGATCGCACCTTCGGCATCCGTGTGCACGCCGAACGCGATGCCGTCATCGGTGATGCCACGCCCGTACCAATCGCCATCCCAGAGGGATCCGTTGACCGCGGCGTTGAGCGCATCCGCACCGGCACGGAACTCCATCGCCTGTTCGCTGCGGCCAAGCCGCGCGCAGATGTCCGCCCACAGGCCAAGGGCATGCGCACTCGCCAGCGACAGCCAGCCGGACACGCCTCGTCCTTTCCAGCCGACCATGTTCATCGGGTCGCACCAGTCGCCCTGGCCGATGTAACTCAGTCCGCGTGCATCGCGTGAATCCAGCAGCCATCGCATCGCGCGGTCGATGCGTGTGGCAACGGAGATCGCGCCGCCATCGCGATCGGCCACCGGCACGTCGAGGATCGCGTCGTCGCCGGTTTCGTCGAGGTAGGCCTGCAGGAACACCGGCAACCACACGCAATGGTCGGTGTGCGGCACCTGGTTGATGTACTTCAGCTCGGCACCCTCGACCAGCAGGATGCCGTCGGGCATCGCGCCCGATGCTTCCTGCTGCGACAGCGCGCGCAGGAAGGCGGCACGCGCAATGTCGGGCCGCAGGTAGGCCATGCCCATGTGGTCCTGCAGGTAGTTGCGCGTCTGCGGATCCGTGGTCAGGCGATTGACGTCGCCGTGGTAGTAGACCTGGCGCGGCAGCCAGTGGTTGGCGAAGGCATCGAGCCACGCATCCGGCGTTTCGATGCGCAGGCAACCTTCGCCTTCGGCAAGATATTCGGCCTGCGCAGCAGCAGCCGTCGCAAAGCCGCTTGGCGACAGGTGCCGCCGGCGCAGCGTGCGGATTTCGTCGTCGTCGCGCGCAGGCGCGAACACGAAGCGGTAGGCCTGTCCCTCGCCAGGGGCCAGTGATACGCGGTACTGCAAGGCGGCCGTCGGCATTTCGTAGAGCGCGTCGCCGCAGGGGAGCGTCCCGCATCCGGAAATCGACGAAGGCGCATGCAACCCGCCCTCGCCTTCGAACACGGACTGGTTTGCCTCCCACGCATCGGGTGCGCGCCCGTGCAACAGCACGGTGCGATCCTTGAAGTCTCGATTACGGAAGTAATCCTCGACCTTCTGGTACGGCGTGATGCTGTCGCAGACGATGCCGCCGAGATCCTCGCGATAGCGCCCGGACTGATTCATCCACGACAGGTAACCGACCGGGAAATACGGATACAGGCTCAACCGCCGCGTGCGCCCGCCGGGATTGCGCACACGCAGCGTCCACAGTTCGGCGACATCATCGACCGGCAGCACGACCTGCCATTCCACCTCGATGCCACGGCTTTCGACGCGCCACAGCGCGTCGGACAGCCCCACCGAGAACGAGAATGCATCGGGGGGCCGCCGCACCGGTTCGTGCGGCACCGAGAACAGCGTGCCGTCATCCTCGTCTTTCACGTAGCAGAAGCGGCCCGGATGGTGCGCATACACCGGCTGCTCGGGCTGCATGAAGGCCCTGGCCTCCAGCACCGGCGCATGCGCGTATTTCGCCGGTTCGGGCTGCATGAACTGCGCGGTGGCGAAGCCGCGGCAGTTGAGCTGCAGCAACATGTGCCGGTTCCACAGGAAGGTGGACGCATTCGGCATCGCCAGCGGACTGGCCAGCACGAAGCGCTTGCCATCCTCCTCGAAGCCGAAGAATCCTTCGCTCACGTTTCCGCATCCCGGCGGGCCTGCAACTCCACCTGCACGCGGGCCAGCGTGGCCTCATCGAGCGGATAGAAGCGCATCACCCAGGCAGCCAGCAGGGCGACTGCGCCCGGGATGACAGTCAGCAGCAGCACGATGCCGAGCTGGGAGGCATCCGATTGCGCCTCGTTGGCGACATAACCCATCCCCGCCAGCACCCACGCGATCGCCGCCGACGCCAACGCGCCGCCCAGCTTCTGCGAGAAGGTCGCCGCCGAGAACGTCATCGCAGTGGCGCGGCGACCGGTCTTCCATTCCGTGTAATCGGCGCAGTCGGCGTACATCGAGAACGCCAGCGGCGACTTCGGCCCCAGCATCAGCCCGATCAACAGGTTCATCGCGAACATCACCGCAATCGCATCCTTGGGCACGAAGAACATCGCGCAGCTGACCACGCCCACGCCCGCCATCAACCACATCATCAGTCGCCGTTTGTCCATGAATCGCGTCAGCACCGGCGTCAACGCGGCACCGGCCGCCAGCGACAGCGAATAGGTGCCCAGGAACACGCCTGTCAGATCCGGCCGCTCGACGTAGTACTTGAGGTAGTACACCACCGAACCGCCGCGCATCACGATGGTGACCATGATCACCAGCGCCAGCGCGAACAGCACCATCCACGGCCGGTTGTGCAGCAGGTCGAGGATGTCCTGCTTCACCGGCGCCTGTGCCTGCGGCGGCGGCACGATGCGCTCGCGCGTGGTGAGGAAGACGGTGGCGAAGGTGGCGGTGGCGATGATGCCGTACAGGCCCAGCGTCATCTGCCAGCCCAATGCCTCGTCGCCGCGACCGAGCCAATCCACCAGATCCAGCGTGAACCAGTTGACCACCGTGGTGCCGGCGAACGCAGCGATGAAACGGAAGCTGATCAGCGTGGTGCGCTGCTGGCTGTCGGCGGTGATCACGCCCGACAGCGCCGAGTACGGCGTGCTGAGCACGGTGTAGGCCAGCATCATCAGCGTGAACGTGGCATAGGCCCAGAGCAGCTTGCCGCCTTCGCCCAGGTCGGGCACGGTCCAGGTCAGCACGCCGGTGAACGCCAATGGCAGCGCACCCCACAGCATGTACGGACGGAAGCGGCCCATCCGCGTGCGCGTGCGGTCGGCAATCGCCCCCATCAGCGGATCGGTCGCGGCATCGACCAGCTTGGTGACCAGGATCATGGTGCCGACCGCGGCGGCGGCCAGCCCCATCACGTCGGTATAGAAGATCAGCAGGAAGGCCGAGATGTTGGCCCAGTAGAGATTGAAGCCGAAGTCGCCCAGGCCGTAGCCGACCTTCTCGCGCAGCGGCAGCCGCGCGCCCTTGGCGCCCTGTTCGTCCCGCCGATCCTGCATGCGCCCTCCCAAGGGTTGGCGACCCGCGATGCGGGCTCGCCCATCGAATTCAGTTGACAGCGTTGTCAATGCTGCTGCAAAGCCTCCACCGAGACAAGCTGCGATGCAAGGTGGAGGCGGCGGCGCGAAGTACACTCGCGATCCGGACGATCCTGTGGGGACGGCTTGGTTTCGAGTTGGGTGCTGCTGCTGGTGTCGATCGGCTATGCCGCGGTGCTGTTCGCCGTGGCGTGGATCGGCGACCGCTACCCGCTGTATCCGCAGCGCCCGTGGCTGCGCCCGGTGGTCTACAGCCTCGCGCTGGCGGTCTACTGCTCGTCGTGGACGTTCTACGGCGCGGTCGGCACCGCCGTGCACCACGGCATCGGCTACCTGCCGATCTACCTGGGCCCGCTGCTGTTGCTGCTGTTCGGCTGGCGCATCCTCGAACGCATGGCGTTGATCGCGCAAACCCAGAACACGGTCTCGATCGCCGACTTCATCGCCTCGCGCTACGGCCGTTCGCAAAGGCTGGCGGCGTTCGTCGCGCTGATCGCGATCATCGCCGCGATCCCTTACCTGGCGCTGCAGTTCAAGGCGGTGGCGATCAGCCTCGGCGTGCTCGGCGGCAAGGACGAAACCTCGATGTTCGGCGACCCGGCGCTCTACGTCGCCGCACTGATGGCGCTGTTCGCGATCCTGTTCGGCACCCGGCAGGTGGATGCGACCGAACACCGCCCCGGCATGATGCTGGCGGTCGCGCTGGAATCGCTGGTCAAGCTGGTCGCGCTGGTCGCGGTGGGCGTGTTCGCGGTCGGCTGGCTGGGTGCGCGCGAACTGCCGCTCGCGGAAGCAACGCGGTCATTGGTCGAGAACGCGCCGCCGGTCGGTTTCGTCGGGCAGACATTGCTCGCGTTCGTGGCGCTGATCTGCCTGCCGCGGCAATTCCACGTCGCGGTGGTGGAATGCGGCGACGTCGGCGACATCCGCAAGGCACGCTGGATGTTCGGCGGCTATCTCGTCATCGTGACGCTGATGGTGGTGCCGATCGCGGCCGCGGGCGTGGCGCTGTTCGGCCGCGAAAGCGAAGTCGCCGCCGACAGCTTCGTGCTTGCGCTGCCGCTGGCCGAGCATCGCGACATGCTGGCGCTGTTCGCCTACATCGGCGGCTTCTCGGCGGCGACCGGCATGGTGATCGTGGCGACGGTGGCGCTGGCGACGATGGTCAGCAACGATCTGGTGATGCCGCCACTGCTGCGCCGCGGATGGGCACAACGGCACGGCGGCAACGTCGCATCGACGGTGCTGTGGATCCGCCGCATCGCGATCATCGGCCTGGCCGCGCTGGCCTACGGCTACTACCGCGCCAGCGGCACCGACACCTCGCTCGCCGCCTACGGCCTGATGGCATTCGCCGCGGTCGCGCAATTCGCGCCGGCCTTGATCGGCGGGTTGTACTGGCGCGGTGCGAGCCGCCAGGGCGCCGAGGCCGGATTGCTGATCGGCTTCACGGTGTGGACGTACACCTTGCTGCTGCCGACAGTCACCGATGCCGGATGGATCGACGGGCGCTGGCTGGTGGACGGGCCGTTCGGCGTCCACTGGCTGCGCCCGCGGCAATTGTTCGGGCTGGGCGGCTGGGATCCGCTGACCCACGGCACGTTCTGGTCCTTGTTGCTCAACATCGGCACGTTCCTGCTGGTGTCGGCGCGCTGGCGCCCGAACCTCGACGACCGGCTGCGCGCCGAACCCTTCCTCGACCCGTATGCCCGCCGCAATCCGCTCTCGAGCGGCGACTGGCAAGGCAACGTGCAGGTCGGCGACCTGCTGGTGCTGGCGACGCGGATCCTCGGCGAGCGCACCGCGCTGCGCGCTTTCCACGAGCATGCGGCCACGCATGAGCGCGAATTGCAGGTCGCCGCGCTCGCCGACCGCAACTGGATCCAGTTCACCGAGCGACTGCTTGCATCCGCGGTCGGCGCCGCATCCGCACGCCTGGTGCTGACCAGCGTGCTCAAGGGTTCGGGCATGGGCGTGGCCGAAGTGGTCGCGGTGCTGGACGAGGCCGGGCAGGAACTGCGCTTCAACCGCGAGATCCTGTCCTCGACGCTGGAGAACATCGACCAGGGCGTGAGCGTGGTCGACGGCGAGATGCGGCTGGTCGCATGGAACCGGCGTTACCAGCAACTGTTCGGTTACCCCGACGGCATGCTCTACGTCGGTCGCCCGGTCGCCGACCTGATCCGCTACAACGCCGAGCGTGGCGAGCTGGGCGAACTCAGCGAGGACGACATCGAGACCCAGGTCGAACGCCGCATCGACTACATGCGTGCGGGTTCGCCGCACATCTCGCAACGCATGCTCGGCAACGGCCGCGTGCTGGAACTGCGTGGACAACCGTTGCCCGGCGGCGGCTATGTCACCAGCTACAGCGACGTGACCGACTACATGCGCGCCGAGCGCGAACTGCGCGAGGTCAACGAGAACCTCGAGCAGCGTGTGGCCGAGCGCACGCGCGAGGCCGAGGTCGCGCAGGAATCGCGCTCGCGCTTCCTCACCGCGGTCAGCCACGACGTGCTGCAACCGCTCAACGCGGCGCGGCTGTTCGCATCCGCCTTGCGGGAAACGCCCGCGGGCGACGAACAGCACCGGCTGGCCGAACGCGTCGATGCCTCGTTGCGCGCGGCCGAGGAACTGCTGGACGGCCTGCTCGATGTCTCGCGACTCGATGCCGGCGCGCTGCGCCCCGACATCACCGATTTCGATGCCGGCGAACTGCTGCGCCAACTTGCCGCGCAGTCGGCCCCGATGGCGGCGGCACGCAACATCACCCTGCGCGTGCATGCGCCGGAATTGATCGTGCGCAGCGACCGTCGCCTGCTGCGCCGCGTGGTGCAGAACTTCCTCGCCAATGCGCTGCGCTACACGCCCAGCGGCAGGATCGTGCTGGCCGCGCGCCGACGCGGCGATGGCATCGCGCTGCAGGTCTGGGACACCGGCCCGGGCATCCCCGAGCACCACATGCGGCAGATCTACGACGAGTTCCACCGCTACGAACAGCCGTTCGACTGGGACGGCCGCGGCCTCGGGCTGGGCCTGTCGATCTGCCAGCGCATCTCGCGGTTGCTGGGCCACGCGCTCGACGCACGCAGCACGATCGGCCGCGGCAGCATGTTCTCGATCATCGTGCCGCCAGGCGACGCCGGTGCCGTGCGTCCGCAGAAGCCGACCACGCCGATGCCGGTCGACGGCTCGCTCTCCGGCTTGCGCGTGCTGTGCGTCGACAACGATCCCGACATCCTCGAAGGCATGGTGTCGCTGCTTGGCCGCTGGCAAGTGCACACGCTGCGCGCGACCACCGTCGACGAAGCGCTCGCGCAAGCCGCGCAAAAGCCCGACGTGCTGTTCGTGGACTACCACCTCCACGACCGCCTGGACGGCCTCGACACGCTGGATGCGTTGCGCACGCTGTTGCCCGGCATCCCGGGCGCACTGCTCACCGCTGACGGCAGCGACGCACTCAAGGCGGCTGCGCGCAACCGTGGCTACCGTGTATTGACCAAGCCGGTGAAACCGGCATCGCTGCGTGCGTTCCTGATCGCCCAACACCAGCGCATGTCGCGACGCGACTGAGCGCCCCGGTCACTCCTCGTCGGGCAGCACGATGCTTTCGGGATCGACCGCCAGCTTGCCGGCCATCAGCACGGCCTGGGTACGGTTGCTGGCGCCGAGCTTGCGCAGGATCGCGCTCATGTGCGCCTTGATCGTCGCCTCCGAGACGCCGAGTTCGTAACCGATCTGCTTGTTGAGCATCCCCGAGCCGAGCATCTGCAGCACGCGGAACTGCTGCGGCGTGAGCTCGCGGATGCGTGCGGCGACATCGTGCTCGTCGTCGCTCACCGAAGGATTCGACGCAGCACCCTCCGGCACCCAGCGCTCGCCGTCGAGCACGTGGCGTAGCGCGGCACCCAGTGTCTCGGAATCCGAAGACTTGGGAATGAAACCCATCGCGCCATGATCCAGCGCGCGGCGCATCACCGCCGGCTCTTCGCGCGCCGACACCATCACGACCGGCAGTTGCGGGTGTTGCGCGCGCAGGTGCACCAGCGCGCTGAAACCCTGCGCGCCGGGCATGTTGAGGTCGAGCAGCAGCAGGTCGGCATCCGGCTGCGCATCCACCATCGCGTACAGCGCATCGGCATTGTCGGCCTCGTGCAGCGACGCGCCCGGAATCAGGCGCGACACCACGCCGCGCAGCGCTTCTCGGAACAGCGGGTGGTCGTCGGCGATCAGCAGGGTCGTCATGCGCCCTATGATCACCCCACCCGGCGGTTCTTGACCAGCGAATCGACGACCGAGGGATCGGCCAGCGTGCTGGTGTCGCCAAGCTGGTCGGGCGCGTTCTCGGCGATCTTGCGCAGGATGCGGCGCATGATCTTGCCCGAGCGCGTCTTCGGCAGGCCCGGCGCCCACTGCAGGAAGTCGGGCGACGCGATCGGCCCGATCTCCTTGCGCACGTGCGCGACGAGTTCCTTCAACAATTCGTCGCTTTCGCTTTCGCCGCTCACCAGGGTGACGTAGGCGTAGATGCCCTGACCCTTGATGTCGTGCGGGAAACCGACCACCGCGGCTTCCGCGACCTTCGGATGCGAGACCAGCGCGCTCTCGACTTCCGCGGTACCGATGCGGTGGCCGGAGACATTGATCACGTCGTCGACGCGACCGGTGATCCAGTAATAGCCGTCGGCGTCGCGACGGCAGCCGTCACCGGTGAAGTACATGCCCGGGTAGGTCTTGAAGTAGGTGTCGATGAAGCGCTGGTGGTCGCCGTACACCGTGCGCATCTGGCCCGGCCACGAATCGAGGATCACCAGGTTGCCTTCGGTGGCGCCGTCGAGGATGCGCCCGACAGGATCGACGATCGCCGGCTGCACGCCGAAGAACGGCCTGGTCGCGGAACCGGGCTTGAGGTCGATGGCACCGGGCAGCGGCGAGATCAGGATGCCGCCGGTCTCGGTCTGCCACCACGTATCCACGATCGGACGCTTGCCGTCGCCGACCACGTCGTAATACCAGCGCCATGCCTCGGGATTGATCGGTTCGCCCACCGTGCCCAGCAGGCGCAACGACGCACGCGAGGTCTTCTTCACCTGCTCGTCGCCTTCGCGCATCAACGCGCGGATCGCGGTCGGCGCGGTGTAGAAGATGGTGACCTTGTGCTTGTCGATCACTTCCCAGAAGCGCGACACGTTCGGATGGTTCGGCACGCCCTCGAACACCAGCGCGGTGGCACCGTTGGCCAGCGGCCCGTAGACGATGTAGCTGTGGCCGGTCACCCAACCCACGTCCGCGGTGCACCAGTAGATGTCATCCTCGCGCAGGTCGAACACGGACTCGTGCGTGTAGCTGGCGAAGACCAGGTAGCCGCCGGTGGTGTGCAGCACGCCCTTGGGCTTGCCGGTGCTGCCGGAGGTGTAGAGGATGAACAACGGGTCTTCCGCATTCATGCGCTCGGGTTCGCATTCGGCCGGCTGGTCGTCGACCACGGCATCGAACCAGCGGTCTCGCGGCATCTGCATGTCGACGGCACCACCGGTGTGGCGCACGACCAGCACGGTCTCGACCGTGGTGGTGCCCGGCAATTTCAACGCGGCATCGACATTCGCCTTCAACGGCACCTTGCGGCCACCGCGCAGGCCCTCGTCGGCGGTGATGATGACCTTCGACGCGCAATCGGACACGCGGTCGGCGATCGAATTGGGCGAGAAACCGCCGAACACGACGGAATGGATCGCACCGATGCGCGCGCAGGCGAGCATCGCCACGGCGGCATCGGGAATCATCGGCAGGTAGATGGTGACGCGGTCACCCTTTCGCACGCCGAGGCTGCGCAGGGCGTTGCCGAGCTTGCACACGCGCTCGTGCAGTTCGCGATAGGTCACGCCGTACGACGGCGCATCCGGACTATCGGGCTCGAACAGCAGCGCGACCTTGTCGCCGCGCGTTGCGAGGTGGCGATCGAGGCAGTTGACGCTCGCATTCAACTCGCCGTCGCCGTACCAGCGGATGCGGAAATCCTCGAGGTCGTAACTGACGTCGCGGATCTGCGTCGGCTTGCGATACCACTCGAGCCGCTCCGATGCCTGCTTCCAGAACGCATCCGGATCCGCCACCGATGCCGCGTAGTCGCGCTCGTACGCGGCCTTGTCGATCCGCGATTTCGCGGCGAACGCGGGATCCACTGGATAGATGTCTGTCATGTCGCCCTCCCGAGGCACGATGTCGCGGCCATTCATTCCGCAATGCATCG
Source organism: Luteimonas sp. (assembly GCA_024707405.1). GTDB lineage: Bacteria > Pseudomonadota > Gammaproteobacteria > Xanthomonadales > Xanthomonadaceae > Luteimonas. The sequence continues at coordinate 111,110 of JANPZU010000008.1, forward strand.
AAGTGTGCCGCATCCGCGCTTGTTGCGTCGCACCATGTCGGTTAGACGTTGGTCGAACCACGCCGGTTTTCCGACCAAAGACGAATAGGCGCATGGAGGCATTGCGCACACCCTCCCAAGCATCCGCATGTCCACCGAATTTCTCTGGGAGGGGAAAAGATGACGTTGCGCAATTGCCGCCGGCCCCTGGCGCTGGCCATGATGATCGCCCTCGCAGCCCCGGGCATGGCGGTCGCACAAACCGCGAAGGAAACCGAACTCGAAGCCCGCATCGCCCAGCTCGAAGCGCAGGTGCAGGCGTTGCTGCAATCGCAGCAACAGCAGCAGGCCACCCTCGTCGAGACGCAGGGCAAGCTCGATGAAGTGAAGGTCGCGCAGGCCGCGCCGCTGCCCGCGGGCGCACAGCCGATCCAGGCCACGACGATCACGCCGGGTGCGAACCCGGGCACGAAGTTCACCGTCGGCGGCATGATCCGCATCGACGGCATGGCCACCAAGACCAGCGACGGCGACATCGCCAAGGGCACCGCGGGTCGCGACTTCTACGTGCCGGGCGCGATCCCCGTGGCCGCCGGGCCGACCACCGCACCGGACACGTACTCCGACGCGCACGCCAAGTTCTCGCGCATCTGGTTCGATGCCAGCACCACCCTCGATTCGGGCGACAAGCTCGGCGCGCGTTTCGAGATGGACTTCTTCGGTGGCGCGCTGGGCAATACCGCGGCCACCAACACCTACGGCACCACGCTGCGCCATGCCTACCTGACCTACAACAACTGGCTGGTCGGCCAGACCTGGTCGAACTTCATGGACACCGCGGCGCTGCTCGACTCGGTCGACTTCGTCGGCCCGACCGATGCCGTGGTGTTCGTGCGCCAGCCGCAGGTGCGCTACACCAGTGGGCCGTGGACGGTCAGTCTGGAAAGTCCGGAGACCACCGTGCAGCCCTTCGGTGGCGCGGCACGCGTGATCGCCGGCGACAACAGCGCCATCCCCGACGTCATCGCCCGCTACACCCACAAGGGCGCATGGGGCCACTTCAGCGTGGCCGGCATGGCCCGCCAGCTGAAGTACGAACCCGTCGCCGGCAACAGCAGCACCGACACCGCCTTCGGTGCCAGCGTCAGCGGCCTGGTCAAGCTGGGCGACAGCACCGACATCCGTTACCAGGTCAACGCCGGCGAAGGCATCGGCCGCTACATCGGCCTGGCGACCGTGCAACAGGACGCGATCGCCGACGCCAGCGGCGACATCGACGCACTCGGCGGATGGGCGGCCTACGTCGGCCTGCGCCAGGTGTTCAATCCGGGCCTGCGCGGCAACGTCTACTACGCCACGTCGCGCTGGGACAACGACACCGCACTCACCGGCTTCGGCGTCACCCAGAAGGTGCAGTCCTGGCACGCGAACCTGATCTGGTCGCCGGCACCCAAGCTCGACTTCGGCATCGAGGCGATCTGGGGCGAGCGCACGCTCGAGTCCGGTCGCGATGGCGAGCTGATCCGCCTGCACACGATGGCCCGCTACTCCTTCTGACGATCCAGCACGACCCCATCCACACTCCGACACGCCGGGGAGGCGACGATGTCCACAACCACAGCAGCACCCGCCAACGGCGGGGGCATTACCAAGGAACACCGCAAGGTCATCCTTGCCTCGAGTCTCGGTACCGTCTTCGAGTGGTACGACTTCTACCTGTACGGATCGCTCGCAGCGGTCATCGCGGTGCACTTCTTCTCCGCGCTGGCACCGGGCCCGGCGTTCATCATGGCGCTGCTCACCTTCGCGGCGGGCTTCGCGGTGCGTCCGTTCGGCGCGATCGTGTTCGGTCGCCTCGGCGACATGATCGGACGCAAGTACACCTTCCTCGTCACCATCGTGCTGATGGGCGTGTCGACGTTCCTCGTCGGCGTGTTGCCCACGTATGAAACCATCGGCATCGCGGCACCGATCATCCTGGTGATCCTGCGATGTGCGCAGGGCCTGGCACTCGGCGGCGAGTACGGCGGTGCGGCGACCTACGTGGCCGAACACGCCCCCAACGGCAAGCGCGGCCTGTACACCAGCTTCATCCAGACCACCGCGACGGTGGGCCTGTTCCTGTCGCTGCTGGTGATCCTGGGTTGCCGCCTGATCCTGGGCAACGAGGCCTTCGCCGAGTGGGGTTGGCGCATTCCGTTCCTGATCTCGTTCTTCCTGCTGCTGATCTCGGTCTGGATCCGCATGCAGCTCAACGAGTCGCCGCTGTTCCAGAAGATGAAGGAAGAAGGCACCGGATCCAAGGCGCCGATCACCGAGAGCTTCGGCAACTGGAGCAACGGCAAGATCGTGCTGCTGGCGTTGTTCGGCGCCACCGCCGGCCAGGCCGTGGTGTGGTACTCGGGCCAGTTCTACGCGCTGTTCTTCATGACCCAGACGCTGAAGGTCGACCCGATCACCGCCAACCTGTTCATCGCCGCGGCACTGGCGATCGCGACCGGCGGCTTCATCTTCTTCGGCTGGCTGTCGGACAAGATCGGACGCAAGCCGATCATCATGGCCGGCTGCTTGCTGGCCGCACTGACCTACTTCCCGCTGTTCAAGGCCCTGACCCACTTCACCAACCCCGCACTGGCGGCGGCGGCGAAGGAAAACCCGGCGGTCGTGATCGCGGATCCGAAGGACTGCTCGTTCCAGTTCGTGCCGGGTGAGCTGAAGAGCCACGTCAAGTTCAGCAACTCCTGCGACATCGTGAAGAACCTGCTCAACCAGCGCAGCGTGTCCTACAGCAACGAAGCCGCCCCCGCAGGCACGCTGGCCAGCGTGCGCATCGGCGAGACGGTGATCCAGAGCGTGGACTTGTCTGCACTGTCGGCGGACGAAGCCGCCACCGCGCAGGCGAAGCTGCAGGCAGACGTGGCCGCGGCGATCGATGCCGCCGGCTATCCGGCCAAGGCCGACAACGCGCAGATGAACAAGCCGATGATCCTGGTGATCCTGACCATCCTGGTGCTGTACGTGACCATGGTGTACGGACCCATCGCGGCCTGGCTGGTGGAGTTGTTCCCGACGCGCATCCGCTACACCTCGATGTCGCTGCCGTACCACATCGGCAACGGCTGGTTCGGTGGCTTCCTGCCCACCACGGCCTTCGCGCTGGTGCTGCTGACCGGCAACATCTACTACGGCCTGTGGTACCCGATCATCATCGCGGTGATGACGTTCATCGTCGGCAGCCTGTTCCTGAAGGAAACCAAGGACGTCGACATCACCAAGTAACACCGCGGCACATCCCCACGTCGCACGGACGCCGGCCACGAGGCCGGCGTCTTTTTCGTGCGCCGGACGCGATGCCGACAGCGCTGTTGCGCGGCGCAGCCTATGCCTGCGCGTCGGCCTTGCCGGGCGCCATCGCACCCGGCCTGCTGCGCACCACCGTGGCGGTGCAGCCGGCTTCGGCCACCACCTTCGCCGACACGCTGCCCAGCAGCCTGCGCACGCCGGTCACGCCGCGCGCGCCCATGAGCAGGTGGTCGATCGCATTGCTGCGTGCGTAGTCGATGATGGCATCGGCCACGTCGCTCGACTCCAGCACGTGGAAGGTGATGCGATGCTCGGGCAGGTCGAGGTCGCGTGCCCAGTCGCGCAGGCCGACCAGACGCTTCACGTGCCGGTTGCGTCCCTGGGCATCGAGGTTGCTGTCCATCCCGATCAGTGCGGTGCGCATCACGGTCACGCAGGCCAGTCGCGCGCCCGGCGCGGTGGCGACGATGCGCTGCACGGCATCCTTCAACGCGAGGTTGAGCGCGAGGTCGCCGTGCTTGAGGTCAATCGCGACCATGATCAACGGCGCGCGGGCCGCCTCGGCCTTCTCGACCAGCGCGGATGCTTCCATCCCGATCGACTTCCACCAGCGCCGCGTGGTCTCGATCCGGCCGCGCCCGTGGCTGCGCTCGGCGCGCTCGGTCAGCGCCACCTGTTCCGGATGTTGCAGGTCGAAAGCCAGTTGCGCAGCAGTGTGGTGGCGCGCATCCGGATCCACTTCCAGGCAATGCAGGAGGATTTCCTGCAGCCAGCGCGGCACGTCCGGCACGATCGCGCGCGGCGGCGGCGGATCCTGGTACAGGCGCCGCTTGAGGCCGCGCGTGGTGCCGGGGGATCCGAAGGGCCGCTGCGCGGTGGCGAGGTGGTACAGGGTGACGCCGAGCGCGAACAGGTCGCTGCGCGGATCGCTGCGCACGCCCAGCACCTGCTCCGGCGCGATGTAGGGCGCCGTACCCATCGGCACGTGGAACTGTTCCGACAGCAGGTCGGGCAACTGCGCATGCCGCGACAGGCCGAAATCGATCAGCACGATGCGTTCGTTGCCATCGGCATCGCGATGCAACAGCAGGTTGCTCGGCTTGATGTCCAGGTGCACCACATGCTGCCGGTGCAGGTCGTCCAGCGCAACCGCGGCAAGCGCACCAAGCTCGGCGACGCGCTCGGCATCGAGGGGCGCGGCATCGAGCAGCGGTCGCAATGTCTCGCCGGCCACCTGCTCCATCACAAGCCACGGCTGCTCGCCATCGTCGCCGGCGGCGACGAAACGCGGCACGTGCGGGCCGGACAGCATCGGCAGCAGCATCCGCTCGACTTCAAAACCGACGAGCTGGTTGATGCCTTCGCCGTAGTCGATGCGCGGCAGCTTCATCAGCATCGGCAACGCATGGTCGGGATGCGACACGCGCCACAGCGTCGCCATGCCGCCTTGGTGCATCGGTTCGAGCAGCGTGAATCCGCCCAGCAACATTCCCGGCGCGAGTTTCATCGGCATCTCAGGCTCCCGTCACAAGCCGGCGCGCGAACGCTTCCGGCAGGCCCGCATCGCGGATCTTCGCCGCAGCACGCTCGTGGTCGTAGGGCACGCGCAGGAACGTGAGCTGGCGACGACCCGTGTCCAGCCAGGCGCAGGAGGCCGCAGGATTGCCGTCGCGCGGCTGCCCGCAGGCGCCGACGATCGCCAGCCAGCGCCGGGTCGGCAGCAGCGGGATCGCGACGCCGGGCGTCGGCTGGAAACCCGAAGCCGCGCCCGCGACCGTGCTGTCGAAATACAGCGCGGGTTCGTGGACATGCCCGCAGAAGGTCAACCGCTGCTGGGTCGCGCACAGGCTGCGGCGCGCGGCCTGCTCGCCGCCGATGTAGCTCCAGCCGCCCGGCTCCCAGCCGTTGGCATGCACGTAGAGGCGATCGTCGTCTTCGACCTGCAGCGGCAAGGTGCGAAGGAAACCGCGCTGTGCATCGTCGAGCCGGTCGCGCGTCCAGTCGATCGCGGCACGCGCCTGTTCGTGCATGCGGCTGGCATCGGGATCGTCGACGGCGGCGTCATGGTTGCCGAGTACCGCCGACGCGCCGGTATCGACATGCGCGCGGACGGCATCGACCACCCAGGCCGGATCCGCGCCGTAACCCACCAGGTCGCCGAGGAAGACCAAACGCGAACAGCCCGCCTTCGACAAGGCCGCCAGGCATGCCTCCGTCGCCTCGCGATTGGCATGCAGGTCGGCCAGCAATCCGATGCGCATCGTCACCCTCCGATGCCCATGCTACGCGGGCGCACAGGCGGCATGCGATTGGGCCAAAGTCGATGCGTGCCCGCTCAACGCGGCGGCGCGGCGAGTTCCTTTGCATCGAGGACGCCATCGCCGTTGGCATCCTGCTTGCGGAACCGCTCGGCCAGGCGCTGGCGATGCTCTTCGCGGGTGACCGGCTTGCCCTTGCCGCCCGGCAATTCGTCCGCCGTCAGCACGCCGTCGCCGTTGCGATCCATTTGCTCGAAGGCGTAGCCCATCCAGTCCAGGTATTCGGCCAGCGACACCCGGCCATCGCCGTCCGTGTCCATCCTGGCGAGGTAATCGCTGGTCTGCGTGACCTGCGCCGAAGCGGCGAAGGGCAAGGCCAGTGCAAGGATGACGAAGCCGCAGCCGATCGCACGGGCGCGACCCGACCGCCGGGTTTCCATCTCCGTCACGCACGGCGCCATGGAGAACGCCCGGGGCCGCCTCAGATGCGGGCCGGCTGCAGGGAGTAGCCCTTCAGCCGCGCCGCATAGTCCTGCAACGCGCGGATGCCGCTGGCCTCGGCCTCGCGGCACCAGTCCTGCAGGTTGTGCAGCGCTTCGGAAGCATTGCTGGTGCGCGCTTCCAGCACCGCGGACAGGCGTTGCCGGTATTCGACCAGCGTGCGGATGCGTGGCCGCTGCGACACCCATTGCTGCAACTGCTGGCGTGCATCGGGCTTGAGCCAGCGGCCGTCGTCGACCAGGCCCTTGCGCATCTTGCGCGGCAGCAGCGAGCGCAGCTTGGCACCCGCCGCGCGGGCTTCCTCGCGCAGGGCCGGCTTGAGCACGTTGCGCTGGTAGTCGGTCATGGCGTGGAAGCGATGTGCCAGCAGTGCCTTGAGCGTGTCGGTGTCGGGCACGTGGATGTTCGGGCGCACGTCCAGCGACGGCGCCACGCGCAGCACCTTGGCCAGGCGCACGGCCTGCAACCCCTTGATCGCCGCCCAGCCGATGTCGAACTCCCACTTGCGCAGCGCGAACTTCGCCGACGACGGGAACGCATGGTGGTTGTTGTGCAGTTCCTCGCCACCGATCCACACACCCCACGGCGTCAGGTTGGTCGCGGTGTCGGTGGTCTCGAAGTTGCGGTAGCCCCACCAGTGGCCGAGGCCGTTGACCACGCCCGCGGCCCAGAACGGGATCCACGCCATCTGGATCGCCCAGATCGCCACGCCTGCGAAGCCGAACAACGCAAACGACAGGAACAGCAGCACGACCGGCCCCATGTTGGCGTGCGGCGTGTAGAGCTTGCGTTCGATCCAGTCGGTCGGCGCGCCCTTGCCGTACTGCTCGATGTCGGCGCGCATGCCGCGCGCTTCGCGGTACAGCTCCACGCCTTCCCAGAACACCTTGCCGATGCCCTTGAATTGCGGACTGTGCGGATCGTCCTCGGTCTCGCACTTGGCGTGGTGCTTGCGGTGGATGGCCACCCATTCCTTGGTGATCATCGACGTGGTCAACCACGTCCAGAAGCGGAAGAAGTGGCTCAGCACCGGATGGAAATCCACGCCGCGGTGCGCCTGGCTGCGATGCAGGTACAGCGTGACGGAGAAGATCGTCAGCTGGGTCACGACCAGGAAATACAGCACGAGCGACCAGAAGCCGAACTGCAGCAGGCCGCCGGAAAGGAAGTCGATCAGGGAAGCGGGCATGTCGATGTCGAAACGATGTGAACCCCACGCATGATGGGGCCGATGCGGCATGAAGGCCACCCCTGCGTCGGCGTATGGGCCGCACCCGTTCATCCGCGACACGCATGCCCTTGCACGCCATCGGCCATGCCCCCACGCTGTCGTCGCCATGCCTGAATTGCCCGAAGTCGAAACCACGCGCGCCGGGATCGCGCCGCATGTCGAAGGTCGCCGCGTGCGCTCGGTCACGTTGCGCCGCCCCGACCTGCGCTGGCCGATCCCCGACGAAATCCGCCAACTGCTGCCCGGGCAACGCATCGAGGGCGTGCGCCGGCGCGCCAAGTACCTGCTGCTCGACACCGTCGCCGGCAGCGCACTGCTGCACCTGGGCATGTCGGGCAGCCTGCGCGTGCTGCCGGCAAAGACCGCGGTGCGCGAACACGACCATGTCGACATCGTGTTCGGCGACGGCGGGCGCGATCCGGGCCATGTGCTGCGCTTCAACGATCCGCGCCGCTTCGGCTGCCTGCTGTGGCAGCCCGCGGGCGAAACCCATGCACTGCTGCGTGGTCTCGGGCCGGAACCGTTGTCGGATGCTTTCGATGGTGACTACCTGTTCGCGCGCAGCCGTGGACGCAAGGCCCCGGTGAAGGCATTCCTGATGGACCAGCGCATCGTGGTCGGCGTGGGCAACATCTACGCCGCCGAGGCGCTGTTCGCCGCCGGCGTTTCGCCGCTGCGCGCCGCAGGCAAGGTCTCGCGCGAGCGCTATGCGCTGCTCGCCGACGAGGTGAAGCGGATCCTCGGCCATGCGATCCGGCGCGGCGGCACCACCCTGCGCGACTTCCTCGCTCCGGACGGCGCTCCCGGCTACTTCGAGCAGGAACTGGCCGCCTACGGTCGTGGCGGCGAACCCTGCCCGCGCTGCCGTCGTCCACTCAAGCAGGCTTGGCTGGCCCAGCGGGCCACCGTCTGGTGCGGGCACTGCCAGCGCTGACCCCCGCCGATGAGGGCATGCCCCGTGCTTCACGGTATAGTCACGCCTGCGTCGAGGGGATCTGGATGGCCGACACCGCCGACATCACACTCTGGCTGGATGCCGCTCGTGGCGGCGACCGGGGCGCGCTCGACCAGGTGTTGGGCACGCTGTACCAGGAACTGCACTCCATGGCCCGGCGCCAGTTGTCCGGCCAGATGGGGCACACGCTCGACGCCACCGCGCTGGTGCACGAGGCCTACCTGAAGCTGGTCGGTCGCCGCGAGATCAAGTTCGACGACCGCGCGCATTTCTTCGCCTACGCCGCCTCCGCCATGCGCAGCGTGGTGGTCGACTACGCCCGCCAGCGCCTCGCGCAGAAGCGCGGCGGCGACCTGCACCGGGTCACCGACCTGCCGCAGGACATCGAAGGCGGGCTGCGGCTCGACGAGGAAATGCTTGGCCTCGATACCGCACTGACGCGGCTGGCCGGCGTGGACGAACGCCTCGCCCAGGTGGTGGAACTGCGCTACTTCGCCGGCCTCTCCGAGGCCGAGATCGCCGCGTTGATGGATCGTTCCGAACGCAGCATCCGCCGCGACTGGCAAAAAGCGCGGATGTTCCTGCTGGCGGCACTGAAGGACGATTGAGCGGGCGACGCGGGGGACGTGACGTGATCGCCGTGCTGCGCGTGACGCTTTAGCCCATGGACGCAGAACGCTGGCAACGCCTGTCGCCCTTGCTCGACGCCCTGCTCGAGCTGGACGATGCCGCACGTGCGCAAAGCCTGGCCTCGCTGCGTGAAGACGATCCGCAACTGGCCGACGACCTCGAGGAACTGCTGGCGCTTGAAGCCGACAGCGGCGATTTCCTGTCCGAACCGCTGGTGGCACCGAACGCCGGCATCGTGTCCGGCGTCACCATTGGCCCCTACGAACTCGACCGCCTGCTCGGCGAAGGCGGCATGGGCCAGGTCTGGCTGGCGCGGCGCGCCGACGGCCTTTACCAGCGCCGCGTCGCACTGAAGTTACTGCGCCCCGGCATTGCCGATCCCAGCCTGCGCCTGCGCTTCACCCGCGAACGACAGATCCTGGCGCGGCTGGAGCATCCGCACATCGCACGCCTGCTCGATGCCGGCATCAGCAGCGACCAGCAGCCCTACCTGGCGCTTGAGTACGTCGAAGGCGAACCGATCACTGACTGGTGCCGCGCGCGGCAACCCGATACCGATACGCGCGTGCGCTTGTTCCTGCAGGTATGCGCCGCCGTCAGCCATGCACACACCAACCTGATCGTCCACCGCGACCTCAAGCCGTCCAACATCATGGTCACGCCGCTGGACGAAGTGCGGCTGCTCGACTTCGGCATCGCCAAGCTGCTCGACACGCCCGACTCGCCGGAGAACACACGCACCGGGCTGCGCACGTTCACCCTGCACTACGCCGCGCCGGAACAGATCCGCGGCGAGCCGGTCACCACCATGACCGACGTGTATTCGCTCGGCGTGGTGCTGTACGAACTGCTGGCCGACCAGAAGCCCTACCAGCTCAAGCGCCCCAGCGATGCGCAATGGGAAGAGGCGATCCTCAACGTCGATCCCGTGCGCCCGTCGCAACTGATCCAGCGCAACCTCGAAGGCATGGGCAATCCGGCGGCCATGCGCCGACGCATGCACGACGTGGCCGGCGACCTCGACAACATCGTGCTCAAGGCGCTGGCCAAGAAGCCGGAACAGCGCTATCCCTCGGTGGAGGCGCTCGCGCTCGACCTGCAGCGCCACCTGGAAGGCAAGCCCGTCCACGCGCGCCCGCAAAGCGCGGCCTATCGCCTGCGCAAATACGTCGGCCGCCATCGCTGGGCCTTGTCCACGGCCGCCATCGTTACGCTGGTGCTGGTGGCATCGTTCGGGATCGTCGCCTGGCAGGCACGCCAGGCAATCAACGAAGCGGCGCGCGCGCAGGCGATGCAGGACTTCGTGGTCGGGCTGTTCGAGGGCGCCGGCAACACGGCACCGACGGCGCCGCTGGACGTGCGCCAACTGCTGGCCGCGGGCGTGCAACGCGGCGACCGCGAACTCGCGAACCAGCCCGTGGTGCGCGCGGAACTGCTGGGACTGATCGCCCGACTGCGGATCGGACTGGGCGACTACGAGGATGCGATGCGCCTGCTGGAACGCCAGGCGATGATCCTCCATGCCATCGATGCCGTGCCCGACAGCCTGCGCCTGCAGGCCGCGACGGATCTCGGGCGCGCGATGCGCATGCTCGGACGCCACGACGACTGCATCGCATCGATGACGCCGCTGCGCGGCCTCGCGGTGCGCGAGGATCGCAGGCTGCCGTCGCTCGTGTCGGACTTCCACACCCAACTCGGGCGCTGCCATCGCAACGCCCATCAACTGGATGCGGCGCGCATCCTGTTCCTGCGCTCGCTCGCGTTGCGACGCGACCCCTTGCGCAACGACGCAGGCATCGTCGAGAACCTCGCCGACCTCGCCTCGCTGCACAGCGATGCCGGCGACAGCGTCCGCGCCCTCGACGAGACACGCGCCGCGCTGGCACTGCTGCGCAGCAGCGTGGGCGCGCGCCATCCGCTGGGCATCGAACTGCTGCGCAACCTGTGCTCGCTCCAGCGCGAACAAAGCGACATCCGCGGCGCGGAACGCGATTGCGCCCAGGCACTGGCACTGGCGACCGAACTGCACGGGCCGCAGCACCACGCCACCGTCGACGCACGCCGGCAGCTCGCGGCGATCCACGTCGACCAGGGCCGCTTCCTGGAAGCACAGGCGGAATTCCAGGACACGCTGGGATGGCTGGTGGCGCGGCTGGGGCCGGACAACCCGGACGTGGCGCGCAACTACAACAGCCTGGGCATCGTGGCCTGGGAGCGCGGCGAGTACGACACCGCGATCGGCTACCTGCAGCGCGCGGTCTCGATCTGGCGGGACGCCGGGCGCCCCGGCATGTTCGCCTCGGTCCTGTTCAACCAGGCGATGGTGCTGCACGGCATCGGTCGCCATGCCGAAGCGCGCCTGATGCTCGAAGAAGTGCTTCGGATCCGCCGCGAACTCTTTGGCGAACGCCACGGACTGGTCGGCGATACGCTGCGCCTGCTTGGCGAAGTCGACATGGCGCTGGGTGATGACGCGCTGGCCAGCGATGCCCTCCGCAAGGCCGCGCTGGTCACCCGTGAAGGTTACGGGTCAAGGCATTCGCACACCTTGCGCGCGCAGGTGTCGCTGGCGAATTTCAGTGCAGTCCGTGGCGAAGCCGCCGCCCTCGCGCAGCTCGACCGCTTCGGCGCGATGCCCGAAGACGACCAGGAATTGCGCAAGACCGTGTGGTTGGCACGCGCCTATGCGGCACGCGCCCGCTGCAGCGGCAACGACCGACAGATCGCACAGGCATCCCTGCAGGCACTGGACGCCACGCTGCGCAGTGAAATGCCCGAAGGCGGCGTGGTCGCACGAGAGATCCGCGCCATCCGCGCGGCCTGCCTCGCAGGGACGGGCTGAACCGGTTCAGCCCAGCGGCAACGGCGGCTGCAGCGGCTCGATCGTGCCCTCGCCACGCGAGATCTTCTTGAACTCGGCGCGACTGACCGAGACGTAACGTTCGTTACCGCCGATCTCCACTTGCGGCCCATCGCTGAGTGCACGTCCCTCGGTGTCCACGCGCACGGTCATCGTCGCCTTCTTGCCGGTATGGCAGATGGTCTTGATCTCCTGCAGTTCGTCGGCCCAGGCCAGCAGGTACTGGCTGCCCTCGAACAACTCGCCGCGAAAATCCGTACGCAAGCCGTAGCAGAGCACCGGGATGCGCAGCGCATCCACCACGTCCGACAGTTGCCATGCTTGCGCGCGCGTGAGGAACTGCGCTTCGTCCACCAGCACGCATCCCAATGGGCCATGCACGGCGATGTCGCGCGCAACCAGCGCGTGCAAGTCGTCTCCGCGATCGAAGCCCACGCCCTCCGCCTGCAAGCCGATGCGCGAGGCCACCGTGCCGCTGCCGGCGCGATGGTCGAGCCGTGGCGTGAGGATCAACACCCGCATCCCGCGCTCGCGATAGTTGTATGCGGATTGCAGCAGGGTCGTGGTCTTCCCGGCATTCATCGCCGAGTAGTAGAAGTAGAGCTTGGCCATGCCGGCAGTTTACCTGCCCGGCACCGGCCTCTCCGATGCGCCTTCCTCGCCAGACCTCGTCCTGCATCAACCAGTATTCACTCGGCTCCCAGTACTTCTTGGCGTAGTACTCGTCGCCGGACAGGGGCATGCCGGTGTCTGCCGATGCACTTGCTGCGATTGGAAAGAACACAACGCATCACGCAGCTTGGCTGCACACCTTATCCTCCGGGAATCGCCTTTTCAGCCGGCACCTCAGGCTCAACAGCATCGGGATCGGGCGCCGTCTCCGGCACACGGGAACCCAAGCCCGGCTCTGCACCTGGCACTTCCTGCAAGTCACTGGCGTGCACCCTGCCAACCCGCGTCTTGCTCGTCCAGGTCGCATCATGCCATTGCTGGTATTTCTCCGGATCCCAGTACTGCGGATCATAGAACTTCGAGCCGGCGATTTGCTGTCCGTCCGGCAACACGATCTGAAGGCTCCCGGCGACGCCGGTACGGCTCCCTGTCACCTTGCTACGCTCCCGCCTGAGCACCCCCGCTATCCGCGGCTTGGCGGCGGCATCACCATACTTCGCATAAACCTCTTCACCGACGTTTACCGCTTGTTCGCGAGCATCCTCGTCCAACTCCGCCCAATACCGTTCGCGCCACGCAATCAGCTGAGGGTATCCTCGCTCCGCGGCCAGATCCATCCATGCATATGCAAGCGCGCGATCCTGCGCTTCGCCTTCGCCATTCCACAGCATCTCCGCGACCATCGCCTGTGATGGCTTGTCGGCATAAAACGAGGCGCGGCGGAAAAACTTCAACGCCTCGTCATGCTTGCCCTGCTTGTAGCGCTCATGCCCAAGGATGCGGAATCTCAAATCCGGATGTGAGCTGAGAAAGCCGGCCTGGATCATCAGCGGATCCGCCAAGGGATCCGGCGGCGGCCTTGAGCGCTCGGATGCATTGGCTGATGCCAAAAACAACAGCGCGGCCAACGGCAGGAAATAACGGCTCATTTTCACATGCTCCAAAGCAATGACGGCATCGTATCTGTCGTCGAACCCCATTGTCTCCAAGACTGATGGCACATGGCCACCTCGGAGCCCAACGCCTCCCAGACATGGATGCCCTGCGAGCCCGATCCGTCGCACCCCATGAGCCCGGCGCACGCGCACGATAGAATGCCCGCCGGAACACGCCACGCCACGCAATGTCCCTCAACCCCCCAGCAACGTGCCGCGGTCATGCACTGCGACGGCCCCCTGCTCGTGCTCGCCGGCGCCGGCAGCGGCAAGACGCGGGTGATCGTCGAGAAGATCGCGCACCTCATCCAGTCCGGTCACTACCCGGCCAAGCGCATCGCCGCGATCACCTTCACCAACAAATCGGCGAAGGAAATGCGCGAGCGCGTGGCTAGGCGCATCCGCGGCGATGGCGCCGAAGGCCTGACCATCAGCACCTTCCATGCGTTGGGGTTGAAGATCCTGCAGATCGACCACGCCAAGCTCGGGCTGCGCCGCGGCTTCTCGATCTTCGACAGCGACGACACCCTGGCGCAGCTGAAAGACCTGATGCCCGGCGCCAAGCCCGATGCCGCTCAAGCGATGCAGTCATTGGTGTCGAACATCAAGAACGCCGGGCTCTCGCCGGAACAGGCGGCGGAAGTCGCGCGCACCGCGCGCGAGCACGAAGCGGCATCGGTGTATGCGCGTTACCAGAAGCGCCTGTCGACGTTCAACGCCGTGGACTTCGACGACCTGATCCGCCTGCCGGTGCAACTGCTGGAAACCGACGAGGACGCCATCCTCGGCTGGCGCGAACGCATCGGCTACCTGCTGGTCGACGAGTGCCAGGACACCAACGATGCGCAGTACCGCCTGCTGAAGGCGCTCGCCGGGCCGAAGGCGAATTTCACCTGCGTGGGCGACGACGACCAGAGCATCTACGCCTGGCGCGGCGCCAATCCCGAGAACCTGATGCAGCTCGGCAAGGACTACCCGAACCTCGTCGTGGTGAAGCTGGAACAGAACTACCGCTGCAGCAATCGCGTCCTGCGCACGGCCAACGCACTGATCGCCAACAATCCGCACGAACACCCCAAGACATTGTGGAGCGCGCAGGCGGACGGCGAACGCATCCGCGTGATCGAATGCCGCGACGCGGCGCACGAAGCCGAACGCGTCGCTGCCGAAATCCAGTTCCAGCACACGCTTCATGAAACGCCATGGAGCGAGTTCTGCATCCTGTTCCGCGGCAACCACCAGTCACGCGCGCTGGAAAAAGCGCTGCAGATGCTGCGCATCCCCTACCACCTCAGCGGCGGCACTGCGTTCCTCGACCGCGGCGAAGTCAAGGATGCGCTGTCGTGGCTGCGTCTGGTCGCCAATCCCGACGACGACGCCGCCTTCCTGCGCGCAGTGCAGTCGCCCAGCCGCGGCATCGGCGCGACCACGCTGGCGAAACTGGCCGAGATGGCGCAGCACGCCCACCTGCCGCTGTCGCGCGCCGCCGAATCGATGGGGTTGCTGAAGCAACTGCAGCCGCGTGCCGCCAATGCGCTGGGCGCGTTCACCGACATCCTGCGCGGCCTGCGCAGCGATGCCACGCACCTGCCGCCGAACGAACTGGTGCGCAAGCTCAACGACAAGTCCGGCCTGCTCGCCGCGTTGCGCGAACAGTGCAAGTCGGAGGAACTGTTCCGCATCCGTCGCGGCAACCTCGACGAACTCGCGGACTGGTTCGAGGGCGCAAAGGGTGCCGGCCCCGGCGACCTTGCCGCGCAACTCGCGCTGCTCAGCCACGCCGACAAGGGCGATCCCGGCAACCAGGTACGACTGATGAGCCTGCACGCGGCGAAGGGGCTGGAATTCCGCTTCGTCTTCATCGTCGGCATGGACGACAACACCCTGCCGCACGAAGCCAGCATCGACGAAGGCCGCCTCGACGAGGAGCGCCGCCTGCTCTACGTCGGCATCACCCGCGCCAAGGAACAACTCTGGCTGTCTTACTCGCTGGAAGCACAGCGCTGGGGTGCCAAGCTGAAACTCGCGCCCAGCCGCTTCTTCGATGAGTTACCCGCCGCCGAACTGCAACGCGACGGCGCCGATCCGGTCGCCGATGCCGCACGCAAGCAGGAGCGTGCGAAAGTCGGCCTGGCCAACATCCGCGCGCTCCTGGACGATTGATCCCCGGCAGCGGCCATGCAGGTGGTTTGAAGCCGAGCCTGCCCGGCTGCTCGAAGCCCCGTAGAGCCGAGCTTGCTCGGCTACTCGATCCAGCGGAGCGAGCTCCGCTCTACGGAACGACCTGGCGGAGCAAGCTCGGCTCTACGGTGCGATCAACGCTCGGCAAGCATCTCCGCCAGCTGTCGTCGCAATTCCGCCACCTCCGCCTCCAGCGCATCCACCCGCGCCGCAAGGCCGGGCGAGGACAACTCGTCGTCGGCATGCGCCGTTGCAACAGCCTGCAATGCGGCCACCTCCACCTCGCCGCACAACTGATGGGCAAAGCGATCCTCGCGCTGCCCGGAGGCGCGCGGCAGCAACACCACCAACGATTGCGCATGCTGGATCAAGCGGTCGAGGTGGTGGCGCACGTCGTCGGCATCGGCGAAGGCATGCAGGCGCTCGCTGCGCGCCAGCAATTCGTGCGTCGTCTGTGCGCCACGCAGCAGCAACAACCCGAGCAACGCGACCTGCGGGCGCGGCAGGCTGAAGAACGCATCGGCGCGATGCTCGTAGCGCTCCGCGCGCGAGGAAAACACCTGTTTCGCCAAGCCCTTGCGTTCCAGCACGCGCAACGCGTGGTGCACCGCGCCCACGTCCAGCGACAGCACCGGATCGCGCCCGGTCTTCTGGTTGGCCGCGGCGTGCGCGGCATTGACCGTCAGCGGATAGACGTCGGGCGTGGTCGCCTGCTTTTCGATCAGGCAGCCCAGTGCGCGTGCTTCGGCCACGCTCAACGGCAACGTCGCGGTATCGGTATCCATGTGAAACACCCCTGCTCCTGTGGCCGGTCAGGATAGCCGACCCCGCACCGCCGCCGGCCCGCAACATGGGTTCGCTACACTTCGCCCCCACGCCTCCGACAGGATCTGCGAATGCGCACGATCGTCCCCGCCGTTTCCCTGCTGGCCGCAGCGCTGGCGCTCTCGGCCTGCAAGCCCACCTCGTATACCGCGCCATCCGGCGATGCCGCGGCCAAGCCAGCCGCACCCATCGCCGCCACGAAGCCGGCATCAAGCACGCCCGACGACAACCTCAACGCCGTGCTGTGGGTGCAGCGTTCGGCCGAGTACCAGGCCAACACGATCTCCATCTTCCGTGCAGCCGCCGACCATCTCGATGCCGCGCTGAAGGAACCGCATTGGGATGCACTCATCCCCAGCGAACGCGAAGCCACGGCGCCGCTGCCGGGCTTGAAGCCCGCGGTCATCATGGACATCGACGAGACCGTGCTCGACAACTCGCCCTACCAGGCGCGTCTGGTCGCCCACGGACAGGAATACAACGAAGTCAGCTGGGCCGAGTGGGTCAAGGAAGAAAAGGCCAAGCCGCTGCCGGGCGTGCTGGAGTTCGCCAAGGCCGCCGAGGCCAAGGGCGTGACCATCCTCTACCTGTCCAACCGCGCCCAGGACCTGCAGGACGCCACGCTGGCCAACCTGCGCGCCGAAGGCCTGCCGGTGAAGGACGACAGCGTGTTCCTCGGCCTAGGCACCTTCGTCGAAGGCTGCGAGCAGCACGGCAGCGAGAAACTCTGCCGCCGCCGCCTCGCCGGTCGCGAATACCGCGTGCTGATGCAGTTCGGCGACCAGCTGGGCGATTTCGTCGAGGTCATCGCCAACACCCCAGAGGCCCGCGCCGAGCTGCTGGAGGAATACGGCGACTGGTTCGGCGAACGCTGGTGGATGCTGGCCAACCCCACCTACGGCTCGTGGGAGCCGGCCGTGTTCAACAATGCGTGGGGCGAGCCCCGCGAGGCCCGGCGTGGCCACAAGCGCGACGCACTGATCCTTGCGGATCAATAAAATCAATATCTTGTATGGATTTATCTAAGGTATTGCATTAGATTTCACGCCGCGCTAACCTGCGCCGGCCACAACACAAGTCCTCCGGCCTTGCCGGATTCAACGGGAAACCAGCGGTTTCCCGTTTTTTTTGCCCACCATCCGGCCCGGATGCCCGGATCGCGCATCCGGTGGTTGCCCCACCCCGCCGCCCCGGCCAAGATGCGGTCGGGGATCCTTTCAGGGGAACGTGCATGGGCCGACACCGCGTCGCCGTCTTCCTGTTGCCGGCCATGCTGGCGCTGCTGCTGGCAGGCTGCCGCCGCGAAACCGGCGAGAACGCCACGGCAATCCCCGGCGCCTCGGCACCGGCCGCCGCCGTGAAGGAGCTGACCACCCATCTGGTTGCCGGCGATTTCGCCGCCTTCGCTCGCGATGCCGTACCGCCCGACCTGCACACCCGGCTCGACACCGCCTGGCGCGAGGGCCGTACCCGCTGGCCGCTGGACGAACTGCCCCTGTCGGACACCCACCCCCGCGCGCTCGCCGCACTGGCCGCCGACGATGCCGAAGCGTCACTGCAACGCACCTTTGACCGCCAGTTCGCCAATGCCGGCGCCGAACTGCGCCAGACCGCCGCCGCACTCGGCCTGTTCGGCGTGCAGTTCATCCAGCAACAAAGCCAATACAGCGAATCCGAACGCCAGCACCTGTCACAGGTCGTCGCCGCCCTCAGCGCATGGGCGGGCCAGGCGCCGCTGACCGACCGCGAGCACGCCGCCGCCGCCATCGCCCTGCTCACCGACGCCGCGCGCGAAGCTGGACTCACCAGCGCCGAGGATTTCGCGGAAGCCGGCATGGACGATGCCTTGCAACGCATGACGCCGGTCGTGGCCGCGGGCAAGCAGGCTCTCAAACTCTACGGGTTGGATCTGGATGCCGACCTGTCGGCGATGGAAACCACCCTGCAATCGCAGACCGGCGACAGCGCGAAGGTGCGGCTGCAGTACACGCTGGCCGGGCAACCCATCGACACCGTCGTGGACGTCGAACGACGCGACGGACGCTGGTATGTGAGTGACTTCATTGCGAATGTGGAAGCCGCGGTTGCGGTTGCGGCTTCTGCTTCGGAACCGGCTGATAACCGATAGTTATACGTGGGTGGCGGCTCATTGCGGCTGCATCGCCACTCATCGGCAACTTTCCGCTAACTGGCCTCGCATTTCGGCACAGCTCGCTTCTTCCGGCATCATGTGCGCGCCGCTTGCGGCTTCATGGTCATCGCTTCGTTGTTGCGCTCACGCAGTCCCGCGTCGGATCGTTCTTTGCCTCGCGCATCGGCAAGCAAGTGTGGTGCACTCGGGTTGCGGCGCCCGGTCTTCGGTGCCACCGGGCCTCTCCGTATCATTGGCTTGCATCCGGTGACAATCGGTTCCCCGGCCTCACCGGCTCCATTGCGGCCGCCGGGCTTCGGGCGTACCGTGGCGCATAACAATTCATTCAAGCCGATGCCGCTTCGCGGCACGGCTTAATTCAGGCGTTAGACAAAAGGGGAAATGACGGTGGTCGATCACTCCAAAAGACACAACGTTGCTTTAAATGTCAGATCAACCATTGCAAGTTACGTAATGTACTGGCACAAGTTATGCCTCGAAGTCGGAATCATTATTTCTTCTGGAATTGTCGCAGTTAGCACTTTTGGAGTTGATAAATCAGAGCTCTCCACTAACGGAAAACTAGCGCTGATCGTTGGTTTCGCAATAGCAGCAATCGCTGGAACAATTCTAATTTTGAAAGCATCGAACCTTGTCCAAGAACTAAGAGGAATTTTGGTTCGAGTCGATCGATATGATGAACTATTCACAGATAGCGCCTTCATACCAAATGAAACTTTGTACCCACATAGTTGGGAGAAATTTGACGCCGTTGGAATGGATTTCGTTCCAAAGTGGTCTATATGCCTAATGGTAGCGACTTGGGCAACTGTTTCTACGATCCTGCTAATTCGTGTGGACGCTGTTGTCTAACAATTCATTCAAGCCGATGCCGCTTCGCGGCGCGGCTTAATTCAGGCGTTAGGCTGCTCTTGAAGCGTTAGAGGATCTTATGGAAAGCGTAATTGCAGCCTTCAGCGAAGATCAGACCGTACGGCTTACCGGCGTGCGCAAGGGTCAACTTCGCTACTGGGACAAGTCCGCCTTTTTCTCACCGTCCTATTGCAACGATAAATTTCGGGAAGGATTTGGCCGTATCTACTCGTTTCGCGACATAGTTTCGCTAAAAGTTCTCGGCATCTTGCGAAACAAACATGATGTGTCGGTGCAGCATCTTCGCGAGGTCAAACAAAACCTTGCAAGTGAGAGCAAAGATGCATGGTCAGGTGTAAAACTCTATGTAGTGAACAAGCGCGTTCACTGGGTTGAACGGGAAACTGGCCTGCCGCAAGACGTAGCATCAAAGCAGTACGTCCTTCAGCCTATAGATCTCGACTACGTGGTAAATAAAGTTCGTGGCGACATCCATGAAATCATCAAGCGCGACCCAGGTAAGGTCGGGCAAATCGAGCGTGTACGTTCCTTGAATAAAAGCGCGCCGGTAATTGGCGGCACTCGAATTACTGTTCAGGCCATTCAGCGCTTCCACTCGGCTGGATACAGCATTAAACAAATTTTGCTTGAGTATCCTGACCTAAAGAAAGCGGACGTGGAAGCCGCCCTTCGTTTCGGAGAGGCGGCCTAAATGCCCCGACGGAGCGCAATTCCATTCTTTACAGACCACAATGTGCCTGAGTCTGCATGCCATTCATTGAAGGAATTTGGGCACAATCTCACTCGGTTACGTGAGTGCATGGCGACTGATAGCAGAGATCCTCTAGTCGCTCTCGCCTGCACTAATGCAGGACAAGTTCTTGTAACTCATGACAGGGATTTTAGGGATCTCGCTAAGCGACTCAATATTACGCGTAAGCAGTACCATAATAAGCTGCACCGATTACAACTTATGTGCGATGAGCCGCTATCTGCTCAACGCCTGAAAGATTGCATCAAATTAGTTGAGAACGAATGGAAACTCGCCAAAGAGCGTGGGAAGCCGCTGGTCGTTGAGTTATATAACCACTTCATTCGGATATATCGCTAAGAGCAACCTAACAATTCATTCAAGCCAACGCCGCTTCGGGGCGCGGCCTGATTCAGACGTCAGGCACCACATCATGGCCACCAAGTCCGTTCAAGAACTCCTGGATGACGTTCGCCTGCTTGGCGACGAGCAGTTCACGCTGGTCGAGTCTGTCCGCAAGCTCGTCAAGAAGACCATCCCGTCCGCGACCGAGGAGGTCAAGTACGGTGGCATCCTCTTTGCCTCTGGCGTGCACTTCTGCGGCGTCTTTGCCTACAAGCAACATGTCTCGGTCGAGTTTGGCAGCGGCGCCAGGATCGCGGACACGCTCGGCCACCTGGAGGGCAGCGGCAAAGGCCGGCGGCATATCAAGCTGCACGTGGCAACGGACATCAAAGCCAAGAAACTGGCCCACTACCTTCCGCTGGCCCTGGAGGCAGCGGGCAGTGGCACCTGACAATTCCTTCAAGCCGACGCCGCATCGCGGCGCGGATTGATCAGGGGTCATGTCGCTCATGCAGATTGCCAACATCTACAAGCTCAAAGACCGGTATCTCGTTCATCCCGACTCGAGAACGGCGTCCGGCATATGGGTGGCCTGCGATCCATTTCTACCGCTGGCGCTGGACGCAGACGCTGCCGCGATCGGCAATGCGACCCTCTCGGCGTTGGCCGCATCCTCGAGCGCCGCACCACATCCAAAAGACTGGCGTGCCATCGCCATGCCAAGACTTGTCGCGGCTGGCGTTCGTTCGGAACGTTCATTTGTATCGGGTGCTGCGTTGGTGACCGTCACCCGTGACGATACCGGGTACCTGCTGGAGCCACACAAGAACGGTGGGACTTCAGGCAGTGCCAAAGGGTTTCATCCCGCGCCCGGTTTGCAACGCTCCATCAGCCTTGATTGCGATGCCCGATCCATCGGCGCAGCGGTCATGACTGCATTCGGTTCACCTGGGCCGCAACCCGGCAATCCATTCAAGCCGACGCCCCCTGGTCACGCGACCTGATTCAGGCGTCATCCCCGGAAGCGACATGAAATTCAGCGAACTCGAAACATCGGCACTGCATCTCAACACGCTCTACGAACGGCTCGAGATCAAGCGGCATGGTCGCGCCTGGACCACGCAGGAACTCGCCCTGGGTTTCATGGGGGATGTCGGCGACCTGGCGAAACTGATCCAAGCGCACGTCGGCATCCGCGACATCGACGACAGCCAGGCGAAGCTTGGCCATGAATTGTCGGACTGCCTCTGGTCGATCATCGTGCTTGCCAACAAGTGCGGCATCGACCTGGAGGCGGAATTCACCCGCAACATCCGGGAACTGGCCGAATATGTCTCCGGCGAGCTGGACGCATGACCACGCATCCAAGCCGATGACATTGCGCGGCACGACATGGCCCGGGCATCAGGACGCAAGGAAACGCCCATGACCGGCAACGAAGCGATCGTGTTCAGATCCTGGCTGGAGCAGGACGGGCTGTACGGCCACCTTGCTCCCCACGGCCATGCGGCATGTGCACTCCCGACCGAGCAGTCGGTGATCGACGCACTCAATCGTGCCGAGCGAGCGTTCGGTACCGACCACACGGAAGCCGGCTCGGGCTGGAACGATGACGACTGGATCATCGGCACAGCGGGAAACGGAGACCTGTACGTCATCTCCCGCAGCGGCAGTTACGACGGGGTATGGGAATACGCACATGAAACGGGCGACAGGATGCTCCTCTCGCCAACGCTGAGGGATTTCTATGGATTCTGCATAGGCATCGAGCGGAATCCCGACGACGCGGCTTGATCGACCATCGAATCGACGCGCCTTGCCCACCCCATTCTTCCGGGACATGCGCTGCATGTGAAAGCATTCACAGCCGATGAATCCATGCCGTCGCGCGCGACATGGCATGCGCGTCGCTGTCCTTCGACTGCTTGATCCCACCGCTCGTCGCCCACACACTCATCCGTCCATCGGCACGGCAACGCAGGCATTTCATGGATCGCGATCAGATCAAGTCCACGTTCGACCAGCAGTCCGCGAACTACGACCAGCAATGGGCGAAGTTGTCCGCGATCCGCGAATGCCTGTTGCTGCTGGTCGACTCGGTGTTCGGCAAGCGCCCGCCCGACGCACGCGTGCTGTGCGTGGGTGTCGGCACGGGCGCCGAAATGCAGCACCTCGCCGAACGCTTCCCCGGCTGGACGTTCACCGCGGTGGAGCCGTCGGCCGGGATGCTGGATGCCTGTCGCCAACGCGCTCAGGCGCATGGCTTCGCGCATCGCTGCACGTTCCACGAGGGTTACCTCGATTCGCTGCCCGACGGCGAGCCGTTCGATGCCGCCACCAGCTTCCTGGTGTCGCAATTCCTCCTCGATGCGAGCGAGCGCACGGCCTACTTCCGCGGCATCGCCGATCGCCTGCGTCCCGGCGGACTGCTGGCGAGTTCCGATCTCGCGGCCGACCTGGCATCACCGGAACAGCAGGATCTGCTGGAGGTCTGGTTCCGCACGATGGCCGCTTCGGATCTTCCGCCAGAAGCGCTGCAGCGCATGCGCGACGCGTATGCGCGAGACGTGTCGGTGCGACCGCCGAGCGAGGTCGCTTCGATCATCCAGTCAGGCGGATTCGAGTCGCCGGTGCAGTTTTTCCAGGCCGGACTGATCCACGGCTGGTACGCCGCGCGCTCGTCATGATGGCCGGAACACGACGACCGTCGGGACGGTCGCCCCGACTCACAGCACCATGCTGATCCCCACCAGCAGCATGAACACCGCGAACACCATCCGCAGCGCCTTGCCGCTGATCGCATGCGCGATGCGCGTGCCCAGCGGCGCGGCCAGCACCGAGGCCACGGCCACGCCGATGGCCGCGGGCAGGTACACGTAGCCGATGGCATTCGCCGGCAACGCGCCCTGCGGCGCGTTGAGCGCGTAACCCGCCGCTGCCGCGATGGCGATGAACACGCCGCAGGTCGACGAGGTTCCCACCGCGCGCACCGGCGCCACGCCGCGCCACACCAGGTAGGGCACGGTCATGCTGCCACCGCCGATGCCCACCACCGCCGACACCGCGCCGATGCCGGTACCGACCGTGGTGACCGGCAACCCGGTCGGCACTGCCTCCTGGCCCAGCACCGCCTTCGTGCGTCCGAATGCCATCTGCGCGCCGGCCAGCCAGCAATAGATCGCCACGCACCAGCGCAACACGCCGCCATCGAGCGACAGCGCGAACAGGCTGCCGAGCCAGCCACCCACCAGCATGCCCGGCACCAGCCATTTCACCGAAGGCCACAGCACGCTGCCGCGGCGGTGGTGCGACAGCGCCGACGAAGTGCCGGTGAAGATGATGCTCGCCATCGACGTAGC
The DNA here is from genome assembly GCA_024707405.1 of Luteimonas sp. Lineage (GTDB taxonomy): Bacteria > Pseudomonadota > Gammaproteobacteria > Xanthomonadales > Xanthomonadaceae > Luteimonas. The sequence continues at coordinate 134,902 of JANPZU010000008.1, forward strand.
CAGCGCCGCATGCACGGCCGCCTCGGGCGGCACGCCGAAACCGGGGAACAGCCAGACCAGCGCCGCCACCAGCACCAGCCCGCCGCCGATGCCGAGCAGGCCGGCCATGACCCCGGCCGCGACGCCCAGCAACGGGAAGATCCACCAGCCTTCGATCATGCATGCACCCCTTGTATTCGTCGACGTGTGGATCCTGAATCCGGGTTCATGGGGGGTTGGCTATAGTCCGCGCATGTCGAAGGATCGCCTGTCCATCTTACTCGCCGCCGCGTGCCTGTTGTCCGCCGCAGGCGTGCACGCGCAATCGCAGGACGCGCAATTGCGCGCGGCCATCGCCGCCGCCGAACGCGGCCAGCCGACGCAATTGCAGGATCATCCCGCACAGGTCTGGGTGGAGTTCGCCGCGCTGCGGCGCAACCTCGACACATTGCCTGCCACGCAGGCACGGGCCTTCCTGTCGCGCAACGAAGGTCGCGCGGTGGCCGGCGTGTTCCGCGAAGCGTGGTTGCGCAGCCTGCTGCGCAAGCAGGACTGGGCCGGCTATCGCGCAGCGTGGTCGCCGGACATCCGCGCGGTCGCGCTGCGTTGCGCCGAGTTGGAAGCGCGCCTGCGCACCGGCGCGGTGGACGCGACCTGGACGAGCGATGCGCAGGCCATCTGGCGCAGCAGCGGCAAGTCGCTGCCCAACGAATGCAATGCGCCGTTCGCCACGTTGGCCGAACGCGGCGAGTTGACGCCGGAACTGCGCTGGGAACGCATCGAACTGGCCGCGGTCGAATGGGAGCCCGCGGTGATGCGCGCCGCCGCACGCGGACTGCCGGCACAGCAACTGGCACAAGCCAACGACTACGCGGCCTTCCTCGATGCACCGCACGCACGCGCACCATCGTGGCCGAAGACCGCGCGCAGCCGGCTGATCGCGTCGCATGGCCTGGCCAAGTTCGCGAAATCCGACCCGCTCGCCGGTGAAGCGCGACTGGCACCGCTGGCCGAGGCGCTGGGCTTCACCGAGGAAGATCGCGGCCGCGTGCTCTACCAGGCGGCGCTGTGGACGGTCGCCTCGTACCTGCCCGATTCGGCGCGACTGTTGAACCTGGTGCCGGACAGCGCCTACGACGAACGCCTGCACGAATGGCGCGCACGCGAAGCATTGTCGCGCTCGGACTGGCGCGCGGCGCTGGCCGCGATCGGCAAGATGGGCACCACGCAACGCAACAGTTCGCGTTGGACGTGGTTCGAAGCGCGTACCCGCGAACTCACCGGCGACGCGGCAGGCGCACAGGCGCTGTACGCGCGTGCCGCACGCGATCCGGATTTCCACGGTTTCCTTGCCGCCGACAAGCTCGGCCAGCCGTATGCGCTGTGCCCGTGGATGCCGGACTGGAACGCAACGCAGAAGACCGCCGTGGCCAACGACCCGGCCATGCAGCGCGCGATGGCGCTCTACCGCATCGAACGCGCGGACTGGGCGCTGCGTGAATGGAACGAGGCGCTGTCGCGCTTCGATGACGCGCAACGCCGCATCGCGGTGGAGATCGCGCAGGACAACCAGTGGTTCGACCGTGCGGTGTTCAACCTGCGTGGCGAAGGCGAAACGCGGCTGTACACGCTGCGCTTCCCGATCCACCACGAAGGCATCATCCAGCGCGAGGCGAAGAAGAACGGCATCGACCCGGCCTGGGTCGCGGCCGAGATCCGTGCCGAGAGCACGTTCAACCCGCGTGCGCGCTCGCCGGCGGATGCGCGCGGCCTGATGCAGGTGATGCCCAACACCGGGGCCGCGGTCGCACGCCGCCTGGGGATGGCCTGGAGCGGCCCGGACAGCCTCTACGATCCCGAGACCAGCATCATCCTCGGCACCGCGTACCTGCGCGAGAAGGAAGACATGTACGCGCATCCGTACATCGCCATCGCCGCATACAACGCAGGACCGACGCCCACCTCGCGCTGGCTGTCGCAGCGCCCGGCGATGGATCCCGACTTCTGGATCGAGACGATCAGCTACCGCGAGACGCGCGAGTACGTCGCCCGCATCCTCGCCTTCAGCGTGCTCTACGACTGGCGCATGTACGGCGTCGCCGTACCGGTGACCGACCGCATGCGCGGCATCGAGGGCACGGCGCGCAAGAAATTCGCCTGCCCGGCGAACACGGGCTGACACGCGTCCCGCAGGCGGGACGAGGCAAACCCGGGCATCATCCACGGCATGAAGACTTTCCTCGTCGGCGGCGCAGTGCGCGACCGGTTGCTGGGCCTGCCGCCCGGCGACCGCGACTGGGTCGTGGTCGGCGAATCGCCGGAATCCATGCTCGCTGCCGGCTTCAAGCCGGTGGGCCGTGACTTCCCGGTGTTCCTGCACCCCGCGACCGGCGAAGAACACGCACTGGCGCGTACCGAACGCAAATCCGCGCCGGGCTACCGCGGCTTCGTGGTGCATGCCGATCCGTCGGTGACGCTGGAGCAGGATCTCGAACGCCGCGACTTCACCATCAACGCGATTGCCGAAGACGCGGACGGCCACCTGGTCGATCCCTTCGGCGGTGCGCGCGACATCGAAGCGCGCGTGCTGCGTCATGTCGGCCCGGCCTTCGTCGAGGATCCGCTGCGCGTGCTGCGTGCAGCACGGTTCATGGCGCGGCTATCGCCGCTCGGCTTCACCGTTGCGCCCGAGACCATGTCGCTGATGAGGGACGTCGCCGCCAGCGGCGAACTCGATGCGCTGGTGCCCGAGCGCGTGTGGCAGGAGTTGTGCAAGGCACTGTCGGCGAAGCAGCCATCGGCCTTCCTGCGCACGCTGCGCGATGCCGACGCATTGCGCGTGGTGCTCCCCGAAGTCGATGCGCTCTATGGCGTGCCTCAGCGCGCCGAATTCCATCCCGAGGTCGACACCGGCGTCCACCAGCAGATGGTGAGCGACATGGCCGCGCGACTCGCACCCGGCGACACCGTCGTCGGCTTCGCCGCGCTCACCCATGACCTTGGCAAGGCGTTGACGCCGACGGATCGACTGCCCAGGCACACCGGCCACGAACAAGCCGGCCTCGCGCCGCTGGACGCGTTGTGCCAACGGCTGAAGGTGCCGCTGGAGCACCGCGACCTTGCCGTCATCGCCTGCCGCGAACACCTCAACGTGCATCGCATTGCCGAACTTCGCGATGCCACCCTGCACGACCTGCTGCTGCGCTGCGACGGCTTCCGCAAGCCCGGGCGAATCGCGAAGCTCGCAATCGCCTGCGAAGCGGACAAGCGCGGCCGGCTCGGCAGCGAGGACGCGCCCTATCCGCAAGCCGATGAACTCCGCCAGGCACATGCCGCCGCGCTGGCCGTCAATGCGCGCGACATCGCCACCGAAGGACTGACCGGCACCCAGGTCGGCGAAGCGCTACGCAAGGCACGCATCGCCGCAATCGGCGCCGCGCGCCGGCAGGACTAGACGTCGCAGATCGACCGGTCGATCTCGCCGATGGTGCGGACGCCGGTCAATGTCATCGCAACCCGCATTTCCTTCTCGAACAGGTCGAGCAGGTGCGCCACGCCGCGCTCGCCTTCGGCGGCCAGCGCATAGACGAACGCACGCCCCAGCAGCACCGCATCGGCACCCAGCGCGATCATCCGCACCACGTCGAGCCCGGTGCGGATGCCGGAATCGGCGAGGATCTTCAGGTCGCCCTTCACCGCGTCCGCGATCGCCGGCAAGGCATGTGCAGTCGAACGCACGCCGTCGAGCTGCCTGCCGCCATGGTTGGATACCACGATGCCATCGACACCGAAACGCACCGCGTCCTTCGCATCCTCGGGATCGAGGATGCCCTTGACCACCATCGCGCCGGTCCAGGTCTCGCGGATCCATTCCAGGTCGCGCCAGGAAATCGACGGATCGAAATTCGCGCCCAGCCAGCCGATGTAGTCTTCCAGTCCGGTCGGGTCGCCGCGATAGCGGGAGATGTTGCCTAGGTCGTGCGGACGCCCATGCATGCCCACGTCCCACGCCCATCGCGGATGCGTGACCGATTGCAGGTAGCGTCGCATCGCCGCATGCGGCCCGCTCATGCCCGAATGCGCATCGCGATAGCGCGCCCCGGGCACGGGCATGTCGACGGTGAACACCAGCGTGGAGCATCCCGCCGCCTTCGCCCGCTCCAGCGCATCCTTCATGAAGGCGCGGTCGCGCAGCACGTAGAGCTGGAACCACATCGGGCGATCGATCGCGGGCGCGACTTCCTCGATCGGGCACACGGACACCGTGGACAAGGTGAAGGGAATCCCCTTGCCCGCCGCCGCGCGTGCCGCCTGCACTTCGCCGCGTCGCGCGTACATGCCGGTCAATCCCACCGGCGCCAATGCGATCGGAAGCGCCATCCGTTCGCCGAACAACGTGATCGACAGGTCGAGGTCGGACATGTCGCGAAGGACGCGCTGCCGCAGCGCGACATCGGACAGGTCGGACACATTCCGCTCCAGCGTGCGCTCGGCGTAGGCGCCGCCGTCGATGTAGTGGAACAGGAACGGAGGAAGCCGGGACCTGGCCGCGGCGCGGTAGTCCGTCGAAGAGGAAATGATCATGCGCGACATCCTGTCCCGGTGCGGATCGCGTTGCGTCCATTGCCATCGATCTTCATGGCTGGCTGCGCTCCCAGTTCCAGCGCAGCCCGACCATCAGGCTGCGGCCGGGCGCCGATTCGTAGAACCGTCCGTTGCCTTCGTTGACGATCACCGCGCCCACGTAGGCCTTGTCGAGCAGGTTGTCGATCCTTGCGAAGCCACGCAACGCACCGGCGTGCCATTCGCGCGCGACCTCGAGATGGGCGACCCCGTAACCCGGCGCACGGGCGGTGCCGGTATCGTTGGCGTAGACATCGCCCATGCCCACGCCCTCGAGCGCGAAGATCCATTCGGACGGTTGCCACTGCAGGCGCACGAACCCCTGCTGCCGCACCGTGCCTGGAATGCGCGTACCGGCCGCAACCAGCACGGACGGATCCACGCAACCGCTCGCATTGCACACCGGGAACGCGTCGCGGAAGCTCGCATCCAGCCAGGTCCATGCCAACTGCAGGCGCCACTCCTGCGCGAACGCGATGTCCGTCCCCAGTTCGAACCCCTGCCTGCGCGCGCGGCCGACGTTGCGGAAACTGCTGCGTCCGCCGACGTTGCGCGACACGGCGAGTTCGTCGTCGGTATCGGCGCGGAACATGGCCGCCTGCACGATCGCGCGGGAGCCGGCACGCCACTTGGCTCCGACCTCGAGGTTGCGGCTGCGTGAGGGCACGAGATCGAAGGCAAGCCCGGCGCCACCATCCGTGCGATACCCCAGTTCGTTGAACGTCGGCGTCTCGAAACCACGCCCGGTCGAAACGTACAGGCGAAGATCCTCGGTCGGCGCCAAGGTCACGCCGAAGACGGGCGTGGTCTCCGCATAATCCACGCGCCCGCTGTCGTCGGGATTGCCGGACGTGACGTAGTGATCGGTGGACCTGAACTTCACGCGGCTGCGGCGGACACCGGCCAGCATCGACCAACGCTCGGAAAGCCGCATCCATCCTTGCACGAACTGGTCGAAGTTCGAGACCTGGTTGCGCTCGTCCCGGCGCAATGCGCCGCGCACGCCAAGCACGCCGTCGAGATGGTTCTCGAATCCCTGCCGATGCTGTTTCTGCCGATCCGCATTGCTGCCCGCGGTGAACTCCACCGCGCGACCGGCGAGTTGTCCGCTCCAGCTCCAGCGCAGGTCGAGGCCGGAGAACGTATTGTCCAGGTCGATGTTGCCGCCCGCATTGAGCGGATTGATTTGCGCGGCCACCGGCAGCGCAAGGAACTGCTCGATCCGGCGCTGCCCGCCATAGGCCATCCACTCGACGGCATGGCCTTCCCCGACGGGTTGCCGATGACGGACACCCACCTGGTCCTGGCGCACGGACTTGCGCGTGTTGAACTGCGTGGCCACCGAGGGCGACTGCCGCGGGTTCTCGGTGAACTGCGCCCAGGTCTGGCCCAGTGGATCCTGCGCATCGGGTGCATTGAAATGATTGGCCACCACGTCGATGCGCGCGCCGGAAGCCGTGTCGCGATGCAAACGGGCATTGAAGGACTCGCGACGCGCGGCGGAATGATCGCGCCAGCCATCCGTGTCGAACACGCCTGCCGCAAGCGCGTAGCCCCATGCCTGGCCGGCGTTGCGCAGGCTCGCCGACACGTTGCGGCTGCCATGCGATCCCGACACGGCTTGCGCGTGCCCATGCATCGGCGCGGTGCCGTCGGCACTCCAGATCTGGATCACGCCGCCGGAAGAATTCCCGTGCAGGGCCGAGAACGGGCCGCGGATGACTTCGATCCGTTCGGCACCGGCCAGGCTGAAATGTGACAGCTGCCCCTGGCCGTCCGGCATCGTGGCGGGGATGCCATCCGCGTACAGCCGGATCCCGCGCACGCCGAAGGTGGAGCGCGCACCGAACCCGCGGATCGACAACTGCGTGTCCTGCGCCAGGTTCTGGCGCTCGCGCGCGGAGACGCCCGGCACGCCATCCAATGCCTCCGACACGCTTGCTCCCATCCTGGAAGCCCGGCCATCCACGTCGATGGTATCGATCGAAGCGGGCACGTCGAATTCGGGCACGGTCTGCAAGCGCACGGCCGTCACCTTGATCCGGTCGAGCAGGTCGGGGGCCGACGGCGCGTCATTCCCCAGTGCGTGGCCGGAAAGCAGAAGCGGCAATGCCGCAAGCATCAGTGTCGTGCGAAGGATCATCATTTCAGCCGAAGAAAAATTTGCCCCTCATGATCGCCCAGTGTCCGGGGAACGAGCAGAAGAACGTGTAGTCCTCGCCCTTCTTCAGCTTCGCGGTGCTGAACGTGATCGTGTCGGACTCGCCGCCGCCGATGACGCGAGTGTACGCAAGCACGCGCGCATCCCCGGCCGGGAGGTAGCTGTTCGCGATGCCTGCCGACGCGCCTGCGGCCGCCCATGGTGGCCGAGGCCGTCGGCGCCACTTCGGTGCCGCCCGCTTGCCGGCAGCACGCAGCGATGCCTCACACCTTGACGTGCCAGCCGCGCTTGTCCATCCAGCGCACGACCAGCCACCACAACGCCACGTAGCACAGCGCGATGGCGAGCGACGGCAGGTAGGGGCCGAACAGTGGCGTCATCCAGCCGGCGAATGCGCGCTGGTAGATCGCACTCCATGCACCGGTGCCCAGCAACACGTAGATCAAGGCGGCGGCACCGGCATACGCGGTGATCGCGTTGACCCCGAAACTGCGACCGATGGCCGGCCAGCCGCGCCTGTCCACGAGCGCGTGCAGCACGAGCAACGCCAGCAAGGCCCAACCCGCCGTCCACAGCACGTAGGACGATGTCCACAGCGGCTTGTTGAGCGGGAACCACAACGACCAGAGCCACCCCAGCGCCAGCATCAGCACCGACGCGACCACCATCGTGCGCAGTTCGCCGCGGCGCAGCCATGCGCCTGCACGCACGCCAAGCAACGTGGTGGCCAGCGCCGGCAAGGTGCTCAGCAGGCCTTCGGGTTCCTGGCCGAGGCCGGTGGCGGGATCGAAGATGTACTGGAACCTGCCGAGTACGGCGGTATCGAAACGGTTGGCCAGGTTCTCGCCCGGCGCATACGTGCCGCCAGCCGCCATCAACGCCCAGTAACCGACCAGCAGGATCGCGATGAGGATCCACTGCACGCGCGGCTTGACGTGCATCGCGACCAGCGCGGCGAACAGGAAGCACACGCCGATCCGCTGCAGTACGCCCATGATGCGCAGCACCGGACGGTCGAGCAGCCACATCGCCAATGCGTGCAGCAGCAGCCCGATGGCGATGATCTTCAGCGCGCGCACCACGATGCCGCGCTGCAGCTTCCCGGTATCGCCTCCCGCTTCCACGCGCGGCACGATGCCGAGTGCGATCGACACGCCGACCACGAACAGGAAGAACGGGAAGATCAGGTCGGTCGGCGTGCAGCCGTGCCAATCGGCGTGCAGCAATGGCGCATAGACATGGCCCCAGTCGCCGGGGTTGTTGACCAGCAGCATCGCCGCGACGGTGATGCCGCGCAGCGCGTCGACCGATGCGAAACGCTGCGGCGCGGCACTCATGCGTGGTGTTCCACGTTGCCTGCGATCCAGGTCGCGCGCACCGCGAGGTCGGCGTCGAGCAGGGCGAGATCCGCGACATGTCCCGGCGCGATGCGGCCTCGCTGGTGGTCGATGCCAAGGAACTCGGCCGGATAGCGCGATGCCATCCGCGCCGCTTCGTCGAGCGGCAGGCCCAGCAGGTGCACGCAATTGCGCACGGCGGTGATCATGTCCAGCGCCGATCCCGCCAGCGCGCCGGCGGCATTGCGCACCACGCCATCGACCGCGGTGATGGTTTCACCGTACAGCGTGAAGGATGGATCATCCGCGCCGACCATCGGCATCGCATCGGTCACCAGGAACAGTTTGCCGCGCGGCTTGGCCGCCAGCGCGACGCGCAGGCTGGCCGGGTGCACGTGCACGCCATCGACGATGATCCCGCACCAACTGCCTTCGTCTTCGAGCGCAGCGCCCACCGCGCCCGGCTCCCGCCCTTGCAGCGGCGACATCGCGTTGTAGAGGTGGGTGAAACCGCGGATGCCGGCGTCGAGTCCGGCACGGATCTCGTCGTAGTTGCCTGCGGTATGTCCGGCGGCGACGATCGCGCCGCGTTCGACGAAGGCACGAATCGCCTCCACCGGCACCTGCTCCGGCGCCAACGTGAGCAAGGTGGGGCCACCACGCAACGAGGTGGCGAGTTCGATTTCGCCTGCGTCGGGCACGCGGAACACCGCTGCATCGTGCGTGCCCTTGCGTGCAGGCGCGAGGTACGGCCCTTCGAGATGGATGCCGAGCACGCCGGGCGCATGTTGCGCGATGGCTTCGCTGGCAGCGGCGACGGCGGCGCGCATCACCTCGATGCGGTCGCTGATCAGCGTCGGCAACAGGCCGGTCACGCCGAAGCGGCGATGCGCGCGCGCAATGGCTGCGATGCCGTCGACCGTCGGCGTGTTGTTGAACAGAACGCCGCCACCGCCGTTGACCTGCACGTCGATGAAGCCGGGCACGAGGTATCCGCCTTCGAGATCGACTCGCGTTGCCGCATGCGCGCGTCGGTCGCCGCCATCGAGCACGTCGACGATGCGTCCGTCTTCGACCAGCACCACGAGATCGTCGCGGAAACCATCGTCGAGCAACACGCGACCATTGACGAGTGCCGTGGACATCACACCGTTTCCGTCACCTTGTTGAGGTGCGGCGGCTTGTCCGGATCGTGCCCGCGCCGCAACGACAGCGCGTTCACCGCGCGATAGAAACTCTGCACCAGCAACAGCGGCGCGCATGCGGGATGCGGCGCTTCGGCCACGGGCAGGTTGCCGCCGAGTCCTTCATCGGATGGCGGGTTGCGCGAAGCGACCCACACCTGCGCACCGCGCGCACGGAACTCGTGCGCCAGCGCCAACGTGCCACCTTCGGTTTCATCGGGCTGCGCGAGGATCAAGACCGGGAAGCCCGGCCCGACCAGCGCCATCGGCCCGTGCTTCACTTCCGCCGAGCTGTAGGCTTCGGCATGCAGTCCGCAGGTTTCCTTGAACTTGAGCGCGGCTTCCTGCGCGGCGCCAAGCCCCACGCCGCGACCAAGCACGAACAGGTTGCGCTTGGACTCCAGCCCCCATTCCAGGTGCGACCAGTCGCATTGCCATGCCGCGCGCATCGCATCGGGCAGCCTGCCGAGCGCATCGAGCAACGCGGCTTCGCCTTTCCAAAGCGCGGCAAGCTGCAGCACGGCCGACAGCGAGGCGAGGTAACTCTTGGTCGCCGCGACGCTGCGTTCCGGCCCGGCATGCAGCGGCACCACCACGTCGGACAACTGTGCGAGCGGCGAGTCCTCGACGTTCACCAGCGCGACCACGCGCGCACCGGCCTCGCGGGCGGCTTCGACATTGCGCAGCAGGTCGGGGCTCTTGCCCGACTGCGAGATCGCGATGAACAGCGACCCGCGCAATTGCTGCCTGACGCCATAGACCGAACCGACCGAAGGCGAGACCGACGCGGTCACCACGCCCAGCTGGGTCTCGAACAGGTATTTCGCATAGGTGGCGGCATGGTCGGAACTGCCGCGCGCGCAGGTGGCGACGAACGGCGGCGGGTTCTTGCGCAGGTCGTCGGCCAGCGCCGCGAGCACGTCGCGGTTGCGTGCGAATTGCCGCTCGACCACGTCGGCCGCTTCCGCGGCTTCGCGGAACATCCAGGTCGTCGTCGCGCGTTCCGCCACGTCGGCATCCCCCTTCACTGCGTTCATGCCTCTCCCTGCGATGGCGCGCGCGGGCGAACCGGCGCAGTCGAGCCGCGCACCACCAGTTGCGGCACGAAGCCCTGGTTGCGCACCGGCGTGTTGGCGTCCTGGCGCAAGCCGGCGATCAACATGCGTGCGGCATGGCGCGCGATGTCTTCGGTGGCCTGCTTGGCGGTGGTGAGCGCCGGCCACGACTGCCGCGAGAACGGGCTGTCCTCGAAGCCGGCGATCGACAGGTCATACGGGACGTTCATGCCTGCCGATTTCGCCGCGGCCAGCACGCCGGCCGCGACCTCGTCGTTGGAACCGAAGATCGCCGTCGGCGGATCACGCAGGGCCAGCAGGCGCCGCGCGCCGCGGAAGCCGTCGTCGAAGGTGTAGTCGCCGGGGATCACCAGGTGCTTGTCGAGGGTGATGCCGTAATCCTTCAGCGCCTGCTCGTAGCCGAGGTAACGCTCGGAACTGGAGCGGTGCTCCTCCCCGCCCCAGAGGAAACCGATGCGCTGGTGGCCGAGCTGTATCAGGTGCTCGGTGATTTCGTAGGCGGCATCGCGATCGTCCACGTAGACGCAGGGATGGCCGTCCTGCGGATCCTCCGCGGCGGCGATGATGCGCGCGACGCGGATGCCGCGCGCAGCGAGCACTTCGATCAGGTCGAGCCGTTCCGACATCGGCGCGGTCAGCACCAGGCCGGCAAGCCGCGACCGCTGCGCCAGTTCGGCGAGCTCTTCCGCCAGCAGCGGCGAGGTCGCGTCGCAGGGATGGATCTGCAGGCCGAAGCCGGTCTCGCGGCACGCGGCGAGCACGCCGTTCTGCACCGCGATGATGTGGTACGGGTTGGGGTTGTCGTAGACCAGCCCGATCACGTAGGCGCTGGAACTGCGCAGGTTGCGCGCGGACGGGTCGGGCTCGTAATCCAGTTCGGCGATGGCCTGCAGCACCCGCGCCCGGGTCGCCGGCAGCACCGACGGCTCGTTGTTGATCACCCGCGAGACGGTCTTCAGGGACACCCCGGCCAGCTCCGCGACGGTGCGGATGGTCGGTTTGCGCTGGTTGCCGTGCTCGACCATGTCGCCTCTCCTGTCGCCCCGATGTCCCATTGCAGGACATGAAGACTAACGTTGTCATACTTTCACGGCAATTGCCACGGGATCCCGCTTCCGGCATGACAGCGCCGCTGCATGTTGTCTGCTGCCATGCAGCATGGGCCATCGAGACAACGGCAGCGCAGCGACGAGATTTTGCCTGATTAACTGCATATCAGGATTAAATTTTGGCTTGAATGGCAGTTTGTTGTCGAATTCAGGACGCTCGGCCTGTATCCGCAACGTCTCTGCAAAATTTCCTTGACATCGTTGTCAAACAATTCCAACACTCCATCGACACCCCGCCCTTCCGGGCCGGATCGCCGGAGCCGCAGTGACCGCCCTCAGCCGCACACAGCCCACCCCCCATGACGCGACGACCGGTGCGCCGTTCATCGCCGCCGATGTCGGAGGGACGCATGTCCGCCTCGGACTGGTGCGTGGGAACGGCGGCCGGGTCGAGGTGCTGGAGTACGACAAGTTCGCCTGCGCCGACTATCCCGGTCTGGCCGAAGTGATCGAAACCTTCCTGGCGCGCCTGCCGTCGCAGCCCGCGATCCGCACCGGCGTGATCGCCTGCGCCGGCCACGCCCTGCCCGACGGCACCCTGCTCACCGTCAACCTGCCGTGGCCGGTTTCGCTGGCACGGATCAAGTCCCGGCTGGGCCTGGACGACTTTCGCCTGGTCAACGACTTCGAAGCCGTGGCCCACGCCATGGGGCAGGTCGGCGCACAGGCACTGGTTCGCCTGTCCGGCCCCACCACGGCACCGGAAGGCCCGGTGCTGGTGGTCGGCCCCGGCACCGGACTTGGCGCGGCCGTCCGCATCCCGACGCCGCACGGCGCGGTGGTGCTGGCCACCGAAGCAGGCCAGTCCGCGCTGACCGTGGGCAACGACCTGGAAATGGCGGTGCTGCGCGAATTCCTGAAGGAACGCAGCCACGTGCCGATCGAACACGCACTCTCCGGCCCCGGCCTGGTGCGGTTGCACCACGCGCTCGCGGCGGTGCGCGGCGTGCCCGCGTCGCACGAAACGCCGGGCGCGATCAGCGCGGCGGCGGCCTCGGGCGATGACGCGCTCGCGCGCGAAACGCTCGACCTGTTCTGCGGCCTGCTCGGCAGCGCGATCGGCGACATGGCGCTGCTGTACGGCGCGCACGGCGGCATCCACCTCGCCGGCGGCGTGTTGCCGCAGATCCGCGAGTTCCTGTTGCAAAGCGACTTCGTCGCCCGGTTCCTCGACAAGGGGCCGATGCGCGAGGCGCTCGAAGGCATTCCCGTGACGCTGGTCGAGCACGGGCAGCTTGGCGTGCTTGGCGCCGCCGGCTGGTACCTCGGCCTGGACGAAGACTAACGAGTGAACGGACGCCCGCCCCGCAACGCGATGCACCACCTGCGCATGCCACCGCACACGACGGAAGGATGCGACGGCCACGCCACTGGCACCACCGGGATCCATGCCGGCTGCCGCAGCCAATCCCATCATGATGGAGAGAACCGCCATGAACCATAAGAAGACCATGCTCTCGGCCGCGATCGCCGTCTGCCTGGGCGTCGCGCCGCAACTGCACGCGCAAGAGGCCGCCCCGCAGGACGACACGACGACAACGGCGTCCAACGCCAACGAACTCGACCGCGTGGTCGTCACCGGCATCCGCGCCAGCCTGCAGCAGGCACTGGGCGCGAAGCGAAACGCCGACGCGATCATCGACGTGATCACCGCCGAGGACGTGGGCAAGTTCCCCTCCACCAACGTCGCCGAGGCCATCACCATCCTGCCGGGCGTGACCATCGACAAGGCCTTCGGCCAGGGCGAAAAAGTCAGCATCCTTGGTACCGATCCGGCACTCAACCGCACCGTGCTCAATGGCCAGACCGTCGCCTCCGCGGACTGGTTCATTTCCGACCAGCCGGGCCGCACGTTCAACTATTCGCTGCTTTCGCCGCAATTGGTCGGCAAGGTCGAGGTCTACAAGTCGCCGGAAGCATGGCTGGACGAAGGCTCGATCGGCGGCACGGTGAACATCTCCACGCGCAAGCCGCTCGACCTGGACGGCACCACGATCTCCGGCAGCCTCAGCTACCTGGAGAACGATCGCATCGGCAGCGGCGATCCGTCGGTCTCCGCACTCGTGGGCTGGAAGAACCAGGCCGGCAACTTCGGCGTGATCGTGTCGGCACAGCGCTCGAACGAGAGCATCCGCCGCGACGGCATCGAGTCCTACGGCACGGTGACGGGCGACCACTACATCCGTGGCAGGGAAGGCGCGCCCAACTCCATCAGCACCACCGGCACCGACTGGTCCACCGATCCGCCGGGCGTCGTGCCGCCGAGCTGCGTCGGCGCCTGCGCCACCACCTTGCTGGCCAATCCGAACGCGGTGGCCCCGAACTCGATCAGCGCGCACTATTTCGAGCAGACGCGCGATCGCGACACGCTGTCGGTGGCGCTGCAGTTCAAGCCGCACGAAAAGCTGGACATCGAGTTCAACTCGCTCAACGTGAAGGCCGACTACGACAACATCAGCCACTCGATGTTCGCCTTCAACGGCAACGTCTGGAACTCGCTGGGCAACATGACCGACCTGACTGTGGACGGCGGCGTCATCACCCGCGCCTCGTTCCGCAACGCGCTGACGGTCTACGACCTGATCAACCGCCAGGCGACGGTGGACACCGATTCCTACGACCTGAAGTTCACGTGGAAGGACGAGCGCTGGTTCGCGTCAGCGCACGCAGGCACCTCGAAAGCCGGCGGCGGCACGGGACGACAGGTGTATGGCTCGTTCCTAAACAAGGCCAGCTACAGCTACGACCTGACCGGCAAAGTCCCCAGGCTGAATTTCAGCGGCTACCAGACCGATGCCATCCAGGACGTCGCGGCCCACTTCCCGTCCGCCCAGACCGGAAGCCCGTTCAACGACCCGACCGCCTACAGCTTCGATCGCGGCGAACCTTGCGAACCGTACTCCTGGGGCTGTGGCTGGCACGCCAATCCGGCCACTGCCGAGAACTGGCGTCCTGGCTGGGGTGGCAACATCGTCACCAAGCCGACGCACGACGAAGAGTTGTATGCACAGGTCGACTTCGGCATCCAGTTCGATGCGCCGATCTACCAGGTTCGCTTCGGCCTGAAGCGGCGCGAGCATGAAACCGGGCAGTCGATGGCCGGCGTGTCGCTCGCGTCGATCAAGGGCTACGGCGATTTGAGCGCCGACATGTTCGACCCGCGCTCGCTGCCGAGCAACTACCTCAGTGGCTTCGGCGACGTCGGCGATCTCGACACCCGCTTCATGATCGACGGTTGGGCACTGGCCGACTACATCCTCAGCGGCGACTGGCTGGCACCGTGGCAGACGATGCCGGTACCGAGCACCTTTGCAGACCCCTCGTTCGCGGCGAACACCTGGACGGTGACCGAGGACGTCAACGCTGCCTACGTGCAGGCCGACTACAGCTGGAACGGTTTCCGCGGCAACATCGGCCTGCGCTACGTGCAGACCGAATCCGACAGCATGAGCTGGGCCTGCGCGGTCAACGTCAGCCCGTGCCCGGTCACCGGCTACGAGCAGGTCAGCGTCAAGAAGAAGTACAACGACATCCTGCCCAACATCAACGTCGTGTACGACCTGAGCGACACGGTGGTGCTGCGCGGCTCGGCGGCGAAGGTCATCGCCCGCCCGAACTACGGCGACATGTCGAGCTACCTGTGGCTGGGCGACCAGACCCTGACCGGCGGCGGCGGCAATCCCCAACTCGATCCGTACGAGTCCACCAACCTGGACTTCTCGGCCGAGTGGTACTTCACCGACAACGCCATCCTCGCCGGCACGCTGTTCCACAAGAAGGTCGACAACTACATCCTGGTGACGACGCAGAAGGAAACGCATTTCAACCAGGCGATGAACCGTGATGCCGAGTACGACGTTTCCCGTC
The DNA here is from genome assembly GCA_024707405.1 of Luteimonas sp. Classification (GTDB taxonomy): domain Bacteria; phylum Pseudomonadota; class Gammaproteobacteria; order Xanthomonadales; family Xanthomonadaceae; genus Luteimonas. Next base: position 150,238 of record JANPZU010000008.1, read on the forward strand.
CCAACAACGCGGGCGGCGCGAAGATCCAGGGTGCATCGCTGGCCTTCCAGACCAACTTCGCCAACGGCTTCGGCCTTGTCACCAACTACACCTATGCCGATGCCAAGGCCGACAACGGCGACCACCTGCCGTACAACTCGAAGAACCAGGTCAATGTCAGTCCGTTCTTCGAGAACGACCGCTTCAGCGCGCGCCTGACCTATGCCTGGCGTTCGAAGTACTACACCCAGGTCGACCGCGGCAACTACCTGGTCACCGACGACTACGATTCGCTGGATGCGAGCCTGAACTTCAAGATCAACGAGAACCTCAGCATCGGCCTGGACGGCATGAACCTGCTCGACAGCGAGTACCGGTCGTATGCCGAAGTGCCGGGCGTCGCCAACACCGAGATGCTGGTGCGCGGCTTGTACAGAACCGGCCGTCGCTACATGGCATCGCTGCGGTTCCAGTTCTGACCTGCGCCGAACATTCGACCTGATACGGTTCCCTCCACGGGCCTGGCTTCGTCCGGGCCCGTTTTTTTTGCACGCGACAAAGAGGACGACGAGATGACCCGACCATTCCCGACGCCCATGCGAACGCTGCTGGCACCTTGCCTGCTGGCATTGCTGGCCGCCTGCTCCAAGGGCACGCCCGCGCCGTCTCAGGCCGAAGTGGTGGCAAAGCCCGCGTTGATCCCGGCACCGGCGAGCCTGCAGCCGGCCGAAGGCAGCTTCCGCTTCGATGCCGCGACGCCGGTCTTCGCCGACAGCGAGGCCGAGCGCCGCGTCGCCGACCGATTCACCGAACTGGTGGCGGCGACCAACGGCGTCGAGGGCGGGATACGCGCGGATGATCCCGGGACGGCCAACGGCATTGTCTTCGCCATCGATCCCGCCGTGTCCATCGATGCCCCCGAGGGCTACACCCTCGACGTCAGCTCGCAGGGCGTGCGCGTGGCTGCATCGGACGAGCGCGGCCTGTCCCATGGCGCCACCACGCTGTGGCAATTGATTTCATCCGCGCAAGGCGCTGCGGTTCGCATCCCCGCGATGCGCATCGAGGATGCACCGCGCTTCGGCTGGCGCGGGCTGATGCTCGATTCCGCGCGCCACTTCCAGTCCGTCGACGAGATCAAGCAACTGCTCGACGCGATGGCGCTGCACAAGCTCAACACCTTCCACTGGCACCTGACCGACGACCAGGGCTGGCGCATCGAGATCCGCAAGTATCCGCGGCTGGCCGAAATCGGCGGCTGCCGCATCCCAGCCGGCGAAGCCGGCGTCGACCCGAAGACCGGCGAGCCGCGCCCCTATTGCGGCTATTACACGCAGGAACAGATCCGCGACGTGGTCGCCCATGCCGCGCGGCGCCACATCACCGTAGTACCGGAGTTCGACATGCCCGGGCATGTGCAGGCCGTCGTCGCCGCGTATCCGCAATACGGTTCGCTCGGCGACACGCCGCCGGTGTCGAACGAATGGGGCGTGCACCAGTACCTGTTCAACGTCGAGGAAGACACCTTCGGCTTCATCGAGGACGTGCTCGACGAAATCCTCGAACTGTTCCCGTCCACCTACATCCACATCGGTGGCGACGAAGCGGTCAAGGATCAGTGGAAGGCATCGGCCAGCGTGCAGGCACGCATGCGTGAACTGGGCATCGCGGACGAAACCGCGTTGCAGAGTTGGTTCATCAAGCGCATCGAAGTCTACCTGTCCGGCAAGGGACGACGCCTGCTCGGATGGGACGAGATCCTCGATGGCGGCATCGCACCGAACGCGACCGTCATGTCGTGGCGCGGCACCGAGGGCGGCATCGCCGCGGCGCGTTCCGGCCACGACGTGGTGATGTCGCCGGGCAGCCATCTCTACCTCGATTTCCTGCAAACGGCCTCGCCGAACGAACCGCCGGGACGACCGATGCAGGTGCCGCTGGAGAAGGTCTACGGCTTCGAACCGGTGCCGGAAGAGCTGACCACCGAGCAGGGCAGGCACATCCTCGGCGTGCAGGCCAACGTGTGGACGGAACACATGCGCACCTGGTCGCGCATGCAGCACGCGATCTTCCCGCGCATCGCCGCGCTGGCCGAAACCGCATGGTCGCCGCAAGACAAGAAGAACTACGCCGACTTCCTGACACGACTGCCGGCGCAACTGCCGCGCTACCGCGCCTTCGGCATCGACTATGCGAAGACGCCGTTCGAAGTGCTCGCGAGCGCCGAAGACGATCGTGCCGCAGGCACGGTGCGGGTATCGCTGGAGAATCCGCTCGGCTATGCCGTGCGCTACACCACCGACGGCAGCGAGCCCGATGCGGATTCGCCGCTGTACGAAACGCCGGTCGATGCCACGCTGCCGCTCGAGATCCGCGCCGCGGCCTTCGCCGGCACCACGCCGCTCGGCCCGGCATCGCGCCATGCCTTCGATGCCGCCAACCTGCTGTTGCGCACCGACGAACAACTCGCGACGTGCCCGGATACCGGTCGCCTGCTGCTGCGCCTGGAAGACGACGGCCCGGTCGAGGGCGAGCGCGCGATCTTCAACGTCACCATCTTCTACCCTTGCTGGCTGTGGCAGGACGCCAACCTCGATGGCATCGGTGCAATGCAAGTGCGCCTGGGGCGGCTGCCTTACTACTTCCAGCTGGCACACGACGAACCTGCGCGCCGGTTCATGCCGGCCGACACCGAGCATGGCGAACTGCTGGTGCAGGCTGGTGGCTGCACTGGCGAGACACTCGCACGCATCCCGCTGCCGGTGCAGGCCAACGCCGACGGATTCGTCGACATCGACGTGCCGCTGTCCGATGTGTCCGGCCACAGCGACCTGTGTTTCACCGCCACCGGCGACACGCGCCCGGAGATGTGGGTGCTCGATCGCGTTGAGCTGGTAGCGCGTTGATCGGGCGGGCGCGGCGGCACACGCCGTCACGCCCCGTCCTTGTGCCGGATAAATACAGCAGGTAGTCGCGACGCACGGCCTCGAACCGGCGCAAGTCGTCCTGCCAGCGCGCCTCGATGGCGTCGAGTCGCTCGCCATCGAGGATCATCCCGCGCACCCAGCCATTGCCTGCAAGCTTGTCGAAGAACGGCGATTCGCCGGGCAGGAACGCGAAATCGTCCGGATGCATCGCGCGCATCGCCAGCAGCAGCGCAATGCCGGTACGGACGGGACGGAACGCATCGCGGTCGGTGACGTGCAACTGCACGCCACCGCACAACTCACCGGCATGCTTGGAAAACGTCGGCGTGAACCACGTCGGACGGAACCGCACGCCCGGCAACGCCAATGCATTCATGCGCTCGGCCAATGCTTCGGCATCGACGAACGGCGCACCGATGGTCTCGAACGGGCGCGTGGTGCCGCGTCCTTCCGACACGTTGGTGCCTTCGAACAACGCGGTGCCAGGATAGACCAGCGCGGTGTCGGGCGTGGGCATGTTGGGCGACGGCAGTATCCAGGGCAGCGCCTGGCCTGGCTCGCGCATGTCACGACGCCATCCGCGCATCGGCACGACATGCAGTTCCGCGCCGATGCCGAATGCATCGTTGAACAGCATCGCCAGTTCGCCGATGGTCATGCCATGGCGGATCGGGATCGGAAACATGCCGACGAAGGAAGCGTATTCCGCCTCCAGCACCGGCCCTTCGACGTGCTTGCCGCCGATCGGATTCGGACGATCCGGCACCACCACGGGGATGCCTGCGCGCCGTGCCGCGCGCATCACGTTCGCCAACGTGTAGGGATAGGTATAGAAGCGCGCGCCGACGTCCTGGATGTCGAACACCAGAACATCGATGCCTTCGAGCATCGCCGCGGTCGGTTCGCGATGCTCATCGTAGAGGCTGTGCACCGGCAGGCCGGTCTTGCGGTCATGCGAAGAGTCGACGCGATCGCCCGCCTGCACATCGCCGCGCACGCCATGCTCCGGCCCGAACAAGGCCACGAGCCGCACGTCCGGATGCGCGGCCAGCAGGTCGACGCTGCTGCGCAGGTCGCGATCAATGCCGGTGGGATTGGTGACAAGTCCCACTCTCTTCCCGGCCAACAGATCGATGCGTTCTTCCAGCAGCACTTCGATGCCCGGTACGACATGACCCCCGCTGCAATCGCAGGCATCATCCGCCGCCATTGCGATCGCGGGCGCAAGCAGCATGGCGGCGGCGAGCATGACGGCGGCCCGGCACAGGATGCGCATCGCGGTCACGCTTGGGACATTTCGTGTCATCGCGCAGGAACCCCGGGGCGCGAAGCGCTGCCGCCGTCGCGCTCTGTTATCGTTGCGCCGGTTTATAGCACGGGTTCACGACCGGTCGCGTCGCTGCGCGACGTTGTCATGCATATGCCGACCACGCCAACCAGCAGCCACGCACGATGAACGAAGACAGGGGGCACATGCGGTGTCGAGAGGCGTGCGCCATGCCGCGCCGCACGCACGCCCCGATGCAAACGAGGATGCCAACGCCATGCCCGAACACCGTCGCCTCCGCCATCTCGTGTTGTGCATCGCCGGCATGATGGGCATCGCGCACGCCGCCGACGTCACTCCCCCATCCGACAGCGTCTCCACGCTGCTCGGCATATCGCCCTCCGCGGAATCAAGCGATTACGTGGAGACCAAGCAGCAGTTCCAGCTACACACGTTGCTCACCGAGCAGCGCCATCCGGAGACGATGGATCTCAGCCGCCGCATCGGCGCCGACACCATGGCCGGCCTGCAGGCGCTGTTCGCGGTGGATCGCGATGTCGCCCGCACCATGGAGGCCGTCGCCGACGACCCGGCACGACTGCAATTGCTGCAACAGGCCTCGCAATCGATCCAGCGTGCGTTGCGCGACGGCCATCGCATCTATTTCTACGGCACCGGCTCGACCGGCCGTCTCGCGGAAACGCTGGAAAGCGGCCTGTGGCGACCGTTCTGGCAACGCGCGGCTACCCAGCCTTCCTGGCCGAAGATCGAAGCGGCGCTGCCCGGCATCGCCGATCGCGTGCGCGGCGAGATCACCGGGGGCGACCGCGCGCTGATCAGCTCGCTCGAAGGATTCGAAGACCTGCAACTGATCGGTCGCCTGCAACTGCAGGATCACGGCATCGGCGCCGGCGACGTGGTGTTCGCGGTCACCGAGGGCGGCGAGACATCCGCCGTGATCGGAACCGCGTTGCGCGGCAGCGAAGTGAACGCCAACGATCCCTCGCGCACGTGGTTCGTGTACAACAATCCCGATGCGGTATTGCTGCCGTTCGAGCGCAGCCGCAGCGTGATCGAACACGCCGGCATCACCAAGGTCAACCTCGCCACCGGGCCGCAGTCGATCACCGGCTCCACGCGCATGCAGGCCACCACGACCAGCCTGTACGCACTGGGCGTGGTGATGGAGGACGCCATCCGCGCACTGCTGTCGCCGCTGCTCGACGCCGACGAAATGCGCGCGCTCGGGTTCGGCGAGGACACCGGGATCGCCGCGCGGCTGCGCGATTTCTCGCAACTGCAGCGCGACGTCGCGTCCACCGCGCCTTCGCTCGCCGCATGGACGGATCTGGAAGCCACGGCCTATGCCGAGGGCAAGCACGCGACCTACCTCGCTGCGCGTGCACTGATGCCGGTGTTCGTGGACGTTACCGAACGCGCGCCGACGTTCCGTCTGGCGCCGCTGGATCGCATCGACGCCAGCGAACGCCGTTCGTGGATCCAGGTCTGGACGCCCGCCGACGATGCCGCGCAAGCGTGGCAGGCACTGCTGCACCGGCCATTTCACGGGCTCGACCCGGCGCTGTACGAAGCGCCGTTCACCGATGGCATCGACGATCCCTACCTGCGCCGTGCTGCGCTGCGCAGCCTCGCGCTGGCCGGGGAAGAGCAGCAGCATCTCTACGACCTGTCGTGGTCGCAGGACAACATGCGCCGAGGTGGCCCTGTCGAAGGCGACGTGGGCGTGTCGATCCTGCTCGGCGACGAACTGCCGGACGACGGCAGCCTCGACTGGCTGCGCATGTTCGATGCCGCGGGCGCCTCCACCCTCCTCGTGCGCGTCTCGAGGTCGTCCCTTCCCGATGGCTTCGCCCAGACACTCGCGACGACATCGCAGGGGACACGGATCCTACAATTGACGCTGCCCGCGGACGATCCGCTCGAACTCAACCAGACCATCGCGCTGAAGATGCTGCTCAACGCGCACTCGACCGGGATCATGGCCAAGCTGGGCCGCGTGGTCGGCAACACCATGACCGCGGTGCAGCCGGGCAACCTCAAGTTGATCGGGCGCGCCACCTACCTGCTGCAGTCTCACGTCAACGCGGTGCTGGCCAGCGATGCCTGGCACCGGGCGAACGGTACGCGCACGCCGTTGTCCTACGCCGATGCCAATGCGGTGCTGTTCGACGTGATCGAACAACGTCGCGGCGATGCCGCGCTGTCCGCACATCCGGAAGTCGAATTGTGCATCGTGCGCGTGCTGGAAAGCCTGCGCCTGGGTCGCGCGATCGGATGGAACGATGCCGCGGCGTTGTTGCGCGAACGCAAGCTGGACGATTACCTCGCCGCCTACGATTGATCGCGACGACCGTCGATCCACAGCAGCAGGTCGCGCAAGGGCGTCAATCGCGTCGCCAGCCCGGCGGCCACGCCCAGCGTGTTGGCCAGAGCATCCTTGGCCTCGATCATGCGGGTGTCGGTGAATGCATCCTGCGCATACTCCAGCCCGATGCCCACCAGCACCAAGGCCACCCCCGCACCCAGCAACGCCGTCCAGCTGCGGAACAATTGCACGGCGCACGCGGCCAACACGAAGTAAGCCGCGAAATGCGACACCTTGTCGCTGGAATCGAAGTCCGGCATCGGCGGCGGCGGCAACAACGAGAACGCCACTACCCCCGCGATCGCCAGGCACCACAGCCCGCACCAGAACCATGGATGCCTGAGCGGCTTCAGCGAACGTCCGAAACGGTAATTCTTCATAGACGGAAACTCAGGTCGCCCAGCAGGAATGCGGTGCCGAATTCGACATCGCGCGCGAAACCCATCGCCTGGAAACGCTCGCCCATCTCACCCGGCAACGTCAGCGCCTTGACCTGCTGGCGCAACGCATGGCGTGCGGCCTCGTCCGGCGCGTGCGACTCGTGTTCGGCCAGGCGCTGTTCCAGCCCGTTGCCGATCAGGAAGCTGGCCTGAGAACAGTAGCCGGCGAAATCGAAACCCGCGCCGCTGCCCGCTTCGGCCAGCGCGGTGAAATCGACCGAGGCGGTGATGTCCTGCAGGCCGACACGCGCGAACACGTCCTCGACCACGTGGTGCCGGTGGAAGGCGCGCAGGGTGCCATCGCTGCGCCGCGGGTCGTAGTACTCGCCACGCGGATGGCCGTAGTCGACGAACAGCATCGCACCGGCCTTCATGCCTCCGGCGACCGCCTGTACCCAGTACGGCAGCTGTGGCAGCAGTTCGGAGCGGTAGCCCTCGGCGAACGGCGCGTCGAGCTGGCGCTCGACATGGCGCACCGCCGCCGACAACAGCGCATCGGCGGGTAATTCCGCGCGCACGAAGGCATCACCATCGATGGCGACATATTCCTCGAAGACCTCGCCGTCGCGGATCGCGAAGCGCGGCGTCGGCAAGGCATCGACCACCTCGTTCGCGAACAGCACGCCGTTCCAGTCATCCGACATCGGCCCGTCGAGCCACTGCACGCGATCGAACACCGGCGGCGTCAAACGGCGCGACAGGTGTTCGCGCTGGCGTTCGCGCAGGTCGGCGCTCGGCTCGAGGATCGCGTAGCGCGCCGGCATGGCGTCGAGCGCCATCAGTCGCTTGATCGCGTACTCGGCGAACAGGCCGCTCCCCGCACCCAGCTCCAGGAACGCGGCGTCCTCGCCAAGTTGCCGGATCACCGGGGCCACCGCCTCGGCGACGCACTCGGCGAACAGCGGGCCAAGCTCGGGCGCGGTAACGAAGTCCCCGGCACCGCCGAATTTCGCCGCGCCGGCGCTGTAGTAGCCCAGCCCGGGCGCGTAAAGCGCCAGCTCCATGAAGCGCCAGAACGGGATCGCCCCGCCGGCCGCCACGATCTGTTCGCGGATCAACGCATGCAGGTGTTCGCTGTGCGCACGCGCATCGTCGGAGGTCGGGGGGACGGACATCGGCAGCGGGAAAGAAGACAATGCACAGGATAACGGCAATCCGGAGCAGGACATGCCATCGCCACGCAAGGTCGCCCTGGTCACCGGCACCGCGCGCCGCCTCGGCGCCACGATCGCCCGGACATTGCACGATGCCGGGTACGACATCGTGCTGCATTGTCATCGTTCCCGTGGCGAAGCCGATGCGCTCGCCGCCGGGCTGGAATCGACACGCGCGGGCAGCACACTGGTGCTGCAGGCCGACCTGGCGCAGTTCGACCGCCTGCCGGAGCTGGTCGCACACGCCATCGGCCGTTTCGGCCGGCTCGATGCACTGGTCAACAACGCCGCCGCATTCTTCCCGACGCCCATCGGCACGGTGACGCCGACGCAGTGGGACGACCTGTTCAACACCAACCTGCGCGCACCGTTCTTCCTGTCGCAGGCCGCCGCGCCGCACCTCAAGGCCACGCAGGGCGCGATCCTCAACCTGTCCGATGTCTACGCACGACAACCGCGCGCCGACCTGTCGGCCTACGCGATCAGCAAGGGCGCGCTGGAATCGATGACACGGGCACTGGCCGTTGCACTGGCACCCGACATTCGCGTCAATGCCATCGCCCCCGGCGCGATCCTGTGGCCGGAAGACGCGCCGGACGCATCGCTGCAGGCACGCATCCTGTCGCACACAGCGCTGGGTCGCATCGGCAGCGTCGATGAAATCGCCGCCACCGCACTGTGGCTACTGCGAGATGCCAGCTACACCACCGGCAGCGTCATCGCCGTCGACGGCGGCCGCGAACGACTCTGATCGCCACATGCAAAGCGGCCGCCCGGAGGCGGCCGCTCATCATTGCTTGCGCATCCTGCCTCGCGGTCAGGAGCCCTTCGGCAGGAACGCATGCTCGAGATCGGTACCGCGGAACGCAGCCGGCGTCTCGTGCGACACGGCGTAGCGGTACAGCGCCGCAGAATAGATGCCGCTCAGTGCCGCCTGATAGATGCCGAGCAGCAGCACGCCGAGCCCGAACACCACGCCCACCGCGATCGCCAGCGCCCACGCCACCTGCGCCGCCAGCACGGTCAGCAGCACGCCCAGCATCACCACGCCGAAGGTAAGCAGGCCGAACGCCGCGCCGATGCCGATCTGACCGACCGCGTTCTCACCCCAGGTGCGCTTGAGCAGGGTCACGCTTTCCTTGAGCGCATCGATCGGGCCGATGTTGCGGCTGACCAGCACCGGCACCACCAGGAAGGTCGCCAGCGTCCATGCCGCACCCAGACCGCTGCCCAGCAGGCGCACCAGGAAGTTGTCCTTGCTCTTGAGCGACTGCAGCAGCACGCCGACCGTGGCCGAGATGGCCGCGTAGCCGAGGATCTGCGGGATGCGCGACTTGGCGACGTTGAAGCCATCGGCCAGCGATGGGTCGCCACCTTCAAGCCGGATCATCGCCGCGCCGATCAGGGCGCAGTTGAAGAAGATGATCACGCTGTACTGCACGAAGTAGAACAGGAAGCCGAACACCGCCGCGCCCACGCCGAAGCCGTCGGCGAACACCCGCAGCGCGAACATCGGGATGAGGAACGTGGCCAGCACCACCAGCGTGGCCAGGCCGGAGATCAACGGGAACAGCATCAGTTCCTTGTCCGAGCGCAGCACCGCCGCGCTGGCCTTGACCAGTTCCCAGCTCCGCGAAAACTTCTCGAACATGTCGTTGCTCCCCTGCCTGGCTACATCGATGGTGTCATGCTCCCGCCACGCCGACCTGTCCGGCAATTGACGAAAGTCACCTCCCAGACGTGGGTGGCACGGGAAATGTGACGGCACGGCTGGCGGCATCCGGCTGTAGCGCGCAATGCAGCCAGCAGAACGATCCGGAAGGAACGACCGTCATCCCGGCGCAGGCCGGGAGCCATTGGCTTTCGCGATGAGTTCCAGAAGGGCTGGATCCCGGCCTGCGCCGGGATGACGGCTTCGGGGGATACCGGCACGCGGGCAGATCAGGGCTCAGACGACAGCGCGACCACCTCGAACGGCTGCCCATGCTCCGGATGCGCCGCCCACAGCGCCTCCAGCGTCCTGCCCGACAGCGGCTCCACCACCTCCGGCGCAATCTCCGCCAGCGGCTTGAGCACGAAGGCGTGGCGCAATTCGTCACGCGGCAAGCGGAGGTTCCCAGGGCCTTCCAGCACCAGCGCGTCGAACAGCACGATGTCGATATCGAGCGTGCGGTCACCGAAACGCGGCCCGCTGCGATCGCGTCCGTGGGCGTCTTCCAGCGCGTGCAGCCAGTCGTTGAGCGCCTGTGGGTCGAGGTCGGTTTCGACCACGGCAGCGGCATTGACGAAATCCGGGCCGTCGAACCCCACCGCCGGGAAACGGTAGGCCGCGGACATGCGCACGTCGCCGAAGCGTTCGCGCAACGCCGCCACCGCCAATCGCAGGTAGCGCTCGGCGTCCACGTTGCTGCCCAGGCTCAGACAGGCTTGGCTCATCCGTGCGTGGCGGCCTCCGCGCTGCGCTCGTCTTCGCTTTCGCCGCGCCTGCGATCACGCAGGTTCACGTCCAGCGGCGCATCGCTGCTGCGCTGGAACACGCGCAGTCCGAACTCCGGCAGGATTGCCAGCAGGTGGTCGAAGATGTCCGACTGCGTGTCCTCGTACGGCCCCCAGCGCACGTCGTTGGTGAAGCACCAGATCTCCAGCGGCAGGCCGGTTTCGGTCGGCTGCTGCTGGCGCACCAGCGTGGTCAGGCCCTTGTGGATGCCGGGGTGGTTGTCGATGTAGTGCTTCACGTAGGCGCGGAACGTACCGAGGTTGGTCACGCGCCGCTGGTTGACCGGCTCGGCGCCGACTTCGGCCAGCTTCGCATTCCATGCACTCAGTTCTTCCGCCTTCTTGTCGAGGTACTCGTCGAGCAAGGCGAATCGATGGAAACGCGCCACTTCGTCCGGCTCAAGGAAACGCACGCTGCGCTGGTCGATGTGCAGCGAACGCTTGATCCGCCGCCCCCCGGTCTCGGTCATGCCGCGCCAGTTCTTGAACGAATCGCTGATCAGCTTCTTGGTGGGGACGGTGGTGATGGTCTTGTCCCAGTTGCGCACGGTGACCGTGTGCAGCGCGATGTCGATGACGTCACCGTCGGCGTTCTGCCCAGGCATCTCGATCCAGTCGCCAATGCGCACGCGGCCGTCGTTGCTGATCTGCACGCTGGCCACCAGCGACAGGATGGTGTCCTGGAAGATCAGCATCAGCACCGCGGTCATCGCGCCGAGGCCGGTGAGGATATGCAGGAACTCGGCACCGATCAGCGTGGCGATGATCGAGATCGCGACCAGCGCGAACATCACGATCTTGGCGACCTGGATGTAGCCCTTGATCGGCTTGTTCTGCGCGTCGGGGCGGCGTTCGTAGACGCGGTTCACCGAGTCGAGTGCGCGCGAGATCGACAGCGCGATGGTGAGCACGATGAAGGCCTGGCACAGCGCCCGCACCACCACCACCACCTGCGGCGGCAGGTCGGGCACCACCGAGATACCCGCGGCGATCACCAGCGCCGGCACCACGTTGGCCAGGCGCGGGATCACCCGCAGTTGCACGTCGTGGTCGTGGTGCGGGCCGCCCAGCGGCGAGGCCCGCAGCGCGCGCTTGATGCCGCGCACCAGCACGCGCTTGGTCAGGAAGTTCGCCACCCATGCCAACAGCAGCAGCACGCCGATGGCCAGCAGCGTGTAGGCCCAGGGATACGGCTCCAGCGCAGTGCGCACCGACTGCAGCAGTTCAAGCTGCGCCAGGTATTCGGCGGATCGCGACGGTTGTTCCTGCACGACGGGTGTCTGTACGGCTTGTTCCTGCACGGTTTCGGGCTCCTCTATGGTGCGCGCTCACGCTGGATCATCACGCCCACCGCCTTGGCACCGCGCACCGCACCGGGCTTGCTCAGCTTGAGCCGCACCTGCGACACGCCGAACTCCTCCAGCACGATCGCCGCACAGCGCTCGGCCAGCGTTTCCACCAGGCCAAAATCGGATGCGCCCACGTATTCGATCAGGCGCTTGCTGACGGCCTTGTAGTCGAGCGTGTCGGCGATGTCGTCGCTGGCGGCCGGCACTCGGTTGTCGAAGGACATCTCCAGGTCGAACACCAGCGTCTGCCGGATGCGTCGCTCCCAGTCGTAGATGCCGATCAGCGCCTCGATCTCGAGGCCTTCGATGAAAACCTTGTCCATGCGGGCCGTGGGTTCGTGATTCGTGCCACGCATGGTAACGGCTGCGGTGTGGACGCGCGTTCTACGCGGGCGTCGATGTCGCGTTGCGCAGCATGATCCGCTGGCGGATCAACCCGCCGACGCCACTGCGGGCAATGTCGACATGTCCCAGCGCGGCGTGACATGCACCGCCGCATCGTCGCGTTGGCCCGCCTGCAGGCGCAACGCGCCGGCGAAGGCGATCATCGCGCCGTTGTCGGTGCACAGCGAAGGCCGCGGGAAACAGGCACGGCCACCACGCTCCGCCGCCATCTCCTGCAGCTTCGCGCGCAGGCGCTTGTTGGCGCCGACGCCACCGGAGACCACGATCACGTCGCTGCCGGCGGCATCGAGCGCACGCTGGCACTTGATCGCCAGCGTGTCGACCACGGCATCCTCGAAACCGCGCGCGATGTCGGCCCGCGTCTGCTCGGACTGGTCGCTGTTGCGCCAAGCCAGCAACACCTGCGTCTTCAGGCCGCTGAAACTGAAATCCAGCCCCGGCCGGTCAGTCATCGGGCGGGAGAACTTGAACGCACCCGGCCGGCCCTGCTCCGCCAGCGCCGCCAGTTGCGGCCCGCCCGGATACGGCAGGCCCATCAGCTTGGCGGTCTTGTCGAAGGCCTCGCCGGCGGCATCGTCCAGCGTCTCGCCCAGCAGCCGGTAGCGGCCGATGCCATCGACCGCGATCAATTGCGTGTGTCCGCCCGACACCAGCAGGGCCACGAACGGCGGTTCCGGCGGGTCGTCTTCCATCAGCGGGGCCAGCAGATGGCCTTCCATGTGGTGCACGCCCACGGCCGGCACGTCCAGCGCCCACGCCAGCGACCGTGCTACCCCGGCGCCCACCAGCAGCGCACCCACCAGCCCGGGGCCGGCGGTATAGGCCACGCCCTCGATCTCATCGATCTTGAGACCGGCTTCGCCGAGCGTCTGCCGCACCAGCGGCAGCAATTTGCGCACGTGGTCGCGGCTGGCCAGCTCCGGCACCACCCCGCCGTACTCGGCGTGCAGGGCGATCTGGCTGTACACCGCATGGGCGCGCAGGCCCGCGGCGCCGGGCAGGGTGGTGTCGTAGACGGCCACGCCGGTTTCGTCGCAGCTGGATTCGATGCCGAGGACTTTCATGGGGGCAGGATGGGGGTCGGTTGCACCATGGCAAGGGCCGCAGCTATCATACGCGGCTCGCCCGGCCCCAAAGGCCGGATCACCCGATCCAGAGATTTCCCATGCCCAGCGTCAAAGTCCGCGAAAACGAGCCCTTCGAGTTTGCCCTCCGCCGCTTCAAGCGCACCTGCGAAAAGGCCGGCGTGCTGGCCGAGACCCGCAAGCGCGAGTTCTACGAGAAGCCGACCCAGGAGCGCAAGCGCAAGGCCGCTGCCGCCGTGAAGCGCCAGGCGCGCCGCAGCTCGCGCGACGTCACCAAGCGCCAGCGCCTGTACTGAGCCGCGACGCTTCGCGAAAAGCCGGCACGCGCGAGCGTCGCCGGCTTTTTGCATTTCTGACCCGACCATTTCTTGCCTGATACCGTGGCCACGAGCCGGAGAACGACCATGTCCCTCAAGCAGCAACTCACCGACGACATGAAGGCCGCGATGAAGGCCGGCGAGAAGGATCGCCTGGGCGTCATCCGCCTGGTCAACGCCGCGATCAAGCAGAAGGAAGTCGATGAGCGCATCGAACTCGACGACGCCGCCGTGCTGGCCGTGCTCGAGAAGATGGTCAAGCAGCGCAAGGATTCGGTCAGCCAGTACGAAGCCGCCAACCGTGAAGACCTCGCCGCCATCGAGCGCGCCGAGATCGTGGTGATCGAGGCCTACCTGCCGGCCAAGCTCGGCGAAGCCGAGATCGCCGCCGCCATCGACGAGGCCGTCGCCGCGACCGGCGCCGCCGGCCCGGCCGACATCGGCAAGCTGATGGGCGTGCTCAAGCCGAAGCTGGCCGGACAGGCCGACATGGGCCTGGTGTCGAAGCTGGTGAAGCAGAAGCTCGCCGGCTGAGCCACGCGCCGGCACGCGATCCGCCCGCATGGGCACGCCCGGGAGACGTGCCATGCAGCGCAATCGCAACGACCACGACGCCGATCCCTGCTCCTGTGCTTCGACCCGGAGGTCAAGGCGTTGCTGCCTGCATGCCACGCGGGATGACGGCTCGCAGCGCCACTAAGACGCGAGGGATTGAATCCACGGCGCGATCCGGATTACCCGGGTCGCATCGACCACGACGCTGACCTTGCCGTCACGGCAGCGCTGCTGAAATGATCGCCACTTCCCGTGGAAGCGACCCGACATGACGGTGGACACTCCACCGCGCGCCGTGGCCGGCAACGCCCGCGCGCCGCGGCAACGCATCGATGCCATCGACCTCGCACGCGGCCTGGCCGTGTGCCTGATGATCGTCGCGCATGGCACCAACGGGCTGATGCCCTACATCGACTTCCCCGATTGGGGACAGGTGCCGGTGCACGCGATCACCAAGTTCTCCTCGTCGCTGTTCTTCATCGTGTTCGGGGTGGCGCTGGCGGTGGCCTTCGTGCCGAAGACCGCGTCGCCCGATTGGCCGCAACGGCGCAACCGGTTGCTGTGGCGCGGGCTGGTGGTGCTGTTCTGGTACAAGGTGCTGACGGTGGTGGAGTTGTGGGATCGCAGCCGCGACGAAATCGTCGACACGCTGCTGTACCGGAACTTCCCGTCGTTCGTCGAGATCCTCGGCTTCTATGCCATCGCGCTGCTGTGGATCCCGTGGCTGCTGCCGCTATGGGCGAAGACGCCCGCGTGGCTGCGCTGGCTGAGTCCGCTGCCGATCATCTGGTTGTCGTGGTGGCTGCTCAACCATGCCGGTTTCGGCGGCGTGCCCCAGGTGCAGGCGCTGTTCGTCGAACACGGCAATTACTACACCTGGGGACAACTCTCGCGACTGCCGCTGGTGCTGATCGGCTTGCTGGTCGGGGGCCTGCTGCTGCGCTGGCACGAAGACCGCACCCGCCGCCTGCTGCTGGCTGGCGGCATCGCGCTCGCCGCGCTCGCGTTGCTGGCATGGTTCGCCATCCGCGCGGGCGACGGCATGCAGGCCGCGCTGGTCGCCATCGGCCGCAACGACGGCAAGCATCCGCCCGGCCTGCTGTTCTCGCTCTTCAGCGTCGGCGGCGCATTGGCACTGCTGGCGCTGTGCATCGCCGGAGGCAACCTGCTCGCGCGATTGCTGCGCCCGATCGCCGTGGTCGGCAGCGATGCGTTGATGGCGTTCATCGTGCACATCAGCGTGATCTTCGTGTTGTTCCGCAACACCTTCGGCTGGTACCAGGCCGTGTCGTACGAACGCGCGTTGGCGCTGTCATTGATCCTGGTGGCCGCCACCGCGCTCTGGATCTGGCTGTGGGGCGCGGCCATGCGCGCGCTGCGAACGTCTTCACGCAGCCCAACGGCAGCCGCACGGCCGGGTTGATGTTCAGTGGCGATCCGGTGCGTGCGCGCGAGACTCGATCCCCGATGAAACAGGCGCTCGCCCTCGTGTTCGCCATGGCGTTGCTGGCGGCATCGCCCGGATCGGCCTTGGCACTGGAACCATCCGATGCCGGACGCTTGCGCGTACCGGCGTGGACGCTTGCGCTGGAGCAGGGACTGGCATCGGTGGACGAGCGCCATGCCGGCGACATCGGCGTCTACGTGCGCCACCTCGGACGCGATGAATCGTTCTCGTACCGCGCCGAGGAACCGTGGTACCTCGCGTCCGGGGTCAAGGTGCCGATCGCGATCGCGGTGATGCGTGCCATCGAACGCGGTACGTTGTCGCTCGACACGCGGGTGACGCTCCGCGAGGACGATTACGTCGATGGTGCCGGCGGCACCAATGCCTTCGCAGCGGGCACGCGGCTGCGCGTGTCGTACCTGCTCGCACAGATGATCGTCTTCAGCGACAACACCGCCAGCGACGTGTTGATCCGCACCGTCGGCATCGACCGCGTCAACGCCGTCGCCGCCGAACTCTCGGATACGCCCGGCCTGCACATCACCACCCTGGCCGACGTGCGCCGGCTCGCCTACGGCCAGTTCCACCCGTCGGCATCCGGGTTGCGCTCCGGCGACCTGCTGGCGCTGCAGCGCAGCGGCACCGGCCAGGCGCGAGTGCGCAAGCTGATGCAACTGCTCTCGATCACGCCCGCCCAATTGCGCCAGCCGGATCTCGACGGTGCCTTCGAGGCCTATTACGCCACGCATGCCAACAGCGCGACGCTGGTCGACTTCGGGCGCATGCTCGCGGCACTGGCCGACGGTCGCGCGCTTGCGCCGCCGCAGACCGCGTACCTGCTCGACCTCATGGCCCGCGTGCAGACCGGGCATCGCCGCATCCGCGCAGGGCTGCCCGCCGGCACGCGCTTCGAACACAAGACCGGCACCCAGCATCGACGCACCTGCGACCTCGGCATCGCCACCGTGCCGTCGATGGTGCGCGACCGGCCGCCGGCGCGCGTGGTGATCGCGGCGTGCACGCGCGGCACGGGCACCGCCGCAGGCGAACGCACGTTGCGCGACGTTGCCGCCGCCATCACCGCCTCCGGGGTATTCATGGACGCCCCGCCGCGCCCGACGGTGTCGCCACCCGATCCCGCACGATGAACACGCCGCCACGTCCCGCCGCATTCGTCCTCACGTTGCTGTTGCCGCTGGCCCTGCTGGCCGGATGCCGTGGCGAACCCGCAGGCCCGGTCGAACTGCAGTCGCAGGCAGCGACCGTCGATCCCGCATGGATCGCACCGCTCGGCGATGCCGTCGCCATGATCGACTCACGAATGCCCGGCGACTTCGGGGTCTACGTTGCGCGTTTCGGCGAATCGGCCGGCATCCTCGACCGTGGCGACGACCGCAGCTGGTACCTGTCATCGACGATCAAGGTGCCGGTCGCGATCGCCGTGCTGGAAGAAGTGGATGCCGGGCGGATCTCGCTCGACGAAGAACTGGAGCTGGCGCGCACGGATTTCGTCGACGGTGCCGGCGACATGCTGCAGCACAAGCCCGGCGAACGCTTCAGCATCGCCACGCTGCTGGAAAAGTCGCTGCGCGACAGCGACAGCACCGCGACCGACATGCTGATCCGCCGGATCGGCGAACGCCACCTCAACCAGCGCATCCAGGCCTGGGTGGGCGGAGGCTTCGGCCCGATCACCACGATCCTGCAGGTGCGTTACGACGCCTACGGGCCACTGCACCCCGGCGTCGCCGATCTCGACAACATGCAGTTGCTGGCCTTGCGCAATGCGCCGGCGGGCGAGCCGCGACTGCAGGCGCTGGCCCGCGCGCTCGACGTGCCGCGCGAGGCATTGCGCACCGAGTCGCTCGAGGCCGCGTTCGACGACTACTACCGCACCGGCACCAACGCGGCCACGCTGCCGGCGTTCGCACGCCTGCTCGAGCGCGTCGCCACCGGCGAGCTGCTGTCGCCGCAAGGCACGCAAACCCTGCTCGCGCACATGCGCACCATCAGCACCGGCGACCGCCGCATCGCAGCGGGATTGCCCGCAGGCACGGACTTCGCGCAGAAGACCGGCACGCAACTGGCGCGCGCCTGCAACGTCGGCATCGTCGATCCCGAACTCGGAACCCAAGGCGCCACCGTGGTCGTGGCCTGCGCCGAAGGTTTCGATGAGCTTGCGCAGGCCGAACAGGCATTCCAGTCGTTGGGGCGGGCGCTGTCGGAGACTGCGCTGGCGTCGCCTCCTTCCTGACCCGCGTCTCGACGCCATCGCCATCCCCGGTGCGCGATGATGCGTGGCATGCAATCCGTCGACCGCTTCCGCCGGCTCGCCGCTCGCCTGCAGGACAGCCTGCCGGGCGAGATGGCGCGCCGTTTCGTCGAAACCGACCTGCTGACCCATGCCGCGTCGCTCACCTTCTTCGCCTTGGTATCGCTGGCACCGCTGCTGGTGCTGGTGCTGTGGCTGGCGGCATCGCTGCATCCGGACGCGCAACAGTCATTGCTGCTGCAGATCGAGGAGCTGGCCGGCACCGAGGCGGGGATGGTCGCGCGCACGGTGCTCGACAATGCCCGCGCCGAACCCGACGTGGGTTCGCTGGCGGGACTGTGGAGCACGATCCTGCTGTTCGTCGGCGCGACCACCGTGTTCGCGCGCCTGCAGGGCACGCTGAACCTCATCTTCCGCACCGATGGCGACCAGCTCGGCGGCATCCTCGCCTGGCTGCGCAAGCGCGTGTTTTCGTTCGGCGTAGTGTTCGCACTCGGCTTCCTGATCATCGTGTCGACGCTGCTCACCACCGCGGTCGATCTGCTGCTGGCGGAAATCCCGCTCTTGGTCAGCCTGGCCGGTGACCTGGCCTCGCTGCTGGTGTACGTGCTCGGGTTCACCCTGCTGTACCACTACCTGCCCGATCGTCGCGTGCACTGGCGACAGGCCTTCCTCGGCGGGCTGATCACCACGGCGCTGTTCGTGCTGGGCCGCTGGCTGATCGGGATGTACCTCTCGGAAGCCGCGCCGGGCAGCGCCTACGGCATGTTCGGCACCCTGGTGATCACGTTGATGTGGATCTATTACGCAGCACTGGTGTTCTTCGTCGGCGCGTTGGTGACGGCGGTGATCGACGAGCGCATCCTGGCGAAACGGCGACCGCAGCAAGCCGCCTGAAGCAGGCCTGGCACAAGCTGATGTTGCGTCAGCCCCAGTCCCGGCGTTTCGAGGTCTGCCCGATGCCGGGATTGAAGCTGTTGGTCGGGTCGAGCCTGCGATAGAAGCCGGCGAGTTCCGGCTTTGCGCGATACAGGTGGCCGACGTTGTGCTCGGCCGGATATTCCGCACCGCGCACGTCGAGCAAGTCCCACATGCGGTGCTCGATTGCCAGCGGATCGGCACCCTTGCGCACGATGTAGTCCTGGTGGAACACATGGCACAGGAAGTGGCCGTAGTACAGCTTCGACACCAGCTTGTCGTCGATGTCGGCCGGCAACGCCTCCAACCACTCGCGGTCGTCGCGACGCAGGGCGACATCGAGCGCAACGATGTCCTCGACTGTGTCGCGATGCACTTCGCGGTAACGCACCGCCGCGCCGGCCACGGCGAAGCGATGCAGGAACGCCCTGCGGCCCTCGTCGGCATCGCAGGCAAAGAAGCTGCCCTCGCGCGTGAAGAAGAACGCGTCGAGGAAAGTTCGGGTCGCGTCGGCATCGCATGCGGACACCTTCAGCAGCAGGTGGTGCGCGTAGCGATCGCGATAATCGCGCAGTCGTGGCGGCAGGTGATCCGGCAGCAGTGTCGACAGCCACTGCAGGGCACGGTCGGGGAGACCTCGCAGGCCGATACGCTCGCACCAGCCGTCGACGCGGCTCTTCCACGCGAACGCGGCGGGCACCTTGTCGGTGCCGAATCGGTCGATCAGCAGGAAGGTGTCCTTGCCATAGCGGTCGCCGATGTCGAAGGCGTCGCGATGGATGTATTCACCCGCGATGGGCAGGCGCTCGAATGCGGTCAGCAGGTGGCGGCGCACCTCGGTGAGATCGTGCGGATCGTTGCTGCCGATGTAGAACACGGCCGCGTCTTCCTTCTCGAACGTGTCGAGCCGCACCGCGAAGACGGCGATCCGGCCCGCCGAACCGGACGCTTCGTGCAAGCGTGACGGATCGGCGTTGTAGCGCGCGGGTGTATCCGCATCGACCTGGCGCACGTGGCCGGCGTAGCGATGGTCGCAGGCGGCGTGCGCGGGATCGTGCACCACATCCATCGCGTCCCAGTCGCCCGCCTGCAATCGCGACAGGATCTGCTCCGGCGCATCGCCCAGCGCGATCCCGAGGTGATTCACCAGCCGCAGCACCCCGTCTTCGCCCAGTTGCGCGTACAGCGCGAGTTCGGTGTATGCCGGCCCGCGCCGCACGAGCGCACCGCCGGAGTTGTTGCACACACCGCCCATCACCGAGGCGCCGATGCAGGACGAACCGATTACCGAATGCGGCTCGCGCCCCAGTGGTGCCAATGCCTTCTCCAGCGCATCGAGCGTGGCGCCGGGCAGGCAGAGCACCTGGCGACCACCGTCGAGCAGGTGCACGCCGGCCAGCCGCAGCGTGCTGACCAGCACCACGCCGCGGTCGTAGTCGTCGCCATCGGGGGTGGAGCCGCCGGTCAGGCCGGTGTTGGCCGCCTGCAGGATCACGATGCGGCCCGCGCCCACGGTCGCCAGCAGCACCCGCCACAGCTCCAGTAGCGTGCCCGGCCGCACCACCGCCAGCACCGGGCCCTCGCCGAAGCGGTAGCCCTTGCGAAAGCGCCGGGTGGCACGGGTGCCGGTCAGCACATGGCGCCGGCCCACCACAACACGCAGGCGCGCCAGCAGGTCGCCATCGGTCGCCGGATCAAGGGTTTGCCGCAGGGATGCCATCACGCGATGTTACCGGGCCGGCACGCCGGCTTGACCGCCGTGGCATGCTTGTCGGCCCATGGCACGCATTCCCGACGCCGCGCCCCCGTGCACCCTGGTTGCAACTCAGCCGGACGCGCCGCTGCGCGCGGCGGATCCGCGGGTCGCATCGCCCCTCTTCTCCGATCGGGGCCGCTGAGATGGCACGCATCCCCGACGCATTCATCGATGACCTCCTCGCACGCACCGACATCGTCGAGGTGATCAACGCGCGCGTGCCGCTGAAACGGCAGGGCAAGGAATACGCATCGCGCTGCCCGTTCCACGACGAGCGTTCGGCCTCGTTCACCGTCTCGCCGACCAAGCAGTTCTACCATTGCTTCGGCTGTGGCGCGCACGGCACCGCCATCAGCTTCCTGATGAACTACGAGCGGCTCGAATTCCTCGATGCCGTGGATGAACTGGCCAAGCGCGTCGGCATGGAAGTGCCGCGCGACACCCAGCAGCGCAACCAGAACCCGGAAACCAAGGATCTCTACGGCGCGATGGAAGCGGCGTCGACCTTCTTCCAGCGCCAGCTGGTCGGCAGCACCAAGGCACGCACGTACCTCGATGGCCGCGGTGTCGGCGATGCGATCCGCGAACAGTTCGCGATCGGCTACGCGCCGGATGGTTTCTCCGCGCTCAAGGACACGCTGGGCACGGATGAGCGCCGCATGCGCCTGCTCGAACGCGGCGGCATGTTTTCGAAGAACGACCGCGGCCACATCTACGACAAGTTCCGCGACCGGGTGATGTTCCCGATCCACGACCGTCGCGGCCGCACCATCGCGTTCGGCGGACGCGTGCTCGACAAGGACGACGGCCCGAAATACCTCAACTCGCCCGAGACCGCGCTGTTCCACAAGGGTCGCGAACTCTACGGCCTGTGGCAGGTGCGGCAGGCCAACCAGAAGATCGAACGCCTGATCGTGGTGGAAGGCTACATGGACGTGGTGGCGCTGTTCGAGCATGGCGTCACCCAGGCCGTGGCCACGCTCGGCACCGCGACCACGCCCGACCACGCCGAACTGCTGTTCCGCAACGCACCGGATGTGTATTTCTGTTTCGATGGCGACCGCGCCGGGCGCAGCGCTGCGTGGAAGGCGGTGGAATCGGTGCTGCCGCGCATGCGCGATGGCCGCCAGGCGTTCTTCCTGTTCCTGCCCGACGGCGAGGATCCGGACACCATCGTGCGGCAGGAAGGCGCGGCAGGCTTCGACGTGCGCCTGCAGCAGGCCACGCCGTTGTCGCAGTTCTTCTTCGACACGCTGTCGGACGGCATCTCACTGTCCACGCTAGACGGCAAGGCGCGACTGGCCGAGCGCGCCAAACCGCTGCTGGCGCAGATCCCCGATGGCGCCTTCGGCGACCTGATGCGACAGCGGCTGACCGAACTCACCGGCGTCGGCACGCGCAGCGCATCGCCTGACACCCACGTGCCCACGCAGCGCACGCGCAACGCACCCGCCACGCCCGCCCCCAAGCGCAGCCTGGTGCGCGCGGCGATCTCGCTGCTGCTGCAGCAACCGGCGCTGGCGCTCGAACTGCAGCCGCCCTACCGCTTCGTCGCACTGCGCCAGCCGGGCATCGCGCTGCTGGTGGACGTGATCGGACTGGTGCATGCACGCAATGACATCACCACCGGCGCATTGATCGAACATTTCTCGGATCGCGAGGAAGGCGTTGCACTGCAGAAGCTGGCAAGCCAACCCGTCCCGGGCGACGAGCAGTCGTGGCGCGATGCGTTCTTCGATGCGATGAACCAACTCGATCGACAGACGCTGCAACAGCGTATCGACGAATTGCAGGACAAGCAGCGCACGACCGGCCTCGACGACGACGACAAGAGCGAACTGCGCGAACTGCTGCAGGCGCGAGTAGCGGTTCGCTGAGGCCAGCACGTCGCGCCGCGCCACATCCGGCCCCATTGGCGACAGGCGACGATATCCGTGACTATCGGACTAACCCATGCGCCCCGGCGTGGGCTAGGCTTCAGGCACGCCAATCCGGGGACATTCCATGCGCCTTCACGCCACCCTGCCCGCCATCGCGCTCGCGCTGGCATGTGCCTTGCCTGCATTCGCTCAGGGCACCACCGTCGAACGCCAGCACGTCGGCAACCGCGTCACCGAGAACGTGCCGGAGATCCCGACCGAACTGATCGAACGCCTCGACCGCTACCAGAACACGCGCGGCGCCGGCGTCAGCGGCTGGACGAAGGACGGCTGCCTGCTGATCGGCACGCGCTTCGCCGAGACCAACCAGGTGCATCGCGTCTGCCAGCCACTGGGCACGCGCGAGCAGCTGACTTTCTACCGCGAGCCGGTCGCCGGCGTGACACCATCGCCGCCGCAGGCTTGGCGCGATGGCTTCGTGTTCGCCAAGGACACGGGTGGCGACGAGTTCTCGCAGTTGTACTGGTTCGACGAACAGACCCGCACCAGCACCTTGCTGACCGATGGCAAGCGAAGCCAGAACGGCGGCACCGTGCTCAACCGCGACGGCACGCTGATGGCGTTCTCCAGCACCTCGCGCAACGGTACCGACCGCGATGTCTGGATCCGCGACACGAGAGCGGGCACCAACCGCCTGCTGTTGTCCGAAGGCGGCACCTGGACGCCGATGGATTTCTCGCCGGACGGCAGCAAGCTGCTGGTGATGAAGTACGTCTCGATCAGCGAGTCGTATCCGGGCGAAGTGGACGTAGCCACCGGCACGCTGGAACTGTTCCCGATCGACGGCGGCACCGCATCCTTCGGCGGCTTCGCCTATGCGCCCGACGGACACGGCGTGTATTTCATCTCCGACGAACCGGTCGACGGCACCCCGAGCGAATTCCGCAGCCTGCGCTTCCATGACCCGCGCAAGGGCAAGCCCGAGGTGCTGAGCGCGCACATCCCCTGGGATGTCGAAGGCTTCACCATCGCGCGCGACGGCAAGCATCTCGCGTACATGACCAACGAGGATGGCATCGGCAAGGTGCACGTGCTCGCACTGCCAGGGCATCGCCCGGTGCGCCTGCCGGAACTCCCGGTCGGCATCGTCGGCGGTGGCGATTTTTCGCCCGACGGCAAGCGCCTCGCGTTGACGCTCAACACCGCCACCTCGCCCAGCGATGTCTACGTGATCGGCCTGTCGGATCGTTCGCTGGAACGCTGGACTCGCAGCGAAGTGGGCGGACTCGACACATCGAAGTTCGTCGCGCCGACGCTGGTGCGCTATCCGACGTTCGATGAAGTCGACGGCGCCACCCGCACCATCCCCGCGTTCTATTACCGCCCTGCGAATGTTCCCGCCGGCCGCAAGCTGCCGGTGGTCATCAATATCCACGGTGGCCCGGAAGGCCAGTCGCGGCCCGCGTTCAACGCCAGCACGCAATTCCTGGTGAACGAACTCGGCGTGGCGATGCTGGTGCCGAACGTGCGGGGCTCATCGGGTTACGGCAAGACCTTCCTGTCGCTGGACAACGCCGAACTGCGCGAGGATTCGGTGAAGGACATCGGCGCATTGCTCGACTGGATCGCGTTGCAGCCCGAACTCGACACCTCGCGCGTCGGCGTGGTCGGCGGCAGCTACGGCGGCTACATGGTGCTGGCCTCGCTGATGCATTACAGCGACCGCATCCGCGCAGGCATCGACGTGGTCGGCATCTCCGACTTCGTCACCTTCCTCACCAACACCGAGAGCTACCGCCGCGACCTGCGCCGCGCCGAGTACGGCGACGAGCGCGATCCGGAGATGCTGAAGGTGTTCGAAGCCATCTCGCCCTTGCGCAACGCGCACCGCATCGATGCGCCGCTGTTCGTCGCCCACGGCAGGAACGACCCGCGCGTGCCGTACACCGAGGCCGAGCAGATCGCGAAGGCCGTGCGTGCCAACGGCAATCCGGTGTGGTTCCTGATGTTCGACGACGAGGGCCACGGCTTCCGCAAGAAGAGCAACAGCGACTACTTCGGCGCAGCGAGCGTGCTGTTCTGGCAGCAGCACCTGCTGGACGGGATGGGCGACTGATCGACGGCGTCAGTCACGTGAGCCGTCATCCCGGCAAACGCAAGGATACGGCTCAGCCGTCTTGATTGCAGACGCAAGGCAAGGGCAAGGCGGACGGCAGGCTCTGCCCTGTAGAGCGGAGCTTGCTCCGCTGCCTTCATCCATGGACAGGAGCAGCGGAGCAAGCTCCGCTCTACGCCGGGGCGGGAAACTTGCCCGGGCTGGATGACGCTCGCTTCAGCCCACGCGTTGCCAGTCGAACGCAGGCGACGGGTCGAACCACGGCAGCAGCCAGTGGTCGACCAGCAGGAAGGCGAACAGCGCCATCAGGTACACGACCGAGTAATTGAACACGCGCATCGCGAAGAACTCGTCCGGCGGATCGAGCAGGCGCCACGCGTACCACAGGAACATCAGCCCAAGCACGACCGCGCCGCCGAGGTAGAACAGTCCGCTCATGCCGATGATCACGGGCAGCAGCGTCACCACGCACAGCAGCACGGTGTAGAACAGGATCTGCCAGCGCGTGTATTGCACGCCATGCGTCACCGGCAGCATCGGTACCAGCGCGCGTGCGTAGTCGTCGCGGCGGAAAATCGCCAGCGCCCAGAAATGCGGCGGCGTCCACACGAAGATGATCAGCACCAGCAACAGCGCATGCGCCCAGTCCCACTGGCCCTGCATGTTGGTCACCGCGGCCCAGCCCAGCAGCGGTGGAGCCGCACCGGCGATGCCGCCGATGACGATGTTCTGCGGCGTGGCGCGCTTGAGCCAGCCGGTGTAGACGATGGCGTAGCCGATCAGCGACGCGAACGTGAGCGCAGCGGTGATCGGATTGACCAGCGCGATCAGGATCGTCATCGACAGCGCGCCGAGGAACACCGCGAACGCCAGCACCTGCGCCGGCTTGAGCGCACCGGTGGCGAGCGGGCGATCCATGGTGCGCGCCATCACCTTGTCGATGCGCTGGTCGATCAGGTGGTTGATCGCGGCCGCCGATGCCGCCGCCAGCCAGATGCCAAGCAGCCCGAACACGGACTCGCGCAACGGCGGCAGGCCGGGCACGGCGAGGAACATGCCCACCAGCGCGGTGAACACGATCAGCGCGACCACGCGCGGCTTGGTCAGCGTCCAGTACTGCGGGAAATCCTTCACGAATGACATGGCGGCCTCAACCCGGCTTGCGCAATCGCGCCAGCAGCGTGACCAGCAGCAACAGCAACAGCGCGGCGCCGCCGTTGTGCAGTACCGCCACGTGCAAGGGCAACGACAGCTTGACGTTGAGGATGCCCAGCAGCACCTGCGCGCAGGTCAGCAACGCCAGCAACACCGCCCAGCCGCGCAGGCCCGGCGTGCGCAGCAACCGCCACGACAGCAGCATCAGGTAGGCGAAGACCGCGATGGCGAAGATGCGGTGTGCCATCTGGATGGCGATGCGCGCGGCGCCATCCAGCACGCCCCCTTCGTAATCCACGCCCACGCCGCGCCAGAGCACGAAGCCTTCGCGGAAATCCGACGGCGGCCACCATTGGCCGACGCACTTGGGGAAATCGATCCAGTGCGGTGTCGTCGTCGTCCAGCCGCCTGCGCCGCAGGCCAGCGCGGCATAGTTGGCGCTGACCCAGCCGCCGAGCGCGATCTGCACCGCCAGCACCACGATGCCGCCCAGTACCCAGCGTCGCAGTGTCGGCGCGTCCGACAGCACGATGGGCAGATGCGTCGCGCGCCACGCCATCCATGCCAGCAGCGAGAACGTGAGCATGCCGCCCAGCAGGTGGCCCATCACGATCACCGGCTTGAGCAGCATCGTGACCGTCCACTTGCCCAGCAAGGCCTGGAAGATCACCACCGCCAGCGTGAGCGCCGCCGCGCGTGCGAGGTCGATGTTCGACCAGCGCATCGCCGCGAACAGCAGGATCGCTTCACCCAGTCCGGCGGTCACCAGCGCCGCGGTCGTGTATCCCTGCATGTACAGCGGGATCGCCGACGCGACCAGCGCCGACGCGCCGAGGATCTGTGCGATGCCATGCTTGCGCTTGCGCACCGCCAGCAACGCCAGCACCAAGACCAGCACGCCGAGGATGGCGGCGAGGTGGCGGTGTACCTGTTCGCGCCAGGCCTTGTGCGTCTCGAACGGACGGATCGCACTCGCGGCGTGGTCGCTGACGTCCTGCGTGGCCTGTGGCCATGCCGCTCGGCCATAGCAGGTCGGCCAATCGGGGCAGCTCAAGCCGGCATCGGACAGGCGCACGAACGCGCCGAACACGATCACGCAGAAGGTCAGCGCGACCGCCAGCCAGGCGATGCGATGGAAGTGTCGATACAGGTTGGGACGAGGTGCGTTCATCACTTCAGCTTGAGCAGGCGGGCCACGTCTTCGCGCAGATGCGCCGGATCGAACCCGGGAGCGTAGCGCAGGATGGCGAAGCCGTTCGGATCGATCACGTACACCGGCACGCCGGCCGGATCGTCCAGTCGCGGCAGGCCCGCGCGCAACGCGGGATCGTTGTCCAGCACCCGCCACGATTCGTTGCGCACCACGCCGTCGGGCGGCGTGCCGACCCACAGCGTGTGCACATGGTCGGCGCGATGACCGAACAGCCGCCAGACGGTGTCGAGGCTGCGCGACAGCTCGACGCAAGGCGTATCGCATGCAGCTGGTGGGGCGACCACGATGCGCCAGGTGCGCTCGACCGGATTCCACGCGTACTCGCCGCCATCGGCGAGCGAAGGCGTGGCATTGCGCAGGTCACCGGGTGGCTGCAGCAGTTCGCCGTGGTTCTTCATGCCCGAAGGCCGCCAACCGGAGAAGCGCAACGCCCCGGCAACCAGTGCGCTGCCGAGGAACATCACGACGATGAAAACCAGCAACGCGCGGTTGCGGTTGCGCTGCTGCTCGGACACGGGGGCATTCATCTGCGCTTGCTCGACTTCCGGAACGTGAGGATCAGGGCGGCCACCAGTACCGCGAGCGCCAGGCCGAACCATTGCACGGCATAGCCGAGGTGTTTCTCGGGTGGCAGTGTATTGGGCAGGATGTCGAAATCGCGCGCATGTCCCAACGGCAGCGACGGATCGAGCTTGAGCACGCGCGGCGGCAGCGCGCCGACGCCGTCGAAATCCGACATCAATTCCGCATCGAGCCGGGTCACGACGATGTCCGACGCATTGTCCGCCTTCCTGATGTGCTGCGCCACGAGGCCCGGCGACGGCGGCGGCGCCAGCAAGCCCGCTACGTGCTGCACGCCTTCAGGCAAGGCGATCGCGGGCGTGGCGCGGTCGGCAGGCAAGGGCAGCCAGCCCAGTTCGACCAGCAGTGGCGCGGCGCCCGCAGGCTGGAACGCACGGTACACCCGCACGCCCGGCCGGCCGTCGCGCTGCTGGTTGTCGAGCAGGATCGCCGGGGCATCGACGAACACGCCCTCGCCTGCCGCCCAGTCGTAGCCGCGCACGCGCAAGGCATTGCCCGCCGCCGACAGCGGCAGGGGGTCGCGCGCGGCCAGCGTCGCGGCGACGCCATCGAGCATCGTCTGCTTCTCGTGCATCCGCCCCAGCTGCCAACGCCCCAGCGACGCGAACGCGACCATCACCAGCAATGCCAGTGTCCAGCCGACCAGCATGGTGGTACGCCGGCTCATGCCGGTCGCCCCGGCGCCTGCGATAATGCGCTCACATGCACGCCGCCCGGCGGGAGGACACGATGAACGACTCGCTCAAAACCCTGATCATCATTGCTTTCCTCGCGCTGATCCTGTGGAACCTCGGCGCGGGCCTCTACTACATGCTGGCCGACAAGGGCCAGACCAAGCGCACCGTCAACGCATTGACCCGGCGCATCGCGTTCTCGATCGCGCTGATCGCGCTGGTGATCCTGGCCAACTACATGGGCTGGATCGAATTCCATGGCGTGGGCCGCAACCCGAATCCGTGATTGGCGATCCATGGCCGGTGATTGAACAATCGGTGATCGGATAAAGCGGAAAAGCGCCACGAAGGGCGCTTTTCCTCGAAGCCACGCGGGGCCTTGGCTGCTACCGATCACCAATCACCAGTTCGCGGATCACAAGACGTAGACGAACAGGAACAGGCCCAGCCACACCACGTCCACGAAGTGCCAGTACCACGCGGCCGCTTCGAACGCGAAGTGGTTCTCGCCGGTGAAATGCCCGCGCGCCACGCGCAGCCACATCACCAGCAGCATGATGGTGCCGAGCAGCACGTGCGCGCCGTGGAAGCCGGTGAGCATGAAGAAGGTCGAGCCGTAGATGCCCGAACCCAGGGTCAGGTTGAGGTCGCGGTAGGCGTGGATGTACTCGTAGCCCTGCACGAAGGCGAAGATGATGCCCAGGGCGATCGTGGTGCCCAGCCAGAACAGCACCTGGCCGCGATGGTTCGCCTTCAACGCATGGTGCGCGATGGTCAGGGTCACGCCCGAGGTCAACAGGATCATCGTGTTGAGCAGCGGCAGGCCCCAGGCCGGGATGGTCTGGAACGCGCCACCGATCTCGCCCGGACCGGCGCTCGGCCAGCCGGCGCTGAAGTTCTCCCACAGCACGCTGTTGGTCAGCATGCCGCTGCCTTCGCCGCCCAGCCACGGCAGCGCGAACTGGCGCGTGTAGAACAGCGCGCCGAAGAACGCGGCGAAGAACATCACTTCCGAGAAGATGAACCACACCATCCCCATGCGGAACGAGACGTCGACCTGCTTGTTGTAGTAGCCCGACACGGACTCGAGGATCACGTCGGCGAACCACTTGAACAGGATCGCCGCCAATCCGGCGAGGCCGACGAAGAACACCGGCTTGCCCCAGGAGATCTCGTTCATCCAGCTGGCCACGCCGAGCATGGCCACGAACAGCGCGACCGATGCGTACACCGGCCACTTGCTGTGGTGCGGGACGAAATAGATGTCTTTGTCGTGGTGCTCTGCGTGGGCCTGTGCCATGTGCTTCGGTCCGTCTGTGGATCGTGGAATGCGTCGTCAGGGCGATGCGAGCGCCGAGGGCGCCGACGCCGCGACGGCGGCCTGCGCGCGCTCGGTCAGCACGTCGTTCCTGAAGAAGGTGTAGGAAAGGGTGATCGTGGTGACGCCTTCCGGCAGTGCCGGATCGACGATGAAGCGCACCGGCATGTCGCGGGTCTCGCCCGCCTGCAGCGTCTGCGCGGTGAAACAGAAGCATTCGGTCTTCTGGAAGTAACCCGAGGCGCGCGCCGGTGCTACCGACGGCGTGGCGCTGCCGACGATCGGCGCGGTGCCGTCGTTGTGCGCATGGTAGGTCGCCTCGTACTGCTCGCCCGCGCGCACGCGCATGCGGGTTGCATTGGGGCGGAACGACCACGGCAGCCGCGAGTTGACGGTACCGTCGAACTCGACCGTCACCCAGCGCTCTTCCTGCGGCGCGGACGTCGTGGCCGGCACGCTGGCGGCGGTGTTGTCGAGGCGGATACCGAACACCTTCTCGCAGGCGATGCGGTACAGCGGCACCAGCGAGAAGGTGAACGCGAACGCCGCCACCGAGATCGCGACCAGCTTGAACACCCCGAACTTCCCGGCGCTCATCGCCCGATCACCCCGGACAGGATGAAGGCGATGTAGATCGCCACGGCAATGCCCCCCACCACCGCGGCGGTGCGCACCGCGCGCCTGCGGCGCAGGGCGAGCTCATCGTCGGACGGTGGCAGGGTCATGGTGCGCATGGCCTCAGTGCGTGATGTCGCCATGCGCCAGGTCGCCGTCCTTGATCACTGGCGGCTTGGTGAAGGTGTGGTGCGGGGCCGGCGACGGCACCGTCCATTCCAGGCCCTTCGCGCTTTCCCACGCACGCGCCTCGGCCTTGGCACCGTGCTTGAGCGAATGCCACAGCACCGCGGCCATCATGAACGGCGTGACGAACATGCCGAAGGCGCCGATCGAACTGATCAGGTTCCAGTCGGCGAACACCACGTTGTAGTCCGGGATGCGGCGCGGCATGCCGGCCAGGCCCAGGAAGTGCTGCGGGAAGAACAGCAGGTTGACGAAGATCATCGTCCACCAGAAGTGGAACTTCGCCCAGAACTCGTTGTACATGCGGCCCGTCCACTTCGGCCACCAGTAGTAGACCGCGGCGATGATGCCGAACAGCGCGCCGGTCACCAGCACGTAATGGAAGTGCGCGACCACGAAATAGGTGTCGTGGTACTGGAAGTCCGCGGGCACGATGGCCAGCATCAGGCCCGAGAAGCCGCCGATGGTGAACAGGATCACGAACGCGATCGACCACAGCATCGGCGATTCGAAGCTGATCGAACCGCGCCACATCGTGGTCACCCAGTTGAACACCTTCACGCCGGTCGGGATCGCGATCAGCATGGTCGCGAACATGAAGTAGATCTCGCCGCCCAGCGGCATGCCCACCGTGAACATGTGGTGCGCCCACACGATGAACGACAGGAACGCGATCGACGCGGTGGCGTACACCATCGCCTGGTAACCGAACAGCGGCTTGCGGCTGAAGGTCGGGATGATCTCCGACACGATGCCGAACGCCGGCAGGATCATGATGTAGACCTCGGGATGCCCGAAGAACCAGAAGATGTGCTGGAACATCACCGGGTCGCCGCCGCCGGCCGCGTTGAAGAACGAGGTGGCGAAGAACTTGTCGGTCAGCAGCATCGTCACCGCGCCGGCCAGCACCGGCATCACCGCGATCAGCAGGAACGCGGTGATCAGCCAGGTCCAGCAGAAGATCGGCATCTTCAGCAGGTCGACGCCCGGGGCGCGCATGTTGAGGATGGTGGCGATGACGTTGATCGCGCCCATGATCGAGCTGATGCCCATCATGTGGATGGCGAAGATCACGAACGCGACGTTGTAGCCGCCCTGCAGCGACAGCGGCGGATACAGCGTCCAGCCACCGGCGGGGCCGCCGCCTGGCAGGAACAGCGTCATCAGCAGCATGGTGAACGCGAACGGCAGGATCCAGAACGACCAGTTGTTCATGCGCGGCAGCGCCATGTCCGGCGCGCCGATCTGCAGCGGGATCATCCAGTTGGCCAGGCCGACGAAGGCCGGCATCACGCCGCCGAAGATCATCACCAGCGCGTGCATGGTGGTCATCTGGTTGAAGAAGGTGGGGCTGACGTGCTGCAGGCCCGGCACCATCAGCTCGGTGCGGATGATCACGCTCATGCCCGCGCCGATGATGAACATCACGAACGAGAACAGCAGGTACAGCGTGCCGATGTCCTTGTGGTTCGTGGAGAAGAACCAGCGCTCGACGAACCCCTGCTTGTGGCCGTGGTGATCGTCGTGGTGGTCTGCGGTTGCGGTGTGCGTGGACATGGACTGTCGACCTCGGGAATGCGATCAGCCGGCCGGCGTGGCGGCGGGGGCGGAATTGGATTGCGCGGTGGCGTCGGCCGCCTCTTCAACGGCCGGTGCCGCGGGCGTCGGTGCCGGCGCGGGTGCGTTCTTCGCCTTCTCGGCGGCCAGCCAGGCGTCGTATTCCTCGCGCGGCACGGCCTTCACCACGATCGGCATGAAGCCGTGGTCCTTGCCGCACAGCTCGGCGCACTGGCCGCGGTAGATGCCGGGTTCGAGGATCTCGGTCCAGGCCTCGTTGACCAGGCCGGGGATGGCGTCCTGCTTCCAGCCCAATGCCGGCACCCACCAGGAGTGGATGACGTCGTCGGCGGTGATCACGAAGCGCACCTTGGTGCCGGTCGGCAGCACCAGCGGGTTGTCGACGTCCAGCAGGTAGTGGCCATGGGCATCGAGCTGGGCACGGGTGGCCGTCTTGTCCTGGCGCAGGCGGTCGCTCTCGCGGTCGAGGCGGCTGGTGACCTGCACGCCCTCGCCGAGGTACTCGTACTTCCACATCCACTGCACGCCGGTGACCTTGACGGTCATCTCCGATTCGCGGGTGTCGTACATCGCGATCAGCTTGTACGTGGCCGGGATCGCCATGATCACCAGCAGCAGGATCGGCACCACGGTCCAGATGACCTCGAGCTTGGTGCTGTGGGTGAAGTCGGTGTCCGGCACCGCACCCTTGGAGTGGCGGAACTTGAACATCGCGTAGCCCATCGCGCCGAACACCAGCACGCCGATGGCCACGCAGATCCACAGGGCCAGCATGTGCGCGTCGTAGGCGTGCTGGGAGGACGTGGTGACCCCGCGCCCCATGTTCAGCTGCCACGGCTTGGGATCCACCGCCTGGGCCAGTACCGCCAGCGGCGCGCACGCCGCCAATGCCACACCCCATCGCAAGAAACGCGCCTGCATCATTGCCTAGACCCCAATGTCATCGGTCGCGGCCGGGCGGCCGCCAGCGGAACCTGGCCAGCAGGTTGCTGGCCGGAAAAGCAGAAATTGCCTCCCCGGGGGTAGGACAATTCGCCGCACATGGTATCCGGGCGCACAGGGGGGTCACAACCCGGCCCTGCCCGCAATGATCCCGCGCAATGCCGATTGCGGCTGCCTGGCGCCCGCCCGCAGCGGCATGCGCAGGCCCGATCCGCACAGGCAGCGGCGCGTTCCGCGCTGTCGGCGCCGGTGCCGCCGCCCTACAATTCGCGATCCCGAAGCATGGCCAGTCCCGTGAGCCCGATCCTGTCGCCGGAACTGCCGGCGCCCCCTTCCCCGCGCCGCGCCGCGATCACCGCAGGCTGGGGCCTCGATGAATCGGCCCACCTGCGCGCACTGCTCGACGTGGCGCGACAGCCCACCCCGGACTGGAGCGACGCCGACCGCACCGCGATCCACGCCACCGCCACCGACCTCGTCCGCCGGGTGCGTGCCCGCACCGCCGACCAGGGCGCCATCGAAGCCTTCATGCGCCAGTACGACCTGGGCAACGAGGAAGGCGTGCTGCTGATGTGCGTGGCCGAAGCCCTGCTTCGCATCCCGGACCAGGACACCGCCGACAAGCTGATCCGCGACAAGCTGGGCGAAGCCGACTGGAAGCGGCACATGGGCCAGTCGGACTCGGTGCTGGTCAACGCCTCGACCTGGGGCCTGATGCTGACCGGCCGCCTCGTCGACCTGGCCGACGACACCAAGCGCGACGTGCACAACGCCTTCAAGCGACTGGTGGGTCGCGTCGGCGAGCCGGTGATCCGACTCGCGGTGCGTCAGGCGATGCGGATCATGGGCCACCAGTTCGTCATGGGCCGCACCATCGGCGAGGCGCTCACGCGCAGCCGCAAGGGCGGCAACGCGGCGTACCGCTACTCCTTCGACATGCTGGGCGAGGCGGCGCTGACCCAGCGCGATGCCGACCGCTATCTCAAGGCCTACAGCGACGCGATCGACGCCATCGGCCGCACCGGCCCGTTCGCTGACGAAATCACCGCGCCCTCGATTTCGGTCAAGCTCTCGGCCCTGCATCCGCGCTACGAACACGCCAAGCGCGCCCGCGTGCTGGCCGAACTGGCGCCGCGACTCAACCAGCTGGCGCGGCAAGCCAAGGGCTACAACATCGGCCTGACCATCGACGCCGAAGAATCCGACCGGCTCGAACTGTCGCTGGACGTGATCGAGGCCGCGTGGAGCGATGCATCGCTCGCCGGCTGGAACGGCTTCGGCATCGTGGTGCAGGCCTACCAGAAGCGCGCGCCGTTCGTGATCGACTGGATCGCCGACCTCGCCCGCCGCCACGGCCGACGCATCCCCGTGCGGCTGGTGAAGGGCGCGTACTGGGATTCCGAAGTGAAGCGCGCGCAGGTCGACGGCCACCCGGTCTATCCGGTGTTCACGCGCAAGCCCAATACCGACGTAAGCTACCAGGCCAACGCGGTGCGGCTGCTGTCGAACACCGATGCGATCTATCCGATGTTCGCGACGCACAACGCTCAGACCATCGCGGCGATCCATCGCATGGCTTCTTTCCTTCTCCCTCCGGGAGAAGGTGCCCGAAGGGCGGATGAGGGTACGCAGCACAGTGCTGGCAATGCTCGCCCCGAACCCTCACCCCAACCCCTCTCCCGGAGGGAGAGGGGCTCCAGCCATCACTACGAATTCCAGAAGCTGCACGGCATGGGCGACGACCTCTACGCCGAGGTCATTCCCGCCGACCGTCTCGACGTGCCCTGCCGCGTGTACGCCCCGGTCGGTTCGCACGAAGACCTGCTGCCGTACCTCGTGCGCCGGTTGCTGGAAAACGGCGCCAACTCCAGTTTCGTCAACCGCATCAGCGACGAGGACGTCAGCATCGACGACCTGGTGCGCGACCCGGTCGAGGTCGTCTCGGCCTTCGATTCCATCCCGCATCCGCGCATTCCGCTGCCGGTCGATCTGTACCGCAGCCAGGGCTCCGAAAGGAACAATTCCATGGGCATCAACCTCGCCAACGACGACCAACTGCGCACGCTCGCCGAGCAGGTCGCCACGGCCACCACCGACTGGCGCGCCGAGCCGCTGGTGCCGGGCGCGACGATCACCGGCCCCGACATCGCCGTCACCAATCCCGCCGACCGTCGCCAGCGCGTCGGCCAGTGGAAGGCCGCCGACGGCGCCACCGTCGAACAGGCGCTGCAGAACGCAGTCGCTGCACAACCCAAGTGGGATGCCACGCCCGCCGCCTCGCGCGCGGCGATCCTCGAACACGCCGCCGACCTGCTGGAACAGCGCATGCCGCAGTACATCGCGCTGTGCACGAAGGAAGCCGGCAAGACCATCCCCGACGGCGTCGCCGAAGTCCGCGAAGCCGTGGACTTCCTGCGCTACTACGCCGCGCAGGCGCGCAAGGAATTCGTGCCGCATCCGCTGCCCGGCCCGACCGGCGAATCGAACGCGCTGCAGCTCTGCGGTCGCGGCGTGTTCGTCTGCATCAGCCCGTGGAACTTCCCGCTGGCGATCTTCGCCGGACAGATCGCCGCCGCGCTTGCCGCAGGCAACAGCGTGATCGCGAAGCCTGCGGAACAGACCAACCTGATCGGCTATTACGCGGTGAAGCTGCTGCACGAAGCCGGCATCCCGGCCGACGTGCTGCAGTTCCTGCCCGGCGACGGCGCCACCGTCGGCGCTGCGCTGACCAAGGATCCACGCGTCGCCGGCGTCGCCTTCACCGGCTCCACCGAGACCGCGCGCGCGATCAACCGCGCGATGGCGGCGCGCGATGCCGCGATCGGCGTGCTGATCGCCGAGACCGGTGGCCAGAACGCGTTGATCGCTGATTCGTCTTCCCTGCCCGAGCAATTGGTCAAGGATGCGCTGGCATCGGCCTTCACCTCCGCCGGCCAGCGCTGCTCGGCCGCACGCGTGCTGTTCGTGCAGGACGACATCGCCGACAAGGTGGTGACGATGATCGCCGGTGCGATGGCCGAACTGACCGTCGGCGATCCGGGGCTGCTGTCGACCGACGTCGGCCCGGTGATCGATTCCGATGCGTTGAAGCTGCTCGACGACCACGCCGCGAAGATGGCGACGGTCGCCAGGCCCATCGCACAGGCGCCTGGCAGCGACGCCATCGCCCACGGCACCTTCTTCCTGCCGCGCGCGTGGGAGCTGTCGTCGTTGTCGCAGCTCACCCGCGAGAACTTCGGCCCGGCGCTGCACGTCATCCGCTGGAAGGCAGACGAGCTGGACGCCGTGGTCGATGCCATCAACGCCACCGGCTATGGCCTGACGCTGGGCATCCATTCGCGCATCGACGAGACCGTGGAGCGCATCGTGCAGCGCGCGAAGGTGGGCAACGTCTACGTCAACCGCAACCAGATTGGCGCAGTGGTCGGCGTGCAGCCATTCGGCGGCCAGAACCTCTCCGGCACCGGCCCCAAGGCCGGCGGCCCGCACTACCTGCCGCGCTTCGCCACCGAGAAGACGGTCACCATCAACACCACCGCGGCCGGCGGCAATGCATCGCTGCTGACGCTCGGCGAGTAACCCGCGACCGGCGACGGGATCGGAAGCCCGCCGCCATCACACATCCGCGCAGGGACTGGCGCCACATGGCCCCCGGCCGGCGCTCGCCCCCTACAATTCGCGGAAATGACCACCGACTTCTACAACCTGCTGCTCAGCGACTGCGCGCTTGCGCTGATCCTGCTGGGGTTGTTCTGGTACGTCTCGCGCATCTCGCGCGGATTGCGCGGCATCGCACTGTGGGGCGTCGCGCATCTGGTCTATTCGCTGGGTGCGTCGATGCTGGACGGCACCGCGCAGGAATTCGCACGCACAGGCAACGCCGAGGCGACCTTCTGGATCGCGGGAATCGGCGGGATGCTGGCCTGCGCGGGGCTGGTGGGGTTGGGCTGGTCGATCGTGCTGTTCGTGCAGCAGCGCCCGTTGAAGGGCCTGGAACTCGCACTGATGCCGCTGTGCGTCGGCCTGTCGCTGGCGGGCTGGGTGTTCTGGGGCACCGCCGATGCGCAGGGCGCGGCCATGAGCGCGACGGAAGTCGTGGTGCTGGCGCTGATGTTCATGCAGTTGCGCCAGCTCGACACGCCGCCCGACCGCTTGCCCGCGCAGCTGATGATGGCCGGCTGCGTGGTGCTCTCCCTGCTCTACGGCCGCGACCTGTGGAATGCGCTCACCGGCAACTACGGCCCCAACGAAGCCTGGGTCAACATCGACCTGTCCACCTGGTACCTGCTCAACTTCTGCATGCTGATGCTGACCAGCTTCCGCGCCGCCGAATCGCTGCGCCAGAGCGCGATGTTCGACCCATTGACCGGCGCGCTGAACCGGCGCGGCCTGAATGCGGAACTGGGCAACTTCCGGCGCAAGCCCGCAGGCGCCAAGGGGCTGGCAGTGATCGCGCTCGACCTCGACCACTTCAAGTCGATCAACGACCGCCACGGACACCAGACCGGCGACCTGGTCCCTGCAGCGGTTCTCCGATGCCGTCCGCGGCTGCATCCGCAGCGACGACCTGTTTGCGCGGCTCGGTGGCGAGGAGTTCATCGTGGTGCTCCCCGACATCGAGCCCGCCGATGCGCATCGCATGGCCGAACGCATCCGCGAACAGGCCATGTCGCTTGAACTCGATGCCGACCGGGCGGCGATCGGGGTGACCTGCAGCCTGGGCGTCGTCCATGCCACCGGCACGCCGCCGAATGTCCAGTCGTTGATCAACATCGCCGACGAAGCGCTTT
This sequence comes from Luteimonas sp., assembly GCA_024707405.1. Classification (GTDB taxonomy): domain Bacteria; phylum Pseudomonadota; class Gammaproteobacteria; order Xanthomonadales; family Xanthomonadaceae; genus Luteimonas. The sequence continues at coordinate 188,040 of JANPZU010000008.1, forward strand.
ACGAAGCCAAGCGGCTCGGACGCAACCGCACGGAAGTCCGCTCGCTGGCCGCATGAACCCGACGGCGCCCTGAAACAGAAAAACCCCGCCGTGGCGGGGTTTTTCGTAGGTGTCGCGGATCGCGTGGCGATCAGAAGCGGTATTGCGCCGACACGCCGTACAGGTTGGCGCTGCCGTCGAACGGGCCGGCGATCGAACTGCCGCCCGAGCTGAAGTTCACCTTCGGATCCTTCGGCTTGATGTGGGTCAGGCCGAAGTTCAGGTCCAGTGCGTCGCTGAACTGCCAGGTCGCACCGATGGAGTACCAGCGACGGTCGTCGTCCGGCAGGCGCGGCGTGCGGTGCGCGATGCTGGTCGGGGTTTCGTCCTCGGCCACGCCACCGCGCAACGTCCAGCGCTCGTTGAGCTTGTACTCGGCGCCAATCGACGCAAACGTGCTGTTGCTCCATTCGAACGGCTCGACCGCGTCCGGATCCGGGCGCTCGAACTGGATGCGCACTTCACGCAGCGACTCCCAGCCGGTGCGCGACCAGGTCGCCATCAGTGCGAGGCGATCGGTGGCCTGCCAGGTCGCGCCGACCTGCAGCACCGACGGCGTGGTCAGCTTGGCGCCGCCGGGGCCGTCCTGGAACAGTTGCGCGGTCAGCGGGCTGGCACCGAACACGGCGGCGACGTTGCCCGGCACCGTCCAGTCGGCGGTACCGCGGATGTCGTAGTCGATCTCGGAACGATAGCTGACGCCGATGGCAACCTTGTCGGTCGGACGGAAGTGCGCACCGACCAGCCAACCGTAGCCGGTGTCGTCGCCGGCGATCTCGATGAACCCGTCGGCGGCCTGCGGCTGCGCGAACGGCAGCGGGCGCGTGGCCGGGTTGGAATACAGCAGGGTGCCGAAGTCGACCGAGCGCGACAGGGTCACGTCTGCGCGCGACACGATCACGCCGATGCCGACCGAGAAATGGTCGCTCAGGTCGACCGCGCCCGACAGCGCGAGGTCGACGATGCGCACGTCGGAGGTGTGCGCGAAGTAACGGCCGACCCAGCCGTCCTCGTATTCGGTCTTCAGGCCGAACGGCGCGCTGATCATCGCGCCCAGCGCGACGCCGTTGTCGAGCTTGCGGATGTACGACATGGCCGGCACCGGCGTCAGGCCGCCGGCGTCGCCGCCGTTGCCGCCGGTCATCGGACGGCCGAAGGCGTCGGTCGCGGTGCCCTTGAACTCGTAGCTCAGGTCGATCGCGGTCAGGTCGATCTGGAAGGTGTTGCCTTCGAACTGCGTCATCACCGCGGGGTTGTTGGTGACCACGGACGAATCGCCGGTCTTGGCGGCGGTGCCGGCGAAGGCGCTGCCCATCGAACGGACGCTGTTTTCCTTCAACTGGAAACCGGCGGCGTGGGCGTTGGAGGCGAAGGCCAGCGCGCCGATGACGGCGACGGCCAGCGCGGAAGTCTGCAGGTTGCGGGGGATGTTGCGCATTGCGGTGTCTCTCCAGTGACGAATTGGCTTGCGCCGTGGCGAGGCTTTCCAACCCCGCCCAGTCGCCGGAACTCGCCCTCCCGACCCGCGACGCGGGCGCACTATACCGTACCGCCCCGTGTGGAAACGGTGCCAAACGTCCGGTTCACGGCCATTGCCGCGCCAACGCAAACCGTTAAGGTATCCGCCACGCCCGGCCCGAAGCGCCATGTTCATCTCGATCCCGCCCCGCAGCACCCACACCTTCCGCTGGGCCACCCCGGCGCTGGTCGCGCTGCTGTGGGCCGCCTGGGTCTGGGCGGCTACCCGTCCCGGCGACTCGCAGGCGGCGCTGCTGCTGGAATGGGGCGCACTGGCAGGCAACCCCGACACCGAGGGCCTGCGCGGCTGGCTCGATCCGGAGCAGTGGCTGCGGCTGTTCAGCGCACTGTTCCTGCATGCCGACTGGGCGCACCTGCTGGGCAACCTGGTGTTCCTGCTGATCTTCGGCCTGCCGGCGGAACGCGTGATGGGCGCATGGCGGTTGCTGGCGCTGTTCTTCCTCGGCGGCGCCTTCGCCAACCTGTTCGCCGTGCTCGCCATCGGCGCGCCCGACCGCCTGGTGATCGGCGCCAGCGGCGCGGTGTCGGCGCTGATCGGCGCGTACCTCGCGCTGTTCCCGCAGGCACGCCTGGGCGTGGTGGTGCCGCTGGGACTGTTCCTGGAATTCGTGCGCGCGCCGGCGTCGCTGCTGATCGGCGTGTGGGCGGTGTTGCAGGTGGTGTTCGCCTACATCGGCCCCGCCTACGGCGCGGTGGCATGGGCCGCGCATGCGGCTGGTTTCGCCTTCGGCGTGCTGTTCGCGATGGCCTCGCGGCAGGCCATCGCGCGGCGGCTGCGGAAATTGAAAGGCTATTGATCCACCTCCCGTAGAGCGGAGCTTGCTCCGCTGCGAATGGCACCAAGGCGGCATCTCGCGACGGGCCGCCAAGCAAGCTCGGCGCTACGCGATGCATGCATGCCCGCGTGGATTGCGTTGCCGATGGCTGGCCGCACACGCGGCGCACTCCTACAATCGCGCCATGGCCAAGACGCTTTACAAAGTCACGTTCCTGAACCACGGCAAGGTCTACGAGCTGTACGCGCAACGCGTCGACAGCGGCCGGCTGTGGGGTTTCGTCGAAGTCGGCGAACTGGTGTTCGACGTGCACGAGGGCATCGTCGTCGATCCGACCGAGGAACGCCTGCGCGACGAGTTCGGCAACACCCGCACCCTGCACCTGCCGATGCAGGCGGTGCTGCGCGTGGAGGAAGTGGAGAAGAAGGGCCAGTCCGCGATCCGCGATGCCGAATCAGGCGAGAAGGTGGTCACGCCGTTCCCGCTGCCGGCGAAGCCGCGCTGATCGCGATGTCGACGCTGCATCCGCTGCTGCTGGTCGGTGCGGGCGGCGCCGCGGGTGCGATTGCACGCTACCTGCTGTCGACCTGGACGATGCAGGTGGCGGATGCGCCCCGCTTCCCGCTCGGCACCTTCATCGTCAACGTGCTCGGCTGCCTGCTGGTCGGCCTCTGCGCAGGATTCGCCGCGCGCCTGGCATGGTTCGATGACGATGCACGGCTGTTGCTGATGGTCGGCCTGCTCGGCGGATTCACCACGTTTTCCGCGTTCGGCCTCGAAGCCGTGCAACTGCTGCGCCGTGGCGAATGGCTCATCGCCTCCAGCTATGTCGGCGGCAGCGTCCTGCTGGGCATTGCCGCGGTGTTCGCCGGCCTGTGGCTGGCGGGCGCACAGGCGCCGCAGGGCTGACGCGGATCGCTTACTGCGCGGCCGCCACCGCCGGTTTCTTCAACTCCGCCAGTGCGGCATTGATCGGGCCATCGCCCGGTAACACGTCGCCCGGGCCGGCCTCGCCTTCCAGATCGCCACGCAGGTGGCCGGGCAGGTTCGCTTCGGTATAGGCACGCGACGTGCCAGCCGGCGCGTCCTCGGGCACGAGCACCACATCCGGGTCGATGCCGCGCGCCTGGATCGACTTGCCGTTGGGCGTGTAGTAGCGCGCGGTGGTGAGCTTGACCGAATCGCCGTTGTCGAGCGGCATCAGCGTCTGCACCGAGCCCTTGCCGAAGGTGCGGCTGCCGACGATGCGTGCACGGTCGTTGTCGCGCAGCGCGCCGGCCAGCACTTCCGACGCGCTCGCCGAACCGGCATCGACCACCACCACCACCGGCGCACCGTGCATCGCATCGCCCGGCGTGGCGTTGAACTGCGCATCGCTGATACCGAGCCGCCCGCGTGTGCTGACGATGCCGCCGCTGTCGAGCAGGTCGTCCGCGACCTGCACCGCCGCGGTCAGCAGGCCACCGGGATTGCTGCGCAAGTCGATCACCAGCCCCTTCAGGCGGCCGCCGGCCTGCGTGTGCAACTGCTGCAGCGTCTTGCCGAAATCGCCAGCGGTATCGGCCTGGAACGCGGCGATGCGGATGTAGCCGTAGCCGGGTTCGAGCATGCGTCCGCGGATGCTGGCGACACGGATGATCTCGCGCTGCACTTCGATCCGCAGCGGCTCGGCCTCGCCGTCGCGCAGCACGGTAAGCGCAACGCTGCTGCCCGGTTCGCCGCGCAGCGGGCCATGGCCCTCGTTGTCGGCGGCGGTCAGCTCCTTGTCGTCGACCGCGACGATGACGTCGCCGGCACGGATGCCTGCCTTCTCCGCCGGCGTGCCGTCGATCGGCGCGATGATGCGGATCTTGCCGTCGGGCAATTGCATCACTTCCACGCCGATGCCGCAGTAGGCACCGGACGTGCCTTCCTGGAAGGCTTCGGCGGCGCTCCTGTCCATGTACGCGCTGTGTGGATCGAGGTCGGCGAGCAGGCCGCGGATCGCCGACATCATCAGCGCCTTGTCCTCGACCTGGTCGACATAGCCTTCGCGGATGGCGTTGAACACCGACACGTAACGACGGATCTCATCGAGCGGAACGCGTGTCGATGCGGTCGATGCCGCATCCGGATCGTCGCTCGCGGCCACTGCGCGTTCCTGCTCGCGTGCGTCGCCATCGTCCTCGGACGGCATGTCCTGCCCGTCGGCATCCACCCCGTCCGTTGCTGGTTCCGCTTGCTCGCGTGGTTCCGCCTGCTCGTGTGCCTCGGCCGGCGGCGCCGCGTCCTGCGCCAGCGCGACGTGCCATGCGGACACGGGCAGCAAGGCGGCGATGGCGAGCGACAACAGGCGGATGCGCATGGAAACTCCGGGACGGGGATGCAGGCGTGTGACCGCGCCGGGCGGGCGGGGTTCATCCATTATGGGGACGGCGGTGCAGGTTTCGTTAACGTCGCGCCGGCCGTCAGCGTCGCTGCAGCCACGTGTTCGGATTAACCGGCTGGCCGTTTCGGCGCAGTTCGAAATACAGCCCCGGACGACCCTGGCCACCGGAATTGCCGACGGTGGCGATGGCATCGCCGCGCGCGACGCGATCGCCCACTTGCTTGAGCAGGGTTTCGTTGTGGCCGTACAGGCTCATGTAGCCGTTGCCGTGGTCGACGATCAGGAACATCCCGTAGCCGGTCATCCATTCGGCGAACACCACCGTGCCCTCGGCGACCGCGCTCACCGCACTGCCTGCCGCCGCACCGATCAGGATGCCGTTGCTGCTGCGGCCATCGGGCAGGCGCGCACCGTAGCTGGCGAGCAGCGTGCCCGACAGCGGCCAGCCCAGGCCGCCCACCTGCACGGCCGCGGTTTGCGGCACGTTCGGTCGTGGACGCGCGGGTGTCGTCGCGCCGCCTTGCGCAGGGCGGTTGGCCGCGGCACGGCGCTCGGCTTCGGCGCGTCGCGCGGCTTCGCGCAAGCGCGTGAGCAGGCGTTCGAGCGATTGCGCATCGCGCCCCAACGCCTTCTCGCGCGAGCTGCGATCCTGGTAGCGACGTTCGATCTGCGACACCGTCGTGTCGTGTTCGCGCCGGGCGCGTTCCAGCGCGGCATGCTTGCTGCGTTGCGCATCGCGCGAGGCTTCCAGTTCCGCCTGGCGCGCGGTGATGTCGCGTTCCATCTCGGCCAGTCCGGCCAACTCGTCGCGCAACGTCGCGATGCGCTGCGCGCGATGCCGTTGCAGGTAGCCGTGGTAGGCCAGCGTGCGCCCGGCATCGGCGGCGCTGTCCTGCGACAGCAACAGTTTCAGTGGCGCGCTGTCGCCGACGGCGTGGCTGGCGCGCAGCAGCGTGCGCAGTTCCTCGCGCTGCGCCGCCATGGCCTGCTCGGATGCGTCGCGCTTGCGCTGCAATTCCGCCAGCGCAGCCTGCTGCTCGACGATCCCGCTTTCGACCGTGCGCAATTCCCGCGCCGAAGCGGCGACGCGCTCGTCGCTTTGGCGCAGTTCGCGTGCGGCTTGGCCGCGCTGGCCTTCCAGCCGGCGGCGCTCGCTTGCCACTTCGCGCAATTCCTTGCGCACGTTCTCCAGCCTGCGCTCGGCATCTCGGCTGTTCTGCTGCGCAGCCGCGGGCCAGGCAACGGCCAAGCCGGCGGCGAGCAACGCGCCCGCCACCCCGCCTGTCCACCGCCGCGGCTGGATCATCCCTTCGCGACCAGCAGCGTGTCGCCGGTCATCTCGGCGGGTTTGGCGACGCCGATCAGGTCGAGGATGGTCGGTGCCAGGTCGCGCAACGCGCCACCACGACGCAGCGTCGCGTCGCGACTGCCGACGTACACCAGATCCACCGGGCCGACCGTGTGCGAGGTGTGCGGCTCGCCCGTCAACGGGTCGCGCATCATTTCGCAGTTGCCGTGGTCGGCGGTGACCAGCAGTTCGCCGCCCTTCGCACGCACCGCGGCGACGATCTCGCCGACCGCCTTGTCCACGGTTTCGACCGCGGTGATCGCCGCCGACAGCACGCCGGTGTGGCCGACCATGTCCGGATTGGCGAAGTTGCAGATCACCACGTCGAAGCGTTCGTCCTCCACCGCCTCGACCAGCTTCGCGCAGACTTCCGGCGCGCTCATCTCCGGCTGCAGATCGTAGGTGGCGACCTTCGGGCTGGGCACCAGGATGCGCTGCTCGCCGGGATACGGTTCCTCGCGGCCGCCGCCCATGAAGAAGGTGACGTGTGCGTATTTCTCGGTCTCGGCGATGCGCAGTTGCGTCATCTCGTTCGCACCCAGCACCTCGCCCAACGTGTTGGCGAGGTTGTCCGGCGCGAACGCAACCGGCGCCGGCAAGGTCGCGTCGTATTCGGTCAGGCACACGTAGCGCGACAACGCGGGCTTGCGCACGCCTTCGCCGAAGCCATCGAAGGCCGGCGACACGAAGGCCGAGCTCAACTGCCGCGCGCGGTCGGCGCGGAAGTTCATGAACACCACCGCATCGCCATCGCGCATCGGTTGCGCGCCCGCGAGTGCGGTCGGATCGACGAACTCGTCGTTCTCGCCGCGGGCGTAAGCCGCCTGCAATGCCGACAACGCATCTGTTGCGTCGCCCTTGGCCTCGACGATGGCATCCCATGCCTTGCGCACGCGCTCCCAGCGCTTGTCGCGATCCATCGCCCAGTAACGGCCGGACACGCTTGCGATGCGTGCATTGCCGAGCGCGTCGCACTTGGCCTGCAGCGCGCGCAGGCTGGGTTCGGCCGAACGCGGCGGCATGTCGCGGCCATCGAGGAAGGCGTGCACCGCGACCTTCGGCACGCCGCGCTTGGCGGCGAGTTCGAGCATTGCGAAGATGTGCGCTTCGTGGCTGTGCACGCCGCCGGGCGAGAGCAGGCCGAACACGTGCAGCGTGCCGCCGTTGGCGAGCACCGCGTCACAAGCGGCATTGAGTTCGGCATTGCCGAAGAAGCTGTCGTCCTCGATCGCCGCGTCGATGCGGGTGAGATCCTGGTACACGATGCGACCGGCACCGATGTTCATGTGCCCGACTTCGGAATTGCCCATCTGCCCGTCCGGCAAACCGACGAAACGGCCTTCGGTGTGGATCAGCGTGGTCGGGTGTTCGGCCAGCAGGCGACGCCAGGTCGGCACGTTCGCAAGCGCGATCGCGTTGTCGCGCGGATCGTCGCGATGGCCCCAGCCATCGAGGATCAGCAGCACGACGGGTTTGGGCCTGGCACGCGAGGGGGAAGCGGCATTTGGCACGACGATGGGCCCAGTGACGTATGACAGGTGCGATTGTAGCCAAGCCGGTGCACCCTAGTCGTGCACCTGCCGACCCCGTCGGCAACCCCACGGCTCCGTGCCTGAGACTCGCTGGAGATACGCCATGAACCGCATCGCTTCCGCCATCGCCCTGTCGCTGTTGCTGGCCACAACGCCCGCGTTCGCCGATGGCGACAACGTGAGCAAGGTCAACGGCAGCATCACCGCCGAGTCCGGCAAGCAGTACGGCGACCTGAGCACGGTCAACGGCAGCATCCGGCTGCAGGACGGCAGCCGCAGCACCGGTGCGGACACGGTCAACGGCAGCATCCGCGCCGGCGACGGCATCGAGTCCGGCGGACTGTCCACCGTCAACGGCAGCATCCGCGTGGGTACGCAGGCGAAGGTGGACGGCAACGTCGGCACCGTGAACGGCAGCATCTTCATCGACCGTGGCGGCATCGTCGATGGCAACATCGAAACCGTGAATGGTGCGATCGGCCTGGTCGCCACCACCGTCGAAGGCAACGTGGAGACCGTCGCCGGCGACGTCACCATCGGCATCGGGTCGCGCGTCACCGGCCACATCAAGGTCATCAAGCCGACGGCCAACTGGCTGCCGATCTCGGTCGGCAACAAGCGTCCGCCGCGCATCGTCATCGGCCCCGACGCCGTGGTCGAGGGCGATCTGGTGTTCGAGCGCGAAGTCGTGCTCTACGTGCACCAGACCGCGCGCACGGGCACCGTCACCGGCGCGACGCCGATTCCCTACGACACGCCGCGCGCTCCCAGCCAGTAAGCCCCGCGCGGCACCTCCGGAGGCGGCCCGAAGCGCTTGGCGTAGAATCGGGGGTTCGTTTTCCCTGGAGCCGCTGCATGCGTTCTTCCCTGCTACTCCTCTGCGCCGGTACCGCGCTGCTGGTCGCCTGCAACCGCGAACAGCCCGCCGAGACCGCTTCCGCGACATCCCCGCACGCCGGGCATGCATTCAAGTCCGAGATCGACGCCGACGATTTCCGCGTCATGGTCGAAGCGCTGGCTTCGGACGATTTCGAGGGCCGCGCGCCCGGTTCGCCCGGCGGCGAGAAGACCGTCGAATACATCAAGGCGCAGTTCGAGCGCATCGGGCTGGAACCCGGCGGCGAGAACGGCACCTTCTTCCAGACCGTGCCGATGGTCGAAACGACCGCCGACGAATCCACGGTGCTCAAGCTCGACAGCAACGGCAAGGCACGCGACCTGCAGTTCGGCACCGACATGGTGATCGGCACCCGCACCGGCAAGCCCGAGATCAACGTCGCCGACAGCGAGCTGGTGTTCGTCGGCTACGGCGTGGATGCGCCGGAACAGGGTTGGAACGACTACGCCGGCATCGACGTCACCGGCAAGACCGTGCTCATGTTCGTCAACGACCCGGGTTTCCACGCCAAGGACGAGTCGCTGTTCGAAGGCAACCGGATGACTTACTACGGTCGCTGGACGTACAAGTTCGAGGAGGCCGCGCGCAAGGGCGCCGCCGCCGCGCTGATCATCCACGACACCGAGGGCGCGTCCTACGGCTGGGACGTGGTGAAGAACTCCTGGTCGGGCGCGCAGTTCGACCTGCGCACCGAGGACGACCCGGAACCGCGCCTGCCGGCGCAGGGCTGGATCACCGGCGATGTCGCACGCCAGTTGTTCGCCGACTCCGGCCATGACCTCGACGCGATGTACGTCGCCGCCAACCAGCGCGGCTTCAAGGCCGTGCCGCTGAAGGCGAAGGTGTCGTTCGACCTCAAGAGCACGGTGAGCGAAAGCTCGTCGCGCAACGTGGTCGGCTACCTGCGCGGCAGCGAACGTCCCGACGAGACCGTGATCTACATGGGCCACTGGGACTACCTGGGCAAGCACGAGGGCCACGATCCGGCCAACGGCGTCGACGCGCTCTACAACGGCGCGGTGGACAACGCCACCGGCATCGCCGGCATCATCGAGATCGCGGAGAAGTTCGCCGCGGGCCCGCGCCCGGCGCGTTCGGTGGTGTTCCTGGCGGTCACGCTGGAGGAATCCGGCCTGCTCGGCTCCAAGTACTACGTCGCGCAGCCGTCGTTCCCGCTCAACAAGACGGTCGGCGTGATCAACCTCGACGCGATGAGCGTCGGCGGTCGTTCACGCGACATCGTGGTCAACGGCCTGGGCAGTTCCGAGCTGGAAGACCTGCTCAAGACGCACGCCGACGCGCAGCAGCGCGTGCTGGTGGAAGAAGGCAACCCGGCGGGTGGCTTCTACTTCCGCTCCGACCACTTCAACTTCGCCAAGGCCGGCGTGCCGGCGCTGTACGCGAAGGGCGGCAGCGACCTGCTGGAAGGCGGCACCGAGGCCGGCAAGATCGCCAACGAGGACTACGCGCGCCGTTACCACCAGCCCAGCGACGAGATCCACGACGGCTGGCGCTGGGACGGCATCATCGAAGACCTGCAGGCGGTGTACAACGTGGGCAACGACCTCGCCACCGGCGACGGCTGGCCCAACTGGTACGAAGGCAACCCCTTCAAGGCCGCGCGCGACAAGATGCGTCCCGCTGCCGAATGACAGGCTTCGCGCATCGATCCATGGAACGGCGCCGCAAGGCGCCGTTCCTGTTTCCGGGCAATCCTTCAGCGCGGCATTGCGACCATCGGCGGCGCGAACTGGCCGCGCTCCACGCCTTCGCCCCAGGTTTCGGGACGTGGACGCCAGTCGCCTTCGCCCAGCACCGCTTCGACCAGGTGTTCGAGCGGATAGCCAAGCAGGCCTTCCGCACCGATCCCGCCATCGGCCATATCCGCGGCCGCGACGAAGGCACGGAACGCAGGCTCGTCGTTCGCGATCATCGCGGTGATGGCCCTGGCCAGTTCATAGGACAGGCGATTGCCGTCGTCCGTGCGCAGGAACGACTTCCCGCTCCAGAACGCCTGGATGCCGTCGGCATCCCAGTACGCCACGTGCTGCGCGGCCAGTTCCCTGGGCGTGTACAACTGCATCTGCGGATGGCTCAGCTGCGGGAACAAGGCCTGCTCGGTATTCACCGCAAGGCCTTCGTTGAGCCACGCCGGGATCGGCAGGTGGTCGAGCAGGCAATGGGTCAGCTCGTGGGCGATCACCGGCTCCATCATGTCCACAGCGTCGCCGGGCAAGGCGAAGTGTCCGTATCCGGCCTGGATGTACATGCCGCTGGACATCGCGTACTCGCCACCTTCCGGGCCGTAGTGGGAGACGTACTCGCAGTAGTCGTCATGGTTGTCGAACACGATGGCGACATGCTTGCCAAAGCCATCGTCATTGGCCAGCGGCCCGAGGTTGCGACGGATGCGCGCGAGCATCCGCTCGCAGGCCTGCAGGAACAGTACCTCCGCGCGCGGCGGCAGCGCGGAAAGCAGCAGGAACTCCTTCGACTCACGCAACCGCAGTGGCGTGGCAGTCGCCGTGGACAAGGCCTCAAGCCATGCGCCTGCCGCCGCAGCCCAGTACGCATGTCGCCGTTCGGCGGGCCAGTCCGGATCCTCGCCATCGGCGATGCGTGCCCAGTCGGCGATCGGCAATCGTGTCCCCGCCTGCCAGTGCATCGCCACCGGCACGCGCTCCGCGGCTTGCACCGTCGCGACCGGTGCCTCGCCGGGCTTGCCCGCGAACCACCTGGACAGTCGCTGCAGCATCCTTCCCCCTGTTTGCCGGCGCGCCGTGCCGCGACGCGGCCATGGGCGTTACGCTATCGCTTTCCGGGGAGGAATTGCCATGACCATCGCCACCGCCTACTGGTGCGTCCTGATCGCCGCCGCGTTGCCCTACGTGTGGATATTCGTCACCAAGACCGGTGCGCCGAAGTACAACAATCGCAACCCGCGGGCGTGGATCGCCAAGCAGGAAGGCAACTACAAGGTGCAGCGCGCGAATGGCGCCCACCTCAACGCACTCGAAGCCTTCGCACCCTTCGCCGCCGGCGTGGTGCTTGCGCAACTCGCTGGCGTCGATCCCGCGCGCATCGCGCTGCTCGCCGTCGCCTTCATCGTGCTGCGCGTGCTGCACGGCGTGCTCTACATCGCCGACGTGCCGCTGGGCCGCAGCCTGGCGTGGCTTGGCGGCTATGCCTGCGTGATCGTGTTGCTGGCGTTGGCGGCGATGGGCATCGCCTGATCCTTCCCGCGGCTCCGCTCAGCCCGCAACCAGCCGCACCCGCGCGAAGTTGCGCTTGCCCACCTGCAGCACGCCCTCGAAACCGGGGGCGAAGCTGGCGTTGGGATCTTCCACCACCACGCCTTCCACCTTCACCGCGCGCTCCTTGAGCTTGCGGTTGGCTTCGGAATTGCTGGGCGTGATGCCGGCGGCGGTCAGCAACGCGGCGATGCGGATGCCTTCGGCGGGGATCGCCACGTCCTGCAGCGCCAACAGCGTGGTATCGCCCTGCCCGGTCACCGCGGCATGCCAGCCGGCGATGGCGGTTTCGGCGGCGGCGGCGTCGTGGAAGCGGGTGGCGAGTTCGCGCGCGAGGCGCAGCTTGATGTCGCGCGGGTTGAGCCCCGCGGCCACGTCGGCCTTGAGCGCCTTCGCCTCGTCGATGGAAATGTCGAAGCTCAGCAGTTCGATCCAGTCCCACATCAGCGCGTCGCCGATCTTCATGGTCTTGTTGACGATGTCGATCGCCGGCTCGTTCACGCCGATGTAATTGCCCAGCGACTTGCCCATCTTGTTCACGCCGTCCAGGCCCACCAGCAGCGGCATGGTCAGCACCACCTGCGGTTTCTGGCCGTGGTGTTCCTGCAGGCCGCGGCCCATCAGCAGGTTGAACTTCTGGTCGGTGCCGCCGCATTCCACGTCGGCCTCCAGCGCGACCGAGTCGTAGCCCTGCACCAGCGGATACAGGAACTCGTGGATGGCGATCGACTGCTGCGCGGCAAAGCGCTTGGCGAATTCGTCGCGCTCCAGCATGCGCGCCACGGTGTGCTGCCCGGCGAGCCGGATCATGTCCGCGGCCGACATTTTGCCGAACCACTCCGAATTGAAACGGACTTCCGTCTTTTCGCGATCGAGCACCTTGAACACCTGCGCCTCGTAGGTGCGGGCGTTGGCCAGCACGTCCTCGCGGCTGAGCGGCGGGCGGGTGGCACTCTTGCCGGACGGGTCGCCGATCATCCCGGTGAAGTCGCCGATCAGGAAGATCACCGTGTGGCCGAGATCCTGGAACTGCCGCATCTTGTTGAGCAGCACCGTGTGGCCCAGGTGCAGGTCGGGCGCGGTGGGGTCGAAGCCGGCCTTGACCCGCAGCGGGCGACCCGAAGCCAGCCGCTCGGCCAGGTCCTCGCGCTTGAGGATCTCGTCGGTGCCCCGGCTGATGAGGTCGAGGGCGGGGGAGGCGGCGGGCTGGGTCATGGCTGAACGGGTCGGCAGGCGGGCACGGCCGGAGTGTGAAGCCGGCCGCAAGAAACAATTAAATTACCGTTAATCCCATCGGCCCCGAAAAAGCCAGTCGGGTCAAGGATTTGACGCATCTAGTTCACGTGCTTATGGTACCGCCTCAACGCGCCCGTCACACCACGTGGACACGCCCATGACGCACCCAGACTTGCCGACGGACAGGCAAAAGAACGATCTCGTCCGGCAAGGCAACCTGCGTGCCGCCGCGCAGAACACCGCAAACGAACAGGCCTACGCGGATCCTTCCGACGCCGGCCAACGCTTCTCCTTCAACGGACGCTGGTCGCGCCGCGACTGGGCGCATGCCAGCCTGTTCGCCACGCTCGGCGCGCTGGTCGTGGCGATGGTGCCCGGCTTCTCCAACGCCATGCAGCAGGGCACCACCGGTCGGCCCGCGCTGACCACGATGGCCCTGCCGCTGCCGCCGCTGTCCGCGGTCGCCCGCCAGCAGGCCCCCGTCGACAACTGGCACCTGGTGACCGTCGCCCAGGGCCAGACCCTCGGCGCGATCTTCGAGGAGCTCGGCATCCCCGCCGCCACCCTGCACAGGCTGCTCGATGCGTCCAAGGACAAGCAGGCACTCACCCGGCTGCGCCCGGGCGCCGTGCTCGGCTTCGACCAGACCGCCGACGGCACCCTGCGCGGCTTCCGCTACGACCGCAACGACAGCCAGCGCATCGTGCTGTCGCTCAAGGGCGACCAGGTCGCCGAGAAGATCGTCGAACGCCCGGTCGAAATCCGCACCGCCGTCATCAGTGGCGAAGTCGGCCGCTCGCTGTTCCACTCGGCACGCAAGCTCGGCCTGAGCGGCAACACCATCAACAAGCTGACCGACGACATCTTCCAGTACGACATCGACTTCTCGAAGGACGTCACCTCCGGTGACCGCTTCAGCGTGGTGGTCGAACAACACTGGCGCGAAGGCGAACTGATCCGCACCGGCGACGTGTCCGCGGCCATCTTCACCGCCAAGGGCAAGCCGTTCACCGCCGTGCGCTTCGAGCGCAACGGCAAGCCCGAGTACTTCACCGCCGAAGGCCGGCCGCTGAAGAAGAGTTTCATCCGCAGCCCGATCCAGTACGCGCGCCTGAGCTCGAACTTCGGATCGCGCCGCCACCCGGTGCTGGGCACCACCCGCATGCACAAGGGCGTGGACTACGCCGCGCGCACCGGCACCCCGATCATGGCCGCCGGCGACGCCCGCGTGGTGTCCTCGGGCTGGCAGGGCGGCTACGGCAACACCGTCGTGCTCGACCACGGCCGCGGCTACACCACGCTGTACGCGCACATGTCGCGCACCGCCGGCCTGCGCCGCGGGCAATCGGTGCGCCAGGGCCAGGTGATCGGCTACGTCGGCTCGACCGGCCTGTCGACCGGGCCGCACCTGCACTACGAATTCCGCATCAACGGCGTGCACCGCAACCCGCTGCAGCACACCATGCCGCCGCCGGAACCGCTGAGCGGCACGATGCTCGCCGAATTCCGCCGCAGCACCGCGCCCGCCCTGGAGCGCATCCGCGAAGTGGAAGAAATCATCTACGCCACCGTCCCGGCGCGTCCCTCCGAGGACGACACCCAGGTGGCCGAAGCCCCGGCACCGGCATCCGGCAAGCGCGGCTGATGCAATACCTCCTTCCCCTGCTTGCGGGGGAAGGTCGGGATGGGGGCGACACCACGACCCGCCATCCCCATCCACGCCCTGACCTAGAATCACGGGCATGTCCAATCTCTTCCTTGGCCTGATCTCCGGCACCAGTGCCGACGGCATCGATGCCGCCATCGTCCGTTTCGACGACGGCCACGCCTCGCTCGTCTTCGGCCGCACCTATCCGTGGGAACCGGAGTTGCGCACGCGACTGGTCGAGCTCGGCCAGCAATCCGCGAAACTCACTCTCGACGACATCGGCGAACTCGACGTGCGCATCGCGCGCGCCTTCGCCGATGCCGCGCTGCAGGCAATGGCCGACAGCGGCACCGATGCGGGCGATGTCTCCGCCATCGGTTCGCACGGACAGACGCTTCGCCATCGCCCGCACGGGACGTACCCGTTCACGCTGCAACTCGGCGACCCGTCCACCATCGCCGAGCAGACCGGCGTACGCGTGGTCGCCGACTTCCGTCGCCGCGACGTGGCCGCGGGTGGACATGGCGCACCGCTGTTGCCGGGCCTGCATGCTGCGTTGTTGCATGCAGCCGACGAAGACCGCGCCGTGCTCAACCTCGGCGGCATCGCCAACCTCACGCTGCTGCCCGCACACGGCGACGTGCGCGGCTTCGACACCCGATCCGGCGAACGGATTGATGGATGCCTGGTGCCTGCGCCATCGCGGCGAAGCCTTCGACCGCAACGGCGCCTTCGCCCGCGAAGGCAAGGTGGACGACGCGCTGCTGTCGCGCCTGCTCGATGACCCGTGGTTCGCCGCACCGCCGCCCAAGTCCACCGGTCGCGACCAGTTCCACCTGCAATGGGTCGCCTCGACATTCACCGGCTGCGAATCGCCCGCCGACGTGCAGGCCACCTTGCTCGCATTGACCGTCCGCACCATCGTCGATGCGTTGCGCGCTTCGCAACCGCAGACAAAGCGCGTCATCGCCTGTGGCGGCGGCGTGCACAACCCGGTGTTGATGACGGCGCTGGCCGAGGCATTGCCCGGCTGCATCGTGGAATCAACCGGTGCACACGGGATCGACCCGGATTTCGTCGAAGCCATGGGCTTCGCGTGGCTCGCGCGGCAGACGTTGCTCGGGTTACCGGGGAACGTGCCGAGTGTGACGGGGGCGGATGGCGCCCGGATACTCGGCGGAACCTATCCCGCATGATCGTTAGCTATTATTTGTTAGCTCGCAAGGGGAGGCTCTATGCAGATTTTTATTAGCTGGTCTGGTGAGCGCAGCAAGCGCGTCTCTTTGCTTCTGAAGGAGTGGCTTTCCTGTGTCATCCAAAGTGTCAGACCATGGGTTTCGTCAAAAGATATCGACAGGGGCTCTCTTTGGTTTAGCGAAATATCGCAACAACTCGGAGAAACTTCTGTTGGTGTCATCTGCTTGACTCAAGAGAACAAAGAAAAGCCATGGATTCTTTTTGAGGCAGGAGCTTTAGCAAAGGGCCTCAACTCCAGTCGCGTTTGTACATTGCTGATCGATTTAGAGCCAAAAGATATTGGAGATCCACTTGCGCAGTTCAACCACACGGCTCCAAATAAAGAAGGGATTTTTGATCTAGTTCAAACTCTCAACGCCGCAACTGATCGCCCTCTGGATGAGAAGGTTCTTGATCGAGCCTTCCAGACATACTGGCCCCAATTCGAAAGTGAGCTTCAAGAAATTCTTAAGGACACGAAAGCGGCAACTCCAAGCAAGCCAAGAAAGCCAGACGACGTTCTTGGGGAGATACTCGACAACACGAGATCGCTGTCAACGAGAATTCGTAAGCTTGAAGAGCAGGCAACTAAGAGTGGAACATACTATAGAAATAGACTTGCCGACTTGGCTATTGATGCAGCAAAACAGAACGAAGCTCAGGCCGTACGACCGGATACAATAAAGATAAAACTCGCCGACTGGATGATTAATCAAGCCAGATCCCAGAAGCCTGACGACGATGATTCGGCCTAACAGTTCATTCAAGCTGATGCCACTTCGTCACGCGTTCGTCGTTATTTTCTATTTAATATCGACGTGAATTTCCATGATTTTGAAAAGTCAGCCCTCCATCTCAACGCGCTCTACGAGCAGATTGAGGTCAAAAGGTACGGACGGATCTGGAGTACGGAAGAACTCGCGCTCGGGTTCGCGGGAGACGTCGGCGACCTGGCCAAACTGATCCAGGCAAATGCCGGCATCCGGCACATCGATGACTGCAAGGCGAAACTTGGCCATGAGTTGTCGGACTGCCTGTGGTCGATCCTTGTCCTTGCCAACAAGTGCGGTATCGACCTGGAAGCGGAGTTCGTCAAGAACACCGCTGAGTTGACCGAGCATGTGTCCGGCGAATTGGACGCATAGCGCACCTTTCATTCGACGCCGCTTCGCAACCTGCATCAGGCGGGCTTGAGCCCGCCCTATGCACGGCTGTGACGGCAGACGAGTCGCTTTTCAACAGCGAAGCTGGCCAACCCTTGCGCTTCCCGTCGGCTTCTCGGACAACAGCCGGACTTCCGTCACTTCCGCTCGTGAGGCAGCGTCATCCACAGTGACCGCCCGCCACGAGGACGCCCCATGGGCACCATCGCCGCCGCCATCCTCCACGCCCAGCATGCGCAGGTCATCGATCGGCTGCGCGCAGCCAATGCCACCAGCGAGGGCACCGCCGTCCCGCGCAGCGCGCTCGGCGACGTGAGCGATCCGGCCATCGAGCAGATGCGCAAGCACGGCATCGTGGTGCGCACGACAGGCGGCGCGCTGTATCTCTCGGAACACGGGCTCGATGCCTATCTCGCCAAGCAGCGAAAGGTTTTGCGGATCATCCTCGCCGTGTCCGTGGTGGTCATCCTGGCCGCCACGGTGGCATTCGCGTTCCGCGCATTCGGCTGACGCGAATGCTTGCCCATTGCAATACGGACGCCGCACCAATCTGTCATCAAGACGCCAGGTGAAAAGCTGGCGGCAAGAGTGCACTCACCCGCCTTCGGCACCCTCTCCCGCTAGTAGGAGAGGGAAAAGAGACCGCACAAAGCGATGCGGTTTTTCAAGGCGAAGCGACCTGCCCGGAATGAAGCCGCCCATCCAAAGCGAAGCGGCCTACTCGTCGAACCGCAAATGCCGCACCGACTTGCCGTGCCTGCGGATCAGGCGCAGTGCCTCGATGCCGATCTGGATGTGCCGTTCCACGTATTCCGCGCTGACCTTGGCATCGCTGGCTTCGGTCTTCACGCCTTCGGGGATCATCGGCTGGTCGCTGACCAGCAGCAGCGCGCCGGACGGGATGCGGTTGGCGAAGCCCGCGGCGAACACGGTGGCGGTTTCCATGTCGATGGCCATGCAGCGCATCAGGCGCAGGCGTTCCTTGAATTCTTCATCGTGTTCCCAGACGCGGCGGTTGGTGGTGTAGACGGTGCCGGTCCAGTAGTCGTGGCCGAGGTCGCGGATCATCGTGGACACCGCGCGCTGCAGTGCGAACGCCGGTAGCGCCGGCACTTCGGGCAGCAGGTAGTCGTTGCTGGTGCCTTCGCCACGGATCGCCGCGATCGGCAGCACCAGGTCGCCCAGCAGGTTCTTGCGCTTCAGGCCGCCACACTTGCCGAGGAACAGCACGGCCTTGGGCATGATGGCCGACAGCAGATCCATCATGGTCGCGGCGTTGGGGCTGCCCATGCCGAAGTTGATCATGGTGATGCCGTCGGCGGTGGCACTGGGCATCGGCCGGTCGAGGCCGACGACTTCGGCACCGGTCATGCGACTGAAGTGGCCGAGGTAGCCGCCGAAGTTGGTCAGCAGGATGTGTTCGCCGAACTGGTCGAGCGGCACGCCGGTGTAACGCGGCAGCCAGTTCTCGACGATCTGGTCTTTCTCTTTCATCGCCGTCTCCTTCTTGTTCTTGTTGTTTTGCGTATTTTGTCACGCACCGTGACCTTCGGCGGCTTGGCGCGGGCGCGGCGAGCCGTTACCTTCGGGGATCGCTCCGGGGAGACCACCATGCTTCGACCCTTGACCACCGCGCTGGCCGCCGTGCTGCTGGCTGCCTGCGCCCATACCAGTCCGGATGGCAATGCCGCGCCAGCGGCCGGCACCGGCAAGGCGGACTTCGTCAACGACGCCTACGCCAGCACCTACCGACCGATCGCCTCGCCACCCGTGCTGATCGCCAACGCGACGGTGCTGACCGGCGATGGCCGCCGGCTGGAGAACGCCGACGTGCTGTTGCGCGACGGCAAGGTCGTCGAGGTGGGCACCGGCCTGGCCGCAGGGGCCGACGCGATCCGCGTGGACGGCACCGGCAAGTGGGTGACGCCCGGCATCATCGACGTGCATTCGCACCTGGGCGTGTACCCCAGCCCCGGCATGCGCGCGCACAGCGACGGCAACGAGATGACTAACCCGGTCACCGCACAGGTCTGGGCCGAGCACTCGGTATGGCCGCAGGATCCGGGCTTCGCGACCGCCCTCGCAGGCGGCGTGACCTCGCTGCAGATCCTGCCCGGTTCGGCCAACCTGGTCGGCGGGCGCGGCGTGACCCTGAAGAACGTCGCCGCCACCACGGCGCAGGCCATGAAATTCCCCGGCGCTCCGCACGGGCTGAAGATGGCCTGCGGCGAGAACCCCAAGCGCGTGTACGGGCAGCGTGGCGGCCCGGCGACGCGCATGGGTAACGTGGCCGGTTACCGCAATGCCTTCATCGATGCGCAGGAATACGCGAAGAAGCGAGGCGGCAAGGATCCGGGCAAGCGCGACCTGCGGCTCGACACGCTGGCCGGCGCGATGGCCGGTGACGTGATCGTGCACATCCACTGCTACCGCGCCGACGAGATGGCGCAGATGATCGACCTGTCGAAGGAATTCGGCTTCACCATCGCCGCGTTCCACCACGGCGTGGAGGCGTACAAGCTGTCCGACCAGTTGGCGCGCGAAGGCATCTGCGGTGCGCTGTGGGCCGACTGGTGGGGCTTCAAGATGGAAGCCTGGGACGGCATCCAGGAGAACATCGCGCTGGTCGACCGTCCCGCGGACAGCTGCGCGATCGTGCATTCGGATTCGGGCGAAGGCATCCAACGGCTCAACCAGGAAGCGGCGAAGGTGATCGCCAATGCACGGCGCGCCGGCATCGAGATCGCGCCCGAACGCGCGATCCGCTGGCTGACGCAGAACGCAGCGCGCTCGCTGGGCGTGCTCGAACAGGTCGGCACGCTGGAGGCGGGCAAGATGGCCGACGTGGTGCTGTGGAACGGCAACCCGTTCAGCGTGTACGCGCACGCCGAGCAGGTCTTCATCGATGGCGCGCGCGTGTACGACCGCAACGACGCCTCGCGCCGCCCGGTCTCCGACTTCATGCTGGGAGGTGTGCGATGAGCCGCGCTGCATTCCATCGGATGCGCCTGCCGTTGCTCGCGGCCGCGCTGTGCGCGTGCGGTTCGCTGGCCGCGCAGGACGTGCTGATCCGCGACGCCAACGTGCACACCGCCACGGCGGGCGGCACCGTGCTGGAAGGCCACGACGTACTGGTGCGCGGCGGCAGGATCGCGGCGATCGGCCGCGCGCTGAACTTCAACGACGTGCCGGAGATCGATGCAAAGGGCCGTCCGCTGACGCCGGCCTTCTTCGGCGGCATCACCGGCATCGGCATCGAGGAAGTCTCGGGCGAGGACGCCACCAACGACGGCACGCTCGCGCTGGGCGAGAACGCCAAGGACATGGTGGTGCGTCCCGAGTTCGACGTCACGCTGGCCTACAACCCGGATTCGATCCTTGTGCCGGTCGCGCGCGTCGAAGGCATCGGCTTCACCCTGCTCAGCGCCGGCAGCAGCGCCGGCGGCTCGATCATCGGCGGGCAGGGCGGCGTGGTGCGGCTGGATGGCGGCCCGGATCCGATCGGCCCGCGCACGCTGTTCCTGTCGCTGGGCAGCGGCGCGGCCGGCCTGACCGGCACCTCGCGCGCCGGGCAATGGATGCTGCTCGACCAGTTGGTCGACGAAGTGCGCGGACGCATCGCGCCGGATTCGAACAACGCGCTGCTCACGCCCAGCGGACGCGCGACGCTGTCGCGTTACCTCGGCGGCAACGGCCGCGTGGTGGTACGCGTCGAGCGTGCCGCCGACATCCGCCAGTTGCTGCGCTGGTCGCAGCGCCAGAACGTGCGCATCGCCATCGCAGGCGGCGCCGAAGCCTGGCGCCTCGCGCCCGAACTCGCGCGTGCGGACGTTCCGGTGTTCGTCGATGCGCTGGCCAACCTGCCGGGCAACTTCGACCAGCTTGGCGCGACGCTCGAGAACGCGGCGCGGCTGCGCGCTGCCGGCGTGCGCGTCGGCTTCACCCAGTCGGGCGATGCCTCGCACAACGCGCGCAAGGTGCGCCAGCTCGCCGGCAACGCGGTCGCCAACGGACTGCCGTGGGAAGACGGCCTGGCCGGACTGACCCGCGTACCTGCGGAAGCCTTCGGCGTGGGCGACCAGGTCGGCACCATCGCCGTCGGCAAGCGCGCCGACCTGGTGCTGTGGAACGGCGATCCGCTGGACGTGGCCTACGTTGCCGAGCAGGTATGGCTGGACGGACGCGCAATCCCGATGCGCTCGCGCCAGACCGAACTGCGCGACCGCTACCTGCGCGGCGTGCCGGACCACGAGTCGGGCGCGCTGCCGCTCGCCTATCCGGCAAGCACCCGCTGAACATGGCGCAGGCCGCGCGCTGGTATTTCGATGTCGTTTCGCCATTCGCGTACCTGCAATGGCGAAAACTCGAACCGGTGCTCGCGGCGCATGCGATCGAACCGGTGCCGATCCTGTTCGGCGCCGTGCTCGATGCGCTGGGCCAGCGCGGGCCGGCCGAAATCCCGCGCAAGCGCGAGTTCACCTATCGCCATGTGCTGTGGCAAGCCCAACGCGATGGTGTGACGCTGCGATTCCCGCCCGCGCATCCGTTCAATCCGCTGCACGCATTGCGGTTGTGCATCGCGGCAGGTAACACGCGGCAAGCCATCAATGCGGTCTTCAACTGGATCTGGGCCGAGGGCCATGCCGGCGACAGCGTGGAAGTACTCGCACCGTTGCGCGAACGGCTCGGCATCGATGAAGCTGCCCTGTCGTCGGACGCGGTGAAGGCGACGCTGCGCGCCAACACGCAACGGGCACTGGATGCACGGGTATTCGGCGTGCCGACGCTGGAAATCGGCAACGCGCTGTTCTGGGGCAACGACGCCCATGACTTCGCGCTGGCGGTGTTGCGCGACCCGTCGCTGCTCGATGCGCCGGAGATGCAACGGCTGGCCAGCTTGCCGGTCGGCATCGCCAGGCGCTGAGCGCGCCGCATAACGGGGATTTGACCTGGGCTCCGCTACCCTGCGCGTCCCGATCAAGGCGAGCCGCCGCATGTCGATCCGCTACTTCATCAGCCTCCCGGAACCCGGCAAGCTGTCGTCCGCCGGGCAGTTCGCATTCCGCTCGCAGGGCGCCGAAGGCATCGCCGCCGAATTGCAGGACGCGCTTCGCGGCGACGGCCTGTTCGAGCGTTGGCGCGCGACGCAGGAAGACCCGGACGCCGTCGACCCTGCGCTTGGCGCGACCGATCCCGCCGCGCAGGTGAGCGGCGAGCAACGCGACCTGCGCATCGACCTGACAGCCACCACATCCCTGCCGGGCAGCGTGTTCAAGCACCGCATGCGGCTGTTGGCCGGCAGCGGCTGGGAACTGCGCGATGTCGCGGCCGCCTGACCTGCACGTCCACGGCGCCGCCACCGACACCTGATGCGCACGCCCGTCCTGCTGGCCTGGAGCGGCGGCAAGGACGCGGCGTGGACGCTGCATGTGCTCCGCCAACTCGGCGATGTGGACGTGGTGGCGCTGCTCACCACGATCACCCGCGAGCAGGGGCGCGCATCGATGCAGGGCATCCGCCGCGACGTGCTGCAGGCACAGGCCCGCGCCGCGGGCTTGCCGCTGCTGGAAGCGACGATCCCCGCGCAGTGCGGCAACGACGACTACGAACAGGCGATGACGACCACGCTTGCCGAAGCATCTGCACGCTGGCCCGGCCTGCGGACGATGGCGTTCGGCGACCTGTTCCTCGACGACATCCGCGCATATCGCGAACGCAACCTCGCACGCGCCGGCTGGACGCTGCTCACGCCGCTGTTCGGCAGCGATACGGCGGCGCTGGCACGCGAGATGATCGACGGTGGGCTGCGTGCGCACCTGTGCTGCGTGGACACGCAGCAACTGGATGCACGCTTCGCAGGACACGCCTTCGATGCGGCCCTGCTTGATGCGCTACCAACCGGCATCGATGCCTGCGGCGAGAACGGCGAGTTCCACACCTGCGTCCACGACGGCCCGATGTTCGATGCGCCGCTGACGCTGGAACATGGCGATACCGTGCTGCGTGATGGGCGCTTCGCGTACACGGATTTCGCTTGTCGTTGAGGCGAGACCCTTTACGCCGTCATCCCCACGCAAGCCGGCATCGAGTGTCTTCCGGGAAAAGGATCCCCGCTTGCGCGGGATGACGGCCTGAAAGCCTGGATTACGCCTTCAATGCCGCGGCGTGGTGCGCGATGTGCTCGCCGATGAAACTGGCGATGAAATAGTAGCTGTGGTCGTAACCGGGCTGCAGGCGCAGCGTGAGCGGATAGCCCGCGGCATCGGCAGCGGATGCAAACAGTTCCGGCTTCAACTGCGCATGCAGGAATTCGTCGTCGTCGCCTTGGTCGATGAGCAGCGGCAACCTTTCCGCGGCCGACTTGACCAGCTCGGTCGCGTCGTACTGTTTCCATGCCTCGCGATCTTCACTCAGGTAGGCACCGAAAGCTTTCTGGCCCCACGGCACCTGCGTCGGCGCGACGATCGGCGAGAACGCCGAGACGCTGCGGTAGCGTCCGGGATTGCGCAACGCGAGGGTCAATGCACCGTGTCCGCCCATCGAATGCCCGCTGATCGCACGTGCATCGGTGACCGGGAAGTTGGCTTCGACCAGCGCGGGCAGTTCCTCGGCAACGTAGTCATGCATGCGGTAATGCGCTGCCCACGGCTCTTGCGTGGCGTTGACATAGAAGCCCGCGCCCTTGCCGAGATCGTAACCTTCGGCATCGGCCACGTCGTCGCCACGCGGACTGGTGTCCGGTGCCACGATGACCACGCCATGCTCGGCGGCATAGCGTTGCGCTCCGGCCTTGGTGATGAAGTTCTGCTCGGTGCAGGTCAGGCCGGACAGCCAGTACAACACCGGCAGCTTCGCGCCCGGCTCCGCGGCTTGCGGCGGCAGGTAGACGGCGAAGTTCATGGCGCAGCCGAGCACGGTCGACCGATGCCGGTACACGTCCTGCCAACCGCCAAAGCAGGCGCGGTGTTCGATGCGTTCAATCGTCATGTCAGCCTGCGTTTTGTGGCGGGAGGCGGATCTCGAAGGTTTTCAGCACGAGCGGATCGCCCTGCCCTTCGATCATCGATGCCTGCGCGAGCGCACGGATGCGAAGCGCATAGAACATCTCGGG
This sequence comes from Luteimonas sp., assembly GCA_024707405.1. GTDB lineage: Bacteria > Pseudomonadota > Gammaproteobacteria > Xanthomonadales > Xanthomonadaceae > Luteimonas. The sequence goes on from JANPZU010000008.1 coordinate 212,185, forward strand.
GATCTCTTCGTACTCGTCCGGCGCCGCGATCATCACGCCGGCGGCGATGAAGCCCGCCTTTTTCCAGCTTCGATCCAGCGCCGACAGGATCGCCCGGTCGATCCTCACCAGGTCGTCCTCGCCCAAACGGGCAATCGCCTCACGTCCTTCTTCGTCAAACTCGACCTCATCCATGCCCGATTCCAGTGCGCCCTTCTTGGAAAGTAATGTCATCTCAGTAATGCACCACGCTGCGGATCGACTTGCCTTCGTGCATCAGGTCGAAGGCCTCGTTGATGTCGTCGAGCGGCATCGTGTGCGTGACGAAAGGCGCGAGTTCGATGTCGCCCTTCATCGCGTCCTCCACCATGCCCGGCAACTGCGAACGACCCTTCACGCCACCGAACGCCGTACCCAGCCACTTGCGGCCAGTGACCAACTGGAACGGGCGCGTGGAGATTTCCTGCCCGGCACCGGCCACGCCGATGATCACGCTCTGGCCCCAGCCGCGGTGCGCGCATTCCAGCGCGGCACGCATGACGTTGACGTTGCCGATGCACTCGAATGAATGATCGACGCCCCACGTGGTCATCTCCACGATGACCTGCTGGATCGGCTTGTCGAAATCCTTCGGATTGATGCAGTCGGTGGCACCGAATTCCTTCGCAAGCTCGAACTTCGACGGATTGGTGTCGATGGCGATGATGCGTCCGGCCTTCGCCTGGCGCGCACCCTGGATCACGGCCAGACCGATCCCGCCGAGACCGAACACGGCGACGCTGTCGCCTTCGGCCACCTTGGCGGTGTTGTGCACGGCGCCGATACCGGTGGTCACGCCGCAGCCGAGCAGGCAGACGTGTTCCGGATTCGCGTCCGGATTGATCTTCGCCAGCGACACTTCGGCGACCACGGTGTATTCGCTGAAGGTGCTGCAGCCCATGTAGTGGTAGATCGGCTGGCCTTCGTAGCTGAAACGCGTGGTGCCATCGGGCATCACGCCCTTGCCCTGCGTGGCACGCACGCTCACGCAGAGATTGGTCTTGCCGCTCTTGCAGAACAGGCACTCGCCGCATTCGGCGGTGTACAGCGGGATCACGTGGTCGCCCGGCTTGACGCTGGTCACGCCTTCGCCCACTTCCACCACGATGCCCGCGCCCTCGTGGCCCAGCACGGCGGGGAACAGGCCTTCCGGGTCGTCGCCCGACAGCGTGAACGCATCGGTGTGGCAGACGCCGGTGTGGGTGATGCGGATCAAGACTTCGCCCTTCTGCGGCGGGGCGACGTCGATCTCGACGATCTTGAGGGGTTCGCCCGCGGCGAAGGCGACGGCGGCGCGTGATTTCATGGAACGGTTCTCCGGCTGGATGGCTTGCTTACTTCAGGTACGAACGCACCAGCGTGATCGCGGCATCGATGCCGTCTTCGTGCTGCTGCGGTGACGTGGCCGGCTGCACGAACGTTTCGCGCAGGTGGCTTTCGAGCACTTCCGACATCAGGCCGTTGACCGCGCCACGCACGGCGGCGAGCTGCTGCAACACGGGTGCGCAATCGGTACCGGCTTCCAGCGCGCGTTCGAGCGCATCGAGCTGGCCGCGGATGCGACGCACGCGGGTCAGCGCCTTCTTCTTTTCGGAAGGGGAATGCGGCATGGGCCGACGGCCTGTGTCGAATACTCTGGGGGAGTATAAGGCCAACGGCCGCCGGGGGCACGCCGAACCACCGCGAAGCGGCGTTCCACGGGGCATCGAAGATGGCATGGCCGCTGCCGCCGCCCTTCCGCGCATACGCACACATCCACCCCAGCACAGGATGTCGCACCATGCCCGCCCTCCGCCGTTCCCTGCCGCTCGCCGCGACCGCCACCTTGCTGGTCGCCATTCCCGCCGCCAGCCAGCAGAACCAGGTGCCCGAGACCCAGGTCTGGATCGACGTGGCCACGCACCACATGGCCGGCATGCCCGACCTGGGCCCGCTGGGCGGACTGGCCGGGCGGATGATGGGCGGCGGCAGGGACAATCGGCTGTACCCGACCGCCATCCACGCCAGCGGCACCGGCGGGCAGTACCTCGATATCGCCCTGCACAACACGCTGCGCCCGGGCGTCGAAGCCGCCGCCGAGATTCCCGGCGGTCTGCGACTGGGCCGCTCGATCCCGTTGATGCCTCCCGAAGTCACCGCGTCCACCCTGCCCCGCGGCGAGGATTCCCCGGTGCCACCGGGCGAAATGCGCGACGGCCAGTTCACCCTGCTCGAATACTGGGGTTGCGGTGCGACCGTGCGCAGCGGCCAACCGAAGCTCACGTCGGTGCGCGTGCGCAACGGCAAGATCGACATCACCGGCAGCGCATCGAATGCACTGAACGCACCACGTCATGACATCAGCGCGACGCCGGCCTTCGCGGTCTGGCCCAACCGCAAGCACGGCAGGGCGGTTCCCGAAGGCGCATCCCTCGCCGGATCGCATCGCATCACCGGTGAAGGCGTACCGGCATCGCTGGCCTACGAGTTGGGACAGGCCGCCGACTTCATGCCGAAGATCGCGCTGGACGTGCGCGGCACGCCCGCCGAGGCGCAGCACCTGCGCTGGCAAGCGGTCGATCATGCCAAGGCCTATTTCCTGCATGCCGGCGGCATGGCCGGGCAGGACACCATGGTGACGTGGAGCAGCGCCGAAGTCGCCGGCGCCGGACAGGGACTGGTGCAATACCTGGATGGCAACCAGATCGGCCAATGGCTGTCGCGCAAAGTCCTGCTGCCGCCCACCGCCACCGAATGCACCATTCCCGCCGGCATCTTTGCCGGCAACGACAACGCAGGCCAACCCAGCGTCGCGATGCTCGGCATGATTGCCTACGGCCCCGAGACCCATCTCGTCTGGCCACCGAAGCCTGCCGACCCCAAACAGCCCTGGGATCCGGAATGGAGCGTGCGCGTGCGCACCAAGTCCACCTTGGGGGCGATGCTGGGGATGGACTTCGGCGGCATGCAGGGCACGCCCGCTTCACCGGGCAACACCACCGACGAACCGCCGCAACAGGAAGAAGGCAAGGGCAAGCGATTGCTGCGCGGGCTGCTGCGCAACCTCTGACGATCACGCGCCCTGACAACCCCCGATGCGCAAGGACGCGCATCCCCGACGCACCACCAACGCGCCCCGGCCTCGATGATGCCGGGGCTGCCGCTTGTCGCGCCGGCAACGGCCACATGGCCCCGCCGCGCCGCCCGCGGCCCGGAGCCGCGTACGGCAGTGCATGCACTCCAGGCCACCCGCCGTGTCCTGTCCCGACATCGAACGTCGCATAGCCCCTTTGCGCCCATCGATGGAACCACGGACATGCCTGCCCGCTTTCGTGCCCTGCTCCTCCTGCTGATCATCGCCAGCCTGCCGATCGTGTCACCGGCACGCGCCGACGACCCGTGTCCCCTCCCTGCGCACGCAGGCAAACGCCGCAGACATGGCCACGCGCATCGCCGCCATTGCCTGCCAGGAAAACCATGCCTGGTTCCGCAGCTTCATCGACGCCGACGGCCGCGCCGCAGGGCAAACGGTGTACGAAGCGGAGAACGACGTGCTCGCCGACGGCACGCCCGCGTGGAAGAAAGTCGCCGCGTACTGGAGCGGCAGCGGATTGCCGGGCAGTTGCGCCACCACGACGGCTGCATGCCGCCACTTCGTGGTGGACACGCCATGGTCGGCGGCCTTCGTTTCGTGGGTGATGCGCCGGGCGGGGGTACAGGGCTTCGCCACCTCATCGCGCCACTTCGACTACGTGCGTGCCGCGTCGCGTCAAGCCGCGCGAAGTCCGTATCGGATCGCCGCGCCACATGCGGATGCACCAGCAGCCGGCGACCTGCTGTGCTATGTGCGCGCCAATACGCGCGTCCTGGGACATCGCGGCCTGCTCGAACGACTGGATGGCAACACGGGGTTGGCGATGCACTGCGACATCGTGGTCGCCATTGAAGACGGCATTGCGTGGCTGGTGGGCGGCAACGTGCAGCAAGCAGTCACGCTGCGCATGTTGCGCCTCGACGATGGCGGGCGTTTCGCCGACTTGCCGATGCGCGATGCCAGCGATGCGCCTTGCAGTCCCGACGCACCCGCGCAATGCAACCTCAACCGGCAGGACTGGGCGGCGTTGCTCAAGCTGACCGTCGATGCGCCGGGCACGTTGCTCGCCACGAACAACCCCTGACCCCACACACGCCTTTCCGGAGACATTCGCCATGCGCGATGCGCTGCTCGCCCTTTCAACAGCAATCACCCTCACCCTGTGTGCATGCTCCGGTTCCGACCCCGCGCAGGACGACACCGGCCTGTCGGCTGCCGTCACTCAGGCGCACACCGAGTTCGAGCGCCAGCAGTCGCAAGGGCTGGACAAGACCGCACGCGAAGTCACTGCGCTCGAATACCCGATGTACCTCGACTTCATGCGCGCCACCGGGCTGGAGGCCGAACTCGGCGGCGAAGCGGAAGCCGCCGCCGTTGTAAGCAGCCTGTTCGCCGCGAACGAACGCATGGTCAACCGCCTGCAGGGCGACCTGCCGAAGCTGACCCCGATGTCGATGGGCGCCGGCATCGGCTACTCCGGCGCCGCCAGTTCCATCCAGATGGGCGACGCCCAGGCCGGCATCGGTGCCCAGTTCTGGGAACAGGCGCAGAAGGAAGGCAGGACATCCGGCAGCCACAGCGATGGCTCGACCTCGGTGGAGTGGTCGCAGAGCGAGATCACCGTCACTACCGAAATGGATGCCAGCGACGACAACGGCAAGGCGAAGGGCAAGATCAGGACGAAGGTGAAAGTCACCACCTGTCCCGACGCCAGCGGCAAGGTCGAGGCCGAGTTCGAGTCCAAGACCGAACTGCGTTCCACCAGCAGCGCCGGCACCGGTGGCTTCATCACCGTCACCGGCAAGATGGCGCGATGGCTGGACGACGACGCCAACCTGATCGACGACAGGATGGACTCGGAAGGGCGTGTCGAGCAGACCGCATTCGACAACTACGAAAGCACGCACGTCGATGTCACCGACACGCTGTCGACCAGCCGTGGACAGATGGGCACGCGGGTCAATGGCCGCAGCCGCTCGGCCAGCGATGCCAACGTGCAGGGCGCGGAAGGACTGGCGAAGATGGGCCGCTATGCCGCGATGCGTGCGATCGAACAGGCGCGGCGTGCGTGGGAATCAGGCCAGTGCATCACGCTGGAACCGACCACCGACCCCGAGAAGCGCACCGGGCAGAAGCCCGACACCACCTACACCATCGAGACCAAACCGCGCGCGAAGACCGACGGCGCGCCCACCGGCGGCACCGTGCGCGCGACGCTCAGCGGCGAATCGCGCCTCGACCCGGACAACCGCAAGGTCAAGGCCGACGCCCGCTTCACCTACGTCAATCCGTCCGAGAAGGACAAGACCGCAAGCATCGACTTCGAGGCACGCAGCAAGCGCGGCATCGGCAAGGCCACGCTGACCTTCGATACCAAGGAGAAGAAGTCGTATCGCATCCAAGTTGCCCAGTGCCCCGATGGCCGCTGGGAATCGATGGACGTCTGCGACGTCAGCAAGCCGTTCACCGTGACCGCCTGCGGCGGCATGGGATCGGTGGCCCACACACCCACCAGCGACCGGGGCGGCACATATGCCTTCAAGTTCCAGAACCACCAGGGCATTGCCGACAGCAGCGGCACGTACACGCTTGCAGGCACCGAGGACGAATTCACCGCGCGCTACACCAGCCCCCAGATCTGCGCGCGTGTTGGCGGGAAAACCCTCTGCACCACGCCCAACATGGGCACAGTGACCTGGACGAAGATCGAGGACTGCGATGAGTAAGCATTCCCCCATCGAGCGACATGTCGCTGGGCGCTCCATGTCCACATCCCTGTCGCCCATGACGCTCCTGCTGCTCGTGCTGCTGACCAGCCCCGCCATCGCGCAGACCGAGACCTACGACCTGGTGTCTTACACCGCGCCTGCCGGATGGCAACGCGAATCCAGCGCCACATACGTCAAGTACACGCGCATAGACGGCGGAAGCTGGGCGCAGATTGCCGTGTACAAGCACGCCGTAAGTGCGGGGACTGCGGAAGCGGATCTCGATGCCGACTGGCACGCGCTGGTGTCGACACCGTTCAAGGCGGGGCGTGCAACCGAGAAGACCCGCTCCGGCCAAGCCGATGGCTGGACGGTGATGAACGGCGGTGGCACCTGGCAGTTCAACGGCAGCAACGTGCTGAGCCTGCTCACCACCTACTCGGGCCATGGCGTGCGCGTGAGCATCCTGTGCAACGCCACTGCGCAACCCTATCTGCGCGACTGCCAGCGCTTCGTCGCATCAGCGTCGCTGCAACCGCCAACGATTGGACATGCCGCGGCCACATCCACGGCATCGACGCCAGCCGAGTCAAGCCAGGGCACATCAACGCCATCCACAAGCGCGACCACGTCCACGGGACTCGATGGTCGCTACGGTTGCTCATTGCTCACCACCGGGCGCGATCCGTTCACCGGCAACATCCGGCCCGAATGGAAATCCACCATGACGCCACCGCCATTCTCGCTGTCGGGAAACCGCTACAGCACTTCACACCCACACAGCAGTGGAACGGTCTCGCGCAACCGTGACGTGCTGACCTTCAGTGGCGGCACGCTCGATGGCTTCCAGGCCAGCATCGGACACAACAGCAGCGGCCCGACTCTCGTCTTTCGCGGCGACAACCCGCGTGCCGCGAAACCCGGCGCGGCGAACTATCGCGACATGCAGTGCCAACCGAGCCGCTGACACCGGCGCAGCACTGCACTTGGCTGGCATCAGATGCCGATCTTGCGTGCCAGCGCTTCGGCCTCTGCGCGATTGACCTCCGACGGCAGCACTGCATCACGCAGTATCGGCATGGCCGCTGCAAGCAGGTTGCGTGCACCCGTACGGTCGCCGAGTGCCAGCCGCGTGGCGGCAAGCTCCGCTTGCACGAGCGCCAGATCCACCTGCAGCGCGCCACCAGCCTCGAATCGCGCCAGCGCCTCCCGCAGCGCGTGCTCGGCCCCGGCATGGTTGCCCTGCATGCCTTCGAGCGCGGCCTGCATCCGCAATACATGGACGAAGATCGGATGCGACGCCGGAGCCAGTTTCGCCCAGAGCGTGCGCGATTGCTCCAGCAATGGCTTCCCTTGCACCGGATCGTGCATGCGACGCGCCAGGGTGGTTCGCTGCCAGGTCACCATCGCGTATTCCATCGAGTCGCCGCCCTCGAGTTCAAGCGCCTTTTCCTGCAAGCGCCGCAGGCGGGCATTCGCCTCCTCGAACCGGCCGGCAAGCCCCAGGCACCGGGCATAGCTGCGCTCGGCACGACGCCAGACGATATCGTCCTTCGCCATGCCCGCGCCCTCGAACATGGACAGGCTTTCCTCGAACAGCGAAATCGCACGCGGATAGTCACCGGCGTTCTCGTGTACCGCGGCGATGTTGTTGAGACTGATCGCGGTTTCCGTGGGCGATCCGGCCGATGCCGTTCCCATCGACGCCGATCGTTCCAGCATCTCGATGGATTCGCGGTAACGCCCCTGGTTGTTCAGCACGATGCCCAACGCGTTGTACAGCGCGCCCGTGCGGCTGCCGCTGTCGCCGATCGACTGCTGTTGCAGCGAGATCGCGCGGCGGATCACGGTTTCGGCCGCGACGGGATCGCCGCCCAGGTCGAGCGCTTCGGCCTTGGCACGCAGCAGGTTGACGCGGATCGGTGATTGCGGCGGCACGCCATGGGACTCGGCGAAGGCAAGGCCTTCGTCTGCCAACTGGTCGGCCTGCGTGTATTCGCCGATGAAATTGAGCAGCCCGGCGAGCATCTGGTAGGCATCGATCACGGCGTCCACGGGCGGATCCGGCATCGCCTTCGCCTGTGCAATGGCATCCTGCCAGAGCGCCACGGCCCGCTCGTGATCGCTTGCATGGTAGTGGCCGGTGGCGAGGAACACCGTGGCTTTCAATCGTTCGCCTGGATCCTCCGCTGCAAACCGCTGTTGCCAGCGCGCGGCGCGTTCTGCAAGGCCGAGGCTCTCCTTTCCACGCCCCGTGGCATTGAGCGCGGCAGAGTAAGCGGCCAGCAGGTCGGACAGCACCGCCGCTTCCTGCGCATTGCCCGGTTCAACGCCTTCGAATCCCGCTTCCAGCAACTGGGCTGCGGTCTTCATGTCGCCCAGCGAGTGGTACAGGTTGCCGAGCATGAGCTGCACCGGCTGTCGCACCTGCGGATCGACGGCATCGCGCTTGTCGAGTTCGGTGCGGGCGTGGTCGAGCAACTGGCGCACGCTGACCTCGGTATCCATCGCCTGGTCTGGCGCGGCGGCGGCCAGCGTGTCGCTGAGGAAGGCCATGACCGCACGCGCGTTCGCACTCTCGCGCTCGGCGATGCGTGCGTGTTCGCGAGCCTCGTGTGCCTGCCACAGGGCGATGCCGGTTCCGGAAAGCAACGCAGCGAGGATCGCGACGACGGAGACGGCCAACGCACGGTTGCGCCGCAGCCAGAGCCGGGCGCGTTGCCCGCGCCCCATTTTCGCCGCCGACACCGGCCTGCTGTCCAGCCACGCACGCAAGTCGTTGCCCAGCGCTTCGACCGACGCATAACGTGCTGCCGGATCGCGCTGCAGGCAGGCATGCACGATCGCTTCGAGACCGCCATCGAGGGCCCGCGCCAACGACACCGGTGTTTCGCCGCGTCGTGCCGCCACTTCCGCATTCGATTGCCGCGCGCTGCGGGTGATCGGCTCCGGATCCTGGCTCAGCGCCTGCAACTGTCGGGCCAACGGCGTGTCGGCCTCGATCCCGAACGGATGCACGCCGGCCAGCAGCCGATACAGCACCACGCCGAGCTGGTAGACATCGGTGGCAGTGGTGATCGGCTCGTTGTGCAGTTGTTCCGGCGAGGCATACAGCAACGTCATCGCGCGGTCGCTGGTGGCAGTCGCCGCCAGTCCGGATCGCTCCAGTTCGCGGGCGATGCCGAAGTCGAGCAGCTTGACCTGCCCGCCCGGCGTGACCAGCAGGTTCGATGGTTTCAGGTCGCGATGCACGACCAGGTTGCGGTGGGCGTACTGCACGGCATCGAGCACCTGCAGGAACAACTCGACGCGCGTCCGCAGGACGGCCGCGCGCTCGTCGCACCAGCGGTCGATGGGCAGGCCATCGACGCGCTCCATCACGAAGTACGGATCACCACCGGCATCGAAACCGCCGTCGAGCAGGATCGCGATGTGCGGATGCTGCAAGCGTGCAAGCACCTGGCGTTCGCGCAGGAACCGCTCGCGGCTGGCCGCGGACAGTTCTCCCCCTTGCACGCGCTTGAGCGCCGCCCGTTGCACGTACGCGCCATCGGCGCGCTCGACGCCATACACCGCACCCATGCCGCCACGACCCAGCAGGCCGGTGATGCGCCAGGCCCCGATGAGACGCCCTTGCACATCGACCTCGAGCGCCGGAGCGGCATCCGCCAGCAGTTCGCGCCACGCGCGCACATCGCCCGACACGGGCTCGGTCGCCCCCTCGTCGGCGTCGAGCAATGCTTGCACCTGCGCGCGCAGGTCATGGTCGCCGCCACAGAGCGCATCGATCCGGCGGCGACGCTCTTCATCGCCGAGCTCGGCGATCGCATCGAAGATCGACAGCGCACGCTTGCGTCGTTCGATGTCACCGGCGTTCAAGTCGACATCTCCGCCAGCAGGAACGCGCGGGCCTTGCGCCAGTCGCGGCGGACGGTGCGTTCGCTGATCCCCAGCATCTGCGCGATTTCGGTTTCCTCGTATCCGCCGAAGTAACGCAATTCGACGATCTGCGCGGCCCGTTCGTCCAGCCGGTGCAGCGCAGCCAGCAGCTCGTCGAGCTGCAGCACTTCCACCACGGCCCGTTCCTCCGAACCAAGCCTGGCGGTCAATGTCACGTCGGACGCACCGCCACCGCGCTTCTGCGCATGCACGGTACGGGCATGGTCGACCAGCACTTGGCGCATCGCGCGCGCCGACAGCGCCAGCAAGTGGTTGCGGTCGTTGACCGCTACCCGAGCGCTGCCGACCAGCTTGAGGTAAGCCTCGTGCACCAGCGCAGTGGTCTCGAACGCATCCCGGTCGCTACGCAGTTGCAGCCGGGCCGCGCGCTTGAGCTCATCGTAGACTGCGACATAGGCCGCATCCAGCGCACCGGCTTCGCCGGCACGGGCACGTTGCAACCACTGGGTGACGGGAACCCGATCCGCTTCGATCGCCATGCCTGCCCCCCGCTCACCGGCATCGCCGGCAGGTTCACCCCTCAGCCGAGTGTGGCACAAGCGGCAACGGCCGGCGACGAGATCCGGGCCACCTTGTCCACGCTCAACCGGTGTTCTGGATCCCTGCCGCGATGCCGTTCACCGTGGACACCAGCGCACGCAAGGTGTCGTCGTCCTGGCGGTCGCCTTCGCGCCAGCGCCCAAGCAGGTCGACCTGCAGCAGGCTGAGCGGGTCGACGTAGGGATTGCGCAGTCGGATCGACAAGCGCAGGCGGTAGTCGTCGGCCAGGATCCGGTCACGCTGCTTGAGCAGCAGGATCGCATCGCAGGTGCGCAGGAATTCGTCGGCGATGCCCGGGTACATCGCGGCATGAAGGTCGCCGGCGAGCAGTGAATAGCGCTCGAAGATGGCGAGGTCGGATTTCGCCAGCAGCATCTCGACATCGTCGATCACCGCGGCGAAAAATGGCCACTCGCGCGTCATCTCGGCCATCGCGGCCTGGCCGTACTTCTGCACGCCGCACTGCAGGGCGTGTCCGATGCCGTACCAACCGGTCAGGCCGGAACGATTCTGCGACCAGGCGAATACCCACGGAATCGCACGCAGGTTGTTGATGCCGCCGTCGCGGCGGCGCGACGGTCGCGATCCGATCTGCAGGCGTTCGATCACGTCGATCGGCGTGGCGGCACGGAAGTACGCGGGAAAGTCAGGATGCTCGTGCACCAGGGCGCGATAGTGGCTGCGCGATTTCTCGGCGAGCGTCTTCGCGATCTCCTTCCACTGCTCTTCGCGCGCGTCGCGCGGACGCGGACGCAGTGTGGCGCGCAACACCGCGCCGGTGGTCTGCTCGAGATTGCGCAAGGCCAGTGCGCGGATGCCGTACTTGCGGTGGATCACCTCGCCCTGCTCGGTGACGCGCATGCTGCCGTTCACCGATCCACGCGGCGCGGCGATGATCGCGCGTTCGGTCTTGCCGCCGCCGCGGCTCACCGAACCGCCGCGGCCGTGGAAGAACATGATGCGCACGCCGTATTGGTTGGCCAATGCGGTCAGTTCCACCTGCGCACGTTGCAGCGTCCAGCGCGAAGCGAGCAGACCGCCATCCTTCGCGCTGTCGGAGTAGCCCAGCATCACCGTCTGCTCGTTGCCGCGCGCGGCAAGGTGCTGGCGGTACGCCGCATCCTCGAACAACGACTGCATCACCGCCGGTGCGGCCAGCAGGTCGTCGACGGTCTCGAACAGCGGCGCGACGTCCAGCGGCACCACGCCATCCTCGACGCAGCCGGCCACGCGCGCCAGCGCCAGCACCGCCAGCGCATCGGCGGCACTGCGGCTCATACTGATGATGTACAGCCCCGTCGCCTCGGTGCCGTGCGTGCGGCGCACCTCGAGCACGGTGCGGAACACGTCGAGCGTGGACGCCAGCGCGGCATCGTCCGGCACCTTGGCATCGCGATCGGCCAGCAGGGCCTGCAACCGCGACACCCTGTCCGCGACATCGCGTTCGGCCCATCCCGCATCGTCCAGCAGTGCGGACAACGCGGCGTCGTGCACCGCCGAATCCTGGCGCAGGTCGAGCGCAGCGAGATGGAAGCCGAACGTGCGCACGCGCCACAGCAGGCGCTGCAGCGCGAAGCGTCCGGCATGTTCGCCGCGATGATTCGCGAGGCTGGCGTCGATGAGTTCGAGGTCGGACACGAATCCGGCCACGTCGTCGTAGCCGCGTGGGTCGGAGGCCACGGTCGCGGCCAGCCGCACCTTCATCAGCGCGAGCAAGCGCCGATAGGGCATGTCGACCTGCCGCGCCGGCAATCTCCCGAAAGCGTCCGGGAACACGCCCGCGTATTCGTCCAGCCGGGCCAGCACGCCTTCGTCCACGTCGATCCGGCCCAGCGATTGCGTCAGCACGTTGCCCAGCGCGCGCAGGTCGCCGCGATATTGTTCGATCGCATGCGCACGCTGCGAATCGAGCGCGGCGCGGATGGTGTCGGCATTGACGTTCGGATTGCCGTCCATGTCGCCACCCACCCAGGTGCCGAAGCGCAGCACCTGCGGCAACGTGACGCGGCGCCCGTACACCGCCTCCACCGCATCGGCGAAGGCTTCGTAATAGACCGGCACGACGCGGTAAAGCATGTTCGACAGGTAGTAGCCGACATGGTCGACCTCGTCGGCGACCGTGGGCTTGCTCGCCGGCACGTCCGAGGTCTGCCACATCGATGTCAGCGACAACTGGATGCGGGCGAGGTCGGCCCTGCGTTCCACCGGCGTGCGCTCGCGATCGATGTCGGCCACCAGTCGCTCGACGATGGTGCGCTCCTTGTCCAGCATCACCCGGCGCACCGCCTCGGTCGGGTGCGCGGTGAACACAGGCTCCACCCACAGGCGGGGCAGCGTGGCGACCAGTTCCTCGAAGCTCACGCCATCGTCGCGCAGGTCACGCAACACCGATTCGAACCCGCCCGGCTGCGGCTTGTCGCTGCTGCGTTCGTAATCGCGGCGACGGCGAATGCGATGCACGCGCTCGGCGAGGTTGATCGCGCCGAAGTACGCGGCGAACGCGCGCACCACCACCTCGGCATCCTCCAGCGGCACCTGGGACAGCTGCGCTGCCAGCGCATCGACCGGCAAGCCCTGCTCGCGCCGCGCGATGGCGGCGCGGCGGATGCCTTCCACCTCGTCCAGCAAGGCCTGCGAGCCCTGCTCGGCCAGCACATCGCCGACCAATGCACCGAGCCGCCGCACGTCATCGCGCAGCAAGGTGTCGGTCTCGGCGAAATCCAGGTGTTCGCGCAGCGGTGTGGCGGGGAGTGCGGTCATCCCTGAAGGCTAACGCATTATTGCCGCGCCGCAGCATCGGTTGCTGCTGTGACGATCCGATGCCTGGTGGACATGGCATGCCCGCCGGTAGCGACAGGAGTGTGTCGGCACGGCTTGCGGCGTATTCAGTACGCGAACTCTCGGAACACGCGGTCGATGTCGCCGTTCCACTCCCCGTGGAACAACTCCAGCTTGCGCTCGGCCGGGGTCTGGCCGGACTCGACGATCTCGACCAAGGCATCGAGGAAGCCGGTTTCGTCCACGCCCTTGCTGTTGAGTCGCGCGCGCCGGCGCAGGCCGGCGACCGAGATCTTCAATGCCTCGCGTGCCAGTTCGCGCAGGGTGCCGCCCGGGGCGGGTGCGCCGAGCGCGAGCCGTGGCACTTCATCGCGCATCAGGTTGCGCTGCTCCAGCGTGAAACCTTTGACCAGATCCCATGCCGCATCGAGCGCGGCATCGTCGTACAGCAACCCCGTCCAGAACGCCGGCAACGCGCACAACCGGTTCCACGGGCCGCCATCGGCACCACGCATCTCCAGGTACTTCTTCAACCGCACTTCGGGGAACGCCGTGGTCATGTGGTCGTTCCAGTCGCGCAGCGTCGGCAACACACCCGGCAGCACGTCCAGTTCACCACGCAGGAACTTGCGGAACGACTTGCCGCTGGCGTCGTGGTAAATGCCGTCGCGGTAGGAGAAGTACATCGGCACGTCGAGCAGGTAGTCGACGTAGCGCTCGTAGCCGAAGCCGTCCTCGAACACGAAGTCGAGCATGCCGGTGCGGTCGGCGTCGGTATCCGTCCAGATGTGCGAGCGGTAGCTGAGGTAGCCGTTCGGCTTGCCTTCGGTGAACGGCGAATCGGCGAACAGTGCGGTCGCCACCGGTTGCAGCGCCAGCGATACGCGGAACTTCTTCACCATGTCCGCTTCGGATGCGTAGTCGAGGTTGACCTGCACGGTGCAGGTGCGGGTCATCATGTCGAGGCCGAGCGAACCGACCTTGGGCATGTACTCGCGCATGATCCGGTAGCGGCCCTTCGGCATCCACGGCATCTCGTCTCGCCGCCACTTGGGCTGGAAGCCCATGCCGAGGAAGCCGAGTCGCAGCTCGTCGGCGACGGCCTTCACTTCGTACAGATGCGAACCGACTTCGCGGCAGGTCTGGTGGATGGTCTCCAGCGGTGCGCCCGACAATTCGAGTTGCCCGGCCGGCTCGAGCGTCACCGAAGCGCCATCCTTGAGCAACGCGATGGTGCGCCCGCCTTCGTCGACCGGATCCCAGCCGAAACGCGTCAGCCCCTTGAGCAAGGCCTCGATGCCGCGGTCGCCGTCGAACGTCGGCGGGCGCAGGTCGTCGAGCCGGAAGCCGAATTTCTCGTGCTCGGTGCCGATGCGCCAGGCACCGCGCGGCTTCTCGCCCGACGCCAGCACGGCCACGAGTTGCGCGCGGTCGGTGATCGGCATGTCGGCGACGTGGCTGGGGCTGGACAAGGCGGCGGCTCGCGGGGGGCGCAATGGCGCAGGGCGGCACTATAGCGGCTGGCAGGCCCGCGATTCGCATTGCCACGAGCGCTTCAGTGTTCCGCGGCCGCGCCAGATCTGCGCCGACTATTGCGCGATCGTGACGGCGCGATGGCGGGTCAAGACCCGCCCTGCAACCCCAGCCAGCCCGACACCACCGCACGCGCCTCGTCCACGCCCATCTTCGATTCGGCCGAGAACGCCTGCACGCCCACGGTGTCCCCGGCGAACGCCGCGAGCTCCTTGCGCACCGCCAGCACGGCATTGGATGCCGCGCCGCGCGAGAGCTTGTCGGCCTTGGTGAGCAACGCGTGTGCCGGCAACCCGCGACGCACGGCGTAACCGAGCATGTGCCGGTCGTAGTCCTTGAGCGGATGACGGATGTCCATCACCACCACCAGCCCCTTCAGCGCCTCGCGGGTCTCGAAGTAGCGGTCGAGGAAGGCCTGCCAGTGCGCTTGAAGATCCTTGGGCACCTTGGCGTAGCCGTAGCCCGGCAGGTCGACCAGGTACTTGCCCTCGTGCGGAGGCAATTCGAAATAGACCAGTTGCTGGGTGCGGCCGGGGGTCTTGGACACGCGGGCCAGTGCGTTCTGGCGGCACAAGGTGTTGAGCGCGCTGGACTTGCCGGCATTGGAACGGCCGGCGAACGCCACTTCGGCCCCGCCGTCGGGAGGCAGTTGCCTGTCGTTGTGCGCGGCCAGCAGATAGCGGGCGCGTTCGAGCGGATTGGCCATCGGACAGCTTCGGGTGAAAGCCGATAGCTTCGCATGGCCGGCACCCGACCCGACCTGCCGTTTGACCGCCCCATGGTGCGCAACGATAATTTCGAGTCCCGCGGCCCGTTGGCACAAGTCGCGTACCCGTTTCCCGGAGCCCAGCAATGCGCCACGCTCGCGCCTACGCCTTCGCCGGTTTCGCCGCCCTCGTGGTCGGCGCGGTCGCCTTCGCCCAGACTTCGGTCGAACCGCTGCCGGACAACCCGCCGGTCGAGGCCGTGCCGCTGGACGCCAATGCGCTCGCCGCCGTGGCCGAGGC
This sequence comes from Luteimonas sp., assembly GCA_024707405.1. Classification (GTDB taxonomy): domain Bacteria; phylum Pseudomonadota; class Gammaproteobacteria; order Xanthomonadales; family Xanthomonadaceae; genus Luteimonas. The sequence goes on from JANPZU010000008.1 coordinate 227,802, forward strand.
CCGTCCGGGCGACGCCCAGAACGGTGCGACGCTCGCCGGCACCTGCGCCGCCTGCCACGGCCTGGACGGCAAGGGCACGATCGCCGAGATCTATCCGAACATCGGCGGCCAGAGCGAGCGCTACATCGCCCAGCAACTGGCGCTGTTCAAGAGCGGCGAGCGTGCGAACGCGATCATGCAGCCGTTCGCGGCGATGCTCAGCGCGCAGGACATGCGCGATCTCGGCGCGCACTACGCGACCCAGAAGCCGGTGGCCGGCATCGCCGACGACACCGTGGTCGCCGAAGGCCCCTACAAGGATCTGAAGTTCTACGAGATCGGCCAGCAGTTGTTCCGTTCCGGTGACGGCACGCGCGGCATCCCGGCCTGCCTGGCCTGCCACGGCCCCGCCGGCCACGGCAATCCCGGCCCGGCCTACCCGGCGGTCGGCGGGCAGCAGTCGTGGTACACCGCGCGCCGCCTCGAGGAATACCGCGCCGGCACCACCGCCGAAACGGACAAGGCCCAGTTCGAGATCATGGCGGCGATCGCCAAGTCGCTGACCGACGAAGAGATCCAGGCGCTGGCCAGCTACATGCAGGGCCTGCACGCACGTCCCGACGCCAGGACGCTGGCCGCCATCGAAGCCGCGGCTGCCAACGCCCCGGCACCGGCGCCCGCACCCGCCACCGAAGCGCCTGCGGAAGATCCCGCCACGACCGACGGTCAGGGTTCCTGAGCGGGAGCCATCCGGCGGCACCGGACACCTTGAACCCCGACGCCGGCGCAGCCATCCTGCGCCGGCGTTTTCATTTCCCGCCCGGACACGCATGACCACTGCACGCCTGCTCGCCCCGCTCGCCTTCCTGCTGCTGATGCTGTCACCCGGCGCGTTCGCCCACGACGGCCACGACCATGGCGCGGCGCATGCACGGATCGCCGACGGCAAGCCGCTGCAGCCGGCCGACGGCAAGGTGGAAGTGGTCGAGATCTTCGCCTACACCTGCGGGCACTGCGCGAACTTCGAACCGACGCTCAAGACCTGGGTACGCAAGGCGCCACCGCACGTGCGTTTCGTCTACCTGCCGGCGGCATTCAGTCTCGACAACAACTACGCGCGCGCCTTCTTCGCCGCCGAATCCTTGGGCGTGCTCGACCGGTTCCACGGCGCCGCCTACGAAGCCATCCATCGCCTCGGCACGCTGCCGGGCCGCAATGCCTCGGTCGCCGAGTTCGCGGCCTTCGTCCGCTCGCTCGACATCGACCCGGCCCGCTTCGCCGCCGCCATGACCAGCCCGGCCACGGACGCCAAGATGCGCGAAGCCTACGAATTCGCCGTGCGCAGCGGCATCCAGGGCACGCCGACGCTGGTGGTCAACGGCAGGCACCGTATCCAGGGGCAGACCCACGACGAAACGCTGCATCTCGTCGATACCGCCATCGCCAGCGAGCACGACGCCCGCTGACTCGGCCCGCCCCGGTATCCTTGCCCTCTCCCCTCCTCATCGCCAGGACTGCACGCATGGCTTCGCGCAATGCCTTGACCGCCCTCCTCCTCGCCATCGCGCTGGCCGCCTGCAGCGGACAGGATTCGACCAGCGAGTCCCCAACTGCCACCGCCGCACCCGACACGGCACCGGCGGAACCGATCGCCGACGAACCCGCGATCGCCCCCCTGCACCTGCACCGGCCGACGCTGCGGATGCAGCAGACGCACAGGACGCAACGACTCCCGCCGAAGCACCGCCCGCCCAGACAGCGGCACCTGCGGCAGTACCGCTGCCCATGGCCATCCCCGGCCTGGTCGAAGGCCGCGATTACCAGATCATCCGCGGTGGCCAGCCCTTCGATGCGGGCTCGGGCAAGATCGAGGTCGTGGAAGTCTTCGCCTACTGGTGCGGCACCTGCGCGCAATTCGACCCGATCATCGAGTCATGGGCCGCCAAGCTTCCCTCCGATGTCAGCTTCATTTACGTGCCGGCCGTATTCAACCCGCAGGACAACTATCCCAAGGCGTTCTACGCGGCACAGGCGCTGGGCATCGAGAAGAAGGCGCATTCGCCGACGTTCCGTGCCATCCATATCGATCGCAAGCTCGCCCCGAATGCCAGCCCGGAAGTGATCGCGCGCCACTTCGCCGCCTACGGCGTCGATGCACCAGCTTTCCTGAGCACGATGCAGAGTTTCGCGGTCAACGCCAACATCGCGCGCGCGCGCCAGTTCGCTACCCGCAGCCTGGTCACGGGAACGCCTGCGATCATCGTCAATGGCCGCTACCATGTGCCGCTGAACGGCAGCCTCGAAGGCATGCTGAGGGTCACGGAAGCCGTGGTCTCGCACGAACGCGCGACTGCAGCACAGTGAATCCCGCCCCGGATCAGGCATGCCGACGCAACGGCTGAGGCTGCTCAGCGCGAACATCCAGGCCGGTTCCAGCACGCGTCGCTACAGCGACTACGCGACGCGCAGTTGGTCGCACGTGCTGCCGGCCGGACGCAAACGCGACGCGCTGGACACCATCGCCAAGCTCGCGGGCGAGCACGACATCGTCGGCCTGCAGGAAAGCGACCCGGGCAGTTGGCGCTCGGGCTTCACCAACCAGACGCATTACCTCGCCGAGCGCGGCGGCTTCGACTACTGGAGCCACCAGCCCAACCGCCGAGTCGGCAGCGTCGCCTCCAGCGCCAACGGCCTGTTGAGCAAGCTCGAACCGGTGGAAGTCGCCGACCATCCGCTGCCCGGCCGCATCTCCGGCCGCGGCGTGTTATTGGCGAAATTCGGCGAAGGCGACGACGGGCTGACGATTGCGGTCGCACACCTGTCGCTCGGCGCGCAGTCGCGTCGCTCGCAACTGTCCTTCATCGCCGAACTGCTGCAAGACCACCGGCATGCGGTGCTGATGGGCGACTTCAATTGCGTCGCCGACCGCCCGGAGATGGACATCCTGTACCGCAACACGGATCTGCAGCCGCCGTCCTGCGCGGTGCATACTTTCCCGAGCTGGAAGCCGCAGCGGGCGATCGACCACATCCTGGCCACGGCGCCGCTGCGCTGCCAGGACATGCGCGCGGTGCCGGCTGCGTTCTCCGACCACCTCGCGCTCTCGGTCGACCTCGAAGTGCCGGACATCGCGCTCAGCCGTTGAACTGACGTTTCCGCGACATCCGACATGCATCGTGACTGGGCAGCGTGCGCGTGCGGCCTTACGATGCATCGACCCATCCCGAGACCCGGAACCATGCGCAGACTCCTGACGTTCCTGCTGCTGGCCTGCACCATGACGCTGCTGGCCGGCTGCGCCACGACCGGCAACCAGATGTCGGCGCTCGAACGCATGCAGTACTCGTGGTCGGCGGCGATCCGCTGGGGCGATTTCGAAGGGGCCTGGAACCTGGTCGATCCCGAATACCGCGAAGCCAATCCGATGACCGACCTGCAGTTCGAGCGCTACAAGCAGGTGCAGGTCTCCCATTACCGTGAGCTGGCTTCCCGCGCCGGCGACGCCGAAGCCGTGCGCGAGATCGAGATCGGCGTCATCAACCGCCACACCATGAGCGAGCGCACCCAGCGCTACACCGAGCAATGGCGTTACGACGCCCCGACCAAGACATGGTGGCTCGCCAACGGTTTGCCGGACTTCTGGGCAGGGGAATGAGCCCGGCAGCCACGGCGCCGGCTGTGCGACAATCCCGGCCCGCTGCCTGACCACCCGATGCCGTGAATTTCGAAGAACTGCAGGCGTTCGCCGGACGCAACCCGATCCTGTCGCTGGCCCTGGCCGGCATCACCGTCGCCATCCTGTATACCGAGTTCACCCGGCTGTTCCGCGGCTTCAAGGGCCTGCGCCCGGCCGAACTGACCGGCCTGATCAACCGCGAGAACGCGCTGGTCGTCGACCTGCGCCCGATCGCCGACTTCGACAAGGGCCACATCCCCGGCTCGAAGAACGTGCAGATGAGCCAGTTCGACCCGGAAAACAAGCAACTGGCGCCCGCCAAGTCGCTGCCGGTGGTGCTGGTGTGCAAGACCGGCGTGACCGCCAACGATGCGGCCAAACGCCTGAAAAAGGCCGGTTTCGAGAAGGTCTACGTGCTCGATGGCGGCATCGGCGGCTGGCAGCAAGCCGACCTTCCCCTTGCGAAGGGCCGGGGCTGACCGCAGAAATGCGATAATCCCGCCCTTTCACCAATCCATTCCCGGAGCAGTTCCGAACATGTCCGACCAAGCATCCAACGGCGCAGTGGCGCCGGCCCAGCCCAACGGCCCGCAGTTCAGCGTCGAAAAGATCTACGTCAAGGACGTGTCCTTCGAATCGCCCAAGGCGCCGCACATCTTCAACGAGCAGGGCCAGCCGCAGCTCAACATGAACCTCAACCAGCGCGTCCAGCGCCTGGGCGACGATGCGTTCGAAGTGGTGCTGGGCGTGACCCTGACCTGCACCGCCGGCGAAGGCGAAGGCAACACCGTGTACGTGGCCGAAGTGCAGCAGGCCGGTGTGTTCGTGCTCAACGGCTTCGAGGCCAACGTGGCCGACGCCCTGCTCGGCACCCAGTGCCCGAACATCCTGTTCCCGTATGCCCGCCAGCTGGTGTCCGAGCTGATCCAGGCCGGCGGCTTCGCGCCGTTCCTGCTGCAGCCGATCAACTTCGACGCGCTGTACGCCGAAACCCTGCGCCAACGCCAGCAGCAGGGCCAGGGTGGCGATCTCGCCACCAGCGAGACCGCCGGCAACGCCTGACGCATGACCACGCCGACCCTGTCGGTCGCGGTGCTGGGCGCGGGCTCATGGGGCACCGCGCTTGCCGCGCTCATCGCCCGTCACGGCCACGCGACCACGCTCTGGGGCCGTGACGCCGCGACCATCGACGCCATCGATGGTCGCCACGAGAATCCGCGCTACCTGCCGGGCATTGCCCTGCCCGACACCCTGCGCGCCACGACCGACCTCGGCGTGGCGATGCACGGGGCCGACCTGATCCTCGTGGTGGTGCCGTCGCACGCATTCACTGAAACCCTGCATGCCTTGGCGCCGCTGCGTCCGGCACGTGCCGGTGTGTCCTGGGCGACCAAGGGCTTCGAGCCCGGCTCGGGCCGGTTCCTGCACGAAGTCGCTGGCGAGACGCTTGGCCCCGACGTGCCACTGGCCGTGGTCACCGGCCCTTCGTTCGCCAAGGAAGTCGCTGCCGGCCTGCCCACGGCGCTCACCGTGCACGGCGATGACGCCGCGTTCGCACAATCGGTGGCGGACGTGCTGCACGGCCCCGCGTTTCGCGCCTACACCGGCGACGACATGCGCGGCGCCGAACTCGGCGGCGCGATGAAGAACGTGCTGGCGGTCGCCACCGGCGTCGCCGACGGCATGTCGCTGGGCCTCAACGCCCGTGCCGGCCTGATCACCCGCGGCCTCAACGAAATGCTGCGGCTCAACATCGCCATCGGCGGCAAGCCCGAGACCCTGATGGGCCTGGCCGGCCTGGGCGACCTGGTGCTGACCTGCACCGGTGACCTGTCGCGCAACCGCCGCCTGGGACTGGCGCTCGGGCGCGGTCAGCCGATGGATGAGGCCGTGCGCGAGATCGGCCAGGTGGTCGAATCGATCCAGACCGCCGACGAAGTGATGCGGCTGGCCGACCGCCACGGCGTGGAACTGCCCATCGCCAGCAACGTCCGCGACGTGCTGCACGGCGACATCACCCCGGCCGAAGGGCTGGCACGGCTGATGGCCCGCGAACAGAAGGCCGAGTACCCGAGCAAGCTGTTCGGCTGAGCCGCATTGATTCCGTGTAGAGCCGAGCTTGACCGGCTGGCGCCGTAGTCCGCTGCAACAGAAAGCAGCCGAGCAAGCTCGGCTCTACGGGATTCGGAGTTCGGTACGCGACAAGGGCATGCCCGCGCACAAAAAAGCCCGGCCGTTGCCGGCCGGGCCACTTCGCGACGTCGGGAGAGAGGGGGCGACGTCGCGCTCTTGCAAGGACGATATGGGGACGCCCTTGCGGATTACCAGCTGAAGCGCGGGCCGACGAACCACTGGCGGTCGCCGCCCTTGACCAGCTTCACGTCGCCGCTGATGCCCCAGTTCTGGTTGAACTTGTACTGCGCGCCGAGGCGGCCGTAGAAGTCGCCGTCGTACTGGTCGCCGTCTTCGTAGCCGGCCAGGGCATAGCCTTCGAGGTTGGGCAACAGCGCGCTGCGGGCACCGGCCTCGACGCTCCAGCCATCGGCATCGCCGATGCTGCCGAAGTCGACCTTCTCGTAGGCCACGCGGGTCAGCAGGTCGGTGCGCGCAGTCAGGGCATGGTTGTAGCCCAGGCCGATGCGCCACTGGTCGAAGTCGACGCTGCTGTTGTCGAACTCCTGGTTGGCGTAGTCGCCGAACACGTGGAAATTGGGATGGAACGCGACCGAACCCTTGACGCCGAAGCCGTCGGCATCGGGCAGGCCGTTGAGGTCGGTCGAAACGTAACCGCCTTCGACGTAGTTGTAGGACGGGCGGTCGGCGGCGTTGGCCGCGAGCGGGAGGACGGCCAGCAGGCCGAGGGCAATCAGGGAACGCTTCATCGGGGGCCTCTTCTTTCTGTTTTATGGGCCGCCCCGGCGGCACGTCGGGAGGGGAGGGAACCGTCGGGGAAAACGGTGGCCGCCGGGACGGTGACGCGGATTCTCCCGGTCGACCTCCAACGCGGACTGAATACTGAACCGCTTGGTTCAGGAACTTTCCAGCTTCGATCCTGTCAGGCCCCGCCCTCGAACCCCAACTGCCGCCATGCCTCGAACACGACCACCGCGACCGCATTCGACAGATTGAGGCTGCGGTTGCCAGGCCGCATCGGCAGTCGCAGGCGCTGTCCCTCCGGCACCCTCGCCAGCACTTCATCAGGCAGGCCTCGCGTTTCCGGGCCGAACAGGAACGCATCGCCCCGCGAATAGCACGGCTGGTCGAAACGCACGTTGTTGCGCGCACTGAGGGCAAATAGCCTCGACGGCTGAATCTGCTCCAGCGCGGCATCGAGCGAGTCGTGCACCCGTACCGCCGCGTACTCGTGGTAATCCAGCCCTGCCCGGCGCAGGTTGCGGTCTTCAAGATCGAAGCCCAGCGGCCGGATCAGGTGCAGGCGGGCGCCGGTATTTGCGCAGAGGCGGATCGCGTTGCCGGTGTTGGGAGGGATCTCGGGCTGCCAGAGGAGAACGCTGATCATATTCATTAACCAATAATTAACGGATCAATGCCAAAAAATTTATGTTTTCGTACTATCGCGATGCCGACTGTCGGATGAATTCCCCCCGACAAAAGGATTTTGTTGCGAGCTGTCAGGAATCTTTCAGGAGTAATTCACATGTTGAACCGTAGTACGCGCGGCATGCAGCGTGACGCCCTCGCGGTTGCCCTTTCTTCGGCAATCCTCTTCAGTGGCGCCGCCTTCGCCCAGCAACAACAGGAACTTTCCGCGGCACAGGCACCGCCGCAGACGCAGACGCAGCAAAACGCTGCGGAACTCGACACCTACGTGGTCACCGCGCGCAAGCGTACGGAATCGATCATGGAAGTGCCGATGAACATCTCGGTGGTGACGGCGACCGAACTCAACGATCGCAACGTCTCCACCGTGCAGGACATCTACCGCACCATCGCCGGCGGCTCCAGCCCGACCGGGCAATTGATCCTGCGCGGTCTGGTGGGCGGCAACACCGCCGTGCCCGGCACCACCAGCCAGTTCGTCGACGGCATCCCGTTCGCCTTCGGCGACGTGTACGACATCGAACAGGTCGAAATCCTGCGTGGCCCACAAGGCACTCTGTGGGGCTCGAACGCCATCGGCGGCACGGTGCAGATGCGCACCCGCGGCCCGCAGTTCAACGATTTCGAACTGAGCGGCACCGTGGTCGGCGAGCGCGAGAAGAACCTGTCCGGCACCCGCACCCGCGCACATACCAGCATCAACATCCCGCTGATCGATGACACCCTGGCGATGCGCCTGACCGCCGGCGTCCGCAATTCGCCGGGCAAGATCACCAATGCCTACACCGGCAACAACTACGAAGCCGACAATGAGTTCATCCGCACCCAGTTGCGCTGGCAGCCGACGGAAGACATCAACATCAACTTCGGCCACATCTGGACGTCGGTCGATACCGTCGGCACCACGAATGCCGATCGTTCCATCGCCGGCTACTACACGGTTCCCAGCCTGACCCCGAACGCAGATTCGCCCTGGGGTTACGACGTCGATTTCGACTACGTCGATTGCCCGACGGGGGCCGAGCGCCCGGCGTGCCGCGCAGGCGGTTCGCAGGTCGTCAACTCCGATCCCAAGTTCACCATCTGGGAGCTGATGGACGGCTGGTCGCATGACGCCACCAACCTGTTCTCGCTGCGCGCCGACCACGACAACCTGTTCGGCATCATGTCCGCGCATTACGTCGGTTCGTACCGCTACAACTACAGCACTTCGCTGGACAACTGGTCGCGGCTGGACATGGACGACATGACGCGCACCTGGATCGTCAACGACGCCAAGGACTACCGCGCCACGCACGAACTGCGCTTCCAGAGCCTGGAACGCAAGGGCGGTTTCGACTGGACGCTGGGCTTCTTCCAGGACCGCTCGTGGGAAGGCTACAACCCGAACACCCAATGGCAATACCACGATGCCGATCCACGCAGCGTCGCCATCTTCTCCGGAGCACTCTACGACCCGGATCCCGATTGGAGCTACTGGACTGCATGGGAACCCTACGGCATCGGCAACATCGCGGAGTTGGGCCAGGCGCTGTACGGGAATTCCAGTGCTAACTACAACCTCGCGACCGTCCACAACTATGCGCGTGAACGCGCCTTGTTCGGCGAACTGAGTTACCTGCTGGAAACAGGGATCGGCAAATTCGAGTTCACCGGCGGCCTGCGCCGCTTCGAGTTCGAGGATTCGACCGCCTTCCAACGCAGCGGCATCTGGTTCGGGCCAAACTTCGATGAAGACAGCTTCTACTTCAACGAGGCCTATGCCGGCAAGGAAACCGGCAGCCGCAAGAAGCTGAGCGTGTCGTACATGCCCAACGACGACCTCAACGTCTATGCGCTGTACTCGGAAGGCTACCGCCCGGGCGGCACCAATGCGCCGCTGCCCAACTCCTGCCTTGGCGATGATTTCGTGGGCGGCTACCAATCGCGCTACAACAGCGACCAGATCGAGAACACCGAGCTGGGCTTCAAGGCCAACATGTTCGACCGCCGCCTCCGCGTGTCCTCCGCGATCTACAGCATCGACTGGAGTGACACATGGGCATCGGTGTACATGCCGTCCTGCGGCTTCAGTTACACGACCAACACGCCGGGCAAGTCGGCCAAGTCGAAGGGCCTGGAGTTCGAAAGCTCGTTGATGCTGACGAACACCACGCTGTTGACCTTCAATTACGGCTACACCGACTCCGAACTGACCGTCGACAACGATGCGCTGGGCGCGCAAGCCGGCGACGACATGACCATGGTGCCGAAGTACAACGCGTTCCTGGCGCTCGACCAGGAATTCGAGCTGTTCGGCCGCCAGTCGTTCGCCCGCATCGACGTGGCCGCCTACGGCGAGTTCAAGTCGCACTTCAACACCCGCCCGGAAGACGTGGCGCCGTCGTACAAGACCGTCAACCTGTCGGGCCGCATGCACCTGAACGACAACGCGCAGGTCAGCGTGCACGTGGAAAATCTGTTCAACGAGGACTACATCACCTACCGCTCGGCCCGTTCGCGCTCGTCGAGCCGGCAGGCACTGTACGAGCGCTACGGCGACGAGCGCAGCGTCTCGGTCAGGTTCGACTACCGCTTCTGATCGATCGCAACACGTCTCCAGGCGAAGGGCGGCAGTCTCCGGACTGTCGCCCTTTTGCTTTGCAGCACCCAAGTCACCACGGCACCAGCTTGCCCTGCCAGTCGAGGAAGCGGCCATTGTCGACCGGCTGCAGGCGAGAAGCGACTTGAAGCATGCCGGCAACGGCATCGTCCACGGCCACTTCGCCATCGCTGCCGCCCATGTCGGTGCGCACCCAGCCGGGGCTGATCGCCACCACCACGATGCCGCGTTCTTCCAGCGCGCGCGCCAGCAGCACCGTCGCCATGTTCAACGCCGCCTTGCTGATGTCGTAGCTCGGCGTGCCGAAGCGCGTGGTAAGCGTGATCGAACCCAGCCGCGAGGACAGGTTGAGGATCCGCGCCCCCTCCGACAGCGACGGCGCGAGCGACTGGGTGAACAGCAACGGGCCGATGGCGTTGATGCGCAGGCTGTCCTCGAAATTGGCGGCGGACAGGCTGCCGAAGCGCTCGCCCGAATGCAGCACACCGGCGTTGTTGACCAGCAGGTCGATCCGGCCCGGCCGATCGTCGTCGCGGCCATCCAGCACCAGCGGCAGTTCACGCACCAGCTCGGCATGGGATTTCGGCTCGGCCACGTCCAGCGGCAGCACGTGCAGGCGACCGGGGTGTTCGCCGGCAAGCATGTTGAGGTCGGTGGCACGGCCGGGCTGGCGGCAGGTCGCCACAACGTGCCAGCCATCCACCAGCAGCTGGCGGGCGAAGCCGAGGCCGATCCCGCGATTGGCACCGGTGACAAGGGCGTGGCGGAGGGACATGGTGGCCATTGTGGTGCCTCTGGGGTGCAGGCGGCGTCATCGAACGCCAGCCCGGGACTTCCGGCCCGGGGCAAACGACCACGCAACCGAATAGCATTCCCGGTTCTGCCAACGGTATCCGAGGAAGTCCGCATGCCCGCACCTGCCCGTCGTCACGCCCGTCGTGCCCTGTTGTCCGTTGCGCTCGGACTGGCACTCGGCACCGGCTTCGCCGCCCTGCCCGCTGCCGCGCAATCGTCGGCAAGCGCGATCGGCATCGACATCCCGTACGAGACCTTCACCCTGCCCAACGGCCTGCGCGTGGTGGTACACACCGACCGCAAGGCACCGGTGGTCGCGGTGAACATCTGGTACCACGTCGGCAGCAAGGACGAGCCCGCGGGCCGCAGCGGCTTCGCGCATCTGTTCGAGCACCTCATGTTCCAGGGCAGCGAGAACTATCGCGATGAATTCTTCGTGCCGTTCCGCGAAGTCGGCACCACCAACCAGAACGGCACCACCAACACCGACCGCACCAACTACTTCCAGAACGTCCCCACCACCGCGCTCGACATGGCGCTGTGGATGGAGTCCGACCGCATGGGGCACTTCCTGGGCAGCGTCGACCAGGCCGGTCTGGACGAGCAGCGCGGCGTGGTGCAGAACGAAAAGCGGCAGGGCGAGAACCAGCCCTATGGCCAAGTGTGGGACAAGCTCACCAAGGCGCTGTACCCGGCGGGCCACCCATACCACCACGGCGTGATCGGTTCGATGAACGATCTCAACGCCGCGTCGCTCGACGACGTGAAGACCTGGTTCCGCGCCTGGTACGGCCCCAACAACGCGGTGCTGGTGCTGGCCGGCGACATCGACCTCGAGACGGCGAAGGCCAAGGCGACGCAGTACTTCGGCCACATCCCGGCAGGCCCGACGATGGCGCAGCCGGCGGTCGACGTGGCCCGCCGCGCCGAGACCACGCGCGAAACGATGCAGGACAAGGTGCCGCAGCCGCGCATCTACCGCGTCTGGAACGTGCCGCAGATCGGCACGGTCGAGATCGACCAGTTGCAGGTGCTGGCCTACATCCTCGGTGGTGCCAAGTCCTCGCGGCTCGATGCACGCCTGCTGCACGGCGAAAAGCTGGTCGACAACATCAGTGCCGGCGCATGGGCGTCGCAGCTCGGTTCCAGCTTCGGCGTGATCGCGACGGTCAAGCAGGGCGTGGATCCGGCGAAGGTGGAGGCGATCATCGACGAAGAGATCGCGAAACTCGTCGCCGAAGGCCCGACCGCGGCCGAACTCGACCGCGCCAAGACCGTGATCCGTGCCGGCTTCATCCGCGGCGTGGAGCGCATCGGCGGCTTCGGCGGCAAGGCCGACGTGCTCGCCGGGTGCCTGGTGTACGAAGCCGACCCGGGCTGCTTCCGCACCGCGCTCGCCAACTACGCGGCCACCACCGCCGACGACATCAAGACCGTCGGCGCCGAGTGGCTGGGCGAGGGCAGCCACACCATCGTGGTCGAACCGGGCGAACGCACCGCGCTTGAAGAGGAACCCTCGCCGACACCGGCGCCGTTCAACCTGCCTGCGCCCGATCCGAAGTACACCACCACCGCACCGGCCGTGGATCGCAGCCTCGGCGTGCCCAAGACCGAGACATTCCCGGATCTCAAGTTCCCGGCGCTGCAGCGCGCGAAGCTGAAGAACGGCACCACGGTGATCCTGGCCGAGCGCCCGGAGATCCCGGTGGTGCAGTTCAGCTACGAATTCAGCGGTGGCTACAGCACCGACGCCCGCGGCAAGCCGGGCCTGGCCAATTTCGCCATGGGCCTACTGGATGAAGGCGCGGGCGGCGTGGGCTCGCTCGAATTCGCCAACAAGGCCGAGGCGCTGGGCGCCAACCTCGCCTCGGGCGCCTCGCTCGACGGCGGCAACGCCTACCTGTCGGCACTGAAGGAAAACCTCGACCCGTCGCTCGCGCTGTTCGCCGACATGGTGCGCAGGCCCAACTTCGACCAGGCCGAGATCGACCGCGTCAAGGCCAGCTGGATCGCCGGCATCGCGCAGGAAAAGGCACGGCCGCAGGGCCTGGCCGCCCGCATCGCACCGGCATTGCTGTTCGGCGCATCTCACCCGTATGGCGCACCGTCGACCGGCAGCGGCACCGAAGCCGCCATCGCCTCGATGACCCGCGACGACCTGGTCGGCTTCCATCGCGCCTGGATCCGCCCGGAGAACGCGACCGTGATCGTGGTTGGCGACACCACGCTGGCAGAAATCGTGCCGCTGCTGGAGAAGCATTTCGGTAACTGGCGCGGACAGGGCCGTGCGCCGGCAGCGGTCAACCTCCCGGTCGTCGCCTTGCCGGACGCGCCGCGCGTGTTCCTGCTCGACCAGCCCGGCGCGGTGCAGGCCAACCTCTACGCGATGCAGGTCGCGCCGCCTTCCAGCGATGCCGGTGCCACCCGCTTCGACATGGCCAACGGCGTGATCGGCGGCGACTTCACCGCACGCCTCAACATGAACCTGCGCGAGGACAAGCACTGGTCGTACGGCGCCCGTAGCAACGCAGGCGCAGCTTTGGGCCAGCGCACCTGGACGGCATCGGCACCGGTGCAGATCGACAAGACCGCCGAATCCATCGCCGAAATGCAGCGCGAGATCAGTGAATTCGCCGCCGGCACCACGCCGCCGACCGATACCGAGGTCGCCCGTGTCAGGGCCGGACAGACGCTGAGCCTGCCGGGTGCCTACGAGACCGCAGCCTCGGTGCTGGGCACCATCGGCGGCATCGTCCGCTACGGTCGCCCGGACGACTACGTGTTCAAGCGCAAGGCCGAGATCGAAGCCACGACCACGGCCGACGTGGCCGAGGCCGCGAAGACGATCCAGCCGCAGGCGCTGACCTGGGTGGTGGTGGGCGACCTCAAGCAGATCGAGGCGCCGGTGCGTGCGCTCGAACTGGGCGAGGTGACCATCCTCGATGCCGACGGCAATCCTGTCGGGGAATGAGGCCGCACCGCCGCACCCGGCGAACATGAATGGAAACACCGCCGCTCCGCGCGGCGCTGCAGCCAACCCACCCGATGCCCGCCACAATGGCGGGCATTGCATTTGCAGACCGAGGACGCCCCGATGCGCATGCTCCTGATCGCCCCGTTCGCCGTGATCCTGTCCGCCTGCACCTGGGTGCACATGGCCCCCGGCGCCAGCGCGGTGAAGGTCTCCCCGACCACACCGACCGGCTGCGAGAAGCGCGGCGAGGTGGAGGTGTCGGTCAAGCACAACATCGCCTTCATCGAACGCAACCAGCTCCGCGTCCGCGAGGAACTGGAAACCCTGGCGCGCAACGAGGCCCCCGGCCTGCAGGGCAACACGATCCACCCGCTGTCGGATCCGACCGGCGGACAGCAGCGTTTCGCGGTGTGGCGCTGCGCCGGCTGACCCGTCAAGGGAAAGCAACCAAGGATCGCCGCTGGCCGTCCATCACGCGCGGCGGCGCGATTCGCGGTCAATCCTCCCGCCGGGCAAGACGCGCGCCGCCACATCCCGGTGATCGCGCCGGGTCTTCCGTCTCGCGAGACGGCGCGACCGGCCCATAAAGCGCGTCATTCCGGTCGCGGCGCGGTACCCTATGCGGCCCTGTTCGCAGACCCCCGGCCCAGCCCATGCTCTTCCAACACGTCGCCATCGCCGGCCTCGCCCACATCGATGCCCCGCGTCGACTGTCTTCCGAAGAAATCAACGTCCGTCTCAAGCCGACGCTCGACCGCCTCGGCATCAAGACCGACGTGCTGGGCGACATCGCCGGCATCCACTCGCGCTACCTGTGGGAAGACGACGTGCAGGCCTCCGACGTGGCCACGCTCGCCGGGGTGAAGGCACTGGCCGATGCCGGCATCGACCCGGACAAGGTCGGCCTGCTGGTCAACACCTCGGTCAGCCGCGATTACCTCGAACCGTCCACCGCCAGCATCGTCTCCGGCAACCTCGGCCTGCCCGACACCTGCCAGAACTTCGACGTCGCCAACGCCTGCCTGGCCTTCATCAACGGCATGGACATCGCCAGCCGCATGATCGAACGCGGCGAGATCGACTACGCGCTGATCGTCGACGGCGAGACCGCCAACCTCGCCTACGAGAAGACCATGGAGCGCCTGACCAGCGCCAACGCCACCGAGGAACAGTTCCGCAACGAACTGGCCACCCTCACCCTCGGCTCCGGCGCCGCCGCGATGGTGCTGGCGCGCTCCGAACTGGCCCCGGGCGCACCGCGCTACAAGGGCGGCGTGACCCGCGCGGCGACCGAGTGGAACAAGCTGTGCCGCGGCAACCTCGACGGCATGGTCACCGACACCCGCATGCTGCTGATCGAAGGCATCAAGCTGTCGCAGAAGACCTTCGGCGCCGCCAAGCAGGCGCTGGGCTGGGTGGTGGACGAACTCGACCAGTTCGTCATCCACCAGGTCAGCAAGGTGCACACCGCCGCCTTCACCAAGGCCATCGGCATCGACCCGAAGAAGGTGCTGACCATCTTCGGCGAGCACGGCAACATCGGCCCTGCCTCGGTGCCCATCGTGCTCAGCAAGCTGCGCGAGATGGGCCGCCTGAAGAAGGGCGACCGCGTGGCCCTGCTCGGGATTGGCTCGGGCCTGAACTGCTCGATGGCCGAAGTGGTCTGGTAAGCGCCACTCCCACAGCGCGCGACCCAAGGGCCGGACTTCCGGCCCTTGTCGTGTCTGGCGGCACGATATGCATGGATTCCGGCTCGAATTGAACACGCCCCCCGCCACATGTATAAGAACTTTTGTTTTCTATACATGAAAGCGATCCCATGCCCCTCCCGCCCCTGCAAGCCCTTGCACCGGAACGGTTCGACACCGCCCCCATCCTCAAGCGCCTGAACACCGCCAGCCGGGCGCTGGCCGAGCTGAAAGGGCTGGCCGCCAGCATTCCCAACCAGAACATCCTGATCAACACGCTGACCCTGCAGGAAGCGCGTGACAGCTCGGCGATCGAGAACATCGTCACCACCCAGGACGACCTGTACCGGGAAGAGGATCCCGCCGATGCCGCAGGCACCGCCGTCAAGGAAGTCCTGCGCTACCGTCAGGCCCTGCGCACCGGATACGAACAGGTTCGCGCCTCCGGGCTGCTGACGCTCAACACCATCCTCGACATCCAGCAGCAACTGGAATGCAATCGCGCAGGCCTGCGCAAACTGCCCGGCACCGCACTGCGCGATGGCGCGGGCAAGCTGGTGTATGAACCGCCGCAGGATGCCCGCGAAGTGCAGCGCCTGATGGGCGAACTGGAGCGCTTCATCCACGACGAGCCGCCCTTCGCCGCCGATCCACTGGTGAAGATGGCGCTCATCCACCACCAGTTCGAAAGCATCCATCCCTTCTACGACGGCAATGGCCGCACCGGTCGCATCATCAACGTGCTGCACCTGGTCAAGGAAGGCCTGCTCGATATTCCGGTGCTGTACCTCAGCCGCCACATCGTGCGTACCAAGCCCGATTACTACCGCCTGCTGCAAGCCGTGCGCGATGACGATGCCTGGGAAGACTGGGTGCTGTACGTGCTCGATGCCGTTGCCGCCACCGCCACCGAGACCATCACCACGGTGCAAGCCATCAAGGATCTATTGCAGGCCACCAAGCAACGCATCCGCGATGGCTACAAGTTCTACAGCCAGGATCTGATCAACAATCTGTTCAACCACCCGTACACGCGGGTGGAATTCGCGCAGCGCGAACTGGGTGTCTCGCGCCTTACTGCCACTCGTTACCTCGACAAACTGGCCGAGGACGGCCTGCTCGACAAGATCCGCATCGGCCGCAACAACTACTACATCAACCGGCCACTGTTCCAGTTGCTCAGCCGCGAAGACGACCGTCCGGCGCAATGACGCGCTGACCACCACACACACTGGATTGCCCACGCATGCTGAGCCTCAACGAAATCCGGGATCGCGCCCGCGCCTTCGCGAAGGAGTGGGAAAGCGAAACCTCGGAACGGGCCGAGTCCCAGAGTTTCTGGAACGACTTCTTCAACGTGTTCGGCAAGAAACGCCGCAGCGTGGCCGTGTACGAGCAGAAGGCCAGGCGCTTTGCCGGCAAGGGTACCGGGCGCATCGACCTGTTCTGGCCCGGCGAGTTGCTGGCCGAACACAAGAGTGCCGGCGTGGATCTCGATGCGGCTTTCGACCAGGCCACCGATTACTTCGCCGGGCTGAACGAAGCCGAGAAACCAAAGCGCATCCTGGTCAGCGATTTCCAGCGGTTCCGGCTGTACGACCTTGAAGGCGGGGCCGCACCGGTGGAATTCCCGCTGGCCGACCTGCACAAGGAAATCGGCCGCTTCGGCTTCATCAGCGGCTACCAGACCCGCAGCTACAAGGAAGAAGACCCGGTCAACGTGCAGGCCGCCGAGCGCATGGGCAAGCTGTACGACGCCCTCAAGGCAGCCGGTTATGAAGGCCACGCGCTGGAAGTGCTGCTGGTGCGCCTGCTGTTCTGCCTGTTTGCCGACGACACCGGCATCTTCCCGCGCCATGCCTTCCATGACCTGGTCGACCAGCGCACCGGCGAGGACGGCGGCGACCTCGGCGGCTGGCTGGCACGGCTGTTCCAGGTCTTGAACACGCCCGCCGACAAGCGCCAGACCACGCTGGACGAACAACTGGCCGAACTGCCCTACGTCAACGGCAAGCTGTTCGAGGAAATGCTGCCGCTGGCCGACTTCAACGCACAGATGCGCGGCCTGTTGCTGGATGCCAGCACGCTCGACTGGAGCCGCATCAGCCCGGCCATCTTCGGCTCCATGTTCCAGTCGGTGATGGATGCCAAGGCCCGCCGCAACCTGGGCGCGCACTACACCAGCGAGAAGAACATCCTCAAATTGATCGGCCCGCTGTTCCTGGATGACTTGAAGACCGAACTGGACAAGGCCGGCAAGGACGACAAGAAGCTCGCGCAGCTGCACCGCAAGATCGCCACGCTGAAGTTCCTCGACCCGGCCTGTGGCTGCGGCAACTTCCTGGTCATCGCCTACCGCGAGTTGCGCCTGCTGGAGCTGGAGATCATCAAGCGCCAGTTCGCGACCCAGCAGTCCGTGCTGGCCCATGTGCAGGATCATGTGCTGGTGGACGTGGATCAATTCCACGGCATCGAGATCGAAGAGTTCCCGGCGCAGATTGCGCAGGTGGCGATGTGGCTGATGGATCACCAGATGAACCTGCGCGTGGCCGAACAGTTCGGCGAGAACGTGGTGCGCCTGCCGTTGAAGAAATCAGCGGCCATCGTGCACGCCAATGCGCTGCGGATGGATTGGAATGACGTGGTGCCTGCGGCGGAACTGGATTACATCCTCGGGAATCCGCCGTTTGTCGGGAAGAAGGAGCAGAACGCCGAGCAGAAGAAAGACATGGCGGCGGTGTTTGCTGGCGTGAAAGGCGCGGGCGTGCTGGATTTCGTCTGCGCGTGGTACTTGAAGACTGCCGCGTATATCAACCACCGTCGTCCCCGCGAAGGCGGGGATCCAGCGCATTTCGTGTCTGATGGCGTGACGGGACAAGCAAAGTCACTGGGTCCCCGCCTTCGCGGGGACGACGGCATCAGGGCAGCGTTTGTCTCCACCAACTCCATCACCCAGGGCGAACAGGTCGGCGTTCTGTGGTCGGAGTTGTACCGGCACGGCCTGCACATCCAGTTTGCCCATCGCACCTTCAAGTGGAGCAACGAGGCGCGCGGAAAGGCCGCTGTGCATTGTGTGATTGTCGGTTTCGGGAGCAATGGTCAACTCGGGAAGCGACTTTTCGAGTACGAGCAACCTGAAGATGAGCCGCATGAGACAGCACCTTCAATAATCAATCCGTACTTGGTCGATGCGGATGAGATCCTCCTGTTCAATCGAACAACACAAGTCTCCGGCGCTCCTGGAATGAGCTACGGCAGCTTCGCCTTGGACGACGGGAACTACACATTGAGCGCCGGGGACCGGGATGCCTTGCTGGCCGAATGTCCGGAATCGGAAACGGTGATGCGTCCATTTGTTGGCGGACAAGAGTTGCTTCACTCCGAACAGCGCTGGTGCCTCTGGCTACAGGATGTCCTCCCCGGTGAGTTGAAGAAGATGCCTGCTGTGTTGCGGCGTGTTGAAGCGGTCAAGGCCTGGCGTGCCAGCAGCAGGCGTGATACGACGCGCAAACTTGCGTCAACGCCGACATTGTTTGCAGAAGTCAGGCAGCCAAAGACAAGTTACGTTGCCGTACCAACTGTCTCCTCGGAACGGCGGTCGTATATCCCGATGGCGTTCATGGACGCTGGGACGATCGCGTCCAATCAGGTCTATGTCTTGAATGACGCAACGATGTTCCATTTCGGAGTACTGCACTCCGGAATGCACATGGCATGGATTCGTGCCGTTTGTGGTCGCCTCGAAAGCCGCTACCGCTACTCCGCCGGCATCGTCTACAACAACTTCCCCTGGCCCGATGTCGGCGACGCCAAGCACCGCACCGCCATCGAAACCGCCGCCCAATCCGTCCTCGACGCACGTGCGCAATTCCCGGAATCCACGTTGGCAGATTTGTACGACCCACTGACCATGCCACCCGCGCTGGTCAAGGCGCACCAGCAACTGGACAAGGCCGTGGATGCCGCGTACATCGCCGCCGGAAAATCCGCAGGCCGCAAAGCACCCAGACTCGGCACCGACGCCGAGCGCGTGGCCTTCCTGTTCGAACGCTACCAGGCGCTGACCAGCATTTTGCCTGCCGCCAAGGCCAAACCGTCCCGCGTACGCAAGGCAACGTCGTGACACGCGATCATCACCCGCCCTGGCACGACACCACCATCCAGTTCACGGCCTTCGAGGTTTCCCGTCGCCTGGCGCAGGCCGTGGTCGCGCTGGAGCGCGGCGACCCGGGCGATGGCGCCCGACAGCTTCGCCTCGCCCTGCTGCTGGCAGCCCAGGCATGGGTGGATGCGCGCGGAATGACGCACTGTCTTTCACGCGAAGGCGATCAAGGGTTTTCTGCGCAGATCTCGGGATGGAAACTGCCTTGGTCTTCGGGCTGGAGCAATCATCTCGGCGAAATGACCTTGCTTGAATATGGAGCAACCGGCATGCCATACGAAACGCGCCTGAAAACATGCCGCAAGCGCCTTCCCGTGATTGTCGAGCTGTGTGGACAGCTGGTTTCCGAATGCGTGGTCGTTCCCGGGGGAAGGCATGACGGCAAGTCAGTGATGTAATCACCCACAGATCCGCCAGCCTCGACGCTCACCCCGCCCCGCAGCACTTCTTGTATTTCTTCCCGCTCCCGCAGGGACACGGCTCGTTGCGCCCGGGTGCAGCATCGCGACGGATCGGGGTGCGCGGGGTGAGGG
The DNA here is from genome assembly GCA_024707405.1 of Luteimonas sp. Taxonomy (GTDB): domain Bacteria; phylum Pseudomonadota; class Gammaproteobacteria; order Xanthomonadales; family Xanthomonadaceae; genus Luteimonas. Next base: position 247,772 of record JANPZU010000008.1, read on the forward strand.
CATCGACGCGATGGTGGTTGAGGTCGGCCAGCATCGATGGCAGCGAGGAGACGATCGACAGCCGTTCCTGGTAGCCGACCGGGGTGGGTGGCGCATCGGGATTGTCCGGATCCACCACCTCGCCGCTCGCCAGCCGGTCGAGCTGGTCGAAGATCTCCTCGATCCATTCGTGCTCGTCCAGCCACTTGTCCCATTCGGCCTCGCGCAGCATCACCGCGGTGAAGAAGCCCAGCGCCCAGTCGTGGCCGACATCGAGTTCGCTTTCGTCAAGCGCATCTTCCCCCTCTTCCGGATCCTCGGGCAGCCACAGCAGCGGCGCGAGATGGTCGGGAAGGCTTTCGTCGTCATGGCGCACGCGCGCGGCGCACATGTTCCAGTGGCCCATCAGCAGGTGCTGCACCTGGGCGGCCTCTTCCGCATCGCCCCAGCGCGGTGGCTTGCCACCCCACACCGCCGGCTCCCATTCGCCCTGCGCAACCGGCGAAGGCGACACCGCCAGCGCCGACAGGAACCCGTCCAGTGCCTCCAGGTTGAAGCCTTTGAACGGCACCGCACGCTGTTCCAGCAGTTCGGCAAGGCGCTCGATCTGTGCGTCGTCGAGGTAGGGCGGGGGCGTGGTCGGCACGGACATAGGGCGGCAGGCGGATGAATGATCGGATGTGCGCATGTTAGTCGGTGTCGGCGCCGGGATCGCCTGTCCCGGACGCACGGGCCGGCCATCCGGAACCGGCCGCTACAATGGCGTCCCTCTGCGAAACCATCCGGCGCCGTGCGATTCCCCGATTACGACTTCAGCAGCCACCACCTCGAAGTGCGCCCGGGCATCCGGCTGCACTACCTCGACGAAGGCCCGCGCGACGGCGAGGTGATCGTCGCGCTGCACGGCAATCCGTCGTGGAGCTACTACTGGCGGCACCTGGTGCTGGGCCTGCGCGACCGCTATCGCGTGATCGTGCCCGACCACGTCGGCATGGGCCTGTCGGACAAGCCCGACGACGACGAGAACGCGCTGCCGCGCTACGACTACACGCTGCAGTCGCGCGTGGACGACGTAGCCACGCTGCTCGACCACCTCGGCATCGACGGCCCGATGACGCTCGCGGTGCACGACTGGGGCGGGATGATCGGTTTCGGCTGGGCGCTGTCGCATGCGGCGCAAGTGAAGCGGCTGGTGATCACCAACACCGCCGCGTTCCCGATGCCGGCGGACAAATTGATGCCCTGGCAGATTGCGCTGGGCCGCGACTACAACATCGGCGAACTGGTGATCCGCGGCTTCAATGCATTCTCCGGCGGCGCGTCGCATTTCGGCGTCGAACGCAGGATGTCGCGCGACGTGCGCCGCGCCTACGTGGCGCCCTACGACAACTGGAAGAACCGCATCTCGACGGTGCGCTTCATGCAGGACATCCCTTTATCGCCGAAGGACAAGGCATGGCCGCTGGTGGAAGCCGCCGGCCAGCGCCTGCCCGGATTCGCCGACCGTCCGGCGTTCCTCGGCTGGGGATTGAAGGATTTCGTGTTCGACCATCACTTCCTCACTCGCTTCCGCGCCGACTTGCCGCAGGCCGAGGTGCATGCGTTCGAGGATGCAGGACATTACGTGCTGGAAGACAAGCACGAGGTGCTGGTGCCGGCGATCCGGGATTTCCTCGACAGGCATCCGCTGTAACGCGGGGCATGCCTTCAAGCCGCGATGGGCGGCGGCAACGCAGGCGGCGACGGGCTGTTGCCGCTGTCGTCGGGATGGTCGTCGTTGTCGGCATCGTCACGCCAGCGCCAGTCCGCCGCCGTCAGCACGGGCAGGCCATGGGCCACGCGCGCCTTGTCGCATTGTTCGCTGGCCTTGCCGAATTCCCATGATGCATCGACCTCGCGACAGACCGAGGGCCGTCGCGCATGGATCGAACAGCGCGAACGGCGGCCGATGTCGGCATCCAGCGCCACGCACCGGATCGGATCGGAATAGGTGCCACGCATGCACAGCCGGTGGGCATCGAGCCGCTCGGTCAATTCGGCGGGCACGCCACCTTCGGTCGCCGCGTCCGACTCCATCCAGTGGAACGCCACCCGGTACTGCGTGCAGCAAGCGCCACAGGTCAGGCAGGGATGCGGCATGGGGGCAAGGGATGCGGGACGGGTGCGCATTCTTGCGGCAGCACCTCCGGCGCGCAAGGGCTGCATGTGGGCGCCCGTCGCCTGGATCGGACTACCATGCCGCGACCTGCCCTCCCGCCCGCACAGGCCCCACCATGACCGACACCCCGGCCGTCCATGCCGCGATCCGCGAGACGGATTTCCTGGTCGACCTGACCGACGCCACCGGCCATGCCTGGCATGCCGACGAACCGACAGGCCTCGGCGGCGGCGACACCGCGCCCACGCCCGACCAATTGCTGCTCTCGGCACTGGGCGCCTGCACCTCGATCACGCTGAAGATGTATGCCGCGCGCAAGCAGTGGCCGCTGGAAGGCGTGGACGTGCAACTGTCGCTCAATCCCTCAGGAAAGCCGACCGCAGGCAACGACATCGTGCGCCAGGTCGTGCTGCACGGCCCGCTCGACGACACCCAGCGCGAACGGCTGTTGCAGGTCGCCAATGCCTGCCCCGTACACAAGCTGTTGACCGGCGAGATCCGCATCGAGACATCGCTGCAGGCGTGAGCGGCGATAATCCCGGGATGACCCACGCCTGCAACATCGCCTCGGCGCTGCCGCGACTGGCCGCCGAAGACCCCGGACGCATCGCGATGCGCTGCCCCGGTCGCGATGGCCGCTACGGCATCGCACTGACCTACGGTGAACTCGACGCGCGCAGCGATGCCATCGCCGCCGGGCTGGCGAAGCGCGGCATCGCCCGCGGCACGCGCACGGTGCTGATGGTTCGGCCAACGCCGGAGTTCTTCCTGCTGATGTTCGCGCTGTTCAAGGCCGGCACCATCCCGGTGCTCGTCGATCCCGGCATCGACAAGCGCGCACTGAAGCAATGCCTGGACGAAGCGCAACCCGAGGCTTTCATCGGCATCCCGCTGGCGCAGTTCGCTCGTGTCCTGCTGGGTTGGGCGAAGTCGGCACGCACCCGCATCACCACCGGACGCTTCGCGTTGCTGGCAGATGCCACGCTGGCGCAAGTGGAACGCGACGGCCACGGCGCAGGCCCGCAACTCACGAGCACGCAACCCGACGACATCGCCGCACTGCTGTTCACCAGCGGCTCGACCGGCGTGCCCAAGGGCGTGGTCTATCGTCATCGGCATTTCATCGCGCAGATCGACATGCTGCGCGATGCGTTCGGCATCACGGCTGGCGGCATCGACTTCCCGACCTTCCCGCCGTTTGCGTTGTTCGATCCCGCACTCGGGCTGACCAGCATCATTCCCGACATGGATCCCACGCGTCCGGCGAAGGCCGATCCGCACAAGCTGCATGCGGCGATCACGCGCTTCGGCGTCGACCAGTTGTTCGGCTCGCCCGCATTGATGCGCGTGCTGGCCGAGCACGGCGAACCCTTGCCTACGCTGAGGCGCGTCACGTCCGCAGGCGCACCGGTGCCACCAGAAGTCGTTGCGAAGATACTGTCGCTGCTGCCGGAAGACGCCGGATTCTGGACGCCCTACGGCGCCACCGAATGCCTGCCGGTCGCGGTGATCGAAGGCCGCGAGCTGCTGCAATTGCGCCAGCGCACCGAGCAAGGCGCCGGCACCTGCGTCGGACGCGCGGTGCCGCCGAACGACGTGCGCATCATCCAGATCACCGACGATGCGATCGCGCAGTGGTCGGACGATCTGCTGGCCGCGCCGGGCGAAGTCGGTGAGATCACCGTCGCCGGACCAAGCGCCACCGATGCGTACTTCAATCGTGATGCGCAGACGCGACTCGCGAAGACCCACGAGCGAATGACCGACGGCGGCGAACGCATCGTCCACCGCATGGGCGACGTGGGCTACTTCGACGCCGAAGATCGCCTGTGGTTCTGCGGCCGCAAGTCGCATCGCGTCGAAACCGCCGACGGCCCGCTGTACACCGAGCAGGTCGAGCCGATCTTCAACACGCATCCATCGGTGAAACGAACCGCCTTGGTCGGCGTTGGCTCGCAGGGTTCGCAACAACCGGTGTTGTGCATCGAAGCCAACGACGGCATCGCCAGCAGCGGCCACCCGCGCATCGAAAGCGAACTGCGCGCCATCGGCCAACGCTTCCCGCATGTCGCCGGCATCGATACCTTCCTGTTCCATCCCGGCTTCCCGGTCGACATCCGCCACAACGCCAAGATCGGTCGCGAGAAGCTCGCGGGCTGGGTGGCGGCAAAATTGAAGGACAAGGCATGAAACTTCTCGTCACCGGCGGCGGCGGTTTCCTCGGACAGGCACTGTGCCGCGGGCTGGTCGAGCGCGGCCACGACGTGACCAGCTTCAACCGTGGCCACTACCCGCAACTCGATGCACTCGGCGTGCGCCAGGTGCGCGGCGACCTCGCCGACCGCGACGCGGTACTCGCCGCTGCGACCGGCGTCGACGCGATCTTCCACAACGCGGCGAAGGCCGGCGCATGGGGCAGTTACGAGAGCTACCACAACGCAAACGTGGTCGGCACGCAGAACGTGCTCGATGCCTGCCGTGTGCATGGCATCGGAAAACTCGTCTACACCTCCACGCCCAGCGTCACCCATCGCGCCACGCATCCGGTCGAGGGCGGCACCGCCGACAGCGTGCCCTACGGCGAGAATTTCCAGGCGCCCTACGCCACCACCAAGACCATCGCCGAGAAGGCGGTGCTGGCCGCGAACGACGTCAACCTCGCCACAGTCGCGTTGCGGCCACGACTGATCTGGGGGCCGGGCGACCAGCAGTTGCTGCCGCGTTTGGTGGAACGCGCAAAGGCCGGGCGCCTGCGTTTCGTCGGCGACGGCAACAACCGCATCGACACCACCTACATCGACAACGCCGCGCAAGCGCATTTCGATGCCTTCGAGCATCTCGCCCCGGGTGCCGCATGCGCGGGCAAGGCCTACTTCATCAGCAACGGCGAACCCAAGCCGGTGCGCGAGATCGTCAACGCGCTGCTTGCCGCCGCAAACGCGCCGCAAGTGACGAAGACGATCCCGTTCCGCGCGGCCCATGCCATCGGCGCAGTCTGCGAAGGTCTGTGGCCGCTGTTGCGCCTGCAGGGCGAGCCGCCGATGACGCGCTTCCTGGCCGAACAACTGAGCACAACACATTGGTATTACATGGGGCCTGCAACGCAGGATTTCGGTTATAAGCCTCGCGTGACGATCGCCGAGGGCCTGCAACGGCTGGAGGCATCGCTGCAACACCCCTGACGCAACGACAGGCGACGGCCGGCATGATCGAGAACCAGACGCTCACCGATCCCGAAGCGGCACCCGTGCGCCGCAAGAAGCCGCTCTGGCACCACCTCTATTTCTGGGTACTGCTCGGCATCGCCATCGGCATCGGCATCGGCTTCCTCGCGCCGGAACTCGGCGCCCGCATGAAGTGGCTCGCCGACCTGTTCATCAAGCTGGTGAAGGTGGTGATCGCACCGACCATCTTCGCCACCGTCGTGGTCGGTATCGCCGGACTGGGCAACCTCGCCAAGGCCGGCGGACTGGCGATGCGCACGGTGGTCTACTTCAACGTCACCACGGTGTTCGCGCTCGCGCTCGGGCTGCTCGTAGTCAATGTGCTCAAGCCCGGCGTGGGCCTCGGCCTCGACATCGCCACCTTCGACGCATCCGATGCCGCGCGCACCATTGCCGCCGCTGGCGGCGCGGCCGGGGAAGGCATCACCGGCTTCCTGCTCAACCTGGTGCCCAATTCGTTCTTCGGCGCGTTCGTCGAAGGCCAGTTGATCCAGGTGCTGGTGCTCGCGATCCTGGTCGCCTGCGCGCTCAGCGCGATGGGCGAACGCGCGAAGGGCGCGATCTCGGCCCTCGACACCGTGGCGCACGTGATGTTCGGCGTGATCCGCATCGTGATGTGGTTCGCGCCCTTGGGGGCGATGGGCGGCATGGCCTTCACCATCGGCGAGTACGGCAGCCAGATCCTCGGCTCGCTGGCGCAGTTCATGCTCGGCTTCTACCTGACCTGCGTGCTCTTCGTCTTCTGCGTGCTCGGGCCGATTTGCTGGTGGTGCGGCTTCAGCGTGGTTCGCTACATCCGCCTGATCCGCGAAGAGCTGCTGATCGTGCTGGGCACTTCATCCTCGGAATCGGTGCTGCCGCGCATGCTGGTGAAACTGGAGGCGGCGGGCGTGCCGAAATCCGTGGTCGGCCTGACCATCCCCACCGGTTATTCGTTCAACCTCGACGGCACCGCGATCTACATGGCGATGGGCGCGATCTTCATCGCGCAGGCCTTCGGCATCGACGTGCCGCTGGGCACGCAGATCGGGTTGCTGGTGTTCATGCTGATCTCGTCCAACGGCGCCGCCGGTGTCTCCGGCGCGGGACTTGTGACGTTGGCCGCGTCGCTCGCGGCGTTCGACAGCGTGATCCCGCTGGCCGGCATCGCCTTGATCGTCGGCATCGACCGCTTCATGTCCGAAGCACGCGCGCTGACCAACCTCACCGGCAACGGCATCGGCACGCTGGCCATCGCACGCTGGACGGGGCAACTCGACCGCAAGCGGCTGGACGAGGTGCTGCGGCAACCGGAACTGATCGATACCGATGCGTTGCTGAAAGCACAGGACAACCACTCGCACCACTGACCCGGGTGCGGCTTTCACGGCCGCATCACGCAATTCTCACCTGGCGACGACCGGCGCTGCCGTAATTTCCCCGTGCACGCCGCAAGGCCAATCGACAGGGAACCGACCATGCTCAGTTACGCAGTCACCTTCTTCATCATCGCCATCATCGCCGCCGTGCTCGGCTTCAGCGGCATCGCCGGCGCCGCGACCAATATCGCCTGGATCCTGTTCGTGATCTTCCTGATCCTGGCCGTGGTGTCGATGCTGCGCGGCAAGCGTCCCATCTAGCGCCTGCGCTCAACTCACCCGCAAGAAGCCCGCCTTCCGGCGGGCTTTTTCTTTTTCGTTTTCCGTCCCCGCGACCTCATGCAGTTCAGGTCGAACTGCGCAACGCCGCATCGGCACGATGCCGTTCCAGTGCAAGCTCGATCAGGCGCGTCACCAGTTCGCCGTACGCCATGCCGCTGGCTTGCCACAGCTTGGGGTACATGCTGATCCGCGTGAATCCGGGCAAGGTGTTGACCTCGTTCACCACCACGTCGCCCGCCGGCGTGAGGAAGACGTCCACGCGCGCCAGCCCGGCGCAATCGAGCGCACGGTACGCGCGCAACGCGACGTCGCGGATGCGTTCGCCGGCATCGGCATCGATGTCGGCCGGCGCCACGACATCGGCCCCCGCTTCGTTGATGTACTTGGTGTCGTAGGCGTAGAAGTCGTCATGCACCACGATCTCGCCGCACAGGCTTGCCTGCGGCTCGTCGTTGCCCAGCACCGCGCATTCGATCTCGCGCCCTTCGATGCCGGTTTCCACCAGCACCTTGTGGTCGTAGGCGAAGGCCAGCGCCAGCGCTTCGTCGAATTGCCGGCGGTCGCGCACCTTGCTCACGCCCACCGACGAGCCCTGGTTGGCCGGCTTGACGAACAGCGGCAGGCCCAGCTGCGCGACCAGCGCATCGAAATCGACCGTGTCGCGTCGCCGCAGGCAGACGAACGGCGCAACCCGCAGCCCGGCATCGCGCAACAGGCGCTTGGCGACGTCCTTGTCCATCGCCACCGCCGAACCCAGCACCGACGACCCCACGAACGGCAGGTTCGCCATCCGCAGCAAGCCTTGCAGCGAACCGTCCTCGCCCAGCGTGCCGTGGACGATCGGGAACACAACGTCGATCTGCTCCAGCGTCGTCGCCGGATCGGCCGGCACCAGTTGCGCCTGGTCGCGGCCGGGCAGCACCGACAACTCGTGTCCGCTCGGGTTGAACGCAATCCGCGCCGGGTCGTCGGCATTGAGCAGGAAACTGTCCGCCCGGCTCACGTGCCAGCGCCCTTGCTTGTCGATGCCGATCAGCGTCGCCTCGAAGCGATCCCGGTCGAGCGCATCGAGGATGTTGCGGGCCGACTGCAGCGAAACCTCGTGTTCGGCCGACTTGCCGCCGAAGATGATGCCGACCCGGATCTTGCCCACACTGCGCTCCGCCTTGCTCGAGGCCTTCATTCTAGATCGGCCACCCGCGGCCCTTGCATGGACGGCCACCGACGGCCCGCTAGAATGCCCGCATGACCTCGCCCTTCGATGCCCTCAAGCCCATCGCCGGTCGTGCGCTGGAAAGCGCGCTCAACCGCGCCCTCGCGCTCGACCCCGATACCGGCGACGGCATCCGCAGGCTGGACGGGCGCCGGATCGAATTGACCCTGGAATCGCCACCGCTGGCGCTGCAGTTGCGGGTCGAGGGCGAGCGCCTCGTGGTCGGCCCGGTCGATCCCGGCCACGAACCCGACCTGGCCGTGCGCACCACGCTGGCGGGGATGCTGTCGCAACTGCCATTCCTGCGCCGCGACGATGCGCCACCGGTCGGCAAGGTGCGCGTGGCCGGCGACGCCGACCTCGCCCGCCAGCTGCAACGCTTGGCCGAACGCTTCGATCCCGACTGGCAGAAGCCCTTCACCACGGTCTTCGGCGATGTCATCGGCGTGCAGGTGGCCAACGCCTTCGCCGGTGCATTGCGCGGTGCACGCGATGCCGGCGGCAGGCTGGCGCGCAACGCCGCCGAGTACGTGACCGAGGAATCACGCGACGTGGTGGGCCGCGATGAACTGGATGCCTTCCACGACGACGTCGACACGCTCCACGATGGCGTCGAACGGCTGGCCGCGCGCGTGGCCCGCCTGACCGCCGCCGGACGCCACGCATGAGTTCGCTGTTGCGCGCCATGCGCATCGGCCGCGTGCTGCTGCGCTACCGGCTGGACGACCTGCTCGACGACACCCCGGTCGAACGCTGGCTGAAACTGATGCGGCCGTTCGTGCCGCGCGCCTCGCGCGAGATCGCCGCGCAACCGCGCGGCGCGCGCCTGCGGCTGGCGCTGCAGGAACTGGGCCCGATCTTCGTCAAGTTCGGGCAGATCCTGTCCACCCGGCGCGACCTGCTGCCGCCGGACATCGTCGATGAGCTGGCGCTGCTGCAGGACCAGGTGGCGCCGTTCGACGGTGGCCAGGCGCGTGCGATCGTGGAATCCGAACTGGGCGCCGATGTCGGCACGCTGTTCCTGTCGTTCGATCCGGTGCCGCTGGCATCGGCTTCGATCGCACAGGTGCATGCCGCGACATTGCCTGCAAACGGCGATGCCGCACCGCGCGACGTGGTGGTCAAGGTACTGCGTCCGGGCGTGGAGAAGCAGATCGCTGCCGACGTGGCCTTGCTCAAGTCACTGGCCGCGGTCGCCGACCGCACGCACCCCAACGCCGACAAGATCCGTCCGCGCGAGATCGTGGCCGAAATCGAGAACACCCTCGCCGCGGAGATCGACCTGCAGCGCGAGGGCGCCAATGCCTCGGTGCTGCGCCGCAACTGGCTGGATTCGCCCGACCTCTACGTGCCCGAGCCGATCTGGAGCCACACTGCGCAGCGCGTACTGACGCTCGAACGCGTGCGCGGCATCAACAGCGACGATGTCGCCGCGATCGATGCCGCAGGGATCGACCGCAAGGCGCTGGCAGCGAAAGGTGTGCGCGTGTTCTACACGCAGGTGTTCCGCGACAACTTCTTCCACGCCGACGCGCACGCCGGCAACATCTGGGTCGATCCGAAACGCAAGTCCAACCCGCGTTTCATCGCACTCGACTTCGGCATCATGGGCCAGCTCTCCAGCGAGGATCAGTACTACCTCGCCGAGAACTTCATGGCGATCTTCAACAAGGATTACCGCCGCATCGCCGAGTTGCACGTGCAGGCCGGCTGGATGCCGTCGACCATCCGCATCGACGAGCTGGAAGCCGCCGCGCGCGCGGTGTGCGAACCGTACTTCACCCGCCCGTTGTCGGAGATCTCGCTGGCCGAGGTACTGGGCAAGCTGTTCAAGACCGCGCAGAAGTACGAACTGACCCTGCAGCCGCAGCTGATCCTGATGCAGAAGACGCTGCTGACCATCGAAGGCATCGGCCGCCTGCTCGACCCGAAGATCGACATCTGGGCGGTCGCGCGCCCGGTGCTGGAACGCATCCTGGTCGAGCGCTACAGCCCGCAGCGGCTCGGCGCCGAATTCCGCAAGCGGCTGCCCGAACTCATCACCCACGCCCCCGACATGCCCCGGCTGGCGCACGCCTGGCTGCAACAGCAGGTCGAAGGCCGCCACGCGCTGCGTATGCAGTCGGACGACGTGGTGCGCATCGCACGCACGCTCGAAGGCATGCAGCGCCGGATCGTCGCCGCGATCCTCGGCGTCGGCCTGCTGATCGTCGCTGCAGTGCTGTATGCGCTGGAAGCCGGCGGCCCGTCCTTCCTCGGCATCCCGGCATCTTCGTGGATCGCCGGCGTCGGTGGCCTCTGGGCGCTGGTCGCGGCCTGGCCGCGCGCGAGGTAACCTCGGGACAAGCCGCGTCATCCCCGCGCACGCACGGGAGCGGTTTCCGCGTCACATCCCGCGCCGGCATCCGTCTGTGAAGGGAACAGACGACCGGCGGAAGCTGGCATCATGGTCGACCCGCGGCAAGCGTCGCGGGGCGGATCGCACGCGGCATGGAATGCCGTTGGGGCGGTCGACCGATTGAAGGGGGCGATGCATGGATGTGTTCCTGTCAACGAGCCTGAGTTTCCCCACGCTGGTCTACAGCGTGTTGCTTGCCGTCTGCCTGGTCTACTGGCTGCTCGCCGCCACGGGGCTGGTCGACATCGACCTCGACGGACTCGGCATCGACGTGGACATGGATTCGGGCGGTGTTGCCGGCATCTTTGGTCGACTCGGCCTGACAGGCCTGCCGACGATGATCGTGGTCACGCTGCTGTCTTTTTTCGGCTGGATCCTCACCTACTTCGTCCACCTGCTGGTGCTGTCGCACCTGTTCGGCCCGTTGCGCTGGCTGCTGGGCGCCGGTGTCGGCCTGCTGGCGCTGGTACCTGCGATCCTCGCGACCGCCGCGGTGCTGCGCCCGGTGCGGCGCGCGTTGATCCGCATGCGTCCGTTTCCGGAAACCTCGCTGCTGGGCCGCGTGGTGATCGTGCGCACCCCGGATGTGAACACCACTGCCGGAATGGGCGAGCTGGACGACGGCGGCGCCGGCCTGATCCTGCAGATCCGCAGCGATGGCACGGCAGTGCCCGTACGGGGCGACCGCGTGGTGCTGATCGCGCACGACACCCACGACAACACATGGCGGGTCGTCCCGGAACGGGACTACCACGGCGCCTGATGAAACCAACCCATTCGTTCCAACCGTTCTCGATTCGACAGGAGATGCCGCAATGGAAGTCGCAATGATCGCCCCGTTCCTCCTCGGACTCGGCGGCCTGCTGGTGGTGCTGATCGGCATCGCGGGCCTGTTCAAGGCCTTCTACAAGAAGGTCGACCAGGGCACGGCGCTGATCGTCAACGATCTCAGCGCGCAGCCCAAGGTGCGCTTCACCGGCGCGTTGATCATCCCGGTGCTGTACCGCGCCGAGCTGATGAAGATCAGCCTGATCACGTTGCAGATCGACCGCCGTGGCAAGGAAGGCCTGATCTGCCGCGACAACATGCGCGCCGACATCGCCGTCGCCTTCTACCTGCGCGTCAACGAGACCCAGGCCGACGTGCTGCGCGTGGCCAAGTCGCTGGGCGCCGACCGCGCCTCCGACAAGCACGCCGTCGACGAACTGTTCAACGCCAAGTTCTCCGAGGCACTGAAGACGGTCGGCAAGAAGTTCGAGTTCACCGACCTGTTCGAGAAGCGGCAGGAATTCCGCGACGAGATCATCAAGGTCATCGGCAACGACCTCAACGGCTACGTGCTGGAGGACGTCGCGATCGACTACCTCGAACAGACGCCCAAGAGCGTGCTCGACCCGCACAACATCCTCGACGCCGAGGGCATCCGCAAGATCACCGAGCTCACCGCGTCGCAGAACGTCATCACCAACGAGCTGTCGCAGAACGAGCACCTGGCGATCACCAAGAAGAACGTCGAGACGCGCGAGGCCACGCTGGCGCTGGAACGCCAGCAGGCCGAGGCCGAGGCGCGCCAGAAGCGCGAGATCGAGACCATCCAGGCACGCGAACAGGCCGAGACGTCCAAGGTTCAGGAAGAGCAGCGCCAGTTGGCCGAGAACGCGCGCATCGAAGCCCAGCAGCTGATCGACATCCGCGAAGAGAACCGTCTGCGTGAAGTGGAAGTCGCGGCGCAGAACCGCCAGCGCGCGGTCGCCATCGAAGCCGAGCGCGTTGCGCGCGCGAAGCAGCTCGAGCAGGTCACCACCGATCGCGAAGTGCAGCTGCAGGGCGTCGAGCGCGACAAGGTGGTCGAGCAAGGCAAGATGGACGTGGCCAACATCACCCGCGAACGCATCTCCATCGACAAGACCGTGGCGCAGGAAGAAGAGCGCATCAAGGAAGTGCGCGAGGTGTCCGAGGCCGACCGCCTGAAGCAGGTCACGATCCTCGATGCCGAGGCACGTGCGCAGCAGGCGCTGCTGGAATCGGTCAAGAAGGCCGAAGCGGACGAAACCGCGGCCAAGCACCGTGCCGTGGAGATCACCACGCTGGCACAGGCCGAACTGGAAGCCGCCAGCAAGCAAGCCGAAGCCAAGAAAGCGCTGGCCGAAGGCATGCGCGCCGAGCGCGCGGCACCGGGCCTGGCCGATGCCCAGGTGAAGGAAGCCAGTGCGGTGGCGATCGAGAAGGTCGGCATTGCCGAAGCGCGCGTGGTCGATGCGATGGCCGACGCCAACCTCAAGCAGGGTGCGGCCGAAGCGAAGGTGCTGGCCGAAAAGCTGGGCGCGCAGGCGCAGGGCGAAGAACAGATGGGCCGCGCGAAGGCGACCGCGGTGGAATCGATCGGCCTCGCCGAAGCCACGGTGGTCGGCAGCAAGCTTGCCGCCGAAGCCGAAGGGCTGGTCAAGAAGTTCCAGGCCATCGATGCGCTCAGCGACAACGCACGCGGCCACGAGGAATACCGCATGGCGCTGGATACCAGCCTCAAGCAGGCACTGGCCTCGATCGAAGCCGGCAAGGAGATCTCGAAGGAAAACGCCGAGGTCATCGCGACCGCGTTGCGCACCGCCGACATCGACATCGTCGGTGGTGACGGCGGCATGTTCGACAACCTGGTCAAGGCGATCTCGCTGGGCAAGTCGATCGAGGGACTGGCCGACAAGAGCCCGGTGGTACAGGAGCTGATGCAGAAGTACCTGGGCATCGAGCGCGGCGCCAAGGCGCTGCCTGGCAAGGCCGACGGCGCCTGACCACGGCGGCATGCCGATGCCATGGATGCAGCGCCAGCGCATGCGCTGGCGCAGACAGACAGGAAGGTAGTGTTCGATGATGGATCCGAAGCAAATCGACACCGGCGACAACGTCGCGACGACGCAGGCCGCCGGCGGCACCGCTGTCGACCAGGCCGTGGCGCAAGGCGGTGCGTATGACGTGCTGCGCCGTCGCCTCGGCGAACAGGGCGCGCAGCTGCGCGGCATCGTCGATGGCCTGAACGCGCAGCGGCTGGCCGAGTTCGGCGACAGCCGGATGGAGGTCGTCGGGCGTTTCCGCATCCGCACCGAGAACAACTGCGTTGGCCGCGACATCGTGCAGGTCGGCGACGACCTGCTGCTGTTCGGCTACAACGTCTACATCGGCCTGAAGACGCAGACCCGCGTCGAGGACGTGTTCGGCCTGTATAGGCTGGTGGAAGGCGACGGCGGCTACGACGTCACCCCGGTCGACTTCAAGGGCACCTTCCTGTCGCAGCCGGGCTTCGTCCACGACTTCAACGAGCTCTACGCCTACTACAAGCACGCGCGCCTGCTGCAGCTGATCAAGCGCGACGGCAAGCTGCTGGCCGCATTCCAGATCGGCGAGCGCAACACCGACGTGCGCGTGTTCCGCTGGTCGATTTCCAACGACGGCACGCTCACCTGGATCGATTCGCGCGGCGAACGCGACATCGCGCTGCCGCCGCCGTTCGATTTCGAATGGACGCGCGCCACGCGTGACCTCGAGGAATCGGGGCGACACCCGCACCTCAACATCCTCGACACGGTGTTCGTCGAGACCACCGGCGGCGACCTGACCATCAAGGTCGAGAACAACACCGATACCGGCCGCGGCGTATACAGCGAACCGGTCGAGGACACCACGCAGTCGCTCGACGACGCCACGATCGACTTCGCCCGCGTCGGCTCGCTGATCCTGCTGAAGGTGTTGCCCTATCGCGAAACCGAATGGCGCGGCCTGATCTACAACACGCTGACCGGTGCAGTGGTGCGCAACGACGCCATCGTGCAGGCCTGCGTGCAGCTGCCGGAAGACCACGGCATCATCTTCCCCGGCGGCTACTACCTGCAGAACGGCGAGCACAAGGCGTTCGACGCGTCGATGCAGGGCATGCAGTACAAGCGCACGATCCGCTCGCCCAATGGCGAGGACGTGATGTACGTGTTCTACGCCCGCGATGCGGGCCGTTCGGCGCTGTTCGTCTACAACTCGATCCGCCGCGCGCTGCAGAACCCGGTGATCGGCCACGGCTATGCGCGCATGCAGGACGGCCGCATGGTGCTGTTCCATGCCGAGGGCGAGGAGCCGACACGCATCCACCCGATGCAGGTCTGGCAGACTCCGTTCACCAGCGAGGAGTTCGCGGCGCAGCGCCCGGCCGGCACCAGCTTCATGGGTCGCATCGGGAACGCGTCACTGGTGCGCGGCATCTCCGACCTGCTGGAACTCAGCCGCGAGATCGACAACCCGCAGGTCTCCCTGCAGCGCTACCAGCTGCTGGTGCACAACACCCGCCGCATGTTCGACGCGCACCACTGGCTGGACGACGCGAACTGCGACGGTGCCGCGAAGCTGCTGCACGAGATCAGCGCCACCGGCGAGTCGATGCTCGACGAATACGAGAAGGTCGAGAGCATCCGGCGCCAGTCCGATGCCGCGATGACGGAATCGGTCGCGGCGCATCGCGCGCTGCTCGCGCGATTGAAGCCCGAGGACTGGACTGGCATCGACAGCTACGTCGAGGCGCTCGGCGAGATCTCGCGCCAGCGCGGCCACCTGCTGACGATCCGCGAGTACCGCTACATCGATACCGATGCCATCGATGCGATGGGCGTGGCGCTGCAGGAGGCGCATGACCGCATCGGTGCGGCGACGGGCGAGTTCCTCGGCGGCGACAAGGCGCTGCAGCCGTTCCAGCAGCGACTGCAGGCGCTGGACGACGCCGCGCAGAAGGCCGAGTCGGCGCGCGTGCTGGGCGAGCAGCTGCAGGGCATGCAGGCGATGTCCGCCGAGCTGGACATGCTGTCGGAGCTGATGGCCAGCCTGAAGGTGGACGACGCTACCCAGCGCACGCGCGTGGTCGAGTCGATCTCCGCGATCTACGCACGCCTCAATCAGGCGCGCGCGCGCGCCGAGCAGCGTCGCCGCACGCTCGGCTCGGCCGAGGCGGTCGCGCAGTTCGGCGCGCAGTTCTCGCTGTTCGGCCAATCCATCGCCAGCGCGCTGGGCTTGGCCACGGATCCCGAGCGCGCCGATGAGCAGCTGTCGCGATTGATGGTGCAACTGGAGGAACTGGAGAGCCAGTTCGGCGAACACGAGCAGTTCCTCGGCGACATCCTCGCCAAGCGCGAGGAGTTGCTGGAGACATTCGAGTCGCACAAGCAGGCCCTGCTCGACGACCGCCAGCGCAAGGCGCAGTCGGTGTTCGATGCCGCCGCGCGCATCCTCGACGGCCTGACCCGACGCACCGAGCGCTTCACCACGCCCGACGAGCTCAACGCCTTCTTCGCCGGCGATCCGCTGATCCTCAAGCTGCGCGAGCTGGCAGACCGCTTGCGCGCGTATCGCGACAGCGTCAAGGCCGACGACATCGAAGCGCGCCTGAAGGGCGTGCGCGACCAGGCCGTGCGTGCGCTGCGCGACCGCAGCGATCTGTTCGAGGCGGGCGGCAACGTCATCCGCCTCGGCCCGCGCCACCGCTTCAGCGTCAACACCCAGCCGCTGGATCTCACCATCCTGCCGCGCGGCGATGCGCTGGCGATCCACCTCACCGGCACCGATTACTACGAGACCCTGCACGACCCCGAGCTCGATGCCCTGCGCGACTGGTGGCAGGTCACGCTCGATTCCGAATCGCCGACGCTGTATCGCGGCGAGTATCTCGCCGGCCTGATCCTCGATGCGGCCGTCCATAGCCGCGAGGGGCTCGACACGGCTTCGCTCGACAAGGCCGCGGCCGATCCGGACACGCTGGAGCGCCTGGTGCGCGATTTCGCCGCGCCGCGTTATCGCGAAGGCTACGAGAAAGGCATCCACGACCGCGATGCCGCACTGATCCTGCACGACCTGCTGCCGATCCACCGCACCGCTGGCGTCCTGGTGCATGCACCGGCCGCGCGTGCGCTGGCGCTGCTGTTCTGGCAGCGGCATCGGCAGCGCGACGATGTCGCAGTCTGGCCCGAACGTGCCGTCGGCGCCGAGGCCGTACGCACGCTGTTCGGATCACGCGACGGCATCGATGCGCTGCGCGACGAGATCGCCGCGGCACTGGCAGAGTTCGCCGTCGACACCGCGCTGCCCATCGATGGCGCGCTGGCAGCGATCGGCGCTGATTACCTGATCGCCGAACTGCGCGAAGGCGATCCGACCTTCAGCTTCAGCCGTTACGCGCGGCAGCTGGTCGATGCGCTGCGCGACAAGCTGCGTGCCGCGAAGCTGGAGCCCGGCTTCGACCGTTCGCTGCAACACCTGTCCGGCAAGCCGGGTGCGCAGTGGGCGCTCGCAGCACAGTGGCTGCAGGCCATGGTGGCAGGCGACGAACACGCCGCGCTCGCCGGATACGTGCCCGAAGCGATCGCATTGCTGTTGACCGGCGACACGCTGCGTCATCGCATCGTCGATGCCACCCTGATCGCGCAGGTGTCTGGGCTGCTCGGCGAACACCCACGCATCCATGATGGCAAGCTCTCGTTGCCCATCGACGATTTCCTGCTGCGCTGGCGCCAGCACCGCACGCAGTTCCTGCCCGGCTTCGAGCGCTACCAGCAAATCCGCCAGCGCATCGCCTCGCGCGAGCGCGACGCGCTACGGCTGTCGGAGTTCAAGGCGCGGCCACTGAGTTCGTTCGTGCGCAACAAGCTGCTCAACGACGTTTACCTGCCCGTCATCGGCGACAACCTCGCCAAGCAGATGGGCACCGTCGGCGAGAACAAGCGCAGCGACCTGATGGGCCTGCTGATGATGATCAGCCCGCCCGGCTACGGCAAGACGACGCTGATGGAGTACGTCGCCGCGCGCCTCGGCCTGGTCTTCATGAAGATCAATGGGCCAGCGCTCGGCCACGAGGTGCGTTCGCTCGATCCTGCGCAGGCGCCGGACGCGACGTCGCGACAGGAGCTGGAGAAGCTCAACCTCGCGCTGGAGATGGGCAACAACACCATGCTGTATGTCGACGACATCCAGCACACCCATCCCGAGTTCCTGCAGAAATTCATCTCGCTCTGCGACGGCACCCGCCGAATCGAGGGCGTGTGGAAGGGCCGTACCAAGACCTACGACATGCGCGGCAAGAAGTTCTGCGTGGTCATGGCCGGCAATCCGTACACCGAGTCCGGCGAAGTGTTCAAGATCCCGGACATGCTGGCCAACCGTGCCGACATCTACAACCTCGGCGACACCCTCGGCGGCATGGAAGACGCGTTCAAGCTCAGCTACATCGAGAACAGCCTGACCTCCAATCCGGTGCTGGCACCGCTGGCCACGCGCGATCTCGCAGACCTGTACCTGCTGGTCGACAAGGCCGCGGGCAAGGATGTGTCCACCAACAATCTCTCGCACGGCTACAGCGGTGCGGAGGTCAACGAGATCGTCGCAACCCTGCAGCGGCTGATGCAGGTGCGCGACGTGGCCTACCGCGTCAACCAGCAATACATCGCCAGCGCTGCGCAAGCCGACCGCTACCGCACCGAACCGCCGTTCCGGCTGCAGGGCAGCTATCGCAACATGAACAAGCTGGCCGAGAAGATCTCGCCAGTGATGAACGCCGCCGAGTTGCAGCAGCTGATCGCCGACCACTACCTCGGCGAAGCGCAACTACTGACCACTGGCGCCGAGGAGAACCTGCTCAAGCTGGCCGAACTGCGCGGCACGTTGACCGACGAACAGGCCGCACGCTGGACGCAGATCAAGCGCGACTTCATGCGCAACAAGGCGATGGGCGGCGACGACGCCGACACCGGCCAGCGCGTCGTCGCACAGCTGGCAGACATCGCCACCGGCCTGCAGTCGCTGGGCGAAGCGCAGGCCAGCACGCCGGTCACGCGCGACGTGCCTTGGGAACAACTGCTCGCGTCGCTGCAGGCCGGCGCCACGGCGAACAGCGCGCCGACGCCGACATCGAATGATCCATTGCTCGCTTCGCTGCCGGACGCCATGCGCGGTGCCTTCGAACCCGTGCTGGGTCATCTGGTGCAGGGACAGGAGCGCCAGGCGCAGCTCAATTCGGCGCTGATCCAGATGCTGGATCTGTTGCGCACCAAGCTCGCCGAATCCGCGCCCACCGGCAGCGGCGGCGCAAGCGGCAGCAAGCGGGCACGCGCCAAGACCGCTCAGGAAATCGAACTGGAAGAACTGCTGCGCCAGTTGCGTTTCCGCGCGGACGAAGGCAAAGACACACCGGAGAAACCGTGAGCGCAGGCCACGCACCTGTCGACCTGGACGACGCACTCGCCGTCGTCGAGTACGGCAGCGATGCCGTCGATGCCGCGCTGGATGCTCGGCTGACCGATGGCCTCGCCGATACCGGCGCAGCGACGTTGGTGGCACGACTGCGCGACCTGCATCGCGCGATGCAGGCGGGCAGGCCGCGCGAGATCCGTCGCGGCACCGGATTGATCGGTCGCCTGCTGGGGCGCGACGTGGAGGCCGAGGCCGATGCCGCGGCGCTGCAGCAGCGGCTTGGCGTTCTGATCGCCGATGCCGACCGCAGTGCCGGCGCGCTGCGCACCAACGCCACGCGGCAACAGGCGCTGCAGGACGAACTCTCGCAAGGCATTGCGCGGATCGCGCGCACGATCAAGGCCGCGCGCGATTGGCTGGACGGCGAGGCCGTTGCCGGAATGGCGCACCCCGCGCACGAACGGCTCGAACGGCGGCTCGGCCAGCTGGCGACCGTGCAGGCCACCTGGGAACTGGGTGCGCGACAACTGCACCTGCTGCACGATCAACACCTTGAGCTGCTCGCCCGCTACCAGCGCATCCGCGACGTACTGCTGCCGACATGGCGCCAGGGCGTGCTCGCCAGTGCCGCTGCCAGTGGCGCAGCACACAACACGGCCGCCGCGGACGCGCAGGCCGCCATCGAATCCGAAGTGGCCGCGATGGCGGCTACACTCGACTGAACCCTCACCACGCCAGCCCCATCGCCCACGGGAGACCCGCATGACCCAGCCCACCACGGACACCGGACAGCTTGTCCCCGCGAATGCCGTCGTCGACGAAGGCGCACTGAAGGCGCTGGGCCTGACCGTCGCCGACACGCCAGCCATCACCGAAATCGGCAAGTCGCTGCAGGACATCACGCCCGGCAACCTGCACGTGTTCGGGCGCGAAGCCGCCAGCAAAACCGCCGCGTTCTCCAGCCAACTGCTCGACCAGGTGCGCAACCGCGACCTCGACGACGCAGGCGACAAGCTCGGCGAAGTGGTGCGGATCGCACGTTCGCTCAATCTCGACAGTTTCGTCGGCAAGTCGAAGCTGCCGGTGATCGGCGGACTGATCGACAAGCTGCGCGCATCGAAGGGCGAGCTGGTGCAGAAGTTCAGCACGACCAACCAGCAGATCGAACAGCTGATGCAGGATGTCGCGCAGAAGCAAGCCACGCAGTCGCAGCGCGTCGGCGAGTTCGACCGCATGTACGACATCGTCCTGGAAGAACGCCGCGCACTTGGCCTGCATGTCTTGGCCGGCAAGGTGCGCCTGTCGGAACTGGCAGCCGAACAGCAGTCGCTGGCCGGGCAGGAGGATCCGCAATCCCGCGACCGCCGCGCCGGCGTCGAGAACGCGATCCGCCTGCTCGACAAGCGCGTCGGCGACCTGACCGTGATGCAGCACGCGGCCGATCAGTCACTGCCGATGATCCGCCTGATCCAGGCCAATGCGATCCAGCTGATCGAGAAGTTCAACGCGGTGCGCAACATCACCATCCCGTCGTGGAAGCGACAGTTCGCGATCCAGCTCTCGCTCACCGAGCAGAAGAATGCGGTCGAACTGTCGAACGCCATCGACGATGCCACCAACGAAATCATGCGCAAGAACGCCGACCTGATGCGGCAGACCTCGGTGGAAACCGCCAAGGCCAACCAGCGCGCCGTGATCGACGTCGCCACCCTGCGCCATGTGCACGAACAGTTGATCCAGACCGTCGAGGAAGTGCGCACCATCCACCGCGACGGCATGCAGGCACGCAAGCAGGCCGAAGTGGAGCTCGCGCAGCTACGCGACGACGTGCAGAAGCGCCTCGCGGCACCGACTCAGGACAACGCGTAGGGCGGGTCTTGACCCGCCGTCGTACGAACGAGGCACCCGCATACCTGCGCGAAATCGATCGATCCTTGCATGCCCGCGTGCCCGCATGCAGGCGCGGCGGGTCAAGACCCGCCCTATGGCCGTGAACGCCCCCACGCCAGCCACCACCCCAGCCAGACCTGCAGCGGCAGCAGGCCGATGAAGCCGATGGTGAACCAGCGCGGGAAGTCGTCCCACATCGTGATCGCGCCGTGCAGGTCGGCGACCAGGTAGATGGCGAAGATCGCCCAGGCATGCACGGTCTTCGCCACTGCCGCGGCCTTCACCATCAGCCACGTACCGACGAAGCCGGCCATGAACACCCAGAACAGATCCACGGCAAGGCGCAGCGTGCCGCCCGGCGGCAGGCCGAACGCATGGTCGGAGAGCCATGCGCCCGCGAGGTTGACGACAGGGATGGCAACGACCGCCAGCACCAATGCCAGCAGGGTTCGCAGGACGATCTTCAAACGCCGCGGCATGCCATCACGCTCCTGTCTCCTCGCTCCATCGATGACAACGAAGGAAACGGCTGGCAACAGCCAGGTCGAACCGTGCGCCCGGGCTCAGTCGCTCTCGTGGCGCCAGTTGATCGAACCGCGGCTCTCGATGGTGCTGGTCTCGATTTCGACGTCGAAGCCCTTGCGCAGCAGGTACTTCAGCGTCAGCACCTGGCCGGCGCCGATCAGCGACACGCCGAAGCCGACGTACACGCGCGGCGAGATCTGCTTGCCGAAGCCCAGCACGCTGCCACCCAGCGCGCGTGAATGCATCACGCCGGCATCGTCCAGCCCGATGCTGCTGCCCAACTGGCCGGCCAGCAAACTGCCGCCGGCCGCGAGCGCGGCCGATGCCGCGTCGATCTGCCTGCCCTCGGCGCTCGACAGGTTGGAGACCGAACGGCCAAGCGCCAGGTAAGACAGCGCCTGTGAACTGTCGCTGGCCGGATTGGTCCACACGTTCGCCGTCGGTGCCGACGCGCGTCCGCCCACGTCGATGCCGGCGGTGATGTCCTCGGCCTCGATGCGACGTTCCGCGCGGATGTCGAGCATCGGATCGGAGACCGGGCCGTTGTTGAACGACAGGTTGCCGCGGGTGATGCGCAGTTCCTGCCCGTAGGCCTTGTAGATGCCGCCGACTTCCAGCCGGCCCTGCCCGCTCATCTCGCGGCCCGGCGTGGCGCGCACGCGCAATTGCCCGCCGAGCGTGCCGTCGAGGCCGAACCCGCGCAGGCGCACGTCCTCGCCCATCGCCAGGGTGAGGTCGAGCGACAGCGGCAGGCTGCCGCCGCGATCGGGATCCACCGGATCGAGCACCACCACGTCCGGCGACACCGACACGCCATCGTCGAGGCGTTCGAGATCCAGCATCGCGGTCGGCACGACCACCTTGCCGCTCACGTCGAGCGGTTGCCGCGCGGCATAGCGCACGGTGATGTCGGGATTGGCGACCAGCCGCAGGTCGCGCGTGTCCGAGAGCAGCACATCGTTGCCGCTCAGGCGCAGCACCAGCGGCAGGTCTTCGCCGCGCCAGCCCAGCGTGCCGTCGATGTCGAGGGTGCCACTGCCCGAACGCACGCTGCCGGTGATGCGGGCGTTGCCATCGGGCTGCGCATCGAGTCGCACGTCGCCGTCTTCCAGCAGGATCGCCAGCGCGGGCAGTTCGGTGCTGAAGCCGGTCAGTCGTGCCTGCCCGCCCAGCAGCGGCTCCGAACGCGTGCCGCCCAGCGTGATGCGGCCGGACAGCTTGCCCGATGGCTCCACGATGTCCGGCGAGAACAGTTCGATCCACACAAGCTGGTCGGTGTCGACGGACACTTCGCCATCAAGCGGCGACCACGCATCCCAACCGGTGGCGACGCGCGCATCGATGCGGCCGTTGTCGTTGAACACCGTGCCCAGCGTGGCCTCGATGCGCGCGGCATCGAACTCGGCCTCCAGCCGGAAATCGCGATAGCCGATGAAGTCGTTGCGCGCACGCTCGCTGTTGCGCACGCCGCCGTCGCTGGAGGTGAGCGTGATGCGCCCCTGCATCGCGTTGCCGGCAGGGCGCACCTGCGCATCCAGGTCGGCCGTGCCGCGCAGGATCCACGGCTGTCCGCCATCGCGTTCGGGCAGGTAGGGCGTCAGCAGCGACAGCGGCAGGCCCTGGCCTTCGACTGCAAGGCCTTCGCGTGGCCAGTCGGCGCTGGCACACAGCGAGCCGGCATTGCCGCCCTCGGTCGCGAAGCAGCTTTGCGACAACGTGATCCGTTCGCCCGACTGCGCGAAGCGTGCCGGCGACTGCAGTCGCCACGCCGGCCCTTGCGTCGGCGCCAGCCGCAGCGCATCCAGCACGCCCTGCCAGCCGCTGGCCGTGCGCTGCGCACTGCCGGCCAGGGCCAGCGCGCCGGGCTCGCCCCGCGCCACGGCATCGAGTTCGAGATCCTCCATCGCACCGCGCGCATCGACGCGAACGCTGTCGAGCGCGATGCCTGCGACCAGTTCGCGGGCTTCGAGCGTCAGCGCCCCATTGCCGCGATGCCACGGCAAGCGCCCCTTCGCCGACAGCGACGCCGCGCGATAGTCGTCCCAGCGCAGGCCGGAACCATCGAGGTCGACATCCACGTCCGGCGCATTGCGCGCACCGGTCAGGCGCAACGTACCGCGCAAGCTGCCCTCGGCCTGCGGCAGCAGGTCGGACAGCACCAGCGGCGACAATGTCGCGTCGATGTCGAGCGCATCGGTCACCGCGCCCTTGGCATCGATGCGACTGCCGCCCAGCGCCAGCGCCACCTCGCCGAGGTAATCATTGCGGGTCTCGCCTTCCGCCGCGCCATGCATGGTGAAGTGCGCGCGTCCCTCCAGTCGGCGGCCACGAAGGTTGCCGCCCAGCGTCGGCGCATCGACCTCGACGTCCAGTCCGCCGTCGTCGCGCGTGGTTCCGGTACTTGCGAGACGCCCGTCGACCGAGCCGTTCCAGCCCGGTGCGAAATAACCGGGATCGAAGCCGGCCAGCGCCGCCTCGATCTCCCAGCGCAATGCCGGTGCCCAACCGACGATGCCGGTCGCATCGAGCGTGCCGGTCGGCATCTCGGCGCGCGCGCGATGCAGACGCATGCCCTCGCCGTCGCCACGACCGTCGAAATCCAGCGTCGCCTGCTGGCCGTCACGGGTGAAGGTGGCGTTGCCGATCGCCGCCCAGGCCGCCGTCCTGCCCGCCAGGCCGAAATCGGCATCCATCGCGATCGCGGGTGTCGCATCGCCTCCCTCTTCGCCACCGCCGAACGCCAGCCCGCGCGCATTGATCGCGAACTTGAAGTTGGCATCGCTCGGCTCGCTGAAATCGCCACGGCCCTTCGCGGACACGCGGCCCTCGAACACATCGACGACCAACCGGTCGATGTCCAGCACCTGGTCTTCGATGCGCAGCTTCGACGGCTGCAGGGTTGCGGTGAAGTCGCCCTGCACGAACTCGCCGCGTGCCTCCATCGCGCCGCCGATGCCCTCGGCCTGCAACGAGAACGCGATCGGCGTGCCCGGCGTGCCGCTGCCCGACAGCAAGCCCGGATCGAGCGCATCGGATCGTGCCGTCAGCGTCCAGCGCGGATCGGTGTCGCCACGCAGCCGCAGGTGCGCGCGCACCGGCGACGGCACGTGGCCGGAGACCGCGATGTCCATCGACGACAGGTCGCCGCGCGCGACCATCCCGATCCTCGGTCGCGTGCGTCCCAGCGGCGCCGGCAACAGCGCACTGGCGGTCAGGTTCATGCGGTAGTCGTCGCGCGGCGCGTAATCGCCATGTACCTGGAAACGGCCGCGGTCGCTGTCGACCACCACGCGTTCGGCACGCAGCCAGCCGCTACGCACGTCGATGCCGCCGCGCACGCTGGCGATGTCGATCACCGGCGCGCCGGCCTGGGTGATGCGCAGGCCGTCGACGCGAACCACGTCGGACTCGATCGACAACGGCAGTTCGATCGCCGGCAGCGACTCCGGCCAGCGCGGCAACTCGAACGGCGCATCCGATACCGGCATGTCGAGCGTCGCGCCTTCCACGTCCAGTGCATCCAGCCGCAGCCGGCGTCCGATCAGCGGCGCGATCTCGGGATCGAGCACGATCCGTTTCGCGGTGAACGTCAGCACCGTCGGCTTGTCGCAACCGCCGAAGGCCACCGGCTCGCCCTCCACGTCGGGGCAACCGCGCTGGACGTAGCGCACGTCGTGCATCACCAGCGGCCCGGAAACCGGCCCTTCCGCGCGCGACCAGGTCAGCTCGGTGCCTGCAGGCAACAAGGCGACGATGCGTGCCAGCAGGAAGTCGCGGCCACCGAACGTCGCCAGCAACCAGTACAGCAGCACGGCGCCCAGCACGGCCAGCGCCAGCGTGCCGATGGCGCTGCGGATCGCCAGCACGCGCATGCGCTTGCGGCGGCGCTCGCGCAGTTCGGCGATGCGTGCCTCGCGTTCCTCGGGCGTCAGGTCGTCGGGCAGCCGCTGGCGACGGAACGGAAATGCCACGTCAGAACTCCGCGCCCAGCGTGAGGCCGATGGTGAACGGCGAGTCCGGATCGTCCAGGCCGCGTGCGATGTCGAACTTCAGCGGCCCCACCGGCGAACGCCAGCGCAGGCCGATGCCCACGCCCGTGCGCCAGTCGGGCGTGGTGCCGTCGAACGCACTGCCGCTGTCGACGAACACCGCACCACCCCAGTTGCCGAGGAAGTAATGCTCGAACTCGACGCTGGCCGTCACCACGTTCTTCGCGCCCAGCGCGTACCAGCCGGTTTCGTGGATATTGTTTTCTTCATCCACGTCGTAGCGGGTCAGGCGCGGGCCGACCTCGCGCCACTGGTAGCCGCGGATGCTGCGGTCGCCACCGGCGTAGAAACGCAGTGCCGGCGGCATGTCCACCAGCGCATCGGTGAAGGTGTAGCCACCCTCGCCGCGCACGATCAGCCGGCTGTTCTCGCCCATGCCCAGGAACCACGACGCGCGCGCATGCAGTTGCACGAAACTGGCATCGGAGCCGGCGCCCTGCGCGCCACCGCGCAGCATCAACGAGCCGCCGATGCCGCTGCGCGGGAACGTGCGGTCGTCGACGTTGACGTAGTCGGCGCGGATCGAGGGATAGGTGAAGGTGGCGTAGCGATAGGTGGTGGGCGCAAGCGGATCGGCACCGTCCT
Organism: Luteimonas sp.; assembly: GCA_024707405.1. GTDB lineage: Bacteria > Pseudomonadota > Gammaproteobacteria > Xanthomonadales > Xanthomonadaceae > Luteimonas. The sequence goes on from JANPZU010000008.1 coordinate 273,644, forward strand.
CTTCGTAGGCCCAGCGTTCCCGCAGTGCATGCACGGACGCGACCAGGTTGAGGTTCGGGCTGTACTCGCCGCTGCGGCTGCCGATCAGTTCCAGCCGCCGGGTGTCGATGTAATCGGTCTGTTCGTCGTAGCCGAGCAGGCTGGCCGTGTACCAGCCGTCGAGCCACGCGAACGCCGGGATGCGGTACTGCAGCGTCAGCGTCTTGCGGTTCTGTGCGTAATCGAGCTGTGCCAGCGCCTTGTGCCCGCGCCGGTTGACGTAGCGGCGCTCCACGCCCAGGCGGATACCCGCGCCGCTGTCGGTGCCGTAGCTCACGCCGGCGGTGTAGATGCTGCGCTTGGCCGGCGTGAGCGCCACCTTGACCGGCACTCGCTTGGCGCCATCGGGCATCACGACGGCCTGGTCGGGCATCGGCTCGATGTCGATGTCGCCGAAGTAGTCCAGCCGCGACAGCGAGGTGCGCAGGCGATCGATTCGGCCCTGGTGGTAGTACTCGCCTTCGTTCCAGTAGACCAGGTTCTCGAGGATGTCCGGACGGATGATCTCGCGCGTCTGTTCGATCGTGGTCGGGCCCATGTCGTAGCGCGGGCCGCTGCTCCACACCAGGTCGATGTCGGCCGCTTCCCGGGCGCGCGTCACCTCGACGCGGCGGGAGGAGAAGTCGGCCTCGAAGTAGCCGCGCTCGGTCAGGCGCCGGCTGATCCGGGTCTTGCTGGCCTCGTAGTCGGCGTGGTTGAGGATCGAGCCCTGGCCGGGCAGGAAGTCGTCGAGGTCGCGCTGCAGGTAGATGTCGTCGTTGCCGTCGCCGATGATCGCGATGTCGGCGTTGCGCACGCGCACCGGGCGGCCGGGGTCGACCCGGATCACCACCGTCATCCGCCCCTGGCCGGGGCCGGGCGTGGCCGCGCGCGCGACGACTGCGTCGTCGTTGCCGGTATCGGTGTCGTTCTCGTTGTCGTCGCCCGCGTCGCCACCACGGCCGGTGGCGGTCTCGGCCTGCAGCGTGGTGCGGGTGGCCGCGCCGCCCTGTCCGATCGGCACGCCGTCGCGCAGGCGCTCCACGGTGATCGTGGGCGAATAGAAGCCGAACGGCTCCAGCGCCTCGCGGGTCTGCGCCTCGGCCTCGCGCAGCATGTAGCTCAGGCGACGCCAACTTACCTCGCGGCCCACCGCATCGACCAGCGCCACCGACACCCGCACGTTCTCGGTCATTTCCTCGTCGAGCCCGACGATGTCGACCTTTTCGACCACGACGGCTCTCGCCGCCCCGGCCGTGGACAGCAACAACACGGCGGCGGCGAACACGAGTCGGGGGAAGCGCATCGGCGCAGGATACCCAAGCGCGGTCAAGAATCGATTAACGCTTCGTCACGCGGGTTCCGCCGGGACACGTCCATGCGACGCTTTTCGCGTCCGGGAAGTACTGCTGCGGATTCACCAAGGGAACCTTCCGAAGCCGTCATCCCGGCGAACGCCGGGATGACGGCTTGTTGCGCTTTTGATCTTCGTTGGGCGCCAATGCTGCCTGCAGACCCGGTGGGCGGCGGGCATGGACGCCCGCCGTTTTTCGACCAAGCCATGGATGGCGAGTCGAAAAATCCCCGCGCCACCTGCTTGGCCGGTTTGCTCTGTCAGGGAAGGCCCTTCTCTTTGGTGACTTTCTCTTGGGCCAGCAAGAGAAAGTTACCCGCGCGCCACAGGCGGGCGGAAGCCTTTAGCTCTGTCTTTAGAACAAACAGCAGAAAGCAAAAGCAAGCTCGCTGCGCTCGCACCCCCATCCGCCTTCGGCACTTTCCCCCGCATGCGGGGGAAGGAATCGAACTCCAGGGCCGTATCAGGCAGACAGGTGCTCGATGGCGGCCACGCTGCCGAGGCGATCGGCAAGGCGCTTGAGCAGGGCGAGTCGGTTGCGACGCAGGGCATCGTCGTCCACGTTCACCATCACGCCATCGAAGAAGGCATCGACCTGCGGACGCAACCTCGCCAGGTGCGCGAGGGCATCGACGTAGTCGCCGTGCGCCAGCGCGTGCCCGGTCTCGGCGTACACGGCTTCCACCGCCTCGGCCAGTGCCGATTCAGCCGGCTCGCGCAGCAGTTCCTTGTCCTCGATGGCGGGGATCTCGTCGCTGGACTTCTTGAGGATATTGAGGATGCGCTTGTTGGCCGCGGCCAGCGCCTCGGCCTCGGGCAGTTGCGCGAAGGTGCCGATGGCGTCGATGCGGCGGTCGAAGTCGTAGAGCGAAGCCGGCTTCAATTCGGCGACGGCATTGAAGTGCGAAACCGGCACGCCCTTGTCTACGTAGTAGCCGCGGAGGCGGTCGAGGATGAAATCATAAAGCTCAGCAATGCCAAGTGTTGCGTCGCCATCGCGCTCACGCTCAAAGTCGGCCTTTTGCTCGGACAGCGATTTCCTTTCTTTGTCTGACTTCGCCTCATCGAGCAGCCTGTTAGTTGCAGCCGCAGCATCGACGAAAGCGCGATGTCGAGAAACGGCAATGTAATTCAGGATGTCGAAGTCAAACCCGCTCTCGATGATCGTCCGCGCCAACCCCAGCGCATTGCGCCGCAACGCGAAGGCATCCTTGTTGCCGGTCGGCTTGAGGCCCGCGGCAAAACCGCCCGCAAGCGTGTCGAGACGTTCGGCAATCGCCAGCACCTTGCCCAGCGACGACAGCGCAATGTCGTCGCCGGCGAAGCGCGGCTGCCAGCTTTCGTCGATGGCATTGGCGATGGCGGCGCGATCGTCCTGCGACAGGTCTGCCAGCGCCGCGTCCTGCATCGCGTAGTGGCGACCGGCGATGCCCTGCAATTCCGGGAATTCGTTGACCAGACGCGACTGCAGGTCGGCCTTCGACAGCAACGCGGCACGCTTCGCCAACGCCGCATCCACGCCGACCTGCGGCGCGATGGCTTCGGCCAGTGCGGCAACGCGTTCGACCTTCTCGGCCACCGTCCCCAGCTTGGCCTGGTAGGTGACGGTCTTCAGGCCGTCGTTCATCGACGCGAGGCCCTGCTTCATGTCCTCGACGAAGAAGAACTTGGCGTCGGCGAAGCGCGGGCGGATCACGCGCTCGTAGCCCTTGCGGATCTCGCTGTCGTCCTTCGGCTCGATGTTGGCGATGCCGATGAAGCGCGCAGTCAGCCGCCCGGCATCGTCCAGCACCGGGAAGAATTTCTGGTTGGCTTCCATCGTCGCCACCAGCGCTTCCTGCGGCACGGCGAGGAATTCTTCCTCGAACGCGCACGACACCGCCTTCGGCCATTCGTTGAGGCAGACCACCTGTTCGAGGTTGTCGGTTTCGATGCGCGCGGTGCCGCCTGCAGCCTTGGCCGCGGCATTCACTTCATCGACGATGCGGCGGCGGCGCTCGCCGGCATCCACCAGCACCTTGGCGCCACGCAACGCATCCACGTAATCGTCCGGCGTGGACAGCCACACCTGCTTGTCGTGCAGGAAGCGATGGCCACGGCTGAAGCGGTCGGCCTTCACGCCGAACACCTCGCCATCCACCACGTCCTTGCCCAGCAGCAGCACCAGCCACAGCACCGGCCGCGCGAACGCGTATTCGTGGTCGCCCCAGCGCATCGGCTTGGGGATCGGCATGGCGGCAATGGCCTCGCGCACGATCTCCGGCAACAGGTCGCGGGTTTGCGCGCCAGGCTTCACCGCGCGATGCACGAAACGCTCGCCCTTGGCGTCGCTGGTCTTCTCCAGTTGCGTCCAGTCGATGCCGGCCTTGGCCGCGAAGCCCTGCAAGGCCTTGGTCGGCTGGCCGTCGGCATCGAGCGCGATGTTGAGGTACGGGCCCAGCACTTCGGATTTCTGTTCCGGCTGCTCCACGGCCACGCCCGGCAACAACACGGCGAGGCGACGCGGCGTGTAGAGCGGCTTGGCATCGCAGCGCTCGACCGCAATGCCGCGCTTGTCGAGCGCTGCGAGCACGCCATCGAAGAACGCCTGCGCCAGGCCGGGCAGCGCCTTGACCGGCAGTTCTTCGGTGCCGAGTTCGATCAGGAGGGGTTGCATCGTGGTCATACGGGTAAGCCTTCTTCTGTTCCGTCATTCCCGCGCAAGCGGGAATCGCCTTTCAACAGCCATGTGGCTGGTCATCCAGCGCCTTTGGTGACGATTCGATCAAGAGCTGGATCCCCGCTTTCGCGGGGACGACGATCTCATTGCTTCAAACCGGGGAACCCGAGCTTCTCGCGTTGTTCGTAGTACGCCTGCGCCACCGACTGCGCCAGCTTGCGCACGCGCAGGATGTAGCGCTGGCGTTCGGTGACGGAAATCGCGCGGCGCGCATCGAGCAGGTTGAAGCTGTGGCTGGCCTTGGTGACCTGGTCGTAGGCCGGCAGTGGCAGGCCGAGTTCGACCAGCTTTACAGCTTCGGCCTCGCAGGCATCGAAGCGGTGGAACAGTTCGGCCACGTCGGCATGTTCGAAGTTGTAGGCACTCTGCTCGCGTTCGTTCTGCAGGAACACGTCGCCGTAGGTCACCACGCCCTGCGGGCCGACCGTCCACACCAAGTCGTACACGTTGTCGCAGTTCTGCAGGTACATGCACAGGCGCTCGAGACCGTAGGTGATCTCGCCCAGCACCGGCTTGCACTCCAGCCCGCCGGCCTGCTGGAAATAGGTGAACTGGGTGACTTCCATGCCGTTGAGCCACACTTCCCAGCCGAGGCCCCAGGCGCCAAGCGTGGGCGATTCCCAGTTGTCCTCGACCAGGCGCAGGTCGTGCACGGTCGGGTCGATGCCCAGTGCCTTGAGCGAATCGAAATACAGCTCGACGATGTTGTCCGGGTTGGGCTTCATCGCCACCTGGTACTGGTAGTAGTGCTGCAGGCGGTTCGGGTTTTCGCCATAGCGGCCATCCGTCGGACGACGCGATGGCTGCACGTAGGCCGCGTTCCACGGCTCCGGGCCCAGCGCGCGCAGGAAGGTCGCCGGATGGAAGGTGCCGGCGCCGACTTCGAGGTCGAGCGGCTGGATCAGCACGCAGCCTTGCGCGGCCCAATAGGCATTGAGGCGCGTGATGAGTTCCTGGAACGTAACCTTCGAGAGCTGGGGGCCGGTCATCGGAAGCCTTGGATTCGGCGGTTTTACGGGGCGCGCTAGTATAGCGGTGCACCCCGCGCATCCCTGCCGCCCGGAGCTTCCGCCACCTTGAACGACTTGCGTCCACGCTCCGTGCCAACCACGTCGCAGCTGCCTCCCGGACGGCTGTCGCTGGAACCGGTGCTGGCCGCGCTGGTCGCCGACGGATTGCTGGCCGAAGCCGATGCCGAACGCGCACGCAAGGGCAGCGCGCAGGTGCGCAGCCTCGATGCGGTGCATCCGCTGGTGCTGGTGTCCAACCTCAAGCTGCCCTCGGCACGCATCGCCGGTGCCGAACTCGGGCTGGAAGCGCTGACCGAATGGCTGGCGCGCGCCAGCGGCCATGCCTACCTGCGCATCGACCCGACGAAGATCGTGGTGGCCGAAGTCACCGAACTCGTGTCCCACGCCTACGCGCGCCGACACCGCATCCTGCCGGTGGAAGTCACGCCCGACCGCGCCCGCATCGCCACCAGCGAGCCGATGGCGACCGATTGGCTCGGTGACGTGCAGCGGCTGTTGCGGCGCGAAGTGGAACTGGTCGTGAGCAACCCGCTCGACCTGCACCGCTACACGATGGAGTTCTTTGGCGTGACGCGCTCGGTGCGCGGCATGCAGGACGGCGCCGACACCGCGTCGAACGCGCCGACCTTCGAGCAACTGGTCGAACTGGGCCGCTCGGGCGAAGTGGGTGCGGACGACCACCACATCGTCCACATCGTCGACTGGCTGCTGCAGTACGCCTACGAGCAACGCGCCTCCGACATCCACCTCGAGCCGCGCCGCGACGTGGGCCGCGTGCGCTTCCGCATCGACGGCGTGCTGCACAAGGTGTTCGAGATGCCGCCGCCGGTGATGACCGCCGCAGTCAGCCGCATCAAGGTGCTGGGGCGCATGGACCTGGCCGAACGCCGGCGCCCGCAGGATGGCCGCATCAAGACGCGCTCGCCCGGCGGACGCGAAGTGGAGATGCGACTGTCCACCATGCCCACCGCGTTCGGCGAGAAGTGCGTGATGCGCATCTTCGACCCGGATACCGCGTTCAAGGACATCGCACAGCTCGGGTTCGATGCGGACGAGGCGGCGACGTGGACGGAACTCACCAACCGCCCGCACGGCATCGTGCTGGTCACCGGGCCGACCGGCTCGGGCAAGACCACCACGCTGTACTCCACGCTCAAGCAGCTGGCGACCAGCGACGTCAACGTGTGCACGGTCGAGGATCCGATCGAGATGATCGCGCCCGAGCTCAACCAGATGCAGGTGCACCACCAGATCGACCTGACCTTCGCGCAGGGCGTGCGCACGCTGCTGCGGCAGGATCCTGACATCATCATGATCGGCGAGATCCGCGACCTCGACACCGCGCAGATGGCGGTGCAGGCCTCGCTCACCGGTCACCTGGTGCTGTCGACGCTGCACACCAACGACGCACCGTCGGCGATCACGCGCCTGCTCGACCTCGGGTTGCCGCATTACCTGATCGCCTCGACGCTCAACGGCATCCTCGCCCAGCGCCTGGTGCGCACGCTGTGCCCGCACTGCAAGGTGCCGCGCGCGATCGAGCCCGAAGCCTGGGCATCGCTGCTGCCCGGCCAAGACGCACCGCCGCCGGAAGACGCCTGCGGGCCGGTCGGCTGCCTGGAGTGCCGCAACACCGGCTACTTCGGCCGCATCGGCCTGTACGAACTCATGCCGATCACGCCACGCCTGCGCACACTGGTGCGTCCGGACATGGACCTGGCCGGATTCACCCGTGCCGCGGTCGGCGAAGGCCTGCGCACGCTGCGCACCGCGGGCGCGGAGAAGATCGCGCAGGGACTGACGACGGTCGAAGAAGTGCTGACGGTGCTGCCGCCGCAGGAATGAGCCACGCCGTGACGTCGCATCCCCGCCCGTTCCTGATCATCGAAACCGGCCAGCCGGTGCCGTCGATGCGGCGCCACGGCGGTTTTCCGCACTGGATCCGCGTCGCCGCCGGCCTGTCGCGGCACGATGCACGCGCGGTCGATGTCGAGGCCGGCCAGACGCTGCCCGATGCGGACGGATTCGCCGGGATCATCATCACCGGGTCAGCGGCGATGGTCACCGATCGCCACGACTGGAGCGAACGCAGCGCCGACTGGTTGCGCGAAGCCGCGCATGGCGATGTGCCGCTGCTTGGCATCTGCTACGGACACCAGTTGATCGCACACGCGCTCGGCGGCGAGGTCGGCGCCAACCCGAACGGTCGCGAGATGGGCACGGTGCAGGTCGTTCGCGATCCCGCCGCGCACGGCGATCCGCTGTTCGCCGGGCTGCCGGAACGCTTCAACGCACAGGCCACGCACCTGCAGAGCGTGCTGCGCCTGCCCGAGGGAGCCACCGTGCTCGCCCGCAACGACCACGACCCGCACCATGCCTTCCGCTGGCGCGACCACGTCTGGGGCATGCAATTCCATCCCGAGTTCAGCGCGATGCACATGCGCGGCTACATCCGCGCGCGCGCCGACGCACTGGCGAACGAAGGCACCTGCGCGACCCGCATGCACGATGCCGTCGCCGCCGCACCGCATGCGCGCGCGGTGTTGCGGCGCTTCGTCCGGCACGTCCGGCACACGCGCCGCGGACAGGCCATGCAGTAGCATGTCGGTCGACGTGGCGAAGGCCACATGGGCGGGACAGCGGTTCAATGACGACACGTGCACTGGGGCCGGGCGCCGGCTTCGACTGGATCAAGCGCGCGATCAACCTGGGGGCCGGCAACCCACGGGCCATCTTCGGTGGCGCGGCGCTGTTCTTCGTCGCGATCATGGGCGTGGTGATCGTGATGAGCATGGTCATCGGCCTGTTCACCGCCACATTGCAGCCCGGCAGCACCGCGGCGCTGGCATTGAGCCTGCTCGTCACCCTGCCCCTGCTGCTGGTGGCGGCCTGCCTGATCGTCGGCTACCTGCGCACCATCGACGCGGTCGAAAGCGGCAGGCCCGCCACCGCGACCGATGTGCTCAAGGGCTTCTCGGACATGCAGACCTCGCTGCGCGCCTTCGGGCTGCTGCTGGCGCTTGCGGTCTTGCAGAACGCCCTGGTGGCCGGCATCGTCGCCACGTTCTCGCCGGAACTCGGCACCTGGTACGCACAGATCGTGCAGGCGCAGGCCAGCGGCCAGCCGCCGACGCAACTGCCGCAATTGCCCGCCGGCTCCGGCACCGTGTCGATCCTGATCTCGCTGGTGATGCTGCTGGTTTACGCGGTGCAGTCGATCGGGCTGGGCCAGGTCGCGCTGGGCGGCCGCCGTTTCGGCGGCGCGCTCGCAGACGGGTTCTCGGGCGCGATCCGCAACCTGCTGCCGTTGCTGGTGCTGGCGGTGGTGGTGATCGTGGCGGCCATCGCGTCCGGACTCGTGCTGCTGCTGGTGGCCGCAGTCATCGGATTGCTGGCGAAACTGCTTGGCGGCTGGATCGCGATCCTGCTCGCCATTCCACTGTACGTCGCCATCGTGCTCGCGCTGGTGGTGGTGTCGTTCGGGGTGATGTACCACCTGTGGCGCGACGTGGCCGGCGGCGGCGCGGCGGTTCCGCCATTGCCCGAGGGCAGCGTCGAGCTCTGATCTTCGCGAGAGGCTAGATCAAGCCATCGAACGCCGCCTGCAGGGCGGCGTTCGTCGTTTGCAGCAGCCACGCCAGCACCGCGAATGCGAGTGCAACCTGCGCCGCGATCCACCACTTCGCCCACGCCGGCAAGCCGCCGGGCTGCGGCAATTGCACGACCCGCGTGCCCGCCAGCAGGTCATGCCATGCGCGATGCCGCGGCGGCATCGCGGCCCACAGGTGTCCGAGGTTGAGTCCGAGCCACGACAGCACGCCGGCGGCATGCCGCAACGCGGCGCGGCCAAAGCCGATGCGGGCACCATCGTCCGCACTCACCACGCGCAGGCCGAGCACGCGCTTGCCCGGCGTCGCCTGCCAGCGCGAAGACTCGAAGGCGGCGTGGTACGCCAGTCCCAGCAATGCGAAGGCCAGCATCGGTGGCCACGCCGCCGCCACGATCGCCGCCGCGAGTTCGGTGGTCGAAGCGCGCATCGCGTGGTTGCCGAGCAACCCCGACACCAGCGCGGGGAACGCCCCGCCCGCATCGAACACGCGCAGCATGGCGGTGGCCACCGCATCGGACATCGAAGCCAGCGCGGCATCGGCACGCGCGAGTCCGTCGCGGATGCGCCCGTGGCTGGCGAGCACGGCCAGCGCCGCGAGCGGCGCGGCATCGAGCGACCAGGCGGCATAACGGCGGGCGAGGCCAGCCGGCTGCATCACGCCTCGTCGCCGGAACCTTCGGCTTGCTTCGGTGCCAGCAGCCGCGAAGCGACGATCCCGGCCTCGTACAGCAGGCACATCGGGATCGCGAGCAGCAACTGGGAGATCACGTCCGGCGGCGTGATGACCGCGGCGAGGATGAAGATGCCGACGATCGCGTAGCCGCGCCATTCGCGCAGCTGCGCCGGCGTCACCCAGCCCAGCAACACCAGGATCACCAGCGCGACCGGCAATTCGAAGCTGATGCCGAAGGCGAGGAAGATCACCAGCACGAAATCCAGGTAGGCGTTGATGTCGGTCATCATCGCCACGCCTTCGGGCGTGATGTGGGTCAGGAACCCGAACACCGCCGGCAGCACCACGAAGAACGCGAACGCGCAGCCGGCGTAGAACAGCACCACCGCCGACGCCAGCAGCGGCAACGCCAGTTTCTTCTCGCGCTTGTACAGGCCCGGCGCGACGAACGCCCAGGCCTGGTACAGCAGCCACGGCATGGTGGCGACCACCGCCACGAAGAACGCCAGCTTGAGCGGCGCGAAGAACGGCGAGGCCACTTCCACCGCGATCAGGTGCGCGCCCTCGGGCAGCTTGTCCACCAACGGCTGCGCGAACCAGCCATACAGGCGGTTGGCGAACGGCAGCAGCCCCAGCAGCACGATGCCCAGGCCGGCCAGCGCGCGCATCAGCCGCGAGCGCAGCTCGACCAGATGGTCGATCAGGCTGCTCTCGCCGTCGTCGAACTCAGCGCCGCTCGCCATCGCCGCCTTCTTCCGGGGGGTTCGGGTCGCCGTCGGCATCGTGCGCAAGCAGGTCGGGCTGCCGCGGTTCGGTCGGCTGCGAGGCTTCTTCTTCCGCTGCCGCTTCTTCTTCCGGCACAAGGCCGCTCAGCGATTCGCGGCGCATGGATTCGACCTCGCGCCGCGCCTGCGCCTCGGCTTCGCGTACTTCTTCCTCGAGCCTGCGCGCGGCATCGCCTGCTTCCTTGCCAAGATCGCGCGCGGCCTCGCGGGTTTCCTGGAGGCTGCGCTTGAGTTCCTCGGCAGCCATTTCGCGCTCGAGTTCGGACTTCACCGAATACCACTGCGCGCGCGCGCGGCGCACCCACAGCCCGGCGAAACGCGCCGCCTTGGGCAGGCGTTCGGGGCCAAGCACGATCAGGGCGACCACCGCGATCAGCAGCAGTTCGCCGAACCCGATGTCGAACATCGAAAGACGCCGCGACCGTCCGCGTCAGCGCGGGACGGAATCGTCCTGGCGGGATTTGTCGGCGGTCGCCTCGCCGCGGCGGGATTGGTCGTCGAGTTCGCCGGCCGGTTTGTCGTCGTCGTCGCTGAGGCCTTTCTTGAAGCCCTTCACCGCTTCGCCCAGGCCCTTGCCGGCGCCGCGCAGCCGCTTGGTGCCGAACACCAGCAGCACGACCACCAGCACGATGATCCAATGCCAGATGCTGAAGCTGCCCATTGCGCGTTCTCGTTGCCGGAAGGACGCTCAGGATAACGCACCGCGCCGGCATCGACCGTCGACGCCGGCACGCAACCGCATTCAGGCGATCAGGGCAGCGGTTCGACCGTCGCCGGGTTGTCGTCGACCGGCTGGAACGGCTCGGGCTGGGCGTCGGAGGCCGGTTGCGGCTGGTTCGGGACGGACGCCGGCGCAGGCCTTGATGCAGGCTGCGTGCCGGTGGTGCCGCGGGCGCTGCGCGCGATCGCGGTGGCTTCCTCGAGGCGATCACGGAAATCGACCACCGCACTGGACGGTGCCTGCGGTGCACGACCCTCGAAGATCATGCGTGGCGTGGTGTCGCGGCCGTAGACGGCCTCGTTTGCGCGGTCGTCGATGGTCAGCGCGGCACCGTCGAGCGCGACGCCGGCGAACAGTCCCCGGGCGCGTGACCACGACCAGATCTCGGCCTTCAACTGGCCGTCGGTCGCGGCGGACGCATTGCGTCCCACCGGGCCGGCGGCGACGCCGGCATCGGCACCGAGCGTGATCTTGCCGTTGACGATGGATTCGAGGCTGCGGTCGTTGCGGAACACCAGCACCACGTCTGACGACTGCACGCCCGCCTGGAAGCCGATGCTGCCACCGGTGATGCGCACGAAGCTGGGGTTGGGACCAGGTGCCGTCGGGCGACTTCACCGACAACAGGCCATGGCCGCGGCGACCGCCGAGCGCGAGCGCGACCTTGACCGTGTCGGGGATCACCACGATCGCCTTGGCATCGTCGAGCAGGCGATCCGGGATGGCCGATTCCGGGATGGCCTGGACTTCGGTGAGCACCCGCACCGCGTTGCGCGCGCGCTCGTCCTCGCGCGAACCCGCCGATGCATGTCCGGCGACCAGCAGCAAGGCGATGGCGATCGCGGCAGCGGCCGTGCGCAGGGAATGGATTCGATGGCGTTGGAACATCGGGGTGGCTCCTGTCGGAATCGGGCCGCGGCACGAAAGCGCCGCGGTGGCATCGGCGGAGGCTAGTCGCGGCGGGATGAATCGACCATGAGTTCGCCGGGACGAGCATCGCGCCGCGAGTCCTGCGATCCTATGCCGATATGACGACTGCGTCCCATGCCCCCGATACCGCACTTGTGCTGGCGAACCTCGGCACACCCGACGCGCCCACCGCATCCGCCGTGCGCCGCTACCTGGCCGAGTTCCTCGGCGACCCCTTCGTGGTGCAGATCCCGCGGCTGTTGTGGCTGCCGCTGCTGCACGGCCTGATCCTGCCGTTGCGCTCGCGCCGCGTCGCCGGGAAGTACGCCGAGATCTGGCTCGATGGCGGTTCGCCGCTGGCCGTGCATACCCGCGATCTCGCCGCCGCCGTGCAGGCGCGCCTGCCCGGCATCCGCGTCGTGCACGCGATGCGCTACGGTTCGCCCGCGCTGGCGCAAGCGTTGCCGGCGCTGCATGCCGAAGGCGTGCGCCGCATTTTGGTGCTACCGCTGTACCCGCAGTATTCCTCGACCACCACCGGCACCGTCGAGGCGCTGGTCGCGCAACGCACGCCACGGGATGTGCAGGCACGGGTGTTGCACGACTACGCGGTCGACCCGGGCTGGGTCGAGGCGGTCGCCGGTTCGATCCGCGCGCACTGGCAGGCGCATGGCCGCGGCCAACTGCTGTTGCTGTCCTTCCATGGCATTCCACAGCGACTGGCCGATGCCGGCGACCCGTATGCGACGCAATGCGAAGCCAGCGCGCATGCAATCGCCGAGGCGCTCTCGCTCGAACCGGGCGCGTGGCGGATGACCTACCAGTCGCGCTTCGGCCGCGAACGCTGGCTGGAACCGGCGACCGATGCCACCTTGCGCGAACTCGCCGCGGCCGGCGTGGGCGACATCGACGTCGCCTGCCCGGGCTTCGCGGTGGATTGCCTGGAGACGCTGGAAGAGATCGCGATGCAGAACGCGGAACTGTTCCACGAAGCCGGTGGCGACGCATTGCGCTACATCCCCTGCCTCAACGATGCCCCGGCGCACGCCGACGCACTCGCCGCATTGGCCACGCGCACGCTGGACGCGTGGCGTTGATGCGCGAGTTCGGACTCGACGTCCCGGTCGGACGCATCCACGGACTGCGCTGGGGCGAACCCGGCCAGCCGCGCGTACTCGCCTTGCACGGCTGGCTCGACAACGCCGCGAGCTTCGTGCCACTGGCACCGCGGCTGCACGGGATCGACCTGGTCGCACCCGACCTGCCGGGCCACGGTCGCAGTGCTCACCAGCCACGCGGGACGGACTATTCATTCGCCGGCGCCGTGCACCACGTGCTCGACATCGCCGACGCGCTCGGCTGGGAACGCTTCTCGCTGCTCGGACATTCGATGGGCGCCGGCATGTCCAGCCTGGTGGCGGCGGGCGCACCCGACCGCATCGAACGCCTCGTCGCCATCGAGGCCCTCGGCGCGCTGCCCGAAACCGTCGAACGCACCGTCGAACGCCTGCGCAAGGCCGTGGCCGCGACCCGTGCACTGCCGTCCAAGCGCTTGCGCGTATTCCCGCAGCTCGAACCGGCGATCCGTGCGCGGATGCAGGCAAACGGACTCGGCGAAGCGTCCGCGCGCCTGCTGGTGGAACGTGGCGTGTCGGAAGTCGAGGGCGGATTCGCGTGGAACAGCGACCCGCGGCTGACGCTGCCGACCATGGTCCGCATGACCGCCGAACAGATCGATGCATTGGTCACCGGCATCGAATGCCCGACGCGGGTGATCTACGCCACGCCACCGCAACCGTACCTGCCCGAACCCGACCGCAGCCGCCGTGCGGGCCTGCTGCCGGATGGCGAACTGATCCTCGTCCCGGGTGGGCACCACCTGCACATGGAAGATCCCGCGGCGGTGGCCACGGCGATCGGCGATTTCCTGTCGGCGCCCTGAGCGCCGCCGATCACTGCGCCTGCTTGCCCGCGCTGAGCTGCACGCTCAACGAAACACCCTGCTCGCCGCCATTGCTGAAGGCCAGCATCGCGTTGCGCTCGCCTTTCTCGAAAGCCAGCATCGCGCTGTCCACCGAGTGCTGCATGGCCAACGTTTCCTTCCAGCCATGCCCGGCCATCGCTTCGCGCGCATCCGCGAACAGCCCGGATAACTTGCCCGGCGCACGCAGGTTGAGCACGTTCACGCCTTCCAGATCCATGACGCTGTTGATGGCATAGCCATCCGGCAGGTAGACGTCGCCGGGAAACGCCTCGGGCAACGACAGCGATTCGCCACTCCGCACGATGGACTGCCCGTCCGCCGTCGCGACGGTCACCGTATCGCCATCGCGTTCAACCTTGACCTGCCCGCCACTGGCACGTTCGATGGCGCCATCGGCCAGGCTGTCTGCGGAGCGTTGGCAGCCAACGAGGCCCAGCATGGCCACGGCCACGAGCATGCATCGTCGTCCGCTGGTGAACATCGTGTTGGCCATGGCTACCCCTTCTGGACACGTGGTCATGGGGCGGCAGCCGCGCCGACCCGATCCGGCCGGCGGCATCCATCCCCTAACGTGTGTACGCAATCGCCTTCCCGGGACGGACAACCCGGCCGCGGTTGTCCCGAGGGACAAGGATTGCGCCATGCGATGCAAAGAGGGCCTGCACGATGCCCGGCCCGGTCATCCCAGCAGGGCGTGCAGCGTGGCCTTCAATCGCCGCCCTTCGGCATGGAAGTAGTCGCGCTCGTCCTTCCAGGCCGGGAACCGCGCTTCCACTTCGCGCCAGAACCGGCGCGAATGGTCGGCATGGATCAGGTGGCACAGCTCGTGCACCAGCACGTACTCGAACGCGGACGGGCGGCCAAGCACCAGTGCGAGATCCAGCGTGAGCGTGCCATCGGGCGCCAGCGATCCCCATTGCGAAGACAGCACGCGCAGGCGGATGCGCGACGGCGGGCGCGGCAGGGCCGGCAGGTACTTCGGCATCCACGCCGCCACGTCGGCGCGTGCCTCGGCCTCGTAGAAATCACGCAACGCGCGGCCAATGGCCGCATCGCCGGCGCGAGGCGGCAACTGCAACGCCACGCCGTCGCCGTCGCGCACGGCACGCGCGAAGCGTCCTTCGCTCCAGCGCAGCGGCAAGCGTTCGTCGCGCAACGGCAGGCTCGCGGTTTCGTGGCGTATCGGTGGCGCCACGTCGGCAGGCATGCGTGCCAGCTGTTCGGTCAACCAGTCGCGATGCTCGTGCAGGAAGCGGTCGCCCGAGACCATGCTGGCGCGCATCGGCAGGGTCAGCCGCGCACCACGCTCACCAACGGTCAGGCGCAGGCGCTTGGCGCGCGGATCGCGCACGCGCAGCACGTCGATGCGACGGCCGTCGGCCAGCACGAAGGGGATCGCGTCGCGCTGCAAGCCACCGGGTTTCGATAGTGGCTTGGGCGACAACAAACGGAGCAATGACGGCATGCGTGGATTCTATCCGCGCACATGGCTGAACGCGCACTCAGCCATCGGCTTTCGACAGCTTCAACGCTTTCTCCAGTACCGTGAACAGCCGCGAGAACTCGGCGCTCATCAGCGCGAAGCGCGCGTCGAGTTCGGCACGCAGGTCTTCGCGCTCGGTCGATTCGAGCTGGTCGACCGCTCCATCGAGCAACTTGAATTTGCGGATTACCAGATCCTCGCCGAGCACGAACGAGACATGGTCGTCGAGGGTCAGCGCCAGCCGCGTGACCTGCTTGCCGACTTCAAGGTGTTTGGCGATCTCGTCCGATTGCAGGTCCTGATGCTGGCATTTCACCACCGCGCCACCGTCCATCGGATCCTTCAGCTCGCATTCCTCGCCCAGCGACAGACCGTCTGGCAGCGGATCGCCTGCGATCCAGCCTGTCAGCACATTGCGTGGCGCGACTTCTGAATTCAGCGGCAGTGCCGGGAAGCTGCCCATGGCGTGGCGGATCTCGGATACCACCGCCTCACCGTTCTTGCGGCTGGAGGTATCGACCGCGCAGACACCGTTCACGATGTCGATCAACGCATCGGTGCGCATCGGACGCACGAAGGCGCGCGGCAGCAGTTCATGCACCAGGTCTTCCTTCATCTGCTTGCGCATGCGGCTGCCGGGCTTGCGACCCTGCTTCTCTTCCATCTCGGCCAGCTTCTTGGCCAGCAGGTCGTTGACCACCGCCGACGGCAGCAGCTTGTCCTCGCCGCCGACGGTCAGCCAGATGGCATCGCCGATGCGGTGAGACAGCGCTTCGCCATCGCGCCCGAACGGCGACACGAAGCCGCGCGAGGACAGCTCCAGTGCGCCGACCGGCTTGAGCGGGTGGTCGGCGAGCAGTTCATCAAGCGTGGAGAAGTCGACCGAGGACGGGAAGCGGAACAGCGTGAGGTTTCTGAAGAACATGGGCACTCGAAAGATGGGGGAAGGAACGAACGACGCAACGCCCGCCTGCGCGGGTGCAGCCATCGAAACAGTAAGGTCAAGCGCCTTCGCTGGACGGCTCACCGGACAGCCACGCATGCGCGTCGGCTTGCACGGCGCCATCGCGATGGCCCAGCGACAGGAAATCGAACAGGTTCGGGTCGGACAACTGCGACGGGCGGATGTCGCCAAGCGCGCGGGCGATGGTCTCGATGCGGCCGGGGCTGTCCTTCTCCCACTGCTGCATCATCAATCCCACCTGCTTGCGCTGCAGGTTCTCCTGCGATCCGCACAAGTTGCACGGGATGATCGGGAAGGCCTTCGCCTCGGCATAGGCGGCAATATCGTCCTCGCGCACGTAGGCCAGCGGACGGATGACCACGTGCCTGCCGTCGTCGGACAGCAGCTTCGGCGGCATCCCGCTGAGCTTGGCGTGGAAGAACAGGTTGAGGAAGAAAGTGGCGACCAGGTCGTCGCGATGGTGGCCCAGCGCGATCTTGGTGATGCCGTTCTCGGCCGCCCAGGTGTACAGCGCGCCTCGCCGCAGCCGCGAGCACAGCGAACACATGGTCTTGCCTTCCGGGATCACCCGGCTGACCACCGAATAGGTGTCCTGTTCGATGATGTGGAAATCCACGCCCAGCGCGCGCAGGTAATCGGGCAGCACGTGTTCCGGGAAGTCCGGCTGCTTCTGGTCGAGGTTGACCGCGATTATCGAGAACGACAGCGGCGCCTTCTTCTGCAGCTGCAGCAGCACGTCCAGCATCGTGTAGCTGTCCTTGCCGCCGGACAGGCACACCATCACCTTGTCGCCGTCCTCGATCATGCCGAAATCGGCGATCGCCTTGCCCACCTGGTGGCGCAGGCGCTTGGCCAGCTTGTTGGACTCGTGCGCGCCGCGGCGGTCGGCGTTGCGCAGCGTCGGCATGGGCAGGGGAACGACGGTACTCATTGCGGTGATTTTACCGGCGCACGCCGCGTCGCGGACGCACCAATGCACGAAGCGGCAGATTTGCACGGGTTTGATCGCGATCAAGGCCCTGCGAATGGGCCCGGGGCAGACTGGAACATCCCCGGAATGCATGGAGATCGCGATGGACAAGACCATGAAAGCCGCAGTGGTGCGCGCCTTCGACCAGCCGCTGGTGATCGAGGAGGTAGCCGTGCCGCGCCCCGGCGCCGGACAGATCCTGGTGAAAGTGCAGGCCTGCGGCGTCTGCCACACCGACCTGCATGCCGCCGAAGGCGACTGGCCGATCAAGCCGAACCCGCCGTTCATTCCCGGCCACGAGGGCGTCGGCCACGTGGTCGCGGTGGGTGCGGGCGTCTCCCATGTGAAGGAAGGCGACCGTGTCGGCGTGCCGTGGCTGTATTCGGCCTGCGGGCATTGCACGCATTGCCTGGGCGGCTGGGAAACGCTGTGCGAGTCGCAGCAGAACACCGGCTACTCGGTCAACGGCAGCTTCGCCGAGTACGTGGTGGCCGATGCCGGCTATGTCGGCCACCTGCCCGACGGCATCGGTTTCGTCGAAATCGCCCCGGTGCTGTGCGCCGGCGTAACCGTCTACAAGGGCCTGAAGGTCACCGACACCAAACCCGGCGACTGGGTGGTGATTTCCGGCATCGGCGGCCTCGGCCACATGGCGGTGCAGTACGCGAAGGCGATGGGGCTCAACGTGGCGGCCGTGGACGTGGACGACGACAAGCTGCGGCTGGCCCAACGCCTCGGTGCGACGGTGACGGTCAACGCGCGCAACACCGATCCGGCCGCGTTCCTGAAAAAGGAAATCGGCGGTGCGCATGGCGCGCTGATCACCGCGGTTTCGCCGAAGGCCTTCGAGCAGGCCACCGGTATGTTGCGCCGGGGCGGCACGATGTCGCTGGTCGGCCTGCCGCCGGGCGACTTCCCGCTCGACATCTTCGGCATGGTGCTCAACGGCATCACCGTGCGCGGCTCGATCGTCGGCACGCGCCTCGACCTGCAGGAGTCGCTGGACTTCGCCGCGCAGGGCAAGGTGGCGGCCACGGTGGCGCCGGAAAAGCTGGAGAACATCAACGACGTGTTCGCACGGATGCACAGGGGCGAGATCGAAGGCCGCATCGTGCTCGACATGGACGCCTGACTGCTGATCGAGCCAAGGCCGGCACGCCCGGCAGGTTTGCGTCTCTCCCGCGAACCTGCCGCCGCGTGTCGCGCCACCATCCCGCGCGGGTTAAGCTGGCGGCGCGCCCCATGGAGTGGACGAAAACGACGCCATGCTCCCCGTCGATCCCGCCGAGATCCCACGCAAGCTGGCCGACCTTCGGCTGGAGCACCGCGACCTCGACACCGCGATCGCGAAACTGCAGGCCGACATCGCCAACGACGAACTGACGATCAAGCGCATGAAGAAGCGCAAGCTACTGCTCAAGGACATGATCATCAGGCTCGAATCGGCGCTGATCCCCGACGAACCCGCGTAGGGCCTGTCAACGCTCTGGCATACTCGCCACGGCCCCGGTGCAACCGGGTGCGCCGCCACAGGGGACATCGATGACCGCGACCCGCATGCCCGGCCCCGCGCCGGGGCGCAGCCTTGCCCGTTACGCCCGTCTGCACGTGATCGCCGCGCTTTGGGTGGCGCTTGCGATGGTTCCCGTGCATGCGATGGCCGGCGACGAAGCGCCACCGCCACCAGCGGACGAGTCTTCCGTGTCGCCCGACGCCACCGACGCGGGCGAGCCGATCACCGATCTCACGCTCGCGGACTGGGGCCTGCTCGGCGATCTGGTGGGGACGCGTTGGCGTGCGCAGGAGGGCGGCACCGTGTTCGTCTACGAATGGGTGGATCCCGGTCGCGAACTGCGGCGCACTGCGCCCGGGTCGCTGGCGACTGACATCTCCATCCGTCGTGGCGAAGCACCGGGTGAACTGATCTACCGGCAAGGCCCCGGCACCCAGTTCACCGGGCGCGCCGATGCCGACGGCACCCTCACCTTCGAACGCAACTTCCCCCGCGGCACCGCCATCCGCATGTCGCGCGCCAGCGAAGGTGCGCTGCTGGTCGAATGGGTGCGCCTGCGGGATGGCCGGGTGTCGTATCCCACGCGCTACGACAACGTCTCCGCGATGCATGCCGCCGCCGTCCGGGCCGGGCCGTCGCTTGACGCGGATCCCGCGACCTGGGGCGTGTATGCGCGACTCCTGGGCACCGAGCTGTTCGCCGACGACGGGATGTACCGTGCCTGGCGCTGGGCGGAAGGCGGGGAGATCGTCGAGGATCGCGGCAACCAGGGCACCTACCAGATCGCGCGCGACGGCGAAGGCGGGCTGTTGCTCAAGCAGCGCGGCAATCCGTCGTGGCGCGGCACGATTGCCGCGGACGGCGCCGTGACCTGGACGATGCCGACGGGCGGGCGCCTGCTCAATGCACTGGGCGGCCTGGCCGCATCGGACGATCGTCCCTACCGGGTACGCACCGATGGAGACGGCGCGATCATCGAACACGTGCGCATGCGTGGCCACGAGGTCGAGGCGGTCGCGGCCGGCACGTCGTTCCGGGGCACCCTGCCTGATCCTGGCGATGCGCTGCCGCGGGTCGCCCGCGCCGCAAGTCCCGCATCGCCCGCCGCCATCGCACCGGCCAACGCGGTCACGTCGACGCCCGCGCCGCATGTCGCCGCAGGCGCGACCGCGACGACGCAGCCGCCTGCGTTGTTCGACGCACTGTTCCGCCATGCAGGCAAACGCCTGGTGGGTGGCACCAGCCAGCTGGAAATCCAGCGCGTCGACAACGACACCCTGATCGTGCAGTTCTACACCGCCGACGGACGCAGGAATGGCTTCTACCGGATCGCGCGATCGGCCAGGCGACCGGATCGGTTGACCCTGGAGGACAGTCGGTTCGGCAAGAACCGGCGCGAAGCCGAATTGCGTCCCGGCGGAGCACTGTTCGTGGAATCCCAGGATGGCTGGGCCCATGGCTGGCGCTATACCTACCTGTTCGAGCCAACGACGGACGGCGTGGTCGCCACGTTCAATTCGCACTTCAAGAACCAGTTGCGGATCACCCTCAGCGGGATGGGAGGGACGACGGACGAGCGCACCGTCTATCTCCCGCTCACCGAACAACGCGTGGCGGACGCCGTGGTCGCGACGCGCGTGCAGGCCGAACGCGAACGCATCTCCCGCGAGAATCGCCGGCGCGAACAGCAGGAGCGCGATGCCATGGTCGCAGCCGTGTTCAGCGGCCTCACCCAAGGCGTGTCCAGCGCGATGGCCGACCAGGCACGCGACCGCGAGCGCCAGCAACAATTCCTGGACGAGACCGCGATCCGTGCACAGGCCATCGCCGAGCATCGGCAACGCGAACAACAGGCTGCACAGCAACAGGCCGCGCAACAAACCGCGCAACGGCAGCAGGCATCGAACGACGCCCTGGCGCGCCAACTGGCCGAGGGTATCGCCTACCGTGACGCGCAGGCGGCGAAGGCCACCGATCCGGGCCTGCGGCAACAGTGGCAAGAGGAGAACGACAAGGCGATGCAGGAAGCGCAGCGCCTCGGCATTGGCGCACAGGTCGGCCAACAGGTGGCCTCGAACCGGCAAGCCGCTTCCGCCGAACGCGCAGAGTCGGAACGTGTCGCGCAAGCCGACGACGCGGCACGCAGGCAGGAGGAACAGCGCCAGCAAGCCGAACGCCAAAGGCTGGCGACTGCGCAGGCGGATGCCGAACGCCAACGCCAGCAGGAACAAGCCGAAGCCGAACGCCAAAAGCAATTCGAAGCCCGCCGCATCGCCGAGGAACGCGCACGCCAGGAGCAGCAGGAGGCCTGGCAGCGCTCTTTGCAGCAGGCGCGCAGCACGCTGCAATTGGGCGCCACCATGTGCCCGGGCGGCAGTGGTCGCTATTACGTCACCGGCCCGCGCGCCAACGTGCAGGGCTGCGTCACCGTGAGTTACGAAGCCCGCTGCACCGGCACGCCGTCGGGTAGCGGCAGCCGCGGACGCCAGCACAACTATGTCGGCGGCAGTTGCCTCGGCGTGGGCGATGCCATCGCGATCCCGGGCTCGCCGCTGTCGTGTCCCGTCACCGACGTGCGCGTGGACGTACTGGACGTGACAGGGTGCTGAGGATCGCGCACGCAACCCGCCCCCGCCTGCGCCGGAGGTGGCGCCCGGTCAATCGACCGTGGCAGGCGTTTCCGGCTTCACCGCTTCCGGGCTGACCTTCTCGATGGTGTGCCGCATCTCGCGGCCGAGGATCACCTTGGCGTCCTTCGCCCAGGCGTTGAGGCGCTCGTCGAACACCAGCTTGCTGTTCTCGTCCAGCTTCACAAGGCCCAGTTCACGCAGCTTCTGGATGAAGCCGCGGAACAGGGCCTTGTCGAAGAACTCCGGCGCAGCCGGCGCGTACAGCATCGACAGGCGTTGCGCGGCGAGTTGGCACAGGCTTTCCAGTTCGCCGGCGCCCAGCGTGCCGGGGCCGTTCTTGGCCAGCACCGAGATGGCGATGTAGTAACGCTCGAACGCCTGCTGCAGCGGATGGCCCAGCGCGCGCAGGCGGAACACTTCGTCGGACTGTCCGGCGTTGCGCGCGAGGATGCCGCCGTCGTCCTCGCTGGCCTGCTCCAGCAAGCCTTCGCGCACGAACACGTCGATGGTCTGGTCGATCCGTTCGGCGAAACCGTCCTCGTCCCACGGCAGGAACAGCTCGCCCTGCAGGAACGGATACACCGCCCGGCCGATGCGGCGCAGGTTGTTGCGCGACATGCGACGGTTGTGCAGGAAGCAGCACGCGATCCATGCCGACGCGGTGAACAGGTGCAGCACGTTGTTGCGGAAGTAGCTCAGCAGCACCGCGTCGTCGTCGCCGACGCTGAACACGTCGCCGAGCGGATGCGCGATACGGCGCAGCACGCCGATCTCCTCGCCGTGCGCCACGATCTCGCGCGGCGTGTGCGGCGTGACCGTGACGCGATCCGAATACGGCACGTCGGCCAGCAGCACCTTCGACAGTTCGATCTGCGCCATCAGGTCGCCCTCGCCCATCGTGTGCTTGGGCGTGGACAGCAGCGCCAGCGCAAGCAGGTTGATCGGGTTCACGTCGGCGGCGCGGTTGATATTGACCTGGATGCGCTCGGCGGCCACGTCGACGGTGTGCGCCAGCCAGTCGGGCTTGTCGTCGTCGCCCAGCGGCTTGCCGTCCCAGTCGGTGGCGTGTTCGGCGAGCAGGTCGTTGAGCGGGATCGGCTCGCCGAAGTTCACCACCACCTGGCCGTAGTTCTGCCGCAGCACCTTCGGGATTCCCCACAGCAGCGCCCAGATCGATTCCTTTTCCTTGGGCTTGCCGCTGAGTTCGTCGAGGTAGCTGTTGCCTTCCATCAGCTTCTCGTAGCCGATGTACACCGGTTGGAACACCACCGGGCGCGTCGGTTGGCGCAGGTAGGCACGCAGGGTCATCGAGATCATGCCGCCCTTGGGCTGCAGCAACCGGCCGGTGCGCGAGCGTCCGCCTTCGACGAAGTATTCGATGGAATAACCGCCCGCGATCAGCTGCGCCACGTATTCGGCCAGCACCGCCGAATACAGCGCCGAGCCGCGGATCGAACGGCGGATGAAGAACGCGCCGCCCTTGCGCAGGATCGAACCGACCACCGGCAGGTTGAGGTTGATGCCGGCCACGATGTGCGGCGGCACGATGCCCTTGGTGTACAGCAGGTACGACAGCAACAGGTAATCCATGTGGCTGCGATGGCTGGGCACGTAGACGATCTCGTTGCCCGGCGCCACGGCCTTGAGGTGGTCGAGGTGGTGCACCAGCACGCCGCGGTAGATGCGGTTCCACACTGACGTCAGCAGGAACGAGGCCGAACGCACCACCGGGTGCGAGTAGTCGGCGGCGATCTCGTAGGCCATCGCGTGGGCTTTCTTCCACGCGTCCTCGGGCTTGCTGTTGTCGCGCCGCGCCTGGTCGGCGATGGCATCGCGCACCGGCTGCGACGCCAGCACCTTGTCGACCAGCAAGCGGCGCGTGGACAGGTCGGGGCCGATGATTGCTTCGCGGATGCGGTTGAAGTGCGTGCGCAGCAAGCGCTGCAGCTTGCGCACCGTGCGCTCGGGCGTGAGGTCTTCGGCGAGCAGGCTGCGCATGTCCACCGGCGCGGCGAACTGCACCAGCGTGTCGCGACCGTTGAGCAGGATCGACAACAGGCGACGCGAGCGGCCGACGATGGCCCAGTTCTCGGAGAACAGCACCGAGAACCAGCCGCTGGCCTTGTCAGGCGAGCGGCCGACGAAGATCGACACCGGCACCAGTTGCACGTCCAGCGCGGGATCGATGCGATGCGCATCGAGCAGGCGGGCCAGCGATTCGGAATGGGTCTTCTTCGACGAGGTTTGCCCGGTCGCCAGCGCAAGTGCGCCGCCGGCATTGCGCCGCGACAGTGCGACATAGGCGCGCTTGCGACCCAGCGGATCGCCCGGCAACGGCTGCAGCGGCGACGGCAGCCCCGCCTCGCGGCAGGCGCGGTCGAGGATCAGCGCATTGGAGACGCCATAGTCTTCCAGCACGTAGCAGACCGGTCGGCCGTCGATTCGCTCCTTCGGCGCCTGCGGCTCGATCTTGATCGCGATCCACGGATTCAGCACTCCGCCCAGCAGCTTCGCCCACCACGGTCGGCGCGCCCGCACCTCCCGCCGGGCCACCATCGGCATCGGCATGGCCGGGTCGCCGGATGCCGGCGGCTGCGCGGGCTCGGGGCCAAGGCCGAGTTCCGGTGCGGCCTCGCCGGACGCGTCGTCTGCCGGGGAAATCGCCGCGTCCGCGGCTCCAGCCCCGTCTTCGACACCCTCTCCGGTACCCGCCGCAGTCGCTCCGGGCGCTTGGGCAGCATCCGCCGGCAAAGGGGCTTCCGGCCCGGCAGCGGACGCGGCGCCACCCGTCGCCGGGTCGGGCTTGCGGGTGGGGTCGTTGTCGAACAGGTTGGGCTGGGTCGGACTCATCACGGGCATTATGCCGAACGTGGCTCCGCGGGCCTGCCAACCGTGGTTTTCCTGAATGGGCGGGGTCAGCGGCGCAGGATCGCCACGTAGCGGGCCCGGGCCTCGGTCGCGATGCCGCCTTCGGGCAGCGGCACCCGGCATGCCAGCGTGGTGCGGGCCCGGCCCCGTTCGCGCAGGGTGGTGATGAAGGTTTCCCACGAAGCGCCTTCGTCCAGCGAGGATTCGGCTTCGAGGTCGGCGTACAGCGGGGCGAGATAGCGCACGTCGGTATCGGCCACGAACACGTCGGCGTCCAGCCCGGCTTCCTTCACCTTCAGCGTCACCAGCCCCCACGAGGCCAGCGTCATCAGCGACACCAGGCTGCCGCCGAACGCGCAGTCCTTGTCGTTGACGTGCAACGACAGCGGCGCGACCAGCGTCAATCGCTCGCCATCGTAGCCGCCAATGCGCGGCTGCATCGCCGCCACGGGCGGCATCGCCAGGTAATGCGCTTCCAGCGCGCGCAATGCATCGTCAAACGCCACGGAACCTTCCAACGCCATCGTCTCCTTGATCCTTCCGAACTTGCGGCGGCCACGTCGAGCCACCAAGCTGGCGCCATGGTATCGAACCGAACCCGCCCTCCGCTGCACGGCGGCATCGTGCTTTCGTTGCGCCCGGTCGGCGCGCACGGCGCCCTGCGCCGCGCCGCGGCGAGGCAGGGCGCGCGCGTGCTGGCGCTGTCGCCGTGGCGCATCGCACTGCGCGATGACGCGGCGACGCGCAAGACACTGCGCGAAGCGCTGGCCGCCGATGCCGTGGTGTTCACCAGTCCCAACGCGGTGCGCGCGGCGGCAAACCTGCTGCCGCTGCGCAAACGCAAAGGCGCGGAGTGGCTGGCAGTCGGTGCCGGTACGGCATCGGCCTTGCGTCGTGCCGGCATCGCCAATGTCGCGTCACCTGCGCGGATGGACAGCGAAGGCCTGCTGTCGCTGCCGGCATTGCGCGACGTGCGCGGCAAGCGCGTCGGGCTGGTGACTGCTCCGGGCGGACGCGGCGTGATCGCCGCCACGCTGGCACGACGCGGCGCACGCATCACTCGTGCGGATGTGTACGAACGCATCGTGATTACGCCTTCGCCACGCGCGGTCGCCACGCTGCGCACATTGCGCACGCGCCCGTGGCTCGCCCTGAGCAGCGGTGAAGCGCTGCAGCACGTCCTCACCGCGTTGCCTGCAGATGCGGCCCGGCGGTTGCGCACGTCGCGGGTATTGGCCGCGAGCGAGCGGCTGGCCGAACTCGCGCGCGAGCTCGGCTTCAATAACATCCATGTCGCAACGGATGCCCGCCCGCGCGCACTGCTGGACGCCGCGACGCGCTGACCCGTTGCCGGCGGTTCACGCAGGTGTAGGCGGCAACCACGCGCCCCACGGTAGCTTCGTCCAGGACGACGAAGGAGCCTCGACATGCCCCTGCTGCGCAACCTGCTGTTCTGGATCGTGCTCGCGCTCGTCGGCGCGGGCGTCGCTGCATTCGTGCTGTCGCAGGATCCCGGCCACGTGCTGGTGCGCTGGCGCGGCACCGACTACACCACCACCGTGCTGCATGCGGCCTGGATGGTGCTGGGCGTCGCGCTCGCCCTGTGGATCACATGGACGTTGTTGGCATGGCCGTTCCGTGCGTGGAGCCTGCATCGCGACCGGCAGCAACGCGCGCGCGTTGGCGACGGTTTCGAGGCGCTGCACCAGGGCCATTACACGCGCGCCGAAAAACTGCTGCTGCAAACCAGCGACGACGAACAGGTCGAAGCCGCGGCACGCATTGGCGCTGCACGCGCCGCATTGGCACGGGGCGACCACGCGGCAGCACGCACGCACCTCGACGGATTCGCCGACCGCCATCCCGCGTCGCGCGCGATTGCCCTTGCCGAACTCGCATTGCAGGAGGGACGGCCGACCGACGCATTGGTCGCACTCGACGCACCAGCCGCGCAACCGCTGCCGCCGCGCGGACTCGCCCTGCGGGCGGAAGCACTGGCACAGTCCGGGCAATCCACGCAGGCCTATGGGCTTGTCGGCGTGCTGCGCAAGCAACAGGCATGGACGGAGGCGGAACTGGCTGATCGAGAAGTGCGTTGGGCGACCGCATCGCTGCGCGAGGGTGACGAAAACGCGTTCGCGCAACAGTGGGAGGCCATGCCGAAATCGTTGCGCACCGAACCCGTGGTCGTCATCGCCCATGCCACGCGTGCGGCGGAACTGGGTTGGGAGGAAGCCGCGACCAGGAGCATCGAACGCGCGCTCGACGCACGCTGGGACGAGCGCCTCGCCACGCTCTACGGCAGGCTGCCGGTCGGACGGCTCGAACATCGCCGCGCACAAGCCGAACGCTGGCTGCAGGCGCATCCCGGCAGCCTCGCACTTCCCGCCACGTTGGCCCGGATCACGTACGCGCAGCGCGACATCGCGGCGGCCGACGCTTATTGGCAGCAGGCATTGGCCCAAGGTGGCAGCGCCGAGGACTGGGAGGCCGTGGGCGACGCCTGCGCATCGCGCGGCGACGAATCGCGTGCGCGCCAGTGCTATGCGAATGCCTTGCGCGCATCGCGCGGCGAACGCGTCGCGCCGATCGATGCACCCGCGGTCGCGACGCAAACGACCGAGCCCGACTACGCGAATGCACGCGACGAGAACGGCGTGCCGTGGCTGCACGACCCGGGCCGCCGTGGATAGTCCGCGCCGCCACCCGGCGTGCCCTATAGTCCGCCGATGCCAACGACCGACAACCTCCCGCTCCTCTCGCTGACCACCGCACTCGGCATCGGCCTGCTGATCGGACTGCTGTACGAGCGCCGCAAGGAACACGACCCCGCCATAGCCGCCGGCCTGCGCACGCACACGCTTGCGTCGCTGGTCGGCGCGATCTCGCTGTGGCTGGGCATGCCGGTCTTCATCGTCGCACTGGTCGCGACCGGCGCCTTCGCAGCGCTCAGTTACCAGCGCACCAGCAGTATCGATAGCGGCATCACCTCCGAATTCGCGCTGCTGTGCTGCTGCCTGCTCGGCGGCCTGGCGATGCGCATGCCCGGCGCGGCCGGCGCGCTGGCGGTGTTGGTGGCGATCCTGATCTACGCCAAGCCCAAGCTGCACCGGTTCAGTCGCGAACTGGTGAGCGACCGCGAGATCGCCGATGGCCTGGTGCTGCTCGCGGGCGCATTGATCGTGCTGCCCCTGCTGCCGGACGAACCCATCGGCCCCTATGGCGCGCTCAACCTCGCCACGGTGTGGAAGCTGGTGGTGCTGGTGATGGCGATCGGCGCGCTCGGCCACGTCGCGCTGCGCCTGATCGGCAGCCGCTGGGGCCTGCTGGTCTCCGGTTTTTTCGCCGGCTACGTGTCGTCCACCGCGGCCACTGCCGGATTCGGGCAACGCGTGAAGGAACAACCGGCGCTGATGCCATCGGCCATCGGCGCGACCATGCTCGCCAACCTCGCATCCGTCAGTCTGTTCGTGCCGATCCTGATCGCGATCGCGCCGGCGCTGTTGCGCGATGTCGGGCTCGAACTGCTGGCGGCAGGCGCGGTGCTGGTCGCCGGCGCCTTGTTCGGCATTCGTCGTGGCGACAAGGTCGACGCACCTCCGCCCACCGCCGATGCGCGCATGTTCCGCATCGGCCAGGCCCTCGGCTTCGCCGCGATCATCGCCGGTGTGTTGTTCGTGTCGCACATCGCCGCGCAATGGCTCGGCCCGAACGCTGCGCTGGCGGCCGCATTCCTCACCGCACTCGCGGAATTGCACGCGGCCGTCGCCACCGTCGGCACGCTGTTCCGCGACGGCACCATCGATGCACGCCACGCACAGTGGGCCGTGGTCGGACTGCTGGCCGCGAGTTCCGCCGCGAAATCCGTGGTCGCCTTCGTCAGCGGTGGGCCTGCCTTCGGCGTCCGCGTCGCGCTCGGATTGAGCGCAATGACGCTCGCGGCGGCAGCCGTCGCGATCTTCGGTTGACGCGCCGCGACCCGTCACGGCCGCGCGCGTTCAATTCAACGGCAACGGTTCGGCGGCGCCCGCCAGCAATCGAATCGCGAACACCGTCAGCAGGACGCCCGACACGCCGTAGACGGCGAACATCAGCCAGTACCCCAGTGGCTGTTCCTTGCGGTGGAACTCCAGCCGGCCCTTCAACCCGTTCGGCCCGCACGGCAGCCAGCCCAGCGACAGGCTGCGGTAATCGACCACGAGCAGGCCGAGACCGAAGAACAGGAACAGCAGGCCCTGGACGATGTGCATGGCGGAGACTCCATCAGGCGACAGCCGCGGCCGCGATCAAAGTGCAGCGGCGATCTCGTCCACCACTCCGGACGCGCACTCGGCGACGACGCGATCGACGACGGCATCGAAGCGACCCGGCGCCTGCAACTCGTCCCGGGCGATCTGGAATTCGGGGCGGCTCTTGTTGACCTTCACGATGCAGCGCGTTTCGACCAGCGTGCGCGCCGCATCGTCCACGACCCGGAGGTAGGCGCCGTAACCGTATTGGTAGGTCGCCCAGCGCATCGGCCGATAGCCGAGGAAGTTCATCGTGGTGAACACGACGAGGGACCTCGATCCCCGCGGATTCTCGATCTGCTTCGTCGTCCTGGGCCCTGGCACCGCCCGGGCCGGCAACGTCAGGATCGCATCGGTCCGATCCTGCAGCAAGCGCAGCAATGCCTGCGCGAACCGCTCGCCGGGATCGGCGCCGAACGACGGCTGGCCGGGGCCGACACCGATCCCCGGGCCGCCCAGCACAGGGGCGTGCTCGGGGGACGAGAAGAACATCCTCGGCGCCTCGTAGACCACGACCTGGACATCCTCCGAGGCAAACGCCGGCGCCGCGGCGATCAACAAGGCCGCGCACAACACGACGCCACGAAGGCGCGCACCCGCGGTTTTCCCCTGCATGGCACTGCTCCCGGCCGAATGGACCCGCCGATACGATACAACCTGCGTGGCGATGTGCGTCCGGTACGCGCGCGAAGAGCGCTTCAGCGTTCCAGGATCGCCACCACGCCCATGCCGCCTGCGGTGCAGATGGAGATCAGCGCACGGCCGCCGCCGCGTGCCTTGAGTTGCTTGGCGGCGGTGGCGACGATGCGCGCACCGGTCGCGGCGAAGGGATGGCCCGCGGCAAGCGAGGAGCCGACCGGGTTGATCTTCTCGGGATCGATGCGACCCAGCGGTGCGTCGAGGTGCAGGCGGTTGCGGCAGTAATCCTCGCTCTCCCACGCACGCAGCGTGCACAGCACCTGCGCGGCGAAGGCTTCGTGTATCTCGTAGATGTCGAAGTCCTGCAGGGTGAGGCCGTTGCGCGCCAGCATCTCGGCCACGGCGACGGTCGGCGCCATCAGCAGGCCTTCGCCATGCACGAAGTCCACCGCGGCGACATGCACGTCGCGCAGGTGGCACAGCACTTCGTGGCCATGCGCGGCAGCCCATTCGTCGCTGGACAACAGGCAGGCGGCGGCGCCGTCGGTCAGCGGCGTGGAATTGCCGGCGGTGAGCGTGCCGCGGCCACTGGTTCTGTCGAACGCCGGCTTGAGCGTGGCGAGTTTTTCCAGCGACGAATCCGGGCGCAGGATGTTGTCGCGCGAGACGCCACGGAAGCTGACCACCAGGTCGTCGAAGAAACCGGCGTCATAGGCCGCGGCCAGCTTGTGGTGCGAGGCGACGGCGAGTTCGTCCTGCGAATCGCGGGCGATGTTCCACTCCTTCGCCATGTCCTCGCAGTGCTGGCCCATCGACTTGCCGGTGCGCGGCTCGGCCACGCCGGGGAAATCGGGCTTGAGTTCGCGCAGCTTGAAGCCCTTGAACGCAGCGATCTTGTCCTTCGTGGTCTTGGCCGCATTCGCGGCCAGCAGGCGGCGGCGCAGCGACTTACCGTACACGATCGGCACGTCGGAGGTGGTGTCCGAACCGCCGCCGACGCCGGACTCGATCTGGCCGGTGGCGATCTTGGTGGCGATCAGGTTGATGCTGTCGAGCGACGTGCCGCAGGCGCGCTGCAGGGTGATGCCGGGCGTCAGCGGCGACAGGCCGGACGACAATGCCGCTTCACGACCAAGGTTCCAGTCGCTGCTGTGCTTGATCACCGCGCCCATCGCCACTTCGCCGAGCTGCTGCCCATGCAGGCCAAACTTCTCGACCAACGCACCGAGCGTGCGCACCGACATGCCGAGGTTGCCGACGTCCGAGTACGCGGTGTTCTGACGGCAGAACGGAATGCGGACGCCACCCAGCACGGCGACGGGACGACCTTGCAGCATGGGGAATTCCTCTCGCGACGGGCCCACAGCAAGCAACGGGCATAATCATGCGAGTTTAACGCCGTGCGCGCATGGAACCAATGAACACACGCCATCCGAACGAAGCCCGCGATGCGCCGACGCGCGCGATGGGCGTGCTGGCACTGGAACTCGCCCCCGGAACCGGGATCGACGTCGCAGCCTTGCCGCCACCGGAAGCCGCGCGACTGGCTTCACTGCTGGCACGCGACCTCGCCGCGCTGGTGCCTGATGCGGGCAAGCTGGATTTCTGCCTGGCCGCGGCGCATTTCGACCCGGCCGAAGCCTTGCGCGCCGGCTGGCCGCTGCATCGGCGTCTCGACGAGCTGCATGCGCGCGCCCCGCGTGGCGATGGCAGCCCGAGGATCATGGCGTTCGCTGCCGATGCGCAGGGTGACGTGCCGTTGCCGCTGCAATGCGACCCGGCGCTGCGTGGCGGCCAGTTGCGCGTGTTGCCGTGGCTGTTCGCGGGCGATCCGGCACGCGTCGCCGAAGTGGGCGAAGCGTTTGAAACGCTGCTGCTCGACCAGGGCATGGCGCAACCCGACACCGCGCTGTGCGCGCAGGACGCCTTCGACACGCGCATCGAACATGCCCGCGCGATGACCGCCCACGACCTCGCTGCGATGATGGCGTTGCAGTACGAGAACGCCGGCCTGGCGCCGCTGTGGCCGGTGATCGAAACCGCGCTGCTCGCACCCGGCGAGACTTGCGTGCTGGACGATGCGCCGGAACCCCTGCTGCATTACGCCGATGGCGAGGCGCGGATCGCGCTGTTCACGCCGGATGCGTGGCGCGCCCGCTACGCGGCCGGCGACGACGATTGCGAGCGCCTGCGCAGGCGCTTCGCACAGTTCGAGATGCGGCAGAAACAGTTCGCCGCGGTGCTGGGCGCACACGGCGTCCCGGTGCTGTTCGAGCAGGCCGGAACGCCGTAGCGTCGAAGACCGATCAGCCGCCGGCCTGGATCACGCCACAGGCCAGGCGCGCGCCGGCATTGCCGGTCGGCTGGGTGGCGTAGTCGTCCGCGTCGGCATGCACGATCACGCCCTTGCCGACGATGTCGGTCGTGGCACCATCGCCGATGGTCACGCCCTCGAAACTCGCGTGCACGCTGGCCACGCCATCGGCGTTCGACGCGAGGTTGTCGCTGTCGCCGCCGTGGTGCTCGCCTTCGCCGACGCGGCCGTGCTGCGTCGTCGCCGGATTGAAGTGTCCGCCGGCGCTGGTGCCGTCCGGCGCGCTGCAATCGCCGGTTTCATGGATGTGGAAACCATGCTGGCTGTCGGGCTTGAGCCCGGTGACCTCGCCCATCGCATGCACCACGCCATCGGCGAAGGTGAAGCTGAGCGTGCCCGCGGTCTGGTTGCCCTCGGTCGGCGCCAGCGTCACGGTGGCGGTCGCGGGCGCGATCACCGCTGCCGGCTCGGCCACCGGATCGGCCGGCAAGGCGGATTCCGTCGCGAGATCGCTGGCGGGCTGCGAGCACGCCACGCAGGCGATCATCAAAGGGGCGAGCAACAGCGAACGGGAACGACGCATCGTGAATCTCCATCGGTGGGGCGGCCATCCGGCCGGATGCGACCACTTTACCCGCTGCCTTCATTCGATGGCCGTGACGATGCCGCAGGCGACGCGCGCACTGATCGCACCCGGCGTCGCCCCCAGCACCAGCAGGGAGCGTCCGACGATGTCGTTGTCGGCACCACCGCCCAGCACCGCACCACGGATCAACAGATCGACCCTGGCCACGCCTTCGGCATCGGCGACGATCCGGCCGGGCGTTTCGCCGACCGCACCATGCTGGATCGCACCGGCCAGCGGATCGTAATAACGGCCGGCGCTGGCGGCATCGACCGCACTGCAATCGCCGCGCTCATGCACCTGCATGCCGTGCGCTCCGTTGCGCACCAGCCCGCCGACGAGGCCGCGAATGCGCACGCCGCCCTCGGCTTCCACCAACACCATGCGTCCGCTGACCAGGCTGCCCGAAGCGGACGCAAGGTTGGCGATGGCCTTCGCGGCGGTACCGCTCTGCGCGATCTGTCGCGGCACTTCGACCGGCACGGGCTCTCGCGGCGGTGGCGACGTTGCACAGGCACCCAACAACAGGGCGACAGCGGCGGTGAAGAACAGGGTGCGCATCGAACATCCCTTTTCGATCAATGATCCGTGACGTTAGCGGGTGCCGCCTTGCCGGTCGATGAAGTCCGTGCGCTCAGCGCCTCGGGCGGCTCGTTCCCAGCTTGCGCGTGACCGTGTTGCGGCCCAGTCCGAGCCGGCTCGCGGCCTCGGTGCGCCGCCCACCGGTGTGTTCGAGCGCCGCATCGAGCAGCACGCGGTCGAAGCGTTCACGCGCGGTGGCGTGGATGTCGGTGTTGCCGGCGAGCAATTGCCCGCGCGCCCACCTGGCCAGCGCCGATTCCCAGCCGCCCGGATCGGCCTGAACCGGCTGCAGCACGTCGCCGAGGTCGGCCACGGTGATGACGTCCGCCGGCGCCAGCGCCGAAAGCCGCCAGCACAGGTTCTCCAGTTCGCGCACGTTGCCCGGCCAGTCGTGTGCCTGCAGCCGATCCATCGCCGCCTTGCCGAAACGCTTGGGCGGCGCATCGAATTTGTCCGCCGCCGAATGCATGAAACGTTCCGCCAGCACCGGGATGTCCTCGCGCCGCTCGCGCAACGGCGGCAACTGCAACCGCACCACGTTGAGCCGGTGCAGCAGGTCGGCGCGGAACCCGCCCTCGCGCACGCGCGCCTCGAGATCCTGGTGGGTGGCGGCGACGACGCGCACGTCCACGCGGATCAGCTCGCGCCCGCCGACGCGGAAGAATTCGCCCTCGGCCAGCACGCGCAGCAAGCGGGTCTGCAACGACAAGGGCATGTCGCCGATCTCGTCGAGGAACAGCGTGCCGCCATCGGCCTGTTCGAAGCGGCCGACATGGCGTTTTGCCGCACCGGTGAATGCACCGGCTTCGTGGCCGAACAGTTCGCTCTCCAGCAGTTCCGCCGGGATCGCCGCGGTATTGAGCGCGACGAACGGCGCGCGCGCGCGCGGCGATTCGCGATGCAGCGCGCGTGCGACCAGTTCCTTGCCGGTGCCGGTCTCGCCGGTGACCAGCACCGACAGCGGTGCCTGCGCCAGGCGACCGATGGCGCGGAACAACTGGCGCATCGCCGGCGCGTCGCCGACCAGCGCATCGGCATCGCCGACCGGCTCGGGCTCTTCCGCGAGCCGCGCGACGCCACGCTCCGACAGCACGCGCTCGGCCAGCGCGACGGCTTCGTCAAGGTCGAACGGCTTGGACAGGAACTCGTGCGCCCCGGCACGGAACGCACCCGCAGTGCTGGCCACATCGGTGAATGCCGACATCACCACCACCGGCAAGTCGACGTGCTTGTGCTTGAGCGTCTCCAGCAGGGCGAGGCCACTGCCGCCGGGCATGCGCACGTCGGTGAAAAGCAGTTGCGGCGGCTGGCGCTTGCGCAGCGCGTCCAGCACCGCTTCGGCGGAGTCGAAGCCGGCCACGTCGTGCCCCGCCTCGCTCAGCGCGGTCGCCAGCACGAAGCGGACGGCACGGTCGTCATCCACCACCCAGATCGTCGCGCGTTCAACGGGCATCCACGGCCTCCTTCGCCTCGCCATCGTCGTTGTCGAGCGGCAGCAGCAGCGTGAACACCGTATGCCCCGCGCGCGAGCGATAGGCCAGCGATCCGCGGTGCTCGCGTGCCACCTGTTGCGCCAGCGCAAGGCCGAGTCCAGTGCCATCCGCGCGCCCCGAGACCAGCGGCAGGAAGATCTGCTCGGCCAGTTCCTCGGGCACGCCACGACCATCGTCGATGATCTCCAGCCGCAATGCCTTCATGTGCACGGCATCGGCGATACGCACGCCATGTTCGATCCGCGTGCGCAGCGTGACGTTCGCGGCACCGGCCTGGATCGCGTTGCGCACCAGATTCCACACCGCCTGCACCAGCCGGTCGATATCGCCGGCCAGGTCGGGCAGGCTGGGGTCGTAATCGCGCACCAGTTTCACGATCCAGCCCGCCTCGGCCTCGGCCAGCACCACCACCCGCTCCAGTACGGCGTGGATGTTGAGCGGCAGGTGCGGGTTCGGCGGAGCGGGCGCGAGCAGGTCGTCGACCAGCACCGTCAGGCGCACGACTTCCGACTGGATCAGTTCCAGCAATTCGCCCGCAGCCGGATCGTCGATGCGCCGCTTGAGCAACTGCGCCGCGCCCTTCAGGCCCGCCAGTGGATTGCGCAACTCGTGGGCGAGGCCACGCAACGCGGCCGACAGCGCGCTCGGCAGCACCTGCAACGGATCGTCACCGGGAAACTCGTCCACCGGATGCGCCTCCAGCAACCAGCCGCCGCCCTCGCGACGGCTCAGCCAGCCGTCGGCGAAGCGCGGCGCGCCACCGAGGAAGGCCAGTTCGATACGGCGCAGGCGAAGCTGGTCACTGTCGGCATCGCCTTCGGCCAGCGCCCGGCGCAACACGTCGCCGCTGGCCTCCAGCGCCGCCAATGGCTGGTCGAGCAGCCGCCGCATGCTGACCCCCAGCCAGCGCGCAAAAGCGGCGTTGCAGCCTTCGATGCGGGCATGGGCATCCGTCCACGCAACCGGGGTCAGCAATCGATCAAGCGCGACATCATGGGCGGAGGGGGGTTCATCGCACCATTCTGGGGCATGCACCAGAATGATGCGAGAGACGCCGATCACGCCTTCATTCGATGGCATCACCCACAGGCGGCACCGACGACTTGCGCCATGTCAGCGCATGCAGGATGCGCAGGTCTTCGTCGTCCAGCGTCTTTTGGTTGTCGCCGCGGAAGCGCATCCGATAGGCGTGGATGGTGGCTTCGAGGTTGTCTGTCGAATAGCCGATGAGCCGCAAGGCATTGACTGCATCGAAGCCCGGCGGTGGCGGCGGCGCGTCTGGATCGGGCCAGAGGCCGAAGCCGGCATCGAACAGGCGCTTCCACGGGAACAGCGGGCCGGGATCGATCTTGCGGCCGGGCGCGAGGTCGGAGTGGCCGATGACTTCGGTCTTCGGGATGCGGTGGCGCGTGGTGAGGTCGTCGAGCAGGCGGATCAGCGCTTCGACCTGAGCATCGGAAAACGGCTCCTTGCCATCGTTGTCGATCTCGATGCCGATGGACGCGGAGTTGAGTTCATGGATGTTGCCCCAGCTGCCGGCGCCGGCATGCCAGGCGCGGTGTTCGTCGGAGACCAGTTGGTAGATCCTGCCGTCATCACCGACCAAGTAGTGCGCGCTGACCCGTCCACCGCTGTTGCGCGTGCGCAGCGTGTTCAAGCTGCGCTGCACCGAGTCCTGTTCGGTGTAATGCACCACGATCACCTGCGCGCGTCGGGTGTCGTAATTCTCGGACGGCACCCAGATCGCCATCGGGTTGCGCGGTGCGGTGGTCTGGCAAGCGGCGAGCACGACAGTGCATGCAGCGGCGAGGGCGAGTGCGTGCGATCGGTTCATGTCCGCATTGCATCGCCTGCTGGCGGGGAATGCAAGCGCTGGCGGCCTTCGTGGCAACGGCACGCACCTTCGCGGTACGACGGTCGCCATTTCGGCAGAGCCGGGCTTGCTCGGCTGTCGCGACAGCTGATTCGCCATGTCGATCGGAAAGCCAGCCGAGCAAGCTCGGCTCTACGACGTGGTTCCCGACAGCGAGCGGAGGATTCCAAAAAAGCGGGCAGCGTTTCCGCTGCCCGCTGTCCACCCGTGGGGGAGTGGTGTCGCTTACTTCTCGTAGGCCGCTTCGCCGTGCGAAACGATGTCCAGGCCGATGCGCTCGTCCTCCTCGCTCACGCGCAGGCCCACCACGACCTTGGCGATCAGGATGGCGATGGCCGTGACCACGGCGCACCAGACGATGGTGAACAGCACGCTGAAGGTCTGCGCCCAGACCTGCGCGCCGATGGCCAGGTCGACCTCGGTGCCACCCAGCGATTCGGCACTGAACACGCCGGTCAGCACGGCACCGACGATGCCGCCGATGGCATGCACGCCGAACACGTCGGCCGTGTCGTCCACGCGCAGCAGGCGCTTGAGGCCGTTCACGCCCCAGACGCAGATCGCGCCGGCGGCGAAGCCGATGACGATTGCGCCCATCGAGACCCACCGTGCCGGCGGCCGGCGTGATGCCGACCAGGCCCGCGATGGCACCCGATGCCGCGCCCAGCGCAGAGGGGCGGCCCTTGGCGATCGCTTCCACCAGGCTCCACGCCACTACGCCGGCGGCCGTGGCCACCATCGTGTTGATCATCGCCAACGACGCGATCTCGTCCGCGGCCACCGCCGAGCCGGCATTGAAGCCGAACCAGCCGACCCACAGCAGCGAGGCGCCGATGAAGGTGAAGGGCACGTTGTGCGGCTTGAGCGCTTCCTTGCCGAAGCCCAGTCGCTTGCCGAGGAAGTACGCGCCCACCAAGCCGGCGATGCCCGCGTTGATGTGCACCACTGTGCCGCCCGCGAAGTCGAGCACGCCCTTGTGCGCCAGGAAGCCGCCGCTCCACACCATGTGCACCATGGGCAGGTAGGCGAACGTCACCCAGATCACCGAGAACAGCAGCACCGCGGTGAACTTGATGCGTTCGGCGAACGAACCGACGATCAGTGCGGTGGTGATGCCCGCGAACGTGGACTGGAACACGATGAACAGGAACTCGGGCAGGCCGTCTGCATCGGTACTGGCGGTGATGCCCTTCAGGAATGCCTTCTCGGTGAACGATCCGAAGAACGCATTGCCTTCGGTGAAGGCCGCGCTGTACCCGTAGGAAACCCAGACCAGGATCACCACCGAGAACACCACCAGCACCTGCATCAAGACCGACAGCACGTTCTTGGAGCGCACCATGCCGCCGTAGAACAACGCCAGGCCGGGCACCACCATCAGCAGCACCAGGAAGGTCGCGGTGAGCATCCAGGCGACGTTGCCGCTGTCGAACGCCGCGGCTGTTTCCTCTTCGGCGACGACAACGGTTTCCTCGACCACTGCTTCGGTCGCTTCGACGGTCGCTTCCACCGCTTCTGCAACCGGCGTTTCGGCATCCTGCGCCAGCACGCCCTGCGGCGCGACCAGCACGGCTATGCCGCACATCACCGCGAACACCGCGGCCTGCAATCGGGTTTTCCACCCGGGGAGATGACGAATCTTCATGTGTGCCTCCGTGGGGTGGTTAGAGCGCATCGGCGCCGGCTTCGCCGGTGCGGATGCGGACGACCTGCTCGAGCGCGACGACGAACACCTTGCCGTCGCCGACCTTGCCGGTGCCCGCGGACTTGGTGATGGCCTCGAGCGCGGCATCGAAGATCTCGTCGGTGACGGCGACCTCGATCTTCAGCTTGGGCAGGAAATCGACGACGTACTCGGCGCCGCGGTAGAGCT
Organism: Luteimonas sp.; assembly: GCA_024707405.1. Lineage (GTDB taxonomy): Bacteria > Pseudomonadota > Gammaproteobacteria > Xanthomonadales > Xanthomonadaceae > Luteimonas. The sequence continues at coordinate 311,564 of JANPZU010000008.1, forward strand.
CGGTGTGGCCCTTCTGCCGGCCGAACCCCTTCACCTCGGTGACGGTCAGGCCGGACACGCCGGCTTCGCCCAGCGCCTCGCGCACTTCATCGAGCTTGAACGGCCGGATGATGGCGGTGATCAACTTCATGGAACGTCTCCTGTGTGGATACGGATGTCTCGGCGCGTCAGAACGACTTGGAGAGCGAGAGCAGGAAGGTGTCCTTGAGTCCGCCGATGTCGGTGTCGTGCCATTCGACGCCGACGCCGAAGCCGTTCTCGAACGACTTGCCGGCGCTGACCTTCCAGTAGTCGTAGTCGAGCTCGCCGCCATAGCCGCTGACCCATTGCCGGCCATAGCCCACGCCCGCGCTCCAGCCGCCCTCGAACTCCCAGTCGGCGCCGAGGTCGAGCGCGCCGCTGCCGGAGGAATCGTCTATGCCGAACAGGTCGGTGGTGGCGTAGGAGTACTTCGCGCTCAGCACGTTCCAGCTGAGGCCGACGTACAGCTCGACGGTATCGGCCTTGTTGAAGCCGGCCGGGTAGCTGCCCGGATACCAGTAGTAGTTGGCGCCGACGTCGTAACCGACGCCGCTTCCGCCGAATTCACCGGCATAGCCGAGGAAGACGTCGAGTTCCACCTGGCTGGAGATGTCCGGATCGGAATCGGCCAGCCAGCTGATGCTGCTGCCCCAGCCGCCGACGTAGAACCCGCTTTCGTGTTCCCAGGTGATGCCGGCCTGCAACGCAGGCTTTTCGTCGGTCTGGGTGACACCGCGGAACAGGTAGTCGCTCACGACGGTGACTTCACCGGTCACGTCCGCGGTGGCCTGGCCGGCCGCCGCGAGGGTGGAGCAAAACAGTACAGCGAGCACGCTCTTGCGTAACGACATGACTCAGGCTCCTCATCGAAATGAAAAAAAGCCCTCCCCGGTCACTGCTGGATCTGCACCGCACTTCGTTTCGATGGCCCCTCGCCATCGCGCGCGGACGGCGATCTGTGTCGCTTCGCCCGCGGCTTTCGTTCCCTGGTCGTGTTTCGTTTCCCGGTATTGCATCCCCTGGATCCGGACGCCGGCGCCGACGTGGGGGAGGGTGTCGGCGTCCGGATCGTGTTGCAGGCCTGCTTTCGCACGCAGCCGCAATGCGGCCGCGCGCTGCCATCAGATGGCGTAGTACAGCTGGTACTCGAGCGGATGCGTCGCCGCGCGGAACTTGGTGACTTCCTGCATCTTCAGCGCGATGTAGCCGTCGATGAAGTCATCGGTGAACACGCCACCGGCCTTGAGGAAATCGCGATCGGCATCCAGCGCCTCGAGTGCCTGGTCGAGCGAATGGCACACGGTCTTGTAGTTCTTCTCTTCTTCCGGCGGCAGGTCGTAGAGATCCTTGTCGCTCGGGCCACCCGGGTCGATCTGGTTCTTGATGCCGTCCAGGCCGGCCATCATCAGCGCGGCAAAGGTCAGGTAGCCGGTGTTCACCGGATCAGGGAAACGCATCTCGATACGGCGTGCCTTCGGGTTGGCCACGTACGGGATGCGGCAGCTCGCCGAACGGTTGGATGACGAATACGCCAGCATCACCGGTGCTTCGTAACCGGGCACCAGACGCTTGTACGAATTGGTGGAGGCGTTGGAGAACGCGTTGATCGCACGCGCATGCTTGAAGATGCCGCCGATGTACCACAGCGCCATCTGCGACAGGCCGCCGTAGCCGTCGCCGGAGAACAGGTTCTTGCCGTCCTTCGCCAGCGACTGGTGCACGTGCATGCCGCTGCCGTTGTCGCCGACCAGCGGCTTGGGCATGAAGGTCGCGGTCTTGCCGTTGCGGAACGCGACGTTCTTGATGATGTACTTCATCGTCAGCAGCTCGTCGGCCTTCTTGACCAGCGAGTTGAACTTGGTGCCGATCTCGCACTGGCCGGCGTTCGCCACTTCGTGGTGGTGCACCTCGGTTTCGATGCCCACCTGCTCAAGCTGTCTTGCACATCTCGGCGCGGATGTCGTGCAGCGAATCGAGCGGCGCGACCGGGAAGTAGCCGCCCTTCACGCCCGGGCGATAGCCGCTGTTGCCGCCTTCGTATTCCTTGGCGGAGTTCCAGTGCGCTTCTTCCGAATCGACGTGGAAGAAGGTGTGCCCCATTTCATTGGCGTAGCGCACCGAGTCGAAGATGAAGAACTCGGGCTCGGGGCCGAAGAACGCCTGGTCGGCGATGCCGCTGGACTTGAGGAAGGCTTCGGCGCGCTTGGCCACGCCGCGCGGGTCGCGCGAGTAGGCCTGCATGGTGGTCGGGTCGAGGATGTCGCAGGTCAGCACCAGGGTCGGATCGGCGGTGAACGGATCCAGGAACGCGGTGGACGGATCGGGCAACAGCACCATGTCGGAGTTCTGGATGCCGCGCCAGCCGCTGATCGAGCTGCCATCGAACATCTTGCCGTCCTCGAACAGGCCCGGCTCGACGATCGACTTGGGGAACGTGACGTGGTGCTGCACGCCGCGCATGTCGGCGAAGCGCAGGTCGACGAATTCGACCTTGTGGTCGGCGATGAGTTTTTCGACGTGATCGGCGGACATCTGGAAACACCTGGTTGGGAAAGTGATGTTCCTCACTCTCGCAAGCCGCGTGCCAAGGCCAAATCCCGCCTAACTTGTTGATTTTGATCGTTGAATCAACCCGGCTTGCACGAAAACGCACCATTGTGGTTCGCCGTCATCGGCAAAAGCGCCAATATGGTGCATTCATGGAATTGCCCTATCCTTTCGCCTCCGCTCCCGCCGGATGGCCCATGTCCGATTCCCTGTCCGCCCTGTTGCTCGGCATCATCGAGGGCCTGACCGAATTCCTGCCCGTCTCCAGCACCGGGCACCTGCTGGTCGCGCAGTACTGGCTGGGCCAGCGCTCGGACTTCTTCAACATCGTGATCCAGGCGGGCGCGATCCTCGCGATCACGCTGGTGTTCCGCCTGCGCCTGTGGTCACTGGCGACGGGCCTGCGCGAAGCGGAGCACCGCGACTACGCGATGAAGGTGGCCGTGGCCTTCCTGGTGACGGCACTGGTCGGCCTGCCAGTGCGGCTGGCGGGCTGGGAATTGCCGGACACGGTCACGCCGATCGCGTGGGCGCTGGTCATCGGCGGCATCTGGATGCTGGTGGCCGAACACTTCGCCGAGAAGCGTGGCGACGGCACCGACGTGACCTGGACGGTGGCGGTCGCCGTGGGCCTGGCCCAGGTGGTGGCCGGCGTGTTCCCCGGCACATCGCGCTCGGCCGCGACGATCTTCATCGCCATGCTGCTGGGCCTGAGCCGGCGCTCGGCCGCGGCCGAGTTCGCCTTCATCGTCGGCATCCCGACGATGTTCGCCGCCAGCGGCTACGCCTTCCTCGAACTGGTACTGAAGGACGGCGTCGGCGGCGAGAACTGGCTGGATGTCGGCATCGCGTTCACCGCCGCCGCCGTCACCGGCTTCCTGGTGGTGAAGTGGCTGCTGGGTTACATCAAGGCGCACCGCTTCACCGGGTTCGCGATCTACCGCATCGCGTTCGGCATCGCGCTGCTGCTCTGGCTGCCTGCCGGAGACTGACCCGGCCTCCGGGCGCGGCCACGTGCTGCGCCGCAGATCGCACGCGTCGATTCCCGGTGCCACCATCCGCCATCGATGCAAGGCGGCGCCTCCATGCCCGCCATGGAGAACGCCATGACCCGCTATGTCGAAGGCTTCCTGCTCGCCGTGCCGGCGAAGAACCTCGCCGCCTACCGCAGGATCTCGCGCAAGGCCGGCAAGGTGTGGATGGAATACGGCGCGCTGCAGTACGTGGAATGCGTCGCCGACGACCTGCAGCCGGGAGAGGTCGTGTCCTTCGCCAAGGCAGTGCAACTCAAGCGCGGCGAGGTCGCGCTGTTCTCGTTCATCGCCTATCGCTCGCGCGCGCACCGCGACCGCGTCAACAAGAAGGTCATGGCCGATCCACGCATCGCGGGCATGGGGCCTGACGCATGTCCGTTCGATCCCAAGCGGATGATGTGGGGCGGGTTCAAGGCCATCGTTTCACTCTGAACACTTGCTCCCACGCCGGAAGGACTTCGCCATGCGCGACAGCAACAGCGTCAACTGGTTCGAGATCTACGTGCAGGACATGCCACGTGCGCGCGGCTTCTACGAAAGCGTGTTCGGGGTGACGCTCGAGATCCTGCTCGCCCCAAGCGCCGATGCGCCGGGGCTGGAGATGCTGTCGTTCCCGGGCAAGATCGAACGCTACGGCGCCAACGGCGCACTGGTGCGGATGCCCGGCGTGCCGTCCGGCCCGGGCGGCACCCTGGTCTACTTCGCCTGCGAGGAATGCGGCGCCGCGGGTGCGCGCGTCGTTGCCGCCGGCGGCAAGGTGCATCGCGAAAAGATGTCGATCGGCGAGTACGGCTTCATCGTGCTGGCGCTCGACACCGAGGGCAACATGATCGGGCTGCACTCGATGCAATAGCACGCTGCACGGCAACACCGTCGCCGCACGTCATCCGAGACTTGCCTGATCCCTCGCAACATCGGCACGCGCCATCAGCAGGTCGCGCTCGCGTTCGTTGCGGGTCATGCCAGCGGCACGGATGAATTCTTCACGCGCTTCGTCGTGCCGCCCCAGCTTCTGCAGCAAGTCACCGCGCACCACCGGCAGCAGGTGATACTGCTTCATCGCCTGCACTTCGCGCAAGGCATCCACCAACGGCAACGCGACGCCCGGGCCGGCCAGCATCGACACCGCCACCGCGTGGTTGAGCGCGACCACCGGCGACGGCATCGCGCCCAGCAACGCATCGTACAGAGCAACGATACGCGCCCAGTCGGTGCCCGCGGCAGTCGCGGCACGCGCATGGCATGCGGCGATACCAGCCTGCAGCGTGTATGGGCCGCGCACGGACGACAGGCGTTCGGCACGTTCGAGCGCTGACAATCCACGGTCGATCGCGGCCCGATCCCAGCGCGCGCGATCCTGGTCTGCGAGCAGGATCGGTTGGCCCGCCGCGTCCACGCGCGCCTGCATGCGCGAAGCCTGTATCTCCATCAGCGCCAGCAGTCCATGCGCCTCGGCGTGTTGCGGTGCCAATCCTGCGAGCACGCGCCCGAGGCGCAATGCCTCGCCACACAATGCAGGTCGCAAGAGGTCTTCGCCGGCGGTAGCCGAATACCCCTCGTTGAACACCAGGTAGATGACGCCCAGCACCGCCGGCATGCGTTCGTCGAGTTCGTGCCGGCGCGGCACTTCGTAGGCCGCCTTGCCTTCGGCCAGCGTGCGCTTGGCGCGCACGATGCGCTGCGCGACGGTCGCTTCGGGTACCAGGAATGCGCGCGCAATTTCGTCCGTGGTCAAGCCACCGAGCAAGCGCAGCGTCAGCGCCACGCGCGCATCCATCGACAACGTCGGGTGGCAGGCGACGAACATCAGCCGCAACAGGTCATCGCCGATCTCGTCGTCCAGCGCATCCTGCTCGCGCGCGTGCGCCTGCTCGTTCGCGTCATCGAGCTCGCGCGCCAGCGATTCGAGCTTCTCCGCCGACATCCGCTCGCGGCGGAACCTGTCGAGTGCGCGATGCCTGGCCGTCGTCATCAGCCACGCCCCGGGGTTATCGGGCACACCATCGCGCGGCCAGCGCTCGAGCGCGGCGACCAGCGCGTCCTGCGCGAATTCCTCGGCCAGGTCGACGTCGCGCACCAGGCGCACCAGGCCCGCGATCAATCGCGGCGATTCGATGCGCCAGACGGTTTCGACCGCGCGCTGGGCGTCCTGTCCATGCATGCGCACGATCACAGCATCGCGCCCGGCAGGGCGCAAGTGCGACGGTGCACGGGCGCGAGGCGTCCATTCACGCCTCGCCTTCCGCGTCCACGCCATCATCGGTCGCATCGATGGCGACCGGCGCATCATCGCGAGTGGCATCCGGCTCCATGGCGCGCGGTTGCGGCGTCATCAGGGCGCGCACGGCCAGCCAGTGCAGCACGCTCACGTGCAGGTCGCATCGTGATGGGTGAACCGGGGATCGAAAGCGAACCCCGGCACGGTGAAGAGAGCTACCGAACGGTCGAGATCCTTCGCCGGCAGGTTGACGAAGCGTTGCCTGGGCATGTCGTGGTTGCCTCGCGGTCGGGCATGCGGTGGTATTGCGACGACGACGAACCGGGACGCCCGGGATCGACATGCCCCGCGCTTTTCCAGCGCACGTTCGAGCGTATGCTTGCCGGCATCGACCCCGTTGCCGCCGAACGGACGTTCCATGGAGCGTTCGTTCCCAATTCAACACGCCTGGAGGCGTCCATGACCCGACTTCCCGCCCTTTGCTGCCTGCTGGTGCTGGCGACGGCCTGCACCCCGGCCGACCGCACCCCGCCTGCGCCGGCCGACGCCGCCACGGATGATGCGGCCGCGTTCGATGCCACCCGCCTGCCTGCCTACCACTGGTCGCTGGCGGACGCGGTCGATGCCGGCGGTGCCCGCATCGACGCGCTGTTCCCGCGCGCAGACAAGCCGCTGCAACTGGATTTCGCCGATGGCCACCTCGGTGTCTCGAATGCCTGCAACCGCATCGGCGGCGGTTACACCATCGAAGGCGACGCGCTGACGGTCGGCAACCTCGTTTCGACCCAGATGGCCTGCACCGATGCCGCGCTGATGCAATCCGACGGCGCGATCGGCCAGCGGCTCGAAGCCGGCGGCCAACTGCGCTACGACGGCGACGCCCTCGTGCTGACCACCACGGGTGGCGACATCCTCCGGTTCGAAGGCGCGCCCACGGCACAGACGAAATACGGCGGCCCCGGCGAGCGCGTGTTCCTCGAAGTCGCCGCGCAACGCGTGCCCTGCCACCACGCGATGATCCCGGACTACCAGTGCCTGCATGTGCGCGAGATCGGCTACGACGATGCCGGCCTCAAGACCGGTGAAGGCGAATGGCAGTTCCTCTACCAGGACATCGAGGGCTACACCCACGAGTCCGGCGTGCGCAACGTGCTGCGGCTCGACCGCTACACCATCGCCAACCCGCCCGCAGATGGCTCGTCGATCGCCTACGTGCTCGACATGGTGGTCGAGTCGGAAGTCGCCGACCGCTGAGCAGGCGGCATTGCCGGAGACGCAGGGCGGAACGCAAGCCGCCCTGCGGGGCACGGATCTACGCGCCGTGCGAGGGATGCAATGCGTAGGTGCCGAAGATCGCCGCCTCACCCAGCACGTGGCCGTGCATGGCGCGGAACACATCCACTGCAGTGAATTTCGCCGGCAAGTCGATTGCCTCGACATCAAGCGCGAACAAGCGGAAGAAATAACGATGCACGCGCAGGTCGTTCGGCGGCGGGTACGGGCCGTCGTAACCGAAATAATCGCCGCCCATGTCGGCATCGCCCGCGAACCAGCCGGTGTAGTCGTTCAGGCCTTGCCGCGCGCCTTCGCCCCGGCACGGGCCCTTGCCGCGTACGGTGACGCCATCGCTGCAACTGCCGGCCGCGATCTCGCGCGCATCGACGGGCAGGTTGGCCACCACCCAGTGCACGAAGTCACCGCGCGGATGGTCGACCGGGATCTCGACGCCCTCCTTGCCGGCAAGCGAGGCATCGGTCGGCGCATCGGTGTCGATGCACAGCAGTGCAAAAGACTTCGTCCCATCCGGCACGTCGTCCCACGCCAGGTGCGGGTTGCGGTTGCCGCCGAAGCCATCCGGCGCACCCATCGCGAATTCGGAGGGGATCGCGCCGCGGTGCTCGAAACTGTCGCTGTGGATGCGCATCGCGAACTCCTCGTCGATCAGGTTTCAGGATAGCCAAGCCATTTCGCCACCGGTGTGAGGATGGCGAACGGCTCGGCCAGTACGTCGGCATAATTGCGCCAGTGGCCGGACGGGAAATGGCGTCCCGCGGGAACGTCCCGTGGCCGCACGTCTGAGCCGAAGGCGTCGGAAAGCGCACGTGCCAACGCCTGGCCATCGCTCTCGATGCCGTCGATGCGCAGCAGGACGTTCCGGTACAACGGGCCTTCGGCCAGGGCGACGACGCGATCGAGCGCCGTCGCAAGCCAAGCGGCCGCCTGCGGCAACGACGGAATCGCGATCTGGCCCGGCGAGCCGAAGGCGAGCCAATGCAGGAACATGTCGCGCGGGTCGCGCAGCACGACAACGATGCCCGCCTTGTCCAACTCCGGTCGCAGCACGCGCAGGAAGGCGTTGTCCCACCACACCAGCCACTCGATCACCCGGTCGTCGTGGATGCCGCGTTCGACCAGACCCTCCCGCCACTCGCGCACGAACGCGGCGGTGTCAACGCTACCTGTCGACAACGCTTCGGCACTCCCGAATCGCTGGAAACCATCCAGCTTCGCCTGTGGCGAAAACCGGTCGGCACGGAATCCGTCGATCGACGACAGCACGGTCGCCACCTGTTCCACGCAAGAGCCGGGCGGCCCCCAGAGGAAAACGGTATCGATCCGTCCATCCGCGGCAGCGGCCGCGCTGTCCCACGGCGGCAGTGCGCCAGCCTGTACCTGTTCGGGCACCAGCGTGATCGGCGGCAGCGGCAGACGACCGTCCAATTGGCCAACGGCCAGTTGCGTCCAGTGCGCGACGGCATCGGCATACCTGCCCGCGCCGTCCTCCAGCGCAGCCAGCCACCCCGTCAGCACGTCCTTCGATTGCGCGGTGCGGGCCTGCGGCAAGAGATCGGCGACGTAGACCACCGCCGCATCCGGGTCACGCGACTTCAGGTCTTCGACGATCAACGCCTGCGCCGACGCATTGCCCGGCGAGAGCGACACGATGCGGTGCGCGGTATCGAGCGCCGAGGCCATATCGCCGGCCTGCTGTTGCAGGCGCATTTGCAGTTCCAGTGCGCCGGCATCATCCGGCATCGCCTTGATCCAGCGTGAGGCAACACCTTCGACATCGCCACCGGCGACATCCGCTTCGATCGACAGCCGCGCGCGCCACAGCATGGGCGCATCGGTCGTGGTCGCCAGCGCCGATTCCAGCGTGGCGCGCGCGTCCTCGGCATCGCCCGCCAAGCGCCACGCCGACAACGCCGCCTGCAGCGCGCGCGCGTTGGCCGGCTCGGACGCCAGCGCGCGGCGCAACCATTGCAGCGCCTCCCGTGGCTTGCGCGCCGCCAGTTCGATTTCGCCACCGGCCACCAGCCAGGCAACCTGCACGTCGTCGCGCCGTTCAAGCAAGGGCGCGAGGGCTTCGGTCGCGTCATCGGCTCGATCCTGCTTGCGCAGCAGTTGGGCGAGGCGCACGCGCAGCGCGTCGTGCAGCGGGTTCTGTTCAAGCAGTTTGCGCAACGCCTGTTCCGCGAACGCGAAATGTCCCTTCACTTCGGAGACTTGCGCCAGTCCGAGCAGCACCTGCGGATCGTCCGGCGCTTTGCCCGCCGCGTCCGACAACAACGCGAATGCACCATCGTGGTCGCCGCGGCCCAGCGCGACCATGCCATCGACCATGGCGCACCATGGGTGCCCGGGCGCGACCAGGGACGCAAGCCGGCCGAGGCGCTCCGCTTCGTGCAGGTCGCCGCGACCCAACGCCATCTGCGCTTGCAGGATGTAGGCGCCGAACTGGTTGGGATCGAGCTGGACGCTTTGCTGCAGCGCCGCCTGCGCCGCGTCCGCGTTGCCCGCGCTGAGCAACATCCCTGCCCGTTGGAAATGGAAACCGGCTTCCTCTGGCGCCAGCTCGAGCGCGCGATCGATGGCGCGCAACGCCCCGGCGTGCTCGCCGCTCGCCGAAAGCGCCATCGCCAGCATCTGCTGCGACAGCGCCGAGTCGGGATCGCCCTCGACCGCCGCGCGCGCCATGGCCAGCGCTTCTTCGTTGGCGCCGCGGCGCAGGGCATCGAAAACTTGTTCTTGCATGGAAAACGGGCCGCCGGGCCAAGGTGATGGGCGAACTGGCGATTGTACCGGCTCGCCTCGTTCAGCCCGCCGCCAGACGTTCCGCCACCCAGCGTTCGCCGAAGCCAGTGAGCCCGGCGTTCTCGAGGAAGCCGCAATGCCCGCCCCAGCGTTCCAGTTGCAGGCGCACATGCGCGGGCAGCGCCAGCGCGCGGAAATCGTCCACCGGGATCACCGGGTCGTCCTCGGCCATCAGGATGTCCGTCGGCACCTGCAGCGCGGACAGCCGTGAACCGGCGACGGAGTAGCCGTCGAAGTAGTTCTCGATGCTGCCCAGGTCGGTATGCCGCTGCACCAGCCATTCGGTCAGTTCGCGCATGCCCAGCCTGAGCGTGGTTTCGTCGAAGGCGTGCGCCTGCGGGAACAGTTCGCGCTTGCGCATCAGCGAGCCACGCCACTTGCGTTCGAAATAGCGCATGTAGAACGGCAGCCCGTTCTCCATCTGCAGCATCGTGCGCGCCGGGTCGAGCACCGGGCACACGGCGGCCACGCGCGCCAGCGGCAAGCCTGCCTCCCGGGCGCGCAATGCCAGCCGCAACGCGAAGTTGCCGCCGAGCGAATAGCCGGCGAGCGACATCGGCCCGCGCGCGAAGCGCGTGGAGACGTCGAGCGCGGCGTTCAGCACTTCCTCGATGCGGCAGGAATGGAAGATGTCCTGGTTGAGATGGTGGGTGTCGCCGTGGTCGCGGAAGTTGAGCCGGAACACCTCGAATCCGCGCGCCAGCAGTTGCGCGGCGGTCAGCCGCATGTAGCTTGATTCGGCACTGCCTTCCCAGCCGTGCAGCAACAGCGCCAGTCCGCGCGGTTCGCCCCCGGGCACCACGCTGTGCAGGCCGTGGAGGCGGATGCCGTCGCCGCCATCGACGATGTGTTCGGTGGTCATCGCGCCGGTGGCGGCCAGCGCCTTCGCACCACTGCGACGACGCCACGGGCTGGTGCCGAGCACCGACTGCACGTGCGCGTTGCGCAACCAGCGCGGGGGCGCGTAGCCGTCGCGGGGCACGTCGACCCCGTGGCCGATGCCGGCGACGCCACCGCTCATGGCTGCATGGCCGCGACGATCCGCTCGCGCGCGGTTTCGGCGATGCGGCGGCGGCCTTCGGCATCGCCCGGTGCGATCGGTTCCAGGAACACCACCTCCACCACGCGCGTCGGTTCGCCCAGCAGGCGCAGGAAGTTGGAGAAGAAGCTTTCCTTCGGCCCGAACGCGACCGCGGTCTGCGCACTGGCGCGCTCGCCATAGCGCAGCGCCACCGGCTGCACCGGCACACCGGCTTCCACCGCCGCCAGGAAGATGCGGGCGTGGAACGGGCCGACCTCGCGACCGTCGCGCGTGCGTCCCTCCGGGAACACGCCGACCGCGCGCCCGGAACGCAACCGCGCCAGCATCTCGTGCAGCACGCCACCCAGCGATTCCTGGTTGCCACGCTGGTGGTAGATCGTCTCGCCTTGCGTCGCCAGCCAGCCCACCACCGGCCAGCCGGCGATCTCGCGCTTGGCCACGAAGCCCATCATCCGCTGGCTGTGCAACGCGATGATGTCGACCCAGCTGACATGGTTGGCAACGAACAGCACCGCACCCTCCATCGGCGTGCCGATGCGACGCATGCGCATGCCGAACACGCGCATCAACCCACCTTGCCAGGCACGGATCGCACGATGGTCGAGGCGTTCGCCGCTGCGCAGGTGTCGCCGCCCGAACGGCAGCGTGATCGCCAGCAGCGTCAACGGCAGGTGCACCAGCAGGTGCCAGAACAGGAACGGCACGCGCAAGGCATAGCGCAGCGCGCGCGCGGCAGGGGCGTCGAAACGGGGACCGGGGAGGTCGGCATGCGCGCACGATACAGAATGCCACCCATCCGCGGCCAGTAACGGATGCATGAGCGCAGGAACGATGCTTCAATGCCGGTCGGGGATCGACGGGCCACATCGGGGAGAACCGCTTGAAGGCATTTTTGCGCGAACTCAAGCGTCGCCATGTCTATCGCGTGGCGGTCGTCTACATCGTCATTTCCTGGCTGGTGCTGCAAGTGGGCGACATCGTGCTCGGCATCTTCGACACCCCTGCATGGGTGATGAAGGCACTGCTGGCGCTGCTGGTGCTTGGTTTCCCGCTGGCGGTGGTGCTGGCCTGGGCGTTCGAACTGACCTCGACCGGGGTGCGTCGCACCGAACCCCTGGATTCGCCGGAAGCGCGCGCGCCCGAGGATCGCCGACGCGTCGGCCACGGCCTGAACATCGCACTTGGGACTGCGCTGGTGGTGGCGCTGGCAGTCATCGGCTGGCAGCTCCTGTCGCGACCTGCCGCACACGACACGGCGCGCGACACACAAACCATGGCGGACGCCGGGATGCCCAAGGCCCACGACGAACGCAAATCGATCGCCGTGCTGCCCCTGGCAAACGGCAGCGGCGATCCGGCGCAGGAGTACTTTTCCGACGGCCTGTCCGAAGAACTGATCGCAGGTCTGTCGCGAATCGAAGGCCTCACGGTCATCGGTCGCACTTCTTCCTTCCAGTTCAAGGGCACCACCGACAGCGCGTCGATCATCGGGGAGAAGCTCGGCGTCGGACACCTGCTGGAAGGCTCGGTCCGGCAACAAGTCGAACGTGTGCGGATCACCGTGGCGCTGGTGCGCGCCAATGACGGCAGCACGCTGTGGACGCAAACGTTCGATCGCAAGCTCGACGACATCTTCGCCGTGCAAAGCGAGATCGCGCAGGCCGTCGCGGCCGCGCTGCAAGTGGCATTGACACCCTCTGCCTCCGATCCGCGAACGTCCGACCAGCCGCCGAGCGGCAACGTGGCCGCCTACCAGGCCTACCTGCAGGGGCGCATGTATGGCCGGCGCCAGGACGAAGCCGGGTTCCGCACCTCGATCCGCTTCCATCGCGAGGCCTTGCAGCTTGACCCCGACTATCCGTCGGCCCGCCTCGGGTTGGTGATCTCGCTGGTCAACCTGGCTTACGGCCAGCCGCTGGAAGAATCACTCGGGCTGGACAAGGAGGCGCGCGACATCGTTGCCGAGGCCAAGAAGAAATCCCCCGACCACCTCTACACCCACCTGGCCGAAAGTTATGTCCTGAACGCCCTCGACAACGACGTCGAAGGCGCCATGGCCGCCGCACGCAAGGCATTGGCGCTCGCCCCGAACCACACCGATACATTGGCGATGATGGGTGCGATCCTCGGCACGCAGAATCGTTGGGAAGAATCCGTCGATTACCTGCGCCGCGCACTGGCGACCGATCCGATGCGCCTGCGTTGGCACGCCAACATCGCACACCCACTGATAGTGCTGGGACGGCTCGACGAAGCGGAGGCTTCGATCCGGCGGGTGCTGGAGACCGACCCCCGGTTCCCGCTCATGCACTCGCTGCTGGCCGACATCGCAGCGACACGCGGCGATGCCGTTGCCGTGCGCGAAGCCGCCGCCGATGCGCCCGACCCGGACAGTCGGCGCTATGCCCTAGCGCTTGCCCATGCCGTCGAGCAGGACCAGGCCGGACTCGATGCCGCGCTGCGCGACATCATCGGCGATTGCACACAACAATTGATGGATTGCCTGTATGCGGCCGCATCGGTGTCCGGCTTCGCCCGGCAACCGGATCGCGCGTTCGAATTCCTCGATCGCGCCGCCGAGGATCCACGTTTCCGCCCCGATACCAGCGACCCCTTCCTTGCGCCGTACCACCACGATCCGCGCTTCATCGCGTTGCTGGATCGGTACGGGATGAGCTTGCCGTCGCCGATTTCGGAACCCGCGAAAGCCCACTGAACCCGTGGTTCAGCCGCGCGGCACCACCGCCAGCGTCAATCGCGAGATGCAAACCAGCTTGCCGGCCTCGTCCTCGATGCGGATGTCCCACACCTGCGTGCTGCGGCCCACGTGCAGCGGGCGCGCGGTACCAGTGACCGTGCCGCTGCGCACGCCGCGCAGGTGGTTGGCGTTGATCTCGATGCCGACCACGCCGTGCCCGTCCGGTGCACACAGGCCGCCGGCGCTGCTGCCCAGCGTTTCCGCCAGCAGCACCGAAGCGCCACCATGCAGCAGGCCGTATGGCTGGTGGGTGCGCGCGTCGACCGGCATCGTGCCGCGGAGGTAATCCGTGCCGATCTCGGTGAACACGATGCCGAGCGGCTCCATCGCGGTGTTCCGCGACAGGGCATTGAGGTCATCGACGGTGACGCCGGCGCGGAACATCCGCGAAACGTGGTTCAGCGGACGCGGAACATGCCCGGGCGCCAGGCGCGGCGCGAATAGCCGGACTTGCCGTAACCGCTGCTGCCGCCGTAACCGAAGCCGAAACCTTCGCCGTCACGCTGGCGACGGGCATGCATGCGGTCGACCAGTTCGTCGCGGCGGCTGTCCAGCCAGTCGGTGCGGCCGACGGTGGACGGCTCGATGCCGCGCTTCTTGGCTTCACGTTCGCGGAATTCGCAGAAGTCGTCGTAGGCGTCGAGCTCGTGCTTCAGCTCGCGCACGCACAGCTCGATCATGATCGCGTCGTCGAGGTAGCCCAGCACTTCGACATGGTCGGGGATGATGTCCTTCGGGTCGGCGAAGTACACCAGCGCCGACAGCACGTGCTGCTTGTCTTCGTCGTCGAGGTGCCAGCCCTCGTCGCGCACCATCGCGATCATGTCGTCCAGGCGCTCCAGACGTTCACGGATGAAATCCGGCGCGGCAACGCCCTGCGCATCCTCCAGCAGCTTTGCCGCCGCGGTGATGATGCTGTCGGCGGACTTGCCTTCCGCCGCCTTCTGCGCCGCCTTCAGTGCGTTGGTGAAGTGCTCGGTGTCCTTCTTTGAAAGGTCGATGGTCAACGAAAGCGGCATGTCTGTGTCCGGGGGCGGGAAAAGTCCGCAGACTAGGCCGACGCGCGCATCGACGTCAATCGCGCACCGGGGCCAAGGCGGCACCGGTGCGGGGGATCATGCAAAGCGGAAGCGGGCGTTGCCCCAGTCGCGCACGTAGCGCTTGTCGCTGGCGTAGCCGCTGCTGCTGCCGTAGCCGGTGCCGAAGCTGCGCAGGCCACGTTCGGAACGGGTCGGGAGCGCTTCGCGACGGGTCGCGGCGGCGAGGGTCTGGCGGCGGGCGGCGAGGGTCTTGGCAATGGCGATCTGGAAGTTCATGGTCTTCGTCCTGTGGGGTTTGTGCTTTGGTGTGTTGGTATACTACAACACCTATTCTGCTCCGCCATGGGCCGGAAGTCATGCTTCACCGGCCACGTGGAACTTGTTGATATGGATGAAGTTTCCGGGTGCGTGGTTGCAGGCCCGGGGCATGACTGAAGACAGGGGTGGCGATGCGGCAGGCATCGCGGTATCGGTCTCGCGAGCCGATGCAGGTGGCGCGAGCCAGTTGATGGCGGGCCGGGGCCCGCCCTACAGGATCGGGCTGAGCCCGGAGCCGAAGGCGGTGAAGATCCGCGTCAGCAGGCTGCGGAAGCCGAGGTTGACCTCGGGGAAATCACCGACCGGCTCGTAGCAATCACGGAAGCCCGGGTCGCGCGGCGACATCGGTTCCGGGCAGTAGGGGCCGGGCCGGAACTCGAAACTGGTGGCATAACGCGTCGGCCACAGGTCGAACACCGGCAGCCGCTCGGACACCTTGGCCAACGAGTAGTCCAGCCCGGAGAACACCGGCGGTCGGTCGCGCCGCGCGATCACCCAGGAATTCTCTGGTTCCATGTCGAGGCGGATGCCGTCGGCCAGCGCGCGCGCGAAGCGCGCGTCCGCGATCACCACTGCGCTCTCGGTGTTGTAGTCGTCGCCACGCGGATCGAAGTTGTGGGTGCCGACCACGCCAATGCGCTCGTCCACCACCAGCGACTTCGAGTGCAGGCCGATGCGCACGCCGGTGCGCTTGAGCGGCACGCGGCGGTTGACGCCGATGCCAGCGTAACGCAGCGCCGAGTATTCGCGCGACAGCGGCGGCGGCCGGTTGTCTTCGGCCGCCTGCCTGGGCTGCTGCGCGCCGATGCTCACGCTGCCGTCGGGCAACCAGGCGATATCGACCGCGCCGGTGGCGTCAAGGTCGATCGGCGCGGCTTCGGGGAACGGCTTGTATTCGTAGATCTCGAAACCGAATTCGCGCAGGTGCCGGCGCTTGTACTTGTACGACAGCGCATAGGTGATGAACGAGTCGGTCGCCGCGAGGCTGTTGGTGGACACGATGACCTGCGGCGGCCGCTCGCGTTCGCGCAGGCGCCTGAAGACGTCCTGCGCCATCGGCGACAAGACCAAGTAAGGCGTCTGCAGCAGCACCTCGCGTTCCGCCGACTCGATCAGCGCCAGCAGTTCCGGGGTGGTGTGGATCGCCTCGGCCGCCTGTTCGCGGTCGCGGCGGTGCTTGGCCGGCAGGTCGGCGACGAAGCCCACCTCGCCCACCGCGATGGCGGCGTCGGCCAGTCGCGTACGCACCAGTTCGGTATCGCTGGCGCTGTGCAAAGCGGCGGCGACGCGCTGCGGATTCTGGTACGGCTCGTCCTGTCGCATCGGCACGCCATGGCGCAGGAGGTGGCGGCCGACATCGGACAGTTGCTCGACCGGCACGCTCAACGGCGAATCCCAGAATGCCTGGAAGTTGCCTGCCATCGACGAGGTCACCGGCCCGGCGACCAGCACGTCTCGGTCGCGGAAATTGAACTCCGCACTCCAGTCGAAATAGTCGTCCTGGTAGTTGCGCCCCCCGGTGATCCCGACCAGCCCGTCGACCAGCAGCAGCTTGCTGTGCATGCGCTGGTTGAGCCGCCGCCAGCAGCAGGCCGCCGCCCAGGCGTACATCGGGTAGCTGATCCGCGCGCGCCCCAGCACCGGGTTGTAGATGCGCATCTGGAAGTTGGCATGCGCCCCGGCCAGTGCCGACAGCGTTTCCACCTTGCGCAACGCCGACAACTGGTCGATCAGCACGCGCACGCGCACGCCGCGCCGCGCCGCGGCCAGCAGTTCGTCGAGGAACAGGTGCCCGGCATCGTCCTCGTCGAAGATGTAGGTCTGCAGGTCGATGGCGGTGGTGGCGCCGCGGATCAGGTCGAGCCGCGACAACATCGCGTCCTGCCCGTATTCGAGCAACAGCACGTGGTGGCGCGGCGCATCGGGCGTGCTTGCCGCCATGGCATCGACACCCAGCTCGCGCAGCGGCGAAGCCTGCGCGCAGGCACCCGGGCGGTCGCAGTCGATCGCCGCCGGGCGCGCCTGCGCCGCGAGGGTGGCGGCCTGCTCGCGTTGCAGGGTGCCAAGGCCCGTGCAGGCGCTGCAGCACAACGCCAGCACCGCGGCCAGGAGCCGCAGGCCTGGGGTCATCCGCCGCTGCCGCGCGTGCGCAGCCTGAGCGAGAGCCTGACCCGGTCGGACAGCGCGAACGACCAGCGATCCATGTCGAAATCGCCGCGATAGACCACGCCGGTCGCGACCACGTCGCAGTCCACGCCGGGCCGGTCGCAGGCCGCGGGCTGCAAGGTGAACACCTCGCGCCGGGTCTTGCCGCGGATGGTCAGTTCACCGGCCAGCTTGCCGCCATCGCGCAGCAGCGATTCGGGATAGGCGTCGGACACGAACACCACCTCGGGATGGTGCTGGGAATCGAAGAAACCCTCGCCGCGGGTCAACCGCGTGAATCGTTCGTTGCCGACAATCTCGACCGCTTGCGTCGGCATCCGCACGCTGACCCGCTTGCGCTGTTCGCCGGCACGCTCGATCTCGCCCGACACCGACGGGAACCGGCCTTCCAGCGTCTGTCCCCAGCGCGTCCTCAGCGAGAACTCCGCCTTCGATCCATCGCCATCGATGACCGCCATCAACGGCTGCGACGTCGCCTGCCCAGCGCCGGCAAGCATCGCCGCGCCCAGCACCACCACGATCCCCCGCCAGCACGACATGCCCGTCCTTCCCTGCGTCACGGCCACCAGAACGCCGCCAGCCGCGCGATGCCGGGTTCGACCTGCGCATCGGCGGGGAACGACAGCACCGCGATCGCCGCCGGCGGCATGCCGCGGTAGTCGCCGGACTGCCCGCTGTGCATCAGCGCGACCAGCTGTTCCAGACCGGGGTTGTGCCCCACCACCAGCAGGCGCTCGACGTCGGCATGGGCATCGATCAGGCCCGCCAGGGTGCCCGGCGTGGCCTCGTAGATCGTGGCTTCCAGCCGCCGGTCGATGCCGTTCTCGTTGGCCAGCAGGGCGTCGAGGGTCTCGCGCGTACGCCGCGCGGGCGAGCACAGCACGCGATCGGGGATCAGCCCCTGCTCGCAGAGCCAGCGCCGGGCAGCCTCGGCTTCGGCCAGGCCGACCGACGACAGCGGGCGGTCGAAATCGGCCTGCCCTGGCATCGGGGCTTCGGCATGGGCGTGCCGCAACAGGATCAGTTCTCGCATCGCGCGCTCCGTGCGCTCAGGACTTCTTGAGCCATTTCAACAGCGGTTGCCAGTCGGCCTGGTGGTCGCGCACCTGCTGCGAGTTGTAGTCGAACAGGCTGCGGCCCAGCCCGACCAGCATCACGTAGGCCTGGCTGTCGCGCAGCTGCGCCACCACCGGGTAAGGCCACTGCGACAGCAGGTCGAGCGCCTGCTGCGAAGCATTGGTCCACGGACGCAGGCGGTTGCCGACCAGCCCGACCCGCAACTGGCCGCGACGCACGCGCGGGTGCTTGGCCAGTGCGTTCAGGAACGGCACCGTCGCGTCGATGTCCAGCGCCGAGGGCAATACCGGCACCACCACGGCCTCGGCATGTTCGAGATAGGTGTCCAGAGCCTCCGGATGCGCGCCGGCGGGCGCGTCCACGACGACACGGTCGGTACCGTCGGGGATCGATTTCCACGCGGTCTTGTGCCGGCTGCTGCCGTCGATCGGCAACACCGCACTCTCCAGCACGGCACGGCGTTCGGCCCAGCGGGTCGAGGATCCCTGCGGATCGGCATCGACCAGCACGGTCTTCTGCCCCGACAGTGCGGCCTGGGCCGCCAGGTGCGTCGCGATCGTGGTCTTGCCGACGCCACCCTTCGAACTGGCCACCAACACCGTCTTCATCCGCAACGCCTCTGGCTCGGGAACGAGTCGCGAGCGTACACCGGCCAAGCAGCGTCCGCGACTCTGCACTGCACCACTCTGCTATCGTCGCCGCGCTTCTTGACGCAATCTTTACGAATGAGCGACCTGCAGGACCTGGTGGCGCTGATCCGCGCCGACACATCGCTGATCGTGGTCGAGACCCCGGACGAACCCCGGGTGGTCGAGTTGTTCCGGCAATCGCTCACCCATGTCTGGCGCGCGCTGCATCGCTGGTCGATCACCGAGGGCCTGCGCCGGATCGACCTCGACCGCGAGGATCCGTCCGAGACCCCGCCCGATGCCAGCACCACGCTGGCGGCGATCCGCAATGCCGACCAGCGCGGCATCTACTTGCTGCTCGATTTCCACCCTTACCTCGGTTACGCCAGCACGCAGCGGCAGTTGCGCGAGATTTTGCAGCGCCGCGACTGCCTGCCGCACACCGTCGTGCTGGTCGGCCACAAGGTCGAGCTGCCCGCGGAACTCGAAGCCAAGGCCACGCGCTTCCGCCCGCGCCTGCCCGACGCCAATGCCTTGCTGAAGATCGTCCGCGAAGAGGCGGCCGCCTACCAGCGTGAGCACGGCGGCAAGCGCGTGGAGGCCGACGAAGACACCGTGCGTCGCATCGTGCGCAACCTGCACGGCCTCGACGCCACCGACGCGCGCCGCATCGCGCGCCACCTGATCTTCGACGACGGCGTGCTCGGCCCCGGCGACCTGCCGGCGCTGGCGAAGCTGAAGTTCGAGCTGCTCAACAAGAGCGGCCACCTGCATTTCGAATACGACACGGCGCAATTCGCCGACGTGGCCGGCGCGCACCGGCTCAAGCGCTGGGTCGAGCAACGGCGGCGCGTGTTCGTCGATGGCGACGCGCCGCCCGGCCTCGACCCGCCCAAGGGCGTGCTGCTGCTGGGCGTGCAAGGCTGCGGCAAGTCGCTGCTGGCCAAGGCCGTCGCAGGCGGCTTCGGGGTGCCGCTGGTGCGGCTGGATTTCGGCACGCTGTACGCCAAGTACCACGGCGAGACCGAAGCCAACCTGCGTGCGGCGCTGGCATCGACCGAACAACTCGCGCCCTGCGTGCTGTGGATCGACGAGATCGAGAAGGGACTCGCATCCAGTGGCGCCGATGGCGACGGCGGCGTGTCGAGGCGCGTGCTCGGCTACCTGCTCACGTGGATGGCCGAGCGCAAGTCGAAGGTGTTCCTGGTCGCCACCGCCAATCAGGTGCACGAGTTGCCGGCCGAACTGCTGCGCAAGGGCCGCTTCGACGAAATCTTCTTCGTCGACCTGCCAGATGCCGAGGCCCGCACGCATGTGTTCGACCTGCACCTGCGGCGGCGCGTGCTCGACCCGGCCGGCTTCGACCTGCCCGCCCTCGCGCACGCGGCCGAAGGCTTCTCCGGCGCCGAGATCGAACAGGCCATCGTGTCCGCGCTGTATGCCGCTCATGCGCAAGACGCTCCGGTCGACGATGCCCTGCTGCACGACGAACTCCGCGGCACCCGGCCACTGTCGGTGGTGATGCGCGAACAAGTGGCAGCCTTGCGTGCATGGGCACGCGAGCGCACGGTGCCGGCGAACTGACGCCCCGGCGCAACCCTTTCCGACGCTGCGGCATCCATGCAGGGCATGAGGAAGACCATCGGCACATGCCGCGGGAACCATCCGCCGGCGACACTGTCCATCTTGACCGGGCGCGGCGCGCAGGCGCACGCGAGGGAACGCATGGGGCATCGGGGGAATCACCGGACATGATCGAACTGCAGGATGTGCACCGGCACTACGCCATGGCCGGGCAGACCGTGCGCGCACTCGCGGGCGTGAGCCTGAAAGTGGACGCCGGCGACTTCGTCGCCATCACCGGACAGTCCGGCTCGGGCAAGTCCAGCCTGCTCAACATCCTGGGCTGCCTCGACCATCCCACCAGCGGGCACTACCTGATCGAAGGCCGCGACGTGGCGACGCTCGACGACGAGGATGGCAGCGACATCCGCAACCGACGCATCGGCTTCGTGTTCCAGAGCTTCCACCTGCTGCCACGGTTGACCGTGCTGGAGAACGTGCTGCTGCCGCTGCGCTTCCATCGCGATCCGCCGGCGGACGCGCATGCCCATGCGAACGCGCTGCTGGAACGCGTGGGCCTGGGCGAGCGCCGCGACCATCGCCCCAACGAACTCTCCGGCGGCCAGATGCAGCGCGCCGCCATCGCCCGCGCACTGCTGCTGCGCCCGGCGCTGCTGCTGGCCGACGAACCCACGGGCAACCTCGACTCCAAGAGCGCCGCCGACGTGCTGGCACTGATCGACGAAGTGCACAAGGGCGGCCAGACGGTGGTGATGGTGACCCACGACAACGACATCGCCGCGCGCGCGCCCGCGCCAGGTGAAACTGCGCGACGGCAGGATCGAACATGACTCGGCACTGCACTGACCTGCTGCTCGCCGCCCTGCTGCTGGGCACGGCCATGCCCGCGGCGCAGGCCGTGGTGCTGACCGGCGAAGTCCGCGCCACCGATGCGCAGGCGATCATCACCCCGCAGTCGAATTCGTCGCCGGTGGTGATCCGCTTCTTCATCCCCGAAGGCGATTCGGTGAAGAAGGGCGACGTGGTGCTGCGCATCGACCCGGGCCAGTCGGCGTCGATGATCCCCGACCTCGACGCACGCATCGAACAGACCCGCGCGAGGGGCGACAAGGACATCGCCGACCTTGAGGTCAAGGCGCTCGATGCCGAGTTGTCGCTGGTCGATGCCGAGGCCGAACTCGCGGCCGCGCGCATCGACGCCAGGATCCCGAAGGGACTGGTCGCCGACCTCGATTACGACCGTTACCAGGGCGAACTCGACCGCGCCACGCGCGAATCCGAACTCAAGCGCCAGCAACTGGCCGAAGCGCGCGAAGCGGTGCGGCGGCGCCGCGAGGACGCCAAGCTCGAAGTCGACAAACTCATCGTGCAACGCGAGTACCACGCCTTGATGGTGCGCACGTCGGAAGTGCGCGCCGACCGCGATGGCTACGTGGTGCACGGCTTCAACAACAACTGGATCGGCGGACGCATCGACGAAGGTTCGTCGACGATGCCCGGCAGTCGCGCCGGCGAAGTGGTCAGCGGCAACGGCACCAGCGTGCGCGCCTGGGCGCTGGAACCCGACCGCCGCGGCCTGCAGGTCGGCCAACCGGTGGAGCTGAGTTTCGACGCGATTCCCGGCAGCCGGATCGAGGGCCGCATCAGCGCGATCTCCGGTGCGCCCGACCGACGGCAGGAATGGGGCAGTGGCCGCTACTTCACCGTCGACATCGACTTCGATGCCGGCAGCCACAAGTTGTTGCCGGGCATGAGCGCGCGCGTGGTCGCACGCCCTGCCGCCCAAGCAGCCGGAGCAGGCCGATGACCGTGCGCCGCCTCTGCCTCCCGATTGCATTGGCCGCATTGTTGCCGCTGGCCGCGCAGGCCGCGACGCTGCGCGTCGACGGCGAGGTCTACGCGCTGGACAAGTCGCAGCTGATGCCGCCGATGATCGACCGCGTCTGGAACTTCAACATCACCCGACTCGCGCCCGATGGCGAACCGGTGAAGCAGGGCGACGTGGTGCTGGCCTTCGACGGCAACCAGATCATGCAGCAGCTCACCGAGAAGCGCAGCCAACTCGCCGAGAAGCAGCGCGAGCTGGAGAAACTCGAACTCGACCTCGCCGAACGCGAGCGCACCGAACGCCTGTTCACCGCCGAGGCGCAGGCGACACTGGACAAGGCCGAGCGCAAGACCGAGCAGCCGCGCGAACTGATCGCCGCGCTGCAGTACGACAAGCTGGTCGAGGAACGCAGGCGTGCCGAGCGACGGATGCAGCTCGTGGCGCAGCGCGAGCGCCTGGCCGCGGAGCAGCGGCGCCAGGAGCGCCGGCTGGTGCAATCGGAACTCGGGCAGTTGCAGGCCGACGTCGATCGCCTGCAGGCCTCACTGGTGCAACTCAACATCGTCGCGCCGCGCTCGGGCGTGATGATGCACAAGAGCAGTTGGAGCGGCGACAAGTTCGACGTCGGCTCGCAGGTGTGGCGCGGCCAGACCATCGCCGAGATCCCCGACAGCGACACCCTGGCCGTGCGTGCGGAGCTGCCCGAGCGCGACCTGTTGCGCGTGTCGGTCGGCGCACCCGCGCGGATCGTGGTCGAAGGCGGTGGTGGCAGCGCGCATCGCGGCACCGTCGCCGCCATCAGCCGCACCGTGCGCAGCAAGTCGCAGGTGCAGCCGATCCCGATCGTCGACGTCGAGATCCGCCTCGACGACCAGGCCGTCCGCCTGCGTCCCGGACAGGCGGTGCGCGTCGAACTCACCGTGCCCGACCAGACCGCGGGAGCCGGACGATGATGAGACGTCCCGTGACTCGCCGCCCCGTAGAGCGGAGCTTGCTCCGCTGCGCTGGCATCCATCTCTTTCATGTGCGGCAACGATGCCGCGGCAAAACAGCGGAGCAAGCTCCGCTCTACGCCAAGATTGTGTTGGCGACATTGCTTGCGGCCGCGCTGCTCACGGCCTGCGGCAGCAACGAAACACCGCCCGCCAGCGAGATCGCCGCCACCGGTGAGCTGGTGCTCAGCATGCACGGCGAGGGCGAGCTGCGTTCGGCCAAGCCGACGCCGCTGTCGGTACCCGGCCGCAACTGGGCGCCGCGCCAGGTGGAATGGATGTTGCCCGAAGGCAGCCTGGTGAAGCAGGGCGACCTGCTGGCCAGGTTCCGGGCCGACGAAGGCAAGCAGCAACTCGACCTCGCCTTGCTCGACCTGCAGCGCAACGTGCTGTCGCGACTGGCGAAGGAAAGCGAATTGCTGGCGTCGCAGGGACGCGTCGATGTCGACCTGGCCCAGGTCGCGGTGCAGCTCGGCATCGCCCAGCGCTACGCCGATGCCGACCTCAGCACGCTGGCGCGCAACGAAGTGCTCGACGCCATCGAGGACAGCAAGTACCTCGAAGAGCGCCAGGACACGCTGGAGTGGCAGCGCGGGCAATCGGCCACGCGCGGCGGTGCCGAACTCGCCGTGCTCGACGCGCAGCGCGCGACCTTCGACCTCAATGCCAGGACACGACGCGACGACCTCGACGCACTGGAACTGCGCGCGCCCAACGACGGCGTGCTGCTGTTGACCGCCAACTGGTCGGGCGACAAGCCGATGGTCGGTGCCACCCTGCGCGCCGGACAGGAGTTCGGCAACCTGCCCGACACCGCGGCGATGGAAGTGCAGATCGACCTGCCGCAGATCGAGGCGCAGGGCATCAAGGCCGGCAACACCGTCGAACTGCATCCGCTCGGCCGCCCCGACCAGGCTTTCACCAGCGAGCTGGGCTGGGTCGCGAGCGCAGCCACCGTGCTCGATCGCGAAAGCCCGGTGAAGTACCTGTCGATGCGCGCGACGGTGCCGGCGGATGCCATCCAGAAATACGGCTTCGTGCCCGGCCAGCGTTTCGCCGCGAAGGTGATCCTGCTGCGCGAACCCGATGCCTTGAGCGTGGCCAACGTCGCCATCGAACAACAGGACGGCAAGCACTGGGTACAGGTGCGCAACGGTCGCGGCTTCGAGCGCCGTGAAGTCGAGCTGGGCGTGCGCGGCACCGCACGCTCGCAGGTGGTCGCGGGCCTGAAGGCCGGCGACGAAGTGCTGCTGTCGCCGGGCGGCGTGGAACTGCCGCTCAAGACCGGCGACGACGATGCAACGACGACCGAAGACGCGGCCGCCGCCGAGGAATCCACGCCATGAAATGGATCTCGAAACTGCCGCCTGTGTGGCGTGAAGCGGTCGAGGAACTCTGGCGCCGCCGCCTGCGCACCCTGCTCACCCTGCTCGGCCTGATCTTCGGAGTCGGCGCGATCGTGGCGATGCAGGCCGTCGGCGAAGGCAGCAAGCGCGAAGCGCTGCGCCTGGTCGAAAGCCTCGGCCTGCACAACCTGATCGCCGAGGTGAAGCCGCAGGACGAAGCCACGCTCAAGGAATCGCGTGCGCGTAGCCTCGGGCTGAGCGTGGCCGATGCGCATGCCGCACTGGCGGTGGTGCCGGGGGCGGAGAAGTTCGCCGCGGAAAAACGCATCCGCACGCATACCGTGTTCAGCGATACCGGGCGCAGCGATGCACAGGCCAGCGGCATCAGCGCCGACTGGTTCGAACTGTCGTCGTTGCAGGTCGCCAAGGGCCGCGCACTCAACGCCGAGGACGAGAACGCGCTGGCACCGGTGGCGGTGGTCGGGCACCAGGCCGCATCCAACCTGTTCCAGGGGGTCGATCCCGTCGGCCAGCTGATCAAGGTCAACCACGTCTGGCTGGAGGTCGTCGGCGTGCTTGCCGATCGCGACCTGGGCAAGGACGATTTCGAAGGCGTGCAGCTGGGCTCGGAAAGCAATCGCGTCTACGTGCCGCTCGCCAGCGCGCGTGCGCGCTTTCGCTTCCAGCCGCAGGAGGACGAGATCGACCGCTTCCTGCTGCGCCTCGACTCGCCGACCAAGCTCGCCGCGGGTGCGGGCGTGCTGTCGGCGGTGCTCGACCAGCGCCATGCCGGCATCGCCGACTACCAGCTCGTGGTGCCGCAGCAACTGTTCCAGCAGCACCAGCAGACGCAACGCATCTTCCAGGTGGTGATGGGTGCGATCGCGGTCATCAGCCTGGTGGTGGGCGGCATCGGCATCATGAACATCATGCTGGCCAACGTGCTCGAACGCCGCCGCGAGATCGGCCTGCTGCGCGCGCTGGGCGCGCGCAAGCGGGACGTGATCGCACAGTTCCTGCGCGAGGCCAGCGTGATCTGCATCGCCGGCGCCGCGCTCGGGTTGGCGTTCGGCGCGATCCTCGCCTACCTGATCGCGACCTTCGCCGGCTGGCAGGTGGCGTGGGCGCCGGTGCCGATCCTGCTCTCGGCCTCGTTCTGCGCGCTGGTCGGCCTGGCGTTCGGCGTGTATCCGGCGCGGCAGGCCGCGCAACTCGACCCCATCGCCGCGCTGCGCCACGAGTAACCGCACAAGGCGCGATTTGCGCCCATGTCCCCGCCGGATTAAGGTGCGGCGGGGAGCAAGAACCGGATGGATCCGTTGCCTCGACGCATTTGGGAGGGTGCGGAGATGCTGCGAACCTGTGTTGCCGCCTGCTTCGCGTGGGTGGCGCTGACATGGCAGCTACCAGCGCACGCCGCCGACGGCTGCCCGCGATTGCCGCAAGGCAGCGAGCTGCGCTGGGAGCAGCGCGACGTGCCCGGCATGGTGTTCTGCAAGGCGCTGTCGACGATCGACGGTGCCGAGATGTTCTCGGTCACGCTCGGCGCCTCGCTGCCGTTCCGTCCGGTCGGCAGCCAGCAATCCGGCCGTGGCACGGTCGCCGGCCAGCGCGTGCGCTGGTACCGCGGCAACGATGGTTTCGATCCCGACGCGGTGTTGCGCGAAACCCTGCTCAAGCTCGGGCGCGGGCGCGAAGCGCACATCGTGGTGCGCGCACATTCGGAAGACGCGCTCGAACAGCGGATGCAACTGGTCGAAACCATCGGCTTCGACGCCGGCGGCTGACCCGGCTCAGTAACGCGGCGGCGACCAGCCCGCGGGCGGGGTGAGCGGCACGCCGGCTTCCTGCAACACGCGCTCGGCCAGTTGCCGTTCGCCCTGGATGCTTTCGTCGCGCAGCAGGCGGACAAATTGTTCCGCGCCATCGCGTGGCTGCTGCTGGGCGATGCGGCCCCACTGCAGCATCTGCCAGTCCATCGTCCGTCGTTGCGCGTCGATCGCGGCGCGCTCGGCATTGTCGCCGGCCAGTTCGCGCAGCATCGACAGGCCGACCATCCGGTCGAGGACGCTGTCGGATTCTTCCACCAGCAGCGTGGCAAGGTGGCGACAGTCGGCTGCACGCGTGGGCGTCGCGCGCAGGCTGTTGCCACGGCAGGCGTCGACCAGCCGGTGGTGGGCGGGCGTGGCACCGCCAGCCCAGAGTGCCATCGCCGCCATCGTGGCGGCCTCTTCGGCATCGTAGGCCTCGCCGCCCGACAGCGCCGCCAGTTCGGTCGAGGAAAGCGGGTGGCGCAGGTACGCCGACGACATCCAGCGCACGACCTCGTACATGTGCGTGCGTGCGAACGTGGTGCGTCGCGCCTCGACCAGCAAGGCATCGGGCGAAAGGGCGGCATGGAACAACGGGGTCGCGTTGCCCGCCTCGGCCGCCTGCCAGCGCCGCGCCGCTTCGATCCGCACCCGAGAGGCAGGATCGGCAATGGCGGCGATCAGCAACTGGTTCGCCAGCCGGTCGTCTCCGGCACGGGTGGCGAGCGCACGCAGGCGCGCTTCGGCCGCGGCATCACGCGGCACCGGGCGCGACGGCGCATCGCTACCCGGAACCGGGTTACCCGGCATGGCGGCCGGCCGACGCAGCACCTCGGCGAACGCCTGCTCACGGACATCCTTCGATGTCGCCATCGCCGCGGCGATGCGTGCGTGGTAGGCCTCGGTCGCAGCGGCCTGCTGCTCCAGCCACGCTGACTGTTCGTCATCGTCAGCCACATCGCTCCATTGCGCGTGCAGGGCAGGCGCGGCGAGCAACAAGACGACGGATAGCACGTACTTCATGGTGGGCGCCCATGCGATGGGAGGCACAGCATAGCGAGATGCCCCATGAGTGGCGCCTGACCGGGGTGGTCAAGCGGACACGAACCTCCGTAGAGCCGAGCTTGCTCGGCTTGGGCGACGATGTTGTAGCGACAGCCGAGCAAGCTCGGCTCTACCGTCATTGCCTGCGATATCGTCGTCCGCTCCGGCGCACGATGCGGATCAGTAACCCGCCGCCTGACCGTCCTTGCGCGATTCACTGGCGCCGACGTAGCCACCGTTCGGGTTGACCATGATCGCCTGGTAACCGCCGTAGGGGCCGTCGGCGAAGCGCACGCTGTGGCCCTTGCGCATCAATGCGCGCACGGTCTCGTACGGGAACCCGGTTTCGAGGTCGACTTCGCCGCCGTCGCGCATCGCGATGGCCTGTCCGGTCGGCTCGGTGGAGCCGTCGTGCTGGATGCGCGGCGCGTCACCGGCTTCCTGCAGGTTCATGCCGAAGTCGATCATGTTGACCAGGATCTGCACGTGGCCCTGCGGCTGCATCGCGCCACCCATCACGCCGAACGACAGCCACGGCTTGCCGCCTTTGGTGACGAATGCGGGGATGATGGTGTGGAACGGGCGCTTGCCCGGCGCGTATCCATTGGGATGGTTGTCGCGAAGCACGAACTGCTCGCCACGATCCTGCAGGATGAAGCCCAATCCCGGCGGCGCCATGCCACTACCCATGCCGCGGTAGTTGGACTGGATCAGCGAGACCATCATGCCGTCGGCATCGGCGGTGGCGAGGTAGATGGTGTCGCCTTCGTCGAGTTGCTTCGGCGTGCCCGGCTGCACTTCGCGCAGCGCGCGCTCCATCGAGATCAGCTTGCCGCGTTCGCGTGCGTAGTCCTTGGAAATCAGCTTCGCTACAGGCGCCGGATGGAAAGCAGGATCGGCATACCAGCGCGCGCGATCGGCGAAGGCGAGTTTCTTGGCTTCGACGAACAGGTGGATGTGTTCGGGACTGCCGAATCCGTACGACTTCAAATCGTAGGGTTCCAGCAGGTTGAGGATCTGCAGCGCGGCGATGCCCTGTCCGCTGGGCGGCAGTTCCCAGACATCGTAACCACGGTAGTGGGTCGACACTGGGTCAACCCACTCCCCGGCGTGCGCAGCCATGTCGTCGTATGACAGGAAGCCGTCGTTGGCGGCGAAGTAGTCGCCGATGGTGCGTGCGATGTCGCCCTTGTAGAACGCATCGCGTCCGCCCTCGGCGATCTTCTGCAGGGTGTCGGCGAGGTTCGGGTTCTTCCAGGTCTCGCCGGTGCGCGGCGCGCGGCCATCGATTGTGAACTGCTCGCTGAAGCCCGGCCACTTCGACAAGCGCGGCACCGAACGATCCCAGTAGTAGGCGATCACCTCGTGCACCGGATGGCCTTCGCGCGCATAGCGGATGGTGGGCGCGAGGTTGTCGGCCATCGGCAGCTTGCCGAAGCGCTGGTGCAATGCGAACCAGCCATCGACCGCGCCGGGCACCGTCACCGGCAGCGGGCCGTGTGCGGGGATGTCGGTCAATCCGCGCCGCTCGAATTCGGCCAGTGTCAGCGATTGCGGCGAACGGCCCGAGCCGTTGTAGCCGTGCAGCCGTTGCGTCTTCGGATCCCAGACGATGGCGAACAGGTCGCCGCCGATGCCGTTGCCGGTCGGCTCCATCAACCCGAGCGCGGCGTTGGCGGCGATGGCGGCATCGACTGCGCTGCCACCGGCTTTCATCACGTCGAGCGCGATCTGCGTGGCCAGCGGATGCGAGGTGGCGGCCATGGCGTGCGGCGCATACACCTCGCTGCGCGTGGCGAAGGGCTTGCCGGTGATGCGGTCGGCCGCACCCGCGACGCCCGCGATGAGGGCCACGGCCGTGGCCACTGCGAAAGTGCAGGTCTTCATCGCTCATCCCGTCGTTTGGCAGGCCGGCACCATAGCGCAGATGCCACTGCCGCGAACGTCAGGGCCAGGTCGGCGGATCCTCGCGCCAGGCGGCCAGCACTTCGGACAAGGTTGCGCGGTCTTCCTCGCTCCAGTCCGGCAGCAATCCGGGCAGCGACGCTTCGTAGGCCCAGCGGTCGGGATACGTCCGCACCGCAGCCGCGTACCACGCGATGGCTTCCGGCTTGCGGTCGAGCTTCCACAACGCCAGCGCCAGCGTCGGCGGCACCCACGCCGGACGCACCGCGCCGCGGTTGTTGAAGGCCAGCATCCATTGCACCAGCGCACCGTCGATGTCGCCGAGGCGGTAGAGATCCCAGCCATGGTTCCACGCAAGCGAATGCCGCATCTGCGCGCTTGATGCCATCCCGGTCGCGCGTGCATACAGGGCCTTGCCGGTGTCGACGCGCCCACTGGCCATCGAGATGTGCGCCAACTGCGCCGCGGCGCGATCGTTGTTGCGCCGGCCACGATCCATCTGCTGGATGAGCTGTTCGATGACGGCCTCGCCGCTGCCTTCGATGGCGACGATCGGCTGCGCGACCGCCGTGTCCTCGTCGAAATAGAACTCGGCCGGCCTCGGCAGCGATTGCGCGGACGCAAGCAGCGGCAGGCAGGAAAGAAGGACGAGCGCGAAAACGCGCTGGATCGTGCGGTGCATGCGGGATTCCCCTGTTTGCATCTCCCGCGTCGATTGTACCGACCCCGGGCGTGAAGACGCCGCCCGCGTCAGCCTTTCGCCTGGAATCCGTGCAGCAGCGTCTCGCCGTCGCAGGGCCTGGCGAACAGGAATCCTTGCGCCCGCGTGATGCCGCATTCGCGCAATGCGTCGGCCTGCTCCTGCGTTTCCACGCCTTCGGCGACGATCTCGATGCCGGTCTTGCGCGCTAGGCCGGAGATCGCCTGCACGATGGCAAGGTCGTATGGGTCGTGCGGCAGCCCCGCGATGAAACTGCGGTCGAGCTTGAGCACGTCGATCGGCAGGCGCTTGAGGTAGGCCAGCGACGAATAGCCGACGCCGAAATCGTCCAGCGCCACGCAGATGCCCAGGTCGCGCAGCCGCGACAGGGTTTGCGCAGCGACCGCAATGTCCGGCAGCAACGCGGTCTCGGTCAGCTCCAGGCACAGCCGTCCGGGCTGCAGGCCGGTTTCGGCCAGGATCGAGGCAATGTCGTCGACCAGTCCGGCCTGCTCGAACTGGCGCGCGGAGATGTTGACCCGCAGCTTGGGCGCGAAGCCGTCGCGCGCCGGCCAGCGCCTCGCCTCGCGGCAGGCTTCGGCCAGCACGCAGCGACCGAACGGCACGATCAGCCCGGAGGCCTCGGCGATGTCGATGAACTCGCAGGCCGGGCGCCACTGGCCGTCCTCGTCGACCCAGCGCACCAGCGCTTCCGCGGCGAGCCAGCGGCCATCGGCAAGCCGCACCTCCGGCTGGAAATGCACGCGGATGCGCCCACTGGCGAATGCTTCGCGCAACGAACGCTCGATCTTCAACCGTGCCAGCAAGCCGCGGTGCTGTTCGGCATCGAACACTTCGCAGCGGTTGTGGCGGCCATTGCGGGCGCGATGGCTGGCGGTCTCGGCATTGCGCAACAGGTTGTCGGCCGACGGCGCGGCGAGGTCACGCGAGAACGCGATGCCGGCCGACACCACGGTCTGCGTGCCCTGTTCGGACAGGCCCGCTTCGATCAGTTCGATGCAACGCTCGGCCAGGTTCAGCGCTTCGGTTTCGTGCAGGTGGCGATGCGGTAGCACCGCGAACGCGTCGCCACGCACGCGCGCCAGCGTGGCGGTCTCGCCGAGTTCGCCGCGCAGACACTCGGCCACGCGCACCAGCAGGTGGTTGTCGGCATCGCCCTCGTGCGGCGAGGCGTCGATGTGCAGGTGGATCGCGACCAGCCCGGTGTCGTCGCCATGCATCGGCTTGAGCGCCGAGTGCACCACTTCCAGCAGGTGGTCGCGGTTGGGCAGGTCGGTGTGCGGGTCGTGCAGTTCGAGGTAGCGCACACGACCTTCGAGCTGGCGGCGACGGTCGATCTCGTAGGCCATCGCCACGTAGTCGCCGATGCTGCCGGCAAAGGCGTGGTCTTCGGGGCTCCACACCCGCACCGTGCCGACGTGTTCATGGCAGACCACGCCCACCAGGTCGCCGGCCACGCGCACCGGCGCGTCCAGCATCGACCCGATGCCATGCGTGCGCAGGTAGGACGACAGCTCGCCATCGACATCGAACCGTGCGGCGCTGGCGTAGTCGACCACACGCACCTCGCCGAGCGCGGCCGCATACCCCGGCCCGACCGCCAGTCGCGCGTGCGAATCGGACGCGGCGTGCATCCCGCTGCTGCGCTGGTAGTGGTGGACGCATTGCAGGCTGCGGGCGTCCTCGTCCGTCCACCAGACGTTGACCCGCTCGACCTCGAGCGTATGGGCGGCGGTCTCGCAGATCACCGCCAGGGCGTCGTGCAGGGTGCAGTCGTGCTGCCAGACCCGACGCGCCATCGACACCAGGGCGTGGTTGTGCCGGCGCGCCCATGCGCCCCGATCCTGGCGATCGCCTGCCTGGCTTGCCGACATGCACTGGCTCCCGGGAAGCGCCGGCGTCCCCACGCCGACGGCGGTCTTGCCTTTGTACCCCCAACGACCGGGGGTGCAAACCGGCCCGGACGGGTCGGCTGATACACTTTCCGACGCAACCATTCCAGTATTTCGGCCGCCGCCACGGGGCCCGCCAGCGACCGCTCGCAAGCCGAAGAACACGCCATGACCAGCACTGCCGAACTGTCCTCGCCCGCCTCCGCCAACACCGGCCTCACCGACCAGGACTACACCCTCGACCACAAGTACACCCGCACCGAAGGACGCATCTACCTCAGCGGCGTGCAGGCGCTGGTGCGGCTGCCGCTGATGCAGCGACTGCGCGACCAGGCGGCGGGGCTGAACACGGGCGGCTTCATCTCCGGCTACCGCGGCTCGCCGTTGGGCGGCTTCGACCTGGAACTGTGGCGCGCGCGCAAGCACCTGGAAGCCTCCGGCGTGAAGTTCCAGCCAGGGCTCAACGAAGACCTGGGCGCGACCATGGTCTGGGGCACGCAGCAGACCAACCTGTTCCCCGGCGCCAAGGTCGATGGCGTCTATTCGATGTGGTACGGCAAGGGCCCGGGCGTAGACCGCTGCGGCGACGTGTTCAAGCACGGCAATGCCGCGGGCACCTCTAAGCACGGTGGCGTGCTGGCGCTGGCCGCCGACGACCACGCCTGCCGCAGTTCGACGCTGCCGCACGGCAGCGAGGGCGAATTCACCAGCGCGCTGATGCCGATCCTCAATCCGGCCGGCGTGCAGGACATCCTCGACATGGGCCTGGTCGGCTGGGCGATGTCGCGCTTCACCGGTCGCTGGATCGGCTTCAAGACCATCGCAGAAACCGTGGAATCGTCGGCCTCGGTGGACGTGAACCCGCTGGCGCTTCGGATCGTCACGCCGGAAGACTTCGAGCTTCCCCTCGGCGGATTGAACATCCGCTGGCCCGATCCGCCGATGGACCAGGAAATGCGCCTGCACCGTTACGCGGTGAAGGCGGCGCAGGCGTTCGCGCGCGCGAACCGCATCGACCGCATGGTGCTGGACGCGCCGGACGCACGCTTCGGCATCGTCACCACCGGCAAGAGCTACCTCGACGTGCTGCAGGCACTCGAATACCTGGGCCTGGACGTCGAACGCTGCCGCGAACTGGGCATCCGCGTCTACAAGATCGGCATGACCTGGCCGCTGGAGCCGCTGGGCATCCGCGCGTTCGCACGAGGCCTGCGCGACATCCTCGTAGTCGAGGAAAAGCACGCCTTCATCGAAAGCCAGATGAAGGAGCTGTTCTACAACTTCGACGGCGACCGTCCGAGCATCGTCGGCAAGTACGACGAGGAAGGGAACTGGATCCTGCCCAGCACCGGCGAACTCACGCCCGCCACCATCGCCGGGGTCATCGCGCGCCGACTGCAGAAGTTCATCCCCGAAGGCAGCCGCGACAGCGAACACATCCGCGACGTGCTGCGCTGGATGGAAGCCAAGGAAGCGGAGATGGCACTGCCGCGCGCACAGTTCCCGCGCGTGCCGCACTACTGCTCGGGCTGTCCGCACAACACGTCCACGAAGGTGCCGGAAGGCTCGCGCGCACTGGCCGGCATCGGTTGCCATTACATGGTGACGTGGATGGATCGCGACACCGACACCTTCACCCAGATGGGCGGCGAAGGCGTGACCTGGTGCGGCCAGTCGGCGTTCACCGACACCCCGCACGTGTTCCAGAACCTCGGCGACGGCACCTACTTCCACAGCGGTTCGCTGGCGATCCGCCAATCGGTCGCGGCCGGCGTCAACATCACCTACAAGATCCTCTACAACGATGCGGTGGCGATGACCGGCGGCCAGCCGGTGGACGGCACGCTGTCGGTGCCGCAGATCGCGCACCAGGTGCGCAGCGAGGGCGTGCAGACCATCGTGCTGCTGTCCGACGACATCGAAAAGTGGAGCGACCGCTCGATCTTCCCGCCGGGCGTCGAGTTCCTCGACCGCCGTGAACTCGACGCGGCGCAGAAGCGCCTGCGCGAAGTGAAGGGCACGAGCGTGCTGATCTTCGACCAGACCTGCGCCACCGAGAAGCGCCGCCGCCGCAAGCGCGGCAAGATGGTCGATCCGCAAAAGCGCGTGTTCGTGAACACGCTGGTCTGCGAAGGCTGCGGCGACTGCGGCAAGAAGTCGTTCTGCGTGTCGGTGCTGCCCAAGGACACCGAGTTCGGGCGCAAGCGCGAGATCGACCAGAGCAACTGCAACAAGGACTACTCCTGCGTCGAGGGCTTCTGCCCCAGCTTCGTCACCGTGCATGGCGGCAAGCCGCGCAAGGGCAACAAGGTGTCAACCGCCGAGCGCCTGGCCAGCCTGCCGAAGCCGCGCATCGAGAGCGACCTGTCGCAGCCGTGGAACATCCTGATCACCGGCGTCGGCGGCACGGGTGTCGTCACCATCGGCGCGCTGCTGGGCATGGCCGGTCATCTCGAGGGCCGCGGCTCGACCGTGCTCGACCAGACCGGCCTCGCGCAGAAGGGTGGCGCGGTGACCACGCACATCCGCATCGCAAAGACGCCGGAAGACATCCACGCCGTGCGCATCGCCGCGGGCGAGGCCGACCTGGTACTCGGTTGCGACATGGTGGTGGTGAACGATTACTGGGCGCTGTCGAAGGTGCGCGCAGGTCGCACGCAGGTGGTCATCAACACCTACGAAGCAATGCCCGGCACCTTCACCACGCGGCCGGACATGCAGTTCCCGGCGGCCGACATCGTGCAGGCGATCTCGCAGGCACTCGACGGCAAGGCACCGCTGCAGATCGATGCCACCGAACTGGCGACCGCGTTGATGGGCGATGCCATCGCGTCCAACCTGTTCATGCTCGGCTATGCGTGGCAGCGCGGACTGGTACCGCTGTCATACGACTCGCTGATGCGCGCGGTGGAACTCAACGGCGCCGCGATCGAGATGAACAAGACCGCGTTTGCCTGGGGCCGGTTGGCCGCGATCGATCCGGAGGCGGTGTACGAAGCCGCCGGCATCGTGCGCAACGCACCGACCGCGGCCGAATCCGCGCCACGCGAATTGCCGGTGCTGCCGCCGGGCGAGTGGGAAAGCAGCGAATGGGGCGCGACCTCCGCACCCAAGGCTTTGCGCGCCGAGGACGAACTGCGCCACGTGCCCGCGCACGCCGGCACCGATGGCTTCGCCTTCCTGCCGCTGGACGACCTGCGCCTGTCGCGTTCGCTGGATGAAGTGGTGTCGCGTCGCGTCGACTTCCTGACCGAATACCAGAATGCGTCGTACGCGAAGCGCTATTCGGATTTCGTGGCGAAGGTGCGCGCCGCCGAACGCGCGAAGGCGCCTGGCGCGACCGACCTGTCCGAGGCGGTGGCCCGCTACTTCTTCAAGCTGATGGCATACAAGGACGAGTACGAAGTCGCGCGCCTGTACACCAGCGGCGAATTCCGCCGCCGCATCGAGCAGCAGTTCGACGGCGACTACAAGCTGCACTTCCACCTCGCGCCGCCGCTGCTGGCGAAGAAGAACGACAAGGGCGAGTTGGTCAAGCGCGAATACGGGCCGTGGGTGTTCACCGCGTTCAAGGTGCTGGCCAAACTGCGCGGCCTGCGCGGCAGCGCACTCGACGTGTTCGGCTACACCGCAGAACGCAAGTCCGAGCGCAAGCTGATCGCCGACTACGAAAGCACCATCGGCGGCCTGCTCGACAAACTCGATGGCGGCAACGTCGGTCTCGCCGCCGAGATCGCCGGCATCCCGGAACAGATCCGCGGCTACGGCCACGTCAAGGAAGCGCACCTGCACAAGGCCAAGGCACGCGAGGCCGAACTGTTGAAGGAGTGGGACAACCCGCTGCGCATCGTGCAGGCAGCCTGACCCGGCAACCAACGGAGGCAACGATGGCCGGACAGCAACATCCGCCTTGCGTGCTTGCACCGGCAAGGCCGAAGCCACCGCCATCGTCCATTCACGAATGAACGACGACGTCCGCAGGCGGATCGCCGACGAATTCCGCCGTTGCATCGACAACACGCTCGTCCGGATCCGGCGCGAGGACACGCATCGTCCGTTCCATTCCGCGCTGCTGAGCGACGAGGCCCTGTTCTGGAGTCGTTTCGAACGTTCGTTCTCCACCTCGTTCGGACAGAGCGTGATCGAACGGGTTTCGCGCATCGTCGTGGAAGCCTCGGGCGCGGAGCAGGCCAGCAACCAGAAACACACCTCGGTGTCGCTGACGATGCTCCAGCACGCGGCGATCGATGCGCACATCGCAAGGCTGCGCGGCGGACGGGCGGGGCGCGCGCCATCGTGGTTGCACGACCTCGACGACGTGATGGCCGAATCCACGGAAGGCACGGATGCATCCAGCGAAAGCCGCGTGATCTCCGACCTGTGGTGGCGCAGGGACGGCGTGAACCATTACCTCAGCATCAAGACGGTCAAGCCGAACATCGACCAGACCGCTGAAGCCAAACGCGACCTGCTCAAGCTGCAACTGCACGACCCG
This sequence comes from Luteimonas sp., assembly GCA_024707405.1. Taxonomy (GTDB): domain Bacteria; phylum Pseudomonadota; class Gammaproteobacteria; order Xanthomonadales; family Xanthomonadaceae; genus Luteimonas. The sequence goes on from JANPZU010000008.1 coordinate 348,127, forward strand.
GCGGCGAAGGTCTATTTCGGCCTGTACTACAACCCGTACGGCGAACACCGCGCCGATTACGCATGGACGCCGCCGATGGGCGTGTTCGACATGCGCAACGATCCGGTGGTGCTGATCGGCCGCGACTACTGGGACACCCTGGGCGGAAGCGGCACCTACGACACCGTGCTCGCCATCGCCACGGAAGTCGGGATCGAAACCCGCGCACGGATCCGTGCGTTGGAACGGTGACCGGGCTGCCTTACCTGCCTGCCCTGATCCTGCGCATGTCCCAATCCAGGTGGCTCGTGTCCCGGTAGCGCGAGAACGGGAACCCTTCCGGCGGCTCGACGCGCTTGCCCGCGATGCCGTCCACGACCAGCCGTCCCACCGCCGCACCCAGCCCCACCGGCACCGCGTTGCCGATCTGGCGATAGCGATCCAGCAATGCGCCGGCAAAACGCCAGTCGCCCGGGAACTCCTGCACCCGCGCATATTCCTGCACGCTCAACGGGCGGTCTGCCTCGGGATGGCAGAGGTCGGTCGCGGGCATCGCCGGGTGCGTCACCAGCGTCGGCGCCGGCTTGTCCCACGCCAGCCGTCGCAGGAATCCTGTCTTGCCGCCGCCGGCTTCGAATGAATTGCCGAGTGCCTTCTTCTGCAGGTTCGGCGGCAGGTTCCGCCAGTTCTGTCCTTCGTGCAGCATGCGGTAGTAGACGAGGCGCTTCTCCGGGAAACGCACGTGGTCGTGGTCGGCCGCGGGCAGGCGTGACACCGCCTGCCGGAACGTGCGCCAGCGCTTGAGGCCGAAGCGCCCGCCCTCGCTGTGCGTCGGCTGCAGGAACGGCATGCGCGTGCCGTCGCGCGAGGCCACCAGGATCACGCGCTCGCGGATCTGCGGCGTGCCGAAGTTGGCCGCGTTGTAGAGGTTGAAGCTCACGCCGTAGCCGCCGTCCTCCAGCAGGTCGACGACATGGCGCAACGCGCCGCCCGGCTGTTCCGCGGCCGACAGCGACGGGAATCCCTTGCCTCGCCGCTCGTGCGGGCGATGTTTCAACGGCGCCGACAACAACCCGCGCACGTTCTCGATCACCAGGTAACGCGGACGCAGCGCGAGGCCGAGTTCGATGTACTTGAGGAACACGTTGCCGCGCGCATCCTCGAACCCGCGGCGCGCGCCCGCCGAACTGAACGCCTGGCAGGGCGGGCCACCGGCGACCAGGTGGATCTCTTCCTTCTTCTTCAGGCCCGCGGCTTCGCGCACCTGCGCGGCGTCGTAGTCGTTGACGTCGTTGAGCAAGGCCATGTCCGGACGGTTGTCGGCAATGGTGGCGCGGCAGGCCTTGTCGAATTCACAGGCCAGCAGCACGTCGATGCCCGCACGTTCCAGCCCGAGATCGAGGCCCATCGCACCGCTGAAGAAACTCAGGGCCCTGATGCCGTCGCCCGGCCGCCGACGCACGGGATGATCTTCGACCGCTTCCGTCGCCAGCTCGCGCCCGGTCTCGTAGGCTTCCAGCGCCGACTCGCGCACCATCCAGGTGCCGCCGACCTTCTCGCCCGCCAGCTGGCCCTCGCGAAGCAGCTTGCGCACGTATTGTTCGGAGCAGGACAGCCGTTCGGCCACGTCCAGCGCGGACAGCAATTCGGACATCGGGGTTTCGCCTGCGAAACTGGATCAGGTACCCGGATTATCGATCCGGGCACCTGCATCCGGCAAGCCGCACTCGTGTGCCACGGCGTCAGTCCTTGCGCAGGTACTCAATCACCGCGCCGCCTTGGCGCAGCACCACCTTGCCAGGCGTGCCGTCGGCCGGCGAGAACTCCAGCGTCGCATCCACCACCTTGAGGAAGAATGTCGACGGCGACTCGGCGAAGATCTCAAATGCCGGCTGCCCGGTAAGCTGCACTTTCGGCGTGTCGCCTTCCAGGAAGAAGCGCATCACCACGCCCTGGTGCACGTACTCGCCGACGATGCGGTCAAGCGCCTGCCGCGGCAACTGCACCTCGCTTCGGCCCACAGGCAATGGTTCGTCGCTGCGCGGCGCCACTTCGCCATCGCCTTCATCCTCGAGGAAGAAGCGCATCGCCGCCACGGCGCCCTGTGCGTCGCGCTCGAACACGACACGCGAGAAGCTGTTCTCGAACAGGAACGTATCCATCGCGATCGGCACCAGCGGGAATGCGTTGCCGCCGGTGCGTTGCGAGGTCAGCCTGCCATCCACGACACGCAGCACGCGCGCGCTCCCTTCGTCGATGCGATACACGCCTTCGTACTGCCCCAGCGCAGCGGCATCGACATCGATGGGCTTCGACTCCGGATAGGGCTTGCCGATGGCATGCGCCGCCAGCACGTTGGCAATGCGGGCAGTACCGAGCATGCCCGGCAGTCCCGCGTCGGCGTTGTAGAGCACGGCCACCGTGGTGTCGCTGTCGGGCAGGTACAGCAGGTAGCTGCTGAATCCGAAGATGCCGCCGCCGTGCTGCAACAGCGACTCGCCGCGCAATGTGCCGACGACGATGCCATGGCCGTAGTGGTTCGCCACGGCCTTGCCGGTGGGCGTGACCATCGCTCGGTAGCTGTCGTCGCGCAGCACCTTGCCCTCATGCAGCGCACGGTTCCACTTCAGCAGATCGTCGACGGTGGACACCAGCGCACCCGCCGCATGCGGCTGGGTCATGCTGATGTACTTCGCCTGCGCCCATTGCTCGCCGTTGCGGGTATAGCCACCGACATGGCCGGGGATCACCGCATCGGTGTCCTTGCCGTAGCCGGTGTGCGCCATGTCCAGCGGCTTGAAGAACGCCTCGTCGAGATAGACATGCCAGGGTTGGCCGCTGGCCGCCTCGATCACCGCGCCGAGCAGCACGTAGCCGGAGTTGTTGTAGTGCCAGCCTTCGCCGGGCCCGAAATCGGGTTTCTCGTCCTTGAAGCTGTCGATCAGCTTCTCGGTGGACAGATCCTGCATGATGCCGGTGCCTGCCATGATCGATGACATGTCGGTATAGCTGCGGATGCCGGAAGTGTGGTTGAGCAGCATCTCCACCGTCACCTCGTCGCCACCGGGATAACCGGGCACGAACTTCGTGAGCGGGTCGGACAGCGCCAGCTTGCCGTCCTCGGCCAGCTTCAACGCCGCGGCGGCGGCGAACTGCTTGGTCACCGAACCGATGCGGAATACCTGGTCGGGCGACAGGGGCACGCCGAGTTCGAGGCTGGCCTTGCCGCAGGCGCCGCGATACAGCACCTCGTCACCGCGGGCGACCAGCACCGCCATGCCCGGGGCATCAGGCTGGCAATTTGCCGACAGAGATTGTTGCGCAAACCGTGCCACGTTCGCCTTCGATGGCAGTGCTGCCTGCAAGCCGCCACACAGGGCGAACAAGGGCACGAACAACACGATGGCGGCACGATGCATGGCATTCCCCGGGCGCTTGGACGATGGCGCATTCTGCCCCATCCCCCTGCACGGGCCATGGGGCGTCGGTCATGGTGATCAGGTGGAGCCGACATGTGGATGCCGTCTCGACGCTGTCGGCGTTACAGTGCCGCCACACCCCAGCCGGAGAGATCCATGTCGATGCCACGCAACGCCCTTGCCGCCACGCTTGCCACCCTGCTGACACTGGGTGTCGCCGCCTGCTCGCGCGACGACGCCGACACCGCGGCGGCCCCTGCGCTCCCGGATGCCACGGAGGCACCGGCCACGGAACCCGTAACGACCGATGCTCCACCGGAGATGGCAGGCGAATGCAATGCCGACGCGGTGCAGTCCTTCGTCGGCCAGGAAGCCACCCAAGACGCCATCGAGCGCGCCCGCGTCGAGAGCGGTGCGGCCACCGTGCGCGCACTCAAGCCGGGCGATGCCGGCACGATGGACTTCCGTCCCGACCGGCTCGACATCGCGCTGGATGAAAACAGCATCATCCAGACGCTGCACTGCGGTTGATCGCAGCTCGTCGCCGGATCACGACGATCCGGCGGCGCCTTCGCTTGGCGGTCGTGCATGGCGCCATGCGATCGCCACCGCCACCAGCAGGAATGCCGCTGCCAGCATCCAGGGCGCGCCCGGGAATTCCACTGGCGCACGGTCGCTGATGAACAGGCCAAACACGCTGGCGAAACTGATCGGTGCCACGATACCGGCCACCGACACCAGGCTCATCAAGGCACCCTGGATGCGGCCCTGCATGTCCGCGCCGACCTGCTGCGTGACCAGCGCCTGCGTTGCCGGCGCCGCCAATGCCCACAGCGCGCTGATCGGCAGGCCCAGCAGGAAGATCCAGCCCTGCCCGGCAAAGGCATAGACCACGAAGCCGACCACGCCGCACGACAACCCGAAGATCAACGCGCGACGTTCGCCGAACGCCTTCACCACGCGCCCGATCACCAGCACGTTGACGATCACGCTGCACACGCCCACCAGCGCCAGCACCCAGCTCGCCTCGCGTGGCCCCCAGCCGTAGCGCACGTCCGCGAACAGCACGAATACGCTGGGATACACGTAGTGCGCGAGGTTGGCGATGAACACCACCGCCGCCAAGCCCCAGATTGCCGGATAGCGACGCAGGAACAGCAACGATGCGTGCGGTCGCGCCGAAGACCAGTCGAAGCGCGCCGAGCGCTTCTCCAACGGTAACGATTCCGGCAGCACGAACAGGCCGTAGCAGAAGTTCAGCAGTGCCAGCGCCGCCGCAAACCAGAACGGCAGTCGCAGGTCGATCTCGCCCAGCCAACCGCCGATCACCGGCCCGATGATGAAGCCGACGCCGAACGCCGCGCCGATCAGGCCGAAGCTTTTCGCGCGCTGTTCCGGCGCGGTGATGTCGGCGATGTACGCATTGGCGGTCGAGAAGCTGGCCGAGAACACGCCGGAGAACACACGCGCCAGTAGCAACCACCACAGCGTCGGCGCCAGCGCCATGATGATGAAATCGATGCCCAGCCCGAGGCAGGACAGCAGGATCACCGGACGACGTCCGTAACGATCGGACAACGCGCCCTGGATCGGCGCAGACACGAACTGGATCGCCGCGAACACCGTGCCGAAGATGCCGATCCACAACGCCGCGCCCGACGCACTGCCGGTGAATTCCTCCACCAGGTGCGGCAGCACCGGGATGATCAACCCGAACGCCAGCACGTCGATCAGCACGACGAGGAAGATGAAGGCCAGCGCGGCCTTGCGTGGCGTGGTGTCGGTGGAACCGGTCATGGCGCATCCGTGGCGTCGGCACGAAGGCGCGGATTATGCGCGAATCCGGAAGCATTCAACCCGCGCACACGCAACCAGGCAGCACCCCGGGCGCAACCCGTTGTTTGGCACCGCCCCGTCCATGGGGCGGCACCCTTGCCCGCTTACAGATCCACGCCGAAACCGATGCCGGCCGATTTCTCGCTGCCACTGAAAGCACCGCCGATGCTGAAGGATCCCGTCTTGCCGATCCTGCGTCCGTAGCCGACGGACAATGCGCTTTCGCCGCCCTGGAAGCCGATGCCAGCCGCGATGCGTCCGCGCGTGCTTTGCGTGCCCGAGGCATTGATGGCCATGTTGAGCATCGCGCTGCCCATCGCGCCCTGGCGGTCGATGCGACGATCCTGGCGCTGCATGCGCCGGTCGATGTCGTCGAAGCGATCCTCGAAGGCATCCAGCCGGCTGTTGATCGCCGACGGGTCGAAGCCAGCCAACGCCGCGATCTGGGTGTCGGTATAGGCATTGGCCGCCGACAGGGTGTTCGCATCGCCGGTATCGGCATAGTCCTGCGCGTCGGCCAGCGTCTCGGCATCGCCTGCAGCCATGTCGCTGCGGATCTCGGTCTCGCGCGCATCGGTGTATTCGTTGGCCGTGGCGAGGGTCGCGGCATCACCGGTATCGGCAATCGTGCGTACTTCGGCTTCCGTCAAGCCACCAACGCCGTCCACCCCTGCCGGGCCACGCGGGCCTTCAGGGCCTTGCGGCCCGACCGGCCCCTCCGGCCCCACCAGCGATGACAACCAATCCGTTTCGCTGCCGGAGAATCCATTCGCCACCGCTACCTCGTAGGCACTGGCGCCGGGCGCACCCGATCCCGGCGGCAAGGCTTCCAGCGCACTCACGCGTCCGCCCAGCCCGGTCAGGGCCGCATCGACCGCACCGAATGCACTGCCGACATCGCCGTGGTTGCTTCCCTGGATCACGTAGACCGGCGCGGTGAACACGCCACCGGCATAACTGGCGCCGCCGCCGAACCATGACACCAGTTCGTCGGATACGCCCATCGCCGCCGCATTGAGCTGGCGCAGGTTCACCGCATCGGTGTCCTGCGTGCCGTCGGCGACGTTGACCAGCTGTCGCTCGTTGCCCGAACTGCCGAAGGACACGGTGTACTCGCGCGTGGCCACGGCCTGGTAGCCGATGGCCGTCGAACCGGTGGCCGCTGCCAGCGACCGGTAGCCGAAGGCGCTGCTTTCCACGCCGGTGGCAGCACTCATGAAGCCGACGCTGCTGCTGGATTCCCCGCTGGCCGTGGTCATGTAACCGAACGCGGAAGCGTAGTCACCACTGGCGCTGTTGGACTGGCCCACCGCGCTGCTGGAGGCACCCGAAGCAATGCGGTTGCCGTCGCCATCCACGCTGTTGTTGTTGCCAACGCCCACGGCGAGGCTCGACTGGCCATCGGCGTGATTGCGTGCGCCGAGCGCGATGCTGTCCACGCCAGTGGCCATCGCCTGCGCCCCGATGGCCAGCGATCGATGGCCCTCGGCACTGGCCGCGCCGCCTATCGCGATCGCGATCCGGCCCTGCGCGCTGGCTCTGTAACCAATCGCCACGGTGGAATCATTGCTGGAAGTGACAAGACTGCCGATGGCGATGGCATCAATGCCCGATGCCGTGTTTTGACTGCCCAATGCAATCGCAAATATCTCGGAGCTGACATTGAAACTGCCGATCGCAATGGCTTCAGCGGCAGTGGCTTGATTCACACTGCCGATACTCAGCGCTTGGGTTGCTGTGGCCACCGATTGCACGCCGTAAGCCGCACTGTAATCGCCGGAGGCCACCGACTGCGCGCCGGACGCAGTGGCATAGGCACCGCTGGCGACGGCATCATCGGAACCATCCCCCGCACCGCTGGCATCGAAGTAGGGGTTGGACGCACTGGCGACCGCCGCATTGAGCTGCGCCAGGTTCACTGCATCGGTGGCTTCGGTACCGGCGGCGACATGGGTGATCTGGCGTTCCGCGCCACTCGCGCCGATAGACAGGGTGTTGTCACGGTCTGCGACCGAAGCCGCACCGATGGCAATGCTGTTGGCCGCGGATACGGTAGCAGCACGACCCAAGGCGAGCGCATCCACGGTGTTGGCGCGTGCGCCATAGCCAATGGCGACGGCATTTCTGGCGTTGTTACTCACAGCAGCGTCATGGCCGATGGCGACCGCACTCAAGGCACTTTCACCGATCCGCGCACTCGTCTCCGGATTGATTCCTGCGCCGAAAGCCACCGAAAATCCCGCGCTATCGGCCACACGACTGTAGGCACCGAAGGCGCTGCTGTAGGCGCCGCCCGCAACGTTTAGGACGCCGAAGGCACTGCTATGGTCACCGCTGGCGGTATTAAAACTACCAAACGCAGTGCTGAACTCATTGCTCGCAGTGTTTCTGTACCCGAAAGCACTGCTGAACGAGGCATTGGCGACATTATTGGAGCCGAACGCGCTGCTGACCGTGCCAATCGCGTTATTCATGGAGCCAAAGGCACTGCTGCTCGCGCCGCTGGCGGTATTGCTGTCGCCAAACGCACTGCTGAACTCGCCGCTTGCATTATTGGAGAAGCCAAACGCACTGCTGATCGCACCACTGGCATTGTTCCTGTAGCCGAATGCGCTTGCCCCCGCGGAACAAGTGGTGTTGTCACCGGTGCCGCTTTCATGGCCCTGGCTCGTGCCGGGTGCCGGCGTGACGTCAGTGCCGTCCGGGTTCACGCAAGGCGCTTCCTGAGCCCAGGCCGGCAACACGCCGATCATCAGCACACCGGCCAGCGCCAGTGACAGACGCCGCGGCTGCAGCCGTGCAACGCAACGAGTGTTGTTTCGATGGGGATGGGTGTTCATGGCCTGCCACTCCGGTGGGAAAGGGCCACGGAAACGACCGGCCCGATGTCGCGGGTATGGCCCGCCACGGGCCTCCCTGCATCCCCATTCGCAGACGCGTATCGAAAAGTGACACGACCCGGCCCGATCCCTGCCGATCACCATCAGCCATCCACGCCGGGGCCGCCAGGGATCTCCCCTGGACAAGTCGATCCTTGTTCGTCATTGCCGCGAAGGCGGCAATCCATGGACTTTGATTGCAACGGTTTGACGGCCATGGATGACCGGACATGCGTCCGTTGCAAAACGCTTCCCGCCCTCGCGGGGATGACGGGCCTTAAGTTCTGAGGGCCGCTAGGGCGACAAGCCGACCGCCTTGCGGGCACGCAGCACCTGCGGCTGGGTGCGCAGGGGCGGCCCCACGCCGTCGAAATCCGGGCCGGTGATGCCGGTGCGGGCCTCGGTGCGACGACCCAGGCGGGCCAGCGCTTCGGCGCGATGGTGATGCGCCAGGTACAGCGTGCCGCCCACGTCTTCCTGTCCCTGTTCCAGCAAGGGCGCCAGCAGGGCGATGGCACGATCGGCCGCCGCCAGTGCGGCCGGCCACTGGCCGAGCAGGCAGTGGGCATCGGCGATGTATTGCTGGCCTTCGCCATGCAACGCGACATTGTCGGGCGAATAACGCAGGTCGAGTTCGGCGCCTCGCTCGCAATGCGCGGCGGCATCCACATCGCCGACATGCGCGGCGGCGATGCACCAGTTGAATTGCGCCAGCGCGATCTGATCCAGCCGTGCCGGTGATTCCCGCTCCAGGAACTCTACCGATTGCCGTGCCATGTCGGCCGCCTCGGCATGTGCGCCACGCGCGGACATCGCGACGGCCAGGTTGCTGAACAGCGCACCGTAATCGCTGTGGTGCGCCATGTCGGCATCGCGATAGGCCTGCATGGCCTGTCGCCAGGCGGCTTCGGCAGCATCGCCATCCCCCAGCTTGTAACGGGCGATGCCCAGGTTGTTGAACAGGCTGGCGCGCTGCAGCGCGTATTGCACCTCGCCATGCGATTCGACCAGCGACAATGCACGTTCGAATGCAGCCGCGGCGTCGGCCGGTCGTTCGCGCACGTTGAGCAGCACGCCATGCAGGTTGAGCAAAGACACCAGCAATGGACTGTCGCGACCCAGCCGGGCTTCGGCCGTGGCCAGGGTGTCGCGCACCACGGCCTCCGCGCTGTCGTATTCGCGCTGGCGGCGAAGGATGTAGGCATGCTCGGCCATCAGGCGCGTGCCATCGATGAACAAGGCCTGCGGCAACTGTGCATGCGGCGGCAGGCTCGGCAGCGCCTGCTCGACCAGCGCCTGCGCACCCTCCCAGTCGCCATTGACCCGTCGCAGCATCGCCAGGGTGGCCACTGCGCCCACGCGCTCGGGCGTGGTGGCCGGCAAGGCGAGGCAGGCCTCGCGTGCGGCTTCCATGATCGCCAGGCCGGCAGGCAAGGTATCGGCGGCATTGGCCAGCAAGGAATGGCCCTTGCAGTGGCGTGCGCTGGCGCCGTGCGCGGCGTCTTCGTCCAGCCAGTGTTGCAGCAAGGTCGCACTGGCCTCGCGTTCGCCCAATGCGGCATGGGCACTGGCCAACGCGATCACGTCGCTGCGACGGGCATCATCCCAACCGGCACCCGGCACCTGCTGCAACGCATGCACGGTCTGCAAGGATTCCAGCGCGCCGCGATTGTCGCCATTGAGTGCCTGCAGCTCCCCAACCAGCCGCAAAGTGTCCACCTGCATGTCGGGCCGCGCCGCGAAGCGTTCGCGTGCCTGCTGCGCGGCATCGCGCAGCACGCCTTCAATGCTGGATTGGCGGCCACCACGATGCAGCGGATTGGCTTCGCTGAAGACATCACGCAGGAACTGTCGGGTCAGCTCGGCGCGCTCGGCCTGCCGGCGTGCCTGCTCGCCTTGCCAGGCAATGCCTGCCATGCCACCGGCCAATGCCAACACCAGCGCAGACGCCGCCGCCACGCCCCAGCGATTGCGGGCGATGAAGCGCCCCGCGCGATAGCGCAGGGTGGGGGCACGCGCACGGATCGGGCGCGTGTCACGCCAGCGCCGCAGGTCTTCGGCCAGGGCATCGACACTTGCGTAACGCTGCTCCGGTTCGGCCGACAGCGCTTTCATCACGATGGTATCTAGGTCGCCGCGCAACCGGCGCACCAACTGTTCGCGCTGGCGCGCATCCCTGGCGGCATCGGCACGCACCGCGCGCGAAGGCGGCAAGGTCGGCGGATCCGCCGCTTCCGGTGCCCCCTTGCGCGGCGGCAACCCCGACAACAACCGGTACAGCAGCGCGCCCAGGCCATACACGTCCATCGCGGTACTGGCCGGTGCGCCGCTGAACTGTTCGGGTGCGGCGTATTCGGGCGTGAGCATGCGCAGCGCGGTGACGGTGCGCTCGGGACTGGCGTCGTCGCTCAATCGTGCGATGCCGAAATCCATCAGCCGTACGTGGCCCTCTTCGTCTACCAGCACGTTCGACGGCTTGATGTCGCGATGGATCACCAGGTTGCGATGTGCGTAGGACACGGCATCGCAGACCTGCAGCAGCAGTCCCACGCGCGCATCCAGGTCGCTGTCGCGTCGTTCGCACCAGGCGTCGATGCGCACGCCATCCACCAGCGCCATCGCGAACCATGGCGTGCCGTCGGCGGCGATACCGGCATCGAACAACGCGGCGATGTTGGGGTGCCGCATCCGCGACAGCAGCCGCTGTTCCTGCACGAAGCGCTCTGCGCCATCGTGCCGGATCAGCGCACCCAGCGAGAGGATCTTGACCGCGGCCGGCTGCCCCACCGGTGCCGCCGTCGATTCCGCACGCCAGACCACGGCCATGCCGCCACGGCCGATTTCCTCGTCCAGCCGCCAACGCCCCAGTTGCCGTCCCTGCAGCGTGGACTTGCCTTGGCGCGGGATCAGTTCTGCATCCAGCACGCCACCGCCATCGGCGTCGCATTGCAACCATGCCTGCAGCAGTGATCGCTGCGCCGGATCGGCAATGTCGGCAAGCGCGGCGTCGCGATCGCCTTCGGGCAAGGCCAGCAACCGGTCGAGCAACACCAAGGCATCGCGCCAGCGTTGCTCATCTTCCGGGGTGCGTGGCTTGTCGACCATGCGCCTACGCCATCAATGCATACAGCACCGCGCGGGCCGCGGCCCAGTCGCGCTTGAGCGTCCGTGACGACCGCCCCAACAGCACGGCAAGTTCGTCGAACTCCAGCCCGGCGAAGTAACGCAGCTCCACCAGCTCGCGGCGGGCGGGGTCGAGCCTGCCCAATGCATCCAGCGCACCATCGAGCGCGAGCAGTTCTTCAGGGCGCATTTCCGTGAGGCCCGCGTCGTCATCCAGCGCCACCATGACCACGGCGCCGCCACGGCGTTCGGCCTGCCGCCTACGCGCATGGTCGACCACGATCCAGCGCATCGCCTGTGCCGCGGACGCGAAGAAATGCTTGCGGTTTTCCAGCGACCACGCGCCTTCGTGGCCACACAGCCGCAGCCAGGCTTCGTTGACCAGCGCCGTCGGGGTCAACGTGCTGTCCTGCCCGCGCAGGCGCGCGTTGGCCAGTTGCTTGAGCTCGTCGTAGAGCACGGTGAACACGCGTGACAACGCCTCCGGGTTGTCGCCGCTGTCCCCTCGCAACCACTGCGTGATGTCCTGATCCACGCCATCCCCCGCATCCTTTCCCGGATTCTGGCGCAAGGTTCAGCCCGAAGCCAGCGTGTCAGCCTGCGCCGGCGTGGTGCGGCATCACGGCAGGATCAGCGGTGGCGAGGACAACGAGGACAACGCCCGCAGGATTTTCTGGCCGGCACGACCATCGGCAGGCGTGAGGCCCAACTGTTCCTGCTCGCTGCGGATCGCGCGTCGCGTGGCATTGCCGATCATGCCGTCGACTGCACCGATGTCATGGCCACGCGCCAGCAACAACCTTTGCAGTTCGCGACGCTGCGCGCGTGACAGGCCCGCATCGTCGGTGGGCCATGGCGTGGCCAGTCCGCTGCCGCCGCGCAGGCGGTCGGCCAGGGTGGCAATGGCCAGAGCGTAGCTTTCGGCGGCGTTGTAGCTGTAGATGGCGTCGTAGTTGCGGAACACCACGAACGCGGGGCCGTTGCGGCCGGCGGGCAGGATCACCGCACTGCGCGCATCGGACGACACCAGCGGCACGCCATCGACGCGCACCACACCACGCGCGATCCAGTCCGACAGCGGCCGACGATTGGTGCGTCCGGCCAGCGCAGTGTCGAAGTTCGCCGGCAATGTCACTTCATGTCCCCACGGCCGACCGGTCTGCCAACCGGAACGCTTGAGGTAGTTCGCGGTCGAGGCCAGCGCATCCGGAATGCTGGTCACGAGGTCACGGCGACCATCGCCATCGAAATCCACCGCAATGCGCGCATACGTCGTCGGCATGAACTGGGTGTGCCCGAAGGCACCTGCCCACGAGCCGGTGATCGAGGGATCGGCGAGGTCGCCGTCCTGCAACAGCTTCAGCGTGGCGAGGAATTCGCCGCGGAAGAATTCCTGTCGGCGCCCGAAGCACGACAGTGTCGACAACGACTGCAGCAGCAGCCGCTTGCCGGACACGCGGCCGAAGTCACTCTCCACGCCCCACACGGCCACCACGGTCGCCGGATCGACGCCATGCTCGCGCTCGACGCGCGCCAGCAAGTCGCGATGCGTCTCCAGCATCCGCTTGCCATCTGCCACGCGCTCGTCGTCGACCAACCCGGCCAGGTAATCCCAGATCGGCGTGGTGAACTCGGGCTGTGCATTGAGCAGGTCGAGCACGCTGCGATCGGCGGTCACGCCGGACAGGAAACGGTCGAAGCTCGCAGTGGGCACGCCACGGGTTGCAGCCTGCGCCTTCATGCGCACCATGCAGGTGTCGTACTCGGGATCGGGCACGGGTGCAGGCGGCACCTGCGCATGTGCAAGGGACGATGCCAGCAATGCGGCAAGGGCGAGCGATACGGGGCTGCGATTCATGGGCGGCAGGATACCGGCATGCCACGCCGGCATGGATGCCGAAGGCTGGCAGCCCATCTGGCCGTTCATGCTTCCAGCCACTCAGGAACCCTGAACAATGTCATCCCGAGCGCCGCGAGGGATCTGTTAACCGGAGACCTGCTGGCGAGGATCCCTCGCCGCGCTCGGGGTGACAGCCACCAGACACGAAACTCAGCTGGTGACCGCGTCGAGGTAGTACCAGTGGCCATCCTCAAGCACGAAGCGACTGTGCTCGCGCATGCGCACCACGCTGCCACCACCGATGCGGTAGCGCGCCACGAACTCGACCTCGGCAGTGTCGTCGCCGGTGGCGGCATGTCGAAGCACATCGAGCTTCAGCCATGTCGGCCTCTGCGCCGCAGGCTCGTCGAACGCCAGCGTCGCCGGACGCGTCGATGCATGCCAGCTGCGCAACAGGTAATCGGCATCCTCGCGCACGTAGGCGCAGTAGCGCGATCGCATCAGCGCTTCGGCATCATGCGCCGGCTCGCCTGCGTGCAACGGCCCGCAGCAATCACCGTAATCACGACCGGTGCCGCAGTAGCAGGCCGACATCAGCGGTGACGATGCCCGGTTTCGATGAACCTCAGGAACTCGGCGCGGGTGCGCGCGTCCTCGCGGAAGCTGCCCAGCATGGTCGAGGTGATCATGCTCACGCCTCGCTTGTGCACGCCACGCGTGGTCATGCATTCGTGGCTGCCATCGACCACCACGCCGACGCCGTGCGGCGCCAGCGCACGCTGGATGCAGTTGGCGATCTGCGCGGTCATCTTTTCCTGCACCTGGAAGCGCTTGGAATACGCTTCCACCACGCGCGCGAGCTTGCTGATGCCCACGACCTTGCCGTTGGGCAGGTAGCCCACGTGCACGCGGCCGATGATCGGCGCCATGTGATGCTCGCAGTGGCTCTCGAATTCGATGTCGCGCAGCACGATCATCTCGTCGTAGCCGGCGACTTCCTTGAACGTGCGCTCGAGGTACTCGTCGGCGTCGAGCGCGTAGCCGCTGAACCATTCGCCATAGGCATTGACCACGCGCTTGGGCGTGTCCAGCAGGCCTTCACGCGCCGGATCCTCGCCGGCCCAGCGCAGCAGCGTGCGCACGGCGTCTTCGGCCTCTGCTCGGGGCACGCCATTGCGGGTGTCGTCGGAATGGCTCACGGCGGGCCTCGTGGTTGTTGCGGATGCGTATGGTACCGCGCCGCTTCCGTAGAGCCGAGCTTGCTCGGCTGATGCAATTACGACGCCATCACCGGCCTTCCAAGGCCAAAGGCAAGGCAGCCGAGCAAGCTCGGCTCTACGGGGGCAGGCACTGGTATTGCACGAGCCCTGCCGGATCGAGGCGATCCTGCCGCTAATGCCCGGCCAGTCGTTCGCGATCGGGTGCCAGCTCCGGCCAACCGCCCGCCAACGCCTTGTACAACGCCACGGCACTGGCGACGCTGCGGGCGCGCGCTTCGGCGAAGGCATCCTGCGCCTGCAGTTGCGTGCGCTCGGCATCCAGCACCTCCAGCAAGCCGGAGGCACCGGCTTCGTAACGCACGCGTGCCAGCCGCGCCGCTCGCTCGCCATTGTTCGCGGCACGCTCGAGGTGTGCGTCCTCGACCCGCGTGCGTTCATGCCTCACCAGCGCGTTCTCGGTGTCTTCCAGCGCCAGCAGCACCGTTTGCCGATAGCGGGCAAGCTCGCCTTCGGCATCGGCATCGGCCGCCGCGATACGTGCGCGCACGCGGCCGATGTCGAGGAACGACCAGTCGATTCCGAGCGCGACGATGCGCGTCTCGCTGTCGCGTTCGAACAGCAGGCTGCTGTCGATGGCCTGGCTGCCGATCAATCCGCCCAGCGTGAAGCGCGGGAACAGGTCGGCCGTCGCCACGCCGATGCGTGCGGTCGCGGCATGCAGACGCGCTTCGGCGGCGGCGATATCGGGGCGTGCGCGCAACAGGTCGCCCGGTGTGCCGGCATCGATCCGGGCCGGCAACGCAGGCAGCGGCTTCACCGTGGACAACTCGTCTACCAGCGCGCCCGGGAGGCGTCCGCCCAGCACGGCCAACCGGTGCATCGCCATCGTTTCCTGCGCTTCCAGTGCGGGGATGCGCGATGCAGTGGCTTCGAACTGCGCCCGTGCCCGTGCGATGTCGAATTCGGTGCCGGCGCCGGCATCGAGCCGCGCCTGCACCAGGTCGAGCGTTCGCTGCTGGTTGTCGCGGTTGGCACGCGCCACGCGCAGGCGTTCCTGGGTGCCGCGCAGGTCGACGTAGGTACTCGCCACTTCACCGGCGATCACTACCTGCATCGCACGCAGGTCGGCGGCGCTCGCTCCGGCATCGGCACGGCCGGCTTCGATGCCGCGGCGCACGCGACCGAACAGATCCAGTTCCCAGCCGGCGGAAATGCCGGCGCTCCAGTTCTCGCCATCGCGCCCCTCGCGCGATGCGCCCGGTGCCTGCGATTCGCTGCTGCGCACGTCCGCCGCCTCGCCCTGCGCGGTGATCGTCGGCAGTGCGTCGAAACGCGCACCGCGCAGCAAGGCATTGGCACGGTCGTAACGCGACAAGGCGATGCGCAGGTCGTGGTTGGCGCGCAAGGCGTCATGGATGAGGTGCGCAAGCTGCGGGTCACCGAAGCCGTCGAGGAAGGCCGCGTCGAACGGCTGCACCGTATCGGCCGCGGCATCCGGTGCCGGCATCGTAGAGAACGTCGCCGGCACCGCCATCGAAGGACGCACATGGTCGGGGCCGACTGCGCAGGCCGCGAGCAACGCGCTGGCCAGCACCGTGGTCGCGAGACGCATCACCATGGCAGCACCTGGTCGAAGTAGAAGTAACCGCCGGTCGGGCCATCGTTGTCGATCAGCGCGAGTCGGACACTGGTGCGCGCCCCGTCGGCGACTTCGAGTTCGCCACCCTGCTCGTCGCCGGCCTTGTTCATCTCGGTCTTCACGTAGCCCGGATGGATCGTGTTGACCTTGATTCCGCTGTCCTTCAATTCGTGCGCAAGGTGGATGGCCCACGCATTCACCGCGCTCTTGGACACGTTGTAGCTCGGCACGCCCTTGAACTCGTAGATGAAGGATGCGGGGTTCTGGTGCTCGGACAACGAACCCAGCAGACTGGAGACGTTGACGATGCGGCCCGCCTGCGACTTGCGCAGCAGCGGCAGCAAGGCCTGCGTGGTGTCGATCAGGCCGAACAGGTTGGTGTCGAAGGTCGTCCGCCAGGTATCGAGCGACTGGCCGGACACGCCCTTGGTGGCGTCGTCGGCGAATATGCCGGCGTTGTTGACCAGGATGTCGAGCCGCCCATGGCGCTGTTCGATCTCCTTCGCGGCGGCGGCGATGGTGGCGGTGTCGGTCACGTCGAGCACGATGGCCTCCACCGGCAAGCCCTGCGACTGCAGTTTCAGCGCGGCTTCGACCGCGCGTTCGCGGCTGCGGCCGGCCAGCAGCACGTGTACGCCGGTTTCGGCCAGTTGCTTCACGGTCTCGAAACCGATGCCGCGGGTGGCGCCGGTGACCAGTGCGATCTTCGATGCGGTGTTCATGTCGTTGTCCTTGGGGAGAGATGGAATGTCAGGATGAAGACGGCGGCGACGCCGGTCTGGCTCAGGCGTGCGCGATGTCATGCGCGGCGTGCGGCGGCGCGTGTGACACCAGCGGCCTGTTGGCCAGCTTGCGCAGCACGACGTAGAACACCGGCGTGAGGAACAGGCCGAACAGGGTGACGCCGATCATGCCGGCGAACACGGTGATGCCGGTGACCGAGCGCACCTCGGCGCCGGCGCCGGTGGACAGCACCAGCGGCACCACGCCGGCGATGAACGCCACCGAGGTCATGATGATCGGGCGCAGGCGCAGGCGGCACGCTTCCAGCGCAGCCTCCACGATGGCCTTGCCCTGCAGTTCCAGTTCGCGCGCGAATTCGACGATCAGGATCGCGTTCTTGCACGCCAGCCCCATCAGCACCACCAGGCCCACCTGCACGAACACGTTGTTGTCGCCGCCGGTCAGCCATACGCCGAACAGCGCGGCCAGCAACGTCATCGGCACGATCAGGATCACCGCCAGCGGCAGCGTCCAGCTTTCGTACAACGCGGCCAGCACCAGGAACGCGAGCAGCACGGCGAGCGGGAACACGATCATCGCCGCACCGCTCTGGTTGGCCTGCTGGTAGCTCAGGTCGCTCCAGCCGATGCCCATGCCCGCCGGCAGCACTTGCGACGCCAAGGCTTCGACCTGCGCCATCGCTTCGCCCGACGACAGCACGCGCGGGTCGGCCTCGCCCAGCAGGTCTGCGGCGGGATAGCCGTTGAAGCGGATCACCGGGTCGGGGCCGTAGGTCTGGCGGATGTTCACCATCGAACCGATCGGCACCATCTCGCCGCGGTCGTTGCGCGTGCGCAGGTTGGCGATGTCGCCGACCTCGTCGCGGAAGGGGCCGTCGGCCTGTGCGATCACCTGCCAGGTGCGGCCGAACATGTTGAAGTCGTTGACGTAGGCCGAGCCGAGGTAGGTCTGCAGCGTGTCGAACAGTTCGGTCAGCGGCACGCCCTGCGCCTTGGCCTTGACGCGATCCACCTCGGCATCGAGTTGCGGCACGTTGGCCTGGTAGCTGCTGATCGGATAACCGAGTCCCGGCGTCTGCGCCGCCGCGCCCTGGAATGCCTGCACCGCGTTCTGCAATTCGCCGTAGCCCAGCCGGGTGCGATCCTCGATGAACAACGACCAGCCCGAACCGTTGCCAAGGCCTTGGATGGGCGGCGGCATGAAGGCGAAGGTGAAGCCTTCCTGGATGGTGGAGAACTTCTGGTTGAGTTCGGCGGTGATCTCCTCGGCGCTGCGCGAACGTTCCGCGAACGGCGCCAGGGTGAAGAACACCACGCCGTTGTTGGGCGTGTTGGTGAACTGCAGCGGATTGAGGCCCGGGAACGCGACTTCGTTGACCACGCCGTCCACGCCCATGGCGATCTCGGCCATCTTCTTCAGCGTCGCGTCGGTGCGCTCGATGGAAGCGCCTTCGGGCATCTTCACGCCGGCGATGACGTACTGCTTGTCCTGCACCGGGATGAAGCCCGCGGGCACGAGGTTGAACATGGTGCCGGTGGCGACCAGCAGGCCGGCATAGACCACGAACACCGCGCCGCGGCGGCCGAGGATGCGGCCGATGCCGTGCTGGTAGCGGTCGGAACCGCGCTTGAAGAAGCGGTTGAACGGACGGAAGATCCAGCCGAAGGCACGGTCGATGCCGCGCGTCAGCGCATCCTTGGGCGCATCGTGCGCACGCAGCAGGCGCCCGGCCAGCGCCGGCGACAGCGTCAGCGAGTTCAAGCCCGAGATCGCGACCGAGATCGCGATGGCGACCGCGAACTGCTTGTAGAACTCGCCGATCACGCCGTCGAGGAAGGCCATCGGCACGAACACCGCGCACAGCACCAGGGTGATCGCGATGATCGGCCCGGAGACTTCCTTCATCGCCAGGTGCGCGGCCTCCAGCGGCGGCGCGCCTTCCTCGATGTGGCGCTCCACGTTTTCCACCACCACGATGGCGTCGTCCACCACGATGCCGATGGCCAGCACCAGCCCGAACAGGGTCAACGTGTTGATCGAGAAGCCCAGCAGGTGCAGCACCGCGAAGGTACCGACGATGGACACCGGCACGGCCAGCAACGGGATGATCGACGCGCGCCAGGTCTGCAGGAACAGGATCACCACCAGCACCACCAGCAGCACCGCTTCGAGCAGGGTGACGATCACCGAGTTGATCGAGTCGCGCACGAAGATGGTGGTGTCGTAGATCGACTGGATCTCCACGCCCGGCGGCAGCGTCGGCCGCAGCTCGTCCATCTTGGCGACCACCGCGTCGCGGATCTCCAGCGCATTGGCGCCGGGCGCCTGGAAGATGCCGATCGCCGAGGCGTTCTTGCCATCCAGCCGCGCGCGCAGCGTGTAGTCGCCGGCCGCCAGTTCGATGCGGGCCACGTCGGCCAGACGCACGATCTCGCCATCGCTGCCGGCCTTGAGCACGATGTCGCCGAATTCCTCGGTCGTCTCCAGTCGACCGCGCGCATTGATCGGCAGCAGGAAGTCGCTGCCGTTGGGCATCGGCTCGGCACCCAGCTGGCCGGCCGAGACCTGCACGTTCTGTTCGCGCACCGCGCGCAGCACGTCGCCGGCGGTCATGCCGCGCGCGGCCACCTTGTCCGGATCCAGCCACAGGCGCATGGCGTAGTCACCGCCGCCGAACTGCTGCGCATCGCCCACGCCGGGGATCTTCGCCAGTTCGTCCTTGACGTGCAGGCGCATGTAGTTGCGCAGGTACAGCGAATCATAATTGCCGTCGCTGGATGTCAGGTGCACCACCATCAGGAACACCGGCGACTGCTTCTGCACGGTCACGCCCTGTCGGCGCACGTCCTCGGGCAGGCGCGCCTGCGCCTGCGACACGCGGTTCTGCACCTTCACCGCGGCCTCGTCCGGATCGGTGCCCGGTCGGAAGGTCACGGTGAGTTGCAGCACGCCGTCGGAACCGGCGACGGACTTGACGTACATCATGTCCTCGACGCCGTTGATCGCTTCCTCCAGCGGCGTGGCCACGGTTTCGGCGATCACCTTCGGATTGGCGCCCGGGTACACCGTGCGCACGACGACGGCCGGCGGCACGACTTCAGGGTATTCGCTCACCGGCAGGATCGGGATCGCGATCAGGCCGGCGGCGAAGATCACGATCGACAGCACGGCGGCGAAGATCGGTCGGTCGATGAAGAATCTGGAGAAACCCATGGCGATGTCCTGTGCGCGGCACGGCCGCGTCGTTGGCCCGCACGCATCGCGCGCGGAGTGAACGGGAAAAAGGTTCCGGTCGACGGCCTGCCCGCGGTTCGGGGAGAGGGGCGCAGCCAGGCCGCCGGCCGGAGGGGGCCGGAGGGAGCGGCCCCGTGGAACGGGAGGAATCGGGAATTGCTTCGCGTTACTTCACGCCGGCACCCGCGCTGGCAACACTCGGCGCCGTGGATTGCGCACGCATCGCCACCGTTTCCGGCGCCACCGGCATGCCCGGGAAGAACACCTTCTGCACGCCGTTGACGATCACCTTGTCGCCGGGGATGAGCCCTTGTTCGACCACGCGCAGGCCATCGACCAGCGGGCCGAGCACCACGTCGCGACGCTCGGCGGTGTCGCCTTCGCCCAGCACGTAGACGTACTTGCGATCCTGGTCGGTCAGTACCGCCTTGTCATCGACCAGCAACGCGTTGAATTCGCCGCTGCCTTCGAGCTGCACGCGTGCGAACAGGCCCGGCGTGAACACTCCGTCCGGATTGCGCAGCACGGCGCGCGCACGGATGGTGCCGGTGGCCGGATCGACGCGGTTGTCGACGAAATCCACGGTGCCGGCGTGTGGGTGTCCGTCATCGCTGGCAAGGCCGACGCGCACCGGATTGCCGGTGCCGTCACGCTCGCCTTCACGCGCCAGTCGCGCATAGCGCAGCCAGCTGCGTTCATCGGCTTCGAAGTACACGTGCACCGGATCCTGCGACACCACCGTGGTCAGCAGCGTGGCATCGGCCTGCGCCAGGTTGCCGGTGGTCACCAGCGCGCGGCCGGCACGGCCATCGATCGGCGAGCGCACTTCGGTGAACTGCAAGTCGAGGCGCGCGGCGGTGACCGCGGCTTCTGCGGCGCGCACCGCGGCGTTGCCCTGTGCAGTGGCGGCATTGCGGGTCTCGAATTCCTCGCGCGAGATCGCCTGTGCATCGACCAGCGCCTTGGCACGCACGTTCTGTGCGTTGGCTAGCTGCGATTCGCTGCGGGCGCGTGCGAGGTCGGCCTGTGCGCGTTCGAGCGCGGCGCGATACGGCCGCTGGTCGATCACGAACAGCAGGTCGCCCTTGCGCACGGCCTGGCCTTCCGTGAACGCGACGCGCTCGACGTAGCCGCTCACGCGCGGACGCAGGTCGACGGTCTCGACCGCGACCACGCGGCCGGTGAAGTCGTCCCACTGCCGCACCTGTTCGGACAGCACGGTCGCGACGCTGACTTCGGGTGCGGGCGGCGCGCCCTCGCCCGGCGCGGCCTGGCTGCTGCAACCGATCAGGATCGCCAGCGCCAGTGCAGCGACCACGGGGCGGAAGACAGCGGTATCGAACAATTCCTTGCGCGGCTGGCGTGCCGCGACGGCATCAGAAGGCTTCATCGTGGAGGATTCCGGGAGAGGTGGGGGGAAGGACGGAGAGCGAGGCCAGCAGTGCGCGCGCATCGCGTAGTTCGCGTGCCGGGAGGTGGTCGGTCGGGTGCCGTGCGGGGACGCGTTGCTCGCGGATGCGCCTGTCGGCCATCGCCTCGCGGCCGATGTCGAGCATCGCCAGCGCACGGCGACCGAAGGCCGTCGCCTTGGCGTGCACGGCGGCATCCTGTGCGGGAGGCTTGCCGCCGAGCGGGGCATCGAGCGTCAGCAACTGCACGCGTAGGCCATGGCGCTCGGCCTCGTCGTGCAGCACGCGCACCATCATCCGCAACGCGGCGGCGGCGATCGAGCAATGGCCATAGCCGGCCCACGGGTAATTGCCGCCGGGGCCGCCAATCAGCACGTAACCATGCGCGCCGTCCTGCGGCAGCAGCGGGAACAGATGGCGCGCCGCGAACAGGTGCGGCATCAGGTCTTCGTCCAGGGTGCGGCGCAGGACGTTCGCGGGCTGGTCGATCAACCGCCCGCAGGCATGCTGGCCGACGAGACTGGCGACCACGCCGTCGAACCCGATGTGCAGCGCGCGCAGGCGCGCGGCCAGTTCCGCGGCATCGCCATCGCTGGCGACCGAGGCTTCGACCGTGCGCAACGATGCGCCGGGATGCGCGACGCGCAAGGCCTGCAGTGCATCGGCATCATGCGAGACCGCGACCACGGCACGGCCATCGT
Source organism: Luteimonas sp. (assembly GCA_024707405.1). Taxonomy (GTDB): domain Bacteria; phylum Pseudomonadota; class Gammaproteobacteria; order Xanthomonadales; family Xanthomonadaceae; genus Luteimonas. The sequence continues at coordinate 370,150 of JANPZU010000008.1, forward strand.
CCAGCGCTGCCTGCACCACGCCGCGGCCGATCTCGCCGCCGGCACCCAGCACCAACAGTGCGGGCCGAATTGTCCCGTTTTCGATTATCCCGGTCATGGGAATGATTCTCCCGTCCATGGGATATTCCGGCTGCTGCGAGCCATGGCGAAGACCTTGTCCGACAGCTTCAGCAGGGCCGGCATCACTGCGGCGGTCACCATTGCGGACAGCACCCAGAGCCAAGGCTGGGCGACATCAAGCCATTGATTCAGAAGCAATACCGACAGCACGAGCACGTCCGCCGCCAGCAACAGCATGAAGCTGGCATAGGACAGGTGGCGACGCGGGGAGGGGCGCATGGCGGCAGGTCTCGTGGGGAATGGAGCGCACGATACGCATCAAAACAGAACTTGATTAGTCCGGAATTAAGGGAATAATTGTCCCGCAGGTGGGCCAAACCCCTTTTCCCTCCCGGAGCCCCTCATGTCCCACGATCTCAACGACACCCTGATCTTCGTCAAGGTGGTCGAGCACGGCAGTTTCGTCGGCGCCGCCAAGTCGCTGCGCCTGCCCAAGACCACGGTCAGTCGCAAGGTGCAGGAACTCGAATCGCGCCTCGGCGCACAGTTGCTCAATCGCACCACGCGCAAGCTCGGGCTGACCGAAGCAGGCAACGTCTACTTCGAGCATTCGCAGCGCATCGCACGCGATCTCAACGAAGCCGAAAGCGCGGTCAGCCAGTTGCAGGCCGGCCCGCGTGGCTGGTTGCGCTTCACCGCGCCGTACTCGATCGGCATCGACAAGATCGCGCCGCTGCTCGGCGAGTTCCACGCACGCCATCCCGAAGTCCGCGTGGAGATGCTGCTGTCGAACGAACCGCTCGACCTGATCGGTGGCGAAATCGACGTCGCGCTGCGTTTCGGCGCACTGCCCGATTCCACCTTCGTGGCCCGCAAGCTCGGCACGCTCAATATCCAGGTCTATGCCGGCAATGCCTACATCGCACGCCATGGCGAGCCCTTGCATCCGGATGAACTGCAGTACCACCGCACGCTGGCGATGCCGAAGAACCGCCACGGCAACGGCTATGCGTTCTTCCTCGACGATGGCAATGGCAAGCAGGCGTTTCCGATCCACCCGATCCTGGTCGCCAATGACCCGGCCGCGCTGAAGGGCGCCCTGGTGTGTGGCGAAGGCCTGATCGTTGCTGCCGACGTGATGGTCAAGCCACTGGTCGAGCATGGACTCGTCAAACGCGTCCTCGCCGGGTGGACCGGCGGCGAGTACGAACTCAACGCGGTGTTTCCGCGCGGACACAGCCAGTCGCCGAAGGTGCGTGCCTTCGTCGACTTCCTGCTCGAACGCCTCAACCTGGAGATCGACTACATGTCCGCGCACTGCCCGCTGCAGCACGCGAACCGGCAGGCCGAGGACGCCGAACGCCAAGACGACATCGAGACCGGCAAGCGCATCCTGGAGACGGTCGCGGCGGGATGAAGCGGCATGGGGTGCGGGTGGCCGTGACCACCCGCACTGTCCACGGTGGCCGTGGACGACCACAATCGGCGGTTTCCGCAAACTTCCGGAGTCTTGCCGTGCGACCGATCCTCAAGTGCAGCGCCCTGGCGCTGGCCCTCGCCCTTGCCGCCTGTTCGCAGCCCTCGACCGGCCCCGTCGCCGCCGCCACCGAACAGGTGCAGGAGGAGTCGAAGCGGCTCAATGCCTGGTTCGACGAGCAGTACACCGAGTGGATGCGCTTCAGCCCGGTCATGCTGACCTTCTACGGCAGCAAGGAACTCAACGACCAGCTCGACGACGCGTCCGACGAAGCCGCGCGCAAGCGCCTGGCGTGGATGGAGGCCTCGGTCAAGGCGATGGAGGCCGGCTTCGACTACGACCGCCTCGACGAAGAGACCAAGCTGTCGTGGGATCTGTGGAAGCGCCAGTACGAAGACCTGCGCGACGGCATGGCGTTCATGCGCAACGGCTACCTGTTCGACCAGATGAACGGCATGCACAGCCTGCTGCCGACCTTCCTGATCAACTTCCACAAGGTCGAGGACGAGCAGGACTACGTGGCCTACCTCTCGCGCCTGAACCAGGCACCGCGCCTGTTCGACCAGTTGCTCACCAATGCACGCGCATCGGCAGCGGAAGGCATCCGCCCGCCGAAGTTCGCGTTCGAAGGCGTCATCGACCAGTCGCGCAAGGTGGTCAGCGGCGCGCCGTTCGATGGCAGTGACGATGACAGCGCATTGTGGGCCGACCTGCAGGCGAAGGCGGACGCACTGGTCGCCAGCGGCGCCATCACCGCCGAACGCGCGACGGAACTGAAGCAGCAGGCGCGCACCGCGCTGCTCGAGCAGATCAAGCCGGCCTACGACGCGATCATCGCCTGGAGCGAGCAGGAGATGGAGAACGCGCTGGTCAACCCGAGCGGCGTCGGCGCCACCCATTCCAACGGTGCGGATTACTACGCGTTCCAGTTGCGCCAGAACACCACCACCACGATGACCGCCGACGAGATCCATGCGCTCGGCCTGGCCGAAGTGGCACGGTTGCGCGGCGAGATGGAAGCGATCAAGGACAAGGTCGGCTTCGAAGGCGACCTGCCCGCATTCTTCGCCTTCATCAACACCGACAAGCAGTTCAAGTATCCCAACACCGATGCCGGTCGCCAGGCCTACATCGACGATGCCACCGCCGCCATCGACAACATCAAGGCCGTGCTGCCCGAGTATTTCGGCATCCTGCCTAAGGCCGACCTGGTCGTGCGCCGCGTCGAACCGTTCCGCGAGCAGGACGGTGCCGCGCAGCATTATTTCTCCGGCACTGCCGACGGTTCGCGTCCCGGCATCTACTACGCGCACCTGTCGGACATGAACGCGATGCCCAAGACCGAGATGGAGGTCATCGCATACCACGAGGGCCTGCCCGGCCACCACATGCAGATCTCGATCGCGCAGGAACTGCAGGGCATCCCGGTGTTCCGCACCCGCTACGGCTCCACCGCCTACGCAGAAGGCTGGGGCCTGTACTCGGAATGGCTGGCCAAGGAAATGCCGGGCACCTATGAAGACCCGTACTCCGACTACGGCCGGCTGATGTCGGAAATGTGGCGCGCGGTTCGCCTGGTGGTGGATACCGGCATGCACGCCAAGGGCTGGACCGAGCAGCAGGCGCTGGACTACTTCAGCGAGAACGGCTCGATCCCGCAAGCCGCGATGGAATCGGAAATCCGCCGTTACCTGATCATGCCCGGCCAGGCCACGGCCTACAAAATCGGCATGATCAAGATCCAGGAACTGCGCCGGAAGGCGGAAGCCGAGCTCGGCGACAAGTTCGACATCAAGGGCTTCCACGACACCGTGCTCGGCGGCGGCGCAATGCCGCTCGACCTGCTGGAGCGTCGCGTCGACCACTGGATCGAGAAGAAGAAGGCCGGCTGACGGTCGCCGACCTTTCAATGCTGTCCACCACACCGCCGGCGAAAGCCGGCGGTGTCGTCTTGCGAACCTGCGATCATGCACGCATGACCGACACACCCTCCTTCGCCGACCTCCTGCCACCTGCCTTGCTGCAAGGGGTCGAAGCCGCCGGCTACACGACGATGACGCCGATCCAGGCGCAGGCGCTGCCCGCGATCCTCGATGGCCGCGACGTCATCGCGCAGGCGCCCACCGGCAGCGGCAAGACCGCCGCGTTCGGACTGGGACTGCTGCACCGGCTCGATCCGACGCGCATCAAGACGCAAGCGCTGGTGCTGTGCCCCACGCGCGAACTCGCCGACCAGGTCGGCAAGCAACTGCGCAAGCTGGCCGTCGGCATCCCCAACCTCAAGGTGTCGATCCTGTGCGGCGGCATTCCGCTCGGCCCGCAGCTGGCATCGCTCACGCACGATCCGCACGTGGTCGTCGGCACGCCCGGGCGCATCCAGGAACTGGCGAAGAAGAAGGCACTGCACCTCGATGGCGTGCGCACGTTGGTGCTCGACGAAGCCGACCGCATGCTCGACATGGGCTTCGAGGAAGCGATCCGCGACATCGTCAAGCGCACGCCGAAGGAACGGCAGGGCCTGCTGTTCTCGGCAACGTTCCCCGATGCGATCCGCTCACTCGGCCAGGCAATGCTGCGAGACGCGACGCAGGTCAGCATCGACGGTGGCGCACAGCCCGCCACCATCGAACAATGGTTCTTCGAGGCCGAGCCCGCGCGTCGCGCGCCGTTGCTGGCCGCAGTGCTGCTGCGCCATCGGCCGGAATCGGCGGTCGTGTTCTGCAACACCCGCGCCGACACGGCGGAGGTGGTCGGTTCGCTGTCGCACTACGGGTTCTCCGCGCTGGCGCTGCATGGCGACATGGAGCAACGCGACCGCGACGAGGTACTGGTGCAGTTCGCCAACCGCAGTTGCAGCGTGCTGGTCGCCAGCGACGTCGCCGCGCGCGGACTCGATGTCGAGGACATCGGCGCGGTGGTGAACTACGAACTGCCGACCGACGTGGATACCTACCTGCACCGCATCGGCCGCACCGGGCGCGCGGGGCGCGACGGACTTGCGCTGAGCCTGTGCACGCCACGCGAATTGCCACGCGCCGATGCCATCGCCGAACGCCTGGGCAAACCGCTGCATTGGGACAAGGTGGCGCCGCTGTCGGGAAAGGCCGCAAACGTGCCCGTTGCGGCGATGGCCACGCTGCGCATCGACGGCGGCCGCAGCGACAAATTGCGACCCGGCGACATCGTCGGCGCACTGACCGGCGATGCCGACCTGCACAAGGACGCCATCGGCAAGATCGACGTGTTCGCCACGCGCAGCTACGTCGCCATCGCGCGCGCGCAAGCCGGAAAGGCGCTGTCGGCATTGCGCGAAGGCAAGATCAAGGGGCGTCGTTTCCGCGTCGCGCGACTGTAGCGGCGACGCGGGCACGCATGGTCACGTTGCCCGGCGCAGTCGCGTCATGGCCTTGGCCGCTGCGCGATGCGGCGGCTGCCGATAGACTTCGCGCTGCAGCGGGAGAACGCAGATGACCAGCCAGCACGATTCGCAATCACCCGACCACGGACAGGACGAAGTCCCGGCCGGGCGTATCGCGTTCGAACGCCTGCGCGAGCGCACCGACGAACTCGAACTGATCGTCTCCGGCCTGCTGGCCTTTGCCTTGCTGACCGTGCCGGGGCGCGTGTTCGACAGTTGGGCGGCGAACTCGGTGCATGTCGAGGGCCTGTTCGACTACGCGCTGATGTTCGGCTTCATCATCTCCGCCGGCCTGAGCTATTCGCTGGCGACCGCCTTCATCGTCCATCTCGCCATCCGCGGCTACTGGATCGCGTTGATCGGACTGAAATCCACGTTTCCCGACGGCATCCGCTGGGATCGAATCCCCCTGATGGGCACAGTCTCGCAGGCGTTCTATCGCGATCGCATCGGCGACCTCGGCCGCACGATCGACCGCGCCGACCGTGCGGCGTCGATCCTGTTCGCCATGGCGATCCTCATCGCGCTGGCGATGTTCTGGGTCGGGGTGGTCGCCACCCTGCTCATCCTGTTCAGCGGATTGCTGGGCCAGTTCTTCGACGACAGCGACCGTGCGATCAAGATCATCCTGATCTCCACGTACCTGTTCTTCATATCCATCACCTTGCTGCCGTTCCTGTTCGAGAAGCTCATCGCCTACCGGCAAGGTTCCGGCACCGCATCGCCGCGACTCGAACGCATCGTGCGCATGTTGCTCAGGGTATCCTGGATTCTTCGTCCCGCAGCGGCTGATCCTGCCGGTGCAGATGACCTTGCAGAGCAACCTCAATGGCAAGGGCTTCATGGCGGTCTACTTCGCCGTCATCTTCCTGACCAGCATTTTCGGGTCGCTGCAGGTCGCCAGTTCCGCACAGTTCGCCATGGTGCATCGCTACGACGTACTCACCACCGAGGCGGTGGAGAACGGCATGGTCAGTGCGCACTACGAATCGATGCGCTCCGAGCACGACCGGCTGTTGCGCTATCCGATGATCCCGTCCGACCGGATCTCCGAAGTCCACCTGCGATTGTTCATCCCGCACCAGCCCAAGCGCGACAACGCACTCGCGCGCGAGAAATGCACCGACCTGAAGGACGGGCGGAACGCCGAGAAAGAACAGGCCGCGACCACGCTGGCGCATGCCTGCATCGGTTCGTTCTGGACAATCACGCTGGATGGCGAAACGGTACCGCTCGACGACTTCGTCCCGATCGAGCGCCGCGACCTCGACCTGCGCGGACTGATCGGCTACATCCCCATCGCCGAGCTGGTGCCGGGACGGCACGACCTCGTCGCCACGTGGAACGCTGAAAGCGGCAAGGACGATCCCCATCCCCGGCGCGAATACCGCATCCCGTTCTGGTTCACGCCCGCAGTCGACCAGACGCTGCCGGCACCGTGACCGGCCTCACCTGCCGGACGCGGCGGCGACGGCCTCGTCCGCCGCACCGTCCTCCGGCGCAGGCGGGGCATCGGGTGAGGGCGCTTGCTGCGGCAGCACTTCCGCAGGCGCGGGCGCGGCCAACAGCCCGTTGAGCACGTCGATCCACTGCGGGAACGATTCCTCCGAATAGCCGCGACGGATGTTGGCGACCCGTCCCGCCTTGTCGATGATGAAAGTATTCGGCACGGAACTGACGCCGAAGGCATCGGAGACCGCACCCGTGCGGTCGTGCGTCCAGGTCACGCTGGAATCACGCGCTTGTCGCAGCACCGCGCGATAGGTGTGCGTGTCTTCCTTGAAATTCACGATGACCACGCGCATGTGCGCCGGATCGACTTTCTGCTGCAGGAAATCGAGCGCGGGGAACTGCTTGCGGCAATGCGGGCACCACGATGCCCAGAAGCTGACCACCATCACCTTGCCGCGATGGTCGCTGATGCGGATCTCCTCGCCCTTGGGCGTCTTGCCAAGATAATCCGGCGGCGCTTCACCGACCACGACCGTCGCCTGCGCCACGCCTGCGAACGCCAGCGCGAACGCCAGCAACACGCCCTTGCCCACACCGCTGCCCGTGTCCCTGCGCATCCCCATGTCACCGCTCCCGTCCGATGGCCGATGGCCGCTGTGCGCCTGCCTCGGCCCGAAGCCGGGGCAGGGCGATCCCCGCACGCAACATCCACCTCCGCCATGCAAGGCGTCAAGTCCCGGGTTGGTGAAACGCACGCACATGCTCGACCAGTGCGCGCAGCTTCGGTGGCGGGTTGTGCCGGTTGGGGAAGTACAGGAAGAAGCCCGGGAACGGCGGCAGGTAGTGGCGCAGCAACGGCACCAGTTCGCCCGATGCGATCCACGGCCGGAAGCATTCCTCCGGCCCGAAGGTGATGCCGCCGCCGGCCAGCGCGGTACGCAGCATCAGCTGCAGGTCGTTGGTGGTGATCTGCGGATCGACCGCGACGGAAAACGCGTGGCCGTCTTCGACGAACTCCCAGCGCCACGGTGCGACGTCCGGCCCGGGGCGCCAGCCGATGCAGCGATGCGGCACCAGTTCGCGCGGATGCGCGGGCACGCCATGTCGCTCAAGGTACGCCGGTGACGCCACCGCGATCTCGCGCTGCAATCCGCCCACCGGCACCGCGATCATGTCCTGCTCGATCACTTCGCCCAGGCGCACGCCGGCATCGAAACCGGCGGCGACGATGTCGAACACATCATCGGTCACCGTCACGTCCAGCGTGATGCCGGGATACGCCTCGGCGAATGTCGCCACCAGCGGCCCCGACAGGAATGGTTCGGCGATCGACGTCACCGCCACGCGCAACAGGCCGCGCGGCGGGCCATCATCCAGCGTGTCTTCCAGCGCGGCACCAATCATCGACAGCGGCCCTGCCACCTGTTCGTGCAGCCGCATGCCGGCCTCGGTCAGCCGCACACTGCGGGTGGAACGCTGCACCAGCGCGATGCCGAGGCCGTCTTCCAGCTTGCGGATGGCCTGGCTGACGGCGGAACGCGTCACCCCCAGCCGGTCGGCGGCGGCGCGGAAATTGCCCGCTTCGGCGACGGTGTGGAACACGCGCAACAGGTTGAGATCGGGCGCCATTGGATAGCAATGCTAACCAATGTGGGCAGCGATTGGCGGGTTCTCTCGACAGTCCGGGCTGACTAGGGTGGTCGCACCTCCAACCCAACCCGGAACCGCATGAACAACATCCAGGGAAAAGTCGTCCTCATCACCGGCGCCAGCAGCGGCATCGGCGAGACCACCGCAAAGGTGCTGGCCGCACAGGGCGCGACCGTCGTGCTCGGTGCGCGCCGCACCGAACGACTCGACGCGCTCGTCGCCGACATCACCGCAACGGGCGGCACCGCCATTGCGCGTGCACTCGACGTCACCTGTCGCGACGACGTGCAGGCCTTCGCCAACCATGCGCTGGAACACTTCGGCCGCATCGACGTGATCGTCAACAACGCCGGCGTGATGCCGCTGTCACCGATGGCCGCATTGAAAGTCGACGAATGGGATCGCATGGTCGACGTCAACATCAAGGGCGTGCTGCACGGCATCGCCGCGGTGTTGCCGACGATGCAGGCGCAAGGCAGCGGCCATGTGATCAGCGTGTCCTCGATCGGCGGCCTGTACGTGATGCCGACCGCCGCGGTGTACTGCGCCACCAAGTTCGCGGTGCGCGCGATCTCCGATGGCTTGCGCCAGGAGAACGATGCCATCCGCGTGACCTGCGTGTATCCGGGCGTGGTCGAGTCCGAACTCGCACGCACGATCACCGATGCAGACACGGCCAAGGCCATCGATGCCTTCCGCCAGATCGCACTGAAGCCCGAAGCCATCGCCAACGCGATCGCGCACGCGATCAACCAACCCGCGGACGTGGACACCACCGACATCGTGGTGCGTCCCGTCGCCAGCCCGGCCTGACGACATGTCCTTTCATTCCCGCAGGAGAACTACCATGCGTTTCCAGACTCGATTCCTTTTCACAATGAGCGCGTTGCTCGTCGCCGGCGTGCTCTCGTTGCCCGCGACGGCGCGCGAACCTGCACCGGACACGACATCGCACAACACCACGCTGGTGCGCGCAGCCTTCGATGCCTGGCGCAACGGCACCGGCAGCGTGTTCGACCTGCTGCACGACGATGTCCAATGGCACATCGCCGGCACCAGCCCGGTCTCGGGCACGCATCGCTCGAAGGCGGCGTTCATGACCGATGCGGTGGTGCCGATCAACGCACGCCTGTCCACGCCGATCTCGCCCACGATCCGCCATGTCGTGGCGCAAGGCGATGCCGTGGTCGTGCTGTGGGACGGCGTGGCGACCGCCATCGACGGCAGCACCTATCGCAACAGCTATGCGTGGCACATGGTGCTGGAGGACGACAGGATCGTCCGCGTCATCGCCTTCCTCGACACCTGGGTGCTGGACGAATTGATGCGCTGACGGCGTGCGGCGACGTCAGGGTCGCAACATCACCTTGCCGTTGCGACCGGGCCGCAGGCTTTCCGCGGCGGCCTTCGCGGCATCGGCCAGGCCGAAGGTCGCATCGACCGACAACTTCAATTCACCGGCAATGGCACGCTGGATCAGTTCACCGACCAGCCGGCGCTTGTCGGCCACCGACATCTCGCGGCTGACCTTGCTGCCCCAGAAGCCTTTCACCGTGGCGTGCTTGAAGATCATGTCGCCGGGCGGGATCACCATCGCTTCGCCACCCATTGCGCCAAACGACACCAGCGTGCCGTCCTGTCCCAGCAACGAAAGCAGATCGGCACTGGCCTGTCCACCTACAGAATCCACCGCCGCATGCGCACCGGCATCGCCGAGGACGTCCTTCGCACGCTGCTTCCAGTCCTTCGATTCTGTGGACACGATGTTGTCGATGCCAAGTGCAGCCATCTCCTCCGCACCGGCATCGCGGCGCACGATGCTCAGCACCGGAATGCCACGCGCTGCCGCCAACATCGCCAAGGTCTTGCCGACCGCGCCGTTCGCCGCGTTCTGCACGACCCACTGGCCACGTTCGACCTGCAGGAACTCCAGCAGCATCAACGCGCTCAACGGCATCGCGATGAGTTGCGCGGCCAGTTCATCCGGAATCGCATCGGGCATGGGAATCACCATCTTCGCCGAGGCGACGAAGGATTCCGCCCAGGTGCCGCGTCCGGAGGCAGCGGTCACGCGCTGGCCGACCGAGAGCCCTTCGACACCTTCGCCAACCGCGTCGATCACGCCCAGTCCTTCGCTGCCGCCGATGGCCGGCAATTTCGGCTTGTAGCCATATTGTCCGCGGATCGTCCACAGATCGTGGTTATGGATCGGCGCCAGCACCATGCGAATGCGCACCTCGCCGGGCGCAGGTTGCGGCACCGGGCTGTCGGCATGGACAAGTACGTCGGCGGGTTCGCCGAATTCACGATGAAGGGCACTGCGCATGGACGGTTACCGGTTGTGCGATGCCATCCACGCTAGCGCAGTCCGCGCCATGCTGTCGCCTCGGGCATCCGTCATGGCGACATCCCGCGATCGCCGGTTCAGACGTGCAGCACGTTCAACGATGCCCGCAGGTGCGCCGCTTCCAGCATCGACCGCAGCCGCAGTTCGACGCCACGCAGGTCGCCGATGCTTTGCGGGCCGTAGAGCGTGTAGACAGGTCGCTCGGCATCGCCGGCCAGCAGCTTTCGTCCCACGCTGGCCTGGTTGGTGCCGCTTGCGCGCATCCAGAGTTCGCGCAGCGGCACGGGCCCGATGCTTTCGCCCTTGCCCAGCGTAAACGTGAACAACGCAATCTGGTGCTTCGACATGGTGCGCGCCCGGTATGGCGCCCGAGTATGCGCCCAAATCGTTCACTTCGCGTGACAGCAGCAGCACCGATCACGCGATCCTTCGCCGGTTGGCGTACGATGACGACGCACCACGCCACAATCGTGCGTCCCGCCCGACCGTCCAACGTCGCTCGCTGCGCCCCTTCCACGCGTCACGTCCCCTTGCAGGGGCGACGCCCCTTCGGGAGCGCCAATGCCGGGTTACCGGGTCAGGGAAACCACGCAATCCATCGGCGGGCATGTCTATCGCCTTCGCGTGCTGAGCGACACGCAGCAATTCGCCGATCCCGATGGATTCAGTGCGGAAATGGGCATCTCTTCCGCGCAATGGAGCCTGTTCGGACAAGTGTGGGCGGCAGGCAAGTTGCTGGCACAGGCGATGCACCGCTTCGACATCGCCGGCAAGCGCATCCTCGAGGTGGGTTGCGGCATCGGCCTCGCCAGCCTGGTGCTGCAACGCCGTGGCGCCGACATCATCGCTTCCGATGCGCATCCGCTGGCCGAAGTGTTCCTCGCCTACAACGCGGCATTGAACGGACTGCCTGCATTGCATTACCGGCAGCTGCGCTGGAACACCCTTCTCCCCACGCTGGGACGGTTCGACGCGATCATCGCCAGCGACGTGCTCTACGAGCGCGACAGCGCGGAACTGCTCGACGCCGTTGTCGACCGGCACGCAATGCCCGATGCCGAGATCCTGATCACCGATCCGGGGCGCGGCAACAGCACGCGCTTCAGCCGCCTGCTGGCCGCGCGCGGCTTCGATCTCGACGAAGAGCGTTGCCCCATGAGCGATGCCGACCTGCCACCGCATCGTGGCCGCATGCTGCATTACCGCCGACAGGCAGCGCACTAGCATGGGCGCGCCTTCAAAGCCGCTTTGTGCACGATGCGATGCCGTGTGCTGCCGGTTGACCGTCGTGCTGCAACCGGAAGATCGCATCCCGCTGCACCTCACCGACAAGACCGATGCAGGATTGACGGTCATGGCCCGCGACGAAGAAGGCTGGTGCGTCGCGATCGATGCAGCACACATGCGCTGTTCGATCTACGACACGCGCCCGGGCATCTGCCGGCGTTTCGTGATGGCCGGGCCGTACTGCCGCGAAGTGCGCGCCGACTACAGCGACCGCAATCGCCGCGGCATTCCGCTGCAGCTCCACTGACTGGACTCCCCATGCCTCGCCCGAAGCACGCAAAACCCAAGCTCGATGCACTCGCCGCCGACCCGGCCAAGGCCGAGCGCGTGTTGCCACGCAAGACAAAGGTGCATCCCACGCTCACCCATGAGCGCATCGCCGCCGACATGGCCGCCTTCAGCAAGGCGGGCGGCAAGATCGAAGTGCTCGGCGTGACCCGAACCTTGACGAAGGCACATGCAGGCGACGCGACGCCAGGCTCCGGGCCGGCGACCACGGCGCCGCCCGATCCCCTGAAGAAGTAAGCGCCGAAGCGCCGACACTCAATCCGCGGCGCGCGGCGCGCCCATGTTGCCGCGGCTGTAGCGACCGGAACGGTCGAAGCAGCACGCACGGCGCTTGCCCGACGCGAGCATGTCGCACGCGGTGGCGATGCGCTTCACGCGCGTTTCCGCTTTCTTGCCCGAGGTGATCCAGTGGATCCAGTCGCGTCGCGCGACCGGCGTGATGTCCTGCCAGGTCGCCAGCGCGTCGGGATGTGCAGCGAAGGCCTTGCGCACGTCGGCGGGCACCTCGGGTTCGGGCTCCTTGTCGACAGGCGCCATCTCCAGCGCCACCATCGCACCGGCTTCGACACCGGCAAGCTTGCGCAGTGCATCGTCCACTTTCAGCCAATGACTGCCTTCACCATCGGGTTCCAGCGTGGCCTGGAAGGGTTGTCCGGCGAACATGCCCTCCACGGACACCATGCTGCGCGCCGGCAGTTTCGCGCTCGCGGCCTTCGGCAGCACGAGGAACAACCACACCGCATCTGCCGGTTCCGATGGACGCAGCAGCTTCGCCTTGAACCTGATCTTTCCGGTGGGTGAGGCCATGCCGCAACGATAGCATCACGTCCGCTTCTCATCCGCTGCACAAAGCACAACGCCAACGAAAAGTCGTTCAGTCGATGCGCCGTGGTTGCACATCGATTTCATGCGCGTTGGAGGACAGTGCTTCCACCTTCCCCCATGGAGAAATGCAGATGAACACGGACAAGAAAATCCAGCACAGCCTGAACGACCTCATCGAGATCGCACGCGACGGCAGCGAGTTCTATACCGAGGCTGCCGGCAAGGTGAAGAACCCGGAACTGTCCGCGCTGTTCGGTCAGATGGCGAGCCACAAGCGCGAGATCGTCAACGGCCTGAGCGCTGACGTGGCCGCCACCGGCGGCAAGCCGGCCGAGCACGGCACGATGGTCGGATCGATGCACCAGGTGTATGGCAAGGTGCGCGCGGCGCTGGGCGATACTGACTACGCCTACGTGTCCGAACTCGAGGAATCCGAGGATCGCCTGCTCGATGCGTTCAAAGATACGCTGGCCGACAAGGACACGCCGGCCGCCGCACGCATGGCCGCCGAACAGTTCATGCCGCGCGTGGTGCAGTGCCACGACATCATGCGCAACCACAAGCAGGCGCTGAAAGCCGCAAGTTGAGTCGATCCCACGTTGTCGCGCACATCGCGGCAACCCGTACCAAGATGAAGCCCCGGCCACGCCGGGGCTTGTTCGTTGCTCACCCCGCCACGATCAACCGGCAACCAGGGCAATCAGATCGCCTGACCGCCCGACACTTCGATGCGCTGCGCGGTGACCCAGCGATTCGCATCACCCAGCAGGCTGGCGACCATCGGGCCGATGTCGTCGGCCACGCCTACGCGACCTAACGCGGTAATGCCGGCGAGTTGGCGATTGATCTCCGGGTTGTCGCGCACGGCGCCGCCGCCGAAGTCGGTTTCGATCGCGCCCGGCGCCACCGTGTTGACTGCGATGCCGTGCGCGCCCAGTTCCTTGGCCATGTAGTGCGTCAGCACTTCCACCGCACCCTTCGCCGCCGCGTAGGCGGCATAACCGGGATACGCGAATCGGGTGAGGCCGGTGGAGATATTGACGATGCGGCCACCGTCGGCGATCAACGGCAACAGCGCCTGGGTCAGGAAGAACACGCCCTTGAAGTGCACGTCGACCAATCGGTCGAACTGCGCTTCGGTAGTCTCCGCGATGGATCCCACGTCGCCATGCCCGGCATTGTTGACGAGGTGATCGAACGTCTCGCGCTGCCAGGTGTCACGCAACGCGGTACGCAGGCGTTCTGCGAAGTCGCCGAAGCTGGACGTCACTCCGGTATCGAGCGGCAACGCCACGGCCCTGCGTCCCAGGGCTTCGATCTCGGCGACGACCGCCTGCGCTTCCCCGGCATTGCTGCGGTAGGTGAGGACGACGTCACCGCCGGAGCGGGCGACACTCAACGCAGTGTTGCGGCCCAGGCCGCGGCTGCCGCCGGTGATGAGGGTGATCCTGCTCATGTTTGACTCCTTTCGGGGTGCGTGGAAGGTGGACATAGCCTCCTCCCGCACACGGCCACCGGGTTGCCGGAACGTCGCCGACTCTTGCCTGATCCTACAAGCGCTCGTCCGCCGCGGGACGAAAGCGCTAGTCTTGCGTCATGAATGCATTGCTCGATGCTGTCCGCCGCTTCGCCGACGCCCATGCCGGTGATGACGGCCTCGCGCCCACGCCCATCCCCGGCCTGATGCTGGTGCGCGCAACCGCGCCCAGCGACCTGATCCATGACGTCCAGCGTCCGCTGGCCTGCCTGGTGCAGCAGGGCGCCAAGCGCGTCACCGCGGGCACGCGCGCGGTCGAGTTCGCCGCCGGCGACTCGCTGCTGGTCACCGCCGACCTGCCGACCGTCAGCCAGATCACCCGCGCAAGCGCCGCCACGCCTTACTACTCGCTGGTGCTGGAACTCGATCCGGCCACCATCGCCGGCCTGGTCGCGGAGATGGCATTGCCCGCCACTGCCGACCACGCGCCTTTGCGCGCCGAACCCACCGACGACGAAACCCGCGACGCAGCATTGCGACTGATGCAGTTGCTCGACCGGCCCGAGACGTTGCCGGTGCTGCAATCGCAACGGCTGCGCGAGATGCACTACTGGCTGCTCGCCGGGCGCCATGGCGATGCCATCCGCAAGCTCGGATGGCCCGATGGCCACGTGCAGCGCGTCGCCCGCGCCGTGCAGGTGCTGCGCCGCGACTACGCGCAACCAATCGCGGTGGAACGACTGGCGACCATCGCCGGCATGAGTCCGTCGTCGTTCCACCAGCACTTCAAGGCGATCACCTCGCTGTCGCCGCTGCAGTTCCAGAAGCACCTGCGCTTGGTCGAGGCCCGGCGCCTCATGCAATCGCAGGGCGCCAGCGCCAGCACGGCGGCCTACACCGTCGGTTACGAAAGCGTGCCGCAATTCACCCGCGAGTACGGCCGCCTGTTCGGACGGCCGCCCGTGGCCGATGCGCGCATCGCCATGCAGCGAATGCACGATGCCGCAGCGGGCAACCACGAAGCCGCGACATCCACCGCGGGCTGACACATCGTGCACGCCCGCGACACGTTACGATGCCGCACCCCACACGCCGCACGTTGTCGATCCCCCATGAAGGCCCGCACCTCCGACGCAGCTCCGGCGGCATGAGCGAAGCGTCGACCCGGCCAGGCGTCGGAACCGCACACCGCATCGAACGCTGGCAGCCCTGGATCGCCGGGCTGCTGAGCGGCGTGCTGCACGTACTTTTTTTGCTGCTCGCGATGCTGATGCCACCGGTGCCCGTGACCTCAGCCGACAGCGCCGCCGCCGGCAGCCGTGTGGAAGTGAACTTCATCGGCGAAACGCCCCCGCACCCCATCCCCTCGCCGCCCGTCGACAGCGCCCCGGCCAGCCGTCCCGCCGAAGCCGCCCCCGCGCGGCGACGCCTCCAGCCGCCGCCGATCGAAAACGCCGAGGAACCGGTGCTGCCCGATGCCATCGCGCAATCCGATGCCGACACCGCATCGCGCAATCCGCAATCCGAACAGCGCCCCGACACGCCCGCGCCCACCGCCGCACCGCCGCCGCCCACCACGCAACGCCGCTCGCGCACGTGGGGGCAACCGCCGGGCATGCTGGTGCAGGAAACCGCGCCCGTGAACATGGGGACGGCGCGGAATCCCACCCCCAGCCGCGGCACCCGCGGCCAGTCCACGTCCTCCGGCCCCAGCCTGGAAGTGGGCGGCTACCACGTCTATTACGACCTCTTCAGCGAAGAGCGCCTGCGCGCCTGGCGCGACCAGGGCATGACCGAACTCTTCCTGCCCCTGCCCGGCACCCGGCAGTACATGGTCTGCCCGCTCGAAACCGCCCTGCGCCGTGAATCCGGCGAATGCCGCCTGCTCGAACCCAACGACCCGGAACTGGCCAACATCGGCGACGCCCGCAAGGCCATCAACATGCAGCGGGTCTATCGCCAGGGCGACCTGCTGTGGAGCGGGCCAAGGCCGTATCGCTGAGCGACACCACGCATCGACGCATCATGCATCGGGCGGGCCCAAGCCCGCCTTGATCACGCCCGGGGATCGCTTCCGGCAAACTGTCGCCCCTGCAGAGCACCACGGATGCACCCGCGATGACATTGCCCGACGAATTCGATCCGGACGACAACTACACGGATGACGCCGAAGGCGACGAGATCGACGACGGCGCCAGCGCCGAGGCACTGGTCTGGCAACTGCTGCTGGTCATCAATCCCGGCGACGAGGACGCGGCGCTGCAGCAGTTCGCCGCATTCCAGGACGCACTGGCCGGCGCCGATGCCGAGGACATCGACGCGGCGTGGCTGCTGAAGGACGTGATCGACTGGAAGTCCGGCTTCCACGTCGAAGACACCGCCCGCGGCACGCTGATCGACGCCATCACCGAACTCGCCGCGCGCTACAACCTCGCCATCGACTGGGGCGTGGAAGACCCGACCGACGACGCCTTCCTCGCGGCCACCACCACCGCCGAACTGCTCGAAACCGCGCACGACCAGTTGCGCCTCGACGGCTACACGCTGTGGACGTGGGAAACCGGCAGCCACGACGTGGCCGGATGGATGACGCTCTCCGGCGACGACACCGCGATGCGCATCCTCGCCCCGGCACTGGGAATCGACGTACGGCCTGCTGCCGGGTGACCCGCCCCGTCCACCGCCCCGGGAAATAGGGTATGGTGCGCGCACTGTTCAAAGCGGGATCACGGTACATCGTGGCTCCGATGCGGTAGGTCACCCGTTGAAGTGCGCTTCTCCAGACGATCCGCTCCATCGCTTCGCGTTACCCCTTGCTCGATACAGTCCCGGCACCGCAATCCGCGGGCCGTGCTTCCTCAACTGATCCAAGGAGTAACACCATGTCTGATCGTCAGACCGGCACCGTCAAGTGGTTCAACGACGCCAAGGGCTTCGGCTTCATCACCCCGCAGAGCGGCGACGACCTGTTCGTCCACTTCCGTTCGATCCAGGGCAGCGGCTTCAAGTCCCTGCAGGAAGGCCAGAAGGTCTCCTTCAAGGTCGCGCAGGGCCAGAAGGGCCTGCAGGCTGAAGAAGTCCAGGCCGAGTGAGCCTTGATGCGACGTTCGCGTCGCATTCGCAAGACAAGACCCCGGGCGGAAACGCCCGGGGTTTTTTGTGGGCCATCGTCCGGCGCCACGCCGCATGCTCAGCAATCCGATACTCGGCGCTGGCCACGGTCATGTGGAAATGAAGCTGGCCCGATTTCTGGGGTCTCATGCGCAGGTCGCGCCGTATGATGTCGCCGCACCCATCACAAGACCCGGCACCATGGCGAAGGCGAATCCGCTCCAGGAACAACTGCTCAAGGCAGGCCTGGTGAAGAAAGGAAAAGTGGCCGAAGTGGCGCGCGAGCAGTCCAAGGCGCGACACGGCAAGGCACCGCCGAAAGCCACCGAGATCCAGCGCGAAGCCGAGCGCGTGCGCGCCGAGAAGGCCGACCGCGACCGCGCGCTGGCCGCCGAACAGAAAGCCAGGGCCCACACCGCCGAACTCGCCAAGCAGGCGCGGCAGATCATCCAGGACAAGAAGCTGCCGCGCAGCGGTGAGCTCGAGTACCGCTTCCCCGTGGACGGCGCCATCCGTACCGTACTGGTCGACGACGCGATGAAGAAGCAACTCGTCGCCGGCGCGCTGGTGATCGTCCGCATCGACGACCGCTTCGAACTGCTGCCGCGCGCCGCTGCAGATAAAGTGCGTGAACGCGATGCCAGCCGCATCGTCCTCGACCATGGACAGGCGAAGGACGCCGAACCCGACGCGGCAACGTCGGAAGACGATGCCTACTACGCGCAGTTCAAGGTGCCGGATGATTTGATGTGGTGATTGAATTCACTTGATTAGTAGTCGACTCCGCTTGTTTGGATTTTCCCTCTGAGAACCGAAATGCGTGAGTACACACGACTCGACGACATCGGCCTGATCACTGCCGTCAAACCTAAGGGCTTCGGGTTTGCGGAGAATCTGACAGGCAATCGATCAAGAAGCGTATTCCTTAACGAAAGCCGCATTGCCAGCCTGGCAGCGACAGCGTCACCCCTCAATTGCCTCATTCGGATGACGGTCGTAGAGCAGCTTGATCACAAACTTGCCGCAACGCATGTCGAACTTCTGGACTTGGACAACAGTGACCACATCAACCTGCTATGGGGCCACGTCAACGCTTTCGGCATCAAGAACCCGGCAATTCAGCGGCTCCAGTCATTAGCCGTGCCTCACGGAGGATCAGTACCACTGGTGCTGCTCCTCGCATTGCGACCATTTGAGTCCAATTTCTACTCTCATGCTTGGGTAAACGATATTGGCGTCGATGTCTGGCGCTCCGAGGACCTGCTGCCGGCCCTGCACTTAGCCAACGACAGCATCAAACGCCGAATTATTCTGGAACGAGTAAGGGATGATCCACCTCTCGCGCTGGCAACCATGAGGTTGCTGGCGTTAGCAAACGCATGCCCCTGCGACCCGGCCTGGCTGGAGACTCTATGGGTGGCGCTACCCGAATCCCGGAGCGAAATCGTCGATCTGGTTTCTCGAACCTTCGTTCCCGCCTCCGCCATTGCCGAGCCATACAAATGGGCGCGTCGCGCGGCCGAGGCTGACAGGTCGTTGACTCCTTTCTGGGCACCGCTTGCGATCAGCCTGAGGGATGGCAGCCAGACGGCAACCGAAATTCCCGAGGATTGGATCGAGCTTCGTTCGGCTCCTTGGGAAGTTCTTGCAGCACTGATTTCACAAAAGCTTCCGGAGCTCAGTCGATCGCTCAAGGCTCTTGAGGAGATGCGCCCTTCCATTTCGTCAATTGCCGCACACAGCTCACGCGACGTCGCAACACTGGGCGCGACGGATCGAAGATTGGCCGAGATGTGGATCCATAAAGACGCCAGCGAGGAGGCGCGCCCAGCGCTACGCTTGCAGATGCTTTCCGCGCGCTTCGCCGAGAAGATTGCCAAATCCTACTTTGAACGTTTGGGCCATAACGTTGAGGACATCTCCGGCTTGCAACTGACCGGAGCGGATCACACATGGCGAACCATGGATCTGAGGATCGACAGTAAGCACGGCGTTGATGTGAAGAACGTACGTCGTTCACCAAACGGCGGCACGCTCTCGAGCAGATGGCGTGTCAAGAACTTCAAACTTGACTCGCGAGGTAGCCACGTCCTTCTCTGCGGCGTTAGCAGCCCATACATGCCCACATTCGATGACGCTCATGGCGATGATGAGAGTGGCGAAGACTTTCTTGTACTTGGCGTAACAACAACTGGCGAGATTAATAATCTACTAAGGACGTTCTGCGGGATGCACGAGCTTCGAACGAATCCCGCCACCCGGCTGTTCGAGCTTCCCGCCTGGGCTTGGGACTATCCACATTCGCACTATAGGGAACGCGACATCACTTTTCGCGCCCTCAACGATCGCCTGTGTCAAATGGGGTCTTCGCCATTAGCAAGTGCGGCCCGAAGCACGCTGCCGCCAGTTCTTCGAGCGTTATGGGGTTGGCCACTAGAGCATTCTTCTCAGAGCCCTCAGGAGTTCGCGGCTCTCACCAGCATCCAAGAGTATTCCGCGCGCTCACGGCTGGTCGAGAAATCAATGTCACCACGCTTGCCATGGCTTTACTTGTTCCTGCTCCATTTCTGGATGAGCTGGCGTGTCTCTGCGGATGAAATGGATACAGGAAGTCTCACGAGCATATTTGAATGGGGACTTCCGGTTCCCGTACGAGATGACCACGACCACTGGATGCGTCGGATCATGAGGCCATCGCGTTTGACTTCCTTTGAAACGCCGGCACTCGCATCCTCAATCGGAATCATGGATCCCTCCGACTCGATTGGCACCCTGCTGCGTTCACTGGCTCGACTGGAGAAGCATGTCTCGCGCGAGTTATTTCTGCGAATTTCCGATCTCACCCTCCATGAGAGTGGCGTGCTCACTGGCCGGTTCCCGGACAGCAAACAGAAGACGCTACTGGCACATTGCGGCGGAAAGCGAGTCGGTGGAAGTGAATGCGGTTATCGGCCGCTCGTCTTTGGTGAGCATGACACATGCAGCTGTGGCCGCCTAGTTTGTCCACGATGCGATTCCTGCAGCGACGCTCGATTCGACCCATGTCCGACCCAGACGACGCGCTTTACGGTACGCGATGAGACCTTGCGTCCGGCGCGCATAAAGGGGGCGCAGAGAGATCCACGGGGCTGAAAGGCGCGATCTCTTTTTGGCACTCCCAAACAGGCTCGACGTGCTAACGCGACGCTACTAAGTCGCCTGCCTGCGCCTCACGAATCATTTCCAGCAATGTCTCGCCATCAATCAACGTGATGGGCTTGCCTTGCGCGAATCGCGCGGCGTCCGGAGTGTAGCCGCCAACGGTTGCGATGCGCACTTCATTTGCACCGTGGTGAGCCAGCAAGCCGTACATTTCGCGCACCACACTGGCACCTACTTTTTCGCGCTTCCACTTCTTGCATTGCACTAGGATGCGCTTGCCGCCCTTGCGCAGCATCAGGTCGATGCCGCCATCGGCGCCACCGAGGCCGGTTTCCTCCACGGTGTAACCCTGTCGGCGGAAGGCTTCGCCCACTAGTCGCTCGAAATCGCGCCAGCCCAGTGCGGCGATGCTGTCCAGCCCGGTGCGCGTGTCGAGCAGTTGGCGTTTGCGTCGTGCATCAAGGAAGGACGCCAGCGATACCAGCCCGCACAGTGCGAGGAATATCCAGGCAAACGCGGCGAAAGGAAGCGCCTGCGCGAATCCATGGACGAGCGGGCCACCCTGGCCCGCAAGTCACGCGGGAATGCCGTGGCGGATCAGCAGGAAACCGGCCACACCCACCGCCAGCCCTGCCGGCCACGGCATGACAGCCAGCGCATCGAGCAAGCCCCGCCTTCCGCGTCCCATGCGGCCCCCCAACGTGTGCTACCCCCGCGCCGACCATAGCGCGATATCGCGCCGCGTGAAAGTCGCGCCACATGCCGTGTTTCGTGCGCCATCGGTGCGATGCCTGCACGTGACGGGCGCATGAGGACGCGCCGCTTCACGGTGCCTTGCGCTGCGCGCGATTAGCGTCGTGATTCAGATTCAACACGAATGGAGGCACGTCATGATCAAGCTCGTCGGCAAGACCATGGGTTTCATTTTCCTCGTCGGCCTGATCGTCATCATCGGCATCCTGATGCTGATCTTCTGATCGCGTTGCCTGGTCGCGGTTGCTGCACACGCGCCGCAGGCGCACCGCAACCGGTCACTCGCCAACTCGCGACGGCCCGGCCCGCGCCGGGATCCGTCGCCGCGGCGGTTCGGCTTCGCGTTCGGCCATGTCGCGCACGCGTGCACCGGCGGTGCGCACGAGTTCCGGCAGCAGTTGCGCCTCGGGCAGCAGGTGCCAGTATTTCTGCGGCATTTCCTGCCGCATCATGCGGGTGTTGAGCCGCGCGGGGTTGAAGATGTTGGCGTAGTAGGTGCGCCACAACGCTTCGCCGGCATCGTCGGCGGGCACGTCGCCGCGGCATCCACCCGGCCCCAGCCACAAGGCCTGTCCATCCCATGTCGCGCTGCGATACGGGGTGAGGATGGACCAGCGCATCCCGGCGAAGCGGCGCATGAAGAAGGGTGCGACGCGATCGACGATGAAGTGATCGGGTTCGAACCACGCGCAATACGCATCTTCCTGTTCCTGCCCCGGCACCGCTCGGAAGCGCACGAACGCCTTCATCTTGTGCGTGTCGCGACGCACCGATTTTTCCATGCGCCTCAAGGCATCGATGTCTTCATCCAGCACATGGCCGATCAGTTCGCGTTCGCCTTCACCGATGCGCCACAACACGCGATACAACAACGCATGCCTGCCAGGATCGCGATGGCACAGCACGCTGGCGGCAAGATCGAAGAACGCCTTCGGTACGACGAGTCCGGAGCGCACGGCCGCCACTTGTCGTAGTGGCGATGCCGGCGTGAGCGTCGCCTGTCCACCTGCATCCCAATCCAGATGCTCGGGCGCGATGGCAGCCTGCCACGCGGCGCGTGCCTGCACGCGCCATGCGTCCAGCGACCAGCCCGGATCGACCGTTGCCCGCCACCTCATGCGAACAGATCCGATTGCCGCGGTCTGGGCGCCAGCTCGACCCGCAGGCGTGCGGGATCGTCGAGCCGCTGCCCCGGGTGGTGGTCGAGGACACTGACGAACGGCAGCATCTTCGACAGCGGCGCACGCAAGCGTCCAAGGTCGTCGAGCCGCAACCTGCGGTGTCTCCGCGAACCGACGATCTTGTCCGCGTTGCGCACGCCCAGCCCGGGCACGCGCAGCAGCATCTCGCGCGGCGCACGATTCAGATCCACCGGAAAATGCTGCGGGTGGCGCAGCGCCCAAGCCAGCTTCGGGTCGATGTCGAGGTCGAGCATGCCGCCGTCGCCGGCGCCGACGATCTCCTCGACATCGAATGCATAGAACCGCAGCAGCCAATCGGCCTGGTACAAGCGGTGCTCGCGCTGCAGTGGCGGTGCACGCGGCGGCAGTTGCGCGGACGCATCCGGGATGGGCGAGAACGCGGAGTAGTAGACGCGGCGCATGCGGAAACCCGAATAGAGCGCGTGGCTGCTGCGCAGGATGGTGCCGTCGCTGGCACTGTCTGCGCCGACGATCATCTGCGTGCTCTGCCCGGCAGGCGCGAAGCGCGACGGCCTGGCCCGCAACGTGGATGCGACACCACGCTTGCGCCGTGCCTCGCGGTTTTCCTCGATGCGTTGGTGGACGCGACCCATCGCATCCCGGATGCCCTGGGCCTGCTTGTCGGGCGCGAGTGCCTTCAGCCCTTCCTCGGTCGGCAGTTCGATGTTGATGCTCAACCGGTCGGCATACCGACCGGCCAGCGCGATGGTTTCCGGCGCGGCTTCGGGAATGGTCTTGAGATGGATGTAGCCGGCGAAGCGATGGTCTTCGCGCAGGCTGCGCGCCACTTCCACCATCTGCGCCATGGTGTAGTCGCCGTCGCGGATGATGCCGCTGGAAAGGAACAGGCCTTCGATGTAGTTGCGCTTGTAGAAGTCCAGCGTCAGCCGCACGACCTCATCGGTGGAAAAGCGTGCGCGGCGCACGTTGCTGCTGACGCGGTTGACGCAGTACGCGCAGTCGTAGATGCAGAAATTGGTCAGCAGGATCTTGAGCAACGACACGCAGCGGCCGTCGGGCGTGTAGGAATGGCAGATGCCCATACCCTCGGTGCTGCCGACACCGCCCTTGCCGAGCGAATTCCGTTTGCCTGCACCGCTGGAGGCGCAGGAGGCGTCGTATTTGGCGGCATCGGCCAGGACGGCCAGCTTCTGCGTGAGTTCCATGCGCGCAACGCTGGCAAGCATCCGTCTCAATCGGTGAGACGCAGCACGCAGGGCCGCTCAGCTTGCTGAACCCCGGCGGTCGAGCGCTCTTGTCGTGCCCGGTCGCGTTGGAGTATGTGGCATCAGTTGCCGGTCAATCGCCGGCCCAACCCCGACCAGCGACCTGCATGCCGCGACAGCGCTTCGCGGATCACGTCCTCGCCACCTGCGACATGCAGGTCGCTGCGTGCGCGGGTGATTCCGGTGTAGACCAGTTCGCGCGAGAGCACGCGGTTCGGGCGCGCGGGCAGCAGCAGCCAGACGCTATCGAACTCGGAGCCCTGCGCCTTGTGCACGGTCATGGCGAAGGCGCTGTCGTGCGCGGGCAACGCGGCGGGATGGAAAGCGCGCGGGTGCGCGGGATCCTCACCGGGGAACCAGGCCATCAACACGCCGTCGCCGTCGCGATGCACGATGCCGGTGTCGCCGTTGAACAGGCCGTGGCGGTAGCTGTTCTCGGTGACGATGAGCAACTGGCCGTGGAAATGCCTGGGTGAACCCGTGCGCACGTTGCGTCCCGGCGCGCCGGACTGCCCGCTTTCGGACAGCATCGCCTCGATGCGTGCGTTGAGGTGGCGCGCACCCTGCGGGCCTTCGCGCACGGCGGTGAGGATGCGCAGGCGATTGGCGCGCGCGAGTGCTTCGGCGGGCGTAGTGGCATCGGCCAGCGATTGCCAATGCGCGAGCAAGGCATCGCGATGCGCATGCAGCGGATCGCCGAGGGCGTCGTGGAATTGCACGTTCGACAACATGCCGCCACGCAGCAGCGACAGTCCGGTATCGGCATCGCCTTCACGCACGGCGGTGGCGAGCGGGCCGAGCTGCAGCGATTCGGATTGGCGCCAGCCACGCACGAGGTGGACGCGGCGACCGGCGAAGGGCTTGCCCTCACCCGCACCTCTCCCGCTGGCGGGAGAGGTGGGGAGGGCAGTGCCACCGAGCAGGGGCTGGAGCGCTTCGGCATCGTCGTCGGCAAGGGCGCCGCCATCGCCTGCGGCATCGAGGATCGCGGCCAGCACGTCGCCGGCTTCGACCGAAGGCAATTGATCCGGATCGCCCAGCAGGATGAGGCGCGTGCCGTCGGCCACGGCATCGACCAGCTTGGCCATCAGCGGCAGGTCGATCATCGAAGCTTCGTCCACCACCACCACGTCGAACGGCAATGGATCGCCGGCGTGGTGGCGGAAGCGCGGCGAGTCGGGAATGGTGCCCAGCAGGCGATGCAGGGTGGTGCCGCCGGTGGGCAACACCGCGAGCAGCGCCGGGTCGATGCCGGACTCGGCCAGCGATTGCAGCGTGTTGCGCACGCTGTCGGCCATGCGCTCGGCGGCACGTCCGGTAGGGGCGGCCAGCGCGATGCGCGGCGGCGGTGCATTCGCATGTTTGGCTTGCGCCGCCAGCAGCACCAGCATGCGCGCAACGGTGGTGGTCTTGCCGGTACCGGGGCCGCCGGTGATGAGCAACAGGTGATGGCGCAACGCGAGTGCCGCGGCGCGGGCCTGGTGGTCGACGACAGCGTGCCCTGCTTCGCTGCCGGCAGTTGCTGGGAAGAGTGTCGCGAATAGCGGCGCGAGTGCGGCGATGCCAGACGCGCCATCGACACTCCCTGTGTCCGTTCTCCCTGAGCGTAGGGCTGAAGGCCCGGAGTCGTGGGGCGTCGGGGCGTGTTTCGACTCCGCTTCGCTACGCTCGACACGAACGGGATCCCGGGAGACCCCGTGGTTTCCTGCCTCTGTGATGTCTGTCCGTGCGATGCGCTGCAGGCCGAGCGCGAGGCTGCTTTCGTATTCGCGGTAACGGCGCAGGTAGAGCAGGTCGCCTTCGAGCACCAGCGGCGCATCTGCGGGCGCAGGCTGCGTGACGCCTGTTGGCGTCGAGATCCAGCGCGATGCTGCGAGCGATGCATGCCAGTCGGACGTTCCGGGCCAAGCGATGTCGGCATCGTCGTGGTCGAGCAATTCGCGGGCGGCATCGAGCTTCAGGCCGGCATGGCCCTTGGCGACCGAGAGCGATGCAAGCGCGGCAGCAGCGAGGACGGCATCGGGCGTGGACGGATCGAGCCGGCGCAGGCTCTGCGCCAATGCATGGTCGAGGGTGCGCAGGTGGCCGCCGTGGAACAGGGTATCGAGCAGGCTCATGCCGCCGCTCCCTGTGCCTGGCCAGAGAACAGCGCATCGAGCGCATGCACGAGTTCCGGCGCGAAGCGATGCGCGAACACGCCGCGCGCGGTATCTCCGTGCGGTTCCAGCCCGCGGCAGAACAGATAGCGGATCCCGCCGAAATCGCGTGCGTAGTCGTAACCGTCGCCCAGGCGGAAACGCAACCAGCGATGCAGCGCCAGCGTGTAGATCAACGCCTGCAGGTGGTATTCGCTGTGCGCCATCGCCGCGTCGAGTTGCGCGGGGCCATAGCCGGGCAGGCGGTTGGATTTGTAGTCCAGCACGTACCAGCGGCCGTCGTGCTGGTAGGTGAGGTCGATCAGGCCCGTCATCAGGCCTTCGAGCTTGCGACGCAGGCCGAAGGCGCGGCGTTCGCGCAGCAACCCGTGGCGATGCAGCAACGCGAGCAGCGCATCGACCTGGGTCGGCGCGAGCGCGAACTGGAATTCGATTTCTGCACGGCGTTGCGTTGCCGGCAATGCCGCGAGCGTGGTGCCTTCGGGCAGGGTGACGGTGAGCGTATGCCCAGCCATCGGCACCAGCACTGCGACGCCATCATCGATGTCGGTGGCCGCGTAACCGCCGCGGCCGAGTGCATCGACGATTTTCGCGCGTTCATCGCCGGGCGGATCGTCGCCGGGATGCCAACCCTGCCACGCCGCGAAATCGGCGTGTTCGAGCACGTCGTGCAGCACCACGCCGAAACGGGTGCCGCCGAAGCGCGGATCGATCTCGCCGGCCACGATCGCATCGTCGTCCTGTTCATTCGCAGGCTCGTCGCGGCCACCGGGCACGGGCTGGGTGGCCGCGCTGGACGCATCGTTGCCGGCATCGGCATGCGCCAACTGGGTGAAGCTGTAGACCCACCAATCGTGGTCGAGCGCACGCGCCGGCACGCGCGCATCGGGCACGTCGCCTTCGGCATCGGGCGGCAACCACGGCAACGTCGCAGGCGGCAACGCGTCATCGATGGCGATGGCACCGCCCGCATCGGTCACCAGCATCTGCGCGTCGGCGACCATCGCCGATTGCGGTGATTGCGCGTGGTTGTAGAACGCGCCACTGGCCAGCCACAGCGCATCGCGCGCGCGGGTGAGTCCGACGTAGAGCAGGCGCGCATCCTCGGCCTCGCCGGCTATCGTCCAGGCCTGCTTCGCGTCTTCCCAGCCGGACGTGTCCGGCTGCAGTTTCCAGTGCAGCACGCGGCCGGCATCGCCGTGCACGACGACGCGGTTGCCGGGGCTGCGCGCCTTGCCGCCGATGCCGGCGAACGGCAGGAACACCAGCGGATATTCGAGGCCCTTGCTCTTGTGCAGGGTCACCACCTGCACGCGGCGCGCATCCGATTCCAGCCGCAGCAACTGCGTGTCGTCGTCGGCGCTGGCCTCCGCGATCGCACGCGCGAGCCAGTCGACCATCCCGTGCAGGCCGAGCGCCCGCTGCTGCGCTTCCTGCAGCAACTCGGCCAATTGCAGGTAGTTGGTGAGGCGGCGTTCGCCATCGCGCAGGTCAAGCAGGCGCGTGGCATGTTGCGCGCACAGGTCGCCGATCAGCGCCAGCGGGCCGCCGCGTTGCAGGCGCTCGCGCCAACCCAACGCCGCCATCTGCCAGCCGCGCAGGGCATCGCCGTCGTCGTCGAGCATGGCGATGCGTCGCGCGTCCACGCCGATCAGCACGGTCGCCAGCGCGGTGCGCAGTCGGCCATCGTCGGCACCGTGCAGCAGCGCCAGCAGCACGGCATGCACCTCATGCGCCTGGTCGGCGGCAAACAGGCTTTGCCGGCCGGCGGCGACTGCCGGGATACCGGCAGCGGCCAACGCTTCGCGGATGCGGGTGGCTTCGTGGTGCGTGCGTACCAGCACGGCGATGTCGCCGGGTTGCACCGGGCGACCGCCGATCGACGCATGGCCGTTGCGCGCATCGTCGAGCACGGCATGGATCGCGGCGACGCAGGCCTCGGTCGCCAGTTCGCGCGAGCGTGTGGCCGGATACGGTTTCGGACGGCCATCCTTGTATTGGCCGGAATCCGGCGCCGGCGCACGCCACAGGGTCAACGCGGGCGCGGACGTGCCGTTGCGCTGGTAGTCGGCATCGTCGCGGTTGCCGCCCGGCTCAACCGGATGGAACTGGATGCGCGGATCGACGAACGCGCGCTCGCCAGCCTGCGCATACAGGGCCTCGATGGCGCGCAACACCGATGGTCGAGAACGGAAGTTCTGCGACAGCGGCGGCGCGTCGTCCGCGCTGGCCTTCGCGTCGAGGTAGGTCTCGACATCGCCACCGCGGAAGCCGTAGATCGCCTGCTTGGGATCGCCGATCACGAACAGCGCGGGCGCATCGCCATGCGCGCCGAACACGCGGTCGAAGATGCGCCACTGGCGTGGATCCGTGTCCTGGAACTCGTCGACCAGCGCCACCTTGTACTGTGCGCGCAGTCGCGCGGCCAGCGCATCGGCGTGCGGCCCGTCGAGCGCGTCGGCGACGCGGTCGATCAGGTCGTCGTAGGTCTGCACCCGCGACTGGCGCTTGTGCAGGGCGATCCGCTTGCGGGCATCGTCGCGCAGGCGGTGCAGCAACGCGACGCGGCGTGATTCGCGCCAGGCTTCGACCTGCGCCCACACGGCGAGATGCTGCGCGACCGCATCGCACAAAGGCGAATCCGGCGTGCGGCCCTGCCCGGCCTTGCTGGTGCGCAACAGCAGGGTTTCCCGCTGGAGCTGGGGGAGCTTTTCGTGCGCGAACGGCAACCCGGGATCGCCGGCTGCGCACCAGTCGTCCAATGCATCGAACAATGCATCGATCCATTCGCGCTTGTAGCTGCCGCCGTGCAGCACCTTGCCGTCGACGGCGGCGAGCAGCGCGGCACGGAAATCGTCGCCATGCGCACGCACCCCGGCAGCGAGTGCTTCGCCCGCGGCATGCAACCCGGGCGTCGGATCCGGCAACGACGGGGCAGGTGCCGGCAGCAGCACCGGTTCGCGCACCAGCGGCGACAGGTCACGCGCGAGCGCCTGCGGGCCTTCCGGCCACAGCATCGACAGATCGTCGGCACCGGCGGCATCGCACCCGTGCGCGCGCCACAGATCGGCGGCGATGCCCTCGCGCAGCGTGGCATCGTTGGCCAGCAACTCGGGCACGTCGAAGCCCTGCCCGCTTTCGAGCGCGTGTTCGCGCAGGACACGTGCGCAGAATCCGTGGATGGTGAAGATGGCGGACAGGTCGATGCCGTCCGCTGCCGTGCGCAGGCGACGACGCAACGCGTTGCGCGATTCGCCGCTGGCTGCAAGGTGCGCGTCGATCACCGCCCGCGTCAGCACCGCTTCCGGCGACGCATCGTCGTCGCTGTCGTCGGCGGCGATGCGTTGCGCCAGCAGCAGGCGCGCACGGATGCGGGCACGCAGTTCCTGGGTCGCGGCTTCGGTGAAGGTCACGGCGAGGATTTCGCCGACCTGCATCGTCTCCTCGACCACCAGGCGCAGCACCAGCGTCGCCAGGGTGAATGTCTTGCCGGTGCCGGCCGAAGCTTCGATGGTGTGCACGCCGCGCAGCGGCAACGCGAGGTAGGCGTCGCTCATGCGGCGGCCTCGTCACATGCTGGAGGCTGCGTGCCGATCGTTTCCGAAACAGCCACGGCGATGTCCAGCCACGCGAGTCGTTGCCTCTCCGAGGCTTGCCGTTGTGCTGCAAGCATCCATGGTGCACGTCCATGGATCCCCGCCTTCGCGGGGATGACGGGAAGATGCAAGGCGGCGAGAAGAAAGACGCTCATTCGGTGGCCTCGTCGTCGTCGCGCGCGAGCGCGAGTCCATGCAATGCGTCGCGATCCACGGCGGCATCGGCATCGCCCGCTTGCACGGCGGCGAAGATGGCGACGGCGGCCTCGGCGAAACGCAGCAACGCGGCTTCATCGGCAAACGGATCCACGCCGCGCAGCGCAAGCCGCACGGCGTCGCCCTCGCCTTCGGCGAAACCGCGGCCATTGCCGCGCCACTTGCCTGCCGCTGCCTTCACGCCGCGCTCGTAGTCACCGGCGCTGAAGAATTCCCAGCCGCTGTACGGCGCGAACGGCAAAGGTTCGCGCAGGCCGCGTGCGCGCAACGCCAACAGCCTGCGCAATGCCTTGCGCGCGGACTCCGCATCGAGCGGTGCGCGCAGGTGCGGGCCAAGGCCGGCGTCGCCGTTGTCGTGGAACTGCACCAGGGGTCGCGCGATGCCGGCAGCGCTGGCGAGCAACCAGTCGAGGCCGTCGCGGATCGTGCTCGGCCCGTTGGGCGTGTCGAAACGCAGGCGTGCGATGCCCTGCGGAAATGCATCGGTGATGCGCCCGTGCAGGCGCAGGCCGTCGATGCCGGTTTCGACCGCGAGCGATTCCGCCACCGCATCGCCACGCCAGCGTGCGAATGCCGCCGCATAGGGCGCGACCTGCACGCGCACGGTCTCCAGCGTGCGTCGCCCCAGCGCGCCCGACGGCAACAAGCCGCGGGCACGCAAGGCGTCGTGGATCGCATCGTCGCCGTCGCCACGCAGCACCGCATCGAACACCGCGCGTTGCAGTTGTGCGCGCTCGCGCCCACGCGCCGGCGCGACCAATGGCTCGACGTCGTCGCCAAGATCCTCGATCTCCGCGAGCCGCAGGCCGAGGCGCTGCCTGAGCAAGGCATCGGCAGGCGCGAGCAGGAATCGCCGCAGCGCGGTGATCGACAGCGCGTCGCCGGCTTCCGTGGCCGGCAAGGCTTCGCCATCGAACCACGGCGGCAAGGCGATGCGCGGCTTTGTTCCCGGCGAAGCCGCCTGTCGCCATTGCCCGCGATACGAAAACCGCCGCGGCTCGTCGCCCGCGCCGAACGCGGCTGGCGAAAACGGCTGCAACGGATGCCGGACGACGAGTGATGCCGCTGCCTTCGCTTCCGGCATGTGCTGCGCATCGGCCACGGCCATCAATTCCGACACCAGCACCGAAGGTTCACGCGCGGTGCCGTCGCGCGGGTCGGCGCCCTGCCAGCTCACGTAGAACACGTCCTGCGCGGCGGCGAACAATTGCAGGAACAGGAAGCGGTCGTCTTCGCGCGTGGAGCGGTCGCCGATGCGGCGGCGCTCGCTGCCCAGTTCCGCGGTCAGTCGGTTGAGGCCGGCGGCGGCATCGCGCCTGGGGAAATCGCCGTCGTTCATGCCCAGCACGCAGATCACGCGGAACGGCAGCAGCCGCAGCGGCACCATGCGACCGATGCTGATGCCACCGGTGAGCAGCGGCGCGCGGGTATCGGCCTCGGCCAACGTGGCGGCGAAATGCGCGCGCACTGCTTCGGCGGGCACCGGCGCATCGAAACCGGCGCGCGCGGCGGTGGCGGCGAAGTCGTCGACCAGCCTGCGCAGGCGGTCGAGCGCACGTTGCGTGGCAGGACTGGACGGCGGCTTCGGCAACAGCGCATCGAGCAGGCCGAGCAGGCGTTCGCGCCATTGCCGTGGCGGCATCGCCTCGCCCAGCGTGCGTGCGTGGCGCGCCAGCACGCGCAACAACCGCAGCAAGGTGTCGAGCGCATCGAGCGCGCCGCCTTCGAGTTCCGGCATCGGTGCGACGCCCGCGATGGCCTCTTCGCTACCGCTGGCATGGCCGAGCAGCAAACGGTCGAGCGCGAACGCCCAGGTGTAGGCGTCGTCCTCCGGTGCATCGAAACGCTTGCGATGCGCGGCATCGATGCCCCAGCGCGCACCGGCCGTCGACAACCACGCATGCAACCGGTCGAAGGCGGGTGCGTCGAAGCCGGCGGCTTCGGCCAGCGGCGGACTGGCCAGCAGGTCGAGCGTTTCGTTCAATCCGAAGCGCGACACCGGCAACGCGAGCAGGCGCAGGAACACGTCGGCCAGCGGCTCGTTCGCGAGCGGGCTGGCATCGGCCAGCGCGTAGGGAATCGCATCGTCCTGCCCGCGGCCGCCGAACACCGCATCGAGGTAGGGCAGGTAGGGATCGATGTCCGGCGCCAGCACCGCGACCTCGCGCGGTTGCAGCGGCGGGTCGAAGCGTTCGTCGTCGAACAGCCCGCGCAACTGGTCATGCAACACCTGCAGTTCGCGCAGGCGGGTATGGCAGGCATGCAGTTGCAGGCTGGGGTCGTCGCGGTCGAGCGCCGGACGCAACGGGAAGCCCGGCGTCGCGTAGCGGTGGAACAGGTCGGACTGCAGGCGCCGCAGCAGGCCGGGATCGGACGAAGCCGGATCCGTGTCCGCCGCCGACACCGAGCGGCCCAGGCCGGGATCGGCGTGCGCGGCGATGTCGGACGAGGCATGCACGAGTTCGTAGCCGCCGATCACCTTCATGAAATCAACGCCGGCCGCACCCCATGCCTGCAGCAGCGGATTGTCGGGATGCTCGTCGGCGTCACCATGCGCATCGGGCGACATGCGCATGCGTTGCAGGTCGCCCCAGTAGTCCTTCACCGGCGACGGCACGAAGCAGTGCAGCGTGCCCACGCGCGCCTGCGTGGCGATCACGCGCAGCACGTCGGGCGAGACATTGAGCGTGGCGAACGCCGAGAGCCGCGTCGGCAGGCCCGACGGCAACGGCGCGTCCGCAGGCTCGAAGCGGTCGAGGTAGCGCTGGATGCGGCGCGCGCGATGCTGCCGCCCGCGCGCCACGCGCCGCCACAGGATTGCCTGCGGATCGTCGGGATCGGCACCGGCTTCCCAGCGCAGCAGCCAGTCGCGCCGCCAGGCCTGGTACTTCT
Organism: Luteimonas sp.; assembly: GCA_024707405.1. GTDB lineage: Bacteria > Pseudomonadota > Gammaproteobacteria > Xanthomonadales > Xanthomonadaceae > Luteimonas. Next base: position 402,724 of record JANPZU010000008.1, read on the forward strand.
CGAACACCGTCGCCAGTTCGCCCGCGAGCGACCATGCACGCAACGGATCGTCGCCCTCGACGTGCGCGGCGATCGCCGACAGCGCCGGCTGCGCGAGCACGTCGCGATCCACCAGCGCCGCGTACAGGTGCCATTGCAATGCGGCGGCATCGAGTTCATCGGCCACGGCGGCGCCCGGTTCAGCGTTCGCGGCCAGGGCCTGCGCGACGAACTCGCCGGGCGTCAGGAACTCGATGTTGGCGGCCACGCCATGGCGCGCGGCCAGCGTCGCCTGCAACCAGCGCCGCATCGCCACCTGCGGGATCAGCACCACGTCGGGTTCCAGCAGCGATGCGCCGGGTGCCGGCGTGCGCAACACTTCGGCCAGCACGCCCGCCAGCACCTCCAGCGCATTGGAGTGGTAGAGGCGGAAGTCGGGCGCGGCGGCAGTCATCGTCGGCGCATTGTGCCGGACGCCGGTCGCAGCGTCCGAGACCGGCACGGTTCCATTCCGGTTACGAGCCGCAGAGGCGCTGCGCGTCGCGCGCGGCGATCCATTCCTCGTTGGTGGGCTCGACGGCCACCGGGACACGACTGCCTGGCGACGAGATCACCGGCGCGTTCGCTTCGTTGGCGGCATCGTCCAGCGCAACCCCGAGGAAGGCGAGGTCGCGGCACACGCGCTCGCGCACGAAGGCGTTGTGTTCGCCGACACCCGCCGTGAACACCAGCATGTCCAGCCCGCCGAGCACGGCGGCCAGCGCGCCGATTTCGCGCACGATGCGACGCACGTAGAGCGCCAGCGCGATGCGTGCGCGTTCACCGGCCTCGCCGTCGTCCGCCTCGTGGCGCACGATCACGCGCGGCTCCGACGACACGCCGGACACGCCGAGCAACCCCGACTGGTGGTAGAGCAGCTTGCCGACATCGGCCAGCGAAAGTTTCTCGATCTCCATCAGGTACAGCACCGCGCCGGGGTCGAGCGCGCCGGTGCGCGTGCCCATCATCAGGCCGTCGAGCGCGGAGAAGCCCATCGTGGTCGCGACGCTTTCCAGGTTGCGCATCGCGCACAGGCTGGCACCGCTGCCCAAGTGCGCGACGATGGTGCGCCCGCGCGCGGCATCGCCATGGCGTTCGGCCAGCGCAGTGGCCATGTACGCATACGACAGGCCGTGGAAGCCGTAGCGGCGCAAGCCACGCTGCCACGCATCCCAGGGCAGGGGCAGGATCTGTTCGACCATCGGCAGGGTGTGGTGGAAGCCGGTGTCGAAGCAGGCGACCTGCGGCAGGTCGGGGAATTCGCGCAGCAGGATCTCGATGGCCTCCAGCGCGAACGGCTGGTGCAGCGGTGCCAGCGGGATGTAGCCCATCAGGTCGACCAGCACGCCGGCATCGATGCGCGTGGGCGCGAAATACTTGCTGCCACCATGCACCACGCGATGCGCGACCACGGCGACGCGACGTCCGTCGAGTCGCGTGGTGATGCGTTCGCGGATCAGCGCCAATGCATCGCGATAGGGTTGCTGTGGATCGAGCGTGATCGCGAACGGCGCCACGCCGGTTTCTCCGAAGTCCGGCGTCGGCCCGCCGATGCCCTGCACCTTGCCGTTCCACAGCGGCTTGCGCGGCAAGGGGTCGACGCCGGCCTCGAACACCGCGAACTTGATGCTCGACGAGCCGCAGTTGAGCACGACGACCACGCCGTCGCTCACGGCGGCGATGTCCGGTAGCGATGCGCCAGCATCACCGCGATGGCGCAGGACGCGATGCGCGAAGCATTGGAATCGGCGCGGCTGGTCAGGATCACCGGCACCTTCGCACCCAGCACGATGCCGGCGCTGGCGGCTTCGCCCATGTACATGAGCTGCTTGGCGAGCATGTTGCCGCTCTCCAGGTCGGGCACGACGAGGATGTCGGCCTGTCCGGCAACATCGGACACGATGCCCTTGGTGCGCGCGGCGGCGATGGACACCGCGTTGTCGAACGCCAGCGGGCCATCGAGCACGCCACCTTCGATCTGGCCGCGGTCGGCCATCTTGCACAGCGCGGCGGCATCGAGCGTGGCCGGCATCGACGGCATCACCGTTTCCACGGCGGCCAGGATCGCGACCCTGGGCACATCGACACCGATGGTGTGCGCGAGATCGATGGCGTTGCGGATGATGTCGGCCTTCTGCTGAAGGTCGGGCGCGAGGTTGATCGCGGCGTCGGTGACGATGAACGGGCGTGGATAGTGCGGCGTCTGCAGCACGAAACAGTGGCTGACACGACGTTTCGTGCGCAGGCCCGCCTCGCGCACCACTACCGCCGTCATCAGCTCGTCGGTGTGCAGGCTGCCCTTCATCAATGCTTCCACTTCGCCATCGCGCGCCAGTTCGGCAGCGCGTGCGGCGGCGGCGTGGCTGTGCGGGACGTCCTCGATGGCGAGGCCGGACAGATCCAGCCCGGCTTCGGCAGCCACCGCCTCGATCCTGTCGCGCGGCCCGACCAGCACCGGCTCGATCAGGCCCGCTGTACGGGCATCGAGCGCGCCTGTCAGGCTGGGCACGTCACAGGGATGCACCACGGCCACGCGGATCGCCTGCAGTGGTGCCACGTGCGCGAGCAGCCGCTGCAGGCCGTCGTTGCCGACTGCGTCGAAGTGGATCTCCGGCAATGCGGTGCGCGGGCGCTCGATGCGTTCGTCCGGTGCGATCACGTCGGCCTCGCCTTCGATCACCCGGTCGCCGGACTGGTTGGTGCAGGTGCAGGCCAGCGTCACGCGCCGCGTTGCAGGATCGAGCGCAGCGACCGTGACGGCGATGGCGATGCGGTCGCCGAGCTTGACCGGCGCGAGGAAGCGCAGTGTCTGCCCGAGGTAGATCGTGCCCGGCCCGGGCAGGCGCGTGCCGAGCACCGCCGAGATCAGCGCGCCGCCCCACATGCCGTGCGCGACCACGCCGTGGAAGCGCGTGGACGCGGCGAATTCGGGATCGAGATGCTGCGGATTGGCATCGCCCGAGAGGATCGCGAACAGCTGGATGTCCTGCTGCGTCAGCGTGCGCTCGATGCAGGCGCTGTCGCCGACGTCGAGTTCGTCGAAGGTGCGGTTGCGCAGGATGTGGAGATCGTCGTTCGCGTTCATGGCTTCGTCCTTGTGTCCGGCGCGCTTCACCTCACCCGCGCACCACCAGCGTATCGGCATCGACCGTGGTCAGGATGCGACGGGCCACGCTGCCGACGATCAGTTCGAACACCGCGCCGCGTCCATGCGTGCCCAGCACCACCAGGTCGGCGTCGTGGGTCTCGATGTATTGCTGCGCCAGTCGCGCCGGATCGCCATGCTCGACCACCAGCGCCACGTCGTCACCGCAACCTGCCTCGCGCAGGAACGCCCGGCCTTCCTGGCGCAGCTGCGCGGCGGTCTGCGCCACGGCCTGGTCTTTCGAGGTATCCATCATTCCCAGCAGCGGCACCTCGAAACCATGCAACACGGTGATCTTCGCCTCGGGGAACAGGGTTCGCGCACGCCGCAGTGCGTCCATGCACGGGTTGGAGAAATCGCTGGCGACCAGCAGGTGGCGATAGCCGCCGTGCGCGCGCCGGCGCACCGTCAGCAACGACGTCGCCGGGCGACGCAGCAGCCGATCCACCGTCGAGCCCAGCACCGCCGGGCCGATCACGCCCTGCCGCACCGGGCCGGCGACGACCAGCGCATCGCCTTCTGCATCGAGGATCGCCGCGAGATGATCGCCGGCCTTGCCGTCGAGCACGCGCACGTCCCAGGGCACGCCTGCGGCATCGAACTCGCGGTGCAGTTCGCGTTCGGCGAGCGCATGCGGCGTCAGCTGCCGGTACCACGATGGCGTCGCATGCTTCGGCACATCCTGCGCACGGACTTCGGCCGGTTCCACCACGGTCACCGCGATGGCACGACCGCCAAAGCTTTCCGCCAGCGCGCGTGCGCGGTCGGTGGCGCGGTCGCAGCGCGGGCCGAGGTCGGTGGCCAGCAGCACGCCGGTCATTGGGTCGCTCATGTCATCGCTCCGTGCATGCGGTCGCTCTCCGGCGCCGAGGCTTTCAGTTCATCGAAGATCCCGAGTTTGCGCAACACCCACTTCTCGCATTCCAGCAACACCATCATCGCCACGCCGGACAACACGATGACGGTACCTTCAAACAGCGGCACCGGGCGGCTGTCGAACAGCACATGCATCCACGGCAGGTAGGTGAAGGCCAACTGCGCCAGTACCACGGCGGCGATCGCCCACAACACCGCGGGCGTACCGCGCAATCCCTGCAGCGAGAACGAGGTACCGTGCAGGTAGCGCACGCTGAACAGGTAGAAGATCTCCATCACGCAGAACATGTTGACCACCATGGTGCGTGCGGTGGCGATGTCGTGGCCGCGCGCCTGCGCCCAGCCGAAGATGCCGAACGCGCCGATGCTGAAGAGGATCGATACCAGCACGATGCGCCAGAGCATGAACGGCGACACCAGGCCGGCATCGCGACGCCGCGGTGGCCGCGCCATCACACCGCTCTCCGGCGGTTCGAATGCCAGCGACAGACCGAGGGTGACGGTGAGCACCATGTTGATCCACAGGATCTGCGCGGGCGTCATCGGCAGCATCCAGCCGAACAGGATCGCCAGCACCACCGCCAACGCTTCGCCGCCGTTGGTCGGCAGCGTCCACGCGATGACCTTGCGGATGTTGTCGTACACCGCGCGGCCTTCGTGCACGGCGGCATCGATGGAAGCGAAGTTGTCGTCGGCCAGCACCATCTCGCTGGCTTCCTTTGCCGCCTCGGTGCCCTTGTTGCCCATCGCGATGCCGATGTCGGCCTGCTTGAGCGAGGGCGCGTCGTTGACGCCGTCGCCGGTCATGGCCACGGTGTGCCCGCGCGACTGCAGCGCGCGCACGATGCGCAACTTGTGCTCGGGCGTGGTGCGGGCGAACACGCTGGCGGTTTCGGCAAGCTGCGGCAGGTCGGCATCGTCCACGCCTTCGAGATCCTGCCCCGTGACCACGCGGATCTTGTCAGCCAGCTTCAGCTGCGTGGCGATGGCGGCAGCGGTGGCGGCATGGTCGCCGGTGATCATCTTCACCGCGATGCCGGCGCCGCGGCAGTCGGCGACGGCGCGGATGGCTTCGTCGCGCGGCGGGTCGATGAAGCCGACGATGCCGGCGAACACCAGTTCGCCCACGTCCTGCAGCTCGAAGCGTTCCGGCACGCGGTCGAGCCTGCGCGATGCGAAGCCGAGCACGCGCTGGCCCTGCGCGCCGGCAGCATCGATGGCGCGCTGCCAATGCGCGATGTCGAGCGCTTCCTCGCCACCGTCGCGTCCTGCCTGCGCGATGCACAGCGCCAGCATCTGTTCCGGCGCACCTTTCACGCAGACCAGCGCGCCGCCGCTGTCTTCGGCATGCAACGTCGCCATGAAGCGATGCGCAGCATCGAACGGCACCTCATCCAGTCGCGGATGCGCGCTGCGCAGGGCGGCGCCGTCGAAACCGGCCTTGCCCGCGAGCGCCAGCAGCGCGCCTTCCATCGGGTCGCCGTCGATGCGCCAGCCGTCGTCGGCGTCATGCAGTTGCGCGTCGTTGCACAGCAGGCCGATGCGCGCCACGCGCTGCGCCGCCGCCAGCGCCACGTCGCCACCTTCGCGCGGCGACAGTGCACCGACCGGTGCGTAACCGCTGCCTTCGGCTTCGGCATGCCCGGCAGTGGTGACCACACTGCGCGCGGTCATCTCGTTGCGCGTCAGCGTGCCGGTCTTGTCGGAACAGATCACCGTGGTCGCGCCCAGCGTTTCCACCGCCGGCAGCCTGCGCACGATGGCGTTGCGCGCGGCCATCCGGCGCACACCGATGGCCAGCGTGATGGTAATGACCGCGGGCAGGCTTTCCGGCACCACCCCGACGGCAAGCGCCACCACCACCATCAATGCGTCGAGCCAACTGTAGTCGCGGGCAAGGATGGCGAACACGAACAGTGCCGCAGCAGCGGCGATGGCAATGGCGGTGAATGCCTGGCCGAAGCGCTTGATCTGCCGCAGCAGCGGCGTGGCCAGCGTTTCCACCTGGCCGAGCAGGGTGCCGATGTGGCCGATCTCGGTCTGCGGCCCGGTCGCGACGACGACCGCCGTCGCCTGCCCCGCCGACACCAGCGTGCCCGAGTAGAGCATCGAGGTGCGCCCGCCGAGGTCGGCGGCTGCGTCCACCACCGCGTCGTGCTTTTCCACCGGCACCGATTCGCCGGTCAGCACCGATTCGTCCACGCGCAATCCGCGCCCGCGCAGCAGCCGCGCATCGGCGGGCACGCGGTCGCCGGCTTCCAGCAGCAGCACGTCCCCGGGCACCAATGTTTCCACCGCGACCTGCACGCGCTCGCCATCGCGCAGCACGCGCGCCGACGGCGCCAGCATCGAACGCAACGCGGAGAGCGCCTGCTCGGCACGCCCTTCCTGCACGTACCCGACGATGGCATTGACCAGCACCACCGCCGCGATCACCCCGGCATCGACGTAATGGTGCAGGAACGCGGCAACGATCGCCGCGGCCAGCAGGAACAGGATCAGCGGATCGTTGAAATGGCGCAGGAAGCGCAGCCACGCCGGCGTGCGCTTGGGCGGCGGCAAGGCATTGGGGCCGAAGCGGGCAAGGCGCGCGGTGGCTTCCCCTGCCGCCAAGCCCTCGCGCGTGGCATCGAGCCGTTGCAGCGCCGCGTCGACATCCAGCGCGTGCCAGTGTCCCGGAGTGTCGTGGCCGTCGTTCCCCGCCGCGGCCGCGGCGCCCCACTCAACCGCCACGCGGCTTGGTTCCCTTGCCGCCGGGCGGGATGAAGGCCGACTGGAATGCCAGCCACGGCGCGAACATCGCTTGCCAGTCCGCGGTGGCCTCGGCGCCCTTGCCGGCATCGGCCAGGATCCGGGCGGTGTCCTTCTGCCAATCCTGCAGGGCTTCGATCAAACCCCTCGCGAAGGCGTTCTGCGCCGTGACCGCGATCTGCGTCACCGCCTGGCTATCGCCCATGCGCTGTTGCGCCTGCCGCCAGAACGCATCGACCGGCAACGCCGCCAGCGACTGCCAGTCGCCGCTGCGCAGGAATCCACGCACTTCGGCATCGCCCTCTTCGACGGTTTCGCCCACGGCGCGCGTCCCGAGTTCCATCCATTCACGGCCGCTGTCCTGGAGCAGTCGTCCGATCCGCAGTTGCAGGTCGAGGTTGGCTTTCCAGAGTTGCATTGGCAGGTCGGCGGGAGTGCCCATGGCGGTGCCTCTTCGGTCGGATGGCGGGGGATCAGGCTCCTTGCCGGCAGGCCGGCGGCGGGGCGGTCGTGCCGTCATGCCCTCGACGGCTGCCCCTGGTCGACGCGGGGATCGCGGCCGGGCCGGTGCCCGGGATCGACGGGTCATCTTCGCCCAGGCCCGCCGGCGATGCATTGACCGGGATCAATCTATTCGACACGCCGGATCGGCACGGCCGGCGATCAATCTCATGGCTAGTGAGACGCCGCCGGGCGATCGATCCCCGGCCGGGCGTCGATTCGATCGTGCAGCCCGTTCAGGCACTCCGCCGGGATTCAGCCACCGTTGTCCATTCTTCGGCGTTGGCATGCCATCCCTTGGCCGCCGCCCCCACGCCATGACGACCGAAGACACCACCGCCGTCCGCCTTGCCGGCGTCCGCCTCGACCGCGGGCGGCGGACGATCCTGTCCGGGATCGACCTGGACGTGCCCCGCGGCAGCATCACCGCGGTGCTGGGCCCGTCGGGCAGCGGCAAGTCGACCCTGCTGGCCGCGCTGACCGGCGAGCTGGTGCCCACCGCCGGCGCGGTCGAGGTCTTCGGCCAGCCGGTGCCGCAGCGCCAGCGCGCGCTGCTGGAACTGCGCAAGTCCATCGGCGTGCTGCTGCAGGGCAACGGCCTGCTGACCGACCTGACCGCCGCCGAGAACGTGGCCTTGCCGTTGCGCACGCACACCAAGTTGCCGCGCCCGGTGATCGACCGGCTGGTGGACATGAAGCTGCACGCCGTGGGCCTGCGCACCGCCGCCGAGCTGTATCCGCGCGAACTGTCGGGCGGCATGGCGCGCCGCGTGGCGCTGGCCCGCGCCATCGCGCTCGATCCGCCGCTGATGGTCTACGACGAACCGCTGACCGGGCTCGACCCGATCGCCTCGGGCGTGATCATGAACCTGATCTCCGAGCTCAACGACAACCTCGGCCTGACCAGCATCATCGTCACCCACCACGTGCACGAGACGCTGCCCATCGCCGACCGCGCCATCGTGATCGCCAACGGTCACATCGTGTTCTCCGGTACGCCCGGCGAACTGCAGGCCAGCGGGGATCCGCTGGTGGGCCAGTTCCTGCGCGGCGAACCGGACGGCCCGATCGCGTTCGACAGCGCGACGCGCACGGAGGCCGCGTGATGGCGTTCGCCGAATCCATCCGCTCGCTGGGCCGTGCGGGGTTGTTCTCGCTGTCCGTGCTGCGCGCGTCGAAGCCGACCGCCGACTTCTTCGCCGAACTGATCCGCGAGATCTACAAGATCGGCGGTCGTTCTCTGCCGATCATCGCCGTCGGCGGCGCCTTCGTCGGACTGTCGCTGACCTTGCTGGGCTACCGCGCGCTGGAAACCTACGGCGCATCGAACCAGGTCAGCATCCTGATCGGCCTGGGCCTGTACCGCGAACTGGCGCCGGTGCTGACCGCGCTGCTGTTCGTGGGCCGCGCCGGCAGTTCCATCGCCGCCGAACTCGGGCTGATGCGTGCCACCGACCAGATCACCGCGCTCGGGCTGATGGCCATCGACCCGGTCGCGAAGGCCGTCGCGCCGCGCTTTTGGGCCGCGGTGCTGGTCGTGCCGTTGCTGGTGGCGTTCTTCAGCACCTTCGCCATCGCCGCGAGCTGGTTCCAGGGCGTGCAGGTGCTGGGCATCGACAACGGCATGTTCTGGCAGGCGATGCAGGACGCGGTGGATTTCCGCAGCGATTTCCTGACCGCGTTCGTCAAGGCCGCGGTGTTCGGCGGTACCGCCGCGCTGGTGGCCTCGTACGTGGGTTTCCACGCCGAGCCGACCATCGAAGGCACCTCGGTGGCGACCACGCGCGCGGTGGTCAACGCTTCGCTGCTGGTGCTGATGTTCAATTTCGTGCTGTCGGCGTTCCTGTTCCGTTGACGCCGGCCTCCGTGGGCGCCCGCGACAAAGCGCCGACACACGCTTGATAGAAAGGTGATCCACATGGCTACACGAGGTCCACGTCTCGAATTCGCGGTCGGCGCGTTCCTGCTGCTGGCACTCGGCTCGCTGCTGGTGCTGGCGATCGCCTCCACCAACGGCCGCTTCGGCGGCTTCGGCGGCGACACTTACGAGCTGGAGGCGCGCTTCACCCAGATCGGCCAGTTGCGTCCCAATGCGCCGGTGAAGATCGGTGGCGTGACCATCGGCCGGGTGTCGAAGATCGACCTTGATCCGGTGAAGTTCGACTCCATCGTCACCCTGGCGATCGACAAGCGCTTCAACGAGCTGGACATCGACACCCGCGCCGGCATCCAGACCGCCGGCCTGCTGGGCGAAAGCTTCGTCGGCCTGCAGCCGGGCGGTAACGTCGAGATCCTGCAGCCGGGCGAGGAGATCGTCTACACCACGCCCGCCGTCGACCTGATCCAGATGGCCGGCAAGTACATGTTCAGCGGCGGTGGCGATGATGCCACCACGCAGGACGGCCTCGAACCGCCTGCGTTCCCCGCACCGGAAGAAGAAGGACACACGCCATGACCCTCCGCAGCCTCCCCCGCAAGGCCCTCGTGCTGGCACTGTCGGCGACCCTGCTCGCCGCGGTTCCGGCGCTGTCGTTCGCGCAAGCCGCTCCGGCCGCCCCGGCCGCCGCCAACCCGGCCGGGTCGGCAAGCAAGGTGGTGCTGGACAACACCCAGCGCGTGCTGCGGACGATCGAATCGCGCCGCGCCGAGTTCACCCGCGACCGCAGCGCCCTGCGCCAGTTCATCAACGCCGAGTTCGCGACCCTGTTCGACCGCGACTATTCCGCGCGCCAGGTACTGGGCCGACATGCCCGCGGCGCCGACGAAGCCGACATCAAGCTGTTCGGCGACGCGCTGGCCGAGAACCTTCTGCAGCAGTACGGCTCGTCGCTGCTGGCATTCAACACCCAGCTGCGCGTGCGCATCCTCTCGGAGCGCCCGTTGCCGCGCAACATCGGCGTGCGCGTGTCGAGCGAACTCGAGCGCAGCGACGGCACCAAGATCCCGGTCGACTACCTGATGCGCAATGTCGGCAACCAGTGGCGCGTGTTCGACGTGATGGTCGAGGGCGTGTCGATGGTCGCCACGTTCCAGAACCAGTTCGATGCCGAACTGCAGCGCAAGTCGATCCGCCAGGTCGCCACCGAACTGCGCAGCGGCCGCGTACGCGCCAACGCCGAGTGACATGACGACCGCCTCCATCCGCCGCGACGGCGATGCGCTGGTGTTCGCGGGCGCGTTGACCCGCGACGCGGTGCCGTCGCTGTGGGCGGAGGCGTCGCGCACCCCGGCCGGGGTGCGCCGTTTCGACCTGGCCGCCGTCGAATCCGTGGACAGCGCCGGACTGGCGCTGCTGGCGGAGCTGGCCGAACGCGCGGGCGGCATCGAAGTCACGGGCGATCCGCGCGGCCTGGCCGAGTTGCGCCGCGCCTACCGGCTGTCGCCTTCGCTATCCTTTGCCATGACATGATGTCCCGACGTCGACGGATCGTACCGATGAGCCCCCACCTCACTCGTCTCCGCCTGTTGTGCCTGCTGTTCGCCACGACCCTGCTGGCCGCCTGTGCCGGCAACGGTGGCGTGCGCGACAACACGCAGGCACCGCCGCTCGTGGCACCGGCACCGGTTGCCATCGAACAGGAAGATCCGCAAGCCGCGACCGCGATCGGCGATGCCGTGGTGATGGCACCCGTCGCCGGATCGCAGGCCGACGCGCCGCACGGCCCACCGGCCGATGCCGACGCTGTCGTTGCCAATGGCCCGACCGAAGCGGAACTGGATTTCGCCGCCCTCTACGGCGGATCCGTCTACGACCCGGTCGCCGACGCCTCGCTGCCCTCGCCGGTGCAGATGCCGGTCAGCTACGACCCGTGGGAGAAGTGGAACCGCAAGGTGCATCGCTTCAACAACGCGGTCGACCGCACCATCGCCAAGCCGCTGGCGCAGGCTTACCAGGCGACCGTTCCCCGCCCGGTGCGGCTGGGCGTGACCAATTTCTTCAACAATCTCGGCCAGCCGCTGACTGCGCTCAATGCACTGCTGCAGGGCAAGCCCAAGTACGCGGGACAGGCGCTGGGTCGTTTCCTGCTCAATTCCACGCTCGGCATCGGCGGCATCTTCGATCCCGCCAGCGACGCCGGCATCGCGCGGCGCAGCGAGGACTTCGGCCAGACGCTCGGCGTGTGGGGCTGGAAGACCTCGCGTTACGTCGAACTGCCGCTGTTCGGCCCGCGCACGCTGCGCGACACCTTCGGCCTGGTCGGCGACGCGCCGCTGTCGCCGATCCGCCATGTCGAGGACGATGGCGCACGCTATTTCCTGCAAGGCCTGCGCCTGGTCGACGTGCGCACGCAACTGTTCGCCGTGGATGCGATGCGCGACGGCGCGACCGACGACTACGCGCTGGTGCGCGATGCCTGGCTGCAGCGCCGCAACTACCAGATCCACGGCGATCGCCGGCATGCCGACGACGACAGCGACCTGCCCGACTACCTGCTCCAGGACGAAGCGCATCCCACCGTGCCCGCGGACGTGATGCCGATGATCCCGCTGTCGCCGACGCCCTGAGCACCCGGGCCGGCTGGCGGACGACGCGCATTCCTGCGCAAGCAGCCATCCCCCTTGCGCCTGCCCATCATTCCCGCGCAGGCGGGATGACGGACGACAAGGACATCAATCGTCGTCGGTGGTTTCCCCGGGCAATGCCTGGGCCTCGCTACCGGGCAACGACTCGACGCCCTTGAGCTGCCGTTCGATCGCGCGGGTGCGCACGCCGGCCTGCTTGATGCTGTTCTGCACGGTGTCGAGCTGCGTGGTGGCCTTCTCCAGCACCGTCGCGAACTTGCCGAACTCGGCCTTCACCCCGCCCAGCAATTGCCAGACTTCGCTGGAACGCTTTTCGATCGCCAGCGTGCGGAAGCCCATCTGCAGGCTGTTGAGCAGGGCCAGCAACGTGGTCGGCCCGACAATCGTCACCCGGAATTCGCGCTGCAGGCCGTCGAACAGACCGGGCCGGCGCAGCACTTCCGCATAAAGCCCTTCGGTGGGCAGGAACAGCAGGGCGAAGTCGGTGGTGTGCGGTGGCGCGAGGTATTTGTCGCGGATGCGCTTGGCTTCGATGCGCACCTGCCGTTCGAGCGCAGCGGCGGACACGTTCACCGCATCGGCATCGGCGCGTTCCTGCGCATCGAGCAGGCGCTCGTAATCCTCGCGCGGGAACTTGGCGTCGATGGGGAGCAGGATCGGCACGTCGCCGCTGCCCGGCAGGCGCACCGCGAACTCGACCCGCTCGCTGCTGCCAGGCACGGTGGCGACATTGCTGGCGTATTGCTCGATGGTCAGCACCTGCTCCAGCAGCGCGGCCAGTTGCACCTCGCCGAAGATGCCGCGGGTCTTGACGTTGGTGAGCACCCGCTTGAGGTCGCCGACGCCGGTGGCGAGCTGCTGCATCTCGCCCAGTCCGCGCTGCACCTGCTCAAGCCGCTCGGACACCAGCTTGAACGACTGGCCCAGCCGCGTTTCCAGCGTGGTCTGCAACTTCTCGTCGACCGTTGCACGCATCTGTTCGAGCTTCTGCGCATTGTCGGCCTGCAGCTTCTGCAATTGCTGCTCCAGCGTGGTGCGCATCTCGCCGATGCGCTGCTCGTTGCGCTGCGTGAGTTCGTTGAGGCGCTGGCCCAGCGCAGCCTCGAATCGTTGCTGCAGTTCCGCCGTTTCGACGCGGCCCTTGCGTGCGTCGTCGGTCAACGCTTCGCGTAGCACGTCGAGGCGCTGGTCGGTGCGCGTGGACAGGTCTTCGAGCCGCCGCCCGAAGCCGTCGATACGCTGTTCCTGCGCCGACGACAGGCTGTCGAGCTGCTGGCGCAATTCGCCGCGACCGTCGCGCTGTTCATCACGCAGCGCGCGTTCCAGGCGCTCGCCCAGGCCGGTCTCGGTTTTCCGTCGCCACAAGGCGAACAGCAGCACGACCGCCACCACGAGCAGCACGACGATCAGCCAGAGGAGGTGTGCAGTTTCCATGGTGCACAGTGTAGCGGCGCCGGTCTCACGCGCTGCGCCACGAGCCGCCGGTATGCTGGCGACATGACCCTGGCCCGTGCCCGCCTGCTTGTCGTGCTGATCGGCCTCGTGCTGCCCTACGCGGTGCGGCTGCCATTCGGCCTCGACTGGCTGGCGCAGTACACCCACGTCGGCTTGCCCGGCTGGCTGCTGCTGGGCGGGTGCAACGCGATTGCATGGGGCGCGATCCTGCTGGTCAGCCTTGCCTATCGCCATGCGGCATCGCTGCTGGTGCCCGCACTGTGCGGCTTCGCCTTCCTCGCCTGGGCGCATGCCGGACTGGATCTGCAGGCGGATGCGCAGTCACCGATCGCGCTGGTGTTCATCCCGATCTACGCGCTGGCACCGATCCTGCTGGGCGGGGTGGTCGGCTATGTCGTGGATCGCGTGCTGCGACAACGCCCTGGCGCATGATCGCTCGCGGCACGCTCCTTCCACCTTCCCGCGCGTGACGACGATCGCACTCCGGCGCAGCCTGCCGGCGTCATCGACGCGACCATGCAACCGCTCGGCCACATCGCGTGTCCCCTGCATGGACACGCCATCAGGAATCAGCCGCATGTCCCTTCGCAATCGCGCCTTCGCACGCCTCGTCCTCCTGCTCGGCATGGCCGGCCCGCTGCTGTCGTCGATTGCGTTGGCGCAGGACGCGCCCATCGACGACCTTGCCCGCGCGCGCGCCGTGGTCGAAGACCTGATGCGCATCCCCGGCCCCGATGGCGTGCAGGACACGTACAAGGCCCGCATCGGCGGCATCGACCAGTGGATCAGCATCCGCGGGCAGGATCAGGCGAACCCCGCGATCCTGTTCGTGCACGGCGGGCCGGCGACGCCCAACATCCCGAGCCTGTGGCAGTTCCAGCGTCCGCTGGAGGACTACTTCACGATGGTCAACTACGACCAGCGCGGCGCTGGCAAGACGTATCGCGAAGACCACTCCGACGCGGTCGGCGACACGATCCGCATCCAGACCTATGTCGACGACCTGGTCGAAATCGCCGAACACGTGCGCGCGAGGCTGGGCAAGGAGAAGGTCATCCTGATGGCGCACAGCTGGGGCACGGTGCCGGCGATGCATGCCGCGCTGGCGCGACCCGACCTGTTCCACGCCTACGTCGGCATCGGCCAGGTGATCAATGTCCACGACAACGAACGCCTGAGCATCGAATACGGGTTGCAGCAGGCGCGTCGCCACGGCAACGAAGCCGCGGTCGCCGAGATCGAATCGATCCTGCCCTATCCCGGCGATGCACCGATCACGCGCGAGCGCATCGTCGTCGCGCGCAAGTGGCCGCAGCATTACGGCGGGTTGAGCGCCTTCCGCGACGAGAAGAACGTCTACCACTTCGGCGCCGCGCGGCTGTCGCCGGACTACGGCGTCGAGGATCGCGCCGCGCTCAACCAGGGCAGCCTGTTCACGCTCGGCCGGCTGCTGGACGAATACGTCACGATCGACTTCACCCCGGTACGCACGTTCCCGATCCCGGTGGTGATGTTGATGGGCCGCCACGACTACACCACGCCATCGCAGCTCATCGCCGAATGGCTCGAACGCGTGGACGCACCCTACAAGCACGGCGTGTGGTTCGAGCGCTCGGCGCACATGGCGCCGTGGGAAGAGCCGGGCAAGACCCTCGTCAGCCTGCTCGAATTCGTGCGTCCGCTGGCCGCCGACTAACGTCGCTCGAAACCGCGGGAGGTGAATCTCACCTGCCGCAGGTCGATGCCGGCCAATCCCCGCACCATGGCGTCGGCATCCTGCATCGCCGCCGATGCCAGCCGCGTATCGCCAGTCTGCTTGCCATGGATGTAGCGGGTGACATTGAGCATCGTGCCGACCACCAGCGTTTCGGCCAACGTCTGCTTCTGCGCATCGTCCAGCGCGCGAACCCAATCGGCCTTTGCCAGTGCGTCGCGCAGGCCGTCGCGCAAGGCCACGTTGCCCCGCCGTTCGTCTAGTTCCGAAACATCGTTGACCACCTGCCACGACATCACCAGGTGCCCGGCGATGACATCGGCGAGGTCGCGGTCTGAAAACCCGTACTTTCCGATCAGCTCACGGAAGCTGCGCTGGAGTTCGCCGCCGTCGAGCAGGCGGCGGAATTCGTCCGACGTGCGTCCCTGCGCCATGGCACCGGACAACGTCTCCACGAGCCGGGCATTGGTGCTGCGCGTGACTGCCGCCGATGGCACGAATCGCAACGCACGTGGATTCGACACTGCCTGCGGCGCCCTGTGCGCCGTGGTCGGCGCTGGACGGGATGCCGGCTGCGTTCGCCGCGCACTTTCGCCCCGGCGCTTGGTCGCATCCGACATGATCTGGCCATGCAGCATGTTCACGTGCGCCTGTCCGTAGGCATCGACCATGTTCATGAAATCCTGCGATGCCGCCGGGCCGGCGATCACGAAGGAGGCCAGCAACGCGACAACCATCGATGCCATTCGCTTCATCCCGCGCCTCCTTGACCCTTGCGTGGCGATACTATCGCCGGCAACGTGATGTTCCATTTAACGAACGCCTCGTCGACACTACTCCGGCATACGGAACACGCGCATGAGCTCGAAAAAACCGGACGCTTCCTCGCGGCATTCCACCGCCGCCGACACCACCGCCGCCGTCGATGCATTCATGTCCACGCTTGACGCGCCGCGCAAGGCGCAAGTGCAGGCACTTCGCGAGGCGATCCTGGCGGTCGACCCGTCCATCGACGAAGGCATCAAGTGGAATGCGCCGAGCTTCCGCACGCAGGAATATTTCGCCACGTTCAACCTGCGCGGCAAGCAGGGGCCGATGCTGATCCTGCACCTGGGCGCGAAGGCGCGCGACCTGCCCGAAGGCGGAATCCGGATCGAAGATCCCGCGGGCCTGCTGAAGTGGCTGGGCAAGGATCGTGCGCAAGTCGTGTTCGCCGATGCCAGCGACGTGCACGCACGGATACCCGCACTGCAGGCGATCCTGCGGCAATGGATACGATGCGCCTGAGTCGATGATCCGCCATCGGCCACGCAAACCCGTGGCATTGCTGCACCGCATTCGGTCACACTCGGCGCCATCGACATGCCAGGGGGCACCGACCACATGAGCGCCAGCACGCCGCTGATCGTCACCTTCGCCGCCTACCTGTTGCTGATGGTCGGGCTGGGTTTCGCGGCCTGGAAACGCACCCGCACCTTCGACGACTACATCCTGGGCGGACGTTCGCTGGGCAGCTACGTCACCGCGCTGGCAGCCGGCGCTTCGGACATGAGCGGCTGGCTGATGATGGGCCTGCCCGGTGCGCTGTACCTGGGCGGCGCATCGGAAGCGTGGATCGCGATCGGGCTGGTCATCGGCGCGTGGTGCAACTGGAAATACGTGGCCGGGCCGCTGCGCGTGTACACCGAGCGCACGCGCAATGCGCTGACGCTGCCGGACTACTTCACCCATCGCTTCGAGGATCACAGCAAGTTGCTGCGGATCCTCTCGGCGCTGGTGATCCTGGTGTTCTTCGCCATCTACTGTGCGTCGGGCATCGTGGCCGGCGCGCGGCTGTTCGAAAGCGTGTTCGGCCTGCCGTACGGGCAGGCGATGCTGTGGGGTGCGGCGGTGACCATTGCCTACACCTTCATCGGCGGTTTCCTCGCGGTGAGCTGGACGGACACGGTGCAGGCCACGCTGATGATCTTCGCGCTGCTGCTGGTGCCGATCATGGTGATGGTGGGCGTCGGCGGGCCGATCCCCGCGCTAGAACTCATCGAACAGGTCGATCCGGCACGACTGCAATGGGTCGGTGCTGGTGGCGTGGTCGCCATCGTGTCGGCGATGGCGTGGGGGCTGGGCTACTTCGGGCAACCGCACATCCTGGCGCGGTTCATGGCGGCCGACAGCCTGGCGACGATCCCGCGCGCACGCCGCATCGGCATGACCTGGATGATCCTGTGCCTGGCCGGTGCGATGCTGACCGGATTCTTCGGCATCGCCTGGTTCGCGGCGAACCCGAACCTGGCCGGGCCGGTGGACGCCAACCCGGAACGCGTGTTCATCGTGCTGTCGGAACTGTTGTTCAATCCGTGGATCGCGGGCGTGCTGCTGTCGGCGATCCTGGCCGCGATCATGAGCACGCTCTCTGCGCAGTTGCTGGTGTGCTCCAGCGCGCTGACCGAGGATTTCTACCGCGGCTTCGTGCGGCCGAAGGCCGGACATGGCGAACTGGTGTGGTTCGGCCGCGCGATGGTGCTGCTGGTGGCGGTGCTGGCGATCTGGATCGCACGCGATCCCGACAGCCGTGTCCTCGGCCTGGTCGCCTACGCCTGGGCAGGATTCGGCGCGGCGTTCGGGCCGGTGGTGCTGCTGTCGTTGTTCTGGAGGCGGATGACCCGCAACGGTGCGCTGGTCGGCATGTTGGCCGGCGCCGTGACCGTGCTGCTGTGGAAGCACACCGGCAGCGCGCTGTACGAAATGGTGCCGGGCTTCATCGCCGCCACCGTGGCGATCGTCGTGATCAGCCTGCTCGGCAAGGCGCCGTCGCCTGCGCTGCAGGCACAGCATGAACAGGTACGACTGACCCTGCGCGAGAACGGTTACTGAGTCGCGGTCGTGCCATCGGGCAATGACGGTGGCCATGCGTCCACCAGCGTGACCTGCAGGTCGCGCGCGCCGATGGCGACGTTGCCCGATGCATCCTCGGCATAGGCACGGATGATGTAGTCGCCCGCCGGCAATTCACCCGGCTGCCAGTGCATCACCGCCATCTCGTCGGCACGCACGACGTTGCTGGCCACGTACAGGAAGCGCGTGCGTGCAGCACCATGCACGGTGATGCCGCTGTTGGCGGCATAGGCGACCTTCACCGCGCCCGGGTGCGCCGGCATGCGCGAGAAGTCGATGCCGATGCGCGGCTCGCCGTAACCCGGCAACGCGGCCCCATCGGCAGCGAGGATCTGGTAGCCGACCTTGTGCAGCCCAAGCCGCCGCCGCGGCAGGTTGCCATCCACCTGGTCCCAGGCATCGACCACGATCTGCGCGCCGCCACTGCGCGGCACCAGTACGCGGCCGTTCTCGCGATGCGTCTTCGGCAGGTCGTGCGCGTCGAGCAGGAACACGCGATCGATGCGCGGCGGCACGGTGTCCACGTAGTTGCGATAACCAAGCCGGATCGCGTTGTGCTGGTAGCCGTTCGGGCCGACGATCAGGTGCACGTGCGCCTGCGCGTTGATGGTGCCGAGCGCATCGCCGACCTTGAAGCGGGTGCCGCGCGGGATACGCACGCGCGCCGGACGGCCATCGTCGCCGGGCACCAGCTGGAACCGCGACGGGTCGAGGTTGCGGCCCTGTGGCGTGCGCCCAACGCGCATGTGCACGTAGGACAGCTCGTCGATGGCGAGACCCTCGGCCTGTCCACCGAAACTCCACGCTGCCAGCGGCGTCGCGACCTTGGCGTTGGCGATGGACAGCACCGTGCTGCCGACATCGCCACGGATGTCGAGCCCGTTGTGCAGGTGGCTGCGGCTCTCGCCACGGAAATTGCCGCGCACTTCGCCCATCGTGCCGACCACTTCGTGCCAGCCGTCCTGCGGTGCCAGCGGCCAACGTTGCCCGGTGTCGGGCAGCGCGCGCTCCGGCGCGGGGCCGACGGCATCATCGTCGGCCGGCATGGGCGATGCACCGTCATGCACGACGATGCGATGCAGCCGATGGCCGGCGGCGTCGGCCACCAACAGGTTGCCGTCAGGTTCGACCCACAGCGCCGAGGGCCGAGCAAACCATTGCGTCGTGCGCTCGCCGGTCAGCATGCGCGCCTCGCCATCGGGGCGGAGTTGCAGGATGCGGCCCGGCGAAAGATCGGCGACATAGAGATGTCCGTCACGCGTGGCCGCCACCGCCAGCGGCCGCGTGCCCGCCGGCAGCGCATGCGTGTGCGTGGTGCCTTCGCCATCGATCCTGCGCAGCGCGCGATTGCCGATGTCGGCGATCCAGACATTGCCGTCGCCGTCCAGCGTGAGCGACGTCGGCGTGTCGAAGCGCACAACATCACCCGCACCATCGACGAAACCTGGCGCATCGCCACCGGCAATCGTGCGCACGCGGCCATCGCGGTCGATCATGCGGATGCGATCGTTCCAGGTGTCGGCCACGAACACGCGCCCGAACAAATCCACCGCCACGCCCATCGGCGCGCGGAACTGCGCCTGTGCACCGTCGCCATCGCGGAATCCGGCGATGCCGGTGCCGGCCAGCGTGGTCACTTCGCCTTGTGGCCACACCTTGCGGATCGCATGGTTGCCGGTATCGGCGACGTAAAGATTGCCGAACACGTCGGCCGCCACTGATGACGGCGTGTGGAACTTCGCCGCACTGCCGACACCATCGACGAAACCTTCCGTCGAACCCGCGAACGTCGACACCGTGCCATCGGCCACGATGCGGCGGATGCGATTGGCTTCGCCGCCATCGACGACGAACAGGCTGCCATCGCGCCCACGCACCAGACCCCAAGGCTCATCGAAGCGCACGGCACCCGCCGCGCCATCATGGGCGCCACGGTGTCCGTCGCCCGCGAGCAACTCGATGCGCGGCGACCAGTCGAAGGGCGTCTGCGGCAACGGCTGCCATGGCGGCACCCACCAGTCGCGGATCGGCCCGGCGACAAACGTCGCGATGATCCCCAGCACGGTCAACAGCGCAACCGCGACGATCGCGCGACGCGTGCCCCCGGATGCGCCGCGTTCGACGCGCCGGTTCAATCCAGCACGCGGCAGAACACCGCCTTCAGGTAGCGCGATTCCTGCACGTGTGCCAGGAACGGATGGTCGGCACCGGCGCCGGACACCTTCAGCACCTGCACCGTGCGCCCGGCGTAGAACGCGGCACGGCGCAGCATGTCGAGGAACTGCTCCTCGCTCACCAGTCCCGTGCACGAGAACGTGGCGAACAAGCCGCCGGGCTTCACCACGCCCAGCGCCAGCTTGTTCATGTCGAGGTATTTCTTCAGCGCCGGGATGACCTGGTCGCGGTCGCGCGTCATCTTGGCCGGATCGAGGATCACCACGTCGAAGCGCTCCCCGTTGTTGGCGGCATCGCGCAGCCACGGGAAGATGTCGGCCTGCACGAAGCGCGGGCGCACGTTGTTGAGCTTCGCGTTGGCCTTGGCGATGTCGAGCACCGCTTCATCGATGTCGATGCCGACCACTTCGCTGGCACCGCGCGCCGCGGCGTACACGCCGAAGCCGCCGGTGTTGCAGCACAGGTCAAGCACGCGCTGTCCCGTGCAGCGATGTGACAGCCATTCGCGGTTGTCGCGCTGGTCGGCGAAGAAACCGGTCTTGTGCGCACCCGCGGGATCGGCACGGAAGCGGATGCCGTTCTCCACGATCTCCGCCGGGGCCGTCGTGCTGTTGCCGTGGAAGTCGAACGACTCCTGCTTCTGCACGTGTTCGTCGGCGAAGCTGTGGAAGCGGCAGCCCGGGAACTGTTCGCGCAGCGCGTCGTAGATCCACTCGCGGTGGCGGAACGCACCGGCGCTGAAGAACTCGACCACCAGCAGATCGTCGTAACGATCAACCACCAATCCGCTCAGGCCATCGCCCTCGCTGTGCACCACGCGCCAAGCATTCGTCGTGTTATCGAGCCTGAGCACCTCGCGGCGCAGGCGCACCGCCTCGGCGATCTTGCGCGCGAACCAGCCGGCATCGACCGCCACGTCCGGATCTGTTTCGAGGATGCGCAGCGCGATGCGCGAATGGCCGTTGTAGAAGCCGCGACCGATCCACACGCCATCCACGCCGACAATGTCCACGATGCTGCCCGGCTTGGGCCGTTGCGCCGGTTTCTCGACCAGCTTCTGGAAGATCCAAGGATGGTTGGAACGCCAGGCGTTCTTCAGGCGGACGGTGGGCAGCACATCGTTCATCCGGGCATTTTACGGGGTTGCATCCGCGAATTCCGCCGCCATCCTCGTCCCATGCACCTCGACATGCCCGAAGCACCGGCCGATCCCGAAGCCCAGCGCAAGCGCGACCAGCGCCGGCTCGTCACGGCACTCAAGGCCAGCATCCTGTTCGTGTTGTTGCTGATGATCGTGTTCGGCCTGCAGGGCCTGGGCGACCATCGCCTGTTCGCGGTCTCGCCGTGGTCGCTGCAGGGCCTGCTGGGCGTGTTGACCGCACCGCTGCTGCATGGCTCCCCGGCGCACATCCTGGCCAATTCCGGCGCGCTGCTGATCCTGGGCACGCTGGCGCTGGCGGCATATCCCCGCGCCACGGTGCGCGCGTTGCCGCTCATGTGGCTCGGTTCCGGCCTCGGTGCCTGGCTGCTCGGCGATGCCGGCTCCTACCACCTCGGCGCCAGTGGACTCACCCACGGCCTGATGTTCCTGGTCTTCGTGCTCGGCCTGTTGCGCCGTGACCGTCCCTCCATCGCCGCGGGCATGATCGCGTTCTTCTTCTACGGCGGCATGCTGCTGACAGTGTTGCCGCAGGAACCGGGCGTGTCGTGGCAATCGCACCTGGGCGGCGCCATCGGCGGCATCGTCGCGGCGTTCCTGTTCCGCCATCTCGATCCGATCCCGCCGCGCCGCAAGTACAGCTGGGAAATCGAGGAAGAGGAAGCCGAGCGTACGGCGCAGGAGGCGCGCGACACGCTGGAGCCGCCCTCGCCGCATGACGTGCCCGTGCTGTGGCATCGCGAACCGGACAGGGACGAACGCGGCGTGGTGCTGCGGTTCCCGCCGCGCAAGCCGGAGCCTTAGTCACACACGCATCCGGTGCTTGCGCCCACGACGCAAACCGGATATCCATGCCCGACAGGGAACGGAGGCCCGCATGTCCAGCATCACGCCACCCGGTGATACCAACCTTTACGCGCCACCCGCCGCGGAAGTCGGCGACATCGCGACACCGGACACCGCCGAGTTCTATGTCGTGGCCTCGCGCAAGTTCTTCATGTTGTTCTTCGTGACCGCCGGCCTTTACCAGATCTACTGGTTCTACCGGCATTGGGCGCAGTTCAAGCGCCATCACAACCTCGACCTGTGGCCGATCCCGCGTGCGATCTTCGCGGTGTTCTTCACCCATTCGCTCACGCGCGAGATCGAAGCCCGCATCCACCGATCCACGGCACGCTTCGACTGGTCGCCTGGTGCGATCGCGACCACGTTCGTGATCCTGCAGATCGCATCGAACATCCTCGACCGGATGGCCTGGCGCAACATCGGCTTTCCCGTCACCGACTGGATCTCGATCAGCATCCTGCTGCCAATGGCATGGCTCGCTCACGCCATGCAGCGCGCGGCGAACATGGCCTGCGGCGATCCGGAAGGCGCCT
Source organism: Luteimonas sp. (assembly GCA_024707405.1). Taxonomy (GTDB): domain Bacteria; phylum Pseudomonadota; class Gammaproteobacteria; order Xanthomonadales; family Xanthomonadaceae; genus Luteimonas. Next base: position 425,313 of record JANPZU010000008.1, read on the forward strand.
CGAACGCGCAACTCACCGTCGCCAACTGGATCTGGATGTTGCTCGGCAGCATCTTGTGGGCACTCGCCCTGCTCGGCTTGCTGCTGCCGCAAGAGATTGCCTGAACCGGATGCGCGTTGCCGCACTCGCGACCCGGTGCTAGCGTGCGGCGCACGTTCCTGACGGATACCGCGATGCGCCGCCTGACTTGCCTGTTCGTGCTGTTGCCGCTGCTGATGCTCGGCGCATGCCATCGCGATGCCGATCCCGTCGCGCCGTCATCCGAACCCGCGCTCCCGGCCACGCCGCCACCGCCCAACGACACGCCGGCCGGACAGCGCATCGAAGCCGACGTGCGCATCCTCGCGGACGACGCGATGGAAGGCCGCGAAACCGGCACGCCGGGCTACGACCGCGCCGCCGAGTACGTGGCCAGGCGTTTCGCCGAGATCGGCCTCGAGCCGGCAGGCGACGACGGCACCTGGTTCCAGCGCGTGTCGCTGGTGGCAAGCACGCGCGTAGCCGACGGTGCACGGCTGGCGATCCACCGCGGGGGCCGGACGATCGAGCTGCGCCATGACGACCAGTTCCTGCCCAGCCCCAGCGCACGCGACACGGCCGTCGACATCACTGCCCCCGCCGTGTTCGTCGCGCACGGCATCCATGCGCCCGACCTCGGCCACGACGATTTCGCCGGCCTGAACCTGGCCGGCAAGATCGTGGTGACCTTCCCCGATGCGCCCGACGCATTCACCGGCGACCTGCTTGCCTACCATTCGTCCAGTCCGGCCCGGCTCGAAGCCGTGGCTTCGCGTGGTGCGGTGGGCATGGTCGTGCTTGCCACGCCCGCCCACGCCGCGCGCGCGCCATGGGCGTTCATCCAGTCCATGTCCGCCAAGCCGGGGATGTCGCTGGTCGACGACGACGGCAACATCGTCGACACGCCCCCCGGCCTGCGGGCCGTGGCCGCGGTCAACGTCACTGCCGCCGACGCATTCTTCGACGGCACCGGCAAACTGGCCGCTGAGATCTTCGATGCCGCACGGCGCGGCGAGATCCGCGGCTTCGACCTTCCGGGCACCATCACGCTCTCCTCGCGTTCGAAGATCGAGCGCATCGAGACCCGCAACGTGGTCGCGAAGCTGCCGGGCAGCGATGCCGCGCTCGCCGGCGAGCACGTCGTCTACACCGCACACCTCGACCACCTGGGGATCGGCGAGGCAGTGGATGGCGACGCGATCCACAACGGCGCGATCGACAACGCGCTCGGCGTGGCCATCGTGCTTGAAACCGCGCGCGAACTGAAAACCGCGGCCGTGGCGCCGAAGCGCTCGACCCTGTTCGTCGCGGTCGGCGCCGAGGAACAGGGCCTGCTCGGCTCGCGCCGGTTCGCGCTCACCCCGACCGTGGCCGGGCCGCTGGTCGCCAACATCAACATCGACATGCCGATGCTGACCGCGCCCACCAGCGACATCGTGCCCATCGGCATCGAACATTCCACGCTGAAGGCAGCGCTCGAAGAGGCGGCCGGCGAGATCGGCGTCGCCCTCTCCCCCGATCCGTTCCCGGAGGAAGTGGTGTTCGTGCGCAGCGACCAGTTCTCGTTCGTGCGCGAAGGCATCCCCGCGGTCTATCTCGACGGTGGCGTAGTCGCCGCCAACGACCGGCAGGATCCCAAGCGCGCGGTGACGTGGTTCCTGCGCAACTGCTACCACAAGCCCTGCGACCAGGCCGACCTGCCGATCCACTACGGCGACGCGGCACGACTGGCGCGGCTGGCGGCACGGCTCGGGCAGATCGTCGGCAACACACCGGAACGGCCGCGCTGGAACGAGGGCAACTTCTTCGGCAGGACGTTCGGCAAGCCGCCACGGGAATAGCCGTTCGCGCCGGATGCGGCGGAACCTGCGCGTGGTCACGGTCGGCACGCCGGCCACGGCGGAAGATCGGTGGCGTCCTGCGGCGGGACGTTCCTTCGTTAGCCGATAGGCACTCCCCCGCATCGTCCCGGATTCCCCCGTTCGGAGAACGCCATGGCCAATCCCATCGTCATCGTCCACGGATGGAGCGACGACTACGCGTCGTTCCGCAAGCTGCGCGACTTCCTGTCCTCGAAGCTCGGCGTCCCCGCCACGATCCTGAAGCTCGGCGACTGGATCTCGCTTGACGACGACGTCGGCTACGCCGACATCGCACTCGCGCTCGAACGCGCCTGGCACGCGGAGAAACTCCCCACCGCGCCGCGCTCGGTGGACGTGGTGGTGCACAGCACCGGCGCGCTGGTCGTGCGCGAATGGATGACGCGCTACCACGCACCGGACACCGTGCCGATCCATCGCTTCCTGCAACTGGCGCCGGCGAACTTCGGCTCGCACCTCGCGCACAAGGGCCGCTCGTTCATCGGCCGCGCGGTGAAGGGCTGGAAGACCGGCTTCGAAACCGGCACCCGCATCCTGCGCGGGCTGGAACTGGCTTCGCCCTACACGCGGCAACTGGCCGAGCGCGACCTGTTCGTCGCGCCCAACAAGCGCTGGTACGGCGCCGGTGGCATCCTCGCCACGGTGCTGGTCGGCAACACCGGCTACTCGGGCATCCAGGCCATCGCCAACGAAGACGGCTCCGATGGCACCGTGCGCATCGGCACCGCCAACCTGCAGGCCTCGCTGGTGAGCGTGGTGTTCCCGCCCGGCCCGGTCGCGCCGCAGGTGCAGTTCCGCAACGCCGCCGGCAGCACCGCGTTCGCCATCGTCGACCGCGACAACCACGGCGACATCACCATGAAGAACGGCCCTTCGCGCAGCGGCCTGCGCGAGGAACTCATCCTCGGCGCACTGAAGGTGCGCGATGCCGACTTCCCCGCGACTGCGAGCGATCCGTTCCCGTGGCAGGCCACGCTCGATGCAAAGGCGGGCGCCGCCAAGGCCAGCTCCCCCGCGCGCCAGAACACCGTGGTGCACCTGACCGACGACTTCGGCGACGACGTCACCGATTTCTTCTTCGAGTTCTGGCGCAGCGCGCGCAGCGACAAGGATTTCGAGCAGCGCTTTTATCGCGACGTGATCGACAACGTCCGCGTCTACGAAGGCAACGGCGCCTGGCGTGCGCTCAACCTCGACATCGACAAGTTCGAAACCCTGCGCAAGGATCCCAAGCTCGGATTCGAGACGTTGCTGGTCAGCGTGTTCGCTTCGCCGGCGAAGACCGGCAAGGCCAAGGTCGGCTACAGCACCGCCACCGGCATCGACATCGGCGCATGGCATGTCGAAGGCCGCGATTTCGCCAAGGCGTTCTCGCCGCACCGCACGCTGTTCGTGGACATCCGCATCCCGCGCGTCGTCGACGATGCCGTGTTCCGGTTCAAGGGTTGAGTCCGCGGCCTGCCGTCATTGCGGCGGCAGGTTGAACAGCGCGCGGAGATCCGGATCCGGCGCGCCCTTGAACGCCAGTGCGTTGACCTCGAGCTGCCCTGTGCGCACGTAGACCGGCGAAAACCCGGCAACGTCCAGCGCCTTCGTCAACGACGCCTTGGTGAATCCGGTCTTGTGGGCATAGAAATCCTGCCCGCTACGTTCGATCTCCGCCCCGTAGCCGTAGAGCACGTCCAGCACCGTGATCGGGCCCGCCGGCGACTGGTAGAGCACATCCTCCACGTCCAGCCCGTTGCCCACGACCGCGCGCATCAGTTCCTCCAGGTCCGGCACGCGGACATGCGCGAACCCGCCGGGCTTGAGCACGTGCAGGAACCCGCCCAGCACCGCCTGCACGTCGTGGCGGTAATAGTGTTCGAGGTTGTGCGAGCAATAGACCGCGTCGAACATGCCCGCATCCAGCGTGGCAAGCTGTCGCGCATCCAGCACGATGTCCGGCTTGCCGGCCGGATCGATGTCGAGCAGCATCTGTTCGTACCCGGCATACAGGGATGGCAACGCGATCGCCTTGTTCCCGCCACCCACGTTCAAGAGCTTCTTCATCACGATCCCTGGTGCCGACATCGCTCGACTCGAGCGCGGGCATCATACCGGGACTGGCTTGTGAGCCACGGATCACTCCGTTTGCGTCCAGAACGTGGCCCGGGCTGCGGCAGCAATGCGAACCCTGCTGCATGGCGCTGCCTGCATGCGACGTGCGCGACACACACGATGTCGCGCCGATGGCCGCTTCGACACCGCGGCGCGACAAGCGGCAAGACATCCACCGGACTTGCGCACGGTCACGCGCACCACGCCACACCGGCCGTGCTAGCGTCGGCGTTTCGTCTCGCCATCCCGGTTTCGATGCGTCCACCCGCCTGCGGCCTCGCCGCCTTCATCGCCCTCTGCAGCGCAAGCTGTTTCGCCGCTTCACCATGGGTCGCGCGCGACCATGTCGACGACGGCACGTTCACCGCCGGAATCGAAGGCCCGGCCACCGGGCCTGACGGCGCGCTGTATGCCGTCAACTTCGCGCGCGAAGGCACCATCGGCCGTGTGCAGCACGATCCGGATGGCGCACGCGCCGAACTGTTCGTCGCCCTGCCTGAAGGCAGCATCGGCAACGGCATCCGCTTCGACCACGAAGGCCGCATGTACGTGGCCGACTACATCGGCCACAACATCCTGCGCATCGACCCGCGCGACCGTGCCATCGGAGTGTTCGCGCACGAACCACGCATGCACCAGCCCAACGACCTCGCCATCGCGCCCGACGGCACGCTCTACGCCAGCGATCCAGACTGGCGCACCGACAGCGGACAGCTCTGGCGCATCGACCGCGACGGCAACACGCACCTGCTGGAATCGGGCATGGGCACGACCAACGGCATCGAGGTCTCGCCCGATGGTCGCACGCTGTACGTCAACGAAAGCGTGCAGCGGCGGATCTGGGCCTACGACCTGGTCGATGGCGGCAATGTCGCCAACAAACGCCTGCTGGTCGCATTCGACGACCACGGCCTGGACGGCATGCGTGCCGATGCACGCGGCAACCTGCATGTCGCACGCCATGGCGCCGGCACCGTCGCGGTCGTCTCACCCGACGGCACGCTGCTGCATGAAGTCCGGCTCAAGGGACGCAAGCCGACCAATGTTGCCTTCGGCGGCATCGATGGACGCGACGTGTTCGTGACCCTGCAGGATCGCGGCGCGATCGAGGCCTATCGCAGCGAACATCCGGGACGCGAACACCGCGCCCCGTGACGCGGCCTAGTCAGCGCACCTTCTTCCAGTTGCGATCCGCCGACAGCTTCTCCAGCGTGTCCTTGCTGGCGAAGTGGCGGATATGACCACAATCCCGGCACACCACCGCCGTCATCCTCGGCACCGCGTACCACTTGCTGCCACCCGGCAACAGATCCGGACCATAGGTGCCTCGCGCCGCGATGTTGTCATGTACCAGCAGGTCGGTGCTCCTGCACTCGGGGCAGGGATTGTGTCGTGCCATGGGCGTCCTCGATTTCCATGTGCCGGTCACGCGACATTGGTGTGCCAGCGTTCGATATGCAAGACGCCAGGCCGATCTCCGATGTGACCTGCCGCGTTGGCCGGAAATGCATGGCGACTTCCACCGCTTCGTGATGCGTTGCCCTGCCTGACAACAACAGAATCAAGCCCTGCCAGCAAGCATCGATTTGGATGGCTCGTCGATTGCGGGTCGACGAAGCAAAACGAGTCCGATCCAGACAAACCAGATGATCTGGCCCAGCCCGAACAACGTCCCGAGATCCCGCAGCGGAGGTGCGATCGTCAGGATCCCGGCAACGCCGACCAATGCCCCCAGATAGCCCAACGTCTTCGCAAATGCAGCGTGCCGGAGCGTCGCGATGCTGACCAGGAGCATCCATGCACCGCCCACGATCTCCACGCCACCCCCAAGGCCGAGTTGCACGGCGCCGACAGCAAGCCATAGCGACTCGGCCTGCCCCGGACTCTTGTCGTTGAGTGCCGACACGCTTTCGATGCCCACGCTTGCAACCATGCCGCTCGCGATCACGAGCCCCGCCCAGATGAGGCCGAACGCAGTGGCAACCTGCATCATTCCGGGCTGGTTTTCCTTGAGCCTTTCATGAAGCGCCGAGGCCGAAACCACCAGGGCAATGCCGAAGACCACATAGATGAAAAGCATCCAGGCCTGGAATGCGTGCTTTCTTTCCAGTACGAATTCGAGCTTTTGCGCGGCAGTCCAACTCTCCGTATCCCCGGGATTCAGCAACGTGGCAAGGACAACGAATCCCACGATGTACGCCAGCGCCTGAAGAAATGCGGCAAAGCCCCCGGCCTTCTGCAAGCAGATCATTGCTTCGTTTTCCCGTTGTCCCCGACAAAGGAAATTAAATGCCGTGCATCAGGGCTTCCGAGCGTGCCATTGGTCAGGATGGCGCAAGACAGGTAAGCATTTCGAATAATCGCGCATGAGATCCGGAATCTTGTGCTCTATTGCTAGCGCAGAATCTTCCGTGTCGAAACGTGGCATCCGCTTGAATGAATTGTCAGGTCTCATGCTGTGGCTCTGCGCGACGGTACGCCACGTGCACCAAAGGTGACAGCGTTGACGGCGCGGGGATGGAAACATGCTGCTCATCCAGGCGCCATGAACCCGGGAAGTCAGCAATGACTTCCGTAGCGACGCTTGAACTGCTCTCCCTGACCTTGTCCGATGGATGGCCGTCGTACTCGAATCGGATATGGACGACCTGTCCGGCAGCATCCGCCTGAATCGAGGCTTGCCGCAGTTGCGAGTGAACTTCACCCAGCAGGGCACGCTGAAGCGAGAGAAGCAGGGCTTGAGGCGTAACGGTCTCGATCATGGTGTCCAACGCCTGAGTTAAGCCGCCGCCAAGTGGCGTCGGCTTGAAAGAACGGTTAGGCCCGCTCACTAATTGGATACAGGATCTCTTTGCGACCATATCACCGAGATGATCCTCCAGCCGTCATCTGTGCGAACCAAGTGCCACATTTCGCGGCCCCAGTGCGCCTCTTTCCCGCTTCTCAGAATGGAATAGTCAAAATTCACGGAAGCGATCTCGCCATCCGTGTCTATAACTATGTCCCGAAATACTTCCTCGATCGGTTCTGCCGCCTCGGCGATCCCATCGATCATGGTCAAGTAATTGTTTTCTGGCCACCAAACCACTCTGCGTGCTTCGGGTATGGATTTCTTGAGCCGAGCAACCCGCGCATCGTCGTCTACGAACTGCCAAGTCACATGTGCCGGGTTGTCAGAATGAAAGAGGTTGACGAAGGCCGCCTTGTCTTTGTTGATGATCGATGTGCGGAATGCTTCCACAACATCACGGATTGCCGCTATGTCTTCGGGATCGTTATGAGCAGCGAATGCGGGATGCAGGCTGACTGACAGCGAGAGGAGAACAATGAGGGCGAGCTTCTTCAGAGGTGCCATGCAGCTTCTCCGGTGATTCAACTTGTTCTTGTTGCCAGACTTCGCAGATTGATGCTCCGTAGCCAGCGTTATCGCGCCATTCCCGTCGGTTCGCAACTCACGTGGTCGGCATCGGCAGTCCCTTGAACGCCTTGACGGTGCGCAGGACGAAGCTTGAGTTGACGTCGGCCACGCCGGCCTGTGCCAGCAGGTTGTCGAGCAGGAAACGCGAGAAGTGTTCGAGGTCGCGCACGACGACCTGCAGCAGGTAATCCATGTCGCCGGCGAGGGCATGGCAGGTGACGATTTCATCCCACGCTTCGACGCAGGCGGCAAAGGCAGAAATGGCAGGGGCGTCGTGCTGCTTGAGCTGGACGCGCACGAAGGCATGCAGGCCTAGCCCGAGGCGTTCGGGATCCACTTCGGCGCGGTAGCCCGCGATCACGCCCTCACGCTCCAGCCGCTGCACACGGCGCAGACAGGCCGACGCCGACAGGTGCACGCGCTCGGCCAGTTCGGCATTGGTCTGGCGGCCGGCACGCTGCAGCTCGGCCAGCAGCAGCAGGTCGGTGCGGTCGAGGTCGACGGCGGGCATTTTCTGCTCGATTTTCTTGTATGACGCACGAATCTTGCGCTTGTTTCGTCATTTCCCGCAACCTTGCAAGCTTGTTGCGCGGTTTGGCGGATATTCTCCGTCGAATGCCCTCACCCCGGCCCTCTCCCGCATGCGGGAGAGGGAGCAAGGCAAGAATCGGAGAAACGCCATGTCCGCACAGCCGCAAAACGCCCCGCGCCGCGTCGAGAACCTGCACACCGACAAGGGCAAGGTGCCTGTGTACGCCACCGGCATCGTCGAACAGCCTTGGGACAGCTACAGCGCGGACGACCACGCCACTTGGGCGACGCTGTTCGCGCGCCAGCGCAAGCTGCTGGTCGGCCGTGCCTGCGACGAGTTCCTGCAGGCGCAGGATGCAATGGGCATGGCGCCCGACCGCATCCCGAAGTTCACCGAACTCAACGAAGCCCTCGGCGACGCCACCGGCTGGCAATTGATCGGCGTGGAAGGCCTGCTGCCGGAACTCGATTTCTTCGACCACCTCGCCAACCGCCGCTTCCCGGTGACGTGGTGGATCCGGCGGCCCGACCAGATCGACTACATCGAAGAACCGGACATGTTCCACGACCTGTTCGGACACGTGCCGCTGTTGATGATCCCGGTCTTCGCCGACTACATGGAGGCCTACGGCAAGGGCGGGGTGAAGGCGCACGGCATCGGCCCGGAAGCGCTGCAGAACCTGACGCGGCTGTACTGGTACACGGTGGAGTTCGGCCTGATGCGCCAGCACGACGGGTTGCGCATCTACGGCGCAGGCATCGTCTCGTCGACGGGCGAAAGCATCCATTGTCTCGAAAGCGCCGCGCCCAACCGCATCGGCTTCGATGCCGAACGCATCATGCGCACGCGCTATCGCATCGATACCTACCAGAAGACCTACTTCGTGATCGACAGCTTCCAGCAACTGATGGATGCGACCGCGCCGGACTTCACGCCGATCTATGCGCGACTGGCGACACAGGAGTCGATTCCCGCAGGCACCGTGCTCGACACCGACACGGTGTTCCAGCGCGGCACGGGCGAAGGCTGGGAAAGCGGCGGCGACGTGTAGGACGGCCGTAGAGCGGAGCTTGCTCCGCTTGGACGCCTTGCCGGCAATGCAGCGGAGCAAGCTCCGCTCTACGGGCATGCGCGTCGGCATTGCCGTTGCGCTTGCAACCACGCGCGGACATGGGTCGCACTGGCGGTTAAAATCGCCGGGTTTGCCGCGCGCCGGCAACACCTCCCCTCCTGCTTCGGACGACTGCCGCCGTGCCTTCTTTCTTTGCCGATGTCGAACTGGTTCCTGGCGATCCCATCCTCGGGCTGACCGAGGCGTACAACGCCGACACCCGCGCCACCAAGGTCAACCTCGGCGTGGGCATCTATTACGACGAAGGCGGTCGCATCCCGGTATTGAAGGCCGTGCAGCAGGTCGAGCGGGCACTGGCCGAACAGAGCAAACCGCGCGGTTACCTGCCGATCGACGGCATGCCTGACTACACCCGCGCCACGCGCGAGTTGCTGTTCGGCAAGGATTCCCCGCTGATCGCCGAAGGTCGCGCCGCGACCACGCAGACCGTCGGTGGCAGTGGTGCGCTGCGCGTCGGCGCGGGCCTGCTGAAGAAGACGCTGCCGCTGGGCCGTATCGCGATCAGCAACCCGAGCTGGGAAAACCATCGCGCGGTGTTCGGCGCGGTCGGTTTCGAGGTGGTCGATTACACCTACTTCGACAACGCGACGCATTGCCTCGACTTCGACGGCATGCTTGCCGACCTCGGCAAGCTCGAAGCCGGCACCGTGGTGCTGCTGCATGCCTGCTGCCACAACCCGACCGGCGCCGACCTGTCGCCGGAACAATGGAAGCGGGTGATCGCGCTGCTGCACGAGCGCAACCTGTTCCCGTTCATCGACATGGCCTACCAGGGTTTCGACAAGGGCATTGACGAAGACGCGCTGGCAATCCGGTTGCTGGCCGAATCCGGCATCCGCAACTTCGTGGTCGCCAGTTCGTATTCCAAGTCGTTCTCGCTGTACGGCGAGCGCATCGGCGCGTTCACCGTGGTCAGCGACAACGCCGACGAAAGCAAGCGCGTGCAGTCGCAGATCAAGCGGCTGATCCGTGCCAACTACTCCAGCCCGGCCACGCATGGCGCGGCACTGGTGGCCGGCGTGCTCAACAGCACCGAGCTGCGCGCGCAGTGGGAAGACGAGCTGGGACAGATGCGCACGCGCATCCACGCGCTGCGCGCCGGCCTGGTGGAAAAGCTGGCCGCGAAAGGCGCGCCGGAATTCGGCTTCATCCAGCAGCAGGCCGGCATGTTCTCGTACTCGGGATTGTCGAAGCCGCAGGTGGATCGCCTGCGCGACGAGTTCGGCATCTACGCCGTCGGCACCGGGCGCATCTGCGTGGCCGCGTTGAGCACGAAGAGCCTGGATTACGTGGCCGAAGCGGTCGCCACTGTCGCCAAGGATTGAGCGCGACGCGCGCAAGCGCGTTTCACGTGCATCCGGGCTTCACCGAATGCACGCCGGCTTCCGACCGCACCCGTGAGCCCTCCTCGTGGCACCCATGCAGGTGCTGCCGCTTGCCGCTGCAGCGCCGGGCCGATGATGGGGGAGCCGCGTTCGAAGCGACAGGGAACGACAACACCAACCTGCACCGGCAACTGCCGGCTGGAGGCGAAATCGTGTCTCAGGCGTCGACGCGCGGCTGGTTGAGCACCAGCCAGTACAGCCCGATCTGCTTGACCACGGCGACGAACTGGTCGAAGTCGACCGGCTTGCGGATGTAGCTGTTCACGCCAAGCGCGTAGCTGGCCTCGACATCGAACGGCTCGTCACTGGTGGTCAGCACCACGACCGGCAGGTTGCGCGTCCCCGGATCGGATCGGATGCCCTGCAGCACTTCGCGACCGTCGAGCTTGGGCAGGTTGAGGTCGAGCAGCACGATGGCGGGCAAGTCGGCGCCCTGGCGGTCGGCATGGGCGCCGCGCGCGAACAGGTAGTCCAGCGCCTCGGCGCCGTCGCGCACCACGACCAGGCGACGGTCGATGCCCGCCTCCATGAAGGCGATGCGGGTCAGTTCGACATCGTCCGGATTGTCCTCGACCAACAGGATGTCCTGCGGGTTCATTCCTCTCTCCCAGCGGGAACAGCAGGCAATTCTACGAAAAACCGGCTGCCGGTACCCGGGGTCGATTCCGCGCGGATCCGACCGCCATGGCGGCGGGCCACCGCTTGCGCGATCGCCAGCCCCAGTCCCGGGCCGCCTCCGTCGTCCGGCCCGTGCAGGCGCTTGAACGGCAGGAACAGCCGTTCCGCGTAGCGCATGTCGAAACCGCTGCCATTGTCGATGATGCGCAGTTCGACCCGCCCGCCTTCGCGGCGGCCTTCGACGGCGATCCGCACGCGCTCGCTGCCGGAGGAAAACTTCCACGCGTTGTGCAGCAATTGCTCGAGCATCAGCTTGAGGTAGCGCTCGTCGCCGCGCGCCACCAGCGCCGGCTGCACGGAGACATCCGCACCGCGTTGCGGTTCGGCGTCCTGCAGTTCGGCCGCCACCCATGTCGCCAGCAGGCTCAGGTCGACCGGCTCCTGCGCATAGCGCGCGGTGCTGGCCCGCGTGAGTTGCACCAGGGCGCCGGTCAATTGCCCGGCATGCATCGCGGCGGCGCGGATGCGATCGAGCTGTTCGCGGCCCTGCGCATCCAGCGGCTGCTTGTCCAACTGCGCGGCAAACCCCTCGATGCCGCGCAGCGATGCACGCAGGTCATGAGAGATGCCGTAGGCGAGGTGTTCCTGCTGGTCGCGGATATCGTCGAGTTCGTCGCGCGCACGATCCGCATCGGTCGTGTCGCGAACGTGCAGCAACCATTCCGCCGGGCCGGCGTCTTGTCCCGGCAAGGCATCGAGGTCGCATCGCAAGCGCCTGCCGGCCAGCGACGCGACGCCTTCGACCACCATGTCCTCGATGCGCCCGCCTTCGCGCAGGGCAGCATCGATGCGTGCGGCCGACGCGCCGAACAGGCGCCGGTGCGCGGGCTGCGCCACGAGTGATGCTTCCTGTTGGCCCAGCAGCGCGCACAGCGCCGGATTGACGGCCCGCCATTGCCCATCGGCCGCGACCACGGCCATCCCACTGCGGGCGGTCACCTGCAGGGCGTCGGGACGCGGCGATGGGTCGTGCATGCGACAGGGTTCCGGGAGCCACGGGTCTCGGCTCGGATGGTCGAAGTGTACGGAATCGCGATGTCGAGGCCCGGTGCAGGCGGCCTGCGCGGCCTCAGAACAAGCTGCCCTGTGGCGAGGGCGGCGTCGATGGCGCAGGCGGGCGGAAACGGCTGCAATCCAGCGGCGGCAGGCGGCCGAAACCGAGTCGTCGGCATGCCCGGGAGAAACGTGCGGCCAGCAGGTCGGCGAACGGCCCCTCGCCGCGCATCCGGCGACCGAAGGCACTGTCGTAATCCTTGCCACCGCGCATCTGCCGAACCAGGCTCATCACGTGCCCGGCGCGCTCGGGATAGTGCAGGGACAGCCATTCCCGCCAGACCTCCTTCAGCTCGTGCGGCAAGCGCAGCAACACGTGGCCCGCGGCACGTGCGCCAGCGGCGTGGGCGGCTTCGAGGATGGCCTCCAGTTCGTGGTCGTTGATCATCGGGATCATCGGCGCCGCCATCACCCCGACCGGGATGCCCGCCTCGGCCAGCATGCGCATCGCCTTGAGCCGCGCGTGCGGCGCGGAGGCACGAGGTTCCATCCGCGCCGACAGGCGGTTGTCGAGCGTGGTGACCGAGAAGTACACCGTCACCAGTCGCTCTGCCGCCAACGGTGCAAGCAGGTCGATGTCGCGCGTGACCAGCGCGTTCTTGGTGATCAGGCTGAAGGGGTGCCGGCATTCGGCCATCACTTCGATCAGCGCGCGCGTGATCCGGTAGCGCCGCTCGATCGGCTGGTAGGCATCGGTGTTGATGCCCAGCGCGATCGGCGCGCAGCGGTATTTCGGTCGTGCGAACTCGGCACGCAAGCGCTCGGCGGCATTGGTCTTGGCGAACAGCCGCGTTTCGAAATCCAGGCCCGGCGACAGGTTGAGGTAGGCGTGCGACGGGCGTGCGAAGCAATACACGCAGCCATGCTCGCAGCCGCGGTACGGGTTGACCGACTGGCTGAAGCCGATGTCCGGCGAATCGTTGCGGCTGACGATGCTGCGCGCCCGCTCTTCGCGCACGCGGGTGTCGGGATGCGGCGAAGGATCCTCCTCGCCGCGCGCATGCAACGAGCCCCAGCCGTCGTCCTCGGCGTGTGCGCTCGTCACCTCGTAGCGGCCGACCACGTACGACGCCGCGCCGCGTCCCTTGATCGCGGCATCGGCGCGGCGATGCATGGTGTCGCGGTTGTCCATGGCGCGACGATACGCCCGCGCCGTCGCAGGCCCGGAGACGACGGCACCCTGCCAAGGCTGCCGCGTCGTCGGCGTCACTCCTGTTGCAGGCGGTCGCGGAATGCCTTGAATACCGCCGCCTCGACGGCCGCCCCGCAGATCCGTCCCAGTAGTCGGGCGGCGTGGGCATCATCGGCCTGCACCGTCATCACGATGTGCCCGACCTTGCCTTTGTAGATCCGGGTGACGACGCCAACGTCGGCCTCGGACTTCGATTCCTCATTCCCCTCCATGTTGTCGGTCATCCTCCCGTCCCGTTGGCGCCGTTGTCGGCATCGTTTGCGACGGTGCGGCAGGAGCGATGGCGCCGTGCTGCGCACGCAGCCCGACCAGCAATTGCTGCAAGGCTTGTTCGCACAAGACGGCCAGGGCTTGTTCCTTCCAGGGTGACTCGTCGCTGATCCACAGGACCAGTTCGCCGGTCTGTGTCTTGATGCTTTTCTCGGTTGCCACACGCCCTCCTTGGTCGTGACCCGTCCCGAACCCCCGGGTTGTCTGCCCCGCGCCCCAAAAAGTGACGTTTTTCGTCAGTTTTGGCTGTTGGTTTCTTTTCGTTCGTGCCTTCGGGCCGCCTGTCGCCACCGTCCCGGCTCGCGTTTCCGTTTCCTCGTCCGCGATGGCCCATGGGTTGCTCGGGTATCACGACGCGGTGGCCCGTGGACGTATGCAAAGGGCATGCCAGTGCCGAACCCTCGCCATGTTTGCCGCACTCCGTGCGAGCCCCTACCGTATGCCTGCGCGTTCGACCTTCGCTCTGTCCAGGCCTTTCCGTGATCGAGATCCTCGCCCGCTGGTGCGATGCCCTGTCCTCCGGCCCGTGGCTGGCGATCCTCGGGGCCGGATGGGTGCTCTACCTGGTCTTGCTGGGCGGGTGGATCCTGCTGCAGAAGCGCGAACCGGTCGCCACCCTGAGCTGGCTGCTGGGGCTAGCGGTGCTGCCCTACATCGGTTTCCTGGTCTACCACGTCTTCGGCCCGCAGAAGATCCACCGCCAACGCCTGCGCAGGTCGCGCACGCGGACGTTGCTGCCGGACGTGCCGATGGATGCGGACGAGGAGGCGGCCGAGATCGCTCGCATGGTGCGCAGCGCGACGCGCATCCCGCCGTCCTCGGCGACGGACGTGCGCCTGCTTGTGGATGGCGCGGCCAAATTCGCCGCACTGGTCGACGACATCCGTGCGGCCCGCCACCACGTCCACCTTGAGTACTACATCTGGCATCCCGATCGCAGTGGCACGGCGGTGCGCGATGCCCTGGTCGAGCGCGCCCGCGCGGGCGTCCGGGTGCGCCTGCTGCTGGATGCCGTGGGTGCCGCGGCCGCGCGCCGCTTCTTCGCCGAGCTGGTCGCCGCCGGCGGCGAACTGGCCTGGTTCCATCCACCGAAGTTCGGCCATGTCTGGGCGCGGCCATGGACCAACCTGCGCACCCATCGCAAGATCGTGGTGATCGACGGCAAGGTCGCCTTCACCGGCGGCATGAACGTCACCGACGACCAGAACGAAGCGCTGCGCGCGGATGCCTACCGCGACCTGCACCTGCGACTCGAAGGCCCGATCGTGCATGCGCTGCAACTGGTGTTCGTCGAGGACTGGATCTATGCGACCGGGCAACGCGACCTGTTGTCCGACGTGGTGCAGCAGGCGCCAGCCGCCGATCCCAGGGCCACGATCCCCGCGCAGGTGCTGGTGTCGGGCCCGGATTCGTCGTGGGAGGCGATTCACCGTGCGCATGTCAGCGCGATCCACGCCGCGAAGCACCGGGTGTGGATGACGACGCCCTATTTCGTGCCCGGCGAGGCCGCGATGATGGCGCTGACCTCCGCTGCGCTGGCGGGACTGGACGTGCGCCTGCTGGTGCCGCGGATGAGCGATTCGCGCCTGGTGACACTGGCGGCGCGTTCGTACTTCGGCCCGCTGCTGGTCGCAGGCGTGAAGATCCACGAGTACGGCCCGCGGATGCTGCACACCAAGTCCCTGCTGGTCGACGACGCCATGTGCATCATCGGCAGCGCCAACTTCGACCATCGCAGCTTCCGGCTGAACTTCGAGGTGTCGGTGCTGTTCGACGATGCCGGGATCGCCTCGCAACTGCAGGCGTTGATCGAAGCCGACCTCATGCATGCGCCGCGTGTGCGCCAAGGGCGCCATCGTTCGCTGCTTGGCGCACGCCTGCCCGAAGCGTTGGCCCGCCTGCTCTCGCCGCTGCTCTGACCACGCGACCTGCGACCAACGGCGCAAGCGGGGAACCGAATGGCATGCCGCGCAGGATCGAACGGTTAGACTGGCGCCATCCTTCCGGGAGGGAGCCGCACCATGTCCTGGCTGTTCCTGCTGCTTGCGCTCGGCGCGCTCGCGATCGGCTTCACCACCACGTCGGTCGCGCTGGCCGTGCTCTGCCTGCTCGCGGCGCTGGGCTTCCTGATCGTCTGGGTCATGGGCTTGCTGGCGCAGCGCGTCGGCAGCCAGTCACGGGACGAGATCATGCTCATCGACCCGCAGGAATTGCGTCGCCTCCGCGAACAGGCCGAGGCCAGGCGCGCCGCCGGTTCCACGGGGGACACCCCGGAACCATGATCCATTCGCGGCACACCGGATGACCCGGCTCAGCGTCAACCTCAACAAGATCGCGGTACTGCGCAACTCGCGCGGCGGACGCGAACCCGACGTGGTCGCAGCCGCGCGTGCCTGCCTGGATGCGGGTGCACATGGCATCACCGTGCATCCGAGGCCCGACGCGCGCCACATCCGTCATGTCGACGTGCTGGCCCTTGCAGACGTCACGCGCGAACACGGCGTCGAATTCAACCTCGAAGGCAATCCGTTCGCGCCCCCGCGCGAGGGATATGCCGGTTTCCTCGCGCTCTGCGAACGGGTTCGGCCGGCGCAGGCGACGCTCGTGCCCGATGGCGATGCCCAGCTGACCTCGGATCACGGCTTCGACTTCGTCCGCGATGCCGCGACCCTGCGACCGCTGGTCGCTTCGTTGCAGGCGCTGGGTTGCCGGGTCAGCCTGTTCGCCGACGCGGGCGGCGACATGCGCGCCGCGGCCGCCACCGGTGCCGACCGGATCGAGATCTACACCGGCCCGTTTGCGGAAGGCTTCGCCCACGGCGACATGGACGCACTCTCCGCATGTACGGCGACGGCACGCAGCGCGCAAGCTGCTGGTTTGGGTGTCAATGCCGGGCACGACCTCAACCAGGCCAACCTGGGCGCCTTCCTGTCCGCGGTTCCCGGCGTGCAGGAAGTTTCGATTGGCCACGCACTGATCGGCGAAGCGCTGTACGACGGCCTCGCCACGACCGTGCGTCGCTACCTCGCCTTGTGTGGCATCGCATCGGCGGGTGGCAGCCCGAGATAGTCCTCGAGCACGGCCACGAAGGTGTTGATGGTGTCCACCTTCTCGCGCAAGACGACGCGATAGGGGCCCGTCAGCCCGATTTCATCCCAGCGTGCATCGAGTCGACCAAGCGCAGACACCCCTCCCGTCGAATTCCGCACACCGAATTCGATGGCAACGCCTCTTCCGCTGATCATTTCTACGGACAGGTAATGCGTGGCGCTGCCGTGGAAACTCCTGCCCACAAGGCCCCTGCCGCGTTGCGCGCTGCGCAATCGCTGCTGCACCAGGCGCGTGACCGTCATCCACGACCATGCCACTCGACCTGGTGCGGCGGCAGCCTTGCGGAAGCCATCGAGCAGTTCGTGCGTCAACAACGGAATATCCGCCATCTCGTGTGCCATATCCTTGGCCCGTATTCCATCCATGCGCATGCCTTCGCATGCGTGGCGACATTGTAGTGGTCATGCACGCCTGCACGGCGATCCTGCGGGCGAACCGCCGCCGCGTGTGGCGCGCCTCGTGACGCGACCTCCCCTGACCGATGGCCTGCGGCGTGGCTTGCCGCTATCGCCGAACGAACCCGACCCTGGCCAGCTTGGCGTTCTTCGCCATGGCCGCGACGCGGGCGACGACCTGGTAGTCGCAATCGCCGCTGGCATCGATCTGCAGCATCGGCTGATCGGCCACGTCGACCGCCGCTGTGGTCGACATCCGCTGGCGCAGCTGCTCCAGGCCGACGGCCTCCTCGTTCCAGTACGCCTGGCCCGCGGCATCGATCCGGAGATGGATCGGATCCGGCAACACCAGGGGGCGGTCGGGGATGGGCTGGGGCAGGTCGAAATCGATCGAATGCGACGGCATCGGAGCCGTCACCATGAAGATGATCAGCAGCACCAGCAGCACGTCGCACAAGGGGATGATGTTGATCTCGGCAATGCTGCCGTCATTCCGCGTACTACCGCTCGAAAACGCCATGGCGCCCTCCCGCGCGACCGGTGTGGCTTCACACTACGCCTGCCCCTGCCGGCGCACAAGCAAAAAAACGCCGCCCGGATGGGCGGCGTGAAAAGATCTCGATACGGTAAGCGGTGCCGGCGCGCTGCAGGGGCGCCGGCCCTTGTCGCGGTTACTTCTTGACGAAACCGATCTTCTGCATGTGCGCGTTCTTGGCCGACGCGAGCACCTTGGCCAGGACGCCGTAATGCGCATCCTCCGCGGTGTCGATCTCCAGCGTGGGCTGGTTGGCCGGATCGCGCTGCACTTCCGATTCCATCATGTTGCGCAACGCCGACACCGGGGTCGGGTTGTCGTTCCAGAACACCTGGCCGGAACCGTCGATCCGCAGGCGGATCGGCGGCGGCGGTTCCACCGGGTTTTGCGGTGGGGTCGTCGTCGGCTGCGGCAGGTCGATGTCGATCGGATAGGACACCTGCGGCGCGGTGACCATGAAGATGATCAGCAGCACCAGCATGATGTCGCACAACGGGATGATGTTGATGTCGGCCATCGGCGCGCCGTCACCACCCCCGGATGAAAATGCCATCTGAGTTCTCCCGTTCCGTTACTGTTCGCGTGCCGCGACGAAGCCGACCTTGCGCATGCCCTTCGACTGCGCAAGGGTGACCACCTCGTTGACGATCCGGTACGGCGTGGTGGCATCACCACGCACGTTGACCGGCGGCTGCGGCGTCTTCTGCGCTTCCACGGCCAAGGCACTGTCGAGCAGGTCGATCGTGACCGGTTGGTCGTTGAGGTACAGGGTGCCGTTCGAGGTGATCGCGATGGTCAGCGGAGGCGCCGGGGGCGCCTTGTCCGGACGCTCGTCGAGGTTGGCCTGCGGCAGCTCCACCTTGACCTTGTGCGCCATCAACGGCGCCGTGACCATGAAGATGATCAGCAGCACCAGCATCACGTCGACCAATGGCACGATGTTGATCGTGGCGTTGACGTTGTTGTGGCCGCCGTCACCGCCGCCTGAACTGAAGGCCATGTCGGATCTCCTCGATCAGTCCCGTGGGCTCAACGGCCCGCCGCTTCGCCGACGCGCGAGCCGGTGGCGAAGAAGTCGTGCAGGTCGTGCGCGAAGGTGTCGAGCTTGTTGTTCGTGCTGCGGTTCAGGCGCACGAAGAAGTTGTAGCCCAGCACCGCCGGGATCGCGACGCCGAGGCCGATCGCGGTCATGATCAGCGCCTCGCCGACGGGGCCTGCGACCGCGCCGATGTCGGCCTGGCCGGTGGCACCGATGCGGATCAGGGCGTTGTAGATGCCCCACACCGTACCCAACAGACCCACGAACGGTGCCGTGGCGCCCACGGTCGCGAGGATCGTCAGGCCGCTTTCGAGGCCGAGCGATTCACGGGTCACGGCCTGGCGCAGCGCGCGATCGACGAATTCGGAACGGTTGAGCGACTCGACCAGACGCGAACCTTCGTGCCGCTGGTGGTGCGCGGCGGCCTGGGCGGCATCGAGCGCGACCTTGGAGAAAGGCTCGCTCTTGGGCTGCTCTTCCATGAAGCGGATCGCATCCTGCGCGTTCGGGGTTTCCCAGAACGTCGCGATCACGCGATCGGAATTCTTCTTCAGCGAGATGTTCTTGATGAAGTTGTAGATGATCCAGTAGATCGACAGCACGGACATGATGATCAGCACGATGAACACGATCCAGTTCACCATGGTCATGTGTTCGATCATGTTGGAGAAGCCCATCTGCGTCAGGGCCTCCGCGCTGTTGGCGGCTCCGACGGGGGCGTTGGCGGTTTCCTGCAGCATGACGCTTACCTTTTTGAATTAGTGGTATTGGATGGGTGGAACGTGGTGCGGGTGGAGCAAACTGTTCTTTCCGCAAGATAGATGCGTGGCATCGTGCCTGCGGTCAGAAATTGAAGTCGACGGTCACGTTGGCGACGCCGCCCACCGCCTGGCCGTTGCGACGACCCGGGTTGACCGTCCAGCGACGCACACCCTGGAGGGCGGCGCGATCGAGGTCGCGGTTGCGGCTTGAGCGGAAGATCTTGGCGTCGGTGATCCTGCCCTGCGCATCGTAGGTCACCTGCACGACCACCGTGCCGGTGATGCCGGCGCGAGCGGCGGCCGGCGGATACGCAATCGGGAACTGCGAACGCGTGGAGGCGTCGACGTCACCACCCGCGATGTCGGGCGACGAAGACGGCGGCGCTGGCGGCGACGGCGGCGGCGCCTGGAAGTCGGTCGGCCCCGGGTCGTCGAACACGACCGGCGGCTGTTCCGGCGGCGGCGGCGTGGGCGTGGGCTGCGGCGCTGCCAGCTGTCGGATCTGCTGCGGCGGCGGTGGCTCCGGCGGCGGCGGTGGCGGCGGCGGCGGCGGCGGCGGCGGCTCGATGATGACCACGCGGGTCGCGTCGTCCTCTTCCTGCGCCACCGTCGGCGGGGACACCGGCGCCATCAGCAGCAGCAAGGCTGCGGCATGCACGGCCACCACCATGGTGAAACCAGCGATGCGGGCCCAGTTCAGACCTTCGTCTTCGTCGTTCTTGGTGGTCCGCGGCGAGTATTGCGTCATGCGATCAACTCAAGTCTGTCCAGGCGAGCGCCCGGCCCGGGCTGTAGTGGAAACCGCCGCTTGTCGGCGGCGGGAACCCTGAAGCTTATACCAATCCTGCCGGCGCGCACCATCCGCTTGTACACCCCGGCTCATTTCTCACCTCTACAGCTTGAGGATGGTCTGCGCATCCTTGGGCGCCTTGATCCCCTTGTCGAGGGCTTGCTGCGCGGCCTGCTTCGCTTCCGGGATGCGGCCCTCCGCCCACAGCACCTTGGCCAGGTTCAGGAAGGCCTCTCCATCCGGCGCAAGCGGTGCCGCCTTGCGGTAGGCCTCGATCGCCTGTTCCTGCCGATCCGAGAAGTAATACGCCTGTCCCAGCAAGGAATAGGTTTCATGGTCTTCCTGCAGGGCGCCCTTGGCCAACCCCTCGTTGATCACCTCGATGGCCTTGTCTTCCTGGTTTTCACCGCCCAAGTAGATCAGCATCAGGTTGCGGTACTCGGCCGCTTCGGTCAGCTCGCCCGCTGCCCGCAGGCGCTCGTAAATCTCGACGGCCTTCTGCTCCTGGTCGTTCTGGATGTAGATGCCAGCGAGATTGAGTTGCGAGCGCTTGTCTTCGGGCGCCGCCGCCGCGATCTGTTCCGCCACCCGCATGGCTTCGGCGTTGTTGCCGCTTTCGAGATACGCCGCCATCAGCGTCTGCACCCACTCTGGCCGCGGCGTCTCCGCTGCCTCGATGGCGGCCTTCAGTGCCTGGGCGGCCTCTTCGTATCGTTCCATCTGGTAGAAGACCTGCCCCTTCAGGCCGAGCTGTTCGGGAGCCTGAGCGCTCGTTTCGGCCTGGAGGCGGTCGATCGTGGCGATGGACTCCTCGAACCTGTCTTCCTGCGCCTGCAACTGCGCGGCGATCCACATGCTCTCGAAATGATCATTGTTGGGCAACGCATCGAGCGTGATCGCGTGCGACAAGGCTTCTGCCGCTCCAACCGGATCGGTCGCGATCTTGGTTGCCCCGAGGAGCCGGTACGCCAATGCCTTGTCGTAATCGGTCGCGTTTTCGTTCGAGATCACGTCTTCGGCGAGCTTGGGCACCGCGTCGACATCGTCCTTGTTGTACGCCTCGATCAGACGCTGCACGCGCGAGGCCAAGCGTGAGGAGCCCTTGGCTGCCGGCTCTTGCCGCGTCGCATTCGGATACTTCACCTCGACCTGCCCGGTCGCCTGGCGACCTTGCCGATTGTTTTTACGCTCCTCCGCCGAGCGCTGTGCGTGGGCTGCCGTCGTCGCAAACGCAAGTACCAACACCACCAACGCCTTGGCGTAGGAAGTCCGAAGTATCGACCTGTTCATTGCATCACCTCTTTGCACTCTGTTGTTTCCCGCCAGGAAAGTCCGTCCGCGCGGCACGCCTGCAGCGTAACCGAATGGACGCATGTCTTGCTCTTGTCGTCTTCTTGTCGTCCGAACGGCCTCGGGATCAGCCGCAGCGCGGGCGACGCCCCGCTGCCTGCGCCTGCTGGTAGGTGGGAACGAGTTCCACCGCACGCGCCTGGAGCTCCCCGATGCGGCTCTGGGGGTCGGGGTGCGTGGACAGCCACTGCGGCGGACGGCCACCACCGGCGGCGATCATGTTCTGCCACAGCGCCACGGCGGCGCGTGGGTCGAAGCCTGCGCCGGCCATGAGCCGCTGGCCGACGACGTCGGCTTCGGTTTCCTGCGCGCGCGAACCGGGCAACAGGAATCCGGCCTGCGCGATCATCCCTCCGCCCTGGGCCGCAAGCTGGCCATAGTCACCGGCCAGCGCGCCGAGGAACTGCACTGCGCCGGCGGCCCCCATCTGCCGCGTGATGCGCTCGTCATGGTGGTTCTCGACCACATGGCCTATTTCATGCGCGATCACGGCCGCCAGCTGATCCTGCGACTTGGCCACGGTGAAGATGCCGGTATTGACGCCGACCTTACCGCCCGGCAACGCAAAGGCGTTCGGTTCGCTCTGCGAGAACACCGCGGTTTCCCAGGCGATCGCTCGCTGCTGCGCGGGCAGTTGCTGGACGATGGCATCGACCACGCAGCGGACATAGGCGTTCTGCTTCGCATCCTGGCTGAGCGGGCCTTTCTGCTTGGCTTCGGTAAAGGCTTGCGCGCCCAACTGGTTGAGCTGTTCCTGCGAGACGGCGCCCACGTATTGCTTGCGCCCGGTGGAGGACGTGGTGGTGGCACACGCGACCAGCACGCCGACCATGGCGATGGCAAGAATTCCGTTCTTCATGGGGGCGCCCTCTGGTTGGGGGCGGAAGTGTGGCGGCGCCGGGCTTAATTTTTCGTCAAACCGCCCAAGCCCGTTCAGATGCGGGCATGACGGAATGCGCGCCCAGGTACCGCGAACCCGGCCTGCGCCGCATTCGGTTCAGATATCGAGGTTGGCGACCTTCAGCGCGTTGTCCTCGATAAACTCGCGGCGCGGCTCCACCACGTCGCCCATCAGGGTGCTGAAGATCTGGTCGGCCGCAACCGCGTCCTCGATGCGCACCTGCAGCAGGCGGCGGGTTTCCGGGTTCACCGTGGTGTCCCAGAGCTGTTCGGGATTCATTTCGCCCAGGCCCTTGAAGCGCTGGATCTGGCGACCCTTCTTCGCCTCTTCGAGCAACCAGGCCTGTGCGTCGGCAAAACTGGCTACCGGTTGCGCACGATTGCCGCGCACGATCTGCGCGCCTTCACGCACCAGTCCATGCAGCAACGCGGCCGCCTCGCGCACGGCGCGCAATTCGCCGGAATCGAATGCGGACAGCGGCAGGGTCTGGATGGCATCCACGCCCATGTGCCGGCGCTTCACGATCAGCGAGGCGCCGTGGTCTTCACCTGCCGGCTGGAATCCCAGTGCATAGCGTGGCCTGCCGAGGCCGTCCTGGTTGAGGCGCTTTTCCAGCGCGTCCAGTTCGTGGCGCTCGTCGGTGTTGCGGGCGAGCTGCGCGGCATCGAGCGGGGTGAAGTCGACCAGCGCTTCGATCAGTCGCGGATCGTAGCGATGCGCGTTGCGGGCAATGGCGTCGCGTGCGCCGGCGTAGGCCAGCAGCAGTTTTTCCAGTGACGCACCTTCAATCGGCGGTTCGCCGGTCGCGGGCACCAGCGACGCACCTTCCACGGCACTGTTGGCGAGGTAGGCGTCGAGCGCCGCGTCGTCCTTCAGGTACAGCTCCTGCTTGCCCTGCTTGAGCTTGTACAGCGGCGGCAGGCCGATGTAGACGTGGCCACGCTCGATCAGCTCCGGCATCTGCCGATAGAAGAACGTCAGCAGCAGCGTGCGGATGTGCGAACCATCCACGTCCGCGTCGGTCATGATGATGATGCGGTGGTAGCGCAGCTTGTCCGGGTTGTATTCGTCCTTGCCGATGCCGGTGCCGAGCGCGGTGATCAGCGTGCCGACCTCGGCGCTGCCCAGCATGCGATCGAAGCGCGCGCGCTCGACGTTGAGGATCTTGCCGCGCAGCGGCAGCACCGCCTGGTTCTTGCGGTTGCGGCCCTGCTTGGCGGAGCCGCCTGCCGAGTCGCCCTCGACGATGAAGAGTTCCGACAGCGCCGGATCCTTCTCCTGGCAGTCGGCCAGCTTGCCGGGCAGGCCGGCGATATCCAGCGCGCCCTTGCGTCGGGTGAGGTCGCGGGCCTTGCGGGCGGCCTCGCGGGCACGGGCGGCCTCGACGATCTTGCTCGCAATGGCGCGGGCTTCGTTGGGGTGTTCCTGCAGGAACTCCTCCAAACGTGCAGCGAACGTGCTGTCAACGACCGGCCTCACATCAGAACTGACCAGCTTTTCCTTGGTCTGCGACGAGAAGCTCGGGTCGGGCACCTTCACCGACAGCACGGCGATCAGGCCTTCGCGCATGTCGTCGCCGGAGAAGCTGACCTTGGCCTGCTTGGCGATGCCGTTCTGCTCGATGTAGTTGGTCAGGGTGCGGGTCAGCGCCGAGCGGAAGCCCTGCAGGTGGGTGCCGCCGTCCTTCTGCGGGATGTTGTTGGTGAAGCAGAACATCGTCTCCTGGTAGGAGTCGGATCCACTGCAGCGCGACGTCGACCGTGATGCCGTTCTGCTCGCCGCTCACGGCGATGACGTTCGGGTGCAAGGGTGTCTTGAGTTGCGCGAGGTGCTCGACGAAGCTGGCGATGCCGCCTTCGTACTGGAACACGTCCTGGCGGCCTTCGCCGCGCTCGTCGATCAGGGTGACCTTGACGCCCGAATTGAGGAACGACAGCTCGCGCAGGCGGCGGGCCAGGATGTCGTAGTGGAACTCGGTGTCGGTGAAGGTCTCGGCCGAGGGCCAGAAACGCAGCGTGGTGCCCTTGCGGGTCGAGGCTTCAAGCTGCTTGAGCGGATAGACCGGCTCGCCGTGCGCGTATTCCTGCTGGTGGTGGAAGCCGTCGCGCCAGATATCGAGGGTCAGCTTGCCCGACAAGGCATTGACCACCGACACACCCACGCCGTGCAGGCCACCGGACACCTTGTAGCTGTTGTCGTCGAACTTGCCGCCGGCGTGCAGCACGGTGAGGATCACCTCCGCCGCCGAACGCCCTTCTTCCTTGTGGATGTCGACCGGGATGCCGCGGCCGTTGTCCGACACCGAGACCGAGCCGTCCTCGTGGATCTTCACGATCACGTCGTCGGCGTGGCCGGCGAGGGCCTCGTCGATCGAATTGTCGACCACCTCGAACACCATGTGGTGCAGACCGGTGCCATCGTGCACGTCGCCGATGTACATGCCGGGCCGCTTGCGGACGGCCTCGAGGCCGCGCAGGACGGTGATCTTGCTGGAGTCGTATTGGTTCTCGGAGCCGGTCTGGACGGTTTCGTCGGTCATCTGCGTCGTCGTGGCATGGGCACCGGGGCGCACCAACCATGCGGTGGCCCGAGGCACCATAGATATAGAGTTTGAAGCGGGAATTATAGCATCCGGGCGATGGCGCCCCGGGCGATCCCGGTTCAGCCCCGAGGGACGATCCGCCCTTGTTCCACGTGGAACACCACGCCCTGCTCCCCGACGCCTTGCTTGGTGCGGGGACGTTCCGTGCCGCTGATGAAAACCTGGGCGCCGCTCGCTTCGAGATAGGCCAGCACCCGCTGCTGGTGGCCTGGATCGAGCTCAGAGGCAAGGTCATCGAGCACGACGACAGGCCAGCCACCGCCCACGTCTGCCGCCAATGCCTGTGCCTGTGCCATGAGGCAGGTCAGCGCCAGCAACTTGGCCTGCCCGCGCGAAAGGGTGTCCTGCCGGGCATCACTGGACAACTCGACCCCCCAATCCGCCCGATGCGGCCCGGCGGTGGTATGTCCCAGAACACGATCTCGCGTCCGCGCCAGCAGCAAGGCATCCGCCAACGGCAGCTCCCCCTGTTTCCAGCCCGGGGAGTAACGGAGTTCAGGTCGCCCCAGTGTTGGCGCCAGGTCTTCGCACAAGGCGGGCATCTCTTCCTGCAGGCGTTCCAGGTAAGCCCGGCGATAACGGGTCAGGGGCTCCCCCGCATCCACCAACTCACGATCCCAACTGTCGAGCTGCGCGTCCGACCCGCCTGCCTTGAGCAAGGCGTTGCGTTGCTTGAGGGCGCGGGTGTAGCGACGCCAGACCGGGAAGAAATCTTGTTCCACGTGGAACAAGCCCCAATCCAGATACCTTCGCCGCGGCTCTCCCCCGCCATCGATCAACGCGTGGCTACCCGGCTCGAAGCTCACGACGACCAGTGCCGCGCAGAGCTGGCTCAACTGGTCGACACCTTCTCCATCCAGACGCCCCGTCCAGGTTTGACCCGCGTGGTGAAGGCCCGCCTTGCGAATACGGCCGGGCGTGCCTTCTTCCTGCCATTCGACGAAAACCTCCAGCGCCTCCGTCCCGTGCCGGATCAAGCCGTCACGCACGCGTCCACGGAAGCTCCGCCCATAGGCCATCAGGTGCAGGGCCTCAAGGACGCTGGTCTTGCCGGCGCCGTTGTCGCCGATCAGCAGGTTGAGTCGCGGCCCGGGCTCCAGCCGCAGGGCTTCCAGGTTTCTCAGGTTTCGGGCTTCCAGCCTGAGAACCTTCATGGCCGGCACGTTCCTGCCACAGCAAAACGCCCGGATTGCTCCGGGCGTCTCGGGTTGCCGGAGGGCATGCCGGATCCGGTCACAGGCGCAGCGGCATCACCACGTGCCGGCATCGCTCGCTGCCGGCTTCACGCACCAGGGCGGACGAGTTGGCATCGCGCAACTGCAGCACCACGTGTTCGTCGCGCAGCGCGGTCAGGGCGTCAAGCAGGTAGTTGACGTTGAAGCCCACGGCGAGGGCGTCGACCTTGGTGTCGGCCTCGAGTTCTTCCTGGGCTTCTTCCTGCTCGGGATTGTGGGCGTTGATCTTGAGCAGATCCGGCGACACCTCGATGCGGACGCCACGGTACTTCTCGTTGGACAGGATCGCCGCGCGCTGCAGGGATGCACGCAGCGCCTCGCGGTCGACCTTGACCTCGCGATCGGCACCGATCGGGATGACCGCTTCGTAATCGGGGAAACGGCCGTCGATGAGCTTGCTGGTGAAGGTGACGTCGTCACGCTTGACCCGCAAATGGTTGCGGCCCATTTCCAGCACCAGTTCGCGGTCGCCGCCTTCCAGCAGGCGCTGCAGTTCCTGCACGCCCTTGCGCGGCACGATGATCTGGCGCTTGGTCTGCACCGTGGCGTCGAGCGCGGTTTCGCACAGGGCCAGGCGGTGGCCGTCGGTCGCGACGCAGCGCAGGCGACGATCGGCCAGGTCGAACAGCAGGCCGTTGAGGTAGTAACGCACGTCCTGTTGCGCCATTGCGAACGCAGTGCGCTCGATCAGTTCCTTGAGTGCCGCTTCCGGCACGCTCACTCGTTCGGTCGCTTCCACTTCGTCGATCGACGGAAAGTCGTTGGCCGGCAGGCTGGCAAGGGTGAACCGGCTGCGACCGGCCTGCACCGTGATCTTGTCGCCGCTCTGCGAGACAGTGACCTTGCTGCCATCGGGCAGGGCACGGACGATGTCGAACAGTTTGCGGGCAGGAATGGTGGTCTCGCCGTCTTGGGCTTCGTCCACCGCGCTCCTGGAGACCATTTCGACTTCGAGGTCGGTGCCTGTCAGCGACAACTGCCCATCGTTGACCTGCGTCAGCAGGTTGGCCAGTACGGGCAGGGTCTGGCGACGTTCGACGACATTCACCACCTGAGCCAGTGGTTTCAGAAGGACTTCTCGTTGCAGGCTGAAGCGCATGCGGAAGGGTTCCCTGTGGCCTGATGCTTTTAAAGACTGAAGTGATTTAAATCTAAAGGCGGTGGTGATGGGGGTTGGTCAAACCAGTGGAAAACACAAACAACCAATTGATTTTAAAAGAAATTCTTGGAATCGAAAGGCTGCGGACAAGCGCTGGAATCGCGAATGGACAAGCTGTGGATGGTTTTGCCCCGAAACAGTTGTCCACAAGATATCCGGATGCTGCCCCCATCAATCCCCAAACTCTCGTGGATAGACCGGAAGTGTACGCCGGTAGGCCGGCGAATCGAAGCGCCCGGCGGGGTTTGCGGCCAAGGGAAAGACGGACGTTATTCGCTGAGCTTGCGGATCAGCTTGTCCCAGTCTTCCCGCAGCTTGCCGTCGCTCTGCTGCAGCGTCCGGATCTGCCGGCAGGCGTGCAGCACCGTGGTGTGGTCGCGTCCGGCGAAGGCCTCGCCGATCTCCGGCAGGCTGTGCTCGGTGAGCTCCTTGGACAGTGCCATGGCCACCTGCCGCGGGCGGGCAAGTGAGCGCGTACGCTTCTTGCCGAGCAGATCCTTGATCTGCAGGCCGTAATAGTCGGCCACGGTCTTCTGGATGTTGGGGATGCTGATCGCGGCCTGTTGCGCACGCAACAGGTCGCGCAGGGTTTCCTGGGCGAACTCGACCGTGATCGCCTGGCCGGTGAAGTTGGCGCGCGCGGCCAACGTGTTCAATGCGCCCTCGAGGTCGCGCACGTTGGAATGCATCTTCTTGGCCAGCAGGTAGGCCACATCGTCGGGCATCACCGTGCCGCGCTCGCGCGCCTTGGCCAGCACGATTTGCGCACGGGTCTCGAAATCCGGAGGATCGATCGGAACCGACAGTCCGGAAGAGAGGCGCGACTTCAGGCGCGGCTCCAGGCCTTCAACTTCCCGCGGGAAGCGGTCGCAGGTCATGATGATCTGCTGCTTGCCTTCGAACAGCGCGTTGAAGGTGTGGAAGAACTCTTCCTGCGTCCGATCCTTGCCGGCGAAGAACTGGATGTCGTCGATCAGCAACGCATCGACGCCCTGGAACTGGCGCTTGAAAGCATCCATGGCGCGTTCGTTGAGCGCCTTGATCATCGCGCTGAAGAACTGCTCCGAGCGCACGTACATCACCCGCATCGACGGGTTGTTGGCGCGCATGGCGTTGCCGGCGGCGAACATCAAGTGGGTCTTGCCCAGGCCGGTGCCGCCATAGAGCAGCAGCGGGTTGTGCGCGCGATCGCCAGGCTTCTGCGCAGCGTGCCAGGCCGCGGCGCGGCCCAGCTGGTTGCTGCGGCCCTCGACGAAGTTGTCGAACGTGTAGTGGTTGTCCAGGTTGCCGGCGAATGCGACCGCCGGAGCCGAGGTCGTCGCCGTCTCCGGGTGGGCGGGCGCCTGCCGCGGGAGCGAACCGATTTCCAGCGCCACCTCGGCGATGCCGGCGTAGTGCGCCAGCAGCTCGCGGATGCGCGACAGGTACCGCGCCTGCACCTCGTCGCGGACGAAGGCATTGGGCGCGTAGAGCACCGTGCGATCGTCCAGGTTGCGGGCCTGCAGCGGGCGCAGCCACATGTGGACGTCATCCACCGGATACTCGGTTTCCAGGTGTTCGAGGCAGCGGGGCCAGGCGTCCATAGCGTTCTTGCAGGGGGAAAGACACCGCGCCGCGACAGGGGGAACCCCGGCGGCCTGCGGGCAAGTGGTGGAAGGGCACAGACTACCACCGGCATGCGCCGGCACGCAGCCATCGCCAAGGGGCTGGCAGGGGAAGCAGTTGACCTGGGGGCCATGAGGCCCGTAAAATCGCCGGTTCTGTCAATCGCGCCACCCGAGATACCGCCGCCATGGCCACCAAGCGCACATTCCAGCCCAGCAACCTCAAGCGCAAGCGCGACCACGGCTTCCGTGCGCGCATGAAGACGGCCGATGGCCGCAAGATCCTGGCTCGCCGCCGCGCCAAGGGCCGCAAAGTCCTTTCGGCCTGAGTGCCGCCACCGGTTCCGACGTGAGAACCGGCGCTGATCCCTCCGAACACCACGGCTTCCCGCGCCAGGCGCGGGTACGCGCGCGTGCGGAATTCGATGCCGTGTTCAAGGACGGCAAGCGCACTGCCTCGCCGATCCTGGCCTTGCACTGGCTGCGCGACGACCAGCCGCCTCGCCTCGGGCTTGCCGTCTCGCGCAAGGTCGATCCGCGCGCCGTCGTGCGCAATCGCATCAAACGCGCCCTGCGCGAACGCTTCCGCCACCTGCGACCAGTGATGTTGCCCGGTGCGTACGTCGTGGTCGCGCGCCACGTCGCCGCGACCACGCCCGCCCGTGCACTCGGCGATTCGCTAGCCGATGCCTTGCGCCGTGCCGGCGCGTTGCCGCATCCGCATCCGGACGGCACAATGCCGGCCGCTTCCTTCCCTGCATCGAGAACGCCGCACGCATGCGGCGAATGAGTTTGCCCGCCCGATGAACCAGACCCGTACTTTCCTGATCCTCGCCTGGTTGATGGTGGCGACGTTGTTGTGGATGGAGTGGAGCAAGGAGAAAGCCGCGCCCCCCAAGCCGCGCAGGCCACGCAACAACCTGCAGCCACGGTCACGGGCGGCGCCGTCCCGGGCGCTCCCGCGACACCCCCGGCCGGCACGGTGCCTGCGGCGTCGGGCGTGCCGGCTGCCCCGTCCCTGGACGCGGCTCCTGCGGTCGCGACGCCCGCTGCTTCGCGCGGCGCGGTCTCGGTGGAGACCGACGTGCTGCGTCTGCTGGTCGATGGCGGCAGCGTGCTCAAGGCCGAACTGCTGCAATACCCGCAAACCAAGGACGCGGACAGCGTGCCGGTGATGCTGTTCAACGACGCACCCGGCGCGTTCTATGCTGCGCAGAGTGGCTGGGCCAGCAGCACGTCGCCCGCACCCAACCACGTCGACGGTTTCGTGCCTGAAGCGGGAACGAACAGTGTCCGCCTCGCCGAAGGTGCCGCGGAACTCGTCCTGCCATTCGTATGGCACGGCTCGGATGGCGTCACCATCCGCCGCACCTATACCTTCAAGCGCGGGCAGTACGCCATCGCCGTGCGCGACGAGATCGTCAATGCCGGTGCCGACGTGTGGCAGGGCTACCCGTACCGCCAGTTGATGCGCGCACCGCCGAGTATCAAGCGCGGCATGACCAACCCGGAGTCGTTCAGCCTCACCGGTGCTACCTGGTTCGGCAAGGCCAACGGATACTCGCGCCGCTGGTTCACGGACTACGATGACGGCGCGATCCGCCAGACCGACAGCAGTGCGTGGATCGCGTTCGTGCAGCATCATTTCTTCAGCGCATGGTTGCCCGACGCGCAGGCGGAAGTGGATCTGACGCTGGACACCGACCGCAGCACGGGCGCGCCCCAGTACTTCATCCGCGAGATGGCCAAGGCGCCGGTAGTGGTGCAGCCGGGGCAGCAACTGGCCAACAGCGCACGGTTGTGGGTCGGCCCGAAACTGGTCGAGCAGATCGAGGCGCAGGACATCGCCGGACTCGACCGCGTGGTCGACTACAGCCGCTTCTCGATCATGGCGATGCTCGGCAACGCGCTGTTCTGGGTGTTGGCGAAACTGCATGGCCTGATCGGCAACTGGGGCTGGTCGATCATCGGCCTCGTGCTGCTGGTCAAGCTGCTCATGTATCCGCTGTCGGTCGCGCAGTACAAGTCGATGGCCAAGATGCGCAAGTTCCAGCCGCGCATCCAGCAGCTCAAGGAACGTTACGGCGACGACAAGCAGAAGTTCCAGGTCGCGATGATGGAGCTGTACAAGAAGGAGAAGATCAACCCGGTCGGCGGTTGTTTGCCGATCCTGCTGCAGATGCCGATTTTCTTCGCGCTGTACTGGGTGCTGCTGGAATCTGTGGAACTGCGGCACGCGCCGTGGATCCTGTGGATCCAGGATCTGACCGCGCGCGATCCGTGGTTCATCCTGCCGGTGATCAATGCCGCGGTGATGTGGGCCACGCAGAAACTCTCGCCGATGGTCGGCATGGATCCGATGCAGCAGCGCATCATGCAGATGATGCCGCTGGTGTTCGGCGTGATGATGGTGTTCTTCCCGGCCGGCCTGGTGCTGTACTGGGTGGTCAACGGCGGCCTGGGACTGCTGCAGCAGTGGTGGATGATCCGCCGCTACAGCGATGCGCCCGCGAAGGCCTGATTGCCACGCACTGCATCGACGAAGCCCGCCTCCCGGCGGGCTTCGCGTTTCTGCGACCATAGCCGCGTGATGCCGAGCCACGACACCGACACCATCGTCGCCATCGCCACGCCAGCCGGCGCAGGCGGGGTCGGCATCGTGCGCGTGTCCGGCCCGATGGCGCCGACGATTGCTGCGCGGATGTGCGGCCGAGCGCTGTCGCCGCGTCGTGCGCACCACGTCCGGTTCCTCGATGCCGATCGCAACGCCATCGACGACGGCATTGCGTTGTCGTTCCCGGCGCCTGCCAGTTACACCGGCGACGATGTCGTGGAACTGCAGGCCCACGGCAGCCCGGCGGTGCTGCACGCACTGGTGCAGCGTTGCTGCGCATTGGGCGCACGGCTGGCACGGCCCGGTGAATTCAGCGAGCGTGCCTTCGTCAACGGCAAGCTCGACCTGGCCCAGGCCGAAGCCGTCGCCGACTTGATTGCCGCCGCCGACCTGCGCGCCGCGCAAGCCGCACGACGCTCGCTGGATGGCGAGTTCTCGCGTCGGGTGGAAGCCATCGCGCACACCTTGCTGGCATTGCGCGTGCATGTGGAAGCGATGATCGACTTTGTTGATGAGCCCATCGAAACCCTGGGCGGCGATGAAGTCAAAACGCAACTGCGCCAGACCCTCGACGCGCTTGACCAACTGCTGGCCGATGCCGAACGCGGACGCAAACTGCGCGACGGACTGCATGTGGTCATCATCGGCCCGCCCAACGCCGGCAAAAGCTCGCTGCTCAACGCGCTGGCCGGCGCCGATCGCGCCATCGTCACCGACATTGCCGGCACCACCCGCGACCTGCTGCAGGAAACAGTGCGCGTGGGCGGCATCGAAATCACCTTGGTCGATACCGCCGGCCTGCGCGATGGTGGCGATGCCATCGAACGCGAAGGCATGCGCCGCGCCCAGAGCGAACTGCAGCGCGCCGACCTGGCGCTGGTGGTCGTGGATGCACGCGACCCGGACGCCGGACGCAATGCCGTCCAAGACAGCCTGCCCGCCGCCATGCCGCGGCTGTGGCTGCACAACAAATGCGACCTGCTGCCAACGGGCAGCGCGCTTGCAGGGATCGAGCAAGACGCCCTGCTGCTGTCCGCACAAACCGGCCAAGGCCTGCCCGAACTGGGCGAACGCCTGCGCGCCACCCTCGGCGATACCGATGCCGGCGGCGGCACCTTCACCGCGCGCAAACGCCACGTCGATGCCCTGCAGCGCGCAAGTCAAGAACTGCATCAAGCCGATGCCGCCCTCGCCGCCCAAGCCCTCGACCTCGCCGCCGAAGCCCTGCGCGTCGGCCACGACGCCTTGGGCGAAGTGACCGGCCGCGTCCGCCCGGATGATTTACTCGGCCATATTTTTTCGACGTTCTGCATTGGCAAGTAGCGTGCAAGCTCATGCGCTTGCAGGCCTGAAGGGCGGCGCGAAGGGAATGGCTTGCCCCAAGCGATGCCGGCCCCGATATGCTTGCAATCCGGCCGACTGACAGGGGGAAAGCTGCAGTGGCATTGAACGAAGAAGAAACCCGTTTCCACCTGATCGATCCGGTGTTGCGCAGCAAGGGCTACGACGACCCGCAGCGCATCAAGCTGGAAACACCCGCACCTGTCGAGCCCACCGGGCCGAAAGGCCGGCGCAGCAAGCGCAGCGGACGCACCGACTATCTGCTGTGCGTGCAGGTGGGCGACATGCCCAAGTGCCTGCCGGTGGCCGTGCTGGAAGCCAAGCGCGAAAGCGAAGACGCACTCAAGGGCATGGATCAGGCCAAAGCCTACGCCGATTGCAAACGCTTTGACGTGCACTACGTGTTTGCCACCAATGGCCACTTGTACGGCGAATTCGACAAGCCCAGTGGTCTCCAGACCGACCCGCATCCGCTGGCGGATTTCCCGGCGCATGCCGATCTGTGCACCCGTTATGCCCACGACAAGGGCATCGACCTGACGGCCCCCGATGCGCAGGTGCTGTTCCAGGCCGACAGCCCGGCCTGGTCGCAAACCCGCTATTACCAGGATGCCGCCATCCGCGCCGCCTTCGAGAAGATCATCCTCGAACGGCAAGCAGGCAACGCACCGCGCGTGCTGCTCACGCTTGCTACCGGAGCGGGCAAGACCATCATTGCCACCAACCTGCTCTGGCGCATGGCGCAGGCCGGGCTGCTGCCAAAACCGGCGCTGTTCCTGTGTGACCGCGATGAACTGCGCGAACAGGCCTACAGCAAGCTCAAAGCGGCCTTTGGCGGCAACGCCCGCATCGTGCAGACCGAGCGCGGCAAGAATGCCGCCGCCAATGCCCGCGTCCATATCGCCACCTACCAGACCTTGGGGATCGATGACGATGGCGATGGCAGCTTCCTCACCGACCACTACGGCGAAGATGCCTTCAGCGTCATCATCATCGACGAATGCCACCGCAGCGCCTGGGGCAAGTGGTCGCAGGTGCTCACCCGCAACCCCGATGCCATCCACATCGGCCTGACCGCCACGCCACGCAAGCTCAAGCCGCCGAAGCAGCGAACGGCATCAAAGGATGTTGAAACGGCCATTGCTGCAGACGATGCCATTACCGCGCACAACGTGGCGTACTTCGGCGAGCCGGTGTACGAATACACCCTGGCGCAGGCACAGGAAGACGGTTATCTGGCCGCCTGCGAAATCATCAAGCGCAAGGCCGACATCGACGCCCGCGTGTTCACCCGCGAAGAAATCCTCAAGGCCGGTGTGCGCGACATCAAGACCGGCAAACCGCTCACCGAAGACGACCTGGCCAAGGCCGAATACACCGGCAAAGATTTCGACGACGAACTGTTCATCGACCTGCGCACGCCAAAAATGTGCGAAGACCTGTTCAAGCTGCTGTGCGAGAACGGCGGGCCGGAGCAGAAGGTCATCATCTTCTGCACCCGCGACCTGCACGCCGACCGCGTGGCCATGCAGATGAACAATCTGTATGCCGCGTGGTGCAAGGCCAATGGCCGCGAGCGCAAGGACAGCTACGCCTTCAAATGCACCGCGGCGGCCGGTGCCGAGAAGATCGAAACCATGCGCGGCAGCGGCGAGCGCGACTTCATCGCCTGCACCGTGGACCTGCTGGAAGCCGGCGTGGACATCGAAAGACTGAACGCGGTGGTGTTCTTCCGCTACCTGCAATCGGCCATCAAGTTCTACCAGATGGTCGGGCGCGGCACCCGCATCCACGAGGAAACGCAGAAGTACAAGTTCTGGCTGTACGACTACACCGGCGTCACCGACCTGTTCGGCACCGACTTCATCACCGTGCCGCCGCGCAGTGGTGGTGGCGGTGGAAAACCTGGTGGTGGCGAAGGCGGCGATGAAGGCGAAGGTGACGATGGCGCGCCGCCGGTTCCCGGCATTGGCGGGCAGCCCGTCATCATCAACGCCCAAGGTCGCTTTATCCTGGCCAACCGCAACGGACAGGCCACGCCGATTCCGGTGGACGAATACCGCCGCGAAGTCATTGCCCGCGTGTTGAGCGAAGCGCACAACCTCGATGACTTCCGCGCCCTGTGGGTCGAGGCAAAAAAGCGCCGGCAATTGATCGATCACCTGCTGGGCGATCACTTCAGCCCGGACGTGATCCGCGATGTGGACAAGATGAACGACTTCGACCTGTACGACTTCTTCGGCAAGCACGGCTACCACACCCGCGCCCTGCGCAGGCCGGAACGTGGCGCGGCCTATGTCAGCGCCCATGCGGCGTGGTTCGATGGCATGCAGGCCAAGACCGCCATCGTGCTCAAGGGACTGGGCACGCAGTTCGCGCAGGGCGGCACCGATGCGCTGGAAGCCAACGCCCTGTGGGACGTGCCCGATATCCGGCAAGCGGGCGGCATCGAAGCGCTGCGTGCACTCGGCAGGCCCGCGGAGGTGATGCAGGACGCGAAGATGAGGTTGTTTGGGGTATGAAGCTTGGTGATGTTGCCGATATTGTTGCTGGATTTGCATTCTCGGAGAGCTATCAAGGGCGAACCAATCTGCCAACACCATTTATCAAGGTCAGTGATTTCGCGGCGGCAAAGGAATCTTGGATTTCGAGCGCAGCAAATACGGTGGATGACAGTTTGCTGCGATTGATAAGGGCAAAGGTGTATCCCGCAGGCACAGTCATCTTCCCTAAAGTTGGTGGCGCATTGCTGACAAACAAACGTGCTCGTTTAGAGGTCGCGGCAACGTTTGATAACAATGTTATGGGCTTGATTCCTCGTAGGGTCGATGGCGATTACTTGTTTTGGTTCATGCGCCAATTTGATATGGCGAAACTTGCCAACACACAGGCGATACCATCGGTGCGCTCAAGTGATGTCGCACAAATCGAAATTCCAGTTCCTAACCTTCTCGAACAACGCAAAATCGCCGCACGCCTGAAAGCCCAACTGGCCGAAGTCGAAACCGCACGGCAGGCCGCGCAGGCGCAGGTCAAGGATGCGCAACGGCTGCGAACCAGAATCATGGATGCCTTGTTCGACAAGATCCATGACTGGCAGCCCATTTCTGCCGTTGCAAAAGTGCAGTCCGGCTATGCCTTCAAAAGCGAGAACTTCACGACATCGGGCGTACGCTTGCTTCGGAACACCAACATCCTGCCCGGTAAAGTCTATTGGGATGAGGTTGTGTATCTGGACGAGGAAGAAGCTCGCAAGTATCCAAGCTATGTGCTTGCAGAGGGTGACATTCTCATCAGCCTCGATCGTCCCTTGATATCAAGCGGAATCAAGGTGGCTCGAATCAGTAAAAGTGATTTGCCAGCATTGCTTCTTCAGCGTGTTGGACGGTTCCTCTTGAAGCCGGGAGCAGTTGATCCTGATTTCTTGCATGTGTTTTTGCAGTCATCACGGTTTGTGGCTGAAATATCAGGACACGATCAAAGTCTTGGCGTTCCCCATATATCACCGGGTCAAGTCGAGGCGATTGAATTGCCAGCGCTTCCAATAGAAAAACAACGGGAAGTTGCAACACACCTGAAAGCCCAACTCGCCGAAGCCGACGCCATCCACCGGGCCGCCACCGCGCAACTGGCCGAGATCGAATTCCTGCCGCAGCAGCTGCTGGCGCAAGCTTTTCCATCACAAGGAGACGTGAAATGACCGGAAAGCATCCCAAACCACATCAGGCCACCTTCGATGCCATACGCCGCATCGACGCAACCGGCAGCGAGTACTGGCTGGCACGCGAACTCGCGCCCTTGCTGGACTACGCGCAGTGGCGCAACTTCATGCAGGTGGTGGACAAAGCGAAACTGGCCTGCCAGCAGAGCGGAAATCAGGTGTCAGACCATTTTGCTGATATCAGCAAAATGGTCGAAATTGGCTCCGGTGCCCAGCGCGAAGTCGAGGACGTACAGCTCTCCCGCTACGCCTGTTACCTGATCGTGCAGAACGGCGACCCCTCCAAGCCGGTGATTGCCAACGGCCAGACTTACTTTGCCCTGCAAACCCGTCGGCAGGAACTGGAAGACGACCGCAAGTTCGCCCAGCTGAACGAAGATGACAAACGTCTTGCCATTCGCAACGAGCTGGCTGTGCATAACAAGCACCTCGCCGCAGCAGCGAAAGATGCCGGGGTGGACAGTCCGCTGGATTACGCCATCTTCCAGGACCACGGTTACAAGGGGCTGTATGGCGGGCTAGGTGCCAAGGAGATCCACGCCCGCAAAGGCTTGAAGAAGAGCCAGAAAATCCTCGACCACATGGGCAGCACCGAATTGGCGGCCAACCTGTTCCGCGCCACGCAGACCGAAGAAAAGCTGCGACGGGACCAGCCGCGGGACAAGACGCAGGCCAACCGTACCCACCAGGCTGTCGGACAGAAGGTCCGCCAGACCATCCAGGAACTCGGCGGCACCATGCCGGAACACCTGCCCGCACCCGAAAGCAGCATCCGGCAACTCGAGTCGGCCAAGAAGAAACAACTGAAAAAGAAAGAGACGTAATGGCACGCCCCAAGAAGCCCCCTGCGGGAAAGGCTCCCAAGCCACCCAAGGCCATCGCCAGCACGCAATCGCTGTCGGCGTTCGTGAAAAGCATCTGCGATGTGATGCGGCGCTCCAATTGCGCCAGTGCCTTGCAGTACGTGCCGGAACTGACGTGGATCCTGTTCCTGCGCATCCTCGACGCGCAGGAAGCGCGCGATGCCGAGCAGGCCGAGGCCCTGGGCGGCGAGTTTTCGCCCGCCTTGCGCAGCCCGTACCGCTGGCAGGACTGGGCCGCGCCGTGGTCGGACAAGCCCGGCCATCCAAAGACGTCCGATGGCAAGGTTCAGGGCTGGAAGCGGCAGGCGTTGTTCGCTGCCGGTGACGGCAAGCTGTTCGAGTTCATCAACAAGGAATTGCTGCCGCACCTGCACGCGCTGGACATGGATCCGCGCACCCACCTGCCCAACCCGGCGGCCACGCCCAAGCAGCGCATCATCGGCCGCATCATGACGGCGGTGGAGCGTGTGCGCGTGGACGATGAAGCCAATCTGGGCGACATCCTCGACCGGGTGCACGAGATCAACATCGATCACGTGGACGACACGCATTTCTTCACCCTGTCGCAGGTGTATGAAGACCTGCTGTTGAAGATGGGCGAAAAGAATTCCGATGGCGGCAGTTCTTCACGCCGCGCGAGGTGATCCGCGCGATGGTGCATACCGTCAATCCGTCACTGGGGCAGACGATCTATGACCCTTGCTGCGGCACCGGTGGATTCCTGGCGGTGGCTTACGAGCACGTCGCCCGCGGGCTGGGCAATGCGGCCGCCAGCACGGATATCGAACGGCTCAAGCACCACACCTTCTTCGGGCGCGAGAAGGAGAACCTGGTGTTCCCGATCGCACTGGCCAATCTGGTGCTGCACGGCATCGACCAGCCCAACCTGTGGCATGGCAACACATTGACCAAGCGTGCCACCTACGACGCCTTGTTCCGGGATGCGCCCGCGCAATTCGACGTGATCCTGACCAACCCGCCGTTCGGTGGCAAGGAGGGCAAGGACGCGCAAAAGAACTTCGCTTTCGAGACCAGCGCCACGCAGGTGTTGTTTGTGCAGGACATTCTTTCGGAGCTGGCACCGGGCGGCACCTGTGCCATCGTGCTGGATGAAGGCTTGCTGTTCCGTACCAACGAAAGCGCCTTCGTCGAGACCAAGCGCAAGCTGCTGGACGAATGTGATCTGTGGGCGATTGTGAGTTTGCCGGGCGGCGTGTTTTCCACGGCCGGCGCCGGCGTGAAGACCAACCTGCTGTTCTTCACCAAGGGCAGGAAGACCGAACGCATCTGGTATTACGACCTGTCGGGCGTGAAGGTCGGCAAGAAGACGCCGCTGACGCTGGCGCACTTCGGTTTCGACAAGGACGGCGCCACGCTGGGCGACAACGCACTGCCGGCTGCGCTGGTGGCCGAATGGCAAGCCGACGAAGCCAATGCAGGCCAATCGTTTCCGAGCTATGCGCGCCTGTTGTCACAGCACGGCACGCCTGAAGCCGATAGCCGCTATTCGTGGACGATCGATTTCGCCGCGCTCCGTGCCGAAGCGCGCGGGAAAATGGAGCCGTTGCTTGAGCGGGCGACGGGAATCAGGGCGAAAGCGGTTGATCTGAAGGACGATTTGAAGCGGCTGAAGCGGGACAAGTCCGAAGCGCGGGAGATCGCGGCGCTGGAAGCCGACATCCGTGAGCAGGAAAAGGCTGCGCGCGACCTGGAAGCAGAGGCT
Source organism: Luteimonas sp. (assembly GCA_024707405.1). Taxonomy (GTDB): domain Bacteria; phylum Pseudomonadota; class Gammaproteobacteria; order Xanthomonadales; family Xanthomonadaceae; genus Luteimonas. Next base: position 464,715 of record JANPZU010000008.1, read on the forward strand.
GCGGATATCGATGCCGCGGCGTTCGACCTGAAGGCAGTCAATCCAAATGCGGCGACCGTGATTGACGACCGTACGCCCGCGCAGATCGTCGCCAGCATCGAGGATCAGGGGCGCATCGTGGCCGAGGCATTGGGCCGTTTGAATGCGCTGTTGGCCGCTGCGGGGTAACAAACATGCCGGCAACGTCGAGACCCGGGATCAAGCGGCTGGACTTGAAGGAAGGGCGACGCTGAATCGACCGGCCCCGCGACGGCCGAAGCCATGCAGGATGTGTTGCGCAAACTGCAAAATCCCGAAGTGCTGCGAGCGTTGAATCGCCTTTGACGAAACCGTGATGAAAGGCACGCTTTCAGGACGCCTCCACAAGCGCCCCCGTCGGGGGAGGGAAAGAAAAACAAAGGTTTATCAATCCAGCAAATTGCGACGGAGTGACGTTTTCTGCATCGGCACATGCGCCGAAAACCGCGATAACCGGTCGCGGGAGTTGACAAACGGGCCGCGCTGTCGCGTCCTAGCGCGGCGCGCACCATGCGCAACAGGGGAGATTCCAGATGTCGAGCAAGACCAGAACGGCCGGGGGGCGGGCAGTGCTGCGGGCCGCGATCATGATTGCCTTTGCGATCCTCGTGGCGTCCTGCAAGCAGGAACAGCCTTCGCCAGGCACCCAGGCGGACGCGACGGGCACGCCGGCGACGGCCGAACCCGCCGAATCCGCGCAGGCGGTGTCCGATGCCGTCGCCGCGCTGTCGCCGGAGCAACTGCGCGAGGCCGCGTCCAAGGCCTACCAGGAAAGCCGGCTGTACGCACCGGGCGGCGACAACGCGATGGAGTACTACCTGGCGCTGCGCGACAAGCAGCCAGGCGATGCCGGCGTGTCGAGCGCATTGATCGACATGTTGCCGATGACGGTGATCGCCACCGAACAGAGCCGCGACCGCGAGGACTTCTCCGAAGCCAGGCGCCTGCTGGCCCTGATCGAGAAGGCGGACAAGTCGCATCCGGCGTTGGAGCGACTGCAGACCAGCATCGGCAATGCCGAAGCCAACGTTGCGCGCCGCGCGGAACAGCAGCAACTGACGGCCGAACAGGAAGCGCAGCGTCGCCTGCAGCTTGAACGTGAGCGACTGGAACAACAGCGCGTCGCGCAGGAACAGGCGGCGCAGGCGCTGATCGCCCAGCAGGCCGCCGCAGCCACGGAAGCCGCACAGCAGGAAGCGGCACGCCAGGAAGCCGCACGCCAGGAAGCCGCACGGCAAGAGGCGGCACGGCAAGAGGCGGCGCGCCAGGAAGCCGCCCGCCAGGCCGCGGCGGCCCGTCCCGCGCCGGCCGCCAGCGAATTGCGCGCGATCAGCACGCCGCTGCCGCAGTACCCGGCCGAAGCTGCGCGCTCGGGTACCTCGGGCGAGGTGCAGGTCGAGTTCACGGTCGGTGTCGATGGCAGCGTCAGCAACGTGCGTGTCGTCCGCGCCACGCCGCCGCGCGTGTTCGATCGCGAAGCGGTGAATGCAGTGCGGCGCTGGCGGTTCGAGCCGGTCTCCGAGCCGGTCACCACGCGGCGCGTGATCGCGTTCAATCCCTGACCATCGGCAGGCATTGCGCGAAAGAAAAGGCCCGGCAATGCCGGGCCTTTTCGTTTCCGCGTCGTGGCATCGGTCAGGCCGAGATCGCGAGCTTCTCGCGGTGATAGAGGCGCGATGCGAGCAGCCACAACACCAGGCCAAGGCCGAGGCCGGCACCGAAGTACACCGCCCATTCCTGCATCGCGATCGCCTCGCTGCGCACCAGCTTCAGGATCATCTGGTTCTGCGCCAGGAACGGTACCGCGAACTGCCACAGCTGGTTCTTGATCGGATTCACCATCAAGGCGATGGTCGGGATGATCGGCAGGAACATCAGCACGCTCATGTAGCCCTGCGCTTCCTTCATCGACTTCACCGTGGCCGAGATCAGTGTCAGCAGGGTGGTGCCGATGAGCACCATCGGCAGCAGCACGAGCAGCAGTTGCAGGATCACCGGTGTCGAGACATCGACCAGTCGCAGCGGCCCGGGCGCCATGGCGAAGGTGAACTTGAACGACAGCACGATCAGCAACAGGCTCAGCATGCCGAACAGGCAGGCCGCCAGGATCTTGCCGCTCATGATCGCCGCCCGTGACGCCGGCGTGGCCAGCAATGGTTCCAGCGATTGCCGCTCGCGCTCGCCTGCGGTGGAGTCCATCACCAGGTGTGCGCCGCCGAGGAAGCTGAAGAGGATCAGCATGTACGGCAGGAAGGCGAGCAGCATGCCGCGCCGCGATTCGGGCGTGGCGACGTCGCGCTGGGCAACCTGCACCGCGAATCCGGCTTCCGGGCTGACCCCGCGGTTGATCCCGCGCAGCACGCCGACGGTGCGGCTGTACTCCATCAACGCACCGCTGACGCGGCCGCGCGGAATCGCGGAATCCTGCCGCGAGCTGTCGTAGATCAGTTCGACCTTCGCTGGCTGGCTGTCGCGCCATTGCGTGGCGAACTCCGGATCGATGCGCAGGATCACGTCGGCATCCTGGTTGCGCACGACGGCATCGGGATCCTCGGGCGCCGGTTGCGCCTCGATGTTCCGGCCCTTGAGGAAGGCGACCAGGTTGGGTGCGTGTTCGGCGCCGATCACCGGCAGTTCCAGTGTCGATTCCAGCTGGGTGCGCGCCTTCTTCTCGGCCATCGAGCCCAGGCCGAGGATCAACGCGGGGATCACGATTGGCCCCATCAGCAAGCCGAGCATCATCGTGCGGCGGTCGCGGAACAGATCCAGCAGCTCCTTCTTGGCGACGGTCCAGATCGTCTTCATGCGCGGACTCCCATGGTGCTTTCTCCTTCAAGGTCGGCCAGACGCACGAACACGTCCTCCAGGTCGGCCAGCCCGGTCTGTTCGCGCAGCTCGTCGGGCGTGCCGATGGCGCGCACTTCGCCGTGCGCGATCACCACGATGCGATCGCACAGCGCGGCGACCTCCTGCATGATGTGGCTGGAGAAGATCACGCAGCGCCCCTCCGCCTTCAGGTCGCGCAGGAAACCGCGCAGGCCGCGCGTGGTCATCACGTCCAGGCCGTTGGTCGGCTCGTCGAGGATCACGTTGCGCGGCTCGTGCACCAACGCGCGCCCGATGGCGGTCTTGGTGCGCTGGCCCTGCGAGAAGCCTTCGGTGCGACGGTCGAGGAAGTCGCGCATGTTGAGCGTGTCGGCCATTTTCTCGATGCGTGAACGGATCGTCGCTTCATCGAGGCCATGCAGCCGGCCGAAGTACTCGATGTTCTCGCGCGCGGTCAGGCGCTTGTACACGCCACGCGCGTCGGGCAGCACGCCCAGGCGCTGGCGCACGGCGGTCGGATCCTTCGCCACGTCGATGCCGTCCACTTCGATGCGGCCCTGGTCGGGCGACATCAGCGTGTACAGCATGCGCAGCGTGGTGGTCTTGCCGGCGCCGTTGGGGCCGAGCAGGCCGGTGATCTCGCCGTCGCGGGCTTCGAAGCCCACGCCCTTGACCGCGTGCACGGTGCCGGACTTGGCCTTGAACGATTTATGCAGGTTGTCGAGCAGGATCATGCCAGCACCTTTTCATGGTCTTGGTGTGGGCTGCGCCGGGCTTGTGGCCGCGCAGAACAAGGAAGAACGAGGGAACGCATGTCGATGCGTGACCGAGCGATGACGCCGTGCTGCGTGGTCACAGGCCCGGCCCGCAGGGTGGCCGCCAGGCCACGCAGCCTGCGCCAGGGCCGTGGGAAGGTGCTCATGGCTCCCAGCCGTAGTTGCCGGCGAACGGCGGTTGCGCGGACAGGCGTTCGAGGCACGTGGTGTCCAGCGCCTTCGCGTCCGTGCTTTCGATGAATTGCGCGAACAGCTTCGGCATGCAGCCGGCGCCGAGCACGCTGTGGCCCTGGCCCGGCAACACCAGGTGGCGTGCGTTGGACAGGTGTTCGACCACCTCGTCGCCGTAGCGCGGCGGCGTGACCGGATCGAACTCGCCACTGATCGCCAGCACCGGCACGTCGCCGGACAGCGGTGCGCGGAAGTCGTCGGCGCGCTTGCCCTTCGGCCAGACCTCGCATTGCGCGGTCATCATGTCGACCAGGGCATTGCCCATCACCGTGTCGTCGTCGGCAGGATCGTGCCTGAACTCGAACACGTCCTCGGCGCAGCCGACCGACAGGCCCATGCCGAGGGCGATCGAATCGCCGAGGTTGCGCGAGAGCATGCGCGATTGTGCCAGCAGGCTTTCGTAGCGGCCCTGCGCGGCTTCGTGCAGCACCAGTGGCAGGGTCGACGCCATCGACGGCTGGTAGGCGTACATGCGCAGCAAGCCCGAGAGGTGGCCGAAGCGCGGCACTTCCTCGCGCCATTCGCCGCTGACCGGGTCGCGGTAGCGCACGGGTGCGATGCCGCCGGCCTGCAGGCGTTCGCGCACCAGCGTCAGTTGCTGGCGCGGGTCGCCGAGGTTGGCGGTGCAGGCGTCGTCCTCGCGGCAACGTTCGAACTGGATGTCGAGCGCGGTCTCGAGGTTGCGGGCGTGATCCTGTCCCAGCACCAGCGTGTTCGGCGCCACCGAGTCGAGCACGATGGCCCGGGTGTGTTGGGGGAACGTCGCCGCGTACTGCTGCGCGACGCGGGTGCCGTAGGACACGCCGACAAGATTGATGCGTTCGGCGCCGAGCTTGCCGCGCACCAGGTCGAGGTCGCGGATGTGGTCGCCGGTGGTGTAGAAACGCAGGTCGGTGTCCTTCTCCAGCACGCCGCGGCAACGTTCGGCGAACCTGCGCATGGTCGCCGGCGTTTCCGCGTCGGGATCGGAGAACAGCTCGTCGTCCTCGTCGAGCTTGCAATGCAGCGGATGCGACTGGCCGGTACCGCGGGCATCGACCAGCACGACATGGCGGTTGCGGCGCACGTCGCCGAAGGCCGCGTGCAGCATCGGGTAGCTTTCCAGCGCGGACTGGCCGGGGCCGCCGGCGATCATGTAGACCGGGTCGGGTTCGGCCATGCCGTTGGCGGGCACCAGCGCGACCGCCAGTTCGATCTGCCGGCCCTCGGGTGCGGCATGGTCTTCCGGCACCGACAGCGTTGCGCATTGTGCTTCCACCGACAGGTTGCCGCCGGCGCTCAATGCGCAGGGCTGGAAGGTGATCTCGCCATAGCGCAGGTTGCCCTGCGCATCGGCGCGCGGCCCACCGGGCTGTCCGGTGCCGCCGCCGCACGCGGCCAGCGCGGCCGCCAGCGCAAGCAACGGGATGTATCTGACTCTTGGCACTCTCGGGGTCATGCTCCCTCCTCCGGGAAGAAAATCGATTCGATGCTGGCGTCGAAGACGGCGGCGATCCGGAATGCCAGCGGCAGGCTCGGGTCGTACTTGCCGGTTTCGATCGCGTTGATCGTCTGCCGTGAAACATCCAGACGTTCGCCCAGCTGGGCTTGTGACCAACCTGAGGCTTCCCGCAGTTCGCGGACGCGGCTCTTCATCCCCGCACTCAACCGTAACGCCGCGACACGATGGCCTTGGCGATCCCGTAGCTGAAGCAGACGAACGGGAACAGCCAGACCATCGCGAAGTTGGCCGGGATATCGATCACCTTGGCCGACTGCAGGAAGCCGGCGGCCATGTACAGCATCGACACGAACAGGGTGGCGATGCTCACCGCTTCCAGCTCGATGCGCCGCTGCATTTCGTCGGTGTCGCGGATGTAGCGCACCATCGCGCGCATCGCGAAACCGATCGGCAGGACCGGCGCCAGCGCGATCGCGGCGCGCAGCGCGGTCGCGTCCGCTCGCTTGAGCAACCACAGCGACGCGAACAGCACCAGCATGTACACGGTCATCGACACCATCAGTTCGCGCGTGTAGCGGCGGCGCAAGCGCGGGCTGGCGGCACTGTCCGCATCGTTCGAGCGGCCCCACCAGAACAGGGCCAGCAACAACATCATCAGCGCCGTGACCACCAGGATCGCGGTGACGGCGTGGGGCACGCCGGGGAACATGCGTGGCAGCAGCAGGCCCACGGCGGCCAGCAGCACGGCCGCCAGACCCATCAGGCTCGAGGAAGTGAGGCGCATCGCGGCTCAGCCCGGCTGGCGCGACTTAGCCAGGAACGCGATGCCCACCCCGAGGAACGGGACGGCGATGCCGAGGAACATCGGCTCACGCGCGATCAATGCCGCAACCAGGCAGCCGAGGCCGCAGCAGAGGAAGCCGATCGCGGCGGGAAGCATTTTGGGGTTCGAAGACATGGCACACCTCGTGTCAAGGACGCTTGACACACAAGATGCCCCAGTCGAACGGGCGTGTCAAGCATCCTTGACACATTCCGAGCAGAGTGATCAGCCGGGTCGCCGCTGCCCGAGATCGTCCAGGTATTCGCGCAGCAACAGGGCGGTCACTGGATCCGGCGCGCGATCCAGCAGCGAACGGGCGGACGCGAGCGTGGCCGCGAGCGCCGCAGGGTCGCCGGCGAGGGCCGCGAGTTCGGCATCCAGCCACGCCCGCATGAGCGACAGGTCGGTGATGCCGCCTTCGCACAGGGGCCGCCAGGCCGCCAGCAGTTCCCGGTCGCGCAGGTGTCGGGCGACATGGCCTGCCAGCGTAATCGCCAGGTGCGGCCGGAAGGCTTCGGGCAGGGTATGGAAGCGCCGGGTGGCATGGCGGGCGGCCTCCGCGGCGGCGGTTGCGTCACCAAGATCCATCGCCCAGGACAGCCGCAGGATGTCGCCATTCACCGCGAGCATCGGCGAGGCGGAGCCGTCCACCGGTTGCGGCACCAGTTCCGCCGGCCAGTCGCGGGGACGCACGCCGGCCATGTTGAGCGCCAGCAACTGGTTCAATTGCCGCTGCAGCGCTGCGTCCGGGGTGCGCCGCGCCAGGTCGAGCAGGCCGCGGCCGTCCGAGCGCCAGCCCTGGCTGTGGAACGGCACCAGGTTCGCCACGCCCAGCAGCAGGGCGCTGGCGGCACTGCCCAGCAGGAAGGCCGCCAGCACCGGGGTGCCGTCGGCCAGCGGCAACAACGCGAAAGCAACGGCCGCCGTCAGCAGGTTCGCCAGCGGGCCGCCCAGCAGGTACAGGGACTGGTCGGTGCGCGACAGGCCGCGTTCGCCGACTGGCAGCAAGGCGGCAAAACCGCTGATGCCGGCGACGCCGGCGCTGCGACGGAAGCGCCAGCCCGATTCGCCGCGATCCCAGCGCAGCGATCCGATGCCGAACGCCACCGGGCGCATGCCGCGCGCGAGGCCGGCCAGCGCATGGCCGGCCTCGTGCAGCACGATGTGCGGCCAGGTCGCCAGCACGGCGAAGCCCAACGCCCACCACCACGCCACGTCCGGCAACAGGTGTTCGACGCGCAGGCCGAGCCGGGCCGCGCCCCCGCCGATGATGGCGCCACCAATCGCGAACAGCGGCAACGTCAGCGCGAACTTCAGCCACGCCTTGCGCGTGGATGCCGGCACCGGGGGCGGCGCGGGCGGCGGGCCGAATGCCGCCAGGTCGATGGCCGCGTCGGCGTGGCCGTCGGTCATTTGCTGCTGACGTACTTTTCGCGACGGATCAGCGGGATCGGCAGGCCTGCGGCCTTCAGCTGCTCGAAACAGGCATCGACCATGTTCGGGTTGCCGCACAGGTAGGCGATGTCGGTGGCCGCGTCCGGCGAGAACTCGTCGAGGAACTGCTGCACGTAGCCGTGGCGCACGTCCGGATGCGGGTCGGCAGGCAGCTCGCGCGACAAGCAGGGCACGAAGCGGAACGACGGGTGCGCATCGGCGAAGGCGCGGAACTCGTCGCCGTACAGCAACTCGTCCGGGTTGCGGGCGCCGAACAGCAAAACCACTTCGATGCCGCGCTCGACGATCTGTTTTTCCAGCAGCGGCAGCATCGCGCGGTACGGCGTGACGCCGGTGCCGGTGGCGATCAGCAGGTAGCGCCGGTTGGCATCCTGCGGCATCAGGCAGAAGCGACCGAAGGGGCCGCTGGCCTGGACGCTGCCCCCGATCTCCAGTCCCTCGAACAAGGCCGTCGCCGCGCCGCCGGGCACGTAGCTCACCGCGATCTCGACCGCTTCGCCCGCGCCGAGCGCGTGGTCGTGGATGGTCGCGAGCGAATACGAACGCTTGGTCGGCGTGCCGTCGGCGTAAGTGAAATGCACCTGGATGAACTGGCCGGGGATGTAATCCAGCGGCTGTCCGTCGCCCCGGATGAAGGAGAGGTGCGCGACCGAAGGCGCGAGCATGCGCTTGCCGGTGAGCCTGAGCGGAAACTGGACGATGGCCAAGACGGGAATGGGATGGTCTGGCCCGGGAGTGGGCCGATGGGCCGCCTATACTAGCTTTTCGCCGCGATGACCGCGGCGGGACGACTGCATGAATCCCCAGACAGACACCATCGCGGGCGCACCCGCGCTTTCCATCCGAGACCTGCGCAAGACCTACGACAACGGCGTCGAGGCGCTCAAGGGCGTGTCGCTCGACGTCGCCCCGGGTGACTTCTACGCCCTGCTCGGCCCCAACGGCGCGGGCAAGAGCACGCTGATCGGCATCGTGTCGTCGCTGGTCAACAAGAGCGCCGGTGGCGTGTCGGTGTTCGGCATCGACCTGCACGCGCAGCGCGACGCGGCGATGCGGCTGATCGGACTGGTGCCGCAGGAACTCAACTTCAACCTGTTCGAGAAGCCGCTCGACATCCTCGTCAACTACGCCGGCTTCTACGGCATCCCGCGCGCCGAGGCGCTGGTGCGTGCCGAGGAAGAACTCAAGCGCGCGCTGCTCTGGGACAAGGCGAAGGTGATGAGCCGCACGCTGTCGGGCGGCATGAAGCGGCGACTCATGATCGCCCGCGCGATGATGACTCGCCCGCGCCTTCTGATCCTCGACGAGCCCACCGCGGGCGTGGACATCGAGATCCGCCGCGGCATGTGGCAGGCGCTCAAGGAGATCAACGCCGCCGGCACCACCATCATCCTCACCACGCACTACCTCGAGGAAGCCGAGAGCCTGTGCCGCAACCTCGCGATCATCGACCGCGGCACCATCGTCGAACAGGGGCCGATGAAATCGCTGCTGGCCAAGCTCGACGTCGAAGGCTTCCTGTTCGACATCGACGGCACGCTGCCGCCGGCGTTGCCCGACATTCCCGGTGCCGACCTGCGCGCGACCGATGACCACACCATCGACCTCGACATGCCGCGCGCGATGGATCTCAACCGCGTCTTCGCCGCGTTCGACGAAGCCGGCATCCGCGTGCGCTCGATGCGCACCAAGAGCAACCGGCTCGAGGAACTGTTCGTGCGCATGATCGCGCAGGGCCAGGCCGCGCAGGCAGGAAAGACGGCATGAGCACGCAAATACGGAACGCAACAGCGCCGACAGGCGCTTCCCGCAACAACTGGGTCGCGCTGCGCACCATCGCCCGTCGCGAAGTGGTGCGCATCCTGCGCATCTGGGGCCAGACCCTGGTGCCGCCCGCGATCACGATGACGCTGTACTTCCTGATCTTCGGCGGGCTGATCGGCTCGCGCATCGGCGACATGGGCGGCTTCAGCTACATGGAGTTCATCGTTCCCGGGCTGGTGATGATGAGCGTGATCCAGAACAGCTACGGCAACATCTCGTCGAGTTTCTTCGGCGCCAAGTTCGGTCGCCACGTCGAGGAACTGCTGGTCAGCCCGATGCCGGGCTGGGTGATCCTGGGCGGCTACGTCGCCGGCGCGGTGTTGCGCGGGCTGATGGTCGGCGTGATCGTGCTGGTCATCGCGATGTGCTTCACCCGCGTGCAGATCCCGCATCCGCTCATCACCTTCTTCACCGTGCTGCTGGGCGCGACCATCTTCTCGCTCGCCGGCTTCGTCAATGCGGTCTACGCCAAGAAGTTCGATGACGTGGCCATCGTGCCGACCTTCATCCTCACCCCGCTCACGTACCTGGGCGGCGTGTTCTATTCGGTCAAGCTGCTGCCGCAGTGGGCCGAGACCGCCACGCATTTCAATCCCGTGTTCTACATGGTCAACGCGTTCCGTTACGGCCTGCTCGGCACCAGCGACGTGCCGCCGTGGATCGCGTTCGCGCTGATGCTGTTCTTCGTGCTGGCGCTCGGCACGCTGGGATTGTGGTTGTTGAAGCGAGGCGTGGGGCTGCGCAGCTGATGCGGCTGCTGGTGCTCGGCGCCGGAGGCACCGGCGGTTACTTCGGCGGCCGGCTGGCGCAGGCGGGTGCGGACGTGACGTTCCTCGTGCGTCCGCCGCGTGCACGGCGCCTGCGTGAGGACGGGCTGCGCATCGTCAGCCCGCTCGGTGATGCACGCCTGTCGGTGGCAACGCTCGTGCAGGCCGACTTGGCGAGTCCGGCGGTGGAAGGCTTCGACCTCGTGTTGCTGGCCTGCAAGGCCTATGACCTGGACACCGCGATGGATGCCGTCGCGCCCGCGGTCGTGGCCGGTGCACGGGTGGTGCCCTTGCTCAACGGATTGCGCCACTACGATGCGCTCGACGGACGCTTCGGTTTCGACAGCGTGCTGGGCGGGCTGTGCTTCATCAGCGCCACGCTGGGCACCGAAGGGGAGATCCTGCACCTCGGCAAGCCGGCGTCGATCACCTTCGGAGAGCGTGCCGGGCAGTCGACAGACGCGCGCTTGCAGTCGCTGGCACAGGCGTGCGTGCACGCCGGCATCGACCACCTGCACAGCGACGACATCGCGCAGGCGCAATGGATCAAGTACAGCTTCCTCGCCACGCTTGCCGCCGGGACGTGCCTGATGCGTGCGAGCATCGGCACGATCGTCGCCAGCGATGGCGGCGAAGCCTTCATGGCGGCACTGCACGACGAATGCCTCGCCGTGGCCGCTGCCGAGGGCCAGCCGATCCCCGGCAAGGCGCGAGACGCCGCGCGCGCCGGGCTTACCGCTGCGGGCTCGGACGTGAAGGCGTCGATGCTGCGCGACCTCGAAGGCGGCCATCGCGTCGAAGCGATGCATATCGTCGGCGACATGCTGTGTCGTGCCGAACGCCACGGACTGCCTGCGCCGAACTTGCGTGCAGCCTGGGTGCACCTGCAATGCTACGAGGCGATGCGCTGAGGCATCCGCACGCTTAGCGTGGGCTACACTCGCGACTCCCTGTTGCGAGAGGATCGCCATGCTGTTGAACAAGACCATGATCGCAGCGGCCGTTGCCGTTGCCTTGTTGTCCGGCTGCAAGCAGGAGTCGGCACCCACGGAGGAAGCCGCGGTCGAAACCTCCGAGCCATCGGCGACGGATGTACCGGTGACGGCAGAAGATGCGCTGTCGCAGCCGACGGACACGGTCGAAGCGGCACAAGAGGCATCGCCGCCCGCGCCGTTCGATCTTTCCACCGTGCCGGTCAGCGACACGCCGCTGGGCGATTGGCCTTATCTCGCAGCCCCCGACGGGTATTCGTTCGACCGCGCGCGCAAGCTCGACCTGTCGCAGGTGCCGTTCTGGAACGGGCAAGCGCTGCAGCTGGTCGAGGGCAAGGTGTACGAAGCGCGCATCCGTGCCGACGGCGAGAAGACCTATTCACGCTTCGAGGTGCTCAAGCGCACCGAAGAGGCATTGGTCGCGCAGGGCGCGGTCAAGATCGCTTCGGGCAGGATCCCGCGCGAGGTGCTGGACGAACACCTGCCGGATGGTTTCCGCGTCGAATTCAACACCGGTGCCGGCGGCTACTACAGCGGGCAGGGACCTGAGCACCTACGTGCTGCGGCAGGCCGACCGCGTGGTGTGGTTCAAGGTGCATGCCGGCAACAACGACGGCAGCCTGTTGATTGCGGAAACGGACGCAACGCCCGTGGAATAAGGCTCAGCTGCCGACAGCAGGCAAACGGAAGAATGCCGCCGCCGTCGCCGTGCTCTCGGCGGCGGCGGTTTCGGTCGATTCGTTGCGATCGCGTGCCAGCTCTTCGACGATGTGCGGCAGGAACGAAGGCTCGTTGCGGCGATCCTTCGGCATCGGCCTGAGCGTGCGCGGCAGCAGGTAGGGTGCGTCGGTTTCCACCATCAGCCGGTTCGCCGGGATGTTCTTGACGATCTCGCGCAGGTGCGCGCCGCGGCGTTCGTCGCACAACCAGCCGGTGATGCCGATGTGCCAGTCCTGGTCGAGGTAGTCGAACAGTTCCTCGCGCGTGCCGGTGAAGCAATGCACCACCGCCGGGCCGAGTTGGCCGTCGAACTGCTTCATGATCGCCATGAAGTCGGCGTGCGCGTCACGCTGGTGCAGGAACAATGGTTTGCCCACGCCGTTGACAGCGAAGTCGACGCCGATCTGCAACTGCCGCTCGAACGCCTTGCGCTGTGCGGGTCGCGGCGAGAAGTCACGGAAATAATCCAGCCCGGTTTCGCCGACGGCGACGACTTCGGGATGCGCATGCAGCGCGCGCATCTCGGCATCACACTCTTCGGTGTATTCGACGGCGTGGTGCGGGTGCACGCCCGCGGTGGAGAACAGCACGCCCGGATGCGCCTGCGCGAGTGCGAGGGCTTTCGGTGAATGTTCACGACTGGCACCGGTGACGACCAGTTGCGACACGCCGGCATCACGCGCGCGCCGTAGCACCGCGTCGCGGTCGCGGTCGAAGCTGTCGTGGGTGAGGTTGGCGCCGATGTCGATCAGTTGCATGGCGTCATTCTACCGGTCGGCGCCGGTATCCTTGCCGCGCATGACCGCCCCTGCATTCCCGATCGCGCCACTGCTGCCGGAGATCTCGGCGTCGTTGGCCGTGCACCCGCGCCTGGTGCTGGAGGCGCCGCCGGGTGCTGGCAAGACCACGCAGGTGCCGCTGGCGTTGCTGGATGCGCCGTGGCTGCAGGGCGGCAGGGTCGTGATGCTGGAGCCGCGTCGCGTGGCCGCGCGCAGTGCCGCGATGTTCATGGCGCGGCAACTGGGCGAGGACGTCGGCAAGACGGTCGGCTATCGCATTCGCTTCGAGAACAAGGTGTCGCCGCGCACGCGCATCGAGGTGGTGACCGAGGGCATCCTGACCCGGATGATCCAGGACGATCCGACGCTCGAAGGCATCGGTGCGTTGCTGTTCGACGAGTTCCACGAGCGCCATCTCGCCGGAGACCTCGGCCTGGCGCTGGCGCTCGACGTGCAGGCCGGGTTGCGCGATGACCTGCGCATCGTGGCGATGTCGGCCACGCTCGACGGCGAACGGCTGGCAACCTTCCTTGATGCGCCGCGATTGTCGAGCGACGGCAGGAGTTTTCCGGTACGCATCGAACACTTCCCTTCGCGCCGAGACGAAGCACTTGAGCCGCAGGTGAGACGCGCGACCGAACACGCGTTGGCACAGCATCCCGGTGACGTGCTGGTATTCCTGCCGGGTCGTCGCGAAATCGCGCGCGTCGCGCAAGCGCTTGAACAGGCGGTCGGTGATGCGGACGTGCTGGAACTGCACGGCGACCTGCCCGTCGAGCAGCAGTCGCGCGTGCTGCAACCGGCCACCGATGGCCGGCGCCGCGTGGTGCTGGCGACCAATGTCGCCGAGTCCAGCGTCACCCTGCCCGGTGTGCGAGTGGTGATCGACAGCGGCTTGGCGCGCGAGCCCCGTTTCGACCCCAACAGCGGCTTCTCGCGACTGGATGCGGTCGCGATCTCGCAGGCATCGGCCGACCAGCGCGCGGGCCGCGCGGGTCGTGTCGCCGATGGCTGGGCCTACCGGCTGTGGCCGCAGTCGCAGCGGCTGGAACCGCAGCGCCGGCCCGAGATCGCGCAGGTGGAGCTTGCGTCGCTGGTACTCGAACTCGCGGCTTGGGGAAGCGACGACTTGAGGTTCGTCGATGCGCCGCCGACCGGGGCGCGGGCAGCTGCGCGTGACCTGCTGCAACGGCTGGGCGCGCTCGACGCGCAACATGCCATCACTGCGACGGGCCGACGCATGCTGGCGTTGGGGACGCATCCGCGGCTGGCCGCGATGCTGCTGGCTGCGCGCGACGACCTGGAGCGCGCGCTGGCCTGCGACCTCGCCGCGTTGGTGGAGGCGCGCGATCCACTGCGCATGCGCAGCGATGGTTGGCGAGAACGATGGCTCGCCTTGATCGCCTATCGCGAGGGACGCGGCAATGCCGACGCGCACCGCAGCGCGCTGGCCACGATCGACGCGGCGGCGAAGCAATGGCGGCGCCGCATCGGCGTGAAGGCGCCACCGCCAGGCGACATGCCGGGACACGCATTGGGCGACCTGCTGGCGCACGCCTTCCCCGACCGCATCGGCCGCGTGCATCCGCGCGATCCGCAACGCTATGCGTTGGCCAACGGCCGCATGGCGCGCATCGCCGACGACAGCACGTTGCGTGGCGAGCCGTGGATCGTCGCCAGCGAGTTGCGCTTCGACACGAAGGATTCGCTGGTGCTGCGCGGCGCGCCGGTCGACGAGGCGCGGCTGCGCGCCGATTTCGCGACGCACTTCGTCGACCGCGACGAAGTGCGCTGGGATGCCGGCAAGCGCGCGCTGGTGGCCGAGCGCGTACGCCGCTTCGACGGCATCGTGCTGGATGCGCGTCTTGCCGGGCGCGTCGATCCCGCGCTCGCGGCGCGTGCGCTTGCCGATGCGGTCGTCGAACTCGGTCTTGATGCGTTGCCGTGGAGCGAGGGATTGCGGCAGTGGCGCGCCCGCGTGCAGTCCTTGCGCGCGTGGATGCCGGAGCTTGACCTGCCCGACCTGTCCGACGAGGCCCTGCTGGCCGCGCGCGAGGCGTGGTTGCTGCCCTTGCTGGATGGTGCGACGCGACTGGATGCAGTGTCGGCGGACGCGTTCGCCGAAGGTTTGCGCAGCCGGATCGACTGGTCGCTGCGCCAGCGCATCGAATCGCTTGCGCCTGTGCGCATCGTGGTGCCGTCCGGGATGGAGCGGCGGATCGACTACGCACTTGCGCACGACGGCACGCCCGAGGCGCCGGTGCTGGCGGTGAAGCTGCAGGAGCTGTTCGGCCAGGCCGAAACGCCGCGCATTGCAGACGGGCGTGTGCCGCTCACTCTGCACCTGTTGTCGCCAGCGGGGCGACCGCTGCAGGTCACGCAGGATCTGCGCGGGTTCTGGGAGCGCACCTACCCGGACGTGAAGAAGGAAATGAAGGGGCGGTATCCCAGGCATCCGTGGCCGGACGATCCGTGGAACGCGGTCGCGACGCATCGTGCCAAGCCGCGAGGCACCTGAGCGCCGGGCGGATCGTTGCCGTCACCCGTGGCGACGGTGGGAAAGCATCACGACGACAGGATTCCGGCAGCGCGGCCGGATGACCCTTGGAACGCGGTCGCGACGCATCGCGCCAAGCCGCGCGGAAGCTGACTGGCGGGCAACGACGCCGGCTTCCGTTGTCACGAAGGCTGCACGCAGATCGTCGCAGACTGCATCATCGAACCACGCATTCCCCGAGGACTCCCCCATGGGCAAATTCGATTCGTACAGCGGCAAGGTCATGGACTTCGTCGGCCAGGTCGGCGACAACCTGCGCACGGCATTGCCGGACAATGCGGGCAAGTGGCTCCAGACCGGCGCCGCGCTCAGCGCGGCCAAGGTCGGCGGAAAGGCCGTCGGTGGCTTCATCCGCCGCAATCCGGCCGTGGCCGTCGTGGCGGCCGTGGGCGCCGGCGTGGCCTGGTACGCGGTGCACCGGCATCGCAAGAAGCAGCTGGAGGCCGGGGTGATCGAGGGCAAGTCCAAGCGCGTCGAAGCCCGTCGGGTCGAGGGCAAGCGCACGGCATCGCGCCCACGCCGCACCGTGCGTACCACCAACCCGGACTGATCGTCCGGCTGCGAACCGGCGTCAGTCGCCGGCGTGCGGCAGCGCGAGCACGAAGCACGCGCCGCCGCCATCGCGATCCTCGTACCAGAGCTCGCCGCCAAGGGTGTTGATGATCTGGCGCGCAAGCGAGAGGCCGAGGCCGCTCGACACACCGTCGTCGCGGCTGTTGTCGACGCGGAAGAACGGCGTGAACAGCGCCGACCGTCGCGTCGCCGGGATCCCCGGCCCGCGATCCTGGAAGCGCAATTGCCAGAACCCCGGCCCGCCGCTGTCGACGGCGACCTCGACGTCGCTGCCCGGCGCGTACTTCAGCGCATTGCTGATCATGTTCTCGCAGACCTGGCGCAACACCACCGGATCCATGCGCACGCTGGGCGGGGCCTGCAGCTCTGGGAGGCGCAGTTCCGCGCCGCGCGCTTCGAGCTGCAGCGCGTAACGGCCGTGCAGCCAGTCGAGTACCTCGCCCAGGCAGGCGACGGGATTGGCATCGCCGCTGGCGGAGGCGGCGTTGACGGAATCGGCCTGCGTCTCCAGGTAACGGCGGATGTAGCCGAAGGCATCGTCGGTGCTTTCCCGGATCATCCGCAGGTAGCGTTGCCGGCGTTCGTCGGACACGCCGCCGGCCAGCAGGATGTCGCTGGCGAAGTGGATGCTGGTCAGCGGGTTCTTGAGGTCGTGCGCCACCAGGTTGACCAATTCCTGGCGCTCGCGGGCCACGCGCTCGAGCCGGTCGCGCATGCGCTTGAGCCCCAGGTGCGCCTCGACGCGCGCCAGCAACTCCTCCGGCATGAACGGCTTGGTCACGTAGTCGACCGCGCCCGAGTCGAAGGCGCGCAGCAGCAGGTCGCGATCCTGCGCCACGGTGAGGAACACCACCGGCAACTGTGCCAGCGCCGGATCCTTGCGCAGTTCGGCCAGCAATTCAAACCCGTCCATGCCCGGCATCAGCATGTCCAGCAGCACCAGGTCAGGGGCGCGGGCGCGCAGCGAGGCCAGGGCGTCGTTGCCGTTGGTGGCGGTCGCCACCTCGTACCCCTTCCGCGACAGCAGGGCGCTCACGACCTGCAGGTTGGCCTGCTGGTCGTCGACGACGAGGATCCTTCCGGACGGGCCGGTGCTCGGGGCCATGCTGTTCCTGCGTAGTGGGATGGCCGCCACGCGGGCTGCGGGCGTAAAACGCGGGAGACGTTATCAGATCCGCCGGATGGAGCCAGCGGCAAGCTGAATGGGTTCAGCCTAGCGGCCGACAGGCCCCGTGCAAGGAGACGTGCATCACGTTTTCCGCCATTCGCCGGGTTGCAACCCGGCGAGGCGATGGTCGCCGATGGCGACGCGAACCAGCCGCAGCGTCGGCAATCCGACGGCGGCGGTCATGCGCCGGATCTGGCGGTTGCGGCCTTCGCGGATCGTGAGTTCAAGCCAGGCATCCGGCACGGACTTGCGGAAACGCACCGGGGGATCGCGTGGCCACAGCGCGGGCGCATCGAGGCGGTGGACGTCGGCCGGTCGGGTCGGGCCATCGTTGAGCATCACCCCGGTGCGCAATGCGTCGAACTGTTGTCCCGATGGCGCGCCCTCCACCTGCACCCAGTAGGTCTTGGGCTGCTTGTGGCGCGGGTCGGTGATGCGGTGCGCGAGGTCGCCGTCGTCGGTCAGCAGCAACAGCCCTTCGCTGTCATGGTCGAGGCGGCCTGCCGGATAGACGCCCGATGGCAGATCGAACTCCGCCAATGTGCGCCGGGGCGGTGTGCTGCGGTCGGTGAACTGGCACAGCACGCCATGGGGTTTGTTGAAGGCGATGAGCATATGCGTGGAACCGGTCTTGTCATCCCGAGCGCAGCGAGGGATCTGCTTCATCCAGCGCAACGGATGCCAGCGTCGGCGGATTCCTCGCTGCGCTCGCAATGACAGGATTCCATTTTTCGGAGACTCCCGGGAATTGCTTCGGCATCGGACAGATCTTCACCGATACCGCAGTTCCATCACCCGCGCGCGGTGCCAGTCAGCACAAGCACTTTCGCCGCAGCTGTACTTGCGTCAGCCGCGGCGGCGGCGGGCGATGCGGTTTGTCGATGCGTCGCCCGCGCGCGCGGTGTGGATGCCTCACGCGTCGTGGTTATTCGCGGGCGGGCTTCACGAAGCGCAGCGTCATGCGGTCGCTTTCGCCGATGGCGCGATACTTCGCCACGTCTTCGGCGTCGTGGCTGTTGGTCGGTGGCAACGTCCAGACACCGTTCGGGTGATCCTTGGAGTCCAGCGGATTGGCATTGACCTCGCTCTTGCCGTCGAGCACGAAGCCGGCGGCTTCTGCCATCGCGATCACCTGCGCTTCGCCGACGTAACCGCTGCGGTCTTCCACGGGCACGTCGGCATTGGCGCGATGCTCGACCACGCCCAGCACGCCGCCCGGCTTGAGCACGTCGAAGAAGCCCTTGAACATGCCTTCGGCCTGGCCGCTGCCGCGCCAGTTGTGCACGTTGCGGAAGGTCACCACCAGGTCGGCGGAGTTCTCCGGGCCGAACACCGGTGCCGCCGGGTCGTAGGCGACGACGGTGGCGCGGTCGAACTGCGCCGGTGCGTCCGCGAACTTCTTCTCGATGTTGTCCTTCTGGCGTTGCTGGTAATCGCGGCCACGGCCTTCCGGCAACGCGGCCGGATCGATGATCGCGCCAACATAGGTGCCGCCGTCGCGCAGGTACGGCGCCAGAATCTCGGCATACCAGCCGCCGCCGGGCGTGATTTCCACCACCGTCTGGCCGGGTTGCAGGCCGAAGAAAGTCAGCGTTTCGGCGGGATGGCGGGACGCATCGCGCGCGGCGAATTCCGGCGTGCGCCATTCGCCCGCGATGGCGGCCTTCAATTCCGCGGTCGGCTCGGCGAGGTGCGCGGGCGGCGGCGGGCTGGTGGCGAACGCGAGTGGCGCCAGGGCAAGCAAGGCACAGGTGGTCAGTACGTGGCGCATGGTCTTTCCCTCTTCAGTGCGTGGTGTGCGTGCAGCCTGCGGCAGGCACCGTTATGCGGCCGACAAGGCGTCGAGCGCGGCGTTGAAGGTCTTGCTCGGCCGCATCTCCGCCGAGACACGCGCCATGTCGGGGCGGTAGTAGCCACCGATGTCCACACCCCGGCCTTGCACGCCGTTGAGTTCGGCGACGATCTTGTCCTCGTTCTCCGACAGCGCCTGTGCCAGCGAGGTGAACTTCGCCTTCAACGCGGTGTCCTCTTCCTGCGCGGCCAATGCCTGTGCCCAGTACAGCGCGAGGTAGAAGTGGCTGCCGCGATTGTCGATGGTGCCCAGCTTGCGGCCCGGCGACTTGTCGTTGTCCAGGAAGCGGCCGTTGGCCTCGTCCAGCGCCTTCGCCAGTACCGGCGCCGATGAATTGAGCCAGCGCTGGCTGATGTGTTCCAGCGACGCGGCCAGCGCGAGGAACTCGCCCAGCGAATCCCAGCGCAGGTAGTTTTCTTCCAGGAACTGCTGCACGTGCTTGGGCGCGGAGCCACCGGCGCCGGTTTCGAACAGGCCGCCGCCGGCCATCAACGGCACGATCGACAGCATCTTCGCGCTGGTGCCCAGCTCCATGATCGGGAACAGGTCGGTCAGGTAGTCGCGCAACACGTTGCCGGTGACGCTGATGGTGTCCTCGCCCTTGCGGATGCGTTCGAGCGAGACCTTCATCGCCTCGACCGGCGGCAGGATGCGGATGTCGAGTGACGTGGTGGTGTGGTCCTTCAGGTACTGCTCGACCTTGGCGATGACCTGCGCATCGTGTGCACGCGCCTTGTCGAGCCAGAACACCGCCGGTGCACCGCTGATGCGCGCGCGGTCGACGGCCAGCTTCACCCAGTCCTGGATCGGCGCGTCCTTGGTCTGGCAGGCGCGCCAGATGTCGCCGGCTTCCACCGCATGTTCGAATACCACCTTGCCGGCATCGTCGACGACGCGGATGGTGCCGTTGCCCGGCGCCTGGAAGGTCTTGTCGTGGCTGCCGTATTCCTCGGCCTTCTGCGCCATCAGGCCGACGTTGGGCACGCTGCCCATCGTGGCCGGGTCGAACGCGCCGTTGGCCTTGCAGTCTTCGATGACGGCCTGGTAGATGCCGGCGTAGCAACGATCCGGAATGACCGCCTTCGCGTCCTGCAGCTTGCCCTCGGCATTCCACATGCCGCCGCTGTCGCGGATCATCGCGGGCATCGACGCATCGACGATCACGTCGCTGGGCACGTGCAGGTTGGTGATGCCCTTGTCGGAGTTCACCATCGCCAGTGCCGGGCGCTCGGCGTACAGCGCGGCGATGCCGGTATTGATGTCGTCCTGCACGTCCTGCGGCAGCGACGACAGGCGCGCGTACAGATCGCCGATGCCGTTGTTGGCATCGAAGCCGGCCTCGGCCAGCGCCGCTGCGTGCTTGTCCAGTACCGGCTTGTAGAACTCGCCGACCACCACGCCGAACATGATCGGGTCGGAGACCTTCATCATCGTGGCCTTGAGGTGCAGCGAAAACAGCACGCCCTGCGCCTTCGCATCCTCGATCTCGCGCGCGATGAACGAAGCCAGTGCCTTGCGCGACAGGCGTGCGGCATCGACGATTTCGCCGGCCTGCACCTTCACCGATTCCTTCAGCACCTTCGTGGTGCCGTCCTTGCCGACGAATTCGATCCTGAGGCTGCCGGCGCGCTCGATCGTCGCAGACTGTTCGCTGCCGTAGAAATCGCCATCGGCCATGTGCGCGACGTGCGACTTCGAATCGCCAGCCCACTTGCCCATGCGGTGCGGATGCTTGCGTGCGTAGTCCTTCACCGACTTCGGTGCGCGGCGGTCGGAATTGCCCTCGCGCAGCACCGGGTTGACCGCGCTGCCCATGGCCTTGCCGTAGCGTGCCTTGATGTCCTTGCCCGCATCGTCCTTCGGTTCGTCCGGATAGTCCGGCAGCGGGTAACCCTGTGCCTGCAACTCCTTGATCGCGGCCTTGAGCTGCGGCACCGAGGCGCTGATGTTGGGCAGCTTGATGATGTTGGCTTCCGGCGTCTTCGCCAGTTCGCCGAGTTCGGCCAGGTCGTCCGCCACTTTCTGCGCGTCCGACAGCAATTCCGGGAACTGCGCCAGGATGCGGCCCGACAGCGAAATGTCGCGCGTCTCCACCGCAATGCCGGCGGCGCCCGCAAACGCCTGCACGATCGGCAGGAACGAGGCGGTGGCCAGGAACGGCGCTTCGTCGGTGAGGGTGTAGAGGATCTTCGGCGTATCGGACATGCGGGTACCTTCTGCAGGAGGGAGTCGCGAAGCCCGGCGGTGCCTGCGGGCGCGCGGAAGCAAGTCGCCCATTGTCGCGTGTTGGCGCGCGGCGGGCAAAACGCCTGCGTATTCGAAGCGGTGTCGGCCCCAATGAAAAGGGCGCGGCCAAAGCCGCGCCCCTTGGATGGACGACGTGAGACGCGGGGTCTTACTTGACCTCGAAGTCCGTCGTGTTGACCACGTTGCCGTCGAGCGAGACTTCCAGCTTGTACTTGCCGGTCGGCCAGCCGTCGGGCTTGCTGATGCGGAACTCGGTGATCTGCGGGCCGGCGGGGACGCTGCGGCTTTCCTCGTGTACGGTCTGGCTGCTATCGACGTGGCTCCACTTCGCGCCGACATTCGCAGCGGTGCCACCGTCGGTGGCGATGGAGGCGTGGATGGTGTCTCCGGCGGCGAACGTGGTCAGGGGCGTGGCGATGGTGTTGTCGGCGCCGATGGCGTTGCCCAGCGTGACCGAGGACACGGCGGCCGGGGCCGACAGCACGGGTGCCGGCGTCGGCTCGACGGTCGGCGTCGGCGTGGCGACGGCTTCTTCCTTCTTCTTGCAGCCGATCAGCGCGACGCTGCCGATCACGGCGACCAGCAGGGCCTGGGAAATGCGGGTGGTCTTCATCTGGAGTTCCTTCCTGGATATCTGGAATGCGTTGAAATGGGATCAGGCCGCGGCCGGGTCGTCGGGCGTACCGTCACCATCGATGTCGATGGCCGGCAGCTTGATCGTCTGGCCGGGGAAGATGCGGTCGGGGTTGTCGATGGTGTCGCGATTGGCCTCATGGATCTGGCGCCAGTACTTGGCCTTGCCATAGAAGCGTTGCGCGACCGCGGACAGCGTGTCGCCCTTCTCGATGGTGTAGGTGCGTTCGGACGGCACGGCATCGGGACTGCCTGCGACGGTGTCCGAGCCACCGACCACGTTGGAGAAGTCGGGTTTGCCGTCGAGCCTGCCGAGGCTGGCCCCGCCGCCTGCCGGCGCGGTGTCGGAACTGCTTTGCACGTTCGAAAAATCCGGTTTCTTGTCGTTGCTCATGGTGGGGCTCCTGCCCGGTGGATGCAGCGCGCGAACAGTGACACGGGTCGCGTTAAAAAGGCATTGCGGCAGTCCGTCCAGCTCACTGTCGCAAATCGCGTCCTGCCGCCGGCGTCGCATGCCCGGGCGTGGCCCGCCACGGGTTGATGTCCAGCCCGCCGCGCCGGGTGTAGCGCGCCTCGACCGACAGCGATTCCGGACGGCACCGGGCCAGCAGGTCGACGAAGATCCGCTCGACGCACTGCTCGTGGAACTCGGCGTGGTCGCGGAACGACACCAGGTAGCGCAGCAGCCCTTCGCGGTCGATGCGCGGGCCGCGGTAGGCGATGCGCACGCCGGCCCAGTCGGGCTGTCCGGTGACCGGGCAATTCGATTTCAGCAACTCGCTGCGCAGCGTTTCGGTGACGACATGCCCGGCTTCTGCGCGCAGCAGGCCTGCGTCGGGCGGGCCGTAATGGTCGATGTCAATGTCGAGTGCATCAATACCGTTTGCGTCGATGTCTTCGACAAACGCGGGAAGGCCGAAGGCGACCGTGACCGAGCCGCCTGCCGCCTGCGACAGGTCGTCGGCGATGCGTGCACGCACCGTGTCGGCATCGTCGAAGCGCGTGGCATTGAAGGAGTTGAGGTAGAGCTTCAGCGACTTCGATTCGACCAGGTTAGGTGACGTCGCGGGCACCGTGATCGTCGCCGTGTCGACGACGGGTTTGCCGCGCGCATCCAGCCACGACAGTTCGTAGGCATGCCAGCGGTCGTGGCCGATGAAGGGCAGCGCGTCGCCGATGCCGATCTCGTGGCGTGCTGCGCCACGCGGGATCGGGAACAGCAGGGACGCGTCGTAATGGCGCGGATAGGCGACCTCGCGGCCGAGCAGGGAATCTTCGGGGCGTGACATGCCGTCATTCTAGGCCTTGCCGCCGGATTCGCCCTTGGCGGCAGCCCGTGCCCGACGGAGCGGGCTGACGTATAAAGGCGACTTCGCATGACCACATGACCGAGGAGAGCGCCCGTGACCCCCAGCCTGCGCATGATCGTGTTGCCGTTGTTGCTTGCAGGCATGAGTGCCTGCGGCAACGGATCCGAGGATCCCGCCGCCGTGCCGACGCCGGAAGACGTCGCGGCTGCCGACCGGCAGAACGGTGCGCCGGCCGAGGTGGTGCCGGCAAACGCCGCCGGCGAAACGACGCTCGTCGTCGGCCAGGTGCTGGAGGTGTCGCTCGAAGGCAATCCGAGCACGGGTTACCTTTGGGAAATCGACGCTGGTGGCGCGCCGCAGCTGGCGCTCGCGCCATCGCCGGTCGACGCCACGCCTGCCACCGATGCGGGTAACGGCGACGCGTCGCCGATGGTGGGCAGCCCGGTCACGATTCAGAAGCGCTTCGAAGCGGTGCAACCGGGCACGACCACCGTGCGTCTGGTGTATCGGCGCCCGTGGGAGAAGGACGCCGAGCCGGAACAGGCGGTGGAATTCAAGGTCGTGGTGAGCGAAGCGGGCTCATCGCCTTGATACGGCCCGGGTGACGCGTCAGGTCACGACGCGCCATGGCGGACGCTTGCGGTTCTCGCCTGCGCTGAAAAGACAAATGACATTGCCGGAAGGATCGACGAGGCGCGCTTCGCGCCAGAGCCAGCGCTCATCGGTCGGGCGCTTGGTGAATTCGAATCCGGCGACGACCAGGCCGTCGACCCTTGCGTCCAGATCCGCGCATTCGAAGTACACGACCACGCCGCTGTTGCCGGTCGGGTGGTCGACCCGATGCAGCGAAAACGTCGCGTCGCCATCGGGACACTCGAAGCGCGCATAGCGGGGCGGGCTGTGGACGATGAGCGTGAAACCCATGCTGCGATAGAACGCAACGGAGCGGTCGAGATCCGTCGTGGGGAGAGTGACCTGGTTGAGGTTCACGGTGGTTTTCCTCGCGTGCGGCGCCTGTCTCTAACCAAACAATTTCAGTTCAATGACGCGCCACAGTGAACGGGCGAAGGAAGTGTCTCTCGCCGAACGCCTCATCGCTTCGAGTCCGGCCTCGTCGAGCCAGTAGCCATTGATCATCACGCCAGCGGGGGATCCGACGGCACCGATCTGCTCCAGAGGATCCCCGGCAAGCAATACAAGGTTCGCGCGATAGCCCGGAACGATCGCGCCGCTCCGTTCGAACCCGAGGGCTTCCGCGCCCAGGCGCGTGGCCGCAGCCAGCGCATCATGGGGCGTCATTCCGGCTGCCACCAGAAGTTCCAGCTCATCTGCCAGCGAAGCGCCCGGGATGATGCCGAAACTCCCGCTGTCCGTTCCGGCGATCAGCGGCACCCCCGCTTCATGGAGCAGCCGCGTTGCAACGAGAAAGAACTCCGCATGCGGCGCTTCATAACCCGACGGATCGACCCCGCTCCAGTATTCCTCCGAGCCTCGCTCGAAGAATCGTGTCAGCGGATTGATGGTGTCCGAACCCGGCCGATCCAGATACGCCCCTTTCGTCTCGGCGATCAGCACCAAACGCTTGTGGGCAATCAGCGTCGGCGTCACGACGTCACCGGACACGGCGAGCCGCGCGGCGAGTCCGCGCATCTTGTCCTCGTCCAGGTCGTCCCGCAGGCCATGCCAGACAATCGTTTCGATGTGCTCCAGTGTCGCCAGGCCGCGGCCGAGCGATGCTTCCCATGCGAGGTCGAAGGGTTTCTTGCGGGGAATGCCGGGCGTGCGCACGCCTTCGGCGGAATGACCGGCAACACGCATGCCGAGCCGGCCTGCCTCATCGAGGATGGCTTCGAACGCCTCACGGGTCAGGTTCGAGTAAACCTTCAATGCCCGGTATCCGGCCTCGTGCTGCTTTCTTACCGCTGCACGCGCTTCCTCGCCGGTCGTCACCGTCTGCTGCAGGGCCGTCTCGTTGGGGCCGCTGCTGTTGAGCATCGGGCCGGTGGTGATGAAATCCGGCCCGAGCAGCGAGCCCTGCCTGATCTCCGAGAGTCTCAGGTGGAAGGGATAGCCGGACATGTTGCGCACACCGGTCACGCCGTGGGCGAGATATCCGGCCAGCTCCGCCTCGTCGTTGAGGTGGATATGCGCATCGATGAGTCCCGGGATCAGCGTGTATCCACGACCATCCACGACACGTACGCCCTGCGGCGCGCGCAACGCCCCCGCTGCACCAATCTCGACGATGCGGTCACCCACGACAAGCACTGCGCGTGCGCTTTCAGCCTCCGGAGCGCCGGGCGCCATCGAAACGAGACGGACGTTGTCGATCAACACGCCTGCCGGGCGAGATCGATCCGGTTCAAGTGCGTCCGGAAGATCTGCAACGACATGCCACAACCATGCGGCGGCGATGGCCAGGACGACAACGCCGCCAATGCCTATGCGCTTCAACTTCGTGACTTTCGTGGTCTGCAATTTCTACACCCGACGCCAGCATGACGCCGTGCCGCGAAGCGGCGTCGGCTTGAATGAATCTTCAGGACGCACGTAGAGAAGTCTGCATGCATCCGAACAAGACGCTTGTGTCCCCGACAATCAAAGCAGCTTTGCAGCTGCTTCCGACATTCCTTTGTAATTGTGCCCAACGTCGGGCACGACCTGCAGGCTCCAGTTGAACTCGCCGCCCTGTTTTTCGGCAGCGGCTCGCGAGGTTCGGAAGAAATTCGTCCCTCGCTCCAATCGATGGGCGCCCTGCTTCATGGCACGCTCGGTCTGGTCTAGCCGGCCTTGTTCGGCATTGTTGTCCAGCTCACCCAGCAGGACGACCAGTTGCCTGTCGAAAGAGTATCCAAGGTTGTGATTCACAGAGCCGAGACCATAGGGGTAAGGCACGGTGTCATCCAGGAACGTGTAGGAGCCGGCATTGGCCGCAATGGCTTTCCTGATTCTGGACGCTGGCTTCAGCGCGATCATGCGCTGGACGAACTGGCCGCCAGCCGAGTGTCCGAAAATGTCATAGCCACCGAGTGACAAGCCGTTGACGGCATTCACGTGGTCGAAGATGTTCTCCACGACCGTGAAAGCCCACTCGCTTTCGGGATTCGGCCGACCGAAGTAACTCTTCAGATTTCCTTCCTGGTAGTCGTTCGTCACGAACCGAGAGAACCTGCTGTCGAACTCGGGTGCGACCAGCATCAGGCTCTTTTGTTCTGCTATCTCTGTCCATGCATCCAGATAGCTTTCCGCATTCCGGCCCATGCCATGCATGACAAACAGGACGGGGTCTTCCGGCGTCCATTGCTGTGGCTTGTAGGTCCAGACACGGATGGTTTTCCGAGCCGTATGCACATAGGCATCGATCACGAAGCTGTCTTTTCCATCAGGAAAAGGCTTTGCTTCTGTACGTTCGGGCCCCGTCGGCAGCACATACAAGTAGAGGTAGCCCAATGCCGTAACGGAAACGCTTGCCAGCACCAGCAGAACCAGCAACCACTTGATGAATCGCACCAAATTCCCCTGTTCCCGTCGAGAGCTCGACTTCAGCCGGCAATGATAGCGGCCTGGCCCTTGATCAGCCTTCGCTGGTGGAAAGGTAATCCAGCGCCACCTGCAGCATTGCGCGGAAACCCACGTCCAGTGCTTCTTCGTCGAGGTAGAACTCCGGCGAGTGGTTGCTGGGTGCCTTGAGCGGGTCTGTGCCGCGCGGCGTTGCGCCGACGAAGAAGAACATCGCGGGCACTTCGCGTGCATAGAACGAGAAGTCCTCGGCGCCCATGGTCAGGCCGGGGTCGATCACGTTGCCCTCGCCCACCACCTTCTGCAGGCTGGGCAGCATGCGCGCGGTCAGTGCGGGGTCGTTGGCGGTGACCGGGTTGCCGTCCTGGTCGGGCACCTGCGCGATGGCGGTGGCGCCATGCGCGTGCGCGACGCTTTCGGCGACGTTCTTCAGGTCGGCGAACACCTGCTTGCGCATGTCCTCGTCGAAGGTACGGATGGTACCGACCAGTTCCACCGAGTCGGGGATGATGTTGTAGCGGATGCCGCCCTTGATCGCACCGAAGGTCACCACCACCGGCAGCTTGGAGATGTTCTGGCGACGCGACACGATGGTCTGCGCGGTGCCGACCACGTCCGCGGCGGCGACGATGGGGTCGATCCCGCCCCACGGACGCGAGCCGTGCGTCTGCCGACCCTGCACCACGATGTTGAAACGGTCGGATGCGGCCATCAGTGGCCCGCCGCGCACGCCGATCTGGCCGGCGTTGATGGTCGAGAACACGTGCAGGCCGAACACGGCGTCGGGCTTGAAATCGCGGAACAAGCCCTGCGCCAGCATTTCCTCGGCGCCGCCCTTCTCGCCATCCGGCGGGCCTTCCTCGGCGGGCTGGAACACGAACATTACTTCACCCGCCAGCTCGTCCTTCATCGCCACCAGCGCCTCGGCCACGCCCATCAGGATCGCCACGTGTGCGTCGTGGCCGCAGGCGTGCATCACGCCGGTGGTCTCGCCGCGGAACGTCGTGGTGGCCTTCGATGCGAATGGCACGTCGGTGCGTTCGGTCACCGGCAGCGCATCCATGTCGGCGCGCAATGCGATGCGCGGGCCGGGCTTGCCGCCACGCAGCACGGCGGTCACGCCGGTGGTGGCGATGCCGGTCTTCGGCTCCAGGCCGAGTGCGCGCAGGTGCTCGGCGATCAGCGCCGCGGTGCGTGTCTCGCGATTGCCGAGTTCGGGATGCTGGTGGATGTCGCGACGCCACTCCACCACCCTGCCCTGCAGGCGTTGCGCGGCGTCCGCGACTTCGGTGCGTTGTGCCTCCTGCGCATGCAAGGGTGCGAGGCAGCAGGCGATGGCGAGCGACAGCAGCAGGGCGGGACGCGACATGACAGGCTCCGGCGGGATATCGACGGATGGTAGCGCGTCGCCGCAGGTTCAGTCGTTCGGTGCGCGCAGGAAATCCAGCGTCGCCTGCAGCAGTGCGCGCAGGCCCAGGTCGAGCGCGGACTCGTCCGGTGCGTAGAGCGGCGAATGGTTCATCGGCGCATCTTCCAGCGCCATGTCGCGCGGCGTGGTGCCCACGAAGAAATACAGCCCCGGCGCGACGTTGGCGAACTGCGAGAAGTCCTCGGCGATGGTGTAGCGCGGCACCTCGACCACGTTGCCCGCACCCGCGGCCTTCTCCAGCGACGGGCGCAGCCGCGCGGTGAGTGCGGGATCGTTGGCGGTGACCGGGGCGTTGTTGGCGACCTGCAGTTCGGCGCGCGCACCACTGGCGGCGGCGAAGTGTTCGGCCGTGTTGCGGAAGCGCTCGATCACGTCGCTGCGCACGTCCATGTCGAAGGTGCGCAGGGTGCCGACCATGGTCGCTTCGTCGGGAATGATGTTGAAGCGCGTGCCGGCCTGCAGCTGGCCGGCGGTCAGCACTACCGGGTGCGCGGTGATGTCGACCTGGCGCGCGATGATGGATTGCGCACCCAGCAGGATCTGCGCGGCGACGGTGATCGGATCCACGCCCGCCCATGGCTGCGAGCCGTGCGTCTGCTTGCCGGTGATCTTCAGCGTCCATTCGTCCGCGCTGGCCATGAACGGCCCGGCGCGCACGCCCAGCTGTCCGGCATGTAATCGCGACCAGACGTGCAGGCCGAGCACGGCATCGGGTTTGAAGTCGTCGAACACGCCTTCGTCGAGCATGCGTTTCGCGCCGGCCACCTCCCCTGCGACCGGCGGGCCTTCCTCGGCAGGCTGGAACACGAACATCACTTCGCCAGGCAGTTCGTCGCGCATGGCGACCAGCGCCTCGGCCACGCCCATCAGGATCGCCACGTGCATGTCGTGGCCGCAGGCGTGCATCACGCCGATCGGTTGCCCGCGGTATTCGCTCTTGACGGTAGAGGCGAACGGCAGGCCGGTGGCTTCGGTGACCGGCAAGGCATCCATGTCGGCGCGCAGCGCGATGCGCGGGCCAGGATTGCCGCCACGCAGGATCGCGGTGACGCCGGTAGTGGCGATGCCGGTGCGTGGTTCGAGTCCGAGCGAGCGCAAATGATCAGCCACGACCTGCGCGGTTCGGGTTTCGTGGTTGCCCAGTTCCGGGTGCTGGTGCAGGTCGCGGCGCCACTCGATCACCTTGGCCTGCAGCGATGGCGGAATGTCGAGATCCTGGGCCAAAGCGGACGCGTGCGGGAGAAAGAGGAAGCACGACATCACGAGTGCGCAACGAAGCATGGCGGGGTTCCGGAAGTGATGAGGCGATGTTAGCGCAGCGACCGCCGCGTCATTCCACCGCCGGCTCGAAGCGGCCTTCGCGCGCGACGTCCGCGATCCGGCCGTTGGTGACGCGTACGGCCATGTGTTCCGGGCCGAATGCCGCGAGGAAATGATCCCGGGCCTCGACCAGGCGGGTGCCTGCCAGCGCGGGGTCGTTGCGGTCTTGCGCGACCGCGGCACGCAAGGTGTGCACCAGCCCCAGGGTGAACTTGTTGTTGGTCGAGTCCTGGTGGTCGCGCAGCGGCGGGATCAGTCCTTCCAGGATTGCGTCGGCCTCGGCCAGGTCGCCTTCGCGCAGATGCAGCTGCGCCTGCATGTATTCGTTGTAGAAACGAGCGTTGTAATTGGCCGGGAACCGGGCCAGCACCTCGCGGTTGTCGGCAAGCAGGCGATGGGCGCGCTTGGCGTCGCCGGGTTCGCCGCGGTGCGACAAGGCATTGGCGAGGGTGATGGCGAACAACGGGATCAGCGGCACGTGGCCGCTGTCGCGCAGTATCGATTCATAGACTTCGATCACTTCATCGAGGTTGCGCTTGCGTTCGGCGGACGACGTATCGAGCGCAAGCAGGGTTCGCCGGCCGTACTGTGCGCGGATGCGTTGCACTGCATCGTGGTTGCTCGGGTAGCGGGCGCTGTAGATGGCATCCGCGCGACGCAGGTACGAGAGGCTCTCTTCGCGCAAGCCGTCGCGGCCTGATGCAAGCAGTGCCTGGATCCGCAGCACGTTGGCATGTTCGGGGTGATCGTCGCCGTAGCGTTCGAGGATGACCTGCTCCCCGTTGCGCAACGACGTCTCGCATTGATCGAACCAGGCGCGACCGCACTGCAGGTTGGCCAGCAGGATCCAGGTGCGGGCGGTCAGCGGATGCGTGTCCCCGAGCACCTTGCGGTAGTCGTCGAGCAAGCGCTCGGCAATGGCATAGCCCTCCTCGTTGCGTTCCTGTTGCAGCAGGTTGTTGATCGTCATCCGACGGGCTTCGTTGGCGACCAGGGGCGAGGCCGGGGCGGCGAGTTCGATGGCGCGCTGCAAGTCGGCGCCGGCTTCAGAGAACAGGAACATCCGGCTGTTCCAGCCGCCACGCAGGATCAGCAGTTCGGCTTCCACGGCCGGGTCGCCGGCCTGCCGGGCGATGGTGAGTGCGTGGTCGAGCATTTCGCGCGCGGGCCGCTGTTCGGCCAGGTTCCAGTGGCTGCGTGCAGCTTCGGTCATCAACTGCAGGCGGACATGGGCGGTGGCTGCCGGCGCTTGCCCGGACAGGGCTTCGCGAGCGACGCGCAGCGCGTCGTCATGCCGGCCTTGCAGGTTGAGCAGGGAGGCCCGGGTGGCCTGGTTGGCCGTCGTGGAGGCGGCATCGCTGCCGTGCAGCCCCGAGGCTTCCTCGGCCAGGGCGAGCGCGCGGTCGTAATCGCCGATCACCGCGTGGTTGCGGGCGAGCATCGACAGGCCCTGCGCGAGGATCCGTGGCTGGTCGCGCAGCGACAGCGAGCGCATGCGTTGTTCGGCGTGTTCGAGCAGCGATTGCGACGACAGCGCGGTTTCACCCAGGCCGGTCAGCGTCGCAGTACCGAGGGTTTCCTCGAAGATTCGCGACAGTGCCGCGCTGGAGCGGGCCTCCTCGGCCGCGCGTTGCATGTGCCACAGCGCAAATCCGCCCCCCGCGACGAGCGCGAACGCAGCGACGGCGGACAGGCCGACGGCCATTCGGTGCCTGCGCACGAAGCGGGACAGCCGGTACCCGGCACCGCCATTCCGTGCAGCGACCGGGCGCGAATGCAGCCAGCGCTCGAGATCGTCGCGCAGTGCCGCGACCGACGGATAGCGTGCGTCGGGGTCGGCGGCAACGCAGCGCGAGGCGATGGCGTCGAGGTCGCCCGCGAGCCGTCGGGAGAGCGATGGTGCATCCTGCAGTCCGCGATGGCGTGCGGCATCGTCGTCGACACGCGATGCCAGTTGCGACATCGATGCAACGGGGCGGGCATCGGCATCGCATGCCAGCAGCAGGCGCGAGGTGGCGGGCAGCGAACCGCAAAGCAGGCGGTACATCACCATGCCCAGCGACCAGACGTCCATCGTGGTCGATGGCGGCGCCCCCGAAACCGCTTCGGGCGCCGTGTATCCCTCGGAGATGGCGATGCGCGGCATGTGTTCGCCTGCCGACAACGATGCGGCCAGGCCGAAGTCCAGCAACTGCAGTTGACCGTCTTCGGCGATGAGCAGGTTGGATGGCTTGATGTCCTGGTGCAACACCATGCGCCCGTGTGCATACGCAAGCGCATCGCAGGCGCGGATCAGCAGCGTGACCCGTGCGCCCAACGGCAGTTCCCGCTGGTCGCACCATTCGTCGATCGGCGCGCCCTGTATGTAACGCATCGCGAACCAAGGCGCGCCATCTTCGTCGACGCCGCCATCGAACAGGGTTGCGATGTTGGGATGATCCAGTCCCGCCAGGATCTCGCGTTCGCGACGGAAGCCTTCCAGTACGCGTTCCGACGCCAGTTCGAGGCGGATGCATTTCAAAGCGACGCGTTGCCGGTACTGGCCATCGTCGCGCCAGGCTTCGTAGACCGTGCCCATGCCGCCCGCGCCGATCATGCGCTCGATGCGCCACGGGCCTTTGCGCGTGCCGATCCGCGGATCCGGATGGTCGTCGTCGCCGGCATGTCGGGCAAGCAGGGCTTCTGGCGGCGAGTCCAGCACGTGCTGCAGGCCGGCGACGCCATGCAGTGCATCGTCGGAAGCGAGCAGCGAGGCGAGCGCGTCGTGGACACCGGGATCCTCCCGGCGCAGGTCGGCCAAGGCGCGGCGGCGCTGCCCCGGCGACATGCCGATGTAGGTGTCGAACAACGCAAGGGCGCGGGAAGCCTGCGAGCTCATGGCATCACAACGCGCAAGTGCAGGGTCGGGCGAGGGGAGGATGTCCTGATTGCGTGTTCCATCGCGAGCATACCGGGGGTGTCGTCGTCGGCCAGGCAGATGGCATCCAGCGCATCCGCATCTCGATGCATCTCCGACCAGCTCCATGCCGCATCGCCGCCGCATCGAATGTGACGGCGGGCACGGTTTTGGGTCGACATCTTGAACCAGATCAGGACAAGGGAACAAATCTGGGAACGATCATTCAATGGCGGGGCCGCGGCGAACGCCATGCGAACGAGGCCGTGGGCGCCATGAACGGCGGACAGGACACCGGCGCCGGACATGTGGCGGTGCTGACCACGATCCGGACCAGCACCGGGCAGGTCACGTTGATCGTCAACGACGATTCGCACTGGAAGGCCAACGCGCTGTCGGTGATGTTGACCCAGGCGATCGGCGCCCTGGCGGGCATGCAGCCGCCGGGCGAGGCGGGGGCCTCGCCGCGGGCATGACGGTCGCTTCGGGAAAGGTGCCGGGGAGGCCCGTGGCCGAGCCGGCGGGCGATGGCATCGGCGACCCGGTGGCGACCCGGATCCTGCACGGGGATTGCGGTCGGATCGTGCTGACGGTGCAGGGCGCGTCCCCGGAACAGACGCGGATGCTGGCGCGCGTATGCACGGCAGGGTTGGAGGCCACCCTCCTGCGCGTCTACGGAGGCCGGTTGCAGCGGTTCTGAGGCAGGCCTCAGTCGCCCGGCAGCAGCGATTGCTCGGCATCGCCGAGTTGCGAATGCAGGAACGCCCTCGCCTTGCGCCAGTCGCGGCGGATGGTGCGTTCGGTGACACCGAGGATCTCGGCGACTTCCGGCTCGGTCAGTCCGCCGAAATAGCGCAGCTCCACCACGTCGGCGAGCCGGCTGTCGAGCCGGGCCAGGGCATTGAGTGCCTGGTCCAGGGACAGCAGTTGGTCGAGCGTGGAGGCCTGGCCGGGCTCCGGAGCCTCGTCGAGGGACAGCATCTCGGCGCCCTCCCCCCGCTTTTCCGTGAGCATCCGGCGGGTTTCATCCAGCAGGACGAAGCGCATTGCCCGTGCCATCAGCGTGATCAGGTGGGAGCGATCGTTGACCGCCATCGGGCTGCCGGCCAGACGCAGCCAGGTTTCGCTGATCAGGGACGTGGGCGAGCCGGCGGCGCCACGGCGTTGCTGGCGGATCTGGGAGCGCGCGACGCGGCGCAGGTCGTCGTAAAGCAGGGCGTAGATGCGATCCCATGCGTCCGTCTGGCCGGCACGCGCTTCGCCGATCAGCCGCGTGACCGACTCCAGGGCCTGGTCGCTGAGTGCATGGGTGGCAATGGCCCCAGCCATGTCCGGATCGTCCCCTTGATCTCGATTGGCTTATGTATCGGGAGTCTACAGGCAATGCTCCCGGACGCGGCCGGGAGGGATCCCGTCCGCGCGACAGGCTAACTGCAGGGACTCCCCGCCCGGCAGCTAGACAGGCAACCCCTTTCCCCAAGCAAGGGGTTGCCTATGCGGTTCCATGGAATGGATCGGCCGGCCGATGGAGTGGCGGCACCCAGGGAATGGGACGCGGCAACCGTTGCCAGGAGGCGCGGCGGGGGCAGGTGCAATGCCTGCCCCCGGTTTTTCCCGGAGCATGGCGAACCATCACTCAGACAGCGACATGATTCTTTACTGTTGGCGCGACGGCAGCGTTGGCGCCGCACGCAAACTGCCCGCGGGAGCGATCGAACTGGCGCGGGGCGGCAAGAGCGCCGTGAACGCCATGCTGCTCGACATCGAAGGCGTGGCCGGCCAGGACGGCCTGCCGCAGTGGCCGGGATTGGCGGCAGAAGCCGATGAGCACGCCGTGTGCGGCGTCTTGCGCGGCTGGATGCGGCAATGGGCCCGCAAACCCACCGGCGCGCACCTGACCTTCAACCACGCATTGGATCTGCGCTTCGTGGGCGCGGATTGATCATGGCGGCGTCGGGGTTACGGAAACCCGATGCTCCCGCCGCCACCGCCCTGCGCGGGCGGTGAAGGCCGGCGATCCCCCGGCGGGGGAAGCGCCACGGCGACCGGCTCGCCTTTCCAGCGCCTCGTGCTGCGCTGGAAGAACAGGCTGTTGGGGATGCGCAGTACGCTGTCCCCGCCTTCGGCATGGGTTTCCTGCAGTGTCACGTAGATCAGGTTCATGTCGACCACTTGTCCGCGCAGGCCGGGACGATCGCCGCCTTCGAGCAGTTCGATGTGGTCGTGCAGGCGGAACGGACGGGTGATCAGCAACAGCAGCGCGCAGAAGAGGTTGGTCAGCACGCTCCAGGCCGCGAAGAACGCGACCGCCGCCACCGCCGCGAACCCGGTGAAGGCCGTCCACAGCACGCTTCCGGATACGCCGAAGCGCTCGAGCACCAGCAGCAGCGTGCCGAAACCGAGCACGAAACCGGCGATGCGCCGCGCGCTGACCGTGATCTCGATCGGCAAGTCGTAGCGCCTTGAAACGCGCGTGATCAGGCGACGCAGCAGCCAGCGCAACAGGAACGCCGCGACCAGGATCAGCACCACCTGTACCAGCAGGGTGAACTCGACGAACCATGCCTGCAGCCAGGCTGGCGATTGCGTCTTCAGGGTCGCGAACATGTGCTCCACGTCGGGTGGGCCGAAGCGATCAGCCGTGCGCGGGCATTCTAGCCAACGACCGCGGGGAAGCGTCGCCCGCGGCCGGGCAAGGAGGATCCGGGTGGCGCGCTAGACATCGAATGCCAGCAGATCCAGTCCCGTGGCCGCGCGCACGACGCGCCGGTACAGCAAGGCGCCGTTGGCACCGTTGGTCAGCACCACCAGCGCGCGTTGCCGCGCGGCATCGCCCAGCGCGAAGTTCTTGAAGATCCCGCTGTTGCTGCCGGAGTGGTGGAACACCGGGCCTTGCGCAGTGGCTTCGACGTTCCAGCCCAGCGTCTTGTCATTCCATCGGCCCGGCACGTCGATCTGCTTCGACAGCATGGCTTGCCGCGTCGACGGCTTCAGTTCCCACGAGGTCTCTTGCGTGCGCACCATCAGCGCCATGAAGCGGGCGTAGTCCCGCACCGTGCAGCGCAGGCTGGCGGCGGCATTGGCGACGATGTCGCCTGGCCAGTTCACCAGCCCCGCGGGCGTTGCCGCCTGCACGTCGGCCAATGCACGGGCGGCATCGCCGTAGCGCCAGTCCGACAGCGTGGAGCCATTGCCCTGGGCCACGCGCAGCGCGGCGTTCCATTGCTCGCGCAGCACCTGCGCGGGCGCGCCGGGCGTGTCGTCGCCGGGCGCGCGATGCCCATGCACCGAACGTGCGGCAACGTTCGCATCCCAGGCAAACGTGCTGTCGTGCATGCCAGCCGGTTCGAACAACAGGCGCCTTGCGGTGGCATCGAGGCTCTCGCCGGTGATCGCCTCCACCACCCGCTGCAGCCAGAAGATCGCCTCGCCGGAGTAGTCGATGCGCGTGCCGGGTTCGGCGGCAGGCTCGAGGCGCTCGTGTGCGGGATCCTTGCGCCAGTTCGGCAGGCCGGTGGAATGGCGCAGCACGTCGCGCGCGGTGATGCGCGCCAGCCAGGGGTGCGTGCCGAGGTATTCCGGCCGCAGGGTGGCGACCAGCGGCCGGTCGAGATCGAGTTCGCCGCGATCCACCAGCTGCAGCACGAGGTAGGCGAACACCGGCTTGCTGAGCGAGGCGACTTCGAACAGGGTGTCGTCGGTGGCCGGCGTGCCCTGCGCGGCATCGGCCAGGCCGTAGACCTGCGACCATGAAGGTGCGCCCGCTTCCACCACCGCGATGCCGACGCCCGGCACGCCGAGCGCCTGCATCAGCCGAGGCAGGTCGGCGAGGAAGTCGTCCATCGGAACCCAGCCCGTGCGCGGCGGACATCCCGCCGTGGCGGTTGCGAGCCGCGGCGCGGCCAGCAGCGACAGGCCCGCCAGCCATCCGATCCGCAGGCACTGGCGACGCTGGAGGGACACCGCGGACGCGTTCATGGCCGCATTGCAGCGCGTTGTGCAGCACGTCGCAAGCAGGGCCCGGCGATGGATCCCGCGACACGGCGGTATCATCCCCGTTCGCATTCCCTCCCTTCCGCTGACAGCACAGGACACTCGACCGTGGCAGTGAATCAGGCACAACTCGACAGGATCGCTTCCGGCAACGGCTTCATCGCGGCGCTCGACCAGAGCGGCGGCAGCACGCCGAAGGCGCTCAAGCTCTATGGCATCGAGGAATCGGAATACTCCGGCGACGCCGAGATGTTCGCGCTGGTGCACGCGATGCGCGAACGCATCGTCAGCAGCCCGGCGTTCAACGGCGAGCGCGTGTTCGGCGCGATCCTGTTCGAACGCACCATGGACGACGATTTCGGCGGCAAGCCGGCGGTGACGTACCTGTGGGAAGACAAGGGCGTGGTGCCGTTCCTGAAGATCGACAAGGGGCTCGAAGACGAGGCCGACGGCGTGCAACGCCTCAAGCCGATCCCGGGCCTGGCCGAACTGCTGGCACGCGCCAAGGCCAAGGGCGTGTTCGGCACCAAGGAACGCTCGGTCATCAAGCAGGACAACGCAAAAGGCATTGCCGACGTGCTCGACCAGCAGTTCGAACTCGGCCAGCAGGTGCTTGATGCCGGGTTGGTGCCGATCATCGAACCGGAAGTCGACATCAACGCCGCCGACAAGGAAGCGATCGAAGTCGAATTGAAGAAAGGCCTGCTCGCGCGGCTCGACAAGGTCGATCCGAAGACGCCGGTGATCCTCAAGCTCACCCTGCCCAGCGTCGACGGGTACTTCAAGGAACTGGTCGACCATCCCAGCGTGCTGAAGGTCGTGGCGCTGTCGGGCGGCTACAGCCGCGACGATGCCAACGCCAAACTCGCGAAGAACCCCGGCGTGGTCGCCAGCTTCAGCCGCGCGCTGAGTGAAGGCCTGAGCGCGAAGCAGGGCGACGACGAGTTCAACTCTGCGCTGGATGCGGCGATCGAATCGATCTATCGTGCGTCGATTACCTGAGTTTCCACGCAGGCATCGATGGGCAAGCAAGAAGCCGGCGTGCAAACGCCGGCTTTTTTATTCGCGAATGAAGGCAGGATGCGGGAGTGTGTGGCCGCGTGCCAAGCCATCGCCATCGGAATCAAGGTGCGTCCGCAGCCTCGATCATGTCGCAGAGGTATTTCATCACCGTTGATTCACGTGCGGATTGCCCGCCGTAGATGGTGAATTGCAGCGACACATCCACCCCGCCCCCGTCGCGTGGCGTCACGTAGCCTCGCAGTGGCGCATTCGCGCCACCACCGTCTCCGCCGCGCACCGGATTGGCGGCGCGGATGAAGCCGTTCTTCTCCTGCACGGCGAGCACGTTCAAGCCCAAATCCTGGATCTTGTCGCGCACCCTGTAGAGCGCCGGCAGGTACTCGACCTCGGGCACCTCGACCTCGGTGGAATAGGTGCGCCCTTCGCTGAAGGAACCGGACGTCGTGAAATTGCTCTCGCACTGCTGGCGGGTGTTGCTCGCGGCGGCGGGCAGGGACACGCAGAGCAAGGCAGCCACAGCAAGGCGGCGGGCAGGTGTCATCGTTCAACTCCATTTGACGGAATCCAACACATCGAGCGGAGGCATGGGGATCCCCGAAAACCATGCCCGCACGCAGTATAGGCACGCCGCCGTCGAAACCTTGCGGACAACATCACCCGCGCCAAACCGGGTGCGGATCCAGACACGTGCAGGTCAATCGAGCCCGGTCTGCCGCTTCACCGCATCCTCGTGCAGCGATTCGTTGAGCTGATCCACCACCATCGCCCATGGGGCGTCGGCGCGCAGCTGTTCGCTGATGAACTGGCGTTGCCCGTCGTTCCAGTACGGCGCATCGGCAAGGAGCACTTCCGCTGCGAGCTGGTGCGCGGCGATGAACCTGGCGATCCCCTGCTCGCTGGCGTCGAGGCCGAGTTGCAGGAACAGGTTGCTCATCGTTGGCGCGGTGTCGTCCATGGCGTTTCCTGGCGTCGGGAAAAGGACAGCCATCGTAGATCGGTGCCGGTGTTGGCCGCGTGTCCGGCCACGGGCCGCGGTTACGGTGCGGCCAGTGCCGCGCGCGTCTTCGCGACGTCGCCGTCGTTCGTGGCCGGGGCGATGCCCAGCACGTGGGCTACCAGCGGATAGACATCCACGCTGTCGATCGCCGGCAGGACGACGCCACTGCGGAAGGCCGGGCCGCGGGCAATGAATGGTGCATGCATGTCCGGATGGCGGTGGTCGTAGCCGTGTTCGCCGTGCAGGCGATG
The DNA here is from genome assembly GCA_024707405.1 of Luteimonas sp. Lineage (GTDB taxonomy): Bacteria > Pseudomonadota > Gammaproteobacteria > Xanthomonadales > Xanthomonadaceae > Luteimonas. The sequence goes on from JANPZU010000008.1 coordinate 503,135, forward strand.
GCCCTTGCGCTGCAGTGCCGCGCGGGTCGTGACCTGCCAGCCGTGCTCGGCCTGGCAGAAATACATTGGTACCCGCCGATGGCGGCCGTATTGGTACTCGGCCGGAATCTGTTCGCGGGTCATGCAGGAAAAATGCGGGTGATCGCCCAGCAGCGACTGCGCTTGCGCCTCGCCGCCGGGCAGCGCGTTGAATGCCGCGAAGGCGCCCGTCCACAGGAAGTCAAGGCGTTCGGTATCGACCAGATCATCCAGGTAGAGTTCGCGCTCGGGCGAGGTCGCGGCCATGCCGTGGTCGGAGACCACCACCACGTTGGTCGCGTGATCGAGTGCCAATGCCTGCAGTCCTGCTTGCAGTCGCGCCATCGCGGCATCGACCTCGGCCAGCGCCGCATCCACTTCGGGCGCGTCCGGGCCATGCAGGTGGCCGGCGGTGTCGACCACGTCGAAGTATAGGGTCAGCAGGTGCGGGCGTTGATCCGGCGGCAGCGCCAGCCAGGCCAGGATCTGATCCACCCGCGCATCGGATCCGACCCGGATGTCGAACGGTCGCCAGTATTCCGGCAGGGCGCCGTGGATCGGCGCTTCCGAGCCGACCCAGAACATCGTGCCCGCGCGTCCCCCGTGCTGGCGCACCAGCGTCCACAGCGGGGTGCCGCCGTTCCACCAGCGGGCATCGGCCACCGTCTCCCGGTCGAACATCGAAAAGCGCACACCCGGGATGTCCGGATCGGTCATGAAGTTGGCGATCGCACCGTGCCGATCCGGGTGCAGGCCGGTGACCAGCGTGTAGTGGTTGGGGAACGTGATCGACGGATACGAGGGCCGCATGAATTCGGCACGCACGCCCTCGCGCGCCATGCGCGCAAGCGTCGGCGTCAAGCCGCGGTCGAGATAGTCGTTGCGGAAGCCGTCGATGGAGACCAGCAGCAGCGGTGCATCGGCATCCGCCGGCAGCGGTGCCGTTGCTTCGGCGCTGGAGAGCTTGTGCGACGGATTGGCCGATGGCGGCCCATCACCCGGGGCCGAGGCGCAGGCAGCCAACAGCAGACACGCCATCAACGCGCAGCCAAACGACAGGCCATGGAGACGCGGGCGGCATGATGGCGGGCGCAGGGTCATGCGACGGGTTGCAGGCGAGTGGCCGACAGCATGCCTCGACCGTGTCGCGGGTGGTGGTGCCTGCTCACGTCGCCAGCGCCGGCACCGGCGTCGGTTTGCCCGTGCTGTCTAGCGCGATCATCGTGAAGCGGCCGCGCGTGCACAGTTCGCGCTGTCCGCTGAGCAGGTCTTCGGCCACCACGTCCACCTGCACCTGCATCGAAGTGTTGCCCACCTCGACCACGCGCGCGATGGTCTCGACCAACTGCCCCTGCTTGATCGGCAGCTTGAAGTCGACCTGCTCCGACCGTGCGGTGACCACCGTGCAGCGTGCATAGCGCGATGCGGCGATGAAGGCCGCCTTGTCCATCCATGCCAGCGCCTGCCCACCGAACAGCGTGCCCAGGTGGTTGGTGTGGTCGGGAAAGACGATCTCCAGCATCCGGGCCTCGGTCTGGGGCGTGTCCGCTGCGTGCGTCATGCGGCGCTGTCGACCGGAGCGCCGAGATGCAGCGCCACCGCCTGCGCGATCTGGCCCGGCGCCTGGAAACCGGCCAACCGCTTCGCTTCGTTGCCGTCCTTGAACAGCGACAGCGTCGGCGTCTGGCGCAGGCCGAGGCCGCGGAAGAATTCCTCGCCCACGATTTCCATCTTCACCTTGAGCAGCACCACGCCTTCGGCGGCGGCATCGGTGGCGAACTTCTGCAGCGACATGTCCAGCATCTTGCAGCCGGGGCAATCGTCCTTGTAGTAGTCCACCAGCAGGCGCGGATGCGCGGCAAGGGCGGCGGCGTAATCGTCAGGCGACGAAGCGTGCAGGGTCTGCATGGGGCATGTTCTCTGTGCAATTCAAGATGTGATCAGTCCAGCGCTGGATCTTGTGCGCGTCGCGGTCGCCGTGCGGCATCTGTTCGATTTCAAGGCGCGGAAAACGCGTCTCGAAGAACGCCGCCATGCGCCGCACCGCACCGCAGTAGTACTCCTCGCCCCACTGCGTCTCGCCGGTGCCGAACACCGCGAGCCGTTCCGGCTTGCCGACGGCCTCCACCAGGTCGGCGATGAAATGCTTCATCTCCGAAGGCGTGCGCCCGGCGTTGTCGCTCCAGCTGCCGAGCAGGTACAGGTCGTGATTCGGATCGGGCGAAACCTGTGCCAGCTTCTGGATGTCGGTTTCGATCCATGTCACTTCGTGCCCCCGCGCCTCGCAACGCGCACGCACCATCCGCGCGACATCACGCGTGTTGCCGCTGAGCGAGGTGAAGGCGATGAGGATGCGCATGGATCAGGGTCGATATTCAATCAGTGTCGGAATGGAATACGCGATCAAGGCACCCAGATCTTGTCCGCCAGCACCACTTCGGCGCCCTTCGGCAACGCCAGCGCCGTCGCCGATTTGGTGACGAACGCCAGCCCCTTGTAGCTGACGAGGTAGTGATACCGCTTGCGCGCCAGACGTGTGGTGGCGTGCACCACCAACGGCTCCTTCTGCCTGCCCAGCACGGCCAGGAACGCCTCCGGCTCCACCGTCACGATCGTGCCCGACGCCTTGACCGCCATCGCGATCTGCGCTGCGGCCGCTGCCACTGCCCCGCCTGCTGCTCCACTCATCGGATCTTTTCCTGTGTTCGATTTGATTGCACTTCACCAACAACGCAATGGTTGAGCCAAGAAACCTTTGATCAGGCCCCGTCATCCCCGCGAAGGCGGTGATCCATGGGCGGCAACCCATTGAAAGCAAAGTCCATGGATTCCCGCCTTCGCGGGAACGACGAGCAAAGATCGACTTTTTAGGCCGCTCCCTAACGCAGAACCGATAGCCTTTCCGCAGGGTCAAGGACAGAAACAAAGCTTCCGCCCGCTGCGCGGACGGGTTCATTTCTTTTGATAAGCGTCAAAAGAAACGAACCAAAGAAAAACGCTTTTCCCCGCAAGGTCACAAGCCCGCCCCCGAGTTGCCATCGAGATTTTCCGACTCGGCATCCATGCCTCGGTCGGAAAACGCCGCCCATCCATGGGCGGCGCCCTCCGGGTCTGCAAACAACAGGGGCAGCTGCAGGAAAGTTCAAAAGCACAAGCTCTCTGCCGTTGCTGTTGACCTTGCCGTTGTTCTTGCCCTTGATCTTCCGAGCCGTAAAGCGAGCCGAGCATCGCAGGGCGGCGGGGCCGGAGAGCGGCCCATGTTTGAGCGCAGCGAGTTTGGGCCGCGTGCCCCGCCGACCGAGAAGCGCAGGGGCCCGGTGTGGCGCAGCCGCACCGGATCGCGTCCGGCGAAAACGGTTTTGGTTCCTTTTGCCAAGACAAAGGAACTCGCGCGCAGCGCGAAAGCTTTGCTCCTCGCCTCAACGGATGAAGTCGCGCAACTGTCCACGAAAAGTGAGCCTGACCCCGTTCTTAGGTGCCTAGATAGTTAGATAGACCTGTTTTTCATTTGAATCGCTGAATCCATCAATCCAACGAAATCGAGCGACATGTTTGCTGTCCGAGCCGAGATAAACGTTCGCAAGTAGATCGACAGACTGCAAGGGTTCAAGAGCCTCTAAAGGAAACTTGCGAGCCATATCGGATTCGCTGGCGATCTTGTTCCCGTTCGGAAAATCGATCTGAACTTGAGTTGCACTGGCCATTCCCTTGTTGAAGACCCTGATGCGATAACTAGTCCCTACTTTGATGAGCTTGGCGCCGATATCAGCGCGCTGCGCGTGCTCAGATTCTGCCGAGTCTCTGGCGAGCAGGCGCTTATTAAGGGCCTCTTGAGACTCAAGCAGAGATTTCTGGCGCGAATTAAATCTTGCGGTCGTCCATGTTGCATAGCCGGACAGTAAGAGTGCGGCTATTGCGATCACATCACTTAGCGAGAAAGAAATGTTCACTTATCTAATCTTTATGAACTTCGATTTTGAAAATGTCTTTCGGAGCTCTTTGCGAAATTCGTCGATTACTTGCTTCCTTATCTGATCTTTCGCGGCGTTGATGCTCGCGTGGTTTTCTTCAATCAGCGCGGATCGCGTGATCTTTAACGAACACGAATTACAAGTCAGCATTTGATCCGAACCAGATTGCATTGGCTCATCCGACTCAAACTGGCTTTCACCACAAGTCGGACAAATGAGTTGAACCGATTGCCGAATATCAGACTTGATCATTTCGATAATCTAAGTTGATTGAATGGCTCTACAAGTCATCAAACCCATTATCCGAATTCGTCTTCTTGTAAGACGCATTCCGCATCTCGAAGAAATCCGTCTTCGTCTCCGTGAAGTTGTCAGCATACGCCTTGATCCACGGCATCACGTTGTCCGTCGTATCCGAATACAACTTCTCGATCCCCAGCATCCCCGACATCTTGTTCGCCCGGTACTTCACGTAGCGGATCATCTCGTCCACGTCGATCCCGTCGATCCCGTCCAGCACCTCGCCCGTCCACTGCGTCTCCAGCGTGATCGCATGCTCGAACGCCTGGTGCACGTAATCGGTCAGCTCGTCCGTCTGCAACTCCGGGTTCTCGCCGACGATCGCCCGGATCACCTCGCTGATGAACTTGGTGTGCGCCAGTTCGTCGCGGTTGATGAAGCTGATGATCTTGCCGGTGCCGGTCATCCGGTTCTGCCGCACCAGGTTGTAGAAGTACGCGAAGCCGGAATAGAAGTTGATGCCTTCCAGGATCGACGACTGGATCAGCGAGCGCAGCAGCGTCTCGGCCGTCTTCTCGCGCATGAAGTCGTCGTAGGACGCCATGATCGGCGCATTGCGCGCGACGATGGTCGGGTGCGTGCGCGCGAGCTCGAACACGCGGTTCTGGTTGGACAGGTCGGTGATCGACGCCAGCACGTAGCTGTAGCTCTCGTTGTGGATCACTTCCTGCTGGCCGATGATCGCGGCGTTGGCGTGCGCGGCCGGGTCGGTGATGTATTCGGCCACGTTGTAGATGAAGCGCGTCTGCGGCGAATCCAGCGTGGCCAGCAGGCCGATGATCGAGTCATAGGCGTTCTTCTCGCGCGCGGACAGCTCGCCGTACTGCTTGGCGTCGCCCTTCATGTCGACTTCGTCCGGAATCCAGAAGTTGGTCGAGAGTTCCTTGTAGGCGCGGTAGAACGACGGATACGGGATGTCGTTCCAGTTGAGGATGCCGGAGGTCTTGCCGTTGATGATGCCGGTCGAGCGATTGGGATGGCGCGGCTCGAGGATCTTGATGCGGTCGAGGGGTGTGGCGGTCAGGGGGGCGGTGGCGGACATGTCTGATCGGGTCTCTGGATTCTGCTCCCCTCTCCCGCTTGCGAGAGAGGGGCTGGGGGTGAGGGCGCGTGGCGAAGAGCACCCTCATCCGGCCCTTCGGGCCACCTTCTCCCGCTTGCGGGAGAAGGGACGGATCAATGCGGTGTTGCGTGCGTCAGCTGCTGCACCACTCGCACTCGGCGATATCGATGTCGTTGGATCGCACGTAGTACGTCGTCTTCATGCCTTCGCGCCAGGCGGTCATGTGCAGTTCCAGCAGCGTGGATGCCCGAATGGTCGATGGCACGTAGAAGTTGAAGCTGATCGCCTGGTCGACATGGCGCTGGCGGCGTGCGTTCTGGCGCACCGATGCGAACTGGTCGACCTTGTACGCGCCCTTCTCGTAGTACGGCCAGGTCTCCAGCGACAGGCCGGGCGCGGCGACGGGGCGGCGATAGTCCTTCTTCTCCTCGTAGTAGAACGCGGAGTAGATCGGGTCGATCGACGCGGTGCTGCCGGCGATCTGCGCGGTCGACATGTTGGGCGCGACCGCCATCAGCCAGCCGTTGCGCATGCCATTGACCGATACCTGCGCCGACAGCTCCAGCCACTGCGGGCTGTTGTAGTCGCGGGCGCGGAAGTATTCGCCGTTGTGCCAGTCGCTGCCGAGGAAGGCGCTGTAGGTGCCCTTTTCCTTCGCCAGTTCCATGCTCGCCTGCACGGTGAGGAAGTTGATGCGTTCGTACAGCGTGTCGCTGTAGTCCTCGGCCTCGGGCGTGTTCCAGTGGATGCCCTTCTGCGCCAGCAGGTGGTGCCAGCCGAAGGTGCCCAGGCCAATCGCGCGGTACTTCTGGTTGGTGATCGTGGCCTGTGGCACCGGCAGCTCGTTGAGGTCGATCACGTTGTCGAGCATGCGCACCTGGATCGGGATCAGCCGTTCCAGCACGTCGGTGATCAGGTCGCCTTGGTCTTCCTGCGGCAGCACGGCGCGGCCGAGGTTGACTGACGACAGGTTGCAGACCACGAAGTCGCCGGCCTGTTTCGTCGTGACGATCTGATTGCCGGAAATGATCTCCTGCATCATCCGCGTGGGACTCATGTTCTGCAGGATCTCGGTGCAGAGGTTGGACGAATACACCATGCCGACGTGCTTGTTCGGGTTCTTCCGGTTCACCTCGTCGCGGTAGAACATGAAGGGATTGCCGGTCTCGAGCTGCGACACCATGATCCGCTTGAAGATGTCGATGGCCTTGACCGTCTTGCGCGCGATGCGCTCGTCGGCCACGACTTCTTCGTAGCGCTTGCGGAAGCTGCCGTTGGGGTCGCCCTTCTTCTCGTCGAAGAAGTCCTGCAGGTACCAGCCCTTGATCCGCTTCACTTCGTAGGGATCGAACAGGTACCAGTCGCCGCGACGCTCGACCGCTTCCATGAAGATGTCGGGGATGCAGACCGAGGTGAACACGTCGTGCGCGCGCAGGCGCTGGTCGCCGTTGTTGAGGCGCAGGTCGAGGAAGGCCTCGATGTCGCGATGCCAGATGTCGAGGTACACCGCGACCGCGCCCTTGCGCTGGCCGAGCTGGTCGACCGATACGGCCGTGTTGTTGAGCTGCTTGATCCACGGCACCACGCCGCCGGACGAATTGGGCACGCCGCGGATCGACGAACCGCTGGAGCGCACGTAGCCGATGTACGCGCCCACGCCACCGCCGCCCTTGGACACGCGCGCGATGTCGGTGTTGGAGTCGTAGATGCCCTGCAGCGAATCGTCGATGGTGTCGATGAAGCACGACGACAGCTGGCCACCGATCTTGCCGGCGTTCTGCAGCGTGGGCGTGGCGACGGTCATGTAGAGGTTCGACAGCGCCCAGTAGGCCTCGCCCACCAGCTGCATGCGACGCTCGCGACCGCCCTGGGTCTCGTTCTGCATCAGGTACAGCGCGATGGTGAGCCAGCGCTCCTGCGGCAGCTCGAACACGTTGCGCGCGTGATCGGTGGCAAGGTAACGCGTGGCCAGCAGGTACAGGCCGGCATAGGTGAACAGGCGGTCGCGCTCGGGCGCGATCATGCGCCCGGCTTCCTGCAACTCTTCCTTCGAGTACGCGCGCAGGATGTCGTTGGAATAGATGTTGCGGTCGGCCAGCGATTCCTGCAGGCCCACGTACGAGCCGTACTGCTGCTCGGCATCGTAGAAACGGTTGCGGCTGGCGCGCTTGTACAGGCGATGCAGGTAGATGCGTGCGGCGAACAGCTCCCACTCCGGCGCGGTCACGTCCACGCGCGCTTCGGCTTCGCGGATCAGGTGGTCGACCAGGTCGTCGGCGTTCACCGCGTCCTTGCGCTCGACGAAGCCGAACACGCTGCGCTTGTAGTCGGCGATGTCGAGCTGCGGGAACTCGGCATGCGTGCGGTCGATGCTGCGCTCCAGGCGCGTGCGGTCGTAGGGGATGCGGCGGTTGCCGGCTTCCTTGGTGATCCAGGTGGCGACGTCCTGGTCGGCGATGGCCTGGGCGGGCATGTCGGTACTCGTGTCTGCGGGCTTGGGTGGCGGGATGGCATCGCCGCTGTCGTCGTCCTCGACGATGCGTGCAACGGCGGGTTTCACCTCGGCGGTCGGGGCCGGGGTGGCGGGAATCTGTTCGATGGCCGGGTCTGTGGCCGTGGTGTCGCTGCTGGTCATGCGTCCTCCATTGCATGGCGCACGCTCCGTGCCTGTCCCTCGCAGGCGGGCGTGGCCCTGGAACGCAGGATGGGAAAGCGGCGTCGCAGGGACCGGGACTGGCGATGGATTGCCGTCGGCCCTGCTTCGCCAGCCATCTCCCCCCGGAGACTCCACGGCCGGCACCGCGCGGCGTGCAGGCGCGCGGCTGTCGGCAGGTCTTCGGACTCGTGGACGCGGAAGGCCTTGCCCTCCCCCTAGCCCGTCGCTTCCCGGGGCCAGGCCCCAGTGCCAAAGACGGGTTCGTTTCCACCTACCGCTGCGGGGCAGTGCCGGCATGGCGCGAGCGCGTCACCGGCTTCCCTTTTGATCCGTTGGCTTGCGGGCCGCCGGAACCGACGGCCACAACATAGTGGGGTGTCATCAAACCGTCAACACGAAATGTTGTGGAACAAGATGCAATCAATGTTCCACGCCGTGCGCAGGCCGGGGCAGCCGGATTCAGTGCCGATGTTCGGCCGACAGGTAGGCGGCGCTCTGCATTTCGACCAGCCGCGAGGCGGTGCGCTCGAAGGCGCTGGCCAGACGTTCGCCGGCATAGAGTGCGTGCGGCGCGGCGGCGGCGGTGCAGACCAGGTTGACGTGGTGGTCGTACAGCTCGTCGATGAGGGTGACGAAACGACGCGCGGCATCGTCGCGGTCGCCGTGGAGCACGGGAATGCCGCCGAGCAGCACCGTGTGGAACTCGCGCGCGACCTCGATGTAGTCGGCCGCGCCACGCGGGCCTTCGCACAAGGCGTCGAAATCGAACCAGGCCATGCCCTTGTCGCGGGCGCGCACGCAGATGCGGCGGCCGTCGATCTCGATGCCGGCGTCGCGGTGCGCGTCGTCGCCGCCGAGTTCGTGCCAGCGCGCGTCGAGCCAGGCGTCGTCGCCGTCGTCGAGCGGCGCGCGGTACACCGGCGAGCGCGTCAGCGCACGCAGGCGGTAGTCGGTGTCGCTTTCCAGATACACCACCTGGCAGTGCGCGAGGATGAGGTCGATCGCCGGCAGGAAGCGCGCGCGCTGCAGGCCATCTCTGTAGAGATCGGGCGGGTCGACGTTCGACGTGGTCACCACCACGATGCCTTCGGCGAACAGGCGTTCGAGCAGCCGCGCGAGGAGCATCGCGTCGCCGATGTCGCTGACGAAGAATTCGTCCAGCACCAGTACCCGCAGGGTGCGTTTCCACTCGCGCACGATCGCCGCCAGCGGGTCGCGTTCGCCGGCATGCGCGCGGATCCGCTCGTGCACTTCGCGCATGAAGCGATGGAAATGGGTGCGGCGCTTTTCCGGGAGAGGCAGGCCCGCGAAGAACAGGTCGACGAGGAAGGTCTTGCCGCGCCCTACCCCACCCCACAGGTACAGGCCGTCCGGCGGTGGCGTGCGGTCGCGGCCAAGCAACTTGCCGACCAGGCCGCGTGGTTGCGGCTGCAGCAGTGCATCGTGGATGCGGTCGAGCGCGTGCAGCGCATCGTGCTGGGCCGGATCATCGTTCCACTCGCCGCGCGCGACACCGGCGCGATAGCACTCCGACGGCGTTGCCGCACCCTCGATGTCACTCATTCGCGGCAGGCAGGTACTGGCGCACGCCGTGCTTGATCGCGCCGCGCAGGTCGATCAGCTTGCGATGGAAGAAGTGGCTGGTGTCGGGCATGCGCACCAGTTCGGCCTGCGCGTTGGCGCGGTCGAGCCATTCGTACACGGCCTGCGGATCGACGATCTCGTCGTTCTCGCCCTGGATCACCAGCCACGGCATCGTCGGCATGGCGATGGTGTCGAAGTCCCAGCGGCCTGCCGGCGGCGCCACCGATACCAGCAACGACGGTTTCAGTTCCTCGGCGGCCTGCAGCGAGACATAGGCGCCGAAACTGAAGCCGGCCAGCCACAGGACATCCCCGGGGCGTTGCGCGCGCACCCAGGCCGCGACCGCGCGCAGGTCGTCGAGTTCGCCGCGGCCTTCGTCGAAGGTGCCTTCGGAGTTGCCGGTGCCGCGGAAGTTGAAGCGCACCGTGGCCGCACCGAGTTCGCGCAGGCTGCGCGCGACCATGGTGACCACCTTGTTGTGCATCGTGCCGCCTTCGGTGGGCAGCGGATGGCAGACGATCGCGACCAGCGGCAAACGCGTGACGTCGGCTTCGGGCAAATCGACGGCGACTTCCAGTGCGCCCGCCGGGCCGGGCAGGGTCAAGGTCGCGGATGCGGTCGGGAAGGCGGGGGAGGCCATGGGGCGATGATAGACGTTCGGATGCGGTGTCAGCGCGATCCCAGCCGGAGGCCGATGACCAGCGGGTCATGGTCGGAGCTGCGCCATGGAGATGCCGGAAGATCGCCGGTCTTAGCACCACGATAGCCGATGTTGGAGGGTTCATCGGCATTGCTGTGCCACTTGGCGGCACCGGCGAGGCGCGATGCGAGCGTGGGCGACAGCAGGGCGTGGTCGAGCCGGCCCGCCTGGCCGTCGAAGACATAGCTGTAGGGCGCCGGGCCGGTGTCTGTGGAGAAGGCATCGCGCCAGCCGGCATCGAGGAAGGCGCGGATCGGGTCTTCCATGGCATAGGCGTTGAAATCACCGACGATGGCGACAAGATCGCTGCCGGATCGGGTGGGATCGGCGTCCAGCCAGGCCATCAATCGATGGGCGGAGTCGACCCGCAGCGCGTTCCAGCAGGCCTGGCCGTCGCCGATGTCGCGATCGGCGCCCTCGGCTTCGCTGCAGCCTTTGGACTTGAAGTGGTTGGCCACGACCACGAAGGTCGGCCCGTCGTGGCCGCCGGTTCCGAGGGGCACGAAGGCCTGCGCCAGCGGCGCACGGCTGCGGGGGCCGAACGGGCCTTCCTCCAGCGTGGCAGGGGATCCAACCGGGCGGATCTTGCCTGCGCGGTAGAGCAGCCCGACGCGGATGGCGTCGTCGCCCGGGCCGTGGCCGGCATCGACGAAGCGCCAGTCGCTGCCATCGGCATTGAGGGCATCCACCAGTTGTGCGATGGCCGATTGCGGGCCGAAGCCGTCGTTCTCCAGTTCCATCAGCGCGGCGATGTGCGGGTCGAGTCCGCGGATGGTGGCCACAAGCCGGGCCTGCTGGGCCTCGTACTCGGCCTGCGTGCGTGCGCCGCGTGGGGTCGGGAAACCGTCGCCGCGGCCATCGCCGTTGAACAGGTTCTCGAGGTTGAACGCGGCGATGCGCACGTCGCCTGCCACTTGCGGCGGTTCCGGGCGCGGGGCGGGCTCGATCCGCAGGGGCGTGGTGGCTTGCAGCCGGTACTGGCCGTTGCGCTGCTCGATCACGCCTTCGGCCAGGGTGATGGTGCTGCCGCTGCGCGGTGCGGGTTGCCCGGCGAGGTAGGCGATGGTGGACGGGCGCTCCTCGTCGCTGCCGTCGTCGATCAGCAGGGTGCGGCGGGCATTGTCGGCCCTGAGCGCGCGTGCGGCGTCGCCCGGCAGCGCGACTTCGGTGGGCGTGGACAGCCGGCCATCGAAGCTGGCCACCAGCACGCCCCGGCGCTGCAGGTCGTGCTGGCCGCTGACCGTAAGCGGTGCGGTGATGCGCACCGGCAAGCCTTCGTAGCGTGCCCAGTTGTCGGGCAGGGTGTCGATGACGACGGGTGTCGAGGGCGCGGTGGCGTGCCGCGACGGCTCGCCTTGCGTGGCGCAGCCGGCAAGGCCGAGCATGAGGACGAGGCAAGGCAGGAAACGCAGGGCCATCGGTGTCTCCGGGTTCGGTCGCCGCAAACGAAGACGCCGCCCGGAGGCGGCGTCGGAGCGCTGCTCGCGTCGGGGCGGCAGCTTACTTCAGGTTGCCGACCATCCAGTCGACGGTGGCGTGGATCTGTTCGTCGGTCAGCGCCGGGTTGCCGCCCTTGGCGGGCATCACGCCGGTGCTGCCGGTGAAGCCTTCGATCGAATGGCGGTACAGGGTGTCGATGCCCTGGGCGATGCGCGCATCCCAGTGCGCATGGTCGAGGGTCGGCGCGCCGCCAGCCCCGGAGGTGTGGCAACCGGCGCACAGGTTGCCGTAGATCACCGAGCCGTCCAGCGTGCCGCCGTAGGCCACCTGGGCCGCCGCTGCGGCCGCGGCCGCGGCGCTGGCAGCCGCCTGGGCGGCCGCGCCGGTGCTGCCGGCGTAGACCGCGCCGACCGGCGCGATGCGGTTCTCGGTGCGCTTGGCGGTGGCCGGATCGACTTCCGGCGGCAGTGCGCGATGCAGGAACGCGGCACCGATGATCAGGCCCAGTGTGACCAATACCAGGAAGCCGATCACCAGCGAGAAGCGCTTGAGGAATTCGAGATCGTAGTTGCGCACGGATCACCTTTGGCACGCGGCATTCGGGCCGCAGCTAGTCGCGAAGTATAAACACCGCCGGGCTGGCGCGGCCCGGTGGCCGGCCGGATTGGCGCGCCTGGAGGGATTCGAACCCCCGACCAATGGCTTCGGAAGCCACTACTCTATCCGGCTGAGCTACAGGCGCGAGCCGCGTATTGTTCCATGATCGTGCCCCGTGGCGCGAGTACGGCGGGTCGTCAGGTCGGGAGAAGATGGGTTACGAACGCTATGCACCCCCCGCGACGAAGCCGGTTCCGCGTTGGCGGGAACGGCTGGGGCAGTACTGGACGCTGGTGCGCGGCGACCGGCCGATCGGCTGGCTGCTGCTGCTGTGGCCGACGTGGTGGGGACTGTGGATCGCGTCGGGCGGGGTGCCGTCGTGGTGGATCCTGTTCGTGTTCAGCGCGGGCGTGTGGCTGACGCGTTCGGCCGGTTGCGTGATCAACGACTATGCCGACCGCTGGCTCGATGGCAGCGTCGAGCGCACGAAGAACCGGCCGCTGGCAACCGGCGCGGTGTCCGGGCGCGAGGCGCTGGTGGTGTTCGCGGTGTTGATGCTGGCCGCGTTCGCGCTGGTGCTCACGCTCAACCGCCTGACGATGCTGATGAGCGTGGTCGGCGTGATTCTCGCCGCCAGCTACCCGTACCTAAAGCGTTACACGTATCTGCCGCAGGTGTACCTGGGCATGGCGTTCGGTTGGGGCATCCCGATGGGCTTCGCGGCGGTGCAGGGCGAAGTGCCGCCGGTGGCATGGGTGCTGTACGTGGCCAACATCTTCTGGGCGACCGCCTACGACACGTGGTACGCGATGGTCGACCGCGACGACGACATCCGCATGGGTGCGAAATCCACCGCCATCCTGTTCGGCGATCTCGACCTCGTTGCGCAGGGCGTGCTGTACGCGATGACGTTCTCGGCGCTCGCATTGGTCGGTCGCGAAGCGGGGATGGGGAATTACTTCTGGTACGGGCTGGGCGTGGCGCTGCTGTTCGTGCTTTACCAGTTCGCCATTGCGCGCAGCCGCGAGCGCGAGGCCTGCTTCCGCGCCTTCCTCAACAACCACTGGGTCGGCATGGCGGTGTTCGCGGGGATCGCGGCGGATTACGCGCTCGCCGGCTGATCACGGCACGCGCGCACAGACCCACGCATCCACGCGCACCACGCCGGCCCGGTGCAGCGCACGGGCCGCCGAGTGCAGGGTGGCCCCGGTGGTCATCACGTCGTCGACCAGTGCGACATGGGTAGGGAGCGGCCGGGCGCCGCTGACGATGAAGGCGCCACGCAGGTTGCGTTTGCGCGCCCGGGCGTCGAGTCGCGATTGCGGCGTGGTTTCACGCACGCGCCGCAAGCTGTCCGCCAGCAGGGGCAGGGCGAGCCTGCTGGCGAGCGGTTTCGCCAGTTCCAGTGCCTGGTCGTAGCCGCGCCGCCGCAGCCGCGCCGTGTGCAAGGGGATCGGGACGATGGCGTCCGGCAGGGGCAGGCCGGCGAAAGCGCGGGCCATGGCGTCGGCAAGCAAGCGCCCCGCGGCAAGGTCGCGATGGAACTTGAGCCTCGGCAACAGGCGGTCGAGGGGATGGCCATAGACGAAGGCGGCGCGGGTTTCGGCGACCGGCGGCGGGCGGGACAGGCATGCGCCGCAGACGATGCCCGTGGCAGGCAAGGGGATGGCGCAGCGCAGGCAGGCCGCGTGGAGCCAGGGCAGGGTGGCGGTACAGGCCGCGCAAAGATCGTGGCCGTCCTGCCCGGCTTCGCGGCACAACAGGCAGCGTGGCGAGGCCAGCCGACGGACGAGCCGCCCCCACCAGCCGTCAACTTCTGCGCGTGGCGTTTGGTTGACAGGGTCAGGCATGCTTCCCAGACTGCCGACCCCAAGCCCATGCGTCTGTCGGGAAACGCCCATGACTGCCGTCAGCCAAGCCCCATCCGCCCTCCGCCACGACTGGGGGCTGCGCGAGATCGAGGCCCTGTTCGACCTGCCGTTCCCGGAACTGCTGCATCGCGCAGCGACCGTGCACCGCGAAACCTTCGATCCGGCCGAGGTGCAGGTCAGCACCCTGCTGTCGGTGAAGACCGGTGGCTGCCCGGAGGACTGCGCCTACTGCCCGCAGGCCCAGCGCTACCATACCGGTGTCGACGCGACCAAGCTGATGAGCACCGAGGACGTGGTGGAGAAGGCCAGGCAGGCCAAGGCCGCCGGCGCCTCGCGCTTCTGCATGGGCGCGGCGTGGCGCTCACCGAAGGATCGCGACATCCCCAAGGTCGCGGCGATGATCCGCGAGGTGAAGGCGCTGGGTCTCGAAACCTGCGCGACGCTGGGTATGCTGAGTGGCGACCAGGCGACCGCGTTGCGCGCCGCCGGCCTCGATTACTACAACCACAACATCGACACCGATCCCGAGTTCTACGACTCGATCATCCGCACCCGCGAGATCCAGGATCGCCTCGACACGCTCGAACACGTGCGCGACGCCGGCATGAAGACCTGCTGCGGCGGCATCGTCGGCATGGGCGAGACGCGGCGCCAGCGTGCCGGTTTCCTGCGCACGCTGGCCAACCTGCCTGCGCATCCCGATTCGGTGCCGATCAACCGCCTGGTGCAGGTGGAAGGCACGCCGCTGCACGGCACGCAGCAGCTGGATCCGTTCGAATTCGTGCGCACCATCGCGGTCGCGCGCCTGCTGATGCCGCAGTCTATGGTCAGGCTCTCGGCGGGGCGCGAGGAGATGAGCGACGAACTGCAGGCGTTGTGCTTCATGGCCGGCGCCAATTCGATCTTCTACGGCGAAAAGTTGCTGACCACCGGCAATCCGGACACCGAGCGCGACATGGCGTTGTTCGCACGCCTCGGCCTGCGACCGATGCAGGTGACCGTGGATGCGCACGACCATGACCATGGTGGCACCGTGCATGCCGACATCGTCGAGGGCGCACGTCCCTGCGCGGCCTGAGCCGCGCGGGCACGCAACGCCATGGCCGATCGCGCCGACCTGCGTGAGCGCGTTGCCGTGCAGCGTGGGCAACGCATCGCGCAGGCCGCGGTGCGCCAGCGGCGGACGGTGCTGCATCGCGACGGCGTGCGTTGCGAAGTCGGCGACGGGCAGGGCGCATCGCGCTGGCTGCTGAACTTCTGCGGCAACGACTACCTCGGTCTGTCGCAACAATTCGCCGTGGTCAATGCGCTGGAGGATGCAGCCTCGCGCGAAGGCGTGGGCGCCACCGCCTCGCATCTGGTCAGCGGCCACCATGCCGCGCACGAGGCGCTGGAGCGCGAAGTCGCCGACTGGCTGGAAGTGCCCGCCGCATTGCTGTTCGGCAATGGTTACCTCGCCAATCTCGCCGTGCTGCAGGCGCTGCTCGGCGACGACGACGTCTGCGTGCAGGATCGCCTCAACCACGCCAGCCTGGTCGATGCCGCGCGCCTGTCCGGTTGCCGCCTGCGGCGCTATCCGCATGGCGATGCCGAAGGTGCGCTGCGCCAGTTGCGTGCGTCACCATCCGGCGCCGCGCTGCTGGCGACCGACGGCGTGTTCAGCATGGATGGCGATGTCGCGCCGCTGCGCGAACTGTCGTTGGCCGCGCGCATGCAGAAGGCCTTGCTGTATGTCGACGACGCGCACGGCATCGGCGTACTCGGCCCGCAGGGCCGTGGTTCCGTAGCCGACGCCGGGCTCGACCTGCGCGGCGCGCCGTTGCGGTTGATCACGTTGGGCAAGGCGCTCGGCGGCTATGGCGCAGTGGTGGCCGGCGATGCGGATCTGGTGCGCCACCTTGCCGAAACCGCGCGGCCTTACATCTACACCACGGCCTTGCCGCCGGCGCAGGCCGCCGCGTCACTGGCGGCGGTGAAGCTGGCGCGGCGCGAGGACTGGCGGCGCGACAAGCTGGCATCGCTGGTCGCGCAATTCCGCGGCGGTGCGCAACGGCATGGTCTCGACGTGATGGCCTCGGACACGCCGATCCAGCCGGTGCTGTGCGGCGACAACGCCACCGCGCTGGCGATGTCCGCCGAACTCGAGCGCGCCGGCTTCTGGGTGGCGGCGATCCGCCCGCCGACCGTGCCCGAAGGCCGTGCACGGTTGCGCGTCACGCTGACCGCGGCGCATGCCGATGCCGATGTCGATGCCCTGCTCGAAGCCCTCGTGGCGGCGCGCGACCGCGTCGGCCACGCCACCAGCCGCGTCGCATGAGCCACGGCAACGCGCAGGGCCGCCTCGCGCTGGCGGCGGTCGGCATCGCCTTGCTGTCGGCGCTGTTCTTCACCATGACCTACGTGCTCAACCGTGCCAGTGCGAACGAGGGCGGGCATTGGGCATGGATGGCATCGCTGCGTTACCTCATCACGCTGCCGCTGATGTTGCCGCTGATGCGCATGCAGGGTGGAATGGCGCCGGTGCTGCGTGCGATCGCAGCGCATCCGTGGGCATGGCTGCGCTGTTCGGCCATCGGCTTCGTGCTGTTCTACTGCACCTTGAGTTTCGCCGCGGCCAGCGGGCCGTCGTGGCTGGTGGCGGGCACGTTCCAGTTCACGGTGATCGCCGGCATGCTGTGCGCGCCGTTTCTTTACAACGATGCGCGTCGGCACATTCCGCCCGCAGGACTTGCCGTCGCCGGTGTCATCTTCGCCGGCGTGCTGCTGATGCAGTTCGGCCATGCCAGCGGCGCGCTCGATCGCGCGGCATGGATCGCACTGGGCTGCGTGCTGGTCGCGGCGTTTGCGTATCCGCTGGGCAATCGCCTGCTGCTGCTGCATCTCGAACGCAGTGGCGAATCGCTCAATGCGACGCAGCGCGTACTCGGCATGACGCTCGCCAGCCAGCCGCTATGGCTGCTGCTGGCGCTGTACGCCGGCACCACGCAGGGCACGCCGTCGCTATCGCATGTCTGGCTTGCCGCAGGCGTGGCGCTGTTCGCGGGCGTGATCGCGACGATCCTGTTTTTCCAGGCCACCGGCATGGTGCGCGACCAGCCGCTGGCGCTGGGCGCGGCCGAAGCGATGCAGGGCGCCGAAGTGGTGTTCGCCGTGCTGCTGGGCATGTTGTTGCTGGGCGAAGCACGGCCGACCGGCAGCGCGTTGTGGGGCGCGGCCGTGGTGATCGCGGGGATCGCGGCATTCGCATGGGTGGTGGCGCGACCGGCGGCAGGCAGCGATCGTGCGACGAAAGCCCTGCGCACGGACAAGGGCGCATGAGCATGCGCGGTGATGCATTGCACATCGAAACGCGCGGCGCGGGCCCCGACCTGATCCTGTTGCATGGCTGGGCGATGCATTCGGGCGTGTTCGATGCGCTGGCGTTGCACCTGTCGTCGCGTTTCACGCTGCACCTGGTCGACCTGCCAGGGCATGGGCACAGCCACGACAGCGCATTGCCGCTCGCACTCGAACCGGTGGTCGACGCACTCGCCGCGCGCTTCCCGCGCGCGCTGTGGGCGGGGTGGTCGCTGGGCGGCCTGTTCGCGCTGCACGCCGCCGCGACGCGGCCCGAGGCGGTCGCGGGACTGGCGATGATCTGTGCCAGCCCGAAATTCGTGCGCGGCGAGGACTGGCCGCAAGGGATGTTGCCCGAGGTCTTCCGTGGATTTGCGCGTGGCCTGCGTGGCGACTACCGCGCCACGCTCGATCGCTTCATCGCGCTGGAGGCGTTCGGTTCGGACGATGCGCGTGGCGAGATCCGCACGCTGCGCGACGAAGTATTCGCGCGCGGCGAGCCGGCGGCGCACGTGCTGGCCGATGGCTTGTCCCTGCTCGAAGACACGGATCTGCGCAATGTGTTGTCCGGCCTGCAGATGCCGACGCTGTGGTACGCGGGGCGTCGCGACCGCCTGGTCGATCCGCGCGCGATGCAGGCGGCGGCAGGACTCGTGGCGGATGCGCGCATAGTGGTCGCCGAACATGCCGGCCACGCGCCTTTCCTGACCCATGCCGATGCCGTTGCGGCGGAACTGCTTGCATTCGCGGCCCATGTCGAGCGCTTGGAAGGAGGCTCGCGATGAGTCGCCTGCCTCGCGAGGTATTCGACGTGCGCCAGGTGCGTCGTGCGTTCGCGCGCGCCTCCGGTGGATACGAAGGCGCGGCGGCCTTGCAGCGCGAGGTCGAGGCGCGGTTGCTGGAATCGCTGGATTACCTCGACGACACCGTGCCGGGCGTGGTGCTCGATGTCGGCAGCGGCCCGGGCCGTGCCGCGCGCGCGATGCGCAAGCGCTGGCCGAAGGCGCGGATCGTCGCGCTCGACCTCGCGTTGCCGATGTTGCGGCAGTTGCCGCCGCGCGAGGGCTGGGCGCTGCGCGAAGCGCTGGGCTTGCAGCATCCCCTTGATCGCGTCTGCGCCGACCTGCGTGCCTTGCCGCTGGCAGACGGCAGTGTCGACGTGCTGTTCTCCAACCTGTGCCTGCAATGGATCGACGACCTGCCGGCGGCGTTCGCCGAATTCCGCCGTGCGCTCAAGCCCGGCGGCCTGCTGCTGTGCTCGACCTTCGGCCCGGATACGTTGTGGGAATTGCGCGAGGCTTTTGCCCGTGCCGACGAAGCTGCGCACGTCAGCCCGTTCGCGTCGATCGCCGATTTCGGCGATGCGCTGATGCGCGCCGGGTTTCGCGATCCCGTGCTCGACCGCGACCTGCTCGTGCACGGCCATCCCGACATGGCATCGCTGATGCGTGAGCTGCGCACGCTGGGGGCGACCAATGCCCTGCATTCGCGCCGCCACACCCTGACCGGACGCGCACGTTTCGCAGCGGCCGCAGCGGCCTACGAACCCTTGCGTGGTGGCGACGGCATGTTGCCGGCGAGCTGGGAGGTGATCACCGCGATGGCGTGGTCGCCGGCACCGGGCGCGCCGATCCGCGCCCAGGGCGCCGAGATCGCCAGTTTCCCTGCCGATCGCATTCCGGTGCGCAGGCGCTAGGACGTTTTGCCGAATGTCGCCGATGGCAGGCGGCGGCTAAGCTGCGCGGCCATTCGCCGGCGTTTCCCCGTGCAACCTCCGTCATCCCGCGTCGAATCCGATTCCGCGCAGGTGCCAGCCGGCGCGCTGCCGCGCCATGGCCTGATCGACGACATCCAGGGGCTTTGCATCGCCGCCATCGTGGCGGCACTGGGTGTGTCGATCCT
Organism: Luteimonas sp.; assembly: GCA_024707405.1. Taxonomy (GTDB): domain Bacteria; phylum Pseudomonadota; class Gammaproteobacteria; order Xanthomonadales; family Xanthomonadaceae; genus Luteimonas. The sequence continues at coordinate 522,573 of JANPZU010000008.1, forward strand.
TGCCTCGGGCGGACTGATGGCCGGCGGCATCACCGGGGTCGCGTTGCTGCTGCACTACCTGGGCGGCTGGGGCTTCGGCCTGTTGTTCGTACTGCTCAACCTGCCGTTCTACGTGCTGGCGCGGCGGCGCATGGGCTGGGAGTTCGCGCTCAAGACCTTCCTCGCGGTCTGCGTGACCGGTCTGGTCGCGGAGTTGATCCCGCGCGTCGCGACGCTGTCGATGCATCCGTTGTTCGCGGCGGTGTTCGGCGGCGCGCTGGCGGGGGTCGGCATCCTGTTGTTCATTCGCCATCGTGCGAGCCTGGGCGGCATCGGCATCGTGGTGGTCTGGCTGCAACAGACGCGCGGCTGGAGCGCGGGCAAATTGCAGATGGGGTTCGATGCGCTGGTGATGCTGGCCTCGCTCGCGGTGCTGTCGCCGGTCGAAGTGCTGTATTCGCTGGTCGGCGTAGCGATGGTGAACCTGGTGCTGGTGTTCAACCACCGCCCCGGGCGCTACATGGGCACCTGACCGCCCAACGGCAGCCGCGATTCAGGCGCAGGACGACAGACTCGCCGCTGGTTCACCAGGCGGGGCGAAGCAATGACGGATTGGATGCGCAACATGGCCGGCATCGTGCTTTGCGCGAGCCTTGCGCTGCCCGCCGCCGCGCGTGCGCAACAGGCATTCGAATTCGACCTGTCCGCCTTCGATCCCGCGACTGCGGCCTTGCTCGCACAGGACGTGCTGTTGCGGGCGCCCGATGCCGACATCGACCGCCTGTTCAAGGCGGTGCATGCCGCATCGCGGGTCGATGGCGATGCCGCGGTGGTATGCGCCTTGTTCGAACCGGATGCGGAACGTTCGCCCGCCGCGTTGCAGCGGATGGCCAGCCGGTTGAGCGCGGACAGCCGGCAGCGTTTCCTCGATGCGCTCGCGGCGGTGGCCGTCGCCGGCCTGCAGTCGCCACGACAACCCTACGATGCTGCCGCCGGTTTGCAGGTGGTGAAGTCCGCCGGTGTGAAGGCGATGTTCCTCAACGAAGGATTCGCCGAGGGCATGGCGGCCGATGGCGTCGATGAAAGCAGTCGTCGCCAGCGCTGCCAATCGATGCGCTGGCTGGTGGGTGCGCTGGAGGGTTTCGAGCCGTTCGAGCGCGCGGCGGCGACTCGCTATTTGATGCTGGAAGGACTGGCACTGTCCGCAGGCGAGCCCTGATCCGCGCTCAGCGCACCTGTGCCAGCCAGTCCTCGAGGTTGTAGTAGTTGCTGACGCGCGCGATGCGGCCATCGCCGCCCTCGTCCTGGACGATATCGAAGAACGCACCGCCCGGCAGCACGTAGCGCTGGCCGCTGGCCGGCGGCAGTCCCTCGTCGGTGGCCTTGTACTCGCCGTGCACCACGTATTCGGCCGCGGCCCGCGTGCCGTCGTCGCTTGCGAGCACCACGATGTCACGCAACTGTTCGCGGTAGCTGCGATCCATCCGTTGCAGGAAGGCGGCGAAGGCATCGCGGCCACGTTCGCGCGGGCCCTGGTTGAGGTCGTGGGCAACGTCATCGGCCAGCCGCGACAACATGGCGTCCCAGTCACCGGCATTGAACGCGGCGTAGTACGACTCGACGAGGGCGATGGCGGCGGCTTGCGGGGAGGCTGTGGTCATGGTGCTTGATAGTGGGGGGAGTATCAAGCCATGATGCCATCATCCGGCCGAGCCGAACAGGTCGCGGTGGAAGAAGTAGGTTTCGCGCGCCAGGAATTCCAGCCGCGTGCGCCAGCTGCGGAAGCGGCTGCTGGGCGTCGGCGAACCGACTGCGTCGATGCCGAGCCGGCGGCTCAATCGCAATGCGCGCGACATGTGAAGCGGGTCGCTGACCAGGATGACGCGGCGGAGGCCGTTGTCCAGCATCAGTTGCCGGGCCTCGACCAGGTTGTCGTAGGTGGTGCGCGATTTCGATTCGATCAGGATGGCGTCGCCGGGGATGCCTTCGCGCAAGGCATAGCGGCGCGCGACCTGCGATTCGGAGAAGCGCGCGCGGCTGCCGCCGTAGCCGCCGGTGAAGATCAGCTTCGGCGCGAAGCCGCGGCGGTAGAGGTCGAGGCCGTGTTCGATGCGGGCGGCGAACACTGGCGACGGTTGCGCATCGTAGGCGGCGGCGCCCAGCACCACGATGGCATCGGCGGGGCGTGCGTCGTCGCGCTCGCCGACCCAGGTGATCCATGCCGCCACGCCGCCGAGCCACAGCAAGGCGACCACCGAAAGCTTCAGCACGAAGCGCAGCAGGCTGCCCAGCAGCGAACCTTTCCGGGCCTTCGGCTTCACCATGGCAAGGCATCCGGATCGAGGTTGCCGCCGGTGAGGACTACGCCGACGCGCAGGCCGGCGAAGCGCGTCGCATTCGCCATCACGACGGCGAAGGCGATGGCTGATGAGGGTTCGACCAGCGCCTTGGTGCGCTGGAACAGCAGTCGCATCGCCGCGCGGGTGTCGTCGTCGGAGACCGCGACCACCTCGGGCGCGTGGCGGCGCAGGATCTCGAAATTGGGCGCCCCCAGCGTGCCGCGCAGGCCATCGCAGATGGTGTTTGGCGTGAAATCGACCATGCGCCTGCCGTGCTGCAGCGACTGCAGGGTGTCGTCGGCCCCGGCGGGTTCGGCGAGGATCAATGTCGTCGCCGGCGACATCGCCGCCACCGTGATAGCCGTGCCCGCCGCGAGGCCACCGCCGCCGACCGGTACCACCAGCACGTCGAGCGGTTGTTCGCGCAGCAGCTCCAGCGCCGCGGTGCCCTGGCCCGCGATGACACGCGGATCGGCATACGGATGCACGACTTCCGCGCCGGTGTCGCGCTGCACCGCCTCGCACATCGCTTCGCGCGCGGCGATGCTCGCGGCGCAGCGATGCACGGTGGCGCCCTGGGCCTCGATGGCGGCGAGCTTGGAGCGCACCGCGCCCTCCGGCACCACGACATGGCAAGGGATTCCGCGCAACCGGGCCGCGAGCGCCAGCGCGCCACCGTGGTTGCCGGAAGAATGCGTGACCACGCCGCGGGCGCCACCGTCGTCGCCCAGCATCGACACCGCGTTGCAGGCGCCGCGGAACTTGAAGGCGCCACCGCGTTGCAGGTGTTCTGCCTTGAACGACAGCATGCAACCAAGGTCGGCGTCGAGGCTGCGCGAGTGCAGCACGGGCGTTGCGTGCGCCTGCGGCGCGATGCGCGCGGCGGCGGCCAGTACGTCCGTGTAGCTTGGCAACGCGGATGGAGCATTCATGCGCGAAAGACTATCCGATGCGTGTCCGGGAAACCCATCCCGCACCGCGTTCGCGACGGACTGGCCCCGGTCGACGTATCTTGAGGCGTACACGTTCAGCTTCCGCAACACCGTGCCGGCAGGATTAAGCACGGATTCAATCCTGCAGGCAGATGCTGGCTTCATCATGAACAGGGGCATGACCATGACACGCACGAAGTGGATCGCCATCGCGGCGACGCTGCTGTTGTCGGGTTGCGTGAGCGACTACGCATACCGTGGCGGCAGTGGCGACTACTACTACAGCCGTCCCAGCGCGCAGTACGTTTACGGCGCGCCGTACAGCAGCCTCGGGTATGGCTATCCGGGTGGCTGGTACGGTCGGGTCGGCTTGGGCTTCGGCTATGGCTCGCCCTACGGTTATCCCTACGGCTATTCGGCCCGCTTCGGCCATGGCTACGGGTACTGGCCGTATTACTACCGCCCGCACTACTACTACCGTCCGCACCGCCCCCATCGGCCGCACCGTCCGGACGACCGCCCGCAGCCCGATGCGGTGGTGCCGGTGACGGGTGGCCAGCGCCCAGCCATCCGTCGTCCGCCACAGCCCGCCGAGCCGGGGTATGCGCGGCCGCGCCCGGGCGGTATGGAGACCGGCGGCCCCGGCTACCGTCCGCGCATGCAGACCGGTGACCGGCCCATGGGTCGTCCGGTGGCGTCGCCCGACCAGCCGCGGCGGGCCGTCGGCAGCCAGCCGATGACCCGACCGGTTGACCGCGCGCCGATGCAGGCCCCCGCACGGTCGTCGGCACCTGCTGCTGCGCCCAGGCCGGTGCGTTCCGCGCCGCCGCCCCGCCCCATGTCGGCTCCCAGAGCGGATGGCCAGCAGGAGCCCTGATCCAGAAATCGCTTGCGCACGAAGGCGCATGACGCCAAGCTAGGCGCATGTGACCGGTTGTGTCGCAAAGCGACGTAACCTGTCTTGTGTCCTTGTCGACACCCGGCGGGGGATTACCGGATCCCCCCTGTTCCGCTCCCGCCGGGCGTCGGCGCTTCCCGTTGCGGGAGCGCCGAAAAGAACAGGGGCCGGATGTCCCCCGACATCCGGCCCCTTTGCTTCCCCGCGTTGTGCATGGCCGGCCCTGTTCCAATCTCCAGCCGCGCCCCCTACAGACGCTTGCCACCGCGGGTGCCTCTGGATTCAAGCAGGAAGCGTGCCAATCCGGTCGCGCGTGCGGCCGGACATTGCCGATTCGGCGAAAATGATTGTCGCCGCCGGGTTGCGCCATATTCCTCGATGCCATGACCAACCATTCCTTCCACCAGCATGACGTGATCGTGATCGGCGGCGGCCATGCCGGCACCGAAGCCGCGCTCGCGTCCGCGCGCGCAGGCGCACGCACGTTGCTGCTCACCCACAGCATCGAGACCGTCGGCGCGATGAGCTGCAACCCGGCCATCGGCGGCATCGGCAAGGGACATCTGGTCAAGGAAATCGATGCGCTTGGCGGCGTGATGGCGAAAGCCGCCGACGCCGCCGGCATCCAATGGCGTCGATTGAATGCATCGAAGGGGCCGGCGGTACGCGCCACGCGTGCGCAGGCAGATCGTTCGCTGTATCGCGCCTTCATCCGTCGCGCGGTCGAACACCAGCCCAACCTCACCGTGTTCCAGGCGGCGGTCGACGACCTCGTCATCGAAGGCGATGCCGTGCGCGGCGTCATCACCAACACCGGCTTGCGCTTCGATGCGAACGCCGTGGTGCTGACCGCAGGCACCTTCCTTGCGGGCAAGGTGCACATCGGCGAGACGCAGTACGCGGCCGGTCGCATGGGCGATCCACCCGCGACCACGCTTGCGGCGAAACTGCGCGAGCGTCCATTCGTCATCGACCGCCTCAAGACCGGCACGCCGCCGCGCATCGATGGCCGCTCGCTCGATTATTCGAAGATGGACGAACAGCCCGGTGACGATCCGCGACCGGTGTTCTCGTTCATGGGCACGCACGCCGACCATCCGCAACAGGTGCCGTGCTGGATCACCCACACCACCGAGCGCACGCACGAGATCATCCGTGGCGCGCTGCATCGCTCGCCGATGTATTCGGGACAGATCGAAGGCATTGGCCCGCGCTACTGCCCGAGCATCGAGGACAAGGTGGTGCGCTTCGCCGAGAAGGCCAGCCACCAGATCTTCGTCGAGCCAGAGGGATTGGACGTGGTGGAGATCTATCCCAACGGCATCTCCACCTCACTGCCGTTCGACGTGCAGCTTGAACTGGTGCGTTCGATCACCGGCTTCGAGCAGGCACACATCACCCGCCCCGGTTACGCCATCGAATACGATTACTTCGATCCACGCGGGCTGAAGACGTCGCTGGAAACCAAGGCCATCGACGGGCTGTTCTTCGCCGGCCAGATCAACGGCACCACCGGCTACGAGGAAGCAGCCGCGCAAGGCTTGCTGGCCGGTGTGAATGCCGCGCGTTTCGTGCGCAGTGTTGATGCGTGGTCGCCGCGTCGCGACCAGGCCTACCTAGGCGTATTGGTCGATGACCTCATCACCCACGGCACCACCGAGCCGTATCGCATGTTCACCTCGCGCGCCGAATACCGGCTGCAGCTGCGCGAGGACAATGCCGATTTGCGCCTGACGCCCATCGGCCGCGAACTCGGCTTGGTCGACGACGCGCGCTGGACACGCTTCGAGACCAAGCGCGATGCGATCGAACGCGAAACGCAGCGCCTCGGCGGCCTGTGGGCCTCGCCCAACAACGCTGCCGGCCGCGAGGCTGTCGAGACGCTGGGCATCGAACTGAGCCGCGAGAACAGCGCGCTCGACCTGCTGCGCCGGCCGGAACTCGATTACGCGAAGATCGCTTCGTTGTCGGCGTTCGCGCCGGAAACGCCCGTCGATGCCGACGTGGCCGAGCAGGTCGAAATCGAAACCAAATACGCCGGCTACCTGCAGCGCCAGCGCGACGAGATCGCGCGCGCGCAGCGCAACGAAGGCACGCCGATCCCGGATGGCTTCGATTACGCGCAGGCGCGTGGGCTCTCAGCCGAGCTATTGCAGAAGCTCGAACGCGTCCGTCCGCAAACCGTGGGTCAGGCGCAGCGCATTCCTGGCATGACGCCGGCAGCGATTTCGCTGCTGCTGGTGCATCTGGAGCGAGACCGCCGCAGTCGCGTGGCCTAGGAACGAAAGTCTCAACGCAGTGCGCGATTCCACGGCATAAATACCAGTACGCGCGCCAGTCCACAGAAGCCGGAAGCACCGGCGAACACGAGTCCCACGCCGATGGCGGCCGGCAATGCGTGCCACGCGGGCGATACAGTGAAGCCAAGCAGCGCGCCGAGGACGATCAGCGAGCCTGCGGCGATCTGCACTTGGCGGTTGAGTTCGATCGGCTGCGACGCATCGCGTTCGACCGGCAGGCCGGCGCGCTTCCAGGCATCGATGCCGCCGTCGAGGATGTAGGCATTACAATCGTTTCCTGCCGCGGCGGAGAGCGCTTCGGCATTCGATGCAGTGCGCATGCCGGAGCGGCAATGGAACACGATGATCTGTCCGCCGCCAGCGGGCAATGAAGCCGCATCCATCGCCTGCAAGGGATGGTGGCGGGCGCCGGGGATGCGTTCGCGCGCGTGTTCGTCGCGTTCGCGGATGTCGAGCAGCACGGCGCCGGATTGGAGCAGGGTCGCGACGGCGTTGGCGTCGATGCGTTGCATGGGGAGTCCTCAGGGACAGAAGGTTTTCTTGAGCGTGGTGACCAGCGTTTCCACGCGCGGATCTGCGATCCGGTAGTACACGGTCTGTGCCTCGCGTCGGAAGGCGACCAGTTCGTCGTCGCGCATGCGTGCGAGGTGCTGCGACAGCGCGGACTGGCTCAGGTCGACGTGGGCGTGCATCTCGCCGACGCTCAATTCACCGTGCTCGATCAACAGGCACAGCAGCAGCAGGCGATGCTCGTTGCCGAGCGTGCGCAGCATCGCGGCGGCCTGCTCGGCCCCGCGTTGCATGAACTGGCGGTCTTGCTTGGTCGGGCTCATCGTTCATTTATATCATTAATTGCTAAATTAGTAGTATCTAATATAAAGTCGCCACAGAGTCACTCCCAATTCCATGCAGGAAACATCATGCCCACCGATTACTACCAGCAGCTGACCCGCGACATTTCGCGCAACCTCACCCCGCTGCGCACCCACATTCCCGACGTGATGCAGGGCTTCGGCGCGCTGAGCAAGGCGGCGATGGCGCCGGGCGCAATCGACGAGAAGACCAAGGAACTGATCGCGATGGCGATCGGTGTGGCCAATCGCTGCGATGGCTGCCTGGGCTTCCACGCGAAGGCGCTGGTGCGTCTGGGTGCCTCGCCGGAGGAGTTCCGCGAAATGCTCGGCGTCGCGGTCTACATGGGCGGAGGCCCATCGTTGATGTACGCGGCCAATGCACAAGCGGCGTTCGACGAGTTCACAAGCATCGCCAAGGCCGCATAGTCTGCGCAGGATGCGACGCAGTCAGCCCTGCCGTCCGTCCAGCATGAGGAGCAGGGTGATGATGAGTAGCAGCAGCGCGGCGAACAGCACCAGGTACAACGGCAGCACGATCCGCGAGAACCAGATGAACCATGGCGGCGCCAGTCGCCACGCTGTCTCCAGGCCGCGGCGCTTTCCGCTGGCTGGAAATGCAGCCACGCGCATCAACGCGGCCATGCGCACGAGTCGGTTGCTGCGGGCGATGTAGTCCAGTTCGTAAGTCGTGAAATAGTCGGCGCCAAAGCAATGCCGTACGAATGTCGGCGGAAGGAAGCGCCATGCAATGGCAATCGCCAGCGAGAGCAGCAGGAGGGCGCCGGTCAGGCATGCAAAGCCGATCGCGAAGGCCATGTCAGCGTTCTGGATCCAGGTGGCCGCTGCTTCGCCTGTTCAACACAGGGATGATGGCTGGATCATGCTGCATCGGGATGCCGTGCCAGCCATGCGGCCAGCCGCTCACGATAGAGCTGCAGCTCGTCGTTGTAGCTGTCGTAGACGCACGGGTCGCAGCCGCTGTCGCAGCAATCGGAGGGCAGCGGCGCCTCCGGCGGGATCGGACGCGGATCGTGGTCGTGGTTGTGGGGAGTGCTCAACGGAAGGGCTTGCGTGGTGGCCGATGGCGATGTTGCCAAAGCCGCGCTGCCACGGCCACCACGCCGCGCCGTTTCAGTGGAACAGGCGCTGCACGGTGCGTTTGAGCCAGCCGCCCTGCTCGTGGTGGCGGGCGAAGTCGTTGAGGTGGCGCTTGACGGTATCGGAGTACGCCTTGTCGTCGCCGCGGATGTGGTTGAACAGCCAGCGCGCGAGCATCGTGCGCAATTCGTCCAGGATGTCCTCGCCTGCCTCGAACCGCAGTCGGTAGTCCTGGACGCGCTTGCCGAAGATCTCGTGCACGCGGCGGTGCGCGGCGCAGAACGGGTAACCGGCCTGCTCCATCAGCGCTTCCTCGAACGCGAAGTGCGAGAGCGTGTAGTCGACCAGTTCGTCGAGCACTTCGACGATCGCCACCTGCGACGCGGACAATCGCGCGGCTTCGAGCTGGTTGATCATCTCGACGATGCGACGGTGTTGGCCGTCGATGACGTCGATCCCGGTATCCAGGTCTTCCTGCCAGACCAGCATGGCGTGCCCCTTCGTGCCTTTGAACGAAGGCACTCTGGTGCCGCGGCGGGGCGGCGGCATTGATCGCGCGCATTGACCCGCGTGCGCGGATGGCACTGGCGATGCCGGGATCAGCCGTTGCCGGCGACGGAGGCGGGCTTCCAGGAAAAGACCAGCAGCACGAGGCCGGTGATGATGAAAATTGCGGCCCCGGACAGCAGGAAGGGGTCGGTGAAGATCGGCGAGCCGAACGCGAACTCGCCCGCCTGCATCCGGCGCCAGCCCGCGAAGTGCTGGGTGACCGCGACCACCAGGCCGAACGCTGCGAGCACCGCGGACAGGTAACGCACCAGCCAATGCCCCGGGTTGGGCAGCAGCATCAACAACCCGAGCAGGCCGATCACCGTGCGCTGCGCGCGGCAGAACGGGCAGATGTAGACCAAGCCGGCAAGATCCACGGCCCATGTCGCGAGGCTGAGCAGGATCGCGGCCAGCGCGATCCAGCGGATGCGGCGATGAAGTGTGTCCAGCGATGGCATGGGGCGTTCCTCTCGGCCGGGCGCGGCGGCGACGCGTGTTGTCGCACGCCGCGGGCCGGGCCATCAAGGTTTGCGTGCGCGAGCGAAGGCGTCGGCCAGTGCGTTGTTGGCCGGCGGCCCGCCCTGCCGCGGCGCATTGCCGCCGGGGCGGCCACCGCCGCGCGGGGCCTGGCGTGGATCGCGCTGGGTGTTGTCGCGCCGGGCGTCGTTGCGCGACTCGCGCGGGGCGGGCGTGTCGTCCAGTCGCCGCGTCAGCGCGATGCGCTTGCGTGCCACGTCGACCTCCAGCACCTTGACCTTGACGATGTCGCCGGCCTTCACCACCTCGCGCGGATCCTTCACGAAGGTGTCCGACAGCGCCGAGATGTGCACCAGTCCGTCCTGGTGCACGCCGATGTCGACGAAGGCGCCGAACGCGGCGACGTTGCTGACCACGCCTTCGAGGATCATGCCTTCGCGCAGGCCCTTGATGTCTTCCACACCGTCGGCGAATTGCGCCGCCTTGAATTCCGGGCGCGGGTCGCGGCCCGGTTTTTCCAGCTCGCCGAGGATGTCGCGCACGGTGGGCTCGCCGAAACGTTCGTCGGTGAATTGTGATGGCTTGAGCGAGCGCACGAATCCCGCGTCACCCACCAGTGCGTGGATCGGCTTGCCGGTGGCGGCGACGATGCGCTCGACCACCGGATAGGCTTCCGGATGCACGGCGGAAGCATCCAGCGGTTCGTCGCCGTCGGCGATACGCAGGAAGCCGGCGCACTGCTCGAACGTCTTGTCGCCCAGGCGCGGTACCTTCAACAGTGATTTTCGCGACGTGAACGGGCCATCGGCATCGCGATGCGCAACGATGTTCTCGGCCACGCCCGACGACAGTCCCGACACGCGCGACAGCAACGCGGCGGACGCGGTGTTGACGAACACGCCGACGGCGTTCACGCAGTCCTCGACCTTCGCATCCAGCGCGCGCGCCAGCTTGTACTGATCCACGTCGTGCTGGTACTGGCCGACGCCGATGGCTTTCGGTTCTATTTTCACCAGTTCCGCCAGTGGATCCTGCAGGCGGCGCGCGATGGACACCGCGCCACGCAGCGACACATCGAGGCCCGGGAATTCCTTCGCCGCCAGCTCGGACGCCGAGTAGACCGAGGCGCCCGCTTCGCTGACCACGATCTTCTGCATCTTCGCCGCGGGCATGCGCTTGAGCAGGTCGCCAGCCAGTTTGTCGGTCTCGCGGCTGGCGGTGCCGTTGCCGATGGCGATGAGCTGCACGCCGTGCGCGGCGCACAGCTTTTCCAGCGTTGCCAGCGACTGATCCCATTGCCGGCGCGGCTCGTGCGGATAGATGGTGTCGGTGGCGACCAGCTTGCCGGTGGCATCGACCACGGCGACCTTGCAACCGGTGCGGATGCCGGGGTCGAGCCCCAGCACCGCCTTCGGGCCGGCCGGCGCGGCGAGCATCAGATCCTTGAGGTTGTCGCCGAACACCGCGATGGCCTCGGCTTCGGCTTTCTCGCGCGCCTGCGCGAACAGGTCGATCAGCAGGTGCAGGTGCAGCTTGGCCTTCCACGTCAGCCGGCAGGCGTTGCGCAACCAGGCATCGGCGGCGCGGCCTTCGTCGCGAATGCCGGCATGCAGCGCGACCCGGCCTTCGGCATACAGGTGGCCGGCATCGGCATCGCTGCCCGGTTCCAGATCGAGGGTGATGAACTCCTCGCGGCGCCCGCGATACAGCGCCAGCAGGCGATGCGAAGGAATCCTGGCCAGCGATTCGGCATGGTCGAAGTAATCGCGGAATTTCTCGCCCTCGGCTTCCTTGCCCTCGACCACCTTGGCGCGGATCACGCCCACTTCGTGCAGCCAGCCACGCAGTTCGCCGACCAGCGCGGCATCCTCGCCCCAGCGTTCGATCAGGATCGCGCGTGCGCCTTCCAGTGCGGCCTTCGTGTCCGCCACGCCCTTGTCGGCATCGACGAATTGCGTGGCGAAGTCTTCGGGTACGCGCGTGGGGTCTTCCAGCAGGCCATCGGCCAGCGGCTCCAGGCCGGCTTCGCGTGCGATCTGCGCGCGGGTGCGGCGCTTGGGCTTGTAGGGCAGGTACAGGTCTTCGAGGCGGGCCTTGCTGTCGGCGGCTTCGATGTCGGCGCGAAGTTCCGGCGTCAGCTTGCCCTGTTCGTCGATGCTGGACAGGATCGCGGCGCGACGGTCTTCCATCTCGCGCAGATAGGTCAAACGCGTTTCGAGGTTGCGCAACTGGGTGTCGTCGAGTCCGCCGGTGACTTCCTTGCGGTAGCGCGCGATGAACGGCACGGTCGCGCCTTCGTCGAGCAGGGCGATGGCGGCGACGGCCTGTTCGGGTTTCGCGCCGATCTCGTCGGCGATGGTGGAAGCGATCTTGCGCGCGAGCGCCGGGGAAATCTCTGCCATGTCATCCGTGCTGCGTGCGGCATCCGGCCGCGGGACGGCGATTGTGGCAATGCCTGCGACGCGCGGGAACCCGTTGACAGTCGCGGCGATGCCGTGTGGCGATCGGGGTCAGGCGTCGCGCACAGCGTCGTCGCCGGTCTTGCGTCGCCGCCACGGCAACGGGATGCCGAGCAGCATCGACACCACCCACGCCAGCCGGCTGGTGCCGGTTTCGCGGTCAGGCGCATGCAGGCCGGGTGCGGCGGGTTCGCCATCGTCGTCGATGGCGTAGTGGCCGGCTTCGATGGCCTGCAGGATTGCGCGCGCCTGTTCGACCTGCCCGGCAGGCACGCGCAGCTTGGCGCCGCCGATGGCCAGCCGCCATTCCCAGTTGGCGAGCGCGGCGTGCTCGTCGCCCAGGTGCGCGTCGATGCCTTCGGCCTGCAGCAGGCCGCGCGCGATCTGCGCCTCCAGAGGGTCGGTATAGCTGGCGACGATGATGAACATGCGTGGATGCTTCGGGCCCGGTGACAGGCTACGCTAGCGGCATGGCACGATCCAGAACATCCATGCATGCGTTCGGGGTTGCGGCACTGGTGGCCGCGATGGCGTTTTCGGGCTGTGGCGACGACCGCGCGGATGCAACGCGCGACGCGGGCGCCAGCGGCGATCCTTCGGCGCCCAGCCAGGTCGTCGAATGGACGCTGCCATCCACGCTGCCCGGTTCGGCATCGCCCAGCCTGGCCGATGGCCCGGGCGATCGCCTGTTGCTGAGCTGGATCAATTCGCAGCAGGGCCGTCGCCACATCCTGCAGTTCAGCAGCTGGTCGACCGAACTGCAGCGCTGGATGCACGGCATGTCGACCATCGCCATCGGCCACAGCATGTTCGTCAACTGGGCCGACGTGCCGCACATGGCGGCGACGCCCGACGGTGCGCTGTGGGCGCACTGGCTGCAGAAGAACGGCGATGCGCCCTATGCCTACGACGTGGTGGTCTCGCGTTCGCGCGATGGCGGCGCCAACTGGGCCGCGCCGGCGGTGCCGCATGACGACCGCACCAAGACCGAGCACGGCTTCGTGTCGATGTGGCCGCAGGGGCCGCAACAGCTCGGCATCGCCTGGCTGGATGGCCGCAACACCGGCGGTGGCGGACACGACGGGCATGCGGGGCATGGTGGCGCGATGACGTTGCGCGCGGCGGTGTTCGACGGCGAACTGCAGCGCACGCAGGATGCCGAGATCGACGCCAGCGTGTGTGACTGTTGCCAGACCGCAGTCGCGATGACGTCGCAAGGCGCGTTGCTGGTGTACCGCGGCCGCGCCGAAGGCGAAGTGCGAGACATCCTGTCCACCCGTTTCGACGGCGAGGCGTGGCGCGCGCCACGCGCGGTGCACGCCGATGGCTGGGTGATGCCGGCCTGCCCGGTCAATGGCCCGGACGTGGCCGCGAATGGCACGCAGGCGATCGTCGGCTGGTATACCGAAGCCGGCGGGCAACCCGAAATCCGCCTGGCCCACAGTGACGATGCCGGCGACACATTCGCCGCCCCGGTGTCGCTGGATGCCGGACAGCCGGTGCTGGGACGCATTGCCGTCGCACTGGATGCACGACAGGCATGGGCGCTGTGGATGCGCGAGGAGGGCGAGCGGCAATCGCTGTGGCTGTCGCGGCGCAGCCCCGACCTCGCCACCGAGTACGAGCGCATCGAAGTGTCGAAGGTCAATGGCGTCGGACGCGCGACCGGCTTCCCGCAGATCTCGGTGCGCGGCGGGTCGGCCTACATCGTGTGGACGGATGTCGCCAACGGCGTGCCGAACCTCAAGGGCGTGCGCGTCGTGCGGGAGTGAGCGAGCGCGTATTGTGTTGGATGAAGGAGAGTGCAGGATCGGATGAAGCGAATTTTTGTTCCGACTCAAAGCGGATCCGACTGGCAGCGCCTTCTCGGAAAACCAAGTTTGCATTGGAAGATGGGGCGATCTGCAATGTCAGCCGCCGCGTGCTGGGAAGACGCCAATCCAGACCTTCCGGCAGATGTCTTGCAGACTCTCAACGCAAGCGACGATCCGGCACTGAAAGACTTGGAGTTGCTCGCTGCCATTCCGGAATGGGAAGTCGATCTGCCTGGCGGGAAAAGACCTTCTCAAACAGACGTTCTTGCCGTGGCAAGAAACACCACGAACCTTGTGGTGATCGGCGTCGAGGCAAAGGTCGATGAAGCATTCGGCCCCACCATCGGCGAGAAAAGAGCTGGTTCATCCGCAGGCCAACTGGAGCGCCTCGCATATCTTGAAAAAGAACTGGGATCGACCAAGCCGCTTCCGGACTCGATTCGATACCAATTGCTGCACAGGTCGGTTTCGGCTTTGCTCACTGCTCGGGCTTTCCACGCGCCAATTGCGGTGATGCTCGTTCATTCGTTCTGTCAGGCATCTACCTGGAGGGGCGATTTCGCATCGTTTTGCACCGAATTGTCATGCAAGCAGGTCACCGCCGACTTGTACGAAGTGCCCAACATCACCGATCGGCGACTACTCCTGGGTTGGTGCAAGGGCAATGCCTGCTATTTGGGCGCAGAATTGCCAAGCGCGCTCTGAAAATCCATTCAATCTGCCTTTGCTTTGCAGCTTGGCTTGATCGGCCTTCCCGGGGCGGGCCCAGCACAGCCCTACGCATGCAAACGATTCATCTGTTTCTGTCATCAAGCGGGCAACGGGAGGAGAACCGCAATGGCGAAGTACCTGATCTCGTTTCCCGCCGCCGCCATGGTCGCGCGCGACGATGCGTTGGCCGCGGCGGATCGTGATTCGCACGCGGTAATCGAAGCGGCGAAGGCCGCCGGTGTCTACGTCTTCGGCGGCGGGATCGATGCCGCCGTGCCGCCGGTGCTGGTGTCCGCGGGCGGCGAGGTCGCCGACGGCGGTTATCCGTGGGCACCACCGCTCGACGGCGGTTTCACCATCCTCGAACTGCCTTCGCGCGAGGAGGCCGTCGTGTGGGCGGCTCGCATCGCGCAGGCTTGCCGCTGCGACCAGGAGCTGCGCGTATTCCTGTTCGATCCGCAATCCTGAGTCGAAGCCGCGTGGGGCACGAGAGTATCGAGTGCCATGAAAAAAGGCGGCCCGTTCCCGGGCCGCCTTGGTCGTGACGCAATTGCGGCGGACGATTATTCCGTCGCTTCACCCGTGCGCTTGGCGGCGCCTTCGAAATCACCGGCGGCGATGATGGTGATGTCGGCGGGCTTGAGGTGGCGTTGCAGTGCGGCGCGTACGATTTCCGGGGTGAGTGCGCGCAGGTCGTCCTCGAACTTCGCCGCGTCGGCCATGGTGCGGTCGAGGTAGAGGTTGCTGGCGAGCGTGCCGACCAGTTCACCGTCGTTGGCGCGCGAGGTGCGACGCGCCTTGAGCATGCCGTCCAGTGCTTCGTCGAACTCGGCCTGCGGGATGCCGTCGGCAAGCAGCGTGTCGATCTCCTCGCGGAACGCCGCTTCCACCTTGGCCACGTTTTCCGGCGCGGCGATGGCATAGGCACTGAAGCTGCCGGCTTCGTCCAGCGCACTGGCGCTGAAGCTGGAACCCACGCCGTAGCTCAGGCCTTCCTTCTGGCGGATGCGGTCGGCCAGGCGCGACTTGAGCGAACCGCCGCCGAGGATGTAGTTGCCCAGCACCAGTGCCGGGTAATCGGCGTGGTCTTGTCCGACGGGCACCGGCAGCATCGTCATGAACACGGCGTTGGGTTTGTCGGCCACTTCGATCAACTCGTGCCTGGCCGGCATGCCGTGGTAGGGCGATGGAATGCGCGTGAACGCATGGGTCGCGTTCCAGTTGCCGAAGAGGTTGGCAACCTGCGCATGGATCGCGTCGGCATCGACATCGCCGACCACGGCGATGCTGGCACCGCCGGTGCCATAGAAATCGCGATGGAAGGCGCGAAGCTCGTCCAGTTTGGCGGCTTCGAGCGATGCGAGGTTCTCGTCGAACGTGCCGCTGTAGTACGGATGTCCCTTCGGCCAGCGGTTGAAGTAGCGGCTCATCGCGTTGCCGGCGATCGCGCCGGGTTCGGTCATGCTGCTCCTGAGGCCGGTGATCGCCTGCGTCCGCAGTTGCGCGAACTCGCTCTCCGGCAGCGTCGGCTGCTTGAGGATGGTGGCGATCAGGTCGAGCAGCGCAGACACGTTGTCGCGGTCGGTGGTGGCCGCGACGGACACGCCGGTGGCGCTGCCGTTCACGCTGAGCGACGACTTGAGTTCGACCAGCCGGTGCGAGATCGCGGCGCGATCCAAGCCTTCGGTGCCACGCATCAGCATGCCGCCGAGCAGGCTGGCGGCGGTGCTGCGGTCGGTCAGCGAGGTTTCGTCGCCGAAGCGCAGCTGCATGCGCAACTGCACGGCTTGCCCGCGGGTGGACTTGGCCAGCACCGCCAGTTCCGCGCCGTTGTCGAGCGTGAACGTCTGCGTACGCGCGTCGATGTTGGCGTTCGAGGGATCGAACGCCTCGCCCGCGGCGAGTGCTTCGCGACCGACATAGCCTTCCAGCAGGCTCGCGGCGCTGGGCGCCTCGGCGATGGTGACGCGTTCGGCCTTCTCGGTCGGCACGAAGCGCGCGCTGGTACGGTTGTCGGTCTTGAAATAGGTCGAAGCGACGCGTTGCACATCGTCCAGGGTGACGCTACCCAGCCGGTCGCGTGCCAGCAGGAACAGGCGCCAGTCGCCTTGCGCGATGGCCTCGGACAAGGCCACGCCGATGGCGTTGGGGTCGCGCATCGCCACTTCCGCCGAGGTGAGCAGTCGTTGGCGCGCGGCGGCGAAATCCTGCTCGGTGAGCGAGGCCGGGTCGATGCCTTCGACCAGTGCGGCCATCTCCGCTTCCAGCGCGTCGAGGTCGGCGTCGGCGGGGGCTTCGGCGAAGAACATCATGTAGCCCGGTTCGTCCATGGCGAAACCGATCGCCGAGACGCCGGTTGCCTTGCCGGTCTCCACCAGCGCCTTGTGCAGGCGGCCGGTCGGGGTGTGGCCGAGCATCTGGCCGAGCACGGTCATCGGAGTGCTGTCGGCGTGGCGTCCGGCCGGCATGTGGTAGCCGAGCGCGAGGTAGGGCGTCTTGCCGACGCGACGTACGGTCACGCTGCGCTGCCCGTCCTGCGCGGGCTCGCGGGTATAGGTGGCCTGCAGCGTGCGCGTGGGCTTCTTGAGCTTGCCGAACGTCCGGTTCACGGACTGCAGCGCAGCAGCGGGATCGAAGTCGCCGGCGATCACCAGCACCGCGTTGTCGGGCTGGTAGAAATTCCGGTAGAACGCCTGCAAGCGGTCGATCGGCACGTTTTCCACGTCGGCGCGGGCGCCGATGGTGGAGTTGCCGTAGTTGTGCCAGATGTAGGCGGTGGACATGAGCCGTTGCAACAACACGCGGAACGGGTTGTTCTCGCCCGATTCCATCTCGTTGCGCACCACGGTCATCTCGCTGTCGAGGTCGCTGCGCGAGACGTGCGAATTGACCATGCGGTCGGCTTCCATGCCCAGCAGCCACTCCAGCGTGGCCGGATCGGCCGCGAAGCTGGCGAAATAGTTGGTGCGGTCGAACCAGGTGGTGCCGTTGAAGCGGATGCCGCGTTTCTTCATCTCGCCGGGGATGTCGGCATGCGTCGGCGTGCCCTTGAACACCAGGTGCTCGAGCAGGTGCGCCATGCCGGTCTCGCCGTAGTTCTCGTGGCGCGAACCGACCAGGTATGTGACGTTGACCGTGGTCACCGGCTTGCTGTTGTCCGGGAACAGCACCACGCGCAAGCCGTTGTCGAGCCGGTATTCGGAAATGCCCTCTGCCGTCGCGACCGGCTGCGCAGGCGCGGGCGTGCGGGCATGCAGTGGCATGGCGCCGGCCAGCGCAAGCGCGGCCAGCAACGCCATAGAATGACGAAATCGCATCAGCTTGGATCCCCTTGTCGTTGGATGACGGACTGGAAGATAGCAAAAGTGGTCATCTGCCCGGTGCGGATGGCGATGCCGTGCGTGTGTTGTGGCAGGACGAGCATCTGGCGGTGGTGGACAAGCCCGCGGGCCTGATGGCGCACGACAGCAAGCTCGCCCGCGGTGAAACCGATTTCCTCGCCGACCGCCTGCGCATGCAGTTCGGCAGGCCGATCTTCCTGGTGCACCGGCTCGACCGCGCGACCAGCGGCTGCCTGTTGCTCGCGTTCGACCGCGATAGCGCGTCGGCGCTGGGCAAGGCGCTGATGGCCCGCGACGTGGACAAGCACTATCTCGCGGTGTGCCGCGGCTGGCCTGCGGAACCATCCTTCACCATCGACCATCCGCTCGATGGCGGGCCCGGCAAACCGGAGAAGAAACCGGCAATCACGCACTTCGAGCGATTGGCGACGGTGGAACTGGAGATGCCGTCCGCGGGGTTCGCGACATCGCGCTACGCCTTGCTGCGTGCCGAACCCGAGACCGGGCGTTTTCGCCAGATCCGCAGGCACCTCAAGCATGCCTCGCACCACCTGATCGGCGACACCAGCCATGGCGATGGCCGCCACAACCGCAATTTCCGCATGCTCGGTATCCACCGGATGCTGCTGCATGCGCAGCGCCTGTCGTTCGCGCATCCGCATAGCGGCGAGCGCCTCGTGGTGGAGGCGCCGCCGGAGGGTGAATTCGCGAAAGTGTTGACGATGTTCTGTGCGGTGTCCGGAGAGTTATTCGGCTAGTGACTGGTTGCGAAAATCCTGTTCCATCTGTTGCAACATGGGCAGGATCAGCCTTTGTACGGCGGCCATTGTGTTTTGCATCAACTCTGGCATGCGATCAAGGACGCGCTGGCCCGACGGACTGGAATAGAACTCGAGCATCGCATCGATATCCTCGTTGCTGAACGTCTGCGTATAGATGTCGCGATATAACGGCAACAGGCTCTCCCAAGCCAGAATTTCACGCACCTGTTGATCTGACTTGGTGATGATGGCGTCCAGACGGGCCTTGCGCTCCTCATCCAGCGCGTGGCCAGCGGCAGCCTGTGCCATCATCTCTTGTTGCATTTGTCCGAACTGTACCAGCAGTCCGTCAGTCATGTCTTTGGCACGCACCACTTCGAGTAGCCGGTCGATTTTGGCTGCACCAGCATCCTGGGCCGAGGCCTGCGGGAGAGTGAAGAGTCCGATGGCTAGCAAAAGCACCAGCATAGGGGGTCTGAGCGACATGATGTCGTCCTTGCGTGTCCTGTGGAATTCCGATTGTATCCTTTGCCGGTGAAGTGACCTGGACAGGTTGCGCGATCCGATTTCATGAGTATCGAGATCCCGGAAGACGAACTCGTCGAGCGCTTCGTGCGCGCGTCGGGCGCGGGCGGGCAGAACGTCAACAAGGTGGCGACGGCGGTGGAACTGCGCTTCGACGTGGCCAACTCGCCGTCGCTCGACGATGCCGTGCGCGCCCGGTTGTTGGCGAGGCGGGATCGACGAATCACGGCCGAAGGCGTGCTGGTGATCCAGGCGCAACGGTTCCGCACGCAGGAGCGCAATCGTGAGGATGCACGGACACGCCTGCAGGCGTTCCTCGATGCTGGCCTCCATGTACCCAAGCCGCGCGTGGCCACCAAGCCTTCACGGGGCGCGAAGGAGCGACGCCTCGGCGAAAAGCGCCAGCGTAGTACGATCAAGCAGACCCGCTCGAAGCGCGATTGGGATTGATGGCGGGGCGATCAGGCGTGGGAGGCGCATGACCGCAAACAACGATGACGTGGTGCCACCGCTGCCGCCCAGCGCGCCGCGCGTGAAACCCAATGCCTTCACCCGCTGGCTCGGGCGCAGTGTGCTGCGCCTGGGGGGCTGGCGCGTGGTCGGCACCTTGCCCGATGTGTCGAAGCTGGTGCTGATCGCCGCGCCGCATTCGTCCAACTGGGATGGCATCTGGGGCTTCGCTGCCAAGCTCGCGCTCGGTTTCGAGGCGCGGGTGCTGGGCAAGTCGCAACTGTTCTGGTGGCCGCTCGGGCCGCTGCTGCGCAGGCTGGGCGTGATCGCCATCGACCGCGATGCCGCGCATGGCACGGTCGGGCAGGCGATCGACATGATCCGCGGCAGCGACAGGATCTGGTTCGCGCTCGCGCCGGAAGGCACGCGCAAGCGGGTGGAGCACTGGAAGACCGGCTTCTGGAAGATCGCGCACGGCGCGCAGGTGCCGATCCTGCCGGCGTACTTCCACTATCCGGAAAAGCGCATCGGCATCGGCCCGCTGTTCGCCACCAGTGGAGACATGGAAGCCGACATGCAGGTGCTGCGCGAGTGGTACCGGCCATGGCAGGGCAAGAACCGCGGCACGACCTGACGGGCAAAAAAGAAGCCCGCAACCGTGCGGGCTTCGTGGAGTGCGCGAGCAATCCAAATCAAAGTGGGCTGCCGCCGAGTTTCCAGGTGACCTGCAGGAAGTAGCTGCGGCCGACGCTGTCGAACCACGCGGTGTCGTAGTACGGATAGTTCGACCACGTCGGGTCGTGCGGCGGCATCTTGTCGAGCAGGTTGTTGACCGTCAGCGAGACGCGCAGGTGGTCGTTGATGTCGTAGCGTGCGCCGGCGTTGAAGCGCCAGCTGGCCGGCATCCAGGCATCGTCGGCATAGTTGGGGACGCGGCCGAGGTAGTTGCCGAACACGCTGGCGCCCCATGCGTTCTTGTCCCAGCTCACGCCCAGGTTGCCCTTCCTGCGCGGGAGCGCGGGGCTGTAGGTGTCGTAATGCAGCATGTCGAGCGTCGGGTCGCCCGGATACTGCCGGCTCTCGTGGCGATGTACCCAGGTGTAGTTGCCGGTGAAGCGGAAGTCGCCGGCATTGGCGGTCTGCATGCGGTAGTTGACGCTGGTGTCGATGCCCGAGGTTTCTTCGCTGGCGATGTTGATCGGGCCGAAGTGGACGCTGGTGATCACGCCGTCCTCGTCGCGGATCACGCGGGCGATCGCGTCCTGGCAGGTCGGAGAGTTGATGTCGACCTGCGTGCCGCTGTCGGTGACGCCGAGGCGGCAGCTGGCTTCGTCGCTGCGCAGCCGTTCGCGGCTCTGCGTCTGCACCTGGTTCATGACGCGGATCTTGTAGTAGTCCATCGACAAGTCGAAGCCGGTGAACGGCGACCACACGAAGCCGGCGGAGAACGACTTGCTGGTCTCCACGGCCAGCTCCATGTTGCCGCCGTAGACGTCGAAGGTGCTGACGTCGTAGCTGCCGTCGTCGTAGCAGTAGTCGTCGGTGGCGCCGGGTTCGGCGGTGCGGCAATCGTAGTAGTCGGTCGCGAAGCGGGTGCGGTAGTAGTCGCTGCCCGCGAACAGGTAGTGCATGTCGGGCGCGCGGAAACCGGTGCCGTAGGAACTGCGCACCAGCAGCGTGTCCACCGGCCGCCATTCGAGTCCCGCGCTCCAGGTGAACTTGCCCGGATCCTTGTTGCCGTACGAATAGCGGTCGTAGCGGCCGGCCAGGCTGGCGTGCAGGGTGGAGAGCAACGGCAGGCGCAGTTCGCCCGCGGCGCTCCAGCGGTCGCGCTCGCCGCTGCCGTCGCCGTAGCGCGGGCCGTAGTAGGCGTCTTCGGTCAGTGCCAGCGGATCGGGATTGATGCGATACGACTGGCGGCCGTATTCCAGCGCGCCGGCAAAGCCGACGTCGCCAGCCGGCATCGTGAACAGCGAGGTGGTGTCGACGGTGAAGCCCAGGTTGTCGTTCTTGGCCTCCGGGTGCCATGTGGACATCGTCGAGATGGACTCGAACTCGGCTTGCGTCAGCGGCGTGAACATGCGCGCCGGATCGGGGGCGTAGATGGCATAGCCGCGGCCGGTGTAGCCCAGCAGTTCGCCCAGGAACAGCCGGTTGGCGGCTTCGGCGCGGATGCGCGGCATTTCAACGTCGGCCTTGTACTGGGAGTGGTTCCAGGCGGCTTCCCAGTTCCAGTCGTCGCCGAACATGCCCTTGAAGCCGGTGGTCACCGCCAGCGTCTTCTGCACGGTGGTGTTCATGCGGTTGCGCAGGCCGCCGGTTTCCTCGGGCGTGAACTGGCGCGACCAGATCTCGCGCTGGTCAGTGAGTGCGTTGTAGAAGATCTTGTTGCGGTAGTTGTCGAACGAATCCGGGTCGTGGAATTCCCAGCCCATGTGGTCGCTGGCCACGTCGTTGCCGTTGGTGCCGGTCAGCAGCCGCACGGTCTGGCGGCCAAGTTGCACGTCGGCGAACCACGACAGTTCGTCCGAGATGCGGTACTCGAACGCGCCGTAAATGTTGCCGCCCTTGCGCTCGTTGGTGATGGTGCGATACGCGATGGCGCGCTCGCTGCCGCAGTAGGGCTCGCCGAAACGATCGAGGTGCAGGCCGGTCGTGCCTTCGTTCAAGCCGGACATCGCCGCGCAATCGTCCGCAGGCGCGAGGTTGGTGTCGTCTTCCCAGTTGAGGATCTGCGCGGTCAGGCGTGGCAGGCGCCTGCGATCCGTGGGCGCATCGAGCGTGGAGTCCTGGATGTCGCGCTCGAAGCCCCACAGCGGACGCTTGTCCAGCAGTTCCACGCCGACGATGCCGCTGAAGGCGCCGCGCTCGAAGCCGGTGGTCAGCGTGAGCCGGTGCGATTCGCCGCCGCCGCGTTCGGTATCGCCGTAGCGGTAGTCGAAGATGGTGCCGTCGACCGACTTCTTGAGGATGAAGTTGATCACGCCGGCCATCGCGTCGGAGCCGTACACGGCCGAGGCGCTGCCGGTGAGCACTTCGACGCGATCGATCATGCCCAGCGGGATGTTGCCGATGTCGGTGAAGTTGCTGCGGCTGTTGAGCGGCAACGGGAAGTCGGCGATGCGGCGGCCGTTGATCAGCACCAGCGTGTGGTTGGGGCCGAGGCCGCGCAGGTCGACGGCCTGCGCGCCGGGGGTCGACTGCGCACTGGTCGTGTTCTGCTGGCCTTGCACCGTGCCGCTGTTCTGGCTGAGCGAGCGCAGCACGTCGGGCACGCTGGTGAAGCCGCTGGCCTGGATCTGTTCGGCGGTGACCACGGTGATCGGTGCCGGGCCTTCGATCTGCGAACGCGGGATGCGCGAACCGGTGACCTGCACGGTTTCCAGTTCGGTCGGTTGTTCCGGCGGCGCGGGAGGTGGCGGTGGTGGCGCAGGACGCGGCGCGGGCGGCGGTGTTTGCGTGGCTTGCGCCAGCACCGGTTGCTGCACGATCACCACCGCGCCCGAGGCGTCGTGGCGTGCGCTGAATCCGCTGCCCCTGAGCAGGCGATCGAGTGCCTGTTGCGGGGACAGGTCGCCGCTGGCGCCGGCCGTGCGCGTGCCTTGCAACTGGTCGGCGCGGTAGAGGATCTGCGTGCCCGATTGCCGTGCGTAGGCATCGAGTGCCGAAGCGAGGTCGCCGGCGGGAATGTCGACCTTCGTCGAGGTCGGTGCCTGTGCATGCGCGGCGAGCGCGGCCGAACAGGCGAGGGACAGGAGCAGCAGGCGGAGCGGACGTGGCGATTTCAAGCGAGTACCCCCGGATGGCGCCGGCTGCGCCTTTCGCTATCAGGACGAACGACGCCAAGAAATCCCCCCGTGCCTGTCGGCAGGGTCAGGGCGCGTGCAGGACGATGCGGTCGCGGCCGTAATCGGCGCGCACCGGGAAGCCTTGTTCGAGCAGGCGCACGAAGGCTTCCGCGTTCTCCCAGCGGAAGCTGCCGCCGATGCGCAGGTCGCCCACGGTGTCGTCGACGATGACGATCTTGCGCGCGTTGTAGCGGTTGAATTCGCTGGCGGCCTCGGACAGCGTGGTGTCGCGGAAGACCAGCAGGCCGCTGCGCCAGTCGACCAGTTGCTCGGCTTCGGCCAGCGGCACGGTCTTCACCAGCACGCCGTCGCGCCGGGCCAGCGCGATGCTGCCCGCGGGCAGCAGGGTGGCCGGTTGCGGCGTGCCGTCGCCGGGCAGGGCCTCCAGCCGCACCACGCCTTCGGTCACCACCACGCGCAGGTCTTCGCCATCGCGCCGCACCGAGAAGCGCGTACCCACGGCCACCACCTGCCGGCCCGCGGCTTCGACCACGAAGGGCCGGCGAGGATCCTTGGCGGCATCGAAGAACGCCTCGCCCCGCTGCAGGTCGATGCGTCGTTCGCGGCGCGACAGGCGCACGTCGATGCGGCTGTCGCTGGCCAGCGTGGTACGCGAACCATCCGCCAGCGCCACGGTGTCCATGCCGCCGAGCGCAGTGCCGTGCGACGACTCCTCCACCGCGCCGAATGCGTGCCAGCCCCAGCCGACCGCGAGTGCACACGCGGCGATGGCCGCCGTCGCAGCCAGGGGCCACGTGCGTCGGCGTTGTGGTTTGGCGCGGGGTGCGAAGACCAGCGTGGCGGGATCGGGCGTGTCTGCATTCACCCGTTCGCGCGGAACGGAGGCCCATGCGCCACGCGGCGGGATGTCGCCCGGCGCGCCTGCGCCAAGCGCCTGCAGTCGCCCCGCGTGTTCCCACGCGGCCTGCAACCGCAGGAACGCGACCCGGTGCGCGGTGTCGCGCGACAGCCATGCCTCCAGCGCCGCGGCATCGTCGTCCGTCCACGCGCCGGCGTCGCGGCGGGCCAGCCATTCCGCCGCGATGCGTTCGACGTCCCGGCCATGGCCGGTGGTCGGTTCAGTCGGCCTGGTGTCGTCCATCCGCTCGTCCCTGCGCGACCGTCGTCGGCGCATCCATGGCATCGCCGTCGCCGTAGAAACTCTCGGCGATCAGTCGCATGCCCTTGGCGATGTGCTTTTCCACGGTCTTCTCACTGATCCCGAGTCGCATGGCGACCTCCTTCTGCGACAGATCCTCGACCCGACGCAGCCACACCACCTCGCGGCAGCGGTCGGGCAGGCGGTCGAAGGCATCGGCCAGCCGGCGGAGGATCTGCCTGCCGCCGCACCAGCGTTCCGGCGACAGGTCATCCACCAAGACGTTCGAGGGCTCGAAATCACCCATCGGCTCGATCGAGACCACCTTGGCGCGGCGGGCGCGGTCGGCCAGCAGGTGGCGGGCGGCGGCGAACAGGAAGGGCTTGGGTTGCAGCGGCAGCGACTTCGCGGCCGACTCGTACACGCGCGCGTAGATTTCCTGGCGCAGGTCGTGGATCTCGTCGCGGTGCGGCCAGTTGCGCAACAGGTAGCGCACCAGCGCCGCCTCGTGGACGAGCACCTGTTCGGTGAACCATCGGTCGAGTTCGGCCGCCATGGCGGGCAACATAGCCGATCGCGGGCCGCCGCGACCGGTGCGGGCGGGGGAATTGCCGCCGCCGTTCGTCACAACCAGCATTGCCCGCATGGGCGGAGGAAGCGAAACGATGAAGCAGGGGATCGTCAGGTCGATGGTGTTGGCGCTTTGCCTGTTGCATGCGGGGGCCGCGGCTGCGTCCGACCTGCAGCGTCATTTCATCGGCGACGCCGCGCTGCCCACGCCGGGCAAGCCGGCGCCGGGCCTGCTGCTGATGGGCGGCGGCGACCGCAACTTCGATGCGCTGCGCTGGTTCCTCGCCAAGGCCGGCAACGGCCACGTGGTGGTCTTGCGCGCTTCGATGGGCGGCGAGATCGGCGAGGAGTTCCACGACGAAGTGGGAGGTGTCGCGTCGGTGGAGACCTTCGTGTTCACCAGTCGCGACCAGGCCACCGATGCGCGCATGCTCGCCAGCCTGCGCAAGGCCGACGGCATCTTCATCGCCGGCGGCGACCAGTCGCGCTACGTGCGCTACTGGCGCGGCACGCCGGTCGCCGAGGCGCTGGACGCACACGTCAAGGCGGGCAAGCCGCTGGGCGGCACCAGCGCCGGTCTGGCGATGCTGGGCGAGTTTCTCTACGGCGCGATGGATGGCGGCAGCCTGCGCAGTCCCGCTGCACTTGCCGATCCGTTGGGCGACGGCAACACCATCGAACGCGAGTTCCTGCATCTCGACCTGCTGCGTGGCGTGGTCACCGACACGCATTTCCGCGAGCGCAACCGCCTGGGACGGTTGGTCGCCTTCGTCGCCAAATCCGAAGCATTGGCCCGCGACGGTCGCGTAATCATCGGCCTCGGCGTGGACGAGGATGCGGCGGTTGCCGTGGAAGGCAATGGCCGTGCGCGCGTGTTCGCCACTGCACCCGGTGCAGGTGCACTGGTGGTGCGTGGCGGTTTCACGCAGCAGCAGGAAGAAGACGAAGCGATGAACCTCGATCATGTGGAGACGATTGGCGTCGGCGTGGAGTCGGTGCTGTACCTGCCGTCCGGGCGCGTCGACAAGCCGATGTCCAGGCGTGACTACGCCGTGCGCGATGGCGTGCTGGTGGCGTTGCAGTCGCCGGTGCTGGCGATCCATGGCGGCGCCGGTGTCGAACGCGGCGACCTCACGCCGGAAGAGGAGGTTGCGGCACGACAGGCACTGGAGGCGGCGCTGCGTGCGGGCCATGCGGAGTTGCAGGCGGGCAAGCCGGCACTCGATGCGGTGTCTGCCGCGATCGTGGTGCTCGAGGATGCGCCGATGTTCAACGCCGCGCGCGGCGCGGTGTTCACCCACGATGGCCGCAACGAGCTCGACACCTCGATCATGGATGGCGCCAGCGGCAAGGCCGGCGCAGCAGCAGTCCTGCATCGCGTGAAGAATCCGATCCTGCTGGCGCGCGCCATCATGGAACGCTCGCGCCACGTGATGATGGTCGGCGAAGGTGCCGAAATCTTTGCCGGCGAGCACGGCATCACGCTGGTCGATCCGTCCTACTTCCGCACCGAGAAGCGCTGGCAGCAACTGCAGCGCGCGCTGGACGCCGAGAAGACACCGCAAACGCAGGTCGACACCGGCGGCAAGGCCTACTTCGGCACCGTGGGTGCGGTCGCGCTGGACAACAACGGCCACCTCGCCGCGGGCACGTCCACCGGCGGCATGACCAACAAGCGCTACGGCCGCGTCGGCGACTCGCCGATCATCGGTGCGGGCACCTGGGCCGACGACAACTGCGCGGTCTCGGGCACCGGCTGGGGCGAGTACTACATCCGCACCGCTGCCGCGCATGAAATCTGCGCGCGCGTGCGCCTGGCCGGTGATGGCATCGAACGCGCCGCCGACCGCGTGATCAACCGCGTCATTCCCGCCGCCGGTGGCGATGGCGGCGCGATTGCGCTCGATGCCGCGGGCACCGTCGCGTTCCCGTTCAATACGCCCGGCATGTACCGCGGCTGGATCGGCGCCGATGGCGTGCCGCACGTGGCGGTGTACGCCGAGGATGACTTGCCGATGCCGTAGAGTTACAAGACCCCGAATGGTATTCGGGGCATGGCGACGGGGAACACAGCGATGACGCGATGGATATGTGGCGTTGGATTGGCTTTGACTATTGGCTCGGTGGCGGCGAGCGAGTCCACAGCTGCCCCGGTGAAGTTCTGGGCGAATGCGCGCGTATCCATTGATCAGCACGGCACACCGCAACGTGTGGAGCCGAGCGTGAAGCTCGGCGAAGTTGTGCGGACGCTTGTCGAACAACGGGTATTACGCTGGCGTTTCGAGCCTGCGGTTGTCGAAGGCCAGGCCAAAGCGGGAGTTACATACGTCTTCCTGGCGGGTTGCGCGGTTCCGAGCAGTGACGGAACCTTCGATGTCGCGATGGCGTTTACGGGTCATGGCCCCGGCCCCGTTGATGGCGAACTCATTCGCCGGCCTCCTGCGTACCCACCGAATGCCGCGCGTGCCGGAAACGAGGGCCGCTTTCGCGTCACGATGAGAGTTGGAACCGATGGCAAGGCAACGCTGGAGTCGGTCGATGCCATCGAAGGCAATGCCAGGCCTTTCAGAGAAGCGTTACGTGCTTGGGTTGGCTCGCGACTTTACGTTCCAGAAGAGGTGGATGGAATGCCAGTGTCTACCTCTATTTCGAGCGAGGTGGATTTCTGGTTGCCTCCCCCCGGGGAGACGGGGCGAGCGCCCGACCCGACGACTTGCGAAGGTATCCTCGCGGAGGCTGTAGAGAAGTCTTCGACGACATCCGACTCGCCGTTCAAGCCGCTCGATACGGATTGATTGAGCGCGCGGGTGCTCAACGCTCCGAATGGCCGCTGTCGTAGTAGTCGCGCCGTACGAACAGGTCGGGCTGGATCAGATCCATGAACGCACGCGCCTGTGCCGACGGTAGCTTGCCTTTGCGCATCACCACGCCGTAGCTGCGATCGGGGAAGAAGCGACCGACCGATCGCGTGGCGATGCGGCCGCGGTCGGCTTCGGTCAGGCAGATCGACGAGAGGATGCTGATGCCCATGCCCATCGCCACGTACTGCTTGATCACCTCCCAGCCACCGACTTCCAGCGCCACGGTGTAGGGCACGCGGTTCTGCTGGAACACCAGGTCGACCAGTCGCCAGGTGATCTGGCGCTTGGGCGGCAGGATCAGACCGTGCTGGCCGATGTCGGCCAGCGACAGGTCGGGTTTGTCGGCCAGCGGATGTCCGACCGGCATCACCAGCATCTGCTCGAAGCGGTGCAGCGGCGCGTAGCTGAGGTCGCCCGGCACGTCCTGCATCGAGCCGACCACCAGATCCACCGCATCCGAGCGCAACAGGTCGGTGCCGTCGGCGCTGACGGTGTTGTGCAGGCTCAGGCGCACATCCGGATGGTGCTCGCGGAAGCGCTCCACGATCCGCGGCAGCAGGTAGAGGATGGTCGAGCTGTTGGCGGCGATGTTGAGCTCGCCCGCATCCATGCCCTTGAGCTGGTTCTGGAATGCGGCGGGCAGGGTGTCGATGCCTTCCACCAGTGGACGGGCCAGCTCGTACAGCGCCTCGCCGGCACGGGTCGGCACCAGCCGGCGCCCGCTGCGTTCGAACAGCTTCTGTCCCAGCTCCCGTTCCAGTGCCTGCAATTGCAGGGTGATGGCGGGTTGGCTGACGAACAGGGCCTCGGCCGCTCGCGACACGGAACCGAGCCGGGCGGTCTGGCAGAAGGCCCGCAGGGGCTTCAGCCGGTCGGCCTTGTAGGCGAAGCGGGGCAGCGAATCAGCCACGAAGCCCTTGTTTTGATTGATTTATAAGTTAATCAAATGAATTACATTGATAAAACTGGTTTGTCAAATACATTGGATGCGAGGAAGGTTCTGCTGCACCGCAATACCGCCGCAGGAGCCAGCCGATGTCCGCCGTCCTCAAGGAAATCCCGTCCGCCCCCACCGATGCCGGCATCCGGTTCCCGGCCGGAGCGCCCGCCGACCTGATCGATCCGGCCGCGCAGGTCTTCCTCGCCGGGCTGCATCGCCGCTTCGAAGGCGAGCGACAGGCCCGGCTGGCGGCCCGTCGCCGGCGCCAGGCCGAATTCGATGCCGGCGCGCTGCCGGATTTCCGCGATGACACCCGCGCGATCCGCGACGGCCACTGGCGCGTCGCCCCGTTGCCGGCGGCCTTGCTGGATCGCCGCGTCGAGATCACCGGGCCGGTCGATCCGAAGATGGTCATCAACGCGCTCAACTCCGGCGCCAACTGCTACATGGCCGACTTCGAGGATTCGACGGCGCCGACCTGGGACAACCTGCTCACCGGCCAGCGCGCGCTGCGCGAGGCGATTGCCAACACGCTCACCTTCGTCGGAGAGAACGGCAAGTGCTACGAACTGAAGCCGCAAGACGAGCGTGCGGTGCTGATCGTGCGTCCGCGTGGCTGGCACCTCGACGAGAAGCACGTCCTGGTCGATGGCGAACGCCTGTCCGGCGCGCTGTTCGATGCCGGCCTGTTCGCGTTCCACAACGCCACCGCACTGGCGAAGCAGGATCGCGGCCCGTACTTCTACCTGCCCAAGCTGCAGTCGATGGAAGAAGCGCAGCTGTGGCAGCAGGTGCTGTCGCACATCGAAACCGAACTCGGCCTGCCGCAGGGCCGGATCAAGGTCACCGTGCTGATCGAGACGCTGCCGGCGGTGTTCGAGATGGACGAGATCCTGCATGCGTTGAAGGAGCGCATCGTCGGCCTCAATTGCGGGCGCTGGGATTACATCTTTTCGTACATCAAGACCTTCCGCCGCCATCGCGACCGCGTGTTGCCCGAGCGCTCACAGGTCGGCATGACCCAGCCGTTCCTGCGCGCCTACTCGGAACTGCTGATCCAGACCTGCCATCGCCGCGGCGCGCATGCGATGGGTGGCATGGCGGCGCAGATCCCGATCAACAACGATGCAGAGGCGAACGAAAAGGCCTTGGCCCGTGTGCGCGCCGACAAGCTGCGTGAAGTCACCGCCGGACACGACGGCACCTGGGTTGCGCATCCGGCGCTGATCCCGCTGGCGAAGGCAGTGTTCGACGAGCGCATGCACGGCCCGCACCAGCAGCATCTGGGGCGTGAGGAAGTGATCGTCGAACGCAACGACCTGATCCGTCCGTCGCTGGGTTCGATCACGCGCGCCGGTTTCGAGAACAACGTCGAGGTGTGCGTGCGCTATCTCGCCGCATGGCTCGACGGCAACGGCTGCGTGCCGATCCACTGGCTGATGGAAGACGCGGCCACCGCCGAGATCGGACGCGCGCAGCTGTGGCAATGGCTGCATGCCGCGGACGATGGTCGTTGCCCGCTGCACCTGGACGACGGCACCGCGATCGACGATGCGCTGTTCGAACGTGCGCTGCTCAACCTGCCCTCGCGCCTCGCCGGCCAATCGATTCCGGGCGCCACGCGCGTGCCCGAAGCCATCGCGATGCTGGAGGAACTCACCCGCCGCGACACGCTCGAGGACTTCCTCACGCTGCCCGCCTACGAACGCATCGACTGACACGCCATCGCATTCTTCCGGAGAACCGACATGACCACCCCACAGCAACAGATCGAAGCCCTGCAGCGCGACTGGGACAGCAACCCGCGCTGGAACGGCATCCAGCGCCCGTATTCCGCCGCCGACGTGGTGCGCCTGCGCGGCAGCCTGCAGCCCGAACACACGCTGGCCAAGCGCGGTGCGGAAAAGCTGTGGAAGCTGGTCAACGGCGAGGCGAAGAAGGGTTACGTCAATGCCTTCGGCGCGATCAGCGCCGGCCAGGCGATGCAGCAGGCCAAGGCCGGTCTGGAAGCGGTGTACCTGTCGGGCTGGCAGGTGGCCGCCGACGGCAACACCAGCGAAACCATGTACCCCGACCAGTCGCTGTACGCGTACGACTCGGTGCCGACGATGGTGCGCCGGATCAACAACACCTTCCAGCGCGCCGACGAGATCCAGTGGAAGAACATCGTCGACGGCAAGGCGAAGTCAGAAGACGCAATCGACTTCTTCCTGCCGATCGTCGCCGACGGCGAGGCCGGCTTCGGTGGCGTGCTCAACGCCTACGAGCTGATGAAGAACATGATCATCGCCGGTGCGGCAGGCGTGCACTTTGAAGACCAGTTGGCGGCGGTGAAGAAGTGTGGCCACATGGGCGGCAAGGTGCTGGTGCCCACGCAGGAGGCCGTGCAGAAGCTGGTGGCCGCGCGACTGGCGGCCGACGTGCTGGGCGTGCCCACGATTGTCCTTGCCCGCACCGATGCGGAAGCCGCGAACCTGCTGACCAGCGACTTCGATCCGAACGACCAGCCGTTCGTCACCGGCGAGCGCACGTCCGAGGGTTTCTACAAGGTGCGCAATGGACTGGAGCAGTCGATCAGCCGCGGCATCGCCTACGCCGCCTATGCCGACCTGGTGTGGTGCGAGACCGGTACGCCCGACATCGGCTTCGCCCGCGAGTTCGCGCAGGCGGTGCATGCCAAGCATCCGGGCAAGCTGCTGTCATACAACTGCTCGCCGAGCTTCAACTGGAAGAAGAACCTCGACGATAAGCAAATTGCCTCGTTCCAGGAAGAACTGTCGGCACTGGGCTACAAGTACCAGTTCATCACCCTGGCCGGCATCCACATCAACTGGTTCAACACCTTCAAGTTCGCGCATGACTATGCGCGTGGCGAAGGCATGAAGCACTATGTCGAGCAGGTGCAGGAGCCCGAGTTCGCCGCGCGCGAGAAGGGTTACACCTTCGTCAGCCACCAGCAGGAAGTAGGCGCGGGTTACTTCGACGACGTGACCACGGTGATCCAGGGCGGCGCCTCGAGCGTCACCGCGCTGAAGGGCTCGACCGAGGAAGAGCAGTTCTACGACAACAAGAAGGCCGCAGCCTGACGGAACCGTGGGAGAGGGAAACGGAAAAGGGGCGGCCGCTGGCCGCCCCTTTGCTTTCCGTCGCATCGTGCCTGCGCGAGATTACTTCTTCACTTCCTGCGTGTGCGCCTGCAACGCTTCGGCCAGGCCGGGCACGTCGCCCGCGCCGGTCGGCACGGTGATGCTGGAACCGGTGAAGTCCCCGCCGATCGGCTGCACGCGACCGCCGAGGCAGGTGCCGAGGAAACCTTCAGTCACCGCATTGAACGCCTTGCTGTTCTCGGGCCGTGCGAAGCCATGGCCTTCGTCGGGGAACAGCACGTAGGTGACCGGGATGTTCTTGGCCTTCATCGCCTCGACGATCTGGTCGCTCTCGGCCTGCACCACGCGCGGGTCATTCGCGCCCTGTCCGATCAGCAGTGGCTTCTTGATGTTGTCGACGTGCGTGATTGGCGAAGCCTGTACCAGCGCCTGCATGCCGGCTTCGGTACGCGGATCGCCGACGCGGCGATACCACTGCTCCATGAAGCTCGCCCAGTAGGCCGGGAAGGTCTCGAACAACGTGACAAGGTTGGACGGGCCGACGATGTCGACGCCGCACTTGAACACGTCCGGCGTGAACGTCATGCCGACCAGCGTGGCGTAACCGCCGTAGCTGCCACCCATGATCGCGACGTTCTCGCGGGTGGTGACGCCGTTCGACACCGCCCATTCGACGCCGTCGATCAGGTCGTCGTGCATCGCCTTCGACCACTGCCCTTCGCTGGCGTTGACGAACGACTTGCCGAAGCCGGTCGAGCCGCGGTAGTTCACCTGCAGCACGGCGTAGCCGCGGTTGGCGAGCCACTGGTTCCAGCCGCTGTAGCCGTAGCCGTCGCGCGCCCACGGGCCGCCATGCACCAGCAGCACCATCGGCACCGGCTGGTCGGCCTTGCCGTCGTTGTTTGCGTCGGCTTCCTTCGGCAGGGTGAGGTAGCTCACGAGCGTCTTGCCGTCGCGCGAAGGGATTTCCTGCGGCCATTGCGGCACCAGCGGCTTGCCTTCCAGCGCGGGACGCGCGCTGAACAGGCGCGTCAGCGTGCCTTCGCCGTCGCCGCGGTCGTAACGGTAGTACTCGACCGGCGTTTCCGCGGCCGAGTAGGCAACGATCCAGGTGCGGTCGTCGAAGCTGCGCGATGCCACCGATGCGGTGCCGGGGCCGATGCCGTCGAGTTTCTGCAGGTCGGCGGCAATCGAGGCATCGATCGCTTTCCATTCCTCGCGCAGGTATTCGGAGGCCGCGGCCTGCACCACGCCGGTCTGCGGATGTGTCAGCGTCTCCTGGATGTCCGCGCGCGGATCCTCGAACACCACGGTCTTCTTCTTGCTCGCGGTGTCGATCGCGACCAGTGCGGTAGTGTCGCGGCCGCGCGATTCGTTCAAGTACAGGGTGCTGCCGTCGGTGGTCATGCCGGCGAAGCCGGTCGACAGGTAATCCTCGAAAGGCACTTCCTCGATCACCTGCCAGCCACCCTTGCCGTCGGGTTCGAGCAGGTCGGTGCCGCCGTCGGCGCGCGAGCGTTGCGCGTAGCGCACGCCGTAATCGGCGTCGACGACGTAGCCGGCGATGTCGTCGTCGTTGCGTTCGACCAGCGTGCGCTGGCCGCTGGCCAGATCGACGCGATAGAGATCGTGCCAGCTCGTGTTGCGGTCGTTCATGCCGACCAGCACCGCGTCCGGATGCTTGTGGCTGACGCCGTAGACGAGCGCACGCGTCTTCGGGAACGGGGTGAGGTCGCGCGGCTCGCCGCCGGCGACATCGACCGAATACAGGTGGAAATCCTCGTCGCCGCCGGTGTCGCGCATGAACAGCAACGTGCCCGGCTTGTAGCTCCAGAAGTACTGGCGGATGCCACGCGCCTTGTCGGCGGTCACCGCGCGCGCCTTGTCCAGTTCGCCGATGGGCGCTACCCAGACGTTGAGTACGCCATCGACCGGCGCGATCCAGCTCAGGTGCTGTCCGTCCGGGCTGACCTGCACGTTCGCGCGCTCGGGGTTGCCGAACAGGGTGTCGCGGGGGATCAGTTCGGGTGGCTGCGCCGGAGCGCTGCCCGCGGCATCGCTGCCGGCCGGGGTCGTGGACGTGGATTCACCGCCGCCGCAGGCGGTCAGGGCGAGGGCGACGGCGGAAACGAGGACGAGGCGACGCATGGCGGTGTTCCTGGTCGGAGGAGCCCGGACGGTAGCAACGCGGGTGCGGCGCTGCGACTGCCGGTCGTCACTCTCCCTCAGGCGGCCTGGTCGATGCCGCGGGCAGCGCGCCGGTAGCCGATGGCTTCGGCCAGGTGCGGCGTGGCAATGCGCTCGCTATCGGCGAGGTCGGCAATGGTGCGGGCGACGCGGAGGATGCGGTGCATCGACCGTGCCGAGAGCTGGAGCGATTCGATGGCGCGTTCCAGCAGCATCTGATCCGCGGGCGCGAGCCGGCAATGGGCCATCGTGCCGGCCTGGTCGAGTGCGGCATTGGTGGCACCGGCGCGGCCTGCCTGCAGCCGGCGTGCCGCTTCGACGCGTTGCCGCACGACCGTGCTGCATTCGCCGTCGGGTGCGTCCGGGCGGAGTTCCGAGGGTGGAAGGCGCTGCACGTCGACATGCAGGTCGATGCGGTCGAGCAAGGGGCCGGAAATGCGCGCGCGGTAGCGCCGGATGGCGTCCGGGTTGCAGCGGCAGCGGCCAGAAGCATCGCCGGCCCATCCGCAGGGGCAGGGATTCATCGCCGCGACCAGCTGGAACCTGGCGGGGAATTCGCACTGGCGCGCCGCCCGCGAGATGGTTACCACACCCGATTCCAGCGGCTCGCGCAGGACTTCGAGCGCCCGACGATCCCACTCCGGCAGTTCGTCCAGGAACAGCACACCTTGGTGTGCGAGGGAAATCTCTCCCGGTCGCGGTTCGGTGCCGCCACCAACCAGCGCCACGGCGCTGGCGGTGTGGTGAGGCGACCGGAACGGCCGTTCGCGCCAGCGCGCCGGGTCGAGTCCGCGTCCGCTGACCGAGGCGATGGCCGCGGTTTCCAGCGCTTCGGCCTCGCTGGCCTCGGGCAGGATGCCGGGCAGCCGCGAAGCCAGCAGCGTCTTGCCGCAACCGGGCGGGCCTGACAGCAACAGGTGGTGGCCGCCAGCCGCCGCGATCTCGAGTGCACGCCGTGCCTGGGCCTGTCCGCGCACGTCGCGCAGATCCGGGCCGGCCAATCGGGCGGGCGGCGGCGGCACCGCCTGCGGCAAGGCCTTGCTGCCGAGCAGCATCGCGCAGACTTCCAGCAGCGTGCGCGCGGTGCGCACGTCCAGCCCGGAGGCGAGCGCGGCTTCCTCGCCGTTGGCAGCGGGCACGACCAACCCGCGCCCGGCCTCGGCACAGGCCAGTGCCGCGGGCAGTACGCCATCGACCGGACGCAGTTCGCCGGTCAGGCCCAGCTCGCCGATGAATTCGTGATCCGCCAAGGCTTCCAGCGGGATCTGGCCGCTGGCCGCGAGGATGCCGAGCGCGATCGGCAGGTCGAAGCGGCCGCCACCCTTGGGCAGGTCGGCAGGGGCGAGGTTCACGGTGATGCGACGCGCGGGGAATTCGTACTGCGCGCACTGGATGGCCGCGCGCACGCGATCCTTGGCCTCGCGCACGGCGGCTTCGGGCAATCCGACGATGGACATGGACGGCAATCCACCGGCCAGGTGCACCTCGACCTTGACGTGAGGGGCACGGACACCGGCCCTCGCGCGTCCATGCACGAGTGCAAGTCCCATTGGATGGAACCCTAGTGCGTCGGCGGACTGGCGGTCGTACCGGGCGCGGCGAGCTGTGCTTCCAGCGCGGCCACGGTTCTTTCGAGTTCTTCCAGCTTCTCGCGCGTGCGCAGCAGCACGGCGCGCTGCACGTCGAATTCCTCGCGCGTGACCAGGTCGAGCTTGCCGAGGCCCGACTGCAGCACTGCCTTGAAGTTCTCCTGCAACTCTTCCCGGCTCTCGCGGAGGCCCGGGGGCACCAGGCCGCTGAGGCGGCGGGCGAGGTCGTCGATGTGGCTGAGGTCGATCATGGCGGGCTCCTGCCGTCGTCGCTTCCAGCATCGCCGCTGGCGCGTGGAGGCGCTGTCGGCGACAGGTACACCGTGGTGTCGGAAAACCCCGAATCCGCGGGGCGGGCACTACACCACGACCGTCCCGGAGCCGCAACCGGTTTATCCTGTCGCCGGTCAATGCCGAGGGGCGCTGCAATGAAGATGGTCATGGCGATCGTCAAGCCGTTCAAGCTCGACGACGTGCGCGAAGCGCTGGCCGATGCCGGCGTCACCGGCATCACCGTCACCGAGGTCAAGGGCTTCGGAAGGCAGAAGGGCCACACCGAGCTGTATCGCGGCGCCGAGTACGTGGTCGACTTCCTGCCCAAGATCAAGCTGGAGATCGCGGTGACCGACGACCAGGTCGACGTGGTCTGCGAAGCGATCCTCAAGGCTGCCGGCACCGGCAAGATCGGCGATGGCAAGGTGTTCGTGTACGACCTCGACCGCGTGGTGCGGATCAGGACGGGCGAACTGGATGGGGACGCGTTGTGAGCCAAGCAGGGAGGCAAGGTGGCGGCTCAGAGTTTGTCCAGTGGATGCCGCCCTTGCTTGACTGCTTGCGCTCTGTAGGTGGATCGGCGCGCCCCAAGGAGGTGTCGGACTGGATTGCGCGTGAGCTGAAAGTCCCGGAAAAAGTCACGCAAGCAACTATCAAATCGGGGGCAAACCGCTTTCACAATCAAGTTCAATGGGCACGCCAATACTTAGTATGGCAAGGACTCATCGACGACAGTAGGCGGGGGATTTGGACGCTTACACCATTGGGATGGAAGACGCACCTCGACGCTAAGTCTTCCCGAGAAGTTATGTTGAGTCGTGTAAAGGCTTATCAATCGGTGCAAAAGCCTGCGGTTGCATCAGTTAAGCCTGCTGATGAAGACATGCCATTGGACGAAGCTCAGGAGCAGTCCTTGCTTCAAGTCTTGAGATCTTTACCGCCGTATGGATTTGAACTGCTTTGTGAGCGATTGTTACGGGAGCATGGGTTCGAGGACGTTTCTGTAACACAAAAATCCAAGGACGGCGGCATTGATGGGTACGGTGTCTTGAGATTGAGTCCGTTCGTTCGGATTAAGGTTGCATTCCAAGCCAAGCGTTACAAAGATGTCGTGGGCCGAGCTGCAGTCGGAGAGTTCCGGAATGCGCTATTAGGGCGAGCAGAGAAAGGCGTATTCATCACGACGGGAAGATTTACTTCCGATGCAGAAGCAGAAGCTGCGCGAGATGGGGTGGTTCCGATTGAGCTGGTAGATGGCGACAAGCTTGTCGACCTCTTTGAGTCAGCTAGCTTGGGCGTCAAGCCGAAGCAGATCCTTGAAATTGATCATGCGTTCTTTGATCAATTTCGAGGGCGCTAGAAATTTCAAAGCGACAGCTAATGCAGGACGGGGCAAGAGCCGCCCTGCGGTGTTGCGATCTCACTCGCCCAGCGCTTCGGCGACGAACGGCGGCAGGTGTTGCGCGCCCTTGTGGATGTCGGCGCTGTAGTACTTGGTGGTGAACGGCTTGGCGCGGGCATCGGCCTCGCGGAAATCGAACCCGCCGGACTTGCGCGCCAGCGTGCAGCTCCACCAGCCGGTCGGGTAGCAAGGCTGCGGGAAGGGCAGTGTCTGGAAGCTGTCGAAGCCGGCCTTGCGCATCTCGCCACGCATTTCGTTGATGAGATCCAGCAGCACCAGCGGCGATTCGGACTGCTGCACCAGGATGCCGTCGTCCTTCAGTGCGCGGAAGCAGCTGTCGTAGAACGCCTTGTTGAACAGGCCCTCGGCCGGGCCGACCGGATCGGTGGAATCGACGATCACGATGTCCACGCTGCCCGGTGCGCAGTTGGCCATGTAGGCGATGCCGTCGTCGAACAGGATCTCGGCGCGCGGATCGCTGTTGGATTCGCACAGTTCGGGGAAATATTTCTCCGCCATGCGCGTGACCTGTTCGTCGATGTCGCACTGCACGGCTTTTTGTACGCCGGGATGGCGCAGCACTTCGCGCAGCGTGCCGCAGTCGCCGCCGCCGATGATCACGACATGCTTGGGATCGGCATGCGTGAACAGTGCCGGATGCGACACCATCTCGTGGTAGAGGAAGTTGTCGCGCGTGGTGACCATCATCGCGCCGTCGATCAGCATCACGTTGCCCCAGTCGGTCGACTCGTAGATCTCGATCTTCTGGAACGGCGACTGCACCTCGTCCAGCTTGCGCGTGACGCGGTAGCCGATGGCCGAGCCGGCGGGATCGAAGTTCTCGTACAGCCAGTTGGGTGCGGTCATGGGAAAGTCGTCCTGTGGGTCAATCAAAAGCGTGGGATGGTTCGCCTTCCATCGCGCGTGGCGACGCGCGCATCACCATTGCTGCCGACCGAGGCTTGCGGCGCGATGCGTGGCGAAGCCGTGCATTGTAGGGCGGGCCCTGGCCCGCCGTCATGGCGGTTCGATGACAGCTTGCACGTCTTGACCGCATGCGGCAGGTGGCATCTTGCCGCCGGGCAATTGTGAAAGCCGTGGGTGTGGCGGGTCGAGACCCGCCCCCGCATCGAGTGCGGGGCAGGCTCTACAATGCGCGTCCAGACACGAGGATGCGCCGATGACCGCCTGGTCGCCCGACCACGCCCGCAAGACCTACTCGATCCCGCACTGGGCCGAGGGTTATTTCGACGTCGACGATGGCGGCCGCATCGCCGTGCGCCCGCGTGGCGGGCATGGCGGCACGATCCCGTTGCCGGAGGTGGTGGATGCGGCGCTCGATCGCGGCGCCAACCTGCCCTTGCTGGTGCGTTTCCCCGACATCCTCGGTGACCGCCTCGGCAAGTTGCAGGCCGCGTTCGCGCAGGCGCAGGCCGACTGGGATTACAGCGGCGGCTACACCGCGGTCTATCCGATCAAGGTCAACCAGCACGCGGCCGTGGCCGGAACGCTGGCCTCGCACCATGGCGAAGGCTTCGGGCTGGAAGCGGGCAGCAAGCCCGAACTCATGGCGGTGCTGGCGCTGTCGCGCCCCGGCGGGCTGATCGTCTGCAACGGCTACAAGGATCGCGAATACATCCGTCTTGCGCTGATCGGACGCAAGCTCGGCATGCAGGTCTTCATCGTGGTCGAGAAGCCGTCCGAGCTGCCGCTGATCCTCGAAGAGGCGCAGTCGCTGGGCGTCGAGCCGGGGATCGGCGTGCGCATGCGGCTGGCATCGCTGGGCGCGGGCAAATGGCAGAACAGTGGCGGCGACAAGGCCAAGTTCGGCCTCTCGCCGCGGCAGGTGCTGGATCTGTGGAAGGCGCTGCGCGATGTCGGCAAGACCGATGCGCTCGGCCTGCTGCATTTCCACATGGGCTCGCAGATCTCCAACGTGCGCGACATCGCCAACGGCATGCGCGAGGCGACACGCTACTTCGTCGAACTGTCGAAGCTCGGCGCCAAGGTCACCCACGTCGACGTGGGTGGCGGCCTCGGCATCGATTACGAAGGCACGCGCTCGCGCAGCTTCTGCTCGATCAACTACGGCCTCGGCACTTACGCAGGCAACATCGTCCAGCCGCTGGCCGATGCCTGTGTCGAACATGGCCTGCCGCAGCCGCGCATCGTCACCGAATGCGGCCGCGCGATGACCGCGCACCATGCGGTGCTGGTGGCCAACGTGGTGGAAGTGGAGCAGGCGCCGGAAGGCCGCGTGCCGGACGAACATGACGACGAGCCCAGCGTGATCCGCCACCTGCGCGAGATCCATGGCGAGCTCGACGAGCGCCCACCGGTGGAACTGTTCCACGAGGCGCAGCATTTCCATGCCGAAGGCCTGAGCGCCTATGCGCTGGGACAGATCGACCTGACCCACCGCGCGCGCATCGACGATCTGTTCTACGCCATCGCACATGGCGTGCGTGCGCGCCTGAGCTACGACGAGAAGAACCATCGCCCGGTGCTGGACGAACTGGCCGAGCGGCTGGTGGACAAGTACTTCGTCAACTTCAGCGTGTTCGAGTCGATGCCGGACGTGTGGGCGATCGACCAGGTGTTCCCGATCGCGCCGATCGAACGCCTCGACGAAGTGCCCGAGCGTCGCGGCGTGATTGCCGACATGACCTGCGATTCGGACGGCAAGATCGACACCTACGTCGAGAACGAAGGCCTCGACACGTCCCTGCCGCTGCATCCGCTGAAGCACGGCGAGAGTTACCGCCTGGGCTTCTTCCTCGTCGGCGCGTACCAGGAGATCCTGGGCGACATCCACAACCTGTTCGGCGACACCGATGCGGTCGAGGTGAAGCTCACCGACACCGGCTACGCGATCACCCAGCAGCGCCGTGGCGACACCACCGACGTGATGCTCGACTACGTGGGCTACAAGCTCGACGACCTGCGCCGCATCTACAAGGCCAAGGTCGGTGCGGCGGAGTTGAGCAAGTCGGAAGCCGCGCGGCTCAACGAGGCACTGGAAGCCGGCCTGACCGGCTACACCTACCTCGACGATTCGCCGCTGGCCTAGCGCGGCCGTCGCATGGCGGCGGCATGGGTGCCGCGGCATGCGACGGCAATGCCGGGTGACGATGCGCGGCATCCGTGCCGCGTATGCTGGCAGCTCCATTCCCGTGGAGCGACCCCATGCGCCAGTCTCGATACTTGCTTGTCGCCGCCCTTGCCACTGCGCTCGCTGGCTGTGGCGATCCCGCACCGCCGCCTGCGGCTTCGGTGGTGCCGCAGGGCAATGCCGACAGCGCGCAGGAGATCGCGCGCAACGCGGATGCGCATCGCTTCCACATCGGTCGCCACGAGGCCGTCGTGCTGCGCGACGGCGAGATCCGGCTGCCCAACGACGGCAGCATCGTTGCGCAGGGCGTGCCCAAGGCCGACACCGACGCGCTGCTGGCGGCGGCCGGCTTGCCCACCGACACCCTGCAGCTCAACGTGCAGGCGTTGCTGGTGCGCATCGACGGTCGCGTGGTGTTGTTCGACACCGGCGCCGGCGATGCCGCGTTCGCCGATGCCGGCCGCCTGCAATCGTCGCTGCGGGTGGCGGGCATCGAGGCCGCGGACGTCACCGACATTCTCATCAGCCATGCCCATGGCGACCATGTCGGCGGCCTGCTCGATGGCGATGGCCGGCCCGCGTTCCCGAATGCCACGGTTCGCATGTCGGTGCCGGAATGGCAGGCGTTGCAGGGCGACGCCGGCATGGCCGCGCTGTCAGAGGCGATTGCGCCGAACGTCGAGGCATTCGAGCCGGGCGCCGAAGTGCTGCCCGGCGTGACCAGCCTGCCGGTGGCGGGCCATACGCCCGGCCACAGCGCCTATGTCATCGCCGATGGCGACCAGCGCCTGCTTTACATCGGCGACAGCGCGCACCACCACGTGATCTCGGTGCAGCGCCCGCGCTGGACGATCCAGTTCGATGGCGACGCGCCGCTGGCCGAGGACAGCCGCGAGGCACTGCTGGCACGCATCGCCGACGAACGCCTGCTGGTGTCCTCGCCGCATTTCCCGTATCCGGGCCTCGGCCGCATCGAGCGGCGCGACGACGGCTTTGCGTGGGTGCCTGTGGAATAAGATTCGTCGCGACTGTGCGTCGCGGCCTGCCTAGCCGCCGCGATGCACCTGGAAGCCGGCGACCGATTGCGACACCGGCATGATCTCAAGCCGGTTGATGTTGAGGTGCGCGGGCAGCGTGGCGACATAGTGGATCACGCTGGCGATGTCGTCGGCCGTCATCGGGTTCGCGCCCGCATACAGCGTGTCGGATGCGACCTGGTTGCCGCTGGTGCGCACCAGGGTGAACTCGGTTTCGGCCATGCCCGGTTCGATCGTGGTCACGCGCACGCCGGTGCCGTGCAGGTCGCTGCGCAGGCCCAGCGAGAACTGGCTGACAAAGGCCTTGGTGCCGCCGTAGACGTTGCCGCCGGCATACGGATACACGCCGGCGATGGAACTGATGTTGATGATCGCACCACGGCGTTCGATCAAGGCCGGCAACAGCTTGTGCGTCAGCGTCGCCAGCGCAGTGACATTGGTGTCGATCATCTGCCGCCACTGTTCGAGACTGGCCTGTTGCGCGACCGCAGTGCCGAGCGCGAGCCCGGCGTTGTTGACCAGCACGTCGATGTCGCGGAAATCCTCGGGGATTGCATCCAGCGCGGCCTGCATCGCGTCGGCGTCTCGGATGTCGAACGCGGCGACGTGCAGCCGCTCGGCACCGTGCTTGTCGACGAGCGCCTGCAGACGCTCGGCCCGACGACCGGTGGCGACCACGCGCCAGTCGTCGGCGAGGAAGCGTTCGACGGCAGCGGCGCCAAAGCCGGAGGTCGCGCCGGTGATCAGGATGGTCTTGGTCATGCGTGGATTGTCCGCGAACCCGGCGCGGGATTGAAGGCATGGACGTTGTCGCGATACTTCAATCCGTCCGCCCGGCTTGCGCCGGGAGGGCGGGTGTTTTCGCGAAAGACTATTTCTTGCCAGCCGGCTTCGTCGCTTTCTTCGCGGGCTTCTTCGCCGCAGGCTTCGGCACCGGTTTTGCCGGGGCCGATGCCGCGGGTTTGCGCTTGCGCCCGGTCGACGACTTGCCCTGCGTCCTGCCCTTTGTGGCGCGGTGCTTCTTCAGCATGTCCTCGGCGATCAGGATGTCTTCGGACAGGATGCCTGCAGCCTTG
Source organism: Luteimonas sp. (assembly GCA_024707405.1). Lineage (GTDB taxonomy): Bacteria > Pseudomonadota > Gammaproteobacteria > Xanthomonadales > Xanthomonadaceae > Luteimonas. The sequence continues at coordinate 565,161 of JANPZU010000008.1, forward strand.
GCGATGGCGATGCGCGCTTCGGCGCGGTTCTCGTCGGGATTGGCCTGCAGCAGTTCGCGGATCGCCTCGCGCAGCGCCTTCTCGGCATCGCGCTTGAGCTTGATGTCGTTGCTTTCGCGGAACAGCGCCAGCAGCGCATCGACGACGGGCTTGATCAGGGCGGCTTCGATGGCCATGGCGCGGTCTCCTTCAGCCGTTCATTGTGCAGCAGCGGGATCGCACCGTTTGCGACCGGATGTCAGTCGTCATCGCCTGCGTCGACCAGCGAAATCCGCCCCTGTTCAACGGCCCAGATGGCCGGCTCTTCCGGGTCGTCGAGGCTGGGTGTCATCACTATCAGGGGTACTGCGGCAGCGAGATTCACGAAAACATGGATTTCGGTGGGTTGGCGGTCGAGCAGGTGGGTGATGAACAGCATGCCCTCTGCCTGCGGCGCCGATCCGGTTTCAAGGTCGATGCAGCCATTGGTGAAGGCGCGGCGGGATTCCAGCCGGGTGCCGCCGGCATCGTAGACGAACAGGTGATGGCCGCCGGCCGGATAGACACCGGTCTTGGTGGTGCTCGCCATCACATAGACGTGGAGGGCGCCATCGGCCCGGAATGCGACGGTGTTGTAGGTGCGCGAGCAACGCATGAAATCCTGCGACAACGCCGATTGCCGCGCACGGATCATGGCCTGTTGGGTGTCGTCGGCCAGGGTGTCTTCCGGCAATGCGCCGGAGGTGAGCCGGCCGGAACTTTCGACATCCACCGCGTAGAGCAATCGTGCCGGTGTTGCGTCGTCGAAAAAGGTGACCCGCGTGCCGAGTTCGGTGTCTTCGGTGATCCAGCCGCGCACGGAGCGGCGCAGCTTGCGTGCGTCGCGATCGGCCTGGATTGCATCGCTGGCGACCCATGCAGCCCGATCGAGGCGTTGAAGTTGCCTGCCGGTTGATTCTGCAGCGGTGACGGCCGGCTGCAAGACATCCGGGATCGGAAGCGAGGGATCGTCTTTCGCCCGGCAGGGCGCGGACGCGGGAAGGAACGACAGGGCGGACGCCAGGATGGCGACGATGGTCAGCTTCATGCGATCCCCCGATCGGAAGTCGGGGGAATCGTGCGCTCAATTGGCCTTGATCGCCAGCGCGGGCAAGCCGCCGTTGCCGAGCTTCTGCTTGGCTTCGGCCAGTTCGGTGGCGGTGCCATAGGGCCCCATGCGCACGCGATAGACGGTCTCGCCGTTGACGGTGCCCGACTCGACCCGGGCCGACAGGCCCAGCAGGGCGATCCGTGCCTTGAGCGCCTCGGCATCGCCGGAGGCCTTGAAGGCGCCGGCCTGGAGGATGTAGCGCGCATCGGAAGCGGCGGCGGCAGGCGTCGCCGTTGCGGCAACGGTTGTGGGCGCTGGCGCAGGTTGTGCCGGCTGCGTGCGTGGCGTGGTGGCGGTCTCGGGCAATGCGGCGGGGCGCGCCACTTCGGCGGCATCCGCGTTGCTGGCCTGCTGGGCTTCCCGCTGTTGTGCCACGCGACGCTGGCGCTCGGCTTCCTCGCGCGCGGTCGCGGCCAACTGGGCGTCGCTCATCGCGACTTCCTGCTCCGGCAGCATCGTGTAGAAGTCGTACTCGGGTTGCGACGGCGCCGACGGCGCGGCGGTGGCCGGTTGCTCGGCCGCGCGCGATGCCGGCGGTGGCGGCAGGTCTTCATCGATGGCGCTGATCGCCGGCTGCGCATCCGGGTTGGGCTGCGGGCGGAAGAAGGGGCTGTCGCCTTCGGCCTTGAAGTAGCGAGGCAGCACCAATACCGCCAGCAGCGCGATCACGATGCCGATCACCATCCATGCCCAGCCCGGCAGTCCTGCCGTGTTGCCGCCACTGCGTCGTGCCTGTGATTTGCCGCGTCTTGCCGCCATTGCCCGTGTCCTTTTCCGTTACATCCGTTCGGGCGCGCTCACGCCCAACAGTTCCAGTCCATTGGCCAGCACCTGCCTGACCGCCAGCGCCAACGCCAGTCGCGCGTCGCGCACGTCCGCGTCGTCGACGAGGAACTGGTGGTCGTTGTAATACGTCTGGAACGCTTGCGCCAGTTCGAGCAGGTAGGCCGCGATCAGGTGCGGTTCAAGCTGCACGCCCGCCGCGCTTACGATTTCCGGCCAGCGCGAGAGGTCAATCAACAGGTCGCGCAGCGATGCATCGGACAGATCCGGCACCTGCGCCAGGCCATTCGCGCGATCGTAGGCGAGGCCGCGCTCGACCAGTTGGCGTTCCAGGCCGCAGATGCGCGCGTGCGAGAGCTGCACGTAGTACACCGGGTTGTCGAGCGATTGCGAGCGCGCCAGGTCGATGTCGAAGGTGAGCTGCGAATCGGGCTTGCGCGCGACCAGGAACCAGCGCACGGCATCGGCGCCGGCTTCGTCGATCAGGTCGCGCAGCGTCAGGTAGCTGCCGGCACGCTTGGACAGCTTCACTTCCTCGCCGCCGCGCATCACGGTGACCATCTGGTGCAGCACGTACTCCGGATAATCGGCGGGGATGCCGGCTTCCAGCGCCTGCAGGCCGGCCTTCACGCGGGCGAGCGAACCGTGGTGGTCGGCGCCGAGCTCGGTGATCGCGCGCACGTACCCGCGCTGCCACTTGCTGAGGTGATAGGCCACGTCCGGCACGAAGTAGGTGTAGGTGCCGTCGGACTTGCGCATCACGCGATCCTTGTCGTCACCGAAGTCCGTGGTCTTGAGCCACAGCGCGCCGCCTTCCTCGTAGGTGTGGCCATGCGCGGTGAGTTCGCGCACGGTCTCTTCCACCTTGCCATCGGCGTACAGCGACGATTCGAGGAAATACACGTCGAACGACACACCGAACGCGGCGAGGTCGGCGTTCTGCTCGCGGCGCAAATACGCCACGGCGAACTGGCGGATGGCGTCGAGGTCGTCCGCATCGGGCTTGCCGGTAACGACATGCCCTTCGATCTCGACGCTGTCGCCGCGCAGGTACGCCTGCGCGACATCGCCGATGTAGTCGCCGTTGTAGGCATCGGCCGGCCATGCCTCGTCGCCGGGCTTGAGGCCTTTCGCGCGTGCCTGCGTGGAGATGGCGAGGTTGTTGATCTGCACGCCGGCGTCGTTGTAGTAGAACTCGCGCTTGACGTTCCAGCCATTGGCCGCGAGCACGCGCGCGATGCAATCGCCGATCACGCCGGCGCGACCGTGGCCGACGTGCAGCGGGCCGGTCGGATTCGCCGAGACGTACTCCACGCCCGCGGTGCGTGCGCCACCGCTGTCGTTGCTGCCGTAGCCATGGCCGTGTGCGAACACGGCGGCAAGCTGGCGCTGCCACGCGGTGGGCGTCAGCCGGAAATTCAAAAAGCCCGGGCCGGCGATCTCGACCGAAGCGATGTCGTCGTTGGCCGGCAGCGCATCCACCAGCGCCTGCGCCAGCGCGCGCGGGTTCGACTTCGCCGGCTTCGCCAGCAGCATCGCGGCGTTGGTGGAGAAATCGCCGTGCGCGCGATCCTTCGGCCGCTCGACGACGAAGTCGGGAGTGGCGAGGTCGGCGGGCAGGGTGCCTGCATCACGCAGAGCGGAAATGGCCTGTTCGACATGCTGTCGGATCTGGCCGCGGAGCTGTGGTTTCACGGGTCTGGACAGTCTGGAGTTTGCGGCTGTCAGTGTAACCGACCGCCTGTTGCGGGATGCCCGGCGCAGCCCCATCCAGGGGGTATCGCGCGGCGCGCAGCAGCGCGGAGCGGGCATACTGCCGGCAGGACTGCGCCGGGTCTGCAGGGGCTCGCGGCAGGGTGGGAACTGGGCATGCCGTAAGTCGCGGGGGGAGCGATGTTCAGCGCGAAGCGGTTCTCCAGGCTTGTGGCCGCGCACTGGATCGAGCGTTGGCGCGGTTACGTCTGGCTACTGGGCGGCGTGGGGGTGGTGCACCTGTTGGCGATCCTGATGGCGACTTCCGCAGGAAGGTCTCCGGAGGCTTACTCACTAGAAACCCAGCACGTCATGTTCGGCTTCGGCTATGCGCTTTCCAGCGTGTGGTTAGCGTCCAGTCTGTTTGCAGGATTGTCCCGGGAAAGCTTCGCGATCACCTTGCTGATGCGCCCGGCCAGCATGTTCGAGAAATGGTTGCTGGTGCTGTTGGTGGTCTGCATCGTGCATCCGCTCGCGTACACGCTGGTGTTCCAGGTTTGCGGTTATCCCGCCGCCTTGTTGGCGGAGCAAGCTTCCATTGCGTGGATGGAACGACAACAACAGCTCATGGGCTTTGGTCCGCACTGGCCGCAGTGGGGCCACTACGTTCCCTTCGCCGGGCGAGATGATGCATCCGGCGTGCCGCTTTTCGAGTTGTATCTGTGGAGTGCGGTGTCGTCGATCAGTGGATTGGTCGTGGCGGGCGTTCTGTACTTCCGTAGACGGGTAGTGCTGAAATCGGTGGCAGGCACCGTTGCGATCGTGGTGATCTGTCTCCCCCTGCTGGTGGTCGCTGTCGGGGCACATCCAAATCGGTTGTTCCTGACGGATTTCGACTGGATCACATCGATGCCGTTGGGCTGGATCATCGTGTTCTGGGCAGGGGTGCCAGCGCTTGTGTGGCTCGGCAACCTCGGCCTGTTGCGCAGCCGGGAGGTGGCGTGATGCGACCGGGTGTCCTGCCAATCATTGCCGCCTTTGCGCTCGTTGTTGCCGGGGTTGTCTCGACGTCGATCGGGATGCGCGGCAAGGACACGGTGATGGGCTTGCCGGAGGACGGCGAACTGTCGACACCGGGAGGAAGCCGTTTCGACCATGTCGATCTAGGGGACAGCAAGGTCGGGGAGATCAGTATCGATGGCCCGGGACGTCCGCTGCTGCGTTGGCAGGAAAGGTTCGACGGATATTCACCACGACCCGAGTCGGGGACGGTTGGGATTTCGATGCGTGTCGTCAGCGGAACCCTACGCGTTACCGCGCCCTCGCAATACGATTGGGCCAGTTCGGTATCGCTGCGACTCCCTGCAGGATTCGAGACGATGCAAGGCCACAATCTTGATCTTCGGCCAAAGCAACGAATGGAGCGACTGTCCTTGGTCGCGCATGGCATCGAGTGGATCGGTGCGGGCGCAGGCGAGCTGGAGTTTTCGGACCATGCCAGTTGCGGCTTCGAGCAGAAACCGGGCGCGCCGTACTTTCGCTTCTTGGGGGGTGAGGTCGACGTGTTGCGGGTCCACCTGCGGCGCGGCCAGATTCTGCTGGAGATCACTGACGAGGTGGAGCGGATCGAATTGGCGGTCACGCCGGAGGTCGCGATCAAGGCGAGTCGCCATGATCTTGATCGCATCGTCTGGATTCCGCCGCAGGCAGTCGAGGACGGTTCGGTCGCCATGACACGGGCATGTGTGCGGGCACGGCGCAATACGGACCAGGGCGGTTCGTCTCCGCCCGACGGGACATGGGGCGATGCTCCATGATCCAGCAAGGCATACTCGTCCCAAGCGTGTCACCACACGGAGCGGCCATGATCCAGATCGACAACCTGCGGTTTGGATATCGCAAGCAGGCGCTGTACGACGACTTCACCCTGCGACTGGACAAGCCGGGGCTTTACGGTCTGTTCGGGCGCAACGGCAGCGGCAAGTCCACGTTGTTGAAGCTGGTCGCAGGCCTGTTGTTTCCGACAGCCGGACGCATCGATGTGGCCGGGCGCGAGCCGCGCCACCGGCATCCGGATTTCCTGTCCGGCATCTACCTCGTGCCGGAGGAATTCCACCTGCCCAACCTGAGTTGCGAACGGCTGGTACAGCTGCAGTCGGGCTTCTACCCGGCATTCAGTCGGGCCATTTTTGACGAAGCGCTGGCGACGTTCGAACTTGATCCGCGTGCGTCGTTCGAGGACATGAGCCTGGGAGGCAAGAAGAAGGCGGTGATTGCGTTCGCGCTTGCCACTTTGACGCCCGTCTTGCTCCTCGACGAGCCGACAAATGGCCTGGACATCGTGGCGCGCGACCAATTCCGGCAATTGCTGCGGCGGCCGGAGCAGGCCGGGCGCATCGTGTTGATCAGCACGCACCAGGCGCACGACCTGGAGCAGGTGATTTCGCAGATTCTGTTCATCGAACAAGGACGGCTCGCCTTGATCGCACCGATGGAGGCTTTGGGTCGTTCGTTGCGAATGGGCGTTGTCGGGGCCGGGGATGCGAAGGTGCTGGGCGACGCGTTGTACGCGGAGCCGATCGGAGCACAGACGGCCTACATCGCACGTCGCGACGACGATGGATCCCCGGAACCTGTCCAGCTCGAACTGTTGTATCGCGGCCTGTGCCGCGCGCCGGATCGCATCCTGCCGGCCATTGCGGATGGGGAGGATCGACATGTTTGACCTGCGCCGGTTCCTTCGATTGGGCGCGGTGCATTGGGCCGAACATGGTCGTGGTTACCTGTGGTTCCTCGGCATCGGCGTTGCAGTGCATTTGTGCGTCTGGTTGCTGATCACCGATGCCGGAATGAAGGCATGGAACTATGCCGTCGAACTTCAGGCCATCGTGTACGTCATGGGCTACCTGCTGACCGGTACGCTGTTCGCGGGACGCTACTTTTCCGGGCTGTCGCGGCGCGAATCCGCGCTGATCTGGCTGATGCGGCCGGCGTCGACCTTCGAGAAGTTCGTGCTGGCTTTCCTGGTGGTCGCGGTGCTGTATCCGCTGGCCTATACCGTCGCGTTCCAGGTCTGCAACCTGCCGGGCGCCTGGCTGGGTGCGATCGCACGCGACGCGGAAGTGGCGCGGCTGGCCGCGGAGGCGGAGGCGAATGGCGCGGGAATGGTGCCGTACATGCGGGCAATGGAGTACGGCCCCTACGTTCCGTTGCTTGATCCAAAGAAGCATGCGTTGGAGCTCAACCTGTTCCTCGGTGGCCTGTCCGTGCAGGGGTTGATCCTGGCCGGGATGCTGCTCTTCCGGTGCCTGGCATGGCTCAAGACGCTGGTCGCGCTGTTCGTCCTGTGGCTGGGGCTGGCGTTGCTGGCGGGCGTGATCGGTGCTTCGCCGTCCAACCTGTTCTGGGGCGAGAACGCGCACGTCCAGTCGGCGTTGTTGCGGACCTGGCTCTGGCTGCTGTGGCTCGGGGTGCCGGCGTTGTTCTGGCTGGCCGCTTTGTTCCTGTTGCGCGAAAGAGAGGTGCAGTGATGCGCATCGGGCCATGGTTGCTGGTGGCAGGTCTGGGTTTGCTGTGCGCGGGCGTCGTCAGCAGTGCGTCGCAAGCCTGGGAGCGCAAGGAAAAGCCGGACGTCCAGGTCGCGCTCGACATGCAGGGCCTGGAGGCCATTGATGTTGGCGATGCCCGGATCGAGAAGATCGTGCTCGGGAACCAAGGCAATCCGGTGCTGCGCATCGCGCCCTGGAAGTGGCAAGAGCAGGTCATCGGGGCGGATGCGGTCACGTCGAAGCGCGAGAACGACACGTTGAGGATCGACGTCGATCGCGCGGAGCCGGGCGCCCGCGAGGTGGTGCTGCGAGTGCCCGCGCGTGCGCAGAGGCTGTCCGGCAAGAGTCTGTCCCTACACGCAGAGGCGAAGGTCGGGACGTTGCGAGTCGAGGCCGTCGACATGACATGGAATGGCGACGTGGAAGCACTGGACGTGCAGTTGCAGCCGGGCCGCACGCAACGCTGCGGCGAGCGGCAAATCAGGCCTGGGTCGTCCGCGGAACTGGAAAAGGGCAAAGTCGGGCGGCTGCGCATCTCGATCGAGCGCGGGAGGGTTCGGCTGGGCAGTGGGCTGCAGTTTGGCGAGGCCGAGATCCATGCGGGGCCGGAGGTGCGGCTGGATGTTGGCCGGATCGGCGACCTGGCCCGCATCCGCGTGCTCCCCTTCGACGGGGAGCCGTCGACGCCGGGCGAAGAGATCCCAGCAGCGGAGGCGGCCTCCGTCGAGGCCGCGGAGGCGGCGATGGTGGCTGCATGCGTGGCGATGGATTTCGACTAGCCGCGCTTACACCCAGCCTCGGGCGGCCAGGGACACGGGCGGCCCGTCGCCGACCACGAAATGGTCGAGCAGGCGCACGTCCACCAGTGCCAGCGACTGCTTGAGCCGTGTGGTGACGGCGCGATCGGCGGCGCTCGGCTCCGGGTTCCCGCTCGGATGGTTGTGGCCGACGATGACCGCCGCGGCGTTGTGCGCCAGCGCGCGGCGCACGATTTCGCGCGGATGGACTTCGGCGCCATCGACGGTGCCGCGGAACAGTTCCTCGAAGGCCAGTGCGCGATGGCGGGTGTCGAGGAAGAGGGCGGCGAAGACTTCGTGCGGCAGGCCGCGCAAGCGGCGGGCGAAGTAGCGGCCTGCGGAAGCGGGGTCGGTCAGCGCATCGCCGCGCTCGAGGCCGGCGGCCAGCCAGCGGTTGCCGAGTTCGAGTGCGGCGGACAGTGCGCAGGCGCGCGCAGGGCCGAGGCCGGGCAGGCGGGACAACTCGGTTGCCGAGCGTTCCATCAGCGGGCGCAGTGGGCCATGCGTTGCCAGCAGCTGCCGGGCAGTCGCCACCGCATCCATCCCGCGCAGGCCGGAGCCGAGGAAGATCGCCAGCAACTCGGCATCGGAGAGTGTGCCGGCACCGGTGGCGAGCAATTTCTCGCGGGGACGTTCGTGCCGGGGCCAGTCGTGGATGCGCATGCGGTCTCCTGGAGGGGCATTGGTGGCCGGCACCATCCCCGCGTGGCAGGGGATGCGTCGCATCGGGGGCGGGGTGCCGACCGCCAACGTGCCGCCATTGCATCTGTTCATGCCCAAGCATGCTGCCGGGGGCCGTCGCGGCATCGGGTAAGCTGTCGCCCGGAGATCGAGTAGGAATTTCCCCACCACGATGGCCCAGCACGCACGACTCCAGGGACGCCGAATCCTGCTCTGCGTCTGCGGCGGGATCGCCGCCTACAAGGCGGCCGACCTGGTGCGTCGCCTGCGCGAAGCCGGTGCCGAGGTGCGGGTAGCGATGACCGAAAGCGCCACCAGGTTCGTGGGCACGACGACCTTCCAGGCCGTCTCCGGGCAGCCGGTGCGCACCTCGCTGTGGGACGCCGCCGCCGAGGCCGCGATGGGCCACATCGAACTGGCGCGCTGGGCCGATCGCATCGTGGTGGCGCCGGCCACCGCCAACACGCTGGCGAAGCTGGCGCATGGGTTTGCAGACGATCTCGTCAGCACGCTTTGCCTGGTGACCACGGCGCCGCTCACGGTGTGCCCGGCGATGAACCACCGCATGTGGCTGCACCCGGCCACGCAGGCCAACATCGCGCTGCTGCGCGAACGCGGCGCGCAGGTCATCGGGCCGGAGGACGGGCCGTTGGCCGAAGGCGAATCCGGCCCGGGCCGGCTGAGCGAGCCTGCGGACATCGTGGCGGCATTGCCGGCATGAATGGCGGGCTGGCGGGCAAGCGCGTGCTGGTCAGCGCGGGGCCGACCTTTGAAGACATCGACCCGGTGCGCTTCATCGGCAACCGCAGCAGCGGGCGCATGGGCTTCGCGGTGGCCGCGGCTGCGGTCGAGGCCGGCGCCGAGGTGGTGCTGGTCGCAGGCCCGGTGCACCTGCCTACGCCCGATGGCGTGCAGCGCATCGACGTGCGCTCGGCCGCGCAACTGCACGATGCCGTGCTGGGCGCATTGCCGGCGGATGTCTACATCGGTGCCGCCGCGGTGGCCGACTTCACGCCGCGCGCCGTGTCCGAGCACAAGATCAAGAAGACTGCCGGCAGCGACACGCTGGTGCTGGAGCTGGTGCGCACGCGTGACGTGCTGGCCGAGGTGGCGGCGCATGCGAGCCGCCCGTCGCTGGTGGTCGGGTTCGCGGCCGAGACCCACGATGTCGAGCGCTATGCATTGGGCAAGCTGGAAGCCAAGCGGCTGGACATGATCGCCGCCAACCGCGTCGGCGTGGACGGCAGCGGCTTCGAGAGCGCCGAGAATGCCCTCGACGTGTACTGGCCGGGCGGCAAGCGCGCGTTGGGGCCGGGGCCCAAGACCGAGGTCGCGCGGCAATTGATCCACCTCATCCAGAAACAGATGACCGCATGAACCACACGCTGCAGGTGAAAGTGCTCGACCCGCGTTTCGGCGACGACTGGCCGCTGCCGGCCTATGCCACCGAAGCCAGCGCCGGTCTCGACCTGCGCGCGGCCCTCGATGCCACCTTGGTGCTGCAGCCCGGCGACACCGCGCTGGTGCCGTCCGGCCTGGCCATCCACATCGCCGATCCCGCGTTGTGCGCGGTGGTGTTGCCGCGCTCGGGGCTGGGACACAAGCACGGCATCGTGCTGGGCAACGGCACCGGGCTGATCGACGCCGATTACCAGGGGCCGCTGATGATCAGTGTCTGGAATCGTGGCCGCGAGCCGTTTTCCATGGAGCCGGGTGACCGGATTGCGCAATTGGTCGTGCTTCCGATCGTGCGGGCCGACCTTCAAGTCGTGGATACTTTCACCGACAGCGCGCGAGGGGCCGGTGGCTTTGGCCATACCGGCGTGCGCTGACAGGGGAGCCATCGTATGTCCGAGAACCAACCGCACAAGGCGCGCCAACTGGCCGCGCAACTTCGTCCGCTGCTGCCGCTGATCGCGGCGCTGATCGCCGTGCTCGCCGTCTGGCTTGCATGGAACGGGTGGAAGCAGACCCAGGATGGCGTGCGTCGCACCAGCGTCACCACCGCGCGCGACACTACGGTCGAGCACACCGCGTCCTCGTTGAATGGCGAAGCCAGGCGGCTCCAGGAGCGACTGGCGACCGAGTCCGTGCAGACCGCATTGGGCGCGGGCGATTTCGATGCGGCATCACGCGCGCTGGCCGAGGAATGGCCGCAGCTTGAACATGCCCAGATCCTGCCGCTGGACATGGGCGATGCATATCGCGCGCTGCCCGATACCGGCTTCGGCTTGCTGGCGGCGTTGGAAGCCGTGCTGGTCGACAACAAGCCGGCGATCCGGGTGTCGCTGCACGACGGGGCGCCGACATTGGTCGTGGCTGCGCCGGCCAGCAAGGGCGACGAGGTGGTCGGCGTGGCCTATGCGCGTTTCCCCGCATCGCGGGTGACCAATGCGCTGGAATCGATCCCGATCGATGACAGCACCTACCTCGCCTTGCGCCAGGGCGGATTCACCCTGCTCGAACGCGGCGATGCCAGGCAGACCGAGGCCGCCGAACGCATGGCGGTACCGGTGCCCGGCACGGATCTGCGCGTGGCCGCCGCCGTGCCGCATGTCGGCCAGGCGCCGTTCGGTTTGACCGGCATCCCGCTGTTCGCGGTGTCCCTGCTGCTCCTGCTGCTGGCCTATCTGGTCTGGCGCTGGTTGCCGACGCGACTGGCGACCGGCCCGGTCGTGGACGAGGCCGAAGCGACGCAGACGCTGGCCGAAGCATTGACAGTGCCGCCGCCCGAAACCGGGGCCGGCCACGAAGCGGTCGCGGCCAAGGCCCGCGAAGCCGACGCGCGGCCCGCGCCTATCGCGATCGACAAGGGCATCTTCCGCGCCTACGACATCCGCGGCGTGGTCGGGCAATCGCTGGACGCGGGCGTAGCCGAGATGATCGGCCTCTCGGTCGGCTCGCTGATGCGCGAGAAGGATCTGACCGACATCGTGGTCGGGCGCGACGGGCGCCTGTCCGGCCCCGACATGGTCGCGGGTTTGGTGCAGGGCCTGCGCAAGGCCGGCCGCAACGTCATCGACATCGGCATGGCGCCCACGCCGGTGGTGTATTTCGGCGCCTACCACTTGCGCACCGGCTGCTGCATCTCGGTGACCGGCAGCCACAACCCGCCCGACTACAACGGCTTCAAGATCGTCGTCGGTGGCGAGACGCTCTCGGGCGAGACCATCACCGATCTGTACAAGCGCATCGCCGACGACCGCCTGCATCTCGCGCCGTCGCTCGGCGGACACAGCGAACGCGACATTTCCGACGACTACGTGCGCCGCATTGCCGACGACGTGCAGCTTGCGCGCCCGCTCAAGGTGGTGGTCGATGCCGGCAACGGCGTGGCCGGCGAGATCGGCCCGCGCGTGCTCGAAGCCATCGGCGCCGAAGTGATCCAGTTGTTCTGCGAAATCGATGGCACCTTCCCCAACCACCATCCGGATCCGAGCGAGCCGCACAACCTCATCGACCTGATCGGCACGGTGCAGCGCTTCGACGCCGACCTCGGCATCGCCTTCGACGGCGACGGCGATCGCCTCGGCGTGGTCACCAAGGACGGCCAGAACATCTTCCCCGACCGCCTGCTGATGTTGTTCGCCGCCGACGTGCTCGACCGCAATCCCGGCGCGGTGATCCTATTCGACGTGAAGTGCACGGGCCGCCTGCCGGGCCACATCCTTCGCAACGGCGGCAGCCCACTGATGTGGAAGACCGGCCATTCGCTGATAAAGGCGAAGATGCGTGAAGTGGAAGCCGAACTCGCCGGCGAGATGAGCGGCCACTTCTTCTTCGCCGAGCGCTGGTACGGTTTCGACGACGGCATCTACGCCGCCGCGCGTCTGCTGGAGATCCTGGCGATGGATCCGCAATCGCCCAGTGACGCGCTCAATGCCTTGCCCGCCGGCGTGTCCACGCCGGAGATCAAGGTGCCGGCGCCGAACGACGACCCGCACAGCTTCGTCGAAACCTTCCGTGCCCGTGCCAAGTTCGAAGGCGCGCGCCTGTCCACCATCGACGGACTGCGCGTGGACTGGAACGACGGCTGGGGACTGGTACGTGCCTCCAACACCACGCCGATCCTCGTGCTGCGTTTCGATGCCGACAGCGAGGACGCGCTCAGGCGCATCCAGGACGATTTCCGCGCGCAACTGCTCGCGATCGACCCGGAACTGCCGCTGGGGTTTTGAGCGACCATCCCCTGCGGCAGGCCTGGAAGGAACCCCCTGTGACCCCATGGAAATCCGACAATCCGGATGATCCCGGCGCGCCTTGTGACAGGCTCATCGACCCGGGATCGGGCGACGATGTGCGGCCACTGACCGGAGCGTCATGGATCAGCACTGCAAAGAGTTTCCAGCCGGCCGCCAGCGGCTGGATCGATGCCGACTTCGAGTGATCACGACAACATGCAATCGAATGCAACGGACAATGCGCGCGGCGTAAGGGATTACCACCCGGCGGTGGATGGCCTGAGGGCGGTGGCCGTCACCGCGGTCGTCCTCTACCACATCGGCCTTTCCTGGATCCCGGGCGGATACGTCGGCGTCGACGTGTTCTTCGTCATCTCCGGCTTCCTCATCATCGGGCACATCCTCGACCAGAGGACGAGGGGGGTCTTTCGGTACAGGGAATTCTGGGCCCGGCGCGTGGTCAGGATCCTCCCACCCTACCTGCTCGTGGTCTCGGCGACATTGCTCGCCTCGCTCTACTTCCTAGTCACGCCCGACGAGGCCAAGGCCATCGGCGAACAGGCCATGTACTCGGCGGCGATGTTCGTCAACCATCACTTCCTGTCACTGGAGGGGTACTTCGACACTGCGGCAGAGTCCAAGCCGCTGCTGCACCTGTGGTCGTTGTCGGTCGAAGAGCAGTTCTATCTCGTCGTCCCGATCCTGGTCGGCCTGTTCTGGTACGCGAGCAGCCGGGTGTCCGGTCGCGTGCGGCTGGCGCTGGGGCTGGTGCTTTCGCTGGCGGCATTGGCGGTGTCGCTGTATTTCTGCATCAAGTACACCGCCGGCGCCAGGAACTACGGGTTCTACCTCATGCCGTTGCGCGCATGGGAGTTCATCGTCGGCGGCTTGATGTATGCCGCGATCCCCTGGTTGAAGCGCTTGCCTGCCATGGTGCTCGATGGCATTGGGCTGCTTGGGCTCGCGATGGTGTTCGCCGCGATCTTCGGCTTCAGCCACGACACCTTGTTCCCTTCCTATGCCGCGGCCTTGCCGGTGCTGGGCGCTGCACTCCTGATCGGCGTGGGCATCGCCGCGCCAAGGTCGCTCGCGGCGCGTGCACTCTCGATCAAGCCGATGGTGTGGATCGGCCTGCTGTCCTACTCGTGGTACCTGTGGCATTGGCCGGTCATCGTCTACACGCGCATCTACACCTTCGACAACCTGTCGTTGCTTGCCGGGCTGATGGCCGCCGCGGGATCCCTCCTGCTGGCGTACCTGACCTACCGGTGGCTTGAAACGCCGACCCGGATCCATTGGCAGCCGTTGACGAAAAAGAAGGGACTCACCGTCATTGCCATCGGGTTGCTGTCCTGCGCGGCGGTGTTCGCGGCCGGCTACGCGATGTCGACGCAGCGTGCGCAGGCGTTGGCCAGCGACATCCCGGCCGAATACATGCCCGGCAAGGCTTCGGGCGGCGGGAAGTGCAGCTTGCACACGTTCAACCGCAAGGCGTGCAACCGCCAGATCAAGGATGCGCTTGGTCATTCGCCGGAACGTGTCGGCGTGCTCCTGGGCGATTCACACGCCCGTGCGATGCGGACGATCCTGGTGCGGCGCGCAGTCATGAACCACGACTCGTACCTGGCCAGCTTCTATCGGGCGGGCTGCAATCCCATCTACGGCGTCGAGCGGCATTGGGTTGGACGAACGACGCGCGACGGCGGGTGCCGGAGCGCCAAGAACAAGGCGCTCGGGGTCATGCGGGAAGGCGAGTTCGTTCCTGAATTCGCGATCATCGCTTCGTTCTGGAGCAACTACCCCCTGCTTTCGGAGGCAGGTAAGACCGTGTCGACCGACCAGCGCGAGTTGTACATTCGCAAGTTCGGCGAAACGCTCGACGAGCTGACGGAGATTGGTGTCCAGCGGATCCTGGTCTTGGGGGCAGTGCCGGTGATGTCCTCGGAAAATCCGTCGGCATGTGTGTTGCGGGCGGAGCGATACGGCAAGGATGTGGTGGATGCGTGCGGTTCGGATGCGTCGGACTACGAAAGACGGAGCCGCGAATACGTGAGCCGCATCGAAGAGGCGATCGCGGGACGGGAGAACGTCAGGATCATCGACCCGAGGGCGGCCTTGTGCGACGGGGCAGGGCGATGCAGCCCCTTGGACGACGGTTTCCTGAAGTACAGGGACGATGACCACGTCAACGATGTCGGCGCGGCACTCATCTATCGCCATTTCAGAAGCGAATTCGACTGGGTGTTCGGAACCCGATGAACCATTCCCCAGGCGAAGGTTCGACGTATTCCCCTTTTCGCGCCGTCATCGATCCGACCACGAAGGTGAAAGCCATGCCGCTTCGCATTGCAGCCCTGTGCCTTGTGTTGTTCCTCTCTGCATGTGGAGGCAATGGCGCCAGCATCCCCGCAGGCGTTGCCCAGGATGCCGGCGGGGTGAACCAGGCCACCCATTTGCCCGACGGCATCGTGATGCCGATGCGCCACGGGCTCAGGACGGATGAGCTGTATCGCACGAAGGCAGGAAACCTGAGGCAGCGGGTGATCTTCGAAGTGCTGGAACCCGACTACGAGCGTTCAGTCGAGAAGATGGAGCGTGCCCTGCAATCGGCCGGTTATGTCGCTTCCACGGAGGTCGAGGCGGGCAGGAATTACCACGCATTGAGGTTCAGGAAGGAGGGCGTGCCGAACTTGAGCGTCTTCTTCTTCAGGGATGTCGGCAAAACCCCCGAGCATCCCGGCGCGGATCACCTGATCGGGTTCACATGGCAGGTCGAGAAGGGCACGCCTTCCGATTGATCCGGGCGGGCGACGGATGCAGGTAGTCAGCGCAAGGCGGGTCGAACCCCGCCTTTCGAATGGATGAATTGGCATGGGGCGGGTTTCGGCCCGCGTGATCTTCGCCTGGCGTCAGCGCGCGATCTCCACCCGCGCACCATTGCCGCGGGCCGACGCGAACGCGGCATCCAGCACGCGCATGTCGGCCACGCCTTCCTCGCCGGGCACGCGCGGTGCGGCGTTGTTGAGGATGGCCAGTGCGTCCTGATCCATCTGTTCGGCCTGCATGCGCGGGGTCTTGCCCAGTTGCGGTTCGAACACTGTGCCGTCGCTGGCGCGGCCGGCGTTGCCTTCGTAACCCTGGAACGGCGACATCATGTACCAGCCGCGTTCGCAATCGACCTGCAGCACGTTGAGGTTGCGGCCGAAGCTGGTGACGCACTCGGCGACGATATCGTCCGGGAATTCCAGCCGGAAGCGCATGGTCTCGTCCACGCCGGGGAAGATGTCGCGGCGTATCGTTTCATCCCATGCACGGATCGCCAGTGGTTCCAGCCCGCTGCTGTAGCGCACGGCGTTGACGCAGTACACGCCCATGTCGTACATCGCGCCGCCGCCGAATTCGGGCTTGGTGCGCCAGGCATCGGTGGGCCCGTCGTGGAAGCCGAACCAGCCGGCATCGGCACGCAACTTGATGATGCGGCCGAACGGCTGTTCCTTTGCCATCACCATGAAGCGCCGCGTATTCGGCTCGTGCTGCATGCGGTAGCCGATGGTCAGCTGCACCTTGTTGTCGCGGCAGGCCTTGACCATCGCCTCGCCTTCGGCGGCATCCATCGCCATCGGCTTCTCGCACCACACGTGCTTGCCGGCGTTGGCGGCGATGAGCGTGTGCGGCTTGTGCAGGTGGTTCGGCGTAACGAGGTAGACCGCGTCGATGTCCGGGTTGTCGGCGATGCGATGCAGGTCGTCGTAGCTGTAGACGTTGCGGTCGGGGATGCCGTACTTGGCTTGCCATTCCGGCACCTTTTGCGGCGAGCCGGTGACGATGCCGCGCAGTTCGCAATGCTGCGTCAACTGCAATGCGGGGGCGAGCAGGTCGCGGCTGTAGTGGCCCAGCCCGACCAGTGCCACGCCGATCTTGCGCGAGGGCGTGTTGGCGATGCCGCGCGGCATCCAGGCGGCGGCACCGGCCAGCGCCAGCGATTGCAGAGCATGGCGCCGGGTCATGCCCGTCGAACGACGATTCGAGCTCATGGGGTCTCTCCGCATCGGGTCGGCCTTGCATGCTAGCAGCCGGTGGCTGCGTCGTTGCACCCATGCGCAGCGATAATAGGTGCATGCCGTCTGCTACTACATCGCTACGCGTTGCCGTCGTCGGTGGCGGCCCTGCGGGATTGTTCGCCGCGGAACGGTTGCGTGCCGAAGGACTGCAAGTCGAACTGTTCGAGGCGAAAGGCTCGGTTGGCCGCAAATTCCTGATCGCGGGCAAGGGCGGGTTGAACCTGACGCATTCGGATGCGGCGGCGTTGTTCGCAAGCCGGTATCGCGAACGCAGCGATGCCGTCGGCCGGTGGCTCGAGCGCTTCGATGCCGACGCTTTGCGCGGATGGGCGCGCGGATTGGGCGTGGACACCTATGTCGGCACGTCCGGTCGCGTGTTTCCGATGGATCGCAAGGCCGCGCCGTTGCTGCGTGGCTGGGTGCGCCGACTGCGCGAGCAGGGCGTGGTGTTCCATGTGCACCATCGCTGGCAGGGATGGGACGAAGATGGTGCGCTCCGTTTCGACACGCCGGAGGGCGAGCGCACCATCGCCTTCGATGCGGTGATCCTGGCGATGGGCGGCGCAAGCTGGCCGGAACTGGGCAGCGATGGCGCCTGGATGCAGGCATTGCTGGATCGCGGGATCGATGTCGCGCCGCTGCTGCCCGCGAACTGCGGATTCGACATCGATTGGTCGACGCATTTCAGCGAGCGACATGCCGGTGCGCCGATCAAGCCCGTCGTGGTGCATTGGCGCGACGCGACCGGGCAGGAACATGCGCTGCAGGGTGAATGCGTGGCGACCGCCACCGGCATCGAAGGCAGCGTGGTCTATGCATTGTCGGCCCAGCTGCGCGATGCCATCGCACGCGACGGTCATGTCGACATCACGTTCGATCTTGCGCCCGATCGCAGCGAAGCATGGCTGCGGCAGGCGTTGGACAGGCCGCGTGGCAGCCGCAGCTACGGCGAGCACCTGCGTCGCGCGGCCGGCATCCACGGCGTCAAGGCCGGGCTGTTGCACGAAGCGCTGCCGAAAGACGCGATGCACGATGCCGCGCGCGTCGCCGCCGCGATCAAGCGATTGCCGCTGCGCCTGCTGCGCCCGCGCCCGGTGGACGAGGCGATCAGCAGCGCGGGCGGTATCCGCCTCGAAGCGCTGGACGATACATTGATGCTGCGCGCGAAACCCGGCGTGTTCGCGGCGGGCGAGATGCTGGATTGGGAAGCGCCGACCGGTGGCTACTTGTTGACGGCGTGCTACGCCAGTGGCCTGGTGGCCGCCGAAGGCGCGATCGCGTGGCTGGCGGCGCGCAGCCGCCGCTGAAATTCAGCTGCCCCGGGGCGAGCGCAATGCGCGGTAGCGTTCGAGTGCGTAGTCGAGGTCGTCATCCAATGATGCGCGCTCGACCAACTGCTGTTCCATGATCGCCTTCTGGCGCAGCAGGTCGTTGTGCTGCGACTGGATGTTGCCGGCCAGCGGCTTGGGCACGGGCTTGCCCTGCAGTTCCAGGTCGGATGCCTGGCGCAGCAGCGACAGCAGGCTCAGGCGCAGGTTGGCCACGCCCATGCGCGAGGTCTTGAGTGCTTCGTCGACCAGCACGATGCGCTCGCCGAACGCGGCGCGCAGGTCGTCCTCGGTGTTGTAGGAAATGGCCATCGCCTGTTCGCGGCGCAAACGCGCGGCGTCGGCGTCGGCGACCTGCTTGTCGCGTTCGGCCTGGGCGGCGGCAGCGGCCCGCTCTTCCGGGGTGAGTGCGCGGCCCACTTCGCCCACGCGCATGCCGCTGCGGCTGCTGATCTCGGTGCGCGCGTTGTCCACGGCTGTGGGGGGCAGGGCGTCGCCGCAGACCTTGCGGCCGTTCTCCTCCCAGCAATAGAGCTTGCGTTCGGCTTGCGTGGCCTGCTGGCCACGGCGTTGCTGCGCGTCCGCGGGCAACGCGATGGCGCAGGCAAGCAAACCGGCGATGACAAGATGGGTCTTCATCGATGCCGCCCCCTGCGCGGATTCGAGTCAGGTTGCGCTTGTGCCGTAGCGTGCGCGGTAGGCGAGCAGCCGCTCGCGTTCCGCGGCCAGTGTCGCGCTTTCTCCTGCAAACGCAAGAAGGTCGTCCAGACCGGCCACGGCGACGACCGGAATCGCGTGTTCGGCGGAGACGGACTGTGCGGCCGATCGCGGATCGTCTTCGGCCACGCGTTCCTGGCGGTCGAGCGCGATGACGATGCCGGCGGTCGTGCCGCCGCCGTCGCGGATGATCGCCAACGCCTCGCGGATCGCGGTGCCGGCGGTGATCACGTCATCGACGATCAGCACGCGTTTGCCGGCCAGTGGGGCACCGATCAGGCTGCCGCCTTCGCCGTGGGCCTTGGCTTCCTTGCGGTTGAACGCCAGCGGCAGGTCGCGGCCGCGACGCGCGTATTCGCAGGCCAGCGCGGTCGCCAGCGGGATGCCCTTGTAGGCGGGGCCGAACAGCAGGTCGAAGCCGATGCCTGCCGCGTCGATGGCATCGGCGTAGCAACCTGCGAGCGTGGACAGCGACGCACCGGAATCGAAGCGCCCGGCGTTGAAGAAGTACGGGCTGGTGCGCCCGGACTTGAGCGTGAACTCGCCGAAGCGCAGGGCGTCGGCGGCGAGCGCGAGTTGCAGGAAGCGGGTGCGATGGTCGGCCATGGCGTCATTTTCCCACGACGGCAGGCATTGCGCAGGCGGATGCGACAATGACCCTTCCTGTTGTCCGAGATCCTGCGATGCCCGGTTTGCCCGATTGCCCCCAATGCGGCTCCAGCTTCACCTACGAGGACGGCGCGTTGCTGGTCTGCCCGGAGTGCGCGCACGAGTGGTCGCCTGCCGAACAGGCGGCGCAAGCTGCCGCCGCCGAATCCGCGGCCCAGGTACGCGACGCCAACGGTACGCCGCTGGCCGACGGCGACAGCGTGGTCGTGATCAAGGACTTGAAGATCAAGGGATCGTCCTCGGTGGTGAAGGTGGGCACCAAGGTGCGCAACATCCGCCTGGTCGACGGTGACCACGACATCGACTGCAGGATCGATGGCATCGGCCAGATGGGGCTGAAGTCGGAGTTCGTGCGCAAGGCCTGAGCGGCGCGCCTGAACGGGTTGCGTAGAGCGGAACCTGCTCCGCTGCCGGAGAAAGTCCGGAGACGCCGGACGAAAGGCAGCCGGGCGAGCTCGGCTCCACGGTCGCGGGGCACGGCGTTGCCCGGATTGGGCTAGGCTTGCCCCACCTTTCCACGCCCCGACCGCATGCGCATCATCAGCTTCAACGCCAACGGCATCCGCTCCGCCGCCAACAAGGGCTTCTTCCCGTGGCTGGAGGCGCAAAACGCCGACATCGTCTGCCTGCAGGAAACCAAGGCCCAGGAAGAGCAGTTGGGCGACGCCTGCTTCCGCCCGTACGGTCACTGCTTCTACCGCGACGCGATCACCAAGAAGGGCTACAGCGGCGTGGCCATCTACAGCAAGCGCGAGCCCGACGAGGTGCGCACCGCGCTGGGCTGGGCGCCGTTCGATGACGAGGGCCGCTACATCGAGGCGCGCTACGGCAACCTCAGCGTGGTCTCGTTCTACATCCCGTCCGGCTCGTCGGGCGATCTGCGGCAGGGCTTCAAGTTCGAGGTGATGGACTGGCTCAAGCCGATCATGGACGAATGGCTGGCCAGCGGCCGCGACTACGTGCTGTGCGGCGACTGGAACATCGTGCGCGCACGCAATGACATCAAGAATTGGAGCAGCAACCAGAAGAACTCCGGTTGCCTGCCGCCCGAGCGCGCGTGGCTGAGCGGGATGATCGCCGATGCCTGCGGCGACGGTCTGGTCGAGCAACCGGCGACCGGCTGGAAGGACAGTTTCCGTGAACTCAAGCCGGAGGCGGTCGAATACACCTGGTGGAGCAATCGCGGTGCGGCCCGTGCCAACGACGTGGGCTGGCGCATCGACTACCAGCTGGTGACGCCCGCGCTGGCGAAGCGACTCACGGGCTGCGCCATCCATCGCGAGCCCCGCTTCTCCGACCATGCCCCTTACGTGGTGGACTACGCCGAATGAGTGACACAAAACCCGCCAAGCCCTCCGTCTGGAAATCGTTCACCCAGCCGGCGGCGTGGACGATGTTCTTCTTCGGCTTCGCCTCGGGCATGCCGTTCCTGCTGGTGGCCGGCACGCTGGCGTATTGGCTGACCGAGAACGGCCTCGAACTCAAGAACATCACGCTGATCGCCGGCGCGGGCATGACCTACACGCTCAAGTTCCTGTGGGCGCCGCTGGTCGATCGCTGGCGGCTGCCGCTGCTGGGCAGGCTGGGGCAGCGCCGCGGCTGGCTGCTGCTGGCGCTGGGCATCGTCATCGTCGGCCTGCTGATGATGGCGCAGCTCACGCCCGATCGCCTGGCCGTGTTCGTCTGGATCACGTTGATGACGGCCTTCGCCGGCGCGACGCTCGACATTGCCGTGGACGCCTATCGCGTCGAGATTGCGCCAAAGGAAGCGCAGGGCGCGCTGGTGGCGACGTACTCGCTCGGTTATCGCATCGCGCTGATCATCACCGGCATGCTGGCATTGGTGCTGGCCGACCATGTGCCGTGGCCGCAGGTGTACCGGGCGATGGCGGTGTTCATGCTGATCCCGGTGGTGGCGGTGCTGATCGCGCGTGAGCCCGACGTACTGCGGGTCAAGACCGAAACCTGGGCGCAGGGCCTGCGCGAGGGCGTGGTCGAACCGTTCCTCGACTTCTTCCGTCGCTTCAGCGGCCCGCTGGCGTTCGTGCTGCTGGCCTTCATCCTGATGGCCAAGATCTCCGACCAGTCGCTGGGCGGCGGGATCATGGCGCCGTTCTACCTCGGCCAAGGCTTCACCAAGACCGAGATCGCCGCGGTGACCAAGCTCTACGGCATCTGGGTCGGCATCGTCGGCGTGTTCCTGGCCGGCATCGCGATCGCGCGCTGGGGCATCAAGTGGCCGCTGCTGGCCGGCGTGATCCTCGGCGCAGCCAGCAACCTGCTGTACCTGTGGCTGATCGGCGCCGACGGCGATGTCTGGAAGTTGACCCTGGTGATCTCGGGCGAAAACCTCGCCCAAGGCTTCCAGGGCACCACCCTGGTCGCTTTCCTGTCGGCGCTGGTCAACCAGCGCTTCACCGCCACCCAGTACGCGCTGTTCTCGTCGCTGGTCATGCTGCCGGGCAAGTTGCTGGGCATGGTCTCGGGCAAGATCGTGGAGGTGACCGGTTTCGGCGTGTATTTCTGGATCACCGCGCTGGTGGCCATCCCGGCCATCGTGCTGTTCTTCTGGTTGAAACCGAGGCTCAGCCTGGGTGAGGATGACGACGTGGCCGTCGCCAGGGAGGCCGCCAAGGAGCCGGCTGGATGACCGACATCGTGCTCAAGGATGCCGACCCGGTGCTGGTCGACCGGATCAAGCGCGTTGCCGACGCCCGCGGCTGGCCCCTGCCGCGCGCGATGTCCTACCTGCTCGAACAGGGGTTGCACGTGTACGAAGGCGATGGCTCGGTGCGGCTCGACAACCGCGAGGCCGATGCGCTGGCGGCTGCCATCGCCGCGCTCGAAGGCGTGCCCGACGACCAGGGCTACGCGATGATCGGTCGCGTCGACGACGCCGACAAGGATTGAACATCGCCGCGGTTATGCTGGCCGCATGAGCGATCCCAACGATGTCATTGCCTTCTGGCGCGAAGCCGGTGAATTCAAGTGGTTCGATGGCGGGGCGGAATTCGACGCCGCGTGTCGTGCCGGCTTCCTCGATGCACATTTCGCCGCCGCACGGCGCGAACACGAGTCGTGGATGGAGTCGGCCGATGGCGCGCTGGCGCTGCTGATCCTGCTCGACCAGATCCCGCGCAACGTGTTCCGCGGCAGCGCGCATGCGTTCGCCACCGATTCGCTGGCGTTGCATTACGCGCGCCGCGCGGTCGACGCGAAGCTGGATCGCGAGGTGGATGCCGACCTGCGCGCCTTCGTGTACCTGCCGTTCGAGCATTCCGAGGACATGGCCGACCAGCGCCGCTCGGTCGCGCTGTTCCAGCCGCTGGGCAATGCCGAGTACACCAAGTACGCCTACGCACACCTCGACGTGATCGAGAAGTTCGGTCGCTTCCCGCACCGCAACCGCGCGTTGGGGCGTACCAGCACGCCCGCCGAGCAGGCGTGGCTGGATGCGGGTGGCGGATTCTAGTCCCTAGCGCCAGTCCAGAATCGAATCCGTTCGTGTTGAGCGTAGCGAAGCGGAGTCGAAACACGTGGGGAAGCGGCAGGGTTCTGCCCTTCGACTCCGACCTTCGGTCTACGCTCAGGACGAACGGTGACTCAGGGAGTGCGGGTTTGCGGTGGTTCCAGCGGGTACGCCCGGGTCTCAGTACCGCGGAACCGACGCATCCACTGTCTGCGACCAGGCATCGATCCCGCCCGAAACGTTGAACACGTTGGCGAAACCCTGTGCGCGGAACTGCTCCGCCGCCTGCGCGCTGCGACCGCCGCTGTGGCACAGGAAGGCGATCGCGGTGTCCTTCGGCAACGATTGCAGTTGCTGCGCGCCGTCGCCGTCGAACGTGCGGAACTCGCGGTTGACCGACGCGATGGCGCGTTCGTCCGTGGGGCGCACGTCCACCAGCACCAGAGTGCCTGCGGCCACGCGGGCGTCGGCATCGGCGGGTGTGATGTCCTGCACCGGCTTCGGCGCGTTCGGGTTGTCGATGACCAGCCCGCGGCCACGCATGTCGTCGGCGAAGTCGATGGTCAGGCCTTCGGCGCGACGTGCGCCGGCGAGGTCGAACTGCACGCGAACGCCGTCGATGGTGGTGGCGATGGCATCGGCATCGGCCGGCCCCAGGTTGAGGCGGGTGCGGAAGTTCCGGTCGATGTCGACCAGCACGGCGACTTCGCCGCCGGCATCGGCGATGGCCTGTTTCAGCATCGCCAGTGCGGGCGCGGTGATGGTGATCGACGGCGGCGTGCGATCCGGTTCCGGCAGTCCCAGCGCGCTGTGCAGCTCGCCACTGTTGAGCATCTGCAGGATGATGTCGCTGCCGCCGACCAGTTCACCGCCGATGTAGAGCTGCGGGATGGTCGGCCAGTCGCCGTAGGCCTTGATGCCTTCGCGGATCTCGCCGTCGGCAAGCACGTCCACGTGCGCGTATTCGGCGCCGAGGGCATCCAGCGCCGACACCGCCTTGGCCGAGAAACCGCATTGCGGTGCCTGCGGCGAGCCTTTCATGAACAGGACGGCGGGGTTGGCCTGCAGCAGCGCGTCGATGCGGGCGCGGAGGGCGGGATCGAGGGACATGGCGGAATCCAGCGGGAAAACGGGGGGATGCGCATGTTACTCCCGCGTCGCCATGCGGGCCATGCTCGCGGGTGGAACCCAGTGGAGCGAATGTCCTTCGACTCTGGCGCTGCGCGCCTACGCTCAGGACGAGCGGATTTCGAAACAGGTGTCTTTCAGGACAAGCTGCGTCAAGTGATGACCGGAAGATGGCACCAAAGAAACGAGGCCGTTCATCCTGAGCGTAGGCGCGCAGCGCCGGAGTCGAAGGACGCGTTGAAGCCGCTATCGGGCAGTGAGCAGGACGCGCGCGGCCGGCAGCGCCAGCGCGGCCCACTTGGCGTACATAGCTGCGGACGGATGCAGTCCGTCGGCCGTCAGCATCTCCACCTCGCCGCCCAGCGTGCGACTGACCAGTGTGATGTCGACGAAGGCGACATCGCGTGCATCGCAGGATTCGCGTGCAACGGTGTTGTAGGCATCGAGCTCGCTGGCGATCAGGCCTTGGTCGCGTCCGGACTGGATCGCGAACGGGGTGACGCCCCAGTCCGGGATCGACAGCACCAGCACGCGGCCTGCATGTCCGTGCGCGAAACCGATGGCGCGTTCCAGCAGTCCCTGGAATTCGTCGCGATACTCGGCGACGCTGCGGCCGCGGTACTGGTTGTTGACGCCGATCAGCAGCGAGACGAAATCGAAATCGCCGAGCGGTTCGGCATCGTCGATCGCGGCCGAGAGTTCGTCGGTCGTCCAGCCGGTGGTGGCGATGATGCGCGGATCGTCCAGCGCTATGCCTTCATCGCGCAATGCCTTGGCGAGCTGCAGTGGCCAGCGGCCGTCTTCGGCTACGCCTTCGCCGATGGTGTAGCTGTCGCCGAGCGCGAGGTAGCGGATGCGCGCGTGGTCGCTCACGCCGCCGGGCGGGCCTTCTTGAGCGGCACGACCTTGCCATTGGCCTCGGCGCGTCGCGCGAGCACGCGGTCGATGCGCGCGAACACTTCGCGCAACTGTTCCGGCTGCGGCAGCAAGGTGACGCGGAAGTGGTTGCGATAGGGCACGTTGAAGCTGTTGCCGGGCACGAGCAGTACGTCCTCGGTCTCCAGCATCTCCAGCGCGAATGCGTGGTCGTCGAATCCCTTCGCGGCCTCGCCGGTGACGCCCGGGAATGCGTACAGCGCGCCGGCCGGCGCGGTGAGCGAGAGGTGTTCGCTGGCCTCGCAGGCGTCGATGACGGCGCGGCGCGCTTCGTACAGGCGGCCACCCGGCTGGCACAGCGGGGTGATGGTGTCGATGCCGTCGAGCGCGGCTTCGATGGCGAATTGCCCCGGCACGTTGGCACACAGGCGCAGCGCGCCCAGCAGGTCCATCGCGTGGCGGAACTCGGTGCTGCGCTTCGGATCGCCCGACAGCACCGCCCAGCCCACGCGCCAGCCGCAGGCACGATGCACCTTCGACAGGCCGCCGAAGGACACGCAGGGCACGTCGCCGGCTAGCGGCGCGATCGGTTCGAACTTCGCGTCGTCGTAGAGGATGCCGTCGTAGATTTCGTCGCACAGCAGCAGCAGACCGTGTTTCGCGGCGATGGCGACGATGCGCTCGAGCAAGGCGCGCGGGTAGTTTGCGCCGGTCGGGTTGTTCGGGTTGATCAGCACGATGGCGCGCGTGCGCTGCGACACCAGCGTCTCGATCTCATCCGGATCAGGCAGGAAGCCGTTGCCTTCGTGGCAGCGGTAGAACACCGGACGGCCGTCGTTGAGGATCGTCGCCGCCGACCACAGCGGATAGTCGGGCGAGGGCACCAGCACTTCGTCGCCGGGATTGAGCAGCGCACGCAGCGAGATGTCGATCAGTTCGCTCACGCCGTTGCCCACGAATACGCGCTCGGCCGACGCATGCGGCGTGCCGCGGCGCACGTGGTGCGCGGCGATGGCTTCGCGCGCCGCCGGCAGGCCCTGCTGGTGCGTGTACGGATCGGTGTCGTGGATGTGGTCGGCAATCGCGCGCTGCAGGTGTTCCGGCGCACGGAACCCGAACGCGCCGGGATTGCCGATGTTGAGCTTGATCAGCCTGCGCCCCTGCATTTCCAGTTCGCGCGCTCGCTTGGCCAGTTCTCCGCGGATCTCGTAGCGGACTTCGGAGAGACGTTCACGGGTTTTCAGCGGCGGGGTGGACATGGGCGTGGCGCGGCAGGCAGGGGCGGCAAAGCCGCGATCATACGCCTTCGGCCGCATGCAGGACGCTAGAATCCGCGGCATGACGACCGCCCGACGCCACGCTTGAACCCCGCGCCCACCGACCTGCAGGCGATCGGCTGGCGGGCCGAAGTCTCCGCCGGTTGGCGGCAGGCGATGGCCGGTCACCCCGCGGCCACGCCCGCCCGGATCGTCGAGCAGCACCGCTCGGGCTACGTGGTGGCCACCGGCCCGGGTGAGGGCTTCACGGTCGAGTCGCTGCCTGAATGGCAGCGCCCGGCGGGATATCGCAAGGGCACCGTGGCGCCGGAAGAGCGGCCCGCCGTGGGCGACTGGGTGCTGGTGGAGGACGGCAAGCGTATCGTCGCCCTGCTGCCCCGGCGCAGCGCCATCAAGCGCGGCGCGGCCGGCGAGCACTACAAGCAGCAGCTGATCGCGGCCAACGTGGACGTGGTGTTCGTGGTCTGCGGGCTGGATGGCGATTTCAACCCGCGCCGGATCGAGCGCTACCTGTTGCTGGTGCAGGGCAGCGGCGCGCAGGTCGTGGTGGTGCTGACCAAGGCCGACAAGCCCGGTGCCGATGCCGATGCCGCCCGCGATACGCTGGCCGGGATCGAAGCGCAGGGCGTGGCGGTGGTCGCAGTGAACGCCAAGGACGCCGCCTCGGTGGATGCGTTGCTGCCCTGGCTGCCGCCGGGCGACACCGCCGTGCTGGTCGGCAGTTCCGGCGCCGGCAAGTCCACGGTCACCAATACCCTGCTCGGCACCGAAAGGATGAAGACCGGCGAAGTGCGCGAGCACGATGCGCGCGGCCGCCACACCACCACGCATCGCGCGCTGATCCCGTTGCCGTCGGGTGCGTGCCTGATCGACACGCCGGGCATGCGCGAACTCAAGCCGACCGGCGAGGAAGAACTGGCCGATGGCGGATTCGCCGACATCCAGGCATTGGCGGAACAGTGCAAGTTCCGCGACTGCGCCCACCAGAAGGAACCCGGCTGCGCCGTGCGCGCGGCGATCGAACGCGGCGAACTGGACGAGGCGCGCTTCGGCAACTACCTCAAGCTCAAGGCGGAAGTCGCCGCCGCCGCCGACCGCCTCGCCTCGCGCATGGCCGACAAGCAGGGCGCGAAGGTGCAGACGCGTGCGCTGAACAAGCGAGTGGAAGACAAGTACGGCAAGCGCTGACCTTCCGCGACGCGTGCGACACTTGCCCCGTGGACACGACCACCATCCTCGTTGCCGACGACCACCCGCTGTTCCGTGCAGCGGTGTTGCACACGCTGCGCGAGACCCTGCCGGGCCTGCGCGTGGTCGAGGCGGCCAGCGTGTCGGCGCTGAACGATGCGCTGGGCCGCGAGGTGCAGATCGACCTGGTGCTGCTCGACCTCACCATGCCGGGCGCGCGCGGGCTGTCTTCGCTGGTGCACTTGCGGGGCGAGCGGCCTGAAGTGCCGGTGGTGGTGATCTCGTCCAACGACCATCCGCGCACGATCCGCCGCGTGCAGCAGTTCGGTGCGGCGGGCTTCATCCCGAAATCGTCGCCGGCCGAGGCCATCGGCGATGCGGTGCGCGCGGTGCTCGACGGCGGCGACTGGTTCCCGCCCCTGACCGCCGAACGTTCCGACGCCGATGCCGAACTGGCCACGCGACTCGCGCAACTCACGCCGCAACAGTTCCGCGTGCTGCTGTGCCTGGCCGATGGCCTGCTCAACAAGCAGATCGCGCACGAGCTGGGCCTGGCCGAGAACACGGTCAAGGTGCACGTCACCGCGATCCTGAAGAAGCTTGGTTGCAACAGCCGCACGCAGGCGGCGGTGATGGTGAAGGCTCTGGAGCCAGAGGGCGAGGCGTAACCGCCTACGACGCGGCGCGTAGCAGCGCCTGCGTCATCAAGGCGCGCAATGCCGGTGGACGCACAGGCTTGGGCAGGAAATCCCAGCCGCGTTGGCGCGCGGCCTGTTGCGCTGCATCGCTGCGGTCGGCAGTGAGCAGGATCACCGGTGGCGCCTTGCCCCAGCGCGCGGCCAGTGCATCGAACAGGTCGATGCCGTTGTCGTGGCCCATGTGCAGGTCTAGCAGCACCAGCCCGGGTACTTGGCCGGACTCGGCTTGCGCGCGTGCGGCATCCGCGCCACCGGCGAACGGCACATCACAGCCCCAGCGTTCCAGCAGCACGCGTGCGGCGGCACAGCTCTGCGCATCGTCGTCCACGCACCACACCGTGCGTCCATGCAGCGGCGAGGGTTCGTGCGCGGCAATGGGCGTGTCGTGTGCAGGCGTGGTTGCGATCACAGCGTCGGCCGCGGCACGCGGCAGCGTTACCGAGAACACGCTGCCATGGCCCGGACGCGAACGCAGGTCGATGCCGTGGCCCAGCAGTCGTGCGATGCGATCCACGATCGCCAGACCGAGGCCCGCGCCGGAATCATCGCTGCTGTCGTCGAGGCGTTTGAATTCCTCGAAGATTTCACGCTGGCGCGCCAGTGGGATGCCGGGCCCGGTATCCCACACGTCGATCCGCACCGCATCGCCGACGCGCCGGCAACCCAGCAGGATGCATCCGCGCGTGGTGTAGCGCACCGCGTTCGACAGCAGGTTCTGCAGCACGCGCCGCAGCAAGGCTTCGTCGCTGCGTACCGCGAGTCGCGTGGGCACGTGCCGCAACGCGAGGCCGCGTGCTTGCGCGAGGATGCCGAACTCGCGCGACAGCGCCTCGAACAGTGGTTCCAGCGCGAAATCGCGCACGTTCACCTGCTGCGTGCCCGATTCCAGCCGGGAGATGTCGAGCAGGCTGGCGAGGATCGCATCCTGCGCGGCCAGCGCGGCATCGACATGTCCGCCCAGTTCGCGTTGCTCGTCGCCGGCCAGCCGCGAACGCAGCGCCGACAGGAACATCCGCGCGGCATTGAGCGGTTGCAGCAGGTCGTGCACGGCGGCAGCGACGAAGCGGGTCTTGTAGCGGTTGGCCTCGACGGCATCGCTGCGCGCCTGTTCGAGGTCGGCGGTGCGCTGCTCGATGCGCAACTCCAGCGCGTCGGCGAGCGAACGCAGTTCGCGCGCGGCGGTCTTGTAGCTGGTGATGTCGGCGTAGCTGGTGACGAAGCCGCCGTCGGGGAGCGGATTGCCGCGGATCTCCAGCACGGTGCCGTCTTCCTTCTCGCTTTCGCGGGTATGCGGCTTGCCGCTGCGCAGATGGTCGAGCCGGCGCTGGATCGCATCCTCGACAGGGCCGTTGCCCAGCAGGCCGCGTTGCGCGTTGTAGCGGAACACGTCCTCGATCGGGCGGCCGACATGGATGAAATCCGGCGGGAAGCGGAACAGTTCGATGTAGCGCTGGTTCCAGGCGATGACACGCTGGTTCGCATCGATGATCACCACGCCCTGCGGCAGGTGGTCGAGCTGCCGGCTGAGGCCGCTGTCGGCCTGCTGCGCGGCTTCCAGCAAGCCATCGCGTGCGGAGCGCAACTCGCGTGCGTGCTGCTGCACCAGCGCTTCCAGTTCGGCTCGGCTGCGCTGGCGCATCGCCGACATGCGCCGGCGTTGCTCGATGAACAGTGCCAGCAGCACCGTCGCCAGCCACAGCACGGCCGCCGCGGTGGCCGCTTGCCGACCCGCGCTGGCCATCGCCGATTCCACGTCGCGCAGCAGGTGCAGCGTCCAGTCGGTCTCGTGCAGCGGTGCATCGACCCATAGCCATTCGCCGTTGCGCGAGGGCGCGGCGATCGACGCCAGCGACGGGCCGGCGCCGTCTTCGACCAAGGGCGTGATGTCGGCGGGCTGCAGGGTTTCGTCGCCGTACTGGCGGGTGGCATCGAGTTCGCCGCGGACGACGGGATCGAGCGGGCGCAGCGTGCGGTAGCGCCAGTCGTCTTCGCTGGCGAGGAACACGATGCCATGGCGGTCGCTGACGAGCATGGTGTCGTCGTCGATGCGCGGCCCTTCCTGTTCCAGTTCGGAGAGCTGGATCTTGATCACCACCACGCCCAGCGGCTCGCCGTCGCCGCCGCGAATCACCTCGGAGAGGAAATAGCCGGGCACGCCGGTGGTGACGCCGATGCCGTAGAAGCGGCCCTGTCCTTCCTCGAATGCCTGGCGCACGTACGGGCGGAACCCGTAGTGCTCGCCGACGTTGCTGCCCGGCTCGTGCCAGTTGCTCGCGGCCACCGCGGTGCCGTGGCGGTCGATCAGGGTCAGCGTCGAGGCACGCGCGGTGCGGTTGGCTTCCTCCAGGCGCAGGTTGAGGCGCTGGCGTTCGGCTTCGCCCACCGATCCGGCGACCGCGGCGCGCAATTCGGGATCGAGCGCGAGCACCTGCGGCAACGCACGGTAGCGATCGACCAGTTGCTCCAGCGCACGCGCGTGCAGGGCGATCTGCTGCTTCGATTGCGCGCCCTGCCGCGCCAGTTCGCGGCGCTCGCCCCAGCCATGGGCCAGCCAGGCGGCCAGCAGCGTGCCGCCGATCGCGATGGCCGCGGCGGGCAACAGGCGGCGGAAGCGGCTGTCCGGGTGCATGCGGCGAGTGTAGTGGCCCGTCGCGACGGCGGGCACGGGGACCTAGTCCGAAGGGACTAGTCGCCTGCGCGCTAGTACCAATGCGTTATCGGCAGCGGCGCGGGCGCGGGGTACAACGTGCCCGCCACCCCGAGGGAACCTCCATGCACGTCAGCCACGAGCGCGTCGACGCACCGGTCAAGCGCGTCCCGCTGTATCGCCAGCTCTACGTGCAGGTGCTGGTGGCGATCACGCTCGGCATCGCGCTGGGCCACTTCTGGCCGTATTACGGCGAGCAGCTCAAGCCGCTGGGCGATGGCTTCATCAAGCTGGTGAAGATGATCATCGCGCCGGTGATCTTCCTGACCATCGTCACCGGCATCGCCGGGATGAAGCAGTTGTCCAGCGTCGGCCGCGTGTTCGGCAAGGCGATGGCGTACTTCCTGACCTTCTCCACGCTGGCGCTGGTGATCGGCCTGATGGTGGCGCATGTGGTGCAGCCCGGCGCCGGCATGAACGTAGACCCGGCCTCGCTCGATGCCTCGCAGGTCACGCAGTTCACCAAGCAGGCGCACGAGATGTCGATGACCGGCTTCGTGCTGGACATCATCCCGGCCACGCTGGTCAGCGCATTCACCTCGGGCAACATCCTGCAGGTGCTGCTGGTGGCGGTGCTGTTCGGTGTCGCGCTGGCGATGGTGGGCGAGCAGGGCGCGCCGGTGCTGTCGTTCCTGGAGTCGCTGACCACGCCGGTGTTCAAGCTGGTGCACATCCTGATGCGTGCCGCGCCGATCGGTGCCTTTGGCGCGATGGCATTCACCATCGGCAAGTACGGGCTGTCGTCGCTGGTCAACCTGGCCTGGCTGATCGGCACGTTCTACATCACCTCCTTGCTGTTCGTGCTGGTGGTGCTGGGCGGCGTGGCACGGCTGTGCGGATTCTCGATCTTCAAGCTGATGCGCTACCTGAAGGCCGAGCTGCTGCTGGTGCTGGGTACCTCGTCGTCGGAGTCGGCGCTGCCGTCGCTGATGGAGAAGATGGAGAAGGCCGGCTGCCAGAAGTCGGTGGTCGGGCTGGTGGTACCCACCGGCTATTCGTTCAACCTCGACGGCACCAACATCTACATGACGCTGGCCGCGCTGTTCATCGCGCAGGCGACCAACGTCGATCTCACCTGGGGCCAGCAAATCACGCTGCTGCTGGTGGCGATCCTGAGCTCGAAGGGCGCGGCCGGCGTGACCGGCGCCGGTTTCATCACGCTCGCGGCGACGCTGTCGGTGGTGCCGACGGTGCCGGTCGCGGGCATGGCGCTGATCCTGGGCGTCGACCGCTTCATGAGCGAATGCCGTTCGCTGACCAATTTCATCGGCAATGCGGTCGCCACCGTGGTGGTCGCGCGCTGGGAGAACGCGCTCGACCGCGACGCGCTGGCGCGCGCACTCGATGGCACGCCGCGCCCGATCGCGGCGCAGCCTGATCCGGCCGCAGGGCCGGGCGATCCGAACACGCTGGCCGTGGATTGACCGCGGCGGCAAGGCAAGCACCTTGAGGGAGGAGCGACACATGCAAAAGACCCAACGCCACCTGCGCACCGGCAGCACGCTCGCAGTGGCCCTGCTGGCGGCCGCCATCCAGACCGCGCTGGCGCAGGCGCCCGTCGCGGCCGAACCTCCCGAAGAAGACGCCACCACGCCCACCGCGACCACCCTCGACAGCGTGGTGGTGGTGGGTTCGCACATCCGCGGCGCACCCACGACCGACGCGCTGCCGGTGGTGGTGCTGGGCGCCGAGGAAATCGACGCCGCCGGTGCCATCTCCGGCGACGAGCTGCTGCGCACCGTCCCGCAGATGGGCGACGTGCTGTTCGATGCGTCCAACAACCCGCAGACCAGCAACGCCGCGCGCGGCGACGTGAACTCGGTCAACCTGCGCTCGCTGGGCGTGGGCAACACGCTGGTGCTGCTCAACGGTCGACGGCTGGTGCAGCACCCGACCAGCCAGGGCACGTCGGACACGGGCACCGTGCCGGTGCAGAGCTTCAATTCCAACGCGATCCCCGTGTCCGGCCTCGACCGCATGGAGATCCTGCTCGACGGCGCTGCCGCGATCTACGGTGCGGATGCGGTCGCCGGCGTGGTCAACACCGTGCTGCAGACCGATTTCGACGGCGTCACGCTGGGCACCCGCTATGGCACCGCCGAAGGCACCGGCATGGACGAGTGGGAGTTCAACGTCTTCGCCGGCAAGAACTTCGATCGCGGCAACGTGTCGGCCTTCCTCAACTACGTGGATCGTTCCGAGCTGCGGGCGGCCGACCAGGACTTCACGCAGTCCGACGACCTGCGCCCGCTGTTCGCCGACTATCCGGACTTCGCCGGCGTGGCCGCGCTCGACGGCCGTTCCTCGCACACGCCGTGGGCGCGCCTGAGCGTGGGCGCGCGACCGGTCATCCGCTCCAACGGCGTGGCGTTGACCAACGCCGCGGGTGCGTTCCATGTGAAGCCGGCGACCGGCTTCGGCGCCTGCACGGTCGACGTCGGCGACGGCCTGTGCATGGGCACCGGCAACACCAACTTCAACACCACACACCGCGACCTGCGCTACGACACCCGCCACGACACCACTGTGCGTCCGTCGGTCGAACGCTTCAACGCCTACATCACCGGGCACTACGACCTGACCGACAACGTCGAGGCCTTCGGCGAAATCGGCTACTACCGCGCCACCAGTGAGGCGGTGCAGCCGCCGGTGGTGAACCTCAACACCATCTGGATCCCCGCCAGCAACTACTGGAACCCGTTCGGCCCCACCACCTTCGCCGATGGCTCGGCCAATCCCAACCGGTTGCCAGGACTGACCGGCGTGCCGGACGAAGGCCTGCCGGTGCAGTTGACCAACTATCGCTACGTCGACACCGGCTTCCAGAAGGTCAAGGTCGACAACTACCAGACGCGTTTCCTGGCGGGATTGCGCGGGCAATGGAACGGTTTCGACTGGGAAACCGCGGTGACGTATTCCGAAGCCGAGGCCAAGGACACCTCGCCCAACGTCAACATGACCGCGCTGCAGCGCCAGCTTGCGCTGTCCACGCCCGATGCCTACAACCCGTTCAACGGCGGTTGCGCGGCGACCACCAGCTGGGGCGATTGCTCGCCGAGTTCGCAGGCGGCGGTCGATGCCATCGTGTTCGACCTGGTGCGTGAATCGCGCACCACGCTGAGCATGGTCGATTTCCGCATGAACCGCGGCGACCTGTTCGAGTTGCCGGCCGGCAACGTCGGCATCGCCTTCGGTGCCGAGGGGCGCCGCGAGACCCAGCGCGACGACCGCGACGCCAACCTCGACGGCACCATCACCTTCGTCGACATGGTCACCGGCGAGACCAACATCAGCAACGTCGCGGCGGTCAGCCCAAACCCGGACACGTCCGGTTCGCGCAACGTCGGCGCGGCCTACGTCGAGTTCGCGGTGCCTCTGGTGTCGCCGGAGATGGGCGTGCCGCTGGTGCGCAGCCTCAACATGCAGCTTGCCGGCCGCTACGAGCATTACTCCGACTTCGGCTCGGTCGCCAAGCCCAAGGTCGCGCTGGCATGGGATCTGGCCGAAGGCGTGCGCCTGCGCGGTTCGTACTCGCAGGGTTTCCGTGCGCCCAACCTCGAGCAGACCAACGCCACCCAATACGCGCGGCTGGCCAGCGGCGTCGACTACACCCGCTGCGAAGCCGACCTGCGTGCCGGCCGCATCGCGTCGATGACCGCGTGTGCGCAGAACACCGCCGGCGTGTCGCTGCTGGTGGCGGGCAATCCCGACCTGGAACCGGAGGAAAGCACCAACACCTCGTTCGGCCTGGTGCTGCAACCGATGTTCATCCCGGAGCGTTTCGGCCAGTTCACCTTCACCGTCGACCGCTGGAAGATCAAGCAAGAGCAGATCGTCGGCTTGCTGGGTGCGCAGGCGGCGTTGATCGTCGATTACCTCGACCGCGTGCAGGGCGGCAGCAATCCGCTGGTGGTGCGCGAGGCGCCGACCGCCGAGGACATCGAGTTCTTCGAGGGCACCGGGCTCACGCCGGCCGGCCGCGTCACCGCGATCAACGACAGCTTCGTCAACCTGCAGCCGCAGACCGCAGGCGGCCTCGACTTCGCGCTCAACTGGTCCAAGCGCCGCACGCGTTTCGGCAGCTTCAACGTGAACCTCAACGCCACCAGACTGCTGGAATTCACGCGCGATCCCGGTGACGTGATCAACAGCCTGTATGCCGCGCGCGAAGCGGGCACCATCGATCCGCTCACGCCGCTGCCCGACCCGAGCCAGCTGATCGGCCAGAACGGCCGCCCGGAATGGCGCGCCAATTCGTCGTTCACCTGGAACAAGGGGCCGTGGCGCGCCGGCTTGTCGGCGCAGTACATGAGTTCGTTCGAGCAGCCCGGCTTGCTGGGCGCATCGGGCACGCCGTGGAAGGTGGATGGACGCCTCGTGTACAACAGCTACGGCCAGTATCGCTTCGGCGACGGCACCGCGTTGCGCATCGGCGTGCGCGACCTGACCGACGAAGGCCCGTCGCTGGCCGACAACGGCTACCGTGGTTCGCTGCACAACCCGTGGGGGCGCTACTGGTACGTCAACCTGAGCCGCTCGTTCTGATGGGCGCAACAAACCGGAACGAGGAGGCCACCGGATGATGACGAAGACGATGCGCGGCGTGCGTGGCTGGCGGGTGCTGTTGCTGGTGGCCGCATGCCTGTGTGCGCCGCTGGCGTGGGCGCAGGGCGGCAGCGTGCAGGTGCTGCCGCTGTGGCCCGATGGCCACCTGCCCAACGTGGTGCAGGGGCCGGAGCAGGTGGGCAACGAAGGCAGTTCCATGGGTGCGATCACCCGCGTGTCGCAACCGCGCATGGAGATCCACCGACCGGCACAGCCCAACGGCACGGCCGTGCTGATCCTCGGCGGCGGCGGCTATTTCCGTATCCAGGTCGGCACCGCCGCGCGGCCGATGGCGCAGTGGTTGGCCTCGATCGGCGTGACCAGCGCCGTGCTGTATTACCGGCTGCCGGCCGATGGCTGGCCGGCCTCGGCACCGTTCGCCGACGGCCAGCGCGCGATGCGCCTGCTGCGCGCCAACGCGGCCGGACTGGGCATCGACCCGGCGAAGATCGGCGTGATGGGCTCGTCGGCAGGCGCCAACCTCGCGGGCATCCTGTCCACGCGCTTCGAGCATGATTTCTACCCGGCGCTGGATGCCGTCGACCGCACCCCGTCGCGCCCGGATTTCCTGGCGATGATCTACCCGGTCACGACGTTGCGCCCGCCCTACGACACCACGCGCTCGCGCCGCGAACTGGGCACGCAGTCCGATGCGGTCGAGGCGTACTCGGTCGAGCAGCACGTGCGCGCCGACATGCCGCCGGTGTTCCTGGCGCACGCCGCCGACGACCGCATCGCCGACGTCGGCCACAGCCTGCTGATGTTCCAGGCCGCGCACGCGGCCGGCGTGAAGGCGGAGTTGCACGTGTTCGACCGCGGCGGCCACAGTTGGGGCCTCGGCAGGCCCGGCACGCAGGTGGCGCAATGGCCGCGCCTGTTCGCCAACTGGGCGCGCGCCAACGGCTTCATGGCCGCACCGCCTGCGAACCTGCAACCGTTGACCGGCGAGGTCGCCAGGCCGGCGCCTGCGCGCCCCGACTTCGACGCTGATGATCCGGAAGACGGTGGCGAGCCTCGGCTCCGCAACGTGCCCGTGGTCGATGACGATGCCGAATACGAAGACGACGGCGATTGAGCCGTCCGCACCTGACGTTGCAAGGAGATTGACATGACCCCCACTTCCCGCGCGCTGGCCGCCGGTGCCCTGCTGGGCCTGGCCACGTTGCCCGCCCTGGCCGCCGATACCGCCACCGAAGCCGAATTGCGCGAACTGATCCGGCTGCAGGCCGAACAGATCCGCCAGCAGGCCGAACAGCTGCAGGCGCTCAACCAGCGCCTCGATGCCATGGGCGCACCGGCGCCGGCCGCGACCGCCACCACGGTGGATCCGGTGCAGGCGCAGGTCGACACCGCCATCGCCGACACTCGCCAGGACGACATGGCCATCCTGCAGGCGCAGGTGGCGCAGCTCGCCGCGGGCGGTGGCACCGGCGGTGGCAACACCAGCTGGCGCCGCGGCGGCCCGGAACTGCGCAACAGCGACCGCAGCTTCACCTTCCATCCGCGCGGCCGCGTGCTGGCCGATTTTTCCTCCACCAGCGGCTCGCGCTTCGACGACCGCAACATCACCGGCACCAACCTGCGCCAGGTTCGGCTGGGCGCGGAAGGCTCGATGGGCCCGCTGGGCTACAAGGTCGATGCCGAGATGTCGAACAACACGGTCAGCATCAGCGATGCCTACCTGTCATGGGACACGCGCATCGGCGGCATCCCCACCGAGTTCTACTTCGGCAACAAGCTCAAGGATCGCGCGATCGATTCGGCCACCACGCTGACCCGCGTGCCGTTCATGGAACGCAACGCGGTGGCCAGCGTCGGCATGCCCGCCAGCGGCTACTTCGGCCTCGGCGCGCAGATGAAGATGATCGGCCGGAACTGGCACACCACCTTCGGCATTTCCGGCGACGACGTGGGCAACAGTGGCGACAACACCGATTCGCTGACCTATTCGTTCCGCGGCCACGTCAACCCGCTCAAGCGCCCGGCCGGCTTCCTGCACCTGGGCGGCTGGTACGTGCACGAGGACTACGGCCTCGACACCAATCGCATCAACCGCACGCCGCGCATCGCGTCGCGCTTCAACGACAACGTGCGCGTGTCGGCCAGTGCCATCAACCAGGTCACCGGCGAGCGTGCCTGGGGCACGGAAGTCGGCGGCACTTGGCGCAATTTCTGGGCGTTCCACGAGCAGTCCGAAACCACCCTGCGCTCCGACGACGTGGGCGACGTGAAGCAGAAGGCGACCTCGGCCTACGCCGGCTGGCTGGTCACCGGGGAAAAGCCGGGCTTCAGTGCGCGGTCGGGCGTGTGGGGCACCACGCGCGTGGCGCGACCGGTGACCGAAGGCGGCATCGGTGCGTGGGAACTGGCGGCGCGCTACGACAAGTACGACTTCACCGACGCCGCGCGTGGCGGCGAGGGCGACTCGTGGACGCTGGGCGTCAACTGGTACCTCAACAACTGGTCGCGGATCATGCTCAACATCGTGCAGTGGACCACCGAGAACCGGGTCGGCGCCTACCAGGGCGAGGACACGGGCCGCAGCATCAACCTGCGCACGCAGGTGGTGTTCTGATCCCCACTTCAACTCCCGCTTCAACCAAGCGTTCGACACGGCGCTGCAGCACGATGATGCGCTGCGGCAACGCCCGCGCCGGTCGCGAGCGGATAGAATCGCGGCATTCCGAGCGGCAAAGACACTGATGTCCGACAACAAGCCCAGCAACACCGAAACGTCCGAGGATTTCCGCCAGGCCGCGCTCGATTACCACCGCCTGTCGCCCCCCGGGAAGATCAAGGTCACCGCGACCAAGCCCATGCTCACCCAGCGCGACCTTGCGCTGGCGTACTCGCCCGGCGTGGCCTACGCCTGCGAGGAGATCGCCGCCGATCCCAACACCGCCCGCGACTACACCGCACGCGGCAACCTGGTGGCTGTGATCAGCAACGGCACCGCGGTGCTGGGCCTGGGCGACATCGGCCCGCTGGCCGGCAAGCCGGTCATGGAAGGCAAGGGCGTGCTGTTCCAGAAGTTCGCCGGCATCGACGTGTTCGACATCGAGGTCGACGAGAAGGATCCGGACAAGCTGGTCGACATCATCGCGTCGCTGGAGCCGACCTTCGGCGGCATCAACCTCGAGGACATCAAGGCGCCCGAGTGCTTCATCGTCGAGCGCAAGCTGCGCGAGCGATTGCAGATCCCGGTGTTCCACGACGACCAGCACGGCACCGCGATCATCGTCGGCTCGGCGGTGGTGAACGCGCTGGAGATCGCCGGCAAGAAGATCGAGGACGTCACCGTCGCCACCACCGGCGCAGGCGCGGCGGGCATCGCCTGCCTCGACATGCTGGTGGCGCTGGGCCTGAAGCCCGAGAACATCTATGCCTTCGATCGTGGCGGCGTGATCCACACCGAACGCACCGACCTGGACGAAGCCAAGCAACGCTACGCACGCGACACCGACAAGCGCGAGCTGGCGCAGATCGTCGAAGGCGCCGACATCTTCCTCGGCCTGTCCGCCGGCGGCATCCTCAAGCCGGAGATGGTCGCGTCGATGGCCGACCGTCCGATCATCCTGGCGCTGGCCAATCCGTATCCGGAAATCCTGCCGGAAGACGCGAAGGCCGTGCGCCCGGACGCGATCATCGCCACCGGCCGTTCGGACTACCCGAACCAGGTCAACAACGCACTCTGCTTCCCGTACATCTTCCGCGGCGCGCTCGATGTCGGCGCGACCGGCATCAACGAGGCGATGAAGCTCGCCTGCGTGAACGCCATCGCCGCACTGGCGAAAAGCGAATCCAGCGACCTCGGCGCCGCCTACGGCGAGGAAGTGCCGAGCTTCGGCCCCGACTACATCATCCCGCGCCCGTTCGACCCGCGCCTGCTGACCATCGTTGCCACCGCCGTCGCGCAGGCCGCGATGGATACCGGCGTGGCGCTGCGCCCGATCGAGGACATGCGCGCCTACCGCGAGAAACTCTCGCAGTTCCACATCCGCACCACACTGGTGATGAAGCCGATCTACGACCGCGCGCGTGCCGACCGCCAGCGCGTGGTCTATGCCGAGGGCGAGAACGAGACCGTGTTGCGCGGCGTGCAGACCGTGGTCGATGAAGGCCTAGCGTTCCCGATCCTGATCGGTCGCCCGGACGTGATCGAATCGCGCATCCAGCGCCTCGGCCTGCGCCTGCGCGCGGGCGTGGACTTCGAACTGACCAACCAGGACGACGACCCGCGCTTCAATGAATATTGGCAGCACTACCTGCGCCTGACCGAACGTCGCGGCGTGACCCCGGAAACGGCGAAGAGCCTGTTGCGCTCGCGATCGACCGTGATCGCGGCGGTGATGGTCGATCGCGGCGAGGCCGATGCACTGATCACCGGGCTGGTGGGCCGCTACCACAAGAAGCTGGGTTACATCCGCAGCGTGTTCCCGCTCGATCCGGGCGTGCAGAGCACCTCGGCGATGACCGGCGTGGTCAACGACCGTGGCCTGTGGTTCTTCCTCGACACCCACGTGCAGCCCGACCCGACCGCCGAGCAGATCGCCGAGAGCACCATCCAGGGCGCGTACCGCCTGAAGCTGTTCGGCATCGAGCCGAAGATCGCGCTGCTGTCGCACTCCAACTTCGGTAGCCACGACAATGCCAGCGCACGCAAGATGCGGCAGGTGCGCGAGATCCTGCTCAAGCGCGCGCCGAAGCTGGAAGTCGACGGCGAGATGCAGGCCGACACCGCGTGGGACGACGACTACCGTCGCCGGATCTTCCCGGGCACCGCGCTGGAAGGCCGCGCCAACCTGTTTGTGATGCCCAACCTCGATGCCGCCAACATCACCTACAACATGGTGCGAGTGATGACCGACGGCGTCGCGCTGGGGCCGATCCTGATGGGCGTGAGCAAGCCGGCGCACGTACTGACCACCGCGTCGCGCCCGCGCCGCGTGATCAACATGACCGCGATCGCCGCGGTCGAGGCGCAGATCCGCAAGCAGCGCGCCGTCGGGCAGGGCTGACGCGCGGATCGCGTGGCCCGTCCTGCGTGGACGGGTCGGCGTTCACGGCAGGTAGGCGTCCGGTTCGACCAGGCGATAGCCGGGTGTTTCCGCCACGCATTGGCGCAGCAGGTGCGAGTGCCCCGCACCGTAGAACACGACGATGCGATCACCCGGCCGTGCCTGCTGCAGCAGCTTGGCGCAGATCGCGAAATTGCGCCGGTACCACGCGGTGAGCAGGTCGACGCCGGGTTGCTCGGTGCCGGCGCCGATGAGCAGCAGCTCGCGGTAGAACGCGTGCCCGTCGACGATCCGTCGTGGATCGTTGAGATGGCGAAGCGCCTGCGCGACGCTGCCGTTGTCGATCACCTGCTGGAATCCGGCCACCTCGGCCGCGATCGTGCCGTGCGCCTTCTGCAGGCGATCCATCTGGCCGTGCGCCTTGGCGAAGGCTTCCACGGCCGGGTAGGGGAAGGTGCCATCGACGTCGATGCCGTCGACCTCGTCGAGGTTCGCCGCGGCGGCGAGCCGGAAGCCCAGTTGCACTACTTCGTTGCGCGATGGCGGCAGCGAACCGTCGCGATGGCGCGCGTACCGTTCGCGGGTCAGATCCGCGGGCCATTCCACGGCGACGCGGCTGGGCGCGAATCGCGACAGTGCCGTGGTCACCGCTTCGAGTTCCTGCTGACGTTTCGGCGCCAGCACGTCATCGACATGGTTGTTGTGCAGGTCTTGTCACGGGTTGGCCATGTGGTAGGTGCCCACGACCATCACTTCGACGTCCTTCGGTGTCGTCGCCTCCGGCGGCGCCGCGGCAACCGGCGCCGCGAGGGCGAGCAGGGAAGACATCGTCAGTGCAACGTTGGCCAGTGCCGCATTGAAACGGGTGTGCATCGGCAATCCCCAGGGTTGGATGCATCCCCAGATACGCCCGGCGGACAAATGGTTTACACGGCGGGTGGCCCGACGGTGGTCAGGCGGCGGGCGAGGATGGGTCTTGCCCCGGCAGCAGGCGGCGCAGGAGGCCCGGCAGCTGCACCAGGTCGTCCTTGAGCAGCAGGCCGTCGGCCGGCGGCGGCTGCGAGTCCGGCGAATACAGTGAGCCGGTCAGGAACACGAACGGCAGTGCGGGGTCGTGCGCGCGCACCATGGCCAGCGCTTCGGTGCCGGAGAAGCCCGGGATGTTGACGTCCGACAGCACGACCTGCGGCGCGAAGCCGGCCAGCGCCTCGTGCACGCCCGCGGCGCTGTAGACGCGGATGCAATGCACGTCCAGCCCGGCGTCACGCAGTGCCAGCTCGGCCAGCTCCGCGTCGTCGCGCGAGTCGTCGACCAGCAGCACCCGCCAAGGCGTGGCGCCGGCGGGTTGCGTGGCGTGGGTGGCGGGCAAGGACAAGACTCAGTCCTTGGTCGGCGGCTCGTTGAGCACGGCCCAGAAACGGCCCAGCGTGCGCACGGCGTCGAAGAACTGATCCACGTCCACCGGCTTCACCACGTAGGCGTTCACGCCCAGGTCCCAGCTGCGCGCAAGGTCGCTCTCCTCGCGCGAGGACGACAGGATCACGATCGGCAGCGCCTTGAAGCGACCGTCCCTGCGCAGGTCGTTCAGCACTTCAAGCCCGTCCATGCGCGGCATCTTGATGTCGAGCAGCAGGCACCGCCGGATCGCCTTCGGGCCGGTCGGCCCACTTGCCGCGGCGACGCAGGTAGTCCAGCGCCTCGACGCCATCTTCGACGTGCACGATGGGGTTGGCCAGATGGGCTTCGCGCAGCGCGTCGATCGCCATCTCGGCGTCGTGCGGACTGTCTTCGGCCAGCAGGATGGTACGGAGTTCGCTCATGGTGTCGCCTCGTTGTGCGCGGGCATGTCGCCCGTCGCGGGAAGGGTGAAATGGAAAGTCGCGCCGGCGCCGGCCTGGGCCTCGGCCCAGATGCGGCCACCGTGCCGGGCCAGCACGCGTCGCACGCTGGCCAGGCCCACGCCGGTGCCCGGGAATTCGCTGGCGGTGTGCAGGCGCTGGAACACGCCGAACAGCTTGCCGGCGTACTGCATGTCGAAGCCGGCGCCGTTGTCGCGTACCTGGAAGTGGTGATGGCCCTCTTCGTCGCGCCGGCACGACACTTCGATGCGCGCGGGCTCGCTGCCTACGCTGTACTTGGTGGCGTTGCCCAGCAGGTTCAGCCACACCTGCCGCAGCATGTTCTCGTCGCCCACCACCACCGGCAGCGGGTCGATGCGCCATTCGATGATGTGGCCGGGATGGTCGGCGGCGTTGTTGGAGTCGAGCATCGCGCGCGTTTCCGAGGCCAGCGACTGCATGTCCACCAGTTGCAGGCGCAGTGCACTGCGGCCCAGTC
Organism: Luteimonas sp.; assembly: GCA_024707405.1. Taxonomy (GTDB): domain Bacteria; phylum Pseudomonadota; class Gammaproteobacteria; order Xanthomonadales; family Xanthomonadaceae; genus Luteimonas. Next base: position 608,050 of record JANPZU010000008.1, read on the forward strand.
GCGAGTACACCAGCAGGTCGTCGATCAGCGCCGACATGCGGCGGGCCGAGGACACCATCACGTCCAGGTAATGGCGACCCTTGTCGTCCAGGCCGTCGCCGAGGTGGCGGCCGAGCTTGTCGCCGAAGCCGGCGATGTGGCGCAGCGGCGCGCGCAGGTCGTGCGAGACCGAATAGCTGAAGGCTTCCAGCTCGCGGTTCACGTCCGACACCTGCTCCACCTTGCCTTCCATCTGCCGGTTGAGCTCCATGATCTGGCGCTCGTTGGCCTTGGCCACGCTCATGTCGCTGGCGGTGACCAGCACCACTTCGTCCTCGCTGTCGGGCAGCGGCATGCGCCGTGCGTTGATCAGCATGGTGCGCTGCACGCCGTCGGCGGTGCGTTGCTGCTGCTCGTAATCCCACAGCTCGCGGCCGCGCGACAGCACGTCGCCCAGCCGGCGCAGGGTCTTCTCGTCGTGCCAGGCGCCGCCGCCGATCTCGGCCAGCGGCGTGCCGCGCACGTCGCCGGCCACGCCGTAGAGTTCGGAGAACGCGGCGTTGTGCATCACGACATGCAATTTGTCGTCGGCCAGCACGATCGGCTCGCGCACCGTGTCCAGCACCGCGCTGGCGCGCAGGCTGGCGCTGTAGGCATCGCGCTCGGCGTCTAGGCGACGGCCGATCTGGCGCCAGGCGTAGTACGCGATGCCGCCGAGCAGCAGCAGCTGCGCCAGCATCGACGACCACAGTGCGATGTCGCCGTGGCGATCCTGGCGCTGCGCTTCCGCCTGGCGTTGCGCCAGCAGGGCGCGTTCGGCGTCCAGGATCTCGCTGATCACGCCATGGATCGGGTAGCGCGCGACCAGCGAATCGATGTCGGCGGCGCGGGCATCCACGCCGGATTCGATGATGCTGTCGGAATAATCCATGCGGCGCACCACGCTCGCCTGCAGCATGCCGATGCGCACCTGTTGTTCCGGGTTGTCCTGGGTCAGCGCCTGCACGCGCGACAGCGCCGGCATGATCCGCTGGCGGCTGAGTTCGATGCGCTCGCGCAGCGACGGATTGTCCACGCCAGCTGCGATCGACAGCGCGGCACCTTCGAGCGAACGGATCGAGGCGGCCAGTTCGTACACGCTCGATTCCACGTCCTTGGTGTGCACCACGTCCTTCCACGCGTCCTCGCTGCTTTGCGAGGACTGGCGCAACAGCAGGAACGGCAGCACCACGATCAGCACGACCACCAGCCCCAGTGCGGGCAGGCGCCATTGCGAGCGGATCGTGGACGTGGATCGGGGGGTCTGGGGCATAGGGTCTGGTGGCGGATCGGCAATACGAGGCCAAGGCGCCGACGGCTCCCCATCCCCCAAGGCGGAGATCATGGCGACTGCGCCCGGTGCTTGGCAAACCCGCCGGTCGCAAGCCGCGACCATGATGGCGGTCGGGTGTGGAGGCCATGCGAAGGCGCGCGGAATGTCCCTGCGGACAACCACTTGCAGCCGAAACGGCACGGATCGCGATTGCCTGCCCCTGCTAGAATCCTTGCTCTAAACCCCACGAATCGATGCGCGGCCAGCGGGCTGCGGCGGAGCGAAAGATGAACTGGCTGAACGACGTACTTGAAAACGATCCGAACCCCACCGAAACCCGCGAGTGGATCGAATCCCTGAAGGCGGTCATCGACAACGCCGGCCCCGAGCGCGCCCACCAGTTGCTCGAGGACATGGTCGAACTCACCCGCCGCGCCGGCGCCCACCTGCCGTTCGCGCCGACCACCGAGTACGTCAACACCATCCCCACCCACATGGAGCCGAAGATCCCCGGCGACCAGACGCTGGAGTGGAAGATCCGCTCGATCATCCGCTGGAACGCGATGGCGATGGTGGTGCGCGCCAACCGCAAGCCCGGCGACCTCGGCGGCCACATCGCCAGCTTCGCCTCCAGCGCCACGCTCTATGACGTGGGCTTCAACCACTTCTTCCGCGGCCCCGACGGCGACCACCCCGGCGACCTCGTCGCCACCCAGGGCCACAGCAGCCCCGGCATCTACGCCCGCGCCTTCCTCGAAGGCCGCATCAGCGAATCGCAGATCGACCACTTCCGCATGGAAGTCGATGGCCGCGGCATCTCGTCCTACCCGCACCCGTGGCTGATGCCGGACTTCTGGCAGATCCCCACCGTGTCGATGGGCCTGGGGCCCATCGCCGCCATCTACCAGGCGCGCAACTGGAAGTACCTCGAATCGCGCGGCCTGATGCCCAAGTCCGACCGCAAGGTGTGGTGCTTCATGGGCGACGGCGAGACCGACGAGCCCGAAAGCCTCGGCGCGCTGTCCATCGCCGGCCGCGAAGGCCTCGACAACCTGTGCTTCGTCATCAACTGCAACCTGCAGCGCCTCGACGGCCCGGTGCGCGGCAACGGCAAGATCATCCAGGAACTGGAAAGCCAGTTCCGCGGCGCCGGCTGGAACGTCATCAAGACCATCTGGGGCAGCTACTGGGATCCACTGCTGGCCAAGGACCACCTCGGCATCCTCAAGAAGCTGATGATGGAAACCGTCGACGGCGAGTACCAGAACTGCAAGGCCTTCGGCGGCGCGTACACGCGCGAGAACTTCTTCGGCAAGTACCCGGAGACCGCGGCCATGGTCGCCAGCCTCTCCGACGACGACATCTGGCGCCTCAACCGCGGCGGCCACGACCCGCACAAGGTCTACGCCGCGTACGACAACGCCATGAAGACCAAGGGCCAGCCGACCGTCATCCTCGCCAAGACGGTCAAGGGTTACGGCCTGGGCAGCGCCGGCGAAGCGCTCAACCCCACGCACAACACCAAGAAGCTCGATGACGACGCAGTGCGCGCCTTCCGCGACCGCTTCAACATCCCGGTCAGCGACGAGCAACTCAAGGACGGCAACATCCCGTTCTACCACCCGGGCGAGAAGTCCGACGAAGTGCAGTACATGCTCGAACGCCGCAACGCGCTGGGCGGCTTCGTGCCGCAGCGCCGCCGCAAGGCCGACGAGAAGATCGAAACGCCCAAGCTCGACGTCTTCGACCGCCTCACCAAGTCCACCGGCGAGCGCGAGATGAGCACCACGATGGCCTTCGTGCAGTCGCTCAACATCATCCTGCGCGACAAGCAGGTCGGCCCGCGCGCCGTGCCGATCGTCTGCGACGAAGCGCGCACCTTCGGCATGGAAGGCCTGTTCCGCCAGATCGGCATCTACGCGCCGGAAGGCCAGAAGTACAAGCCGGTCGACCGCGACCAGTTGATGTACTACCGCGAAGACACCACCGGCCAGGTGCTGCAGGAAGGCATCACCGAGGCCGGCGCGTTCGCCTCGTGGATGGCCTGCGCCACCAGCTACAGCACCAACAACCTGCAGCTGCTGCCGTTCTACATCTACTACTCGATGTTCGGCTTCCAGCGCGTGGGCGATGCCGCATGGCAGGCCGCCGACATGCGCGCGCGCGGCTTCCTGCTCGGCGGTACCGCCGGCCGCACCACGCTCAACGGCGAAGGCCTGCAGCACGAAGACGGCCACTCGCACCTGCTGTCCGGCGCCATTCCCAACTGCCGCAGCTACGACCCCACGTTCGCGGGCGAAGTCGCCGTCATCCTGCAGCACGGCATGCAGCGCATGATCGCCGAGCAGGTGGACGAGTATTACTACCTGACCCTGATGAACGAGAACTACCCGCACCCGGACCTGCCGGAAGGCGCGGCCGAAGGCGTCATCAAGGGCATGTACCTGCTCAAGGATGCCGGCAAGGCCAAGAAGGGCGAACTGCGCGTGCAGCTGATGGGCAGCGGCACGATCCTGCGCGAGGCATTGGCCGCGGCCGAACTGCTGGACAAGGATTTCGGCGTCACTGCCGACGTGTGGAGCTGCCCCAGCTTCACCGAACTGCGCCGCGACGGCTACGACGCCGAGCGCTGGAACCGCCTGCATCCCGAATCCAAGCCGCGCACCGCCTACGTGACCGAGTGCATCGAATCGCGTCCAACCGGCCCGGTGATCGCCGCCACCGACTACGTGCGCAACTTCACCGACCAGGTGCGTGCCTTCATCCCGCGCACCTACACCGTGCTGGGCACCGACGGCTTTGGCCGCAGCGACACCCGCGCCAACCTGCGCCGCCACTTCGAAGTGGATCGCTACTACATCGCCCACGCCGCCATCGACGCACTGGCGAAGGACGGCAAGATGACCGCCAAGGATGCTGCGCGTGCGATCAAGCTGTACAAGCTGGATCAGGAGAAGCCGAATCCGTTGGGGGTTTGATTCACCGGGCTTTCCCTCTCCCGCACGCGGCAGAGGGTGCCGAAGGCGGGTGAGGGAAAGAAAAAAGGCGGCCATTGGCTGCCTTTTGCTTTGCGGTTCATTGCGACGTGAGTGATGGTGCTTGAATCGTTAGCGGCTTGTCGATCTCGATGCGAGGCAGTGCCTGCTCAAATGATTGGCTATAAATAGAGTCAACTTCATTTTTTGATGTTATGCCTTGAATATGTTTTCCCGGTGCCACCGAAAGTAAGTTTGATGAGGCCTTTTTGCGAGATCTTCTGGCAACAACAAAGATGCCCCATTTTTGACGAGGCGATCCAGTTCATCAGGAATGCCGTGCGGAGAAAGAATAATTTTGTAGTTGTCATCGAAAGATAGAAGGCCGCGATCAAATAGCCAGTGCGCAGTTCCTGTAAGCGCAATTCCATTTCGAACGGTGTCTGGGCCATGGTGTTCTACGGGCCTTATATGTGCTGCCTGAACCTCGGGCCGGCCGCCGCCATTGATAAGACGCAATCCTGTCGCTGCGCACGTATTGTTGTAAGCATTTCTCACGTGTCGCCGAAAAGCAGTGTCTCGAAATTTTCTAGTCACTAATTGTTCGATTAGAGGGCGAGTGACGTATTCCGGGACATCGTCATAGATGTGAAGTGAGTCGCCCGGTGAGACCGAGTTGGTTGCGACGGCCTCCCATGGCGCCAGTTGTGTTGTAAATCCCGCTTGAACAATGGCATTGAATTCGTGTGCGGGAATGTTTCGGACGGCGCGACCAAATGCCCCCTTGTTGGTTTTTCCGTCAGCTCTTTGCAACAGGGACTCGTAATATTTTTCACTTTCCCGAAATGCAACGGCATGATCGAACTCTATGTAACCAGACATGTAAGCATAGTGGTGACCTTCTGATTTTGGATCCGGACGCACGGCCGCGAGGCGGGCTAATGCAAAGTACGCCTGTCTTCCTGTGGCGCTGGAGGGCCCGCTGGTTCGGCGAGGCTCGTAATAGACGATGTAATCGCCTAAAGAGGCCCTAACCTGATTCAGATAGGTGTTTGGAAAGTGGTAGCGCTCTTCGATCTGATCGTCGTAGGCGCTACTTTCCGACGCGGTGAAGACAGCGTTAACCATATTCATCCCTCATCCCCTGCCCAGGGTATCAGGTTGGAAGGGGTATCGGCTCTCTACATTTCTTCATCCAAATCTTCCTCTTCCTCTCCTTCTTCCCTTTCCTCCTCCTCAACAAGAAATTGATAGCCGCAGTCGCAGGTATGCCATTGAGGTTGTTCGCCAATCCACTCGGTTCGACGACCACATCTTGGGCATGTGGTTGGCTGGTCATGCATGAAAAAAGTGATAAGCACAGGAGGAAATTTTGCAGGCGGGGTTGATTTCAGCGTGAAGACTTTTGGGGCTGTTCGTAAGGATTCAGGAGTGGCGTCTCACGGAATGAAACGCTGACCCGTCTGCGTACGCCAGGATGGCGCGGCGGGCCTGTTAGCAGGCAATCTATTGCCTGACTGGCGCGCGGTGTGCCCGGAGAGCGAGATGAGTCGACCGATTGCTTCTACGCTAGTCACCATCGTTGTAGCCGTATTCCTCGCCGCCTGTACGTCCAGTGGCATCCGGGAACCTGCCTCGCAAACGGCCGCCATTGCGCCGATGCAAGCCATCGTCGAGACCGGTGAGATCGACGGTGCGTTGTATCGCATCGACATCCCGGCCAACTGGAACGGGGAGTTGGTGCTCAACGCGCACGGGTACGAGCCGGTCGGGTCGCCGCGCGAGGATCCACTGGGATTCCCCGGCGGCATGGAGCCGTTGCTGGCGCTTGGGTATGCCATCGCGGCCAGTGGCTATTCGGCGCAGGGCTGGGCGATCCCCGAGGCGGTGGCGGATACCGAGCGTTTGCGCGTGCACTTCGTGGCGCGGCATGGCACGCCGAAGCGCACGTGGCTGGTGGGCTGGTCGATGGGCGGGTTGGTGGCGCTGGCGAGTGCGGAGCGGCATCCGGGTGCCTACGATGGCGTGGTGTCGATGTGCGGCGTGGCGGTGTCCAGCGAAACCATGTTCGCGCGTGGCGCGCTGGCACCGCTGGCGGCGTTCGATGCCCTGTTCCCGGGTGTGTTGCCGCAGGCGCCCGGTGGCTTGGCGGATGCGTCGTTGCCGCCTGCCGCCGACGGCAATGCGATCGAGGCCGCGCTGGCCGCTGACGAGGCACGCGCGGCGGCGCTCGCCAATCACTTCGACATTCCGCGCGGCGACCTGACCGGTTCGCTGTGGCTGTATTACCTGGCGTTGCGCGAACTCTCGCAGCGGGCCGGCGGATTCCCCGCCGACAGCACGACCGGCGCGGACGGCACCGAGGGCGACGAAGCCGCGCTGGGCGTGCGCATCCGCCGCTATGTCGCCGATCCTGCCGCGCTCGCCCATGTGCGCGACACGGGCAGGCTGACCGGTGCCGCGCCGGTGCAGGTGGTGCTGCAGCCCAATGGCGTCGATCCCATCGTGCCGGCACGTTTCAGCCGTGGTTACGCGGCACTCGCCACGCAGGCCGGTCGTGGCGAACAGGTGCGCGTGTTGCCTGCGGTCGGCGAGGGGCATTGCCGCTTCCCGCCGGAGACGGTGACGACGGCACTGGAGGCATTGCGCGAGCGTTGATGCGATGCAGCAGGCTTTCGTGCCGTGCGCGACGAAAGGCCAAGTGCTTTCCCGGATCGATTGGGCCATCCTCGTGGCAGCCGTGCGGCGGCAGTACGCCATGCCGCATCATCAGGCGATACGCCAAGGGCACAGGACACACGCATGCACGAATTGCTCGATGGGCCGTTGAAACTGTCACCCGCCCAGGTACGGAACTACGCCGCCGGGCCGATGAAGTCGGGGCTCTGGCTGCTGGTGATCGGCGTACTGACGGTGGCGTGGGGGCATCTATTCGCGCCGACGCAGGAAGGGCGCGACATCGCGCGCATCATCGGTTATGCCACGGCCGTGCTGGGCGTGCTGTCCTACGGCTTTGGCCACCTGTTGCTGGCCATCGGCAAGTCGCAGCACAGGAAGCGGCAGGCGGAGTCGACGACTGGCGTTGGCGACGAGGCCTGATTCACGCCAGGCGCAGGCGTGGCTCAATCCGCCGCCACCATCCGCGTGCCGTGCGGCAGCGTGACGCTGCTGTGTTCGTTCATCAGTTGCAGTTCGCCGTCCTGGATCATCGCGGTCAGGCGCATGCTGCGCTCCAGCAGTTCGACGGCGCGGGCCACGGTGTCCGGGCTGAAGTCGATGACGGTGAGGTTCTTGAGCCTCGACAACGTGGCCGCCTGCTTGCCCCACCAGATATCGGCGCCGTTGCCGCTGTAGTTCACCACCACGACGCGTCGCGCGCGTCCGCAGGCCTTGCGGATGCGGCTTTCATCGGGCTGCCCGAGGTCGATCCACAGCAGCACGTCGCCGGTATAGTCGCGCTGCCACAGGTCCGGGTCTTCGTCGGTACTCAGCCCGCGCCCGAATTCCAGCCGCTCATCGGCGAACAGTGCGAACGTCATCAACCGCACCATCAATCGCTCGGGCGTTTCGGACGGATGCTGTGCCAGCGTCAGGCTGTGCCCGGCGTAGTAGTGCCGGTCCATGTCGCTGACCTGCAGTTCCAGCCGGTAGATGGTGGCGTTGGGGGCCATGTCGGCGCCTGTCTGGGTGAAGCGCGATTGTAGGCGCAGCGACGGATGCGTGCGGGTGGCGGTTGCATCACACCCTGTTTCGGTCGATGGCACGCGAGCGAAGGCACAGCACGACCGTCTGCACCGCCAGCACCACCGCGATGCCCACGGCCACCCATGCTGCAACCTGCGCACCGGCCAGTGCGTGGCCCGACTGCTTCACGTACACCGCGGCCAGCGCCCACAGCGCGGCCAATGCATAGGGAATGTTGCCGCGCATGCGCTGGTTGAACGCGAGCAGCATCACGCCTGCCAGCGCGAACAGCGCCAGGCTCCACGGCAACTGGTTGGACGCAGGCAGCAGTTCGTACGCCACGATCACCTGCGCCAGGTTGAGGAATGCCGCCAGCGACAGCCAGCCGGCATGCAGCGAGAGCGGCAGCCAAGCCCATGCGCGCTGGCCACTCGAAGGCGTGGCATCGACCGACAGCATCCACGCGCAACGCACCAGGCAGGCCATTGCCGCGAAGATCACCAGCAGGCACAGCCAGAACTGTTGCATCGAGAACAGCGGCATCCAGATGGTGGTCAACGCGAAGCCGGCGGCGGCCCAGGGCGCGACCCGCCCGAGCGTGGCGTCGTGCTTGCGCGCACCCGTCGCCTGCCACGCGGCATAGGCGAGGTCGAGCAGGAAGATCAGTCCCCAGATCGAGAACGCATAACCGGCCGCGACCAGCAGTGTCGGGTAGCGGTCGGAGACGGTGCCGTTGTCCGGGCCGAACGTGCCGGTGTTGGACAGCCACGCCACCACCGGCATGGCGATGGTGGCAAGCAGGACGAGCAGGCGCATGGCGGACTCCGGTGCGGGAGGCGATGGCGCGGGACTCTGGCTGGGGATGCGCGAGCGCGGCGTGAAGCTTGCGCCACGGATCGGTTTCCCGAGGGCCGCGGCCAAGCTCCTGCCGCTGCAACGGTCTGCGCATTGCCGGCATCCCGTAGGGAACATCCCGATGCCTGTCGCCGCCATGACCCGAACGTTCTCCCTGCTGCTGGCCTGCTGCCTGTCCCTGCCCATGTCGGCGCCGTCACGGCCCGCCCCGTCGGTTTCCGGCGAAGAATCGACAACACCCGATGCGCGCGCGGTGCTCGATGCGTGGTTGGAGGCGTTCAACTCCGGCGAGCGTGCACGGATGGAAGCGTTCCGTGACCGCCACCAACCGAAGATGGACGTGGATCGCCTGCTCGGGTTCCGTGCCGAAACCGGTGGCCTGGCGCTGATCCGTCACGAACCGGCGGACGAGGGCAAGGCGCGGGCACTGGTGCAGGAAAGGGATGGCGAAACCATCGCGCGTATCGAGATCGCACTGGTGCCGGGCGAGCCCGTGCAGTTGCGCATCCAGAGGATCGAGCGTCCCGACGACCTGCGCATCCCTCGGTTGTCGCAGGCCGAGGCGATCGACGCGCTGGTGGCGAAGGCCGATGCCGATGCGGCGAAGGATGCGTTCTCGGGCGTGTTGCTGGTGGCGCAGGATGGCGATGTCTTGCTGCATCGCGCATGGGGCCTGGCCGATCGCGAAGCCGGCACGCCGGTCGCGCTGGACACGAAGTTCCGCATCGGATCGATGAACAAGATGTTCACCGCCGTGGCCACGTTGCAACTTGTGCAGGCCGGCAAGCTTTCGCTTGACGGCACGGTGGGACAGTACCTGCCCGGGTATCCGAACGCGGGCGTCGCACAGGCAACGATCCGCCAGTTGCTCACCCACACCGGTGGCGCGGGCGACATCTTCGGCCCTGAGTTCGACCAACACAGGTTGTCGTTGCGGACGCACGACGATTACGTGCGCCTGTACGGCACGCGCGAGCCGACGCATCCGCCGGGACAGGAGCAACGCTATTCGAACTACGGCTTCGTGCTGCTCGGCGCGATCATCGAGCGCGTCAGCGGCGAGAGCTACCACGACTACATGGCGAACAACGTCTTCGTGCCGGCCGGCATGCGCGATACCGGCTCGGAGCCGGAAACCGTGGCGGTGCCCGGCCGTGCGCATGGATACATGCGCAAGGACGGCGCATGGGTCGATGCAGGCGAAACCCTGCCGTGGCGCGGCACCGCGGCAGGCGGTGGTTACAGCACCGCGAACGACCTGCTGAAGTTCGCCCGCGCGTTGCAGGCAGGCACGTTGCTGTCGCCTGCGTTGCTGGCCGAAGCGACGGGCAGGCAGGCCTCCGGCTACGGCTACGGTTTCGCGTCGGGCGAGGACGAAGGCGTTGCGTTCCACGGCCACGGTGGCGGCGCGGCCGGCATGAATGCCGAATTGCGCGTGTATCCCGCGCTGGGTCGCGTGGTGGTCGGCGTGTCCAATCTCGACCCACCAGTCATGGAACGGATGCTGTCGTACTACATGCTGCGGATGCCGTTGGACATGCCTTCGCGCTAGTCCATTGCATGCCCGAGGAACGGCTGCTCAGCAGTAGATGTCGTAGGACTCGATCCGGCCTACGGCGTTGATAGCTCGCAGGATGTCTTCTCGCGCAAGGAATGCCTTGACCTTTTCGCGAAAGGCGACGGCTTGGGGGAGTGGTGGGGGAAGGCGGCATTCCTGCGCCCAATCCAGCATGCTGGTGCGCTTCTCGGGGGAATCGAGCAGTTCGCGTGCCAGATCGACGGCGCGCTCGGATTGGTGCGATTCGAGCAAGGCCTTCAGGTAGGTGATCGGTGCATCCGCCTGGAGGGCTTCGAGTTCGACGAGCGCGCCGGTCTCGGCGTCCTGATCGCCCTCCAGCCGGGCAATGCAGTGACGGATCTTTGCTGCAACAGCCTTGCCGTAATTGCTCGTTTCGTTCGAAGCGACGCCGGAGATGGCTGCCCCGGCGGCGGCTGCGTCACCGAGGCTGCAATACATCTGGCCGAGGTTGAGCGATTGGCCGACGTTCGACCCGCCGCGTCCGCCGATGTGGCTAGCGCGTGCGAGTTCCTCGCGAGCCTCATCGATGCGCCCCATGCGCTCGAGGGCGATGGACTTGTTGTTCATCAACCAGGCCTGGTTGTGAGGATCCGCGTATGGCGGATCATCCAGTCCAGCGGCTGCGATCCGGGCGGCAGTGGCGTCGGACAGCGCGATGACATCCTCGTGCCTGCCAACAAGCAGGAGTGCGTAACCCAGTTGTGCCATCGCGTCGAGCGATCGGGGGTGGGCGAGGGTTCGACCGCGCATGCGGTCGACCTGGCGTTCAGCGGCGTTGGAGATGTTGGCGCGCCAACCGGCATGGTCGAGCACGGCATCGAACCGACGGTCTGCCCGCATCGACAGCAGCACTTCGGGCTCCTGGATGCGTCGTGCGACGATGCGTGCGCCATCGACATCGCCTTGTTCCAGGCGTGTGCGCGCCAGCCGGAACCAGGCTGCGCCCAGGGTGCCGGCACTGCCGCCGTCCCAATTGGAATCGAAGAGCGCCTGGTAGTAGGCAATGCGATCTTGCGAAGCGGTGTCGCCATTGAACATCAGGCTGAAAAGCACGTCGGCATCGAGGTTCGGCAGCAGTTCCGGCCAACGGCCAATGAAGATGGCCATTGCCCGTGCGGCAGCATCGAAATCCGAGCGGGCATATGAGACGAGCGCCATGCGGTACCAATCGTCGGGATCGTCGCTGCCCAGCTGGCCGATCCGCGCATAGCGATCGCTTGCAACGTCGAGGCGGTTGTTCTGCCACGCGGCGAAGGCGGCACGGGACAGGAGGGGCACCTGGTCGTTCACAGGCAACGATTCGAACCGCGCATCGACGATGACGGCATCGAGGAGCCGATCCGCCACGGCGGGGCGATGGTCGGAGGATGCCGCCCATGCTTCCGCAATGCGTTGGCGGAAGAGAAGGTCGGATGGATCCTGAGCCATCGCCAGTCCGATCATGCAGCTTCCGGCACAGACCAGCATGGCCAGCCGCACGCTTTTTCCGATCATCCCCGCCCCCTGCATTGGATCGTGGATCAATTCTCGCACGTGCCGCGCCCAGGCCGCCGGTCAGCCTGCCTGGGCAACGATCGTGGGTGGCGTGGACTAGCGCTTCTGCGCGAGCACGCCATCCAGCGCAAGCCGCGCGCTGAAGCCGGCCTTCTCCAGCCGCTTCGACACTTCGCGCGGCACGTCGCGGCCGGACGTCAGCTTGTTGGGGCTGCCGGTGTAGTGGAACAGCGTGCCGCCGCGACGCAGCACGCGTGCGAGGTGGTCGTAGAACACCTGCGAATACAGTTCGCCGGCGATGCCGAAGCGCGGCGGGTCGTGCAGGATGGCGTCGAACGCGGCATCGGGCAGGCGTTCGATGGCTTGCGACACGTCGTCGTGGGCCAGCGTGAAGCGTCCGGTGGCTTCGGGTGATGCAGGATCGGGCGACCACGGATTGAGCGTGCGCAGCCACAGCACGTCCTCGCTCTTCTCGAACGAGTGCACGTGCGCCACGCCGGCATCGAGGCAGCACGCGGCGAAGTAGCCGAGTCCGCCGCAGGTGTCGAGCACGCGTTTGCCACGCGGTTCGACCAGCGCGACTTTCGTCTTCGCGTCTTCGTAGGGCGACACCTTCGCCGTCGGCAGCATCTTGATGCCGTCGATCTCGAACGTCGGCGCGCCCCAGTCGGTCGGCACCAGCTTGTACAGCGCGCGACCGTAGCGCGAGGCCGGCGCGAATCCTTCGCCATCCCAGTAGTACAGGGTGCGATCCTTCAGCTTGCCCGGGTAGGGATATTCCGCGCCGTTCCAGCGCCAATGATCGGCGGCCAATCCGGCCTGCGTGGTGCTGCGCCCGAGGTCGAACGATCCCGACCACGCGGACGCGCCGCCATCGCGTGCAGCCTGCAACGCATCTGCGAGGGCGCGGGTCAGCAATGGGCTGGTGGCGTGTGGCACGGGCAAGGCGGTGGCGAAGGCGCGCCATCGTAACCGCTGCGTCAGACGAAAGAACGCCGGAGGTGGGCGCGTCGGCACGTTACGATGGCATCCCCTCCCACGTACGCGGCCACGATGGCCTTCGATGCATTCGCACTGATCCTGGCCATGCTCGGGCTGGGCATGTTGTTCTCGCGCTTGCGGGTGCTGCCCGTGTCCGCGTCGGACGTGCTCAACCGCGTGGTGCTTCATGTCTGCCTGCCGGCGGCGATCCTGTTGCACATGCCGCGGCTGCGTTTCGATGCGGGATTATTCGGCCTGGTGGCGACGCCATGGCTGTTGATGCTGGCCACGATCTTGCTGGTGCCGCTGTTGGGGCGTGCGCTGCGCTGGCGCCGCGAGGAAGTGGCGGTGCTGATGCTGTGCGTGGCGCTGGGCAACACCAGTTTCGTCGGCTTTCCGATGGTCACGGCCTTGCTGGGCGAACAGGCTCTGCCGTATGCAGTGGTGTACGACCAGTTCGGCACGCTCCTGCTGCTGTCCACGTTCGGCCTGATGGTGATTGCGCGCTACAGCGGCGAGACGCCGCCGGGCTGGCGCGAGATCGCGTTGCGGGTCGTGAAGTTTCCCCCGCTGTGGGCGACGGTGTTCGGCTTGACGTTGATGCCCGAGTCGCCGCCGGCATGGATCGCCGACGGGCTGCGGAAGCTGGCCGACGCGCTGTTGCCGCTGGTGATGCTGGCGGTGGGGCTGTCCCTGCGACTGCGATTGCCGCGCGAGGAACTGTTGCCGCTGGCGGTGGGCGTGTCGCTCGCGCTGCTGGCGATGCCGGCACTGGCCCTGTTGCTCGGGCACCTGTTCGGCATGCAGGGCGACATGCTGCGGGTGAACGTGCTGGAGTCGGCGATGCCGAGCATGATCACCGCAGTGGCGCTCGCCATCGGGAACGGACTGGCGCCGCGGCTCGCGGCGGCGGTGCTGGGCTACAGCATCCTGCTGTCGATGCTGACGTTGCCGTTGTGGTCGTGGCTGTTGCGCGCGGGCGGACTGGCCGGCGTGGCCTGACCTGACCTGACCCGCGCGCATCGCAGGCGATCATTCGCTGATGGCCGCCGCCGGCGCGAAGTTGGTGCGCCGGCGTTCGACGATGCGCTCGTTGGCGATGCGGCCCTCGACCAGTTCGTAGCCCATCAATGCGAACACGCGCTCGCCGATGAAGATCGGGCGGGCGTTGCCGTACCAGTCCACGCAGCTGGTCTTGCAGCCATCGTCGACGGCACCGTCGGCGTCGGCCACGAGTTGCCCGAGCGTGGCGAGCTTGAGGTCGCGGTTGCGCAGGTAGAGCACGGCGGCGGACTGGTCGAGGTAGCGCTGCATCGTGTTGCCACGGCGCTGGCCGATGATCGGCAGGCCGACGATGCCCTGTCGTTCTGCTTCGCCGCGATAGAAGAAACCATGCGTCCGGCTTTCGCCCTGCGCGGCATTGGGCTGGATGTAGACGCTGCTGGCACGCGCACGTCCGTCCTGGAGGCGCACGCTGGTGAAATGCAGGTCGGGGCCGGCGCTGCCGACCAGGATGGCGTCGCCGCCCATGGCTTCGATGCGTTCGGTGCCATGGCCCAGTGCAAGCGCCTGCACGGCGTCATCGTCGGCGTAACGCAGGGCATAGGCGACCGAGCCGGATCTGCCGTTGTCGTTGCCGCGCCAGCGATACGGCGCGTTGCCGTACAGCAGCCAGTCGCCGATGTAGCGGTTCTGCATGTCGCCCTCGGAGGCGCCGGGCAGCAGGCGGTAGGCGCTGGCCGGCGCATCCGTGCTGCCGTCGCCAAAACTGGACAGTGGCACGTGCAGCAGTGCGAGCGAACCGGTGGCGGTTTCGTCGCGCCACATGCCTTCACCGAGGCCGGTCTCGGTGAGCAGCACGTTGAGGTGGTCGCCGCCATCGTGCAGGAACGAGAGCTGGTCGATCGGCACGCCGCGCGTCTTCAGCGCGGTCGGCGGCGTTGCGTCGAGCGGGATGCGGAACACGGCCGAGGGATTGGTGTCCTCGTCGGTGTCGTCATCGGTCGTCCACACGAACACCGAGTCCGCGGACACGTAGAACACGCGGCTTGCAGGGCCGAGGATCGCGGTCGAGGTGCAATCGAGTTCCGGCTTCGACAACTGGCAACGGGTAACGGTATGCAGCGCGATGTCGTGGTCGAACGGGTTGAGATCCCGGTCGCTGCGGTAGATGTGCGTGGCCGGCAGGATGCGCTTGAAGTCCTGCGGCGTTGCCTGCGGGTGCCAGCGGCGCACGCCCATCAGGAACTCGCGCCCATCCAGATCCCACGGGGTGATCTCCATCGGCGTGTAGAACACCAGGGTGTCGCCGATGAGTCGGCTGGCGTAGTTGCGCGCGGAATAATAGTCGTCGCTGCGCATGTGCCAGGTGTCGCGATGGCGCAGCGCGCCGTCGCGCGAGATGTCGAACAACACCAGTTCGGTGCCGCCGCGACTGTAGCTGTAGCCGATCACCACCACGGTATCGCCGCCGACCAGCATCTCGTCGTACCACGCACCGCCGGGTTCGGTGCCGGGGCCGAAGGCATCGACCATCGACACCGGTTGCAATGTGTCGTCGCCGGTGCGGATGGTGAACAGGCGGCCGCGCCGCAACACGACGAGGTGGTCGCCATGGCGCTTGACGATGCCGCCCTCGTCCACGCCCGTGGTCTGCACGTTGGTGATCGATTCGTCCGGCGCGTCGATGCGCGAGCCGGTGACTTCGATCTTGTCGAGTGCGTTGCCGGCAGCGGCTTCGGCCATCTGCATCGCCGGGGGTGCGGGCGGCGCCGGCATGGGCATGGCGGCAGCCATCGTCGCCTGGCGCCGCTGCCGCTCCTTTTCTTCGCGTTCGGCCCGCGCCGTCCACTCCGCGAGCAGGCGGTCGAATGCCTGTTCGCTGGCGAACGGTGCCAGATGCTTGCCCGGCGCCGCCGGAGGCGTGTCGCTGGCCGACGGCGCACCGCAAGCGAGGGTGGCCAGGCACAATGACAACAGCAACACGGGTCTGGTGGTCATGCGAGCCTCCTGGCGTCCGGCCTGCGGGAATGGTGCGCTATCCAACGGCTGGACGCCGGGAATGGGGTTGCCGCCGCGGCGCTACCCGCGCCGGAGCTTGTGCAGCACGTAGGTGCTGGCCGCCAGCCAGCCCACGATCATCGCGATGACCGCCTTCTGCGCGAGGCCGCGCGGCAACTCGCGCCACAGTGCCAGCACCCAGACCGCCGCGAAGCAGGCGATGGCCCACGGCAACAGCCAGCGCGCATGTCGCCGCCAGCGTGGATCGTGGCGGAAGCGCAGCGATTGCAGCACCAGTCCCGTGGTGGCGAACAGGAACGCGCCTTGCGCGGTGACGCCGTGGATCAGTCCTTCCAGCGTGGCGTCCACGCCGGGCATGTCCATCCGTGCATACGCGGTGATGGTCAGGCAGGTGCCGGCCAGCACGCACATCAGGATCGGCGCGATGCTGCGTGCCGCAGGTGGCATCGAGTGATACAGCGCGATGGACAACCCGATCATCGACAGGCTCAATCCCGCATACGCGCTTTGCAGCAACGGCCCCCATGCGCCGATGAGATAGAGGCTCATCTGGCTGTGCACGGCATCCAGGCCCCGCCGCAGCACATGCAGCAGCACGGCTGCGGCGACGAACCATGCGATACCGGCGGATGCGAGCCGGAGCCAGGGGAAACGGGAGTGCGCTGGCATCGTGGGTCGAGGCCATGGAGAGGGCGGGGACAGGCGCTTTAGCATGCAGCGCAGCGAAGGCAGGCGGGAAGTCGTGCCTGCAGGCACGAGAATTTGCAGACGGTTGCCCACGCGCCTGTTCGCCGTGCAACGTTTACTGTCGATGCGCGTGGCGGGGTACGCTTCGCGCACGGCTTCGACTCGACCAACGCGAGGAGCATGATCCGATCGTCACGCTCTACCGTGGGTTGGAGCAGGCATTCAATGCGTCTGCGGTGGCTGGCGACTGGCAGTCGCGATCGCCACATCTGGAATCGTGTGTTGCATGTGTCTTCATGCAACGATTGCTGCATCGCAGCATAATGGTGCATGCACGAGACTTCGACCGCATCCCCTCACGCGGCACAAACACTTTCGGCGCGTCATCGGACGTGGATCCTGTTCGCGCTGTCGCTGGGCGGGTTCGCCATCGGCACCAGCGAGTTCGCCAGCATGGGCTTGATGCCCAACATGGCGGCCGCGCTGGGCGTCAACGAACCGCAGGTCGGGCACCTGATCAGCGCGTATGCGCTGGGGGTGGTGGTGGGTGCGCCGCTGCTCGCGATCCTGGGTGCAAGCTGGCAACGCAAGCGCCTGTTGCTGGCGCTGATGGGCTTCTATGCGCTGGGCAACCTCGCCAGTGCGCTCGGCCCGGCCTACCAGCACATGCTGGTGTTCCGTTTCATCGCCGGCCTGCCGCATGGCGCGTTCTTCGGCGTGGCGGCGTTGACCGCGGTGGCGATCAGCCCGCCCGACAAGCGCGGGCAGGCGGTGAGCACGATCATGATGGGCCTCACCCTGGCCATCCTGCTGGGCACGCCGCTGGCAACGTGGATGGGGCAGGCCGCGAGTTGGCGCTGGGCCTACGCCGCGGTGGCGGTGGTCGCGTTGGCGACCCTGGCGTTGCTGGGGAAGTTCATGCCCGCGGCGATCGATGGCCCGAAGACGAAGCCGCTCGACGAACTGCGTGCCTTCAATCGCTTGCCGGTGTGGCAGGCCTTGCTGATCGGCGCGATCGGGTTCGCGGGCCTGTTCTGCGTGTTCAGTTACCTCGCGCCGACCATGCTCCATGTCACCGGCGTGTCGGAAAAATGGATTCCGCTGGGATTGGCGGGATTCGGCCTGGGCGGCGTGATCGGCAACATCGGTGGTGGCTGGTTGTTCGACCGACTGCGATTCCGCGCGGTGCCGGTGATCCTGCTGGGCGCGACGGCGATGTTGTTGCTGTTCCCGCTGGCGGCGGGGTCGTTGTGGACGATCCTGCTTGCGACGATTGCGGTCGGGATGATGGGCGCACTTGGTCCGGTGTTGCAGTCGCACCTGATGGACGTGGCCGGCGACGCGCAAACCCTGACGGCGGCATCGCACCACGCCGCGTTCAACGCCGCCAATGCGCTCGGCCCGTGGCTGGGCGGCGTGGCGATCACCGCCGGGCTGGGCTGGACATCGACGGGCGTTGTCGGCGCAGCGACTGCGCTGGCAGGCGTGGCGATCTACCTGTGGGCGGCATCGACGCTGCGCCGTCCGGATCGCGAGGCCTGCGTGGCGACCTGAGCAGGCGTTGCCTGCCGATGGCATCATCGGTGCGACACACAAGGAGCGCGACATGGTTTCGATCCTCGGCATTTCCGGCAGCCTGCGCAGCGGTTCGCTCAACACCGCGTTGCTGCATGCGGCGGCCGGCGTCGCAGTGGAAGGCGTGTCGATCGACGTCGCGACGTTGCACGGCATCCCGCTGTACGACGGCGATGCCGAAGCATCGGCGGGTATCCCGGATGCGGTGCAGGCGTTGAAGGCCAGGCTGCTCGCGGCCGATGGCCTGTTGCTGGCCACGCCCGAATACAACAACGGCATCCCCGGCGTGTTCAAGAACGCCATCGACTGGTTGTCGCGGCCCGGCGCGCATATCCCGCGCCTGTTCGGCGACAAGCCGGTGGCGGTGATGGGCGCATCGCCCGGCGGCTTCGGCACCATCCTCGCGCAGGAAGCGTGGCTGCCGGTGCTGCGCACCTTGCGCACGCGCACGTGGTTCGGCGGTCGGTTGATGGTGTCGCGCGCGGGCGCTGCGTTCGATGCCGAAGGCAAGCTCGTCGACGAAAAGGTGCGCGAGCAGTTGCGCGCGTTCGTGGAAGGCTTCGCGGGGTTCGCGAAACGCTGATCCCCTGCGATGCAGGCCGCGGATGGCGCCGCATCGATTCACGGCATCCCGACAACGATGAACCGTTCGGTATCGCCGCATGAACGGCGATGCGCACAAGGGCATTTCTTCACCCCGGTTTGCGATGTGCTGGTCGAGCATCGTCGGCAACGCGGCAAGGGCCGCCCGTCGAACCGAAGGGACTGCCATGAAGACGCTGCATCGATTGCAGATCCATCTGCTCGCGATTGGCCTGGCCGCCGCGACCGGCACCGTCGTTGCGCAGCAGGTCGAGGCGCTCAGTGCGCCGCAGGTGCGTGCGCAGCTTGAGGCGCAGGGCTATACCGACATCGACGACCTGAAGTTCGACGACGGCATGTGGAAGGCCGAGGCCAAGGGTGCGAACGGCGAGAAGGTCGACGTGCGCATCGATCCGCGCACCGGCCAGGTGTATCCGGACGACCAGGTGCCTTCGCTGGGTGAAGACGACATTCGTGCACGCCTGGCGCTGGCCGATTACAGCAACGTGCACGACGTGGAATTCGACGACGGTCTGTGGAAAGCGGAAGGCAAGGATCGCTCGGGACGCGACGTGGAGCTGCGTCTCGACCCGGAGACGGGCGAGATCGTGGGCAAGAAGAAGGACTGAAGCAATGGACTGGCCGCCGGTGCAGGAAGCACCGCGGCCGGGCAAGGCACGAGGGAGTGTGCAGGGCGCCGGGCAACCGGCGCCTTTTTTGTCGGCCTGCGGAATCACTCCCCGCGGGCGAGCGTTTCCTCGATGGCGGTGAACGCGGAATGCCGGCCTGGCGTCGCGTCAGGCACGCCGGTGGCGAAATAGGCGACGCCGGTGCCGGCTTCGCGGTCGATCCACAATCCCGAGCGCAATCCATAGGCATTGCCGGCATGGCCGACGCGCGCGATGCCATCGCCGAACGGGTCGTCGCCGCATTCCGGGCGTGGCGTCGCCAGCGTCTGCGTCGCCAGTCCGTAACGGCAGAAGAACGCCTTACCGGTGGCATCGTGCGGTTCGTCTTCCTCGAACGGCATGGCGTTGCCGGGTGCGTATGTCCATTCGATCGTGGTCAGTGCGCGGATGGATGTCGGCGAGAGCAGGCGCATGCCATCGACTTCGCCGTCGCCGAGCAGCATGCGCCCGATCTTCGCCAGGCCGTTGCCGGAAATCCGCAAGCCGCCCTGCGGCGAGAACGAACCGCCGTTGTCGCCGGCCTTCCAGCGCGACAGGTCGCAACTGCCGTCGCTGGCGGGGCGCACCGGGCAGGCGGGGCGGTTGCCGCGATGGTCATCCAGCGTGGGTTGGTGCTGCGCGTCGTACAGCACCACGGCGCGCGCGGCAGCATCATCGCTGCAGGCCGCCCAGTTGAAGCAGCCGTCGATGGCGAGTGGCCGCAGCACCAGGCGATTCATCAGCAGGTCGAAGCGTTCGCCCGTCGCGCGTTCCATGACCGAGGCGACCAGCGGGAACCCGAGGTTGGCGTATTGCCAGAATCCGCCCGGCGCCTGGCTGTCGTTCCATGCACGCGGATCGTCCAGCAGTTCGCGCAGCGATCCATCCAGCGGGATCTGCCAGTAGCCGGCGCGGTCGGTCAGCCCGGCAGTGTGCGAGAGCAGCATGCGCAGGGTGATGGGCACGTCCGGCCATCGTGGATGGCGCAGCGTCCAGCCGAGCGCGCCGGACACATCGGCATCGAGGTCGAGCGTGCCGTCCTCGACCAGCCGCAGCACGCCGATCGCGACCACCAGTTTCGATACCGACGCGATGCGCACCGGATCGTCCGCGGTGATCGTGCGTGCGGCGGCGATGTCTGCCAGACCATCGACATGCGTGGACACGATGCCGTCGCGGTCGAAGGCCACGCGCGCGGTGGCGACCGGATCGGCGGCATGCGCGGATCCCGCCGATGCGACCAGCAACGCAGCGAGCAGCCAACGCGACGGCATCGTCGCGACCGCTACGTGCGTCATGCCGCAGGCCGGTTGGCGCCGACGCGTCGGCGCACGGCATCCACGTCACGCAGCGGTCGCACTTCGATGCAACCGGTCGCCGCCCACGGGAATTCACCTGCCAGCCGGATCGCTTCTTCGAGGCTCTCGGCCTCGACCAGGTTGAAGCCGGCCAGCAATTCCTTGGTCTCGGCGAACGGGCCGTCGTGCACGGTGGTCTTGCCGTTGCGGATGCGCACCGAGCGTGCGGTGCTGGCATGTTCGAGCTGCTGGAACTGCAGCAGCGTGCCTGCGTCCTGCAGTTCGTCCGCGTGCTGCAGGCAGCCCCGCATCATGGTGTCGAACTCGCCTTCCGGCAGTGACTCGAGCATCTCGTCGTCGGTGTAGACCAGCAGCAGGTACTTCATTCGGGGTGTCCGCACGGGGAAGGCCGATCATAAGGGAGGCCGGTCGCAGGCCATGCGAACCGGTCGGCACGGGCATGTCGCGCGGGTGTTGTTGCGCCGCCACATCCGCAATCGACAGCGAGTGCGTTCGGCACCCGTCGCCCGTCGGGCAGCATCGTCGCGACCGAGTGCCGCGTGACCCGCGTCTATCCGATCGAGCGCGGCTGACGCGCTAGTCGTCCGCCGCTGCCTCGCTGCGCCCCAGCGGATCGGGCAATGCCTTGCCCGCAGGCACGAACGACAGCGAAACCGAGTTGAGGCAGTGCCGCTCGCCGGTCGGTGGCGGGCCGTCGGGGAACACATGGCCGAGATGGCTGCCGCAGCGTGCGCAGGTTTCTTCGACGCGGATCATGCCGTGGCTGGTGTCGCGCACGTAATGGATGTGCGCGGGATCGAACGGTGCGAAGAAGCTCGGCCAGCCGGTGCCGGAATCGAACTTCGCACTGGAGCGGAACAGCGGCAGGCCGCAGAAGCGGCAGGCGTAGGTGCCTTCGCGCTTGTTGTCGAGGAACACGCCGCAGAACGGCGCCTCGGTGCCGTGCGACAGCAACACGTGCCGTTCTTCGGACGATAGCGATGCAGTGATCGCGGTGCGTTGCGCGTCGGTGGGCGGGGTCAGGTCGAAGCGGGACATGGGCGGCATCTCCGGGGGAATCGTGAAGATGGCGCCGGTGGCGGCGCGTATCAAGCGCCCGCGGTGCGGGGTATCACTCGGCAGGCAGGCGGAACCAGGCCTCGACCGGGCCGCTGAGCTTGATGGTGATCGGCTGGCCGCGGCGGTCGAGCGCCTTGCCCATCGCGACGCGGATCCAGCCCTCGCTGATGCAGTACTCCTCCACGTCGTTGCGCTCGACACCCTTGAAACGGATGCCGATGCCGCGTTCGAGCAGGGAGGCGTCGTAGAACTTGCTGCGCGGGTCGTTGGACAGGCGGTCGGGCGGGGTGTCGGTCATGCGCTGCGGTCTGGGTCTGCGGTCGTGCCGGGCATTGTAGCGGAGCGGCCGGCAGGCCCCGGCACGCGCACCATGCGCAGCATCAGGGACTGCATGGTGGCGTGCAGGTCGCCGCACTTGCCGCTGTGCACCGGCGAGGTCTGGATGATCGCGCTGCGCTGCGCGGTCAGCCAGTGGAACCGTGCGCGCGGCGGCAGTTGTCCGATGGTGCCGGCATCGTCGCCGCCACGGCAGATCGCGACGATGGCATCGAGCAGGCGTCGTACCAGCGCGAGGTCGAGCGTGGGGTCGATCGCCAGCGCGCGGGCTTCGTCGAGTTCGATGCGCACGTCGAGGTGGCCATTCGCCGCGCACGACAGCAGGATGCCGACATTGACGAATTCGCCGCGCTCGACCCGCGGCACCAGCCTCAGCACGGCGTAGTCGTAGAACTCAGCCGCGGACATGGCGGATCTCCTCGACGAAGGCGTCGCGATGGCGCAGCCGCCGGCACAGGTAGTCGACATAGGCGGCGCGTTGCGCATCGGGCTCGCCGAACGCATCGGGCGTGCGCAGCCAGTCGTCCGGCACCTGCGCGACGATGCCGGCCACGTCGGCGTCCGACAGTCGCGCGGACAGTTCCGCATCCGCCGTCTCGATTTCGCTGGCCCATGGCAGCAGCACATGGTCGCGGATCAGCGGGAAGCCGGCCTCGGCACGCGTGGTGTCGCCGTCCCAGCCATGGTGGAAATACAGTGCGGCGCCATGGTCGATCAGGTGCAGGCGGCCGTGCCACAGCATCATGTTCGGGTTGCGACTGCTGCGGTCGACGTTGCTGGTGAAGGCATCGAACCAGACGATGCGCGAGGCCAGCGCGGGATCGGGCGTCCACGCCAGCGGATCGAAGTTGGCCGCGCCGGGCAGGTAGTCCAGCGCCAGGTTGAGTCCGCCACTGGCGCGGATCAGTTCCTGGATCTCGGGATCGCCTTCGGTGCGCGCGAGGATGGGATCGAGTTCGGCGAACACGATCTCCGGCACCTCGAAACCAAGCCGACGGGCCAGTTCACCGACGATCCATTCGGCCACCAGTGCGCGCGACCCTTGGCCGGCGCCGCGGAACTTGAGCACGTACAGGCCGTCGTCGTCGGCCTCGACCACGGCGGGCATCGAGCCGCCTTCGCGCAGTGGCGTGACGTAGCGGGTGACGTGGACGGTGCGCGGCATGGCGGACAGGATACCGGTTGCCGTCCCGGCACAGGCGTCAGGGCGCTTCGCCGCGACCTTGTGCCTTCGCGCGGGCGATCACCCGCCGTACCAGCGCGCGGTCGACATGGCGCGAGATCGGCATCGCGCCGAGTGCGATCGCGCGTTCGCGCAGTTCCGCCGTGACGTCGTAGTGCGCACCACTGGTCTTGTCCTGGAAGGCGCGTCGCGGCATGCCGAGTAGTGCGGCGAAGGCGTGCAATTCCTCCAGCGTGTCGGCCATCAGGTGCGCCCAGCGCTGGCCGCGCCACAGGGTGACGGCATCGTCGACGTAGACGGTCATGGCTGTCGTGCCTGCATGCAAATCATGCGTGGTGTTGCGCGGATGGGCATTGGAAGCATGCGTGCAGAGGGATGGTCGTGCATGGATAACCACGCAGGATGGGCGCGTGCGAGGCCAGTGGTGGCGGGGGATTCCGGCGTTGCGCGTCCATCCATCCCACCGATGGTGGTTTGTGTCCCGGGCGATGGCGCTGCTAGCGTGGTTCGATTCACGGATGTATTCAGGAGGGCAGGTGCCCGTGCGTTTGCTTGTGTATGTGTTGTGCGTGTTGGGGGGAGTGTCGTCGATCTGGGCGGGGAGTGCGAAGGCGAACGAGCCCGCGTTCGATCTCGGCGGGGCCGTGCGGTTCAACTACGGTTGGCTCGATTATGGGCCGAGCAGCGGCTTCGAGCCGGAGCTGGTGCGCGTGGATGCAAGCGGTTCGGCCGGCGATGCGTTCTTCTCGCTGCAATACCGCTGGTACGACGGTTTCGATGCCGTGCACCACGCCTATGGCGGCTGGAAGATCGACGAGGCTTCGGACGTGCGCGTGGGCATCCAGCAGGTGCCGTTCGGCCTGCTGCCGTATGCGGCGCAGAGTTTCTGGTTCGGCTCCGGTTACTACCTCGGCATCGAGGACGACTACGACCTGGGCGTGGTCTGGCAGCGCGGCGACGATGCGCGGCAGTGGCATGCCGGGGTGTTCTTCGGCGACGAATACGGCACCGGTGGACGACCGGGGCGTTATTCGTTCGATGTCGCCACCACCGACGATCATCCGTACCGCGAACGCGAGCGCATCCACCTGCGCTACGAAAACACGCGCGCGGCATGGGGCGGTGAACTGGCGCTGGGCGCTTCCGCGTTCAGCGGGCGCGTCGAGGATCGCGCACGCGGAGGGCATCGCGGGCACCATGGCGCGGCAGTGCACGCGCAGTGGTCGCGGGATGCGTGGACGTGGCAGGCGCAGTGGGCGCGCTATCGCTACGACGTGCCAGGGGCGCGCGTGTCGCTGTCGGCGTTCCTGTTTCCGTTCGACATTGCCGCCGAAGCCGACGTGCCGACGCTCAACGTGGCCTACGCCTTGCCGGAAAGCGGCTGGTTCGACGGCATCACCTGCTACAACAACCTCAGTTCGTCGCAGCCTGTCGGGCGTCGCGACGGCCTGCGCGAGTCGTGGCAGAACGTCACCGGCTGCAGCTTCGCCAAGGGCAAGTCGTTCACCTACGTGGACTGGATCGCCGGCAAGAACATGTGGTTCGCCGGCGGCCCGGGCGTGGGCATCGACGAACCGGGCGGCAACCGCTGGCGCTCGCGGCTGAACATCAACATCGGCTTCTATTTCTGACTGCCGGGGCCGCGCGTACCCGCGGCCTTCATGTGACACCGGCAACCGCTGTCGCAAGCTGGCGTGGTGCCGGCACCGTTCCGGAGGACATCCATGACCGAAGACACCACCCCGTTGCGCAAGCCGCGCGCCAGCATCCTGCCGCAAGTGTTCTATCCCTCGGCCGGCCTGGTGCTGCTGATGGTCGTGCTGTCGTTCGTCGCGCCGGCGCAGTCGGAAGCGATGTTCAACGCAGCGAAAATGTGGGTCGCCAACGAAGCCGGGTGGTTCACCATCCTGGCCGTCGCCGGCTTCCTGGTGTTCGTGGTCGGCGTGGGCTTCAGCGCGTTCGGCAAGCTCAAGCTCGGCCCGGATCACAGCCAGCCCGACTACAGCTACGCCACGTGGTTCGCGATGCTGTTCGCGGCCGGCATGGGCATCGGCCTGATGTATTTCGGCGTCGCCGAACCGGTGATGCATTTCGCCGATCCGCCGGTCGGCGATCCGCTGACGGTCGCGGCGGCGCGGCAGGCCATGCGCATCACCTTCTTCCACTGGGGCATCCACGCCTGGGCGATCTACGCGGTGGTGGCGCTGTCGCTGGCGTACTTCGCCTATCGGCACGGACTGCCGCTGCGCATCCGCTCGTCGCTGTATCCGTTGATCGGCGACCGCATCCATGGCCCGATCGGGCATGCGGTCGATACGTTCGCGGTGCTGGGCACGATCTTCGGCCTGGCGACCTCGCTCGGCTTCGGCGTGATCCAGATCAATGCCGGGCTGAACTACCTGTTCGACATCGAGATCAGCACGATGGTGCAGGTGATCCTGATCGTGGTGATCACGCTGATCGCGACCGGCTCGGTGGTCAGCGGCCTCGATCGCGGCGTGCGCCGGCTGTCCGAACTCAACATGATCATGGCGGTGGCGTTGCTGGCCTTCGTGCTGGTCATGGGGCCGACCGTGCACCTGATGCAGGCGCTGGTGCAGAACACCGGCATGTACGTCTCGAACCTGTTTTCGATGACGTTCAACCTCTACGCCTACGAGCCCAGTGGCTGGATCGGTGGTTGGACGCTGTTCTACTGGGGCTGGTGGATCGCGTGGTCGCCGTTCGTGGGCATGTTCATCGCCCGCATCTCGCGCGGGCGCACCATCCGAGAATTCGTGGTCGGCGTGCTGGCGGTGCCGTTGGGCTTCACCTTCCTGTGGATGACGATCTACGGCAACACCGCGCTGTACATGGAGATGGTGGGTGGCATCGACGGGCTGGTGGACACCGTGTCCCGCGACAGTTCACTGGCGCTGTTCTTCTTCCTGGAACAGTTGCCGCTGTCGTCGATCACCTCGCTGCTGGCGGTGCTGCTGGTGGCGATCTTCTTCGTCACCTCGTCGGACTCTGGCTCGCTGGTGATCGACATGCTCAGCTCGAAGGGCGAGGAAGAGTCGCCGGTGTGGCAGCGGATCTTCTGGGCGCTGCTGGAAGGCGTGGTGGCGATTGCATTGCTGGTGGCGGGCGGGCTGGCGGCCTTGCAGGCGGCGACGATCGCCGCGGCGCTGCCTTTCACCATCGTGATGGTGCTCGCATGCTGGGGACTGCTGCGCGCGATGCGCATGGATGTCGCCAAGCGCAACGCCTTGCGCAGTGCGCGTGCAGCGCCGCTTGCAGCCGGCACCGGCGGCGACTGGAGGCGGCGCCTGCAGGCGCTGGTGCACCAACCCAGGCGCCGGGAAGTGATCGCGTTCCTGCGCGAACAGGTCAAGCCTGCGCTGGAGGAAGTGGCGGGCGAACTGCAGAAGCAGGGCCTGCCCGCGCACGTGGAGGTGGGCGAAGACGGCCGCATCTGGGTCGAGGTGGGCCATGGCGAGGAGATGGACTTCTTCTACTCGGTGCGTCCGCAGCCCTACCAGCCGCCATCGTTCGTGCTGGACGATCCGCGTCGGCGCCGCAGCGAGGATGCGCAGTATTTCCGTGCCGAGGTGCACCTGCGGGAGGGCGGGCAGGACTACGACATCATGGGCTGGCGCAAGGAGGACGTGATCCACGACGTGCTCGACCAGTACCATCGCCACATGCACTTCCTCGACCGCGTGCGCTGACGCAAGGCAGGCGGGAGAGGAAGAACGAGACGGGAACGAGAAGCGAAAAGAAAAAGCCCCGGCAATGCCGGGGCTTTCGATGTCGTGGAGCATGTTTGGTGCTCAGTTGTCGGCAACGACCGGCCTCCCGAACTCGCTGCGCACCCACTCATCGATCATGTGCTTCTCGTAGCGCAGGCTGTCGCTGCTGCGTGCCATCGAAGCGTTGCTCAGGTACATCGTGTCGCGCAGGCGACGATCCCCTTCCGCGATCAGCTGGCCATCGGCCTCGTAGCGCTTGAAGCTGAGCTCGATCATCGGTGGATAGATCTCGCGCATGATCCGCACTGAATCGAGCTGGACGCTGCGGCCGGGTTCGAACTTGCCCGCGCGGTCGATGTCGGTGATGGTCACTTCGACGCGCTCGCCTTCGGGCAGGCGCTTCTCGGTTTCCTTGCGCAGGTGTTCGGCCAGCTGGAACACCCAGTTGCCGCGCTGCGCTTCCCAGCGGTTGCCGCTGAACTTCAGTTCGGTGAATCCGGACGGATCCGTCCACTGCACGGCCACCAGGCCGGCGTCGGGCAGGCTGCGGGGAGCGTCGGGATCGGTGACGTTGCGGGTCTTGGCGGATGCCGCGGTCGCGGCCAGCGCGAGGGCCAGCAGCAGGCAGGTGGTGAAGCGTTTCATCATGGGTCTCCCGATAGGGACAATGACCGGATTCTGCGCCGGGGAGGCTGAACGATCCGGAATATCCATCCATACGGCGATGGGCGGCAAGCCGTCGCGGACGGGAGGCAAAAAAGGGGCGGGCCGAAGCCCGCCCCATGGTCAGCCCTTCACGCACACCACCTGGCGCAGGGTGTGCACCACTTCCACCAGGTCGGACTGCGCGGCCATGACCGCGTCGATGTCCTTGTAGGCCGCCGGCGACTCGTCGATCACGCCGGCGTCCTTGCGGCATTCGACGTGCGCCGTGGCCTCGCGGTGCTGCGACAGCGTGATCTGCTGGCGCGCCGTGGTGCGGCTCATCACGCGGCCGGCACCGTGGCTGCAGCTGTGGAAGCTGTCCCCGTTGCCCTTGCCGCGCACGATGAAACTCTTCGCGCCCATGCTGCCGGGGATGATCCCCAGTTCGCCGGCACGTGCACTCACCGCACCCTTTCGGGTGACCAGCAGCTCCTCGCCGCCGTGCGTCTCCTTCTGCACGTAGTTGTGGTGGCAATTGACTGCCATCTTCTCCAACTGGAACTTCGGCAGGCGGTGGCGCAGTTCCGCGAGCACCCGCGACATCATTGCCTCGCGGTTCTCGCGGGCGTAGTCCTGCGCCCACGACACGGCCTCCACGTAGTCGTCGAACAACGGCTCGCCTTCCATGAAGAACGCCAGATCCTTGTCTGGCAGATGGAAGCCGAGCACGCGGTGTTCGAGTTGCTTGCGTGCCTGTTCGATGAAGTAGGTGCCGATCAGGTTGCCGGTACCGCGCGAGCCACTGTGCAGCATCACCCACACGGCATCGCTCTCGTCGAGGCACAGCTCGATGAAGTGGTTGCCACCGCCCAGCGTGCCGATCTGGCAGCCGAGCTTGTCGGTGCGCACCTTGCGGTGCTTGGCCTTGATCACGTCCAGCCGCTCGACCAGGCCGGATTGCGCGATGCGCGTGCCGATGCTGTCGGGCAGCTTCCAGTGCTCGCCGCCGCGGCCGTTGCCGACCGGCACGCTGCGTTCGATGCCCGAGCGAATCTGCGCCAGGCTGTCGGGCAGATCCTTCGCCCGCAGCGTGGTCCGCACCGCGGCCATGCCGCAGCCGATGTCGACGCCCACCGCGGCCGGGATGATCGCGCCGCGGGTCGGGATCACCGAGCCCACGGTCGCGCCCTTGCCCAGGTGCACGTCCGGCATCACCGCCACCCACGGCCCGACGAACGGGATCGCCGCGATGTTGCGCAGTTGCTCGTGGGCCTGCGACTCCAGCGGCACGCCACGCACCCAGCCCTTGATCGGCGTGGTGCTGCCTTCGGCGTGCAACAGTTCGAATTGTGTTTGCATGTTCATGTCGTCATTCCATTGAAACCGGGCGCGGTGATTCCGTCCACCGCGCCTGGCGGAGTGAGCCGAGCAAGCCCGGCTCTACTTGATCGTCACCAATTGCTTCAGCACGCCATCCAGGCCGCCGAACACGGTGAGCTTGTCGATCTTCTCGGTGACCTTTTCCAGCGCCTCCAATTCCTTCAGGCGCATCAGCACCGGGGACTCGTCGATCAGCTTCGCGGTGTTGAGCAGGGAACGCGTCGCGTTCGCCTCCTCGCGCCTGCGGATCACGTTGGCTTGCGCCGTCTTCTCCGCCTGCACCACCCCGTTGAGGATCTCCTTCATCTCGCCCGGCAGGATCACGTCCTTCACGCCGACACCCAGCACCTCGATGCCGAGGCCGGTCAACTGGCCACGCACGTACGCGAAGATGTCGGCGTCCAGCGAGGCCTTGTCGCCCAGCAGTTCGTCCAGCGTCTTGGCGGAGACCGCCTTGCGCAGGCCGTACTGCAGTTCGCGGTAGACGAAGTCGCCGATCTTCGCGACCTTGGTCCGCGAAGCCACCACGTCGATGACGCGGGTGCTGGCGGCCAGGTTCACGCGCAGGCTGACCTTGTCACGGGTCAGCAGCTCCTGGCCGGAGACTTCCACCGACTGCACGCGCAGGTCGACGACATCGACGGCCACGTTCTTCTGGAAGTTCCAGAAGGCGTAGGCACCCGGTGCCAGCGTGCGCACCAGCTTGCCGTCGATGTACACCAGGCCTGCGGATTCCGCCGGCACCTCGGCCACGATGGCGAGCTTGGACAACGCGCCGAGCTGGCGCAGCCTGCGCGCGACGGCGGCATCGACCTCCAGCGAGCCGTCGAGCGCCAGCGTGCGCAGCTCGATGGTCGCCAGTGCGCTCCAGAACAGCTTGCGCGAGCCGGGTGCGAGCACCTGCTCCAGCTTGCCGTTCTTCAGCACGATGCCGACTTCGTTCTCGCCGATGTCGGCCAGCACGAAGGTTTCGTCGAGTCGCGTGCCGAGGCATGCGACCAGTGCGTCGATGTCGCTGCCGACGTACTCCGCCGATGCAACGTTGTGCACGCGCACCTCGATCCGACCCAGCGGGTCGAACCAGCGATGGACGCCTGCGCCGAGCACGCGCTCGAACCGACGGTTGCGATACACCAGGCCGCGCTCGCCGTCACCGATCACGACCCTCTTGGTCCAGAACATGGTGGTGTTCTCCTTGTTGGCTCTGGTGGTTCGATCCGTTTGGTTGGCAGCGCCACGGCGGATCGAGTTCCGTGACGATGGATGCCAGCCGCGACAGGCGGCCGGTGGAAAAGGTGGAAACGCCCGTTGACGAGAACGATGCGGACAACCGGTGCTGTCGGAGGAGGCCCTGCCGCGCGATTTCGATCCGTGGATCGATGTTCGTATGGCAAGCGTCCGCGTCGAGGACGCGATGTCGGCATCATTCCCGCTGCGATGTGCCGCCACGCATTCCCTCGCATGGAGCCAGCGCGCCGCACCGGGCGTTTCCTGTGCGGGACTTGCGTCCCTGATCCAGATTCACAGTCTGGTGTTGGAGCGGGAATCGAACCCGCAACTTCGGATTTACAGTCCGCTGCTCTACCGTTGAGCTATCCAGTGGTGGACGAACCGGATTCGAACCGGTGGCCAACGGCATGGTGCCGCTACTCTTCCTCTGAGCTATCGTCCGCTCGAGGAACACCGTCTCCCACGCGTCGGCATACGCCACGGCAGGGCCGCGCGCACCGGACGGGACGCAAGCCCGTACCGCTGTCGCATGTTCGATCGATGTTCCCCATTGCCGGCTGTCTCCAACCGGCAATCCGTTTCGCATGCACGCAACCGCCCGCCGCCCGCGTCCGGCATCACGGACGCAGCGTTCCCGCCACTCCAGTGGCAACGCCTCGCAGCTGAAATCCCGATGTGCAGGCCATCCTGGCCCGGATGCGACGGGATGCGATTGCAACCATGCGTATCTCGTGTATCTCCGTTTGCGAACGCGCAAAAACAAAACGCCCCCGGGTTTGGATCCGAGGGCGTTCGCGTTCCTCGGAGATCGGGGTGACCGATCTCCGAGGTGGAGATCAGTCGGTCAGGGCCATGCCCTGCAGTCGCGCGCAACCGTTCCGC
Organism: Luteimonas sp.; assembly: GCA_024707405.1. Classification (GTDB taxonomy): domain Bacteria; phylum Pseudomonadota; class Gammaproteobacteria; order Xanthomonadales; family Xanthomonadaceae; genus Luteimonas. Next base: position 639,207 of record JANPZU010000008.1, read on the forward strand.
AGCGCATACGCGGCCGCATCGCGGTGTTCACGCGACGTGCTGGGCTTGGCGATGTGCAGGAAGGTTTTCATCGAAAGGGATGTTGCGTCGTTGTTGTCGCACGCGGCGACGAAGGGCGCGCACGTTACGCGCGTCTTTTGTGGATTGCAAGCACTTTTTTGCTTGTTTTTCCTGAAGCCGACGGGCGGTCGCATCCGCACGATTGGCCGGGCGGGATTCGAACCGATCGCCTTGACCGGAGTGCATGCGTGCAAAACAGGACGGCGCTTTCCGTGCACGCGCTTGAATCCTCCAGCCGTCGGCGCTGCAATGCCTGCCGAGACCACGCATTGCAGGTTCGTAGATGCCCAGCCCCGTCAAGATCGATTTCGTTTCCGACGTTGTCTGTCCGTGGTGTGCGGTCGGGCTGTATTCGCTGCTGCATGCAATCGAGCGGATCGGGGACGATCTGCAGGTGGAAATCCATTTCCAGCCATTCGAACTGAATCCGGATCTGCCGGTCGATGGCGAAGACATCGCCGGCCATCTCCAGCGCAAGTACGGCTTGTCGGCAGAACAACTGCGCGCGAACAGTGCAGCGCTCGTCGAGCGTGCTGCGGCGGTGGGTTTCAGGATCGACACGGATCGACGCACGCACATCTACAACACCTTCGATGCGCATCGCCTGCTGTCGTGGGCCGGCACGCAGGGACTGGATGCGCAATTGCGGCTCAAGCAGGCATTGCTGCGTGTCTATCATGGCGAAGGCCGCAATGTATCGGCCGCGACGGTGTTGGCTGCGGTTGCAGTCGAAGCCGGATTGGATGGCGATCAGGCGACACGCATCCTTGCCTCGGGCAGCCATGGCGATGATGTCCGTGCACTGGAGCGGCTCTATCGCGAGCGCGGTATCACGGCGGTGCCGTCGGTGATCTTCAACGATCACCACCTGATCCAGGGCGGCCAACCTGTCGAGGTGTTCGAACAGGCGCTGCGGCAGCTGTCGGGAATCGCTGCCACGTAGCGTTGCTGCCGCGGCGTTGCCATGGCCGCGGCAATCGCCTGGCGTCAGGGCACCAGCAACGGTTCGAGCGCGGGCCACACATGGTCGAGCAGCTTCGGCTGCGCGGCGACGGTCGGATGCAGGTTGTCGTCCATGAAGGCGTTGCGGTCTAGCGCGATCGGCTCGAGCAGGAACGGCAGCAAGCCGGTGTCGAAGAGCCTGGACAAGTCGCGGTAGTTCTTCTCGAAACCGGCGGTGTAGTCGGCGCCGAGGTTGGGTGGCATGCGCATGCCGACCAGCAGCACCTTCGCACCGACGTGCTGCGAGGCGCCGATCATGCGGGCGAGGTTGCGACGTGCTTCGTGCAACGGCAGGCCGCGCAGGCCGTCGTTGGCGCCTAGTGCGATGATGACCACCTTCGGATGATGGCGCAGTACTTCGCCGACGATGCGCGCCGATCCGCCCGCCGTGGTTTCGCCGCTGATGCTGGCATTGACCACGCGCCAGCCCGGCTTCTCCTTGGCCAGCCGTTGCCCGAGCAGTGCGACCCAGCTTTCGGATGCGGCCATGTTGTAGCCGGCCGACAGTGAATCGCCCATCACCAGGATGGTCGGCGGCGGCGGATCGATGGCGGTGGATGTGGCGAATGCCGGCGTGCCCAGCAGCATGACGGCTGCAAAAAACCATGCCCCAAGACTTGTGGCCCATTGCATCGGGCGGCGCGTGCCCGCATAACCGTGTTTCATGTCCGATTCCCGCGTCTGCATGGCGCGCCGGGAGCGGCGTGCCCTCCCCACACATTAGCGAATCCGGAATGAACATGGCCGATGCCCTTGCGACACCGACCACCCTACCACCGACTGCCGGCGCCCGTCCCCCAGCATTGCGCGCCACCTCGCTGGGCAAGCGCGTGCCGTTGCCCTCGGGTGAATTGACCATCCTCGACGACGTCGGTTTCGAGGTCGCCGCCGGCGACGTGGTCGCCATCGTCGGTGCCTCCGGTTCCGGCAAAAGCACGCTGCTGTCGCTGCTGGCCGGCCTCGACACGCCAAGTGACGGCAGCGTCGAAATCGATGGTCAAACCATCTCCACGCTCGACGAGGATGGCCGCGCGAAGGTGCGTGGCGACAAGGTCGGCTTCGTGTTCCAGAACTTCCAGTTGCTGCCGTCGCTCACTGCGCTGGAGAACGTGATGCTGCCGCTGGAACTGCGCGGCGATGGCGATGCGGAAACGCCGGCACGCGCGATGCTGCAGAAGGTCGGCCTCGGCGAACGATTGAACCATTATCCGAAGCAATTGTCGGGCGGCGAGCAGCAGCGCGTCGCGTTGGCGCGTGCATTCGTCACCGGGCCATCGCTGCTGTTCGCGGACGAGCCCACGGGCAACCTCGACACCCACACCGGGCAGGCCATCATCGACCTGCTGTTTGCGATGAACGCGGATGCGGGCACCACGCTGGTGCTGGTCACGCACGACGACCACCTTGCGATGCGCTGCAACCACCTGTTGCGGTTGGACAGCGGCCACCTCGTCGCCAACGAAACGCGGTGACCTGCGCATGAGGACGCTTTCGCTTGCATGGCGGCAACTGCGCCGCGACCTTGCCGCCGGCGACATCCGCATCCTGCTGGCCGCCCTGGTGCTGGCGGTGGTGGCGGTGTCGTCCGTCGGTTTCGTGACCGACCGCGCCGAACGCGCGTTGGCCATCGAGGCCAACCGCCTGCTCGGTGGCGACGCGCTGGTGCGCGGCGATGCACCCATCGGCGGCGTGATCGACGAAGCCGCGAACGCCGCCGGCCTGCAACGCACGCAGACGGTCGAACTCGACAGCATGATCCGCGTCGGCGAAGGCGGGGATGCGCAGTTGCGCCTCGGCGACCTGCGCGCGCTGGGCGATGGCTTCCCGTTGCGTGGCGTGTTCCGCATCGTCGGCGACGATGGCGCCGAGCGCGATGCCGATGCGATCCCCGCGCCCGGCACGCTGTGGCTCAGTCGTGCCGGCGCCGACACGCTGGGCGCGCGCCTCGGCGACGATGTCGGCATCGGCACGCGCACGTTCCGTCTTGCCGCGCTGGTGGCGCAGGAGCCTGATGCGTCGATCGATTATTTCAACGTCGCGCCCAAGGCCTTCCTCAACCTGTCCGACCTCGAGTCCACCGGCCTGGTGCAGCCCGGCAGTCGCATCCGCTACCGCCTGGTGGTGGCCGGCGATGCCGCCGCGGTGGAACGCTTCAGTACCTTCGCCCGCGAGAACCTCGGCCGCGGCCAACGCATCGAGACGATCACCGATGCGCGTCCGGAAGTGCGCTCCGCCCTCGATCGCGCCGGTCGGTTCCTCGGCCTCGCCGCGCTGGTCTCCGTGATCCTCGCTGCCGTGGCGGTGGCGATGGCCGCGCGTCGACACAGCGAGCGGCACCTGTCAGGCGTCGCGGTGATGCGCAGCCTCGGCGCGCAGCAGAAGACGCTGGTCGGCATCCACGTCGGCGAGTTGCTGCTGCTGGGGCTGATCGCCTGCACGATCGGCGTGGTGATCGCGTTCGCGTTGCAATGGTCGATCGCGGGTTGGCTGGCCGGCGCATTGAAGGTCGACATCCCGCCCGCTGGCGTGTTGCCGGCATTGCGTGGCTATGCCGTCGGGCTGGTGGTGCTGCTTGCATTCGGTGCGCCGCCAGTGCTGGCGTTGCGCCGGGTGCCGGCGCTGCGCGTGCTGCGCCGCGACCTCGACGGCACCGAGCCGTCGGCATGGATCGTGACGCTCGCCGGCTTCGGCGGCCTTGCCGCGCTGTTGTGGTGGCAGGCGGGCTCGGCGACGCTGGCACTGGCGATGCTGGTGGGCATCGTTGCGACGCTGGCGGTGCTCGCGTTGCTGGCGTGGGGGCTGATCGTCCTCGTCCGCCGGTTGCGTTCGCGGTTGCGCGGCGCGCTGCGTTACGGACTGGCGAACGTGAGTCGCCGCGCCGGCACCAGCATCGCGCAGGTGTCCGCGCTCGGCCTCGGCCTGATGGCGCTGTTGCTGCTGACCTTCGTGCGCACCGACCTGCTCGATCGCTGGCAACTGTCGCTCGCGCAGGACGCACCCAACCGCTTCATCATCAACGTGCAGGACGACCAGATCGCACCGGTGCGCGAATTCATCGCGGCGCAAGGCGTGGCCGAACCGGTGTTGTTCCCGATGATCCGCGGGCGACTGGTCGAGCGCAACGGCGCGCCGGTGACCGGCGCCGATTACGCCGACCGCACCGGCGATGCCGAACAGGATCGCGAATCGCAGCGCCGCGCCGAGCGCGAGTTCAACCTGTCGATGGCCGACGCACTGCGCGACGACAACAAGGTCACCGCGGGCGCGTTCTGGTCCGGCACGCCGGCGACGCCCGAGCTGTCGGTCGAGGAGAACTTCGCCAAGGGACTCGGCTGGTCGCTCGGCGACCGCATCACCTTCGACATCGCCGGGCAGCGTTTCGAGGCGCCGATCACCAGCCTGCGCAGCGTGGACTGGGAAAGCTTCCAGCCCAACTTCTTCGTGCTGGCATCGCCCGGCGCGTTGGCGGGCTATCCGGCCAGCCACATCACCGCCGTGCAGGTGCCGCCGGAACAGGTGCGCTTCACCGCCGAACTGGTGCAGCGCTTCCCCAACCTGTCGGTGATCGATGTCGATGCCGTGCTGGCGCAGGTACGCAGCACCGCAGACCAGGTCTCGACCGTGGTGCAGGTGGTGTTCTGGTTCTCGCTGCTGGCGGGCGTGCTGGTGCTGCTGGCGGCGGTGAGCGCCAGCCAGGACGAGCGCCTGCTCGAAGGCGGCGTGATGCGCGCGCTGGGCGGCAGCCGCCGGCAGTTGCGCATGGCGCAGGTGTCGGAATTCGTGGCGATCGGATTGTTGTCGGGCCTGGTCGCAGCCATCGCCGCATCGGTGCTCGCGGGCGTGGTGTCGGTGCAGGTGTTCGACCTGCCGTGGCGACCGAACTGGATGCTGGCGGTGGCCGGCGGCGGCATCGGCGTGGCGGTGACACTGGTCGCAGGCCTGTTCGCCACGCGCAAAGTGCTGGATGCGCCGCCGTCGGCGACGTTGCGCGAGTTGCAAGGGTGATGCGATGACCGAGACCGGATTCGAACTCGAAGGCGATTACATCGAACTCAACCAGCTGCTCAAGCTGGTTGGCGTCGTCGACAGCGGCGGCGCCGGCAAGCAGCTTGTCGCCAGCGGTGCAGTGCGCGTGGACGGTGAAGTGGAGTTGCGCAAGACCTGCAAGATCCGCGCGGGGCAGGTGGTCGAGCTGGATGGCGCCACGATCCGGGTCATGGGCGCAGGTTGAGCGGCATCGGTAGGCGCCTGTGCAAGACGCCTTCGCAAGACCCGTAGAGCGGAGCTTGCTCCGCTGCAGGATTCCCGGGCCCTTTGGTTTGATCCTGCAACAGCCGAGCGAGCTCGGCTCTACAGAGGCGAGGTGTCAGCCTTCCCAGCGCCGCAGCACGAGGCTGGCGTTGGTGCCGCCGAAGCCGAAGCTGTTCGACAGCACGGTGCGCAGCGGCGCGTCGCGGCTTTCGCGCACCAGCGGCAGGCCTTCGGCCTCGGGGTCGACGGTATCGACGTTGATCGAGCCGGCGATGAAGCCGTGTTGCAGCATTAGCAGGCTGAAGATCGCCTCGTGCACGCTGGTCGCGCCCAGCGAGTGGCCGGTGAGCGATTTGGTGGACGAGAACGGCGGAACCTCGTCGCCGAACAGCGTGCGCATCGCGCGCAGTTCGCACATGTCGCCGACCGGTGTCGAGGTGCCGTGCGTGTTGATGTAGTCGATGCCACCGTCGAGGCCGTCGATGGCCGTGCGCATGCACGCCACCGCGCCGTCGCCCGAGGGCGCGACCATGTCGACGCCGTCGGAACTGGCGCCGAAACCGACAAGTTCGCCGAGGATCGTCGCGCCGCGTGCCTGCGCGTGCTCCAGGCTTTCCAGCACCAGCGCGCCGCCGCCACCGGCGATCACGAAGCCGTCGCGGTTGGCGTCGTACGGGCGCGAGGCGCGTTCGGGGGTGTCGTTGTACTTGCTCGACAGCGCGCCCATGCCGTCGAACAGCATGGCCATGCCCCAGTGCGCTTCCTCGCCACCACCGGCGAACACCACGTCCTGCAGCCCGGCCTGGATCTGCTGGGCGGCGACACCGATGCAGTGCGCGGAGGTGGCGCAGGCCGACGAGATGGAATAGTTGAGGCCCTTGATGCCGAATGCGGTCGCCAGGCATGCCGACACGGTGGAGTTCATCGTGCGCGTGACCTGGTACGGGCCGACGCGGCGCACGCCCTTCTCGCGCAGCACGTCGGCCGAGCCGATCAGGTTTTCCGGCGAGCCGCCACCCGAGCCCATGATCAGCCCGGTGCGCGGATTGGACACCTGCGTGTCGTCGAGGCCGGATTGCGCAATCGCATCTTTCAGCGCGAGGTAGGCAAACGCTGCGGCATCGCCCATGAAGCGCAGCAGCTTGCGGTCGATCAAGGCTTCGGTATCGACCTGCGGCCGTCCCGAAACCTGGCTGCGCAGGCCCTTCTCGACGTGCGTTTCGTCGTGGGTGATGCCGGAGGTGCCGCTGCGCAGGTTGGCCGTGACGGTATCGAGGTCATTGCCGATGCACGAGACGATGCCCATGCCGGTGATCACCACGCGGCGTCCGCCGGAGTTGAGGCTCATGCCGCGTCGCCTTCACGCTGGAACAGGCCCACGCGCAGGTCGTTGGCGGCATAGATCTCCTTGCCGTCGACGTACATGCGCGCATCGCCGATGGCGAGGATGAGCTTGCGCTTGATGACGCGCTTGATGTCGATCTCGTAGCGCACCAGCTTGGCGTCGGGGCCGACTTCGCCGGTGAATTTCACTTCGCCCGCGCCCAGTGCGCGTCCGCGCCCCGGCAACTGCTGCCAGGTCAGGTAGAAGCCGATCAACTGCCACATCGCATCGAGGCCCAGGCAGCCCGGCATCACCGGGTCGCCGCGGAAATGGCATTCGAAGAACCAGAGGTCCGGGCGGATGTCGAGTTCGGCTTCGATGCGTCCCAGGCCGTGTGCGCCGCCGTCGTCGTCGATGTGGGTGATGCGGTCGAACATCAGCATCGGCGGCAACGGCAGGCGGCCGCTGCCGGGAGAGAAGAGGGTGCCTTCTCCGGAAGCAATCAATTGCTCGTAACTGAAAGAGTCCTTCATCGAATCGACGGCATCGTGCGGCAACGGGGCCGGCGATTATCGCGGAACCTGCGCAGGAGTACCCGTACGCAGGGGTACGTTGTGCCGCGTGCCTTCCGTGGCGTCGGGCGAAATGTCCGCGCACCGCGCCGGGGCGCGGCAGGTGGACTCACTTCGCGTTGCGACCAAGGTAGTACGCGACGAGGTTGCCGATGCCGGTGGCGCCCAGCAGCACGGCGAAGACGCCCGGCGAGAGTTCGTCCCAGCCGAAGGCTTCGACCAGGCCGAAGCCGACGGCCAGCGCCACGAAGATCGTGCCCCAGCGCAACGAGGCCTGGCGGCGGCGCGTTTCCTCGCCGTCGAGGAGCGAACGCAGCATCTCTTCCGAGCCGTTGGACTGGACCATGGCGCGTCGGCTGCGGGCATCGACCACGGCCTTGATGGCGAGGTAGACGACGATGAACAGGGTGATGGGGATGAGGGCGTCGAAGTTCATGGCGATGGGTTCCGGTTGTGCCTGGGAAAAGGGTCTCGGGCAATGGGATACCGCCTGTTGGCATCCGGTTGCAGCCGGTGTTGCCAGGCTGGCGGTGGCCATGGCTTCCCGCCCTTGCAACCGCCGGCGCCCGGGGCGTATCCCTGTGGGCATGCCGACGCCTGCCGACACCCCGGATGATGCCTTGCGCGCCGACCGCGCGCTGGCCGATGCCGTGCTGGCGGGCGCGCCGGGCGCGTTCGAACGGCTGGTGCGCGACTACCAGGGCCTGTGCTGGCACGTGATCGACCGGATGGTGCGCCATCCGGACGACACCCGCGAGCTGTGCCAGGAGACCTTCCTGCGCGTGCACCAGGCGCTGCACCAGTACCGCGGCGAGAGCGCGCTCAAGTCGTGGATCGCGCAGGTGGCCTATTCGATCGCCAAGCGGCACCTGGAGAAGAAGCGCATCCCGATCGTCGAGGCGCAGGATGACGATGGCCTGTCGCTGGCCGAGTCGGTGGGCGACGGCTTCGACCTGGAAGCGGCGACCTCGGACGACGAGGCGGTCGCGCTGCTGCATGCCGCCATCGAGCGCCTGCCGCCGATGCAACGAACGCTGCTCACCCTGTATCACCTGGAAGAAATGCCCATCGGCGAGATTTCACGGGTCACCGGCCTCGCCGAGGGTACGATCAAGAGCCACCTGTTCCGCAGCCGCAAGCAGTTGCGCGGCCTGCTGGAACCCACGCTGGGAGTCTTCGCCGCATGAACACGCCACGGGCCGATGAACGCGACTGGCAGGCCCAGGAACGATCCCTGTCCGCGCCGCAGGACGGGCGCGACGCGCTGCTGGCGCGCGCCCTGCGCAGCCAGCCCGTGCCGCAACCGCCGCCGGGCTTTGCCGCCGACGTCGCGCGACTGGCGGCGTTGCGTGCGACAAGGCGGGTGGAGGACGACGCGCGGCTGGAGCGCCTGCTGCAGCCGGCGCTGTTCGCGATCCTGGTGGTGGGTGCGCTGGTGTCGGCGCTCGTCTTTGGCGACCGGGTGTGGGCGACGACCGTCGATGCCTTCGGCGCGGGCGCCGTGCAGTGGCTGCTGGTCGGCGCGGCGTGTGTCGCGTTGTCGGCGATCCCTGCCATGGCGCAGCGCCTGTCGTCGTGGCGCGATGCTGCGCCGGCATCGGCCTGAATGGTCAGGCCACGGCCTGCAACTCCGTCTCGAACCGGCGTGCATAGGCGCGCTCGCCGCTGATCCGCAGGACTTCATCGGCGTCGAGGTCGGGGGCGCCGTAGATGGCGCAGGCGATGCCGGCATTGCCGCGGCCGACTGCCTGCAGGCGGTAGCGAGACTGCCCGCTGCCGGTTTCCGGCGGATAGTTGCGCGGCGGATCGCCGCCTTCGAGGTCGAGTTCGTTGTTGTCGATGACGCCGCCGACGAACAGTGCGCGCATGGTGGATTCCTCTTGCAGTGGGGTGACCGATGTATGGACAGCCTCCATCGACGGATGTTCCCGCGCCGTCGAGGAATCATGTGCCGGTCGTTGCCGGGCATCGCATGGACGGGGGCGCCGTTAGAATCGTGACCCGTTCCACGTTGGCGACACGATGCCAGACCCCGCGCTCGATGCCCTGATGCTCCCGTTCACCTCCGGCCTGCTCGACTGGCCGAAGGGCGGTGCGCTGTTCCTGCGCGCGCGCGAGGGCATGGCCTTGCGTGCGCATGCGCCACGCTCCTTGGCGTGCGAACAGACCTTCCGGCCGGCGCATGACGCGTTGGCGCAGGCGGGCTTCGACGTACGCGAGGCAGGCGACGACAGGTTCCCGATGGTGCTGGTGCTGCCGCCGCGACAGCGCGACGAGGCACGCGCGCTGTTCGCGCAGGCGCTGTCACGCGTCGAGCCCGGCGGCACGGTGGTCGTCGCGATGCCCAACGAGGCCGGTGCGAAATCTGGGCAGGCGGATTTCGAAGCCTTGTTCGGCGGTTGCACTTCGCTGAGCAAGCACAAATGCCGCGTGTTCTGGCGGCAGGCGGGCGCCGGTGCGGATGCCGCGCTGGGCGCGCAGTGGCGCGGGCTGGATGCGCCGCGCACGATCCTCGATGGCCGCTACACGAGTCGTCCGGGCGTGTTTGCATGGGATCGTGTCGATATCGCGTCCGCGCTGCTGGCGCGACACTTGCCCGCCACGTTGTCGGGGCATGGCGCCGATCTCGGCGCGGGCTGGGGCTATCTGTCGGATGAAGTGCTGTTGCGCTGCACGGGCGTGACGGCGCTGGACGTCATCGAAGCCGAATTGCGCGCGCTGGACTGTGCGAAGACGAATCTCGCGGCGCATGCCCCGCGCGTGGCGCTGGACTTCCAGTGGCGCGACGTGACCCGGGGCTTGCCCGGCCGTTACGACTTCATCGTCACCAATCCGCCGTTCCATGCACTGCGGGGCGAATCGCGCCCGGACATCGGCCGTGCCTTCATCGTTTCGGCCGCCGATGCACTCAAGCCGGGCGGCACGTTGTGGCTGGTGGCGAACCGGCAACTGCCCTACGAGCAAGTGCTCGATGCGCGCTTCGGCGAGGTGCGCATCGTCGCGCAGGAAAGCGGCTTCAAGATCGTTGCGGCGACGAAGGCGAAGCGATGAAGCTGGTCAGGCACATCGCCAACCTCGGCTACGGCAGTCGCAAGCAGGTGCAGTGGATGTTCCGCGAAGGCCGCATCACCGATGCCGACGGCGAGGTGCTCTATGCCGACGACAAGGTGCCGCACGAAGTCATCCGCATCGATGGCGAAGCGCTCGATCCCGAGCAGGGATTGCTGCTGATCCTGCACAAGCCGGCCGGCTACACCTGTTCCACCAAGGACACGGGACGGCTGGTATACGACCTGCTGCCGCCGCGTTTCCGCCTGCGCGATCCGGTGCTGTCCACCGTGGGTCGGCTGGATCGCGACACCAGCGGCCTGCTGCTGTTCACCGATGACGGCCAGTTGTTGCACCGGATCATCGCGCCGAAATCGAACCTGCCCAAGACCTACGAGGCGACGCTGGCGCAGCCATTGCGTGGCGACGAAGGTGCGTTGTTCGCCAGCGGCACGCTGATGCTGGAATCGGAAACCACGCCGCTGAAGCCGGCATCGCTCGAGGCGATCGATGATACGCACGCGCGGTTGACGATCACCGAAGGCCGCTACCACCAGGTGCGGCGCATGTTCGCGGCGGTGGGCAACCACGTCGAGGCCCTGCATCGCAGCCGCATCGGCGGGTTGTCACTCGACGGCTTGCCCGAAGGCGAGTGGCGCATCGCGGATGCCGGGGACGTGGCGCGGTTGTTCTCGGGCGACTGACCGGCGTCAGTGCGGCTTGTCGCCGTCAAGTACGCGTCGCCATCCTTCATGGCCCAGCGTCTGCAGCGTGGTGACGTTGCGCTGGACGATGACGTCCGGATCCGGGTACGCGGCGACCGCGCGATCGATGCTGTCCTCGCGCAACAGGTGCAACGTGGGGTAGGGCGAACGGTTGGTGGCGTTGGCGATGTCGTCGGGATCGCTGTCGGCGAACTGGTATTGCGGGTGGAAGCTGGCCACCTGCAGCACGCCTTCCAGCCCCAGCGATTCGACCAGTGCGTCGGCGTTCTCGAGGAAGTCGTTGTAGTCCAGGAAGTCCTGCAGCACGTCCGGATGCACCAGCAGGGTGGTGTCGACCACGTCGGCAGGCGTGTCGCGCAGGCGCAGCAGTTCCTCGCCCAGTTGCTCGAGCAGGGCCTCGGGCGTGCTGGCGTCGCTCAGCACCATGCGCACCTGCTGCTTGGCGACCACGGACTTGGCGAACGGGCACAGGTTCAGGCCGATCACCGCGCGCTCGATCCACCGCCGGGTGGCGGTGATGGCCTCCGGTTCGGCGCCGTCGTCGAAAGTCGCCATGCGCAGGCTCAGTCGCGGAAGTTGTCGAACTGCAGCGGCAACTCGAATTCCTTGCCACGCAGCAGGGCGATGGCGTCCTGCAGGTCGTCGCGCTTCTTGCCGGTCACGCGCAGCTTGTCGCCGTTGATCTGGCTGTCGACCTTGAGCTTGGCGTCCTTGAGCGTGGACTGGATCTTCTTCGCCAGTTCGCGCTCGATGCCCTGCTTGACGGTGATCTTCTGCCGCGCCCCGGCGACGTTGGTCTCGACATCGCCGAAATCCAGGCAGCGTGCGTCGATCTTCCGCGCGATTAGGCGGGCACGCAGGATGTCGGTCATCTGCTGCAGCTGGAATTCGCTGGGCGCGGACTGGGTGACGACGGCATCGTCGCGTTCGAACTTCGCGTCCACGCCCTTGAAGTCGAAGCGTGTCGACAACTCGCGGTTGGCCTGGTCGATGGCGTTGGTGAGTTCGTGGGTATCCACTTCGGAGACGATGTCGAACGAGGGCATGGCGATCCGGATTGCGCGTTTCTGTCGGGGTGGAAAGGGTAACGCAAGGCGCGCATGGTTGCGTGCGCAACGGATGCAGGGCCGTGCGTGACGTCGTACCGTGTCGCCTGCGTTCGCGCCGGACGCGTCGTGGATGGTTGCGTGCAGGATTCCCCCGTCATCGGCATCGTCGGCAGTGCAGGTGCCTACGGGCGCTGGCTGCGCGCGTTCTTCACGCAGCGCATGGGGCTGCAGGTGCTGGGGCACGATCCCGCGGATCCGGACGGCGATTCTCCGGACGATCTGCTGGCACGTGCCGACGTGCTGGTGTTCTCGGCGCCGATCCGTTCGACGGCGGCGCTGATCGACCAGTACGTGCGTGAATCCGCGGGCCGCGAGGCGGGTCGGTTGTGGCTGGACGTGACCTCGATCAAGCAGGCGCCGGTCGCGGCGATGCTGCGTTCGCAGGCCGAGGTGGTGGGCCTGCATCCGATGACCGCGCCGCCGAAGGCGCCGACGCTGAAGGGTCGCGTGGTGGTGGTCAGCGAGGCGCGCGTCGAGCGCTGGGCGCCGTGGCTGGCGACGCTGTACGCGGCGCTGGAAGGCGAATTCGTGCAGACGACGCCCGAGCGCCACGACCGCGTGATGTCGCTGGTGCAGGCGATGGTGCATGCCGCGCATCTCGCGCAGGCCGGCGTGTTGCGCGGGTACGCCGCGGAACTCGGCGGCATCGAGGGGCTGATGCCGTACCGCTCGGCGTCGTTCGAGCTTGATGCGGCCATCGCCGCGCGCATCCTGTCGCTCAATCCGGCGATCTACGAGGACATCCAGTTCGGCAATCCCCATGCCGGGGAAGTGCTCGACCGCTTGCTTGGGGAACTGTCCGAACTGCGCGACCTGGTGGCGCGCGGCGGCAACGAGGCGCGCGCGCGTTTCCGCGAGCGCTTCCTGCGCGAACGCGAGGCGTTCGGTGCCCGGGCGCTGGCCGAGGGCAACCACGCCTACGAGCGCGTCGGCTACCTGCTCGCCGACCTGACCGGCAGGCGCCATGCCAGCGTGCATCTGCCCGAGGACAGGCCGGGTTCGTTGCGCGCGTTGCTGCACGTGTTCGAACGCCATGGCGTGAACCTGGAGTCGATCCATTCCTCGCGCACGCCTGCCGGCGAGGTGCATTTCCGGATCGGCTTCGTGCGCGATGCCGATCCGGTGGCGCTGGCGGCGGCGGTCGCCGAGATCGACGCCAGCGGCATCGGACGCGTGTTGCAGTCGGGCTGAGGCGACGCCGGCGGATGCGGCATGATGTGTGCCCCGACCGGAGCGCCGCCATGACCCTGACCCCTGCCTATGCCGCCGCCGACGCGGCTTCGCCGCTGGCGCCGTTCTCCGTCGAACGCCGTGCGCCCGGGCCGCGCGACGTGCAGATCGACATCCTCTATTGCGGCGTGTGCCATTCCGACATCCACCAGGCACGCGACGAATGGGGCGGCTCGATCTTCCCGATGGTGCCGGGCCACGAGATCGTCGGCCGGGTGTCGGCGGTCGGTGGTGAGGTCTCGAAGTACAAGGTCGGCGACACCGTCGGCGTGGGCTGCTTCGTCGATTCCTGCCGCACCTGCCCGCAGTGCGAGGCCGGGCTGGAGCAGTACTGCGACGAGGGCATGACCGCGACCTACAACGCGCGCGAACGCGGCACCGGCGTGCCGACGCAGGGCGGTTACTCGACGCGCATCGTGGTCGACCAGGACTACGTGCTGCGCATCCCCGACGGCCTGCCGCTCGATGCCGCCGCGCCGCTGTTGTGCGCGGGCATCACCACGTATTCGCCACTGCGCCACTTCGGCGTGAAGCCCGGCGACAAGGTCGCCGTGGTCGGCTTGGGCGGCCTCGGCCACATGGCGGTGAAGCTGGCCGTGGCGATGGGCGCGGAAGTCACCGTGCTCAGTACCACCGAATCCAAGCGTGACGATGCGAAGGCGCTGGGCGCGCAGGAGTTCGCCGCGACCGGCGATGGCCGCGCGTTCAAGCAATTGCGCCGGCGCTTCGACCTGATCCTGGACACCGTCTCCGCCGATCACGACTACAACGCCTACCTCGGCCTGCTGAAGATCGATGGCACCATGGTGCTGCTCGGCATCCCGGAACGGCCGGCACCGGTGGCCGCGGGCGTGCTCATCATGGGCCGCAGGAACCTTGCGGGTTCCGCGATCGGCGGCATCGCCGAAACGCAGGAAATGCTGGACTTCTGCGCCACGCACGGCATCACGTCGGACATCGAGCTGATCGGCATCGAGAAGATCAACGACGCTTACGAACGCATGCTGCGCAACGACGTGCGCTACCGCTTCGTGATCGACATCGCGAGCCTGAAAGCCTGAGATGACGCCCAACGCGCAGTACCACCCGCGTGCAGCCGCAGCCTGGATGCTGGGCGCGGTGGCCTTGCTGTGCCTGCTGGACGCCTGCCTCAAGCAACTTGCCGGGCACTATCCGGCGTTGCAGGTGGCGGCATTGCGCGGTCTGGTGGGACTGCCGCTGGTGCTGGCCTGGGCGGGCGCGACCGTGGGCCTGCGTTCGTTGTTGCGCGTGCACTGGCCGCTGCACCTCGCGCGCGGTGCATTGGGCGTGGTCTTCCTGTCGTGCTTCGTGTTGGGGCTGCGCGAACTGCCGCTGTCCACGGCCTACGCGATCACCTTCGTCGGCCCGTTGCTGGTGACCGCGATGGCGGTGCCGCTGCTGGGCGAGAAGGTCGGGCCGCGTCGCTGGACGGCGATCGTGGTCGGGCTGGTCGGCGTGCTGGTGGTGTTGCGCCCGGGTGGCGATGGCGTGGCCACGGCCGGTGGTTTGTTCGTGTTGCTGGCGACGGTCTGTTACGCGGCATCGGTGATCACGGTGCGGATGCTGGCGCAACGCGACAGCGCGCAGGCGCTGGTGTTCTGGTTTCTGGCGATGGTGGCCATCGGCGCTGGCCTGCTGGCCTGGCCGGAATGGGTGCCGGTGCGTGCGGAACACGCATGGCCGCTGATCGGGATTGCGGTGTTCGGGACGCTCGGGCAGGTCGCGTTGACCCATGCCTTCCGCCTGGGCGAAGCCTCGCTGGTCGCGCCGCTGGAATACACCGCGCTGGTCTGGGTGGTGGTGCTCGACCTCGCGATCTGGCATGTGCTGCCCGACGGCATGACCTGGCTGGGCGCGGCGATCATCGTCGCCAGTGGCCTGTACCTCGTCCGTCGCGAGCGGGTTGTCGCCGCCGACCGCGACGGGCCTTCGCCGGGCCATTGAGCGAAATTGTGTAACCCGTGCCGGCAGGGCTAGGCTGGTGCGATGTCCCGCCACGTCCGCCACCGCCTGCACCACGTCCTGCGCACGGCATCGCTGCTGGTGTTGGCCGCGTGCCTGCTGCTGCAGCCGGCCCTTGGCGCGGTGGGGCAGGTGCACGATGTGTTCGAGCACCTCGGCGATACGGTGCAGCACCACGAATCCCCCGCATTCCATGCCGGCGAGGACGACGGTCAGGGTGCCGGCGACGCGATCCACGTCCTGCTGCATTACGCGCATTGCTGCGCGTCCGCCACGGCCGTGTTCCCGGTCGTGCCGCAGGTGGCCTTGCGGGTAGACGCCAGCGGGACGTTGCTGCCGATGGACGATGCCCGCCACGCACAGGCCTTGCCGGGCCATCCGTTCCGTCCTCCGATTTCGGCCTGACGCTGTTGCCGGCCGCATGCCGGCGTTCCGTCACCGACTTTCCGGAGAATCCCCATGTGGTTGCGATTGGCGGCATTGGCCGTCTTCGCGATGCTGTCCTGTGCGCAGGCACGGGCGACATTGCCTGTTGTACCTGATCCGTCTTCCGATCCATTGACGCTCGACGAGGCGTTCGCCCGCGTTGCACGCGCCCATCCCGACCTGCGCCTGTTCGATGCGCAACGCCGCATGCGTGATGCCGAACGCGACGAAGCCTCGTTGCGTCCTGCACGCACGCTCGGCATCGAGGTCGAAGGACTGGTGCTGAACGATGCCAGCAACCGCATCGACACGCTGGAAACGGCGCTAAGCCTGGCTTCGGTGTTCGAGCGTGGCGGCAAGCCGGACGCGCGTCGCGCGCTGGCGCAATCTCGCATCGATGCGCTGGCGGTCGAGCGCGAGAAGGCGCGTATCGACCTGCTGGCCGACACCGCGCGTCGCCATCTCGATGTCATCGATGCGCTGCGGCAGCAGGCCATTGCACGGCAGGACATCGCCCAGCGCCAACGCGTGGTCGAGGCTGCGCGGCGTCGCTTCCAGGCCGGCGCTTCTCCCGAGGCGGTGATCCTGTCGGCGCAGGCGGCATTGGCGCAGGCCGAGTTGCAGGCCGCAAGGGCCATGCAGCAGTTCGAGCGCGCGCGCCGCAGCCTTGCGGTGTTGTGGGGCGATGCCGCGCCGACGTTCGCGGTGGCCGAAGTCGATCCGCTGGCCTTGCCGTCCATCGACGGCTTCGACGTGCTCGCCGCGCGACTGCAACGCTCGCCGGAACTGCTGCAGTTCAACGACCAGCAGCGGATCGCCGAAGCGCGGCTACGGCTGGCGCGTACGCAGGCCGTGCCCGATGTCGAATGGCAGGCCGGTCTTCGCCACTCGCGCGAAGGCAATGATGTTTCGCTGGTGGGCGGTTTCTCGATTCCTCTGGGACAGCGCGTGCGTGCCGAACCCGGCATCCGTGCCGCGGAGGCGGAGCTCGACGTGCTGTCGCTGCAACGCGAAGCGGGCGGATTGTCGCTGCTGTCCACGCTGGCCGATGCGCATGGCCGTTACGTGGTGGCGCGCGACGAAGTGCAGCGCCTGCGCGACGACGTGTTGCCGCGACTGGTGCGTGCCGAAGCCGAAACCGAACGCGCCTGGCGCGCCGGTGCGGTGAGCCACCTCGAATGGGCGCAACTGCAGGACGAGCGCATCGCCGCCCTGCGCCAGCAACTCGGTGCCGCCATCGAAGCACAGGCCGCGCTGATCGAACTGCAACGGCTGACCGGGCAACCCCTGCTCGCAGGCACCCTTGAAGGAGCACTTGAATGAAAAGCCCCCGCGTATCTGCATTCCGTTGCGGACATGCTGCCCGGTCTCCCGCAAACGCCCTTCTCCCGAAAGCGGGAGAAGGTGCCCCGCAGGGGCGGATGAGGGCGCTCTTGCGCGCCTGTGGCACGCCCCCATCCGCCTTCGGCACCTTCCCCCGCGTGCGGGGGAAGGAAGATCAATCGGCTGTTGCGCGTCGCGTCACGTTGCTCGCGCTTGCCTTCACCCTCGCGCTGTCGGCCTGCGGTGGAGACCATGCCGAAGATGATGGCCATGGCCACGACGCGCCGTCGGCAAACACCACGGCGCACGACGACAGCGATGGCCACGACCACGGGCCGGAAGAAGACGATCACGCCGACAGCGTCACCATCCCGGCCGACATCGCCGAGCAGGTTGGCATCCGCGTGGCGCCGGCCGCCGCCGGCACCATCGCCGACCAGCACGAAGTGCAGGGTCTGCTGACCACGCTCGACATCGCCAATGCGCGTGTCGCCGCGCGTTTCCCGGGGCCGGTGCGTCGGCTGCACGCCGAACTCGGCGACCAGGTGCGCGCCGGGCAACCGCTGGCGACCATCGAAAGCAACCTCAGTCTGTCGACCTACACCGTCGCCGCACCGATCTCCGGCACCGTGCTCGCGCGCGAAGCGGCGGTGGGGCAGGTGGTGGCCGAAGGCGGCGTGCTGTACGAGATCGCCGACCTGTCGAAACTCTGGGTCGACCTGCATGTGTTCGGTCGCGATGCCGAACACCTCGCGGTTGGTTCGCCGGTGACCATCCGTCGCCTCGGCGATGGCGCCATCGCCGAGACCCGCATCGACCGCGTGCTGCCGGGCACCGCGACCGCCAGCCAGAGCACCATCGCACGCGCCACGCTCGACAACCGCGACGGCCAGTGGCGGCCCGGTGCCGCGGTGCGCGCGCTGGTCACCGTGTCGCTGGACGAGGTGGCACTGGCGCTGCCGCTGTCCGCGTTGCAGGACGTCGAAGGCAAGCAGGTGGTGTTCGTGCGCGAAGACGACACCTACACGGCGCGCCCGGTCGAACTCGGTCGGCGCGATGCGACCCGCGTGGAAGTGACCTCGGGCCTGGAGGCCGGTGAAGACGTCGTGGTCGAGCAGAGCTACACGATCAAGGCCGACCTCGGCAAGGCGGGGGCTGCGCATGAGCACTGAAATACTGGCCGCGACAGGCATCAACGTCCTTCCCCCGCGTGCGGGGGAAGGTGCCCGAAGGGCGGATGGGGGCGGCCCCGCTCGCATGCCCTCATCCGGCGCAATGCGCCACCTTCTCCCGCAAGCGGGAGAAGGGCGTGTGTCGATGAGGTGCGAACATGCTTGAGTCCATCATCCGCCTGTCGATCCGGCACCGTTGGCTGGTGATGATCCTCACCGGCGTGCTGGTGGCGGTGGGCATCTGGAGTTTCCGCCAGCTGCCGATCGACGCCACACCCGACATCACCAACGTGCAGGTGCAGATCAACACCGCCGCGCCGGGATTTTCGCCGCTGGAAGCCGAGCAACGCGTGACCTTCATCATCGAAACCGCGCTCGCGGGGCTGCCGAAACTCGACTACACGCGTTCGCTGTCGCGTTACGGCCTGTCGCAGGTGACCGTGGTGTTCGCCGACGGCACCGACCTGTACTTCGCGCGCCAGCAGGTGGCCGAACGCGTGCAGCAGGTGCGCGCGCAACTGCCCGACGGGCTGGAGCCGGAACTCGGCCCGGTGGCGACCGGGCTGGGTGAGATCTTCATGTACACGGTCGAGGCCGAACCCGACGCACGCAAGCCGGACGGAACGCCCTACACCGCGACCGACCTGCGCACGTTGCAGGACTGGGTGGTGAGGCCGCAGTTGCGCAACGTGCCGGGCGTTACCGAGGTCAACACCATCGGTGGCTTCGCGCGCGAACTGCACATCACGCCCGACCCCGCGTTGTTGGTCGCGCTCGAATTCACTTTCGAGGATGTGGTGGCCGCAGTGGCGCGCAACAATCGCAACGTGGGCGCCGGTTACATCGAGCGCAACGGACAGCAGCTGCTGGTGCGGGTGCCGGGGCAGATCGCCGATGCCGACGAGATCGGCAACATCGTCATGGCGCAACGCGAGGGCGTGCCGATCCACGTGCACGATGTCGCCACCGTCGGCGAAGGTCGCGAGTTGCGCACCGGCGCGGCGATGCAGGACGGCGCGGAAGTGGTGCTCGGCACGGTGTTCATGCTGTTCAGCCAGAACAGCCGCAACGTCTCGCAGGCCGCTGCCACGCAACTGCAGGCAGCGAACGCCAGCCTGCCCGAGGGCGTGCGCGCGGTGCCGGTGTACGACCGCACCGCGCTGGTCGACCGCACCATCCGCACCGTGGCCAAGAACCTGGTGGAAGGCGCGCTGCTGGTGATCGTGGTGCTGTTCCTGCTGCTGGGCAACGTGCGTGCCGCGCTGCTGACCGCACTGGTGATCCCGCTGGCGATGCTGTTCACGGTCGCCGGCATGCTGCGTGGCGGGGTGTCGGGCAACCTGATGAGCATGGGTGCGCTCGACTTCGGGCTGATCGTCGATGGCGCGGTGATCATCGTCGAGAACTGCCTGCGCCGTTTCGGCGAACTGCAGCAGCGGCTGGGGCGCGTGCTCGACGACGACGAGCGTCGCGATCTGGCGGCATCGGCCACCGCCGAAGTGATCCGCCCCAGCCTCTTCGGCGTCGGCATCATTGCAGCGGTCTATCTGCCGATCTTCGCGCTGGGCGGCGTCGAGGGAAAAATGTTCCACCCGATGGCGATCACCGTGGTGCTGGCGCTGACCGGCGCGATGATGCTGTCGCTCACCTTCGTGCCGGCATCGATCGCATTGTTCCTGCGCGGGCGCGTGGCCGAGCACGACAACCGTGTGATGCGCGCGGCGCGCAACCGCTATGCGCCGGTGCTCGACTGGTCGTTGCGCCACGGCGGCTGGCTGGTGGCCGGCGCGGCGGCGCTGGTGGTGGTTTGCGGGCTGATCGCCAGCCGCATGGGCAGCGAGTTCGTGCCCAGCCTGGACGAGGGCGATATCGCGATGCATGCGATGCGCATCCCCGGCACCGGGCTGGAGCAGTCGCTGGCGATGCAGTCGGTGCTGGAGAAGCGAATCGTCGAATTTGCAGAAGTCGAACGCGTGTTCTCCAAGATCGGCACGGCCGAGATCGCGACCGATCCGATGCCGCCTTCGGTCGCCGACACGTTCCTGATCCTCAAGCCGCGCAGCCAATGGCCAGACCCGCGCAAGCCCAAGGCGACGCTGGTGGCGGAGATCGAACGGTCGGTGGAGCAGTTGCCGGGCAACAACTACGAGTTCACCCAGCCGATCCAGATGCGCTTCAACGAACTGATTTCTGGCGTGCGCAGCGACGTGGCGGTGAAGGTCTATGGCGACGACCTGGACACACTGGGCGAGGTGGCGAAACAGGTCGAAGCCGTGATGCAGCGCGTGAGCGGCGCATCGGACGTGCGCATCGAGGCGCTCGATGGCCTGCCGCTGCTGGAAGTCGTGCCGAACCGGCCAGCGCTTGCGCGTTACGGGCTCAACTCCGGTGACGTGCAGGCGGTGGTGTCGGCGGCGGTGGGCGGCGAGGTGGCCGGGCAGTTGTTCGAAGGCGACCGTCGCTTCGACATCGTCGTGCGCTTGCCCGAGTCGCTGCGCAGCGATCCGGCGGTGCTCGCCGACCTGCCGATCCCGTTGCCGGCCAGCCTCGGCAGCCGAGATGAATCCAGCCGCGAAGCCAATTGGCGCGGTGCCACGCCGCGCACGGTGCCGCTGCGCGAGGTGGCCAGCATCGAAACGCAGCTGGCGCCGAACCAGGTCAACCGCGAGAACGGCAAGCGCCGCATCGTGGTGACCGCCAACGTGCGCGGCCGCGACCTCGGCGGTTTCGTCGACGAACTGCAGCAGGCGATCACGCGCGACGTGGCGTTGCCATCGGGCTACTGGATCGACTACGGCGGCACCTTCGAGCAGCTGATCTCGGCCAGCCGGCGCCTGATGGTGGTGGTGCCGATGACCTTGCTGCTGATCTTCGGCCTGTTGTTCATGGCCTTCGGTTCGATGCGCGATGCGGTGGTGGTGTTCAGCGGCGTGCCGCTGGCGTTGACCGGTGGCGTGCTGGCGCTGTTGGCGCGCGGCATTCCGCTGTCGATCTCGGCGGGCGTGGGCTTCATTGCGCTGTCCGGCGTGGCGGTGCTCAACGGACTGGTGATGATCGCCTTCATCCGCAAGCTGCTGGTCGACGGCTTGCCGCTCGACGACGCAATCCGGCAGGGCGCATTGACGCGGTTGCGCCCGGTGCTGATGACGGCGCTGGTCGCGTCGCTGGGCTTCGTGCCGATGGCGTTCAATGTCGGTGCCGGTTCGGAAGTGCAGCGGCCACTGGCAACGGTGGTGATCGGCGGCATCGTCTCCTCCACGCTGCTGACGTTGCTGGTGTTGCCGGTGCTCTATCGCTGGATGCATCGGCGGCGCGCGGCGGCCTGAGGCAGGAAGCGAAGCGGGCCTGCAATGCAGGCCCGCGAGGTGTTGCATGCGAAGGATCAGGCGCGTTGATCAGAACCGTGCGCCGATACCCACGCCGACCGTCCACGGATCGAGCTTGAGATCGCTCTGCACGGTTTCGCCGGCCTGGCGCACATCTGCGCGGCTGCGCAGGTAGCGTGCATCGGCGCGCGCGAACCAGGTGGAGTTGATGTTCATGTCGACGCCGACCGTACCGATCGCACCCTTGGGCGTGGTCAGGCCGACGTGCTCGCCGCCGGGATTGAGGTCTTCGCCACTGATGTTGGAGTGGTGGTAGCCCAGGCCCACGAACGGACGGAAGGTGTTGTCGGCCTGCCCGAAGTGGTACTGGCCGCTCAACGCGATCGGCTGGTGCTCGATGGTGCCGATCTTGGCGCCATCCTGCTTCACTCGGTGGTCGAAGGTATCCAGCGCGCCCCACAACTCGGCGCTGATGTTGTCGGTGAAGTGGTAGGACACCGATGCGGTCGGCGCCGGGCCGCCGTCGAATTCGAGGCCGTTGTTGCGGTCGGTGTCGTCCTTCGGGTCGAGCAGGGTCACGCCACCCACGACGGAGAAGCGCTTGCCCGATGCGGTGTCGGACTGTTGTGCGAATGCGGCGGGGGACAGTGCCAGGGAAACGGCGGCGGCAAGCGTCAAATGACGGAATGACAACATGTGGATTCTCCTTGTCTCGTATGAATTGCTGTTGTTGCTGCGCCCCGCGGATGGCGGGGACGCGGGCACCCTATCGGGATGCGCATGAACCGCCCATGCAGCACCCGCCTGAACGCGGGAACTTCGTGCGGCTCGTGTTCAGTGCAGTGATCGCAGCGTCGCGACGCCGTGCACGGCGCGTCACCGTGGCGAAAGTCATGCAGGCCACCGGCACGGGAGTGCGGCAACGGAATGCGCGATGATCGGCATCGGGAAAATGAACGGGGAGTGGTTCGATGGCACGCATGACCCTGGCGGTTGGCCTGGTACTGGCCCTTGCCTGCGGCCCGCTGGCCGCGCAATCGGTGAAGATCACCGGCAGCGGCAGCAACGTCGACATCAATGCCGAGTGCAACATCTCCAGCGATTACGAGTTCCACCTGACCGAGCGCAGCGTTGTCTACACGCGCAAGTCCGGCGTGCCCAAGCGCGTGCTGATTCGAGATGGCGCCCTGTTCATCGATGATGACTGGGTGCAGGTGGGTGCGGCGGATGCCGCCCGCCTGCGTGACTACGAGCGTGGCGCGCGCGATGCCATGCCGCTGGCGCAGAAGATCGGCCGCGACGCGGCGCAGATCGCGCTGGCGGCCGTGGGCGAGGTGGCGGCCGTCTTCAGCAACGACCCCGCCGGCACGCGCGCGAAACTGGACGAGGCACGCAAGCGGATCGACGCCCGCCTGCAGCAGGCGATCACGCCGACCCGGTTCAGTGGCGATGCGCTGGGACGAGGCATCGGCGAGGCGATCGGCGACGTGCTGCCGACCTTCATCGGTGATGTCGTGGGCGGCGCGCTGCGTGCCGCCTTCACCGGAGATGCGTCCCGCTTCGAGCGCATCGAAGGCGACCTCGACACCCGCATCGAGGCCATCGTCGCGCCGCGCAAGGCGGAACTGGAAGCGAACGCCAGGGAGTTCTGCCGCCGGATGGAGGCGCTGGGTGCCATCGACGATGCGCTGGAGTATCGACTGCCCGACGGGCGGCCCCTGTCGCTGCTGCGCGTGACCGCCAAGGCTGCTCGCGACTGACCCGTTTCATCGCCCGGGGCGGCATGGCCGCGGTGTCCCTGCGGCCTGTGGCGGCGTGCGGGCTTTCGTCGCCACGCGGTTGGTTGCCGATGAAACTCACCGTCCCGGTGGCGGGAGATCCGCGCTGCGCCGCCCATCGCGCCCGTTCCGGGTTCCGCCCGGTTGGCGCGCGGTGGACATGCGGCCACAATAGCGATCCCCCTGGCGCGTGGAGGGCCGCATGGCCGAATTGAAGGAAGCGAAGGCCCCGGACATCGGCGGCTACGACGACGTCCCGGTGATCGAGGTGCTGGTCGCCGTGGGCGATACGGTCACGCAGGATCAGGGACTGGTGACGCTGGAATCGGACAAGGCGACGATGGAAGTGCCGTCGCCGTTCGCGGGCGTGATCAAGGAATTGAAGGTCAAGGTGGGCGACACCCTGTCCGAAGGCGGGCTGGTCGCGATCATCGAAACCGGCGATGCCGCTGCCGAGGTGCCGAAGCCGGAAGCGAAGGTGGAAGCCGCGCCTGCGCCCGCCAAGCCCAAGGAACCCGATCCGGTGGTCGAACCGGTCGCGGTCGCCGACAAGCCCGACAAGATCGCGCAGGCATCGATCGACGCGCAGGCCGGCAAGGTGCCCGCGCAGGGGGCGCCGCCGGTGCGTTTCGAGGCCGAGGCGCTGATCCCGGGCAAGGTGCCCTATGCCAGCCCCGCGGTGCGCCTGTTCGCGCGCGAACTGGGCGTCGACCTGTCGCAGGTCACCGGCACCGAGAAGGGCGGCCGGATCACCAAGGAAGACGTGCAGAAGTACGTCAAGGGCGTGCTGTCGGGCGCGACCGCATCGCCGGCTGCGGCGGGTGGCGGCGGTGCTGGCCTCAACCTGCTGCCGTGGCCGAAGGTGGACTTCAGCAAGTTCGGCGAGGTGGAAGAGAAGCCGCTGTCGCGGATCAAGAAGATTTCCGGTGCAAACCTCGCGCGCAACTGGGCGATGATCCCGCACGTCACCCAGCACGACGATGCCGACATCACCGACCTCGAAGCGTTGCGCGTGCAGTTGAACAAGGAAAACGCGGCGCCTAATGGGAGCGGGGCCGGCATCAAGCTGACCATGCTCGCCTTCCTGATCAAGGCCAGCGCCAACGCGCTCGCGAAGTTCCCCGACTTCAATGCCTCGCTGGATGCGTCCGGCGAAGTGCTGACACTGAAGAAATACTTCCACATCGGCTTTGCCGCCGATACGCCGAACGGCCTCGTGGTGCCAGTGGTGCGCGACGTCGACAAGAAGGGCGTGCTGCAGATCAGCCAGGAAATGGGCGAGCTGGCGAAGAAGGCGCGCGACGGCAAGCTCGGCCCGGCCGAGATGTCGGGTGGCTGCTTCTCGATCAGTTCGCTGGGTGGCATCGGCGGCACCAGTTTCACGCCGATCGTCAACGCGCCGGAAGTCGCGATCCTCGGTGTGTCGAAGTCGTCGATGAAGCCGGTGTGGGACGGCAAGCAGTTCGTGCCGCGCCTGACCCTGCCGTTGTCGCTGAGCTACGACCATCGCGTGATCGACGGCGCCGCCGCCGCGCGCTTCACCGCATACCTCGCGCAACTGCTCGCGGACATGCGCCGCGTGCTGCTGTAAGGCGGGCCCCGGCCCGCCATCGCGACGTCTCCACTTGCGCGCAAGCATCGCGCATGAGGCGGGCCAAGGCCCGCCCTACGAAGGGAATGAACCTGCATGGCAAACACCATTGAAGTAAAAGTCCCCGACATCGGCGGCTACGACGACGTGCCGGTGATCGAAGTGCTGGTCGCGGTCGGTGACACGGTGGCGAAAGACCAGGGCCTGGTGACGCTGGAGTCGGACAAGGCGACGATGGAAGTGCCGTCGTCGCACGCCGGTGTGGTCAAGGAATTGAAGGTGAAGGTGGGCGACACGCTGTCGGAAGGCGGCGTGGTGCTTGTACTGGAAACCGAAGGTGCGGGTGATGCGCCGGCCAAGCCTGCCGATGCGAAGAAGGCCGACGCGCCGGTGACGCCACCGGTCACGCCGTCGCCGGCCAAGCCCGCCGAAAGTTCGGCTCCGGCCCCGAAGGCCGCGGCCGGCACCGGCAAGCCCGCCGACATCGAATGTCGCATCGTGGTGATCGGCTCCGGCCCCGGCGGTTACACCGCCGCGTTCCGTGCCGCCGACCTCGGTCTCGATACGGTGCTCGTCGAGCGTTACGAAACGCTCGGTGGCGTCTGCCTCAACGTCGGCTGCATTCCGTCCAAGGCGTTGCTGCATGCGGCGGCGCTGATCGAGGAAGCGGCGCATTCGGACGACATCGGCATCAGCTTCGGCAAGCCGAAGATCGACATCGACAAGCTGCGCGGCTTCAAGCAGGACAAGGTGGTCGGCCAGTTCACCAAGGGCCTGGCCGGCATGGCCAGGCAGCGCAAGGTGCGCACGGTGACCGGCGTGGCGAAGTTCGTGTCGCCCAACGAACTGGAAATCGTCGGCAGTGATGGCAAGACGCAGTTGCTGCGCTTCGAGCAGTGCATCATCGCCGCCGGTTCGCAGGCGGTGAAGTTGCCCAACTTCCCGTGGGACGACAAGCGGGTGATGGATTCCACCGATGCGCTGCAGCTGGCCGAGGTGCCGAAGACGCTGCTCGTCGTCGGCGGTGGCATCATCGGCCTGGAGATGGCGACGGTGTACCGCGCGCTGGGCAGCGAAGTGACCGTGGTCGAGTTCATGGATCAGCTGATGCCGGGTGCCGACAAGGATCTGGTGAAACCGCTGGCCGATCGCCTCAAGAAGCAGGGCGTGGCCGTGCATCTCAAGACCAAGGCGGCGAAGGTCGAGGCCGGCAAGAAGGGCATCACCGTCGGCTTCGAGAGCGCGACCGAAGGCCAGAAGCCGGAACTTGAATCGGGCACGTTCGATCGCGTGCTGGTCGCGGTGGGTCGTTCGCCCAACGGCGGCAAGCTCGATGCGGGCAAGGCTGGCGTGACCGTCACCGATCGAGGCTTCATTCCGGTCGATGCGCAGATGTGTACCAGCGCACCGCACATCTTCGCCATTGGCGACCTCGTCGGCCAGCCGATGCTGGCGCACAAGGCCACGCACGAAGGCAAGCTTGCGGCGGAAGTCGCGGCCGGCGAAAAGAAGGAATGGGTGGCGCGGGTGATCCCGTCGGTGGCCTACACCGATCCGGAAATCGCGTGGGTCGGCGTGACCGAAACCGAAGCCAAGGCCAAGGGACTGAAGATCGGCGTCGGCAAGTTCCCGTGGGTGGCGTCGGCACGCGCGGTCGGCATCGGTCGCGGCGAGGGCTTCACCAAGCTCATCTTCGACGAGCACACGCACCGCATCATCGGCGCGGGTATCGTCGGCGTGCATGCCGGTGACTTGATCAGCGAACTCGCGCTGGCGATCGAGATGGGTGCGGAAGCGGCCGACATCGGCGCAACCATCCATCCGCATCCGACGCTGAGCGAATCGGTGGCGATGGCGGCGGAAGTGTACGAAGGCACGATCACCGACCTGTACATCCCGAAGAAGAAATAGGCCGGAGTCGACAGCCAGTGCATCGACGAAGCCGCGCATTGCGCGGCTTCGTCATTCGTGGCGCCGACAGAGTGAAGCCCCGGCGATGCCGGGGCTTCAGGGCGGGCCTGCCTTGGAGTCGACGAGGAAAGCGAACCAGGCCCGCGCCTGTTGAAGGACAGGCGCAGATCGGAAAGGTTCCCCTCCCACGGCGAATCCGTCGGCTGAATGGGCCAATGGACGCTCGTGGCTCCAACTGAATGGGTGCGTCTGGTCTCGAGGTGAACCTCAGAACCGGAACGTCACGCCGGCAACCGGTCCGTGCACCTTGAGCTGGCCACTCAGCACGCCGGCGATGTCGATGGTGCCGATATCGGTCTCGCCGGGTGCATCGAACGAAGCGGTGTAGTCGTTCGCCAACTTCAACCGGAACCAGTCGTAGCCCACGTGCACGGCGATGTTGTCGGTGACCAGGTATTCGGCCATCAATGCGCCGCGTTCGTAATGGCCGCGTTCTTCGGTGAAGTCGCCCCAGCGCGTGTCCAGGTACTGCCCCTGCAGCTCCATGCGCCAGCGCGGTGCCGGCGTCCAGGTCAGGCGGGTGCCGAGGCCGGGTGCAGTGCGGGTGCGGCTCCATTCAAGCTGTTCGAAGCGCGGATCGAGTTCAGTGGTGCCCGAAGAGCTGCCGCTGGCGCGTGCCTTCAGGCTGGCCTGGGTCAGGCCGATGCCCACTGCCCATTCGATCGTTGGCGTGTCGACCACCGCGAAGTCGTAGCTCAGGGTGGTCAGGCGGAAACTCACCTTGCCGTCGAAATCGACCGAAGGCACTTCCACGGGATCGCCGGGCAGCGTGACCTCGTCGAAGATCGAACCCGGGTCGATCCAGTCGCCCTCGAAGCGCCAGCCGCGGTCGCGGCGCAGGTCGTAGTGGTTCAGGCGCAGCGTCTGCCGCGGGGTCAGGCGGAACGCCAGTTCGCCGCGCGGACGCCAGCGCTTGCCGATGTCGAGGGTGCCGGCGCCTTCGGCGTTTTCGGTGTCCTCGCCGTTGGTGGCGGTGCCGGTACCGGCGAAGCGGATGGAGGAGTCCGACTGGAAACCAGACAGCCGGAGTTCGAAGCGGGTGTCGTCGTTGAAGTCCTGGGCGGACGCGGCGAAGGGAAGTGTCAGGGCGAAGCTCGCGCCGAGGACGGCGGCGAGTGGGCGACGTAATGTCATGAGTTGCTCCTTGGAAGCATGCGGATCGGGACATCGGCCGCGTTGTCGGGCGCGGCGGCAGGAAGGGCTCATGTGACCGCAAACGCGGTGGCGCCAGCGTGAAGCGGATCAATCCATGCGGCCATGGGCTGGCCGTGCAATCGCGTGCATCGGCAAGCCCGAAGCCGATTCGGGGGTGGATTGCCGCGTGAACGATCCGGGCACAGGCCTGCCGGTAGCCGGAACGCCTGGATGGACGGCGTCCTCGACGCGGATGCTGCACCGCACAAGGTTGCCGCTGAAATCGCCCGGCTGCTATACTTTTCCGGCTTTGCAGCAGCCCGAGCCAGTGACATACCGACCTGACCCGACCCGACGCGCGGCCCTCCGGCTGCCGCTGGTGCAGGGCGCGGTCGGGGCCATCGGCGCGGGGGTGCTGGCGGTGGTTGCCGGGGGCGTGCCTGCGGTGGCTTTCCTGGTGGGGGCGGTCGTGATCGCGACGGGGTTCGCGATGTTCGGCTGGCGCACCTCCGGGCGTCCGCCGGTGGCTCCCGCAGGACGCATGTTCGTGCGTCTGCTGGTGGGAACCGCGCTCAAGTGGCTGGTGATCGGTGCCGGGCTCGTCCTGGCGATGAACGGGGCCGGTCTTCCTGCTGAATTCGTGCTGGGTGGGGCATTGAGTGCCTTCCTGGCGTCCATGATTGGCTTGCCTTGGTTGCTTCGATGATCCGTGATCTCCTCCGCGTTGCCGGCGACAGCCCAAGCGAATACGTCACCCATCACCTCAAGCATTGGCAGTTCCAGTTCGGCGAGTCCAGCTTCTGGACGATCAACGTCGACAGCCTGCTGGTGTCCATCGTCCTGGGCCTGCTTACCATCGGCACTTTCTATGTCGTCGGTCGTCGCGCCACTGCCGGCGTGCCCGGCAAGTTCCAGGCCTTCATCGAGATCGTGGTCACCTTCATCGATACCCAGGTGAAGGACGTGTTCCACGGCAACCGCAGCTTCGTCGCGCCGATCGCCCTGACCATCTTCGTCTGGGTGTTCGCGATGAACGCACTGAAGATGATCCCGGTCGACTTCTTCCCGGGCACTGCCGCCGCGCTGGGCCAGGAGTACTTCCGCGCCGTGCCCACCACCGACCTCAACATCACCTCGGCCATGGCGCTTGCCGTGCTGCTGCTGATGCTGGGTTTCGCGGTCTCCGCGAAGGGCTTCGGCGGTTTCGGCAAGGAGCTGTTCACCGCGCCGTTCCACGCCCACGGCACGCTGATGAAGATCGTGCTGGCGCCGGCCAACTTCGGCCTCAATGTCATCGAATACCTGTCCAAGCCGGTCAGCCTGGCGATGCGACTGTTCGGCAACATGTACGCCGGCGAGCTGGTGTTCCTGCTGATCGCGCTGCTCGGTGCGGCCGGCGGCAACCTGATGATGGAAGCGGCGCTGGGCGCCAAGGCCGGCGGCGCGCTGGCGTTCCTCGGCGCCGTCGCCGCGGGCGCGGCGTGGTCGATCTTCCACATCCTGGTCATCACGCTGCAGGCCTTCATCTTCATGATCCTGTCGGTCGTCTATTTCTCGATGTCGACGGAAGCGCACTGATCCGTCGACCTCGTTCCCACGTTTTCCCCCTTTCACCCTTCACCCTGAAGATCCACTGAGGAAGTCACCATGGAACTCACCGCTCTCATCGCCGCCGTCCAGGGCAACACCGCACTCGCGATCGGCATCATCATCGGCCTCGGCGCGCTCGGCGCCTGCATCGGCATCGGCATCATGGGCTCGAAGTTCCTCGAGAGCGCCGCGCGCCAGCCGGAGCTGGTGCCGATGCTGTCGGGCCGCATGTTCCTGCTCGCCGGCCTGATCGACGCCGCCTTCATCATCGGCCTCGCGATCGCGCTGTTCTTCGCGTTCGCCAACCCGCTGCTCAGCGCCCTCGCGGGCTGATCGGGCTGGCTGCCGCGCGCCGCATCCGGCGTGTGGCAGGGTTCGGGCGCGATCCCGCGTCCGTGTGCCAATAGCGGAGCATCACGATGCAATTCAATGCCACATTCCTGGGCCAGGGCCTCGCGTTCGCGATCCTGATCTGGTTCACCTGGAAGTTCGTCTGGCCGCCGCTGATGAACGCCATCGAGGAACGCCAGAAGAAGATCGCCGAAGGCCTCGCCGCCGCCGACAACGCGCAGAAGAACCTGGCGCAGGCGGAGGAGAAGGTCGCCGACGAGCTCAAGGCCGCCCGCGTCAAGGCCAACGAGATCATCGCGCAGGCCAACCAGCGTGCGATCCAGATCGTCGAAGCGGCGAATGCCGAGGCGGCGCTCGCCAGCGGTCGCCACAAGGCCATCGCCGAAGCCGAGATCCTTGCGGCCTCCAACCGCGCCCGTGAAGACCTGCGCAAGCAGGTGTCCGTGTTGGCGGTGGCTGGTGCCGAGAAGCTGCTCAAGCGCGAGATCGACGCCAACGCCCACAAGGCGCTGCTGGACGAGCTGGCTGCGCAGCTGTCGGACGAGGCGGCCTGATCCCATGAGCCAGGCCCTCACGCTCGCCCGTCCGTACGCCCGTGCCGCCTTCGGGCTCGCGCGCGATGCCGGCGCGTTCGCGGACTGGTCCGGCGCGCTCGGTTTCTCCGCGCGCGTCGCCGCCGATCCGCAGGCCGCGGCGCTGCTGGGCCACCCGGCACTGGGTCGCGACGATGCCGTCGCGCTGCTCGCCGCCGACGGTGCGCCGCAGGCGTTCAACGATTTCCTCGCCCTGTTGGCCGACAACCGCCGCCTGGCGCTGCTGCCGGAGATCGCCGGGCTGTACGAAGAGCTGCGTGCCGAGGCCGAACATGTCGTCAAGGCGAAGGTCACCTCCGCCTCGGCGCTGCCGGCGGCGGAACTCGACGGCATCAAGGCCGCGCTGAAGAAGCGCTTCGGCCGCGAGGTCGACGTGGAAACGGCGATCGACGAAAGCCTGATCGGCGGCGCGGTGATCGCGGCCGGCGACACGGTGATCGACGGCTCGCTGCGCGGCAAGCTTTCGCGTCTGCAGTCGGCATTGGCAAATTGATTTGAATTCGTAGGGCGGGTCTCGACCCGCCACCACGGAACGCAAAAAACCAAGGCGGGTCGAGACCCGCCCTACAGGAAACGAAGCAATGGCAACCACCACGCTCAACCCGTCCGAAATCAGCGAACTGATCAAGACCCGCATCGAGAAGGTCAAGCTGGCCGCCGAGGCGCGCAACGAAGGCACGGTCACCTCGGTGTCCGACGGCATCGTGCGCATCCACGGCCTGGCCGACGTGATGCAGGGCGAAATGATCGAGCTGCCGCCCGCTTCCGATGGGAGCGCCACCTTCGCGCTGGCGCTGAACCTCGAGCGCGATTCGGTCGGCGCCGTGGTGCTCGGTGATTACGAACACCTGCGCGAAGGCGATACCGCCAAGACCACCGGCCGCATCCTCGAAGTGCCGACCGGCCCCGAGCTGCTGGGCCGCGTGGTCAACGCGCTGGGCGAGCCGATCGACGGCAAGGGCCCGATCGATGCCAAGGTTTCCGCGCCGGTCGAGCGCGTGGCGCCGGGCGTGATCTGGCGCAAGTCGGTCGACCAGCCGGTGCAGACCGGCTACAAGTCGGTCGACGCGATGATCCCGATCGGCCGCGGCCAGCGCGAACTGGTCATCGGCGACCGCCAGACCGGCAAGACCGCGATGGCCATCGACGCGGTGATCAACCAGAAATCGACCGGCATCAAGTGCGTCTACGTCGCCATCGGTCAGAAGGCTTCGACGGTGGCCAACATCGTGCGCAAGCTCGAAGAGAACGGCGCGCTGGCGCACACCGTCGTCGTCGCCGCCACGGCGTCCGAATCGGCCGCGATGCAGTACATCTCGGCGTACTCGGGCTGCACGATGGGCGAGTACTTCATGGATCGCGGCCAGGACGCGCTGATCGTGTACGACGACCTGTCCAAGCAGGCCGTTGCCTACCGCCAGATCTCGCTGCTGCTCAAGCGCCCGCCGGGCCGCGAAGCCTACCCGGGCGACGTGTTCTACCTGCACAGCCGCCTGCTCGAGCGCGCCGCGCGCGTGTCGGCCGAGTACGTCGAGAAGTTCACCAACGGCGAAGTGAAGGGCAAGACCGGTTCGCTGACCGCGCTGCCGATCATCGAGACGCAGGCCGGCGACGTGTCCGCATTCGTGCCGACCAACGTGATCTCGATCACCGACGGCCAGATCTTCCTCGAGACCGACCTGTTCAACGCCGGCATCCGCCCGGCCGTGAACGCCGGCATCTCGGTGTCGCGCGTGGGTGGCGCGGCGCAGACCAAGATCATCAAGAAGCTGTCGGGCGGCATCCGCATCGCGCTCGCCCAGTACCGTGAGCTGGCGGCGTTCGCGCAGTTCGCTTCCGATCTGGACGAAGCGACCCGCAAGCAGCTCGAGCGCGGCCAGCGCGTGACCGAGTTGATGAAGCAGAAGCAGTACCAGCCGATGTCGATCGCCGACCAGGCGCTGTCGATCTACGCCGTCGACAAGGGTTACCTCGACGACGTGCCGGTGGGCAAGATCCTCGCGTTCGAAGAGGCGCTGCATGCGCACTTCGCCAACACCGCCGGCGCCCTGCTCGACAAGGTCAATGGCAGCGGCGACTGGAACGACGAGATCGAGGCCGCGTTCAAGAGCGGCATCGAGGACTTCAAGAAGACCGGCAGCTGGTAAGCAGGTTTGGTAGAGCGGAGCTTGCTCCGCTGTGCGAAACCAGGCAGCGGAGCAAGCTCCGCTCTACGCGACAAGGCAGCGGAGCAAGCTCCGCTCTACGGGATAGAGAAGAGATGGCAGGCGGAAGGGAAATCAAGACCAAGATCAAGAGCGTGCAGAACACCCGCAAGGTGACGCGCGCGCTGGAGATGGTCTCGGCCTCGAAGATCCGCAAGGCGCAGGAGCGGATGAAGGCTTCGCGCCCGTACGCGCGGGCGATGAAGCAGGTCATCGGCCACCTGGCGCAGGCGAACTCCGAGTTCCAGCACCCGTACCTGGTCGAGCGCAAGGAGATCAAGCGCGTCGGCTACGTCATCGTCTCGTCCGACCGCGGCCTGGCCGGCGGCCTCAACAACAACCTGTTCCGCAAGCTGCTGGGCGAGTTCCGCCAGTGGCAGGAAAAGGGCGTCGAGGTCGACGTGGTCACCATCGGCCAGAAGGCTTCGGTGTTCTTCCGCCGGATCAAGGTCGACATGCTGGCCACCGTGACCCACCTCGGCGACACGCCGCAGGTCGAGCAACTGGTCGGCGTGATCAAGGTGATGCTGGACGCCTACGACAGCGGCAAGGTCGACAAGGTGTTCCTGAGCTACAACGACTTCGTCAACACCATGGTGCAGCGCGCCGCGTTCGACCAGCTGCTGCCGCTGCCGGCCTCGGACGAGGTGGTCGCCAGCCACGACTGGGACTACATCTACGAGCCCGACGCGCAGGCGGTGCTGGAGCACGTGCTGACGCGCTACATCGAGTCGCTGGTGTACCAGGCGGTGATGGAGAACGTCGCCTCCGAGCACGCCGCGCGCATGGTCGCGATGAAGTCCGCCAGCGACAATGCCACCAAGCTGATCGACACGCTCAACCTCGTCTACAACAAGGCGCGGCAGGCGGCGATCACCCAGGAAATCTCCGAAATCGTCGGCGGCGCGGCGGCAGTCTGACCGCGCCACCACAGAATTCATCTAGAGGAATGCAGCAATGAGTCAGGGCAAGATCGTTCAGATCATCGGCGCCGTCGTCGACGTCGAGTTCCCGCGCGCGGACGTGCCGAAGGTGTACGACGCACTGAAGGTGCAGAACACCGAGATCACGCTCGAGGTGCAGCAGCAGCTCGGCGACGGCGTGGTGCGCACGATCGCCCTCGGTTCGACCGACGGCCTCAAGCGCAACCTCGTCGCCGAGAACACCGGCCGCGCGATCTCGGTGCCGGTCGGCATCGGCACGCTGGGCCGCATCATGGACGTGCTCGGCAACCCGATCGACGAAGCCGGCCCGGTCAAGGCCGACACGTCGTGGGAAATCCACCGCGCCGCGCCGAGTTACGAAGACCAGGCGTCGACCACCGAGCTGCTGGAAACCGGCATCAAGGTGATCGACCTGATGTGCCCGTTCGCCAAGGGCGGCAAGGTCGGCCTGTTCGGCGGCGCCGGCGTGGGCAAGACCGTCAACATGATGGAGCTGATCAACAACATCGCGACCGAGCACAGCGGCCTGTCGGTGTTCGCCGGCGTGGGTGAGCGTACCCGCGAAGGCAACGACTTCTACCACGAGATGCAGGAGTCTGGCGTCGTCAACGTCGAGGAGCACGCCAAGTCCAAGGTGGCGATGGTGTACGGCCAGATGAACGAGCCGCCGGGCAACCGCCTGCGCGTCGCGCTGACCGGCCTGACGATGGCCGAGTACTTCCGCGACGAAGGCCGCGACGTGCTGCTGTTCGTCGACAACATCTACCGCTACACGCTGGCCGGCACCGAAGTGTCGGCGCTGCTGGGCCGCATGCCGTCGGCCGTGGGTTACCAGCCGACGCTGGCCGAGGAAATGGGCGTGCTGCAGGAGCGCATCACCTCGACCAAGACTGGTTCGATCACCTCGATCCAGGCCGTGTACGTGCCCGCGGACGACCTGACCGACCCGTCGCCGGCGACCACGTTCGCCCACCTGGACGCGACCGTCGTGCTCAGCCGCAACATCGCTTCGCTGGGTATCTACCCGGCGGTGGATCCGCTGGACTCGACCAGCCGCCAGCTCGACCCGAACGTCATCGGCCACGAGCACTACGACACCGCGCGCCGCGTGCAGGCGACGCTGCAGAAGTACAAGGAGCTCAAGGACATCATCGCGATCCTGGGCATGGACGAGCTGTCGGAAGAAGACAAGCTGGCCGTGGCCCGCGCGCGCAAGATCGAGCGCTTCTTCTCGCAGCCGTTCACGGTGGCGCAGGTGTTCACCGGCTCGCCGGGCAAGTACGTGTCGCTGAAGGACACGATCCGCGGCTTCAAGGGCATCTGCGACGGCGAGTACGACCACCTGCCGGAACAGGCGTTCTACATGGTCGGCGGCATCGAGGAAGCGGTCGAGAAGGCGAAGAAGCTCGCCGAGAAGGCCTGATCCAATCGTGTTCCCTCTCCCGCGTGCGGGGAGGGTTAGGGGTGGGGGTCATCACGCCCATCACCCTCACCCCTGCCCTCTCCCGCAAGCGGGAGAGGGGGAAACGGAAGAGAAGCGCGTTATGAGTACCATCCGCTGCGACATCGTGAGTGCCGAAGCCGAGATCTTCCAGGGCGAGGCGACACTGATCGTCGCCACCGGCGAACTGGGTGAGCTCGGCATCGCGCCGCGCCATGCGCCGCTGATCACGCGGCTCAAGCCCGGCAAGGTCGTGGTCACGCAGCCCGACGGCAGCGTGCTCGACTTCGCCATCGGCGGCGGCATCCTCGAGGTGCAGCCGCAGGTGGTGACGATCCTGGCCGACACCGCGATCCGCGCCGACGACATCGACGAGGCCAAGGTGCGTGCGGCCAAGGAAGAAGCCGAACGCCTGCTGGCCGGTCGCGGCGATGCGATGGACGTGGCCGAGGCCCAGCAGAAGCTGGCCGAGGCGACGGTGCAGTTGCAGGCACTCGAGCGCCTGCGCAAGAACCTCAAGCACTGACGCGCAGCACCAGGTGCGTGAACTGGAAACGCCGGCCTTGAGCCGGCGTTTTCGTTTGCGTCGCTGGCTTGCCGGCAAGCAAGTGTCCGCGTGGCCCATGCAACACCGTTGTTACCATGCGCATCCAGCCATCGTTCCCGCAGGCTCGCCCGAATGAATCCGTTGCACGTGGTCATCCTCGCCGCCGGCGAGGGCAAGCGCATGAAGTCTTCGCTGCCCAAGGTGCTGCAAAAGGTCGCCGGACGCCCGATGCTGGCGCACGTGATCGCCACCGCGCGTTCGCTCGGCCCGGCCGGCATCCACGTCGTGCATGGCCATGGCGGCGACCAGGTGCAGGCGGCATTCGCCGGCCAATCGGATCTGACCTGGGCGGAACAGGCGCGGCAACTCGGCACCGGCCATGCCGTGCAGCAGGCAATGCCGGGCGTGCCCGATGGCGCGCGCGTGCTGGTGATGTACGGCGATGCGCCCTTGTTCCGTACCCAAACATTGCGCGACCTGCTTGCCAGCGAGGGTCGCCTCGCGCTGCTGGTGGCTACGCTCGACAATCCCACCGGTTATGGCCGCATCCTGCGTGACGCGGAAGGTCGTGTCGCTGCAGTGGTGGAAGAAAAGGATGCCAACGACGAACAGCGCGCGGTCAGGCTGGTCAATACCGGCGTGATCGCCGCCGACGCCACTGCGCTCAAGGGCTGGCTGTCGCGATTGTCCAACGACAACGCGCAGGGCGAGTACTACCTGACCGACGTGGCCGCGATGGCCGCCGGCGATTTCACTGCTGCGGAGATCGTCGAGGTCGCCGACGCGCAGGAAACCGAAGGTGCCAACGACCCGTGGCAACTGGCGCAACTTGAGCGCGCCTTCCAGCAACGAGCCGTGCGTGCGTTGTGCGTGGAAGGCGTGCGTTTCGCCGATCCTGCCCGCGTGGATATCCGTGGCGAGGTGATCGTCGGTCGCGATGTCGAGATCGATGTCGATGTCGTGCTCGAAGGTCGCGTCGAGCTCGGCGATGGCGTGCGCATCGGGCCGTTCTGCCGCATCAGGGATGCAGTCCTCGCGGCGGGCAGCGAAGTGCGTGCGCATTGCGACATCGAGGGTGCGCGTACCGAAGGCGTGGTCGCCATCGGGCCTTACGCCCGGCTGCGGCCGGGCACGGTGCTGGCCGATGGCGTGCACGTGGGCAATTTCGTCGAGACCAAGAACACCGTGCTGGGCGTCGGCAGCAAGGCCAACCACCTGACCTATCTCGGCGATGCCGTCATCGGTGCCAAGGTCAACATCGGCGCCGGCACCATCACCTGCAACTACGACGGCGTGAACAAGTCGAAGACCTTGATCGGCGATGGTGCCTTCGTCGGTTCGAACTCGGCGCTGGTCGCGCCGGTCGAGATCGGCAAGGACGCGACCATCGGCGCAGGATCGGTGATCGGCAAGGATGCACCGGAAGGCCAACTCACCGTGGCGCGGGCGAGGCAGGTGACGATCGAGGGATGGTCGCGGCCGGTGAAGAAATCTAAAACTTGATGCGTGGGTGATCCGGCAGCGCCGCGCGTGGGGACGCGTTCGTCCCGCAAGCTGCCCTTGGCTACGATTGGCCCGGAAGCACCATCGACACGCACAGCCCGCCGCCGTCGCGATTGAGCAGGGCGATGCGTCCGCCATGGGCTTCGGCAATCTCGCGCGCAAGTGCAAGGCCCAAGCCGGTACCGCTGCGCTTGGTGGAATAGAACGGCAATAGCGCGTTCGCCAGCACTGACTCGTTCATGCCGGTGCCGCGATCAAGTACGTCGATCCGCCAGCCATCGCCGATCCGCCTGACGGCCACCGACACGGCTTCCGCTGCCGTGCCGGATTCGTGCGCGTTCTTGAGCAGGTTCAGCAGGGCCTGTTCCATCTGGGCGGGATCGAAACGCACGGTTTCGTCGGGGATCGTGCCATCGATGCCGAAGCCGACCTGGGTGCGGAGCTTTTCGATGAACTGCGGCAGGCGCATCGGTTCGGTGCGTGGTGCCGGCAGCTTCGCGAAGCGCGCGTAGTCACGCAGGAAGCCATCGAGGTGGCGCGCGCGCTCCTCGATCGTGGCCAGTGCGATCGGCAACTTCTCGTGCTGCCCGCGTCGCAGCAGCTCGATGCCCGAATGCGCGAGCGAGGCGATCGGTGCGAGCGAGTTGTTGAGTTCGTGGCTGATCACCCGGATGACCTTCTTCCAGGTCTGCACTTCCTGCCTGCGCAATTCGGTGGTCATCTGCCGCAGCAGGATCAGCTCGTGGCTGCGGCCGTTGAGCCGGAACATCCGCCGGGCGAGGTGGTAGATGTCCTCGTGGTCGTCGTCGCCGACGGTGAACATGCCGTCGCCGCCGCGCTCGAACGCCTCGCGCACGGGCGGCGGCGAGGCATCGAGCAGGGCATCCAGCGCATGACCTTCCAGCCGTCGCCCGTCGCCCATCATCTTGCGAGCGGCGAGGTTGCCGAGCACCACATGGCGAGCGGGATCGACCAGCAGCATTGCCACGGGCGTGTTCTGCACCATCGTGTCGAGCAGCAGTTCGCGCTGCACCAGCGACAGGCGTTGGTCGCGCAGTGCGTTGCCCAGGTCGTTGTGCGCGTCGACCAGTTCGATCAGGTCGCTGTACTTGTCCCAGGTGATCCCGAAGCTGAAATCACCGTCGCGATAGCCGGCGACGGTGCTGGCGAGGGCGCGGAACAGGGCGCGCAGGGGCACGAAGGTGCGCCAGACCACGATGCCCATGGCCGTGCCGACGACGAGCGCGGCAGCGAGTGCGGCAAGCCATGGCTCCAGCCATTGCACGAGCAGGGCGGTGGTGGCTGCGGTGGCGATGATGCCCAACAGCACCAGCGCGATCATGCGGATCGCCAGCGGCAGGACGCGGAGGATGCGCATGCGTGGCGCGCGTCAGCGCGGGATGCCGAAGCGGTCGAGCCGGCGATACAGCGCCTGGCGAGACAGGCCGAGTTCGGCGGCAGCCTGTGCGAGCACGCCGCCGCTCCGCTGCAGCGCGGCTTCGATCGCGGCCCGATCCGGTTCGTCGCCATGCGCCGATGCGGCAACCGGGGACGACGGCAATCCCAGCGCATCGGCATCGATGCGGTCGCCGGACAGCAGTGCGGCGCGTTGCACCGCGTTGCGCAGTTCGCGCACGTTGCCAGGCCACGTGTGGCGCAGCAGCGCGCGTTCGGCAGCGTCGCCGAACTGTTTGCCAGGTGGCAGGAAGTGGCGTGCCAACGGCAGGATGTCGCGCGGACGCTTCGACAGCGGTGGCAGGCGCAGTTCGATGCCGTTGAGTCGGTAGTACAGGTCTTCGCGGAACTGGCCGTCGGCGATCAACGCGGGCAGGTCGGCGTTGGTGGCGCTGACCACGCGCACTTTCACGCTGCGTTCGACGTGGCTGCCCAGGCGCTGGAAGCGACCGGTCTCCAGCACGCGCAGCAGCTTCACCTGCCCGGCCGGCGGCAGCGTGCCGATTTCGTCGAGGAACAGCGTGCCGCCATCGGCAGCTTCGAACTTGCCCGCGCGCGCCTTGTTGCCCGCGCCGGTGTAGGCACCGGGTTCGGCGCCGAACAGCTCGGCTTCGATCAGGTCATGCGGCAGTGCGCCGCAATTCACCGCGACGAACGGGCCGGACTTCACCGCCGAGTTGTAGTGGATGATCTCGGCGTACTTTTCCTTGCCCGCGCCGTTGGGCCCGGTGACCAGCACAGGCAGTTCCGAACGCGCGACCTGCAACGCCAGTGCCAGCACGGTTTCGCTGGCGACATCGTCGTAGACCAGTCCGCGCAGATCGTGCTGCTGCGCGAGCGCGGCACGGCGTCGCCGCTCCTCGCCGCTGCGCGAGGCCAGTTCGCGATGCGCTTCCGACAGCTCCAGCAGGTTGTTCACGCTGGCCAGCATCTTGTGGTCGTCCCACGGCTTGCCGACGTAATCGGCGGCGCCGGCCTTGACCAGGTCGACCGCCGACTCGAGGTGCGTCCATGCGGTGAGCAGGATCACCGGCATGTCCGGGTGCTGTGCGCGGATTTCCTTGAACAGCGCCACGCCTTCGTCGCCCGAGGTGGTGTCGGCGCGGAAGTTCATGTCCTGGATCACCAGGTCGATGCCGCCGCGGGCCAGCAACTCCAGGCCGGCTTCGGGCGTTTCCGCGCTGAGCGTGCGCAGGTCGTGCAGCGAGAACAGGATGTCCAGCGCAATGGCGACGGCCGGATTGTCGTCGATGACGAGGATCGAGGGCATGGACGCTATCGTAAGGCCGATCAGTCGGTCGCGGGACGATGGCCGTAACTGAGCACGCGGGTGATCTGCCATTGCCCGTCCCGGAGCCGCCAGACCATCGTGAACTCGGCAATGCCGTCGCAGCTGTCGCTCGCGGCCTGGCAGAAGCGGTGCACGCCCTGCGCGATCGCGCCGAAATCCCTGACCGGATGCACCTGCAGGCTGCCGGGGACGAGCTGGCGCGTGAAGTTGCCGCAAACGTACTTGCGCGTGTTGGCGAGCATCTCCTCGCGCGTCCAGGTGACGCCGCCGGTGTCGTGGTAGAACTCGACATCGGCATCGAAGAAGCCTGCGTGCCGCTCCAGTTGCGCCGGGTCGTCGCAGTGGTTGAAGGCATCGAAGGCGGCGGCATCCTGCGCCGCGATGGTCGCGTGGAGGTCGTCGCTCGCTTCCCCCGCCATGGCGAGGGAAGCGACAACGAAGGATGCCGCGAGCAGGCAGTGTTGCAATGCGCGCACCGTCATCACACGCTCCGCGTGGCGATGGCCGGAGACACCGAGGCGGCACGCCGCGCGGGGCCGAACACCGCGATCTGTCCCAGCAGCCACAACGCGAGCGCGCCGGCCGGCAGGTAGTACAGCGGCAGGCGGGGCAATTCGTACTGGCTCATCAGGAACTGGTTGATGCCGAAGGCCATCAGCATGCCCAGCACGATGCCGATGCTGGCCAGCAGGAAGTTCTCGGTCTGGAAGTAGCGCAGGATCTGGCCCTTGGTGGCGCCCAGTGCGCGGCGCACGCCGATCTGCTTGGTACGTTGCTGCACCCAGAAGCTGGCCAGGCCCACGATGCCCAGCGCGGTGATCAACAGCAGTCCGATGCAGACGATGCCGAGCAGCCAGGCCATCGAACGCTGCTGCTGGTAGAACTCCTGGCGCAGTTCCGAGAACGTCTTGGTGTTGTCTTCCAGGATGATGCGCTTGGGGCCGTTGCCGCGCAGTGCCTCGCTGGCGGCGGCCAGCACTTCGGCGCGGCGCTCGGGACTGGTGCGTATCACGTAGTTGCCGCCGAGGTTGTAGGTCACCGTGACCGGGAAGATCAGCGAATGCTCGCGCGCGGACGGCCCGCCCTGCATGCTCGGACGCACCAGGTGTTCGACGATGCCGACGATGCGGATCGGTTCGTTGCCCCAGACGTAGATCGACTTGCCCAGCGCATCCTCGCCCGGGAACAGGCGCTCGGCCATGGCGCGAGTGAGGATGGCGCTGGGCACGCGTGCGCTGGTGTCGGCCGAGTTGAGCACTTCGAAGCTCTGGTATTCGTCCGGGGTGAAGTTGCGGCCGGCGACCAGCTTCAGGCCGAAGGCATCGAGGAACTGTTCCTCCGCCATGTAGGTCGTGGCGTTGAGCGTGGTGTTCTGCTGGTCGGGGCTGAGCCGGACGCC
This sequence comes from Luteimonas sp., assembly GCA_024707405.1. Taxonomy (GTDB): domain Bacteria; phylum Pseudomonadota; class Gammaproteobacteria; order Xanthomonadales; family Xanthomonadaceae; genus Luteimonas. The sequence continues at coordinate 680,550 of JANPZU010000008.1, forward strand.
GCTGTTCCAGGAAGAATTGACGAACGGCACCTGGTTGACGGTGGTCGCCGCCTTGACACCTGGCAGCTGGCGCAGCATCGCCAGGTCGGAACGGGTCTGCGCTTCCGAATCCTTGTCGTCGCCGATCGGCACGAGCTGCACGCGCACCATCTCGTTCTCGGCCAGGCCGCTGGTTTCACTGATCTGGCTGATGCGCGCGCCGATCATGAACAGTGCGTTGCAGATGATCGCGCAGGTCAGCGCGATCTCCAGCACGATCAACGAGGCGGCGGTCTTGTGCCGCATCAGCGTGGAGAGGATGGGGCGGATTTCCATGATGGTGTCCTAGGGTGGTTTGCTTGCTCCCTTCTCCCGCTTGCGGGAGAGGGGACGGGACTTATTGCGACTTGAGCTGGATGGCGGGCGTCACCTGCATCGCGCGCCATGCGGGCAGCAAGCCGGCGAACAGGCTGGCGACGATGGCGATGCCGAACGTGGTCAGCAACATGCTCACGTCGATGTGCGCCAGTTCCGCGAAGCTGGTCGGCTGCTGGCGCACCGCCCACAGGCCGAGCAGCGACAGGCCGAGGCCGAGGATGCCGCCGGCCAGGCCGATCACGCCCGCTTCCACCAGGCACTGCTTGAAGATCTCCGCACGCGAGGCGCCCAGCGCGCGGCGCACGCCGATCTCGCTGCTGCGACGCAGGAACTTGGCCAGCAGCAGGCCGACGGTGTTGAGCAGGCACACCAGCAGGAAACCGAAGCCCAGCCACAACTGCATCACCACGTCGCCGGGCACGACCTTGGTGAAGTCCAGCCATTCCATCACGTTGCGCAGGCGCACGTTGGGTTCGCGCTCGAAGCGACCGGCTTCGCGTTGCTGCTGCGAATAGTTGACCAGGTAGTCGCGGTAAGCGCTGACTTTGTCCGCGCTGTCGAGCTCGACCCAGTACTGGATCCACGCGCAGGGCGCGTTGAGACTGGTGGAATCGCCGCCGCTGTCGCCCCAGCAGTTCATGCTGCCGCTACGCCCCATGGAAAGTTCCCGTGACGTCGAGAACGGCACGAAGGTTTCCTCCAGCGTGCCGTAACGGTCGCTGTAGAGGTCGTAGAAGCGGGGCGTCGGGCGCCACTCATTAAGTACCCCGACCACGGTGAAGTCGTTGCCGCCCAGGTTGACCTGGCGGCCGACGCTGTTGGCGCCGCCGAAGAGCTTGTCGTTGGTTTCCTTCGACAGCACCACGACGCGGGCGCTGGACGCATCCTCGCTTTCGCTCCAGCCCGAGCCGAATGCGAACGGCGCGGCGAACATCGGGAAGAAATCGGCGGTGGTGTAACGGGACGAGGCCATGAACGGTGGGAGATCCGCATTTTCCGGGGCCACCGACACGCCGCCGCCGGTCATCATCGCCTGGCGGTCGCCGCGCTTCTCGCGGAGCAGCGTCTCGGAATCGAAACGCGTCATCTGATCCGACGGTTCCTCGCCCGGCACGTGGCCGAACGCGCTTTCCGGATCGAGCTGCACGTAGAACAGCTGGCTGCTCTTCTGCGGAATCGGGTCGCCCGACAGCACGCGGAACACGGTCAGCGTGGTCATGCAGGCACCGATGCCCAGTGCGATCGCCAGCACCATCAAGGCGGTGAGCACGCGGTTGCGCTTGAAGCTGCGCAGTGCGAGGTTGAGGTAGTACGCGAACATGGCGTGGTGTCCTCAGGCGACGGTGGCGGATTCGACCGGGGCGGCCGGCTTGCGGGCGAGGCCTGGATCGACCGTGAGGTCGGTCGCCATGCCGTCGACGATGTGCACGTTGCGTTGCGCGCGCTGGGCCAGCTCCGGGTCGTGGGTCACCATCACGATGGTGGTGCCGCGTGCATTGATGTCTTCCAGCAGTTCCATGACGCTGCGCGCCATCTGCGAGTCGAGGTTGCCGGTCGGTTCGTCGGCCAGCAGCAGGCGCGGCGAGCCGGCCAGCGCGCGCGCGATTGCGGCGCGCTGTTGCTGTCCGCCCGAGAGTTCGGCCGGGTAGTGCTTCATGCGCGAGCCCAGGCCGACCTGCGACAGCGCTTCCTCGATCCGCATCTTGCGTTCGCTGGCGGGCAGGCCGCGGTAGCGCAGCGGGACGTCGCAGTTGTCGAACAGGTTGAGGTCGGGGATCAGGTTGAAGCTCTGGAAGATGAAGCCGATCTTCTCGTTGCGCAGGCGCGAGCGGGCGTTGTCGTTCAGGCCCTTCACGTCGACGCCGTCGAGCAGGTAGTCGCCACCGGTGAAGGTCTCCAGCAGGCCGGCGATGTTGAGGAAGGTGGTCTTGCCCGAGCCCGACGGGCCGGTGACGGCGACGAATTCGCCTTCGCCCACATGCAGGTCGAGCGAGCGCAGGGCATGGGTTTCGACGAGTTCGGTGCGGTAGACCTTGGTGACCTGGCGCATGTCGAGCATGGTGGATTCCTTCGGGAGCGATGTCGGCGTGGAGGGAAGAGTCATCCCGGCCCGCATGCAGTGCGTGCCGCTTGGAGAGAGAGGCGCCGGATCGGGGGATCGCGGGCCGGGATGGAAATCGTCAACGGAAGCGGAAGCGGTTGGGCAGCACGGGCGCGGTGGCGAGGTAACCACCGGTGGCGCGGCCGTTGCGGCGCTCGCGGTTGGCGGGCATGGCATTGGCTGCTTCGCGTACATCGAATGCGTCGAGCGCGAACAGTTCGTGCAGCCGCGCCGGCACTGCGTCGGCGAGTTGCTGCGCGTTCCAGTTGAGGTGGGCGGGGAAGTGGGCGAAGGCGTTCATGGTCAGTTTCCGGAGATGCGGACGCGGTCGCGTTGGCGAATTGATCGGTGCCCGAGATCACGATGCGCTGCCCGGCTTCCAGCCCGGACACGATCTCGACGGCGTTGAGGCTGCTGGCGCCCACCTGGATCGGCTTGCGCTCGGCGGTGCTGCCGGTGACGACCCAGGCGATGCGGCCGCCGTCCTGTTCGAGGAACGGGCCGCGCTCGACCATCAGCACGTTCTCGCGCGTGTCCAGTACGATGCGGGCCGACAGGCGCTGGTTCTGGCGCAGGTTGGGCGGCTGCTGCTCGTCGTCGAAGCGCAGGCGGGCGGTGACCTCGCCGTTGACGACTTCCGGCGACACCGCCGACACCTGCGCGCCGTAACGGTTGCCACTGCTGGTGACCTGCGCCGGCACGCCGATGGACAGGTCGCGGGCGAAGCTTTCCGGCACGCGGATCTCGACCTCGAACACGCTCAGGTCGATCACGCTCAGGATCGGCGCGTTGATGGCGACGTTGGTGCCCTGTGCGATCTGCACCTGGCCGACCTGGCCGTCGAACGGTGCGCGCAGGGTCAGCGCATCCACCTGGCGCTGCAGTTCGGCCACCACCGAGGCCTGGCGGTCGGCCAGCAGGCGCTTGTTGCGCGCATCGATGCCGGCACCCTGGCCCTGCAGCGTGAAATCCTGTCGCGCGGCGGCGAGGCCGAGTTCGGCCTTCTTCAACCCGTCCTGCGCACGGTCGTATTCGTTCTTCGACACCGCGCCGCCCTTGTAGGCGATCTCGTAGCGTTCGACGTCGCGCTGCGCGGCGGTGTGGTCGATCTGCGCCTGGTCGAGCAGCTTCTGCGCGTCCGAGCGGGTGAGTTGCGCATCGAGCATCGCGCGGTTGGCCTCGCCTTGCAGGCTGGCGAGGGTGGATTCCTCCTGCACCAGCTTGCTGCGCAGTTCGGGGCTGTCGATGACCGCCAGCTCCTGCCCCTGCTTCACCACGTCGCCGGCCACGACCTTGAGCGCGACGGTGCCGCCTGCAATGGCGTAGAGGGTCGGGCTGTTGGCGGTGATCACGCGGCCGTCGGCAGTGATGTCGCGCACCAGGTCGCCGCGCTTGACCACGGCGACGCGGATGCGCGCCGCATCGAACGACTGGCTGCCGCCGCTCCAGCTGGTGGCCAGCCAGGCGGCCAGCGCCAGCACGACGGCGCCCGCGACCGCGCCGACCAGCCACAGCTTGCGCTTGCGGCGGGCGAGGGTGGCCGAGGACAGCGTCTGGTCCTGGGCGGAGGTGTCGCGGATGCGGCTGCGGTTGTCCATGTTCGGGTATGGGATGTCCGGGGGTGGCACTGGGTTGCATGCAACTCGCGTGCCAACATTCAACTTGTTGTTTTTCATGAAAAAATATGTGGACAAGAGTGTCCGGCCGGACACTTCGGCTGTCCGTCCGGACAGCCGTTTCCCGTAGAATCGGACTCAGCAGAAAGGAGTTGCCCGGCGCATGTGCGGAATCGTTGGCGCGATCGCGGATCGCGATGTGGTTCCCGTCCTGATCGACGGGCTGAAGCGTCTGGAATACCGCGGCTACGACTCTGCCGGCATCGCCGTGGTCGAAGGCAGCGATGTGCGCCGCGTGCGGCGCACCGGCCGCGTGTCCGAGATGGAAGGCGCGGCGCAGGCCGAGGGCGTGCATGCCAGCCTTGGCATCGGCCACACCCGCTGGGCCACGCACGGCGGCGTCACCGAGGCCAACGCGCATCCGCACATCAGCCACGGCGTGGCGCTGGTGCACAACGGCATCATCGAGAACCACGAAGAGCAGCGCACGCGTCTGCAGCAGCTCGGCTATGCGTTCGAGTCTCAGACCGATACCGAGGTCATCGCCCACCTCATCCACCATTACCTCAAGCAGGGCGATGACCTGCTGGCCGCGCTACAGCGTGCGGTGAAGGAACTGCATGGCGCCTACGCGCTGGCCGTGGTCAGCCGCAAGGAGCCGGGCCGGATGGTGGTCGCGCGCATGGGCTGCCCGCTGCTGGTCGGTCTGGGCGAGGGCGAGAACTTCGTTGCCTCCGACGTGTCCGCCATCCTCCAGGCGACGCGCCGTGTGATCTTCCTCGAGGAAGGCGATACCGCCGAACTGACGCGTGATGCGGTGCGCGTGTTCGATGCCGACGACCAGCCGGTGCAGCGCGGCGAGCACCTGTCCGACGTGTCGTTGGCCTCGCTGGAACTCGGCCCGTATCGCCACTTCATGCAGAAGGAGATCCACGAGCAGCCGCGTGCGATCGGCGACACCATCGAGGCGGTGATCGACGCCGGTGGCTTCGACCCGGCGCTGTTCGGCGCCAACGCCGCCGACGTGCTGCAGGGCGTGGAAGGCGTGCAGATCCTCGCCTGCGGCACCAGCTTCTATGCCGGCTCGGTAGCGCGTTACTGGATCGAGGCGATCAGCGGCCTGCCGTGCAGTGTCGAGATCGCCAGCGAGTACCGCTACCGCAGCGCGGTGGCCAACCCGAAGCACCTGGTGGTCACCATCTCGCAGTCGGGCGAAACGCTCGACACGATGGAGGCGCTGAAGTACGCCAAGTCGCTGGGCCACGACAAGACGCTGTCGATCTGCAACGTGCCCGAGAGCGCCATCCCGCGCGCCAGCAAGCTGGTGTTCTACACCCGCGCCGGTGCCGAGATCGGCGTCGCTTCCACCAAGGCGTTCACCACGCAGCTGGTCGCACTGTTCGCGCTCGCCGCGACGCTGGCGAAATTGAACGGCCGTCTCGACGACGCGCGCGAGGCCGGTTACATGGACGACCTGCGCTACCTGCCCGGCAGCGTGCAGCACGCGCTGAATCTGGAGCCGCAGATTGCGTCCTGGGCCGAGAAGTTCGCGCCGAAACAGCACGCGTTGTTTCTCGGCCGCGGCGTGCATTACCCGATCGCGCTGGAAGGCGCGCTCAAGCTCAAGGAAATCTCCTACATCCACGCCGAGGCGTACCCGGCGGGCGAACTCAAGCACGGCCCGCTGGCGTTGGTGGATGCCGAGATGCCGGTGGTGGTCATCGCGCCCAACGACACCCTGCTGGAAAAGGTGAAGTCCAACATGCAGGAAGTGCGCGCGCGCGGCGGCGAACTGTTCGTGTTCACCGATGCCGACAGCAACTTCAACGAGTCCGATGGCGTGCACGTCATCCGCACTCCGCGCCACGTCGGCGTACTCAGCCCCATCGTGCACACCATTCCCGTGCAGATGCTGGCCTACCACGCCGCACTCGCGCGCGGCACCGACGTCGACAAGCCCCGCAACCTCGCCAAATCGGTCACGGTCGAATAACCCCGTCCCCTCGGCTATTGACCGGGCCACCGGCCATGGGTAATGTCGCCCTGCCGAAGGTACGCATCTCTTTATTGCGATAGAGAGATGCGTTTAATAGGGAAGTCCGGTGCGGCCCGTTCGGGCCCATTCCGGCGCTGCCCCGCAGCGGTGTGTGGAAACGACCTTTGCCATGAGCACTGGCCCTCACGGGCCGGGAAGCGGCGAACAGTAGGTGGACGGCTCCGGCCGCCCGTGTCCACGAGCCCGAAGACCTGCCTCGGCCAGGGAGCGATCCCTGCCTGACCTGGTGCCCGAGGGAGGCGCGCGGGGTGCGTCCCTTCGTCGAAGGGGCGTCCTTGCGCATGTCCATCCGGTTCCGGTTCGCCCGAGGGGGCGAAGGTCGCTGGCGTGGACATGCCTGCCCTGTGGGCGGCGGATGGCTGCGCGGTTCCTTCGTTCCTCGTTCATCACGAATCGAGGACACGCAACATGACCACCGTGACAAACCTGGGGTTTCCCCGCATCGGCGCCAAGCGCGAACTCAAGCGTGCCGTCGAAGCCTACTGGCGTGGCGAATCGAGCGCCGGACAACTGCTCGACCAGGCGCAGGCCCTGCGTCATCGCCACTGGCAACTGCAGCATGCAGCCGGCGCCGATTGCGTGCCGAGCAACGACTTCTCGCTCTACGACCACGTACTGGATACCGCGTTCCTGTTCGATGCCATCCCGCAGCGCTATCGCGCGCTGGCCGACGCCGATCCGTTGCAGGGCTATTTCGCGATGGCGCGTGGCGTGCAGAAGGACGGCGTGGACCTGCCCGCGCTGGAGATGACCAAGTGGTTCGACACCAACTACCACTACCTCGTGCCGGAACTCGAATCCGGGCAGGCCTTCGGCTTGCGCGGCGACAAGCCGGTCGCGGAATTCCTCGAGGCGAAGGCGGCCGGCGTGAAGTCGCGGCCGGTGCTGCTGGGGCCGGTGAGTTTCCTGCTGCTTTCCAAGTCGGTCGATGGCAGCGACCGGCTCGACCTGCTGCCCGGGCTGGTCGCGGCCTACGGCCAATTGCTGGGCAAGCTGAAGGCGGCTGGCGCGGAGTGGGTGCAGATCGACGAGCCTTGCCTGGTGCTCGACCAGGACGGCGACGACCATGCCGCCTATCGCCAGGCCTATGCGGCGTTGGCCGTGATGGGTCGCCCGAAGCTGTTGCTGGCGACCTACTTCGGCTCGATCGGCGACAACCTGCCGTTGGTGGCGGGATTGCCGGTCGACGGGCTGCACGTCGACCTGGTGCGTGCGCCGGAACAACTCGATGCCGTGCTCGATGCGTGGCCGGCAGATCGCGTGTTGTCGCTCGGGCTGGTCGATGGCCGCAATGTCTGGCGCACCGATCTCGATCGCGCGCTGGTGCTCGCGCGGCGCGCCCACGGCCGGGTCGGCGGCGATCGGTTGCAGGTCGCGCCGTCGTGCTCTCTGCTGCACAGCCCCATCGATGCCATGCTCGAACGCGCGATGCCCACCGACCTGTTGAGTTGGCTGGCATTCGCGCGGCAGAAGATCGAGGAACTGCGCGTGCTGGCGGACGCGCTGAACGGACTGGTGTCGGCCAATTCAACGCTCGAGGTCGCACGTGACCGCATGGCTTCGCGCCGGCATTCCGCCCGGGTGCACAAGCCTGAAGTAGCCGCGCGGCTTGGATCGCTCGGTCGTGATGCCAGCCATCGCACGTCGACCTACGCGCAGCGCAAGGGCGTGCAACGGCAGCGATTCGGACTGCCGTCGTTCCCGACCACGACCATCGGCTCCTTTCCGCAAACGAAGGAAGTACGTGATGCGCGGGCCAGTTTCAAGTCCGGCAAGCTGGACGAATCCGGTTACGACGCCTTCATCGCGTGCGAAACCGAGCGTTGCGTCCGCGTCCAGGAAGAGATCGGCATCGACGTGCTCGTCCATGGCGAATTCGAGCGCAACGACATGGTGGAGTACTTCGGGGAACAGCTCGATGGCTTTGCCTTCACCAGGAACGGCTGGGTGCAGAGCTATGGCTCGCGCTGCGTCAAACCGCCGATCATCTATGGCGATGTGATGCGCCCCGCACCGATGACGGTGCGCTGGTCGCAATATGCGCAATCGCTGACCGACAGGCCGATGAAGGGCATGCTGACCGGGCCGGTGACCGTGTTGCAGTGGTCGTTCGTGCGCGACGACCAGCCGCGCTCGCACACCTGTCGCCAGATCGCATTGGCCTTGCGTGACGAGGTGGTGGATCTGGAAGCGGCCGGCATCGGCATCATCCAGATCGACGAACCGGCCCTGCGCGAAGGACTGCCGTTGCGGCGCGCGGACTGGAAGGCCTACCTCGACTGGGCGGTGGAATCATTCCGCATCAGCGCCTCCGGTGTGCGCGACGAGACCCAGATCCATACGCACATGTGCTACTCGGAGTTCAACGACATCATCGAAGCGGTGGCGGCGATGGATGCCGACGTGATCTCGATCGAAACCTCGCGCTCGCGTATGGAATTGCTGGATGCGTTCGTGAAGTTCCGCTATCCCAACGAGATCGGCCCCGGCGTCTACGACATCCACTCGCCGCGCGTCCCTGATCGCATCGAGATGGTCGGTCTGCTGGAAAAGGCCAAGTCCGTGCTCTCGCCGGATCAGATCTGGGTCAATCCCGATTGCGGCCTGAAGACGCGCGGCTGGAAGGAAACACGCGAAGCGCTCGAAGCGATGGTCGCCGCCGCGCGCGAAATCCGCAAAGCGTAGCAACGCAGGAAGGAATGCCATCGCGCCGCAAGGGAAGGCGGCGCGCATGGCATCTGCAAGCCACGGGCCGGCGCCAATCGTCGAGTCGGCGGTGACGGCGGTGCATCTGGCTGCGGTGGATCAGCCGCCGCAGCCTCCGCAACAGGTAGAAGGCAGACGTTCGATCTGCGAAGTGCCGAGCGGATGGTCGGATGCGCGCATGAACGCAGCCAGTTCGAGATCCGATAGTACGGTCGAGACCCGCAGGATGCGGCCCGAAGGATCGAGGTCGACGATGCCCGCGGGGTCGATGCCGTGCAGTTGCCGCTCGATGCCCGCCACGTCGATGCCGGGCTGGTCCAGGTGGATGTTGAATTCCATCGCATCGTCCATGTCATGCCGGAACCGTCCGGCGCCGAGGACAGCGTATGGACGCGCCGCCGGGTGCGCCTTGACCTGCGTCAGGCAGCCCTAGCAGAACGTGGCGGCGAGCTCGCGTGGCAATGCCAGTTCCTGCCATCCGCGCGCCTGTATCTCGCGCAGCACGCGAACCACATCGTCGCAAGCCTGTCGTGCGGCGTCGCGGACGGCCATGTCGCCGGCCATGCGTCCGCCGACGAGTGCGGCGAACATGTCGCCGACCCCCTTGACCGGGTGTGCGACGGATACGTGCTCGATGACATCGCAGCCGGTGGTGGATGCCACGACGACCTGCAATTTCCCGGCGGGATTGGTTTCCGGGGCCGCACTGGTGACCATCACCCACTGCGTGGTGTCGCCGAGCAGGCCGGAGGCGGCATCGATGCAATCGTCGAGCGTGCGCAGTTTGCGACCGGAGATCTGTTCGAGTTCGAAGTGATTGGGCGTCAGCCCGTGTGCGCGCGGCAGCAGGTGGTCACGCCACACGGGTAGCAGTGCAGGGTCGGTGTAGATGCCGGTGTCGTGGTCGCCGATCACCGGGTCGATCTGCAGCCGCAGCGCGGGATTGCGCTCGCGCATGCGGTCGAGCCAGCGTGCAAGCGCCAGTCCTTGCGCGGGAGAACCCAGGTAGCCGACCAGCAGCAGGCGCGCGCGCGTGATCGCTTCGCGTGCCTCCAGGTCGTCGAGCAATCCTTCGAACCAGTCCAGCGGCAGCGCGCCGCCATGCATTGTCGGATAGTGCGGCGTGTTGCCGAGCAGCACCGTCGGCACCGGGGACACCTGCAGGCCGAGTGCCTGCAGCACCGGCACCGCGATGCTGTTGCCGACACCGCCATAGGCCACCTGTGACTGCACCGACACCACGTCGATGATGCGTTCCCCGGCAATGGGGGGCGATGCGATGTTGCCTCTCATGGCGTTGTCGTTGCCGTGCCCGCGAAACCGGGCCAGTAATCGCTGTCGGGCGTGGCGCGGTTGCCGAAGATCGCGGTGCCAACGCGCACGGTGGTCGCGCCTTCGGCGATGGCGAGCTCGAAATCGCCGGACATGCCCATCGACAGTTCGTCCATGGCGATGCCGTCCGGCGCGTCCTGCCGAAGCTGGTCGCGCAATTCGCGCAGGCGGACGAAGCACGGGCGCACCAGCGTTTCGTCCGGCGAGAACAGTGCCAGCGTCATCAACCCGCGCACGCGCAGCGAATGGAACGCGGGCAATTGCCTGACGAAGGTCTCGACTTCATCTGGCGACAGTCCGAATTTGCTGGCCTCGCCAGAGGTGTTCACCTGTACCAGCACGTCGAGTGCGCGCCCCTGCTTCTGCAGCTGCGCATCCAGTGCTTCGGCGACGCGCAGGCTGTCGAGCGCCTGGAATTCGCTGGCGAAACGCACGACGTGCTTGGATTTATTGGTTTGCAAGTGTCCGATCAACGCCCAGCGCAAGCCTTCCAGATCCGCCATGGCTTCGGATTTGGCTTGTGCTTCCTGCACCTTGTTCTCGCCGAATTCGTGCAGGCCGATCGCGTGCGCCACGCGCAGGCGCGCTTCGTCGACGGTCTTGGTGACGGGCAGCAGTCGTACGTCGGCAGGATCGCGGTCGGCCCGTCGGCAGGCCACCGCGATCCTCTCGCGGATGGCCGCGACGTTGTCGCGCAACGTGGCTGCATAGTGGTTCGGATCAAGGCTCATCGCGTGGTTGGCGAGCGGTGCAGGAATGCATCGTGGCCATTATCGCGCGTCGGCCATGCAAACGGCCGGCACCCGTTGGGATGCCGGCCGCGCTTGTGTCGCTCGGGATGGGCAAGGCGCCATCGCGCGCGGCCCGTGGCATTCAGCCCGGCGGCGGCGGGGCAGGCGATTCTTCCGGTTCGGTCGGCGGTTGTTCCGTCGGTGGCGGCAACTGCTCCGACGGCGGTGGCGTCGTCGGCGGTTCTGCCTGTCGGCGCAGGCATTCGTCGAGCTCGGCGCCCATCAGGTTGGCGCAGGGGTCGATCTCCTGCATCGGCGGCGGCAGCGGTGCCGGCATCGTGTCGACCGGCGTGGTGTCGGCACTCTCGTCGAGCGCAGGTTCGATGGGCGCTTCGTCGCGCTGGCATGCGGTGGTCGCGAACGCCAGCGCCAGCGCGGCAAGCAGCGGCCTGGCGGCGATCGAAATCGTGGTGGGCTTCATGATGCGTATTCCTGTCGTGGCGAGGCTTGTCGCCCCGGCGCCAAGTTGGCAGATGCATCGATGCCCGCGCGTGAAGGAAGATCGTGTCGCTTTCACGCGTGGCCAACAGCGCGGCTGCATTCCCGGATCTGCATGGCACAAGCGTGCCGATCGATCTCGTCGTCCTTGGCGCCGTGCGATGACGATGAATGCGTGCGTGTGCACGCGGGGATCACGCAGGCTGCGCATGGCGTTAACCGGAGTGCATGTAGCGTTTCGCCACGAGTGCAAAAGCGGGTCTACGCGAATGCACGCCAATCGCGCCGATGCGCGCCCATGACAGGAGATCAACGATGAATGCCATGAACCGCAAGAACACGCTCGGTATCCTTGCCGCCTCGTTGCTGGCAGGCTCGATGGGGTTGGCCCATGCCGGCGATCCGCAGGCGCAGGATCGCGCGGGTGCTCATGCAACCGAAAGCGAGTCCGAACAGCCGGCCGGTGACACCTGGATCACCACCAAGGTGAAGGCGCAGTTGCTGGCCGACAGCGATGTTTCCGGCCTCGACATCAGCGTCGAGACGGTCAACGGCGTGGTCAAGCTCAGCGGTGATGTCGAAACCCAGGCCGAGGCCGACCGTGCCGTCGCCGTGGCCGAATCCACCGAAGGCGTGACCAACGTCGATGCCACCGGCATCAATGTCCGCGCCAACGCGATCGGCGGCATGCACTAAGCGTTCGCCAATTACTCATTACTTTGACTTGCCGCGCATCGCCGGTCGTCCCGGCGGTGCCGCGGTGGCGTGATGGAACTGGCCGGGCATGCGCACATCGTTCCGCGCATGCCCGGCCTTCGATTGCGCGCAAGCCGGCATCTGCGTCTTGCCCGATCCGACGTGGGCGGCGGATCATGTCTGCCATGCCAACCCGCAAGATCCTCCACGTCGACATGGATGCGTTTTACGCATCGGTCGAGCAGCGCGACGATCCCTCGTTGCGCGGCAGGCCCGTGGTGGTCGCCTGGCGCGGTGCACGGTCGGTGGTGTGCGCGGCCTCGTACGAAGCGCGGAAATACGGCGTGCGCTCGGCGATGCCTGCGTTGCGCGCCGAAAGGCTGTGCCCGGATGCGGTGTTCGTGCCGCCGGATTTCCCGCGCTACAAGGCGGTATCGCGGCAGGTGCGCGAGATCTTCCTGTCGCATACCGATCTGGTGCAACCGCTGTCGCTGGATGAGGCCTACCTCGACGTCACCGACCCGAAAATCGCGTCGCCCAGCGCTACCGCGACCGCGCAGGTGATTCGCGAACGCATCCGTGCCGATACCGGCCTCACCGCGTCCGCAGGCGTCGCACCGAACAAGTTCATCGCCAAGATCGCCTCGGACTGGAACAAGCCCGATGGCCTGTTCGTGGTCAAGCCGCACCAGGTCGAGGCGTTCCTGACCCCGTTGCCGGTGGCGAAGATCCCCGGCGTGGGCAAGGTGATGCAGGAAAAACTCGCGAAACTGGGCATCGCCACCGTCGGCGACCTGCGCGGCATTGCACTGGAGGAATTGCAGCAACGCTTCGGCAGTTTCGGCGCCGCGCTGCATCGACGTGCGCGCGGGATCGACGAGCGCCCGGTCGAACCCGACCAGCCGGTGCAGTCGATTTCCGCGGAGGATACCTTCGCCACCGACCTGCCGTTGCCCGAGTTGCCACCACATGTCCACCGCATCGGCGAGAAGGCATGGCAAGCCGCGCGCAAGACCGAGCGCATCGGTCGCACCGTGGTGCTGAAGCTCAAGACCGCGCAGTTCCGCATCCTCACGCGCAGCCACACGCCAGACGTACCTCCGGCCTCGCTGGACGAGTTCCTGCGCATCGCAGTGGCGTTGCTGTCGCGGGTCGAATTGCCCGACGACACGCGCTACCGGCTGGTGGGCGTGGGCTTGTCCAACTTCCACGATGCCGAGGACGACGAGCGGCAGCCGGGATTGTTCGCAGGCGAGGCGGCGCCCGCCGAGGCCTGACGCCGTCTCCGTGACACTCGATACACTGCACGCCCTTGCGCCAGGTACAGACGATGACCTTCCCGTTCCGCGCCGTGCTGTTCGATCTCGATGGCACCCTGATCGACAGTGCCAGCGGCATTGCCGAAGCGGTCAACCGCACCTTGCAGGCGTTAGGCCATGCCCGCGCGGACGAGGCGACGGTGCGTTCCTGGATCGGCGATGGTGCACGCCTGTTGCTGCAGCGTGCGCTGGCGCATGCCGGTGCGAGCGTGGGGGACGGCGAAGCATTCGACGCGATCTACGTGCAGCTGATGCACCACTACGGCGATTCGCTGCCGTTGCAGGCGCGTGCTTATCCCGGTGCTGCAGAGACGATGCGTGCCCTGCGCGGCGTGGGCGTCAAGGTCGCGCTATGTACCAACAAGCCCGAGCGTTTCATCGCGCCGCTGCTCGATGCGCTGGACTGGCACGGGATGTTCGATGCCATCATCGGTGGCGACACGCTGGCTGAGCGCAAGCCTGATCCCGAACCATTGCTGCACATCGTGCGTGGCTTCGGACTGGACGTGCACGAATGCCTGATGGTGGGCGATTCCCACACTGATGCCGACGCCGCACACGCGGCAGGCATGCCGCTGGCGCTGGTGGACTATGGCTACCGGCGCGGTTACGACCTTCACGGCGCCGGTGCGCGCCATGTCGTTGGCGATTTGCGCCTGCTTTTGCAAACGCCATGACGCGACGGGCGACGGCATGCACCGCCGCCCGTGCGTGATCGTTCAGCGCGGACGGTAACGCAGCGAGAGCTGGTATTCGCGGCCGGGCTGGTAGTACCAGGCCACGGTTTCATAGTCGCGGTCGAATACGTTGCTGGCGCGCGCCAGCAGGCTCCAGTCCTTGTGGAAGGCGTATTCCAGGCGAAGGTCGGTGGTGGCGTATCCGCCCAGTCGCACCGTGTTGGCGGCGTTGTCGAAACGGCCGCCCGCACCCTGCACGGTGATGCCCGCGCTGACCGGGCCGAACGTGCGGTCGATGTCGATGCGGCCGGTGTTGCGCGCGCGCCGCGCCAGCAGGTTGCCGTCGTTGAAGCTGCCGCTGCGGTCGCGTGGATCCGTGTGGCTGAGCTGGGTCGACAAGTCGAAGCCCGCGAACGAGGTGTCGAAGGTGAACTCGGCGCCGCGGATGCGTGCTTCGTCGATGTTCTCGCCCACGCCCTGCCAGGTCGGCGGTGCGTAGGTGAACACGATCAGGTTGTCGATGCGGCTTTCGTAGACGTTGAACGACCAGTTCCAGCCATCGGCGACCTGCGACAGGCCGAGGTTGAGGCTGCGCGATTCCTCGGGCTGCAGCCACGGGCTTTCGGAGCCGGGATAGTAGAGGTCGTTGAACGTCGGCGCCTTGAAGCCGGTGCCTGCGCTGGCGGTGACGCGCAGTCCCTTGCCCAGCGACATGCCCCAGCCAAGGCTGCCGGTGGCGTGGTTGCCGTACTGCTCGTTGTCGTCGTTGCGCACGCTGGCCTGGAAACGATGCGCGCCGACGCTGCCGTCGTAGGCGAGGAACACGCCGGTGTTGTCGCGGTCGGCGACCGAGTACGTGGTGGTGCTGTCGACGCGGTCGTTGGCGTAGTCCGCGCCGGCGCTCAGTACGTGCGCGTCGGCCAGTTTGATGTCGGCCTGCAGCGAGGCGCTGTCGCGGCGTGTGTGGAACGCGCTCATGAACAGGTCGCCCTGGTAGTCGTCGGACTGGTCCTTGCTGCGTCCCAGCGCGGCGGTCAGCGCAAGGCGGCCGGTGGCAGGCGCATAACGCAGCTTGGTGCCCATGACCTGCTGCAGGGTCTCGGAACGATTGGTCCACGAACCATCGAATTCGTTCTCGCCGGCGGCATCGAGGAAATTGCCTTCGAGGCTCAGCACATCGGTGATCCGGAAGCCGCCGCGCAGGCTCAGCGAGACGTTGCGGTAGCCGTCGTCGTCGGGCTCGTCGGTGAAGCAGCCGGTGAACAGCGTGCCGGAACCGCGGCAGGCATTGATGCCGTCGGTGCTGGAATAACCGCCGTGTGCGCCGATCCAGCCGCGCTCGCCGCGATGGTCGAAGCCGGCGCTGATGTCGCGGCTGTTGTTGCTGCCGCCGCCGATGCTCAGCTGCGGACGGAAGCCGTCTCCGCTGCCGCCGCGGGTGAAGATCTGGATCACGCCGCCGATCGCTTCCGATCCGTACAGGCTCGAACGCGGGCCGCGGATGATCTCGATGCGCTCGATCTGCGACAGCGGCAGATCCTGGATGGCCGGCATGCCGGCGGTGGCCGAATTGATCTTGATGCCATCGACCAGCACCAACACGTGGTCGGACTCGGCGCCACGCAGGTACAGGCTGCTGAGCTTGCCGCGGCCACCGGTGTTGCCGACGTCGATGCCGGCGCGGCCACGCAGCAACTGGATCAGGCCCAGCGCCTGGCTGCGCTCGATTTCGGCGCGGTCGATGACCTGCGCGGGGACGATGCTGTCGGCGAGCGCGATTTCCGTGCGCGTGCCCGTGACCACGACCTGGTCGAGGTCGGTGGCGACGAAGGATTCGGCCGATGCGGCGAAGGGGGACAACAATGCGGCCGTGATGGCCAGGGACAGGCGTGACATGTTCGATCTTCTCCGTCGCGTGCACCCGCGCACGCGGAAGTTGCGGGAGGCCGCGACGGGAAGGAGGGGGCTGCGTGGCCGCACGGGACGCCGGCATCGCCGCCGCGACGCCCTCCGCATCGCAACCAGTGGACTCCGTGGCCGGTCTCCGGACTTGCGAGCGAAGTGCACGCATTGCGTGCAGCCTCGACCTTCGCGCCTTCCCGTGCAGGTGCACAGTGGCGGTTGCGTCGGTCGTTCTCGCTTACCGTTGCGGGGGCAGTGCCGGAATGGCTGCGTTGCGAGCTGCAACGCCGGCGTCACCGGCTTCCCGTTTCAGCCCTTGGACGAGAGTCCGCGGGCCACCTCGAAGCAGGCGCGATTGTAGCAGGCGTGCCCGCCCTGCCGGATCAGTCGTGGTCGCCGCCCGAGCCGCCGCCGGGCTCGTCGAGGAAGCCGAACGAAGGGGCTGAAGACTCTTCCTGCACCTGGGTGTGGGTCACCGGCGCAGCCGCCGGGCGACCGCGCGGCGGCGGCAGCAGGGCGATGGCGGCTTCGGCGGCGCTGACCAGCTCCGCGCGGCGCGCCTCGGGCACTTCCTGCCAGTGGCAATCCTGCAGCGCGCCTTCCAGTGCGTAGAGCATGTTGAGGCTGGGCTTGAAGCCGGCGCGCTTGACGCGCATGAAGGCATCGACCGGGCCGGCCGCTTCAAGGTCTTCGCGCGTGCGCAGGCCGACCTGGCGGAGCCATGCTGCGGATTTCGGGCCGATGTTGCGCAGCTTGAGTGGGGCGTTCATGGCAGCGCCTCGACGTAGATTGCAGCGATGGTTTCGATCCCCTGTTGATCGATAACGTCGAAACGCGCCGGATCCGGACTGTCGAGATCCAGCACGCCGACCAGTCGACCGTCCTTGACCAGTGGCACCACCAGTTCCGAGCGCGAAGCCGCATCGCAGGCGATGTGCCCCGGGAAGGCATGCACGTCGTCGACGCGCTGGGTCTGCAGCGTGCGTCCGGCGGCGCCGCACACGCCCTTGTCGAGCGGAATGCGCACGCAGGCCGGCAGGCCCTGGAACGGGCCGACCACCAGCTCGTTGCCGTCGTGGAAATAGAATCCGGCCCAGTTGAGCGAAGGCAGTGCGTGGTAGAGCAGCGCCGACAGGTTGGCGGCATTGGCGATGCGGTCGGTCTCGCCGTGCAACAGTGCGCGCGCCTGCGCGGCGAGTTGTGCGTACTGTTGGGGCTTGTCGCCGCTTAGACTGGTGGCAGTGAACATGGCCGGAGTGTAGCAGCGCCGGTCCGAGCGACGGAGGAACCATGCCCGCCAACGACCAGGTCATCCGGGATGCCGCTGGCTTCCGCCTGCGCGGCGCGCAGGTGACGCGGCTGGAAACCTTCGTCGATGCCGCGTTCGCGTTTTCGCTGACGTTGCTGGTGATCTTCACCAACGACCTGCCGCAGACCGCGGAGGAATTGCGCGAAGCGCTCAAGCGCGTGCCGACCTTCGTCGCCTGCTTCGCGGTGTTGATGATGTTCTGGGCCGCGCACAATCGCTGGAGCCGGCGCTTCGGGCTGGAAGACGCTAAATCGACCCTGCTCAGCCTGGCGCTGGTGCTGGTGGTGATGGTGTACGTGTATCCGCTGCGGATGGTGACCTCGAGCTTCCTGTCGCTGGTGACCGGCGGCTGGCTGCCCAACGAACTCGGGTTCTCGCAGTCCGACGTGATGCGCGACCTGCAGACGGCATTCATCGTCTACAGCCTCGGCTTCGGATTGCTCGCGTGGACGCTGTGGCGGCTCAACGCGCATGCGCTTCGGCATGCCGATGCGATCGGGCTGGATGGAAACGAGCGGCACCAGTTGCAGACCGAGATCGGCGTGCAGGCGATCATGGTGGTGGTGTCGCTGGTCGCACTGGCGATGGCGCTGGCGTTGTACTGGTTCGACCCGAGGATGCCGGGGATGATGCGCCTGTTCGGCGGGCTGCCGATGTGGTGCTATGCCACGCTGGGATTCTGGATGCCGTGGTACCACTGGCGCCGCGAACGTGCGCGGTTGCAGCAATTGCGCGATGAAGCGGACGCGGGAGGTGCGGCGTGATCGGCCCGTTGGAGCGCGGCGACAAGGCCACGCGCATCGAGGCGTTCGTCGATGCCGCTTTCGCGTTCGCGTTGACCTTGCTGGTGATCGCCGGCGACCGCGTGCCGACCAGCGTGGATGAGCTCATCCATGCACTGAAGAGTTTGCCGGCCTATGCGCTGGGCTTCCTGCTGATGCTCAAGTTCTGGACGGCACACGTGGCGTGGAGCCGCAACTACGGGCTGGACGATGCGCCGACGCGGCGGCTCAGCCTGCTGCTGGTGTTCCTGGTGCTGGTGTTCGTGTACCCGATGAAGATGGTGTTCCTGGCGCTGTGCTCGGCGCTGACCTCCGGGTGGCTGCCGGCGAACTTCGAGATCACCGGGCTGGATCAGATCCCGGTGCTGTTCATCGTGTTCGGGTGTGCGTTCGGTTCGCTGGCGCTGGTGATGTGGTGCCTGTACCTACACGCCTGGCGCAGCCGCGACGCGATCGGACTGGACGCGCGCGAGTGCATCGACACGCGGATGAAACTCTGGTCGTGGGGCATGGTGCCGGCGGTTGCCATCGTGTCCATCGTTTCGGCGTTGTTGATCCCGGCGACGCCCGAGGTCGGTTGGTGGCTGGGCTTCCCGGGCTTCCTGTACATCGTCCTCAACATCGCCACGCCGTTGATCAACGCGCATTCGCGCCGCCTGCAGGCACGCGTGGCATGAACCAGCACTGGTTCGTCACCGGTACCGACACCGGCATCGGCAAGACCTTCGCGTCCACCGCGTTGCTGCATGCGTTGCGGGCACGGGGATTGCGTGCGGTCGGCATGAAGCCCGTGGCCAGCGGTTGCGACTCGACGCCAGCGGGCTGGCGCAACGAGGATGCATTGGCCTTGCAGGCGGCAAGCGAGCCGCGACCCGCATACGGGGACGTGAATCCGTTCGCGCTGCCCGCGGCGACTGCGCCCCAGCTTGCCGCGCGCGAAGCCGGCGTGGTGGTGTCGCTGCCACCGCTGCTGTCTGCGCATGCACGGCTTGCGGCCAATGCCGACGTGACCGTGGTCGAAGGCGTCGGCGGCTGGGCTGCGCCACTGGCGGACGGCCTCGACCAGTGCGAACTGGTGCGCGCGCTCGATGCGTCGGTGGTGCTGGTCGTCGGGCTGCGACTCGGCTGCCTCAGCCATGCACGGCTGACGACGCGTGCCATCGAGGCCGATGGCTGCCGGCTGGTGGGGTGGATCGGCAATCGCGTCGATCCGGCGTTCGATCGCCTCGACGACTACCTCGACCTGTTGCGCGATGCGTTGCCCGTGCCGTGCCTGGGCGTGCTGCCGCACGATCCGCGCGGCGATGCCGTCGCGGCGTCGCGATCCTTGCGCCTGCCAGGCGCATGAAAAAACGACGGCGGTTGCCCGCCGTCGTTTTCGTCCAAGGCATCGCGCGTGGTCAGCCGTGTTGCGGTGCGTGCCCGCCTTCGGCATCCAGTCGCGCGCTGGCCGCTTCGACATCACGGTCGTGCGAGTGGTCGCGGGCCAGCAGCATGTAGAACGCCGGCAGCACGAACAGCGTGAACGCGGTGCCGATGGTCATGCCCGCGGCGATCACCACGCCCATCGAGAAGCGCGCGGCGGCGCCGGGGCCGCTGGCGATCAGCAACGGCACCATCGCGAACACCAGCGCGGCGGTGGTCATCAGCACCGGGCGCAGGCGGATGCCCGATGCCTGTTCGATGGCCTCGCGCTTGGACAGTCCTTCCTCGCGCTGCAGCTTGTTGGCGAATTCCACGATCAGGATGCCGTGCTTGGAGATCACGCCCACCAGCGTCACCAGGCCGACCTGGGTGTAGATGTTGATGCTCATCCCGGGGAAGGCCTCGATCCCCATGAACTGCAGGATGCCGCTGAGCAACCCGAGCAGGTTCAACACCAACAACGCACCGCTGATCGCCATCGGCACCGTGACCAGCATGATCAAGGCGTCGCGGAAGCTCTCGAACTGCGCCGACAGCACCAGGAAGATGATGATCAGTGCGAACAGCAGCGTGACCAGCATGGTCGCGCCTTCCTGCTTGAATTGCCGCGACTCGCCGGCGTAGTCGACGCTGTAGCCCTGCGGCAGCACTTCGGTGGCGATCTGGTCGAGCACCGCCAGCGCCTCGCCCTTGGTCACGCCGGGCCGCGGCGCGAAGGTGATGCCGACCGCGTTGAGCTGCTGGAAGCGCTTGAGCGTCTGTGGCTGCGTGCTTTCCTGCAGGGTGACGATGGTCGATAGCGGGATCAGCTCGCCGTTGCGGGTGCGGGTGTAGTAGTTCTCCAGCTGCTGCGCGTTGAGGCGGTCGCTGCGCTGCACCTGCGGGATCACGCGGTACGAGCGGTTCTGCATCGCGAAGCGGTTGGTGTAGCCGCCGGCGAGCATCGCCGCCATGTCCGCCGACAGCGTGCGCATGTCGATGCCCAGCATCGCCGCCTTGTCACGGTCGATCTGCACCTCGATGCGAGGCTTGTCGATCTTCAGGTCCTTGTCGAGGAAGATGAAGCGCTTGCTGGCGTGCGCGCGTGCCACCACCTCGTCGGCCAGCTCGGCTAGTTGTTCCAGGCTGCCGACGCCGCCGATCAGGAACTCGCCGCCGCCATCGCCGCCGGCCGTCGGCAGCGACGGCGGGATCATGGCGAAGATGTTCAGGCCGGTGATCTCCGACAGTTGTGGTTGCAGCGCCTGTTGCAGGATCTGGTTGGTCGAGCGGTCGCGTTCGCTCCAGGGCTTCATCACGAAGCCGCCCATCGCGCTGTTGCTGCCGCCCATGCCGCCGAAGCCGCCGTTGAACAGGAAGAAGTTGTCGACCTCCGGGATCTCGCCGACGATCTGGGTCATCTCGTCGGTGTAACGCTCCACGTAGTCGAGCGTGGAGTAGGCGTCGGCGGTGCCGATCATGAACACGAAGCCCTCGTCTTCCAGTGGTGCCGGTTCCTTCGGCGCACTGATGTAGAGGAAGGCGCAGGAGACGAAGATGATCGCGCCGAACGCCACGATCACCGACTTGGTCTCCAGCGCACCATGCAGCCTGCGCTGGTACCAGTGGTGCAGCTTGTCGAAGCGCTGGTCGAGCCAGGCTTCCAGCCGGCCCTTGCTGCCTTCGGCATGGGCCTTGAGGATCTTCGAGCACAGCATCGGCGTGAGCGTGAGTGCGACGACGCCCGACAGCAGCACCGCGCCGGCCAGCGTGAACGCGAACTCGGTGAACAGGATGCCGGTCAGGCCGCCCTGGAAACCGATCGGCAGGTACACCGCGATCAGCGTGGTGGTCATCGCCACCACCGGCCACGCCAGTTCGCGCGCGCCCTTGAGCGCGGCATCGTGCGGCGTCATGCCTTCCTCGATGTGGCGGTGGATGTTCTCCAGCACGATGATCGCGTCGTCCACCACGATGCCGATGGCGAGCACCATCGCCAGCAGCGTCAGCAGGTTGATGGTGAAGCCCATCAGCAGCATCAGGAACAGCGCGCCGATGAGCGACAGCGGCACCGCCACCGCCGGGATCAGCACGCTGCGCAGGCTGCCCAGGAACAGGAAGATCACCACGATCACGATGACCACGGCCTCGATGATCGTGCGCACCACCTCGTTGATCGCGTCCTGGATCGACTCGGTGCTGTCGTACGGGATCGTCGCCACGATGCCTTCGGGCAACTGCGGCACGATCTCGTCGTCCCAGATCGCGCGCACGTCGCGGATCACGTCCAGCGAGTTGGCGTCGGGCGAGACGAAGATGCCCATGAACGTCGCCGCGTCGCCGTTGATGCGCACGGACGAACCGTAGTTCTCCGAACCCAACTCCACGTCGGCGATGTCGCCCAGGCGAACGATGGCGCCGCCTTCCTCGCGCACCACCAACTGGCGGAATTCGTCGGGCGTGCGCAGGTCGGTGCGCGCGGTCAGGTCGATGGCGACCATCTGTCCCTTGGTCGAACCCAGCGCCGACAGCACGTTGTTGGACTGCAGCGCCAGGTGCACGTCGCTGGCGGTGACGCCGAGCGCGGTCATGCGATCGGGTTTCAGCCATACGCGCATCGCGAATGCGCCCGAGCCCATCACGTCCGCGCGCTGCACGCCGGGGATGGTCGCGATCTTCGGCTCGACCACGCGCACCAGGTAATCGGTGATCTGGTTGTCGGTCAGCAGTTCGCTGGCGAACGACACGTACATCGCCGCGATCTGCTGGCCCTGCTGCAGGTCGATCACCGGATCCTCGGATTCGGTGGGCAGTTCGCCGCGCAGCTTGTTGACCTTGGCTGCGATCTGGGTCAGCGCTTCGTTCGGGTCGTGGTCGAGGCGGATGTAGGCCTGGATCACGCTCACGCCGGCGGAACTGGACGAGGTGATGTAGTCGATGCCTTCGGCGCTGGCGATCTCGCGTTCCAGTGGCGTGGTGATGAAGCCCTGGATCAGGTCGGCGTCGGCACCGAAGTAGGTCGTGCTGACGTTCACCACCGCGTTGCGCAGTTCGGGGTACTGGCGCACGTTGAGTTCGGTGAACGAGCGGATGCCGAACAGCAGGATGAACAGGCTGACCACGATGGACAGCACGGGTTTGTTGACGAAGATGTCAGTGAATTTCATCGTTTCCGTCTCCCCCTCTCCCGCTTGCGGGAGAGGGTCGGGGTGAGGGCGTGGGCCTGGCGATCCGTTTCGATGTCGTGGACAACCATCCCCATCCTTGCCTTCCCCTTGAGGGGGAAGGAAACCGGAAGCCTCGCTGCGCGAGGCTGCCGTCCTTATCGGTTTTCCGGCTTCGGCGCTTCGTCGGTGCTCGGCTGGATCTTGTTGTTGACGGTGACTTCGCCGTCGTTGCGCAACTTCAGCAGGCCGCTGGTGGCGACGACTTCGCCGGGCTTGAGGCCGTCGGTCACCACCACCAGGTCTCCGCGGGTCGCACCCGTGGTGACGAAGCGCTGGCGCACGATCTGTTTGTTGCCCGTGAGCGGCTTGCCCTGCATGTCCATCTCGCCTTCTTCGCGCGGCACTTCGGCCACCACGTACACCGAGTTGCCGTACGGGTTGAAGCTGACCGCGGTCTGCGGGATCACCACCACCTGTGCGGCGCCGCCCATGTCGAAGCCCACGCGCGCGAAGGTGCCGGGGCGCAGCCTGCCGTCTTCGTTGCGCAGCGTCGCCTGCACCTTGAAGTTGCGGGTGCTGGCATCGACCGCGGGTTCGATCGCGGTGATGGTGCCGTGGAAGGATTCACCGGGGATCGCATCGACCGAGGCGCGGATGGCCGAGCCGTTGGTGATCGACGGCAGGTACTGCTCGGGCAACGAGAAGTCGAGGTAGATCGGATCGAGCGACTGCAGGCTGACGATCGGATCGCCCGGCGCGATGAACTGGCCGAGGTTGACGCGGCGGATGCCGAGCACGCCGTCGAACGGTGCGCGCACCGTCTTCTGTGCGATCAGCGCGCGTTGCGCATCGACCGCGGCACGCGCGGTGGCGGCGGCGGTGGTGCGTTCTTCGGCCTCGGCGGCGGACACCAGCTTGTCGCCCGCGAGTTGCTGCCAGCGGTTGGCCTGCACGGCGGCCAGGTTGGCCGAGGCTTCCAGCGACTTGAGCGTCGCCAGTTCGTTGGCCGAATTCAATTCGACCAGCAGTTGCCCGGCCTTGACCGGTTGCCCGGCCTCGAAGGCGAGTCGACGCACCACGCCGCCGGCTTCGGTGGTGACGTCGGTGCCGTTGACCGCGACCAGCGTGCCCACGGCGTCGAGCGATGAACTCCACGACTGCTCGGTCGCTTCGGCGGTGGTGATCGCTGCGGCCGGTTGCGGCATGTTGTCGAAGAAGTTGTTCATCTGCTTGCCCATGAACGCCTTGGCGGCGAACAGCCCGCCGACGATCAGCAGCGTGAGCAGCAGCATCAGGAACATGCGCAGACCGAGGTTCGGCTTGCGTTGCGTGTCTTTGGTGGCCATGGATGGATCCGGTGGGTTGTCGAAATCAGGAAAGCGGGGCGGGCGGCACGAGCGGCGGGCAGGGTGCGTCGAAGGCGTCTCGGCAGATGCGACCCAGGTGCACGTCGAGCGCGGCGTCGTCGCCGGGGTCGAACAGCGGCTGCCAGCCGTAACCGTTGAGCAGGTAGTGCAGGTGCTTGAACATCAGCCGGTAGGGGTCGCCCTGGATGAGTCCGTCGAGCATGCCTGCCTGTTGCGCAAGGGTATGCATGCCCATGCACAGGCACCATGGGCCGATGGTCAGGGACTGGTCGGGCAGGGCAAATCCCGCGGGCAGGTCGCCATGGCGACGGGCATCGGCGGCGATGCCGTCGATCAGCGCCGAAAGCGGCTCGCAGGCCTGCAGCGCGCGCTGGCGCGATTGCGGCGAGGCGGCGCCCCAGACGATGTCCGTCCACACGAACTGGGCCAGCCGGAAATGCTCTGGCTGCTCGCGCATGATCATCAGGTCGGCCAGTGCGACCGCGATGATGCGGTCACGGCTGCCTGCCTCCCAGCGGGCGGCGCGCTCGAACAGTTCCACCCGGCTCAGGCAATTGCGCGTGGACAGTTCCACCAGCAGGTCTTCCTTGCTGGCGAAATGCTTGTACAGCGTGCCGATGGCGTACTCGCACTCCTCGGCGATCTTCGACATCTGCAGCGCCAGCAGCCCGTCGCGCTGGATCAGCTCCTGCGCCTTGTCGAGGAACAACTGTTCGCGCAGCGCGAATTCGCGTTGCCTGCGGTCTTGCGAGGACATGGGTGCGGGGTGGGGCGGGGAGGATGCGGATTATGAACCTGATTCATTAAATGATTCAAGCTTCAATTTTCACCATCGAGGCTCGACTGGCCGCTGATGCCCCCCTGCCAAAAGGCATATGCGCCGGAGCTACGGTCTGGCTAAACTATGCGGTACAGTAATTAGCCCCCTGTCGTATTCCAGCCCGGAACCGTGCCGATGACCCGTTTCCTGTTGATCGCCGCGATCCTGACGGCCCTGACCGCCTGCAAGGACGAACAAGCCCCGGCCGCACCGCCGCCACCCGAAGTCGGCGTGGTGACCGCGACCGCCGCCAACCTGCCGCTGCAGCGCGAACTCTCCGGCCGGCTGTCCGCCTACCGCAGTGCCGACGTGCGCGCCCGCGTACCGGGCGTGGTGCAGAAGCGCGTCTACACCGAGGGCAGCGAGGTGCGCGAGGGCGACGTGTTGTTCGTGATCGATCCGGCACAGCTGCAGGCCGCGCTCGGCACCGCGCAGGCGTCGCTGGCGCAGGCGCAGGCCAACCATGCCAACGCGAAGACCGCCGCCGACCGTGCGCGGCAACTCGCGCCGACGCAGTTCATCTCGCAGTCCGACATCGACAACGCGCTCGCCGCCGAACGCAGTGCCGCGGCCGCGGTGCAGGCCGGTCGCGCCGCGGTGGATGCCGCGCGCATCAACCTCGGCTACGCCACCGTGCGTGCGCCGATCAGCGGCATTGCCGGCAAGCAGCAGGTCACCGAAGGTGCGCTGGTCGGCCAGGGCACGGCGACCTTGTTGACCACGGTCGACCAGGCCGACCCGCTGTACGTCAACTTCTCGATGAGCGTCGCCGAACTCGAACGCATCCGCAGCGTCATCGCGGCGCGCGTCGACGGCGAGGCCGAAGTGTCGGTGCGCCTGCCCGATGGCAGCACCTATGCGCACACCGGCACGCTGGATTTCTCGGGCGACGTGGTCGATCCGACGACGGGCGCGGTGTCGATGCGCGCGCGCGTGCCCAATCCCGATCGTCGCCTGCTGCCCGGCACCTACGTGACCCTCGTGGCCACCCTGGGCGTGCAGCCGAACGTGTTCGCGATCCCGCAGCCTGCGGTGCAGCGCGACGCGCACGGCCCCTACCTGATGGTCGTGGGCGCCGACGGCAAGGTCGCGCGCCGCGACGTGCAGACCTCGTCGGCATCGAACGGCAACTGGATCGTCACCGGCGGTCTCGAAGGAGGCGAACAGGTGATCGTGGCCGGCCTGCAGCGCGTGCGCGCCGACGCGCCCGCCACCGCCGTGCCGTGGCAGCGCGATGCCGCGACTGGCGCGCCCCCGGCACCGGCGGCTGCACCGACCGATGCCGCCACCGCGCCTGCGCAGGACGATGCCGCGCAACCGGCCCCCGCCGCCGCCGCGGAAGACTGATCCGCCATGCCCAAGTTCTTCATCCACCATCCGGTCTTCGCCTGGGTCGTCGCGATCCTGGTCTCGCTCAGCGGCGTGATCGCGCTGCTCAACATGGGCGTGGAATCGTATCCCAACGTCGCGCCGCCGCAGGTGACGGTGAGCGCCAGCTACCCCGGCGCCGATGCGCAGACCGCCGAGCAGGCGGTGACCCAGGTCATCGAGCAGCAGCTCACCGGCATCGACAACCTGCTGTACTTCAGTTCGTCGTCGAATTCGTCTGGTGGCGTGTCGATCTCGCTCACCTTCGAAAGCGGCACCGATGCCGACATCGCGCAGGTACAGGTGCAGAACAAGGTGTCGCTGGCGACGCCGCGGCTGCCGACCGAAGTGATCCAGCAGGGCGTGGTGGTGGCCAAGGCCAACAGCGGCTTCCTGATGGTGGTCGGCCTGCGCTCGAACGACCCGAGCATCGATCGCAACGCGCTCAACGACCTGATCGCCTCGCGCATCCTCGAGCCGCTGGCGCGCGTGCCCGGCGTGGGCAACACCCAGCACTTCGGTTCGTCGTACGCGATGAACATCTGGCTCGATCCGGAGAAGCTGCAGGGCTACGGCCTGTCGGCATCGCAGGTGCTCACCGCGGTGCGCGGGCAGAACGCGCAGTTCGCCGCCGGCTCCATCGGCTCCGATCCCGCGCCGGAAGGCCAGGGCTTCACCGCTACCGTTGCCGCGGAAGGCCGTTTCAGCACGCCGGAGGAATTCCGCGACATCATCCTGCGCGCGGATGCCGGCGGCGCACTGGTGCGCCTGGGCGACGTGGCGCGCGTGGAAGTGGGCGCGCAGGGTTACGGCTTCGACGCCAAGTTCGACGGCGCGCCGGTCGGTGCGGTGGCGGTGATGCTGCAGCCCGGCGCCAACGCGCTGTCGGTGGCCGAAGCGGTCACCGCGCGCATGGACGAGCTGCAGGCGACATTCCCCAATGGCGTGGAATGGTTCACGCCATTCGACAGCACCACCTTCGTGCGCATCTCCATCCAGGAAGTGGTGATGACGCTGATCGAGGCAGTCGTCCTCGTGTTCCTGGTGATGCTGCTGTTCCTGCAGAACCTGCGCGCGACCATCATCCCGACGCTGGTGATCCCGGTGGCGCTGCTGGGTACCTTCCTGGTGCTGAGCATGATCGGGTTCACGGTCAACCAGCTGACGCTGTTCGCGATGGTGCTGTCGATCGGTATCGTCGTGGATGACGCGATCATCGTGATCGAGAACGTCGAACGCATCATGGCCGAGGAACACCTGCCGCCGCGCGAGGCGACGGTGAAGGCGATGGGCCAGATCACCGGCGCGGTGGTCGCGATCACCGTGGTGCTGGCGGCGGTGTTCATCCCCAGTGCGCTGCAGGGCGGCGCATCGGGCGAGATCTACAAGCAGTTCGCGATCACCATCGCGGTGTCGATGGGCTTCTCGGCCTTCCTGGCGCTCGGCTTCACGCCTGCACTGTGCGCGACCTTCCTCAAGCAGCACGCACTGCCGGGCGAGAAGAAGGAGAACGTGGTCTACCGCACGTTCAACAAGTACTACGAGCGCATCAATCGCACCTACGTCGGCCACATCGGCAGCGCCGTGCGCCACGCACCGCGCTGGATGATGGTGTTCGCCGCGCTCACCGTGCTGTGCGGCGTGCTGTACGCGCGCCTGCCCGGCAGCTTTGTGCCCGAGGAAGACCAGGGCTACGCGATGGCCATCGTGCAGTTGCCGCCCGGTTCCAGCCTGCAGCGCACGCAGGCGGTGTTCGAGGATGTGCGCAGCACGCTCGAAGGCATCGACGGCTACGAAAGCATGATGCAGATCGCCGGCTTCAGCTTCGTCGGCCAGGGCGAGAACGTGGGCATGGCCTTCATCCGGTTGTCGCACTGGGACGACCGCGACATCACCGTGCCCGAGTTCATCCAGCAGGCCAACGGCGCGCTGTACGGCATCAAGGAAGCGCAGATCTTCGTGGTCAACCTGCCGACCATCCAGGGCCTTGGCCAGTTCGGCGGCTTCGACATGTACCTGCAGGATCGCGCGGGCCTGGGCCGCGAGGCATTGGGCCAGGCGCGCGACACCCTGGTCGCGAGCGCGGCCGGCCGCACCGACACGCTGGCCAACGTACGCCCCAACACGTTGCAGGACGCGCCGCAGTTGCGGGTCGACGTGGATCGCGTGCAGGCGCAGGCGATGGGACTGCAGGTCGGCGACGTGTACAGCGCGATCCAGCTGATGCTGGCGCCGGTGTACGTCAACGACTACTTCTCCGAAGGTCGCGTCAAGCGCGTGATCATGCGCGCCGACGCACCGTTCCGCATGGGGCCGGAGGCGTTCTCGCGCTTCTACACGCCCTCGGCCACGCTGTCGGACGACGGCAATCGCGCGATGATCCCGCTGAGCAACGTGGTCTCGTCGGAGTGGCAGATGAACACGCCGTCGCTGACCCGCTACAACGGCTACTCGGCGGTGAGCATTAACGGCTCGCAGGCACCGGGGCGCAGTTCGGGCGAGGCGATGGCCGCGATGGAAGACATCGTCGCCAACGAATTGCCGAGTGGCATCGGCTACGACTGGACCGGCATGTCGTACCAGGAGATCATCGCCGGCAACACCGCGATGCTGCTGCTGGTGCTGTCGGTCGTGGTGGTGTTCCTGTGCCTCGCGGCGCTCTATGAGAGCTGGTCGATCCCGGTCGCGGTGCTGCTGATCGTGCCGCTGGGCATCCTTGGTGCGGTGGTGCTGACGATGCTGCGTGGTGACCTGTCCAACGACATCTTCTTCAAGATCGGCATCATCACCGTGATCGGGTTGGCGGCGAAGAACGCGATCCTGATCGTCGAGTTCGCGGTGCAGCAGCGTGCCGAAGGCAAGACCTTGCGCGACGCGACCGTCGAAGCCGCACGCCTGCGCTTCCGCCCGATCCTGATGACATCGTTCGCGTTCATCATGGGCGTGACGCCGATGGCGTTGTCCAGCGGCGCTGGTGCCAACGCACGCCACGCACTGTCGACCGGCGTGATCGGCGGCATGCTGTTCGCCACCTTCCTCGGCCTGCTGCTGATCCCGGTGTTCTTCATCGCCGTGCGCAGGATGCTGGGCGACAGGATGGACGAGTAGTAGTGGATAGGGTGGCCAGAACCCAAGGATAGATCGTTCCGAACGGCAGACCTTGCTCATGCCCCTTTCGGCAGCAAGCCGTCTTGAGCGGCAATACAGGCCGGCGGCCCGGCCTCGATCACGACCGATTGGCCGTTCGCGCCGATAAATCCCGTAGCATCCTGCATTGCCAGAGGGTGGAACTGGCACAAGGGGGCGCCATGATTCTACGTGAACGCAGGGGCGTTGCCGGGGTTGTGTCGGTGGCGTTGGTGGTGGCCGTGGTTGCAGCCGCTGCTTGGTACTGGATTCGCCAGGACGCCGATACAGCAGCGTCGGCGGTTGCCGCCACGAGGGACACGGCCGGCATGCCGCAGTGGCATCTCGCGCCCACGAGCGGAGCCTTGGATCTGCTTCAGCCCGTGGGTGGCAGCAACCGGTTCGCTCCCGTCCCGACGACCACGGTCGAACCCCGACGCATCGCAATCAGCCGGTCGGCCGCGCAGCGAGCGATGGCCTCGGGAATGCTGCAGGTCACGCTTCCCGGAGTCGCGCCCTATCCGGTTCGGTACGAGCGCCAGGAGACTTCGCCGTCGGGCGACTGGACGTTTGTCGGGCGGGTGGAAACGTCGTTGGGCGCGCTTGCCGCGGTTCTCACCTTCGGCAGGGATGGCGTGTTCGGCGTCCTGCCCACCCCCGATGGCAGGATGCTGCACATCGTCACCAGTCATGGCGAGTCCTACATCCAGCCGGCGGGCGGACTGTTGCCGCCGGGGGTGCCCGCGGGCACGTTGCCGGACGACATGGTCTTCCGGGAGGAGTCGCCCATTCCCGGCGCGATGCCGCCGGTTCGCAGTACCGTTGCTTCGCCCTCGTCTGGCCCGGAGTCCGGCATCGATCCGAAACCTGCCGCCGCTTGGCGCCAGTTCGCCGCCTTCCGGCCGGCAGCGACCGCGATGGCGGACGAGGAAGTGCGCATCGACCTGCTCGCCGTCTATACCGCGAACCTGGTGCAGTTGCGTGGTTCGGTGTCCGCGGCGGAGACCGAGTTCACCAATCTCGTGGCGATCGCCAACCAAGCGCATATCGACAGCGGCACGATCGCCAGACTCCACGTCGTTGGCATGCGGCAGGTGGACTACCCCGCTGGTGCGACCAACGCCCAGGCCTTGCATGACCTCACAGCGAATACGATTCCCGGCGTCGATCTGCTTGCACTGCGGAATGAACTGAGAGCGGATCTCGTCGCGCTTTTGCGCCCCCATGCCGCGAACGATTCCACGTGCGGAATCGCGACGGTCAGCAATTATCCCATCAATCAGGATTGGGGGAGCCATTCCGTCACGGCGATCGGGCCATGTGGCCCGCTCGTGCTTGCCCACGAGATCGGGCACAACCTCGGCTCGGAGCACGACATCGAGACCGATCGTGGGCAGACCCCTGTGAATTTCCCTTTCTCCCGTGGTTACCGCCAGGACGGGCCGCCAGCATTCGGAACCGTGATGGCCTACACCACGGGGCAACAGCAGTGGATCGGTTACTTCTCCAAGCCGCTGGGCTCCGCGTGCATGGGCGTCGCCTGCGGGATCGAGAACGCGGCGGACAACGTCCGAAGCATCAACCTGATGGCAAGGGGAATCTCGCATCGCCGGGATCTGCCGGGAACCATCTCGGTGCTCGACAGCAGGCCGGTGTTCGAACCCGGCAGCGGAGGCTGGCTGCACATGAACTTCGAGGTGCGCTTGGGCTCTCCGGCGCCGTCGGGCGGAGTGATTTTCGATGTCGTGACTGGAGGCGGCTCCGCGATCGAGGGGAGTGATTACGAGGGCTTGAACCTCGTTAACCAGGTCATTCCCGAAGGCAGCCTCAGTCGCATACTTAGCATCCGGATCCTCGGCGACGACGTCGTGGAGCCGGACGAAACCGTCCGAGTGGCCTTGCGCAACGTCAGGGGCGCGACCGTCGATGTCGGAAGCGCGACCGGGATCATCCTCAACGACGATCCGCGGCCCGTGGTCTCGGGCAGGATCCTGCTGCCGTCGGGCGGGGCGCCGCTTTCCGCGGCACCGCGCATTCAGGCCTGCTCGACATGGAACGGGCGGCTGGTGGAAGAGTGTGTGGATGCACAGACCGGTACCGGCAGCTATTCCGTTGCCGTGATCCCGGGAGGCCACCTGATACTGCGGTTATTTCCGGCGCAAGCGGATCCGTACGCGCTGCAAGCGATCGACGTGGGCAAGATCGAGCACGACATGACCCGCGACATCGTCCTGAGTCGTGCCGTCTGGATCACGGGGCGGTTCACTTGGCCGCAGGACGAGCCTGCGCCGGCATGGGTCTACATATGGGCAAACGTGACCAATCCGGAAGGACTGCAAACTGGGGACAGCCAGTCTGTCGGCGCACCCGATTACCGCTACAGCTTCAAGGTACAGGCGGGTTCTGACGTATGGTTGAATGCGCAGCCCTCGGCACCCTACGCTACCCAATGGGCATACCCGAGCTCGATGCTGAGCGATACCGTACGTGACATTCCGCTCAGGCGCGTCCCGAACCTTGTGCTCTTGGGCACGACAACCACGGTATCCGGGGGCACTACCACCCATGTGTTCGGGGGTACAACCACTACGGTACGCGAGTCCGATGATCACGCATTGGTGGCTTTCACGGTGGGGGGCGGCGCTTGCTGGCGGAGCGCGGTTCACGCTCGTCACCCGTGACGGTACCGCGATATCGGACAGTGACTATGGCGCCGTGCGACACGAAGTCACCGTGCCGGAGGGGAACAACAACTTCTCCGTCCTGTCCGTGCCGATCAAGAACGATGCGGGATGGGAACTGGAGGAGTGGTTCACGGTGACGGCGACGAACCTGTCGGGTGTGTGGCTGCCGCCCGACAGCGATGTCGTGGTTCGCATCGTGGATGACGACACGGTTCCTACGGGAGGCAACGGGTGGGTTCACCGACGCCCGGCGGGCAATTGATCCGCGTAAGGCGAGTTTAAAACCCGTCCTACGAATCTCCGCATAGGGCGGGTCTTGGTTCGCGCGGAAGAGGGGTCGCCATCAAGCAAACGGCCCGCATTGCGGGTTGTGTCACCGATGCAGACGGGTGTCGTGCAGCACGCGGTGTCGGCCGGACGTTGCTGTTCCTACTGCCCTCATCCTCTTGGCGAGAGTTTCGCAAATCACCATGTGGCACGCCATGCGCCATCGCGGGATGCGATGATCCCTCCCTTGCCCCCTGCATCCACGATCAGTTTCCGGAGATTTGCATGAGAGCCTGCCTTGTCGCTGGCTTGTCGATGCTGTTGGTCGCCTGCCAACCTTCGCCTGCACCGGCCTCGTCGGAAGCCGCGCCTGCCGTCGAGGTGGCGCGGGTGGATCCGGCCCATATCGACGACGTGCTGCGTGGTCGTGTTGCCGAAGGCAAGGCGGTCGGCGTGTCGGCGCTGGTCTATCAGGATGGTCGCGAGGTGTACTTCGGTGCGCATGGCGATGCCGACCGCGAAGCGGGACGTGCGATGGCGCGCGACACCATCGTGCAGATCTATTCGATGACCAAGCCGATCACCGGCGTGGTGCTGATGACGCTGTACGAGGAAGGGCTGTTCCAGCTGGACGATCCGCTGTCGAAGCACCTGCCCGAGTACGCGGACATGCGCGTGTTCGCCGGGGTGGATGCGGACGGGCAACCGCGCTACGAAGCGTCGGAGCGGCCGATCACGGTGTACGACATCCTGCGCCACACCGCAGGTTTCGCGAACGAAGGCGACGACACGCCGGTGCGCGCGCTGCTGATCGAGGCCAGGCCGATCGATCCGAAGCATTCGCTGGCCGAGTTCTCGGAGCGGCTGGCGCGCGTGCCGCTGGTGGCGCAGCCGGGCACGCGATGGATCTATGGCGTGTCGGTGGACGTGCAGGCGCGGCTTGCGGAGATGCTGTCGGGCAAGCCGTTTGCGCAACTGATGCAGGAGCGCGTGTTCGATCCGCTGAGCATGCATGACACGTCCTACCTGGTGCCCGACGACAAGCGCGGGCGCATGGCGGCGATCTACAAGTGGGAGGACGATGCATTCACCCGCGCAGGCGCCGACGAATTGCCGACGCTCAATACCGTGCCGTGGACGTTCACGCCCGGTGGTTTCGGGCTGGTGTCGACGCTCGACGACTACATGCGCTTCGCGCGCATGCTGGTCGGCGGCGGTGAAGTGGACGGCGTGCGCATCCTCAAGCCCGAGACCATCGCGTTGATGGCCACCGATGCGCTGTCGCCGGAAATCACCGATCGCTCATGGCTGCCCGGCAAGGGGCAGGTGGGTTTCGGCATCGACTTCGCGGTGCGCCATTCGCCGCCCGCGCATGCGGAAGAGGCGTCCGGCGCCGTGGGCGAGTTCTTCTGGGACGGTTATGCCAACACCCTGTTCTGGATCGATCCGCGCAACGACATCGCCGCGGTGTTGTTCACCCAGTACGTGCCGCCGGGCGGCACCGGCCTGCACAAGGCTTTCCGCGACGCAGTGTATGTCCATGATGCGGAAGCTTCGGCGGCCGGCAAGCCGCCGCGCGCACCCTGACGTGCGAGTGCCGCGTGCAGGCATCCGCGCGCGCGGAACGGCCAGGTGCGGCAAGCGGACAAAATAAAACCCGGCAACCTGCGTTGCCGGGTTCCAAGTCGACGCGGGAGAGATCGCGTCGGGGGGATTACATATCGATCAACGGCGCTTGGCGGTCTTGGCGGCCGTCTTGACGACCTTGTCGGCCTCGGCCTGCACCTTGGCGGTGGCGGTCTCGACCTGCGACTTGGCGATGCCGGCGATGGCTTCGTTGGTCTTCACGGTGCTGCCGAAGACTTCCTGGCCGGCGCTGAGGGCGCGCTCGGCGCTCTCGCGGGCAACCTGGACGCCCTTCGGGAACAGGGTCTTGAAGCCGTCGAAGTCGCGGACTTCAGCGGCCTCGCCGAGGAACGCGAAGGTGGCTTCGGCATTCTCTTCCAGCGTGGCGAGCTGCAGGCCGAAGGCCTTCTGCGCGTTCTCGAGGGTCAGGCGGTTGATCTGCGCGGCGGTGTCGGCGAACTGACGGGTCGCGGCGGCGAACTGGTCATTGAGCTGGTAAGACATGGCGGGATTCCTGCGTTGACCGGCAGGGATTGCCGGGTTTGTGCGGTGCAGCATAACGCAGGATTTGTTGCGATGCAACATTGAGCGGGCGCGGGCGTTCAGCCAGAAACAAGTCTTGGAAGATCAATGATTTAGGCGGATGGCCCGGCGTAGCGACAGCCGGAAGTACAGGTCTCGTGGACGACGATGGCGCTCAGCAGCGGCAAGGCCGGCTTGAGCCGATCCCAGATCCAGGCCGCCAGCCGCTCGCTGGTGGGATTGTCCAGGCCGGGGATGTCGTTGAGGTAGTGGTGGTCGAGCTGCTCGTACAGCGGCTTGAAGGCGGCCTTGATGTCGGCGAAATCCATCACCCAGCCGGTGTCCTCGCCGGGTTCGCCGGAGACGTGGATCTCGACCCGGAACGAATGCCCGTGCAGGCGCGCGCACTTGTGCCCCGGCGGCACGTTGGGCAGCCGGTGTGCGGCTTCGAGGGTGAAGACCTTGAAGATGTCCATGCGCGCCATGTTCGCATGGCCGTCAAGGCCGGTGCGTGCGGCAGGGTGTGATTGTGTCCCGCGCCGGGCGGCGGCGATGCTCCGGCGATGACCGAGAAACTGCGCATCGACCTGCAGATCCTGTTGCCCCATGTGCCGCACGAGGCCGACGCCTGCGTCAGGCGGTTGGTCGACGACCTGGAAGGGCGCAACGGCATCCAGCAGGTGCATGTGCGCAAGGCGTCCGGCGATGTGCCGGCGCAGGTGTGCATCCACTACGACCAGGACGTGTTGCCGCTGGCACGCATCCGCGAGGTGGTGGAGGCGGCGGGCGCGGCGATCAGTGGTCGCTACGGACACATGTCGTGGAACGTCGACGGCATCACCCACCAGCGGCGGGCGCGTACCGTTGCCGAACGCCTGCGCACCATCCACGGCGTGCTGGAAGCAGAAGCCAGTGCAACGGGCATGGTGCATGTCGAATACGACCGCAATCTGGTTTCCGAAGCACGCATCCTCGAAGTGCTTGCCGGGATGCAGATCGCGCCGGTGCAGACCGTCGCGGCGCCGAAGCCGGCCGCGCATGCCCACGCGCATGCGGAGGGAAAGCCCTGTGGCGGACACCATGGCGGCGATACGCATGCACCGCACGAGCATGATCACGCACATGGACACGCGCATGCGCATGGCGGCCTGCTGGGGCCGAACAGCGAGCTGATCTTCGCGCTGGTGTGCGGCACGTTCCTGGTCGCCGGGTTCCTGGTCTCGAAGTTCTCCACGACGATGCCGGCCTGGCTGCCGTTGGCGTGCTACGTGGCGGCGTACTTCTTCGGCGGCTTCTACACGCTGCGCGAAGCCATCGACAACCTGCGCATGAAGCGCTTCGAGATCGACACGTTGATGCTGGTCGCCGCCGCGGGTGCCGCTGCGCTCGGCGCATGGGCGGAAGGCGCGCTGCTGCTGTTCCTGTTCAGCCTCGGCCATGCGCTGGAGCATTACGCGATGGGCCGCGCCAAGCGCGCGATCGAGGCGCTGGCCGAGCTTGCGCCCGACACGGCAACGGTGCGACGCGACGAGCGGGTGCAGGAGGTTGCGGTCGAAACACTCGTCGTCGGCGACATCGTGCTGGTCAAGCCGAACGAACGCCTGCCAGCCGATGGCTTCCTCGTGCTCGGCAGTTCCAGCGTGAACCAGGCGCCGGTCACCGGCGAGAGCATCCCGGTCGACAAGCGTGCCGTGGACGATCCCACCGGCGCGCGCATGCGGCCTGATGGCGTCGATGCCGCATCGCGCGTGTTCGCCGGCACCATCAACGGCAGTGGCGCGATCGAGGTCGAGGTCACGCGCAGGTCGGCCGACTCCGCACTCGCACGAGTGGTGAAGATGGTCAGCGAGGCCGAGACGCGCAAGTCGCCCACGCAGCGTTTCACTGACCGCTTCGAGCGGATCTTCGTGCCGGCGGTGCTGGTGCTCGCGTGCCTGTTGCTGTTCGCGTGGGTGGTGGTGGACGAACCGTTCCGCGACAGCTTCTACCGTGCGATGGCGGTGCTGGTCGCGGCCAGTCCGTGCGCGCTGGCCATCGCCACGCCGAGCGCGGTGCTGTCGGGCATCGCCCGCGCGGCGCGTGGCGGCGTGCTGGTCAAGGGTGGCGCGCCGCTGGAGGAGCTGGGTGCGCTTGACGCGCTGGCCTTCGACAAGACCGGCACGCTCACCGAAGGTCGTCCGCGCATCACCGACGTGGTGCCGGTCGATGGCGTTTGCGAGGAAGAGTTGTTGTCCGTCGCGGTCGCGGTCGAATCGCTCAGCGACCATCCGCTGGCGGTGGCCATTGCGCGTGACGGTCGCGAGCGACTGGGTGGTGTCGGGATTGCGCAGGCGAGCGATCTCGAGAACCTCGTCGGTCGTGGCGTGACCGCCATGCTCGAGGGCGAGACGGTGTGGATCGGCAAGGCCGAACTGTTCGGCAGCGACGGCATCGCGCCGCTGGGCACTTCGGCATCGAATGCCATCTCGGCACTGCGCGAGGCAGGCCGCACCACGATGGTCGTGCGCAAGGGCGCGCACGACCTTGGCGTGATCGGTCTGCTCGACACGCCACGTACCGGTGCGCGCGATGCACTGCAACGACTGCGCGGGCTGGGGATCGAACGCATGGTCATGATCTCCGGCGACCACCAGAAGGTGGCCGACGCCATCGCCGCCGACGTCGGCCTCGACGAGGCCTGGGGCGACCTGATGCCCGAGGACAAGGTGGACGCGATCCGCAAACTGCAGAGCGAACGCAAGGTGGCGATGGTCGGCGATGGCGTCAACGATGCGCCGGCGATGGCGAATGCAACGGTCGGCATCGCGATGGGTGCGGCGGGTTCCGATGTCGCACTGGAAACCGCTGATGTCGCGTTGATGGCCGACGACCTGCGCCACCTGCCGTTCGCGATCGGCTTGAGTCGCCGAACGCGCGGCGTGATTCGGCAGAACGTGTTCGTCAGCCTCGGCATCGTCGCTTTCCTGGTGCCGGCGACGATCCTGGGCCTCGGCATCGGGCCGGCCGTGGCGTTGCATGAGGGATCGACCTTGCTGGTGGTGTTCAACGCCTTGCGGCTGCTCGGATACCGTGATTCGGCCTGAAGCATGGGCGTGCCTGGCGGGGCTGGGGACATGGTGAATCACGGGCGAGGCGGGCTCAACGGAAGCTGTTTTCCCGTGTCCGATAACGCTAACAATGATTCTGGAGCGCAGTACTTGGATTTCGCATGACGAGATCCCTTCGTACGCACAGCCTGCCATGGTCTTGCGCGGGCCATCGAACGGAAAGAACGGGGAGCGGTTCGCGCACTCTAGCTGCTGCGCTGCAGCAGGTGATGCCGGCGGATGTCGACATTGAATTCATGATCAGGCCATTTTTCTAGGGATTTTTCGTTCATCGCGGCCGATTCAAAGCATGCAGTGAACTGTTGATAAGGCGCATCGGCGCATGTAACCGGTTGCATGTCGCGTCGACGGTCGGCGTACCGGAGCCTGTTGCGCTGCAATGTGACATGCCCTTGTGACCGTGCTATCCATGTCTCGTCATGTTAGCGCTAACAACATTCATGACGCCCCTGCCAACCGAGCCTGCCGAAGAGCAATCGGCCGTTGGCGAGGGGGCTTGTCCGGCAGGAACTGCTCTGCGCATCCATGGGTTCGACGCACGCGCATGCAGTGATGGCCGGTGTGAGGCACAGGGCTTCTGGGTCGAGGGCGGATTCGCCTGCAGGGCCAGCAGCAGATGCATGGGGATGGGTTTCCAGATGGCTGTACCGGGGCATCGCGTCCCGCACTGTCCGTGCACCCGGCGACGGCGAAGGCCG
The DNA here is from genome assembly GCA_024707405.1 of Luteimonas sp. GTDB lineage: Bacteria > Pseudomonadota > Gammaproteobacteria > Xanthomonadales > Xanthomonadaceae > Luteimonas. The sequence goes on from JANPZU010000008.1 coordinate 718,788, forward strand.
TGCCCATGCCGGCAACGACACGCAAGTTGATCGTCCAACTCCAGTGCGCGAGGACACACCAATGAGTCAGAAGTTGAAGCGGTTCAGGTCGAAGGCCATGTTCACGTTCGTGGGCGGCGTCCTGATCATCAATCCGGCCTTTGCGCAGGACGCGGACACCCCGCAGGATCCGCCGCCGCAAACCCAGGCCACGCAACAGACATCCACCGATGCATCGGCGCTCGACAGGGTCGTGGTGACGGGCATCCGCAACAGCCTCGAAACGTCGATGAACACCAAGCGCCATACGGCCGGCGTGGTGGACGCGATCAGCGCGGAGGACATCGGCAAGTTCCCCGACACCAACCTCGCCGAATCGTTGCAACGCATCACCGGCATCTCGATCGAACGCCGCAATGGCGAGGGCGCCCAGGTCACGGCGCGTGGCTTCGGCCCCGGCTTCAATATGGTGACCTTGAACGGTCGCCAGATCCCCGGCTCGGACGGTTTCTCGAACGGCGATGCGGTGACCGGCGGCGTCGGCTCCGGCACGCGCGGTTTCAATTTCGCCCAGCTCGCCTCCGAGTCGATCAGCGGCATCACCGTGTTCAAGACCGGTCGCGCGGATTCGCCGAGTGGCGGCATCGGCGCGACGCTCGACATCCTGACCGCGCGCCCGTTCGACCACACCGGCACGGTCGCCAATGCCGGCGTCAAGCTCGGTTCCGATCGCTCGCAGCCGTTCGACAGCGACATCACGCCGGAAGTCTCCGGCATCTTCAGCCATACCAATTCCGACAAGACCTGGGGCGTCAGCCTCAGTGCGAGTTACCAGAACCGCAAGGGCGGCGACGTTCAGGCGACCGAGAACCAGTGGAGCATCCGCCGCTGGACCGGTAACGACAATGCATTCCGTTCCGACATCAACATCGTCAACGCACCGGCACTGGGTGCGCTGTACACGATTCCGAACGACTTGCGCTACGCGTTCTCGGACTTCGAGCGCGAGCGCATCAACAGCCAGGCGGTGCTGCAGTTCGCGCCGACCGATGCGTTGACGTTGACGCTCGACTACACCTATTCGAGCAACGAGATCACCGAGGATCGCGGCGAACAGACGCAGTGGCTCAACCAGGGCGGCGGTTTCACCCACATCGAATTCGACACCAGCGGTGCGGTCGCGGTGCCGGTCTACCTGCGCGAGGTCACCGGTGGCAAGGACTACGGTTACGAGCAGCAGCGCAACATGCAGAAGTTCCGGCTCGATTCGATCGGTTTCAACGCCGACTGGAACGTGACCGATCGGTTCAACCTGTCGTTCGATGCGCACAATTCCCGCAGCCGCAGCCTGCCCAACGATTCGATCACCGGCGGCAGCGCGACGTTCTTCAGCATGGCCGGCACCAGTGCCAACGAGGCGCCGCGCAATTGCACCGGTGCTTATTGCGGTGGCAACTGGGCGCAGGAGTTCCGGTTCAACAACGGACTGCCGATCGCCAGCCGCACCTGGTTCGCGTCGCAGGCCGATGCGCTGGCGAATGCCAACGGCGTGCTCAATCCCGATTTCCCGCCCGGGCAACTCGGGTCGCAGGTGCTGCGCATCTGGCACACCAAGCAGGAGACCGAGGTCACCCAGGGCCGGATCGACGGCAGTCTCGACTTCGACAGCGGGCGCTTCCAGTTCGGCGTCGACTCGTCGAAGGTCACGATGCGTCGGCAGAACTCCGACGATACCTACGGCACGCTGGGCGACTGGGGCGTGGCCAACGTCGGCAACGAACCGGGGATGCTTGCACTGCTGCATCCGGTCAGCATCGCGGGGCTGTTCAACGACTTCGACACCACCGGCATCCCGGGCGGCGCCTGGCGCGGCAACGCCAGCGAGCTCGCGCTGTGGGCGGCGGATCGATATGGCGTGCGTTCTAGATACAACCCGGCACTGGCCGCGGACAACCGCATCGAGGAAAAGACCAATGCGGCCTACGTGCAATGGGAAATGGATGGCGATCTCGGCGGCATGCGCACCAACACGGTGTTCGGGCTGCGCTACGAGCGTACGGATTTGACATCCACTGCGCAGATCGTCGTGCCGCAGGCGATCCAGTGGCGGGATGACAACGATTTCGCCATCGTGCAGTCGTCCGCGATCCAGCCATTCAGCGAGACCAACCGCTACAGCTACCTGCTGCCGAACGTGGATTTCAGCATCGACCTGACCGAGACGCTGAAGGGGCGTGCTTCGTACAGCCAGACCATCGCGCGCCCCGGCTACGGCAATCTCTATGCAGGCGCCACCATCCTCGGCAACGGCCCCACGGGTTCCATCCTGGTCGCCGACAGCATGCGTGCCACCGGCGAGGCGCAAAACCCGGAGCTGAAGCCGCTGGAATCGAATAACTTCGATCTGGCGCTGGAATGGTATTTCGCACCCTCGAGCTTCGTGTCGGTGACCTACTGGAACAAGCGGGTCAACAATTTCGTCGGCAACACGGTGGTGCGCGACAGCCTCTACGACCTGCGCGATCCCACCTCCGGCCCGGATGCACAGGCCGCGCTGGCCTTCCTGCAGAGTGGGCAATGCCAGGCGCAGGTGATCGCGGCAGGCAACGACCCGAACATCTGTTCGGCCAACAATATCGGCCTGTTCACCGCGCTGGCGATGCTGCGCAACCCCGAGACCGGCGGACTGGCGGCCTACAACGGCAGCGAGGCGCAGTGGCAGGCCATCGCGACCGCCTACGACCTTATCGGAGAGCCTGACGATCCGCTGTACATGTTCAACGTCACCCGGCCGGTCAACCAGCAGCAAGCCAAGATCCACGGTTGGGAAATCGGCGGGCAGTACTTCTTCGGCGACAGCGGTTTCGGCATCGCGGCCAACTACACCGTCGTCAACGGCAACATCGGCATCGACGATGGTGCGGATCCGGCCAGCGGCGACCAGTTCGCGCTGACCGGACTGAGCGATACCGCCAACCTCGTGCTGATGTACGAGAAGCATGGCTGGACGGCCCGGCTGGCCTGGAACTGGCGCGACGAATACCTGATCCAGGCCAACCAGAACGGTGCCGCCAACCGCAACCCGTACTACGTGGAGGCCTACGACCAGCTCGACCTGAGCGTGGCGTACACGTTCAACGATCGCTGGTCGGTCGGCTTCGAGGCCATCAACCTCACTGGCGAGGACGTCCGCTGGCGTTCCCGCACGGAGAAGATGATGGTGAAGCTGCTCGACCAGAGCCCGCGCTACATGGTGGGCGCGCGCTACCGCTTCTGATCCCACGATTCCTCCCTGGGGGTGGGACAGACCGGAGCCGGAACCGTCCGAAAGGACGGTTCCGGTTTCCTTCCGCCGCCGCCGTTGCCCTCGTTGCCTTCCGCCTTGCGGCACCGGTGCGATTGCGGAATAGTCGGGTGCAGGTGGTTTGCGGATGTGCGGCATCGAAGCAGGGGCGACATGGCACGGTACGAATTGCTCAACAACGTGGCGCACAAGGATCTGAGGGTGGTGGCGACCCGTTTCGGCCGTGAATTCGGTGACGACGTCGGCATGGTGCCGGCGTTTGCCACCGAGTACGCCGAGTTGCAGCGCGAGTACCCGCTGTTCCTGCAACGCGACCATGCGACCGATGAGTATCGTTCTGTCGCATTGCTCGGTTTCGAGGGTGGCGAAAACCTGTTCCTGCAAGGTGGTCGCTGGAATGCTGCATACCTTCCGGGCCATGTCGCGAAAGGGCCGTTCCTGATCGGCTTCCAGGAACAGTGGGTCGATGGCGAGCTGCGTAACGAGCCTGTCGTGCATGTCGACCTCGACCATCCGCGCGTGTCGTTCGTCGAAGGCGAAGCGGTGTTCCAGCCGGGCGGGGGCAACACGCCCTATCTCGACCGCATCCTCACGGTGCTGCATGGCATCCACGCAGGCGTGGAAGGTGGCAAGGCGATGTATGCCGCCTTCGATGCGCATGGGCTGATCCAGCCGATCACGCTCGATGTGAAGTTCAACGACGAGGCGGGTGCCAACCTCACCGGTCTCCATGGCATCGACCGCGAACGGCTCGCGGCGCTCGATGCGGATGCGTTGCATGCGCTGCACCGCGCCGGCTTCCTCGAAGGCGCCTACCTGCTGCTCGCATCGACATACAACATTCGCCACCTGATGGCCGCGAAGCAGCAGCGACTGCGCACGCAGGCCGGCGTCGCATAGGCGTCATGGACACGGTGGCCGGCCATATCCGCGAACTCGAAGGCTGCCGGCCGGACGCGTTGCCGCTCGACGCCCTGCTCGATGGCGGCGAGCCGGTCGTGCTGCGCGGACTGGTGCGGGAATGGCCATTGGTGGAAGCCGGGCGTGCATCGGCGGGCGATGCGATCGATTACCTGCTCGGCTTCTACGACGGGCGTCCGATCCAGTACTCGCGCGGCGATCCGGAAGTGGCGGGGCGGCCTTTCTACAAGCCCGGTTTCACCGAACTCAACACGGTCGCGCTGCGCGGGCGACTGGATGATTACCTCGCCGAGGTGTCGTCGCATCGCGACGATCCTCGCCCGCCGACGTTCTACATGGCCTCGGCGCTGGTCGATGGCTGCCTGCCTGGCTTGCGCGCCGGCAACGATCTCGGGTTCGCGGCACTGGGCGTGCATGCGCCCCCTGCGATCTGGATCGGCAACCGCACCATCGCGTCGTGCCATTACGACGCGCCCAACAACATCGCCTGTGTCGCGGTCGGTCGCCGGCGCTTCACGCTGTTTCCGCCCGATCAGATCGCCAACCTGTATCCCGGCCCGCTGGAGCCGAGTCCGGGCGGGCAGGCGGTGACCCTGGTCGATTTCGCCGATCCGGATTACGAGCGGTTCCCGCGCTTCCGCGATGCGCTGCCCAGCGCCCGGCGCGCCGAACTCGAGCCGGGCGATGCGATCTTCATTCCCAGCATGTGGTGGCACCAGGTCGAGGGGCTGGATGCGTTCAACGTGCTGGTCAATTATTGGTGGAGCAGCATGCCCGCCCACATCCCCACGCCGATGCATGCGCTCTACCACGCGATGTGGACGATCCGCGACCGGCCGGAGCGCGAGAAGCAGGCGTGGCGCGAAGTCTTCGAGTACTACGTGTTCGGCGCGGCCGACCGTGCCGGTGCGCACCTGCCCGAGGCGGCGCGCAAGGTGCTGGGGCCGATCGACGACACGCTTGCGCGGCAATTGCGGGCGATGCTGATCGGCAAGTTGAATCGATGAGTGAAGTTGGCTCGCTTCGCTCCAGGGTGGATTGGATGACCTTGCATCGCAAGGACAACGATGGGGGACGAAATGGCTGAGGGCAGGATTCGCAAGGTCGTGATTGCCGGGGGCGGTACCGCCGGATGGATCGCGGCATGTGCGCTGACGCACCAGTTCCGCGAGCTGCTGGAGGTCACCCTGGTCGAGTCGGATCAGATCGGCACCGTGGGCGTGGGCGAGTCGACCGTGCCGACCATCCGCACCTTCCACAAGTTGCTGCAGATCGACGAGCGCGAGTTCATGAGCGAGGTGGCGGCAAGCTTCAAGCTGTCGATCTCGTTCGAGAACTGGCTGCGGCCGGGACAGCGCTACTTCCATCCCTTCGGTTACACCGGGCTGGGCACCTGGGCGTGCGAGTTCCACCATTTCTGGCTCGATGGCCTGCGCCGCGGCATGCAATCGGAACTGGGCGACTACTGTCTGGAGACGGTGGCCTCGCGCGTGGATCGTTTCGCCTTGACCCGCCGGGACGAAGACGGCGTGCAGCAATGGTCGACGCGCTGGGCGCGGTCGCCGCTGTCGCCGGAACGGCCGGAGGTCAATTACGCCTACCATTTCGATGCCGGGTTCTATGCCGCCTACATGCGGCGCAAGTGCGAGGGCTTCGGCCTGACCCGCATCGAAGGCAAGATCCATGAAGTGCGGCAGCATCCCGAGAGCGGCTTCGTCCAGGCGCTGGTGTTGGACAACGGCACGGTCGTGGAAGGCGACCTGTTCATCGATTGCACCGGTGGTCGCGCGGTGCTGGCCGAGCAGACGCTCAAGACCGGCTACGAGGATTGGAACCACTGGTTGCCCTGCGATCGCGCGGTGGCATGGCAGACCGAATCGACCGGCCCGGCGGTGCCCTACACGCGAGCCATCGCGCACGAGGCCGGCTGGCACTGGAGCATCGCGTTGCAGCACCGGATCGGCTGCGGCACGGTGTTCTCCAGCGCGCACATGTCCGACGACGAGGCGCGGGCCAGGCTGGTCGCCGCCAACCCGGCGCGGCCGCTGCGTGATCCATGGATCATTCCGTTCCGCACCGGCCGCAGGCTCAAGGCGTGGAACAAGAACGTGATCGCGCTGGGCCTGGCCAGCGGGTTCATCGAGCCGCTCGAGTCGACCAGCATCCATCTCACCATCAGCGCGGTGACGCGCCTGCTGCGCCTGTTCCCGGCCAACGGCATCGATGATTCGATCGCGCAGTGCTACAACGATGTCAGCCGTGCCGAGATGGAGCATGTACGCAACTTCATCATCCTGCATTACCACCTCAACCAGCGCGACGAGCCGCTGTGGCGGGATGTGCGCGAGATGTCGCTGCCGCCGGAACTGGCGCACCGGATCGCGGCGTTCCGTGATCGTGGCCATGCCTGGCAAGGCGAGGACGAACTGTTCCGACTGGATTCCTGGACGCACGTGATGCTGGGCCAGGGCGTCGTGCCCAGGCAGCATCATCCGCTGGCGCAGGCGTTGCCCGATGCGGATCTGCGCCGGTTGCTGGATGCGATCCGGCAGCCGATCAACGTGGCCGTGGCGGCGATGCCCAGCCACCAGCAATTCCTCGACAGCTATTGCAAGGCGCCGCAGTCGGCATGGGATCTGATGCATCAGCGAGCGCAGGCGCACGCGCGCGTGACGGCGCAGTCGCAGGTGCCGTCGGCAGGCTAGCGCTCGATGCTGCTCGAACCGCATCCACGGATCCGTATCCAGCGGCGCTCGATCGGGGACGAGGGTGCGCCGTTGCTCGTCATCGACCAACTCGTCGACGCTCCCGAGCGCTTGCTGCGCAAAGCCGCGCGCTTGCAGTTCAGGCCGCAAGGGGCGATGTTCCCCGGCATCCGTGCACGCGCGCCGCTGTCGTACGAAGTGCTGCTGGAGCGGGTGCTGCGCCCCGTGCTGGAAGATGTCTTCGAACTGCCGCGACAGGCACGGATGACGTTCCCGATGTGCCATTACTCGCTGGTGACGCTGGCGCCGGAACGGTTGGCGTTCCTGCAGCGGATCCCGCACATCGATTCGACGGCCGCGTCGGGATTGGCGACGGTGCACTACCTGTTCCAGGGCGGCTGGGGAGGCACCTCGTTCTACCGGCATCGCCACACCGGATTCGAGACCGTCGACGAGGTGCGGCGCGCCCGATACTTCGATCGCCTCCGCCAGGAAGAAAGCGATGGCGGTGCCGACGCGGGCTACATCGACGGCGACACCGCGCTGTTCGAGCGCGTCGATCGCGTCGAGCCCGCGTTCAACCGCATGGTGGTGTACCGGCGCAATTCGTTGCATTCGGGCGATATAGACAACGCCCGCGTGCCTCCGGCGGATGTGTCGGCAGGACGGCTGTCGATCAACGGTTTCATCGACGTGGCGCCGTGAAGGGCATTCGTCCGGGTGGCGCCGGAGCAGGATTTGATGATAGCGCTATCTTAATGACTGACTGCAACCATTCCATTGCGCATTGCAGCAACCCTTGATACGAGACTCCTGATAGAGTCTGGCGCGATCCGGTACAGCCGGCGACAGCCAGAACGACCGCAACATTTTATGGTAGCGCTAACTTCCAAAGCGGATTGCACATGACCATGTATGCGGGCATCGACGCCGGGACGCAGAGCGTGAAGGTGGTGGTGTACGCCGCCACCACGCGCGAGGTGGTGGCCTCGGCGAGCGCGCCGCTGTCGCTGATGTCGGGCGAGGACGGCAGCCGCGAGCAACACCCCTCGGACTGGGTGCACGCGATGAAGGCCTGCTTCGACCGGATCGATCCGCGCCTGCGCGCGCAGGTCTCGGCGCTGTCGGTCTCGGGCCAGCAGCACGGCTTCGTCCCGCTCGATGCCGATGGCCAGGTGCTGGCCCCGGCCAAGCTGTGGAACGACACCAGCACCACCGCCGAGTGCGCCCGGATCATGTCCGCCGTCGGCGGCGCGGTGCAGTGCATCGCGCTGGCCGGCAACCCGATCCTGGCCGGCTATACCGCTTCCAAGCTGCCGTGGACGAAGACCCACCGGCCCGAGGTCTACGACAGGCTGGCGACGATCCTGCTGCCGCACGATTACCTCAACTACGTGCTCACCGGCCAGCTGTGGATGGAACACGGCGACGCCTCGGGCACCGGCTGGCTGGACGTGCGCACCCGCACCTGGTCGCGCACCCTGCTGCAGGCCACCGACGATGGCCGCGACCTGTCGGCCTGCCTGCCACCGCTGGTCGCGCACGATGCGCTGTTCCCACTGTCGCCCGCCATCGCCACCGAGCTGGGCCTGCCCGCCGATTGCCGCGTGGCCGTGGGTGGCGGCGACAACATGATGGCCGCCTGGGGCACCGGCGCGGTGGTGCCGGGCAAGCTGTCGATGAGCCTGGGCACCTCCGGCACCCTGTTCGCCTACAGCGATACGCCCGTCGTCTCCGACACCGGCGCCTGGGCCGCGTTCTGCTCGTCCTCGGGCGGCTGGCTGCCGCTGATCTGCACCATGAACTGCACGGTCGCGACCGAACACGTCGCCAGCCTGTTCGGCTTCCCCACCCGCGAAGGCGATGCCCACCTCCACGCCACGCCCCCCGGTGCGCACGGCCTGACCATGCTGCCGTTCCTGGGCGGCGAGCGCACGCCCGACCTGCCGCGGGGCAAGGGCGTGCTCGCAGGACTGGAGCCGCACAACATGACCCCGGCCCACCTCTATCGCGCCGCGATGGAAGGGGCGACCTACAGCCTCAAGTACGGCTTCGATGCGTTCGTGGCCGCCGGCATGCGCTTCGACCGCATCGCGCTCACCGGCGGCGGCAGCAACAGCCCGGCGTGGCGGCAACTGGTGGCCGACGTGTTCGACCTGCCGGTGGATGTGCCCACGCAGGCCGAAGGCGCCGCGTTCGGCGCCGCGCTGCAGGCGCTGTGGTCGTTCGAGCGCGCGCAAGGCAGCCAGGCGTCCATCACCGAGGTGGTGCAGGCGCACGTGGCCACCGACCCGGCGCAGGCCTGCACGCCCGACCCGAACCACGTCGCCGCCTACCGCGCCCCGTACCGCCGCTTCCTCGACCACCTCGACGCCATCGCGCCGCTGTATCGCGGCTAGGCAACACCCCTCGTCCCCCACACCGCACAACAGGACATCGCAGCATGAGCACGACCCCCTTCCTCGGCGCCAAGGAACACTTCCCCGGCATCGGCAAGATCCCCTTCGAAGGCCCGGGGTCGGACAACCCGCTGGCGTTCAAGGTCTACGACGCCAACAAGACCCTCGGCGGCAAGACCATGGCCGAGCACCTGCGGTTTGCGGTGTGCTACTGGCACACCTTCTGCGGCGCCGGCCATGACCCGTTCGGGCCCGGCACCCGCCGCTACCCGTGGGATGCCGGCGACGGCAGCCCGGTCGCCAAGGCCGAGGCCAAGCTCGATGCCGCCTTCGAGTTCTTCACCAAGCTCGGCGTGCCGTACTGGTGCTTCCACGATGTGGATCTGTCGCCCGACAGCGACGACATCGCGACCTACGAGAAGGATCTCAAGCACCTGGTCGCACTGGCGAAGGAGCGGCAAGCGGCGACCGGCATCAAGCTGCTGTGGGGCACGGCCAACCTGTTCAGCCATCCGCGCTACATGAACGGCGCCGCGACCAACCCGGATTTTGCCGTCGTGGCCCGCGCCGCGGTGCAGGTCAAGAACGCGCTGGAGGCCACGGTCGAACTGGGCGGATCGAACTACGTGTTCTGGGGTGGCCGCGAAGGCTACGCCACCTTGCACAACACCGACATGAAGCGCGAGCTGGCGCACATGGCCCGGTTCCTCACCATCGCCCGCGACTATGGCCGCAGCATCGGGTTCGAAGGCAACTACCTGATCGAGCCCAAGCCGATGGAGCCGAGCAAGCACCAGTACGACTTCGACAGCGCGACGGTGGTTGGTTTCCTGAAGGCACACGGGCTGGACAGGGATTTCAAGCTCAACATCGAGGCCAACCACGCCACCCTCAGCGGCCACACCTTCGAGCACGACCTGCAGGTGGCCAGCGACGCCGGCCTGCTGGGCAGCATCGACGCCAATCGCGGCAATGCGCAGAACGGCTGGGACACCGACCAGTTCCCGACCGACCTGTACGACACCGTCGGCGCGATGCTGGTCGTCCTGCGCCAGGGCGGGCTGCAGCCGGGTGGGCTGAACTTCGATGCCAAGGTGCGGCGCGAGTCGACCGATCCGGCCGACCTGTTCCTGGCCCACATCGGTGGCATGGATGCGTTCGCCAGGGGACTCGAAGTCGCGCACGCGCTGCTCAACGACTCGCCGTGGGAGCAATGGCGCAAGGATCGCTACGCCAGTTTCGACCAAGGGCAGGGCAAGGACTTCGAGGACGGCGGCCTGACCCTGGCCGACCTGCATGCCATTGCCAACAAGCAGGGCGAACCGAAGCAGACATCGGGACGGCAGGAACAGTACGAGAACCTCGTCAACCAAT
>JANPZU010000001.1 GCA_024707405.1 Luteimonas sp.
TCAGTCCAGGTCGACGACACCCATTTCGCTCAAGGCGCTCTGCATCATGTCGCGCGCGGCATCGCTCAGTTTCTCGTGGTCTAGTGCGTAGCGGATGGTGGCCTCGATCAGCCCGATGTGCGTACCGCAATCGAAGCGCGTGCCCTGGAAGCGATAGGCATGTACAGGCTTGCGCGACAGCAAGGTCGCGATCGCATCGGTCAACTGGATCTCGCCACCTGCACCCGGCGTGGTCTTTTCAAGCAGATCGAAGATGCTTCCGTCGAGCACGTAACGCCCCACCACGGCCAGCGTGCTTGGGGCCACATCGGGCTTGGGCTTCTCGACGATGGCGTTGATGCGCCCGGAACGCCCGGAGAAGGCTTCCGTGGCCACGATGCCATAGCTGCCGGTCTGCTCCCGAGGCACGTCCTGCACCGCGATCACACTGGCGCCGGTCATCTCGGCCGCATCCGCCATCTGCTTCAACGCACCATCGCCACGGTTCCAGATCAGGTCATCCGGCAACAGCACCGCGAACGGCTCATCGCCCACGATGGGCTTGGCACAGAGCACCGCATGACCCAATCCAAGCGCCTCGGCCTGGGTGACGAACACCGCGCGCACGCCCTTGGGCAGCACGTTGCGCACGAGTTCCAATTGCTCGACCTTGCCACTCGCCTCAAGCTTCTGTTCGAGTTCGTAGGCCTTGTCGAAATAGTCGGCGACGGCGTGCTTGTAGCGATTGGTCACGAACACCAGCGTGTCGCAACCAGCCTCGACAGCTTCGTCGACCGCGTACTGGATCAGCGGCCGGTCGATGATCGGCAGCATCTCCTTGGGCACGGTCTTGGTGGCCGGCAGGAAGCGCGTTCCCAGTCCGGCGACGGGAAATACGGCCTTGCGAATGCGTTTACTCATGTTTTCCTGGCTTGCCTTGCGGGGAACGCGACAACCGTGCTGGTCTGGACGATTGCAGGCGCTTGTGCCGGCCGGAATTCCGGCAGGTTGTTGTGAAGCAGTTCGTCCAGGGTCTCGAGGTCGTACTCGGCCACGGCTTCGCGGAAACGCACGAGGGCATCCTCGACCCGTTCGACCACGACCCCCCTCGCTTCGGCCTGGAGGATCTTGGGGTGTTGCGTCGGACGATAGCGCTCATCGGCATGGAACAAGGTTTCGTGCAGCTTTTCGCCAGGCCGCAAGCCGGTGTAGACGATGGCGACATCGCGATCCGGTTGCTTGCCCGCCAGCCGGATCATCTGTTCGGCGAGCAGTCGGATCGACACCGGTTCGCCCATGTCGAGCGTGTAGATGGCATCACGGGAACCGATCGCCACCGACTGCATGATCAACTGGCACGCTTCGGGAATGGTCATGAAGTAGCGCGTCACGTCCGGATCGGTGACCGTCACCGGCCCGCCGTTGCGGATCTGTTCGCGGAACAAGGGCACCACGCTGCCTGCGGAATCGAGCACGTTGCCGAACCTGACCGTCACGAAGTTGGTCGATTCGGGTTGTGCCAATGCCTGGCACACCATCTCCGCCAGGCGCTTGGTGGCTCCGAGCACGTTGACCGGATCGACCGCCTTGTCGGTCGAGATCAGCACGAAGGTACCGACTTTCGCCGCGATCGACTCGCGTGCAACCGTCTCCGTCGACAGGACGTTGTTGCGCACCGCCTCGCGCAACTGGGCTTCCAGCACCGGCACCTGCTTGTAGGCCGCGGCATGGAAGACGGCGTCGGGGCTCGACAAGCCAAGCGAATGGCGGATGACGGCCGGATCACCGCAATCGCCGAGCACCGAGGCGATTTCCGTCTGCGGGAAATCGCGCCGCAATTCAGCCTCGGTCTTGGTCAGCGCCAGCTCGTCCATCTCCACGAGGGTGATCTGGCGGGCGCCATGGCGGGCGCACTGGCGACACAACTCGGAACCGATGGAGCCGCCAGCTCCTGTCACCAACACGCTACGGCCACCCAGCCAGGTGCGGATAGCCTTCCAGTCGGGCATGACCGGTTTGCGACCGAGCAAGTCCTCGATCGCGACTTCCTTCAATTCGCCCGGCAACGATCGCCCTTCCAGCAGGTCGTCCAGGCGGGGAACCGTGCGGAACGGCAGGCCGGTCTTCTCGCACTCCGCGACCACCCTGCGCATCGCGGCGGCATCGACCGAGGGCATGGCGATGACCAGCAGGCGCGTCGCCGTTTCCGGTGCGATGCGGCCAACGTCCTCGATCTGCCCGAGGACAGGCAAGCCCTGCAACTGGCTGCCACGCAGCTTGGCGGCATCGTCCAGGAACCCGACGGGGTCGTAGGCACCGGCCCGGCGCAGGTCGCGCACCAGGGTTTCGCCTGCCTGCCCGGCACCGAGGATCAGAACCCGGATCGCAGCCTTGTCCGTCTGTGCGAGGCCGTGGTCTTTCCATGCCCGGTAAAGCAGCCGCGGCATGCCCAGCATCGCCGTCAGCAGCAAGGGATAGAGAAGCAGGACGGTGCGGGGAACGGTGTCCAGCATCCGCCCGTAGGCGAAAAGGACGAGCATGATCGCCAGGACGCCGAAAACCGAAGCCTTCAGGATGTTGAGCAGATCCGGGACACTGGCGAACCGCCAGACGCCGCGATACAAGCCGACCCGCCAGAACACCAGTCCTTGCGCCAGCAGGACAAGCGCCACCTGGGCCGACCAGCCTGGCGTTGTGGGCGCAACCGGGAGCATCGCGTAACGGAATTGATGCAGGCCTGCCCAGCACAGCCAGACCATGCACAGGTCGTGCAGCACCACCGCGACCCGCGGCAACGTGATTGCAACCCTGTCCTTCAGCTTCACCATCCCTGTCCGGTGTCCTTACGGGTTGTGGATCAGGCGGCGCTGCAACCAGCACCAACCGACACCCCCTGCCAGCCAAATCGCTCCGAGCATGGCAATTCTATGCGTAGCGGGAGATGAATGGACACACACCATTGCAAGCAATGTTCCAGATGTCGCCAAGGCGTACGCCAACGTCACCCGCGGATGGCTGCCTGCTCGCTTGGCCCATCGCTGGTAGGCGTGCTGCACGTGCGGTGTCCACCACGCCTCGCGCCTCAAGATGCGCATGCCCAAGGTGAGCGACGCATCGATCAGAAAGACCGAGACCGGGAGCAGGACGAGCGCCCATGCACTTGGCCCACCACCATCAGCCATGGCCGCGGCCACCATCAGGGCCGCCAGCATATAGCCCAGGGTGCCGCTGCCTACGTCACCGAGGAAGATCCGGGCCTTCGGGAAATTGTGCGGGAGGAAACCGCAGATCACCGCCAAAAGGGCCAGTGCCATCCAGCTCGCAGCCCCAGTGCTCAGCCACGCATAGCCACCCGCCACGATCGCCGCCTGGCTGGCTGCCAGCCCGTCGATGCCGTCCATGAAGTTCCATACATTGATGAGGACGAGAGCCATGGCGAAGGCCAGGACGACATCCATGGCATCCCCGCCGGACGCACGCGTCGCCCACGCCAGCAATCCTGACGCAAGCGCGTGGATGCACAGCCTCGACCACGGCGACAGCTGACGGTGGTCGTCGATCCAGCCAATCGCAGCCACCAGCAGCATGCCCACGCCAATCGACAGGATCGGCCATGCCACCGATGGCGCCATCCATGCGAGGAAAGCAAAGGTCAGCACCATCGAAGCAACGATCGAAATGCCGCCACCGCGCGGTGTCGCCACTGCGTGGCTGCGTCGGTCGCCGGGCTGGTCGAGCAGGTTGCGGCGCACCGCGTACCAGCGTGCCAGCCAGGTGCCGGCGAAACCGATCACGACATGCGCGAGCACCCACGCGAGGGGTGCATGTCCAGCATCCATCACACCACTGCGTAGTTGAGGAGTGGCTTGATCGTGCCCCACTCCTTGCAGCTCGGGCATTGCCAGTGGTGCGTCCGCGCCCCGAAACCGCATCGGTTGCAGCGATAGCTCGGGTTGCGCACCAGCAATTGCTCGGTGATCAGCCTCAGGTCGCGGAGCGTCGATTCGTGGTCATGGCCTTCGGCGAGCGTCAGGTCGATCAAGGCCGCTTCGCCACGCACCGATGGTCGATCCTTCAACTGGTGGGAAAGATACTTGCGCGCGGCGGGCACGCCCTCCTCCGCTTCCACCAGCCGGGTCAACGCCAGTACCGGTGCGATGCCACGATAGTGCTCGCTCATCTCGGCGAGGAACTTGCGCGCACCCGGCGTATCGCCGACACGCTCGTAGGCTGCGAGCAAGGAAGGCATTACTTCGGGCAGGAAATCGGGATCGTGGCGCGCGGCGCGTTCGTAGGCACGGATCGCGGCCTTGTCGTTGCCGGCATCGAGTTCCAGCTTGCCTTCCAGGATGCCGGCCCGCACCGAGTTGGAATCCGCCGCATACGCCCGCACCACCGCTGCACGCGCGCCGGCCGCATCGCCGGCCACACGCAACCTGTCGGCGAGTTCGCACTCGAACTGCGCAATCAGCTTGCCCATCGGCTCGCCTGTCACCGACTCGAAGCGCGTTGCATTGTCGATGGCCTTCGACCAGTCGCGCTCGGCCTGGTAGATCCCGATGAGGTGCTTGAGTGCCTGCGGTGCGCGCTGGTCGATCCTTGCGAGGTCGGTGAACACGACTTCGGCACGATCAAGCAGGCCCGAGCGCATGTAGTCCTCGCCCAGGGCCAGCATCGCCTGGACTTTCTGTTGGTCGCTGAGATCCGGGCGCTGCACCAGCCCTTGGTGCAGCCGGATCGCCCTGTCCACTTCGCCACGCCGGCGGAACAGGTGCCCCAACGCCACCTGCGTCTCGAACGTGTCCTTGTCGAGTTCGGCGATGTGCAGGAACAGTTCGATCGCCTTGTCGGGCTGTTCGTTGAGCAGGTAGTTGAGGCCGCGGAAATAGGTCGTGGAGAGTCGGCTGACCTGCGTGTCGCTGTGTCGCTCGCCACCACGGCGCCCGATGACCCAGCCACTCAACGCGGCGATGGGCAGCAGCAGGAAAAACCAGAACCACTCGGTCACGAATGCCATCGGACGACTCCGTCTACGCCAATCCGGCCAACGCCGTTGCTCCACGCACTCATCGCCGAGGTCGGGATGCACGCGGCGCCTAGCTTAGCCGAGCGCGGTACGCCCGGGATCAATCCTCGGAAGGCAGCGGCACCACGTCGGTGACCTGCTCGCGCAGTTCCTTGCCTGGCTTGAAATGAGGGACGTGCTTGCCGGGAAGCGACACTGCATCGCCCGTCTTCGGGTTGCGCCCCGTGCGCGGCGGACGGAAATGCAGCGAAAAACTGCCGAAACCGCGGATCTCGATCCGGTTTCCGTGCGCAAGCGAGGTCGCCATCATTTCCAGCAACGATTTCACCGCGAGGTCGACGTCGTCTGCCTTGAGGTGCGACTGTCGCTGGGTGAGGATCTCGATCAATTCCGACTTGGTCATGGTCCCCGTGTCCATGGATGACCGGAACGGCGGCCCGGCATGCACCGGGCCGCCACCGGATCACGTTACTCGGACTTGCCTTCCAGCTGCTCGCGCAGCAGCGCACCCAGCTTGGTGGTGCCGCTCGAGGCTTCCGACGCCTGCTTGTTGTACTCGGCCAGGGTTTCGGCGGTTTCCGCCTCGTCCTTGGCCTTGATCGACAACTGCAGCGTGCGGCCCTTGCGATCCTGGCCCACGTACTTGGCCTCGATCGAATCGCCGACCTTCAGGTGCTGGCTGGCGTCTTCGATGCGCTCGTCGCTGATGTCGCGCACGGACACGTAGCCTTCCACGCCTTCGCCCAGGTCGATGACGGCACCCTTGGCGTCGACTTCCTTCACCGTGCCGGTGACCTTGGAGCCGCGCGGATGGTTGGCGAGGAACTGGCCGTACGGATCCTGCTCGAGCTGCTTGACGCCCAGCGAGATACGCTCACGCTCCGGATCGACAGCCAGCACCACGGCTTCCAGCGTGTCGCCCTTCTTGAAGTTGCGCACGATGTCTTCACCCGCGGTGTTCCAGGTGATGTCGGACAGGTGGATCAGGCCATCGATGCCGCCGTCCAGACCGATGAACACGCCGAAGTCGGTGATCGACTTGATCTGGCCGGACACCTTGTCGCCCTTCTTGTGGATTGCCGCGAAGGTTTCCCACGGGTTGCTGGTGACCTGCTTGATGCCCAGCGAGATGCGGCGACGCTCTTCATCGACGTCCAGCACCATCACCTGCACTTCGTCGCCGACCTGCACGACCTTGGAAGGATTGACGTTCTTGTTGGTCAATCCATCTCGGACACGTGCACCAGGCCTTCCACGCCCGGCTCGATCTCGACGAACGCGCCGTAGTCGGTCACGTTGGAGACCTTGCCGAACACGCGGGTGTTGGCCGGGTAGCGACGCGCGATGTTGTCCCACGGATCCTCGCCCAGCTGCTTGAGGCCCAGCGAAACGCGGTTGCGCTCGCGGTCGTACTTGAGCACGCGGACGTCGAGCTCCTGGCCCACTTCGACGACTTCGGACGGATGGCGCACGCGCTTCCAGGCCATGTCGGTGATGTGCAGCAGGCCATCGATGCCGCCGAGGTCGACGAACGCGCCGTAGTCGGTGAGGTTTTTGACCACACCCTTGAGCTTGGCGCCCTCGACCAGCTTCTCCATCAGCTGCTCGCGCTCTTCCGAATGCTCGCTCTCGACCACCGCGCGGCGGGAGACGACCACGTTGTTGCGCTTGCGGTCGAGCTTGATGAGCTTGAACTCGAGTTCCTTGCCTTCCAGGTACACGGGATCGCGCACCGGGCGAACGTCGACCAGCGAGCCTGGCAGGAACGCGCGGACGTCCTTGATGTCGACGGTGAAACCGCCCTTCACCTTGCCGCTGATCTTGCCGACGATGGTTTCGTTCTTCTCGAGCGCTTCTTCCAGCTCGTCCCACACCATGGCGCGCTTGGCCTTCTCGCGCGACAGCACGGTCTCGCCGAAGCCGTTCTCCAGGGAGTCCAGCGCTACCTTGACGACATCGCCCTCGGCGACGTCGATCTCGCCATCGTCGTTACGGAACTGTTCGATCGGCACGATGCCTTCGGACTTCAGGCCGGCATTGATGACGACCACGTCGGTGCGCACCTGGATCACGGTGCCGGTGACGATGGCGCCGGGCTTGAGCTTGGCAAGGCTCGCCTGGCTCTGTTCGAACAGTTCTGCGAATGATTCGGTCATTTGGAAATATCTCGGTTGATGACACAGATCGACACGGGAACTTTTCGCTCCCCATGCGATCCACCCGTAGTCGGCCTGCGCGGGATTGCGTGTGGCCGTGAGTGTTGTGGTTGGAAAACCGCCCGGTGCGGATGCACCTGCGGGCCGCGCCGCCGCGCTTGAAACTCAACCGGTGCGTGGCGGCAACAAGGCCAGCACACGCTCGACGACCGCATCGATGCCAAGGCCCGTGGTGTCGATGTGGACGGCGTCTTCGGCCGGCCGCAAGGGCGCCACGGAACGGTTGGCATCGCGGGCATCCCGGGCGAGGATCTCGCGAAGCAGACCGTCGATTGTGACGGAAACCCCTTTGTCTTTCAACTGGTTATAGCGCCTTTCCGCGCGCTCCTCCGCGCTGGCGGTCAGGAACACCTTGCAGCCGGCATCGGGGAAGATGACCGTCCCCATGTCGCGGCCGTCGGCCACCAGCCCCGGCGCACGCCTGAAGGCCCGCTGCCGATCCTTGAGCGCGGCCCGCACTTCGGGGATCGCGGCGATGGCCGAAGCCGCGGCGCCGGCGGTCTCCGTGCGCAGCTCCGCCGTGGCGTCGTGCCCGTTGACCAGCACCCGGAGATCCCCCCCCTCGTCCTCACGGAACCCGATCTCGGTATCGAAGGCACATCGCACCAGGGCACCGGCATCGCCAAGGTCGAGATCCGCCCAGCCTGCGGCCACGCCGACGGCCCGGTAGAGCGCGCCAGAATCGAGGTAGTGCCAGCCGAGAATCCGGGCGACGCGCAGGCTGATGGTGCCCTTGCCCGACCCGGAAGGGCCATCGATGGTAAGTACCGGAACCGCTGCGTCAGCCATGGACATCCTCCAGATGCACGATCCATTCTAGCCGAGCGCCGCAAGCGCTTGAATCGGAAACGGAAAGCCGGCTACAATGCGCGGCTTTGCTGCACAACCACCCTAATCTACCCGCTTCAAGAGGTTCGTCATGAAGGCCCTGTCCTCACTGAAATCGGCGAAGGCCCGTCACCGCGACTGCAAGGTCGTTCGTCGCCGTGGCAAGGTCTTCGTGATCTGCAAGTCCAACCCGCGTTTCAAGGCGCGCCAGCGCTGACGTGGACGGATCCTGCCCGTGCGTCGGCCCGGGATCCTGCAAAAAAGCCGCCCCAGGGCGGCTTTTTTCGTTTAGGTTCCGCCGCGATTCGCGTGACCAACCGCGCACTCCCGGCCAGCCCTCGCGCTTCGGTGGCCGCGATCTGATACAAGGCATATCCGATCCGGCCCAGCCCAAACCAGCCCCGAGGAGCACGCCATGACACGCCTCTCCCGTCCTTGCCTCGTTCTCGCCGCGACCTTCGCCCTCGCCATGTTCGCCGCGCCGGCCATGGCCGATACGCTGCTGGTCGATCGCGCCCAGGCCAAGTCGCACGTCGCGCTTCCGGCGCGTGGCACCACCTCCGCCCAGGTGCAGGCACGCTTCGGCGCCCCGTCGCAGAGGCTCGAGCCGCGTGGCGGCCAGAAAAGCCAATGGCCGACGATCAATCGTTGGGTCTATCCGGAATTCACCGTTTACTTCGAACGCGATCGCGTCATCGATGCCGTCCTCAATCAGGCATCGGCGACGGAGACAGGCCCCAAGCCCGCGATCCGCTGATCGCGGCACCGCCCTGCACACTCGCGCATAATGTGGGGCTGCATCCGCCGCCCCACGACCGATGACCGAACACACCGTCCGTTTTCCTGCGGAATGGGAATCCCAATCCGCGATCCTGATCGCCTGGCCGAACGCCGGAACCGACTGGGCCGAGCGCCTTGGCGAGGTCGAGGAGACCTACATTGCGCTGGTCGCAGCCATCACCCGCTTCCAGCCGGTGGTGATCTGCGTCGCCGATGACGATGTCGAAAGCTACGCACAGGCACGGCTGTCGTCGAACCGCATCGACATGGATCGCGTCCGCTTCGTCGGCGTGCCCTACGACGACACCTGGCTGCGCGATTCCGGCCCGATCACCTTGCGCCACGGCCGTGGCTTCCGCTTGCTCGACTTCCGCTTCACTGGCTGGGGCGGGAAATTCGATGCCAGCCAGGACGACCTGCTGGTCGAGCGCCTGCACGCGCAAGGCCTGTTCGCTGACAGCATGCGTGACAGCATCGCGTTCGCCTTGGAGGGCGGCGCCATCGACACCGATGGCGCAGGCACGCTGCTGACCACCTGGCGATGCCTGCACGAGCGGCATCCCGATGCCTCGCGCCAGGAACTTACGACCAAGCTGTCCGGGTGGCTCGCTCAGGATCGCGTGCTGTGGCTCGACCATGGCTATCTGGAAGGCGACGACACCGACGCCCACGTCGACACACTTGCCCGCTTCGCCGCCGAAGACGCCATCGTGTTCCAGGGCTGCGACGATCCAGGCGATTCGCACCATTCCGAACTGCAGGCGATGGCCGCCGAGCTTGCTGCTCTGCGCACCCGCAGCGGAACGCCCTACCGACTGTTCCCGCTGCCGTGGGCAAAGCCCATCATCGACGAGGGCCGCCGCCTGGCTGCCAGCTACGCCAACTTCCTGATCGTCAACGGCGCAGTACTGATGCCGGCCTATGGCGATGCCGCCGACGCTGCAGCCGCAGCGGTGATGCAACAGGCCTTCCCCGACCGCGAGATCGTGCGGGTGCCATGCCGCCCCTTGATCTGGCAGAACGGCAGCCTGCATTGCATCACCATGCAATTGCCCGAGGGGCTTGTATAGGGCGGGCCTTGGCCCGCCGCCTGCTTCGAAGATCCACCCGGCAAAGGATTGCACGAAGCGGGCTTTTGTCGCCTCCACGATACTCCCTCGCATATCGACATCACGACGGCGGGCCAAGGCCCGCCCTACAATCACGCCATGAAGACCAAGACACTCCCTGTCGCGCTGATCCAGGAATCGAACCACGGCGATGCCGCAGCCAATCTGTCGGTGATCGAGTCACGGGTAGCCGAAGCCGCGAAACAGGGTGCAAAGCTTGTCCTGCTGCAGGAACTGCACAACGGTGCCTACTTCTGCCAGCACGAGTCGGTGGACGAATTCGACCTGGCCGAGCCGATCCCTGGCCCCAGCACCGAACGTCTCGGCAAGCTTGCCAAGCAGCATGGCGTGGTGCTGGTGTCTTCGCTGTTCGAGCGCCGTGCGGCCGGGCTGTACCACAACACCGCCGTCGTGTTCGAAGCCGACGGCAGCATCGCCGGCAAGTACCGCAAGATGCATATCCCGGACGACCCTGGCTTCTACGAGAAGTTCTACTTCACGCCCGGCGACATCGGTTTCGAACCCATCGACACGTCGGTCGGCCGCCTCGGCGTGCTGGTGTGCTGGGATCAGTGGTATCCGGAAGCCGCGCGCCTGATGGCGCTGGCCGGTGCCGAACTGCTGCTCTACCCGACCGCGATCGGCTGGGATCCCTCCGACGCGAAGGACGAGAAGAACCGCCAGCGCGATGCCTGGGTATTGAGCCATCGCGGACATGCCGTCGCGAATGGCTTGCCGGTGCTGAGCTGCAACCGTGTCGGATTTGAAGCCGCGCCAAACCCCACAGGACTCGACCTGCATGGCGGCGTAATCCTTGAAGACCGAGACGGAACTCAACTTCAGGAATGGGCGCGGCCTGTGCCCGGCATCCAGTTCTGGGGCAACAGCCATGTCCTCGGGCCGCAGGGCGAATTCATCACCGAAGCCGGTGGTGATCCGACGATCCTGCTGGCCGAAGTCGACCTGCAGCGCAGCGAACATGTTCGCCGCATCTGGCCGTTCCTGCGCGATCGCCGCATCGACGCCTACGGCGACCTGCTCAAGCGTTACCGCGACTGAGTCGTGGAAATGCCGGACACGATCGTCCGCGACGCCACGCCGGCCGACGTGCAGGTCATCGCGGCCTTGTATGCGGAAGAAGTCAGCGAGCGCGTCAACACCTACGAGTACGACGCGCCCGACGCATCCGAAATGTTGCGACGGATGCAGCGGATCGTCGCCGACGGCTATCCCTACCTGGTCGCCGAGCACCACGGCCGTTTCGCCGGCTATGCCTACGCCGGCAGCTTCCGCGTGCGTGCCGCGTATCGCCCCACGGTCGAGAATTCGGTGTACGTGCATCCCGGCTGCGCCGGCAAGGGCGTTGGTTCGGCATTGATGCAGCGCCTGATCGACGAATGCACGGCACGCGGCTTCCGACAGATGATCGCAGTCATCGGCGAACCGACCAACACCGCGTCGGTACGCCTGCACGAGCGATTCGGCTTTGAGCATGTCGGCACCTTCGCCGGCATCGCATGGAAGCACGGACGCTGGCTCGATACGATGTTCATGCAACGCGCGCTGGGCAACGGCGATACGAATGCTCCAGACCCGCCCAACGCGAACGGAACTCCGCCTTGACCCAAGACACCGCACCATCCGGCACCCGCTGGCAATCCCAGCCCCACGCCATCGTCGAGCGCGACGGGGTGCGCTACACCCTCCTCGGCACCGCGCATGTCTCGCGCGCCAGTGTGGAAGCGGTCGAGGACGCCGTGCACAGCCATGCGTTCGACACCATCGCGGTCGAACTGGACGCGCAACGCCTGCAGGCGCTGAGCGATCCGGACTCGCTTGCCAAGCTCAACCTCGTCGACGTGATCCGCAAGGGCAACGGCGCGTTGTTCGCGGCGAACCTCGCACTCGGTGCCTACCAACGACGGCTGGCCGAACAGTTCGGCATCGAACCCGGCGCCGAGCTCAAGCGGGCGGTCGCCTTGGCGCACGAGAACGGCCTGCGGATGGAACTGATCGACCGCAATGTCGGCCTCACCTTCCGTCGCGCTTCGGGCAACCTCGGTTTCTTCGGCAAGATGAAGCTGAGTGCCAGCCTCATCCTGTCGCTGCTGAGCAGCGAGGAAATGGACGAGGCCGAGATCGAGAAGCTCAAGCAGGGCGACATCCTCGAATCTAGTTTCGGCGAATTCGCGCAAAGCAGCCCGGCACTTTACGAAAGCGTGATTGCCGAACGCGACCGCTACATGGCCGCGCGCCTGCGCGAAGTGCCCCACGGCACGAAGGAAGTGCTGGCCGTGGTCGGTGCAGGCCACCTCGCCGGCCTCGCCCGCCACCTGCAGGAAGACAACGATGATCCGGCACGATTGCGCGCCGAGCTCGAAGTCGTGCGCAAGAGCAACACGCTGCGCTGGATAACGACCGGATTCATGGCGCTGATCCTGGTCGCCATCGGCTGGGGGTACTGGAAGGGCGGCGCCGACCTCGGCCGCGAACTGGTGGTGCAGTGGGTGGTATTCACCGCCGGCTTGGCTGCGCTGGGCACACTGCTTGCAGGCGGACATCCGCTCAGCATCCTGGCTTCGGCCATCGCCGCGCCGCTCAAACCGATCCGCCCACCCGGCGTGTCACCCGGACTGTTCAGCGCACTGGTCGAAGCGCACCTGCGCAAGCCGGCCTACGGTGATTTCCTGTCCCTGCGCGACGATGCACAGACCCTCAAGGGCTGGTACCGCAACCGCGTCTCCCGCACTTTGCTCAACTTCGTGCTGACCAACCTGGGATCGAGCATCGGCGTATGGGTCGCGGGCATCCGCGTCTTCGGGAAACTGTTCGGCTAACGGACAACACCTCGGCAAGCCGCTAGAAAATCACGAACGCGCCGTTGACCACGTTGTGCGCCAGCACTGGCGCCAACAGGCTTCCGGTGCGCTCACGCAACCACAGCAGCACCACGGCCGGCACGCCAGTCATCAGGAATGCACTCCACTCGAAACTGACCGCGCCATTGCGATAGGCCATGGCGTGGATCAGGCCAAAGGCGACGCAGGACAGCACGCCGCCCCAGCCGACCTGGATCCCGAGCATCCGCCAGCGCGTGCGGAAGGCTTCGTTCAAGGCCAGCAGCAACACGCCGCGGTAGAACAGTTCTTCCTCGATGCCGGGCATCGTCCACTGGTAGGCGATGGTGTCGGCATCGGCGGGGCCACCCCCGTAATGGAAACCGGCCGCAAGCAGGCCTGCCGCCAGCACGGCGAACACCACCCAACCCAGCCTCGCGCCCTTCGATTGCACCAGGGTGATGCCCGTGCGGCGCCAGCCGAACATCGGCAAGGCGGCGATGGCGAGGAAACCGATCGTCGCCAGCCACTTCCCCGTCCAGTTCCAACGACTGCCTTCCACCAGTTCCGGGAGCATGCCGTAGAGGCGCAACAGCAGTGCGTCATGCAGGACGATCAGGACGGCCGCCGCCAGCAGCCAGCGCCAACGGAAATCCTTCGGTGCCAGCATCGCGCCGAGCAGGCCGAGCGCCACCACCACCCCGGCCTGCAACCCCGCGTCGATCAGTGCGTCCGGCATCATCCAGGGGCATCCGCGGCAGCCGCCGTCGTCGAACGACCGCGTGCCCTCGCCACCAGCCGCTTGCTGCCGCTCGCCAGGTCATCGAGCAAGGCATAGATCGTCGGCAGGAACAGCAGGCTGACCACGGTCGAGAACGCCAGTCCTCCGGCAATCGCACGCGCCATCGGGTGGTACGGCGGCATGCCATCGGCGGTGTCGGTGTTCAACGCGATCGGGATCATCGCCAGGATCGCCGTGCCCATCGTCATCATGATCGGTCGCAGGCGTTCGCGGCTGCCTTCGATCAACGCTTCGGTGCGCGGCATGCCGCGCCGGCGCAGGTTGTTGATGTGCTCGATCATCACGATGCCGTTGTTCACCACCACGCCCATCAGCACCAGGATGCCGATGATCGCCATGATGTTCATCTCGGTGCCGGTGATCCAGAACAACCAGTACACGCCGAAGATCGAGAACAGCACGCAGGACATGATGGCCGCCGGGAACAGCAGCGACTCGAACACGGCGGCCATGATCACGAACATCAGGATCAGCGCGATGAAGATCGCGTTGATCATCTGCTGCTGGCCGTCGATGTTGATGTTGAAGCCCATGCCCGTGAACGTGTAACCGTAGCCCGGCGGGAACGCCATGTTGTCGAGCGCCGCCTCGATCGACTTGCGTGCCACGTCGACCGGCACGTCCGCTGCCACGCCGGCTTCGATGCGCAGCATCGTCTGCCGGTTCAGGCGCTGGATGGAACGCGCTGCCGGAGCGACGGACACATCCACCATCGCCAGCAGCGGCACTTCGGAACCGCCCGGCGCACGCACCATGAAGATGGACAGATCCTCGACGCCGTATTGCTCGGAACCGGCGAAGCGCACGTTGACCGGGATCTCGACGTCCTCGCGGTAGAAGTCGCGCAGCGACGATCCGCGCAGAGCCATGCCCACGAACTGCGCCACTTCCTGTGCACTGAAACCGTAGGCGGCCGCGCGCTCGCGATCCACGCGCACCGACAGCTCGGTATTGGCATCGCCGGTATCGACGCGCACGTCGCGCAGGTTCGGCTCGCGTCCCAGCATCGGCACCACGTCGGCGGCCAGTTCCTGCAGCACCTGGCTCGAATCGCCGATCAGGCTGAAGCGGATGCCCTGCCCCTGGCTGCCCATGCCGCCCGGCCAGCCGATGCCGATCGTGGCGCGTGCCGATTGCGGCAAGCCCTTGCGTACCTCTTCGACGATCTTGTTGCTCTCGTCGCGGTCTTCGGTCGCCAGGAACAGGCGCGTGGACGCCCAGCCCTGTTCGCTGTAGCGGCTGTAGACGCGCTCGATGCGGAACGCCTCGCGGTTGGCGTTGACGAAGGCTTCGACACGCGCGACTTCCCGCCCCATTTCTTCCTTGGAATAGGCACCTTTCCACTGGTAGAAGATGTTGACCTGGCTTGGGTCGTTGTCGTCGCCGCCACCCTTGGTGTTCATCATCGGCACGATGCTGATCGCCGAGATGGCGAGGATGCCGGCCACCGCCCAGCCGCGATGTTCCAGCGTCCAGCGCAGGATGCGCGCGTAGCGCTGCTGCATCCCGGTGATGAACGGAGACTTCAACGCCGGCGGCGTCTTCATCCGCGCCGACAGCATCGGGATCAGGCTCACCGCGACCAGCCACGAGGCCAGCAGCGAGACCGAGATGGTCACCGCCAGCTGCGACAGGTAGATGGTGATGATGTTCTTCTCGCCGAAGATCATCGGCAGGAACACAACGCAGTGGCACAGCGTACCGGCCGACAGCGCGATGGCGACGTGGCGCGTGCCGATGATCGAGGCCAGCCACGGCTTGTCCGGGTACTTCTCGCGTTCCTGGTAGATGCTTTCCACCACCACGACCGCGTTGTCGACCAGCATGCCGACCGCCAGCAGGAGGCCCATCATCGAGATGATGTTGAGCGAGATGCCGGCGAAGTACATGAAGCCGAGCGTCATGATGAAGCAGATCGGGATGGCGGTCGTGACCATCAACGTCGACGGCCAGTGGCGCAGGAAGGCATAGAGCACGATGATCGACAGCGCCAGGCCGATGCCGCCGGCCTCGGCAAGCGCCAGCAGCGAACCGGTCACCGCCTCGCCCTGGTCGTCGGTGATCTCGATGTCGACCCCGCGCATCGCCGGGTCTTCCTCCAGCACCTTGATCTCGGCACGCACCGCGCGCGACAGGTCGACCAGGTTGGCCGAGCGTTCCTTGTAGATATCCACGCCCACGCTGGGCTTGCCGTCCATCTGCCGCACGTAGTTCATGCGCTGCGGCTGCAGTTGCACGTCGGCGATGTCGGACAGGCGCGTGCCGCGACCGTCGACGCGCAGGTCGCGAAGCTCCTGCAATTGCGTGAGTTCGCCGCGCGGTTGCACGCGGATGCGCTGTCCGGCCTCGGTGATCTGCCCGGCAGAGACCGAGAAATTGGCCGCCTGCAGGCGCTGCACCAGCTCGTTCAGCGCCACGCCGTGCGCGCTGAGCCGATCCCTGTCCAGCGCGATCAGCACCTCCTGCGCCGCCACGCCCTCCACTTGCACCCGCGCCACGCCCGGCAACCGCTCCAGCCGCTGCTTGATGCTGCGCTCGATCAGGTCGGCTCTGGTGGTGAGATCCTCGTCGCTGCTCAGGCGCAGGCTCATCGCCTCGCGATCGCTCGTGCTCCAACGCTGCACGTAGTAGCGACGAAAGTCGTCCGGCAGCTGGTCGCGGATCGCGTCGATGCGCTCTCGCGCCTCGGACGCGGCGATCGCGATGTCGCGGCTCCAGTCGCTGAACTCGACCTGGATCTGGCCGCCTTCGGCATTGGCACGCGAGTTCATCGACTTGATGCCCGACATCGTCGCCAGCGCTTCTTCCACCGGGCGCAGGATGTTGCGCTCGACTTCCTCCGGCGTGGAACCCGGATACGGCAGGGACACGAAGAAGAACGGGATCGTCGCCTCCGGCTCGGCTTCCAGTGACAGCCGGAACGACGAGATCAGGCCGATGGCCACCATCGACACGAACAGCATGATCGTGGTGACGGGCCGGCGGATGGACAGCTCGGTGATGTTCATGCGCCCTTCGCGTCCTGGCCGTCCAGTGCATCCTGTTCGTGCGCGATCACCTCGGCCACCTGTGCCGCGGCGCTACGCGCGCGCCGGCCGCGCTCGGCGTAGTACTCGTCGGGCTTGCGGTCGAGCAGGTCGTAGACGATGGGAATGACCAACAACGTCAGCAGCGTCGACACCAGCAGGCCGCCGATCACGGTGATCGCCATCGGCGAGCGCACTTCCGCACCTTCACCGAAGGCCAGCGCCAGCGGCATGAAGCCGAACACCGCGGTCATCGTGGTCATCATGATCGGCCGCAGGCGCGAACGCGCACCTTCGACCAGTGCGTCGCGCTTGGCCACGCCCGCTTCGCGCAACTGGTTGACCTTGTCGACCAGGATGATCGCGTTCTTCACCACCAGGCCGACCAGCAGGATCAAGCCGATGAACACCACCACCGAGATCGGGGAGCGCGTCAGCAGCAGCGCACCGATCGCACCCACCATCGCCAGCGGGATGGTGAACAGGATCACGAACGGATGCAGCAACGATTCGAACTGCGATGCCATCACCAGGTAGACCAGGAACACCGCCAGCGCGAACGCGAACAGCAGCGAACGCACCGAATCACCCAGTTCCTCGCCCTGCCCGCCGATGCGCATCTCGATGTCGGTGCCCAGCGGGTTGTCGGCCACCAAACGCTGCACCTCGGTCACTGCCGCGCCAAGGTCGATGTCGCGCAGGTTGGCCGAGACGATCGCCACGCGACGCTGGTCGGCGCGATGGATCTCGCTCGGCCCGGTGGTCGACACCACCTCGGCCACCGACGCCAGTTCGACCGGCGCGGCGCCGCCCGGATTGACGATCAGGCGGCGGATGTCGTCCACCGACGAACGCTCCGACTCCTGCACCCGCACCAGCACGTCGATCTTGCGGTCGCGGAAGCTGTAGCGCGTGGCGACGCTGCCGCGCACCTTGTTGACCACGGTGTCGGCGATCTGGCGCGTGGTCAGGCCCAGTGCCGCAGCGCGATCCTGGTCGAACACGATCTGGATCTCGGGGAAGCCCTGCTCCACCGTCGACTTCACGTCGGCGTAGTGCGGGTTGGTGCGCAGCAACTCCGCCAGCCGGTTGCCGGCGACGCGGATCGTCTTCAGGTCGTTGCCTTCGATCTCGATTTCGAGCGGCGGCGACAGCGACAGCAGTTCCGGGCGCGAGAAGTCGACCTGCGCAGACGGCCAGTCCTGCATCGTCGTGCGCAGGCTGTCCATCAGTGCCTGCTCGCGCGAGGTGTCGTCCATCACCACGGCCAGCTTGCCGATGTTCTCGCCACTCTCGGTCGGGCTGGCATCGAGCCGCGTGCCGGTGCCCGACACGCCGTACAGCAGTCGCACGCCGGTCTCGTCGGCATGGCGGCGCTGCACGTCTCGGATCATCGCGTCGGTCTGCGCCAGCGGCGTGCCCGGCGGCAACTTGGCGGTCATCTCGAAGCGATCCTGCGCGAGCTGCGGGATCAGATCCATGCCCAGGAACGGCAGCACGGCGAGCGTCAACGCGAACGACAGCGCGGCACCGGCCAGCACCGGCCACGGGCGCTTCAATGCACCGGGCAGCATGCGCAGGTAGGCGGCTTCGCCACGACGGTACGGCGCCATCGAAATGTCGCTGGCCTTGCGCATCACCGGCCCCACGACCGCGACCAGCACGCGCCACAGCCGCACGAACAGCCATGCAATGCCGAAGAACACGCCGCGGATCGTCGCACCGATGCCACGGCCGGTCGCAGCGACGGGCTTCTTCCAGCGGCTGTCCGGCCGCCACTGCGGATGCGGCGCTTCGTCCGGGAATGCCAGCGGAGGCCGACCCTTCAGCGCGCTCAGCATCGGCACCAGGGTCATCGACACTACCAGCGACACCGCGATCGCGATGGAGACGGTCAGTGCCTGGTCGCGGAACAACTGGCCGGAGATGCCTTCGACGAACACCAGCGGCAGGAACACCGCGATGGTGGTCAGTGTCGATGCCACCACGGCCATGAACACTTCACGCGTACCCTCGATCGCCGCCTGCAGTACACCGAGCCCGCGCTCGCGCGCCTTGGCGATCGATTCCAGCACCACGATCGAGTCGTCGACGACCAGGCCGGTCGCCAATGCCAGTCCGCCCAGCGACATCAGGTTGAGGCTCAACCCCAACTGGCCCATGAAGAAGAACGTGGTGATGATGGAGACCGGCAACGACAGCGAAATGACGAACGTGCTCCAGCCATCGCGCAGGAACAGGAAGATCAGCAACACCGCGAGCGTGCCGCCCAGCGCCGCATCGAACTTCACGTCGCTGATGGCGTGGCGGATGAACACCGACTGGTCTTCGACCACGCGCATCTCGATGTCGCGCGGCAATTCCTTGCGGATCGTTTCCAGCCGCGCTTCCAGCGCATCGGCGGTGGCGACGGTGTTGGCGTCGCCTTCCTTGTAGACCGCGATTTCCACGGCATCGTTGCCGGCGCTGCGGATGACCGCCTCGCGCTCCTTGAAGCCCTGGCGCACTTCGGCCACGTCGCGCAGCCGCACCGGCGACGATCCACCGCCACTGCCGTCGCTGCGCAGCGCGGCAATCACGTTCGGATCGCGGCTGCCCAGGATGGCCGTC
This sequence comes from Luteimonas sp., assembly GCA_024707405.1. Classification (GTDB taxonomy): domain Bacteria; phylum Pseudomonadota; class Gammaproteobacteria; order Xanthomonadales; family Xanthomonadaceae; genus Luteimonas. The sequence continues at coordinate 19,214 of JANPZU010000001.1, forward strand.
ATCAGTTGCGCATTGGTGCCGCCGGACGATGCGGCGGAACCGGAACCGCCGGCGGTGGTGAGCAGCACGTCGCCGATCTGCTCGACCGTGGCGAACTGGTTGACTGTACGCACGAGGTATCGCTGCGAACCTTCTTCCAGCCGCCCGCCGGACAGGTTGACGTTCTCCTGCCGCAGGCGCTGGATCACGCTGTCCAGCGACAACCCAAGCTGCGCCAGCCTGCGCTGGTCGATGTCGACCTGGATCTCGTCCTCCAGGCCACCGCCCACCTTGACCGCGGCCACGCCGCTCACCGGTTCCAGCTTGCGCTTGAGGTCGTCGTCGGCGTAGCGCCGCACTTCCATCAGCCGGCGCACGGCATCGACATCGCTGCCGCCTTCCTGCGTCGACGACAGCGCGAGGCGCATGATCGGTTGCGTGGAGGGATTGAAACGCAGCAACACCGGCGGGCTCGCCTCCAGTGGCAACTGCAGCGTTTCCATCTTGTCGCGCACGTCCAGGCCGGCCTGCTCCATGTCCGTGCCCCAGGCGAACTCCAGCACCACGTCGCTCTGCCCGGTGCGCGAGATCGACTTGAGCTTGCGCAGGCCCTTGACCACGCCCAGCGCTTCTTCGGCCGGTTGCGAGATCAACGTTTCGATTTCGGTCGGTGCGGCGCCTTCGTAATCGGTGCGCACCGTCAGCGTGGGGTAGCTCAGGTCGGGCAGCAGCTCCACCTTCAACCCGGACAGCGAAATGATGCCGAACAAGACCAGCGTCAGCGTCATCATCGCGATGGTGACGCGGCGCCGCGTGGCGAATTCGATCAGGTCGAAGCCTCCGGCAGGGGCCGGCGCATCGTGCGGCGCCATCTCAGTTCCCCGTCTGGCCGGACGTGCCCGCCGCCTGCTCCGCCTTGTCCGCGACCGCCTTGTCGCCCAGCACCTGCACCGCGCTGCCTTCGCGCAATGCGGACTTGCCGGCCACGACGACGGCATCGCCTTCGTCCAGTCCTTCGCGCACTTCGACCCACGCGCCTTCGGAGTAACCCAGGCCCAGCGTCACCCGCATCGCCTTGCCGTCGCGAATCACGTAGACCGCCGGTTCGCCGCCATCCTCGAGCAAGGCGCTGCGCGGCAGCACCAGCGCCGCTTCACGCTGGTCGTAGTTGATGCCGATCCGGGTGAACATGCCCGGCTGCAGTTCGGTGTTGCCCTCGAACGCGACGACCACGCGGAACGTGCCTGTGCCGGTATCGACCACCGGCGCCACGCGATCCACCTTGCCGACGAAGCGCTTGCCGGGCAGCGCATCGGCGGTCAGTTCCACTGCCTGCCCGGACTTGAGCTTGGCGACCTCGCGTTCGGGCACGTTGAGCGTGGCCTCGAGGCGGCTGGCATCGACGATGCGGAAGATCGGCGAATTGATCTGCACGAAGTTGCCAGGCTTGATGCTGCGCGAGGCGACCACGCCGGAGATCGGCGCGACCACCTGGGTGTACGACAGTTCGAGGTTCGCCATGCGGTTCACCGCGCGGGCGTTTTCCAGGTCGAAGCGCAACTGGTCGAGGTCGTTGGCGCTGACCATCTGCTGCGATTCAAGCTGCTGCGCGCGACGGAAGTTGGCCTCCAGCTTCTGCAACTGTGCCTGGCTCTGGGCGGCCTGCAGGCGGGCGCGGTCGGCGTCCAGGCGCACCAGCACCTGGCCGGCACGCACTTGCTGCCCTTCCTCGACCATCACTTGCAGGGCCACCCCGGAGGTCTTGGCCACCACCTGCGACTCGGCCACCGGCTCGAGGGTCGCGGTGTTGGAATAGCTGGCGGCGATGCCGCGCCGCTCGACCTTGGCCACCTCCACCGGGATCGCGTCCGGGCCCTTCTTATCGGCCTCCTTGGCCTGTGCATCCGTACCCATCTTGCAGGCCGAAACAGCCAGGACGGCGGACAGGACGGCGGCCAACCGGATCAGGTGGAATCCGGGCACGGAACGAGACTTCGACATGACTGCAATGAACCCCTGTGGTGTGGTAGCAAGGTATATCACCGCCCATCCCGGTCACATCCGCCAGAGGTCATGGTGACCAGTGGCAAACCGGGACAGGTCGGGAGAAGGACGGCGGCTGGGATGCGTTCGTGACCGGCGCGGTTGCACCCTTGGCGACGATCGGCGACGAAGAACCGCCGCCATTGTCGCGTCGGCCCGGATGCGAATCCGGAACGCATCGTTAACAGTCCGGGAGCCGCAAGCTATACTTGGACAAATTGTCGCACCGCAGCTCCATGCCGATGCGATCCGGAATGCCAGCCAGCCATAACAGCCAAACAGGATTGCGGAAAACGACATGACGCGACCGTTGACGATCGCCGCTTGCCTTGCCATCGCCTCGCTTTCATACGCGGTTCTCGCGCAGGATCCGCCTGCCGCGGAACCCGCCCCGGCCGCGACGCCCCAGCCGACCGTCGGCAACGCCGACAACGGCCGCCTGCTGACCTACACCTGCGTCGGCTGCCACGGGGTGGAGGGCTATCGCAACATCTACCCGCACTACCACGTGCCGTTGATCGGCGGGCAGTCCGAGGTCTACCTGACCAACGCCCTGCACGAATACCGCAAGGGCGCGCGCAAGCACCCGACGATGGAGGCGCAGGCACAAAGCTTCTCCGACCAGGACATCGCCGACATCGCGGCGTTCCTCTCCGGACTGCAGAAGTGAGCCGCGCCATGACCCGCACGATCAAGTATTCCGCCCTCGCCTTCGCCCTGTCCGGCGCCCTGCTGCTGTCGGCTTGCGGTGGCGGTTCGACCACCGATGCCGGCCACCAGGCCGCTTCGTCCTCTGCCGGCCTGCCGACCGGCCGCATCGCCGAAGGCGAGCAGCAGGCGAACGCCAAGGGCCAGGCCACGGGCCAGTCCTGCATCGATTGCCACGGCGCCGACGGCAATGTGCCGCTGGATCCGAGCTACCCGAAGATCGGTGGCCAGTATCGCGATTACCTCGCGCACAGCCTGCAGCAGTACCGCGACGGCGGGCGCGAGCACGCGTTGATGTCGCAGCAGGCGACCGGCCTGAGCGACCAGCAGATCTCCGATCTCGCCGCGTACTTCGCCTCGCGCCCCACCCTGCTGCGCGACCTGCACAAGATCCACTGAACGCAAACATCGCGCGAAACAGGCAGCCATGAAAAACCCGCGGATTCCGCGGGTTTTTCGTTTCCATCCTGCGATCAACCGCCCGGCGGCGGCCTGGACAGGCTGTCCTGGTCTTCGTGCAGGTCGGGCTTGAACGGGATGTCCGGCGGCGGCCGCGCCTCGGCCTCGACATCGACCATGTTGGGATCGAACAAGCCGCATGCCCCGCCCAGCGCGAGGATCGCCACCGCGCAACGGATCGACTTGCTGGTGCCCGGGATCGGGATCAGCACTTCCTTGATGCTCCGGCGCACCCATTCCTGCAGCAGGCTTTCCTGCGGCACCCAGAATCGGTCGAACGAGGTCGGCTCGTAGTCGGTGGGCGGGCGCTTGAGCCAGGTACCCATGCGATCGATCTTTTCGTAGTCCTCGGTGACGGTTCCCGGCGGCAATCCACCGCCGACCCGACCGGCGCTGCCGGCCATGCGCGGGCTGCCATCGGGATTGAACAGCCCGCTGGTGCCACCGGGACGATCACGCGTCGATGCGCCCCAGTCATCGCCACGACGTGCCGTGGGCAATGCGCCGGCGCCCGGCACGGGAGCCGCACCGCTCCCGGTCGCCGCAGCGTCCGGGCGCACACCCTGCCCGCTTCCCGGTGCCGGCGAGGTGGCCGTCGTCCCGCTCGCCTGGCGGTCGCTCGCCGAAGGCGATTGCCCGGTTCCCGCGCCGCTCGCGGTCGGTGCGGGTGGCGACGGCATGGGGATGTCGCGCGCGGTGACGGCACGTGCTTCGCTGCGGATCACCGGCGCCTCGATGCCGGGCGTGGCGACTTCACGCAATTCGACACGGTCGGGCTGCATCGGCAGTTCACGGATCCGCGCCTCCAGCCGTGGCGTCGGTGTCTCCGGCACCGCGACCTCGCGTTGGGGCAATGGCCGCAGGCTCGGTGGCACTGGTGGCGCATCGATGCTGCGGATCTGGATCTGCGGCACGGTCGGCTGGCGGATCGACACGACCGGCGCACGGATGCCTTCGGCCTGTATCGGCGGCACCACGAAGTCAGTGTCCGGTTCGCTGGTCTCGGTCACCTGCAGCGGTTGCTGCGCCGGCGTGTCCACCGGCTGCGTTTCCGGTTGGGTCGGTGCCTGCGCCGGCTCCGGCAAGGGCGGTGTCGCCGCCGCCGAGGACGACTGCGCCTGCTGCGGCCGTGCATCGCTGGCATCGCTCTGTTCGGCGATGGCTGCAGGGGCGCCACCGGCTTCTTCATCGGGCGTGCCGTCGCCGATGAACTCGACCTGCACCGCGGTGTCCTCGCCGAAGCGTTCGTCCACGGGCATCGGGCCGGTGAAGCGCGCGTACATCAGCCAGATCATCGACACGAACCAGAACACATGGAACAACAGGGTCAGCGCCATCGAAGCGATGCGCACACCGCGTTCGTCGCGATGCCGTTCGTGGCGCAGCAGGCTCACGAAGGCCTGCGCGGCATTGAGCCGTTGGTATCCGGTCGGGAACACCGGTTGCCGCCCGGCGAAGATCGCGATGATCGCTTCGACGCCCGCACCGGTCACGCGATCGGCACGCGCCTTCATCGTGTCGAGCCACGACTGCCAGCCTTCTGGCAATTGCCCCAGCGGCGGCTGCGGACGAATCGAACGGCGCAAGCGCCGCTGCAGGGCCAGGATCAGTTCGGCGGACGTGAACACGCGCGCCTACGGCCCGTCAGCGGGGGATGTACGGCGCACTGCCGGTGTCGTGGTCGGTCGCATCGCGCACCGCGGTCACGCCGGGCACCTTTTCGATGAGCGTCTTCTCGATGCCCTGTTTCAGGGTGACGTCGGCCATGCCGCAACCGTGGCAGCCACCGCCGAAACGCAGCAACACCACGCCATCGGCAGTGATTTCCTGCAAGGCGACATTGCCACGGTGCTGTGCAAGCTGCGGATTGATCTCGAACTCGATCAACCAGCGCACCCGTTCGACCAGCGAAGCCGATGCCTCGGGCGCCTCGCCCTTGATCTTCGGTGCGCGGATCTGCAACTGGCCACCGGTGCTCTGCGTGACGTAGTCGATCTCCGCCCCATCGAGGAAGCGCGTGCTGTCGCCATCGAGCCACAACGTGAAACCGTCGCAATCGATCGCCCACTCGTCGCCCTGCAGGTCGCGCGGTTCGGCAAACTCCAGGCGCACGTCGGCTTTCGACGTCCCCGGATGCACTGCGGCGAGCCGGACGCCGAGGCCCGGCAGCGATTCGCGTTCGATCAGCTTGCGGAAGTGCGATTGTGCGCTGTCGGAAATCTGGATCATCGGCGTATTCTAGCGATCCGCGCCGCATGCGCCCGCCCCAGACCCGCTGCCGGATGAATGGCCGCGGATGCTTTCGTGAGGAGTTCCGAGATGTCCGACCTGATCCCGCTCGCCCAGGCCCATTGCAGTCCGCGCCGCGGCCATGAGCACCGGCTCACCGAGGCCAGCATCCGCGAACTGCTGCCGCAGGTGCCGGGCTGGGATCTGGTCGAGGACGGCCACGCGATCAGCAAGACTTTCCGCTTCGACGACTACCACAGGACGATGGCGTTCGTGAACGCATTGGCCTTCGTTGCGCACCGCGAAGACCACCACCCCGACCTGGGCGTGCACTACGACCGTTGCGTGGTGCGGTTCTCGACCCACGACGTGGGCGGATTGAGCGAAAACGACTTCATCTGCGCCGCCAGGGCCGACGCGCTGGTGGCATGAGGCCCTTCCCCTGGAAAGGCACATGAATTGCCTGTCGTAGGGCCGAGCTTGCTCGGCTCTGCGGGGTCTACGGACAGGGGCGCTTCTGCGACGGCACGCCTACGACAAGCGGTCGAGCACCTCGACCAGCTCGCCGGCCAGCGGCGCATCCAGCAGGTATGCCGCCCGCCCGCCATCGAGCGCGAACTCCAGCGACGCTGCATGCAGGAACAGGCGCTTCAGTCCGGTCTGTTCTCGCAGGCGCTTGTTGACCGCCTCGTCGCCGTACTTCGGGTCGCCCGCGACCGGATGACCGATGTGCTGCGCATGTACCCGGATCTGGTGGGTGCGCCCGGTTTCGATGCGCACTTCGCAATAGGAATGTCCGCCACGCCGTTCCAGCACGCGGAAATGGCTCAGCGACGCCTTGCCCTCCCGATGCACCTGCACGTGCCGCTCGCCACCCTGGCGCATATTGACGTGCAGCGGTGCGTCCACGCTCATCACGCCATCGGGCATGCGCCCGGCCAGCAAGGTCAGGTAGCGCTTGGAGATGCCCTCGCCGTTGACAGCAGGATCCTCGCGCATCAATGCCTGCAGTTCGCGCAACGCCGACCGCTTCTTGGCCACGACCATCAGGCCGGAAGTCTCCCGGTCGAGTCGGTGCACCAGTTCCAGTTCCTGGTTCGGTCGCAACGCACGCAGGGTTTCGATGACCCCGAAGCTGATCCCGCTGCCGCCATGGCTGGCGATGCCGCTGGGTTTGCTGATCGCCAGCAAGCGGTCGTCCTCGAACACGATGCTGGCCGACATCGCCTCCAGCAGTCCCTTGCCGGGCGCTCCCTTGTCGCCGGGTTCGCTGAGACGAACCGGCGGGATCCGGACAAGATCGCCCCCTTGCAGGCGGGTCTCCGGCTTGGCGCGGCCACCGTTCACGCGCACCTGGCCGCTGCGCACGATCTTGTAGATCAAGGACTTCGGCGCGCCCTTCAACTGGCCCAGCAGGAAGTTGTCGAGCCGCTGGCCATCGCGATCCGTGGCCACCTCGACGATGCGCACGCCGGCGCTGGCAGGAGTCTCTGTCATGAATGGTTTATCTGTTACACTCGGCTGGCGAGATAAGGTGCTGATTTCGCAGGGAGTTCACGGGCCGAAAGTCCGCCTTCCGCGAGTCCCGGCCAGTGCGCGACCACCACCCTCGGGGTGGACATGTTAGCGGCTGGACGGCAGCGCCCGACATCGCCCGGTGCATCGCACCGGCGCTGAACACGTCCCGTGCGACGCGACGGCCCGCCCGAAAGGCTGGCCCGCCGCGGCCGCCGGCCCAGTAACACTATGGAATGAAGTAGCGCTCCCGCGGTTCGCCGTGGTGCCGTAGCGCTGGACACCCGGATCGCCGCTGCGCTTGCGCGGCTGGCGGCCACCCGACGACTCCAGGCGAAACGCCCGGCGTTCCGCGCGCCTGCCGCAGGGATCACTCCCGACGGCAGCGTGAAGCGCGAGAGGAACGCAACAATGAAGCGAATGCTCATCAACGCCACGCAGGCGGAAGAACTGCGCGTGGCGATCGTCGACGGCCAGAACCTGTACGACATCGACATCGAACAGCCGTCCCAGGAACAGAAGAAGTCCAACATCTACAAGGGCCGCATCACCCGGCTCGAACCATCCCTCGAAGCGGCCTTCGTCGAATACGGCGCCGCCCGCCACGGCTTCCTGCCGCTGAAGGAAATCTCCCGCGACTACTTCCAGGCCGGTGCCGACCACCGCAACGGCAACATCAAGGAACTGCTGCGCGAAGGCCAGGAAGTCGTCGTCCAGGTCGACAAGGAAGAGCGTGGCAACAAGGGCGCTGCCCTGACCACGTTCATCTCGCTGGCCGGCCGCTACATGGTGCTGATGCCCAACTCGCCCACCGCCGGCGGCGTCTCGCGCCGGATCGAAGGCGATGACCGCGCGGAGCTGAAGAAGGCGATGGACGCGCTGGCCATCCCGGACGACATGGGTGTGATCATCCGTACCGCCGGCGTCGGCCGCGATGCCGAGGAACTGCAGTGGGATCTCGATTACCTGCTGAGCATCTGGAAGGCGATCGCCGATGCCGCGCTCAGCAAGCCCTCGCCCTTCCTGATCTACCAGGAATCGCGCCTGATCACCCGCGCCCTGCGCGATTACATGCGCGCCGATATCGGCGAAATCCTGGTCGACACGCCCGAGATGTACGCCGAGGCGCGTGAGTTCGTCGAGCAGGTGATGCCGCACAACCTGCGCAAGCTCAAGCATTACACCGACGACACCCCGCTGTTCAACCGCTTCCAGATCGAATCGCAGATCGAAAGCGCCTACGAGCGCACCGTGCGCCTGCCCTCCGGTGGCGCGCTGGTGATCGACCAGACCGAGGCGCTGACCGCGATCGACGTCAACTCGGCGCGCGCCACGCGCGGTGGCGACATCGAGGAAACCGCATTCAACACCAACCTCGAGGCGGCCGAGGAAGTCGCACGCCAGTTGCGCCTGCGCGACCTGGGCGGCCTGGTGGTGATCGACTTCATCGACATGGACTCGGGCAAGCACCAGCGCGAGGTCGAGAACCGCCTGCAGGGCTCGCTGAAGTACGACCGCGCCCGCGTGCAGCTTGGCCGCATCTCCAAGTTCGGCCTGATGGAAATGAGCCGCCAGCGGCTGCGCAACAGCCTGGGCGAATCCAGCCAGATCGTGTGCCCGCGCTGCGAAGGCCATGGCCGCATGCGCAGCATCGAGTCGCTGTCGCTGTCGATCATCCGCGTCGCCGAAGAACACGCGATGAAGGACAACACCGGCCAGGTGCTGGTGCAGGCACCGGTCGAAATCGCCAACTTCCTGCTCAACGAGAAGCGCGGCGCGCTGGCAGAGATCGAGAAGCGCCACGGCGCGCCGATCGTCATCGTCGCCGACGAGCAGTTGCACAGCCCGCACTACGAAGTCACCCGCCTGCGCGAAAACGAAATGGGCGAGGAAGCCAGCCGCCCCAGCTACCAGCGCGGCACCCCGCGCAAGCTCAACACCATCGCGCTGAGCAAGGCCAACCTCAACGTGCCAAAGCCGGCAGTGACCAACGTCAAGCCGGCGCAGCCCGCGCCGCTGCGTGAGCCCAAGCCGGAACAGGCGCCCACCAGCGCACCGGCTCCCGCTCCGGTGTTCGCGGCCAAGCCGGTCGAGACCGGTGGGTTCATGGGCTGGATCAAGAGCCTGTTCGGTGGTGGCTCGACTGACGAACGCACGCTCGAACAACGCTCAGGCCAATCCAAGCCCCAGCGCAATGGCCAACGCGAAGAGCGTGGCAGCAACGGCCAGCGCCGCGACAACCGGCGCAACCGCAACGACGCGCGCCGCGACGAACCACGCCGCGATGGTGGCCAGCCCCAGCAGCAGAAGGATCGGCAGGGCCAGGCGCAGAAGGCATCGGGTCAGAAGCAACCGCAGGGACAGCAACAGAACGCACCCAAGAAGCAGAAGCAACAAAACCCGCAGAACCAGCAGGGCAACCGGCAAAAGCAGGCAGCGCCGCAGCGCGACGAAGCCACCGCCGCGCCAGTCGCAGCAGCCACGGTCGCCGTTGCGACAGTGCCACTGGTGGCCGCCGCGGAAGACACGCGCAAGCCAGCGGTCGCGGATGCAGGCGTACCTGCCGTGCAGCCCGTGACGCCTGCTACTGCCGCGGATGCTCCTGCCCCCACCGTCGTTACCGAAACCACTCCCGACACGACCGCCGAGCAGACACAAGCCACGGGCAACGATGTCGTGGAGGGCGGGACTGCAGATGCCAACGGTGAATCGTCCGGACGCCGCCGCCGCGGTCGTCGTGGCGGGCGCCGTCGCCGTCGCGGTGGTGCCGAAGGCGCGACCGTCGGCGCTGCCGGCGATGCCTTCGCCGATGGCGACGACGATGGTGAAGCCGATGGCGAGCATCAGCCCGTCGCCAACACCTCGCAGCCCGAATTCGATTTCGACGACCTTCCGGCATCCTCGCCAGCGGTCGTACCTGCCGCCATCGAGCCCACGGCGACGCCGGCACGCGAACACGAAGACACCGCCCTCGTTGCGGCATCGCCGGCCATCGAGGCCGCGTCCGTGACCGAAGCCGATCCCGTCGCAACGTCTGCACCCGAAGCCGTCGCCGTACCGGTCGCCGAAGCAGCAGCGTCTGCTTCCGACGAGCCGACCGTTGCCGTTGCAGAAGTAGCAGAAGCAGAGACCCTCCCCGCGCCTGCGGCGTCGGAGATCCTCCACGACAATGCCGACCTGCAGCTCGACCTGGCGGTCGAGCGCGTGGAGCCGGTGCAGCAAGTGGTCGAGGAAAGCGTCATCGAAACCGCTCCGGTCGCGACCACGGAAGCCGACACTCCGCTCGCCGACGCCACCGCACTGCCCGAGGAGCCGCAGGCATCGCCGGCCGAAGCGGCCGCGGATGCATTCGCGAGCGAAGACGGCGCCAACGATGAGGCCGGAACTTCAGGAGGCGAATCGCGCAGCGCGTGACCGCCCGCGCCGATCCCGCGTGGCCGCCTAGAGCGACTGCGCGGGATCGAGCAATCCGTACTGGCTGGCCAGTCGCGCGAGCGCGATGTTGTCCTCGATCCGCAGTTTCTGGAACAAGCGCGACTTATGCGTGTTTACGGTCTTGGCACTCAGGCTGAGCCGCTTGGCGATCTCCTCCTGGCGCAAGCCGTGCAGCATGAGCATCGCGACTTCCAGCTCGCGCGCCGACAGCGCATCGAACGGCGTCTTGTCGCCACCGATGCCCGCGAGCGCCAGGTTCTGCGCGATCCTGCCCGCGAGGTAGCGCTTGCCTCGCGCTACGTCGCGGATCGCGCTGATCAGTTCCGCCGCATCGCCTCCTTTGCCGACATAGCCCGACGCACCCGCCTCGATCAACCGCTTCGGCATCGGCCCGTCCTCGAGCACCGACACCACGATCACCTTGGTGCCATGCCGACCCTTCACTACGCGTTCGGTGACCTCCAGCCCGCTGATGCCGGGCAAATGCAGGTCGCACAGCACCACGTCCGGCTGCAGTTTGCGGATCTGCGGCAGGGCTTCCTCGCCACTGTCCGACTCGCCCACGACCTCGATGTCCGTCTGCCCGGACAACAGCATGCGGACACCGGCACGCACCAGTGCGTGGTCGTCCACGATGTAAACGCGAATGGTCATCCCTGTCCCCCTTCGGCGAAGTCGCCCGGATCGAGGCTAACCGTCCCCGCACCCGTGGCGCAACCGGCGCGACGCCCGGAAACGCTTCCGCTGCAACGGCGGCCACTCAGGCACACTGGCGGCACCATCCATTCGCGGAACGGCCATGCCGGAACACACTCGCCACACCATGCGCATGATCGCTAGCCTCTGCACCCTGCTCGCGTTGTCCGCCTGCAGCAGCCTGGAACCAAGGCCGTCAAGCAGCACGCCGGCGCCTGTCATCGCCACCGCCTCAGCCTGGCACGACGACGTGGTGCGCATCAGCAACGGATCGGACAATACGCAACGACGCGAGGCGATCGTCCACCTCCTGTCCGCCGCCGGCATCGACGCCATCGAACACCCCTTCGCCACCGAGCGCCATGCAGGCACCAATCTCGTCGCCCCGGTCTCCGGAGACACGATTTCTCCCTTGCTGCTGCTCGGCGCCCATTTCGACAAGGTCGACGTTGGCGACGGCGTAACCGACAACGCATCCGGCAGCGCGGTCGTGCTCGAACTCGCACGGCGTTTCCGTCAGTCCCCCTTGCAACACCATCGTGTCGCCGTCGCGTTCTGGGATCTCGAAGAGAAAGGACTGCTCGGTGCGAATGCCTACGTCACCGGCGACAACGAAAAGCCGGCGCTCTACGTCAACTTCGACATCTTCGGCTGGGGCGACACCTTGTGGATGATGGTGCAGGGATCCGGGCATCCACTCGCCCTGGCGACTGACGCGGCGGCGCAGGCACGCGGCATCGGACTGTCGGCAGGCGAGAAGTATCCACCGACCGACCACCTGGCCTTCCACAAGGCCGGATGGCCCGCGGTGTCGTTCTCCCTGCTCGATGCAGACGAAATCGAGCCCTTGCTGCAGGTGTTCTCGCGCGGCAAGCCCGCTCGCATGCCGAAGGTGATGGAAGTCATCCACTCCCAGAACGACCGCCTCGACCAGCTTGCGCCAGATCAGGTCGAAACCGCGATCGACGCCGTCGAAGCCGCGTTCCGTGCCTGGGATGCCGGGCGTCGATAGCAAGCAAGAAACAATGGCGGAGAGAGTGGGATTCGAACCCACGGAAGGTTTGACCCTTCGCCGGTTTTCAAGACCGGTGCCTTAAACCGCTCGGCCATCTCTCCGTTGTACGGCGCGGTGCAACGCTAACGCGTTGTCGCCGGTTTGACCATCGCCTGCGGCGATGTTCGCTCCGGCCTTCGACCTGCGCAGTCAAGACCAGTCGGTTGCCTTGAAACGCTAGCGCATTGTCGCATGCGCGGCGGCCTTGCCTGGCTTCGGCATGGCCGCGACCGAGGCCGCGACGGCCTTGGCATCGCCCTCTTTTCCGCAATGCCGGCAGTTGAGGCTCGACTCTTCGATCAGCGATGGCAACCGCTCGGCGAGGAAATCGATCAGCACGCGAACAGCCGGCAGCAGCCCGCGGCGCGATGCAAACACGGCATGGGCGATGCCTTGCGGCAGGCGCCACTGCGGCAGCACTACCTCCAGCTCGCCATTGCGCACGGCATCGGCGCACAGGGTTTCGGGCAGCATGGTGATGCCGAGTCCCTGCTTCGCGAGTTCCATCAGCATCGGGAAGTCGAAACCGGCCACGCGCGGCTTGAGTTCGACGCGGCGCACTTCGCCGTCCGCGCCCTGCAGCTCCCAGCGCTGGCGCACTTCATCCTCGCCCATGCTCATGGTGGTGTGACCATCCAGGTCGTCCGGCGTCTTCGGACGCCCGGCGCGATCGAGGTACTTCGGGCTTGCGACCAGCAATTCCTGGATCTGGCCGAAGCTGCGCATGACCAGGCTGCCGTCGTCGTCGAGCTTGGAACGCACGCGGATGGCGACATCGAAGCCTTCGTTGATGACGTCCACGCGACGGTTGCTGACATGCAACTGCACGCGCACCTGCGGGTACTTGGCCAGGAAGTCCGGCAGCAGTTTCGGCATCAGTTGCTGCGCCAGGCTGACCGGCACGCTGACCTTCACCAGCCCGCGCGGCTCGGCGCTCAAACGGTCGACGACTTCGCGCGCGGCGGTGGCTTCGGCCAGCATCGATTGCGCGTGGCGGTGCACGCTCTGGCCGACGTCGGTCACCGCGAAGCGGCGCGTCGAGCGCTGCAGCAGGCGCACGCCGAGATCGCTTTCAAGCTGGCTGATGCGACGGCTCAGGCGAGACTTGGGGATGCCCAGTGCGCGCTCGGCAGCGGCGAACCCGCCGTGATCCACGACCATCGCAAAGTAATAGAGATCATTGAGGTCTTGCATATGATTAACCTCATAATTGGAACGATTCGTGATATTTGACCATGTTTATTCCGCAGGAGCAACAACCTAAATTGCACTCCGTACCGGCCGGGCCGGAAAGGAGCCAAGACCATGAAACTGTTGCATCTCGACACCAGCGCACTGGGCGACCACTCGGTCAGCCGGCAACTGACCTCGGCCATCGTCGCACGTTGGCAGGCCGGGCTCGACGGCCTTGAGGTCGAATATCGCGACCTCGACCGCGACCCGATCCCCCACCTCTCGGGCCGCACCCTGGCCGGTAGCGACGAACTCGAGCGCGCCCGCAGCGAAGCGACCATGCAGCAGTTCCTCGACGCCGATGCGATCGTGCTGGGCGCGCCGATGTACAACTTCGGCATCCCGTCGACGCTGAAGGCCTGGATCGACCGGGTCGCGGTGAACGGCCGCACGTTCCGCTACACGGCCAACGGGCCAGAAGGCCTTGCCGGCGGCAAGCGCGTGGTGATCGTCGCCTCGGCTGGCGGCCAGCACGGCGGGCAACCGACGGACTTCGTCGAACCCTACCTGCGCCAGGTCTTCGGCTTCCTCGGCATCACCGATATCGAAGTGGTGCGCGCCGATGGCATCGGCATGTCGCCGGAGCACCGCGAAGCGGCCATTGCGCAGGCGCTCGGCTCACTACCGGAGCCACTGCGCGACGCCGCCTGAGTCCCCCGCCGGCGGAACCCCGCGCCAAGCATGACTTTCAGAAGCAACATCGGTGAACGCGCCGCCGCGCGCTTCGCAGGGCAAACCACGGATCAAGACACCAGGGATCAGCGGATGCAATCCAGATCCCGCATACATGCCGCAGATCAGCTGATGCGATCCGCCCCCCCATGTAAGGACGCAACACATCCGGCACGCTGATCGAACCATCGGCGTTCTGGTAGTTCTCCATCACCGCGATCAATGCGCGACCCACGGCCACGCCCGAGCCATTGAGCGTATGCACCGGCTCGGGCTTGCCGGTCTCCGTATTGCGCCAGCGCGCCTGCATGCGACGCGCCTGGAAGTCGCCACAGTTCGAGACCGATGAAATCTCGCGATAGGTCTGCTGCGACGGCAGCCAGACTTCCAGGTCGTAGGTCTTGCGTGCCGAGAATCCCATGTCGCCGCTGCACAGCAGCACCTTGCGATACGGCAAACCCAGTTTCTCGAGCACGGCCTCGGCGCTGGCGGTCATGCGTTCGTGTTCGGCATCGCTGTCGGCGGGAGTACTGATGGCCACCAACTCCACCTTTTCGAACTGGTGCTGGCGGATCATGCCGCGCACGTCGCGGCCGCCGCTGCCGGCTTCGGAACGGAAGCACAGCGAATGCGCGGTCATGCGCAGCGGCAGGCGCTCGGCATCTACGATTTCGTCGCGGACGATGTTGATCAGCGGAACTTCTGCTGTCGGAACTAAGTAATACTGCTTCAGACTATTCTGATATTGATGCAATGACGCTCTGTATTTTTCGAACCATGGCGACAGAAGTTCAGGAACATTTACTTCCTTCTGCTTCACGTCCTTCAGAGTTGAATCAATTCTTTCAAGCAGCTCTCGTCCATTTTTTGCAACCTGCATTGCCAATGTAGGTTCACCGAGAACAGGCTCACCAAAATCGGGATCCTGTTGATCGTATGTGGTGAACAGATCATCCTCGAACTTCGGCAACTGTCCCGTCCCGCGCATCGAATCGGCATTGACCAGCAACGGGACATTTGTTTCCTCGTACCCATGCTCGCCGGTATGCAGGTCGAGCATGAACTGCGCGAGTGCACGATGCAGCCGCGCCAGTTGCCCACGCAGCACTGTGAACCGGGAGCCGGAGAGCTTCGCCCCCGCTTCGCCGTCCAGCCAGCCATGGCGCGCACCAAGCTCAACGTGATCCTTCACTTCGAAGTCGAAGCTGCGTGGCGTGCCCCAGCGCTTCTGCTCGACGTTGTCGTTCTCGTCCGCACCCTTGGGCACCGACGGATCCGGCAGGTTGGGCACCCCGAGCGCGATCGCTTCGATCTCGCCACGGATGGCGTCCAGCCGCGCTTCGCTGGCCTTGAGTTCGTCGCCGAAACCGGCCACTTCCGCCAGCAACGCCGACACGTCCTCGCCCTTCGCCTTGGCCTGGCCGATGGCCTTGCTGCGGGTGTTGCGCAGGTTCTGCAGTTCCTGCGTGCGCACCTGGATCTGCTTGCGCTCGGCTTCCAGCGATTCGAGTCGTTCAACCGGCAGGTCGACGCCGCGCAGGTCGCGCAGGCGTGCGGCGGTATCGGCGAGGTGCTGGCGGAGGAAGCTGGGATCGAGCATGGCGGGGATGTGCGTGAACGAAACCGCGATTATCGCCCGAGAATGCGTCGATCCGCCCGGATCGCCCTCGTTCGCTGTGACAGAATCAGGCGCTCGATCATCCCCCGGATCCCGCGCATGACTGCATCTTCGCCTTCGCAACGCCGGCTCCCCGACTGGCTCCCGCGCAGCCGCGGCTGGTGGCTGGTGGCGGGCGCGTTCGCCGCCGGGCTGCTGCTGTTCCTGGTGTTGTGGCTCGGGAAACGCGACGAATTCGAGTTCTACCGCACCGACGGCGCCACCGGCACGCCGGAAGGCCAGGTCTTCGAACCCTTGCCCGTCCCGCTGCCGGCAGGCGAAACCCCTGCCAGCGGCATGGACGACCGCGCACCTCCATCCGAAGGGACGCGCATCGACCAGCATTCGGCGCCACCTGCGATTGCCGGCCAGCCGCCCACGGCACCGGGATCACCCACGCAAGTCGTACCCGGCAGCCAGCAAGCAACGACGGGTTCCAGCCCGATGCCGCGCCTGATCCATTCCCCGTCGCCGGATTACCCGCGCGATGCCCTGCGCGCACGTGCCTCGGGCGATGTGGTCATCCGGATCGACGTCGGCGCGGACGGCGTGCCCAGGTCGCTCGACATCGTCCGCAGCAGCCGCCACCGCTCGCTCGACCGCGCCGCATTGCAGGCGGTGCGGCGCTGGCGTTTCGAACCGGCCATCGTCAACGGCGTTCCCGTCGCGGCGAGCGTTCAGCAGACCGTCACCTTCGAGGCGCCGAATTGAACGGGTCGTGACGCGGCGTCGACACCGCGACGACACCCCCTGCACGGGCCACATGGATAGTTCGGGTCGCCATTCATCATGAACGAGGGCGACACCATGTCCGATCCGATGAACCGACCCAATCCCGATCCCACGCGCGGCAACGTGCCGCCCCCGGTCGATCCGCCACCCGGTGAGCCACGCAAGGGTGCCAACCCGGTCGTGTGGATCATCGTGCTGATCGCACTCCTGGCTCTGGCCTGGTACTTCCTCTCCAGCCGAGACAGCGTGCAAGTGTCACCGGAAGAGCCGGCCACTCCCATCGGGCAGACGGAAACGCCCACGGATGACGCCACGCCGCCGCGTCGCGAACCCCGCACGCCCGCACGTACGCCGCAACCGACGGTGGCCGATCGCGAAGCCTCCGTGCTCGACAGCGTCGAACCCGAATACCCGGTCGCCGCTGCACGCGCCCGCGACCAAGGCACCGTGCTGGTGCGGGCCCAGGTGGATGCCAGCGGCAAGCCGACTGAAGTCGACGTGGCCCGCAGCAGTCGCTCGCGCGACCTCGATCGCGCAGCAGTCGCCGCGGTGAAGCAGTGGACGTTCGAGCCGGCGATCCGCGACGGCAAGGCGGTGGCGTCGACGGTGCAGGTGCCTGTGGAGTTCACGCTCGACCAGCGTTGACCATTGACCGATATTGACCGATCGCGCCACGGAAGAAGATGACGCCGGCAATGCCGGCGTCATCCTTTGCAATTTCCTTGTTTACAGATTTACAGAGCGCGCAGCCCGAAGCCGGATGTCCGCGCGAGATTGTCGAAACCGGGAAACGACGTGGCCACGTTGTCCACGTCGTCGATGCGCAAGTCGCCGGACGAGAGCTGCGCAGCGACTGCGAACGACATCGCGATGCGATGGTCGCCATGGCTGCCGATGGCGCCTGCCCCCATCACGGCACCGCCATGGATCGTGGCGCCATCGGCGGTCTCATCGACCTGCACGCCAAGCGTGCGCAAGCCATCGGCCATGGTCGCGATTCGATCGGATTCCTTGACCCGCAGCTCGGCCGCGCCACGCACCACGGTGCGGCCCTGCGCACAGGCCGCCGCGACGAACAGCACCGGGAATTCGTCGATCATGTCGGCCACATGCTCGACCGGCACCTCGATGCCACGCAACGGCGCATGGCGCACGACCAGGTCGCAGACTGGTTCGCCACCCTGCTCGCCCGCGTTCTCCTCGCGGATGTCGGCACCCATTGCGCGCAGCACGTGCAGCAGGCCGGTGCGGCGCGGATTGATGCCCACGCGCTTGAGGCGCAATTCGGAACCGGGCACCAGGGTCGCGGCCACGATGAAGAACGCCGCCGAGGAAAAGTCCGCAGGCACCACGATGTCGGCCGCACTCAAGCGATGGCCGCCTTCGAGCTTCGCGTAACCCGGCGAAAACTCGATCGGCCAACCCAACGCCTTCAACATGCGCTCGGTGTAGTCGCGCGTCGGATGCGGCTCGTGCACGACGGTCGTGCCCCGCGCATACAGTCCCGCCAACAACATCGCCGACTTGACCTGCGCACTGGCGATTTCAGATGCAAAGTCGATGCCCTGCAGTGCAGTGCCGCCATGGATGCGCAAGGGCGGCAAGCCGCCTTCGGCGGTGTCGATGCGCGCACCCATCTTCGCCAACGGCACGGTCACGCGGCGCATCGGTCGCTTTGACAGCGACTCGTCGCCGACCAGCACGGAATCGAACGATTGCCCGGCCAGCAGGCCCGCGAGCAGGCGCATGCCGGTGCCTGCGTTGCCACAGTCCAGTGCTTCGGACGTGCCGCGCAAACCATCGATGCCGACACCATGCACGATGCGGACACCTTCGGATGGCACGTCGATACGTACGCCGAGCTGGCGGAAGATGGCTTCGGTCGCACGCGCGTCTTCGCCTTCGAGGAAGCCTTCGATCCGCGACACGCCGTCGGCGAGCGATGCCAGCATGATCGAGCGATGCGAAATCGACTTGTCGCCCGGGACGACGAGCTCCCCGCGCAGCGGACCGCCGCGCGACGCGATCCACGACGCACTCACGGCACGGCGACCGGATAGGATCCCAGCACGCGCACGTCGCCGGCGAAATCGTCGATCTCGGCCAGCGCATCCTTCAGCGGCGATTCGTCGACGTGGCCTTCCACGTCGATGAAGAACGCGTACTGCCAGAGCTTGCCGTGCGCGGGACGCGATTCGATCCGGTTCATGCTGATGTTGCGCCGGGCCAGCGGCTCCAGGATGCGGTACAGCGCACCGGGCTGGTCGCGGATGAAGACCATCAACGAGGTGCGGTCGTGCCCGGATGGCGGGAACGACGCGCGACCGATCACCAGGAAGCGCGTGGTGTTGTCGCTGCGATCCTCGATGGGGCCGGCGATGACCTTCATGCCGTACACA
Source organism: Luteimonas sp. (assembly GCA_024707405.1). Classification (GTDB taxonomy): domain Bacteria; phylum Pseudomonadota; class Gammaproteobacteria; order Xanthomonadales; family Xanthomonadaceae; genus Luteimonas. The sequence goes on from JANPZU010000001.1 coordinate 38,025, forward strand.
TGCGCGGCGTTCTCGCCGGCAATCGCCGCGGCATCGTCGGACAGCTTCGCCCGGCGCACGCCCTCGGCGTTGCTGACCACGGCTTCCTTGTGCACGCCCGGCAGGTTCTCGCGCAGCCAGTTCTTGCATTGCGCCAGCGACAGGCCGTGCGAATACACGCGCTCGATGTCCTCGATGTGGCCGGTGCGCGAGATCAGGTATTGGTGCACGCGCAGTTCCACTTCGCCGCAGATCTTCAGCGGCGAAGTCAGGAACAGGTCGAGCGTGGACTGGATGGTGCCCTGCCCCGAGTTCTCCACCGGCACCACGCCGAAATCGGCATGACCCGCGGCGACTTCGTCGAACACTTCCTCCACGCTCGACAGCGGCAGGCCCTTGGCCGAATGGCCGAAGTGCTTGTGCACCGCCTGCTGCGAGAACGTGCCTTCCGGGCCGAGGTAACCGATCTTCAGCGGTTCCTGCTGGGCAAGACAGGCCGACATGATTTCGCGGAACAGGCGCACCAGCACTTCGTCCTGCAACGGGCCGTCGTTGCGGTCGACCACCTTGCGCAACACCTGCGCCTCGCGCTCGGGACGGTAGTAATCGATGGCGGCCGCGAGCTTGCCCTTGGCCTTGCCCACCTGGTGCGCCCACAGCGCACGCTCGGCGATCAGCGACTGGATCTCGCGATCGATGCCGTCGATCTGCGCGCGCACCGCCGACAGGTCTGGCTGCGCCTGCTTCGCCACGTCTTCGCGCTTGCGTGCGGATGCAGCTGCCTTGCGTGGTGCCGGACTCGCCTTTTTCGCGTTCGACTTCGCGGCCGCCTTCTTGGCGGGCTGTTTGGTGGTGCGCTTAGCCATGTCGCTTCTGGAACTCCTGCATGTAACCGACCAGCGCCTGCACGCCTTCGACCGGCATCGCGTTGTAGATCGAGGCGCGCATGCCACCCAGCACGCGGTGCCCCTTCAGCCCGATCAGCCCCGCCTCTCGCGCGCCGGACAGGAACGCATCATTGAGCGCTTCGTCGGCAAGGAAGAACGGCACGTTCATGCGCGAACGCACGCTGGCATCCACGTCGTTGCGGTAGAACCCGCCAGAGCCGTCGATGGTCGAATACAGCAGCATCGACTTGACGTCGCTGCGACGGTCGAATTCATCGGTGCCGCCTTCGCCCAGCATCCACTTCACCGTCAGGCCGAGCAGGTACCAGTTCCAGGTGGGCGGCGTGTTGAGCATCGAGTCGTTCTCGAGCTGCGCCTTGTAGTTGAACATGTGCGCGCGCGGCTGGCCGGCGCGTTCCAGCAGGTCGCGGCGCACGATCACCACGCTGATGCCGACCGGCCCGAGGTTCTTCTGCGCACCGGCGTAGATCAAGGCGTAGCGCGAAATGTCGAGCGGTTCGGACGCGATGCTGGAACTGAAGTCGGCGAACAACGGGACGTCGCCGACATCCGGCGCAGGGTTGCCCCAGGCGGGGCGGAACTCGACGCCGTGGATGGTTTCGTTGGCGGTGATGTGCACGTAGGCCGCACCCGGCGTGAGCTGCCAGCTGTCGCGCGCGGGAATCGTGTGGTAACCGTCGGCCTCGCCGCTCGCGGCGATGTTGAGCCGCACCGCCGGCGTCAGTTGCTTGAGCGCGGTCTTGCCCCAATGGCCGCTGACCACGTAGTCGACCGCATCGCCTTCGGATGCGAAGTTCAGCGCGATCAGGGCCTGTTGCGTGGTCGCGCCACCAGGCACGAACAGCACCGCGTAATCGTCGGGCACCGCAAGCAGGGTGCGCAGGTCGGCTTCGGTCTGCGCGGCGATCTGCATGAACTCCGGGCCGCGATGGCTGATCTCGACGATCGACGCACCGGCATCGCCCCATTCAAGCATGTCGGACTGTGCCTGGCGGAGGACGGATTCCGGCAATGCCGCCGGGCCTGGACTGAAGTTGTACGCGCGTGCCATGCGATTGCTGTCGACGTGGAGACCAATCGCCCTAGTATGCCGCAGCGCAACAGCCCCGAGTGTCCGTCACGCAACTTTCCGCCCCGGATTGGCTCTATCGTGTCGCCACCGGAGGAAACGGCCATGACATTGCGCGATGCCCTGCGGATTCCCGCCTCGGAAGTTACCGATGAAACGGTCTATCACGACCGACGACGGCTGCTCGCCGCGTTCGCATCCTTGCCCGCGCTGTCGCTTGCCGGTTGCGCGGATGCCGAGCCGCCGCCCTCGCCACGGACGAACGTCACTCCGGCACAGGCACGCGGCGGCTTCGCCACGGACGAAGCGCCCACGCGCTACGAGGACGTCACCAGCTACAACAATTTCTACGAGTTCGGTACCGGCAAGCAGGATCCCTCCCGCGCGGCGAAGACCTTGCGCACCAGTCCGTGGTCGGTTGAGGTTGCAGGCGAATGCGCCAAGCCGGGCACGATCTCGCTCGACGACCTGGTTCGCGGACTCGCACCGCAGGAACGCATCTATCGGTTGCGTTGCGTCGAAGGCTGGTCGATGGTGATCCCGTGGCTCGGTGTGCCGCTGGGCGAAATCCTCAAGCGCTTCCAGCCGACGGCGAATGCGAAGTTCGTCGCCTTCACCACCCTCGCCGACCGCGAGCAGATGCCGGGCCTGCGCTTCCGCTCGATCAACTGGCCCTACCGCGAAGGCCTGCGCATCGACGAAGCCATGCACCCGCTCACCCTGCTCGCCACCGGCCTGTATGGCAAGCCGCTGCCGCAGCAGAACGGCGCGCCGCTGCGGCTCGTGGTTCCGTGGAAGTACGGCTTCAAGAGCATCAAGTCGATCGTGCGCATCGAGTTCACCGAACGCATGCCCAAGACCGCGTGGAACGACCTTCAGCCGCGCGAATACGGTTTCTTCAGCAACGTCAATCCCGAGGTCGACCATCCTCGCTGGAGCCAGAAGACCGAACGCCGCATCTCCGGCGATGGTGCCAGCCGACTGTTCCCGGAACGCATCGCCACCCGGATGTTCAACGGCTACGCGGAGCAGGTCGCGTCGATGTACTCGGGCATGGATCTGAAACGCTGGTATTGAGCGCCGCATGCCGCCCTCTCCTGCCCGGATCCGGATCGCCAAGGCCGTCGTCCATGTCCTCGCATTGGCACCGCTGGCATGGCTGTGCTGGCAGTTCTGGCAGGTGTACGGCGGCATCGACTACGACGCGCTCGGTGCCGACCCCGTCGCCGAGATCGAACATCGCCTCGGCACCTGGGCCTTGCGCTTCCTGCTGCTCACGCTGGCGATCACGCCGCTGAGGCAAGTCACCGGGCAAACGGCGCTGTTGCGCTTCCGGCGCATGCTGGGCCTGTATGCATTCGCCTACGCCAGCCTGCACCTGGCCGTGTATCTCGGGCTCGACCTGCGCGGTTACTGGGCGCAGGTCTTCGAGGAAATCGCGAAGCGTCCCTACATCACCGTCGGTTTCGCCGCCTGGCTGTTGCTGGTGCCTCTGGCGATCACGTCCACGCAGGGCTGGATGCGTCGACTCGGTCGCCGCTGGGGGCAACTGCACAAACTGGTCTACGCGATCGCCATCCTCGCGGTGCTGCACTTCTGGTGGATCGTGAAATCCGACTATCGCGAACCGTTGCTGTACGCGGCGATCCTGGCATTGCTGCTGGGTTGGAGAGTCTGGAAAGCGATCCGGCGGAAGCGTCCCGGCATGAGCTCCGGGAGTCCGGCGGGGAAGATCTAGGCCGGCCCGAACAACAGCAGTGCCGACAACAGCACGGCGAGCAGCAACGCCGCCAGCAGCAACCACGGCAACCGCCAGGTGGAGCCCCCGTTCGACACCACCGGTTCCGCCTGCTTGCCGGCATCGTTGCGCTCGGCCGCTTCCTCGTCGGGCAAGGCTGGCAATACACGCTTGGGCGCTTCGACCACGAAACGATGGTGGGCATCGAACACGACCTGGTCGCCGGCACGCAGGATCGCGTCCCGCATCGGCTCGCCATTGACCAGGCTGCCGGCATCCGAACCGAGGTCGCGCATGACGACTTCGTCGCCGACCAGTTCCAGTCGCGCATGGCGATCACCGAACGCCGGATCGTCGATGCGGATGTCGGCTGATGGATTGCGGCCCACGAGTTTCGGACGCTCGAGCGTGAAGCTGCGCCCGTGGTAGCGGCCGCCCACGCCGCGCAGCACGACCCGGGGATCGGGCGGCTGTGTTCCGGCCCCGTCGATCCGGTGCGGGAGGCACCTCCGGCGAGCGGGCACCCACGAGGCGCAACTCGATGCCGTCGACGAAGATCGCATCACCCACGCGAAGCATTGCCATCCGCTGGATCGGACGGCCGTTCACATGCACGCCGTGCCCGTTGCCGTTGCCGTCGACGTTCAACCACACGCCACGTCGATCCACGCACAGCCGCACCGGCGCCGAGGCGTCCTCGACGACCTCGATCCGCTCTCCTTCGCCGCGAACGATCCCGTGCACGCCGATGGTCAGCGGTCGATCCGGCGCGCCGGGGCCGGGGAAACGGAGCTTGGTGCCTTCCATGCGGCGGCAATCTATCACGCCCGCTTGGTCGGCGAGGCCAGTCCGTCGCACAATGCCCGACCTTTCCGGAGGAACCACGACATGGCAGGCATCGACATCCGACACGCACATTCGCTGCCCAAGGCCAAGGCGCGCAAGGCGGTCGAAGAGATCGCGCGCAAGCTGTCCGAACGCTTCGGCATGGATTACGGCTGGGACGGCGACGTGCTCAACTTCAACGGCTCCGGGGTGGACGGCAAGATCGACCTCGCCCCCAGCCAGTTGCGCTTCACCGCCAACCTCGGGTTCCTGATGTCGGCGTTCAAGGGCCCGATCGAAGCCGAGATCAAACGCGTCCTGGACGAAAAGTTCTAGGATCCGCCGCCGTCGCGGAACGGATCGTCGTCGCCCGCGAACAGGCGTTTCGACACCGCTACCTCGTCGCGCTCGATCTCGCCGACGAAGCCCGCCACGTCGCCAAGCGATTCGAACGCCGCGAAACCGCGTTCGAGGAAGGTCTGCAATTCCGACAGGCCCGCCAGCCTGGCCGGCCCGCGCGAGAACGCCAGCAGCGCCGCGACGCCCGGCAGCTTCAGCGCCTGTCCGAACCCCCGCCCCACCTTGCCGATCAAGGCGACCTGCCGCTTGCGTTCAGCCTCTTCACCCACCTCGCGGTAGGCCTGCGCATAGAGCGTGGCGTCGAGCTTCCTGCGCCTCGGCGCCAGCGCCTCCAGCGTTTCGGCCATCGACAGATCCAGCGATTGGGTCAGCGCCCCCAGTTCGATCGCGTCGGCCACCGTCCCCAGCAGCTTCTTAGGCAGCAAGCGCCGCATCATCGGCAGCACCTTGGCGATGTCCGCATCGCGACGGGTGAAGTCATGGTCGCCGTAGACATCGCACAGGAAGAACTCAGCCGCCGGCCGCCGCGACGGATCGCGCAGGAATCGATCGAAACTACGGCGCAACCTTTCTGCCTGCCAGCGGCGCACTTCCGGCAGCCAGCGCAGCTGGTTACGCGGCTCGCGTCCAGGGTCGTGCAGGGCCTGATGCCGCGCGAGTTGCCTGGCCAGCCTGTCGTTCGCTTCCCTTGCCATGGCGGGCATGTTGGTGATCCGCGCGGATTGGAGCAACCCCTCGGATCGGGCCGGTTACACTCCGGCGTCCCCGCCATCGGCCCGTACATGCTCTCGCTCCATGTCGCCCGCAAGCGTCGCCGCCGCACTACGCGGCAGGCTCCGAAGATCGGCCTGGCCATCGCCGGGGGCGGCCCCATCGGCGCCATGTACGAACTGGGCGCATTGCGTGCGCTCGACGAGGCGCTCGACGGCATCGACCTGACCCGGCTGGATTGCTACGTGGGCGTCAGCAGCGGGGCGTTCCTCGCCGCCGGCCTGGCAAACCGCATCGGTACTGCCGAGATGTGCCGCGGCTTCATCACCGGCAACAGCGACGACATCGCATTCAGGCCCGAGACCTTCCTGCAGCCGAACGTGGGCGAATACCTGCGCCGCGCCTCGACGCTGCCGGCGCTGTCGTTCGAGTGGGGTCGGCGGATGCTGGCCCACCCCGGGCGTGCGTTCCGCTGGTCCGAACTGATGCTGCGTTTCGGCGGGCTGGTGCCCACAGGCATCTTCGACAACCGTGCGATCGAGCGCTTCATGCGCGACGTGCTGACCCGACGCGGTCGCAGCAACGATTTCCGCACGCTCGACACCGACCTGTTCGTCGTCGCGGTCGACCTCGACAGCGGCGAGGCCGTGCGTTTCGGCGAACCCGGATGGGACGCCGTGCCGATCTCGCAGGCGGTGCAGGCCAGTTCGGCGCTGCCCGGCCTCTACCCGCCGGTGGAGATCAACGGCCGCCACTTCCTCGACGGCGCACTGCGCCGCACGATGCACGCCTCCACCGTGCTCGAACGCGGCATCGACCTAATGATCGGCGTCAACCCGCTGGTGCCGTTCGATCCCTCGCGCGCACCGTCGCACGCGGGCGATGCCGACCAGATCGGACTGGCCGGCGGCGGACTGCCCAGCGTGCTGTCGCAGACCCTGCGCACCATGCTGCAGTCACGCATGCAGATCGGCATGGAGAAATATCCGCACCAGTATCCCGACGTCGACCAATTGGTGTTCGAACCCAACGCCGGCGACAGCGAACTGTTCTTCACCAACCTGTTCAGCTTTTCAGCCCGCGCGCGCGTCTGTGAACTCGCCTACCGCAACACCCTGGCCGACCTGCGCAAGCGTGCACACGAACTCGAACCCGTGTTCGCCGCGCACGGCATCCGCCTGCGGCAGGACGTGCTGGCCGACCGCCATCGCGGCATCGCGACATCGCTGTCCTCGCCGCCGCCGCGCAGCACCGAGACCACTGCCCGCCTGCGTCGCGCACTCGACGATACCGACGCACTGGTCGCGCGCCGAACCCGCCACCGCAAGGCCTGAAACACCGCCCGGGCTGGTGTGAATGCTCTAGTCGTCACGCGCACTCTGGCAGCATCCGCACAGGAACCACTGCCCGGGAGGCACGCATGGCCAAGTTCAAGAAAACCGCAAAGAAGACCGCCGGCAAGACGGGCAAGGCCGACGCGCAGGCGCAGGCCGAGCGACTGTCGAAATCGTTGAGTGAATCGGCGCAGCAGATCTGGCTGGCGGGCGTGGGCGCTTTCTCGCGCGCGCAGGCCGAAGGCACCAAGCTGTTCGAGAACCTGGCGAAGGAAGGCCTGAACATCGAGAACACCGCGCGCAAGTTCGCCGGCAAGCGTGCCGAGGTGGTGCGTGAAGCGGTCGAAACCCGCGTCGAACAGGCCCGCGACCGCGCCACCGATACCTGGGATCGCCTGGAAAAGGTGTTCGAGGAACGCGTGCAGCGCGCACTGGTCAAGCTCGGCGTTCCCGGACGCGACGACCTGAAGGATCTGAGCAGTCGTGTCGACGGCCTGACGGCCGAACTCCGCCGTCAGGGCGGCAAGCCCGCGGCACGCAAGCAGGCACCGGCACGCAAGGCCACTTCGAAGAAAGCCACGGCAAAGAAGGCCAAGGCCAGCCCGGTAACCGCAAAAAAGACGGCCAAGCCCCGGAAAGTCGCTACCCGGAAGCCACGCAAGTCGGCCACCAAGCCAGCGAACTGACGCACCACGGCGGCCCATCCGGCCGCTGATCGGATATGGATGCACGGCCCGGCCGTGCATCCAACCCGATGCAACCCGACGGGCCTGCGCAAGCCGGATGACACCGGCACGCTTCCGCTATCCTGTGCGCCCTGCAAGGAGATGTCATGGGCGCTGTTTCGCACTGGGTCGTCGCGATACTGGTCGGGCTGCTGGTCGGCGGCGCCGGTACGTTCTACTTCCGCGGCTACCGCATGCGCCGCGACGAAACCGCAGCCGGCATCGTGGCGTTGTCAGGCGTGTCCTGGCGCGTATTCATCCACATGGTGCTCGACGCCCTCGCGCGCCGCGGCTATGAGCGCGTGGTCGACCAGGAAGACGCCTCCGGCGACCGCGACTTCACCCTCGAGAAGGATCGTCGCCACTGGTTGCTCTCGTGCAAGCACGGCAGCGCGTTCGTGCTTGGCAAGCCCGATGTCAACCAGTTGGCCAACGACATCAACATGAAAGGCGCCGCGGGTGGGTTCCTGGTCACCCAGGGCAGGATCACCGAAGACGCACGCCCGGTCGCCGGATTGCAGGGCATCGAACTGCTCGACGGCCCTGCCCTTTGGCCTGAACTGCGCGGTTTCATCCCGGCCGAGCAACTCGCCTCGATCCGCGCCAAGGCCGCCGAACGCGCACGCCAGGGCAGCCTGCTCTCGTGGCTGGCCGCACTGGTGGCGGGCATCGCGGTCTTCCTCGCCCTCCCTGAACCCTCCGCGCAAGCGTCGCAAGCCCAGGGACATGCCGCGGGGCAGCCGACGACGCCTGTGGCAGCCCCGGCCGTCGTCGCTGACGAGCCATTGGCAAACAACCTGCCGCCGCCGTTGTCCGTCGAGGAGCAGCGCCAGACCCTGGTCAAGGCAATCGCCACCCTGCCCGATGTCGATCGCGTGCTCTGGTCGAGCGAGTCGACCTTGCAGGTTTTCCTGCTGCGGATCGACGGCGATGCCTTCGAGCGCATCTGCCCGCTGGTCGAACGCCACGACGACCTGGCCGCATCGCGCATCCAGCTCACGCCGCCTGCCGGCAGCGATGCACTGGTGCGCTTCAGGCAGTGCCGCAGCTACTGACTGACCCGCGCGGTCACCAATGCACGCCGCGCATCATCGCGGCGAACGCAATCTGCTCCTGGCTCGGCGTCTCGTCCTTGAGTGCCGCACGATCGCCCTTGGCCGCGGCCGAATCCGGGAACAACTCGAACGCCGTGCTCATGATCACCTCGTAGGCCTTCGGCGCCACGGCATTGACCAGCGCGGAGAAGATGCCAAGGCGCGTCGCGATCCGGCTGGGCCGCTCGATGATGCCCCTGACCACCAGGTCGGCGGCTTCGTCCGGCGTGAGCGTCGGCACGCTGTCGTACATCTTGGTCGGCGCGATCATCGGCGTCTTCACCAGCGGCATGTTGATGGTGGTGAAACTGATGCCCTTGCCTGACAACTCGCCCTGCGCGCAACGGCTGAACGCATCCAGCGCCGCCTTCGAGGCCACGTAGGCCGAGAATCGCGGCGAATTGGCCAGCACGCCGATGGAACTGATGTTGATGATGTGGCCCTTGCGACGCTTGGTCATCGTCGGCATGAACCCCATGATCAGGCGCAGGCTGCCGAAGTAGTTGAGCTGCATGGTGCGCTCGAAATCGTGGAAGCGGTCGTAGCTCAGCTCGATCGAACGCCGGATCGAACGACCGGCATTGTTGATGAGCACATCGACGTGCCCGTGTTCCTTGAGGATCTTCTCGACCAGCTTGTCGCAATCTGCCATGTCCGCGAGATCCGCGGTGTAGGCGAATACCTTGCCACCGGCCGCCTTCATCTCGTCGCGCGCCTTGAACAGTTCGTCCTTGCCACGCGCAACGATGACCGTCACTGCGCCCGCCTCGGCCACGCGCTGTGCAGTCGACAGGCCGATGCCGGACGAACCGCCGGTGATCACCACCACCTTGTTGCGCACCTTGCCCTTCAACGTGCGGTCGATGAACAGGTCGGGATCAAGATGCCGCTCCCAGTAATCCCACAGCCGCCAGGCGTAGGTGTCCAGCGCCGGCACGGCAATGCCGCTGCCCTTGAGCGCGCGCTCGGTCTCGCGGCTGTCGAAACGCGTGGGATAGGTGATGAATTTCATCACTTGCTTCGGGATGCGGAAATCGCGCAGCAGCATGCCGATGAAGCGTTTGACCGGTGGCAGGTTGGCGACCGCGCCGCGGATGCCGGACGGCACGAACGCGAACATGCGCGCGTCGATGCGCATGGTCATTTCCGGCGCATGGCCCGCACGGGCGAAGGTGTTGAGGATCTCGCCGACGCGCATCGGCTCGGGATCGGTGAGGTGGAAAGTGCCACCATCGAGCTTGGGCTTATGCGCGATGTGATCCATCGCATCGACCACGAAATCCACCGGCACGATGTTCACCCGCCCGCCTTCGATGCCCAGCACCGGCATCCACGGCGGCAGCGTCTCGCGCAGTTTCTTGATCAGGATAAAGAAGTAGTACGGGCCGTCGATCTTGTCGATCTCGCCGGTCTGCGAATGGCCAACCACCATGCCGGGTCGATAGACGCGCCATTTGATCCGCTTTTCTTCGCGCACAAGCCGTTCCGACTCGTGCTTGGTTCGCAGGTAGGGATCGTCCAGTCCTTCGGCTTCGTCGAACATGTCCTCGCGGAAGATGCCGGGGTACAGGCCGGCGGCCGCGATCGAACTGGCATGGTGGAAGCAACCTGCGCCGATCGCGGCGGCCAGGTCGAGCGCGTGTTGCGTGCCGTCGATGTTCGCCGCCTTTTGCGCTTCCGCGCTCGCAGCTAGGTCGTAGATCGCGGCGAGATGGAAGAAGTGCTTCACCTTGCCGTTGAGCGCGCGAACCTGCGCGGCGGACACGCCGCATTTGGCCGCGGTCATGTCGCCGACCACAGGCACGATGCGCTTCATGTCCCAGCCCATCTTCTTGCCGATGGCATCGAGCTTCTTGCGCGAGTCCTCGCGCACCAGCACGTGCACGCTGCCCTTGCGCGCGAGCAGCTTGCTGACGAGATGCCGTCCGATGAACCCCGTGGCGCCGGTGACGAAGTAAGTCATGTGCATGCTTCCCTTGTTGCACTGCGGCGCCCGCGCGCCTTGCGTGCACTACGTTGCCAGAGCATCGGCGACAGGACAATCCGCAACCGTATTGACCCGGCCAAGGCCGCGTGCTGTCATGTCGGCCAGCCAACGGGAGGGGCGCCATGTCCGATCTGAACCAGGCATTCGAACAAGCCGCGAAGGACGTCCACGCCCTCGCCGAACGGCCCGACAACGACACCCTCCTCAAGCTGTACGCGCTGTACAAGCAGGGCGCGGAAGGCGACGTCAAAGGCGACAAGCCAGGCTTCTTCGACTTCGTGGGCACCGCCAAGTACGAAGCCTGGGGCAAGCTCAAGGGTACCTCGCAGGATGCTGCACGGCAGCAGTACATCGCGCTGGTCAAGAAACTGACCGCCTGATCCGCGCCTTTCACCGATGGCCCGCGACACGCGACAGCGCATCCTCGACTGCTCGCTTGCGATGTTCAACGCGCAGGGCGAGCCCACCATCACCACCAACCATATCGCCGACGAGCTGGAGATCAGCCCCGGCAACCTGTACTACCACTTCCGCAACAAGGACGACATCATCGAGCAGTTGTTCGTGCGCTACGAGCAACGCATGGATGATGCCCTCACCCCACCCGATGGGCGCCTGCCCGGGCTGGAAGACGTATGGATGCAGCTGCACCACGTGTTCGAGTGCATCTGGGACTATCGCTTCCTCTATCGGGATCTGCTGGAAATCCTGAGCCGCAATCGCCGGCTGCGCATTCGCTTCGCCCGCATCCTCAAGCGTGCCGACGACCGCGCGCACGCGGTGATGCGCGGACTCTCGCAGGCCGACGTGATCCGCGCGTCGGCCGCCGAGATCGACGCCGCCGCCACCAATCTGCTGGTCCTCGCCACGTTCTGGCTCAATTACGCCACCATCCGCGGCGACAAGGACGAACAGGCCGCCATCCGCAGTGGCATCGTCCAGGTCATGATGCTGCTGGCGCCCTTCCTGCGTGATGCCGAACGCGTGCACCTGCACCAGCTCATCCGCGCCTACACAGACTGATTCCGGGAACCGACATGGCCAAGACCGCCTGGGCACCCTTTCCACACGATGCGAATGCCTTCGCCTATTCCGGCGACGCGCTGAAGAAGGCCTGGCCCCACCTGCATGCCGGCGATGCCGAACCCTGGCCCGATGCCAAGCGCGCCGCGGCACTGATCAAGGCGGCAGGCAAGGCCGCGCCCAAGGACATGGACGCCGAGCAACTGGCGTCCGCGCTACAGGACGCATGGCGCGCCTTCCATCGCGGCGACTTCAAGGCGGCGTTCGATGCCGGCGAAGCGCTCGGCCCGATCGGCGCGTCGGTCGCGGTGAAGGCCATCGGCATCCATGCCACCTACCTCGTCGAAGGCGATGCCGAGAAACTCAAGCGCTTCGAGCAAGCCTCGAAACTGGCCGAAGCCGCTGCCAAGGCGCTGCCTGACGAGGCCAACAGCCATTACCGCCTTGCCTTCGCATTGGGCCGCTACAGCCAGGGCATCAGCATCGGCAAGGCGCTCAAGCAGGGGATCGCCGGCAAGGTGCGCGACGCGCTCGATGCAACGCTTGAACTCGCCCCCAAGCATGCCGAAGCGCACACCGCGCTGGCGCTGTACCACGCCGAGATCATCGACAAGATCGGGGCGATGATCGGAGGCCTGACCTATGGCGCGAAGGCGTCAGAGGCCGAGTCGCACATCAAGGCCGCGCTCAAGCTGACCCCGGACTCGCCCATCGCGCACATCGAGCACGGCAACGTGCTGATGCTGGTACATGGCGACAAGAAGGAAGATGCCGCCGCCGCGGCCTACGAAAAGGCTGCCCGGCTGAAGCCGGCAGACGCGATGGAAGCGCTGGATGCGGCCTATGCCGCGGAGCAGATCGAGTAGCACGGCGGATGTCGGCACGCCAGAAACGACAAACCCCCGACGAATCAGGGGTTTGAAGATGGTGGGCGGTGCAGGGTTCGAACCTGCGACCCTTGCCGTGTGAATCCCGCCTACGCGCCGTGCGGGGTCAGTCAAATGCCGCGACCCCTTCGGCATCAAGAGCTTACTAAAGCTCAAAAAAGCCCACAAGAGCCCTGTCAAGTTGATGACTGTGGCATTTTTGTGGCGCTACGCGTGGCTCTGGGGAGCGCTTTAAGTGCCGCCCAAACCTCAGGCACTTCATAGCTTCGTGCGCTGGAGCTTGATGATGTAGCGCCCGTCCTCAGCTTGGGCGCAAATCAGTTGGTACTGATATCCCAACTCAGTATCCTCGAAAGGCGTCAGATGCCTGTCCTGAGGGTACTGAAGTAGAACCGACACAATATCAGCGATTCGGGGACGCCTCAGGTCGACTGGCGCGACCAATTCGCGCTCAACAACGCGAATCGGTGTGTGTTTGACCACCAAAGTTTCGCGACTGCGATCCAGCAGCAATAGCCCGTAGCGTGCCAAGTACACCAGCAACTGGCCGATCGCACCCTCGCCTTGAGTTCGCAAGCGATTCTTCAAATCCTCCGGCAGGCCAATCAACAGGCGGACAGTGTTCTGACGTGAGACACGGCCATTGATGGAAGCAATGACAGAGGTATCACGGTGGGGCGTGGAAAAAATTGTTGAATAGCCATCAGGCCGGATATCTTCCTCCCGGACGTGAGGCGAGCCACGTAGAAGCGGATCGTTGGAATGATGGATCTTCAAGGTCCAGTTCGCATGATCGAGGAATTCCAGGCCATATCGAGCTAGGGCCACGATGCCCTGACTCAGACTTCCTTCGATCTGCACCCGTAGCTGTGCATGCAATGGCACTGGTATAGCAATCTGAAAGGCGTCGCCGTCCGCACGTGAAGGTATCCCTTCGATACGAACAATATATCGAGGGTCTCTTGAGGTCGTTACGAGTGATACGGGCGATATCGAAGCGCTGGTATCGGTAGTCATGGGGAAATGCCTGCTGGAAAGGAGCATTGCGAAAGGGGCTCGAGCAATATAGTATCGCTGGTATCGCTTCTTTGGTGGCATTTATCGTCATCGATCAGCCGATACCCGCCTCTCCACCGAGGCAACCAGAACCCATGATGAGTTCGACTTATCCGCGGGACGGCAAGCACTACCCCAGAGAGACCAGATCCATCCCGGTGTCTTCGCATACGTCCGACTCCACTACGGGCACCACCAAGGAGAACTGACTTGCTGCAACTGGTGATCGATAACCCGAAGCCTGTGCCGCCGGCCTATCTGCCCTATCCGGTGCCAACCCTGCATGTTGTCGGCAATCCAAACGACGCCGATGTCGCAACTTGGGAGGAGGCCCTTCGCAGCGGTCTGCCGATCCTCCGCCCTGACGAAGCCTTTGATGACCTCTAGCGCACCTGCGCCAGCACTGCCGTCATGCGACCAACCACCCCTGGAAATGTGATCGCGCTGGACGCTGATGGTGTTCTGCTTGACTACGCATGCGCCTACGCCGATGCATGGGGCGATGCTTTCGGGGAGCGGCCGCAGCTACGTGATCCCAACGCCTACTGGCCCATCGATCGCTGGGCTGTTGAGAGACTGGAGGGCGCACGTCTGGCGATGTTCCGCGCTGCGTTTGACGAAGAATTCTGGTCGACGATCCCTGCGATCCCTGGCGCGGTCGAGGCATGTCAGAGGCTTATCGATGCCGGCTACAGACTGGTCTGCGTATCCGCAATGGAAGACGCCTTCGCTACAGCCCGCCTGCACAATCTGGATAGCCTCGGGTTCCCGATCACGGAAGTGATCGCTACCAGATCCGACCTGAGCCAAGGTAGTCCAAAAGCAATGGCCGTGGCGAAGCTGCAGGCGATAGCGTTCGTCGATGACTACCTTCCCTACCACCGTGGGATTGCACCCTCAGTACACAAGGCACTCATCCTCCGGGAGCCGAGCGGGTCACCAAACATTGGCGAAGAGTTGGAACTGATCAACTCCCAACACACCAACCTGGCCGCTTTCACCGATTGGTGGCTCAACTTCAGGAATTGACGGCACCGTTCGGACTGCTTACTGAGCCCCGGCCGTACCCTGGATGACGAGTACCCGTCACGCGGAGTGTTTGCGTGAGCAGCAACATAGGGAGGCCGCTGTAAGCCGCATGCGAGACGCGATCACTTGGACAGCCATGGAAGGAACATACGGCGGTCGACAGACGAGCGGCGCTTCTCATCCACACCCAACACAACACCGCTTTTCTCTGTTCACATAACCAACACCCATCACCACATGCCTCCTACGCGGGCGCCCTAATCTGTTGACTACTTACTTCCGATAATTGTTAGTGGGGCTGTCGTAGATAAGAGCTAGGTCTATGCTCTGAAAATGGGCCTAAACCGCTGCAAATTAAGCAAAAAAGTCCAATCAAGGCTGATCGAGTTCTTCGTCCTGGAAGTGACGGCTCGGTCTGCCGCTGACGTAGTGGGCATCCAACCCAATACAGCAGCCCTGTTCTACCGCAAGTTGCGTCAGCGGATTGCCGATCAACTGGCGCTGGTCGAGCACGAAGTGTTCGATGGTGCAGTCGATCTTGACGAGAGCTACTTCGGCGGCGTCCGCAAGGGCAAGCGCGGCCGTGGAGCCGCCGGCAAGGTCGTCGTGTTCGGCCTGCTCAAGCGGGGAGGCAAGATGTACGCGAAGGTCGTGGACAATGCCAAGGCGGCCAAGCTGATGCCCGTTATCCAGCGGAAACTCGCGCCGGACAGCTGGGTCTATACCGACAGTTTCCGCAACTACGATGCGCTGGACGTGAGCCAGTTCCACCATGTGCGCATCAATCATTCCGTCGAGTTCGCGCGGGGTCGGAATCACATCAACGGCATCGAGAACTTCTGGATCCAGGCCAAGCGCGTGCTGCGAAAGTACAATGCAATACCTAGGGACAGCTTCCCGCTATTCCTCAAGGAATGTGAGTTCCGCTTCTGGCTGGAGGCGTACCGCGCTCTACCCGCGATAAATTCACCTAATCCTGTCCCCTGACGTCTCCTCTCCGCCAACAACGAGCTTGCCAGTGTGTTGGGATAGGTGATCTGTTAGGGGTGAACTGCAACGCGCGAACCTCCCTGACCAATAGCAGGCTGGCCGTCGAAACTAGCCGATCCTCTTGTATCGGCGATTGGCTATTCGCTGACTAGCCAGTATGCCCTCACGGCACCACCCCGCTTGGCATAGTCGAGACCGAACACCATCAGGTCTGCCAAGTGCGCGCCAACTCGCTGCCGACTGATCCCGGGTTGAACGCCGACCACCGCGAAACTCAGCTTCGTTGAAGGCGTCGATAGCAGAAGCTGCTTCAGGTCACTAATATCTCCAGAAATGAACTTGGAAGGGCTCTTATGCCGAGCATGCATTCGATCCTCCATGTGGCTCAAGAGGGTTGCTGCATCGCAGTAGTACACCGACTTCACCAATTGGCCAGCCACTTCGTAAACATCTCCCACTCGCCCGCCAGACGGTGCCCCGCCAGCGCCTTTGCAGTGATACAACGCAATCTCAACCTCGCCTCCTGGGGATGCGGTCACCGCAATGTAGTCGGCCGCTTCACCCGACCGGTGGTCGTAGAACAGAGCGGCGAGACCAGGAACCTGCAACAAGTGCCGCTCAAGGTGCTCTTGAACTGTCGTCTGGCCTGCCAATCGCCGCCGCAGTTGTAAGGCATTCGAAGAGCTGTCGCTCGGCACGAATTCGACCTTGATGTCGCACCCGTTCCAATCGATTACCTCAGCGTCACCATGCGAAAGGGCGGCGACCTGCAGGTGTGGAGCTGACATCTTGTTCATCCCTTCGAAGGATGACTTATCGGCAGCATAGAAGACCGGCGGATGCTCGGCGAGCCACTCGGACAGATGCATCCACGACTCCGTCGCCGATTCCACCTCAATTTCTACGGCGTTACTTTGCTGCGTCACGATGCGTCCCTGGCCTAGAGAAAAGCGCATCTGCACCGACAACTGGTCTAAACTGACCTTGAAGTCCAAAACGCCGTTGTCGGGCTGCGCCGAAAACTCGCACAGCTCCCAGTCTGTCAAGCGACTGTAGTCGAACTGGGTGGCACCCGCGGCTCGATAACGAATGCGCGGGTTGGTCTTGAACCCAGCCTTTGCCCATGTCCCTGCTATGACTACGTCCGGGATCCGCCGCAGGGTCGTCGCAGACTTGACGACGTCAAACTGGGTTTGAGCAAATGGAGCGTTGCCGACCAGCCTCGCGTTGATCTGCGCGACCCATGATAGAAACTCTGAAACCGTCAGAGTCTGATTACTCCAAATTTTGGAGGAACTGCTCGCACCAATGGTTTCCTTTGTATTCTCTGTCACACCACTACCGAAGAAGTGTCCTTGCACGTACGCGCGGCCGTCGCCGGCAGTTACCGCGCGCTCGGCAGCCGGACCTGTGAGCATCCGATATGTCTCGCTTTGTGAGTTGAAGGTCGAGTTCTTGAGACCCACGTTGTAAAACCGGACACCTTCGAGCCCTGCGCGAGCCCGACTTGTCTCCTCGTAGCTCAGTAGACGGAAACTGCCGCAGACTTTGCCCATCAGACCTTGATAGATCTTCTCGGTGCGTCGCGTCGAGCCGATGTAACAAAGCTGCGACTCTGGGAAATACATGAGCAGGAACGCATCGTGACGGACGTTGACGAGTACATCAGAGGTCGCCCAGCTCGGGGGGGCTTCGTCGACGGTCAGCACTAAACTGACTGTGCCATCTGTCGACAGCCACTGCTTTACAGAGCGAAGGGCTTTTCCGACCATGTCGCCAATCTTCGAGAAGTCCGGCGTCTCGGCACATCTGAAGACCCGAACGTGGGCATACAACTCTAGTGCCAAGGGTGATACCCGTTCGTAGTCGGACTCCGCGAGTCGGCTCACATGAAGTCGTTCAATAACCGCCTGACTCTCGACGCTACCGACAAGTTCTCGCTGCGCCGCTTCGTCAATCATGCAGGCGAGGTCTAAGCCTTCTTTCAGCAGTAAGCTTGGCGCCTCCGAGGCGCGAGCGAGCGGTGCGATGAGGGTTGCGTTGCCCGTAGTTGCGTCACTACGCGCGAATCGCCCGATGAACTGGATGGTCGGAACAAGTGAGCGGTGAGGCGAATGGAGTGCTGCCACTTTCAGTTTAGGAAAGTCGTAGCCTTCGCCGAACATGTCCACACAAACTATCCCGCGCAGTTCACCAGAAATCAGCCGTCGTTCGCAATCGTCCTGAGTTCGTTTGCTGACTTTGCTGTCGACGGCCTCAACCTCAACGCCTAAACTTCGGTAGATCGGGACAAGCTCTCGCGCAGACTTGATGCTGCCCGCGCGCACGAACAGGCGATGATCCTTGCCTGCGTCCCTGTCAGCGTTGAGCTGGGCTACGGCGGTCCTTGCGATAGAAAGGTCGATCTCATCGTCATTGAGCGGATTGAGGACTGGCGCCGCACAGAATGCTACGGGCTGGAAGGCCCCTTCTTCCACTGCGCGCGTGACCGGGTATCGATAGACCAGCTTCCCAGGAATAATGCGGCCATCTCGCCTGAAGGGCGTTGCTGTGAGAAACACGAAACGGGCTTTCTTAAAATGCGCTAAAAAAGCTGCCCAGGAATCTGCGGGAGCATGATGTGCTTCGTCGAAAATGATGAGGTCGAATAGGTCTTCGCGAGCTCCCGGAGCAAGCGCCGGAGATGCACTTGCCGCAGTCGTCACTACCACGTCCTGCCCTACAAGGGCCTCCCATGCAGCGACGTCTTCCGGGCGCCCCTCCAATCTGAGTACTTTCGGGTTCGGAATAGCATCACTGATCGCGCCGATGCGGCGAAGCGTCGAGAGATCCCTGAAGTGCGAAGACACTTGTCTTCGTAACGCGTTGGAAGGTTCCACTACTAGGACACGCTTGGCGGCTAACAGCAGAGGCAACGCCATCATCAGAGAGGTCTTGCCGTACCCAGTCGGTAGGCAAACAATGGCAGGGTCGTCATGTACCGACTCGTGTGCCAGCACGGCGTACATGGCCCCAAGCTGGCCGATTCGAAACCCCCGGTTCGGAGTTGCGACCTGTGTAGCCAGATTTAGCGCCCCGCGGTGCTGAGCGAAGAAGTCCGCCATCTCACCCCCCTTTCGCACTCTCGATCGTTCGCCGAGGTTAACCCAGGGCTGTTGCGACATTGCAGATTATGATTGCGGGATTGCTACATCGAGCTAACAGCGCGAGTGCGTCGCGCATGCGGCTTGCGTGCATTCCGCGGTCAATTTCTTGCAACGACCCCTTTAAGGCGGTCACCGTAGTTTGAGCCTGCATCAGCGACTGACCGGAACCGCATCTAGCCGATCGTCGGTAATTCCTATCCGGACTTCCGCCTCCAGTCGAACGCCGCTCTCCCCTACCCTCGATAAACATCCCTAATCCCTTCCCCGCCAGCATCAACTCTCCGCCGAGGCTGTGTGAAACCCCCCGTCTGCCTGGCAATATCTTAGTACCAGTCGATGGGTGCTTTGCATGAAGCGATTCGTAGATGGGGTCGATCGTTCCCAGGGACTCCTGATCCCTGATCGGCTAGAGGACTACGTCCACGAAGACAATCCGGTGGGGGTCGACGCCTTCGTCGAAGCCCTCGATCTGGGCGAGCTAGGCTTCGAGGCCGCCAACCGCGCCGCGGGCGGACGGCCTGCGTACCACCCGGCCGCCCTGCTCAAGATCTACATCTACGGATACTCAACCGCATCCCATCCAGCGCCACGGCATTAGGTGGGTCACGGCTAGAACCTCAGGAAATACAACATTCATTGGATGGACAACCACGATCAGAAGCGGAACCCTCTGGGAATGCAGTTCACAGCGTTGCGTGGATCCGCACAGCGACGGATGGGGATCGCGTTGCCAGCCGAAGAACGGTCGGTGATGGCCATGTACCGGAAACCTCAGCTCGAGGCATGCAGATGACGCAGATCAAAGTCGGAATCAGTCCAGTGCTCCTTTGCCTGCTTGTTGTGCTTGGCACGGCGTGTCCGGTCAAGTCACAGAACAGGCTTACCATCGACGAGGACCTCATGACGGAAGGTTTCCTTGCTGCGCATCCAGACCTGCGCTGGCGACGTGAAGGGCTTCGATCGTTCGAGCAAGGCGATCATGTGATCGCGATGAGGCAGTTCAAACGCTCGGCGCGCTATGCGGACAAGCCTTCGCAGGTGTTGATCGCACACATGTATTGGTCTGGCGCGGGGATGCCGGTCGATCGTGCCTTGGCCTATGCATGGATGGATGTCGCCGGTGAGCGCCATTCACCCGAAATCATCGCCTTGCGCGAGGGATACTGGGATCAGCTGACCGAGGCGGAACGCGAGAGCGCCATTGAGGTCGGCCAAGCCATCTATGCCGAGTACGGCGACGACGTCGCCAGGCCCAGGCTGGCGCGGATACTGGAGCGCGAACGACGCAAGATCGCGGGCAGCCGTGTCGGTTCGGTCGGCAGAGTGACTGTCATCCCGTTCACGGGGCCGCGGGCGCAAGGAGGCACTTTGACCCTATATGGGCATGGTGGCTCGATCGGCAACAACGCGCCGGCCTCGTTCAGCGGGGAACAATACTATGCAGCCGAGTACTGGGAGCCGGAGAAGTACTTCGAGCGGCAGGATCGACTGGAGCGCCAGCCTTTGCGGCCACGCGTCACGGTGGGTGAGCTCGCACCGGTGCGCGTGCCCGTCGACAATCCAGATCTCGATCCCGAGCCCGAGCCCGAACTCGAACAGGATTAACTTGGGTCTGATGTTTCATTCCAGGCCCATTGGCAGCGATTTTCCGCGCATCGCCTTGGCGACATGCGCGTCCTCCGATCGCAAGCTTGACGATGCGGCGGTAACCACAGCAGCGCCGCGGCCGCATATGCGTCCGTAGCTGCATGATCGTTTTTGTCGACAGGTACAAGAAACATGTAATTGGCCTGAGGTCGTCCGAGTAATAACTTCGTCGTGGGTTGAGGAGCGTCGCGGTCACGCGCTGCCTTCACCTGTCCGAAGCCCCAGCAAGAACACGTGCAGCGCATTGATCAACACGGGTCCCCCTACGTACTTTGCCTCCCGATACAAGCCTGCACGAACGAAGAAAAATGAAGAAGGAAATGGCCGTTCGCCGATCTCCCTGCAAGGTCGACATCGTCGATCCCGTTCTCGGCGTTGAGCCACTGAGGTATCCGTGGAAGACCATTGACCCGTTTCTTGTGTGTGGGCACCACCACGATGCCTATCCACCAGGCAATGCAACACTAGAGCCGGAGCCATCCATCGGCCGAGCCCCGGCACACGATGCCGAAGGCAGGGGCGGCTGGCGGATGTATCACGGCGGGACGGTACCCGGCTTTCCGGTAGACCCGCACAGCGGCTTCGAGACGATCACCATCGTGCGCTGCGGTTTCGTTGACCATTCCGACTCCATGGGCGCGACGGCACGCTATGGCGAGGGGGACGTGCAGTGGTTGACGGCTGGTCGTGGTATCGCCCACTCGGAGATGTTCCCCCTTCTCAGGCGCGACCGCGGCAATCCACTGGAATTCTTTCAGATATGGCTGAACCTGCCTGCCGAACGGAAGCTGGTTGCGCCGCGCTTCTCCATGCTATGGAAGCAGGATATTCCTCGCCATGCACACGTGGACGCCAATGGCCGGCTGACGCAGATAGACATCATTGCGGGGAAGCTCGCCGGCGCGAAAGCACCCGCACCACCGCCTGACTCGTGGGCGGCACGGCCGGAGAACGACGTCGCGATCTGGGTTGTGCGAATGGAAGCCGATGCCACTTTCAAACTACCGCCGACGCAGCCCGGAACCAACCGCACGCTCTATTTGCATGCGGGCGGCAGCCTCCTGATTGGTGGATGGCACCTGCCCCGCCATCACCGGATCACGCTGCATCCGGACATGTCCGCAACGCTGCGCGCGACCGGCAGCGCAGTCTCATTCCTGCTGCTGCAGGGCCGCCCGATCGCGGAGCCGATCGTGCAACAGGTCCGTTCGTCATGAACACGACGAAGGAACTCGAGGGGGCCTTCTCTGAATACCAGCGCACCCGGTTCGGCGGCTGGCCCTTCGACCGGCAGGGGCCGGTCCATGCCCGCGACCGGGGCCGCTTCGCAAGCTACCCGGATGGCAGGTTGGAAACGGGCGGCTGATCCATCCCTGCGCGCCCACACCCGATCCCCGCACGCATTGCACCCGATCAACACCGTCGAACGCGCGGACGTAGTCGGCGCGCGCTTACCCCCTACAAAGAGACAACGAACATGCTCAAAATCGCCCTCATCATCGGCAGCACCCGCCCCAATCGTTTCGCCGACATCCCGGCCGCCTGGATCGTCGCAGGCGCCCAGTCCAGACAGGGACCTCACGCTCGACGTGCTGGACCTGCGCGAGCATCCATTGCCCTTCTTCAACGAGCCGGCGCCGCCGATCTACACCGGCGGCCAGTACTCGGAGTCCGCAGCCGAGGCATGGCGGTTGAAGCTCGCGCAATACGATGCGTTCATCGCCACGGTGGCCGAGTACAACCACGGCCCCACCGCCGTCCTCAAGAACGCCCTCGACAGCGCGCAGCAGGAATGGATCCGCAAGCCCATTGCCTTCGTCGGCTACGGCGGCATCGGTGGGGCGCGTGCGATCGAGCACCTGCGCGGGATCGCGATCGAACTGCAGATGGCACCGATCAAGCAGGAGGTGAACATCGCGATGGAGCCCTACCTCGGCGTCGTCCAGCAGGGCAGGACGCTGGATGACTACGAACACCTAGCGCAGGCGCGAACCGCATTGTTCGAGCACCTGGCCTGGTGGGCATCGGCGCTGCGGGCAGCGCGTTGATCGCCCGGGCCATCGGCGGGATCGGCAGGCATCGCCATTGAACACGCATCATCCCGCGATCCGCCACGGCCTGTGGCGCGACGCCTCCTTCTCCGCGATCGTCGCCGGCATGGTGACCGTGGTGGTGGGCTTCACCAGCTCTGCTGCCCTGGTCTTCGAGGTCGCCCGCTCCCTCGGCGCGACCGACCAGCAGATCGGTTCCTGGATATGGGCGTTGAGCTTCGGCATTGGCACGACCTGCATCGTCCTGTCGCTGCAATACAGGATGCCGGTCGTGGCGGCCTGGTCCACGCCGGGCGCGGCGATGCTGATCACCAGCGTCGCGGGCGTGCCCCTGTCGGACGCCATCGGCGCATTCATGGTGTCGGCCCTGCTGTTCGTTCTCTGCGGTTTCTCCGGCCTGTTCGAGCGGGCCGTCACCCGCATCCCGGTCTCGATCACGTCGGGCATGCTTGGCGGCGTGCTGCTGCGCTTCGGTCTTGACGCCTTCAGCGTGCTGCAGGTCCAGTCCGGGATGGTGCTGGCGATGTTCGCGACCTACTTGGCCGCATGCCGCCTTGTCCCGCGCTATGCCGTGCTGCTGGCCATGCTAGCGGGCATTGGGGTATCGGCCATGCTCGGCCTCACGCGGAACGAGGGATTCTCGCTCGCCTTGGCGACCCCGACGTGGGTCACGCCGACGTTTTCCATAGCGGCCGTGCTGGGGATCGCACTGCCTTTGTTCGTCGTGACCATGACCTCCCAGAACCTAGCCGGCGCCGCTGTGATCCGCGCTGCCGGTTATCCGCTGCCGCTTTCGCCCGTAATCGGCTGGACCGGGGTGGCGAACCTGCTGCTGGCGCCCTTCGGCGCGTTCGCACTCAACCTGGCTGCGATCTCCGCCGCCATTTCGATGGGGCCGGAAGCGCACCCGGATCCTGCCAAGCGCTATGTGGCCGCGGTTGCGACCGGTGCGATTTACCTGGTGGTCGGCCTGTTCGGCGCCACGGTTGCATCACTGTTCGCGCTCCTCCCGACCGAGCTGGTCATGGCCATCGCCGGTTTCGCCCTGCTCGGCACCATCAGCAACAGCCTGACGCTCGCCATGCGCGACGAATCCGAGCGCGAAGCCGCTCTGGTGAGTTTCCTGCTGACGGCCTCCGGCGTGGTCATCCTCGGCATCGGCTCGGCGCTGTGGGGGCTGGCGGCGGGCCTGCTGGTGCTCGCCACGCGCAGGCGTGGCAACGCCGGCTGACGGGTCGCCACAGGCGACGCGACTATCCGCCTCTGCCCGCGAAGCGGCGCACCCAGTTGCGCCATAGAGTCTGGAGAACGGGATAGGCGACCCTGGCTGGCACGCGCAGTTCCACTTCTGTTCCGGAGGCGGCACCACTGCGGAACTCGAGCGCGGCGCCGATCCGTGCGGCGCGCTCGCGCATTCCGGACAGGCCCCAGTGGCCGGGACGGGAGCCCGCGACGAGAATCTCCGGATCGATCCCGCAGCCATCGTCGCGGATGCGCAGCCGCAGCGCTTCCACGGCGTAGTCGAGCTCCACCGCGATCGCCTCTGCCTTCGCGTGATGGAAGGCGTTGGCGAGGGCCTCGCGGGCGATGCCGAAGATCTCGTCGCGCACCAGCGGGTCGAGCGCGTGCGGTGTTCCGTTGACCGCAATGCGGAAGTCCGGACCGGGCGTGCCCGCCAGCCCCGCACCGGCCTCGGCGAGCGCACGCGGCAGGTCGTCCACCGGCAGCGCAGTCGAACGCAGGCCCTGGACGCGATCGCGCCCCTCGTCCAGCACGTTGTCGGCGCGCTCGAGAGCACGCTCGATGGCCCCGCGCGCCGGTTCGTGCGTGGACAACCGCTCGGCGGCGGACTGGACATGCAGGATCAGTCCCTGGATGCCCTGCAGTAGCGTGTCGTGCAGTTCGCGTGCGATCCTCTCGCGCTCTTGGTGACGCTCTTCCAGACGTACCTGCAGGCGAGCCTCCATTACCTTCAGCCGGCGCCTGTAGAGCAGCCACAGCAGCGCAGCGCCCGCGGCCACGCACAGCGCGAGGAACCATGCGGTCCGGTAGAACGGTGGGGGAATGGTGAAGTCGAGCGTGGCGCCATCCTCGTTCCAGACACCATCCTCGTTGGCGGCGCGCACGTGGAACCGGTACTGCCCGGGGCCGAGGTTGGTATAGACCGCCTCGCGCCGCGTGCCGGCCTCCTGCCAGTCCCGGTCGGCGCCGTCGAGCCGGTAGCGAAACTTCACCCGTTCGGGCATCGCCAGGCTCGTCGCGGTGTAAGTGATGCGCACCTGGTGGGCATCGACGGGCAGCTTTAGTGCGGACTCGGGCAGCAGATGGAGGCCATCCACATCCACTGCACGCACCCGTACCGGCGGTGGCATCGCGTTGCGGTGCAGGCGCATGGGATCGATCCAAGCCAGGCCGTTGTCCGTGGCGAACCACAACCTTCCATCGCTGGCCTCTACTACGGTCGAGGGCGGCCGATTCATCTGCGGCGCGCCTGGCAGGCCGTCGAGGTAGTCGAAACGGCGGTAGCGCACGGCATGTGCGGGATTGGCGAGTAGTCGCTCGATCTCGATGGCTGGAATCCTGATCAACCCTCGCGCCTCGGCGAGCCACAGTTCACCCGTCGTGGTTTCGACCAGGCCGGAAATGCTGCCGAGTGGTTCGTCCCCGTCGGCGAGAATGCGATGGAAGCGGCCGTCCCGGAACAAGGCCAATCCCAGGTCTCCGGCGAACCACAGGTGCGGTCCACGGCCGCGGATCACGGCCACCCGGCCGATGTCCAAGCCCGCGTCGGCACCATAGGTGTCTACCTCCTTGCCTCTCATACGGAGGATGCGGTCTGGCAGCTTGCCCAGCCAGATGTGGCCCCGCGCATCATTGAATACCGCCGATGTCCCGCCGGGAGGGTAATGGTCGGCAGAGGTGCCGTGCCACTGTCCGTCACGAAAATGCACGAATCCTTGGCCGACAACGCCCACCCACAGGCCACCGGCGCCATCACCATGCAGGTTCCGTAGCGTCCAGTCGCCCCAACGCACGTTATCGGGCAGGCCCGACAGCGAGAATCGGTCCTCGTGTTGCCGCCAGACACCGTCGTAGCTGCCCCACCAAATCACACCCGTGTCGTCGCGGTAGGCGCTCAGGATGGAATGTACTTCCGGTTGCGGGGTTAGCTCGTCCCCGCGAACGCGTAGCAGCGGCTGGAGAGAGGCACTGGCAGCCCAGATCTCCCCATCATCGCCCGCCATCAACGTGAAATCCCTGTGCCCCGTGGGCATCGTCACCGGCACGACGTTGCCGTGCCGAAAACGATCGATGCCTTTATCGGTACCGAACCACAGATTGCCCTCGCGGTCCTCGAAAGCGACGCGAATGACGTCGGAACTCAATCCGTCAGCCTGAGTGAATAGCTCCATCTTGTCCGCCGCACCTGGCTTTTCGGGATGGCTGACCCGCCCCAGTCCCTTTCCCAACGTCGTCGCCCACAGCGCGCCGTCGCTGTCGAACAGGATCGACTGAGATGCGATGAGGAGCTCGTCCTCATCTCTAGGCTGAGCTTGATCCGGGAGGGACAGGGGCCGTACCGAACGCGATGTCTCGGCGAGCCAGTACCGCCCATCTGGTGCCTGGGCGATCTGGAGAGCATGGTTGACCTGCTCGCCGGTGCGGCGAAACGTTCGCTCGCCGCGCGGCAGGAACATTATCTCGCCGGCACTGGCAGCCCAGAGCGTGCCCCCCGGTCGACGCCGAGCAGCCGTGCGAGCTTACCCTCGGGAAAGCCCTGTGCGGCACCCATGACCCGCCAACGATCGCCTTCGCGCACAGCCAGGCCGCGGTTCGTGCCAGCCCAGAGGGCGCCGTCGTGATCGAGCGCAAACGCGAGCGCTGTGTCTGGCGGCAGCTCATCCTCGCGGGAATACAGACGCAGCGACCCCTCCCGAAGCAGCGCGAGAGGGCCGACATGGAACGAGATCCACAGCCCTCCGTCGGGCGTCGCAAGCAGGGCCCCAATATTGTTCGACGGCAATTGCGTACCGTCATTTGGCACGTAGCGTTCGAACGTTACACCATCGAACCGAAACAGCCCGGTTGCAGTGCCAATCCAGAGATAGCCGTCAGTAGTCTGCGCCAGCGACCAGACTTGGCTGGGCGCACCATCGCGCGCACGCCACGCGGTGTGGTGTAACTGGGCCAAACTGCGCTCGCGGTCGAGCGCAAGTGCATCCGCGGCGGGCAGCGCCAGCGCGCAGGCCACCATCCATTGCAGGGTGAACAGTGCCCACAGAGTCGACAGACGGTTCATTGCTCCATCGCCCTTCGCCATTGGCAGCGTCGCGCACGACGCACCGATCTCCCCACCGTCGAGACAAGGATTGCTCGAACAGGATGCTTGCCAGGCCCTGGCGACCCGTGAGCGGCGCCAGCCCGGCACGCCCGTCCCGGGACGTGCGGCGACTGTACCCCATGTTTCCGCAAGGTGCGCCAGGCAGCTGCTGCTGATTGACGCCGCCACACCGGCAAGCAACCGCTTGCCGGAACGACCGACGGGCGGCGTGCCGCGTGGGGCATCGGCAACGCTACGTGCAACACGAACGCATGGCCTGTAGGCGCGTGCCGGTGATGCGTCGGCGCAGGAAATCAAAAGTCGGCGGCGACCACGACGGTGCCAGCGGCCGTCCCGCCGCCGCGATTCTGTCGCGCCGCTTAATGCACCGGGTTTACGGCATTGACCTTGCCGTCGCGTCAAACCTGATCTTTCCGCACGGCGGGCCCCGCCCACACGCCATCACTGGCGTGATCCATTAGCACATTCGGAAAAAAACAAAAATGCGCAACAAGATTCTCGCAACTGCCCTTGCTTCGCTGCTCGCACCCGGCCTGGCCACCGCAGCCGAGCAATATGCCGACGACCTGTTGTACCTGCGCGTGGGCGCCGGCGCATCGAAAGTCGACTCGTCGTCCGATACCGGAACCGAGACGGCCTATTCGCTCGGCACCGGCTGGCGCTTTGCGAAGCACTACAGCATCGACCTCAACTACGACCACCTCGGCAACTGGGACCAGAGCGTCACGGGCGTCGGCGGCCCGCTCGACGCCGAGTCGCGGACCTTCTCGCTTGGTCTCGGCGGCACGATCGATTTCGGCCAGAGCGGCTTCTTCGGCCAGGCGCGTGTCGGTGTCCACAGATGGAAGAGCGAGTACGAGAACGTGGAGGCAGCGTTCGAGGAAAAGGGAACCGATCCGTTCTACTCGATCGGCATCGGCTACGACATCGGCAAGACGTTCGGCGTCATCCTCAGCTATGAGCGCTTCATCGTGGACAGCGACACCCTGGGCGACGTCGACCGCCTGATGCTGGGCTTCGAGGTTCGCTAGCGCCAGCGCATGCCCACCGCGGGTCGAGGCAAGGTCCTCGATCCGCGCGATGGCTGGGGGCGCGCCGGTTCGATTGGCGGTTGCGCAATGGCGGCATGGTCGGCGGCGGAGTCGCCCAGCAGCAGTGCGAGCAGCCTGCATCCGGCCCCGTCATGCCCGGTGCCACCGAGTGTCGACTCGAGGATCTCGCGGTTCCGCCGCATCTCGGCTTCGCTGTGCCGGAGCTCGGCGATCCGTTCGTCGAGCAGCCTGCCGACTTCGGACTGCATCTGCTTGCCCATGCGCCAGAACCCGACCAGCTGGCGAATCGACTCGAGGTCGAACCCGAGCTTCCTCGCTCGATGCACGAAGATGAGCGTGCGGATGTCCTGCTCATTGAAACGGCGATACCCGCTTTGACCGCGTTGCGGTGCGCCGATGACGCCTGCCGCCTCGTAGAGCCTGATCGCACGCGCGGTCAGGCCGGTACGGCGGGATGCTTCGCCGATGTTCATCAGGGTCCGGGACATGGGGGGGAGTTTCCGATCGGATCTGGACTGCGTGGAAAACTACGATCGAGTGCACGCAAGCGTCGCAGTCGTCACCTCTACCGCGCCCGGCGACGGCTGCGCCGGGCGGCACGATCCGGACGCGCGAACGCTCGTGCGCGACAGGTGGTGTGGCGTCATCGCCGCGCACCCGGCAGCGCCGTTGCCGATCGCGGTGGTGCGGAGGATTGCTCGCCAAGGTCCAACAGCGGGGTGGGCAACACGGAATCCGGCCGCAGGCGTCAGCCTGCGGCCGGGGACGGACGCGGTCGGCTCAGTCCCTGAGGAAGTCCAGCAGGTCCTGGTTGAGCCGGTCCTTGTGCGTGTCGGTGATGCCGTGGGGCCCGCCGGGGTAGAGGATCACTTCGGCATGCTTCACGTGGCGCGGCACGAGTTCGGCAGACGCCGCCGGCGGCACGATCTGGTCGTCGCCACCGTGCACTACCAGGGTCGGCACGTCGAACTTCGCTAGGTCGCCGCGGAAATCGGTGGCCGAGAACGCGGCGATCGAGTCGTACGTGTTCTTGTGGCCGGCCTGCATGCCCTGCACCCAGAACGACTGGATCAAGGCCTGGTTGGGCGTCGCGCCCGGGCGGTTATAGCCGAAGAACGGACCAGAGGCGATGTCCAGATAGAGCTGCGAGCGGTTCGTGGTCGACCCCTCGCGCAGGCCGTCGAAGTTCCCGATCGGCAGGCCGTCGGGGTTGCCGGCGGTGTTGAGCATGAAGGGCGTCACCGCGCCGACGAGCACAGCCTTCTTCACCCGCGCGGTGCCGTGGCGTCCGATGTAGCGCGCCACTTCGCCACCGCCGGTGGAGAAGCCGACGACGGTGACGTCCCTGAGGTCGAGCGCGTTGATCACCGCCGCCAGGTCGTCGGCGTAGTGGTCCATGTCGTTGCCGTCCCAGGGCTGGCTGGAGCGGCCGTGGCCGCGGCGGTCGTGCGCGACCACGCGATACCCCTGGTCGGCCAGGAACAGCATCTGCGATTCCCAGCTGTCCGAGTTCAGTGGCCAGCCATGGCTGAAGGTGACGACCGGGCCGTCCTTCGGGCCCCAGTCCTTGTAGTAGAGGCGCACATTGTCGTAGGTGACGATGTAGTTGCCTTCGATGGTCGCGGTGGCGGCCTGCGCCGCGGCGGCAGGTTGCGCGGCGGCGGCGGTGAAGCCGGCCTGCAGGGCGATGGCCAGCAGGCTGGCGGCGAAGGTGCGGGTGATGGCGTTCATCGTGTCGTCTCCGGATGGTTGGGTGTGTCGCAGGTGCCGATCAGTCGGCGATGGCCAGCGTCACGTCGATGTTTCCGCGCGTGGCGCTGGAGTACGGGCAGGTGGCGTGCGCGTCATCGACGAGCGCCTGCAGCAGTTCGCGGTCGATGCCGGGTGCGGCGATGGTCAGTTCGGCTTCGAGGCCGAAGCCGGCAGCGGCCGGACCGATGCCGACCTTGCCGGTGACCGTCGTTGTCGAAGGCAGCGCGACCTTGCGCTTGCCGGCGACGAACTTGAGCGCGCCGAGGAAACAGGCCGAGTAGCCGGCGGCGAACAGTTGCTCGGGATTGGTGCCGGGACCGCCGGCGCCGCCCAGCTCACGCGGGGTGGACAGGGCGACGTCGAGCACGCGGTCGGAGGATTGCGCGCGGCCGTCGCGACCGCCGGTGGCGGTGGCCGTGGCTGCGTAGAGGATCTTCTCGATAGACATGGCAATGGTTCCTGTGGGTTGGCTGGCCGGGCGGCGTGCCCGGTGATGTGTACATTGCTCGCCGAGATCGAATGATTGGTGATGCGAAGTCCTGAAAACTTGATCAAGCGTTCGCGTCATCCGTAACCATCCAGCGTGGCGATACCCGGACCATTCCTGGCGACCCGCTCCGTCACGCCAGCCCGGCCGGGAGATCCGACGTCGACACCACGCGATCGCCGATCGATTCGCCGAGCACGAACCGGACCGCCGCATCGATGACCCGCGGCTCGTCGAGGATGCGACGATGGCCCAGTCCGAGGGTGCTCAGCATCCGTGCGTCGGGCCAGTAACGTGCGTAGCGCTCGCCCTCGTCCCAGGGAACTTCGTCGTCGGCGGTGTCGTGGATGACCAAGGCGGGCGTCGAAAGCGCCGGCGCATGCCGATGCGGCTGCAGGGACCAGTGGATCGACGCCGGTCTGCTCGTGGAACCGCCGCACCAGGGGACGGACGAGATGTCCGGAAAGCCCGATCAGGCGGGCGAAGCGCCGGCTCGCCGCATGCAGGTCGGCCGGCGGTGCGATCAGCACCACCCGCTGGGCGCTCAGCCCCCTGGACAGTGCCAGCGAGACGGCAGCCGCGCCAAGCGAATGGCCGATGACGGCCGCCAGTTTGCGCGGCGCGACCTGTCCCCGCCCTGCGGCGCCGATGCCCAGGTGGCGTGCCACCCCCACCACCGCGTCGACGAAGCCGGGCAGGTTGTTGCGATGCCCGCTGCTGCGGCCGTGTCCCAGTTGGTCGAATGCGACCACGGCATATCCGGCTGCGCGCAGTGCCGGTAGCCAGGACGTGTAGCGCTGCCCGTAGCTGGACCAGCCATGGACGAACAGCACCGTGGGTTGGCGGACCGGGTCGCCCCATCGATACAGGGCCAGGCGTTCGTCCTGCCAGCGCATGAATTCCAGTCCAGACGCAGGCGGCGGATGCGCCCGCGCGCGCGTCCGCGACGAGGCCAGCGGCGTGTCGAACAGCCGATGGGCGCGACGCACGGTGGCGCCCGGCATCAGCCAGCTGCCAAGCGCGAAGCTCGAACGCAGCAGGCGCAAGCGCATGCTCGCGCCCGCACTGGCGTCGCCGCTGCGGGCGCGCTGCGGCGTCATGCCGCATTTCCTCGCGGAACCGGGGCGTCAGAAACGATAGGCATCGCCATCCTCCGGCACCAGCGCCAATTCCGTGTCCAGCCCCTGCGCGCGGATGTAGCGACGCAGGTCCGCCCGCGACTGGGTGGCATGGTTCACCGCTTCCAGGTGCACGGCGACGATCACCGCGTCGGGTGCCGCGCGTCGTGCGCGCACCAGGTCGTCGCGTCCCATGATGATCGACCCCTCGAAGCCTTCGATGCGGGCGTCGCCTGTATTGAGCACGATCACATCCGGCCTGTGCTGCGCGATCGCCGCCTCCACGTCGGCATGCCACGCGGTGTCTCCGGCGACGTAGACCGTCCTGTACCCATCGCGCTGAAACACCACGCCGGACACCGTGCCGAGCGCTTCTCCCAGCGAGTGCATGTGCGCGTCGGTCCCGTGCTGGCCGCCAGTCCTAAGCAGGCGCGTGCCCTCGAACACCGTGTCGTCGAACACACGGACGTCGGTGAAGCCATCCGCGCGCACGCTCCGTGCATCGGCCTCGTCCTGGACGAAGATCGGGATCGACTTCGGCAGCCGCTCCCGGGCCGCGGAATCCCAGTGGTCCGGATGCAGGTGGGTCAGCACCACGGCATCGGCCTCCATAGCCTGGTGCAGCGGCATCGGCAAGCCCACGCGCGGATAGCGCAGATGCGCGTTGTGCGTGCCTGCGATTCCGGGATAGGCCTCCTCCTCGGCGAGCATGGGATCGACCAGGAACGCGGTGCCGGCGTACTCGATCCTGACGGTGGCGTTGCGCACCAGCTGCATGCCCACCTCGTTGCCGGCGTGGCCGGGACCGGGCGCGGTTGCGGGTGCGGTGCAGGCAGCGAGCAACGTTGTCAACGCCACGAGCAGTGCGCGACCGGCGATGGACCTTGACGCGTGGCCAGCCCCCCAATGCCATCGGATGCGCGGTTCCATGGCCTCAACCTCCCTTCGCCTTCGACGACGCCGCACGCGCGGCGCGATCGATGACGTCAGCCACGACCCCGGGCTGGGTCATGAATACTGCGTGGCTCGCCGACACCGGGATGATCTCCGCACGGATGCGCCGCGCCATGTGCTGCAGCATCGCCTGGTCGAAGGCCCTGTCTTCGGTGGCGATCACCGCCCAGCTGGGCTTGCTGCGCCAGGCGGCGTGCTGCACACGCGTGCCGAACACCGACAGGTTGATCGGCACCTGCGAAGCCGCCAGGAACGCGGCATCGGCATCGCTGGCGTCGTGCGCGAAACCGGCCTTGAACTTCGTCAGGTCCAGGAACCCGAACCCGTCGGCATGTGTCTCGATGACGAACTCTGGCGTGGCGGCGAAACCTTCGTACTGCTGGGCGGTGGTCTCGCCGGCATCGGGCGCCAACGCCGACACGTAGACCAGACCCAGGGCCTTGTCGTGCACCCCGGCTTCGGTGATCACGGTGCCGCCCCAGGAGTGGCCGACGAGGATCGTCGGTCCCTCCTGGCGGTCCAACGCGCGACGGGTGGCGGCGACATCGTCGGCAAGCGAGGTGAGCGGGTTCTGGACGATGGTCACGCGATAGCCGCGACCGACCAGGACGTCGTGCACGCCGCGCCATCCGGATCCGTCGGCGAAGGCGCCGTGCACCAGTACGACGTTGCGTGCGGCGTCCTCCGGCAGGCTTGCGGTTGGCGTGGCGGCGTTTGCGGCGCCGGTGGTGGCGATGGTCAGCGTGGCCAACAGCAGGGACGGGAGTGCGATGCGCATGGGTGTTTTCCTCGGGTGGACGGATGCGGCGGCTCAGATGCGATGGGCCGCCTGGATGATCTGGGCCGCGCGTTCGCCGATGACGACGCACGGGGCCATCGTGTTGCCGCTGGTGACGTTGGGCATGATCGAAGCGTCGGCGATGCGCAGGCGCTCGATGCCGTGGACCCGCAGTTGGCCATCGACCACTGACAGCGGGTCGCGGCCCATCCCCGCCGTGCACGCCTGGTGCCAGAAGGTGATCGCCGCGTTGCGCAGGTAGCGGCCCATGTCCGGTCCGGAAAGCTTTCCCGGCATCGCTTCGCGCTTCAGCAGTCGGCCGAAGGCCGGCGCATGTGCGATTTCCCTCGCGATCTCCACCGTCGCGTGCGCTGCGCGCACATCGTCCGGATGGGACTGCGTGTTGGCCTGGATGCGGATCGGGTCGCCCGGACCCGCGCCTGTCAGGTGCAGCGAGCCGCGACTTTTTGGCTGCGCAACGCCCGCGAACACCATCCAGCCGTGTTCCGGTACGCCCATGTGCGCGGTTTCGGGCGTGGCCACCGGAAACTCGAGCTGGCAATGGAACACATCCGGCGCCCGCAGCGCCGGGTCCGTCTTCCAGTACAGCGTGGCTTCCGAACCGCCATGCCCGACGTCGACCGGGCCGCTGGATTCGAAGATGCATCCGAAGGCCACGTGGTCCTGGTGGTTGTGTCCCACGCCCGGCAGGTGCTGGAGGACGTGGATGCCGTGCCGACGCAGTTCGGTTTCGGCGCCGATGCCCGATTGCATCAGCACCCTGGGCGTGTTGATCGCGCCCAGCGACAGCACGACTTCGCGCTCGGCCATGAAGGCCTCGCGACGACCGCCGACGATGGCTTCCACGCCGATCACGGCGGTGCCGTTGAACAGCAGGCGGCTCACCTGTGCATGCAGCAGTACGGTGAGGTTCGGCTGGTGGCGCCTGGGCCACACGTAGGCGCGGAAGATCGAAGAACGGCGACCGTCCTTGACGATCAGCTCGGTCAGCGCGGCGCCGCCGCGGCCTTCCATCATTTCGCCATTGGGACTGTCGAAGTTCGGCATGCCGATCGATGCCGCAGCCTCGACCATCGCGCTCGCCACCGGCTGCGGATCGCGCGCGGTCTCGACGTGGACCGGCCCACCGCTGCCGCGGCGTTTCGGGTCTGGCGTTCCCTGCCAGTCCTCGATGCGACGGTACACCTCCAGCACCGAGCGATAGCTCCAGCCATCGTCGCCCGCCTCCTCGGCGAAGTGGTCCCAGTCCGCCTGGTGGCCACGCGACCACACCATCACGTTGATGCCGGAACCGCCGCCTGCCACCTTGCCCATGTTCAGCGGAATCGCACGATTGTTCAGATGCGGGTTCGCTTCCGCCACGAACTGCCAGTCCCGCTCCGAGCCGAGGTTTAGCGGCCATTGCGCCGGCGTGAGCACTTCCGGCACGTCATCGCTGCCACCGGCTTCGAGCAACAGCACGCGGACCTCGGGATTCGCGGCCAGGCGTCCGGCGAGTGCACAGCCGGCCGGACCGGCGCCGC
This sequence comes from Luteimonas sp., assembly GCA_024707405.1. Taxonomy (GTDB): domain Bacteria; phylum Pseudomonadota; class Gammaproteobacteria; order Xanthomonadales; family Xanthomonadaceae; genus Luteimonas. The sequence goes on from JANPZU010000001.1 coordinate 72,611, forward strand.
AGACGATGAAATCGTAGTGGTGCGCCAGTTGCGGCGTGTCGCTGGCCGAGCGCAGGGGATGGGCAATGATCGGCATGCGGGGTCTGCTGGAGGTGGATAAATGGAGCTCGTCCCCGCGCTCGGGGGACCGGAGGAAGTCGGCGACCCGAAGTGGCGCGGGCGCTGCCGCGCCCGGAGGATCAGGACGACCGGATGAAGGCGAGCAGATCGGCGTTGAGCACGTCGGCATTGATCGTGCACATGCCGTGGCCGAAGCCTTCGTAGACTTTCAGCGTTCCGTGCCGCAGCAGCTTGACCGCCAGCAGGGCGGAGTCCTCGATCGGAACGATCTGGTCGTCGCCGCCGTGCATGACCAGGGTCGGCACCTCGATCGATTTCAAGTCTTCGGTGAAGTCGGTTTCCGAGAACGCCTTGATGCAGTCGTAGAGCGACTTGATGCCACCCATCATTCCTTGCCGCCACCAGTTGTCGATCACGCCGGGCAATATTTCGACGCCTGGCCGGTTGAATCCGTAGAAGGGTCCTTCCGGCAACTCGCGGAAGAATTCGGTGCGCCTAGTGAGCAATGCGTTGCGAAACCCGTCGAACACCTCCAGCGGCAGCCCACCGGGATTGCTTTCCGTCTTCAGCATGATCGGAGGCACGGCGCCGATCAGCACCGCCTTCGCCACCCGTCCGCCGTCGCCATGGCGGGCGACATAGCGCGCGACCTCGCCGCCGCCGGTCGAATGACCGATATGCACGGCATCCTTCAGGTCCAGGTGCGCGGAAAGCGCCGCGACATCCGCGGCATAGGTATCCATCTCGTTGCCGTCCATGGTCTGGCTGGAGCGACCATGCCCGCGCCGGTCGTGCGCGATGACGCGGAAGCCCTTGCCCAGGAAGAACATCATCTGCGCATCCCAGTCATCGCTGGTCAGCGGCCAACCGTGGTGGAACACGATCGGTTGCCCGGTGCCCCAGTCCTTGTAGAAGATTTCGGTGCCGTCTTCGACCTTGATCGTGCCCATGACGCCTGCTCCTGTAGTGGTGGAACTGCGTGTGCGTGGAGCGAAAGCAGGTCTACGCGGCGTTGCAAGCAGTCTCGCTGGCGGACCTGTCTCGCTCGAGTCGGTGATGCGTGCTGCGCGGATCTGTCGAACCGGTTCGCACGGTTGCGGACGTGGAGATTATGTGGAGCACGTCACGCAGGCGATATTCGATATTCATCGTACAAACGGCACGTCGGATGTCGTATGACGCGCTCCTCCGAAGGGGTAAGCGCAGGTGTCATCCATGGGGCAATGTCGATTACGGCACCGGCCGGTAGATTTCCGCCTGCCCTCGCCCTCGGTCGTTCCATCCGTACGAACCACCGCTTCAACCATCCTTGCGCCAACCACTCTCGCGTCCGCCTGCAGATCCGGTCGGCGAAGCCGCCGACGTCCCGGCACGAGGGCAGCGCATCCGTCGCTTCGGCGTGTCGATGACCGCCTTGCGTCCATGCAGCCGCATGGACGGTAGCCACGCATGCCAGGTCGCAACACCCTTCTCTCTCCCCCAGGAGTCACCCATGCACCAACCGCTTGCCTTTACCACTGCCGAACTCCAGTCGAACGCCCATGACATCTTCCGTCGCTACCGTCCGATCACGCCGCTGCTCAGGCGCGACGATGGCATCTACATCGCCATCCGCGCCGGCGACGTGCAGCGGTTGCTCACCGATGCACGCACCCGGCAGATGGAAACGGAAATCGCCCACGCCCGGGGCGTGAGCGAAGGGCCGTTGCTGGAATTCCTGCAACACACGATGGTCCTGAGCAACGGCATGGCGCATCGGCAGCGCCGCCTGCCGCTGGTGCAGGCCTTCGCATCGCGCTTCATCCACGAACTGCGGCCGCACGTGCGTGCCGTCGCCGAGAGCCTCATCGATGCAAGGTTCGAGGCAGGCGGGATGGACTTCATCGCAGACTTCGCGAACTGGCTGCCCGCGCATGTCATCTGCCGGATCCTCGGCCTGCCGGACGCCGACATTCCCGCGTTCACCCGTGCCGTGTACCGCCTGTCGCGCGCCTTCAGTTCGACCTTCACCCCGGGCGAGGTGCCTGACATGCAGGACGCGGCCGGCGACCTCAAGGCCTATGTGGAGGCCCTGATCGCGGACCGACGCCGGCATCCACGCGAGGACTTCATCACCGCCTTCATCGCCGCCTGCGACGCATCCGGCACCCTGTCCCATACCGAAGAGGTGGTGCAGCTGATGACCATCCTGCTCGCTGGCACCGACACCACCCGCAGCGCGCTGGCGATCCAGACATCACTGCTGCTGCAGCACCCGGGACCAGTGGCAGGCCGTGTGCCGTGACCCTGGACTGGTGCCCCGTGCCGTCCTGGAATGCCTGCGATATGAGCCGGCGGTCGCCTCCGTGCCGCGCGTCACCTTGGAAGACATCGTGCTCGATGGCACGCTGCTACCGGGCGGACGGGCCCTGTCGCTGTCGACGCTGTCGGCGATGCGCGACCCGGCGCTCTACTCCGATCCCGATCGCCTCGACATCAGGCGTGCCGATCCGCCGCGACGCCATCCGGTGTTCGGCGGTGGCGTGCACCGTTGCCTGGGCGAGGCGCTGGCGAAGGTCGAGCTCGAGGAAGGCCTGGCTGCCCTGGCGCGGCGGCTTCCCGCGCTGGAGCTCGACGGCGGTCCGGTCACGGTCCAGGGGGCGTTCGGTATCCGCTCGGTCCACGGCCTGCGCGTCAGGTGGGGTCGTGGCAATGGATGAGTCGCATGCCGACCGCCCTACAGGGCGCTCCATCGCAATGCCGATGGAGCAGATTACCCGAAAGGGTAATTCCGCCGCTGGTCCCCGGAGCATTGCGGGCGACGACAGCGATGGCTACGTTGGCAACGGTTGTCTACCGGGCCTCCCGTCATGAGCCAGCATCCCCCGCTGCTGTTCGTCCTGGTCGAGGCGCGCCGTTGGCAGGAGTCCGCCGGCCTGTCGACGGTCGATGCCGACGCGGGGACTCCCGCCGGCAACCCGGGGCCGGAATTCATGGCCTTGGGCGGCGGCGACCGTCCGCCCTGCGTGCTCGTGCGCGCGATGGACCTGGATGGCATCGATGCACGACTCGGCGAGTGGATGCTGGCGACTGCGACCCGGTTCGCCGACGCCACCGAGCGTTACGAGGACCTGACGCCGCGCGAGCGCCAGGCGCTTCCGCTGATCACCGATGGCCTGCTCAACAAGCAGGCTGCATCGGTGATGGGCATCAGCGAAGCGACGCTGCAGATCCACCGCAGGCGCATCATGGACAAGATGGGTGCGCGTTCGTTCGCCGAACTGGTGCGCATTGCCGACGTATTGGGCGTGTCGGCCGTCAGCGCGCGCAGCACACACGCACGCAGCCCGACGCGGTCTGGTACCGCGCGCCACCGCACGCAACGCACCGGCAGCGGAAGCGCGGCGTGACCCGCTGCCGCCGGCCCCTCATGCGTTGGCTGCGGTCTGCGATTGGGTCGATGCTCGCCCTGTTGTTCTGTTCCGCTGCGCTGGCACAGTCGCCGGAACCCAGCCCCTCCCAGTTGCACCATATGCAATGGACGGCGCAGCACGGTGCACCGGGCGGGATCCTGTCGATCGCACAGACCCGGGACGGCTTCATCTGGCTACAGGCGAATGGTCGCCTGTTCCGCTTCGACGGCGTCGAGTTCGAACGCATCCGGCACGTTGGCGGTTCGCCACTGCCCACGGGTCACATCTTCTCGATCTGGGCACGGCCTGCTGGAGGACTCTGGATCGGCTACCTGTTCGGTGGCGCAACGTTCATCAGCCCCGACGGGACGTTGCAGGGACCATCCTGCGAGAGCGGGCCTGCCGCCAAGCACGGTGATCTGTTTTGCGGAAAGCGCCGATGGCCGCATGTGGGTCAGTACCAACCGCGGCCTGTACCGGCTCGATGGCGATCGATGGAAACCCGTGGATGCAAGCTGGGGACTCCCCGCAACTCCCCCGAAGCCATGCGACTGGATGGCGCGGGCACGCTGTGGGTGCTCACCTTGGATGCCCTCTACTTCCTGCGAAGCGGCGCCGCCCGTTTCGAACTGGCCCTGGACGCGCCCGCTGGTCTGTTCGGCTCGTTCCTGGCGGTGGGGCCGGACGACCGCGTCTGGCTGGTGCAGTCCGGGTTCGGACTGTCTGCTCTCACTGTTCCGGAGCCGGGCAGCGCCTTTGCACCCGAATGGCTCCGGCTTTCAATCGACATCGCGGCCGCGCTGATCGATCGTGAGTCGAATTTGTGGACGAGCAGTTGGGGCCTTGTCAAGCGGCTTCCACTACGAGAGGGCGAAAATGCGGCGCGGACTGGCGCCGACCCGTCCGCAGACGGCGCGTTGCAGATTCGCCTGCACGGCGAGAACTCCGGGGCGATGATGCAGGACCGCGAAGGCAATATCTGGGCCCTCACGGACCGCGCCCTAGCCCGGTTCCGCGAATCCGCGTTCGTCAACGTCGGGCTGGACCGGGCCTCGTACGGCACGGCGGCGCTTGCCACGGCCGACGACGGCTCGGTCTGGGCCGCCGATTGGAGCGGGGGCCTGCATCGCCTCGAAGGCGGGACGAAGCGGGAGACACTGCAATCGCTGAAACGCGAGACGTCGCATAACCGGTTCCAGGTCGCTGCATCGCGACCACGCCGGTGCCCTCTGGGTCGGGGGGACGGCAAGCTCCATCTACCGGCGTCGCGGCGACCGATGGATCCAGTGGCAGCCCCCGGAGGCGGAACGCGTGGCGAACGCCGGCGGCATCCAGGCGATCGCGAGCCAGCCCGACGGCACGATGTGGGTCTCCGTCCTGGCGGTGGGCGTGTACCGGGTCGTGGACGATCGCTGGACATTGTGGGGCGGGCTGCACGACCTGCCGCGCGAACCCGCGACGGCCCTGGCGGTCGATCCCGGTGCCCGGCTCTGGTTGGGCTATGTCGACGGGCGCGTCGCGGCGGTCGACCAGGGCCGGGTCACGGTCTACGACACTTCCGACGGGCTGATGCCTGGCGCCGTGCAGGTGGTCTCGGCCCGCGGCCGCAATATCTGGATCGGCGGCGAGCGGGGCCTGAGCTGGTTCGACGGCCAGCGCTTCCACGCAGTCCGCGGTGCCGGGGAGGACATGTTCGGCAACGTCACGGGCATCGTCGAATCGGCCCGGGGTGATCTGTGGCTGAACACGACCGATGGCGCCGTGCTGGTTTCCTCGGGCGAGGTGCGCAAGCTGCTCGCGAACCCTGGCCAGCCAGTGGAGTCCCGGCTCTTCGACCACCTCGACGGCATGTCGGGCGCAGCGCACCATCTCGGCCCGTGGCCGACCGCCGTCGAAAGCACCGATGGCCGGCTGTGGTTTACGACGGCCGAGGGTGTCGTTTCGCTTGCGCCACGCCCACCCGCCCGCAACACCGTCGTGCCGGATGTCTACATCAAGTCCATCACCGTCGATGGCAAGCACACCAGCGTCGAAGGGCGAACGGATACCATCCTGCAGCTCCCCACGAAGCCGCACGTCCTGCAGATCGCGTACACCGCGCCGAGCTTCACGATTCCCGAGCGCGTGCACTTCCGCTATCGCCTCGAAGGGTCGGAGATGGGCTGGGAAGACGTGGGCACCCGGCGGGAGGCCTTCTTCACCGGCCTGCCGCCCGGCCACTACCGCTTCCAGGTGATCGCAGCAAACGATTCCGGACTCTGGAACGAAACCGGCGCCAGCCTGGAGTTCGTAATTCCCCCGACCTTCCTCCAGTCGCGCACCTTCCTGGCCATGTGCGCGGCTTTCGCCGTGGCAATCATCTGGCTGCTCTTCGTCCTGCGGATGCGGCAGGTCAGGGCCAAGCTGCAATGGCGCAGCGAAGCGCGCCTGCTCGAGCGCGAGCGCATCGCACGCGACCTGCATGACACGTTCCTGCAGGGCGTCCAAGGCCTGATGCTGAGGTTCCAGTCCGCTGCCGAGCGCATTCCGCAAGGCGAGCCGGCCAGGGAACTGATGGAGGATGCGCTGGATCGTGCCGATCGCGTGCTGGCCGATGGCCGCGACAAGGTGTCCGAGTTGCGCGCCACGGTCAGCCTAAACCTGCCGGAGGCGCTGGCCCTGGTCGGCAACGAGCTGTCGCGCGACTACGCAGTGGGCTTCCGCGCGCATGTCGAGGGCGACATCCGCACGCTGGATCCACTCGTGCAGGAGGAGGCCTACCGCATCGGCGCGGAGGCGCTGGCCAACGCGTTCCGGCACGCGGGAGCCACGCGCATCAGCGTGGCGACGGTGTTCGGACGTCGCCAGTTTGAAGTCCGGGTGACCGACGACGGCTGCGGGTTCGATCTGTCCAGCGCCCGCAAGGGACGCTGGGGCCTGAAAGGCATGCGCGAGCGCGCAGGGAAGATCCGTGGAAAGATCCACCTGTCGAGCAAGCCCGGTACAGGCACCACGGTCGACCTGCACGTCCCGGCCCGGGTCGCCTACCGCAACGCAGGCGACGGGCGCCGCGGCTGGCGCAGAATGTTCGGCGGCCTGGACGGGGAGCACCGGAAATGACGCAGCCTGACGAGACACCGAACCCCATTACGGTCATGGCCGTCGACGACCATCCGCTGCTGCTCGATGGCATCAAGGCGGCACTGAGCGAACAGCCGGACATGGAACTCGTTGCGGAGGCGATGAACGGCCGCGAAGCGGTCGACCTGTTCGGCGTCCATCGCCCGGACGTGACCCTGATGGACCTGCAGATGCCCGACATGGGCGGGCTGGACGCGCTGCGCGAAATCCTGGGCGAATGGCCCGATGCGCGCATCGTCGTGCTGACCACGTACCGCGGCGACGCGCAGGCGCTGAGCGCGCTCAAGAGTGGCGCACGGGGCTTCATGCTCAAGGGGATGATGCGCAAGGATCTTCGCGACACCATCCGTGCCGTCCATGCCGGCCGTCGCGTGATCCCCACGGAGATCGCAATGGAGTTGGCGCAACACACCGGGGAGGATTGTCTGTCACCGCGCGAGATGCAGGTACTGAAAGAGCTCGCGCGAGGCAATGCCAATCGAGAAATTGCCGAGAGCCTGAACGTCACCGAGGGCACGGTGAAGGCGCACATGAAAAGCATCATGGCGAAGCTCGGCGCAAAGGATCGTACCCATGCGGTACTGATCGCACTCAAGCGAGGAATCCTCGAGGTGTGAGGGAATACGGGGGACTCGCCTGCCCCTGACCTACGTGCATTGATACGGCGTACACTTTCGACGCGCGCCATCCACATCGGCCCGCAAACGCCGAGTAACCGCGTCGCTCATCTAGGGGTTCTACCCCCGATAACGGTCCCTAATCCCTACTCCTCAGGGATAGGGCCAATGGCTTGGCGTTGCTTGCTAAGCCGTGAGGGTGCCTGGCAACGGATGCAGCAGTCGTAGTCGGCAGGGGGATGCATTGTCATCAATACGCGCCATTTGTGATGCGAGAGAATCAAGCGCAAGAAACCCAAATATGCACTTCACGTCAACGTCGCACGATCAGGAGAATAGTACGGCTCCCCCGCCGGAGCCACCCCATGGCCGTCAACACCATCGAAGAACTGTTCATCCACGAGTTGTCCGACATCCACAGTGCCGAGCGGCAACTGACCAAGGCGCTGCCGCGACTGGCGAAGGCGGCGCATTCAGACAAGCTTGCATCCGCGTTCGAAACCCACTTGGGCGAGACCGAAGGCCAGATCGAGCGGATCGACCAGGTGGTCGAGTTGCTCGGCATCAAGCTCAAGCGCATCAAGTGCGCGGCCATGGAAGGCCTCGTCGAGGAAGGCAAGGATGTCATCGAGGACATCGAGAAGGGCCCGCTGCGCGATGCCGCGCTGATCGGCGGCGCGCAGAAGGTCGAACACTACGAAATCGCGGCCTACGGCACCTTGGCTGCGCTGGCCAAGCAGCTCGGCTACAAGGACGCCCTGCCCCTCATCCTCGAGACGCTGAAAGAAGAGAAGGCGACCGACGAAAAGTTGACGGTGCTCGCAGAAAGTGGCGGCAACCAGAAGGCGGCAGCGGCTGCATGAACAAGATGAATGCCGTTGAAAATGCATCACGGAGTCACATCGGATCCCAGGTGTATAACCCCATGGCACTCGGCAGTTTCGACACCTGCCGTGCTCCTTGAGGCCTCCGTGCAGCTTCTTACGCTGCACAAGGCCAGACCGATGGCGATTTTTTCCCTGTTTCGCTGCGGCGACGACACGTACGTTGCCGTGCCCGAAGGCATGACCCCTCCCATCGAAGCCATCCTTCGGTTCGGGGATTGCCTGTTCATCCGGGCGATCCCCTGCAATCTCTTCAGCATGGCCGCCTGGGAAGAGGCATCTGCTTCCATCGATGAGCATCTCTACGCCGTCATCCCCGCCGAGGCCCTCGACGAGATGTTCGACAGGCAAGACGCTTGAACTGGCACGTGCCATGGCAGAGCGCATTCAACTGAGTCGGGCGAAAGGCTGGCGCATGCCGCCGAACACCGTCAAAGTGGATCGAAGCACGCCGTGGGGCAATCCCTGGCGCATCGGCGAAGTCGGGCCCGGCAGCTTCACGCCGCCCAATGCAGCCAGCGCCGTCGCCTTGTTCCGGCGAATGCTGCGCGATCCGGATATGCGCAAGGCTGCGCAGTATCCGGACAACCTCACGACCTTGAAGGATCGCAATCTTGCCTGCTGGTGCAAGCCCGGCGAACCGTGCCATGCCGATGTCCTGCTCGAGCATCTGTCGGATCCTCACATCGACTTGTGAGCGCGTGATGACGCACAGGTGCGGGAAGGCTCACGGTGTGCTGACGGTCGCACGATCAATCTGCAGTTCACCCCCTGACGCGAGCGCATCATGAAAGCCCTGACCTACCAAGGATCCAACGACGTTCGCGTCGAGACCGTTGCGGATCCGAGCCTCGTCGCGCCAGACGACATCATCCTGCGCGTCACCGCGACCGCCATTTGCGGCTCCGACCTGCACATCTACCGCGGCAAGATCCCCGGCATGGAGGATGGCGACATCCTCGGCCACGAATTCATGGGCATCGTCGAGGAAGCCGGCGCCGAGGTAACACGGGTCAAGGTCGGCGACCGTGTGGTGATTCCATTCGTCATCGCTTGCGGCCAGTGCTTCCACTGCATGCTCGATGAGTTCGCCGCATGCGAAACCACGAACACCGGCAACGGCGCGGCGATGAATCCCAAATCGATCAAGCCGCCGGCGGCGCTGTTCGGATACAGCCATCTCTACGGTGGCGTGCCGGGTGGCCAGGCCGAACTGGTGCGGGTACCGAAGGCGAACTTCGGCCCGTTCGCGGTGCCCGACGTGCTGAGCGACGAGCAGGTGCTGTTCCTGTCCGACATCCTGCCCACGGGATACCAAGCCGTGGTCAACGGCGGCGTGGAACAAGGCTCGACGGTCGCCATCTTTGGCGCCGGGCCCGTGGGTTACATGGCTGCAGCCTGCGCGCGCATGCTCGGTGCGGAGACCATCTTCATGGTCGACCACAATCCGTACCGGCTGGACTTCGCCAAGGCCACCTACGGCGTCATCCCGATCAACTTCGATGAGGACGACGACCCGGCCGCCACCATCATCGAAGCCACTGCAGGTCGCGGCGTCGATGCCTCGATCGAGGCGGTCGGGTTCGAGGCCAAGGGCAGCACCACGGAAACGATCCTGACCACGTTGAAGCTCGAAGGCTCAAGCGGCAAGGCGCTGCGCCAGTGCATCGCGGCCACGCGCCGCGGCGGTACCGTCAGCGTGCCGGGCGTGTATGCCGGTTTCATCCACGGCTTCCTGTTCGGCGATGCCTTCGACAAGGGCCTGACCTTCAAGATGGGCCAGACCCACGTGCAAGGACTGATGCCGGAGCTGCTGGAAGCGATCGGCGAAGGCCGGCTTGCACCGGAGGTGATCATCTCCCATCGCATGAAGCTCGATGACGCCGCGAAGGGCTACGAGATCTTCAACAACCGGGAGGACGAGTGCCGCAAGGTGGTGCTGACGCCCTGATGCGTCGATTCCGGCCAGGAGAACGCCCGTGATGCGCGATCGAAAAGACCCGCCTGCCGCGACGGAAGATCGCCGCAGGCCCGAAACGCAAACGCAGCGGCGTCGACGCAAGCAACACGAGAGCGACAACCAGGACGAAGCACTGGAAGAAACCTTCCCCGCCAGCGATCCGGTCTCGCCATTCGTGCCTGCCAAGGCGCCCGACTGAAGTCAGTGCAGGAGTCTGCCGGCAATCCCGTCCAGATCGTAGGAGTAGAACCCGTCCTCCGATAGTTGCATCGGCGCACCCGCCGCGGCGGCGAGGAACCGGTCACTGATCCGGACGCCGCCCGCGTGCAGCTCGACATGCTCCGCCATCCGTGGGTCGGCCACGGCGTTCTCGATCAGCTCGGCGAAGCCCAGCACCCGCAGCACCAGCGCAATCTCCTCCTTCTCGCTGTAGCCGTGTCCGGCGAGTTCCCGCATCAGCGCGCCAACGCCGGGATGCGCCCACCCCTCGTCGGCATCTACGGGCAACGGCATGTCGCCGATCATCACCGCTTGGAACACCCGGATGCCGAAGCCCAGCAGTTCCGGAGAGACCTCGCGCACACGCAGCGGCATCGAATCCACGGCAACTCCTTCAGGCATCGACCTATGCCACGGACATTCAGCCTAGTGCCGCAGGCATCGTCCCTTGGTGAAAAATCGGCATTCGGCCTTCACGCCTCGCGTTCCACCATCCATCGACATAGGAGACCACCATGATCGATGCCATCGGCTGGATCGCCTCGGCCATTCTCCTGGCCACGCTGATCCGCCAGATCGTCAAGCAGGCGCAGGATGGTGACGCGGAAGGCGTTTCGACCTGGCTCTTCCTCGGCCAAGCGACCGCGTCCGCATTGTTCGTTGTCTACTCGCTGCTGCTGGAGAACTGGGTGTTCACCACCACAAACAGCCTGATCCTGGCGACCGCCATCGCCGGCCAGTGGCTGACCCGGCGCAAGCGCAAGGCAACGACTGCGCCATAGCCCATGCCCAAGTCCCTGCCAGCGCTGCTGATCGTCGACATGATCAACCTGTTTGATTTCGAGGACGGTCGACCGCTGGCCAAGGCTACGTTGTCGATCGCCGCGACCGTGCGCCGCTTGCGCGACAGGTTCGACACCCAAGGTGCGCCGGTGATCTACGCCAACGACAATTTCACCCACTGGAAGGGCGAATTCCGCGACCTGGTGGCCCGATGCGCCGAAGCGTCCAGCGAATCCGCGGCGATCGCGTCCACGCTCGCACCCGGCAACGACCACTATCACATCCTCAAACCCAAACACTCGGCGTTTCTTGCCACGGCGCTGCCGGTGCTGCTGACGAAGCTCAAGGTGCGGCAGCTGGTGATTACGGGCATTACCGTGGACTCGTGCATCCTGGCGACGGCGCAGGATGCCGTCAGTCGGGAGTTCGAGCTGTGGATCCCCAGCGACGCGGTCGCCGCAGCGACCCGCAGCAAGAAACAACACGCCCTGGCCGTGATCGGCAACTCGCTCGACGCGGTGACGTCGCCCACCGGCAAGATCCAGGGCCTGTTTCCCGGCGCGTGATCGGGATCGGCCCGCCCCCTCTTCTCTCCATACGAGGCCACGCATGACACCCTTGGACAAACCTCTCAAGCGCGAGCTCGCCATCGGCGAGGACACCTACACCCTCACGATCGATCCGGAAGGATTGAAGCTCGTGCCCAAGGGCCGCCGAAAAGGCTTGTCGCTATCGTGGAAGGATCTCGTGAGCGGCGATGCAGCACTTGCGACGGCACTGCAGGCGTCAATCGCATAACGGCGCTGATTGCCCCCGTCGAGCGGCTTGTCAATACACATTCGTGTTCGGCCGACGTCGCATCTGAACGCCACGCCATTTGGTTCACCAAGATGAGGGTGGCAGCACGCTTTGAACACGCTTCCCATACGTGTGCCAGCGCACGCTCGATCCACACCCGGCATCTCGTCGGGTCGGAGAAATTTCTCATGGCTAACCAGAATCAGAACGACCGCTCTCAGCAAGACCAGCAAGGCGGACAGAAGCAGTCCGGCGGTAAAGGTCAAGGTCAAGGTCAAGGTCAGCAAGACGATCGCAACCAGGACAAGGGACCGCCAGCGCGAAGGCGAGCAGCGTGGCCAGCAGAACCCCGGGCGCGAGGAAGAGTAATCCGCGTCCCGCTTGAACCGGAAAGAGCCCCATTTGGGGCTCTTTTCGTTTGGTCTACTGGGAGGCCCTCTTGCGCGCGGCCTTCTTCGCGGTCTTGGCCGTCTTCTTCTTCACGGGCGCCTTCTTTGCCGCACTCTTCTTTGCAGGGGTGCGCTTCTTGGTGTCGAGGCTCTTCTTGAGCAGCGACACGAAATCGACCACGTTGGTCGCCGCGTCCTCGCGAGGCTCGGGTTCCTCGAACTTGGTTGTCGCGCCCGCGGACTTAATGCGCTTCTTGATGATCGCGGAGAGCCGTTCGCGAAACTCGTTGTGGTAGTCCGTCGGCTTCCATTGCGATGTCATCGATTCGATCAACTGCTCGGCCATCTGCAGTTCCTTGGCCGCGACGCGGTAGTCGGAAGGCTTGCCCTCCGGCAAGGCGTACTCGTCCAGGCCCACCAGTTCCTGCGGATAGCGCAGCAGGATCAGCACCAGCGCCTTGTCCTGCGGCATGACCGCGGACAGGTATTCCCGGGTGCGTATGACGACCTTGGCGATACCCACCTTACCTGTCTTTCTGAGCGTCTCGCGCAGCAGCACGTAGCCCTTCTCCGCCTTCTTGCCGGGCACGAGCACATAGGGCTTCTCGAAGAAGCGCAGGTCGATTTCCGCGGCATCGACGAACGCCTCCACGTCGATGGATTCGTGCGTCTCCGGAGCGGCGGCCGCTATGTCGTCCTTCTCGATCACGACATAGCTGCCCTTGTCGTACTCGAACGCTTTGACGATGTCCTTCCAAGGCACTTCCTCGCCGGTATCGGCGTTCACGCGTTCGAAACGGATCGGCTTCTTGTCGCGGGAATCGAGCATGCGGAAGCTCAGGTCGGTACGGCGCTCGCCCGACATCAGCGACACGGGAACGTTGAGCAGGCCGAACGAGAGCGCGCCGGTCCAGATGGGTCTGGCCATGGGAAATCACCGCTGCGGTTGGAGGCCTATCTAAGACCCGGCCTCGTGAAATCCGTGTGTCAGTCTTTGCTTGTCAGCGGATGTGTCGTTTACACGATCCAAGAAAGCTAGCGGTCACGACATCCCTCCCGCCCCCGCGCCCCCGGGACGTGCGGTCTACGTGCCTTGTAATCGGCCACGCCGGGCATGCCGAGGGACGAGCGGCTTCGCCTCGAAAAGCTTGCGCAGGTACGGGGCCGTACGGCTTGCGGTGCTCTCCGACACAACTTGCGGGGACCCCGCCGCGACAATGCGACCGCCCGCCTCGCCCGCGCCGGGGCCGATGTCGATCACCCAGTCCGCATCCGCGACCACGCGCATCTCGTGTTCGACCACCACCACGGTGTTGCCGGCATCGACGAGTCCATGCAGTTGCACCATCAGTCGATCGACATCGAGCGGGTGAAGGCCGGTGGTCGGTTCGTCCAGCACATACAGGCTGTCCCCGCGCTGGCTGCGCTGCAATTCGGTGGCCAGCTTGATGCGCTGCGCCTCGCCGCCGGACAGTTCGGTTGCCGGTTGTCCCAGCCTCAGGTAGCCGAGACCGATGGCCTGCAGCAAGGCCAGTGACCTGCGTACGCCGGGCTCTTGGTCGAAGAATGCCAAGGCCTCGTCCACCGTCATCGCCAGCACTTCGGAAATGTTCTTGCCGTGCCACGTCACCTCCAGTGTCTTGGCGTTGTAGCGGGCGCCGTGACACGTGGGGCAATGCGCGTACACGCTGGGCATGAACAGGAGCTCGACGCTCACGAAGCCCTCGCCCTCGCAGGTGCCGCAGCGCCCCTTGGCCACATTGAACGAGAAGCGCCCGGCATCGTAATGCCGCGCCTTCGCCTGTCTGGTGCCGGCGAAAAGTTTGCGCACGGGATCGAACAGTCCGGTGTACGTGGCGAGATTGGATCGGGGCGTACGCCCGATCGGCTTCTGATCGACGTTCACGAGTCGCCGCACTGCGTCGGCACCGGTCGTGATGCGCCCCGCGACGGGTGCGACAGGACTCGATGGCATGTCGCCGCCCTCCGGCTCCTCTGCCTCCGGCTCGTGGCCCAGGTAACGCAGGACGAGTTCGACCAACGCCTGGCTGACCAAGCTGGACTTGCCCGAGCCCGACACGCCGGTGACCGCGGTGAGCACGCCGAGCGGGAACTGCGCATCCAGTCCATGGAGGTTGTTGCGGTGGATCCCCTTGAGCTCCAGCCAGGCCTGCGGCGCTCGCGGCGCGCGCGCCTGGGGCGCAGCGTCCGCGAACAGGTAGCGCGCCGTGCGTGACGCTTCCACTTGCGCGAGGCCGTGCGGCGGGCCGCTGTGCAGCACTCGTCCGCCATGCTGCCCGGCATCGGGGCCGACATCGACCAGCCAGTCGGCGCGCCGCATCATCTCCAGATCGTGCTCGACCACGAACACGCTGTTGCCGGCGTGCTTGAGGTCGTCCAGTGCACGGTGCAGCGCTTCGCTGTCGGCCGGATGCAGGCCCGCGGTCGGCTCGTCCAGCACATAGACCACTCCGAACAGGTGGGAGCGGATCTGCGTGGCCAGGCGCAGGCGCTGCAGTTCCCCCGGTGAGAGCGTCGGCGTGGCGCGGTCCATCGACAGGTAGCCCAGTCCCAGCGCCTGAAGCGTGCCGATGCGATCCACTAGGTCGTGCGCCAGCCGCTGTGCGGCGATACGCTTCTCTTCCGAAAGTTCGGGCGTGCGCCTCACATCGAATGCACCGGAGTGGGCCAATCCGCCTGCGGCCACGCGTCGCTCCCTGTCCTTGCGCCCTTCGGCACGGCTGCGCGTGCCACCGCGGGCGGAACTGGGAACGAATTGCCCGCCCGCTGCCGGTCGCAGCGCATCGGCCATGCGGTCGAGCGGCAGCTGAGACATCGTGCCGATGTCCATGCCTGCGAATGTCACCGACAAGGCTTCGCGCTTGAGCCGTCGCCCGCCGCACAGCGGACACGCGCTGCCGGTCATGTAGCGGGCCACGCGCTTCTTCATCAATGCGCTCTGCGTGGTGGCGAAGGTCTGCAGCACGTAGCGACGCGCGCCGGTGAACGTTCCCATGTACGCCGGTTCGGTCTTGCGGCGCAACGCGGTGCGGGTCTCGGCTGGCGTGAACCCCGGGTACACCGGCACGGTCGGCTGTTCCTCGGTGAACAGGATCCAGTCGCGATCCTTCTTCGGCAGCTCCCGCCAAGGCTTGTCGACGTCGTAGCCCAGCGTCACCAAGATGTCGCGCAGGTTCTGCCCGTGCCAGGCAGGCGGCCATGCCGCGATCGCGCGGTCGCGGATGCTCAGGGAAGGATCGGGCACCATCGACTTCTCGGTGACCGTGTACACGTGGCCGAGGCCATGGCACCGCGGGCAGGCACCCTGGGCGGTGTTGGGCGAGAAGTCCTCTGCATAGAGCATCGGCTGCGAGGGTGGATAGCTGCCGGCGCGCGAGTACAGCATCCGCAGAAGGCTCGACAGCGTGGTCACGCTGCCCACGGACGAGCGCACGCTCGGCGTGCCGCGCTGCTGCTGCAGCGCCACTGCCGGCGGCAGGCCTTCGATCGCATCGACGTCGGGCACGCCGACCTGGTCGATCAGCCGCCGCGCATACGGCGCCACCGATTCGAGGTACCGCCGCTGCGCCTCGGCGTAGATCGTGCCGAACGCCAGCGACGACTTGCCCGACCCCGACACCCCGGAGAACACCACCAGCGCATCGCGCGGGATGTCCACGTCGATGTCCTTCAGATTGTGCTCGCGGGCGCCGCGGACGCGGATAAACGCGTCGCGACCGTGCGCGAGGCCGCGATCCGGCTTGGAAGGCCTCCGCTTTTTCATGGCAGCAAGGGGACGACATCGTCCCTGTCCGTAATCCGCATCGCCCACACGTCCACAGCCCTAGCGACGACGGCGAGGCGGCGCCGTCTGCTCCAGGAGTTGACCGACCTGCTCAAGATCCTGCTTCACCGCGTCGATACCGTCCCATGGGTGGCTTTTGCGCCGCCTCATCCGCGCGACCGCGGTCTCGATGTCGAAGGCCGCGCCCGACTTCACCCGCCCCAGCTCCTCCCAGCGCAGCGGCATCGACACCGGCGCGCCGGGCCGCGCCCGCAACGAGAACGAAGCCACACTGGTCGCACTGCGGCCGTTGCGCAGATAGTCGACGAAGATCTTGCGATTGCGGAAGCGCTTGCTGGCGGTGGCGACGAACCGCAGCGGCTCCATTTGCGCCATGACCTCGGCGACGCTGTGCGCGAACGGCTTGACCAGGCTCCAGTCGCAGCCTGGATCGAGCGGCACCACCACGTGCAGTCCCTTGCCGCCCGAGGTGCGCACGAAGGAGGTGAGCGCCACCTGCTGCAACAGCTTGCGCACGTGCCGCGCGGCGTCCACGACCTCTGCCCAGGCCACGCCCGGACCCGGGTCGAGATCGAACACGATGCGGTTGGCATTGTCTGGCCGGTCGGCGAACGCCCCCCACGGGTGGAACTCCAGCACGTTGAACTGCACCAGTTCCATTACCGCGCTTGCATCGCGCACGACGAGATATTCGGCATTGCTGCCTGCCTCCTCCTTGAGCGCAACTGCATCGACCTGCTCGAGTCCTGCGGTGTGGTGCTTCTGGAAGAAGCACGGGCGCGCCACGCCCTGGGTGCAGCGCACGACGGACACCGGCCGGTCGACCACCTCGGGCAGGAGCCACTCCATCATCGCGAGGTAGTAGTCGGCGACACCCTGCTTGGTGACCTTGCGATCCGGATAGACGACGCGGGTCGGGCTGGTCAGGCGGAACTCGGCCACATCGGCGGACTGCCCCTGCTTGCGCACTGTGCCTTGCTTTGCGGCAGCCTTCTTGGCCGAGCCCGCAGCCGGCTTGCGAGCTGGCGAACCGCGATCGGAATCCCCCAAGTCTTCGGGGCGCTTGTCCGGGCGCACGCCCTTGAAGGACGGTTGCCGCAGCAGGCCTTGGTTGCCGAGGCCGCGGTAGAGCACCTCGACCACGAGCGTGGGCGGGAACCATTTCGCTCGACGCAGCTCGGGATCGTCCACCCCGATGTGCACGGTCGGCGTGCTTTGCGTCTTCCGATCCAGTTGCTTCGTCAGCGTGCGCAGCAGCGCGTTGCTGAAGCCGGCCCCAACACGCCCCGCGTACGACCAGCCGTGTGCCGCATCCGGCCGCGCCAGCAGCAACGCGCCGAAGCCGCTGCGGGAGCCCTTGGGCGCGGTGAAGCCGACCACGGCGAACTCGTCGCTCTGCAGCCGCTTGATCTTGCGCCAGTCGTCGCCGCGCCCGCCTCGGTACTGCGCATCGGCGCGCTTAGAAATGATGCCTTCCAGTCCCTGCGCCACCGCCGCGTCCAGCATCTCCGCGGCGTGGCCTTCGACGTGGGCACTGTAGGCCAGCGGCGGCACAGCGTCCTCGAGCAGTTCGGCAAGCAATGCCTTGCGATCGCGTTGGGTCGCGCGACCGAGGTCGTAGCCATCGAGGTGGAGCAGGTCGAACAGCATGTACGACAGGGGCGCGCTCTTCTCGCCGGCGAGCGTCGCCTGCAGCAGGCCGAAGTCGGCCTGGCTGCCCTTGCCCGCGATCAGTTCCCCATCCAGCGCCGCGGCGCGTACGCCCAAGGCCTGCAGCGCCTTCGCTAGTTCCGGCACCTTGTCGATCCACTCCAGTGCATTGCGTGACCACAGCCGCGCCTTGCCGTCGCGCACCACTGCCACCAGCCGGTAACCGTCCCACTTGGCTTCGTGCAGCCAGTCATCACCGAACGGCGGGCTGTCGCCGAGCCGCGCCAGCTGTGGCGCGAAGAATTCGGAGACCAATGGATATGCCTTCGCGCCGGGCACGGCACCTGCCCGCTTGGCCCAGTCCACCCGACGCGCCTTGTCGCGCCGCGGCGCCTGCACGGGTACCTTGGCAACCTTGCCGGCAGACTTGCGCACCGACTTCTCGTCCGGCGGCGGCGTTACGTCCTGCAGCAGGTCGTCCGCCTCGACCTCGCCCGCGTACCGATCCTTGTCTTTGAACAGCAGCCACTGCGGCTGGCGCGCGGGCTTGCCGCTGCGCACCAGATGCCATCCGCCCTTGAGCTTGTCGCCGAACAGTTCGAAGCGCAGGTGCCCCTTGGCCAGTTGCGCTTCCGGGTCGCCGTCGGTCGCCCAGACTCCGGTGTCGAAGGTGGCGACGTGGCCTCCGCCGTACTGGCCTTTGGGAATCTCTCCCTCGAACCGGGCGTAGTCGACGGGATGGTCTTCGACCTCGACCGCCATGCGCTTGACCGTCGGGTCGTAGCTCGGGCCCTTGGGCACCGCCCAGGACTTGAGTGCATCGCCGACCTGCAGCCGGAAGTCGTAGTGGCGCCGGCTGGCATGGTGGAGCTGCACCACGAAGATCGCTCGCTTGCCCTTGGGCAGGCGCTTGCCGGGCTCGGGCTCACGGGTCTTGGCGAACTCGCGCTTGCGTCGGTATTCGGTCAGGCTCATACGGCACTCCGCTGGCCCGTCCACCAGCAAGCGCAGTGATCCTTGTCGTGGCGAGTCGTCAAAAACACCTCAGAGCGGCCCGTTGCCGTCACCCTTTGCATCCTCAGTCGCGGGACGAGACGCTGCAATCCTTGTCTGTCCGCCATCGTCTCTAGGCGCTGATGTGTCCCCCGCCATTGATATGGAAAGTCTGGCCGGTAATGAACGAGGCGTCGTCACTGGCCAGAAATACATAGGCGGGCGCGATCTCGGACGGCTGCCCAGCGCGCTTCATCAACGTATCGGATCCGAATTCTGCGACTTCCTTCGCTGTGAAGCTGGCGGGGATCAGCGGAGTCCACACCGGGCCCGGCGCCACCGCGTTGACCCGGATACCGCGCTCGGCCAGCGCCTGCGCCAGCGAGAACGTCAACGCATGGATCGCCCCTTTGGTCGACGCGTAGTCGATCAGCTTGGCGTGGCCTCGAACGCCGGTCACCGATCCGGTGTTGATGATGCAGCCGTTCTCGCCCAGATGCTGCGCGGCCTCGCTGGCCATGAACAGGTACGCGAACACATTGGTGCGGAAGGTGCGCTCGATCTGCTCGGGACTCAGCTCCTCAGGCGATTCGACCGTGTGCTGTTCGGCAGCGTTGTTGACCAGGATGTCGAGACGATCATAGGTCTCCAGCACACGGCGCACGAACGCCCGGCACCATTCCGGATCGCCGACATCCCCGCTCAGCGCCAAGCACTCGCCGCCTTCCTCGCGAATCAAGCGTTCTGTTTCGGCGGCATCCTCCTTTTCATTCAGGTAGCCGAACGCGACCGTCGCACCCTCGCGCGCATAGTGCAGCGCGACCGCCCGACCGATTCCGCTGTCGCCGCCGGTGACGATCGCCACCTTGCCTTTAAGTCGATCCGATCCTCGATATCCATCGCGGATACTCTCCGGTCGCGGCGTCATCTCTGCCTGACGGCCCGGCTGCTGTTCCTGTTCCTGCGGAGGTCTTTGTCGAGACTTCGTCTGCTTGTTCAAGCGCCATCACCTTGCAGGGAGAAGACGCCACATTGCGCCTTCCGATGTGCAAGCAGCGTCGCGAACCCAGCAGTACAGAACGCAAAGGGCGGATCCGCATGCCTGGCAGCGCCTCCGCCAAGCCTGTCGGTACACCCGCAATTCGATCACAGAGCGTTGCAGCCCGGCCGCCTAGACTTGCCTTGCGTTGCAGCCCCGAGCCACCTCGGGCGGGTTCTCGAACCGCAGGCCCGGCCAGACATCGGCACGACACGAACCGCTGGGAGACGACATGTCCGATCGAGTCCGCTATGAGCCGTACGAACAGCCGACCGGCGGATGGGGATCCGTCAAATCACTGATCAAGCACTCCACCCAGCAACATGCGGTGTCGAGCGCGGTAGGCCTAGTTCGCCATCACAACAAGACCGGCGGCTACATGTGCACCAGCTGCGCTTGGGCGAAACCCGGCAAGCCGCACCTCGCGGAGTTCTGCGAGAACGGCGCCAAGGCCACGTTCTGGGATTTGACCTCGAAACGCACCACGCCCGAATTTTTCGCAGAGCACACGGTCTCCGAACTGCTCGGCTGGTCGGACTACGACCTCGAGAACGAGGGCCGGCTCACGCACCCGATGCGCTACGACGCAGCCAGCGACAAGTACGTCACCGTGACCTGGGAGGACGCCCTCGCCGACATCGGGAAGCAGTTGCAGTCTTTCGATCCCAAGCGCGTCGTGTTCTACGCATCCGGTCGCGCCTCGCTTGAAACCTCGTACATGTATCAGCTGTTGGCGCGGCTTTACGGCAACAACAATCTGCCCGACAGCTCGAACATGTGCCACGAGACCACGTCGGTGGCACTTCCCCAGAGTATCGGCACGCCGGTCGGCACTGTGCTCCTGCACGAATTCGACAAGACCGACTGCATCCTGTCCTTCGGTCAGAACGTGGGAACGAACTCGCCCCGCTTGCTCCACAATCTCCAGCAGGTGCGCGAACGGGACGTGCCAATCGTGGTGTTCAACCCGTTGCGGGAGCGCGGGTGGGAGGAGTTCGTCAACCCGCAACGCCCGGGGCAGATGCTGACCAACAGTCCCACCAAGATCGCCACGCAGTACTACCAACCGCGTGCGGGTGGCGATATCGCAATCATTATGGGCATCGCGAAGTGGCTGTTCGCTTGGGACGACGAGGCTCAGGCCAGTGGTCAGCCTCGCGTCCTGGACGTTGCCTTCATCGCAGAGCACACGGATGGCTTCGAAGCATTCGAAACGAAAGTCCGGGACACCGGGTGGCACGAGATCATCGAGGCATGCGGCCTGTCGCGTGAGGCGCTTGAAGATGCCGCGCGCACCTATGCCAATGCCCGCGCGGTCATCGCAATCTACGGAATGGGCCTGACCCAGCACAAGCTCGGCGTCGGCAACGTGCAGATGCTGGTCAACCTGCTGCTGATGCGTGGCAACATCGGCCGCCCCGGTGCCGGCATCTGTCCGGTGCGCGGTCACTCGAACGTGCAGGGCCAGCGCACGGTCGGCATCGCCGAGAAGGTGGAACTCGTGCCCCTCGACCGACTGGCGAAGCGTTACGGGTTCGAGCCACCACGCGAGGACGGCATGAACACGATCGAGGCCTGTGAGGCGATCGTTGCCGGGGACGTCCGCGCCTTCATCGGGCTCGGCGGTAACTTCGTGCGCGCCATCCCGGAGCGCGAACTGATGGAACAAAAATGGCGCGCGCTCGATCTTTCAGTGCAGATCGCCACGAAGCTCAACCGTTCGCATCTGATCACCGCTCGCACAACGTACCTCTTGCCCACGCTGGTGCGTTCCGAGATCGACGAACAGGCGACCGGCCCTCAGATCGTCACGGTGGAGGACTCAACGACCTGCATCCATGCCTCGCGAGGCAAGCACGCGCCGGCGGGCACGCAGCTGCGATCCGAGCCGAGCATCGTCGCCGGGATCGCCAAGGCCACCCTCCCCCGAACCCAAACGTGCCTTGGGACGACTGGGTCGCGAACTACGCGCTGGTCCGCGATGAGATCGAGTACGCCTACCCGGACGACTTTCGCGATTTCAACCAACGGCTGGATGTGCCCGGCGGCTTTCCGCGGCCCATCGCCGCACGTGAGCGCAGATGGGAAACCGATACGGGCAGGGCCAACTTCAAGGTGCCCAAGGCACTGCACGCCAGCTTCGATGAAGGCGACGACCCAAGCGTCGTGCGACTGATCACGCTGCGATCCAATGACCAGTTCAATACCACCATCTACGGCAACGCGGACCGCCTGCGCGGTATCCATGATTCGCGCATGGTCGTCATGATGAATCGTGCCGACCGCGAGCGCTTCGGAATTCCGGAAGGCGGGACGGTGCGGCTGACAACGGCAGTCGACGACGGCATCACGCGCAGCATGCATGGGTTCGAGGTGATCGACTACGACATTCCTTCGGGCACCATTGCGGCGTACTACCCGGAATGCAATGCGCTGATTCCGCTCTGGCAGTATTCCCAGGAGAGCAAGACGCCGGCCGCGAAGTCGGTTCCCGTGCGGGTCTCACCGGACTGAGGGGCTGGCATGGCTGAACGGATCGCCCTTGAGGAACCGCCCGCGCTGACGAAGACGATCTTCGCTGCGCTGGAGGACAAGGCACGCCTGCCGGTGCGGTCGCTCATCGTGCTCGGCTTCCTCGCAGGTGCATATATCGGACTGGGCGGTCTGTTCGCGACGGTCGCTTTGGCGGGCGCAGATGCAATGCCTTACGGCACGGCGCAAGTGCTTGCCGGGTTGGTGTTCTCGGTCGGCCTGGTGTTGGTATTGATTGCTGGCGCGGAACTGTTCACCGGCAACACGCTGATGCTCGGATCGGTTGCTGCCCGCCGGGTCGGCTTGGGCAAGGCCGCAAAAGCCCTGGTAGTCGTCTACTGCGCCAATTTCGCCGGCTCACTCGCACTCGCGGCAGTTGTGCTTGCTGCAGGCGTTCATGAAGCTGGAGATGGTGCGGTCGGCCGTGCTGCGCTAGAACTCGGCAGCACCAAGACCGGGAAAGGCTTCGGCACAGCGCTCGCGAGCGGCGTGCTCGCCAACATGCTCGTTTGCCTGGCAGTCTGGCTCGCGTATGCAGGTCACACGGTCACGCAGAAGGTCATCGGCTTGCTGTTGCCGATCACCGCCTTTGTTGCCGCAGGGCTGGAGCATTCTGTGGCCAACATGTATCTGCTGCCCTACGCCTTGCTCGTGCAGCAGGTGCTCGCGGACGCTTCGACTTCGATTTCCGTTCCGGGAATCGCCGGCAATTTGGCGGCTGCGACGATCGGAAACGTCATCGGCGGCGCGTTCATCGCACTCGCCTATCGCTGCGCTTATCCGGAAGCAGATTGACGAGCCGCCGCTACTCAGCGAAATGCCCCAATAGCAGGCACAGGCTGCGCAGATCCTGCGCGTTGTGGTGTCCGACCCTGCGCAACTTCCCGGCACTGCCGCCACGCAGGTAAGACAGCCACGCCGCAGGCGCCTCGCTGCCGGGCAAATCGTCCTCACGCACGATGCCCAGCAAGCAGCGCTCTACGGTCGCGAGTCGGCAGTTCTCCCACCTGCCGCGATAGCGGCGGCGCACCGGATGCAGCAGGTCGATGTGCGCGCGTTCGCGCAGCGGGTCGGGCAGCCGCGCCAAGGTATAGCGCGTGGACAGCAGGGGCCTGTCGTACGACTTGCCGTTGTAGCTCAGCAGCACCGTGTCCGCGTGCAGCCAACGCGCGAACTCGGCGAGCATGGCGCTCTCGGCTGCCAGCCGTGTCAGCAGCAGCTGGCGGATGCGCAGCCCGCCATCGTGCCAGTCCGCCGCCCCGATCATGAAGGCCCGGGTGCCGGTGCCGCCGGCCAAGCCTGTGGTCTCGGTATCGAAGGCGAGTACGCGGTCGCGATCGACCGCATCCATGCCCAAGGCGACGAGTTGCAGTGTGTCGGGCTGCCTGCCGAACGGTACCCACTGCTCCAGGTAGCGAAGTCCCGGCGCGATCTCGGTGCCGTCGAGCGTGCGGTCGAGGCTGGTGACGGTGGCTGCGACTTGCGGTCGCAGGCCAAGCAACTTGCGCAGGTGCGCGAGCTGTTTCGCATGATCCGGCGCAGCGGCTTCGACCGGCTTTGCCGGCGCCACTGCGCCGGCCTGCCGCTTGAGTCCGGCGAGCTTGGCCGCCAGCGCGGTCAAGGCGCGGCGCCTAGCAATTCGAGCACGCGCAGACCGGCGCGCTTGGCCGCGCGCTCGTCCGCCTCCCTGCTCGCGAGGATCGGACCCACGCAGGCAGGACAGCCGGATTCGCACGGACATGTGCGGATCAGCTCATCTGCAAGCCGGCACAGTTCCTCCCGGCGCTCGAACAGCGGCAGCGACAGGCCCACGCCGCCGGGATAGTTGTCGTAGAGGAACAGTGCCGGCGTGAACCCGCGTACAGGATCGAGCACCGCCTCCCCACTCTCTCCCGAACGCAACTGTCCGCGACCGGTCTGGTCGGCGCTGGCGAACCAGGCGCCGTCGCCGCTGCCGACCGCCTTCTGCAGATCCCGGCCCTCGGCCATCACCGACACCATGGCGACCAGGTGCAGCGCGTACGCAGCACTCAGGAACCCGTCAAGCGCGTCCTGCCGACTATCGAAGCATGCGTCGAGTACGCGCTGCGGCAACTGCCACCACACCGCGGTGGTGTGCAGTTCCTGGTCGGGCAGGTTCACCGGCCCGTAGCCGATGTTCTCGTGGGTGTGGAAGCGGATCTTCTTGTAGCCGGACACGCGCCGCAGCACGTGGACCTCGCCGTGGTGGCTGCTGCCCTGCCCGGCTGCGGCCGCGTCGGCCTCGTCGAGCACCTTGAGCTTGGTGTAGTCGATGGCGTCGGTGTAGTAGTCGACGTGCGTGCGCTGCACGTAGGCCTTGCGGCCTTCCCAGTCAAGCCGCTCGACTTGGTAAGGCTCGGATTGCACCATGTGGATGGCGCCTTCATAGAGCGTGAGCGCCGCCGCCGAGTAATCGACCTCAGCAACGATGGTTTGACGACCATCGGTACGGTCGACCACCACGAAGTTGCCATCGGCGACCGATCGCAAGTTGACCGCCTGCGCCGGATAACTGTCGGCGATCCATTCCCAGCGCTCGCCCTCGCGGTGCAGCACGCCGCCTTCCTGCAACACTTGCAGCCAGGGCTGCGGGTCGACCGGACCGAACGCATCGGTCTCCAGGAACGGCAGCTCGAACGCTGCGCACCGGATGTGATCCATCAAGATCAGCGGCTGGTCTGGCTCGATGCGCGCATGCTCGGGGGTCGCCTGCGCGAAGAACTCCGGATGCCTCACCACGTACTGATCCAGCGGCAGGCTGCTGGCCACGAGCACCCCGATCGACGGCTGCTGGCGGCGGCCGGCGCGTCCGAACCGCTGCCAAGTCTGGGCGATAGAACCGGGATAGCCGTTGAGCACGACCACGTCGAGGCTGCCGATGTCCACGCCCAGTTCGAGCGCCGAGGTGCTAACGATGCCGTCGATCCGGCCGCTGCGCATCTCGCGCTCGACTTCTCGCCGTTCGGTCGGCAGGTAGCCCCCGCGGTAGGCGCGGATGCGCCGCGGCTTGCGCGGGTCGCCGTCGAACACTTCCTTGAGGTACTTGGTCAGCACCTCCACCATCAGCCGCGACTGGCAGAACACCAATGTCTTCAGTCCTGCCTTGATCGCCAGCCGCGTGATCCGGTTGGACTGCGAGCGCGCCGAGGCGCGGATGCCGAGGTCTGGGTTCACTACCGGCGGGTTCCACAGCAGGATGTGCTTGTCGCCGCTGGGCGCGCCACTCTCGACGATCGCCTCGACCTCTTCCTCGATCAGCGCGCCGGCGTGGGCAGCCGCGTTGCCAATGGTGGCCGAGCACAGGATGAATTGCGGGCGCACGCCGTAGAAGACGCAGATCCGCTTGAGACGGCGGATGACGTTGGCGACATGCGAGCCGAACACGCCGCGATAGGTGTGCACCTCATCGATGACCACATAGCGGAGATTCTCGAAGAACTGCGCCCACTTCGTGTGGTGCGGCAAGATCGCCTGATGAAGCATGTCGGGGTTACTAACCACGATGTCGCCATTGATGCGGATCGCCTGCCGTGCGTCGCCAGGCGTGTCTCCGTCGAAGGTTGCGGCGCGCAGGCCCAGCGCCCCAGCCGCATTGAGTTCGAGAAGCTCGGCGACTTGATCCTGTGCCAGCGCCTTGGTGGGGAATAGGTACAGCGCCTTGGCGCCCTGCTCCAACGCCGCGGACACGACAGGCAACGTGTAGCACAGTGACTTACCCGAAGCCGTCGGCGTAGCAACGACCAGATGGCGGCCAGCCCTCGCCGCATGCCAAGCCGTTGCCTGGTGGCTATAGAGGGACTTGATGCCGCGCGCTTGCAAGGCCTGCGCGAGCACCTCGGGTAGATCCCTTGGCAGCGGAACCAAACGCGCGGCGCGGCCCGGCACCGTGAACTGGCCGGTGATGCGCTCGGCATAGTGATCCGACAGCCGCCGCGCGAGTTGCGAGCCCGAAGGTACGGGTGCCGGAAGCGGCCGCGCGTGGAGGATGGCATTCATGGCAGCGTCGAGATGGGCGGGCCAGTGTCTGGGCGGCGGTTCTCACAAGATGAGACTGACCGATCATTGGGCGGCATTTCATCAGTGATGTCGTTCGCCCATTTCGTATGCATGAATCGACCGAAGGCTGCTTTCGCACACATTTTCTGAATCGACGCATGTCATTTTTCATCAGACCAATGGTATTGGTCGCGCTGCAGACGTGGAGACGGATCCAGTCTCTGGCTATTGGATCTTTGGTAAATCGGGCGCAGACCTCATCCTCTGTCGGAAATTTCCTAGGAGGGAATCCGTCATTTACGGATAGCCATGGAGTAGACGTGCAGCCAACATTGCCATCGCCAGCAACGATCGAATCCCGACATCCAGTTTCGGGTCGTCCAGACGATCGGGTGCCCTCGAGCGCGATCGGCATGAGTCAAAGCATCCATAGCACCTCAGGTTCGAACCGCAACCCTACGCCCGGATTGGGGTTTTAGTAATTCTACTAATTCCCGGTAGGATGGGGAGTCTCAGGCGGTGATCCGCCGCCTCCCGAGACTGCCCGCCATGCGCCCCGCCCCTTGTCGAATCCGCACCATGACCGCCTCCTGGGGGCGGGGCTGATGGGCGCAGTCCTATCCCTGGATCGCCTGCTGGAAGGTCGCCAGGTCTGGCGCGGCCAATCGGTTCAGACCGCGGATACGCCTGCCTGCCCCACGGGTTGGCAAGGCCTGGATGCCCAGTTGCCGAACGGTGGCTGGCCCCCGGCGTCCCTGAGCGAAGTGCTGCTGGCCGCCGATGGCGTGGGCGAACTCCGCTTGGTCCCTGCCGGCCCTGGCGCGGGTGGCTGCGGCGGGCTCACCTGTCGTGCTGATCTCACCTCCCTACCGGGCGCACGCACCGGCCTGGGCCCGTGCAGGTCTCGATCTTCGGCAGGTGAAGATCGTCGAGGCCACGACGCGCGAGGCCCTGTGGGCAGCCGAGCAATGCCTGCGATCTGCCGCCTGCGGCGCCGTGCTGTGTTGGCCACACAAGGCTGATGACCGCGCATTGCGCAGGCTTCAGGTGGCCGCCGAAGGTGGCCAGTGCCTGGGCTTTGCATTCCGTGATGCGCGCGAAGCGCGTAATCCATCGCCTGCCGCTCTACGCCTGCTGGTCGAACCCGGACAAGTTCGCGTGCTCAAGTGCCGCGGCGCCTCGATCCCGCCCCACCCTGTCGCGCTGTCGCATTGATCCGCAATGCGCTGGGCTTGCATATTGTTGCCGCACTTGGCGCTGGATGCCGTCCTCCGGCAACAGCCGGATCCGGAAGTCGCGCTGGCGCTGGTCACCGGATCTGCGCAACGCCGGTTGTTGCATGCGGTCAGTCCGGCGGCCCGCCGCATGGGACTGCGCCGCGGGATGCTGCTCTCGGCTGCGCAGGTGCTGACGCGGGATTTCAGGATCCATGAGTACGACGAAGGCGACGAAGGCGCGGCGCGACATCTGCTCGCGACCTGGACATATGGATTCAGCTCGCAAGTAAGCACCGACTTCCCACACGCAATCGTGCTCGAAATCGGCGCGAGCCGCGCCCTGTTCGGCGACTGGCCGTCGATCGAGCGTCGCCTTCGCACCGAACTGACGGAACTCGGCTTCCGGCATCGGCTGGCCGCGGCGCCTAACCCTTACGCGGCACGCGCCCTGGTCAATGTCCACGATGGCATCGGCATCGATCAAACGCATCTTGAACGTGCGCTTGGGCATATCCCGATCGAGCGAAGTGGACTGCCAGCCGACGTCGTCACCTCGCTGGCACGCTCGGGTTTGCGCAAGTTGCACCCGGTGTTCGCGTTGCCACGCGAGAGCCTCGTGCGCCGGTTTCCGGCAGACGTACTGCGCCATCTCGATGCAATGCGCGGCTGGCAGGTACCTCCCCTGACCTGGTTCCAGCCACCCGACCGATTCGATACCCGGATCGAGTTCGATCAAGAGATCGAGTCCTCCCAAGCATTGCTGTTCCCGCTTCGCCGCATGACCGCGGATCTGGCCGCCTTCCTGTGTTCGCGCGATGGCGGCGTGCAGCGCTTCACCATTGCCTTCGAGCACGAGCGCATCGTGGACTCAGAACTGGTGGTGGGGTTATTGGCGCCAGAACGCGATGCATCGGTGCTGTTCGATCTCGTCCGCAGCCGTCTGGATCACGTTCGCCTTCCCGCTGCCGTGCGTGGCCTTCGATTGCGAGCGGAAGAACTGCCGGCTTTCGTGCCAGCCGCCCGCGATCTGTTCGACACCCGTCCACAGCAGGCAATCCCTTGGGAACAACTCCGCGAACGCCTGCGCGCGCGTCTGGGCGATGATGCCGTGCATGGATTGGCCCTGCGTCCGGACCACCGGCCAGAACAGGCCACGAGCAACGGGCCGCATACCGTACTCCCGGCCAATTTCCCCGAACGCCCCACCTGGCTCCTCCCCCAGCCGATTGCGTTGCGTGGACAGATCCACATCCTCTCTGGGCCAGAGCGCATCGAATCTGGCTGGTGGGACAGCAGTGACGCCCGCCGTGATTACTACGTCGTCCAGACCCGCGAAGGGCAACGGGCATGGGCCTTCACCCCTGCGGGCCAAGACGAACCACTGCTGCTTCATGGCTGGTTCGCATGAGCTACGCCGAACTCCACTGCCTGTCTGCGTTCTCCTTCCAGCGCGGGGCCTCCACCGCAGACGAACTGTTTGAGCGCGCCAAGGCCAATGGCTATGCCGCGCTGGCGATCACCGATGAGTGCTCGCTGGCAGGAATCGTTCGCGCCTATGAAGCGGCTGCCAAGCATCAACTCCCCCTGATCACCGGCAGCGAGATCCGGATCGATGAGGGCCCGAAGATCGTGTTGTTGTGCGAGTCGCTTGCCGGCTACACCACGCTATGCCGCCTGATCACCGTTGCTCGTCGACGCGCCCCCAAAGGTCAGTACGCCTCATTGCGCGAGGATTTCCCCGAGCAGGTCGAAGGACTGTGCTGCCTGCTCTGCGATGGCGACCAGGCCAGCGACGACTACATCGCCTGGCTGCAGGCACGGTTCGGTGATCGACTCTGGCTTGCCGTTGAATTGCACCAGGGGCAGCAAGACAACGCAAAACTGCAGTCGCTGCGATCCTTGGGCGAGCGTACGCGCATTCCGCTGGTCGCCTGTGGCGATGTCCACATGCACGTGCGCCGACGACGTGCCCTGCAGGACACCCTCACCGCGATCCGGCACCACTGCACCGTGGCCGAGGCTGGTTGGCAACTGTTCCCCAATGGCGAGCGGCACCTGCGCACGATCGAAGCACTGTCGAAGCTGTATTCCGACGAGCTGATGGGCGAGACACTTCGCGTCGCTGCCCGGTGCGGCTTTACCCTCGACCAGCTGCGCTATACCTACCCGCGCGAGTTGGTACCCGAGGGCCACACCCCAACGTCCTGGCTGCGGCATCTCAGTGAGGAAGGTGCTGCGTGGCGCTGGCCCAATGGCGTTCCCGAGCGTGCCCGGGCACTCATCGAACACGAGCTCAGCCTGATCGCGGAACTGTCCTACGAGTCCTACTTTCTCACCGTCCATGACATCGTGCGCTTCGCGCGTGGCGAAGGGATCCTCTGCCAGGGCCGAGGTTCGGCCGCCAACTCCGCCGTGTGTTTCGCGCTTGGGGTCACCGAGATTGATCCGGTCCGGATGAACCTGTTGTTCGAGCGCTTCATTTCGCGGGAACGCAACGAACCACCAGACATCGACATCGACTTCGAACATGAGCGTCGTGAGGAGGTGCTGCAGTACGTGTTCGAGCGCTATGGTCGCGAGCGTGCGGCGCTGACGGCCGTGGCCAACAGCTATCGCGGCCGGAGCGCGATTAGGGATGTTGCCAAGGCGCTCGGACTACCACCGGATCAGGTCAACGAACTTGCCGCAACGATGTCGCATTGGAGCGAACGCGCTCCGTCAGGCGACACGCTGAGGGAGCGCGGGTTCGATCCGGAGTCATCGCTGATGCGCCGCGTCGTCGCATTGACGGGCGAGTTGATCAATTTCCCGCGGCACCTGTCCCAGCATCCGGGCGGATTCGTGATCTCCGAACACCCCCTGCACACATTGGTGCCGGTGGAGAACGCGGCGATGGACGGACGAACCGTGATCCAGTGGGACAAGGACGATCTTGATGCACTCGGACTGATGAAGGTCGACTGCCTGGCACTGGGCATGCTGACTGCCGTGCGCAAATGTCTGGACATGCTCAGGGCGACGGGACGCCGCGATCTGACGGTAGCGACCATCCCGTCCGAGGATGCACAGACCTACACCATGATCGGCAAGGCCGATACCGTGGGGGTATTCCAGATCGAGTCGCGGGCGCAGATGGCGATGCTGCCACGCCTGCAGCCCAAGAACTTCTACGACCTGGTCATCGAAGTCGCCATCGTTCGGCCCGGCCCCATCCAGGGCGACATGGTGCATCCCTACCTGCGTCGCCGACGCGGCGAAGACCCCATCGACTATCCCAAGGGACTCGAGCACGTGTTCGAGCGCACGCTTGGCGTACCCCTGTTCCAGGAGCAGGTCATGCAACTGGCCGTGGACGCCGCCGGCTTCACTCCGGGTGAAGCCGACCAGCTCCGGCGCTCGATGGCGGCCTGGAAGCGACGTGGCGGACTCGAGCCCCATCGACAGCGGTTGCTCGAAGGCATGCTCGCTCGTGGTTATACGCAGGACTACGCCGACCGGATCTTCGACCAGATCAAGGGGTTCGGGAGCTATGGCTTTCCCGAAAGCCACGCAGCAAGCTTCGCGCTGATCACTTACGCAAGCTGCTGGCTCAAATGCCATGAACCAGCCGCGTTCGCTGCAAGCCTGATCAACAGCCAGCCGTTGGGGTTCTATACCAACGACCAGATCCTCCAGGATGCGCGCAGGCATAGCATCCGAGTGCTACCGGTCGACGTACGCTACAGCGATTGGGATTGCACGCTGGCGAACATCGATACAACGGCTAGGCCGGCCATTCGCCTTGGCCTTCGACTGATCTCCGGATTCGGCGAAGAGGTCGCCCAGCGAATCAGTACCGCCCGAATCGGGCGCGAGTTCACCGATGTCGCTGACCTGTGCATGCGGGCTGGACTTGACCGGAAGCATCAGGCCCTGCTTGCCGATGCGGGTGCCCTCAAGGGACTGGCTGGAAATCGCCACCGATCCCGCTGGGCGGTGACGGGCGTGGAGAAGCCACTGCCCCTGTTCGATGGATTGCCGGGAACACCCGAAGAAGCGCCCGTGCTTCCCGTCCCAACACCATTCGAGGACATGCAGGCCGACTATGCCAGCACCTCCATGACGCTGGGTAAGCATCCGATGTCATTCGTGCGCCGACAACTGCAGGTACGTCGCTACAGACGATCAGGGGAACTGGCCAACATCCCACACGGTCGCAACGTGAAGTTCGCAGGCATCGTCCGGCTGCGGCAGCGCCCCGAAACAGCCAGCGGAGTCACGTTTCTGACGCTCGAGGACGAGGACGGCATGGTCAGTGCCGTGGTCTGGCGACACGTTGCGGATCGGCAGCATCGCGTCCTGATCGAAAGCCAACTCCTGGCCATCGATGCCCGCCTCGAGCGCATGGACGGCGTTCAGCACTTGATCGTCAGCCGGATGGCAAACGCGGACGACCTCCTCGCGGGCATGGTCTCCAAGAGCCGCGACTTTCGCTGAGTGGATTCCCCTACCCCTGATAACGGCCCCAAATCAGCTCTACGCTACTTCGTCCGATCTCAGAGCAGGCTCTTCCTAAACAGCACCTCGATATCACATCGTATGAAACGATATCGTTTCATACGATGTGATACGAACGTCTCTGGCGTCCAAAAGAGCACTCACACGGCTTCGGCACACATTCATTCGCGCATTCGAATTTCCGAGGGAATAACCCTCGCACCTCATACGCCTTATCCACCAAGATGATGGGCATTCGCGGCCACGTCCCTGTTTTACAAGCTTGACTCAGATCTAGGGGAATAGCGACTGATCCAGATTCCTTGCGGGCTTTAGCGTAGTGCCTCCTATCGCCAGCATTCGCTCCGCAACGGGCCCAGCCCAACAACGCGGGACTCGGTCAGCCTCAGCTTCCCGGCCGCTGCAAGAACAAGTAAGGCTCTATGCCCAGTGCATGCGCCAACTTGGTGATATTGATCAGGGAGATGTTCCGCAAGCCACGCTCGACTCCGCTGAGATACGAGCGGCCAATTCCAGCGTCCATCGCTAAGCGCTCTTGGCTAATGCCTTGCTGTTTCCGCAATTCGATCAGCCGCGCTGCGAACTGCTTGAGGACGGGATCAACGGACTGTCGCGCGGCTTGAGGCATACAGCAAGGCTAGGTCTTGACAGTTCACCGAGACCACGCCATAAAGGATCACGCTCTATAGGACACATTCAACAGGGGGATGGAATGACGCTCAAGCCATGGTGGGTAGCACTGCTCTGTACATTCTGCTTCGCGGCCTTAGCCTCAACACCAATCGATTCAACATACCGAGCTGAGCGCTTTACTTCCCAGCTAAGCATGGCGAGCGGACATCTGGTCTGGCAGGGCGTGCGTCCTGGCATGAGTCAACAGGATGTTGAGGGGCTACTGGGAATCAGTCTCGCGCTTAAGACGAACGACTCCGGACTCGGCGCCTTTACCCATGAGGCAATCCTTGTGCGAGATGGTGTGGCCGTCCACCTCGGTTTCTATATCGAGGGCGCAAGCAGCATCCTGACCGAAATTGCACTTGGGCCCTCTGAGCTGACAGGGAACCAAGTTGCCACGTTACGAGAGTCAGCGAAATCCAAGCTCAAGAGCTTGCGCGATAGCGGGGATGATTTTGCGCTTGCGGCGCCTGGCGGAGAGGAACTCGATATTCAGGAAAGGGTTGTTCGAGTGCAAATCGGATCGGACAGCGACTAAGGAGGTGACGGCCAGATTTCCGTAGACACTCAGTTGCCGCTTAGCGCGTAGCGCCTTTTCGAACTCTACCGGCGACAGTCCTCCAGCGGAACCATGCCGGCGGATTGGGTTGTAGAACATCTCGATGTAATCGAACACGTCCGAGCGCGCAGCCTCGCGGTTCGGGTAGATCCGCCGCTTGATCCGCTCCTTCTTCAACACACTGAAGAAGCTCTCGGCCACGGCATTGTCATGACAGTTCCCGCGACGGCTCATGCTCGGCACCATCCGGTGCGCCTTCAGGAATGACTGCCAGTCGCTGCTGGTGAACTGACAGCCCTGATCGGAGTGAACCAGCACGCCGGGCCCCGGCTTGCGCCGCCAAGCCGCCGCCACCAGCGCCTGCAATACCAGGTCACTGGTCATCGTCGGGGCCGTGGCCCAGCCGACGATCTGTCGCGAGTACAGATCCATCACCGCCGCCAGGAACAGCCAGCCCTCGTAGGTGCGGATGTAGGTGATGTCGGTGACCCAGACCCGGTTCGGCGCGTCCGGCGTGAAGTCCCGGTTGAGCACATTGGTCACCACGCCCACGGGGCCGCCACGATGACGTGGCTTGCTGCCGTAGCCGATCTGGGCACGCAAGCCCTCAGCCTTCATCAACCGCAGGACGCGGTGCCGACTGCAATGCTCACCGGCCTCGCGCAGATCCAGGGTGATCTTGCGATAGCCATACACCGTCCCGCTGGCCAGCCAGTGGTGCTTGATCAGCCCCAGCAGGCGCTGGTCCTCATGCTCGCGAGCGCTGGGGCCGTGGCGCAACCATGCGTAGTAGCCGCTGCGCTGCACGCCCAGCACCCGGCACATCGCCACCAACCGGAACTCACGGGCGTGTGTGCGCATGAACGCGTACTTCGCCCTTACCCCTTGGCAAAGTACGCGGCGGCTTTTTTTAGGATGTCGCGCTCCTCGGTCACCCGCCGAAGCTCAGCCTTGAGGCGGCGGATCTCCGCCGAATCGCTCTTGTCGGCCGCAACGGCCCCAATGGAGTCTGCTGCCGACTTGCGAGCCTTGTGCATCCACTCGTAAAGCGTGTGCTTGGGGATGCCGATGCGACCTGCAACATCCACCACCGTGAAGCCGCGCTCGACCACCTGCTTCACTGCCTCGGCCCGGAATTCATCCGTGTACTGCCTGTTGTTGCTCATAAACACCTCGGTCATTGCCATCAATTATGGCTCCCGGATGTCTACGAAAGGCTGGCCGGTCCACTCACTCCTCTGCCGCTGTGGCAAATTTGTGGCGCTTCGGTGGGATTGGGAAGGGGAAATAAGATCGCAGCTGGCGACCCCATCCCTAACATCCTGATTTCACGTTGTATTTTGTGAAATCCAAGATGGTGGGCGGTGCAGGGTTCGAACCTGCGACCCTTGCCGTGTGAAGGCAATGCTCTACCGCTGAGCTAACCGCCCGATTGAATCGGGACGCGAATTCTACGGGCGCACCGCGATGGCGGCAAGCCTGACCCTTGGCGCACCCCCGACAGGCGATTCGGATTTCCCCCACGCCACGGGCCGGCTCCATCCGATGGCATCCCCGCTTGCCGGCCTGCACGCTGTCCCTGCCAGCAACGTCTTTGCCAACCGGATCACA
Source organism: Luteimonas sp. (assembly GCA_024707405.1). Classification (GTDB taxonomy): domain Bacteria; phylum Pseudomonadota; class Gammaproteobacteria; order Xanthomonadales; family Xanthomonadaceae; genus Luteimonas. Next base: position 107,428 of record JANPZU010000001.1, read on the forward strand.
TCCCCTGTTCCGTGTTCGCCATGAAGGGACGTGCGCCGCAGGGATTGCGGCGCAGCTGGCCACGCACCATCCTCGGCCACGATGGAACATGGAGCCCAACACGTGGCGGCACGCAACGACGGCATCGTCCACGACACCGAAGACAAGGGCTGGTGGTGCCTGCATGGCGAGCGCCTCGAACATGCCTTCATTGAAATCTGCAACCAGCGCCTGTCGCTGGATGCACGCATCAACCCCGACAAGGCGGCGAACCGCTATGTCCCCGATCTTGTCGTGGACGGCCGCCTGTCCGACCTGAAGGTGCAGAACACGCCTTTCTTCCTGTCCAGCCGCTACGATCTGGATCCGGGGCGTTGCGTGACCTTCAATCGCAAGGACTACGAGCGTTATTGCCGCCTGTACCCCGGGATCGACATCTACTACTGGGTGGAATGGACGCAAACCACGTCCAGGTTCGGTCGCGTGCCGTACCTCGCCGGAATCTACCGCCTCGCCTTCCAGCGGCTCGCAGCCCTCATCGAGGCGGGCGCGCCCGAGCACCGCTACGTCCACCGGGAGGGCGACAGCAAGGGGAATGCGAAGTCCTCATTCCTGCTCCGGCTGGACGACTTTGAAATATTGATGGAGAAAACAGGCCTGGCACGGCTTGAAACTACTTCAATATATGCCAATAACTAATTGTTTTTACATAATTAATAATCGGGATAAACGTTCTTTTTACGCGCTATTGGCTACCATATCGCCACCACCCGCTGAAGATGCAATCCTGATGGCAGCAAGCAAGAGCAACATCACTCTCCGCAAGGCCGGCAAGTCCAATGGCGGCAAGCAAGGCGCCACCCTGACCCGGGAGCAGATCGAAGAAGATCTGGCTGCGTTCCGCAAGTCGGGCGGCAAGGTCGAGCGCCTCGGCAACACCAATACCTTCAAGAAGATCGGCTGACCTCCGGCTGCGCGCCGGCACTCACTCGCCGGCGCAGTCGCCGATCCTGGCGAACGCCAGATCCTCGAAGTCGTAACTGAAGTCGGCCCTCGGGTCGATCTTTGCCATGCGCAAGCCTTGGGTGCCAGCCTCGCCCGGCACAGGATCCAACCAGGCTTCGACGTCGACATCCACGTCATGCCAGTCCACCAGCAGGCGACTTCCGACCAGGATGAGATCGCCCGTCAGTTTCGGCGACTTGAGCGAACGGAAACGAACGCCCTCGCCCGCGGGACACACCTCGATCTCGCCGAACCACGGATCGCGGAATCGCCCCAGCGCCCCCGAAGCCTCGGCAGTCGTCGCCATCCGACGCACCTGCTCGGGTGCGGACTGCTGCCCGGCATCGTCTTCGACGGTTGCACCCGCCACCCTCGACGACGCCAGCAAGCCGGCGTAATGCGCCACCGTGTGGCGGGATGCATCGGGTGACGTGAATTGCTTCACCAACGCCTGGCTCAGCGCGGTTCTCGCCTCGCCCGCCTCGCCATTGGCCATGAACACGATGCCGACGCGCTTTTCAGGCAGCAACGTCACCGCCGAGTACATGCCTGCCAACGTGCCGGTGTGCGACACCTTCCAGGTGCCGTCGACATCGGTCAGTCGCCACCCGTAGCCGTAGGCCGAGAAATGGCTGCCGTCCCATTCGCGCATCTGCCGCGAGAGCGGCATCGGCATGTGGGTCTTCCACAATTCGTCACGCTGGCGCTGGGACAGCCAGGTTCCACCATCCTGGTCGAGGATGTCCCCCTCGGGCTGCAGCCATGCCTGCATCCAGGCCAGCATGTCGCCGAGGCTGCAGCGGATGCCGCCGGCCGCCATCATCGGCACGTCCGGGATGGTCTCGCCGTCGCGACGGATCACGATGTTGCCGCCTTCGTGGCGCATGTGCGGCTGCGCGACATGGCCGACGTTGTCGCGACGCCATTGGCCGGCCTGGCAGCGGGCCATGCCGAGCGGCTGGAACACTTCCCGTCGCACCAGCACGTCGAACGGCGCACCGCCGGCAGCCGCAGCCACTTCGCCGGCGACGATGTAGAGCGAGTTGTCGTAGGCGTAGCGGGAGCGGAAGCTGTAGATCGGCTTGAGGTAACGCAAGCCGCGGATCACGTCCTCGCGCGTGAACAGGTTGGGCTCCGGCCAGAGCATCAGGTCACCGGCTCCGGGCCCGAGGCCGCTGTTGTGGATCAACAGGTCGCGCACCTGCATCTCGCCGGTGACCCAGTCATCGTGCATCCGGAAATGCGGCAGGTGCTTCACGACCGGATCTTCCCATCGCAACCTGCCCTGCTCGACCAACCGCGCCAGCAAGGCCGTGGTCATCGATTTGCTGTTGGACGCGATCTTGAAGATGGATGAGGCATCGATCGTCTCCCCCTCACCCGCGGCGAGTTCCCCCTGCGTACGCGTGTATACGACTTCACCGTCCACGACGATGCCGACCGCCAATCCCGGCAACGCGTAGCGTGAATAGGCATCATCGAATGCATCGTTGAATGCCTTGCGATCCACTGCATGCACTTCACCCGCGACGGCATCGAACGACGGCATCGAAAAAGACAGCAGAACCGCGGCGGCGCACGAAAGGAAACGGCCTGCAAGCAGGCCGTCTCCATGGGACGCACGAACGATGGAGCGCATCACCAGAACTTGTACTCGACGAGGAATGTGAACGCCCTGCCACGTGGATCAGCCACACGGGGCTCCCAACCCGCGCCACCACCATCATCCAGGTATGCCAACGAGAACGGCGGATCCGCGTTGAGCAAGTTCTTGACGCCGAAGGTTGTCCTCAAAGCATCACTGGCCTGCCAACTCAACGAATAGTTGTAAGTGATGTACTCATCGACATCTTTTTCCCATTGCGGCGGCTTGTAATCAGCACGTAAACCTGGTGGCACGTAATCCTGATAGCCATTGCGATAAACTTGGGTAAGTGTGTGCATCCAGGATCCCTTCGCCCAAACGAAACTCATCGTATGCTTCCAACGCAATGGAAGGTTGTAATACCTCACATAAGTGCCAACGGAATTGTCACCGTAAGGCTGGTTAGAGAGGCTCTTGCTCTGGAAAGAGTCCAGCCAGCTTCCATTCAAGTTGAGCCGCCAATTGCCACCTGCCAATTCACCCATTAGATTGGCATCCAGTTCGATGCCGCTGGCCAACGTGCCACCCGAATTGATGAAGCGCTGATCAACCTGCACGACATCGCCATTGGCATTTCGAATCCAATTGGCAGAGAACAGATCGTACTCATCAATCAGCGTTTGCAAGCTCGGGGAACGAATCGTGTTGAGACGCTCGATCTCCCACCAATCAATGCTGATGTTGAAATTATCGGTTGGTGCCAACACGATGCCGAAGCTCGTGGATCTGGACTCCTCGGGGGCGAGCGCCACATTGCCACCCGACAAGATGTTGGGATTAATTTCCTCACACCCCGAAACCTCGGGATTCGGATTACCACTGGGGCATCTCGCCGGATCGGCTAGACCCCGGCTCGTGAGCGGGTTCTCAAGCGTGCCTCGAAACAGTTTTGCGAAATCCGGCACCTTGAATCCCGTACTGTGGGCACCCCGGATCGCCAGCCAATTCGTGGGCTGATACTTGAATGAGTACTTCGGATTCGTCGTGCCTCCGAAGCCACTGTACTCGTCATGGCGCACAGCAATCGTGACTTCCAGTGCATCCAGCACCGGCAGGTAGATCTCCGCGAACACTGCTTTTACGTCCCGATGCACTTTCGGCATATAGAATTGAGCATCGCCTGCAGCGCCAAAGATCCAGGCAGGCCCACCACCTTCTGCAATCGGAACACCCCATTGCTCCGGGCCACCGAACTTGTATTCTTCGCGACGTAGGTCAACACCAACGGCCGCCTGCACCTCGCCGCCCGGAAGACTGAAGCCAAGGCCACCGGATGCGCTCGCATCAATTATCGTGGTGGCCGTCTCGCCGTTGTAGAGTTGCACGCCACTAGCCGAGGCCGCAGCCAACGCCGCATATGCTGCTGGCGACTGATCCTGACCCGGCAAAAGGAAAGGATTGAGCAGGCCGGTGCGCAACATTTCCTTCAACTGCGGAGTGTAGTAATAGCCATCAGTCAGCACAGACTCTGCACGACTGCTGGAACGAGAGAGGCCTGCGTTGTAGTCCCAACCGGCTATCGTTCCTTCGAAACCGAACATCAATCGTGAAGCCTTGGTGGTGGTCGTGTACTCACGCGGCCCGCATGCATAACAGCGCCAACGATAATTGATGGGATTGCCATACACCAAGTTGGCAGTCCCAAAATAGTCAGCAAGGGCGTTGTACACCATGTCGTAGGTGCTACGCGTCAGATCATTCAGGGGATAAGGATCAAGTGAGTTCAACGCCGTTGAAACACTGGTCGAGATTTGTTGGGCTTCAAAATGCCTACGAGATTCGACCTCCGATCCAACTGCTTCGAAATACATTTGGTGATTGTCGGAAATCTTGAATGTAGCTCGGCCAACAAACTGCATTGTTTCTACCGGCTGCTGGAGAACGCGAGACCTACCGTAATCCCACGCACACGAATACCTGAAGCCTGGCGACGCCCAAATGACCTCGTCATAAGGCCCCATCATGTCGCCACCGGCCTCACAACCAATCCCACCCGGGAGATCAAGGATGTTGACCCAGGTATTCAATGACTGGGTGTTCGGGTCGACCAAGCTGCCGGTGATGATGCCGCCGGCGAGATTTCCTATCGTGGCAAAAGGCCCGCCCCGCGAATCCGGTGAGAGGCCACGCTCAGGCTGGAAGCTATTGGCAAAATCACGATCCACGCCACGAAGGATGTCATTCTTCTTGATGCTAATCGCACCCCACACATTCCACCGATCGCTATCCAGATCACCCACACCGCCCAACACACTAAAGTTGTAGATGTTACCGCCGCCTTCCTCCGTCGCATCCAAGCCAGCCGTGACGGAGAGCCCTTGGTAATCGTTACGAGTGATGAAATTGATCACGCCACCAATGGCATCTGTACCGTAAAGAGCGGAAGCACCATCACGCAGGACTTCTACTCGCTCAATCGCTGAAAATGGGATGGAGTTCAGGTCGACGACCTGACCACCCAAGCCATGCGCGGCAACGCGACGCCCATTGAGAAGCACCAACGTCGCGTCAGCCCCTTGACCGCGCAGATTAGCGCCAGAAACACCATTGTTTCCGCGTGTTTCGGAAGGCGCAATCGAACTGTTGGCCGCCAGATTGTCCGCGCTGTTGCTTGAAATATTGAGGAACTGCAACAGTTGCTCAGCAGATGTAATTCCCTGCGCTTCAATTTGTTGCTTCTGGATCACAGTCACAGGAAGCGCCGCCTCTACATCAGTGCGCTTGATTCGCGAACCCGTCACCTGCACTCGATCAAGGGATCGCGCCGATTGCTCCTCCTGTGTGCCTGCTGCGTCCTGCGCGACGGCTGTACCGGACAACGCCATCGCGATGGCGACCGACAAGGCCGAACCGAGCACGCGCGGCCTCGTGACTGTGCGAACTTCTGACATGCTGATCCCCCGGCTGAAGATGTGGTGATGGACGAAACCTGGCTGGTGGGCGACTTGCCTGTCACCGATTGCTTTCGTCCAATCCTGCGGACTCGAACGCCCCCTCGTTATGTGCTGCTTAACATGCTTCAAACACCCTTGTCAATTTTTTATTCTCAAGTACTCTGAGTCGATAACGATTTATTCCAGAGCGCCATGACCTTGCCAGCCAACGCCCAGGATGCGTGCACCACCCCAGCTCCGGCTAGATGCCGGGCAGCCAAGGCATGCACGCTGCTGGCGGTCGCGTTGCTGGTCATGTCCATGGGGGCGGCAACCGCATCAGGGACGACGACGCAGCCACCCGACGACACCGGCATCGTCGGCGTCCGCGCCGAACACCTCTCCGCGGGGTACTGGATCCGCAAGGCACGCCAGGTGGATCGCCCGGTCATGAGTCCCGCCGCCATCGCCACGCAGAACCTGGCGATGGAAAGCATCGACCCTTCGCTGCACGACATCGAGGCACTCCCGGTCACGCTGGAGCGAGAACAGGTCGTCGGCTGGATCGAGGCGATCTCGACACGGCCGACGCGAACGCTCTACGACGAAGCCGGCAAGGAAGGCAGCGAGCGCGCGCTCGACCGACTGGTCAATGCGCTCGACCTTCGCAACGTGCCCCAGACGCAGGTGACGCGTTACGGAATGGTCGTCAGCCGCGCCGACCTGCGCACCTTCCCGACCCACCTGCGCGTGTTCAGCACGCCTGAAGACCGCGACATCGACCGTTTCCAGGAAAGCGCCCTGTTCCCGGGCACGCCGGTGGTCGTGGCGCACGAAAGCCGCGATGGCGAGTGGCTGTTCGTCGTCAGCCGCACCTATGCCGCGTGGATCGACCGCGATGCCGTCGCCATCGGCGACAAGGCCGAAATCTTCGCCCACGCACGCCGCTCCCCGCACATCGTCGTCACCGGAGCCACCGTCAGCACGGTGCATGCCCGCACGGACGCGCGCGTATCCGAAGTGCAACTGGACATGGGCGTGCGCATGCCGCTGGTGCGCGCACTGCCGGAAGACGGTCTGGTCAACGGACAGCACCCCTACTTCGGCCATGCCATCGAACTGCCGATCCGCAACGAAGACGGCAGCCTGTCGTTCGCCCCTGCGTTGATCCCGGCCTCGGCCGATGTCGCCAGCGATTACCTGCCGATGACCCGCGCCAACATACTGCGGCAGGCGTTCAAGTTCCTTGGCGAACGCTACGGCTGGGGGCATTCGTTCAATTCGCGCGACTGCAGCGGCTTCGTGGCCGAGGTCTACCGCAGCTTCGGCGTGCTGCTGCCGCGCAACACCAGTGCGCAGGCCGTGAGTCCGGCGCTCAACCGTTTGCAGTTCGATCCGGCGATGCCGCATGACGAGCGCGTCGACCTGCTGCGCAAGACCCAGGTCGGCGACCTGGTCTACATCCCGGGGCACGTGATGATGGTCATCGGCCACGAAGACGGCGAGCCCTACGTGATCCACGACACCGCGGGCATGTCCTATCGCGGGCCAGACGGCGATCTCCGTCGCCTTGTCCTCAACGGCGTGGTGGTGACGCCGCTGCTGCCGATGCTCTCGGACGCGGACACCGCCACCATCGAACGCATCACAAACATCCAGCGGATCCGGCCCTGACGCGCCACCGGATCCGCACAGTGAGGGGAACCCGATGAAGATCACCGAAGTGCGCCTGGGCATGTTGCGCGTCCCGCTCAAGACGCCGTTCAAGACGGCATTGCGCACGGTGGACACCGTCGAGGACATCGTGGTCTCGATCCACACCGACACCGGCCACGTCGGCTACGGCGAAGCCGCGGCCACCGCTGTCATCACCGGCGATACCCACGGCTCGATCATCGAAGCCATCGACAAGGTGATCGCACCGCGCCTGATCGGCGAGGAAGTCGTCGATCTCAACCGCATCGTCCGCCGCATCCAGGGCGCCATGGAGCGCAACACCAGCGCCAAGGCAGCCGTCGAGATCGCGATCTACGACCTGTGGGCGCAACTCTACGGCGCCCCGCTCTACCGCATGCTCGGCGGCGGCGAACCGGTGGTCTCGACCGACATCACCATCAGCGTCGACCACATCGACAAGATGGTCGCCGACTCGATGTCGGCGGTGGATCGCGGTTTCGAGACGCTGAAGATCAAGATCGGCAAGGACATCGGCCTCGACATCGAACGGGTCAAGGCCATCCACGCCGCGGTCGAGGGACGCGCCCTGCTGAGGCTGGACGCGAACCAGGGCTGGACCCCGAAACAGGCGGTGTACGCCATGCGCACGCTGGAAGATGCCGGCGTGCAACTCGAACTGCTCGAGCAGCCCGTGCACGCCCGAGACATCGCCGGGTTGAAGTACGTCACCGATCGCGTCCACACGCCGGTCATGGCCGATGAGAGCGTGTTCGGCCCTGCGGAAGTGATCGATCTCATCAAGAAACGCGCCGCGGACATCATCAACATCAAGTTGATGAAGACCGGCGGCATCTCCAATGCCATCCGCATCGCCGACATCGCCTCGGTGTACGGCGTCGAATGCATGATCGGATGCATGATCGAGACCAGCATCAGCGTCGCGGCGGCCGTCCACCTTGCGATCGCCAAGTCGGACGTGATCACCAAGGTCGACCTGGATGGCCCATCGCTGTGCGCCTTCGACCCGGTCGACGGCGGGGTGATCTTCAACGAGTCGGAAATCTCCGTCGGCGAAGCGCCCGGCCTCGGCATCCGCGCGATCCGCGGTTACCAGCCCCTGGTGCGCTGACGCCGCCATGTCGTCGCTGCTCAAGATCCGCTCCGAACGCGACCGCATGTCGGCGATCGAGCGGCGCATCGCCGACTTCATCCTCGACAACGCGCAACTGCTGCGCGACTACTCTTCGCAGCAACTGGCCAATGCACTCGGGATCAGCCAGTCGAGCGTGGTGAAATTCAGCCAGAAACTCGGCTTCAAGGGCTACCCAGACCTCAAGTATTCGATCGGCGAATCAATCGCACGGAACGGCGACGAAAACGGCGGCGCCAGCCACGGGGCGACGGACGATGCGCATGCATCCCCCGCGGCGGAACTGTGGCTGGCCAAGTCGCGAGCCGGCGACGAAACCCGCCTGATCAATCCCGAAGAACGGCTCGATGCCATTGCCCTGAGGCTGCGCACGGCCGACAAGGTCTTTCTGGTCGGCATCGGCTCGGACAGCATCGCCGCGCGCGGTTTCGCGATCCGGCTGTCGCTGCTGGGGATCCTGGCGATCCACCATTTCGATCCCGTCCTGGTGCCTGCGGAAGTCTCGACATCGAGCCCCAGCGACGTGCTGCTGCTGTTCTCCGAACATGGGCAGCAGGCCTCGTTCTGCCAGCTCGCGCGCCTGTTCCGCGCACGTGGCGGGCATGTGGTCTCGGTGACCCGGCACAACGCCAATCCCTTGCGTGCGCACGCCGACTCGCAATTGCTGGTATCCGCGCACGACGATCGCGCGCACATCGTGCCCCTGCTCTACCAGTCCGCCTTGCAACACCTGCTCGACCAGATCTTCCTGCTCGTCTGCGAAGACGAAGATCGTCGTCGCCAACTCGATGACAACCACATGCAGGTGTTGCACCTGCTGGATACCTGAGACGACATGCCCAACCGCATCGCATCCTCCCGCCACCCGACCCGTGGCGTCCTCGCCCTTGTCGCCTTCGGGCTGCTGCCACTGTTGCTGGCCGCGTGCCAACCGGCCATCGATGACAGCGAGGAAACCTTGCCCACCGCGTGGCATGAAGCGCGGCAGATGGTGCTCGTGACCAGCGATGGATGGGATGCAACCGCCGGCACGATGCAACGCTACGAACGCGATGCAGAAGACGCGCAATGGCGGGAAGTGGGCGCCTCGACACCGGTCATGCTGGGCCGCAACGGCACGGCCTGGGGCCTGGGCCTGCACCCCGCGCAAGCCGATGGCCCGCAAAAGCAGGAAGGCGATGGCCGCGCACCCGCCGGCGTGTTCTCGATCGGCATCGCGTTCGGCTACGGCGAAATGGCCGAGACCGGGCTGGCATATGCGCCGATGGACATCGACGACTGGTGCATCGATGTCAACGAATCGCCGCTCTACAACCGCATCGTCAGCACCCGCGATGTCGGCGAAGCGGCCATCGAAGGCTCGACCGAACCGATGCGCCGCGACCTGCATGCCGACGGCGACGTACGCTACAAGCTGGGCTTCGTGATCGACCACAATCCGCAGGCGATCCCCGGCGGCGGCAGCTGCATCTTCGCGCACCTGTGGCGCCAGCCCGGCGAAACCACGGCCGGCTGTACCGCGATGGAGGAACCGGCGATGCTCGAACTGCTGGCCTGGCTGGATCCCGGCCGCAAGCCGGTGTTCGTGGTACTGCCCGACGACCAGCAACAACGTCTGGCGGCAAGCTGGAATCTGCCGCATCCTGCCGCACACTGAACCGGATCGAGGCACCATGTCCCACACCACACGCATCCTGCTTGCGCTCGCCGCCGGTTCGGCCCTCGGCCTGATCCTCGCGTTCTGGAACCACGGCGTCGCCATCCAGGTGGCCGATGCCGTCCAGCCCATCGGCCGACTCTGGCTCAACGCACTGCAGATGACGGTGGTGCCGCTGGTGGCTGCACTGGTCATCATCGGCGTCAATTCGGCCAGCGATGCCGCAGCTTCGGGGCGCACCGCGCGCCGCGCCATCGTGGTGTTCATCGTGCTGCTCGCGCTGATCTCGATGTTCGCCGCCGTGCTCGCGCCTGCCGCATTGTCGCTGCTGCCGCGCAACGAGGCGCTGGTCGAGTCGCTGCGCGCTGCGTTCTCCGGCCCGGAACCGGTCGCAAGGGCAGGCAATATCGGCGATTTCCTGGTCTCGATCATTCCTTCCAACGCGATCGCGGCGGCGGCTGCGGCGGCCATGTTGCCTACGGTCGCGTTCTCGCTGTTCTTCGGCTTCGCGCTGGCGCGGGTCGAACCCGAGCGCCGCCTGCGCATGCTTGAACTGCTGCAGACGGTGATCGACACCATGATCATCATCGTGCGCTGGGTGCTGTGGACGGCACCGCTGGGCGTGTTCGCGCTGATGCTAGCGGTCTGCGCGCGCGTCGGCCTGGACATCCTGACCGCGCTCGGCTGGTACATCGCACTGCTCTGCAGCCTGCACCTGGCCGCGACCGCGCTGATGTACGTGGTGGTCGCCGTTGCCGGCAACGAGTCGGCACGCAGCTTCGCCAAGGGCATCCTGCCGGCGCAGACCATCGCACTTGGCACGCAATCCTCGCTGGCCTCGCTGCCGGCGATGATCGAAAGCGCACGCACGCGCCTGGGTTATCCGGTGGCCGTCGCCTCGCTGGTGTTGCCGATGGCAGTCTCGCTGTTCCGCATCACCAGTCCGGTGCAGTACATGTGCGTCGCGGCGTTCATCGCGTGGATCTACGGCATCGACCTCGGCTTCGCGCATCTGGCTGCGGGCGCCGCATTGGCCACCGTGATCAGTATGGGGTCGGTCGGCCTGCCCGGGCAGGCCATCTTCATGACCACCAACCTGCCGGTGACGCAGGCGATGGGGCTGCCGACCGAGCCGCTCGGCATCCTGCTCGCGGTCGACACGGTGCCCGACATGTTCGCCACGCTGGGCAACGTCACCGCCGACCTCGCCGCCACCAGCGTGGTGACGCGACAGTCGCGCGGTGACGCCATCGCCGACGAGTCCTCGCTCGATATCGGTTGACGCCGCCTAGCTGGACTTCGCCGCCCGCATCGCCTGCACGCGTTCGGGCGGCAGGAAGCTGTCGCTGCGTGATTGCGGCCAGAAATTCTTGAACACCACGTGCTCAGGCACGTGGTCGAGCAGTTCGCCTTTCTCGACGAAGCGGTAAAGCGAGGCCAGCGAACGGATCTCGATCGGCGACACGCGGCGCAGGATGTGCTCGGGGCCGAGTTGCGCGGGATGCTCCAGGCCGGCCGCCCCCAACAGGTCGCGCAGCGCCTTGAGCGTGTTCTGGTGGAAATGGAAGACACGATTGGCCTTGTCTTCCACGTCCAGCGCACGCCACCGTGCCGGATCCTGCGTCGCGACGCCCGTCGGGCACTGGTCGTTGTGGCAACTGCGCGACTGGATGCAGCCCAGCGCGAACATGAAGGCGCGGGCCGCATTGCACCAGTCCGCACCCATCGCCAGCGTGCGCGCCACGTCGAACGCACCGGTGATCTTGCCCGCCGCACCGATCCGGATCTTGTCGCGCAGGTCGAGCCCGACCAGCGTGTTGTGCACCAGCATCAAGCCTTCGTGCATCGGCACGCCGACGTGGTTGATGAATTCAGATGGCGCCGCACCGGTGCCGCCCTCGGCGCCGTCGATGACGATGAAATCCGGCAGGATGCCGGTTTCCTGCATGGCCTTGGCCACGCCGAACCATTCCCACGGATGGCCGATCGCAAGCTTGAATCCGGTCGGCTTGCCACCTGAAAGTTCGCGCAGGCGTGCGACGAACTCCAGCAGGCCGACCGGCGTGGAGAACGCCGAATGCGCAGCCGGCGAAATGCAGTCGATGCCAGCCGGCACGCCACGTGCAAGCGCAATTTCACCGGTCACCTTCGCGCCCGGCAGCACCCCGCCCTTGCCGGGTTTCGCGCCCTGCGACAGCTTGAGCTCGATCATCTTCACTTGCGGGTCGTGCGCGTTGTCGGCGAAGCGATGCTCGTCGAACGCACCCGTCGCGTCGCGGCAGCCGAAGTAACCCGAGCCGATTTCCCAGACCAGGTCGCCACCGCGCTCACGATGGTAGGAAGAGATCGAACCTTCGCCCGTGTCGTGGAAGAACCGGCCGCGTCGCGCCCCTTCGTTGAGCGCCCGGATTGCGTTCGCAGACAACGAACCGAAGCTCATCGCTGAAATGTTGAGCACGCTGGCATCGTAGGGCTGCGTGGCCTGGTTGCCGATCGACAACCTGAAATCGTGCGAATCCGCATGCGTCGGACGCAAGGAATGGTTGATCCACTCGTAGTCCACGCCGTAAGGGTCGTGCTCGCTGCCGAACGGCACCACGTCCATCACGTCCTTCGCACGCTGGTACACCAGTGCACGCTGCTCGCGCGAGAACGGCACCTCGGCCAGGTCGTCCTCGATGAAATACTGGCGGATCTCCGGCCGGATCGACTCGAACCCGTAGCGGAAGTGCGCCAGGATCGGATAGTTGCGCCGCAACGTCGCACGCCGCTGCAACAGGTCGATCGTCCCCACCACCACCAGCAGGCCGAACGCCAGCACGCCCCAACCCCATTGCGGCCAACGCATCGCCAGCCACAGCGACACCAACGTCATCAGGATGCAAATGGCATAAGCCAGGTAACGGGACATTGCGCTCCTCGCGATCGTGCACCCTTCGCTGGGTGCGGATGGCTAATTTCCCGGCGTCCGACGCCCGGCACGACAGGCATTGTAGTCGCCGCATCCGAGATGGCCGGCGCGAACCCCGCCACGCAGATCCGGACGCGATCGGCGCAAACCTGCCCATTCGCGCCGGTGACGCATTGGGTCAGTCGTGGTCAGTGGGGCCACCCTACTCGTGTACCGCCCGGGAAATTCCCAATTTCCCTCCATGGCACGGAACCTGCTTCCAATTCCGGACGCATCTGCCATCCGCTTGGGGAGCCATGGAGAAGCCAATGAAGGGAAACATCGTCACGATGGCGCTCGCGTGCCTGACGGTGGCGGTCGCACTCGGTTGCTACGACCAGCGCGATGACGACAATGGCGCGGGGTTCCGCGATGGATTCGTCAGCGGCTACGGCAAGGCCTGCACCTTGCATGCGCCACAGATCCAAGCGCAATGGCATGACGCCGGCTACACGCGCGCGTATGCGGACGGCATGGCAATCGGCATCAAAGCCTGCGACAACGAGCGTTCGGTCGATGCCACCATCGAATACCAGGACGAAGCGGTCACGCGCGTCGCAGCGCGCTAATCGGCAGCGACGACATGGTGCCCGGGGTCGGGATCGACTAGTTTCGGCATCCCACTGATTTAGCGATAATTTTCCGCACCTCATCCGACGGCGTACTCGCCGCCATACTCACAGGCTTGGTGGCAGAGTGGTTATGCAGCGGACTGCAAAACGAAGAAGCCCTGAACAATGTCCAGGGCTTCGAGCCGCCGCAGCAGGGAACGATTCCCAATGCACCCGAGGGCGCGCGGTCAGGGCTTGCCTGCCAGTCTACTCCTTCTTCGGCCCGCTCAGGTACTCGATCGGGGACACGTCCTTGCCGTCACCGCTGGCCTCGATCGCGTCCAGCGTGCGGTTCAACTGCGACGACGGGATGCCGAACAGCATGCCGGCCAGGTTGATCTGAGCGCGCCGGTTGGCCGCATCCATCTCGCCCTGCGATAGCTGCGTGCTCGACCGGCCCACGGCCTCCCACAGTTCCGCGAACAGCCCCTTGGCGTCGTAGCCGCGTAGCTCGCTGGCAGCGATCGACAATCCCGGCAGGCCACCCATCGCAGCAGACAAGCCCTCGTCCGCAGCCCAGCCGATCACGTCGTCCAGATAGCCGTCGTTTTCCTCGTCGTCGGGCCAGCGACCGCGGATGATCGCCGCGAGCATGCCCTCGACGATGAACAGCGACGCCATGTCCATCGCCCACGACATGCCGCCCGACACGCTGCGGAAGTCGGCGGTGGCCGTGCGCTCATAGGCGGCGTTGAACTTGGCCGTCATGTAGGACTGCAGCACGGTGGTCGCGCGGATCAGTTCGGACTGCCGGTTGTTCTCCGACAGCGTGCCGCGCTGAATCGCCGTCTTGTCGATCCAGTCGCCGCTGGCCTGCGCACGGGACACCACGTCATCGGCGAAGGCTCGCGCGGTGGCCGGGTCGTCGCCGCGTTCCAGTGCCTTCTGCTCGGCGGCGATCCAGGTTGCGAGATCCACCGTCGCCTGCGACTTGCCCATCATCCAGTAGCCGTTGCGGATCATCGCCGCATGCGCGGCGCCGAAGGTGCCGGCCTCGGCATCCATGACGCGCTGGACGGCCTCCACGTGCGTCTGCAGGCGTGCCCGCATGAACTCCGATGCTTCGGTCACGCGCTTGTATTCGCGCACCGGGTGGCGATAGGCACGCTTGACGCCCTCGACCATCTCCCGCTTTCCGAGGATGGTAGCCGACTGCAGCAGTCCGGTCTGCTGGAGCAACGCCGAGTCCACGCGCATCGTGAGCACGGCGGCAGTGAAGTTCGTCCGCAGCATGCGCAGGCCACGTTCCCACAAGCGCCGCACGCCGACCTCACCGGTTGCCACGTCGCGCAGCCACAGGTCGAGGCCGTTGACCAGCGGCGCCATGTCGGTCGCGTTGACGGCTGCGGTGAACTCCTTGCCGTGGAGGACGTTGTGCACGTAGTTGACCGCATCGCCAAGCCGTAGATCGCGGATGACCTCGCGTTCGTGCTGCGTGACCACGCCCAGGTCGAGGCGGACGGTACGGCCACCGGAGCCCACGCGCTCCAGCGTGTGCCCACGCCGCGTCGCAGCCTTGGAGAATCGCCCGGTCTGCAGATCCCTGTAGGCCTCCGCGTCCATGATGCGCAGTTCCTTGACGCTGCGCGCTTCGTACTTGAGCGGGAAGTAGCCGCCGGAGATCGCCCGCTGCGTGCCGTCGGGCAAGGTCACCACGAACGGCGACGGTGGTACACGCTCGGGCGCCAGTCCCGTCCTGCGCCGCTGCGTGGCCGCGATGTCGTCCCAATGCCGGCCAATGGTTTTCCAGACGGCTTCGACGTAATCCCAGTCCCGTCCATCGAGCCGACCGAGGATGGCGCCGACCTGCTCGGGCGACAGCCGCCGATCGGTCTGTTCGAGGATCGCGTCGCGGTTGCCCTGGTTCCCCCAGTTGAGCGCCAGGGCGAGCATGCGCTCCTTCGACCACGCCGCGCCGACTTCCGGGATGAAGGTGCGCGACTTGAACGCCCGCAGTTCCTGCTTCGTGTAGTGCTTCAACTTCAACGCCGCGTGCGCTTCCTGCGCCGTGCGGATCTCCGCGTTCGTCCTGGCGTTCGCCGTCCGGATCACGCGGACGGTGTTCGTCCAGACGGCACCGTTGTCGGTGAACCCGTCGAGGTCGCGGGCGATGTCGGTGGCCGTGGCCGTCAACGCACGGGCGGACAGGGCTTCGTCGCGGATCTTCTCGCCCAGCTTCGGGTCGCCACTGTCGTGACCGCGCAGCTTGTGGTGCGCGAGTACCGACTCGGCCATCGCCTGGTCGACTTCCTCGCGAGCGACCAGTTCACCTTCGAGTCGCAGCATGTTGGCGTCGTTGGCGGCGTGGACGATCGTCTCGACCGCATCGCGCAGTTCCCGCAGTTCGCCCAGCTTGAGCTTGCGCAGCGGCATGCGGAACGCCTCGTCGGCGATGGCCGGCGGCACGTCCACGATCACGCCCTGCTCGGCCTTGGCCTTCATCCATGCCGCCAGCGATTGCTTGGCCTCCATCTGCGCGCCAGTAAGCGGCGCGAGGTTGAACCGCGACAGCAGGCCGACCAGTTGCTCCTGGTAGTCGCTGCCGGCCAACCCGATGCGCTGCAGCGCCCGCGTCTTCATCACCTGCGCGAACCGGCGCCCGGACTTCGTGGCGAAATCGCGGGCGTCCCGTGCCTCCCGCTGCAGCAACAGGGCGTGCAGTTGCCGGCGGCGTGCGGCGTGCAGTGCGCGCCAATCGCGCTTGATCGCCGCCTGGACGGCCTCGCGTGCAGCGCGGGCCTCGGCGAGCCGGTAGACCTCGGGGCGGATCTTCGCCACTTCCTTCTGCGACATGATCCGGCGGGCGGTTTCCTTCATCACCGCGACATGCGTGCGGATGCCGCCTGCCCGGCGCTCAAGCCCCTGCAGTTCGGCTTCCAGCGCCCTCGCCTTCGCGTCCGTGCCGTCGTCGGCCACGTCCGGGTCGGTGTCGAGTTCGGCGGTACGGGCATCGGTTTCGACGCGGGCGGCGTCGTCCAGCGGCGTCATCGTGGTCAGGTCGTGGATCAGGCGTGCGCCGGAATCGAAGCCGAGCACGGCGGCAGCGGCATCCGGATCCAGCCCGCCCCGCTGCACCGTCATGCCTTTCAGTGCCTCGGCGGCAGCGTCGCCGTAGCCGGCCACGACGGCAGCGTGCGACAACTTCGCCCTGACCTCGGCGAATGTGCCATCGGGGAGCCTGCCGGTGCGCAGGATGCGCTCGGCGCGATAGACCGGCTGCTGTCGCAGTTCGGCCTCGACTTCGGCATGCGTCGTCTTCCACGTCGCTGCGGCTCGGCGCTCGGCAGCGCGTTCCATCTGTCGCTGGCGCTCTGCCTGCGCGTAAGTCTTGCGAGCCTCCTGCTCGGCGGCACGCGCCGCCAGGTAGAAAGCGTAGCTGTTCGCGTCCATCGCATCCGCCGGCAACGTCGGATCGGCGGCGTTGGTCTGCACGGTGCCGGTGGCGCCCGTGGCATCGGCATCCACCCGACGGGCCTCGGCCATGGTCTCGCGCACCAGCGCCTCACCATCGAACGCGGGCGAACCGGGCTTCACATCCTCGCCCGCGGTCAGGCGCATGGCATCGCGTAGCGCGGCATGATCGGACTGGCTCACGATGGAGACGTACCGGCCCAGCGGCACCGCGACCTCCGCACCGGACAGTTCGGACTCGGCGAACGCCTCCGGGTTGCCGGTAAGCGTGGACACCGCTGCTTCCGTGCGGTCGCCGTAGTGGCTGCGCAGGGCTTCGAGCGGGACGAACACCTGCACGTCCGGCTGCGCCTGCTCGACCAGATCGGCCAGCAGTTCCGGCGCACGCTGTTTCAGCTTCGAGGCTTCGGCTGTCTCGACCATCGCATCGATGTGCTGCTGCTCGGCACGGGCCTCGATGCGTGCCCTACGGCTGGCGACGGCATGCACGACGCCGCGCAGGATTGCGCCGGCACCGCCCGCGGCGATGGCCTCGCGCTCCAGCCCTTCGGCAACGGCATAGTCCTCGTCGATCGCGGCGCGGGTCAGAAGATCCTGCGCGATGCCCTCGACGACCTCGGTCGCGGCTTCGGTGCCGCCTGCCACCGCAATGTCGGCAATGCGTCGCACGGTGCTGTTGCGCACGCTGTCCGGAAGCTTCTCCAGCACGCGCCCGATGCCGAGGCGTTCGACCACGGCGGTGACGCCAGCGCCGGACAGGATCGCCATGTCGGCTTCAAAGGTGCCGATGGTGCCGGCGTCCTCCGCGCGCCCGGCCATCACGTCCGCGCCTTGCGCGGCCAGCGAGCCGGTCAACGTCTGCGGCGCCAGCAGCCCCTGCACGACCTGGATGCCGAGTTGCCCGGTGGCGCCCGCGATGTCGGTGGCGATGGTCTGGCGATCGGCAGGCACGTCGATGGCATCGGCGCCGGCCTTGATCGCCTCGCCACTGCCAACGAACGAATCGCCCGGACGCAACCAGATCGGGAGCCGCGATGCGGGGCCAAGCGCGAACGGGTCGAGTCCGACGGCCTGCAGTCCCCTGTCGATCCACCGCGCGCCCATGTTGTAGACCTGGCCGAGGCCGCCCAGCACGC
The DNA here is from genome assembly GCA_024707405.1 of Luteimonas sp. Classification (GTDB taxonomy): domain Bacteria; phylum Pseudomonadota; class Gammaproteobacteria; order Xanthomonadales; family Xanthomonadaceae; genus Luteimonas. Next base: position 125,522 of record JANPZU010000001.1, read on the forward strand.
CGCCTACCTGCCGCACAGCGCCAGCTGGTGCAGCGCGAGCCACGTCCACGGCCTCCTGCGGGTTGCGCGGGATGGCCTGGCTCATGTGGATGGCAGGCCCGGCGACCGTCAACGCCGACAGCTTCACCGGCTGCGGCAACTGCGCGAACCGTGCCAGCAGCGGGATGTCGTCCTGCACCATCGCGTAGCGGTCGGGATCGGATGTCGCCCAGGCGGCCACCGTTGGCGGTGCCGCGGCGAGTTCGTCCCGGCGTACCTGTTGCCGCGCGCCTTCGGGATCTGCGCGGACGGCGCCCACGGGTGCCCCTGTTCGCCTAGACAGGTCGATGACCTCGGCGGTCTTGTCGGGCGTGGTGTCCTGCGCAAGCGTGATGGCGCCGGCCTGTTGCTGGCGGCGTTCCGCAGCCGCGCGTGCAATGCGTTCCTGGTAGGCGTTGCTCACAGTGTTGCTCCCGGCATGTCGAGATAGGCCTCGATGATTTCCTGTTCGGTCGGATCAGCAACACCTGCGTCGCGGTAGTCGGCGAGGATCTGCGCACGCGCTGCAGTCGGCACGGCATAGCCTTCGGCTGGCCCCTGGTAGGCGCGTCGGTCGGACTGCTCCGCACCCCACCAGCGACGGCGGGCAAAGGGTTGCTTGAGCTTGTTGATCAGCCCCTGCGTTTCATCCGCCGACGGTTGGCGCTTGTTCTGCTCGACGAAGGCACGCACCTCGCGGCGGAAGGCGAGTTCAAACTCACCACGTCCGGCGGCACTACCGTCGCCGACGAGCCCCAGGTCGTTGTAGGCCAGACGCAGCAGTTCGGCCTCGGACGCCCACTGCTCGACCTTCTCGGGCTTGTTCGCCTCGCGCTGCGCGTTGGTCAGTTCGAGGAACGTCTTGCCGCTGAGCTTGTCGCCGTACTGCGCCAAGTTCGCCCGGGCGAACGCGCCGGGATCGGTCGCGCGCAGCCGGTAGATCGAATCGATGGTGGCCGGGTCGTCCTTGACCACCGTGCCCGCGGACACGAGGTCGCGATAACGGTTGATCGCGGCATTCGTGCTTTCGTTGTTCGCCAGGAACACGAGCTCGTCCGGCGTGAGGATGTCGCGTGGCGGCGTGTTCGGCGGTGCGGACGCGACCTTCTGGAAAATCGCCTGCCCGATGTCTCGCTCGGCTTCGGCACGCCTCGTCTCGCGGAGCGTCCACTCGCGGGCGACAACCGCCTCGGCCTGCCGGAGCGCCGCAGCGTTGCTTGCCAGCGGCGACGCACGTAGCCGATCGATGGCTTCGGTCTTGGACTGCGCCGGGCCTGCATGGGGTGCGCCGCGCTGGCGCTGGGTCTTCGGCAGTTCGGCATGGACGTGCATCCCGCTGCCGGCGTCATGCACCAGCACGCGATAGCCCGCCGCGCGCAGGTCGGCAGTGAAGGCACGCACCTGCTCCGGCGACTTGCCCTGGATCGACCAGTCGCGCGCGGTGCCGTGCTGCTCAAGGTGCTGACTGTTCGCCACGCCGTTGACCTCGCGGTTGCGCTCAGCCGTGCGCGTGGTGCTGGTCGTGGTGAAGCCGTGGCGTTTGCCGATGTCTTCGTAGACCGCCTGCACGCTGGCAGCGTCGCGGGCGTGATCCTCGCCCGTCCTCACCGTCGGCATGCCGTCGATGGCGCCGCCATGCACCGCGGCCATGCCCGCCGCCGTCGCCGCCTCGTCGCGCACCACCGGCTGCACCTTCTCGTCCAGCGCCGCGGCGTCGGTGGCACTCAGGTAACGGCGGTACTGCTCCAGCCGCTCCATGCCGCCCACCGGGTCATCGACCAGCGACGCCTCGACGATGCGGCGGTGCATGCCCGACACGAGGTTCCGGCGAAGCAGTTGCTGGTGCTCGGCACCGTAGCCCATGCGGTTCCATTCGGTCGTCGCGGCCACCATGCCGCGGGCGATGGCTTCATTCATCGCGTCCGGGTTGTCGCGGTTGCCGATGGCGTCGTCCAGCGCGAGGTTCAGGCTCGCATCGGCGGCCTGTGCATGGAATCGCTCAGCCTCCTGCAACTCGTGCTTCGCCAGCCCCTGCTGCAAGGTCTGTCCGTGGCGGTCGCGGAACACCCGCGCGCGTGCCTGCAGCCTTGACGGCAACGCCGTGATCCGCTCGTCGGTGGCCTTCGTGAAATCAGGCATCACGACACGCGAGACACCGATCGCATCCTTGCCTTTGCGCGTGACCGCGCCCGAGTTCGGATCTTCCAGCAGGCGCGTGCGTTCCTGGATTACGCCATTCTCGAAGTCCATGAGCATCGACTCGTCGGCCTGCTGGATCTGCTGGTCGAGGACGCCACTGATGGCGCCCGCGAGGTTGGTGACGCCTTGCGCGAGTTCCCGCGTCCCGTGATCGGACGCGGTGACCCGGACGCTCGGGACGTTGGTCGGCGCGACGGTGGCGCCGGAAACTCTCGGGACTGCGACCACGGGGATTCTCCTATGCCGCCTTCTGCTGCTTGCCGGCGCGCTTCTCGGCCAGGTCGCGCTCGATGCGCTGCTGACGGATATCGGCGTTGGCGTGGATTCGTTTGGTGATGGCCTCTACGTCACTGGCGATGGCATCAGCGAGATCGACCGTACCGCCCTTCGCGAGCGCGGACTCGATGAGTGCGTTGATGCGATGCGAGTGCCGGAAGGTGAAGTTTCCACGTCCAATCGGGTCATCGACGCCCAACACATACGGGACGGCTTCGTGCGCAATGCTCGTGGCCGCCTGCTCCGCTGCACGGGTGTCTGCAATTGCGATCAGCAGGTTGTCGATTGCCGCCCACAACTTGCGGTGTTCGCCCTGCAGCTTCTTCGTGGCAGCAGGCAGCGCCCTCACTGCAACCTTGCTCGCCTCGATCATTCCGCGATCCTTGGCCTCGGATTGCTGGTGCGCGGCCTCGCCGAGCGCAGCCTCGATGTCACCGGACTCGCGTTCGAGTGCGGATATGCGCCGGTCGAGTTCATCAAGTGGCTTGGTGTCGCCGGTACGGGCTGCAGCCAATGCCGTGGCACCACGACCGTCGCGGAGCGTGTCCAGTTCGTTCGTGACTTCCTTCCTGCGAGACCGCAGGCCGGCGATGGTGGATTCCAGGTCTTTGTCTTTCGTGGTCATGTTCGTGTTCTCAGTTGGTGGCGGGGCGGTAACGCACGGTGCCGGCATCGTCGGTGTATGGCTCGACGAGGCTGGCGGTGATGGCGGTGGACAGGAACTCATGGAACTGCGCGGGATGCAGTCCGCGCTCGAATACGGTTTCGCGAATGTTGTGTTCGGTCGGGCCGACGCCATCGCGGGCATGGAGCGCTGCGACGTAGGCGGCAATACGCTGCTCGGGCGGCACAACTTCCCCGTTCCTGGTTCCGGGGCCAGCGGCTAGGATTTCGTTCCACGGGGCTGGTAAGGGCATGGTCATCTCCTGAGTCATTTGCGTTGGTGCGGATCGAAGTCCCAGCCATCGCACTGCGCTGTTCCTGTCGGTTCGGTCGGCGGGATGCCACGGCCTGCGAACAACTGTTCGTTGAGTCGGCGTGCCCGTTCGGCATACCCGGCATTGAGCGCATACGGGTTATGGGCTTCTGTTGCTGGTGACGTGGGTTCGGCAGGCGGCGCCTCCACCACCGGAATCGGCGCGGGCGTGCGCAACGGTGGTTGCCGGAATGCGGTGCACGAACGCGGACACCGCGCTCGCTTTCCGCAAGTGCATTTGCGGCTCATGCGGCGTTTCTCCTGTAGTTGGGCAGGTAGCGGAGTTCGCCCTCGGCGTCCTCGTAGACTTCGATCCAGCCCTCGGCGATGGCTGCTTCAAGCGATGCGTCGAACGTGGCGTGGACGCTGCGGTTACTTCGACGAGCCATTGATTGCATCCGCAGCGTGGTGTGGCGGACGCCTTGCAGGTCGTCGGGCGACATCTGGCCGCGGTCGCGCATCAGCCAGACCAGCGTCTTCGTGATCTGCGCCGGGCTCGGGATGCGGTGCCCCCCTCGTTCCTTCGGCCAGTTCATGGCGCCCCCTTTGCGAGGCGTTGCACGCGCGAGCGCCTTGCGCATGCGTAGGCGAAGCGGACGGTTCGGATCGGGATGCGCGCGCGAGCGTGCACACGCATGCGCCTGTGAGACTCGCGTTCGGGCATCACTTCCCCCTCCTTGCCCGGCGGGCTTGGCGCAGTCCGATCTCGGCAAACCGCTCGATGATCGCGGGGTCGTTGCCGGCACCCGCCCGGAGGATTTCGCCCAGCCACGGCAGGCGCTTGCAGGCCTGAGCCGAGACGCGGACGGCCAGTTCAATACGGGCATCGGTGTCCTTGCCCCACTTCTCGCGCAGCCTGTCGAGCGTGTCGGCCTTCTGATCCCATCGTTGGTCTTCGGTCAGTTCGCCGCGGGCATACCAACCGGAAAGCGTCCGGGTGATTTCGCCGGCCTCGGCGGTCGGCACCTGCAGTTCGTGCATGAGTTGCCCGGCCAGCGTCTTGCCCTCGGCGAGCGCGGCCACGTCTTCCGCGTTGCCTTCGCTTCGGGCAGCGAACTCCAGCGAGTCGAAGCCACTGGCGACAGCGTGGCCGTAGCCTTCCGGAGTGTCGGGACGGATGCCGCCATCGGCGTACATCTGATCGCCGAGCGACAGTTCCCGTCCGACCAGTTCATCGACGCTGGTCGGCGCCGCAGGGGCGACATCGGCCTGAGGAACCGCTGCCGCCCCCGCGTCTGCCGGTGGAGTGGATGCCGCTGGAACGTCCTGTGCAGCCCCAGGAACGCGACCCTGTGCCGGCTGCGGGGTTGTGTCGACTGGAGGCTGCGCGTTCGACGTAGGCGCAACGGGCGCGCCTCGCGTGCGTTCGACCTGCGTGGCCTGCGACTGCATCACGTCGCCGTCAGAGGGGACGGTATTCATTTCTTGCTCCCGTGAAGCGAGTGGACGTTCGGCGACATGCCGATGAAATCGCGAGTGACGCTGTGATCCCGATGGAGCGCGACTACGGCCTCCGGGTTGTCGAATCGGATGACCCGGCCACAACTGCACCCTCCGCCCTCACGCGATCGACAGTCGTGTTCGTGGCTGATGTCGAAGAAGGCCAACTCCCCGCCGACCAGCTTTCGCTCCATCAGCGCGAGCATCAGACGCATGGCAACTTCGCCGGCTGCGTAATCCACGTGGCGGACAAGGTCGCCGTGGGTCTGCGGCAATTCGTCGATGTAGGGGTTCGGGATCTCGGTCATGAGATTGGCTCCATTTCTGTTGTTAATCGGGTGCTGTCCTGCTCTGTCTTGTTGTCGTCCTGTGGCTGTCGTCCTGTGTCGTCCTGTGCACCCCCCCCTATAAGGGGGTGCAGGACAGGACAGCAGGACAGGACGCTCACGCTCCACGAGATGCCTCCTCGTATCGGCTGGCCTTGGCATGCATGGCGAGTTCGTGTTCGACCTTGGACTTCGAAATGCCGAGTTCTCCGGCAATGCCGCGGATGCTCACGCCGTCGGCCTTGAGCCGGACGACTTCCATTCGAAGCTGCCGTGCCTGTTCGGCAGCGCCAGGGCCGCAGGCCTTGTCGAGAACGAGCGTGGTTTCCCTCTGCTCGCCGATATCGACTTCGACCACATGCCGATCGAGAAACAGGTCGGCAGGCTTCGACCAGTCCTTTTGCTTGGTCGATCGGACAGTGACCATGCCGCCATCGCTTGTAACCAGCCGCTCAGCATCCATTGCGGCATACAGCGCGCTGCTGCCGCGCGCCCGTTCCCTCGTGTTCTCGCCGTGGCCGGTGTGGTGGATCAGTTCCACCGCGCACCGGAACTGCGACCGGATGATGTCCATGGCGCCAATCAGGCGCCCCATATCGGCAGCGCTGTTCTCGTCGGCGCCTGCCATGGCGCGGGCGACGGTATCCACCACGACAAGCGCCGGCTCCATCGAGCCCGCCTCGAAGAACAACTGCTCTGCAACCTCTAGGATCTCGTCGCGAACGGCCACTGCATTGATCTCGTCGGCAAGAGACGGCAGGCCGGAAGCCACGTATATGGGCGCGCCGGTCAGATCGAGCCCGGTGTATTTCGCCCAGCCATCGAACCGCTTACGAATGCCCCCCAGACCCTCGCCGCCCAGGTAGAACACCGCACCTGCTTTCACTCGCAGACCCATGTAGGGCACACCAAGCGCGATGCTCGGCACCACGCCCTGCATGAAGAAGCTTTTGCAGGAACCCGACTTGCCGATCGTGCAGCCCAAGGTGTCTGCGTAGACCCAGCCATCGACGATTGCATCCAATGGCTTGGCCTCGATCTGATCCAAGCGCGTGAAGGTCACCAGCTTGCGCGGCTCCGGCGCGGGCTTCAGTTGGGCGACGTTGCTCTCAGAGCGCATGCCGGTATGACCTCCGCGCATCCGCGATTCGCAACCTTGCGACCTGCAGTCGCGTCCTGTCGTTGGCCGGCAACAACCCGGACTCGGCAATACCCAGGATGCGCAACGCCTCGCCAATTTCTTGGTCGATATGGTCGAGAGCATCAAACCGCTTCGGCCTGGTCGTCGCCCCTGTTTGGCCGTCGATGACCAAGAGCGCGCGACGCGCTTGCAGCGGTGTGTTGTTGAGAACGGGAGCGTTCATGCCCCCACCTTCCCGTCATCGCCTCGCGGAATCCTGCGAACCTGCGATCCGTACAACGCCGCCAGTTGCTCGACCTGCTGTCGGGCTGTAGGCTTCGCCTTGCCCTCGGGCGCCATCGTCAATGCTTCACCGGAAGCCGGCCCGCCAGCCGGCTTTCGCGTATCTGGCGGACGGAACAGATCGCCCAAGGTCGGCGCCTTGAACCCGGCACGCTTGTTGAACGCGGCCACGCTGCCGCTGAAATCGTCGGCGTCCTTCACGTTAGGCCACCTGTTTCCAGCCGTCGATGCCATGCTCGACCAGACGGCGGATGTCAGAGGCGCGCCAGGCGACCGAGTTGGGGCCGAGCCTAACCGGCTTCGGGAAGCGCCCGTCGGCCACACCGGCATACCAGGTGGACATGTTCACCGGGATGATCCCGGGGATGTTCTTCTTGCGATTGCCGACAATCTGGCGAGCGCGCAGCAAGCCGTCAGCGGGGAGGTTTTCGAGGTTGGACATGCTCGGCACCCTTCATTGCAGGGTGCCGCGGGATTGCTGCGCACCCATTCCGACGGATCGGAATGGCTACCAACTATCTACACATTCACTTGCTAGTAAATTCCGCCGGATTCAGGGGGAATCCCGCTTTTCAATGCGCTTTCGATTGCCGTGGGCAGGCCTCGGGGTGGATTCCGGCTGTTCGCCTAGCCAAGCGTCATACCAGTCCTCAACGACGCTAAGCTTTGGCGTTAGCTTCTCGCTGAGAAATTCAGACAGATCCTTCTGCACCTGCTTGAGAACGTCGGACTTCCGCGCCACTTGCTCGCCGCGCTCGTTGAACATCCGTTCTTGCACCCATTGCACTGCACTCAGGCGGATCAGTTCTGGCGTCTTACTCGCAGGTCTTGTCCTTGTCCGCTTTGGCTTGTCACCAGTAGCGCCAGTCGCTACAACACCTACGAAAGCATGCCTGTGCATGTTCGAAACATTAATTCGACCAGCCATCTTTCGTGCGGTCAGTAGAAGTTCACGAGTGTTGATTCCCTGCTCCTGGTGCTCTTTCAGTAGCTCAATCGCTACACGGCAGTAATGAGCAGCGTCTTCATCCTCCTGCTTAGGATCCGCTTCATGAAGCCATGCCGAGAATGACAAAAAGAGGTGCTTCAGCCAGCCATCGTCAATTCCGCTTTCAAGCACTGCGGGCCACATAGTGGAATGAAAATCCGCCGCCACGCCTTCACCTGACATAGGCGGGGAGTACCCCCATCCGGGCGGCACATCTGCCCCAAGAATCGTCGACTCCCTGCCCCGGCGCTCGGCCGGGGCTTTCTTCGCGGGCGGCTTGGTCACCGCTGGCACCTCGGGATAGCGACCACGTTCGTCGTGTCGAATCCACGCTCACGTAACGCGCCCATATGTTGCTGCGCCGCAGATGATCTCTCGCTCTTGAACTTCCACAACTGCAGCGCGAGTCGCAGTTTCCAATCGGTGTAGTCCTTGAAGTCCGGTTCCGTGCCCTTGGCCAAGGCGATTTCGCATGAGTCAAGAAATGCGTTCATGAAGTCACAGATCTCATCCATCTTGCGTTGGTCGTAAGGAGCGCGCTTGGTGATCATGTCGCATCCTCGCGTGCTGGGCTGTCGATGATCTCTTTCGCGCGGCTGAGGTATTCCAGCGCCACAAACATCGCAGTTGTCACATCGTCATCCACGTCTCGGTTGCCGTCTGTCGCCAAGCTGAGAATCGCCTTTGCATTGCAAAGGTGAAGGCTGGCTGTGTTCACCGCATCACGAGGGAATGCGAAGGTCAGGCGGGCACTGGTATCCGTGCTCATGCATTCTCTCCCGCGTGGTATCCCCTATTGATTTTCTTGATTTCCTTTAGCATGCCTTCGACAGCCCAAGCTGCGTGAGCAATATCGTCCTCGCCTGCCGGATCGCTCGTGTTGAGCGCCGCGGAACGGATAACGCGCAGGATGGCAATCGACTTGATATGCAACTCATCACGCCGATCAGCCTCGGCTAGTGTCGGGGTGTAGACGCTCATGCCGGCTGCGCCTCCGTTTCGATCCGTTCCACCAAAGAACCAAGCAAGCTGAGAATTCTCGCTTCGGCTGCATCGATCTGCTCGCCTTGGGTTTTCAAGAACTCCCGATAGTCCTTGGCATAATCCAATAGGTCTAGATAGATATTGGCCGCCCCCTCGATATCGTCCTTCGCACGCTCCAAAAGATCGCGTTTGCCACGTGCGAGAAGAACCTGCAGCGCACGTCTATTCGGTGCGAAGCTGTTGGCCGTACGTTCCAACTCCTGCAAATCCCCATCGGAAAGCAGTGCTTCAAAGGATACGGCTGCAAAATCCTCTGCGGTAGCCAAGTCATTGGCTTGTTCGGTTACGCTTTCATTCGCCATGATCGTTCTCCTTTCGAACGGTTGTGGAAGGCGTGGCCCGGTGCCGTAATCACCGGGTCGCGCCGCTTTACCGGCTGGTGCCGGATTTCTTGCGGATCGGGACGACCTTCTTGTCGCCCGCCTTGAGTTGGTCGAGATAGTCGGCCCAGGCTTGCATCATCTTCTTGCGCTCGGCCATGTACTGCGCCCTGTTGTAGACGGCACGCACCTTGTTGCGTTCGGCGTGTGCGAGTTGACGCTCGATCACGTCCGGCGACCAGCCCATTTCATTGAGCCGGGTCGATGCCATCGCACGGAAGCCGTGCCCGGTCATCGTCTCCTTGTCGTAGCCTAGTCGCCGCAACGCGGCATTGATCGTGTTCTCACTCATCGGGCGCTTGCCATCGCGAATGCCGGGGAACACGTAGGTACTCCACCCGGTCAGCGGCTGCAGTTCCTTGAGGATCGCGGTCGCCTGCACAGGGAGGGGCACGACGTGCGGCTCGCGCATTTTCATTTTGCCGGCGGGGATGCGCCACTCGGCATCGTCAAAGTCGAGCTCGGCCCACTCCATTGCGCGCAGGTTGCCGGGCCGTGCGAATAGCAACGGCGCCAAGCGCAGCGCCGCCCGTGTGATGACCTGTCCTTCGTAGCCGTCGATCGAGCGCAGCAGGTCAGCCACCGCAGCCGGTTCGGTCAATGCCGCCCGCGGCGTCGATGACACGGGCGTCAGCGCGCCGCGCAAGTCCAGCGTCGGGTCGCGCTCGGCGCGGCCAGTGGCGACGGCATAGCGGAACACTTGCGACATCCGCGCACGCACCCGATGCGCCGTCTCGACGATCTCGCGGTTCTCCAGGGTACGAAGGGCCGCCAGCACATCCTGCGCCGTGATCTCGTCGATCGCACGATCCTGGAGACGATCAGGCACCAACCCGAGTTGCCAATCGACCTTGCCGATCGTGATCTGTGCCAGACCTTTGATTGCCTTGCTGCGCCACTCCTGCGCAATGGCGCGGAACGTGTTCTCAGTGGCGTACTGGATTCGCAGCTTCGCCGCTTGGCGCTCCGCTGCCGGGTCTTTGCCGTCACGCAGCAGCTTGCGTGCATCGGCATGCGCGTCGCGGGCCTGGGCAAGTGTCGTCTCGGGCCACGAACCCAACGCCAGCATCGTCGCCTTGCCGGCGACACGATAGCGATAGCGGAAATGCTTGCCGCCTGCAGGCGTGATTTCGATGCACAAGCCACCAGCATCGGCCACGCGATAGACCTTCGCAGCAGGCTTCAACGACTTGATCTTGATCTCTGTCAGCGGCATCGGGATCGAACCGGAAACGTGTGAGTAGCGATCCGGGATCGAACAGAACAGACCCCGATTTACTCACATCCTACTCACGATTCACGCCGGATGCAATCGGAATCCTTCGGAAGCCTCTGGAACGAAAAACCCCGGATTCACCGGGGTTTCTGGCTAATTCTCGGATGCTATCGGAAGCCGTCGGAATGGTTCGTGGTGCCCGGGGTCGGGATCGAACCGACATGACCTTGCGGCCGAGGGATTTTAAGTCCCTTGCGTCTACCAGTTTCGCCACCCGGGCATTCGCGCGCTAGCTTGCCCGACCCTGCCTGCGATGGGAAGCCGCGACACCTACGCGTCAGGTGTCGAGGACGCCGCGCTTGAGCGCGATCGCCACGGCATGCGTCCTGTCGTGGGCGGCGAGTTTTGGCGAAGATGCTTTCATGTGCGCCTTGACGGTCTCTCCGCGATGCCGCGGCGCGAGGCCACCAGGCGCAGGACATCGAGTTCACGGGCGTTGAGTGTGTCTGCACCCTGATGCGAGGCAATCTCCATCGCGATCTCGGCTGGCACGTGGCGTTGCCCGCCTCGAGTGCACGGACAGGCTGGATATCGCCGATGCACGTCGTCAACACGACCTCCGACTGCAAGTCCCAGCAGGCTAAGACCACCTCGATGCCATCGCCGGTTTCGCCAACCATCACCATGTCTTCCTGGCCTTCGATCACCGCCGCGATGCCTTCCCTCAGCAGCGGGTGGTCGCGATGACCTCCGGCTACCTGCTTGCTGATCGCTTCATCGCATGCAAGGCGGCACGGCATGCGATCCATTGCGGCAGCCCCGACGGCAACACGCACGGAGGCGCACCGTGACACTCGCGCTCGCCGGACTCGTGCTTGCGCTGCTGATCGGCACGGGCTGCCGCATCCTCGACATCCTGTTGCCGGCGCCGCCGCGTCTGCAGGGCGCCTTGCTGGTGCTGGCAATGACCACGGGTTTCCTTGCCGCGGATGCGTGGCTGGGGTGAAGCCGCCGCTTGCCCGCGCCAAATGCTCATCGTGCGCATGCGCTTCAGCCGTTTCCGCCGCCATCGACGTGGCACAACAACGTCTCGATCACATCTGCACGCCGCAGCCGCTCGCGCCACCAGTCCAGCGCCGCGCCGGATTCATCCGAACGCCATGCAATGCGGATGGTCTCCGGCGCGCGCGGTTCCTCGACCTGCTTCTCGACCAGCGAGCCGGCATTGATCGCCGGACGCGCCAGCACCTCCGGCAGGAAACCGAAGCCGAGGCCGGCTAACTGGAAGCGGAACTTGCTGTCGATGTCCGGCACGGTCAACGCATCCTGTCCGAACAGCAGGCCGACCGTGCGCGGGATCAGCCGTCGCGCCGAATCGGCCACCGCCACTGCGCGATGCGGTTGCAGGTCTGTCTTGCCGAGCGGGTGATCCACCGTCGCCAATGGATGCGATGGTGCCACCGCGAACACGAAGCCGACTTCACCGATCGTTTCGGACACGTAGCCGCCGCCAGACGGCCCTTCACCGACCGCGACCACGATGTCGACGCGCGCATCCAGCAGCGCCTCCCACGTCCCCGACAACGCCTCCTGCACGATGCGCAGCCGCGTGCCCAGTGCCACGCCGTAGAACGCCTCGATGTCCGCACGCAAGGCGATGGTCGGGAACACCGAATCCAGGCCGATGGCGAACTCGGTTTCCCAGCCCGACGCCACGCGGCGCACGCGGTGTTCAAGATCCTGCGCGGCCTTCAGCAGGTGCCGCCCCTCGCGCAGCAGCTCGCGCCCGGCATCGGTCAACACCACGCGCGGGCCAAGCCGCTCGAACAACTGCACGCCCAACCCTTCCTCCAGCGTGGAGACGGTGTAGGAAATCGTGGACGGCACCCGGAACAGCTCCTTCGCCGCGCCTGAGAACGAACCTCGGCGGTCGATGGCATCGAGCACCTGCAGGGCATCGAGGCTGATCCTGAGCATTCCGATCCTTTATTCGATTAAATCGATGATAGAGACGTAAAACGCTCGCTTTTCAAACCACATCGCCACGCTCAAACTGCGCTTCAACCGACAGAACAAGGCGATTCAAGCAGATTACAGGCCGCCCGCCCACTGTCGACAGTATCGAAACAGGAGAACACCATGCTCCAGATCCGCAAGAGCGCAGACCGCGGCCCCGCCGAGCTCGGCTGGCTCTCTTCCCGCCACAGCTTTTCCTTCGGCCACTACCACGACCCGGCGCACATGGGTTTCGGCCCGCTGCGGGTGATCAACGAGGACAAGGTGCAGCCCGGCATGGGCTTCGGCACCCACGGGCACCAGGACATGGAGATCATCTCCTACGTGCTCGACGGCGCGCTGGAGCACAAGGACAGCCTGGGCACCGGCTCGGTGATCCGCTACGGCGACGTGCAGCGCATGAGCGCGGGCACCGGCGTGCAGCACAGCGAGTTCAACCATTCGCGCAGCGAGAAGGTGCACTTCCTGCAGATCTGGATCATCCCCGATCGTGCCCGGATCGAACCGAGCTACGAGGAGAAGCATTTCGATGCCGCGTCCAAGCGTGGCGTGCTGCGGTTGATCGGCTCCAGCGACGCACGCGACGGCTCGGTGCTGGTGCACCAGGACGTGTCGATCTTCGCCTCGATCCTCGATGGCGACGACCGCATCGAACACCCGCTGGCCGCCGGACGCCTGGGCTACGTGCATGTCGCCCGCGGCACGCTGACCGTCAACGGCATCGCGCTGGAAGCCGGCGACGCATTGAAGCTGGCCGACGAAGACACCGTCGTGCTCGAAGGCTGCAAGGACGCCGAGATCCTGCTGTTCGATCTTCCCCGCTGAGTGCCCCGGCGCCGGTCATCCGTCCGGCGCCATTCCCCGAAACAACGCATTTCCCTCCAAGGACACCGCCATGAACACCCCGCTCGATAAATCGCTCCACTTCGCCGCCCGCCGGGTCGCCCCGGCGCTGATTGGCCTGCTGTTCCTCATTGCCGGCTACAACAAGATCGCCGGGTTCGACTACGTTGCCGGCTGGATGACCGCCACCGGACTTCCCGCCGCTTCGGCCTTGCTGGTGCTGACCATCGCGCTTGAGATCGTCGCCGGCCTGATGCTGGTGGTCGGCCTGAAGACCCGCTGGGCCGCGCTGGCGCTGGCGTTGTTCACCATCCCGACCACGCTGATCTTCCACCCGTTCTGGAGCGTGGACGCGGCGCAGTTCGCTGACCAGCAGACGGCGTTCCTGAAGAACCTCGCCATCCTCGGCGGGTTGCTGATGGTCGCCGCGCACGCGCCGTCCGCCAGCAAGTCCACGCGTCGCCAGGCAGCCACCAACGCTGCATAAGCGGCTGCAGCCAAAGCCGTTCCACTGCCGATGGCGCTGCCCGTTTTTCATGCGCCGGACAGTCGCCCGCTCGATCACGCAACAACGTGCAATCCAGCCTTTCGACGCTTCGGCGAAGCTGTCGGTACAACTCGCGGCAAACGCAACGTTGAAGATCTATCCAGGTGGAGGGCATTCCCTCGGCGACGCCGCCAAGGACGAACTCAACGCACAACTGCTTGCGTTCGCACGCGCCTGAGGCAAACCCGCCACGGACGCGACACCCCGCTCTACGACGAGAACGGCGACGGCAAGCACGACGACGGCGACCTCTGGCACAGCCACTGGGTGGTGCTGCAGCCCAACGCAGCCTGCGGCCCCGGAGCACTTGCCGTGGTCGACATCCCCGAGGGAAGCAAGCCGCGCCTGCCCAAAAAATGGCCGGGTTTCCCGATCCTGCTCGACAGCCCCGGCTGGAGCCCGACGTTGAACGCCGAGACGGTGGAAGTGAAGGTGCCATTCGACGACATCGGCGTGGTCACGGCTGGCACATTCGATGGTGTCACCGCTGGTCTGCGCGTCAACGCCAGCGTGCATGCGCCGCTACTGTGCGTGGTCGATGTCTACAAGATCGCCTCCGGCGACCTGAGCCTGCCGGGAAAACAGAACGAATGAGCCGGGCATGGCGTCGTCGCAACGACGATACCCGAAAAGCGACTGCCTGAATGCAAGAACCCCTGCCACTGGCAGGGGTTCCTGTTTGGAGGCCTGGGTCGGAATTGAACCGGCGTACGCGGATTTGCAGTCCGCTGCATAACCACTCTGCCACCAGGCCGGTGACCGTCGCGACTGCAAAGATACATGCAGCCGGCGCCCATAAACAAAACCCCGGCGGTGCCGGGGCCTGTCGAAACTGGAGCGGGAAACGAGGCTCGAACTCGCGACCTCAACCTTGGCAAGGTTGCGCTCTACCAACTGAGCTATTCCCGCATCGAGCCGCGCATTTTACCGTCCGCTGCCGTGGTGTCAACAGCGACCTTCTCCTCGGCGCGCAATGCCGGCCAGGCAGCACGCAAATAGGCCATTCCCGACCACAAGGTCAGCAGCGCTGCGCCCGCAAGCAGCCAGTCACCGATATGGAAGACCCACTCGCCCATCCAGATGCCGGTGCCCGGCTGCAGCGGGAATTTCGGATTGATGGCGTACAGCAGGCAGATCAAGGCCACCATCTGCGCAATGGTCTTGATCTTGCCGATGGCCGCGACCTTCACGGTGGCGCGCTGGCCAAGTTCGGCCATCCATTCACGCAACGCCGAGACCGCGATCTCGCGACCCACGATCACCGCGGCCCAGAACGCCATCCACGGGGTCGGATGGCCCTGCACGATCAGGAACAACGCCACCGCCACCATCAGCTTGTCGGCCACCGGATCGAGGAAGGCGCCGAACGCCGAGTACTGGTGGTAGCGGCGGGCGATCCAGCCATCCAGCCAGTCGGTCACCGAGGCCAACGTGAACACGAAGGCGGCGGCGAAGTTGGTCCACTTGAACGGCAGGTAGAAGACGAGCACGAGCACCGGGATCATCAGGATCCGCAGCAGCGTCAGCCAGGTGGGGATGGTCAGCCTCATGCCTTGTGTTCGTCCTGCCCGCCCGCGACGGGCGCCTGCAACCCGTGCAGGGTCGCATAAATCCGCGCGGCGAGCGCCGCATTCACGCCATCCACCTGTGCGATCTCCTCTTCACCGGCGGCCTTCAGGCCCGCCAATCCGCCGAAATGCTTGAGCAAACTTGCGCGCCTGCGCGGCCCGATGCCCGGGATGTCCTCCAGCCGGCTGGACGTGCGCGCCTTCTGCCTGCGCCCGCGATGCCCGGTGATCGCGAAACGATGCGCCTCGTCGCGAACCTGCTGGATCAACTGCAGTCCGGGCGAATCCGGCCCGGGCCGCAATTCGCGGCCATCCGGCAGCAACAGCGCCTCGTGCCCGGCGCGCCGTTCCGGCCCCTTGGCCACGCCGACCAGCAGCACGCCTTCGATACCGAGATCGGCCAGCACGCCACGCGCCTGCGCCACCTGCCCCGCGCCACCATCGATCAGCAGCACGTCGGGCAGCACGCCTTCCTCGGCCACCGCACGCTTGAACCTGCGCTCCAGCGCCTGGTGCATGGCGGCGTAGTCGTCGCCCGGTTCGATGCCGCTGATGTTGTAGCGCCGGTATTGCCCGCGCACCGCGCCCTGCGGATCGAACACCACGCACGACGCGACCGTCGCCTCACCCATGGTGTGGCTGATGTCGAAACATTCGATGCGTTGCGGCGACTCCTCGAGTCCCAGCAATTCACGCAGCGATTCCATCCGCGCCAGTTGCGTCGCCTGGCTGCCGAGTTCCGTGCCCAGCGCCAGTTCGGCATTGCGCCGGGCGAGATCAAGGTAGCGCGCACGTTCGCCTCGCACACTGGTCTTGAGCACGACCTTGCGACCTGCGGCGGCACTGAAGGCGTCCTGCAGCAACTCGGCATCCTCGATCTCGCGGTCGAGCACGATCTCGCGCGGCGGCACCTGTTCCGCGTAGTACTGCGAAACGAACGCCGCCAGCACTTCGGCGGGATCGCCGCTGCCGTTGGTCTTGGGGAAGAACGAGCGCGTGCCGAGGTTGCGACCGTCGCGGAACGACAACAGCAGCACGCAGGCCTGCGTGCCCTGCATCGCGCAGGCGAGGACGTCGAGTTCGGCCGCATCGCCATCGACATACTGCCGCGCCTGCAGCGTGCGGATGCCGGCGACGAGGTCGCGCAGGCGCGCGGCCTCCTCGAAATCGAGCCGGCCGCTGGCCGCTTCCATCGCCTCGCCCAATTCGCGTGTCAAGTCGTCGCTGCGCCCGTCGAGGAACAGCGAGGCACGACGCACCGATTCGGCATAGTCGCGCGCCGACACCAGGCCGACGCATGGCGCCGTGCAACGCCCGATCTGGTGCTGCAGGCACGGACGCGAGCGATTGCGGAACACGCTGTCTTCGCAGGTGCGCAGCTTGAACAGCTTCTGCATCATGTTGAGCGTTTCGCGCACCGCCACCACGCTGGTGTACGGGCCGAAGTAGCGCCCCGGCACGTTGCGCGGGCCGCGGTGCACCGCGATGCGCGGCCAGGGCTCCTGCGTGAGCAGCACGTAGGGATAGCTCTTGTCGTCGCGCAGCAGCACGTTGTAGCGCGGCTTGAGCGACTTGATCAGTTGGTTCTCGAGCAGCAGCGCCTCGGCTTCTGTCCGGGTGACCGTGACCTCCATCGCCGCCACCTGCGACAACATCGCCAGCGTGCGTGGCGCTTTTGGCGCATTGCTGAAATAGCTGGCCACGCGCTTCTTCAACGCGCCGGCCTTGCCGACGTACAGCACGCCGCCATCGGCCGAGAACATGCGATAGACGCCCGGCGCGGTACTCAGGCCACGCACGAAAGCCTTGCCGTCGAACCCGGGGCTCTCCGCCGCGGGTATGCCGTCGTTGTCGCCTGTCTTGCCGGTCATTCGCCGATCGGTACGTGCCGAAGCGCCCCGGTCTTGGTATCCAGCCGCAGCACGGCATGGGCATCGGTATCGGAAATCCAGACCACGCCATCGGCCACCGTGATGCCGCCGGGCGCATGCAGCTTCTGCGGCAACTCGAAGGTACTCAGCTCACCGCCACCCAATCGCAACGAACGCAGGCTGTCATTGCCGCTGTCGGCGATCCACAGCACGGGCGCATCGGGATCGAGCGCAATCGCCTGCGGGTTCTGCAGGCGTGCTTCGATGCGCGCGCCATCGGCGGCGCCGAAGTTCCAGACATCCTCGCCCACCAGCGTGGTGACCTGCCCGCTGCGCGCGTTGACGCTGCGGATCGCGGAACCGGCGCCATCGCACACATAGATCGCCTGCTGCACCGCGGCCAGCGAGACCGGCTCTGCGAAGGCGGCGGATCCACCCGGGCCATCGGACACGCCCAGCGCGCCGGAGCCGGCCAGCAACTGGATGTCGGGCTTGCCGAGGTCGAAACTCCAGATCCGGTTGTCGCCCGCGGTAGCGATGAACATCTTGCCGCCCACCAGTGCGATCGCACGCGGTTGGTCTAGCGCGACCATGCGCGGATCGGCGACCGGCCCCACGTTGGGCACGCCCGGACGGCCTGCGCCGCAGATGGTCTCGACATCGCCGCTGCGCAGCACGATCCGGCGCACCGCATGGTTGCCGGCATCGGCCAGGTAGAGCATGTCGCGCTGCACGCAGATCGCCTGCGGGCGGTTGAACGCGGCCAGTTCCATCGGCCCGTCGATGAAGCCCGAGCCACCGCTGCCGAACTGGCGCAGCACGCGCCCGCCCTGGTCGCATTCGAGGACGCGATGGTGGCCGCTGTCGACCACGTACAGGTAGTTGCCCGACACGGCGATCCCGGTCGGGAACCGCAGCGGCAGGTGCGGCTCGCCGCCGCGGCGCATCTCGATCGGATCGGGATTGAGCGAGCGCGGAACCAGTTCCTCGCCAAGTTGCGACACCCGCGCATCGAGCTCGCGGATCGCCCCGTCGCCAACGATGCGTTCGCGGATCCTGCCCTCGCCGTCGATCAATACCACCGTCGGCCATGCCTCGATGCCGTAGTGCTGCCACAGCGCCCAGTCGGCGTCGTGCGCGATCGGGAACTCGAACTTCTGCCGACCCAGCCGCTTGCCGAGGCGGCGGACGTCGCGTTCGTGCTCGAACTTGGGCACGTGCACGGCGACCACATGGAGACGATCACCATGGCGGGCACGCAAGTGCGCGAGGTCGTTGAGTCGCTGCTGGCACCAGGCGGAACCGGCGTTGACGAACGCGAGCGCGCAAACCTTGCCGCGCAACTGCGACATGCGCAACGGCGCGAGCAGGTTGACCCACTCGAGGTTCGACGGGAATTCGGGGGCGATCGAGGCTTCCATCGTCCCCGGATTATGCGTCAAACGCCGCCGCGTTGCCGGGCGAACCGGGCGACGATGGCCTGCGCCGCGGTATCCACCTGCGCCCAGACTGCATCGAAATGGCGCTGGCCACCGGTATAGGGGTCGGCGATCTCGGCGCCCTTGTGCGCGCCGGCCCATTCCCGCAGCAACGCGATCCGGCCATGGGCCGCCGCGGGCACCCGCGCCCGGACATCGCGCAGGTTGCTGCGGTCGGCGCAGAGCAGCCAGTCGAAGTCGTCGAAATCGGCGGCCTGCAGTTGCCGGGCACGGAGCATGGAGATGTCGACTCCGTTGCTTTCGGCCGTGACGACCGCTCGATGATCCGGCGGCTCGCCGGCATGCCAGCCACCGGTTCCCGCCGAATCCACTTGCAGCCAATCCGACAGCCCCGCTTCGGCGATGCGAGCCCGCAATGCGCCTTCGGCCATCGGCGAGCGACAGATGTTGCCCAGGCAGATCACCAGCAGGCGCACGGGCTCAGCCATCCGCCGCAAGCCTGGCTTCCGCCCGCGCCAGGTCTTCGGGCGTGTCCACGCCCGGCGGGAACGGCTCTGGCGTGATGGCGACTGCGATCGGGCAACCGGCCTCCAGCGCACGCAACTGCTCCAGCGATTCCAGCCGCTCCAGCCGGCCCGGCGGCATCGCCGCGAAGCGTTTCAGGAAGCCGACGCGATAGGCATAGATGCCGATGTGTCGCAGGCAGGCGCCTGCGGCCGGTTCACGACTGCCTGCCGCGAAGGCATCGCGATGCCACGGGATCGGCGCACGGCTGAAGTACAGCGCGTCACCGGCATCGCTGCGCACCAGCTTGACGGTGTTCGGATCGAACAATTGCCCGGCATCGACGTTCGCATCGGCGAGCGTCGCCATCTCCGCAGCGCTCGCCGCAAGCAGTTCCGCCACGGCGCGGATGCCGGCCGGCGGCGCGAATGGTTCGTCGCCCTGCAGGTTGACCACGAGGGTGTCGTCGCTCCAGCCCGCAATGCGCGCGCACTCGGCCAACCGATCGGTGCCGGACTGGTGCGCGGGCGACGTCATCGCCACGCGTACGCCGCTGTCGGCCAGCGCCGCGGCGATGCGCGCATCGTCGGCCGCCACCCAGACCTCCCTCGCACCGGCCGCGAGCGCGCGCCGCGCGACATGCAGCACCAGCGGCTCGCCACCCAGCAGCCGCAGCGGCTTGCCAGGCAAGCGCGTTGCATCGTGGCGGGCGGGAATGGCGACGACGAAATCGAAGCTGGTCATGGCTTGTCCCCAAGGGCGGCGACGCGATCGAGCAACGCGATCCAGAACGCTTCCGGCAACTGCGCGTCGATGCCGACGCTGAAATGGCGAGCCGCGGCGAACGCCTTGCATTTCACCGCATCTTTTTCAGTCATCAGCACTGGCAGGTCATTGCCGAAGTCGAGATCGCCGGCCGTGTAGTGATGGTGGTCGGCGAAGGCATGCGGCACCACGCCGATGCCAAGCCCGCGCAGCATCGAAAAGAATCGTTCGGGATCGCCGATGCCGGCGACCGCATGCACGCGTTGTCCGGTGAACGACGCCAGCGGTTTAGGGCGACCGCCCGCCAACGGAAGCGCGGGGCCGGGCTGCAGCCGCATCGGCCATTCGCCGAATCCCTGCGCGCCTTCGGTGGCACCATTGACCACGCGAAAGTCGCATAGCGCGCCGCGTTCGACGGGTTCGCGCAGCGGCCCCGCCGGCAACAGCCGGCCATTGCCGTAACGCCGCTGTCCGTCGATCACTTCGATCTCGATGTCCCGCTGCAGGCGATAGTGCTGCAGGCCGTCGTCGCAGACCACGATGTCGCAACCTTCCGCAATCAACGCCTTGGCAGCGGCCACGCGATCCGCATCGACACGCACCCGAGCGCCCGTGCGCATGGCGACCAGCACGGGTTCGTCACCGCCGATGCGCGGCTCGGTGGCAGCATCGACCCATCGCGCCTTGCCGGCGTCGTCACGTCCGTAGCCGCGGCTGGCCACGCCCGGGTTCCAGCCCGCCGCGCGCAAGCGTTCGACCAGTGCGATGGTGAGCGGCGTCTTGCCGCTGCCGCCGGCGATCAGGTTGCCGACCACCAGCACCGGACGATCGACGCGCGTGCTGCGCAGCACGCCCTTGCGATACAAGGCACGACGCAAGGCGATGGCACGACCATAGATCGCCGACAAGGCTTGCGACAGCAGCGGTGGTTTGCGTCCGCCGAACCACCAACCGGGCGTGTCCCGCCGTTTCGACATCACGCCTGCTCGCGGAACTGCATGCCGTGCAGGTGCGCATACAGGCCGCCTTGCGCCAGCAACTCGGCATGCGTGCCGCGCTCCACCAGCCGGCCCTGGTCGAGCACCAGCACCTGGTCGGCGTGTTCGATGGTCGACAGCCGATGCGCGATGACCAGCGTGGTACGGTCGGGCATCAGGCGATTCAACGCATCCTGCACGAGGCGTTCGGACTCGGTGTCGAGCGCGGCCGTGGCCTCGTCGAGGATCAGCACCGGCGAATCACGCAGGATCGCACGCGCGATGGCCAGTCGCTGCCGCTGCCCGCCCGACAGCAAGGAGCCGTTCTCGCCGACCGGCGTGGCGATGCCCAGCGGCAGGCGTTCGATGAATTCCCATGCGTTCGCCGCTTCGGCAGCGGCACGCAACGAATCGGGATCGACGTCGCTGGCGTAGGCGATGTTGGCGGCGATACTGTCGTCGAACAGCATCACCCGCTGCCCCACCAGTGCGATCTGCTTGCGCAGGTCGGCCAGGCGATAGTCATCCAGCGACACGCCATCAAGCGTGATCGTGCCCGAAGTCGGCTCGTAGAACCTCGGCACCAGCCGCACCAGGCTGGTCTTGCCACTGCCGGAGCGCCCGACGATGGCGGTCACGGTACCCGGCCTTGCTATGAAACTGATGTCGTCCAGCACGGCGCGATCACTGTCTTCGCTGTAGCGCAGGGAGACATGGTCGAAGACCAGCTCGCCGCGCGCACGCTCGACCACGACGCTGCCAATGTCCTTTTCCTCTTCCGAATCGAGCACGGCGAACAGGCGTTCCGCTGCCGCCACGCCACGCCCGATCACGCTCTGCACGTTGGTGACGCGGCGCAACGAGGGAATGATGCCGGTCATGCAGGTCATGATCTGCATGAATTCGCCGGGATTCAGGCGTCCGGCCAGCGATTCGCCGATTGCCACCCAGACGATGGCCGCGAGCGCCAGCGCCGCCAGCACCTGCACCAGCCCGGACGAGATCGCACGCGTGGTCTCGACCTTCATGTTCAGGCGCAGGATGCGGTTGGCGAAGGCCGAGTAGCGCGTGCGCTCGAAATCCTGCGCGCCGTACACCTTCACATCCTGCTGCGCGGACAGCGACTGCTCGGCGCTGGAAGCCAGATCGCCCATGCCGTCCTGGATGCCTCGGCTGATCTTGCGATAGCGTCCGCCCACGTACCAGACCAGCACGCCGATCAGCGGTGCGATCAGCACCATGGCCAGCGTGACCTTGACGCTGGTGTAGAGCATCAACGCGAACAGGCCGATGATGGTCAGGCCATCGGTGACCATCATCTTCAACGCATCCGAGCTGGCTTGCGTGACCTGCTCGGTGTCGAAATTGAGGCGACTCACCATTGCAGGCACCGCTTCGCTGTCGAAGCGCGCACTCGGCAGCCGCAGGTACTTGCCCAGCACCAGCTCGCGCAGGTCGCGCACCACGCTGCGGCCGACCCGTGCCATGCCGTAGTCGGTGATGAAGGTCGCGATGCCGCGGACGACGAAGATGCCGATGATCGCCAGTGGCAGGATCAGCGCCATGCCCGGCTTGGGATCGACGAAACCGTCATTGATCAACGGCTCCATCAATTTGGCGAAGGCCACGCCCGCCACCGCTTCGACCACCATCGCCAGCAGCGCGAGGATCAGGAACGGCCAGTAGACCGTGGCATATCCGAGCAGCCGCTTGTAGGTTTGCCAGGCGCTGGCGTTGGCGTCGACTGCCATCGTGTCTACTCCGCCGCCGGTTGCGGCTGTTCCGGCGCGGTCGCGTTGGCGATCCGCGTGAAACCGAGCTGGCCGAGCGCATCGTAGGCCGTCACCACCGCCTGCCAAGGCGTGCGCGCATCGGCACGCAGCAGCACGGTGCGCTCGCGGTCGTCGCCGGCAACCTCGACCAGCGTGCGCTTGAGCGATTCCACGTCGGTGCGCAGCGCCTCGCGATCCTCCACGAAGTAGCGCCCGTCTGCATTGATCAGCAAGCTGAGCGACGTGCCTTGCGCATCGTTGCGCTCGCCGGCGGCACGCGGCAATTCCAGCTTCAGCACCGAGCGCGCATCGAAGGTCGTGGTGATCACGAAGAAGATGATCAGCACCAGGATCACGTCGATCAGCGGCACGAGGTTGATCTCGGGCACGTCCTCGGCGCGGCGGTCGCGGATGCGCATCGGGTCAGGCCGGCCGCTCGGCGTCGGCAAGCGCCGAGGAAGCACGGCGTGCTCGCGGATCGATCGCGTCCATCAACTGGATCGCCTCGTGTTCCATGTCGACGATGTAGCCGTCGATGCGCGCACGGAAGTAGCGATGGAAGATCAGCGCCGGCACCGCGACCACCATGCCCGCGGCCGCGCACACCAGCGCCTTGCCGATGCCGCCGGCCAACTGGTTGACGTCGCCGACGCCGTGATCCATCACGCCCAGGAACATCTGGATCATGCCCACGACCGTGCCGAACAGGCCCAGCAGCGGGCCGGCCCCGGCGATGGTACCCAGCGCGTTGAGGAAGCGTTCCATTCGGTGCGCGATATGGCGGCCGACGTCCTCGACCCGCTCGCGGATTTCTTCGCGCGGCCGATTGCGGACATCCAGCGCAGCCGCAAGCAACGCCCCCAGCGGCGAATTCCCGCGCAGGGATTCGATGTGCGCCGGATCGAGCTTGCCACGCGCGGCCCAGGCGCGGACTTCCTGCCCCAGGCCCGGCGGCAGCACGGCCTTGCGACGCAGGGCCCAGAACCGTTCGACGATGATCGCCAGCCCGACGGCGGACAGCAGCAGCAGCGGAATCATCGGCCAGCCGCCCGCCTTCACCAGTTCCAGCACACCCACCCCTTCGGCCACCGGGCCTCGTCAATCCGGGCGATAGGATACCCCGTGCGATTCGGCCTGCAGTCGCCGGGCCAGCCATGCCGCATCCCAGGGCCTGCGATGCGAATCCCGGCGCGCATCGATGCGAACGCCGTCACGCTGCAGGCGGACGCGCAAGGCACCGCCGTCGGCGGTCGACCAGACCCGTGCGCCGCTCCGCTGCCAACGCTGCACCGTGTCTTCGTGGGGATGGCCGAAGCGGTTGCCATGGCCCATCGATGCAATGGCATGGCTTGCGCCGGTGGCGGCGATGAAGGCCGGATCCGACGACAGCCGACTGCCATGGTGTGCCATCAGCACCACATCCGACCGCATGGCGTCGGCCTGGCGACGCACCAGCATCCGCTCGACCACCTCGCCCACGTCGCCGGTCAGCAACAGCGCGCCACTGGTGGTGGCGACCCGCAGCACGCAACTCGATTCGTTTCTGAAAGGCGGGAAGTGCACGTCCGGATGCAGGAACTCGAAACGCACGCCATCGAGTTCCCACGACGAGCCCGCCAGGCACGGCGCCGCCCCCTCGAGCGCCGCTTCCCTCGCGGCGAACACGACCGGTGCAGGGAAGCGCCGCATCACCGCTTCATGGCCACCGACGTGGTCGGCATCGCCGTGACTGACCACGGCGACGTCCAGCCCACGCACGCCAAGCGCCTGCAATGCCGGCACTACGACCCGTTCACCGGCATCGAAGCCATTGGGCACCTTCGGCCCCATGTCGTACAACAACGCATGCCGCGCCGTGAGCACCAGCACCGACAGCCCCTGCCCGACATCCAACACCACCGCATGCGCTTCGCCATGGCGCGGCAGGTGGCGATCCGGCCACAGCAAAGGCAGCAACAACACCCATGCGAACGACTTGCCCGGCAGGCCACGCGGCAGCAACAGCCAGAACGCGCCCACCAGTGCCAACGGCAGGGCAAACCAGCGTGCTTCGGGCAGCCACCACAGCGAAAGTTCGCTCTCCGCCAACCAGCGGAACAGGGGCCAAGACAGGTCGAAACACCATGCCGCGGCTTGCCAGGCCCAGGTGCCCCACCCCTCCTGGATCGCTTCCAGCGCAGTGCCCACCAACGCCAACGGCACCACGACCAGGCTCCACCACGGGATCGCCATGATGTTCGCCAGCGGCCCGACCACGGATGCCTGGCCGAACAGGATCGCGGTCAACGGCAACAGCCCGAGCGTCGCGACCACCTGCGCCCACAGGAAGCCGCGCACCACCGGTACCGCACGCGTCTGCGGCAGGCACCACACCAGCCAGGCCACGCCAGCGAAACTCAGCCAGAAACCGGCGGCGAGGATCGACAGCGGATCGACCAGCAGGATCGCGATCGCTGCCATCGCCAATGCATCGGTCACGCTGGCATGGCTGCGCGTCATGCGCGCCAGCGCCACCACCGCGATCATCAACACGGTGCGCACCGTCGGCAATTCGAAGCCCGCGACCGCGGCATAGCCCAACGCACCCGCGAATGCCACCAATGCCGCGGCCTGCGGCCTTGGCAAGCCACGTGACAAGTCCGGCAGTAGCCACCAGATGCCAGCGGCCATCAAGGCAAAGAACCCCGCGACCAGACCGACATGGAACCCGGAGATGGCGATCAGGTGTGTCAGTCCGGTCGCGCGCAAGGTTTCCCAATCCGCCTCGTCGAGTCCGCGGGTGTCGCCGATGGCGAGCGCACGCACGTAGCGTGAAGAATCCTGCGCAACGGCCACCTCGATCCGGTCGGCGAGATCGCCCCGCCAGGCATCGATGCCGCCACGCACGCCCTCACGCTCGGGGGCTTGTGCCGTCCTCACGTAGCCGGTGGCCGCGATGCGATGGGACAGCGCATGTTTCTCGCTGTCGAACCAGCCGGGGTTGCGCAAGCCGCGCGGTGCACGCAGGCGCGCGGTGAATCTCCAGCTGCTGCCGGGAACGATCTCGTACCGGCGTTCGTCCACGCCGTCGCGGCCGTCGTACCACGACAGTCTCAACTTCCTGCCCTGCAGGAACGAAGGGATCGCATCCCCGCCATCGACGCGAAACTCGAAGCGAGTGCGCGCGGATTCGTGCACGGGCAAGCCGACCACTTCGCCCGACAGTGCAAAATCCGCACGCTCGTGCGCTGGCGGCAAGCGCACCGACAGGGCATGGATGCCGTGCAATCCGCATAGCCCCAGTCCGGCAAGGCAAGCGCCCAGCAGGCGTACCCGCCCCGGGCGGCACCACGCAAACAGCCCTGCTGCCAGCAACGCCGCGAACCACGGCCAATGCGGCCAGTGCGGCAACCACAGGGCCAGCGTCGTCCCCGCCACCAACGCCGCGGCGGTGGCGACACCGAACGGCCTGATCACGACGGTACTCACCGGTCGATCGGACTGAGCACGCCGCGTCCGCCGCGGTTGAGAACATGGGTGTAGATCTGCGTCGTCGCCACGTTCTTGTGACCCAGCAGTTCCTGCACGGTGCGGATGTCGTAACCGGCTTCGATCAGGTGGGTCGCGAACGAGTGCCGCAAGGTATGCGCCGAGGTCGGCTTGACGATGCCCACCGCCTTGCATGCCGTCTTGATCGCACGCGACAGGGTCGCATCATCGATGTGGTGCCGACGCTCACGGCCGTCACGGGGATCGATGCTCCGCTGCTTCGCCGGGAACATGTATTGCCAGCCCAGCTCGCGTGCCGCCCCCGGATACTTGACCGAAAGCGCGTGCGGTAGCCACACCTCGCCGAAACCCTCGCGCAGATCCTGCTGGTGCCAGTCACGCACGCGCTCGACTTCGCACTGCAGCAAGGGCACCAGGCTGGCCGGCAACACGGTATGACGGTCGCGTCCACCCTTGCCGTCACGCACCACGATCTCGTTGCGCGCAAAATCCACATCCTTCACCCGCAGGCGGATGCCTTCCATCAGGCGCATGCCGGTGCCGTAGAGCAGGCTCGCCAACAACCCCGTCCTGCCCTCCATGCACGACAGCAGGCGTCTCACTTCCTCCATGGACAGCACGGTCGGCACCTTCGGTGCACGCTTTGCGCGCACCACTTCCTCCATCCACGGCAGTTGCAACCGCAGCACGTCCCGATACAAGAACAGCAGGGCCGCCAACGCCTGGTTCTGGGTACTGGCCGCCACCTTGCCGCGCACCGCGAGCGTGGTCAGGAAGGCTTCGACCTCGGCACCGCCGAGATGGCGAGGATGCCGGCGACCGTTGGCTTCGATGAAACGCCAGATCCAGCCGGCGTACGCGCGCTCCGTCCTCAGGCTGTAGTGCTTGACCCGCATCCGTTCGCGGACTTCATCAAGCAACATCGAGCGTTGCGACGACTTACCTTGCGGCGTTTCTGCCGCGTTCCATGGGCGTTGCGACATGGCACCTCGATCCGTGAGATACGCATGTCCATTGTCGATGCGGCGCTCCCGCTTTCACATCGCCGGATCGCGCGATGCCTTGTCGGGTTTCCCTGACGCCGATGCCTAGCGACGTGCCCGCAGGTCGTCAGACCGCGTCGCGTGCAACCTCGCGCAACTTGCCCTCGTGCAGTTCGAGCACGCGATCGAGGCGCTTGGCCAGCGAACGGTCGTGGGTCACCATCACTAGGCTGGTGCGCTGCGCCCGGTTGAGGTCGAGCATCAGTCCGAACACCTTCGATGCGGTCTTCTCGTCGAGGTTGCCGGTGGGCTCGTCGCCGAGCACGCAGGCGGGACGGTTCACCAACGCACGGGCCACCGCCGCACGCTGGCGTTCGCCACCCGACAGCTCCCCGGGCTTGTGGTCAAGCCTGTGGCCGAGGCCGACCGATTCGAGCAACGACCGGGCGCGCGACACGGCATCGCCGGTCTCGGCGCCACCCAGCAACACCGGCATCATCACGTTCTCCAGCGCGGTGAATTCCGGCAAGAGGTGGTGGAACTGGTAGACGAAGCCGAGCGCGCGATTGCGCAGCTGTCCGCGCGCCGCATCCGACAATGCGCTCATCTTCTGCCCGGCGACGTACACCTCGCCCGAAGTGGGTGTATCCAGGCCACCGAGCAGGTGCAGCAACGTGCTTTTCCCGGCGCCGGACGCACCGAGGATGGCGACCGTTTCGCCCGAGGCGATGGACAGTTCAAGCCCGTCGAACACGGGCGTGTGCAGCTTGCCTTCGGCATAGGTCTTGCCGAGTGATTCGGCACGGATCACCGCGCCGCCATCGACTGCGGTATTCGTCATGGTCGCCTGCTCACTCATGGCGCAATGCCTCCGCCGGCGCAGTACGCGCAGCCCGCCAGGCGGGGTACAGGGTGGCAAGGAACGCCATGGCCAGCGCGACGGACGCGATCATCACCACGTCCCCTGCCTGCAGGTCGATCGGCAATCCAGTCACGTAGTACACGTCGCTCGGCATCAACACCACGCCGAAGGCGCGTTCGATCGCGCGCAAGATGTGTTCGAGGTTGAACGTCAGCAGCAGGCCGCAGACGACGCCGAGGACGGTACCAATCACGCCGATCAGCGTGCCCTGCACCATGAACACCTTCATCACCCCACCCGGCGTCAGCCCCAGCGTGCGCAGGATGGCGATGTCGGCATGCTTGTCGGTCACCAGCATCACCTGCGAGTTGAGCAGCGAGAACGCCCCCATCAGGATGATCAGCGACAGGAGGATGCCGATCATCGTCTTCTCGAGCTTGAGCGCCCGGAACATGTTGGCGTTCTCCATGCTCCAGTCGCTGACCCGGAAATACGAGTGCTGCGCGGCGGCGAGTTCCTGCGCGAGGTCGCGGGCGACCTCGAACGCGCGATCCATGTCGTGCAGCTTCAATCGCACGCCGGTCACGCCCTCGCCCATGCGCATCAGGCGCTGCGCGTCCTGCAGGTTGACCACGGCGAGGCGCCGGTCGAAATCCTGGTAGCCGGCCTCGAAGATGCCGCTGACGGTGAAGCGCTTGAGCTGCGGCACCGCACCGAGTGGCGTGACCTGGAAGTCGGTGGTCACCACGATGCGGTCGCCGACCTGCACGCCCAGCCAGAGCGCGAGATCCTTGCCGAGCACGATGTTGAACTCGCCCGGCTGCAGGTCATCGAGACTGCCCTGCACCATCTTGTCGGCAATCTCCGATACCTGCGCCTCGTCCCCGGGTACCACGCCGCGGATCGCGGCCGGTTCCTGCCGGCTGCTACGCAGCAGGGCCTGCGTGTCGATGTACGGCGCGGCACCGACGACGCGCGGATCCTTGCGCGCGATGCGCATCGCATCCTGCCAGCCCTCCATCGCGCGGCCGTCCGCGGTCACCGTGGCATGGGACACCATGCCCAGCATGCGGTCGCGGATCTCGCGCTGGAAACCGCTCATCACCGCCAGCGTGGTGATCAGCACCATCACGCCCAGCGCGATGCCGATGATCGAGGCAAATGAAATGAAGGAGATGAAGCCGTTGCGGCGCTTGGCGCGCAGGTAGCGCAGGCCGATGGCGACGGGGATCGGTTTGAACATGTGTCCGGGCCGCGGGAGCAGCCGCTATGGTGCCACCGAAGTCCGCCCGCCGGCAGCAACGTCCGCAGGCGCGGCCAGTCGCAGTTCACGTCGGCGGGCAGCGGGCAAGGTATCGGGCCACCAGGCGAGGCGGTGCCGCCGCCCATCACCATCCAGCCAGGTGACGAACGCAAGCGGGCCTCGCCACGCAAGGTGCAGGCCATCGACACGCAGACCGTCGACGAGGGCCGTCCCGTCAGGATGGAACACGAAACCACGCCGGGGGCGCCGGCCTTCCTTGCGGAACGCAAGGGCACCATGAGCCAGGATGGCAATCGACAGCAGCCACGCCAACAGAGGCGGGCACGCGCTGGCATGGATCGAGAGCGCTGCCGAGAACGTGAGCATCGCCAACGCCCCCTTCATCCAGCGCGAAGGCCGCCATTCGATCCTCGCGACGGGCGCATCAACCGCGTGGGGGAAGCTGGATGATCCGTTCGACGAAGGCGGCGAGTTCGGCATCGGGGACGGTTTCGTGGCCCATGAACCAGCGCCAGAGCTTATCGTCCTCGCAGTCGAGCAGGCGTAGGAAAACGCCGCGTTCGACCTCGGATGCCGTCGCCCATTCGCGATCCAGCCAGCGCTCGAACAACTGGTCGAGCTCGCGCATGCCGCGCCGGCAACGCCAGCGCAGGCGGCGGAGTTCTGCTGCGTCGGCGTCTGCTGTCATCGGGAATCGTCGGAACGGGCTGCTGCCTGCCCACGCCTTCTCCCTTTTCCGGGAGAAGGCCGAGGCATCAGCCGCGACGCGCCAGCATCAACTGCTTGATCGAGCCGATGGCCTTGGCGGGGTTGAGCCCCTTCGGGCACGTCCTCGCGCAGTTCATGATGGTGTGGCAGCGATACAGCTTGAACGGGTCTTCCAAATCGTCCAGACGCGCACCGGTGTCCTCGTCGCGGCTGTCGATGATCCAGCGATAGGCCTGCAACAGGATCGCCGGGCCGAGGTAACGCTCGCCGTTCCACCAGTAGCTTGGGCAACTGGTCGTGCAGCAGGCACAGAGGATGCATTCGTACAGGCCGTCGAGCTTGTCGCGGTCGGCCGGAGACTGCAGTCGCTCGCGATCCGGCGGCGGCGCGCTCTGGGTGCGGATCCACGGCTGGATGGATGCGTACTGCGCGTAGAAGTGGGTCAGATCCGGGACGAGATCCTTCACCACGCTCATGTGCGGCAGCGGGTAGACCGGCACCTCGGTCTTCTTGCAGTCGTCGATGGCCAGCGTGCACGCGAGCGTGTTGGTGCCGTCGATGTTCATCGCGCACGAACCGCAGATGCCTTCGCGGCACGACCTGCGGAAGGTCAGCGTCGGGTCGATCTCGTTCTTGATCTTGATCAGCGCGTCCAGAACCATCGGGCCGCACTTGTCGAGGTCGACCTCGTAGGTGTCGGTGCTCGGGTTCTGCCCGTCGTCCGGGTTCCAGCGATAGACCTTGAAGGTGCGCACGCGCGTCGAGCCAACCGGCGCCTTGAAGTGCTTGCCCTTCTTGATCTTGGAGTTCTTCGGGAGGGTGAATTCAGCCATCGTGTTCGCTCCCGGTCAGTAGACGCGCGCTTTCGGCGGCACCACTTCGACTTCGTCGTCGAGGGTGTACATGTGCACCGGGCGGTAATCGATGCCGACCTTGCCCGCGTCGTCGATGCCGGCCAGCGTGTGCTTGTGCCAGTTGTCGTCGTCGCGATCCGGGAAGTCCTCGCGCGCATGCGCGCCGCGCGATTCCTTGCGGTTCTCGGCCGAAGTGATGGTCACCAGCGCCTGCCCCAGCAGGTTCTGCAGTTCCAGCGTCTCGATCAGGTCGGAGTTCCACACCAGCGAACGGTCGCTGACCTTGACGTCGGCGAACGAGTCGCGGATCTCGTGGATCTGCTTCACGCCCTCTTCCAGCGTTTCCTGGGTGCGGAACACCGCGGCATGCGCCTGCATCGAACGTTGCATGCGGTCGCGAATGACGGCCGTCGGCGTGTCGCCGCCGGCGTTGCGCAGCCGGTCGAGGTTGGAGATGGCCTTGTCGGTGGCGTCGTCGGCCAGTCGCTTGTGCGGCTGGTTGGGCTTGATCGTCTCGGCGCAGCGGTTGGCCACGGCACGGCCGAAGACCACTAGGTCAAGCAGCGAGTTGGAACCGAGGCGGTTGGCACCGTGCACGGACACGCACGCGGCCTCGCCGATGGCATACAGGCCCGGCACCACGGCATCGGGGTCGCCGTTCTTCAACTGCACCACTTCGCCGTGGTAGTTGGTGGGGATACCGCCCATGTTGTAGTGCACGGTCGGGATCACCGGGATCGGCTGCTTCTCCACGTCGACGCCGGCGAAGATCTTCGCGCTCTCGGCGATGCCCGGCAGCTTCTTGTGGATGTCGGCCGGGTCGAGATGGGTCAGGTCGAGGTGGATATGATCCTTGTGCTCGCCGACGCCACGACCCTCTCGGATTTCGATGGTCATCGAACGGCTCACCACGTCGCGCGAAGCGAGATCCTTCGCGTTGGGTGCATAGCGCTCCATGAAGCGCTCACCGTTGCTGTTGCGCAGGATGCCACCTTCGCCGCGCACGCCCTCGGTGATCAGGCAGCCAGCACCGTAGATGCCGGTCGGGTGGAACTGCACGAACTCCATGTCCTGCAGGCCCAGGCCCGCACGCAGCGCCATACCGCCGCCATCGCCAGTGCAGGTGTGCGCCGACGTGGCGGAGAAGTAGGCACGCCCGTAGCCGCCGGTGGCCAGCACCACGCCGTGGGCGCGGAACAGGTGCAACGTGCCCTCGGCCATGTCCAGCGCCAGCACGCCCTTGCAGGCGCCATGCTCGTCCATGATCAGGTCGAGCGCGAAGTATTCGATGTAGAACTCGGCCTGGTGCGCGAGCGACTGCTGGTACAGCGTGTGCAGGATCGCGTGGCCGGTACGGTCGGCGGCGGCGCAGGTGCGCTGGGCGATGCCCTTGCCGTAGTGCGTGGTCATGCCGCCGAACGGGCGCTGGTAGATCTTGCCTTCCTCGGTGCGCGAAAACGGCACGCCCTGGTGTTCCAGTTCGATGATCGCCGGGATCGCCTCGCGACACATGTACTGGATGGCGTCCTGGTCGCCCAGCCAGTCCGAGCCCTTGATGGTGTCGTAGAAGTGGAAGCGCCAGTCGTCCTCGCCCATGTTGCCCAGCGCGGCGGAAATGCCGCCCTGCGCCGCCACCGTGTGCGAGCGGGTCGGGAAGACCTTGGTGATGCAGGCAGTCTTCAGGCCCTTGTGCGCCAGCCCGAAGGTGGCACGCAGACCGGCACCGCCGGCGCCGACGACGATCATGTCGTACTTGTGTTCGATAATCGGATACGCGGAGGTCATCACGGGCTCAGGCAGTGAAGGCGATGCGGACGATCGCGTACAGCGAGGCGATGGCGCCCAGCCCGCAGAGGAAGGTCACGAGAAGCTGCAGCGCAAGCTCCATGGCCCGATGGTGCACGTAATCCTCGATCACGACCTGCAGGCCGAGACGGGCATGCCAGAACAGCGTGACCAGGAAGATCGCGAACAGGATCGCGTTCCATGGCCGCGCGATGATCTCGCGCGCAGTCGCAAGATCGGCGCCGACCAGCGACAACAGGGTGAGGATGAACCACACCACCAGCGGAATGAGGATGATCGCGGTGACGCGCTGCATCCAGAAATGCTCGGTGCCGGTCTTGCCCGAACCCAGCCCGCGTGCGCGCTTGATGGGAGTGCGCAAGCGCGCGGCGCGAGAGGTTTCGCCTCCGCCACCGGGGAAATTGCCGCTCATGCTCCACCCCGCAGGCCACAGAACCAGATCAGGCCGGTGATGGCGAAGCCCAGCACGAACACGGCATAGCCGGACTTGTAGGCCGTGGGGATGTCGAAGCCCCAGCCCGCATCCCACAACAGGTGGCGGATGCCATTGAGCAGGTGGTAGACCAGCGCAAGGGTGAAGCCGAACAGGAACACCAGCCCGATCGGCGAGGCCCACTGCTTCGATGCGAAGGCGTATGCCTCGCCCCCGAGCGCGATGGACATCAGCCACCAGACCAGTGAAATGCCTCCCAACGCCAGCGATACGCCGGTGATGCGATGGAGGATGGACATTGTCGTGGTGATCTGCGGCCGGTAGACCTGCAGATGCGGCGACAGGGGTCGTTCGCGGTTTGCCATCGCTGTGCTGGACTCCTCGCTGGCGGCGGTGCCGCGTGGCTGGGCGTGGATCGTGGCGTGATCCGCTTCGCCGCGCAATCAATCAAAAGTCGATGCAGCGACCGTTCTTTTCCCAGTCGCCGTATCGTGTGGGCTCCGGGCCGTCCCGGCCACCGGATTCTCTTTGCGGCGATTCCCCCGATTGCGTTCCCGGAACAGGCTTTTCCGCCCGCTCCGGCTCCGGAACCGCTCCCTCGTCGCCTATCATGAGGTGATCTTTCACGGGTGAATTTTAAGTCCGGGCCCCATGTCCGACAAGACACAACGCGAACATGGCGATTTTTTCGCCATTCCAGGCATCACCACCCTATCGCTGGAAGGTCGCGATGCGATCGCGTTCGCGCAAGCGCAATTCATGAACGATGTCGCCTCACTCGCGGCCGGACAATGGCACTGGAACGGCTGGTTGACGCCGAAAGGACGTCTCGTCGCACTGTTCGGCCTGCTCCGGCAATCGGACGAATCCCTGCTGTTGTTGCTGCTGGATGCGGATGCGAATGCCTTCGTTGCGCAATTGCAACGCTTCGTCTTCCGCAGCAAGGTGATGCTCCGCGTGCGGGAAGACCTCCACGCATCCGGCGGTTTCGTCGCCCCCGTCGAGGCATCCGGGGCACGCTTCGCGCAGTCCGGGGATGGCAGTCTCGAACTCGATGCCGGTTCCCTGGAGCATCCACGCACCCTGCGCATCGGCACGGAGGCCGGCCCGAACGACGCTGCCTCCAGTCTCGAATGGCGACGCTTCGACCTCGCCCATGGCCTGCCGCGGCTCGACGCGCAGGCAGAACCGCAATGGACGCCGCAACAACTCTCGCTCGACCGGCTGAAGGCCTACAGCGTGAAGAAAGGCTGCTACCCGGGGCAGGAAATCGTGGCCCGCACGCATTTCCTCGGCCAAGCCAAGCGCGGACTGGTGCGGCTGCAAGGGCCATCGGTCGGCGAACTGGACGAAGTGATGGCTGGCGCGCCAACTGGCGATGGTGGCATCACCATGCCGCGCCCCATCGGGCAGCTCATCTGCGCCGCCGGCGACGAAGGCCTGGCGGTCATGCCGCTGGATGCCGGCGACGGCCCGTTCCACAGCGCCGGCGCGGCGCTGTCGCCGTTGCCGCTGTTCGACGGCCTCGCCAGATGACCTCGCGGAACTTCGCTCAGGCGCCCGGCGGGAAGTAGTACTCGATCTCCCGGCGCACGGCGTCGAGCGCCGGATCGCCGGCCAGCTTGGCCGACACTTCGGTGGCGGTCGATTCCACCCATTCCATGCCCGCCTTGCCGAGGCCTTCATAGCCATCGTCGCGTCCCGCGCTCCACAGGTTCATCGCCCGGGTCGCGGTACGCTCGAAGCTGTAGCTGGTGACCGTCTTGCCGTTGAGCATCACTTCGTAACGCAGCACCAGCATCTCGTTGCTGACCATCGGGATCAGGCCCAGCGTGCTGCCGGCCAGCACCGCCGTCAGGAACCCCGCGGCCTGCCCGCCTGCGGTGGGACGCAGCGTGTGGGTCACCACCAGCGTGAGCGGACTGCCGGCAAGCTCCTTGTCGATGCCCGACAGCGCCGGGTGGCGCTTGAGGATGTCGAACACCTTGTCGCTGGCGATCGAGCTGAAATAGGTCATCGCCGGCAAGCGCCCGGCCTGTGGTGCAGCCACAGGTACGGCTTCGGCATCGGAAGCCGTGTCCGCCGCAACATCGCCAACCATTGCTTCCTCGGCCTCGCTTGCCTCGACGGCCTCCGCCACTTCCGGCTCCGGCGGGTCGGATGCGACCACGGACATGGGAAACGCCAGCGACAACGCCAGCACGATTCGATGGATGCGCATCATCGCCGGCCTCATTCGTAGCAGTTGAGTTGCACGGTATTGCCCAGCGCCGCCTGGTTGGCGACCTGCAGGCCACCGACACCTTCGGGCGCGATTTCGTCGAACGGCACCCCTTCGCGCTGCAGGAACTTCGCGACATAGCGGCCATCGAGCGCGAAATTGACGTTCTGCGGGATCAATCCCCGCTGCGCCAGCCTGCCGGCATTCAAGGTACTCACCGCCATGCCGAGCAGCTCGCCGTTGTCCGACACGATCGGCCCGCCGCTATTGCCCGGCTGGATCGGCGCGGAGAACTGGAACATGCCCATCGACCCGCGGATGCCGCGGCTGGCGCTGACGTTGCCTCGGGTCACGTTGGGCGAATCGCCCAGCAGCCCCTTGAGCGGGAAGCCGACGCTGGTGACGGCCTCGCCGAGCACGATCTGGTTGCCGCTGCGCAGGGAAAGCGCCGAGTCCCTGGCCTGTCCCGTTTCCAGCACCGCGATGTCGAGCAGGTCGCTCGATGCCTTGCTGGTCACCGGGAACGTGGTGCCGTCCTGGTGCGCTTCGATGACCACGCAATCGCGCGCGACGTGCGCCGCGGTCAGCAGGCTGCCGGCGGTGTTGATGAAGAACGCCGTGCCGGTGCGATAGGGTTTCTCGCGGTCGACGAGCGTGCCGAAGTCGATGTCGGCAGTCGAGCCGGAAGCCGGATGCCTTGCCGCATCCGGGTTGAGACGGCGCTGGATCTCGACCATGACGTGGCGGATCGCGAGCGCCGACGCCGCATCCGCGGCAGCGTTGAGGTTGCCCGACTTCAGCGGCACCGCCTGCTCGGTGTTGCCGCCCATGAGTTTCTTGCCGTCGACGTCGTAGACGCCGTACTGCATCTTCAACTGCACCTTGCCGCGCGCGGCATCCCAATCCGGCGCAAGGTCGACGATCAGCGCGTACGCCGACTCGCCATCCGACGGTACCAGCACGAGATTGGGGAAATAACGCTTGCCGACTTCATCCACGGCATCAGACAGCGCCTTCCCGGGTTCGACCCAGAGGGTGTTGGAGTAGAAGCGCGCTCGCAACGCGGACGGCGGCATGTAGACCGCGATGGGCGTCTGGTTGGGGACGATCTGCTCGGGTTGCTGCCGGTTGCCCTGCGCAGACGCGGGCAACGAAAGCACGGCGAGGCACGCCGCGCCAAGCAGGATCAGGACGGAACGCATCATGCAAGAATTCCCCGGCAGGCCGATGTCGCATCTCGACCGGACAGGTACGAATCGCATGCCGGGCACACCCCTGCCCGTCGCCCTGCACCGCCCCCCGCCGGTTTCGCGGCGAGTCTAGCAGTGCCTTCAGGCCAGCGGCAGGGGGATCGTGGAGGAGAATCCTGCCGCCATCGCATTCAGCCCAGGCGGCCTGCTGCTTCCACGATCTCGGCATCGGACGGGATCACCAGGAACGCAGCGCCCGCGAGCGGGGTGAAGGTGTCGGCACCGCACACCCGGGCGAATGGCCTTGCGCGATAACCGGCCTCTGCAATCGCGGTGATGATGCCCTCGCCCACGCCGGCACTGCGGCGCCCTTCGTCGACGACCAGGATGCGTTCGCACTCGCCGGCATGTTTCGCGATGGCCGCTTCGTTGAGCGGCACCAACCAGCGCAGGTCGACCACGCGCACCTTCCAGCCGTGCTTCGCTTCGATGGTTTTCGCCGCACGCAGGCTCATCGGCACGCCGTTGCCGAAGGTGAAGATGACCAGATCCTTCGCCTTGGCGTTGTAGACGCGCTCCTCGCCCAGCACCATCGCCTGTTCCGGCGATGGGTACTCGGTCAGCCAGCCACCGTCGCCGGCTTCATGAAGGTCTTTCGCCATGTACAGCGCGATCGGCTCGAGGAAGGCACAGACGCGGCCATCCACCTTCGCCAATGCCGCCATCGTGCGCAGCATCGTCGCGGCATCGTCGCCGCGCGATGGACAGCCGACGACGAGGCCGGGAATGTCGCGTAGCGCGGTGATCGAGTTGTCGTTGTGGAAGTGACCGCCGAAGCCGCGCTGGTAGCCCAGCGACGCGATGCGCATCACCATCGGGTTGCGGTACTGGCCATTGCTGAAGAACTGCAGGCTGGCGGCCTCGCCGCGGATCTGGTCGCAGGCATTGTGGAAATACGCCAGGTACTGGATCTCCGGCAGCGGCAGCATGCCCATGTTGGCATAGCCCTGCGCAAGGCCGAGGATCACCGTCTCGTCGAGCAGCGTGTTGAATACGCGACGCGGGCCGAACGCTTTCTGCAGGCCCTTGGTGACCGTGTACACGCCGCCCTTCTGTGCGACGTCCTCGCCGAACAGCAGCGTCTCGGGATACTTGGCGAACAGGTCGTGCAGCGCGGCGTTGATCTGGATGGCGAGGTGTTTTGGCCCTGCACGCTCGGGCAGCTTCGATTCATCGCCGAACACCTGCAGGCGCTTGTCGGCGAAGTCGAAGCGCTCCGCCTCGGCCTGTACTGCCTCCGGCGTGTAGGGCGCGAGTGGCGCCATCACTTCTTCCAGCGACGACAACCTCGGGCGACGGTCGGCGTCTTCCGCCGCTTCGAAGCACTTCTTGCGCGTCGACTCGTAGAGCGACAACACGTCGTCCTTCGACATCAGCCCGGATTCGAGCGCAATCGCCGCCGAACGCAGCAGCGGATCGCCCGCCTCCACCGCGCACAGCTCGGCGATGCTGCGCCACTCGATCTCGAAGTCGGTGCCGGCGTGGCCCATGATGCGCGTGGTGCGCAGGTGCAGGAAGGTCGGGCGCCGCGTCCGGCGGCAATGTTCGACCGCAGCCTGCACGTCGCCGTAGCCGTTGGCGAGGTCGAGGCCATCGGCGTAGAAGTAGTCGAGGTCGGGGCGATTGCGGAAATTGCGCGCCACCCATCCGTCCGGCGTCTTCACCGAGATGCCGATGCCGTTGTCTTCGCACACGAACAGCACCGGTGCCGGCAACTTCTGGTACGCCGTCCATGCGGCGACGTTGAACGCGGTCTGCGCCGTGGCATGGTTGCTTGAGGCATCGCCGAACGAGCAGATGGCGATGCTGTCCTCGGGAATCGGCAGCGAGTGGCCGATGCGACGCGCCTGCTCGATGGCGACCGCAGTACCGAAGGCCTTGGGCAGGTGCGAGGCGATGGTCGAGGTCTGCGGCAACACCCACAACGGTTTGCTGCCCCAGACCTTGTGGCGGCCACCAGACGCCGGGTCGTCCTTCGATGCGGCAAACGACAATGCCGAATCCATCACTGGATCCATGCCCGGCAGCTTGCGGAAACGTTCGGCCATGAAACCGCCGCTGCGATAGTGCAGGAACGCCGGATCGGTGTGGCGCGTGAGCCGCGCGACCATCGCGTTGCCTTCGTGGCCGCTGCTGCCGATCGTGTAGAAGACCTTGTTCTGCACGCGCAGCACGCGCGCCATCAGGTCGAGATGGCGGCTGATCAGCTGCGATTCGAACAATTCACGGAATCCGCGGGCATCGAGTGCGCTGCCATCGAGGACGGCCTCGCCCTCGCCGGGCTTCGCATCGACGCGACCGTCCCAACCCTTCACGAACTCGGTGAAGTTGACGTCGCAGATCTCGGCGCGGTTGAGGCCCTTCATTCGGGCCGGGATGGGATTGGGGACGGTTGCGAACATTGAGTGTCTTCTGCAAGGCGGGCTGGGATTGCCGTGGCGGTCGCGCGGGATTCGATGGCGGGCCTGGGCCGCCCTAGGTGGATGCCGCGATCAACGCGGCATTTTCAGGGGAAGGTGCCGGCATCGCGACGAATCCCGGCGTGTCGCGCACGCGCGCCAGCCAGTCGCGAAGCGCCGGATATGGCGACAGGTCGAAGCCGCCATCGCCGGCGACATCGGTATAGGCGAACAAGGCGATGTCGGCGATGCCGTAATCGGCACCGGTGAACCATGCCCGTGTCCCGAGGTGCCGCTCCATGACCGCAAGCGCAGCATGCCCTCGCTCGCGCAGTCGAGGAAGGTCGGCGCGGCGCGGCGAGTCCAATGGCGTCCAGCCGCAGATGAAACGCGCGACGGCGATGCATGGCTCGTGGCTGTACTGTTCGAAAAACATCCACGACAGCGCCTGTGCCCGCTGCCACGGATCATCCGGCAGGAACGACGTGCCTTCGGCAAGGAAATGCAGGATCGCGTTCGACTCGACGAGGATCCGGCCGTCATCGAGTTCCAGCATCGGCACCTTGCCGTTCGGGTTCTTCGCCAGGTATTCCGCCGTGCGGGTTTCGCCCTTGCTGCTGTCGACCTCGATCCAGCGATACGGCCTGCCGAGTTGCTCCAGCAGCAGGCGCAGCTTGTGGCAATTGCCCGAAGGCGAGTAGCCATGCACGGCGGTCATGCGAAACGTTTCCGATTCTGCTGCCACTGCGTGCGCGACTGGCCCCAGATCTCGACATGGGCTTCGTCAGCGGGTGCCGGCAACACGCGTCCCTCTCGCAGCAGGGTGGAACCCAGGCGCTGCGCCACCTTTTTCGACGCGACGTTCTCGGGCGAGATGCAGTGGATGATGTCGTCCCAACCAAGATTGGCGAATGCCCAGTCGATCGTGGCGACACCCGCCTCCGTTGCGTAGCCCTTGCCCCACGCATCGCGATGGAGCACGTAACCGATCTCGTTGCCGGGCCAACCCTCAGGCCGCCAGGGGCCCATTTGCCCGACCCAGCGACCACTCGCCTTTTCCTCCAGCGAGAACATCGCGAACCCCTGCAGCGCCCAGGCCCCGGGCATCTGCAGGAACTTTCGCCATGCCGCACCGCGCGCGAGGTGGCCGCCGATGTATCGACAGGCATCCTCGTCCGCCATCAATTCGGCATAGCGCTCGAAATCGCCCACCTGCGGCAGGCGCAGGATCAGGCGTTCGGTTTCGATGCGGATGTCTTCCAATGTGGCCTCTCGATGGCCCCTCTCCCACCGGGAGAGGGGTTGGGGTGAGGGTCGGGTGACACCGCACACGCTCCGATAAAGTTGCAACGATCAAGCATGCTTCGCAACCTTGCCACTGCCCGCTTCGCCGAACCCTCATCCGGCGCTGCGTGCCACCTTCTCCCGTAGGGAGAAGGGCTGGCAGCGATATCAGAACGCGTTGATGCCCGTCAGCTCGCGCCCGACCACCAATTGGTGCACGGTTTCCGTGCCTTCGTAGGTGATGACCGACTCGAGGTTCAGCGCGTGGCGGATCGGGCAATGCTCGGTGGTGATGCCGGCACCGCCCAGCAGGTCGCGCGCTTCGCGGGCGATGTCGATGGCCATGCGGCAGTTGTTCCACTTCGCCAGGCTCACCTGCGTGGGCTGCATCTTGCCGGCATCCTTCAGGCGACCGAGTTGCAGCGACAGCAACTGTGCCGAGGTGATGCGGCGCGCCCAGTCGGCCATCTTCAGTTGCGCGCTCTGGGTCGCGGCCACCGGGCGACCGAACAGGATGCGTTCCTTCGAATAGTTCAGCGCCTCGTCGAGACAGGCGATGGCGGCGCCGATCGGGCCCCAGGTGATGCCGTAGCGCGCCTGCGTCAGGCAGCCCAGCGGCCCCTTCAGGCCCTTCACGTTGGGCAGGCGATTGGCTTCGGGCACGCGCACGTTGTCTAAGAACAGCGCGCTGGTGACCGAGGCGCGCAGGCTCATCTTGTGCTTGACCACCTGCGCGGTGAAACCGGCGAAATCCTTCTCCACCACGAAGCCCTGGATGCCGTCGTCGGTCTGCGCCCAGACGATGGCGATGTCGGCCAGGTTGCCGTTGGTGATCCACATCTTGGAACCGTTGAGGATCCAGTCGGCGCCGTCCTTCTTTGCGTGGGTCTTCATGTTGGCCGGGTCGGAACCGCCGTGCGGCTCGGTCAGGCCGAAGCAACCGATGATCTCGCCCGCTGCCATGCCCGGCAGCCAGCGCTTGCGCTGCTCTTCCGTGCCATAGGCATAGATGGGATACATGCACAGCGACGACTGCACGCTGGCGAAGCTGCGCAGGCCGCTGTCACCGCGCTCGAGTTCCTGGCAGATCAGGCCGTAGCTGACGTAGTTGAGTTCCGAGCCACCGTATTCGGCCGGCAGCGTCGCGCCCAGCAGGCCCAACCCCGCGATCTCGGGGATCAGTTCCTTCGGGAAGCGGCCCTCGTCGAAGCATTCGCCGATGATCGGCAGTACGCGCTCATCGGTGAAACGCGCCACTGCATCCTGCACCGCGCGCTCCTCTTCGCTGAGCAGGGAACGGACGTCATAGAGGTCGTAGGGATGCAGGGCCATGGCGGTCTTCGGGCGGAAAACGCCCATTGTATCGGCCCGGCACGGCAAGCCACACCCCACGAAGGGCACCCCGCAAATGGAAACGGGCCGGCACATGGCCGACCCGTCCGTTTCCAGTCCCCGGCCTTGCCGGGAAAACGTCAGCCGCGGCTGGGCGTTCCCGCGGACGCGGTCTGGATGACCACCTCGCCATCGACCACCGGCAGGCGCTGGCCCGGATCCTTGTCCATGCGCACCGTGTTCTCGACGCCGTCGAAGCGGTAGGTCACGTCATAACCGACGGTGACGGTCTCGTTGCCCAGCGGGATGCGGTTGCCGGGCTTGCTGTCGGTACGCATCGTGCCGGTCGTGCCATCCGGGTTGCGGTAGGTCACGTTGTAGGCGACCACGCGGGACGATTGCGAGCTGTCCTGCACGGTACGGCATTGGCGATCCACACGCTCGACCACCTTGCCGCGCTCATGGCGGGCATCGACCTTGTTGCCGATGATGCCGCCGGCCACTGCGCCTGCGGCGGTCGCCGCCCGGCGACCACTGCCGCTGCCGACATTGCTGCCGACGATGCCGCCGATCACGGCACCGGCGACCGTGCCGCCGACGTTGCCGTCGCGCTCGGGCAGGCGCTCCTGCACCACCACGTCCTCGCAGACCTCGCGCGGCGTGTTGACCGTGCTGGTCTCGCGGATCGCCTCGCTGCCGATCACTGTGGCGTGGAGCTGGCGCCGTTCGGTGATCGGGGCGACCTTCAGCACCTCGGCGTACTCGAGCTTCGGCTCGACCGGCACCAGCTCGGGGGCGTCCAGATGGCTCGCATCGGCGGTGGCGTCTTCGGCAATCGCCGATGCGTCGCCGGCATGGGCCTGGCTGTCGGACTTGCCGCCGCAGGCGCTGAGCATCGCGCCGCAGGCGATCAACGAGGTCAAGGCGATTGCAAGGGTATTGCGCTTCATCGGGATCTCCCTCGGGCATCTGCCCGTTGTGTGTTGCGTCGAGGTGAATTGCAGCACCCGCAACCTGAATGGAACCCCCGGAAAACCGTCAAAAGCCTGACGCAGGGGTGAACATCATCCCCCGCGGCGCGGCGTGCTAGCGTGACGCCCATCGAAACATCGAAGGCCCGCGCCCATGGCGAACCCGCTGCTGCTGCCGTTCCTGGAATGGGCGCGCAGGCTGCGTTACCCCACGCTGTTCAAGATCACCGCCGCGATCTTCCTGCTGACCGTCTTCATCCCGGATCCGATCCCGTTGGTGGACGAAGTCCTGCTCGGCCTCGGCACCATCCTGCTCGCCAACTGGAAGCGCAGGAAGGACGACCAGCCAGCCCCGATCGATGGCTTCGGGACGCGCCACTGAGCCATTGCGCATGCTGGTCGACAGCCACAGCCACTTCGACGCACCGGAGCTGGATGCAGACCGCGACGCGGCCCTCGCCCGCGCTCGCGCCGCGGGAGTGACGCGGCAAGTGGTGCCGGCCATCGCTGCGGGCAGTTGGCCGAAGTTGCGCGATGTCTGCGCACTCGATGCCGGGTTGTTCCCCGCCTACGGCCTGCATCCGATGTACCTCGCCGAACACGCACCTGCACACCTCGACGAGCTGCGTGCATGGATCGAGCGCGAGCGACCGCTGGCCGTGGGCGAATGCGGGCTCGACCATTTCGTCGACGGACTCGACCCCAACGAGCAGCGCATGTATTTCGATGCGCAGTTGCGACTTGCACGCGAATTCGACCTGCCGGTCATCGTGCATGCGCGCCGCGCCGTGGACGAGGTCATCGCCGCCTTCCGCCGCATCGGCGGGTTGCGCGGCGTCGTGCACAGCTTTTCCGGCAGCCCCGACCAGGCCAGGCGCCTGTGGGACATGGGCTTCCTGATCGGACTCGGTGGCCCGGTGACCTACGAACGCGCCAACCGCCTGCGCTCACTGGTCGCAACGATGCCACTTGAGTTCCTGCTGCTGGAAACCGACTCGCCCGACCAGCCCGATGCCGGCATCCGCGGCCAGCGCAACGAGCCGGCACGCCTGGCCTACATCTGCGAAGTGGTCGCCGACTTGCGCGGGCAATCGCCTGCCGAAGTCGCCGCCACGACCACGCGCAACGCAGAACGACTATTCGGACTGCCGCCTGTGCGGGCCGGCTAGGCCTTCTTCGCTTTCAACAACAGCTCGATCGCCTTGCCCGCCATCGCGAACGCGAATGCGCCGGTGATGTGGGTCGCGGCACCGAGGCCCGCACCGCAGTCGAGCTTCAAGGCCGCATCCGGGCCCAGTTGCGGGCGCACGCCGCAGACCGTGCCGTCGGCCTGTGGGTACTGCACGTTTTCGAGCGAATAGACCGCCGGCACCCCGAAGTAACGATCCTTGTTTTTCGGGAAATTGAACTCGGCACGCAGCTTCTTGCGGATCAGGGCAAGCAGGGCGTCGTGCTCGGTACGCGAGATGTCGCGGATGCGTATCTGGGTCGGATCGATGCGTCCGCCCGCCGATCCGCACACGACGAGGGGCAGTTTGCGACGACGGCACCAGGCCACCATCTCCACCTTCGTGCGGAAGCTGTCGCATGCATCGAGCACCAGGTCGAAACCGTGGTCGAGCAGCGCCTCCATGTTGCCTGCGGTGAGGAACTGCGGGACGACCTCGACCTCGATCGCCGGATTGATCGCACGACAACGCTCGGCCATGGCCTCGCCCTTGTTGCGGCCATACATGCCCTGCAACGCCGGCAAC
This sequence comes from Luteimonas sp., assembly GCA_024707405.1. Lineage (GTDB taxonomy): Bacteria > Pseudomonadota > Gammaproteobacteria > Xanthomonadales > Xanthomonadaceae > Luteimonas. The sequence goes on from JANPZU010000001.1 coordinate 169,720, forward strand.
TGGCGGTTGGTGTTGGACACGCAGATGTCATCGGCATCGATCAGGGTGAGGTGCCCAACACCGGAACGCGCCAGCGACTCCACCAGCCACGAACCCACGCCGCCCAAACCGATTACGGCGACGCGCGAACGCGACAACGCATCGACCGCGCCACGGCCGTACAACCTCTCGATACCGGCGAATCGTTCCCGCGATGCCTCTTCCATGCGCGCAGTTTAGCGTCCGCCGGGGCGTGCTATCGTCGCCGCACGCCAGCCAGGAGAGCCAGCCATGTCGTCGACGCCGGAACCCGACACCACCCTGCCCGTGCCGCAACCCAAGCCGCAACCTTCGGCCGCGGGACGCTACCTGTTCCTGTTCCTGCTGGGACTGGTGCTTGGCATCGTGGCGGTGGTGATGCTGTTGCGCGCGCTCGAGAACCGCAAGACATGGCGGGATCACTATCCACACGCTTCGATGCAGTTGCTGTCCGCGCATGTCGCCCAGGCACGCGAGAAACAGGACGCCAATCGCTGCAATCCCACCGACATCCTGCCGCACCTGCAATCGCTGCGCAGCCTTGGCAATGATTTCGAAGCGGCATTCCTCGACCTGGCCCAGGACAGGCGGTTCGTCGAGCATGCCGGCAACTTCCGCGCCACGCTCGACTCGGCCCTCTCCTCGCCGCCACTCAACTGCACCGGCGTGGGCGAGGCCTTGTCCAGCATCGGGGCAGCGTGCAAGGCCTGCCACCAGGATTTCCGCAACTGAGGCAGGCGTGCGCGTTCGCCTGAATCCCTGCTGCACGACAATTCGATCCAAGACGCAAAACCAGGTTCGATTGCCGCTGCATTCACGCCCGCCCGCCTAGTGTCCAGCCAACGGAAGCATGCCGCTTCCGCAAAACTCAGGACACTTAGGAGGACGCCATGAACACCCGCATGCTCGCCGCGTCGGCCATCGTCGCCACTACTTTGCTGGCTGGCTGCGCCAGTACTTCGCCCGGTTACTCGAGCGGTTACGGCTCGAGCGGCTACGGCGCGCCGCAAGGCCAGCGCTGCTACGACTGCGGCACGGTCGTCGGAATCGAGCAGACCGGCGATCAAGGCACCAACGTCATCGGGCCCGTACTTGGCGGCATCGTCGGCGCCGTGGCCGGCAAGGAAATCGCACGCCGCAACACCGACAGCGATGGCCGCCGCAACGTCGCCATCGCCGCAGGTGCAGCGGGTGGCGCGGTCGCCGGCAATGCTATCCAGAACCGAAGCCAGGGCGATGGTTACAACGTCCATGTGCGCATGGACGATGGCCGCACCACCGTCGTCCACCAATCCAACCTGCACGGCATCCGCCAGGGCTCGTACGTGCGTATCCAGAATGGCGTGGCACGTCCGATCTGATCACAGCGCGCGCGGCAATCCAAACAAGCAGGCCAAACGAAAAAGGCCCGGCATCTGCCGGGCCTTTTCCTTCGATTCGATTGCAACGATGCGTCAGGACTCCGACTTCACCTCATCGGCCTGCAGTCCCTTCTGGCCCTGCACCACGGTGAACGAAACCTTCTGGCCTTCCTTCAGCGTCTTGAAGCCCGGGCTCTGGATGGCGCGGAAATGGACGAACACGTCCTCGCCTGTTTCCCGGCTGATGAAACCGAACCCCTTCGCATCGTTGAACCACTTCACGGTACCTTCTTCACGGTCTGGCATCTGTCTCGACTCCCCGAACGAACACTGCACTGGATTGGACGGTACGCCCTTGGTTGTGGCGGCTGGTTGCAAGGAGCAAGCGAGACGATGGAACGGTTCCCCCGCGGATAGACCGCATCGTGGCCACGATTCACAGTGACCTTGACAAACGCAGCGACTGCAAATTAGCGCGGCATCTGGGAAAATGCAATTCAAGCGGCATGCCCTTGCGGCAGCTATTCCCCGGACTCTTCATGGACGCGCAAGCGATCTACTACGCCCTCGCCGTGCTGCTGGTCGTGATCGGCCTGCTCGGCATCGTCCTGCCTGCGCTGCCGGGGGTGCCGTTGATGTTCGCCGGCATGTTGCTGGCGGCATGGGCCGGCGACTTCCAGCGCATCGGCACCACCACGCTGGCGATCCTGGGCGTGCTCACAGCGCTGTCGCTGGTGGCCGATTTCTGGGCCACCGCGGTCGGCGCGAAACGCGTCGGCGCCAGCCGGATGGCGATCGTCGGCGCGGTGGCCGGCACCTTCGTCGGCATGTTCTTCGGATTGCCCGGCATCCTGGCCGGTCCGTTCGCGGGCGCACTGGTCGGCGAACTCGCATCCCGGCGCAGGATGGGACGCGAAGACATCGGGCAGGCGACGAAGATCGGTTTCGGCACGTGGCTGGGCATTGCGTTCGGCATCGCACTGAAACTGATGCTGGCGTTCGCGATGATCGCGACCTTTGCATGGGCCTGGTTCACGTGATCGCGTCGCGTTTCGCGGCAAGCTGCATGCCGATGCCCACCCCACCCGTTTCCCGGACGATGCCGATGCCCATGCCATTCCGACGCTTCCGTTGCCCGGCCATCGTGCTGGCATTCCTGCTGGCCATCGGATCGGCCTCCGCGATGCAGCCGGCCGACACCATGCCTGCTGAAAACGCGACTGTCGTGGATGCCGCCGTGCCAACCGAAGCGGAGCCGGCGCAGGTCATCGATGTCGGACAGCAGTTCGACTCCACCTTCGACAAGGTGCGCAACAAACTGGCGGAACTCGTCGCCTGGTCGCCGCTGCTGCTGGTGGCAATCCTGATCGTCCTCATCGCATCATGGATCAGCGGCTTCGTGGCACGTCGATTGCACTGGCTGCGCCTGCGCACCGACAACCCGTACATGGACGGGCTGATCCGCATGATCGTGCGCGCGATCATCATCATCCTGGGCGTGGTGGTCGCACTCGACCTGCTCGGCGCCACCGCTGCCGTCGGCGCGGTGCTGGGCTCGGCCGGCGTCATCGGCCTGGTCATCGGCTTCGCCTTCAAGGACATTGCCGAGAACTACATCGCCAGCGTGCTGCTCAGCCTGCGCAAGCCGTTCAACCCTGGTGACCACGTTCGCATCGATTCGCACGAGGGCCGCGTCGTCGCGCTGACCTCGCGCGCGACGATGCTGATGACCATGGAAGGCAACGAGCTGCGGCTGCCCAATGCGCTGGTGTTCAAGGCGGTGATCCTGAATTTCAGCACCAACCCGCGGCGTCGCTTCGACTTCCGCATCACCATCGACAGCCAGCAATCCATCCGCGTCTCGCACGCCCTGGCCCTCGCCCAGGTCGCCAGCGTGGAAGGCGTGCTGCAGGATCCGGGGCCGTCGTGGACGGTCGTGGAGTTCGGGCCGGGCGGGATCGTGCTGCAGTTCTTCGGCTGGGTCGACCAGCGCAACAGCGACCTGGGCAAGGTGCGCACCGAGGCCCTGCGCCGGGTCAAGGCCGAGTTCACCCGCGCAGGGATCGAGCAACCCCGCACCGTGCAGCATGTGGTGATGTCGCGCGATCCCGAAACCAGCCAGCCCGCGCACGAGCCGATCCACGTCGCGGATGCGGACACCTCGGTCAATCGCGACATCGACGAACAGCTTGCCGAGGCACAGCAACAAATGGACGATGGCAAGAACCTGCTGAAGGCCGAAGACAAGCCATCGTGACCCTCGCCATGCCCAGACTCTCCCCGCTGTTCCTGGCCTTGGGCCTGGCACCCGCCGCCACGATGGCGCAGGACGCCGATCCCGCGTCCTGCGTGTTGATCCAGAACGACCTCGAACGCCTGGCCTGCTACGACAAGGCCGCGGGCCGCGCCTCGATCAGCCCGCAGGACGCCGACCAGGCCGCCGACCAGGCGCGCGAGGCCGCCCGCGAGGCGATGGATGCCGCCCGCGACGCAGAAGCCACCGCGCCCTCGCTCCGCGAGCGCCTGCACATCGGTCGATCCCATGGCCTGTTCGCGGAAGAGGAGGATGCCTACCGCGACTCGATCGCCAACGCCGGTCGCGGTTCGCTGCTCGACAGCCGCTGGGAACTGGCGAAAGACTCCAAGCGCGGCATCTTCAATTTCCGGGCGTACAAGCCGGTCTACCTGCTGCCTGCGTTCTGGACGTCCGACGTCAACGAGACGCCGAGTTCGGAAAACCCGCGCAACACCGTGACCACGCCGATGGATCTCGAAGCGCTGGAGACCAAGTTCCAGCTAAGTTTCAAGACCAAGTTCGCCGAGAACCTGTTCGGCGACAATGGCGACCTTTGGGGCGCCTATACCCAGAGCTCGCGCTGGCAGGTCTACAGCAGCGAGACTTCGAGGCCGTTCCGGGAGACCAACTACGAACCGGAAGTGCTGTTGGTGTTCCGCAATGGCTACAGCCTGCTCGGATGGCGCGGCCGCATGGCGGCGGTCGGCATCAACCACCAGTCCAACGGACGCAGCGATCCCCTCTCGCGCAGTTGGAACCGGTTGATGTTCAACGTCGGCCTAGATCGCGAGGACTGGGCACTGACGATCCGTCCGTGGATCCGGATCTCCGACGGCAACGACGACGACAACCCGGACATCGAGGATTACATCGGCCGCGGCGATGCCACGCTCACCCATATCCGCGGCCGCAACGAATTCTCGCTGATGGCACGGCATACCCTGCGTGGCGGAGAGCAATCCCGCGGCGCACTGCAGTTCGACTGGGGCTTTCCGCTCACGCGCAGCGCCAGGATGCCGATGCGCGGCCACCTGCAGGTGTTCCATGGTTACGGTGAAAGCCTGATCGACTACAACCACAAGGCGACCTACATCGGCCTGGGCATTTCGCTGGAAGAATGGTTCAGCCAGCCGCATTGACGGCAACGAAGCACGGGCGCCGGGCGATCGGCTAATCTGGCGCCCGAATCCACCCCGCCCCGACGCCATGGACAGTCCCGCACCGCCCCGAGCCCGCCGTTCGTTCATGGCCCATGGCTCCGCACTGCTGGGCTTGCTGAGCGTGTTCGCGGTGCTGTGCTTCCATTTCCCCGAACTGCTGACCAGTCGCGAATTCCGCGCGGCATACAGCGAGCAATTCGCGCGCCACCTGTTGCTGGTCGGACTGGTCGCTGCCTTCCTGATGGGCACGCTGGCGATCCTGCGCGACCGCAACAAGCGCATTGCGCTGGTGGGCGTGGGCAGTGCCACACTGGCCGTGCTGATCGGCGGCACCAACGTCCAGTTCGATGCCATCGGCCAGACGCCTTATTCGCTAGGACTGGACTGGTTCGTCATCTCGCTGTTCTTCTCGGCGCTGGTGTTCGTGCCGCTGGAGCACTACCTCGGCAAGCGCAGGGTCTCGCCGTTGCGCAAGGGTTGGCGCACAGACGTGGCCTATTTCTTCATGAGCCACGTGCTGGTGCAGTTCATCCTGATCCTGGTCACCGCGTCCACGTCCACCATCGCCGGCCTGGCGGCGTTCCCGTTGCTGAAGGCTGCGATCCAGTCGCTGCCGGTCTGGGGGCAATTCCTGATCGCGGTGTTCGTGGCCGACATGGCACAGGCCCTGCTCCACCGCGCCTACCACAACATCCCGTGGCTCTGGCGCTTCCACGCCGTGCACCATTCCAGTCGCGAGATGGACTGGCTGGCCGGCTCGCGCATCCATTTCGTCGAAATCGTCCTCACGCGCAGCGCTGTGTTGCTGCCCCTGCTGGTGCTCGGGTTCTCCGCACCGGCGATCAACGCCTACGTCATCCTGGTCGGGCTGCAGGCAGTCGTCGCACACGCCAACCTCGGGATCCGTTTCGGCTGGCTGGAATACCTGCTGGTGCTGCCGCGCTACCACCACTGGCACCATGCACGCGAGCAGGACTACATCGACGTCAACTACGCCATCCACCTGCCGCTGGTGGACATGCTGATGGGGACATTCAAGCTGCCGCGCGACCAGGATCAGTGGCCCGCGGAGTACGGCGTGATGAAGCTGGAAACCGTGCCCAAGGGCATCGTGGCCCAGCACCTGATGCCGTTCCAGGGCGGACGCAAGTACGACGACCACGTCGATTGAGCGCATTGCACGTTCCCGTCGTCAATGAACGTGGCGAAAGGCTCGTCCGCATCGAGGTAGTCGACCGCTCGGCCGACGCGACAGCCCGCGCCGATATCGACTTCTCCCTCGTCATCGCGACACGCGATGCTTGCGTCCTGCTGGTACGCAATCGCCGCCGATCCGTGTGGGAGCTTCCGGGCGGTTTTGTCGATGCCGGGGAGTCCGCCATGCAATCTGCCGCACGCGAGCTCAAGGAAGAAACCGGGCAAGCCAGCACGCACCTGCGCCTGCTGGCCCTGCTCGAACTGGACGTCACTGGTCGCGACGACGAAAACAACGCTGCGCTCAAGCGCGGGGCGTTGTACCACGCCGAGCTCGTGGAGCACGCCCCATTCGAACCCACGCCCGAGATCGAAGCCATCGGCTTCTGGCCGACTGCCAACCTGCCCGCCGGGACATCGGCGATCGATGCCGCTCTACTCGCCCGCTTCGCCTGAGCGCCGTGCCACTCGGCACGGGAATCACGTCCAGTCGGTCAAGCCTTCTCGCGCGTAGGTCTCGCGGAAACTCGGCAACGCCTTCATCCGCGCAGCATGCGCCTGGAGTACCGGCCAACTGTCGGCCGGTCGCGGCATGTTGCGCGACCAACGCATCAGCATGGTCAACATGAAATCGGCTGCCGAGCGCTGTTCACCCAGCAGATAAGGCCCGTTGGCATCGAGATGATCGGCGACCTGTTGCCAGGCGGCTTCCAGTTCGGCGCGTGCCTGCGCCTTCGCCGCTTCGATGTTGCCCTCGCCCGCCGGTTCGGCCGGGTAGAACCAGTCGCGGTACGCAGGCTGCAGCGTGTTCGCACAGAAGAACATCCAGCGGTAGTACTGAGCACGAAGCGGACTACCGACCGCAGGCGCCAGCCCGGCTGCAGGATGCAGGTCGGCCAAGTGCATGGTGATGGCCGCGGCTTCGGTGAGCGGCAGGCCGTCGATCACCAGTGTCGGCACCCGGCCCTGCGGGTTGATCGCAAGGTAATTCGGCGACTTCTGTTCGCGCTTGTCGAAATCGAGCAGGCGCAGTTCGTGCTCGATGCCAAGCTCGATCAGCAGCCAGTGCACGACGAGGGACGCGGTGCTTTTAGAGCCGTAGAGGACAACTGACATCACATGTCTCCGTTTTCTTTTGCCGCAGATCATGAAGCCGGCAAGCAGCCGGCTTCGCGCGTCGCCAGGATCAGGCGATCTCGACCACCGGGATCTTGCCGATCTTCGCCTGCCACTTGCGCGGCCCGGTCTGGTGCACCGACTCGCCGGCCGAATCGACGGCCACGGTCACCGGCATGTCCTTGACCTCGAACTCGTAGATCGCTTCCATGCCAAGGTCGGCGAAGCCGACGACTTTCGCCGCCTTGATCGCCTTCGACACGAGATAGGCCGAACCGCCGACCGCCATCAGGTAGACCGACTTGTGCTTGCGGATGGCTTCCAGTGCCACAGGGCCACGCTCGGCCTTGCCGATCATGCCCAGCAGGCCAGTCTGCGCCAGCACCTGCTCGGTGAACTTGTCCATGCGCGTCGCCGTGGTCGGGCCAGCAGGGCCGACCACTTCATCGCGTACCGGATCGACCGGGCCGACGTAATAAATGAAGCGGCCTTTCAGATCGACCGGCAGCGCCTCACCCTTGTTGAGCATATCGACCATGCGTTTGTGCGCGGCATCGCGGCCGGTCAGCATCCTGCCGTTGAGCAGCAGTACTTCGCCGGGCTTGAACGTCAACACGTCTTCGGGCGTGATGGTGTCCAGGTCGACGCGACGCGCGTTCTGCGGGTTGTAGGTGAGCTTCGGCCAGTCTTCCAGCGACGGCGGTTCCAGCGACACCGGGCCGCTACCGTCCATCGTGAAATGCGCATGCCGCGTGGCGGCGCAGTTGGGGATCATCGCCACCGGCAGGTTGGCCGCGTGGGTCGGGTAATCCTTGATCTTGATGTCGAGCACGGTGGTGAGGCCGCCGAGGCCCTGCGCACCGATGCCGAGTGCGTTGACCTTCTCGTACAACTCCAGCCGCAGTTCCTCGACCTTGTTCGACGGCCCGCGTTCGATCAGTTCCTGGATGTCGATGTGCTCCATCAGCGATTCCTTGGCCAGGAGCATCGCCTTCTCGGCGGTGCCGCCGATGCCGATGCCCAGCATGCCCGGCGGGCACCAGCCCGCGCCCATCGTCGGCACGGTCTTGAGCACCCAGTCGACGATGGAATCGGAGGGATTGAGCATGGCGAACTTCGACTTCGCCTCGGAACCGCCACCCTTTGCAGCGACGATCACGTCGAGCTTGTCGCCCGGCACGATCTTCACGTTGATCACCGCCGGCGTATTGTCCTTGGTGTTCGTGCGCTTGCCGGCCGGATCGGCAAGCACGCTGGCGCGCAGCTTGTTGTCCGGATGGTGATAGGCGCGGCGCACGCCTTCGTTCACCGCATCCTCCAGAGAACCGGTGAAGCCTTCCCAGCGCACGTCCATGCCCACTTCAAGGAACACGGTGACGATGCCTGTGTCCTGGCAGATCGGGCGGTGGCCCTCGGCGCACATGCGAGAGTTGATCAGGATCTGCGCCATAGCGTCCTTCGCCGCGGGCGATTCCTCGCGCTCGTAGGCGGCGGCGAGGCTCTTGATGTAGTCGACCGGGTGGTAGTAGCTGATGTACTGCAGCGCGTCGGCGACGGACTGGACGAGGTCTTCCTGCTTGATCGAGGTCACGGCTGGCTCGGGGCTGGCGAAGCCGTCATTTTAAGCCCTCGCCATCGCAGCCACCGCTCATCCGCCTGCGACTTCGGTCGGAGCCGCCCCATGCCCGCCATCTGGGCCGGGCTTAAACCATCAGCCATCCCGCGGCATCCGACTGGATATGCTGATGGCCACGATGACCGATGCCCTTGCCCGTACCGCCCCCGACGAGGCGGCGAACGACGACGACCACGCCCTGGTGCGCGCCAGCGCCTCGGGCGATGCTGGTGCGTTCGAGGCCTTGTACCGCCGCCACGCCAGCCGCGTGCATGGCGTGATCCTGCGCTTGGTCGGCTACCAGCACAGCCGAGCCGAAGACCTGACCCAGGAAGCCTTCGTCCGGGCGTGGCAGGCCTTGCCGGGGTTCCGGTTCGAGAGCAGCTTCGGCACCTGGCTGCATCGCCTTGCCGCCAACACGGCGCTGATGGAACTGCGCACGCGGCGCAGCCAGCCCGGCATGGAGAGCGACGACGACGCATTCGACGGCATCGGCAGCATGGATACCGCCGGCCACCACACTGCGCTGTCGCTCGATCTCGAACAGGCCGTCGGCACCTTGCCCGCCCGCGCACGCGCAGTGCTGGTGCTGTACGACATCGAAGGCTGGAAGCACGAGGAAATCGCCGACGCGCTGGACATGGCCGTCGGCAGCTCCAAGGCACAACTGCACCGTGCGCGCAGGCTGTTGCGCACGCGACTGGAAGCACACGCATGAACACCGAAGACCACGACAACCTGCCCGACACAATGCGCTGGCAACTGCGCGGACTGCGCAAGGACGTCGCGCCCTCGCGCGACCTCTGGGAGGGCATCGCCGGCCGAATCGCCTCCGAACCCCGGCCGGCCACGACACCATTGCCCCTGCCGGCTCGCCGGCACAGATCGCTTGCCGCATTCGCGGTGGCCGCAACACTGGCGCTTGCCGTCGGCCTTGGCTGGCAATTGCGCCCGGCATCGGATCCGGTTCCGGAACAGGCAACGCCCGCAACCACCTTCCTCACCGCCGAAGCCGAGACCATGGCGCGCGAATACGAGGACGCGGTGCGCAAGATCGAAGCCGCCCGCGGCTTCGCCGAAACGCCTGCCGCACTCGCCGAACTCGATGCCAGCGCCGCCGTCATCCGCGAAGCGCTCGCCAGCTCGCCCGATTCCAGATTCCTGTTCGACCGCCTGCAGCGCGTCTATGCGCAGCGGCTATCGCTCACCCAACGCTTGCCCATCGCCTGACAGCCCTCCACGGAGACGTCGCATGAACACCATGTCCACCACCCTCGGCCTCGCCCTGCTCGCGTCCCTCGCGCTGCCGGCACTGGCCGCCACGCCGATCAACGAAACGCGGGCATTGGATGCCCGCGGCAGCATCGAGATCTCGAACGTCAAGGGACGCATCGAAGTCCGCGCCTGGGATCGCGACGAAGTCCGCATCGGCGGCAGCCTCGGCGACGGTGTCGAACGCCTGCAGATCGAAGGCGACCGCCGCCAACTCGAAGTCAAGGTGCGTTACCCGCGCAACAGCCGCAATACCGAACCGACCACCCTGGTAATCGATGTGCCCCGTCAGGCGAACGTCGAGATCGACAGCGTCGCGGCGAGCGTCGAGGTCAACGGCGTCGCCGGGGATGAACTCGACATCGAGAGCGTCAGCGGGGCCGTCACCGCCGTCGGTGCGCCACGCAAGGCCGAGGTCAGCAGCGTCAGTGGCAGCCTGCGCCTGAACCTCAACAGCCAGTCGATCGATGCCGAGACCGTGAGCGGCAACATCACGCTGCGCGGACGGATCGCCGGCGAGATCGACGCCGAAACCGTATCGGGCAACATCGACATCGACACCCGCGGCGAACAGGCGAGCCGCATCGAAACCAGCAGCGTGTCCGGCGATGCCGAGATCCGCTCCGATCTGGCCAGGGGTGGTCGCATCAACGCCGAATCCGTCAGCGGCAGCATCCGCATCACCGCCCCGGCCTCGCTGTCGGCGAATGTCCGTGGCGAAAGCTTCAGCGGTCGCCTGCGTGCACCCGACGCTTCCATCGACAAGCCGAAGTACGGCCCCGGATCCAGCTTCGAACATCGCTATCGCAACGGCGATGGCGAAATCCGCATGGAAACCTTCTCCGGCAACGCGGAACTGCGGCTGGAATGACCGAGACCCGGGCGGCGATGCGGATCGAACGCATCGCCGCGCCCGGTCATTGCGGGATCAGCGGTTGCGCACCGTTGATGCGGATCGGCTTCCACGCAGCCGGATCCAGCAGGCGCACGGCATCGGCGCAATCCAGGAACGCATAACCCAGGCCCGATGACGGGTCGTGGATGCGGGTGAGCGACAAGGTCATCGCATCCATGCGCTGCTGCAGGGTCGCGGCCGGCACTGCCTGCTTCAGGGCGACCGCGCAGGCAGCGACCATCGGCGCGGCCTGCGAGGTGCCTGCATAGGTCGAAGTCGCACCATTGCGGCCGGTGGACGTGACCCAGGCGCCCGCTGCGAACAGGTCGGTCGTGGCGCTGCGATTGGCAAAACAGGTCGGCTGCCGCGGCGCCGTGGTGACATCGGTACAACCCAGCACGGTCTGGCTGCCCAGCGTGGCGTCCCAAGTTGCGGCCACGCCCATCACGTTACGCACGCAGGCCGGGATCGCGGTGTTGCCGTGGTTGCGCTGGTTGCCGGTCGATGCGGTCACGATCGCGCCTGACGCATTCAATGCCGCCACGGAAGCGGCCACGGCCATCGTCGTCGCCGAAGCACTGTCGCAATCGCCGGGGAACAAAGCGTCGGTGCCGAGGCTGAGGTTCACCGCGTCGACATCCGGATGGTTCGCGGCCACCCAGTCCAGCGCAGCGATGATGTCGGAAGTGCAGCAGAAGCGGTTGTCGCGGTCGATCACCTTCACCGCAACCAGTTCGGCCTCCGGTATCGCACCACGCGGCGCGAGGTTGCCATCACCGACCACGATCCCGGTCACGTTGGTGCCATGGCCGTTGTCGTCCTCGGCGGCGCCCGGCCCGGTCTGCTGCGCAAGGCCATTGGGGCAGCAACCTCCCGAACCGCTGGCGCTGGAGCAGAAGCATTGCTCGGCGACCAGCGACGAACGCAGGTCGCCATGATCGGTATCGACGCCGCTGTCGATGATCGCGACCTTCATCCCCTGCCCGGCGAATCCCTGGGCAACGAGATCGTGCACGCGGTTGAGCACGCTGGCCGTATCGGGGGCGACCGCGGCGTGTCCGCCGCCACCGCCATCGAGGTCGACCCTGCGCACACCACGATGGCGCGCCAATCGATCCATCACGGCCAGGTCGGCATCCAGCACCACGGCCGGAACCAGTTCGAAGCGGCGCAGGATCGCGCCCTGCGGCAACGGGCCGATGTCGCCCAGCACGTTGTCGACCTGTGCACGCACCAGTTGCATGCGTGCCTTCGGCGATGCCGCGGCCTTGGCCTGCACGGAGTGCGCGGACTCCTGCAGCATCACCAGCACCCTCGCCTTGCCGTTGCTGTTGGCGGCTTCGACCGCCTTCGGCGAAACGCGCTCCTGGGCATTTGCAACGCCCCAACAGGCCGCCAGCACCAGGATCGCCCAGACCATGCTCCGCATGTCATTCCCCCAAAACATCTTGACGCGGACGCTACCACAAACCACCGGGCGTCCAGCCTTGGCCGCAGCAGCACACGGCGGGATCGGACAGGCGCACAATGCACCGCATGGCATCGAGTCCTCCCCCGTCCAACAAGCCACGCAAGGCCGACAGCAAACCCTCGCTGCGCGAACGCTTCAACGCCATGCGCAACATCGGGCCGTTCCTGCGTCTGATCTGGGCCACCAGCAAGCCGCTCACCCTCACCAGCATCGGCCTGCGCATAATCCGTGCCTTCCTGCCGATCATGATGCTGTACGTCGGCAAGCTGATCATCGACGAGGCGATCCGCCTGGTCGGGCTGGGGATCGGCTTCGATTCACTGTCCGCCGCATGGCATGGTGGCCAGCTCGACCACCTGTTCTGGCTGCTTGTCCTCGAATTCGGCCTGGCGATCTTCTCCGACCTGCTGGGCCGGCTGGTCAGCTATGCCGACGGACTGCTGTCGGAATTGTTCACCAACGCCACCAGCGTGCGGTTGATGGAGCATGCCGCGACGCTCGACCTGGAGGACTTCGAGGATCCCGACCTTCAGGACAAGCTCGATCGCGCACGCCGGCAGACGATGGGCCGCATGAGCCTGATGGGCCAGTTGTTCGGACAGATGCAGGACGCGATCACCGTGGTCAGCTTCGCCGTCGGCCTGCTGGTGTATGCACCATGGCTGATCGTGCTGCTCGCGATGGCATTGATCCCCGCCTTCATCGGCGAGTCGCACTTCAACGCACTGGGCTACTCCCTCAACTTCCAGTGGACGCCGGAGCGCAGGCAACTCGAATACATGCGCCAGACCGGCGCCAGCGTCGAGACCGCGAAGGAAGTGAAGATCTTCAACCTGCACCGGTTCCTAATCGATCGCTATCGCACGCTGGCCGACAAATTCTTCATTGCCAATCGTGCGCTGTCGCGCCGCCGCGCATTCTGGGGCACCCTGCTCGCGGCACTGGGCACGCTGGGCTACTACGTGGCCTACGGCTACATCGCCTGGCGCACGGTGAAGGGCGACTTCACCATCGGCGACCTGACCTTCCTCGCCGGCAGTTTTCGCCGGCTACGGCAATTGCTGGAAGGCCTGCTGGTCGGTTTCTCGCAGGTCGCCGGACAGGCGCTGTACCTGGACGACCTGTTCTCGTTCTTCGAGATCGAACCCGAGATCAAGTCGCCGGCCAATCCCGCGCCGTTCCCGATGCCGATCGTGCAAGGGTTCGTGTTCGAGAACGTGGGCTTCCGCTATCCGGGCGCCGAGCGCTGGGCGGTGCGCCATCTCGACTTCGAACTGCGGGCGGGCGAAGTGCTGGCACTGGTCGGCGAGAACGGCGCCGGCAAGACCACGCTGGTGAAACTGCTGGCGCGGCTGTACGACCCCGATGAGGGCCGCATCCTGCTCGACGGCCGCGACCTGCGCGATTACGACATCGACGACCTGCGCGCGAACATCGGCGTGATCTTCCAGGACTTCGTGCGCTACCACCTGACCGCCGGTGAGAACATCGGCGTCGGACGCATCGAGCACATGTACGACATCGACCGTATCCGCGACGCAGCCCGCCGCGGAATGGCCGACGAAGTGATCGAATCGCTGCCCAACGGGTACGACCAGGTCATCGGCCGGCGCTTCAAGACCGGCGTCGACCTGTCCGGTGGCCAGTGGCAGAAGATCGCCATCGCCCGCGCCTACATGCGCGACGCACAGGTGATGATCCTCGACGAACCGACCGCAGCGCTCGATGCCCGTGCCGAGTTCGAAGTGTTCCAGCGCTTCAAGGAGCTCTCCGATCAGCGCACCGCGGTGCTGATCTCGCACCGGTTCTCCAGCGTGCGCATGGCCGACCGCATCCTGGTGCTGGAACAGGGCCGGATCGAGGCCAGTGGCACCCACGACGAGCTGATGGCCGCGGGCGGCCGCTATGCGGAGCTGTTCGAACTGCAGGCCGCCGGCTACCGCTGACGGGATGGACGTTTTGCCCCGCCCGCAAACGAGAGCCGGTCTCATCCGATCCGCTACAATACGCGGCTGACGCTTCCCCTTCCGCACGGCATCCATGTCATCCGCCTTTGGCACCGAAACGGTGCTGGACGTCCGCCACTGGACGGACGCCTACTTCAGCTTCACCACGACGCGCGACGACGGCTTCCGGTTCGAGAACGGGCAGTTCGTGATGATCGGGCTGCAGACCGAGAGCGGCAAACCGCTGTTGCGTGCCTATTCGATCGCCAGCGCGAACTGGGAAGAGCAACTGGAGTTCTTCAGCATCAAGGTGGCCGACGGCCCGCTGACCTCGCGCCTGCAGCACATCCAGCCGGGCGACGAGATCGTCATCGGCCGCAAGCCCACCGGCACGCTGCTGATCAGCGACCTGCACCCGGGCCGCAACCTGTACCTGCTGGGCACCGGCACCGGCTTCGCGCCCTGGCTGTCGATCATCAAGGATCCCGAGACCTACGAACGTTTCGACAAGGTGATCCTGACCCACGGCGTGCGCGGTGCCGACGACCTCGCCTATCGCGACTACATCGTCAACGAACTGCCGCGCCATGAATTCCTCGGCGAACAGATCGCGGAGAAACTGCTGTATTACCCGGCCGTGACCCGCGAGCCTTTCGTGTACGGTGGACACGACCATCAGGGCCGGTTGACCACCCTGCTAGACAGCGGACGCATCGCGTCGGATCTCGGCCTCGACCCGCTGGACGCGGAACACGACCGCGCCATGATCTGCGGCAGCCCGCAGATGCTGGCCGACTTCCGCGGCCTGCTGGATGCACGCGGATTTTCAGCCGCGCCGCGCATCGGCACGCCGGGCCAGTACGTCTTCGAGCGCGCCTTCGTCGAGAAATGACCCGCCGCATCGTAGAATCGAACGACACCTGCAAGGGAACACGCCCATGAAAATCCTAGTCCCGGTCGATGGCAGCGACATCAGCACCCATGCGATCAAGCATGCGCACGAGTTGGCGAAGAAACTCGCCAAGCCGGGCAAGCTGGTGATCGTGGCGGTCGACGACGCCCTGTTCCCGGGCGTGGAGCGCAAGATCGGCGCGGAAGCGGCGCAGCGGCACCATGCCGAGAACTTCGCCCGCATGTTCGCCCCGGCCCGCAAGGTGCTGGCGCGCAGCAAGGTGGATCATGAATTCGTCGAAGTAGTCGGTGACGTCGCCGACGGCATCCTCAAGCTCGCCAAGAAGCAGAAGGTCGACCTGGTGGTCATGGGTTCGCGCGGCAACGGCGGGATCAAGGGCACCCTGATCGGCTCGGTGTCGTTGAAGGTGCTGGCCCACGGCAGCACACCGGTCACCATCGTCCGCTGACGACGCGGCTGTTCGGCGCGGTTATTCGTCGCGGCCGTACCTCAGCCACAGGTTCGCCAGCGCTTCGCTGTTGAACACGCGGAACTGGTAACCCAACCCCCGGGCGATGATCTCGCCCACCTCGATCCGCTCGATGGCGTTGGTGTCGGCATCGACGAAGGCCGTGCGGACGCCTTCAAATCCCTCCCCGGCCAGCGAAGTCGCCAGGATCTCGAACTCATTCGCATCCGGCACGATGCCTTCGCTGCCATCGATGATCAGCAGAGATTTCGCGCCGGTCTTGCGCAGTTCCGCCGCGATGTCGCGGAAGAATGCGATGGCTTCTTCGAGCGTCGCCACCCGCCCGCCGGCTTCTGCCGTCAGGCAGCCGCCCTCGAACCGGAAATCCAGCGTGTACTTCGCGCCAGTCGATGGACTGTCGCCGTCTTCGGGTTGATTCATCCCAGTGCCGCTTCGATGTCCTTCCGCAACGACTCCGGCGTGTCGGTGGGTGCGTAACGTTTCAACGGCCGGCCATCCCGGCCGACCAGGAATTTGGTGAAGTTCCACTTGATCGCATCGATGCCGAGCAGGCCGCCATTTTCCTTCTTCAGCCACTTCCACAGCGGGTGCGCGCCGCTGCCGTTGACCTCGATCTTGGCGAACATCGGGAAGTCGACGTCATAGGTCAGCGAGCAGAACTCGGCGATCTCGGCCTCGTCGCCCGGTTCCTGGTGCCCGAACTGGTCGCAGGGAAAGCCCAGCACGACCAGCCCACGGTCGCGATAGTCCTCCCAGAGCTTCTGCAGCCCGGTGTATTGCGGGGTGAACCCGCATTTCGAGGCGACGTTGACGATCAGCAGTACCTTGCCGGCATAGGCCGACAACGGCACCGGCTGGCCATCGATCCCGGTTGCGGCAAAGTCTTCGATGTCGGCCAACGGCGTCTCCTGTGCAGTGCAGCAATCATTCTACGGTGCCGGCGAGCCGTATCGGACACCATCGTGCACGTGCCGAACGTCACGCGCCGGTGAAGGAGTGATCGGATACGCTTGGGGGTTCTCCACGACGAGGAAACCGTCCTGATGAAGCACCCGCTCGCCGCCGCCCTTGCCATCGCACTGACCGGCACGGTCATGGCCGTCCCCACCACCCATGCGACCCCCCAAGAGGCCAACGTGCCTGCCCAGAATCCGCCGTCGACGGCCGACCGGAACCAGGACAACCCGCTCTTCGTCCAGAGCCCGCTGCCGTTGCAGTTCCCGCAGTTCGACAAGCTGAAGGACGAGCACTTCGCACCCGCCTTCGACGCCGGCATGGCCGAGAACCTGCGCGAGATCGACGCCATCGTCAACCAGCGTTCGATGCCGACCTTCGAGAACACGATCATCGCGCTGGAGAACTCCGGCAAGCTGTTGTCCAACGCGCGCCGCATCTTCGCCAACCTCAACGGCACCGACACCAACGACGCGCGCAAGGACATCAACAACGCTTACTCGCCGAAATTCGCCGCGCACCGCGATGCGATCGTGCTGAACCCGCGCCTGTTCCAGCGCATCGAGGCGGTCTACAACCAGCGCAACGACATCGGCCTCGATGCCGAAGGCATCCGCCTGGTCGAGCGTTACCACGACAGCTTCGTGCGTTCCGGCGCCAAGCTGTCCGATGCCGACAAGGCGCGCTTGAAGGAAATCAATGCGCGCTCGGCCGAGCTCGGCACCCAGTTCTCCAACAACGTGCTCGACGAGGTCAACGACTCGGCGGTCATCGTCGACACCGCCGCCGAACTCGACGGCATGAGCGATGCGCAGATCGCAACGGCTGCGGCCGCAGCCAAGTCGCGCGGACTCGACGGCAAGTACGCCATCACCCTGCTCAACACCACCGGCCAGCCGCCGCTGCCGCAACTCAACAATCGCAGCGTGCGCCAGCGCGTGCACGAGGCATCGGTCGCGCGCGGCAGCCGCGGCAACCAGTGGGACAACACCGGCATCGTCGCCGAAGTCCTCAAGCTGCGCGTCGAACGCGCCAAGCTGCTGGGCTACGACAGCTCCGCAGCCTTCGTGCTGGCCGACGAAACCGCCGGCAGCGTACAGGCGGTCAACGACATGCTCGGCCGGCTGGCGCCGGCGGCGGTCGCCAATGCCCGCAAGGAAGGCGCGGTGCTGCAGGCGATGATCGATCGCGAGCAGGCCGCGAAGGGCGAGCCGACTTTCCAGCTCGAGCCTTGGGACTGGGCCTACTACACCGAGAAGGTGCGCAAGGCCGAGTACGACTTCGACGACAACGAGATGAAGCCGTACTTCGAGATGCGCAACGTGCTGGAAAACGGCGTGTTCCATGCCGCGACCGAGCTGTACGGCATCACCTTCAAGGAACGCCACGACCTGCCGAAGTACCACGCCGACACGTGGATCTACGACGTGTTCGACAAGGACGGCTCGCAGCTGTCGATCTTCATCTTCGACCCGTACGCGCGTCCGTCCAAGCGCGGTGGTGCGTGGATGAACTCCTACGTCGGCCAGTCCGAACTCGAAGGCACGTTGCCGGTCGTCGCCAACCACCAGAACATCCCCAAGCCGCCGGAAGGCGAGCCGACCCTGCTCACCTGGGACGAAGTCACCACGATGTTCCACGAGTTCGGCCACGCGCTGCACGGCCTGTTCTCGGACGTGAAGTACCCGTACTTCTTCATGAACGTGCCGCGCGACTTCGTCGAGTTCCCGTCGCAGGTCAACGAGATGTGGGCCGACTGGCCGTCGGTGCTCGCCAACTACGCCAAGCACTACCAGACCGGCGAACCCCTGCCGCAGGCACTGCTGGACAAGAAGATGGCGTCGTCGCTGTTCAACGAAGGCTTCCGCACCACCGAGTACCTGTCCGCGTCGATGATCGACCAGTACCTGCACCAGTTGCCGGCCGACAAGCTGCCCGCAGCCGGCGAGGTCATGGCGACCGAAGCCGCTGCCCTGAAGGCGGCCGGCATGGACTATGCCGCGGTGCCGCCGCGCTACCGCACGCCGTACTTCAGCCACATCATGGGTGGCTATGCAGCCGCGTACTACGCCTACATCTGGTCGGAAGTCCTGGATGCGAACACCGTCCAGTGGATCGAGGCCAATGGCGGCCTGAAGCGCGAGAACGGCGACCGCCTGCGCGAGACCCTGCTGTCGAAGGGTGGCGCAAAGGACGCGAAGCAGCTGTTCGTCGACTTCACCGGCAGCGAGCCGGCGATCGAACCGTTGCTCAAGAAGCGCGGGCTGGACGCAGCGCCACAGTAATCGTGAGCATCAGCTGCAAACAAAAAGCCGCCGGAACCCCCAGCGGCTTTTTTGTCTGCCCTGCATCGCCTCGCAAAACACTAGGCGCCGGAGCCACAAGCGGAAGACCCTCAGCCTCCGGCGAACAGCTCGCGATACTCTGCCGCGACGTGCGGCAACAGCACCGAGGCAGGCACCTCGACCACCTGCACGCCGTCGGAATAAGGCCCCACCTGGTAGGGCGGAAACACGAAACGCAGCGCGAGCAAGCGCCCATCGTTACCGACGACCGGCTCGAACTGCTCGAAGTTCTGCGCTTCGGCGCTGGATCCTTCGTCGATCATGCGTCCGGCCGAACGGATGATCCGCTGGCGTTCGGCCGGATCGAGCTCGTCGGCATCCACGCGTTGCGACAAGGCCGCATGCAGGCGCTCGCGCACGTAGGTGGACACGTCCCGCCATGCACCGGGCTGGTCGATCAGGTCGTCGATGCGCAGCAGGGACTGCCGCTCCGGCAGCCAAACGAAACGGGCGACCAGCGGCGTGCCGTGCGCACCGCCGGTATAGCTGCTGCCGTCCGCGGCAATGGCCAGGATGCTCGGGGTGTCCGCGATCGTGCTGAACACCAGCGACAGGTCGTAAGGGCCGGATGCGCTACCGGCAGGCATGCCTTCGACCGCCTCCATCAACTCGCCGCGGGCGGCATCGACGTAACGCTGCAACTCGATCGCCAGGCCCGGGTACTTGTTCGCCTCGGGCGGATAAGTGATGCCGATGATGTAGCGCGGGCCGGTCTCGACCACGTCCTTCAAGTCGGGTACCGGTTCTTCGAGCGCTGTCGGTACGGCATCCGGCTCGGATCCGTCCACGCCGGCCTGCGGCACGGCACCTTCACGCTGGCATGCCGCCAGCAACAGCAACAAGATGGTGCTTCCCCAAAGTCGTTTCATGACGGAACTCCCTTCCGGATGAAGACAGTCGACAGGATAGCGAGCACGCCGTGAAGCGGGAATAGAGCTTCCAGCAATACGATGCGCCGAACCCGCAACGATGGCCGGCGCGGCGACACCCGCCCTGCCGACACCAAACAAAGAAAAGCCCCGGACGCGAACGCCCGGGGCCTTTGTGACCGAGACTTCGGTGAGGCTTAGACGGCCTGCACTTCGTCGGCCTGCAGGCCCTTCTGGCCCTGGACGACCTTGAAGGTGACCTTCTGGCCTTCCTGCAGCGACTTGAAGCCGGTGCCCTGGATCGAACGGAAATGGACGAACACGTCCTGGCCGTTTTCCGGGGTGATGAAGCCGAAGCCCTTGGCGTCGTTGAACCACTTGACGGTGCCAGTCTGACGATCGGACATTGTTGTTACTCCTTGGAACAATACAGTGGATGGATACCAGATCCGCGGTGGGCGGTACCTGGACTGTGTCGGCAAGGGGTAACGCGAACGATGGAGCGGATCGTCTGGAACAAGCCGCAAGCGGCCCTGGAACCTGGTGATCTACCGCATCGGAGCCACGATGTACCGTGATCCCGCTTCGAACAGTCCGCGCACCATACCCTACTTTCCACCGGAAGTGTGAACAGCCCGGAATCCCCTGCTACCAGTCCTCCCGACCCGGCAACAGGCCCGCCAATTCGGCATCGGTCAGGTTGCGCCACTGGCCCGGCTTGAGGTGGCCCAGCTTCACGTTGCCGATCCGCGTCCGCAGCAGCCCCTTCACCCGGAAGCCGAAGTGCGCCGCCATCAGCCGGATCTGCCGGTTGAGCCCCTGCACCAGCACGATCCGGAAACCGAACCGCCCCAGCTTGCCGGTCTTGCACGGCAACGTGGTCTGCCCGTGCAACGGCACCCCGCGCGACATCCCGCGCAGGAACTCCGGGGTGACCGGGTGGTTCACGACCACCATGTACTCCTTTTCCAGCTTGTTCTCGGCGCGCAGGATCGCGTTGACGATGTCGCCGTTGCTGGTCAGCAGGATCAGCCCCTCCGAGTCCTTGTCCAGCCGCCCGATGGGGAAGATCCGCTGTTCGTGCCCGACGAAATCGACGATGTTGCCCTTCACTGCCCCCTCGGTCGTGGAGGTCACGCCGACCGGCTTGTTCAACGCGATGTAGATGTGCCGGCGCTTGCCGGCGGCAGCCTGGCGCAAGCGCAGGGGCTCGCCGTCCACGCGTACCTCGTCGCCCTCCCCGACCTCGCTGCCCATGCGCGCCCGCATGCCGTTGACCGTCACCCGGCCCTCGCCGATGAGGCGGTCGGCCTCACGCCGCGAACAGAATCCGGTGTCGCTGATGTGCTTGTTGAGTCGCATGTATGGGGATGGCAGGCGCGGGGCGCGCAGTCTGGCAGATCGGGGGCGTGGCGCCGAGCCCGAGACTCAGGCCAGTTCGACGATGTCGTCGTAGTCTCGGTGGCGCGCAACGAAATCCGCTGCATACGAACATTGCGGCACGACCCGCAGCCCTTCGGCCCGCGCCCAGTCCATCGCCGCACGTACCAGACGCGCGGCGATGCCCCGCCCACCGACTGCCGTCGGCACGCCGGTGTGCCGGATCACCATGCGACCGCCCGACAGCGCGTAGTCCAACACGCAGGCATGGCCTTCGACCACGGCCTGGAAACGACCGATCCGGGTGTCCTGGGTGATCTGGATGTCGTCCATGGGAGAGTTCTTCCGGGTGACGGATCGAGTCTAACCCTGCACCGAAGGCCGCTGCGCCTCTGGTGGTCAACACGCTGCCACAAGCGTTCGGCAGGCTGACGCACAGCGTCACCCTTTCATGAGACCCGGATCACGCTTCGAGTTGGCACGCAACGTGCTTGAACCAAGGCAAGACTTTCATCCAACAGGGGAACCGCGATGTCCATGATCGATCCAGCCACCGAGCACCAGGCCGTCACCCGTCTGTTCGAACTTTCGCGCAGCGGCGACATCGACAACCTGGAGTTCTCGCAACTCGACGCGCTGATCTACGAACGCCTCGAGCAGACCTATCGCGTGACGTCCGCCGATCTTTGCAACGAGCGCGTGCTGGCGGCAGAGTAATTCCATACCGGGGGAGAAGCAGGGCCGCCAGCGCGACACGCGCCGGCCCTGCTTCGATTTTCGTGATCAGCCCGCCCCGGAGGGATCCATCAACCTCGCCATGAACGTCGTCGCCGCGCGCGGCTCCATGAAGATCGTGAACACGATGCCGTAGACCGCGCCCCACAGGTGCGCGCTGTGATTGACGTTGTCTGTGCCGCGGCGATCCATCCAGATGCTGTAGCCCAGGTACAGGCCGCCGAACACGAAGGCCGGGATGCCGATGGGGATCAGGAACACGTAGATCTTCGACCACGGCGCCAGCAGGATGAAGGCGAACAGCACCGCCGATACCGCACCCGACGCACCGAGGCTGCGGTAATTCGGATCGCGCTGGTGGCGGATGTAGGTCGGCATGATCGCGATGACGATCGCCGACAGGTAGAACGCAAGGTAGCCCAGCGAACCGATGTAATCGGCGAAGAACGGCTCCAACTGCGTGCCAAAGAAATACAGCGTCACCATGTTGAACAGCAGGTGCATGCCGTCTGCATGGATGAAGCCATGCGTCAGCAGGCGGTCGTACTGCCTGTGCCGGTCGATCGCGGGCGGCCACAGGATCAACCTGTCGAGCAGCCCGCGATTGTTGAACGCCATCCACGACACCAGCACGGTGACGCCGATCAATGCCCAGGTGACGATGGATTCCATGCCGTTGCGCCTCGTCGAACCGGGTCGTCAGACGACCCGGTAATTGTCCTGCATCTTGTAGTGCCGGGCATAAAGCCCGAACGCCATCGCGGCAACGAATGCGAACGCTGCGAAGAAGAACATCAGGAACGCGTTCGTGCTCAAGCCCGTCGATTCGATGTTGCGCAGCACCGCCTCGTTGCGCACGCCAAAATTGGTCAGCAACACCCACAGGCTGCCGAATGTGCTGGTCAGGTACCAGAACGCCATGATCACGCCCTTCATCGCGCGCGGCGCCTGGCTGTAGGCGAATTCGAGCGCGGTCGCCGAGACCAGCACTTCACCGAAGGTCAGCAGGAAGTACGGCACGGCCTGCCAGCTCAACGACACCTGCTGGCCCTGGTCGAGCCACAACTGCAGGATGCCGGCCGCGATCCACGACACGCCCGAGATGGCGATCCCCCAGCCCATGCGGCGCAAGGGCGTCGGATCGAAGCCCGCGCGACGCAGCAGCGGATACAGCACAAGATTGTTGAACGGGATCATCAACATGATCAGCAGCGGATTGAGCGCCTGCATCTGCGCCGCGTTGTTGATGAGCCAGCTCGGCCACCACCACGCTTCGTGCGGGATCAGCATCTCGCGACCCTGGATCACCCAGGTCGAGGCCTTCTGGTCGAACAGCGACCAGAACGGCGTCACCAGTGCGAACACGATCAGGATCCGCAGCACGGCGCGCACGCCATCCACGGCCTCATCCGGATGCAGGCCGCGCGCACGCTCCAGCTGCATCGAAGCACCCAGGCCACCGAGCGCGATCACCACGCCCAGGGACAGGCAGGCGGTAATCACGAAGCCAAGGCCTTCGGGCCACACCGGCAGCGAGAACACCACCGACAGCGCCCAGAGCAGCAGCATCGTGACGGCGAGCACCACGCCCAGCATCGCAACCACGTAACCCACGCGCCACTTGCCGGCCTGCTGGGCCTTCAGCGCGCTCTTCACCACGGCCATGAATCCGTTGGGATCGCGGCGTGATGGCGGCTCGTTGACGTACTCCTTGCGGCCCAGCCAGAAGATCAGCGTGGCGATGAACATCAGCACCCCGGGCACGCCGAACGCGACCGCGGGGCCATAGCTGTCGAGCAGGCGCGGTGCCAGCAGCGAGGCGAAGAACGAACCGAAGTTGATGATCCAGTAGAACGCGTCGAACACGACGCGGGCCTTGTCCTTGTTGGTCTGGTCGAACTGGTCGCCGCAGAATGACACCACCAGCGGCTTGATGCCGCCCGATCCCAGCGCGATCAGGAACAGGCCGGTGTAGAAGCCGTTCGCGTTGTTCTCGAACAACGCCAGGCAGGCGTGGCCGGCGCAGTAGATCAGCGAAAACCAGAGGATCGTGTGGTACTTGCCGAAGAAGCGATCGGCCAGCCATCCCCCCAGCAGCGGGAAGAAGTACACCCCGATCACGAACATGTGGAAGATGTCCTTGGCGCGGCCCTCGCGATCGGTCTCGGCCGGCAGGTAGCCCAGCAGGATCGAACTGATCAGGAACGGCACCAGGATGTTGCGCATCCCGTAGAAGCTGAAGCGCTCGCAGGCTTCGTTGCCGATGATGTAGCCGATCTGCCGGGGCATCTTGCCCGGCTGCGATGCCGTCGTGGTTGCCATGCCTTGCACGCCCGCCCTGTTCCCGTGGATGGCGAAGGCTACCCGATCCCGCAGGCCGGGGACGAGTCCCCGAAGCCACGGACTGGCATCATCCATGCTCCGCAATCCCCGCAGAATGCCGATGAACCGCCTTTCCCTGCCCTTGCTGATCGCCCTGGCCTGCCTTTCGCCGCCGGCCCTGACCGCAACGCAAGACCCGCTGGCGACGGTCGCCGAACGCAGCGGCTTTGCCCAGACCGGCCGCTACGACGAGACCATCGCACTGTGCGAAGCCTTCGCGCAGCGGTACCCGGATGCCGTGCGCTGCTTCGATTTCGGCACCACGCCGGAGGGCCGGCCGATGAAGGCGCTGGCCGTCTCGCGAACCGGCGCACTCGTGCCCGGGGACGCACGCGGCCGCAACCTGCCGGTGGTGCTGATCCAGGGCGGCATCCACGCCGGTGAAGTCGATGGCAAGGACGCGGGCTTCCTCGCGCTGCGGCAGGTGCTGGACGGCGAGGCCGCGACTGGCACTCTGGATGGGTTGGTCTGGGTATTCGTGCCCGTGTTCAACGTGGACGGACATGAGCGCTTCGGCGCATGGAACCGCCCCAACCAGCGCGGCCCGCAAGAGATGGGCTGGCGCACCACGGCGCGCAACCACAACCTCAACCGTGACTACGCCAAGGCCGGATCGCCGGAAATGCAGGCGATGCTGGCGCTGGTCGACGATTGGGATCCGATTGCCTACATCGACCTGCACGCCACCAACGGCGCGCAGTTCGAGCACGACATCTCCATCCAGGTCGAACCGCTGCACGCGGGCGACGATGCGCTGCGCGACGTCGGGCTGGCCTTGCGCGACGGCGTGATCGCCGATCTCGCGGCGCAAGGCTCGCTGCCGCTGGCGTTCTATCCATCGTTCCAGGATTACCAGGATCCGGCATCGGGCTTCGAGGACAGCGTGTCGCCGCCGCGATTCTCGACCGGCTATTTCCTGCTGCGCAACCGCATCGCGATGCTGGTCGAGACCCATTCCTGGAAGCCCTACCCGCAGCGCGTCGAAGCAACCCGCAACACCATCGTCTCGGTGCTGGAGCGCGTCGCGAAAAACGGGCACGAATGGATGTCCGTTGCACGCCAGGCCGATGCCCGTTCCGCCACACTGGCGGGCACGTCGATGCCGCTGTCGTACAAGGCCACGGAAGCCATGCGCACCATCGATTTCCGCGGTTACGCCTACACGCGCACGCCCTCCGACATTTCCGGCGCGCCGATGACCCGCTACGACGAATCCACGCCGCAGGTATGGAAGGTGCCGTTGCGCGACCAGATCGTGCCCGACAGCGTGGTCGATGCACCCCTTGGCGGTTACCTGGTACCCGCCGCACATGCCGCATGGGTCGGCGAGAAACTTCGCACGCACGGCATCGCGTTCGAGCGCATCGAAAAGCCCCTCGAAGACGCACATGTCGAAGTCTTCCACCCGGCATCGGCCAACTTCTCCATCGCACCGGTCGAAGGCTTGCAGCGGCTGTCGCTTGCCGGCGCATGGCAACCGCAACGACACGGCATCCCCGCTGGCAGCTTGTTCGTCCCCATCGCTCAGGCGAAATCGAGGCTGGTGATGGCACTGCTCGAACCGACCGCACCGGATGCCTTGGCATCGTGGGGCATGTTCAACATCCACTTCGAGCGCAAGGAATACATGGAAGCCTACGTCGCCGAACAGGTCGCACGGGAGATGCTTGCCGCGGATCCGGCGCTGAAGTCCGAATTCGAGCGACGCCTGCGCGAAGATGCCGCGTTCGCCGGCAGCCCGTCGGCGCGGCTCGAGTTCTTCCATCGCCGGCACCCCTCATGGGACGACAGGTACCAGCGCTATCCGGTGTTCAGGACGGCGGTCGTGCCGACGCGCTGATCGCCGGCGGCACGCTTGCGGCATGTGTCCGGATGGAGAACCATGGACGCACGACATCCCTGCCGGAGCCCGACATGCGCAACGCCCCCGTCCTCGCCATCACCCTGGGCTGCCTGCTGTTGGCAGGCTGCTCGCCTTCCGGCACCCCGGAGACCGCGGAAGCAACGCCAGCGCCGACCGACCCTGCACTGGAATCCCCGCCCGGACTGCCTGCGGCGGTTTCGGCCAACTTCCGCTGCGGCGACCTGCTGGTCGGGGTCGATTTCGACAACGTCGCCGAGACCGCCACGCTGTCGTGGTCGGGCCATCGCCGCGTGTTGCCGCAGGCGATCGCTGCATCCGGCGCCCGGTTCGCGGACGACGCCGGCAACGAATTCTGGAACAAGGGCGACGAGGCCACGCTGACATTCGCCGGTGCCGAACCCGTGCAGTGCGCCACGACGGAAGAGACCTCGCCTTGGGACGACGCCCGCGAACGCGGCGTCGCGTTCCGCGGCATCGGCAATGAGCCGGGTTGGCTGGTGGAAGTCGATGGCGGCAACGCACCCTCGCTGCGCGCTCGACTCGATTACGGGGAGCGCAACATCGAGGCATCGAACCTCGACACCGCACCGGATGGCTCGCGCATTTCAGGCAGGACTGCCGAAGGCGAGGATGTCTCGCTGGCCATCTCCATCGAGGACTGCAGCGATGGCATGAGCGACCAGACCTATCCGGCCAGCGCCGAGCTGACCGTCGGCGAGCGCAGCTACCGTGGCTGCGGCGCCTGGCTGGATCGCTGACAGACACGATTCACGCAAGGCCCGCCACGATGCGCCGGACATCCACTCCGGCGCATCCGCGCTGACCGTCCCTTTCGGATTCCGCTTGAAACGCCATCCCGCCTTTTCGATCCTGCTGGTCGTCGCGCTGGTCGCGGCGATCCTGTGGACGCAGCGCCCATCGCCTGATGCCGCCGGCCACGCTGGCGGCACCGACACACCCGTCGCCGCGCAACCTGCGGATCCGGCCTGGCCCGCGTTCCTGCCGCCAGAAGCACAACCGGTATTGCAACGCATCGCCACCGGCGCAACGCATCCGCACAGGCAGGACGGCACCGTATTCCAGAACCGCGAAGGACGCCTGCCTTCGCATCCACGCGGTTATTACCGCGAATACACGGTCGAAACGCCGGGACTGAATCATCGCGGCGCCCGCCGGATCGTCACCGGCGGGCAACCCCCTGCCGTCTACTACTACACGGACGACCACTACGGCAGTTTCCGCCGTTTCGATCCGCCGAAAGGATTGGCCCCATGACCGAATCCGGTTTCGACCCGGGACTGTTCGATCCCTCGCTCGTCGGCGTGCATGCCGTGCCCGCGAGCGAGTTGGCCCTGCTCGACATCGCCGCGCGCGACGCTGGCCTGCACACGACCGAGATCGACCTGCACCACTGCCTCGGCAAGCCGATGCTGTTGCTGCGCATGCAGATGGCACTCGAATTTCCCGTCGGCATGGGGCGCAACTGGGACGCACTGTCGGACGTACTGCGCGACCTGGGCTGGATCGAAGCGCCCAACGGGCACGCATTGCTGTTCGCCGATGCCGCCGACCTGCGCGAGGCGTCGCCCGGTGATTACGACACGTTGCTGTCGATCCTGCAGGAAGCAGTGGAATTCTGGACGGGCAGCGACACGCCGCTGTGGGCGTTCATCGCACTGCCGGACGACGAGTTTGATCTGCCCGAAGACGAAGACCATGGGCATCCGGCAAAGTGAGTGATGTCATCCCGAGCGTAGCGATGGATCTTGCCTTGCAGCGATCCGGGGCAAGATCCCTCGCTACGCTCGGGATGACAATAAAAGCCGAAGCAGCAGGCGAAAAGCCTAGCCGTCCAGTTCCGCCCATCGTGCATACGCAGCATCGAGTTCCTGCTGCATCGTCGCCAGCCGTGCATTGTCTGCCGTAATTGCCGTCGCATCGCGCTGGAAGAATGCCGGATCGGCCATCGCCTCGGTCAAGGTCGCGATGTCGCTTTCCAGCGTCTCGATGCGCAAGGGCAACTGTTCGAGTTCGCGCGTTTCCTTGTAGCTCAGCTTTCGCTTGGTCGCAGCAGCAGCAACCGTTTCCGGCTTTGATTCGACCTTCGCATCGGTGGCAACGGGCACGGACACTTTCGCACACGCTGGCTGCGGCCGCTGTCGCAGCCAGTCCTCGTAGCCGCCGACGTATTCGCCCACGCGGCCATCGCCTTCCATCACCAGCGTGGACGTCACCACGTTGTCGAGGAAATCGCGGTCGTGGCTGACCAGCAGCAGCGTGCCGGGATACTCGGCCAGCAATTCCTCCAGCAGTTCCAGTGTCTCGACGTCGAGGTCGTTGGTCGGTTCGTCCATCACCAGCAGGTTGGACGGCTGCGCGAACAGCTTGGCCAGCAGCAACCGGTTGCGTTCGCCGCCCGACAAACGCGTGATCGGCGCACGGGCGCGTTCCGGACTGAACAGGAAATCCTGCAGATAGCCCATCACGTGCTTGCGCTTGCCGTTGATCTCGACCGATTCCTGCCCCTCGGCCACGTTCTCCAGCGCGTTCCAGTCCTCGCGCAAGGTGGCGCGGTACTGGTCGAAGTACGCCACCTGCAACTGCGTGCCCTGCTTCACCTCGCCCGCCTGCGGTGCCAGTTCGCCCAGCAACAGCTTGAGCAGGGTGGTTTTGCCGCTGCCGTTGGGGCCGATCAGGCCGATGCGGTCGCCGCGCACGATCGTGGTCGAGAAATCGCGCACCAGTGCACGGTCACCGAACGCGAACGACACGTCCTTCGCCTCGATCACTTTCTTGCCCGATGCAGAAGCCTGGGCGCTCTCCATCCGCACGTTGCCGGACAACTCGCGCCGCTGCGCCCGCTCGACGCGCATCGCCTTCAACCGACGCACGCGGCCTTCGTCGCGTGTGCGCCGCGCCTTGATGCCCTGCCGGATCCAGGCCTCCTCCTGCGCCAGCAGCTTGTCGAAGCGTGCGTTCTCCTGCGCCTCGGCATTCAACCGCTCCTCGCGCCGCCGCAGGTAGTTGTCCCAGTCACCCGGCCAACTGGTGAGCTTGCCGCGATCGATCTCGACGATCCGCGTCGCCAGCGATCGCAGGAAACGGCGGTCGTGGGTCACGAACACCAGCGCCCCACCCCATCCCTTGAGGAAACCTTCCAGCCAGTCGATGGCGGCGATGTCGAGGTGGTTGGTGGGTTCGTCGAGCAGCAGCACATCCGGCGCGGACACCAGCGCGCGCGCCAGCAGCACGCGACGCTTCATGCCGCCGGACAAGCGCGCGAACGTGGCGTCGCCGTCGAGCTCCAGCCGTTCCAGTGTTTCGTTCACACGCTGGTCGATCCGCCAACCGTCGAGCTGTTCGATGCGGTGCTGCACGTCGGCCAGCGCGCGCGTGTCCATGTCCTCGGCGTGCACCAGATGGTGGTACTGCGCCAGCAACGTACCGATCTCGCCCAGGCCATCGGCGACCACGTCGAACACGCTGCCCGAGGCGCCCGCCGGCACTTCCTGCTCCAGCCGTGCGACGCGCACGCCATCCTCGCGGCGGATATCGCCATCGTCGGGGCGCGCCTCGCCATCGAGCAGGCGCAACAGGGTGGACTTGCCGGCGCCATTGCGACCGATCAGGGCGACGCGCTCGCCACGTTCGATGGAAAAATCGACGCGATCCAGCAGCAGCGGGCCGCCGACGCTGAAGTCGACGGCATTCAATGTGATCAAGGGCATGGGGATATTGTAGGGCGGGCCCTGGCCCGCCGTTGGGTTATTTGATGGCTTCGCGATTCATGCACACCCACCTATCGTCGACAGAACACTGTGGTTTCCCGCAGCAACGGACGATGGCAATGCGGGGCGTGCCTCAATGGCGGGCCAAGGCCCGCCCCCGGATCATGTCCGGGGCAGGCCCTACGAACTGCACGACAGCATCGAACAGCCCGCCTTCGTCCTCGCCCATTCCGGGCGCTTCGCGGCGAACGCCTCGCGCCCGGGCTGGTCTTCATACGGCCTACGCATCACGTCCAGCAATTCCGCGATGCCATCGGCATCGCCGGCCGTCGCCCGGTCGATGGCCTGCTGCGCGAGGTAATTGCGCAGCACGTACTTCGGATTGGCGGCACGCATGCGTTCGCGCCGTCGCAAAGCTTGCAATGGATCATCGGCGATACGGGCGCAATACCGTGCCAGCCAACCCTCGAAACCGGGACGATGTTGATCGCGTTTCCCGGCGTCGTAGAACGCGTGGTCGAAATCCGCCAATGTCGCTGCATCGTGTTCGACATCCACCAGGGCGCGGAAGAACAACGTCATGTCCACTTCCGCAGCGTGCATCAACCCATGCAGGTCGCGCATCAGTTCGACATCGCCTTCACGGCATTCCACCAGCCCCAGCTTGTGCGCCACGTTGTCGCGGTCACAGGCCGCGTATCGTTCGGCGTAGGCATCCAGCCCCGCCTGCAGCGGCGCGGGATCGTCGAACAGCGGCGACAAAGCCTGCGCCAGTCGCACCAGGTTCCACTGCGCGATTTTCGGCTGCCAGCCGAAACGGTAGCGTCGACCCTGCGCATCGGTGGTATTGGGCGTCCAATCCGGATCGTAATCGTCGATCCAGCCGTACGGGCCGTAATCGATGGTCAGGCCCAGGATCGACATGTTGTCGGTGTTCATCACGCCATGCACGAAGCCCACGCGCATCCAGCCGGCCACCATTTCCGCCGTACGCCGGCAGATCTCCGTGAACCAGCCGCAATACAGCGCCTCGCCCTGCCCCTGCAACCACGGAAAATCGCGGGCGATGGTGAAGTCGGCGAGCCGCCTCAGCAAGGCGACATCGCCACGCGCGTAGGGCAACTCGAAATGCCCGAATCGGATGAACGACGGCGCCACGCGACAGACGATTGCGCCCGGCTCCGCTGCGGGATGGCCGTCGTAGAACATGTCGCGCACCACATCGTCGCCCGTCGCCACCAACGACAGCGCACGCGTGGTCGGAATACCGAGGTGATGCATCGCTTCGCTGCACAGGAACTCGCGGATCGACGAACGCAGCACCGCGCGCCCATCCGCACTGCGTGAATACGGCGTGCGCCCCGCGCCCTTGAGCTGCAGTTCCCAGCGTTGACCGGATGCGGCTACGGTTTCGCCCAGCGTGATCGCGCGCCCGTCGCCGAGTTGCCCGGCCCAGTGGCCGAACTGGTGCCCGCCGTAGTTGGTCGCGTACGGATCCATCCCCGGCAGCAGCGCATTGCCGCCGAAAGTCTCAGCGAATGCCTTCGAGCGGATGGCGTTTTCGCTGAATCCGAGTTCCATCGCCATTTCGGGCGAGTGCGCCAGCAGCCGTGGCGCGGCGACCGGCGTCGGATCGACCCGCGACCAGGCGGCATCCACTTGCCGCAGGCGCGGCCCGGCCTCCGGATCGCCCGGCAACTCGCGCAGGAACAGGTTGTCGAATCGGGGGCTGTGCACGGGTTTTCCCTTTGTTTTCCATGCCTTTTGACGTGGATTCAGGCCATGGGCCGGGAAGAGATGGTCACGAGGCGTAAACTATGCAACCCACATGACCGGCGCCGTCCGGAACACCCATGAGCGCCGAGACCACGCCCCGCTTCACCGATTTCGCCCTCCCCGAGCCGCTGCTGAAGGCCTTGGCCGATGTCGGCTACGAGTCCCCGTCGCCGATCCAGGCCGCCACCATCCCGCCGTTGATGGCCGGGCGCGACATGCTGGGCCAGGCCCAGACCGGCACCGGCAAGACCGCCGCCTTCGCCCTTCCCGCCCTCGCCCGGCTGGATGCGAACGCGAAAAAGCCGCAGGTGCTGGTGCTGGCACCCACGCGCGAACTGGCCATCCAGGTCGCCGAGGCGTTCCAGAAGTACGCCACCCACCTGCCCGGCTTCCACGTGCTGCCGATCTACGGCGGCCAGGCCTACGGCGTGCAGCTCAGCGCGCTCAAGCGAGGCGTACAGGTGATCGTCGGCACGCCCGGTCGCGTGATCGACCATCTCGAACGCGGTTCGCTCGACCTGTCCGAACTGCGCACGCTCGTCCTCGACGAAGCCGATGAAATGCTGCGCATGGGCTTCATCGACGACGTGGAAGCCGTGCTGAAGAAGACGCCGGAGACACGCCAGGTCGCCCTGTTCTCGGCGACGATGCCGGCGCAGATCAAGCGCATCGCGCAGACCTACCTGAAGGATCCGGTCGAGATCGCGATCAAGGCGCAGACCACCACCGCTGCCAATATCCGCCAGCGCGTGTGGATGGTCAGCGGCACCAACAAGCTCGACGCACTGACCCGCATCCTCGAAGCCGAACCCTTCGACGCGATGATCATCTTCGCGCGCACCAAGCTGGGCACCGCGGAACTGGCCGAAAAACTGAGCGCGCGCGGTTTCGCTGCCGCGGCGATCAACGGCGACCTCGACCAGAAGCAGCGCGAGAAGACCATCCAGTCGCTCAAGGACGGCCGCATCGACATCCTCGTCGCGACCGACGTGGCCGCACGCGGACTGGACGTGGAGCGCATCAGCCATGTCCTGAACTACGACATCCCCTACGACACCGAAAGCTACGTGCACCGCATCGGCCGCACCGGCCGTGCCGGCCGCAGCGGCGAGGCGATCCTGTTCGCCGCCCCGCGCGAGCGCGGCATGCTGGGCGCGATCGAGCGCGCGACACGCCAGAAGATCGAACCGATGCAGTTGCCCAGCGTCGAAACGGTCAACGAACGCCGGGTCAGCAAGTTCCTCGACCGCGTCACCGAGGCGCTGGCGAATCCAGAGCTCGCGTTGTTCCGTGACCTGGTCGAACGCTACGAGCGCGAACACAACGTGCCTGCCGCCGAGATTGCCGCCGCGCTGGCGAAGATCGTGCAGGGCGATACGCCACTGCTGCTCGCCGCCTCGTCCGCGCCCCCTGCCACCGACAAACCACGCAAGTTCGACCGTGACGAAGGCCGCGGCCCGCGCGAGCGCATGGAGCGGCGCGAAGCCGCCGCGCAGGCATCGCCGTTCGCGCAGGCTGCGCCGACGGCATCGGCCAAACCGCCGCGCCAACGTCCGGCCAACGCCGGCGAATCGTTGTTCGACGACGACGCGCCGGCGACGCGCGAACCGCGCCGCGAACGCGCCGCATCGGAACACGGATTCGACATGGAGACGTTCCGGATCGAAGTCGGCCACGTCCACGGCGTGCAGCCAGGCAACATCGTCGGCGCCATCGCCAACGAGGCCGATCTGGAAAGCAAATACATCGGCCGCATCGACATCCGCGACGACCACAGCCTGATCGACCTGCCGCAAGGCATGCCGCGCGAGATCCTCGACCACCTCAAGAAGGTCTGGGTGTCCGGGCAGCAGTTGCGCATGCGGCGCGCGGACGACGCCGAAGGCGGCGCGTTCCCGCGCAACAAGCGCACCGGCGGCAAGCCGCATGGCAAGGGGCCGCCGAAACCGCGTGCAGGCAAGCCCGGCGGCAAGCGCCCGCCGCGCTGATCGGTCACAGCGGCAACCATCGGTTCCACGGCGCGCGCTTCGTTCCTAGAATCGGGCCATGCCCCGCATCCTGGTCTTCCAGCACGTCGCCGCCGAGCCGCTCGGCACGCTCGACCCGTTGATCCGCAGCCGCGGGCATCGCATCCGCTTCGTCAATTTCGAACGCGAACCCGACGCGCAGCCCAATGTCGATCGCTACCAGGGACTGGTGGTGCTGGGCGGGCCGATGAACGTCGAAGACCAGTCGCTGCGTCCCCATCTGCGCGCCGAATTGCTGGCCATCGAACGCATGCTCTCGCAGGGCAAGCCGGTACTCGGCATCTGCCTCGGCGCGCAACTGCTCGCGCATGCGCTGGGCGCACCGGTCAAACGCCACCACACGCCGGAAATCGGCTGGTATCCGCTGCACACCACGGACGCGGGTCGCGACGATGCCGTGCTGTCGCCGCTGGGCGAACGCGCGCAGGTATTCCAGTGGCATGGCCAGCATTTCGAGATCCCGCAGACGGCGGTGCAACTCGCGCGCAGCGACACCTGCGACCAGCAGGCCTTCCGCTGGGGCGACAATGCCTACGGGTTCCAGTTCCACCTCGAAATGGACCAGCCGCTGATCGAACGCTGGCTGGCCAATCCCGTCTATCGCGAGGAACTGGCGGCGATGGCCGGCACGCAGGACGAGGCCCGCATCCGCGCCGGCACCCTCGAGCACATCGCCGGCATGCAATCGCGCGCCGACGCGGTGTTCAACAACTTCCTCGACCTGGTGGGCCGGCCGAACCGGCGCATCGCGCTGCCTTCGCGGGAATTCGGCTGACCGGCAGCATCCATCACCCCGCGCGTGGAGCCGAGCTTGCTCGGCTGCGCTTCGTTTCCTCCACAGAGCCGGCGCGGGCAGCCGAGCAAGCTCGGCTCTACAGCAAGACCGGCTCGTCGGACTCTACGGAATGTTGCACAAACCCGCGGCCATGATCACTCCGCGGCGGGTGCATCACGCTGTACGGCATCCGCCTCGGGCAGCGGTTCCGGCAAGGCCTCGACCGGCGGCTGCGCCTTCGGATCGAATTGCCCCATCACACCATCGACGACACCATCCACCATGCGCTGCTTCGCCTGACGGGCAAGTTCCGCCGGATCGGCCAGCTCCTCGATGCGCCTGCCGCCGAAATCCGGGCCCAGCACGTAGAACAGTTCCGAAATCGTCGGCCAGCCCAGGTGCGGTGCAAGGAACCAGTACGCACCGACCAATGCCAGCACGAACATCAGGATCTTCAGCAACGCACCCACCAGCTTGAACGCGAGGTATGCGCCCAATACCAGCAGTACCAGGCCCAGCCAGCTCATGCGGCGGCCTGTTCGCTGTCGCCGTCAACCAGCGGACGCAGTCGTGGATCCAGCGCCACCCGCTCGTCGAACACGAAGCAGCCACCCTCGTAACCGATGCCGCCGACCGCCTCGAAGTAGCCGAGGATGCCGCCCTCGAGTTGCAGCACGTTGTCCATGCCGCTGTCGCGCATCCACAGTGCGGCTTTCTCGCAACGGATGCCACCGGTGCAGAAGCTGACCACGGTCGCGTCGGCCAGTGCATCGCGATGCGGTTCCAGTGCACCGGGAAGATCGGTGAACTTGTCGATCGGCAATGTCAGCGCGCCGGCGAAGGTGCCGTGCACGATTTCCTCGCGGTTGCGCGTGTCCAGCAGCACCAGGCGACGACCCACGTCGTCCGTGCCTTGCTCGATCCAGCGTGCAAGATCGCCCGGGGCGACCGACGGAGCACGCTCGCGCGCAAGCGGCGCGGCACCTTCGCGGCGGAAGCTGATGATCTCCGGCTTCAGCTTGACCTTGAGCCTTGCGAACGGTCGCGTCGCACTGTCGCTGTGCTTGACCTGGATCGCGGCGAAGCGCGGGTCGATGCGCAGCCAGGACAGGAACGCCTCGATGGCGTCAGCTTCACCGGCCAGGAACAGGTTGATGCCCTCGCCCGCGACCAGGACGCTGCCGAGCAGGCCGTGCTGCTCGGCCTGCGTGCGCACGGCGTCGGCCAGCGCCGACGGGTCGGCGATTTCGATGAAGTGGTAGGCGGCGATGTTGCGGATCATGGCGACATTCTAGCCGTCACGACCGACCCTGCCGCCGTCCCGCGACTCACTCGTGGTTGTCGCGCACGAAGCGGTCGAGCAGGCGCACGCCGAAGGCGGTGGCGCCTGCAGGCACCGTCGGTTTCGCCGAGTCGTACCAGTCCTTGCCGGCGATATCCAGGTGCGCCCACGGCACGTCGCGAGACACCCATTCGCCGATGAAGTACGCCGCCACGCCAGCGCCGGGCGTGGCACCGCCATTGCGCAGGTCGGCGATGGGCGACTTCAGGCCCTTGGCGTAGTCGTCGCGGAGCGGCATGCGCCAGAGCAGTTCGCCGCTGGCCTCGCCGGCCGCGAGCAACTGGTCGGCCAGTTCGTCGCCGCGCGCGAACAGGCCGGCGTAATCGTTGCCGAGCGCGGTCATGATGGCGCCGGTCAGTGTGGCGACATCGACGATCAGCCTGGGCTTGTGCTGCCGCTGCACGTACCAGAGCGCATCGGTCAGCACCATGCGTCCTTCGGCATCGGTGCTGATGATCTCGAAGGTCTTGCCCGATGCGGTGCGCACGACGTCGCCGGGACGCGCCGCGCTGCCCGACGGCATGTTCTCGGCCAGCGCGGCCACTGCGACCACGTTCACCGGCGCCTTGCGTCCGGCCAGCCCGAGCACCGTCGCCGTGACCGCCGCCGCGCCGCTCATGTCGCCCTTCATCTGCCACATGTTGGTGCCGGGCTTGATGGTGATGCCGCCGCTGTCGAAAGTGATGCCCTTGCCCACGAACGCCAGCGGCGCCTCGCCCGCTGCTCCGCCGCGATAGCTGACCAGCAGCAAGCGCGGCGGGCGCACGCTGCCCTGCCCGACCGAGAGGATGCCGCCCATGCCGAGCCGTTCCATCGCCGGCACGTCCAGCACCTCGATGCTCACCGGCAAGCCACGCGCCTGCTCGCGCACGCGCGCGACGAATTCCTCCGGCCACAAGGCATTGCCCGGTTCGGATGCGAGGTCGCGCGCGAAGTTCACCGCACCGGCGACCTGCTGCCAGTCCGAGGCATAGGCCGATGCCGCGCCTGCGCCGGCATGGCTGCGGATGACCAGTTCGCCCGTGCCCGGCGATGCCTGTTCGGCATCGTCGTCCTTGCGCGAGCGGTACTTGTCGAAGCCGTACTGGCCGAGTTCCGCGCCGAACGCGAGGTGCGATGCGGCGTCCGCCTCGCTCCCATCCCAGACCAGCTCGATGCGCGACGCACGCGCCTTACCGAGCGTGCGCGCAACGGTTCCGCCCACGTCCTCGAGCAGCAACGGTTCGACACCGTCCTTGCCCAGTCCGACGACCAGCAGCCGGTCGTAGCCCGCGAAGCCGCGCAGGTCGAGCGTGGAGTCCTTGCGTCCCTTGAAGCCTTCGGCCTCGGCCAAGCGGCGCAACGCACCATCGGAGCGCGTGTCGATCGCATCGAAGCTGCCGCCTGCCGGCAATCCCTCGGCCACTGCGATGGCCACCGTGCCGCCTTCGGGCACCTGGTGGTCGGCGAACGACATCGTGCGCTGCGCATGCGCCTGCGGCAGGAACAACAGCGCCAGCAAGGCTGACGCAACGGCAAGGAAAGGTCTGGACATTCGGCTGCCCCGTCTGGTCAGGAAGGAAATGCACGACGCACGGCGCCGGATGCAGCCATCGACCATACCGTGCACGGCCGCGCACGGGGCATGCCGGAAGTCATGCCGCGGGCGGCGACCGCCTCGAAGACATGCGGGCGAGCCACATCAACACGCCGCCCAGCAGCATCGCGATGCCGACGTTGCGCAACTCCTGCACGCTCGCATGCGCGACCAGCCACGCGATCACCAGCAGCGCCGTCGCCACCACCCACATCCCGCCCGGCACGGTGAACAGTGCAGGGGCGATGCCGCCCGCGCGTTCGCGACGGCGCAGCACCGGCACCGCGAGGCAGGTCGCGGCATAGGCCAGCAATCGCGTGATGGTGCTCAGCGCCACCGCCGCCAGGAACGAACCCGACAACGTCAACACCAGCATGCAGGCCGCCGTAAGCACGATGGCGACA
Source organism: Luteimonas sp. (assembly GCA_024707405.1). GTDB lineage: Bacteria > Pseudomonadota > Gammaproteobacteria > Xanthomonadales > Xanthomonadaceae > Luteimonas. The sequence goes on from JANPZU010000001.1 coordinate 207,603, forward strand.
TGCGGCGTGTGGAAACGACTGTGCGTGCGCCCGAACCAGCCCGGCAACTGTCCATGCTCGGCCATGCCGTAGAGCAGGCGCGGCGCGGCGAGCACCAGGCCATTGAGCGTACCGGTGATCGAGATGACCGCACCGATCACCACGATCGCGGCGCCAAGGCTGCCCGCGAACCGTCCCGCCGCATCGGCGAGCGGCGTGGCCGAGGTCGCCAGTTCCGGCAGCGTGCCGATGCTGACCACCTGGATCAGCATGTACAGCGGCACGATCACCGCCATCGCGGTGAGGATGGCGAACGGCAGGTTCTTGCGCGGATCGCGCACCTCGCCGGCAGGCACGGTCGCGGTCTCGAAACCCGTGAACGCGAACACCAGCAGCAGCATCGCCGTCGAGAAGCTGGCGGGCGTGGGCGTGGATTGCGGCACGTAGCTCGAAGGCTCCACGAAGAACAACCCGACCGCGACGAACAGCACCAGCGGCACCAGCTTGCCGATGGTGAACACGTTGGCGACGATCGCCGCCGTGCGCACGCCGCGGATGTTGACCATCGCGATCGCCACGGTCGCCGCCAGCGCCACCGCCACGCGCCCTGGCGTCGATGCGAGCGCCGGCCAGAAGTGCGCGAGGTACTGGATGAGCAGGTTGCAAAGCGCCGCGAACGCGGTCACGCGCGTCAGCCACACCAGCCACCCGACCTGGAAACCGACCACCGGGCCGAACGCCGTGCGCGCATAGAGGTACGGCCCGCCGGTCTGCTCGAAACGGCTGCCGACTTCGGCGAAGCACAACACCACCAGCATCACCAGCGCCGCACAGGCCAGGTAGGCCAGCAGCGCCCACGGGCCGAGGATCTCGTGCACGCGCGAAGGCAAGCCGAAGATGCCGGCGCCGATCACCGAATTGATCACCAGCGCGACCATGCTGCCGCGGCCGATGCCGCGTACCAGCTCCCCGCCCCGCCCCCCTTGCACCACCAGTCAGGCCCGCAGGATCAGGTACGGCAAGGCCAGGATCGCCAGCAGCAGCACGATGGCCACCAGCCGCCACGCCACCTGCAGCGGCTGCGTCCGCACCAGTCCGGAGAAGGTTTCCGCCGTGCCATCGCGCCGGGCCGAGACATGCTCGGCGCGCACGCGCGCCTGCCGCTGGCGCTGGTAATCGGCCATCAGCCGCTTGGCCTCGGGCAGGTCGTCGTTCTCACGGATCCAGATGCCACCCGCGGAGATCCCGAACACGCTCGGCGGCGTCTGGTAGTACTCGATGCGGGCCGCTTCGAGGAAGCCGCGCACATCGTCGGCTTCATCGTCGGGCACGTGGCGCAGGTTGAGCAGCAGTTTGGCCATGGCCCGATGCTAACCCGAGACGGTGGCCGAGGCGTGCCGCAGCGCGTCAGCGTTTGGTGGTGATCGCCCGCCGCAGGTTGGAGCGCGCCTGCGCATCCAGGCGTGCATGGAACAAGTCGCTCAGGTAGATCCGTTCCCGGCCCAGCAGCGCCTTCAGGAACCGCTTGCGGTTGATCCGGAACAGCCAGCCCGGCACATGCCCGCGATACTCGGCGGCGATGCCGCGGTCGTAGGCATCGAACCTGTCGGCATCGGCGCCCAGGATCGCCATGTCGCAATCGAGGAAGCGGCGGGTATCGTCGCCGATGGCATCGGCCGGGAAATCGCCCGGCGCATGCGTGCCGTGGCGAGTGGTCAGTTCGATCAGTTCGACCACGCGCGCGATGTCGATCCCCGCCCCCGACATCCACCGCGCGATGCCTTCCGCAGCAAGCGCCGCCGAACGCGATTCGTTGTCGATGCGCCCCGCTTCGTAGATCGCATCGTGATAGAGGATCGCCAGCGCCACTTCCCGCGGTTGCGCCCAACCCGGGCCGGCGGCGACCACGTCGTATTGGTGGAGGACTTCGCGCACATGGTCGAAGCCGTGGTACGCGCGCGGCGGCGTGGCATACGCCATCTGCAAATCATCCACCAGGCCATCGGGGATGTCGGCAGGCAGCGGCATGGCGTCAGTGCCCATGCCAGGGACGCACCACCAGTGCCGCACCGACGATCACCAGCAATGCACCGAGGATGCGCGTGATGTCGGCAGGACGTTGCTGGCCGAGCACGCCGAAGTGATCCAGCAGCAACGAAGCCACTACCTGCCCCAGCACGACGAGGCAGATCATCGAACCCGCGCCCAGCTTCGGCACCAGCAGCGTCGCGGCGAACACGAAGGCTGCGCCGATGGCGCCACCCAGCCAGATCCACGCCGGCAACGAGGACAACGCCTGCGCCGGCACCAGCGGCGTGCGCGTCGCCAGCAGCAAGGCGCCGAGCAGGCACGTGCCGACCAGGAACGAAATGAACGAGGCATACAGCGCACCGTTGGTCTGCGTGCCCAGCCGTGCATTGATCAATGCCTGCAGCGGCAGCAAGGCTCCGATGACCACCGCTGCCACCACGCCCAGGATCGCCCAGCTTTTCATCTCATGCCTCCGGTGATGCGCTGGGTTCGCGCACGGCCAGCAATGCCAGCAGGCTCAGCAGCGCGGCACCGGCGAGGTAGTAGCCAACCCACTGCAAACCAAGGTTGCCGGCCAGCCAAGTCGCGATGTACGGCGCCAGCGACGCGCCGAAGATGCCCGAGAGGTTGAATGCCAGCGACGCGCCGGTATAACGCACGCGCGCCGGGAACTGTTCGGCGAGGATCGTCCCCACTGGCCCGTACGTCATGCCCATCAGGCCGAGGCCCAGCACGAGGAACAGCAGGCTGCCACCGAGGCTGCCGGCCACGAACAGCGGCGCGAAGAACAGCCCGAACACGATGATCGCGACCGTCGCCACGATCATCGCCCGCCGTCGACCATGGCGATCGGCGTACAGCGCGGCGAACGGGATGGTCAGCCCGAAGAACACCACCCCGGCCATCTGCAGCCACAGGAACTGCTCGCGCGTGTAACCGAGCTGCGACGTGCCCCAACTGAGCGAGAACACCGTCATCAGGTAGAACAGCACGAAGGTCGACAACGTCAGCAAGGTGCCGATGAACAATGCGCGCGGATGCTCGACCAGCACGTCGCGCATCGGCATCCGCGAGCGATCCTGTTTGTCGATCACCTTCTGGAAATCCGGTGTCTCGTCGATCTTCAACCGCACCCACAGCCCCACCAGCACCAACACTGCGCTGGCAAGGAACGGCACGCGCCAGCCCCAGGCGAAGAACGCTTCGTCGCTCATGAAATGCGTCAGCAACAGGAAGGTGCCGGTGGACAGGAAGAAACCGATCGGCGCGCCCAACTGCGGGAACATCCCGTACCACGCACGCTTGCCCGGCGGCGCGTTCTCGGTCGCCAGCAACACCGCACCACCCCACTCACCACCCAGACCCAGCCCCTGCCCGAATCGGCACAGCGCCAGCAAGGCCGGTGCCAGCACGCCGATCTGCGCATAGGTCGGCAACAGCCCGATGACGACCGTCGAGATGCCCATCGTCAGCAACGCCGCGACCAGCGTGGCCTTGCGCCCGACGCGGTCGCCGAAATGCCCGAACAACGCCGAGCCGATGGGCCGTGCGAAGAACGCCAATGCGAACGTCGCCAGCGACTGCAGCGTGGCCGAGGCCGGATCGGCCGCCGGGAAGAACAGGTGCGGGAACACCAGCACCGCCGCGGTGGCATAGATGTAGAAATCGAAGAACTCGATGGTGGTGCCGATCAGGCTCGCGAACAGGACACGGCCCTTGCCGTGCCCGTTCGCCGCCTTGCCTTCGATGGATGGCGCCGCGTCGCTCACCTGGCAATACCCTTTACTTCTTCCCGCTGGCCGCCGGCAGCGCGTATTCGACCTGGTACGGCGGCGGTTCGCCACCCGGCCCCTTGAGGTAGTGATCCATCCACTGCATCAGCCGCACCGAGTAGTCGTAGCGCGAGGCTGCACGTGCATTGCCATGGCCCTCGCCCGGATACAGCACCAGCCGCACCGGTGCCTGTCCGGCCAGCTTGAGGTAGCGGTACATCATGTACGACTGCATCACCGGCACGCGCGGATCGGCTTCGCCGTGCAGGATCAGCGTGGGCGTTTTCGATTTCTGCGCATGCGTGATCGGGCTGGTCTGGCGATACAGCTCCGGGTTCTCCCACGGCCACGTGCCCCAGTGCACGAGGTTCTGTTCCCACGGGATGTCGCCGGTGGTGACCAGGCTGGCCTGGTCGGAAATGCCGACGAACATCACCGACGCGGCGAAACGGTCGCTGTAATGCGTCGAGCCCCAGGCACTGGCATAGCCACCATAGGAACCGCCGGTGATGCCGACCTTGTTTCCATCGACGAGCCCGATCCCGATCAGGTGATCGACACCATCGACCACGTCGTCGAATTCTTCCATGCCAGGACGGCCGAAACCCTGCTTCGAGAACGCGACACCACGACCGGTGCTGCTGCGGTAGTTGGGCAGGAACACCGCATACCCTTGCGCGGCTGCATGGTGCAACGGCTGCGAATACGCGGTGAGCCAGCCGTTGGAATAATGCGATTCCGGGCCACCGTGCACCACGACGATCAGCGGCGCGCGCGCCGCAGGTGGCACGCGTGCGCCGGCATGCTGCAGCGGACGCACCAGCAGGCCTTCGATCTCCAGTCCGTCACGTGCCGCGTAACGGATCACCTCCTGCTGCGCGAGGCGGACATCCTTCAACCATGGATTGCTGTCGGTCAGGCGCCGGGCTTCAGCCGTGCCGGCCGGCAGCAGGAACACTTCGGACGGATGCTGCGGCGTGCTGCCGGTCAACGCGATGTCGCCCTGCGACGCCACGTTGAAGCCCGTCCACACCGGGCCCGCCGCAGGCAACAGCGTGCGTTGCTCGCCACCACCCACGCCCACTTCAGCCAGGCGTGCCTGCACGCCCTCGTGGCTCAGGAACAACAAGGTCGAGGCATCACGCCATTCGACATCCACGACATGGCCTTCGAGCCCGGGCAACAGGTCACGCCAGGCGCCGCCCTGCTTGCCGACCACGAACAGCCGGCCCTGCTGCGCATCGTGCTTGTCTTCGGCGGAGATGAAGGCCAGGTGCTCGCCATCCGGACTCCACGACAGCCCCGAGATCTTGCCGGGATTGTCGACCGTGCCCAGCACGCGACCATCGGTGGACACGATGCGCACGCGGGTGAACACCAGCGTGTCGTCGGTCAACTGGCGCGGCGCAACCAGCAATGCGAGGCGATCGCCCGCCGGACTCCACGCGACCGACTGCACGCTGCCTTCCACCGCCACCAGCCTCGGCGCGGCTTGCGCGTCGTCGAGGTTCGCGATCCACAACTGCACGGCATGCCAGTCTTCCTCGTACACCTTCTGCGTGAAGCCCTGCTTCTTCAGCGCCTTGAGCGCATCGCTCTCCGGTTCGGTCGCGAGCAGCGCGGCCTGCCGACCATCGGGCGACAGGCTGAAGGAAGACACATCGGATTTGAGTTTGGCAATGACGCTCGACTCGCCGCCATGCAGCGGAATGCGGTAGAGCGCGCGCGTTTCGTCGCCTTGGCGCTTGGCCAGGAACGCGATCCCGCGGCTGTCGGGCAGCCATTCCACCCCGCCGACATTGACCTTGCCGGTCACGAAACCGCGGCTGCTGCCGTTGCGGTCGGCGACATGCAACTCGTTCCAGGCCGGGCCGTCGTCATCGACGCCGATCTCGCGCGGCACCGACAGTCCGTACGCCACCTGCGTGCCATCCGGACTCACCGCGGCCTGCGATACGCCACGCACCTTCGCAATCTGCTCGAGGGTCAGCCCGCCGTTCGCCCATGCACTACCCGCGACGACGGACAGGCCCAGTACCAACCACACCTTCAAAACGCGCATCCACGATCCCCGATTCCGGTCAGGGCTGCGACTTTGGCGGGGATCGCCTGTGATGACAAGGGTCGAAAGCCCGGATCGGGCCATCCGCTGCGGCCGTCAGCCGTGCTGGCGCAGCGCGTCGGCAACGCGGGCGAATTCGACCGCAAGTTCGCGACGCAAGGCACGCGGGAGCCTGGCGACCAGCGCCTTGGCATCACGTACGCCCGGGGGCAGTGGATTGCCCACCCAGGCGAACACCACGCGGTTGCTCATGCGTGGTTCCTTCAACACCAGTACCCGGCGCTCGCCGAAGCTGCGCCTGATGCGCGCGATGTGCGGCGCGGGATCATCGCAATAGAGATTGCTCGCCATCACGCCGTCCGCGGCCAGCGCATCACGGCAAGTGTCGTACCAGCGCTGCGTGGACAATGCCGCCGGGATGCCGGCGGGGTCGTAGGCGTCCACCAGCAGGATGTCGTAACGGCCCGGACGCGCCTGCAGGAATCGTTCGCCATCGTCGATGGACACCTGCAAACGCGCATCGTCGTCCGGGATGCGGAAACGCCGCCGCAGCGCGACCACGTCCGGATCGTTCTCCACCGCCTCCAGCCGCGTCCGTGGCAAGTGGCGATGGCAGAACTTCACCTGCGAACCCCCGCCCAGCCCGACCATCCCGATCAACGCAGGCTCGGGCCGGAACAACAGGCTCGCCATCATCGTGCGGGTGTAGGGCACCAGCAGGTGCCACGGACGGAAGGTGCGCATGCGGCTCTGGGTGACGTTGCCGGCGAACTTGAGCTCGGTGTGTCGCCATCCGCGCTTCACCCGTGCCGAGTGCGGCTCCGGCCGGGGCGAATCGCGGATGGATGCCTCCACCTCCCGACGCCGCCACCGCAACCATTTCGCGAGCCAACCGTTAGCTTCCACCGACATTCCCGAGCAATCCATGGCCACGCATCCCCGCAAGCTTACCCAAGCACTCGCCCCGCACGCACATGCCTGCGGTTGGTTGACGCCACTGCCCGCAACGTTGCCTGCGATTCAACTGGAAGCGTTTACGCCTTCCGGATGCTGAATGCGCCCCGGCCGGCGTCAGAATCCGTTCATCGCGTTGGTCGCAAAACTGCAACCACGCCAACCGGGGTGTTGGCACGTACGCGAGAACACCGCCATGACCAGCCCGATCCTCCGCACGCCGATGTTGATGGCACTCGCCATCATCGCGGCCTCCTCGTTCGCCCTGCCCGCCACCGCGCAGGAACGCGCACGCGAGCATCGTGCCGATCGTTCGAGTGATCGCTCGAACGATCGCTCCAACGAACCAGGACGCGCGCGCGAGCAGGCACGCCGACAGGATGAACGCGCGGCACGCCAGTCGCAGCAGGCAAACGAGGCCGCGCAACAGCGACAACAGTCGCAGGAACGCCAGCGCGAATCCGCCGACCGCCAGCAGCAACGCCAGGCAGCGATCCGCGAACAGGGCCAGCGTGCCCAGCAGGCGCGACGCAGCGACGACGCCCCGCAAACACGGCCTGCACAGGCCGTGCGTGAGCGCCAGCGAGAGGAACAGCGCCCTTACGACCGCAATCGCGAACAGGACGCCAGGGCGCGGCAGCGCCAGGCCGCCGCCGACGGCGAGGCCACCCGCACCCAGCGGGAACGGGAAGAACGCAGCCGTCGCGACCAGCAGCAACGCGAGCAGCAGGCACGCGATGCCCGGCAGCAACGACCGTCGCAACGCGATGATCGGGCGCACCAGCAGGCCGGTCGCGAGGGGTCACGCCAGCAGCACGATCCGACCATCCGCGGCCAGGCCCAGCGGCTGCAGCAGGAGCGCGAACAACAGGCACGGCGCCAGCAGCGCGACCGCCACGATGGCCGCGACGGCAGGCGGGACGATCGCCACGTCAACCGCGCCCAGCAGGATGCCCGCATCCGCAACGACCGCCAGCGCGTCGAACGCTTCCAGCGCGAGCGCCAGCACGAGCGGCGGATCGCCGAGCAACGTGCCGCCCAGCGCCAGCGCGAATTGCAGCAACAGCGGCGCATGGCCCAGTACCACTACCAGCAGCAGTACTACGCACGCCTGCATGCACAGCAACGTCGCTGGATGAATGCGTCGTACAACTATTACAACGACCCGTTCTACTACACGCCGGCAAGTTATCGCTATTCGTATGCTGGCAACTGGCACCAGACCAACCGTTACGGCGCCGATCTGATGCGTCGCGCGGTGTCGCTTGGCTACGAAGAAGGCATGCGTGCCGGTCGCGCCGACCGCCAGGATGGCTGGCGCTACGACTACCGCGGCAGTTATGCCTACCAGGACGCCAGCTACGGCTACGATGGCTATTACATCGGCCATGACCAGTACAGCCACTACTTCCGCGAAGGTTTCCGCCGCGGGTACGAGGATGGGTACTACAGCCGGCACCGTTACGGCCATCGCGAAGGCGATGGCAACTACAAGGTGCTGGCCACCGTGCTGGCCGTGGTGCTCGGACTGCAACTACTCAACTGACCCGACGCATGCGGCAACGTAAAAACGCCCGGGCAACCGGGCGTTTTCATTGCCGGAAGCAAGCATGTCCGATCAACGCAACTGGCTGTCCTTGCTGCCGCGGCGGTTGTAGCCACTCGCCTGCGTGTCGTCGCGCTCCTCGGCTTCCTGGCAGTGGATGCACAGGCGCACGCCGGGCACGGCCTTGCGCCGCGCCTCGGGAATCGGCGCATCGCATTCCTCGCAGTGAGCAAGGCTCGCCCCTTTCGGCAACTGGCTGCGCGCACGCTTGATCGCGTCCTTCACCGTCGCATCGATCTGATCCTGCACCGCGCCGTCGCCGGCCCAACCCGTGGCCATGTCGTCCATCCTCGTGTCGTTGTGACGAGCATATCAATCGGGGCGTGCAACGCCATCGACAAGCCCGGCTGCGCTTGCCCGATGGCGATCATGGACGCTAAGGTCGGCCACCGGTTTCCCGAGATCCGCTTCCATGCCGCGCCAATCCCGATCCACGAAATTCCTGTCCGCCCTCGCCCTCGCGACCAGCCTCGCCCTGGCCGGATGCACCAGCGCGCCTGTCGACACGGCCACCGCTGCCGTCGAGGCCAGCGACGTGGCAAGCCTTCTTCGCGGACTATTCCAATGAGTGGATGATGCGGCAACCTGCCGCCGCCACCGGGAGCCGTTACTTCGAAGGCGAGACGCAGGCAGCGCTTGATCGCCAGTTGACGCCTCAGGACGAGGCGTTCGACCGCGAAACCATCGCCCTCGCCCAACGCGGGCTGGAAAGACTGGCCGCGTTCGACCGCACGGCCATGAGCGACGAGGAGCGACTGTCCGCCGACCTGATGCAATGGCAATTGCAGACGCTGGTCGACAACGCGCCGTTCCGCGACTACCAATTCCCGCTCAACCAGTTCGGCGGCAGCAATGTCGGCCTGCCCAACCTGATGACCGTGGTACATCCGCTGGCGACCGCTGGCGATGTGGACAATTACGTCGCCCGCCTCGGGCAGATCGAGGCCCGCATGGGGGAATCCGTGCAACGGGCGCAGGCATTGGCCGCTCGCCGCATCCTGCCACCCCGTTTCATCCTGCAATCCACGATTGCGCAGATGCGGCAGTTCATTTCGCCCGAACCCGCCGCCAACCCGCTCGTGGCCACGCTCGCCGCCCGCATCGGCGAGATCGACGAGCTCGACGCCGCGCGCGGCGCAGCCTTCGTCGAACAGGCCACCGGCATCGTCGCCTCGCAGGTCTACCCCGCCTGGCGGCAGGCCATCGAGGCACTGGAAGCGCAATTGCCTGCTGCCACGGACGATGCAGGCCTGTGGCGCTTCGAACATGGCGCCGAGGCCTACGCCCAGCGCCTGCACCAGTTCACTTCGACCCGCCTTGGCGCGGACGAGATCCACGCCATCGGCCTGCGTGAAGTGGCGCGGATCGAAGCCGAGATGGATCGCATCCTGCGTTCGATTGGACGCAGCAAAGGCAGCGTCCGCGAACGCGTCGATGCGCTCAAGCGCGACCTGGCCTACGGCAACGACGATGCCGGCCGCAAGGCGATCATGGACGACATCGAAACGATGATGCGCGATGCCGAACGCCGTGCCGATGCGGTGTTCGACATCCGACCAAAGACGCCGGTGATCGCGCGCCCCTATCCCGAATACCGCTGGGCAAGTGCCGCGGCCAGCTATACCGCGCCGCCGCTCGACGGTTCGCGCCCCGGCGTGTACCAGATGCCGCTGCGCCCCGACCGGTTGACGCGCTTCGGCCTGCGCACGCTCGTCTACCACGAAACCGTTCCGGGACATCATTTCCAGATCGCGTTGTCGGTGGAAAACCGCGACCTGCCCAAGTTCCGACAGGCCCGCACCTTCGGCGGCATTTCGGCCTACAGCGAAGGCTGGGCGTTGTACGCCGAACGCCTTGCCGCCGAGGAAGGTTGGTACGAGGGCGATCCCGAAGGCTTGCTGGGGCAACTGGATGCCGAACTCTTCCGCGCACGCAGGCTGGTGGTCGACACCGGCCTGCATGCCATGCGCTGGACGCGCCAGCAGGCCATCGACTACGGGATCTCGCCTTCGGAAGTCGAGCGCTACGTGGTGATGCCGGGACAGGCCACGTCGTACATGGTCGGGCAGTTGGAAATCATCCGCCTGCGCGACAAGGCCCGCGCCGCGCTCGGCGACGACTTCGATCCCAAGCAGTTCCACAACCACGTGCTGCTGACCGGCATGGTGCCGCTGGTGATGCTGGAGCAGGAGGTGGACGCCTGGATCGCATCGGAGCTGGCGCGGGGCTGATGCCACGCCTCTCGACGGCTCAACGACAGATGCGTGCCGGCCCTCGGTCGAAGTGGAAGTGATCCGCGTGCGCGGCGTTGTAATCCGGTCCGAGCACGGCATCGAACCATCGGCAGGCACTGTCGCGGACATCGCGCAGGAACATCGCTTCCGCTGCGTCCACGGTTGAACCTTGCGGGCTTGCGTCCCAATCGGCGACGACGCGGACGCGGCGCCCGTCATCCAGCATGAACCCGGCGATGTCGAGCGCATCGGCAGTCGCATGCTGGCTCCTGCGACGCCCATCCTGCCCTTGGATGTTGCGGCAGGCATAGGAGCCGAAGTGTTCGATCCTGTCGACGCGTGCGCCGAGGCGCGCCTGCGCGGCCTGTTGCAGGCCATGGCGCTCCCACATGGCCAGCGACAACGCCGCGCGGCAACTCAACGCGAACGATTCGCCGACGGCGACGCTGGTGTGTTCGATCCGGAAGGCATTGTCGAAACCGCATGCCGGGCCTGTCTCGCGGTCATCGATCGGCGACAGCCGCATTCCGGCCTGTGACAATGCCGTGCGGCACGCCTCGCGATCGGCCGATGCACGCGCGAGCTTGAAGCCGGTGAGCATGTTCGGCGGCGCGTCGATCCGCAATGGCGCCCACGGGTTCCATGCATCCGGCACCCTGGCCGCACCGGATGACACTGTCCATGCCACCAGCATGGAAAGCAGCAAGAGCAACAGTCCCATGAGACGCCTGCGATCGGATCGCTTTTCTTCCATGCCGCGATGATGCTTGCTGCCTGCAGAGAATGCCTGCATCGCACGCACGAAGCTGAACATTCATCTCGTAGAGATGCGTTTTTCACCTTCGTTTCGCATGCCGGACGTCAAGATCGGTCGCAATCCACATGCAGCAATGCACACGGAGGCATGACATGAAGACCAGACCGATCCACACCGTTGCCATCACCGCCATCGCACTGTGCGCGATGGGCATGGCCCACGCCCAGAGCGGCACGCGCACCATCACCTACGGCCCGGAAGACGAAGGCCGTCGTTTCGCCGATGGCAGCCGCGTCGTCTGCACCGATGTCGAAGTCCGTCGTGCCGATGGCGATCCCAATCGCGTTGCTGGTACCGCAACGGGTGCGGTGATCGGCGGCATCCTGGGTAGCCAGGTCGGCAGCGGCAGTGGACGCGACCTCGCCACCATCGGCGGTGCCATCGCAGGCGGCGCCGTCGGTCGCAACGTACAGGGCAATCGACAGGAAGCGCGTGGCGACCGTGCCGTCGAGAAGCGTTGCGAACGCGTCTGGCGCTGAGCTGCTCTGACTTTCGACGTTCGATCCTCCAGTTATCTTCATCTGGAACGAAAAAAGCCGGCATGGATGCCGGCTTTTTCGGTATTGCATGGCAACCAAATCGCTCTTGCAATGCAGTTTTCGTCAGCCCGGCCGTGCTTCGTGCCACGCCTTCAATACCGCCGCTTCATCCTCGCGCGTCGGGCCGGCGCGCAGTTTCGCTTGGCGCTCCTCCGGCAAACCGCGGAACCACGCTAGCAGGTCTGCCACGGTGGTCGCCAATGGCCTGAATGTCAGTCCAGCCTCGATCGCACGCGCATTGCTGACGGCACCGTATCCGCCGTACATGGGGTGACTCGCGGGCACCCAGATGGGGAACCCGATTTCGCGCTTCTCCAGGAACTCCGTCGGCACGTGGGTGAACGTCGCCGGCCCGCCGGTCACCGCATGGCAACCCTGCACCATCGCATCGGTACCCAGCACGTAGTCCGGGCCACATGCATTGAACGTGCCGAAGCTGCGATCCTCGGCAAGCCTGACCACCCATTCGCCCAGGTCGCGCCCATCGATGATCTGCACCGGATCGTTGCCATCGCCCGGCACCAGGATCTCCCCGCCCTGCGCGATGCGATGCGGCCAGTAAGTGAAGCGATCGGTCTCGTCGCGCGGCCCGACGATGTAGCCCGGGCGCACGATGGTTGTGCGTTCGCCGAACTGCTTCCACGCTTCCGCCTCGGACAAGGCCTTCAGCGGCCCGTAGAGATTGGCGACATCGGCCATCAGCGTGTCGCGGGTCTCGGCCATCGCATCGCTGCCCTTGTAGGGCGCCAACGCCGCATCCTCGGTGATGCCGGGCTTCGAGCCATCGGCATAGACCGAGATCGTCGAGATGAAGAGGTAGTGGCCGACATTGCCCTGGAGCACCTTGCCTGCATCACGCACCCAGAACGGCAGCGACGTGGGATTGTCGATGCACACATCCCACTTGCGCCCCTCCAGCGCCTTCAGGTCGCCGGTGTCGCGATCGCCGTGCAGTTGTTCCACTTCGCCCGGCCATTCCGGGGACGGCCGCTTGCCGCGGTTGAACAGCGTCACCTTGTGGCCCCGTGCCAGCGCGTACTGCACCTGGAACGGGCCGGTGAAGCCGGTACCGCCGAGGATCAGGATGTCGAGCAGCCGGGACGCGCGCGCCACTCCCGTCAACGCCGCAGTGGCTGAAAACGTGGACATGGCTGCCGTCGCAGTCGCCAATGCACTGAACTTCAACAGGTCTCGACGTGTCGTCATGGCCGCGCCCTCGTGATGGATGCCGGCAGTCTGCACCGCCGCGGTCACCGGCGCGCATGACGAAAGTCGGGGTGACCTGCATCCGCAGCGCGTCTTCCGGCTCGCGCTACCATGGCCTTCCGCCTGTCCCCCCGTCACCACGCACCATGCCCCACCAGCCCCACCCTGCACGCGCCTCCGCACGACGCGCCGTGCGCGAGGACACACGCCCGGCGCTGTCCAGGCGCGATGCCGATGGCGCCCGCCGGAAGACGCAGGCACGGCTGGAGATCGAGCTGCAGGTGCCGGCGCGCGCTTCAACGCATCCGCTGGCCTGCGGCAAGGGCTGCGCGATGTGTTGCCACCTGCGCGTCGCCGCGATGCCGGTCGAAGTGATGGGCGTCGTGCACTACCTGCGTGGGCAACTGCCTGCGCAGGCCTTGTCGGCACGCGTCGATCGCATCCGCGACGCGGCGTCACGTGTCGCCGCGCTTCCGCGCGAACGGCTTCTGTCCGTCAACATCCCCTGCCCGATGTTGGAGGAGGACGGCGCATGCGGCATCTATCCCGCGCGTCCGCTCAACTGCCGCGCCTACCACTCACTGGATGTCGAGGCCTGCCGCGACGCCTTCGAACATCCAACCGACCTGTCCGCCACGCACCGCAAAGCGAATGGATCGCCGCGATCAACGGTGGCGCGCAGGAGGGATTGCGCGAGGGCCTGCGCGCGATTGGCATCGACACCACGCAGTACGAATTCGTCACCGCACTTGCCGAAGCCTTCGAGGATGCCGACTGCGTACGCCGTCACGATGCCGGCGAACCGGTCTTCGGCAGCGCCGTTCGCCTGTAGCGCTTTGCACGCACCCTGTCAGGGCGCGCCGCCTTCCGCGCGATGCAGTACCTTGCCTGCGCGCAACACCTGGCGCACGCGCGAAAACGCGGCCACGTCGTCCGCAGGGTCGCCATCCAGCAGCACCAGGTCTGCCTGCAATCCTTCCGCGATGCGCCCCTTGCGGTCGCCTTGACCGAAGCGTCGTGCCGGCGTGGTGGTGAGGGTGGCGAGGATCGCGCGCCAGTCCAGTCCCGACGCCTGCAGCAATTCGAATTCGAGCCGCGTGTCGTACTGCTGGATGAAATCGACATCGGTACCGAACAGGATGTCGCCACCGGCTGCATGGAAGACGCGCACCTGCTGCGTGGCGGCACCGAGGAAGCGGTCGATGACCTCCTGCGGCGCATTCTCGCGGCGCAATTCATGGTCGAAGAGGGTCAGCGTCGGCGTCAACGCCATGCCTGCCTCGCGCAGACGCTGCACCAGCGCCTCGTCCCACGGCCCGGAAACGGGCGTGGTGTGAGCAAGGATGTCGACACCGCTCGCCAGCGACACTTCCAGCCCGGCGACATTGGTCGGATGCGCGAATGCAGGCTTGCCGGCACGGTGCGCTTCCTCGACGATCGCCCTGGCCACCTCCACGTCCATCGGCAAGACATCGAGTGCACCGCCCAGGATCGCGCCGGCGAACAGCTTCACGCCGTTCGCACCCGCAGCCAACTGTGCAGCAGCACGTGCCCTCGCCTCGTCGGCCGTCGCCACCTCCGCACTGGGCGCCTGCATCTCCTCGAACAGGTCACGCACGTAGCTGGGCGTGCCCCCTTCGGGGAAGAACGGCGTATCGACATACAGGATGTCGGGCCCGCGGATCTCGCCGGTTTCGATACGCGCACGCATGGCCGCGGCCGCACCACCGATCGACGAGATGTCGAACACGGTCGTGAATCCCCAACGCGTGAGCATCGAATTGAGCGAGGCATCAAGAGCGTCGGGCGGGATGGCCGCAGGCTCGCGCATGTCCGGCGTGAGGAAATGCACGTGGCTGTTCCAGAACCCCGCCAGCAGGGTGGTTCCGTTGCCATCGATGACATCGATGCCGTCCGGCACGTCGATACGATTACTGGGGCCCACGGCCACGATGCGACCATCACGCACGACGACTGTGCCCGACGCGATCACTTCGGCATCGGGAGCAGGCACCACGCGCGCACCGACGATGGCGACGTCCTGTGCCTGCGCCAGCCCCGTGGCAATGCACAGCACGCAGGCGAGCCAGCCATGCCTTCGATTTCGGGTCATTCGTTCCTCTCCATCCAGTATTCCTGGAAACAGGATGTCTCCATGAAACGAAGCCCGCTTGCGCGGGCTTCGTCCAGACCGTATCACCAGATCCGTACCCGCTCCTCAGGCGCGATCCACAGCGGGTCGCCTTCGCTCACGTCGAACGCGTCGTACCACGCGTCGATGTTGCGCAACGGGGCGAACGCGCGGATGTGGCCCGGCGAATGGGTGCCGTTGACCAGTTGCTGGCGCAGCGCATCGTCGCGCCACAGCGTGCGCCACACCTGCGCCCAGCCCATGAAGAAGCGCTGCTCGCCGGTGAAGCCATCGATCACCGGCGCGTCCTTGCCGCCGAGCGAGCGGCGATAGGCTTCCAGCGCGATGGTCAGGCCACCGAGGTCGCCGATGTTCTCGCCCATCGAATTGCGGCCGTTGATGCGCAGGTCGGGCAGTTGCCTGAATTCATACGATTCGTACTGCGCACCGAGCTTGGCGGCCTGCGCCTCGAACTTGGCCGCATCCTCGGCCGTCCACCAGTCACGCAGCACGCCTGCACCGTCGGACTTGCGGCCCTGGTCGTCGAAGCCGTGGATGATCTCGTGGCCGATCACGCCGCCGATGCCGCCGTAGTTCACCGCCGGGTCGGCGTCGGGATCGAAGAACGGCGGCTGCAGGATGCCGGCCGGGAACACGATCTCGTTCTTCACCGAGTTGTAGTACGCATTCACCGTCTGCGGGGTCATGCCCCACTCGTCCTTGTCGACCTGCTGGCCCAGGCGTGCGCGGCGGTATTCCCACTCGAACTCGCGCGCGCGCAGTGCGTTGCCGAACACGTCGCCATCGACCACCCGGAAGCCGCTGTAGTCGCGCCACTTGTCCGGATGCCCGATTTTCAGGCCGAAACCGGCCAGCTTGGCATGCGCCTCGGCCTTGGTTTCGTCGCTCATCCAGTCCAGCGCATCCAGACGCGCACCCATTGCCACCTTCACGTTGGCAACCAGCGCGTCCATCTTGGCCTTCGCGTCCGGCGGGAAATACAGGGCCACGTAATCGCGGCCGATCGCCTCGCCCATCGAAGCTTCCACCATCGACACACCACGCTTCCAGCGCTCGCGCGGCTCCGGCTGGCCGGACAGGAACTTCTCGCGGAACTCGTAGTGCGCGGTGGCGAACGGGCTGGACAGCAACGGCGCGGTGCCGTCGATGGCATGGAACGCCTGCCACGCCTTCAGCGTGCCGAGGTCGGTTTCGCCGTACACCTTGGCCAGCTTCGGCACCGCACTGAGCTGGCGCACCACCACGGTCTTGGCGTGGTCGACGCCAAGCGCCTCGAAATAGGCCTTCCAGGGGAAACCGGGCGCCACGGTATCGAACTCGGCCAGTGCGACCGGGTTGTAGGTCTTGTCGCGGTCGCGGCTTTCGGCACGCGTCCAGTGGGCATCGGCAACCTTGGTCTCGAACGCCAGCACGGCTTCGGCATTCGCCTGAGGATTCTCCCAGCCTGCAAGTTCCAGCATCTGCGCGATGTAGGCCAGGTAACGCTCGCGCTGCGGCGCGAAGTTGTCGCGCAGGTACATCTCGCGATCGCCAAGGCCGAGGCCCGACTGGCTGAGGTAGAGCGTGTAGCGATCCGGATCGCGCTGGTCGTCGCCGACGAACAGGCTGAAGGTCGCGCCACCGAACCCGCCGCGCGAAGCGACCAGACGCGCCAGCGCCTCGCGGTCGGCGGTCGCGCCGATCTCGGACAGATACGGTTGCAGCGGCTTGCTGCCCAGTGCCTCGATGGCCGCTTCGTCCATGAAGTTCTGGTAGAGCGTGGCGATCTTGGCCGCGTCGCCACCCGTCGCCGGGTCGCCCTTGGGATAGCTTTCCACCAGCGCACGCACCCGCGCCTCGGACAGGTCACGCAGCACACGGAAAGAACCGTAGCTGGACTGGTCGGACGGGATCGGCGTGTTCCTAGCCCAGTTGCCGCTGACGTAGGCGAAGAAATCGTTGCCCGGATCGACCGAACGATCCATGCCATCGGTGTCGATGCCCCAGGTACCGTAGCGCTGGGCCGAAACGATGCCATCGCCGCCGGCCTTGCCGTCTTCGGCGAACAAGGACTGGAGGGTGCAGGCATCGTCCATGCAACGATGGTCGCCATGGGCCGCGGCGGGGGTGGCGAATCCGAGGGCGATCAGGGTCGCCATGGAAAGCAGGGTCTTCTTCAAGGCAGGTCTCCGCAAGTGTCTGGATGGCGCCATTGCCCGGCGCACAGTCCTGCAAGCATACCCACCCGTGCCGAACCGGCCTGTGCCAATCGGCCTACGCCACCCACCCGCGATGCCCTTGACCGCCGCATCCGGCCAATACCGGAACATCGGCGCGACGATCTGAGCCGGGTTCAGGCCACGCCAGCTCAGACCAGGGCAGTGACGACGATCTCGACCTTCCAGTCCGGATTGGCCAGGCGCGCCTCGACCGTTGCACGCGCCGGGGCATTGCCCTTGGCCACCCATGCATCCCAGGCCCGATTCATGCCGTCGAAATCGGCGATGTCGGCCAGATAGATCTGTGCGCGAAGGAGCCGGGTCTTGTCGCTGCCGCACTTGGCCAGCAGGTCGTCGATCTCCGACAGCACTTCGCGGGTCTGGGTCTCGATGTCCGCACCCGGCGTGAGCGGTACCTGCCCGGCGAGATAGGCCACGCCCGCGTGGATGCAGGCTTCGGACATGCGGTTGCCCGCGTCGATGCGTTGGATCATGGCGATGCTTACCGAGTTTGCCGTGGAGCGGGCACGTTAAGCATTGCGCCGCATCCCGACAAGCCCGACATGCTCAAGGTTGTGGCGACACCAGCTTTTCATGCCACTCGGGAATCAGCATCACCGCCGCGCTGCCGTACCAGGGATGGTATTCGGCCACCATCTCGCCCTGCACCACCACCGGATCGCCTTCGGTGAGGGCACGCGCTTCGTCGATGTCGCCGACCGCGAAGACGTACAGCCCCCGCCAGCCGGTTTCGCTGCGGACGAACGGGCCGGCCAGTGCAAGCTTTCCTGCCTTGGACAAGCGCTCGATGTTGGCGAAATGCCCGGCGAACATCGCATCGCGCCCGGGCCCGTCGGGCACGCGTGTCGGGCCGGTCTTCAGGATCACCAGCACGTACTGCCGCATCCCGCGCTCGTCCGCGCCGAGGCGCTGCGCGAGCCCGGCATCGCCGTCATCTTCCGCGGCGACCACCGGCGGCGGGAGTTCCGCCGCACGGGCATTGCCCATCGCCACTGCGGCGCAAAGGAGGGCGAGCATGCAGATCATGCGCATCGGGATGCCTCGATGGAGCCAGGCCACGGCGTGGCGACGGATCGGATGATCGCACTTCCCGCGATGCACGCACGCGGCCATGCCCGGACGATAATCCGCCAACCACAGGAGATCCCGCGTTGCCCGACTTCGAACTGCGTCCCGTGCTCCATTTGCTGCTGCACGTGCTGGTGCCGCTGGCGACCGCGCGCCTGTTCTGGCCGAAGGAGTGGAAGCGCGTGGCACTGTGGATGCTGGCGGGCTGGATCATCGACCTCGACCACCTGCTCGCCGACCCGATCTACGCGCCGGGACGTTGCAGCATCGGCTTCCACCCCCTGCACACCTGGCCGGCGATCGTCGCCTATGGCGCCCTCACGCTGCCGCGCCGTAGCCGCTGGTTCGGCATCGGCCTGCTCATCCACATCGCATTGGACTGGATCGATTGCCTGGCGATGTAGAGATCCCGCCAGAGGCCCGGGGATACCTGGCGATGGTCACCACGCGCCCTCTGCGGCATGATCGCGGGCGCGCATTCAGATTTCCAGCCTGCCGGTCGGCATAGCATGGCTATTCACGATCCGACGATCCGCACGATGCCCCAATACTCGATTGCCGAAGAACTCCGCGCCAGGGATCTGCAATTCGTCACGCGGATCCACCGGATGCGGATGCTCGGCACCTTGCTGTGCGCACTGCCGATCGCTTCCGTGCTTGCCGAGCGGTCGGCTCCCGCGCCGTACTGGATCCTGCTCGCACTGAACGTCATCGTCTGGCCGCAGGTCGCTGTCTGGGCCTGTCGTCGAGCCAGGGATCCGGCGGAAGCGCAATTCCGCTGCCTCGCGGCGGACTCTGCGTTCGGCGGCGGCTGGATCGCGGTGATGGCAGTCAGCTTTGCACCGTCGGCGATCTTCCTCACCATGCTGACCGCCGACAAGATCGTCGCTGGCGGATGGAACCTGCTGCGGCGCTCCACCATCGCGCTGGTGATCGGGTTTGGCGCGACGTGGGCATTGCTTGGCTTCCCGTGGCAACCGGAATCCTCGCACCGCACCCTGCTGCTGAGCTTCCCTTTCATGTTCGTCTACACGGTCGCACTGAGCGTGCTCACGCATCGGCTCAGCCGCCGGATCACCGAGCAGAACAAGGATCTCGAGCGACTGAACCGTACCGACCCGGTGATGCAGGTGCCCAACCGCCCTCATTTCGAGGCCATGTCCACGCTGGAACTGTCGCGCTTCCATCGTTCCGGACGACCCGCCTCGATGCTGCTGGTCGACGTGGATCACTTCAAATCGGTCAACGACCGCTACGGCCATGGCATGGGCGATATCGTGCTCAAGCGCATCGCCGGCGTGTTGCGCGGCAATGTCCGCGAAATCGACCTGCCCGCGCGTTACGGCGGGGACGAGTTCGCGGTATTGCTGGTCGACACCGACACGGAAAGGGCGTTGCAGGTCGCCGAGCGGATCCGCACGGAAGTGGCGCTGCAGGTGTTCGAGGCCGAACCCGGGCTGACCTGCTCGCTGAGCATCGGCATTGCCGAAACATCGAGCGAACACACCACGCTCGAAGCCTGGGTGCGCACCGCGGACGCCGCGCTCTATCGCGCGAAAGCCGCCGGTCGCGACCGCATCGAGGCGGCCTGAATCCGCGACGGGTTCAGCGCAACGCCTGCAGTGCGCCGTCCGCCGGTGTCGACCGCGGCCCGATCTCGAAGACGCGCAACGGACGGCCATCGTCGAGCCTGAACTCCATCTCGCGCTGCATCGCATCGATGGCATCGAGGCGACCGCAGAGTGCCGTTGCGTGGCGTTCCAGCACGCCTTCACGCGCGGCGATGGATCGTTCCAGCCCGGCTTCCATCTTCTCGACGCGGCGCTCCATGCGGCCGATGCCACCGGTCATCATCATCCAGATCACGCGCTTGGGCGTGAAGTTGGCCGCCATGGCTTCGGCAGCGGATTCGATCTCGGCCTCGAAGGCATCGCCGAACATGTCCGGCGACCACACGCCGCTGCCGAGCGTGGCGTCGATGCGGGCCAGCGTCCGGTTGCGCAGGCGGTCGAATTCGCGGGCCTGGCGACGATTGCCGCTGAGCGCTTCGTTGACGCCTGCCAGGGCATCGAACGTGATCTGCATCGCCTCTCGGGTGATGCCGGCGATCTCGGGCAGCATGTCGCGCGTCGCCGATTCCATGTCGCGCAGGCGGCGTGCGTCAGCGGTGGAAACATCCTTGGCGACGCCATCCACCTGCAGGTTGCCGTCGGAGATCCGGATCCGGCGCGGCGACACTCCCTGGCCTTCCGCGTCCAACCTGACGCCCGATGCATCGACCCGCAACGTGTAGTTGCTGTCGACGCTGCAGCCGCTTCCGGCCTTGCCGAAATGCTGGCGTCCGCCGTCCGAGGCGGTCGCTGCGAACGAGGCACACAGCACGGTGGCAGTGAACAGGGCGAACAGGCGAATGGACATCGTGGATGGAGGAGTCGTGGCTTGCCGCCAGCATGGCAGGCAGCCCATGCCTCGCCACGGGCCGGAAGTCACTGATCGGTCGGACGCTCGCCCAGCATGCGGTCCAGGTCGGCATCCTTGCGTTGCCAGGCCTCGTTCATCCACTGCTGGAACCGGGCCCGGAACGCCCGGTCGGCCTGGTAGTCGCCCTCGACCAACTCGCCGGGGATGGGACGCTGCCGCACCAGCACGCGGACTTCCGGGATGCGATCGCCGATGAGATCGACCATCGAAGGACGCCCCCCGGGATAGGCGATGGTCACGTCGAGCACGGAGTGCAAGGCATCCCCCATCGCATCGATCACGAAGGCCACGCCGCCGGACTTGGGCTTGAGCAGGTGCCGGTAGGGCGAAGCCTGTGTCGCATGCTTTTGCGGCGTGAACCGCGTGCCTTCCACGAAGTTCATCACCGACACCGGGATGTCGCGGAATTTCGCGCATGCAAGGCGGGTCGCCTCCATGTCGCGCTTGCCCAACTCGGGATTCTTGGCAATCTGCTTGCGCGTGTAGCGGCCCATGAACGGGAAATCGAGCGCCCACCACGCAAGCCCCAGCACCGGCACCCAGAACAACTGGCGCTTGAGGAAGAAGCGCAGCAACGGGATGCGGCGGTTGAACACCTTCTGCAACACCACGATGTCGACCCAGCTCTGGTGGTTGGCCAGCACCAGGTAATGCCCGTCGATGCGCAACGCGGCCTCTTCTTCGACGATGAACCGGGTGCGGGTGAGGCGCGCGAACATCGCGCTGTTCACCGCGATCCAGTTTTCGGCCAGTCCGGTCAGGATCGGGTTGCAGGCCAGGCGGACGGCACGGAATGCGAACACGGCCTTGAACAGCGCCACCGCCAGCAGGGGCAAGGCATGCAACAGGGTATTGGCGGCGATCAAGGGAAGGATCGCGCCCATGCGGAGCCACGTCACCACGGACATCGACACCTC
Source organism: Luteimonas sp. (assembly GCA_024707405.1). Taxonomy (GTDB): domain Bacteria; phylum Pseudomonadota; class Gammaproteobacteria; order Xanthomonadales; family Xanthomonadaceae; genus Luteimonas. The sequence continues at coordinate 229,640 of JANPZU010000001.1, forward strand.
GCCGGGAAGGAGCGCGAAGCCTACCAGACCGCGCCACTTCGCCCGGGCATCATCGCGCCGGCGCTTGCCTGCGCAATGCCCACGATGACGCGGCCACCGCGACCAGGCCTGCCACTGCGCCCGGCCACACGCCCCACGCAAGCGCAGCCGCCAATCCGATGTAGAGCGCGGCGCCGCCGAAGATGATCCATGCCGTGTGCTGCGCGGCGGGCACGTTGCGGTTGCGCTTGAGCTCGAAGCGCACCACCGTCGCGATCACCGGCGCCACCATCAACAGGCACAACGCGATCCAGCCCGCACGCCCCAGCCAGAAGCCCGCCTCGCCCGGCACGCCGGCATCGATCGGCAATCCAAGTTTCTCGCCCAGCCACGCCGCCGGAAGTTCGGCCAGTTTGTGCCAGAGGTAAAGCGGCATGCCGAGTGCACCGAGGATCGCGATCACGCGCGCAGGCGTCCGCCATGCCAGCACCCGTCGCGCCAATGGCTCGAACAACAGCACCCCGCCCACCTGCAGCCACATCACCCCGACCAACGCCAGCGTCGGCGGCAGCATGTTGTTGCCGGCCAGCGCCACGCCGACCATCGCCACCGGATAGCCGCTGCCCAGCGCGAGCAACAGCCACACCACGCCCAGCGCGATGAATCCCGCGCCGGCGACGACACCCTTGAATCGCCCGCGCTTCCATGCGATCCCAAGCTGCTGCGGGATCAACCACACCACCAGCATGTTGAGCCAGGCGATGCCCGGCGCGCTCTCCGAGACATGGCGGCCGAGCCAGCGCAATCCATCGAAGGAGGACACGCCGCCGCGCAGCAGATCCATTGCGGCCGCGACCAGTACCAGCCCAGCCACCGCGGACAATCCGAACCGCCGATCCATGCGCAGGCACCATGGCAGCAGCGCCTGCACCGTCAGCAACATCAGCAGGAACCACAGGTGCACCGTCAACGACGTGTTGAACACGCCCAGCAGGCGCCCGCCCGACAGCAGCGAGAGCAGCGCCAGCGCGACCAGCACCGCAAGGTAAGTGACCGTGGGGCGGGCAAGGCCAAGCGCACGTCCCGCCCACCATGTTGCCTGTCCGCCAGCCGCCAGTCTTTTCTCGACACCATCGACGCTGACCGCGGCGGACACGAAGACGAACAACGGCACCACCTGCACCAGCCAGGTCAGGTAACCGGCAGCACCCCACAGGGCAAGCAGGTGGTCGGTGTCCACCAGCACCCCATCGACCACGCGCGGCAAGGTGGCGATCCAATGCCCCAGTACCACCACCAGCAGCGCACAGGCGCGCAGGGCATCGGGATAAGGGTCGCGCTCGGGGGCGGGCACCGACATCGGCAATCCATCGTCACGGCCTAGGGTGGGCATGTTACCGCCCTGCCATCGCGCCCCGGCCACCTCGTGCACATGCCATCGCCGGTGATGCCTTAAGCTGCCGACTGACCGGAACGGAGCACCCCGATGCGCATGCTGCTGGTCTTGTTCGGCCTGTCCGCCCTGCTCGCCAGCATCCCGGCGCACGCGCAGGAACACGAATCTTCGATCTCCTACGACGGCAAGACCGTATTGGTCACCGGCTCCACCGATGGCCTCGGGCGCGAACTCGCCCTCGCTCTCGCGGCCGACGGCGCGCACGTGATTGTCCATGGCCGCAATGTCGAACGCGGCGAAGCGGTCGTCGATGAAATCACGCAGGCAGGGAAAGGTTCTGCGAAGTTCATCGCCGCCGACTTCTCATCGCTGCAGGCCGTGCGCGACTTCGCCGACAACGTCGCCCGCGACTACCCTCGCCTCGACCTGCTGGTCAACAACGCCGGCATCGCCTTCCACCAGGCACCGCAACGCAGCGCCAACGCGGACGGCCACGAACTGCAGTTCGTCGTGAACTACCTGGCGGGCTGGATCCTCGTCAACCGGCTCAAGCAAAACCTCCAAGCCGCAGCGCCGTCACGCATCATCAACGTCGCATCGGGCAGCGCCGATGCAATCGACTTCGACGACGTCATGCTCGAACGGCCCGGCGCGCACCATCGCGGCTACGGCCAGAGCAAGCTGTCGCAGGTGATGATGACCATCGAGATCGCACCCGCATTCGCCGAAGACGGCATCACCATGGTCTCGCTGCACCCTGCCACGCTGATGGACACCACCATGGTCAAGGGCATCGGCATTCCCGCCCGGACGACCGTCGCCGAAGGCCGCGACCATGTGATGGGCCTGATCGCCGCGCCTACGCTGCAACCGGGTGCCTTCTACGTCGATGGACAGGTCGCCACGCCCAATGACCCTCAGGCGACCGATGCCGAAGCGCGCGCCCGGCTCGTTGCGCTGAGTGCGGAACTGACCGGCGTGCCGCTGGCGCCCTGAACGCTCGCGGGATCCCTATTCCGCATCCCGCTTCTGCAGGTAGTCCTTGTAGGCATCCAGGCTCAATGGCCTGCCGAGGAAACTCTCGATCAGATCGTTGGCATCCCGCGAACCTCCCGGCTCGAGCACGAGCTGGCGATACAGGGTCGCCACCTCCTTGTCGCGGATGCCGGCCGCGCTGAAACGCGTGAACAAATCGAGCGCGATGGCCTTCGACCATACGTAGGTGTAGTAGATCGCCGAGTAGCCATCGAGATGCCCGAAGCTGGCGTAGGCATGCAACTCGTCGATGGGCGGGAACGGCAGGTACTTCGCGGATTGTGCATCCGCCATTTCCTTCAGGTCGAAACCCGGCGGACGGTTGTAGTAGTTCAAGGAAATCGCCGCATAGGCCAACTGCTGCTTCTGCCCCAGGGCCGCCCCGAAATCCCGCCCGGCGTTCATGCGCTGCACCAGCGCCTGCGGAATCGGATTACCGGACTCGTCGGACGCGAAGCGTTTCAGCGTGTCGTAATCCCACGCCCACTCCTCCAGCAGTTGCGACGGCGCCTCGATGAAATCCCATTGCAGGCTGCCCATCCACTGTGCCGCATACTGGGTGCGCCCCGAATACAGCATGTGGATGAGGTGGCCGAATTCATGCAGGAAAGTCACGACATCGCCATGCTCCATCGGCCCGTCCGCAGGGAAGTTGCAGACCAGTGAGGCATGCGCCACCTGTTGTCCGGCGACGCCGACGCGGATCGGGAACGCCGCCGCATGGTTGAACTTCCCTTCCCTCGGATGCATGTCGAGGTAGAAACGGCCGATCAACTGGCCACCGTCGTACAACTCCCACGCACTGACGCTTTCATGCCAGACCGGCGTGTCCCATGGCCGGATATCGGCACCGAACAGATCGCCCATCAACTCGAAGATGCCTGCGCGTGCCTTGTCGTAGGTGAAATAGCGCCGCACCTCGGCCGCGTCCACGTCGTACTTCTGCTTGCGCAACAGGTTGTAGAAGTAGGCGTTGTCGTACAACTGCATCCGGTCGATGGCCGGATCGGCGTCCTTGGCGAAAGCATCCAGTTCCGCGAAGTCCGCATCGGCCCCCGCTTGCGCAGCCGCATCCGCATCCTCGATGAAGCGGGCCGCGTGCGATGAAGAACCGATCATCTTGTCGGAGATCACCAGGCTCGCGTAATCGGGATGGCCCAGCATCCGTGCCAGTTCGTAACGCTGTTGCAGCAAGCTTTCCAGCACTGTTTTGTTGGCCGGATACCCGCGGTTGAAGAGACCCAGCATCGCCTTGCGCCGGGTGTCTCGATGCTGCGCGAAACGCAGCACCGGGATCGTGTCCGGATAATCGTAGGTCAAATGGATCAGGCCATCGTCGCCGGGCTTGCGCGTGGCCAGCCAGTCCTCGGGCATGCCTGCGAGTTCTTCGGGCGCGAATGCCATGTCGCCCTTGTCGTCGCGGATGTTCTTGGCGAATGCCAGCCCGGTTTCGGTCGCCTGCTTCTGCAACTCGGCCACGCCTGCACGTGTGGCTTCGTCCAGATCCACGCCGGCCCGACGGTATGCCGCCAATTCCCTGTCGAGGGCAAATCCGGTTTCGGCATCCAGCCCTCCGCGCGGGATCGCCGCCAACCGCTCGTAGATCGGCCGGGACAGGGAAACGTCGGTCGTGGCCTCGGACAGTCGCGCCACGCAGGCCTGCGCGGCATCACGCACTTCCGCGACGACATGCGTGTCCGCCACGAGCTTCATTTCGCCATTGGCATCGCCAAGCAAGGCCACCAATGCGTCGTAAGCGACGAAGTCGTTTTCGATCGTCGCCGATCCCTGCCGTGACTCCAGCGCCGTGCGGGCAAGCGACCCAAGCGCCAGTCCTTCATTGCAGCGCACCGACAACGCTTCCGCGCTGGCTGGCGTCAATTCGACTTCGGACAGGAAGGCACGGATCTGTCGACCGGGGAATTCCCCAGGTTCCTCCGCATGGACGGAACCCGCGATGCATGTCGATGCCGCCAGGAGCAACCACCATGTCGCGACAACCTTCATCTGCCCCTCTCCTCGCATCCCTGGAACGCCCGGAGCGGGCGTCTCCTGCTACCTACGCAGGAATCCCCGGGATGCGGCCTCGTGCAGGGCGCAGCCGACTGAGCCGCAAACACCAGCCGCGTCCTGCTCAGACGCCGGAAGCACGCCCGCGGTCGTGGGCGCTGCCGGCCGTGTCCTCCTGGCGCGTCCGCATCGCACGGCCCGCGTCGTCATGCCCGATCGGGAACAAGGCCACGTTGTCGTCGTGGTCGGGCACGAACACGCTGGCACGGCCTCGGCCGGCGCGCTTGGCGACGTACATCGCACGATCCGAATCGGAGAACAGCCGCGTCAGGTCGTAACCCGACAGCACGCTGCAGGTGATGCCGAAACTCGCCGACAGCCCGAACCCGCCGCGTGGCACGGTATCGATGCGTTCGATCCCGGCCAGCACGTCCGCGGCGACCTTCGCCGCCGCCGTCGCATCGCGGCCCGGCAACAACATCGCGAATTCCTCGCCGCCCATGCGCGCCAGGCAATCGGACGGCCCGCACAACTGCACGCTGGCCTCGGCCACCTGCTTGAGCGCCCAGTCGCCAGTGTCGTGCCCGAAACGATCGTTCACCTGCTTGAACAGATCCAGGTCGAACATCACGAGCGCAACGCGCTGACCGGATCGCTTGGCCTGTTCCAGCACGTGTTCGGCCCTGACCCCGAAGTGGTAGCGGTTGCTGATGCCGGTCAGCATGTCCACTTCGGCCATGCGCCGCAGCCGCATCTGCAATTTCTTGGTCTTGTATGCCCAATAACTGATCGACGCCAGCAATGCGACCAACAGCAACGCAAGCAGCAGCCAGGCCTGTGCACGCTGTTCGGTGATGTTCTTCTGCAACTCCAGCAGTTCGTTGCGCTGGTTGAGCAATTCGATCTGCTGCGCCTGCTGCAAGGCCTGGTGGTGCACGACCTGGTAGGCCATCTCGCGCGACTTCATGTCGCTGAAATGCGCCTTGTCGGCTTCGGCGTACAGACGGTAGGCCGCCAAGGCACCGTGCGTGTCACCGCGGCGGTCGGCCAGTACGTGCGTGGTGAGGTAGGCCGAGACCAGCGGCTGCGAACTCGCCACCGGCGCGAGGATCTCGATCGCCTTGTCGGCATGGACTGCGGCCAGTGCATCGCGGCCCTCCGACAGGCGGAACTCGCCCAGCATCGAATGGAACTGGCCGATGATGACCGGATAACCGGTCGCCTCGACCTGCGGCATGAAGCGCTCGAGCACGCGGATCGCTTCGCGCGTCCTGCCTTGCGTATGCAACAGCCGCGCCAGGTAGGTGCGGGCGAACGCCGCCAGCATCGGTTCGCCCTGCGCATCGCACAGTTCGATCGCGCGCTCGGCATCACCGGTGCCGACCGCGGCACCCAGTCCCAGCCTTGCTTCGACCACCAGATCCTCCGCAAGGCAGCGGTTGCGCCCGTCGGGATCCTCGGCGAGCACCTGCAACGCGAACTCCTCGCCCAACGCGTACTCGTTGACCTGGTTGTAGACGATCGCGGCGGCCGCCATCCCGCGATGCCGGGCCACGGGGTCTGTCACGACGTCCTGCAGGGAACGCGTCACCTCGATCATCCGCAAGGCGTCCTCGAACTGCCGCGTGATCGCGTACGTGTTGGCCAGCATGAAGCTCGCCATGTGGCGCACGGCAGGATCGCCCTCCCCTTCGACGATGGACTTCAGCTCCCTGGCCGCTTCGATCGAGCGACCACTGCTGATCATGCGATGCGCATGGAGCAGTCGCGCCTTCGATCGCTGGCTTGCGCTTGCAGTCGCGATGCTGCCGTCGATCTGCTCCAGCAACTGGTCGAAACGTACCGGATCGGCCGTCCGTGCCGCATCGGCTTCGGCCAGCAGGGTATCGAGTGGCACGGATGCCGCGACCTGCCACGCCGGAGCGAGGCAGAGCGCGAACGCAAGCATCATCGGCAATCGAAGGGAACGCGCCATGCGCCGTCTCCTCTTCGGCCCTGTCCGTCAGCCGGCCGGATCCGGCTTGGCGTCGTCGGCATCGCCGGCGCCATCATCGCCCGCGTCCGGATCGCCCAACGGATCAGGGGCATCGGTCGCCGGCTCGTCCTGCGCCGGCACCGCGATCAGGCAGACCATGGTGGCGCGCGCCTGCAACAGGCCCGCCAGTCGGGACGGATCGCGTGCGAGCAGCGCTTCGCGCTCGTCGCCTTCGACCTCCATCGCATCCAGCATCTCGGTGAAACCGGAGGATTCCAGCACGTGCGCGGGCGCACGACCCAAGGATTCAAGCAATCGGATGGCATCCGACATTCGGCGACTCCCCCTGTGTGGTTACAACGAACATCCAATCACGACGCGACCGGTGCCACGCCTTGTTCCAGCCTTGCCAACCGTTCCAGCATGCGTTCGTCGCGACGCATCGGTTCGGCGGGCGGGACGACCAGGGTCGCCTGCATCCCCACGTCCCTCCCCACCAGCGACGCGAGCGGCATACGATCGACCTTCGGCCCGCTGATCGGGAGCGTAGCAGCTTCGTAGAGCACAATCGAATGATCGGCCGGGTAGTCTTCACGCAGGCGCTCGACCAGCAGCGCCCGATGCCCGCTGCCGGTGCTGAATCGGCGGGTCGAGCGGTCGCCCACCACGCCAACCTGCCACAGCACGAGGTAGGCCGACGGATCGATGCGCCGACGGTAGAGCATGAACTGGCTGGCCTCGTAGTGCTGGCACCCATAGGTGCCGGGATCGAAACCGAGGTCGGCGTACAGGCAATCCTCTGCCGAAATCCCCGGTTCCATGTGCGCGGGGAAACCCTCCTCGCGCGCCTGTGCGATGGCACGGTGAGGCACGGTCGCGAACACGCCCGGATGGCCATAGAACACCCCGCACACGTCGCGCCCTGCTCGCACCTCGGCCAGCATCGCCGCAACCATCTCGCGATAGGTCTCGTGCCGCGGCTTGCCCTCTCGATAGTACGGCTGCAGGCTGCGCACGTCGGCATGCATCTGCTGCACCCAGAGTTCGACCAAAGGGTCGGACACCGCCACGAACACGATGTCGGCCGATTCGATGTGGCTGCGTGCGCGAGGCGCGAGATGCGCACCCAGCAGCATCCCGAGGCCGACGCAGGCCAGGCTTCCGCCCATTCACCTTCCCCCTGATCGTGCCGTCATGGCACCGGCGGCGGATCATGGCACATGGGTCTGCGCCACCGGCATCGCGGCAGGCCAATCGTCGCGCACGGAAGACCAGTGCAGCCAGCCGTCCGATCCAGATTCGGGGCTGAAGCGCATGCGCCGCATCAGCCCCGTTGCCGCCGCGTTTGCTGCGACGTGGCGCGTCCACAGGCGATGCGGTGCATGACGGCGCGACAACTGGCCCTGCAACGCGGTGATGGCCTCGCTCGCATGGCCCCGGCCCTGTGCATCCGGGCGCAGCACCAATCCGAGTTCGGCCGATGCACGACCTGCATCCGGCAACAGCGCCATCATGCCCACCGCTTCACGCGCACCGTGTGGCCGCAACGTCCAATACAAGGCTGCAGGCGGCACTTGCAACATCCCGCGGAGTACGCGTTGGAACGCCGTGGCCGCTTGCACCGGTACCAACGGCGCACCGACATGCCGCATCACTTCGGCATCGGAGTACAAGGAAACGTACAACGCTTCGTCATCGCCATGCAGCGGGCGGATCTGCAGCCCGGGCGTGTCGAACGCGAAGATCGTCCAAGCCTCGCTGGCCGTCGTTGAAAGGGTGTCGCGATCCTCTTCCACGATGCGGTCACGCAGGTCGATGATGCAACGCACATCGTAACCCGGCGCTTGCATCGCCTCGCCTGTCAGGGATCGACGCTCCCCGCCGACACGGGCAACGCGCCCGGCAGGTGGTTCGCTCCGCGCCAGCCCAGCACCTGCAAGGCTTCCGCGGCTACCGGCACTTCGTCCACGCCGGCCGGAACATGCGCCAGTTCGAAGTTGCGCAGGTCGACGCTGCGGAACAGCGTGCCTTCGTATCCATCCAGCTCCACGCCGTTGGCTTCCATGCCGGTTCCCACGCGGAACGCCTGCAACGATGCGTACCCGGCCAGGCAGTCCTGGCCCCGCACGGGGCTCCAGGTCACCAGCGGTTCGCCGCCGCGACGCGCATGGACGTAGGCGTTGCGGTCGACCTTCGACGCCATCGGCCGCGTCAACGTGCCGCACAGCGCCGCAGGCTGGTCGAAGTGCAGCAGCGTCCTGCCGAAACCTGCACTGGCAACCAGCAAGTTGCCTTTGAACACATGCCCCTCGCGCTCGTCGACATCCGGCCCCGTCGCCGGATGCCAACCGAAGTGGTCACCCTGCGCGCTGCGTTCGTCGCGGTCGAACATCACCGGGGAGTCGAGGAAGGTGTTGTGGTAGACGCGGGCAGCGGCACTGTTGAGCACGCGAATCCCCTGCCCGTTGTCGACGAACACGTTGCCTGCGACCAGTACACCTGTCGAGATCTCGAAGAAGAATCCGATCTGCGTGCCCTCGACATGGTTGTTGGCGAACACGCCATCGACATTGCCCACGTCGTACCAGACGCCATTGGAGTGCGGATGCTCGATGACCAGGTTGTCGCGCACCACCACGTCGTGCGACTGGTTGAAGATCTTCACGGCCGAGGCGTAGTAGCCGGTCAGTTGCTCGATGTTGTTCCGGCGCACGATGTTGCGCTCCAGCAGCGAGCCCGACGAACCGATCAGGTAGATGCCCTCGGTGCCGGTATCGCTGACCAGCGAATTGCGGATCACGAGATTGTCGCCGCGGAAATAACCGGCCACGCGCGAGGTGAAGCTGATCGTCACGTGCTCCAGCGTGGTGCCGACCACCTGCTTGCCGTGCTCGGAGCGTGGCGATACGCCCACAGGATCGTCGGTCGGCTCCTCGTTCGGCCCGGTCGAGGGTTTCCTGTCCTCGATGTCGATGGCGCGGAAGGCGTACTGGGTGAAGGTGATGCCGCGGATCGTCGGCCCCTTGCCGTCGGACGCCTTGCCATGCACCTCGCGCGAAGGGCGGTGCAGCGCGATGTCGTGCGCGGTGATCTCGACCTGCCTGTCCGCCGGATCGATTCCGAGGTAGACATGGCCGCTGTCGTAATCGATGTAGTACGTGTCCTCGTCCAGCTCGCCTTCCCAACCGGCCGAGCGCAGCAACTTGCCATCGACGAACACCATGTCGTTGTTGAACCGGTGCAACGGCGTGCGCATGCCTTCGCGCTCCCGTCGCCACCAGGCCAATGGCTGCGCGGGGAACAGCGTTTCCCACTTCGTGCGCCAGACGCCATCGCGCAGCGCTTCCCATTCCGTCGCCAGCCGCGTGCCCTTCAATACGGGCGTCTCGTCGAGGTAAGGCTGCAGGGTGATGCCCTGGTTGAGCTGCAGGCTGCCGGTTCGATAAGTGCCGCCACGCAGCACGATGGCATCGCCGGTGACCACGCGCGCAATCGCGGATTCGATCGTCGTCGGCTTCGCCAGCACCGTGCCCGCGGACTCGGCCACGCCATCCGGCGCAACGTAGTACACGGTACCCGACGTCGGCACGGCATAGGACTGCGGGATCGGCCCGTACGGGCCGCCCGATGGCTGGGCCGCGAGCGGTGCAGTGATGAGCAGGCACAAGGCGAATACGCCAAGCCAGTGCAGGCATGCACGACGATGCGCCATGTGCGCGACAGGTGGATTCGGCATGCATTCCCTCCCGAGGATGGCCGGAGTCTGGTTCCGGGGCCTGGGCCACGGAATGTTAGCGCTATCACAGGGTAGCACCATGCCATGCGCGAAGCGACCCGCAGGTCACGGCGCGCAGACGAAGTCCGTTGGCGTCGTGCAGCGACAGTCGACGCGATGTCCACGCCTATACTCGGCCATCGCATTCGACAGGCACCACGCATGGGCGGACAACCGCATGCCGACACCACGACGACCGCCAACGCCACCCGCCCGGCCAGCCTCGGACGCTCGGTGTCCAACACGCTGAAGGGATCGGCGGGCAACCTGGTCGAGTGGTACGACGTCTACGTCTATTCGGTATTCGCCGCCTACTTCGAGTCGAAGTTCTTCACGCCCGAGGACAAGAACGCGACGCTCTACGTGTGGGCGATCTTCGCGGTGACCTTCCTGATGCGCCCGATCGGAGCGTGGTACTTCGGACGCTTCGCCGATCGCTATGGCCGGCGACTGGCGCTGGCGGTGTCGGTGACACTGATGGCGGCATGTTCGTTCGTCATCGCGATCACGCCTTCCGTCGAAACCATCGGCATCGGTGCCCCGATCCTCCTGCTGCTGGCGCGCCTGCTGCAGGGTTTTGCCACCGGCGGCGAATACGGCACCAGCGCCACCTACATGTCCGAAGCGGCGATCCAGGGCCGACGCGGCTTCCTGTCGTCGTTCCATTACGTCACCCTGGTCGGCGGACACGTGCTGGCGCAAGCGACCTTGCTGGTGATGCTGTTGACGCTCGATACCCAGCAGATTTCCGACTGGGGCTGGCGCGTCGCGTTCGGCCTGGGCGGCGTGGCCGCCATCGTGGTGCTGTGGCTGCGCACGTCGATGGACGAGTCGCTGGAACCCGCCTCCATCGAGGAAGCCCGCGCCGGCGGCGCTCGCAGTTCCGGTTCGCTGCGCGAGCTGTTCTTCAACCAATGGCGCCCACTGTTGCTGTGCTTCCTGATCACCGCAGGCGGGACGGTCGCTTTCTACACCTACTCTGTCAACGGGCCGAAGATCATCCAGGGCATCTTCGCCGACGGCGACGTGATGACCGGAACCCTGATCAACCTCGCCGCGCTGACGCTGCTGATGCTGCTGCAACCGCTGGGCGGCTGGCTGTCGGACATGGTCGGTCGCAAGACGCTGCTGGTGTTCTTCGGCATCGGTGGCGTGCTCTACACGTGGGTGATCGTGCTGTGGCTGCCGCAACAGACGCACTGGTTGCCGGCATTCGCCATCCTCGCCATCGGCTTCGTCATCCTCACCGGCTACACCTCGATCAACGCCGTGGTGAAGGCCGAGCTGTTCCCGACGCACATCCGCGCGCTCGGCGTCGGCCTGGGCTACGCGCTGGCCAACTCGTCCTTCGGCGGCACTGCGCCACTGCTGTACCAGGCCAGCCTGCGCTCGGGCCACGTCGACAGCTTCGTGGTCTATGCCACGGCGATGATCGCCGCGTCGCTGGTGGTGTATGCGTTCTTCCTGAGCAACAAGGGACACAACTGGCTCGACCACGAAGAACAGATGCGGGCACGCCAGCGATGACGATGCGCCTGCGCGTCGTCAATCGATCTGCTTGACCACGCGACCATCCTTCACGATCAACGCGAAGTTGCGCTCCGGATCGGCGATCACGGCAAGGCCTTCCAGCGGACTGCCGTCCACCAGCAGCAGGTTGGCCAGCTCCACCACACAGCGCTTCCGCAGCCAGCGGCACTCGTCCACGTCTGGCGGAATCCGCCCGGCGTGGCCAAGACATCACTCAGTTGCGGCACACGTCACTTCGAATTCGAGCTCCCCATGCAGCGGCAGGTCGATGAGCACGCCATCTCCCATCAGGTTGTCAATGGAAAGCTGACCGGGCGCACCGCCCTCAACCGGACACTGCGCACCACCAGTACCACCGGCACAGGACACATGCGTGCAGGTCAAACCTTCATTTGCGACATCATGCAGCCGCACCCCGACCGCATCGCCTGAACCTGCATTGCCGACCGTGATCCCGTAAATCACCGTCTGACCAGCCACGACCGCATCCAGTCCGTTGCTTTTGCTCACATAGAGATCCGCCTGCACTGGCCCGACCGAGCAGTTTGCAATGACCTCCTCCGCGGCCGGGGGCACAAAGACCTGCCTGACAACGTTGGTGGGCATCGAGTTCTGGATGTCGAAGAATTCTGGCGGCGCCGTGCGGGTCGCGTCGTAGAACACGATCGGATCCGCCGGGTCGCTGCCATGGAACGGCCCCTGGTTCCGGGTCTGTCCACTGAAGTAGTAGCGACCATGTCCACTCACGCTGCCGTCGTTGACGAAATCGGCACCCACGATCACTGCGCCAGGCTCCTGCGACAACGAGCCATTGTTGGTGAAGAAGCCCGTTCCGCCACTGACGACGAAGAACCCTTCGTTGGTCATCACGCCACTGTTGATGATCCGATCCGCCTCGACGGCGGAGCATGCATTGGCGAACGATCCGGCATTGACGTGCAACTCGCCCACGCCATCGATGTAGCCGGAGTTTTGCACGTTGCCGCCGGTATTGAAGTCGTTCCCGTTCATGTGGATGCGGCCGGTATTGACCGCGGTGCTGCCGACCTGCAGCTCGAGGATGCCATTGTTGGCAAAGTCGATGGTTCCGTGGTTCTCCATGGTCGATCCCCCGGGGATCGTCATGTTGCCGTTGCCGACCGCGCGAATCGTCGCCCCGTCCGGGTTGAAGATGTGGATCGGGCCGTTCGCATTGGTGGATTCGAACGTCATCAATCCGGCAAGGTTCCGGAGTGTCGTGCCCGCGCCGAAATTCACCCAACGAAAGACAGCAGTACCATGGTTCTCGATCTCGCCCGACACGTTGTTGGCACCACCGGGCTGAAAGGTCGCCCCGGTGTTGACGCAGATCCGCGCGCCCGCCGGCAATGCATTGATGAAGCCGCTGAACGTACCCGAAGAAATCAGGAGCGAGTCCCCGGCCCCGAGCGTGTACGACGTGGCGCTACCGGTATCGACATGGGTGTACCCCGCGCCATCTGCGCTCGGGCAACTTTGCGCCATCGCAGGAAAGGATGATGCCAACAGCGCGGCAAGGATGAGACAGCAATCCAGCGCTCGCCGGAAGAAAAAAATGTCCGGCCACGCAAAAAAACTTCTGGACAAACCACGACCCCCTGCCAGACCTGGCACTCAAAAGACAAACCAGCCCTGCAGTGCATGTGCACACCGAGTCTCTTGCGACCCAAGGCACGTACATCGAGGCGTGATGCGATTTTCTACAATTATCGCCTGCACGCCATCATTCGGATACGGGACGTGGACAATATGTCCCTATCGACGACGTGTCGTGTCATTTCATGACGCAAAACGCCGACTTTTCCCCGAGCGCAACCTCAATTGGTCTGCTTGACCACGCGACCATCCTTCACGATCACCACGAAGTTACGCTCCGGATCGGCGATCACGGCAAGGTCTTCCAGTGGATTGCCGTCCACCAGCAGCAGGTCGGCCAGCGCGCCCTCTTCCATCACGCCCAGCGTGCCCTCGTAAGGACTCCGCAGGCCGGACAATGCCAGCAACTCGGCATTGTCGTGGGTCACCATCTTCAGCACTTCGGCCGGGGTGAACCACTCCAGCATGCCGAGGATGAAGGCGTTCTGTTCGACGTTGAGTTCGGGCTCGAACAGGAAGTCCGTGCCCCACGCCATGCGCACGCCCGCACGCTTGGCTGCCGCGATGGTGCGTGCCTGTCCATCGATCACCGGCTTGCGTTTCTCGCGCCGCAGCGGATCCATCGCCTCGGTACTCGGACGCAGCGACTGCGTGGAGAGCCAGACACCCTTCCGGGCCATGAGCTCCAGCGTATCGTCGTCGAGCAACTGGCCGTGCTCGATGCACTTCACCCCGGCTTCGATGGCGCGGCGCACCGCACGCACCGTATAGGCATGCACGGTCACGTAGGTGCCCCAGTCCTCGGCCGCTTCCACCGCCGCGCGCATCTCGTCGAGCGTGTATTGGGTGACATCCAGCGGATCGTAGGCCGACGACGTACCGCCGCCCGCCATCAGCTTGAGCTGGCTGGCACCACCGCGCAGGTTCTCGCGAACGGCGGCCAGCACCTCGTCGCGACCATCGGCGATGAAGGTCGCCCCCACCTCTTCGGCCAGCGAAGGCTTGCCGAAGAAGCGGCGCGAACGCTCGTGCGGTTGGCGCATGTCGCCATGGCCGGAGGTCTGGCTGATGGTCGCACCGGAAGGCCAGATGCGCGGGCCGCGCACCTGCCCTGCATCGATGGCGGCCTTGAGTTCGAAGATCGGGCCACCGACGTCACGCACGCTGGTGAAACCGCGCATCAACGTCCGCGTCGATTCAACCGCCACCGCGCCCGCCAGCGATTCCGGCGTGGCGCCCGGCGCGAGCATGTCGGCTTGCGACAGCGCAGTGAAGGTACTGTGCCAGTGCGCGTCGATCAGGCCCGGCATCAACGTGCGCCCGCGGCCTTCGATCACCGTGGCCGAGGCCGATGCTTCAGCGCCCTGGCCGATGGCGACGATGCGGTTGCCGCGCACCAGCACCTGCGTCGACGTACCCAGCGTGCCGCGCACGGTGTCGAGCACACGGACGTCGCGGAACAACAGTTCACTATCGTTCGCCGGCGCCTGCGCGAATGCAACGGCGAACGGAACCCATGCCAAAGACAACGAAAAACGGCACAGCATGCGTGTGATCGACATGTGCATTCTCCCGCCCGGTGATGGCCGTCCCCACGGCCGATGCCATGCAGTATGCGCTGCATTGGCATCGGGATGTGACAGGCATACGATGCCCAGCCGTCAACGGCCCCCGCTCGCCATCGGCGCGGTTGGATCGTCGCCACCGGCATGGTCGCGCGCCCAGGCTTTCACCTGCTTTCCGTAGCGGGCAATCATCATCATGTTGAAGAAGTGCATCAGCCCGAGCACCAGCAGGCTGACGCCCACGCGCGACCCCACCTGCGGGATCAGGCTGACCGTATCCACCTGCCAGTTGCCCAGTCGGTAGCTGATGAAGCCCAGGTTGACCAGGTAGAAACCGATCACCAGCAGGCGGTTGGTCGAAGCGGCCAACTCTCGATCCTGTCCGAAGCAACGGATGAGGAAGACCTCGCCGTTGCTCGACAGGGCACGCGCCACCCAGATCGTCATCCCGACCGAGATGACGAGGTAAAGGCCATAGGCAAGATGCATCATCACGAAATCTCCCAGATCCAACATTGGTGTCACCTCAGGATTGAAGGCGACGCCAGCGTGGCCCGGCACGGATGCCTGCGACCTCCGGAAAGATCAATCCGGAACGGATTTCCTGCAACCGGTCATGCACCCCATGCAGATCAATGGCTTGCGTGGCTCCGGAAAGATCATTGCGGTGTGTTGGAAGCCGCAAGTGCACGGCGCCGGTACTCCCCCGGCACCTCGCCCAACTGTTCCTTGAAGGCAACGTAGAAGCTCGACTGCGAACTGAAGCCCGACGCCATGCCGACGGACAGCACCGAGGCCCGCGGCTCTTCGACCAGCATCCGCCTGGCCGTCTCCACCCGGTACTGGCGCACGTACCGCGAGAACCCGATGCCGAATTCGCTGTTGACCAGTTCCGACAACTGGTGGGCGCTGATCCCCAGCATCTCGGCCACCACCGACAGGCTCAGCGCTTCGGAACGGTGGATCTGCTCGCCTTCGAACAACGACCGCAACCGCCCCACCACCTCGCTTCGGTCAATGCGATTCAACGTCGATTGCGCGTAGGCCACGCCCACGGCCTCGCGGGTCTTGGGCAGCAAGTCCGGCACGCTCAGCAGCAACCACCCCACCAGCCCGAACCCGAGGGCGATCAAGGCCGAATAGATCCACGCGTAGCCATGCCAATCCAAGCCGCCGGGCACCAGCAGCGCACTGACCGCCACCATGATCGCCATCGCCGCAAATGCTGCCAGCACCTTGAGTTCCAGCGCGAACCAGCGTCGCACTCCGCGCAACCGATGCACCAGCAGGCCGAGGTGCAATGCCGCGGCCCCGCCAAGCAACAACGCCAGCGGCACTGCCCACCCCAGCGGGATCGAGAACCCCAGGCCGAGGACGGCCAACGGCAGCAACCATTCGATCCGTCGCCAGTCGCCTTCAGGCCGAAGCAGGCCCATCAGCAGCCAATAGAACCCCAACGACTGCAGGAACACGACCACGACGTAACGGCGGCTCGGGAATGCCATGGTTGCATCCGTCGCGAACTGCAGGTGCGCAAGCTGGGTCAGCGCGAGTCCCGCCAGCATCACGAACCCCGCCACGCGCGACTGCACCGGCATGGCCAACTGCCGCCAGCTCGCTGCGAATACCGCGGCGAGCAACAGCGCCATGCCGACGGAAAACCCCACCATCAATTGCAACGTTGTGCCCGCCACCGTCCCCATCACGCCCCCTCACCTGCGACCGTCACCGATGACCGGCCCATCATCCCGATCCGGAGGAAGCCACCTCGACGCGACGCACATCGAAACGCGATCAATCAATCGGTGCAAGCCGATGCGACGCATCCTGGCAGACCACCAGCCCACCCTCCTCGAGCACGGTGCCCACGGCATTTATCCGCATGCCGATGGACAATGACGCCACGTCCATCGGCTCGGCCTTGCACAGGTTCCAGCGTGCCGGCAGTTGCACCGCCACGCGACCGTGCTGCTCGGTGTCGACCTGGATCACCGCATTGCCATCGTATGTCCATGGCTGGGTATCGATCGATGCGATGGCGCCTTCGATGGAAGCCTCCTTCCCCGCAGCAAGGGACGACCCTGACGATGTGGCGCAACCAGTTATGGCGAGCAAGGCAACGCACAGGAAAAGACCGCACGATCCGTGACGCGTGACGAGGGACATGTTCGGCTCCATGCAATCGCATCCGGCAGTGCAGTTGCACCCGGCATGCGGATCATTCGACTAGTTGAACACCGACTCCAGCATCCGGAAGGTACCGGCATCGGCGTCCATCTCGACTTTCCCGCCGACCGGCACGATGAACTGCTGGCGGATGTGCCCGATCATCGCACCGTGGTACGCGGGGATGCCCAGCGGCTTGACGTGATCGTCCAGGATCTGCTCCAGCGTCAGCGATCCGTAGCCGTTGCCCGGGTTGCAATCGGTGCATTCGCCGAAGACCAGACCCGCGATCCTGTCCAGCACGCCCGACAGCTTCAGCGTGCTGAACATGCGGTCGACGCGATACGGCGCTTCCGACACATCCTCGAGGAACAGGATCTTGCCGGCGAACCCCGGCAGGTACGGCGAGCCGGCCAGCGCCGCCAGCACCGTCAGGTTGCCACCCACCAGTTCACCGCTCGCCTTGCCGCCGGTGATGGTGACTGTGCGGTTGCGGCGCTGCACCAGTTCGTCCCCGGCATCGGCGACGTTGCGGTATTCCATCAACTCGCGCTCCAGGAACAGCCGGCGGAACTGGTCTGCATTGAACCGGTTCCAGCTGCCCGAACCGTTCGGCCCGTGGAAGGTGACCAGGCCGGTCTGCGCGTTGATCGCGTTGTGCAGCGCGGTGATGTCGGAATACCCCAGCAATACCTTCGGGTTGCGCCGGATGGCGTCATAGTCGATGAGGGGCAGCAGGCGCGCCGCGCCGGAGCCGCCTCGCACGCAGACGATGGCCTTGACCTCGCGGTCGGCGAATGCGGCGTTGAGGTCGCCGGCACGCTCGGCGTCCGTCCCGGCGAGGTGCCCACGCCTGCCGGCATAGTGCGCACCGGTCTTGACCTTGAAACCCAGGGCTTCCAGCACCTCCTGCGACAACTGCAGGTTGAAGGGCTCGTCGATCGCGGCCGACGGACTCACCAATGCGACCGTGTCGCCCTTGGACAACGGCGGCGGCAACAAGCGCGAGCGCGGCACCGGCAAGGCACCTGCCCCGCCCGGGAGCGACGACAACAAGGCTGCCAATGCAGCGTTTCCGATGAATTCCCGCCTGTGCATGCCGCCGCCTGTCGATCCGGATCGAGGCCACAGGGTAGCCAAATCCAGCCGCCACCCCAACCGCGCCATGCCCGCCGTCCGGATCCGCGGGCCGATTGCGTGACTCCGGATGACGCGCCACACGGGAGATCCACATGGCAAGCATCCGTCCCAAGCGACGACGCATCGAGGTGCCGCTGTCCATCGCGATCCTGTTCCCGCTGCTGACCCTGCTGCTCGGCCTGTGGGCATTCGCGCTCGCCTTCGACCGCAATCCGTTGCCATTCCCGGATCGGCATTACCAGGTCTTCAGTGCCAGCTCCGCCGAAGCCCTGGTCGTGATGGAGGACGTGATGCAATCGCTCGGCCTCCGTCCACGCTTCCGCGTCGACTCGCCCAACGTCCAGCGCACCATCTTCGCCAACGGCACCATCATCAACCAGCCTGACCCAGGCATGTCGGCGCGGCTCGGATCGCACGGTGCCGCACTCGGATTCGTGGTCGACGATCCGGATGCCACCGCGCGCAGCATCGCGGCCAACCTGCGCGAGCGCGGCTTCGAGGCCGAATCCATCCACGATGCCGAACCCGGCCTGCCCATCGCGTTCGTGCGCACCGATGCCCTCGCCGGCAGCGTGCTCGTATTCCGCAAGCACGTCCTGCGCATGGGAGCCCGACCCGATCCATGGACGCCGCGCACCACAAAACAGGATTGACCGAACCCCACGGCCTTGTTCAGGGCATGGCCGTCGACGTCGCCTGCTCGGGCCAGGGCGAGTCCGCCATGCCATCGAGGTGCCGGATCAAGCGTTCGGCAATCAAGCTGTCATCGGCGGCAGAGGGATGCCAGTGGCAGGCATCCATCACCAATCCATCCACCGGTACGAAGTCCACCTGCATTCCGCCTGCTTCGCGCAGGCGCTCCACCACGCGCGACACCTGAGCGCGGATCTCGCCCTCCGCACCATCGGTCGCCCACAGCACGAAACGCGCGTCCGGGTATCGCGCATGCAACGATCGAACGAAGGAAACGTACGTCTGCACGTAATCGTCCTGCAGCGCAGCGCGGCCACCCCATCGTTCTCCTTCGCGCAGCGGCGTGGAGAAATCGTTCGTCCCCAGCGCCATCACCACCACTTGCGGCTGCCATCCGGTGTCGTCCGTGGTGGCAGATCGACCGAGCAGCGCATGAGGATACGCCTCGGGCAAGGTATCGCCCGCACCACCGTCGTAATTGCGCACGACGCCCCGGCCGGAAATCGCGTGCACCCGGTAGTCGGCGCCGTAGTGCCGCGCGACCAACGCGCCGAACGCCCGGGTGTTGTCGGTCGTGCGCCAGACCTCGGCGTCATCGCACTCGCGATGCGTCGACAGGTTGGCGTAGCCCACCGTGTGCGAGTCGCCGATGAATTCGATCCGTCGCGCACGCACCGGTATCGGCAATGCTTCCATCGCGGCCGGCAGTGAAAACCCATCGAAACGGTTGGCGCCCGCCTGGCTTTCCGTGGCCACTTCCACGCGCACGACGTGCCTGCCGGGCGACAAGCCGGCGATGCGATAGGCACCGAGAGGCCTGTGCAGCGTATCGATCCGTTGCCCGTCCACCAGCACGTGCAGGATGACATCGCCCTCACCGTGCGCGAAGACGATGCCATCGCCCTCGAAGGCCGCCTCGAAATAAGCGCCAGGCCACTGGTAGGCCATGCCGGCCTCCCCGGAGCGCACGACCCGTCCGCCTGCCACGGCCGCGACAGGCACATGACCTGTCGGCACGGCATCGAGCACCGATACCGTGGGCTGCGATGCGCCTGTCGCACCCGCCAGCCCGGACAACGCCAGCCACAACATCGATTTGCGCAACATCGGGGATCCCCTCGGAGTCGGCGACATGATAGTTGCAGCCGCAATGCCACCGGCTGTCCTCCCCTCGCCCGGCCTTTCGTGACTGGATCTGTGCCCCCGCACCCATCGACAGGAACGCGCCATGCCCGAATTCAACGTCAACGTCCAACGCTTCGACCCCTACAAGACGCACAAATTCCGCCTCAAGTGGGATGGCCGCTACGTCGCCGGCATCTCGCGCATCAGCGCACTGCGACGCACGTCGGAAGTCGTCGTCCACCGCAACGGCGGCGACCCGTCCAACAGCCGCAAGTCACCCGGCTTCACCACCTTCGATCCGATCACCATCGAACGCGGCGTGACCCATGACCTCGAATTCGAACGTTGGGCCAACCAGGTCTGGAACCTCAACGCAGGCCTGGGCAACGAAGTCGCGCTCAAGGGGTTCCGCAAGGACATGATCCTCGAGCTGTACAACGAGGCCGGACAACTGGCGCTGGCGTACAAGATCTACCGCTGCTGGCCGTCCGAAGTCGAGATGCTTCCCGACCTGGACGCCAACGGCAACGGCGTTGCGATCCAGAAGCTGGTGCTGCAGAACGAAGGCTGGGAACGCGACTACGACGTGGCCGAGCCGGCGGAAACAGGCTGAGCCGGTGCGAAGCGCGCCCTTGCAGCCACCTCCCGGCGACGAGCCGGGCAGCGCGTTCACGCCCCTGCCGCGTACACTTATCGTTCCATCGACGACACGATTCCACCATGGCCAAGCCCAACTATTCGTTCGAGAAGCGCCAACGCGAACTCGCCAAGAAGAAGAAACAGGACGAGAAAGAAGCGAAGAAGCGCGCCGAGCGTGAAGCCGCGAAATCGGACGCTCCCCCGCAGGAATGACCACGGCACCGACACGGGTGCCACAGGTCTGGGTGGATGCCGATGCCTGCCCCGGCCCGGTCAAGGAGATCCTGTTCCGCGCCGCCGACCGCGCCCATGTCCCGATCGTGCTGGTCGCCAACCAGTGGCTGCGCACGCCCGGTTCGCGCTTCGTGCGGGCCATGCAGGTTCAGGTAGGCTTCGATGCCGCGGACGACGCCATCGCCGAGCGCGCCGGCCCCGGCGACCTCGTCGTGACCCAGGACATCCCGCTCGCCTCCCGGGTGCTGGCCAACGGGGCCGAAGCCATCAATCCGCGTGGCGAACGCTTCACCGCCGACAACATCGCCGAACGCCTGTCGGTGCGCAACTTCATGGAAGAACTGCGCGGCGCCGGCGTGCAGACCGGCGGCCCGGCTGCCTTCAATGCACGCGACCGCCAGGCCTTCGCCAACCAGCTTGATGGCTGGATCGCCAAGCGTCGCAGCTGAACACGACGGCGCAAGCCTGCCTCGCGCAATGACTCACCGCGAGTCTGCGTCCGGACGCACGAAACGCCGCGGCTCACCGGTCAACGGATCGTCGAAGGCCAGCGCATGCGCAAACAACTGCAGCGGCCACAGCGGATCGTCAGGCTGCCGTTCCTGCAAACGTGGATAGCATCGGTCGTGCAGGATCGGCGCGCCCAGCGCCGCCATGTGCACGCGTAACTGGTGCTTGCGCCCGGTCACCGGCTCCAGCCGGTAGCGCCACGCATCCACGCCGCGCGTGTCCACGTCGATGACGGTCTCGCTGTTGGGTTCGCCCGGCACTTCGCGCATGCGGAAGAACGGCTCGCCGCGTTCCAGCCGGCTGCGATGCACATGCGGGAACGCGAGATCCGGCAGCGGCGGTGCGAACGCGAGGTAATGCTTGCGGATGCGTCGCTCACGGAACAAGGACTGGTAACGCGCACGGGTTTCGGGATGGGCCGAGAACAACACCAGACCCGCTGTGTCGCGGTCGATGCGGTGCAGCGGCACCAGTGACGGATTGTCGAAGCGGCGCACCAGTCGCGCCAGCAACGTTTCGCGCACATAGGCGCCGGTCGGCGCCACCGGCAGGAAGTGAGGCTTGCAGGCCACCACGAGGTGCGCATCGGCATGCACCACGGTTTCGGCGAACGGGATGACCGCTTCGTCCGTCACTTCGCGGAAATACTGGATCTCGTCGCCCAACCGGTATGCGGCCGCAGCATCGAGCGCGTGGCCCTGCGCATCCAACACGAGGCCGCGCTCGAAACGCGCACGCCATGTGTCCGCACCGATGCCGGGGAAATGCGCGCAAAGCGCCTCATGCACCGTCGACCACGGGCCGGCAGGCAACTGTAGGCGACTGGCCGTGACGCCGTCGCGGATGGGACGAGATGCCGCCACGATCACGACGATTCGGCAACCTCCCGTGCACGCCTCATGTCTGGCCGGCGCCGTCAGTCCTCGCGCCCGGCTTCGTCCCACCCCAGGTCGGGTTCGGGATGGTATTGGACGCCCATCGCATCCAGGTGCGGGCGCAACGCACCCATGCGCTGCACGAAACCTTCGTAGCTGCGCTTTCCGCCCGGGCTCCACGCCACTTCCGCAGCTGCGGCCAGTCGCGGCCAGAGGCGGTTATCGGCGGCGGCATCGGTGTGCACCAGTTCCGTCCACAGCGCCGCTTCGATGCCCACCGCGGTCTTGAACGGACTGGGATCGAAACTGTACAGCCGCGCCAGCGGCACGCCTTCCTTGCGGCACCAGTCATAGGTCTGCGGCTGGCCGGCGTAATTGCCGTGGTCAATGTAGAAGTACGAGCACGGCGACAGCACCAGCGGATGGCCTTCCTCGACCGCCGCGGCAATGTCATAGCCGTCGTTCCAGAACTGGAAGAGCACGTTCGGCTTGGTATCGCCGACCGAGGCTTCCTCCCAGAAGATCGCGGTACGCCCCATCTCGTCCACCATCGCCGCCGCGCGCGATACGAAGTCCGCATACAGCGGGTGCTTGATCTCGTCGCCGCCGACATGGATTTCCTGCGACGGGAAGATCGCCAGCACTTCCTCCAGCACGGTACGCACGAACGGATACACCACATCCGGCTTTTCCAGGCACAGCACGCTGAAGCCCACTTCCAGCCCGGAATACGGCGCCAGGTTGGTCACGTCGTCGCAAGCCAGCTCGTTGTACGACGCCAGCGCCGCCTGCGTATGCCCGGGCAAGTCGACCTCCGGCACGATGGTGATACCGCGCGCTTGCGCGTAGGCCACCAGGTGCTTCAGTTCATCCTGCGTGTAGAAACCGCTGCGCCCGCCCTCGACCGCGCTGGCACCACCGATTTCGGTCAGCTTCGGATACGCCTTGATCTCGATGCGCCAGCCCTGGTCGTCGGTCAAGTGCAGGTGCAACCGGTTCAACTTGAAGAACGCCATCCGGTCGATGGTCTTCTCCAGGTAGTCGACCGACAGGAAACTCCGCGCCACGTCCAGCGACAGACCGCGCCAACCATACGCCGGAACGTCGTTGATCTCGACGCGCGGCAAGCGGTACTCCGGCTGCAATTGCGCCGGCAACAACTGCCGCAGGCTCTGAACCGCATACAGCAACCCGACATCGGACGATGCACTCAGTCGGATGTCGTCGCCCACCACAAGTCGATAACCCTCCTCGCCCAGCGATGCGTCATCGACCAGTTGCAGGCTGATCTGCGTCTTCGCCGAATCGTCGGTCGCGACGCCCAGCCCCGACAACGCTTCCTCCAGCGCACGACGCGCGTTGGGTGCAGCCGCATCCACGTCCAGTTTCACCGCGCCCGACAAATGCAATTCGCCCTGTTGCGGCTGCATCGATTGCGGCAGTGGCACCAGGTGCGCCACGGTCGCAGGCGTGTCGGCAGCGAAGGCCGTCGGCGACTGGCTGCAGCCTACGCACGCGATCGTCAGGAGGCCAAGCAACAAAACGTTGTGATGGATGGACATCGTGGCAAGCACCGGAAGCGAAAGTCGATGCACTTTCCCTGCAGCCAGCGCAAAAGTCCACCCTGATGCCTGCCCGCAAACACCGCGCGCAATGCAGACACGAGGGACATGGCGTGTCCGTGCAATGTCCACCTCCATCTGCCTCGAACGCAGGATATTCCTTCGGCAAGGATTGTCTGGCAGCCCCTAACCATGAAAGGCATACAGCGAAGCATCCGGATACGAGGCCCACGGCCTGCCTGCCGAGTGCGGGGAACGATCCTCCAATCGAAGATCACCCCGGGCGTTGGCTGCACCGTGGCGTGTCCCGGCACACGCCGCCCGACGGTCGAAGCTATCCTGTCCGCCCCGTCCATCGCACGCCGCCCACATGACCCATCGTCTGCTCCGTCACGCCACCTTGCTGTCCGTCCTGCTGCTCGCCGCTTGTGGCGGCCCTCCGCCCTACACCGGCGGCGACGTGGCCGAACTGCAGCGCATCGACGTGACGATGGGCGAAGGTGAGCCAGCCGTCGCAGGCGACGAGGTCAGCGTGCACTACACCGGCTGGCTGCATGACGAAAACGCACCGGACAAGCGCGGCAAAAAATTCGACAGCTCACGCGATCGTGGCCAGCCCTTCGTGTTCCCGCTTGGCGCGGGACGCGTCATCCGCGGCTGGGACGAAGGCGTCGCGGGCATGCAGGTGGGCGGCAAGCGTGAACTGCACATCCCCGCGTGGCTCGGCTATGGCGATGCGGGCGCCGGCCGGACGATCCCGCCGGGCGCATCGCTGGTCTTCGAGGTGGAATTACTGGATATCCGCAAGTAGATCCACAGCACCTGTCGAGACCTGGCAGCGTGAAGCAACCCGACGCCGACTGGTTCGTCCGCGCATTCAGCAGCGGCAACACGTGCATGCACCACGCGTCGGCCCGTCGATGACACGGCCTGAACGGGCCAGCCGCCAGCATTGCCGCGCCCTCGCAACACGGCTCTACCCATTTCGCATCCGCCCACCCCGGAAGACACAGGATGACCAGCAAGAACACCATCTGCCTCTGGTACGACGGCACCGCGCTGGACGCGGCGACGTTCTACGCCGAAACATTCCCCGACAGTGCGGTCACCGCCGTCCACCACGCACCGGGCGACTACCCCTCCGGCAAACAGGGCGACGTGCTGACGGTCGAATTCACCGTGATGGGCATTGCCTGCCTTGGCCTGAACGGCGGCGACACGTTCAGGCACAGCGAAGCGTTCTCGTTCCAGGTCGCCACCGAAGACCAGGCCGAAACCGATCGCCTGTGGAACGCCATCGTCGACAACGGCGGCGAGGAAAGCGCCTGTGGCTGGTGCAGGGACAAGTGGGGCCTGTCGTGGCAGATCACGCCACGCGCCTTGACCGAAGCCGCCAACGATCCCGACCGCGCCGCGGCCAAACGCGCCTTCGAAGCGATGATGACGATGCGCAAGATCGACATCGCCGCCATCGAAGCCGCACGACGGGGTTGATGCCACGGCAACACCCCGCGCGCAAAGCGCATCAGCCAACGACGGTTATGCGCCGGATACCCTTGGTGGTGCAATGACATTGCACCCAACGATGACGCAAGGCGGCCTCGCTCAGAGGCCGAACAGCTTGCGGGCGTTGCCCGAACGGATCTTCGCCTTCTCTTCGTCGTTCAGGTCGAGTCGCTCCAGCGCATCCACGGTGACATCCAGTCCGATCTGCGGGTAATCCGAGCCGAGCAGGACGTGGTCGATGCCGACGTTGCGCAGCGTCCAGACGAATTCGGCTTCGACCGGCGAATCGGCCACTGCCAGCACCGTGGCGGAAATGTCGAAGTACAGGTTGTCCATGCCGAAACCGTCGGCGGTGCGCGCAAGGGTCAGCACGTTCCAGAAACGGAAATTCAGGCCACCGATGTGGGCGAGGATGAATCGTGTGCCCGGCACGCGCACGACCAGGTTGAACAGTTTCTCGGTATCGCTGGGCAGGATGTTGGCGTTGTCCATCAGCACGATCACGCCGAGTTCGCCGGCACGTCGCACCAGCGTTTCCACGCGTGCGTCGGACACGTCGAAGCCTTGCGTGTGCGCATGGATCTTCAGCACCTTCACGCCGGCCGCGGCGACGCGGGCGAGTTCTTCCCGCGCAGCCTCGCCGTCGTAGGGATGCACCGTGGCGATGGCCACCACCCCGGGATGCGCGGCCGCCAGCGCGATCACCCGGTCGTTGCCGGCGCGGATCTTCGCCAGATCACCCTGCCGCGCCTGGTGCGGGCCGCCGAACCACATCACGCCTGCGCCGGACAGTTCAAGGCCGGCGGTGCGCACGCTCTCCTGGTACTCGCGCCACGACTTTTCACCATCGCGCAGGTGGACATGCACGTCGAAGACCGGATCGACCGCCGCCGCGGTGGCGGAACACAGGCAAAGCGACAGCAACAGCGTACGCAACATCGTCATCCCGCATGGCAATCATTGGAATTGCATTGTGCCACTGTGTCGATAACGACACCGGACAGTGCGGTGCCACCGACAGCGCCATCCCGAACCTGATGGCTGCAAATCATCCGTGGGATGCAATGGCATTGCGCCCATGATTGCGACTGACACCCTTGTGCATGCGTGATGCCCCTGCCCCGCAACGTCAACGCGCGGCAAGAAACTCCGTCATGCGCTGCATCTCATCGTCCAGCGCGGTTCGGAACATGAGGTCTTTCGGCTTGCCAACGATGTAACCGAACTCCGGCTGCATGCGGCCATCACGCACGGCGATATTGGCCCAGCCGATCACCTGCTCGCGCCACAGCATGGGCAAGGCGTAGTAGCCGAACCTGCGCTTGGGCGCGGGCATGTAGGCCTCGAACTTGTAGCTCCAGTCCCAGAACAATTCGAAGCGGCGCCGATCCCAGACCACGGGGTCGAACGGCGCGAGCAGTCGCAGCGACTCATCGACGACATGGCGGCGCGAGCGCGGATTGTCGCCGTCCGGCCAGTACCAGGTGACGCCACCGATGCGGCAACTCGGCAACTGTTCTCGCGCACGTTTGAGCGCGACCTGCGTCTGCGCCGCCAGATGCGGCGCGCCATAGCCGAGCAGGCGCACAAGATAGGTCAGGCTGGGCGCCGGCAGCGGCGCGTACTTGCACACGATCAGATCGACCAGCGCGGCCGCACGGCGCGCGCGTCCGTCGGCGCCGTCATCGGCCGCCGGATGCGCGACCGCTTCATAGACACGGATGCCGTTGTCGCGTCGCTGCACCCGCAGCAGGCCGCGATAGTGCATGCCTTCCAGCAAATGCGTGCTTGCGTTGCTGGAACCGCCCCAGTAATTGCGGACGCTGCCATGCGCAAAGTGCCGCTCGACCTCGCGCGGATGCACCGGCCCGCGTTCACGCACGAACGCAAGCACCTCCGCCGCCTGTCGTCGCGTCTTCGCATCCCAGGCGCGGCGCGGCTGGCGCGGATGCATCAGCGCGACATGCTCGCGCGGCAGGAAGCCGTAGTTGACCAAGCAGTCCTCTTCCAGCGCCAGCCGCGGATAGCGTCGCTCCAGGTCGCCAGCGCGATAACCGGTGACGCGATGGCGCAGCGTCAGATCCTGCGCACGGGCCGGCGCACGGATCGGATCGGCCTGCAGGAAACCCAAACGCTGGATCGCGCGCGGCAGCGTGGTCGGTTTGAACAGCGTGCGCGCAATGGCATAGCGGCGCAGCACATCGAGGCTGGGATCGGGCATGGGATGGATTGCAGCACAGGCGGATGCGATCTGCCATGCCTGCAATGCGACCGTAATTCGATGCGACCGGACAGCATCCGAAGCATCAAGCCTCGGTCTGGAAAATCGAACCCAGTGCCTGTCCTTGTTACTCGCGCCAGAGACCACGCGCTGCTGCGGCGGCGGTGCGCAAGGCGTTCGCATAGTCCGTTCGGCCTTTCGGGGCCTGGCTTGCTGCAGCTTCCAGCCCGTCGACATACGCGGTCATCAACGACGATGCGTTGAACTGCTCGCCCAACTGGCGCACCGTCCCGGACACCGCATCGCGCAGATGCCAGTCCACGGCGGCACCGTTCTGGGCCTGGTTGGCAATATCGACGACGCGCAGCAGATGCGGCGTCACCAGATCGACGACGGTGGCTCTCATCCCTTCCCACTCCTCCTGGAATGCAGGAAGGCTAGCGCGGAAGATCGCTCGTGTGGCGTGCCACATGGGATCCACTTGCCTTACGTTTGCAGGAAAGTGAAGCCGACCTCGTTTTCCGCGGGTCGGATCCGGGGCCGCTTGGCGCAAGCAACAGGCTCAGCGCCCCGGAAAGGTCGAACCGCGCGCCGCGTCCGCTGTTCGCCAAGGACGCGCCGCGCGCCTCAATTCCTGCGCTTTTTCGCCGCGCGACCTTGCGCGAACTCCGGGAAGGTTTCGGCGATCGATGCCTTGTCCGGCAGGATGTAGAACACGCCGCCCTTCTCGAACGTCGGCTTGACGACCTGCTCGTAGAACTCGTTCGAGACGTTGATGCAACCGTGGGTGACGCGGTTGTCGTCCGGCGTAGGGGATGCCAGGCGTTCGTCGCGTCGCTCGGACGGCACGCCACTTGCGGTCGGGTGCATGGAAACCGCGGAATCGTAGTCGACCCACAGCACGCGTCCCGCGTCGATCGAGTCACCGTAACCGCCCACGAAGCGACCGGCTGGCGTGGTGCGATCCCGGCCGGGATCTCGCGCAGCGCAAGGCCGGCGATGCCGGGCGCGGCATGGTCGCCGACCGCCGACCCGAACAGCCCCGGGGCCGCGCCGCGAAGCCGACCGTCGCCGCCGAACACCAGGATCTGTGCGGCGGCCTTGTCGATGACCGCGAACGGATAGCCGTGGCTGTCGTTGGCCGCGATGACCCAGCCCGCAAGCTCGATCACCGTGCTGGAGACCTCCTGGTCGGGCGGAAGCTGGTCGACCGCGGCGACCGGTTGCGCGGCGGCATCCCTGGCGTTGGCCACGCCCACGCTGGCAAACGCGAACGCCAGCAGCAGCGCACCGTGGACGACCCGCATCGCAGGGTGAGTGGATGTACCGATGGGATGACTCCTCGACAAAGCAGGTGGAACACCGGAACCGGTGGCCAGCCAAGGCCACCGGTTCCCGGTACGGCCAGTCAGATCAGCCGCGCGGCACGCGACGCGGAGCCGATTCGATCTGCTGCACGCGGCCTTCCAGCGCATCCAGGCGTCGGTTGGCCTGCTGCGCGGACTGGTTGGCCGATTCCGCACTCTGGGCCGCACCCTGCACCCGCGAGTCGATGGAATCGAGGCGCGAATCGATGCGTGCGAAGTCGTCTTTGTAGGTGGCGCAGCCACTAAATGCCACGGAGGCGACGAGAGCGACGCCGAGCATGCGCACCATCGTCCGATGCTGTTGGTTGAGCGACATTCCAATTCTCCTGCTTCGGGGGAGTCGGAAATATAGCGGCGTTCTCAGCGGCGGCCCCAAGCGCCTTTAGGCCGCATTGGACTATGTGCACGGCGTGTGAAATTGCCTCCGAATCAGCGTTCAGGAAGCAATGCAGCCATGCCGCGTTCACGACCAACGCCACGCATGTCGTAGGGCGGGCTCAAGCCCGCCTTGTGCGGGTTGGCAGAGGGAAATCCCGCCCTGCGCGGCGCAGGATCAGCCCGCCTCGAAACAGGCGATGCGCGCGGCAACCTCGGGATGGTCGCGGTAATACGCGGCGTTGTCCGCCAACTGATGCCAGCGGCGCACGTCCTTCAGCAACTGCAGCGCCTGCTGCACGGTCGCCAGCACCAACGTCTCGGGCAGGTTCGCCCGGTCGCCGGCCAATGCAGCGTCGAGCAATTCCAGCAAGCACTGGATACGCGCCTCGCATGCCTCCCGCTCCCGTGCCGCGCTGCCCGCGATCCGGTCGAGGTCGGCCCTGCTGAAACGCGCGATGCCTGAATCGGCCAGAGTGGAATTCGCACCGCCCTGCAAACGATCCAGCAAGGTTTCGAGCGAGGTTGGAGCTTCGACCCTCGGAAGGCCAGTTCGGTCGGATACCCCTTGCGGGGAGGTGTGCGTCATTCGACTCTCCATGTCCAAGCAATCCAAGCGAAGCAGCCGATCCTGGCCGCCCACCGAAAGAAACTACGTAATTCGTAGTATCGAAGTCAAGTGGGCTTGTCGATGCTCCACGGCATTGATGTCGAACGGATGCACGCGTGCCCACGCGAAACGACCTGCCAATCTTCAGCAGACGCCTTCGCGAAGCCCGCGAAGCGGCAGGGCTGTCGCAACGGAACCTGGGCATCGAGGCGGGCCTGGATGCGTTCGTCGCCAGTACCCGCGTCAATCGCTACGAAACCGGCGTGCACCAGCCCGACCTGCAGACGACACGGAACCTGGCAAAGGTTCTGGATGTGCCTCTCGCCTACTTCTATGCCGAAGACAACAAGCTGGCTGCGGTCACGCTCGGCTTCCACCGTGGCGACCGCAAGCTCAAGGAAAAGCTGCTGAATCTCTCAACCCCGTATGGACTGGAACGACCTCACGGCCGTCTATCCAAGGTTGCCGAACCACGCGACCCCTGACCCGTCATCCACGGATTACCGGGCCGAATCCGAACAGGTGATCAGACTGCAGGGCGGGTTTTAACCCGCCTTGCACGGATTGACACCTCTTCCACGAGCAGTCGCCACATGCAGTATCCATCGGCACGGGCCAAGGCCCGCCCTATGCCGGTGTCGTATCCCGCCTTACGCGGATTCAAGCAGGTTGACGGTGAAGAAGTAGGTTCCGCCCGGAACGCGGATGCGACGATAGTTCGGCATCCACGCAACGTGCCGTGCAATTGATCATGCCGCCATCATCGAACGCCCCACGAACGCGTCGGAAGAACCCGCCATCCCCCGACAGATTCCCAATGATGGTGGGCCAAGGCCCACCCTACGACAGCAGAGCGCTATGACGGACGCGGCAGGCGTAGCGGGCGTAGCGGGCGTAGGGCGGGCTCAGGCCCGCCTTACGCGGGTTGAGGGACGAGCCTGACGCGAACCCGTGGTGAACGGGATAAATGGTTAATTCCCTCCGTCCCCTTTTGTTCTTACGCGCTTACGCGGGTTAGGTCAGTCACCTTTCTATTCTAATTCAGAACTCTGTAAGGCACACGAACGGCCTCCCAACTCTTAATGTCGGTATATATAGACTGTTTGATCAAATCGTCGTAGTGAAACGACATTCGAAGCGCCTCTTCTACGTCAGACTTTCCCGATGATGCGCCGAATGCGGATATACATATCCCGAAAATTGAAGAAAGATCATGTCCGCGCGCATAATAATGATCACCGACTTTCGGCAAATCGTCTAGATATGCCTGAATTTGTACTGTCGATGGCACAGCACCAAGCCGCACTGCCGTTGAATGCAACCTTCCGACATCGACAACTACGCCGCCACAAAACGTCACAAAATTACTAGGCGAGAATGCTCCCTTCTCACCATCAGCGCCACTGAACTGATGAAGGGCCCTTAACCTGCCTATGCTGACGGCGGCAGAGCGTATTTGATCTTTAAGTCCCGCCACCCCCTATCGCGACAGGCAGTGTTGCGGCACCTAGCTTTTCAGAGAAAACCCGCTCAAATGCGGACGACTCAAACATGACAGTTTCTATGCTATGAGCATCCCAATATATCTTATTGGCCCCAATGTCCGATCCGACTTGGAAGTCGTCATAATCTTGGTCAAATACCCCAACATGACCGAAGAAAGAACCTACATTTAGACGATTAACCGCTTGAAGCCCAACACTTTTACAAGTTGCATTTATAACCACGCAGTCAAAATGAATCCTGTGCTTCCAGAAACGTACGTCGTCCACCCCTTCAACTATTAGAAAGCTGAGAAGATTCCTCTGCGTTCTCAGCAACCGCACTTCAGCGACCACTTCTCCCGCATTTTTAGACAGCATTCACCCCTCCAGAGCGACACCCAAAAAGAACAAATCAGAGAATGTCATCTCGATCCGCATCCAGAGCCACCATAAGGTCGTCGCGATCCCCCACAATTGATGGCGAGTGCGTAGCTACCAACGCATCGATACCCGCGCTAGCAGTAATTTCCAGCAACTCCGGCAAGAATTTTCGCTGCCATGCTATATGTAACGAGAGCTCTGGCTCATCAATCAACACCAATGTATTAGGAGCAACTCTAAAGAGTAAATTGTAAAGAAGAACTATTTCATGCTGCTCCCCAGAAGACAGCTGATCTATCCTAAGATCATCACCACCAGGAATCCTCGCAATCAATCCACGCTCTTTATCCAGTTGTATTCTCTTGTTTGAAAATTTTCCGTTTATATTCGTA
The DNA here is from genome assembly GCA_024707405.1 of Luteimonas sp. GTDB lineage: Bacteria > Pseudomonadota > Gammaproteobacteria > Xanthomonadales > Xanthomonadaceae > Luteimonas. Next base: position 261,799 of record JANPZU010000001.1, read on the forward strand.
ATTAGAGATTCAACCCTAGACGCAAGCTCGTTCAGAACACGCAATTTCTCTTCGCTGTCCTTAACATACAAAGACATGGCCGCAATTTTTGCGGAGTCGCTATCATCGATCTGGGAAACGTCAAACGGGTACGGAAGATTATCTTCGAGAATCCCGGCGGATTGAAGTCGGTTGCGCTCTCTTTCGAGCGCCTTTATAGATTCGACAATCCGCTCTTTTGAAAGAGTTTGTAATGCAGACTGAAAAAGCCTCTGTGGAAAAGTCTGATCTAACCTTTTGGGATACGCGCCCGTAGTGCGTAAAAGAATCTTTTATTCTTGAAGCAAGATCTTGCGCATCGTAATTAACAGCAGATGTAACGTGTACCGATTCGTACGGAGACCAGCGGCGGCGCTGCGATAACTTGACCAAGCGCTGAGCTTCAACCAGATAGGTACTCACAGAATCGGTAACTGCTGTAAATTGCTCGGGAATTTGAGCAATCAAGCTGGGCATCGACCTGTTACCTGACTCATTGGCTTGCAGGTTCCAAAGCTCGAATGACGTGAGAATCTGATCTGTCCTTTGGTCCATCCACTTGTCGGGCCCGACTCGATGAATCCAAGGCACGCTTGATTCATACTGAGATGCCCATTCATCAAAATTAAGCTTGTCGGCCGCGAGAACAAAATTTCCATCAAAAAGGCCACCTGGAGTAGAAAAGGCAAACTCAATTTGCCCTCTTGGGTGCCCAGCCGACTTGCCTCCCTTCGGCGCTGAATCCTGATCATCCTTCCTTATAGATATCCAACTTCCGTCATCTAGAGTCACGCCTATCTCTGAAAACGGCACAGAGAAAAGCAATGCAAAATCATTACTGAAAATTGCATGCGTGATTTTCAGAAGAGTAGTTTTTCCAACACCATTAGGCCCATGAACAATTGTGACTCGATCTTTCAGAAAGAGATCAAGCTTATGATCATAAAGTCCGAACAACTTCTTCGTGTATATAGACGCCACACGCTTGAAAGGACCTGAATTCGAATTTTCATTTTTGGAGATCACTAACCGCTCCTTCCAAGTTGATTCTCAATCACATATTCCTCCGATACTCCCCACCCACGTCATACAACGCATGGCTGATCTGCCCCAGGCTATGCGTCTTGACTGCTTCGACCAGCGCAGCGAAGACGTTCCCCCGCCGCCGCGCCGTGTCCTGAAGATACGCCAGTCCGTGGCCCTTGTCCTTCGACTCCGCGCTTTCAGCGCTACGCTCAGGACGAACGGTATCGGCTTCGGCATCTTCCACGAAATGCCCGTGCCCGGTCTCGCCATCCGGCGCCAGTGAGTTCCGCCCCGCCTGCCACGCCTGCACGTTGGCGATCTGCTGGCCCTTCTCTTCCTCGGTGCTGCGGATCAGTTCGATCTCGGTGGCCACTTCGCCGCCGTGCTCCTTGGGCAGGAACATGTTCACGCCGACCAACGGCAGGCTGCCGTCGTGTTTCTTGTGTTCGTAGTACAGGCTTTCCTCCTGGATCTTGCCGCGCTGGTACATGGTATCCATGGCGCCAAGCACGCCGCCGCGTTCGCTGATGGCTTCGAACTCCTTGTAGACGGCCTCTTCGACGATGTCGGTCAGCTTGTCGACGATGAAGCTGCCCTGCCATGGGTTTTCGCAGAAGTTCAGCCCCAGCTCCTTGTTGATGATCATCTGGATGGCCACGGCGCGGCGCACCGACTCCTCGGTGGGCGTGGTGATGGCTTCGTCGTAGGCATTGGTGTGCAGGCTGTTGCAGTTGTCGAACAGCGCATACAGCGCCTGCAGCGTGGTGCGGATGTCGTTGAACTGGATCTCCTGCGCGTGCAGGCTGCGGCCGCTGGTCTGGATGTGGTACTTCATCATCTGGCTGCGCTCGTTGGCGCCGTAGCGCTCGCGCATGGCACGCGCCCAGATGCGGCGGGCGACACGGCCGATGACGGTGTATTCCGGATCCATGCCGTTGCTGAAGAAGAACGACAGGTTGGGCGCGAAGTCGTCGATCTTCATGCCGCGCGCGAGGTAGTACTCGACGATGGTGAAGCCGTTGCTCAGGGTGAAGGCGAGCTGGCTGATCGGGTTCGCCCCGGCCTCGGCGATGTGGTAGCCGGAGATGGACACCGAGTAGAAATTGCGCACGCCGTTGTCGACGAAATACTGCTGGATGTCACCCATCATCCGCAGCGCGAACTCGGTGCTGAAGATGCAGGTGTTCTGGGCCTGGTCTTCCTTGAGGATGTCGGCCTGCACGGTGCCGCGCACGGTCTTGAGCGTCTCGGCCTTGATGCGCGCGTAGGTATCGGCATCGACGAGTTGGTCGCCGGTCATGCCGAGGAACGCGAGGCCGAGGCCGTCGTTGGTGGGCGGCAAGTCGCCGTGGTATTGCGGGCGTGTCTTGCCTTTGAAGAAGGCGTCGATGGTTTGCTGCGCTTCGGCCCAACGGGCTTCATCGGCCTTGAGGTACTTCTCCACCTGCTGGTCGATGGCGGTGTTCATGAACAGCGCGAGGATCATCGGCGCGGGGCCGTTGATGGTCATCGACACGCTGGTGGTGGGCGCGCACAGGTCGAAGCCGGAGTACAGCTTCTTCATGTCGTCCAGCGTGGGGATATTGACGCCGGAGTTGCCGATCTTGCCGTAGATGTCCGGGCGCGGCGCCGGGTCTTCGCCGTACAGGGTGACGCTGTCGAAGGCGGTTGACAGGCGTGCGGCCGGCTGGCCGACGCTGAGGTAATGGAAGCGGCGGTTGGTGCGCTCGGGCGTGCCCTCGCCCGCGAACATGCGGATCGGGTCTTCGCCGGTGCGGCGATACGGGTACACGCCACCGGTGTACGGGTAGCTGCCCGGCAGGTTTTCCTTGCCCAGGAACACCAGCAGCTCGCCCCACGACTTGTAGGTGGGCGCGGCGATCTTGGGGATCTTCTGGTGGCTGAGCGAGTCGCGGTAGTTCTCGACGCGGATGGCCTTGCCGCGGACTTCGTACTCGGTGACCTCGTCGGTGATCGATTTCAGGCGCGCCGGCCACTCGCGCAGGTTGCGGAGGTTCTCGCTGGTGAGTGCCTGCACGGCATCGTTGTAGCGTTGGCGGAGGGTGAGGAGGGAGCGATCGACCACGCCGTCGTTCCCGCGAAGGCGGGAACCCATGGACGTTGTGGTTTCATCCTCGGCACGTCCTTGGGCCCCCGCCTGCGCGGGGGTGACGGTGGTGGAGGCGGCGGTGACGTCGTTGTCGTCGTAGAGGGCCAGCTGCTTCGGCAGCTTCGGGTCTTCCAGTTCCTTCAGCGATTGCCAGAACGACTGCGCGCGGTCGGCGGCTTCGGCCTGCTTCTCGATACCGGCGTTGATGGCCCTGCCCTGTTCGGCGATCTCGGCGAGGTAGCGCACGCGGGCGCCGGGAATCAGCACGGTGGCGCGCGGTTCCTTCAGCGAGGTATCCAGGTTCGGTTTGAAATCACAGCGAGAAGCGACACCATCCCCGCCCTGCCCTCCCCTTGAAGGGGAGGGTTCGATGGCGCGCAGCTTCTCGCCCTCCCCTTCAAGGGGAGGGTCGGGAGGGGATGTGTTTTTGCTGCCAAGCACTTTGTCGCGCAGCAGGCGGCAGAGGTTGGCAAACATCCAGCTCACACCGGGGTCGTTGAACTGCGAGGCGATGGTGGGATAGACCGGGACGTCCTCGTCCTTGACCTGGAACGCGACGCGGTTGCGCTTCCACTGCTTGCGCACATCACGCAGGGCGTCTTCGGCGCCGCGCTTGTCGTACTTGTTGAGCACGATGAGTTCGGCGAAGTCGATCATGTCGATCTTTTCCAGCTGGCTGGCCGCGCCGTAGTCGCTGGTCATCACGTACATCGGGAAGTCGACGAGGTCGACGATCTCCGAATCGCTCTGGCCGATGCCGGCGGTTTCCACGATCACCAGGTCGTAGCCCAGCCCCTTGAGGAAGGCGATGCAGTCCTTGAGCACGGCATTGGTGGCGACATTCTGCCGGCGCGTGGCCATCGAGCGCATGTAGACGCGATGGCTGCGCAGCGAATTCATGCGGATGCGGTCGCCCAGCAGCGCGCCACCGGTGCGGCGGCGGGTGGGATCGACCGAAATCACCGCCATGCGCATCTGCGGGAAGCTGGCGAGGAAGCGGTTGAGCAGTTCGTCGGTGACCGAGGACTTGCCCGCGCCACCGGTGCCGGTGATGCCGATGACGGGCGTCTTGCCGCCGGCCAGTTGCCATGCCTTGCGCAGCTTCGACAGTTCGGATTCGGACAGCTTGCCGTCTTCGATGGCCGACAGCACGCGGCCGATACCGATTTCGTCGTCGATGGCCGGTGCTTCGATGTTGGCGAAGCGGTCGTGTGCATCACGGACGCCGGCGCGCTTCACCACATCCTCGATCATCTCCACGAGACCCATCTTCATGCCGTCGTTGGGGTGGTAGATGCGCTCGACGCCGTAGGCTTCGAGTTCGCGGATTTCCTCGGGCGTGATGGTGCCGCCACCGCCGCCGAACACGCGGATGTGTGCCGCGCCGCGTTCACGCAACATGTCGACCATGTACTTGAAGTACTCGACGTGGCCGCCCTGGTAGCTGGACAGCGCGATGGCGTCGGCGTCTTCCTGCAGCGCGGCGCGCACCACGTCCTCGACGCTGCGGTTGTGGCCGAGGTGGATCACTTCCGCGCCCTGCGACTGGATCAGCCGGCGCATGATGTTGATGGCCGCGTCGTGCCCGTCGAACAGGCTGGCGGCGGTGACGAAACGCAGCGGCGTGGCGTCTGGCTGGCGTTCGGGGGCGTGCTGGTCGAAAGCGGGGTTGGCTGGCGTGCCCATGGCGCGCTCCGGCATGATTTCAGATGGAACGATTGTAGCGCGGGGGCTCCACTGGCCCTGGCGCGGCTTGCCGCCTGTCGGGGGCGGCATCGATACTGCGCCGCACGTTGCGGCCAATGGCCATGCGGGGAACATGAAGAAGCGACTGAAACGCATCATCGGCTGGGGATTGTTCACGCTGGCCGTGATGATCGGCAGCGGCATCCTGCTGGCCGACCACCTGATGCCGCCGGCCACCGGCGTCGCCAGCCACGCATTGCCGGTGGTCGAGGGACAGACCGCGCTCGACCGCGAACTGGAGCCGATGCTGGCGCGCCATCCCGGCAAGACCGGCGCGATCCTGCTGCCCGACGGCATCGATGCCTTCGCCTCGCGCGCGATCTCGGCGCGGCAGGCGGGCCGCAGCCTCGACCTGCAGTACTACATCTGGCACGACGACCTGACCGGCCACCTGCTGATGTACGAAGCGTGGCAGGCGGCCGAGCGCGGCGTGCGCGTGCGCATGCTGCTGGACGACATCAACACCTCGGGCAAGGACGCGGCGCTGCTGGCGCTGGATTCGCACGCCAACATCGAGATCCGCGTGTACAACCCGTTCCGCAACCGCAGTGGCGTGGCGCGGCTGCTGGAGATGGTGCAGCGGATGGTTTCGATCAACCATCGCATGCACAACAAGGCATGGATCGCCGATGGCCGCGTGGCAGTGGTGGGCGGGCGCAACGTGGGCACCGAATACTTCGATGCGCACGGCGAAACCAACTTCCGCGACCTCGACGTGATCCTGTTCGGGCCGGAAGTACAACAGGCCAGCGCGATCTTCGACGAATTCTGGAACAGCGACGCAGTGGTGCCGATCGCGCAGCTCAACCGCAAGCCGCGCGACACGCTGGACACGGTGCTGGCGCAGATCAAGGAAGAAGCCCGTGGCGAGGATGCGCGGCGTTTCCTGGACAAGGTGGATCTGTCGCCAAGCGTGCGTGCGTACTTCGCGCAGGAACTCACGCCGTTCTGGAGCGACCGGTTCCGGCTGCTATCCGACCCACCATTGAAGTGGAAGGCGGAACCGCGCGTAGACGGACTGGTGGTGGAACTGGCCGACACGTTGCGCAAGACGCAGGAAAAGGCACTGCTGATCTCGCCCTACTTCGTGCCCGGCAACGAAGGCCTGGTCGGCTTTGCATCGCTGGTGCGCGACCGCGACGCGCACGTCGGCATCATCACCAATTCGCTCGCCGCCAACGACGTGGTCGCCGTGCATGGCGGTTACAGCAAGTACCGCAAGCCGTTGCTGCAGGCTGGCGTGCATCTGTACGAAACCAGGCCGCAGGCCGCGCAAGCCGATTCCAGCCTGTTCGGCAGCAGCGGCGCCAGCCTGCACACCAAGGCGTTCGTGGTGGACGACCGCTACGGCTTCATCGGTTCGTTCAACCTCGACCCGCGTTCGATCGACCTCAACACCGAGATGGGATTGCTGTTCGACGACCCGGCGCTGGGTGCCGCGTTGCGCGACGAATACCTGCGCCTGTCCGGGCCCGAAAAGAGCTACTGGGTCTATCTGAACGACGACGGCGACCTGCGCTGGCTGGATCGGGCCAGCGAACCACCCCGAATCTTGGATGTGGAACCGGAATCCACACGCTGGCAACGCATCCAGGCCCGCATCGTGCGCTGGCTGCCTGTGGAGTCGCAGTTGTAGCCGCCTCCGACCGGCGATGCCGCACTGCGGCATGGCCGGGAAGCCGCTACCTGCAGCCAGACCGACAGGCATTTCACTATCGGCCAGCGTAGAATGTTGCGATTGAAACAATCCCGGCCAACCCAGGCCCAACCCTCCTTCGACCAGTAACGCCGATCCCCGCAGCCGCCGATGCGCCTGCACACGGCGATGGAGTCCACAGCACATGATCTTCGAACACCTCGACACCTACGGCCACGAGCAGGTCGTGTTCTGCCACAACAAGGACGCGGGCCTGAAGGCCATCATCGCGATCCACAACACCGTGCTCGGCCCCGCGCTGGGCGGCACGCGCATGTGGCCGTACAAGACCGAGCAGGACGCGTTGAACGACGTGCTGCGCCTGTCGCGCGGCATGACCTACAAGAACGCGGTGGCCGGCCTGAACATCGGTGGCGGCAAGGCGGTGATCATCGGCGACCCGGCCAAGGACAAGTCCGAGGCGCTGTTCCGCGCGTTCGGCCAGTTCGTCGAATCGCTGGGCGGCCGCTACATCACCGCCGAGGACGTGGGCATCGACGTCAACGACATGGAATACGTGTACCGCGAGACCGAGTACGTCACCGGCGTGCACCAGGTGCATGGTGGCTCGGGCGATCCCTCGCCGTTCACCGCCTACGGCACGCTGCAGGGCCTGCTGGCCACGCTGAACAAGAAGTACGGCGACGAGGAAGTCGGCAAGTACAGCTATGCCGTGCAGGGACTGGGCCATGTGGGCATGGAATTCGTGAAGCTGCTGAAGGATCGCGGCGCGAAGATCTTCGTGACCGACATCAACCAGTCGCTTGTCGACAAGGCCGTCTCCGAGTACGGCGCCGAGGCCGTGGGTCTGGACGAGATCTACGACGTGGATGCCGACGTGTACTCTCCGTGCGCGCTGGGCGGTACCGTCAACGAGGACACCCTGCCCCGCCTGAAGGCGAAGGTGATCTGCGGCGCGGCCAACAACCAGCTGGCCACCAACGCCATCGGCGACGAACTGGCCAAGCGCGGCATCCTGTACGCACCGGACTACGCGGTGAACGCGGGCGGCGTGATGAACGTGTCGCTGGAGATCGACGGCTACAACCGCGAACGCGCGATGCGCATGATGCGCACGATCTACCACAACCTCACGCGCATCTTCGAGATTTCCGACCGCGACGGCATCCCGACCTACAAGGCCGCCGACCGCCTCGCCGAGGAACGCATCGACATCATCGGCAAGCTCAAGCTGCCGATGGGCCGCGGCACGCCACGCTTCCAGGGGCGCGTGCGCGGGCATTGAATTGAGACACGACGGGGCTTCGGCCCCGTTGTAGCATCCAGACGTCTGGAATCCGGAAAGGAGAAAACGGATGCGGGCATTCCCGTTGGGAGAAGAACTCGACGCATTGCGCGACGCGGTGCGGCGCTTTGCTGAAGCCGAGATCACGCCGCGCGCGGCCGCCATCGACGAAGCCAACGAATTCCCGCAGGACCTGTGGCCCAAGCTGGGCGAACTGGGCCTGCTGGGCATGACCGTGCCGGGCGAGTTCGGCGGCAGCGAAATGGGCTACCTCGCCCACCTCGTCGCGATGGAGGAAATCTCGCGCGCGTCGGGTTCGGTCGGTCTTTCGTATGGCGCGCATTCCAACCTGTGCGTCTCCAACCTGTGCGTCAACGGCAACCAGTCGCAGCGCGAGAAATACCTGCCGAAACTGTGCAGCGGCGAATGGAAGGGCGCGCTGGCGATGAGCGAGCCGGGCGCAGGTTCGGACGTGGTCGGTTCGATGTCGTGCCGTGCCGAACTGCGCGGCGACACGTGGATCGCCAACGGCAACAAGATGTGGATCACCAACGGCCCCGAGGCCGACGTGCTGGTGGTCTACATGCGTACGGCCAGCCGCGAACTGGGCAGCAAGTGCATGACCGCCTTCATCGTCGAGAAAGGCATGAAGGGATTTTCCACCGCGCAGAAGCTGGACAAGCTGGGCATGCGCGGCAGCAATACCTGCGAGCTGGTGTTCGAGAACTGCGAGATCCCGAACGCCAACGTGCTGGGCGAAGTAAACAACGGCGTGAAGGTACTGATGAGCGGCCTGAACACCGAACGCCTGGTGCTGTCGGGCGGCCCGCTGGGCCTGATGCAGGCTGCGCTCGACATCGCCCTGCCCTACGTGCGCGAACGCCGCCAGTTCGGCCAGGCCATCGGCACCTTCGGCATCATGCAGGCCAAGATCGCCGACATGTACACCGCGCTGCAGTCATCGCGCGCGTTCGCCTACCAGGTGGCGCGCGATTACGATGCCGGCCACAAGTCGCGCATCGACGCGGCAAGTTGCCTGCTGCACGCATCGGAGGCTGCCGTGCAGGTCGCGCTTGAGGCGATCCAGGCGCTGGGCGGCAATGGCTACATCAACGAATTCGCGACTGGCCGCATCCTGCGCGACGCCAAGCTCTACGCCATCGGTGCCGGTACCAATGAGATCCGTCGCATGCTGATCGGCCGCGAGCTGTTCGCCGGCAATCATTGAGTCCACCTCGACCCGAGCCACCGCCCCGTAGAGCGGAGCTTGCGCCGCTGCTCATTGCCGGGAGGCTTGGATGGGAAAGCAGCGGAGCAAGCTCCGCTCTACAGGCCGCGGTCGTTTTTCCTTACCCGAGAGAGCGGGCGCCCGCGCGCTACTGCGCCTCGAACACGTATTCCTGTTGCGCGGAACGCAACACCAGTCGCTTGCGCCCGTCGCTTTCGCCGACGACGAATTCGAACCACGACCCAAGACCCGGCGACACGATCACCAGCGAATGGGTGCCGTCGTCGTTGGCGCGCGAGGCTACCTCGGCCTGCCATTCGCCGAGATCGAACAGCAAGCCCGTGCCATTGCGACGTACCACCAGATCGCCCAACGCGGCATTGCGGTAGCGCGACGCCAACGACGCGACGATGCCCGGATCGGCCGGCAAGGCGAGCCGCGCACGCTGGGTCTCGGCCCACTCGCGGGCCGTCCGCGCCTGCGCAGCAATCTCACCTGCGGCCGAGTCTTCACCATCGAACAGCAATTCCAGCAACCGGCGACGGAACGGCCCCAGCAGCATCCCGCCTTCATCTGCGTTGGTCAGGATGACCGCGCCCACGCCGTGCTCGGGCAGCCAGAGCATGTCGCTGCGATAGCCGATCATGCTGCCGCCGTGGTGCACGACCGGGATGCCACGGCTGGTGTCCGTTTCCAGACCCATGCCGTAAGCCACGTCGTTGCCCACGGCCACTTTCTGCTTGAGGCGTTCGCGGATGGCGGCTTCCGACAGGTAACGCACGCCATCGGGCAGCAGGCCTGCATCGAGTTCCATCTGCACGTAACGCAGCATGTCGACGACGTTGCTCCAAGCGCCACCCGCAGGCCGGATCGGCACGACGGCGTAATTGACCGACATGTTGGCCAGCGACGGCTGGGCTTCCACGTCCCAGCCGTGCGGCGCAGCGTGGTCACCAGCCAGTGCGCGACTGAAATCGAAGGTAGTCGCGGCCATGCCCAGCGGGCCGAACACTTCTTCGTCCATCGCGCGATCGTAGGCATCGCCCAGTGGCACGCCGGGATACAGCACGTGCGCACCGACGTAACCGCCGGCAGACGCCAACGGGTTGGAATACTGGTAAAGCGCACCGAAATCGCTGGTCGGCTGCATGCCGGCCAGCGACTGCAGCGTGCTTTCCGGCGTGGCATCGGCGAATTCGTAGAGCCACTCGAAATCCTGGCGCGGCAACCCGGTGCATGCACAGACGAGATGCTCAACGCGCACGCGACGGGTGGTCTCCGCATCACCCAGTGCAAACCTGGGCATGACGCTGGCCACGGGCGTATCCCAGGCGATCAGTCCGCGATCGACCAGTCGCGCGAGCATCACCGTGGTCAGCGCCTTGGTGTTGGAGGCGATCATGTACAGCGTGCCGGCATCGACTTGCTCGGGTTTGCCGAGTTCGCGCACGCCGAAGCCGCCCGCGAATACCGTTTCGCCGTCCTGCACCACACCGACGCTGACGCCGGGGATGCCCAGCAAGGCCTGCGACTCACGGATGAAGGATGCCAGCGCCTCGATCCGCGCCGGATCGAGCTTGTTCGCCGGGCGTCCGGCGAACGATTCGCGCACGTAGCCGGGCGGCAGCAATTTATCGGCCACCAGCATCACCTGCGACATGCGCTTTTCGAGCAACGGCTCGGAGAAATCGACCAGCAGGACATTCCAGGCGTCGCCTTTCCTCGACGCGATCGCCAGCACGAAGCGGCGCTCGTTTGCCGAGGTTTCGTAGTGGTAGTGCCGCACTTCCTCCCATCCATCCTGCGCGGGCTGGTCGCTCGCCAGCTTGACCGGCCATTTCGGTTCCAGTCCCGACGCCGACCATGCGGCCGCCACGGCGGCATCCGCATCCGCCGCTTCGACATCCACCAGTGCGAGGGTCGAATCGCCCTCGGGCGGCACCAGCAAGGTCGCCGGGCCCCGTACGTCCAACTGCCAGCCAGCAGGCGCGGTGAACGTGGCGCCACCCACCGTTTCACGGCGCTCGTCACTGGCGATGGTCTCCGCGGCCGGCGCCTGCCCTGCGTGCAGGAGCAAGGCGATGGTGGCGCAGGCAAGCAGGACGGTACGCAAGGCAATCGATGGCATGTTCGGCTCCCGTGGATTGAATGCGTCGTGCGGATCCCCGGCCAGGACGACGGCGAAATCCGCGCAACGAGGCCAGCACTGCCTGATCGCTACCGCATGGCATCCAAGCGCCTGCACCGCATCAGCCCTACCCGGACTTCCGTACGGTACTCCCCGGCACGGCACGGTGCGATAATCCCGTCACTTCCCCACGTGTTGGAGCTTCCATGAGCGACATCGTCATCGTCGGCGCCAAGCGCACCGCGATCGGTTCCATGCTCGGCCAGTTCACCGGCGTCCCGACCCCCTCCCTCGGCGCGACCGCCATCCAGGGCGCTCTGGAACATGCCGGTATCGCCGCCGACCAGATCGACGAAGTGATCATGGGTTGCGTGCTGCCGGCCGGCCTCGGCCAGGCCCCTGCGCGCCAGGCGTCGCGTGCCGCGGGAATCCCGGACAAGGCCGGCGCCACCACCATCAACAAGGTCTGCGGCTCGGGCATGAAGGCGATCATGCTGGCGCACGACCTGGTGAAGGCCGGTTCGGCGACCGTCGTGGTCGCCGGTGGCATGGAATCGATGACCAACGCGCCGCACCTGCTCAACGGTTCGCGCACCGGCATCCGCTACGGCACCGCCAACTTCCTCGACCACATGGCGTGGGACGGCCTGACCAATCCCTACGACGGCCAGTCGATGGGCGTGTTCGCCGAAGCCACCGCCGACAAGTACGGTTTCACCCGTGAGGAGCAGGACGCCTACACCATCGAATCTGTGAACCGCGCGCAGGCCGCGATCGCCTCGGGCGCATTCAAGGCCGAGATCGTTCCGGTCAAGGTCGCGACCCGCAAGGGCGAAGCAACGTTCGACACCGACGAACAGCCCGGCAAGTCCGACACCACCAAGATCCCCACGCTCAAGGGCGCCTTCCGCAAGGATGGCACCGTCACCGCCGCCAGCTCCTCGAGCATTTCCGACGGCGCCGCCGCGACGGTCGTCACCAGTGCCGCGCACGCCGCATCGCTCGGGCTGGAACCGATTGCACGCATCGTCGGCCACGCCACGTTCTCGCAGCAGCCGGAGTGGTTCACCACCGCACCGGTCAGCGCGATCCGCGACCTGCTGGGCAAGGTGGGCTGGTCTGTGGACGATGTCGATCTTTTCGAAGTCAACGAAGCGTTCTCGGTCGTGGCGATGGCACCGATCCGCGAACTCGGCATCCCGCACGCAAAGATCAACGTCAACGGCGGCGCCACCGCTCTCGGCCATCCGATCGGCGCCAGCGGCGCACGCCTGGTCGTCACCCTCATCCATGCGCTCAAGGCGCGTGGCGGCAAGCGCGGCATCGCCAGCCTGTGCATCGGCGGCGGCGAGGCAACCGCAATCGCCGTCGAGGTGGCGTGAAGACGTTTAACCCGTCTTTTACGAAAAAAACACGCCATCCCGCTTGACAGCGGTAACCGGCTTGTCATCATGTTTATGGCGCGCGATTGCGCGTTGCCAAACCCACTGACGAGGAAGATTTGAAATGACCATCAACAAGGCTCTGCTTGCCCTGGCTCTGGGCTTCGCTCTGGCCGCCTGCAGCAACCAGCAGCAGGCCGAGAACGCGGCTGCTGACGCTGCCGACGCCGCTGCCGATGCCGCGACCGCCGCTGCCGAGAACACCGCCGACGCCACGGCCGCCACGGCTGACGCCGCTGCCGCCGACGCCGCCGCCGCCGCCGACGCTGCTGCCGATGCCGCCGCCGACGCCGCTGCCGCGACGACCGACGCCGCTGCCGAAGTCGCTGCCGACACGGCCGCTGCTGCCGAAGACGCTGCCAAGGCTGCCGCCGACGCCGCTGAAGAAGCCAAGCAGTAATCCTGCTTCCAGGCTCGGGAAGCCGCCGGTTTACCGGCGGCTTTCTTTTTTGCAGAATCTGCCCGCCCGGCGGCGCCCAGCGCATCGACGGATCGCAACCCACTGATCCACCTTTTGGAGAATCCTGATGAATGCCAAGCTCCTGATCCTCGCCGCCGCCGGCCTGTTCGCCCTCACCGCCTGCGGCAACACCGTCGAAGGCGCCAAGGAAGACGCCGCCGCCGCGGCTGATGCCGCTGCAGCAGCTGCCGACGAAGCCGCCGCCGCGACCGAAGATGCCGTGGACTCGGCCGCTGCCGCCACCTCCGATGCCGCTTCCGAAGCCGGCGCGGCCCTCGACAGCGCCGCCGACTCCGCTTCCGAAGCCGGTGCAGCCGCCGGCGCCGCCGTGAAGGACGCCGCGGCCGACGCCGCCGGTGCCGTCAAGGACGCCGCCGCCAAGGCCGAGGACGCCGCCAAGAACTGAGGCGCGACTGGCTCCTGATCCTCGGGAAAGCCCGCTTCGGCGGGCTTTCTTTTTGCGTGGACGGCGCTTCCGGGCCATCGGCGGCGGGGGCGGTATCCTTTGCCTTCGCCCGACCGACCCAAACCGCATGCCGGCCATCCATTCGCAACTCGATCCCCGTTCGCAGGACTTCCTCGACAACGCCGCCTACCACCGCGCCCTGGTGGAGGAACTGGATCGCCGCCTCGCCCGCGCCGCCGATGGTGGTGGCGACAAGGCGCGCGACAAGCATGTCGAACGCGGCAAACTGCTGGCGCGCGACCGCATCGCCGCCCTGCTCGACCCGGGTTCGCCATTCCTCGAGATCGCACCTCTCGCCGCCGAGGACATGTACGACGGCGCCGCACCTGCCGCCGGCATGGTCTGCGGCATCGGTCGCGTCATGGGCAACGAAGTGGTGGTGGTCGCCAACGACGCGACCGTCAAGGGCGGCACGTATTTCCCGATGACGGTAAAGAAGCACTTGCGTGCCCAGGAAGTGGCGCGAGAGAACAAGCTGCCGTGCATCTACCTCGTCGATTCGGGCGGCGCGTTCCTGCCGCTGCAGGACGAGGTGTTTCCCGACAAGGAACATTTCGGCCGCATCTTCTACAACCAGGCACGACTGAGCGCGGAGAACATTCCGCAGATCGCGGTGGTGATGGGCAGCTGCACCGCAGGCGGCGCCTACGTGCCTGCGATGTGCGACGAGAGCGTGATCGTCAAGGAACAGGGCACGATCTTCCTCGGTGGCCCGCCACTGGTGAAGGCTGCGACGGGCGAAGTGGTCGATGCCGAAGCACTCGGTGGCGCCGACGTGCATACCAGCGTGTCGGGCGTTGCCGACCATTTCGCCGAGGACGACCGCCACGCGCTGGAAATCGCACGCGGCATCGTCGGCAACCTCAACCAGCGCAAGGTGCTGCCGGTCGCGGTGCGCGACGCGCGTGAACCGCTGCATCCGGCCGACGAGCTCTACGGCATCGTGCCCAAGGACACGCGCCGGCCGTTCGACATCCGCGAAGTCATCGCGCGCATCACAGACGGCAGCGAACTGGACGAGTTCAAGGCGCGCTACGGCAAGACGCTGGTCACCGGTTTCGCGCACCTGCACGGCTATCCGGTCGGCATCATCGCCAACAACGGGATCCTGTTCGGCGAGAGTGCGCTCAAGGGCGCGCATTTCATCGAACTGTGCAACCAGCGCGGCATTCCGCTGGTGTTCCTGCAGAACATCACCGGCTTCATGGTCGGTCGCAAGTATGAAAACGCGGGCATCGCGAAGGATGGCGCGAAGATGGTCACCGCGGTCGCCTGTTCCAGCGTGCCCAAGTTCACCGTGGTGATCGGCGGCAGTTTCGGCGCCGGCAACTACGCGATGTGCGGCCGTGCCTACGGCGCACGCTTCCTGTGGATGTGGCCCAACGCGCGCATCAGCGTGATGGGCGGCGAGCAGGCCGCCAGCGTGCTGGCCACCGTGCGCCGCGACGGCATCGAAGCCAAGGGCGGCGCGTGGAGTGCGGAAGAGGAAGACGCGTTCAAGTCGCCCATCCGTGAGCAGTACGAATCTCAGGGCAGCCCGTGGTACGCCACCGCGCGCCTGTGGGACGACGGCATCATCGATCCGGCCGATACCCGCCGCGTGCTCGGCCTGGGTATTTCTGCGTCACTCAACGCGCCCATCGAACCGGCGAAGTTCGGCGTGTTCCGGATGTAAGCCATGGCATCGCAGGTCGTTCTCGTCACCGGCGCAAGCAGGGGCATCGGCGCGGCCACGGCGCTCCTCGCAGCCGAACGCGGTTACGCCGTCGGCGTGAACTATCGGCGCGATGCAGAGGCGGCCGGGGCCGTCGTGCAACGGATCACCGCGGCCGGCGGGCGCGCCATCGCACTGCAGGCGGACGTGGCGAACGAACAGGACGTGGTCGCCATGTTCCGCCGGCTCGACGAGACGCTCGGCCCCGTCACCGCGCTGGTCAACAACGCCGGCAAACTAGAAACGCAGATGCGTGTGGATGCGATGGACGCGGCGCGCATCGGTCGCATCCTCGCCGCCAACGTCACCGGCACCCTGCTCTGCTGCCGCGAAGCCGTGCGCCGCATGTCGACGCGCCGTGGCGGCAGCGGCGGCGCGATCGTCAACGTGTCGTCGGTGGCGGCCAAGACCGGCTCGCCGGAGGAGTACGTGGACTACGCGGCATCGAAGGGCGCGGTGGACACGCTCACCGTTGGCCTGGCGCAGGAAGTCGCGCAGGAAGGCATCCGCGTCAATGCAGTGCGGCCCGGCTTCATCCATACCGACATGCATGCCGACGGCGGCGAGCCCGGCCGGGTGGATCGGGTGAAGGCGTTCGTTCCGCTTCGGCGCGGCGGGCTACCGGAGGAAGTCGCGCGCGCGATCCTCTGGCTGCTGTCGGACGAGGCCAGCTACTCCACCGGCACCTTCGTCGACGTCGCCGGCGGCCGCTGAGCCGCCCGGCGGCAAGTTCAGGCCGAGGTTTCCGAATCACTCGCAAGTCCTTGCCCGATATTGGATTCGGTGAGCGGCGTCACAGTGGAACTGCAGCACCTGCATGCTAGTCTCGGCCTTCCGCCCGGCCGCTTGCCGGGTGCCTGTCCCGACGCCCCGATCCGCGAGGAAGCCTGCGCCATGTCCATCTTCACCAACACCCAGACCGCCAAGAAGGACGCCCCCTCCTTCGCCGGCGACACGCCCGCCACGCCCGTCCGCGAAGTGCCCGCCGCCGCCGACTTCAACCCGACCCAGGCTGCGCCGCCGCGCACCGCGGCACCCGCGCAGCCGGAGGCCAAGGAATCGCTGATCGCCGCCGACATCACCATCGAAGGCAAGATCGAAGGCAGCGGCCACGTCCGCATCGCCGGCAAGTTCAAGGGCGACGTGAACGTACAGGGCAACCTGCGCATCGAGAGCGGCGCCAAGCTCATCGGCGGCGTCAAGGCAAAGCAGGTGGTGGTGGCCGGCGATCTGGAAGGCAACATCGATTCGGCGGCGAAGGTGGAACTGCTCGACTCGGCGGTACTGGTCGGCGACGTCAAGACCGGCACGCTGATCGTGAATGCCGGCTCCAAGATACGTGGACACGTCGAATGCGGCTGGGACGGCAAGGATTCCGGCAAGTCCGCCAGCAACGACTAGGCCATCCGCGCCCCATGAGCACCCCGCGCCCCGGTGCGGCAGGCGCCACCCGCGCCTGCCCGCACTGCAAGGCCACCATCCTCGAAAGCGCGAGCATCTGCCCCGCGTGCAAGCACTACCTGCGTTTCGACAATGCAGGTGCGGCGGCCTCGCAATCGACCACGGCGCTGCAGGTGGAAGGCACCATCCGCCACCCGCCCGCCGGCGGCGCATGGGAATACTCGGTGGTGCTGACCATCCGCGACGACGAAGGCAATGAAGTCGCCAGGCAGGTCGTTGGCGTTGGTGCGATCCATGCCGACGAGGAGCGCACCTTCAACCTGTCGGTGGAAGTCATGCCGACCAGCGACACGCGCAAGCCGGGCAAGCGCACGCGGCACTAGGGCGTTCCCACGGCAAGCACTCGCACGTTTTCGTCATTCCCGCGAAAGCGGGAATCGCTTTTCAACAGACGCATGTCTGGTCATCCAGCTTTCCCGCCTGGTGTCCCGTGGATTCCCGCTTTCGCGGGAATGACGGGACTGAAACCATCTGAATCGAAAACGCTCTGACGCCAGCCACGATCCGCCAGCGCTCGTTCAAGCCGCCCGCGCCGAAGCGCGCGCCGAGCGATTGGACAACGCAAACCCCACGACCAGCACCAAGGCGATCCCGACCTGGGCGAGGATGCCCTGCGTCGTCGGATAGAGGCCGAGCAGTTCCACGCGCGGGCCGCCATCGATCCAGGTGATCGGCAGGTAGCCGGCTTCCTGCAGCGCCGAGACCGCCTTGCCGATCAACACCACCGCCAGCACCGCGATCAGCAGCGCGCTGTAGCGGAAGAACTGGCCGATCGGGAGGCGACGGCTGTAACGCATCATCGCCCAGCCGATCACCACCAGCACCAGCGATGCCGCGACGCCACCGGCGACCACGCTGCCCTGGTGGCCCTGGTTCCAGATGGCCGCGTAGAACAGGATGGTCTCGAACACCTCGCGGTACACGACCACGAACACCAGTCCGAGCAGGAAGATGCCGGACGTCTTGCCCAGCGCATGCCCAAGCTTGTCGCGCACGTAGCGCTGCCAGGCTTCCGCATGGCTCTTGCCATGCATCCAGATGCCGACCCAGACCAGCACCACTGCGGCCAGCAGCGAACCGAAGCCTTCGGACAGTTCGCGGCTCGCGCCGCTGATGGTGATGACCCACGTCGCAAGCGCCCGGGTGGCGACGCCCGCAGCCAGTGCCGACACCCAGCCGCCGTGCAGCCACGGCATCATCTCGGTGCGCCCGGCCTTGCGCAGCAACGCGACCAGGGCCAGCACGATCAACAGCGCCTCCAGGCCCTCGCGCAGAAGGATGGTGAACGCGGCGACGAAACTGGCGACGGCGGATGACTTGTCCTGGGCCAGCACGTCTTCGGCTTCGGCGAACAATCCGTCCAGTTCATCGACCTGAGCCTGCAGGGTGTCGGCATCGGCCTTGGACGCGATGCCGGAACGCACGCGCGCCATCGCTGCTTCGATCCTGGCCATCAGCGGCTGGTCGCGCGACGCCAGCAAGGGCTCGACCGGTTCGAAGCCGTCGAGATAGGCCGACAACGCCAAATCCTTGGCCCGTGCCGCATTGCCATCGCGATAAGCATCCATCGCCTGCTTGAGCAACTGGCGCGAAGTCGCCAGCGAGGATTCGACATCCTGTGCCTGCGTGGCTTCGGGATGCCTGCGCAGGTAAGCCACGATGGCGGCGGCAGCTTCGGCAGATCCCGCGTCTTTCGCCAGGTCGGCTGGCGTGGCACCGACATAACGCTCGAAATCGAGCTTGCCGCGCAGTGCGGCATCACGCTCCAGCAATGCGCGCCCGGCGTCTGCATCGGTGTAGGCGATGGCACCGACATAGGTGGCCAACGCCCAGCGATCCTCGACCGGCAACCCGGCGTAGCTGACCATCGACGTGCCTTCCAGCCCCTGGTCGATCACCTGGTAGAGCGCGAACACGCTGCGCTCGTCGGCGCGTGCACGGTCGGTGAAGTCGATCGGCGGCGGATCCTGCCCTGCACCCGCTGGGCCGTCGCCTGCGCCGGTGGCGCCATGGCAACTCGCGCACAACTGCCCGTACAGCACCTGGCCGCGCGCGTACTGCGGCGCGGCGGTCGGCATCAACGGGATCGGATGCGCTTTCACCAGCAAGGCGGCAAGCGCACGCGACTGCGTGGCGATCGCGTCCGGCGCAGCCTTGGCCTGGATCGCCGCCTGCAGTGCCTCGGCGGCCTGCTTCAGTTGGCCGGATTCCGCGACCGCCGGCAAACCGGCGATGGCTTCCGCTGCAGTCGCCGAGAATTCCAGCATCTCGTCGTATTCGAGCGGATTGACCACCTCGCCATCCTCGACGGCCTCGCGATAGTCGACTGCGATGTAATCAAGCAGCCGCCAGGTGGTGGCGACGGTCTGTTCGGAAGCGAACGCCTTCGGGACGAGCAAGGCCGCGCAAAGTATCAACACGGAGAGCAGGAGCTGGGGGCGCATAAGTGAGCATGAGAATTGATCTCATCTAGTGTGCCATAGCTGCCGGCTTCAGTGGCCCTCGCATCCGGCTTGCTGTAAGCCGCCACTTGGTTTGCGAACTCGCGACACTTGGTTTGCGAACTGGCCTCAGCGCCGGCCCCGCCGCCCGCCAGTGATTCCCGGCTCCAGCTCGAAAGGTGCGTCCAGCCGGGACGGGACGAAGGTCTCCGCGACGATCCTCTCCCGGTTCACCTCAGCCCACCGATTGGCCCAGGCGATCCCCCTCGCGCGGCTCGGCACCGGCCTGATTCGGTACCAGCGGTGCCCTCGGTAGACCCACAGCTTGATCCCCCAGCCGCCCTGCCAAGTCATCACCTGAGCCACCTCCAGACCGGTCGGGAGCAACTTCAGCATCGTGCCGCCCGCGCCGTCCGGCCCGCCCACCAAGAGCCACTTGAACCCCTCCGGCGCTGTCGGGCATGTCCACATGCCGCCACCCTATCCGGCCCCTGTCTCAACGGCCGATTGAACACCTATCAAAGCCCGTTGGAAGGGCGTTTGCTGAACGTCTCACCGGCCGGGACTCAGGGCTTGCGAGGGCCGCATGCCAGTCTCCCCGCCATGACCAAGAAGCGCCAATGGCACCCGACGAAGGCGGCCTGGGCTGCAGCCAGAGCCACCGAATTGCGCCAGCAGGCCGATGCACTCCCCTCAGTCCCGGCCAGCGACTGGCGAGGCGTGAGCCGCCGTATGCGCAGCCTCACCCGTCTCCACCGCCAGGCGGACGCTCTAGAGCGCCTCGCCCGGCCGGAGCAGGATGAGGCGGACGACCTGCCGTTCTAACGCCTCCGGCGCCAGGTGGTGTAGATCCGCTCCTTCCGCGCCGCCCGCTTCCCGCCGATGGTGTAGTCGATCCCGACCGTCTTGCCCTGGAACCTGTCGAAGCGTGAGCGCATATCCGGGTGGTCGTTGATGGTCAGGATCGCTTTCCCCTTGATGCCGGCCATGACCTCGGCGAGCCGGTCGTACTCCTCGATCCCGAACGCGTCGCCATAGCCCTCGGTCTGCCAGTAGGGTGGATCGAGCAGAAACAGCGTGCCGGGCGCGTCGTAGCGGGCAATACAGTCCTGCCATCCCAACTGCTCGACGATGACGCCGTGCAGGCGTTGGTGTGCGGCGATCAACTCCTCTTCTAGCCGCAGGAGGTTTATTCGCTTGGGCGCGACGCTGCTGGTGCCGAAGCTCTGGCCATCCACCTTGCCGCCGAATGCCAGGCGCTGAAGATAGTAGAAGCGAACCGCCCTCTGGATGTCTGTCAGGCAGGAGGCGGGCTGGCGCTTCTGTCGATCGAACTCTTCGCGCGATGTGAGCATCCAGCGGAAATGCCGAACGAACTCGTCTAGGTGATTGGCCACCACGCGATACAGGCGCACCAGTTCGCCGTGGGTGTCGTTCAACACCTCGACCTTTGCCGGTTCGCGGTTGAACAGCACTGCAGCGCCGCCAGCGAATGCTTCGACGTAGCAGGTATGTGGGTTGTCAGAGAGCAGCGGCAGCAGGTGCTGCAGCAACCGGGTCTTCCCGCCCGGCCAGGGGAACAGCGTTTTCGTTTTCACGTCTCAACCTTTGCGATGTGGATTCGCCAGGCTTACCGCACTCCCGCGGGGGTGGCAGGGCCTTGGCTAAAGCCACGCGGCTAAGACGCGTGTGTTGCGGTACCTGGCCGGCATTGCCGTGCCGGTCAGGTGCCCTGTTTCTTTACAACCTGATCCTGTTGAACCGATTGTTGACAGCGCGATTCCATCCAGCGCTACCCTCGATCAATGCAGGAAATTTCAACCTGACTTGACGCTCGGCCTCTTGCATTCGTGCGATCAGCCGAACGCAGTAATCGGCCCGGTAGCCGATCATCATCATGGCGGTGCCTCCTGGACTTCGATGCCGGCGGAATGCCAAGGCCCGAGATTGTGTGCAAGCGAAGAGATCACGCCGCGCCCGTAGATGGCCGTCGCGTGGATCTCTGCAGCCGACTCAAGGCGGGGAATGGCGATACACCGTGCCGCACCGGAGAGCGCATAGCGGAGTCTGTTCCAATCCATGCCGCCTGCCAGCCCGCCACCACGAACGATCGACACTGCGTCGCTGGTGAACGCAGCAGCAAGCCGGCGATATGGCACCCGAGGCGAACCCTCGATTTGCGAGCCGCGCGACCGCTCCCATTGGGTCGGATCAATCAACTCGTCGATGAATCCCGGTTCGTGAGGAATGTCGACCGCACGCATAATCGCGATCTCCCCGACCTGCAGCAGCGTATTACCGGCGATGGTGATCACGACGGTGGTGGTCGGGCTGGTGCCGGTTGGCAACAGGTAGCAGGCAACGGAGCCATCGGCGAGCGCGCGGGCGGTGCCGCTGGCGCCGGCCGCGGTGATGGCGGTACCGGCAGCCAGGTTGAGGCCGAGCAACGCGATCACGCCTGGCACGATGCTGGTGGCCAGCGTGATCGTCAGCGTGACAGTGCCGCTGCGCGTGATGCGCGCGGCGCGCGAGGGCCGACCACCGAACAGGTCGGCGAAGGTGTGGCCCGCCGCCCATGCGCTGCTGCCGCCGCTGAGCGCGACGTTGGTGACAGCCGGCATTCCGAATCCGATCAGCATTGCCTCATCCCCACATGGTCAACGTCACGAGGCCGGTGCCTTCCACGCGCGACACCGACTTCACCTGCACGAGCTTTCCGGCATCGAGGCCATAGCGTGGATAGGTCACGCGGCCGATGTCGCCGGGTTTCGGCACGGTCTGCAACGTGCCGCGGAACGATGCCTCGAACTCGTTGCGCTCGGTGCCGTAGATCCCCACCACGCGATCGATCTCGGCCTGGGCGTCCTGCTCGCGCCAGAGCAGCGACAGGAACGGGTCGGACGTGTCGGCGTGGCGGTAGCGCGCAGGCAGCTCGCCAGCGGCGTACACCTGGCCGCGCCACAGGCCCGTCAACGCATCACGGCGCGCTTGCGGCACCAGCACCACGTCCGTGACCAGGTCGCTCGGCGAGAGCGCCTGCGCATTGAGCCGATAGGCCATGCGGCGGGTCAGCGTGGGTGCGCGATCGGCACGACGCACCAGGTCGGCCGCCATGTCCGAGGCCGTCACGTTGAACGCCAGCTCGCCCACATGCGATTCGGGCGCGACGATGCGGGCGAAGCGCAGCACGCCGTTGGGCGCGCGGTAGAACCACGCGCCGTAGCTGTTGAGCATCGCCACGATCGCCGTGCGTGCGGTCACGGCATCGCCTGCGTAGTAGCCGATGCCGGCATAGCCGCTGGCGGTGTCGATCGCCTCGGCGTCGGCACGTGACCAGGCGGACTTGCCGATGCGCGCGAACACGTCGGCAAGTGCGCTGGCCAGCGACGCCGGTACCGGCTCGCCACTGACCACGCCAACGCTGGAACAGTCGGCGATGACCGGCCCGACCGGCGGATACCGCATCAGCAACTGCTGGTTGTCCGGCGATGGCGCAAACGTCCCCATCTCGGCAATCGACCCGCGATCCATGACCATCGCCGGCATCACCGCCGAATCCGACAGCCAGCGCGTGGTGCCGTCGCTGTTGCACGACAGCGCCGGCACGCTGGCCACCGCGCCGATCACAACGGGCAGCGGCCGCCAGGCGAGTCCGGGAATGTTGGGCAGGAACACGCCGCGATTGATGACGCGGTCGAGATCATCGTGAGGATCTCGCAGCAGCAGGCGACGGCGGTTGTCGTCGATGACGGACACGCTCTCCAGCGCGAAGCGCGCGACCGGCGATGCACCGTCGACGCCGCTGTCCTTGTCGCCGCGCCGCAGCTTGACCGGCACGCCGCCCGTGTCTGCCATGACCAGGGCATCGAGTCGACCGGCGCTGTCGATGATGGTGGCTTCGGCGCCGGTGCCATTGATCGGCTGCGATGCGCCCCAGGGCCAGAAGCCCAACGCCTCGAACACGCTCACGCCTTCGACCAGCAAGCCTTCGTAGCGCGCGTGCGGCGCGGCGTCGCCGGCTGCGGCGAGGTGGTCACGATCAGCCAGGCGCGCGGCGGGGCCAGCAAGGGCCGGCGTCTTCCAGGCTGCAGCCGCCGCGGGGCCGCGCGCGATCCACTGGCCGGCATTGACCGACATATTCAGGCCACCGGCCACGGTCGCAGCGAGCGTGGCCGCGAAGTGCAGCGTGCCCGCGAGCGGAAGCGTCATCGTGTGAATCAGCGCAGATCCGCGGTAGAAGTCGAGGGCGTTGACCGCAAAGCGAATCCGCACACCGACGATCTCGCCCTTGCCGATGATCGGCAGGCCGGTGGCGATCGCGGAATTGCCCTGCATGACCTGCCCGGAGTGCAAGCGCCAGCCGATGCCGTTGGCATTGCCACCCACCGAGTTGTTGAGCGATGCACCCGCAGTGACCACGCCCACCACGGCCTGGATCACATCATCGCCCCACGCCACGAACTCGCATCCGACCGTGCCCGTGGAGTGACCGATGTCAGACCGAGCGGCACGCGACAGCACAAGCGCGCCCTGCGTCGACAGCGTCAAGCCGCCGTCACGGGCGACAAGGCCCGTGCCGATCGGGGACGACGCAAAGCGGGCGAACTGCTGGCTCACGCTTCGCCTTGGTCAACCGGGTCTGGCAACTGGACGAAGCTCAGCTCGTAGCGCTTGCCGAGCTCGAAGGTGCGCGCTTCATCCTCGGTCACCTCGAGGTTGAGCGCGATGTCGTCAGGCTCGGTGGCGACGAACTGCAGCGAAATCAGGCCGGGACGGTTTGCCGCGGCGATCTTCATGTTGAGATAGGTTCTGGTGGCCACCTGATTGTTCCTTTGCGTTGTGGGTGGGCTAACGGTGATAGTCGCCAAGTGCGACATGCATTACTTCGTGGCCGAGCGTTGTTGTCACGTCGTCGTCGACGGAGCGCGGCGGCAGGGTGAAGACGACAACTTGGTCGTCGCGTTTCGCCACGAAACCGCGCAGGCTTTGCTTGTCCGTCAGCGGCATGCCGGCATCGCGGTACACCCGCTCCAGTTCGGCGCGGTCGACGATGCGCCACTCGATGGCCGGCAACTGGTGCACGTCGCCGGCCTGTGGCGTCGGTTCGATGCGTTCGGCGCAGCCGGCCAGGCAAAGGCACAGGATCAGTGTGATCAGGTAGTTCATGGCTCTTCCGTGGAGAGGACGGTTAGACGCTGCATACCCAGCTGGCCGCCAATCGTCATCGGCCAGCCGCCTGTGTGCGCAGTGATGCGGACGCGGTAGTTGAAACTCTGGGTGCCAGCGAGCGAGTCTGTGAACGTGCTGCTGCCTGACAATCCCATCGTCACGAAGTACTGGCTGGATTCACTGTCGTAATTGGACGTGCGATTGCCAGATGCCGTCATCGTGGACACTTGCGTCCATGCGCCGCCGTTGTAGCTGCGCTCCAGGACGACGGTCGCAGTCAACGCGCTGGAGCCAGGGTCAGTCGGCAACAATCCGCCGTTCTGGTACTGCATCGAGTAGGTGACGACCTTGCTGTTGCCATTCGTGCCGAAGGCACCGATCTCGACTTGAGCCGTGGTGCCGATAACCGACGTCTGAGCGGCATTGCGCAGCACGCCTGCAGAGAGCGTCCCGCCGAAGTAAGCATCACCCGTCGTGTCGAACCAGATCTTGGCGTTGGCCTTCGTGCAGCCGGTTGCGCCGATGTTCTGGCCGTACCACAACACCAGGTCGCTGCTGGCACCAAAGCTGCTGCCGATGACAAGTTGCGCCGTGCCTTTCCAGATGCGCAGGTAGCCGTCTTGCCACTCCATTCCGGCAGCGCCGAACCCGAGCACGCGGAAGATGGTGCCGAGGATTGAGAAGCTGCTGGTTTCCCCATCGTTCTCGCTGATCGTGCCGGAGACGTTGCCGTCGACGTTGAGCAAAACGCTCCGGCGCGCACGCAGCGTCACCACGTCGCTGCCGAGCAATTCGCCACTCACATCATCGAAGTGCGCAACACCTGGCGACGATCCGCCCTGAACGCCTACGGCCACCTTGTAGTAGGCCGCCCCGTCGGGCACCGTCCACAACGCAGTGCGCTCTGTCCAATCGTGGTTGGCGCCTGCCATCGTCCAGATGTGCTGGCTGCCGAGTTCGGACTGCGCTTCGTTGTACCAGACCACGTAGAAGCGGATATTGCCTGCCGGGTTCGCCGCGCCGCGCGTCTTCCAGCGGAAACGATACGTCTGCCCGCCGATGCAGCGAGAGAACCCACGGTTGTAGGCAACAGCCGTGGCCGTGGTGTAGTTGAATCGCAGTGACCGCGTGCTTCCCGGTGGCGGACTGACCGTGGAATAGATGACGTTCGCCGGCAACGTGGCAGCGCCTGCAGCGTTGCCCCAGCCCGTCATCAGTTCGAAGCTGGGATCGAAGATCGTGACGCTGTCGATGCCGGAGGCCTGCACCTCGGCCATCTGGATCAGGCTGGCGTTGTGGTTGCCTAGCGTGACGCCGATGCTGGACAGATCCGACGAGTGCGCAGCAATGGCGTTGCCCTGCACGGTCACCGTGCCCGACAAGCTGTTCAGTGCCGTCTGGCTGGCGCGTGATGCCAAGCCTGTCGTCGGGTGGTTGACCGTGTTGGTCACCGACGTAATTGCCGCGCCCTGCGACGTAATGGTGCCCTCGGCGGAAGATACGCGGCTGTCGAGTGCGGACAGCGCGACACTGCTGGCGACCTCCGCCGGGCGACGACGGTACCAATTGATGTTGGTAATGCGTGCCACGCCAGTGATGCCGCTGACCGTGAAGCCAGGACGCACGAACGCGGCACCTGCGGGTGCTACGGCCGGCGACGTGCGCGCCCTGGTCTGCCAGCCAGTGCCGGCATTGGCCGTGGCTCCGCCGGCCCCCATCGTGCCGATGTTGTTGCCGCTCTTGTCGATCCACTGGCAGTTTGGATAGATGCTGCCAGCCGATGCGCCGGACATGTCCACGTCATAGGACACATCGAAGGTATCGCCTTCGGCGACGGGGATGTAGGTCGAGGTCGGTGAGTAGTACGTGCTACCTGTGATTTCCAGCGCAGCCGTGCGGCTCGCGTGCGTCGCCGTAGCGACGATGGTGCCACCGTTCCACGGCGTGCGTCGGCCAGACTCGAAGGTCGGCGTGATGATGATGTTGTCTGCCGCACCCAGTGGCAGCGCGTCCTGCGTGCTCGAAAGAGAGTTGCTGACCGCTGTGATCGCGCTGCCCTGCGACGAGATGACACCTTCGGCCGCAGTCACGCGACCATCAAGCGTGTTCACCGTGCTTTGGGCGGCGCGTGTTGCAAGCCCTGTGCTTGGATGGTTGACCGTATTGGTCACCGCCGTGATTGCCGTGCCCTGCGACGAGATGACGCCCTCGGCCGCAGTGACGCGGCCATCCAGCGTGGCCACCGTGCTTTGCGCGGCACGCGTCGCCAGACCGGTCGTCGGGTGGTTGACTGCATTGGTCACCGCCGTGATGGCCGTGCCATGCGACGAGATGACACCCTCGGCCGCGGTCACGCGACTGTCGATCGAGGACACCACCGCCGAAGTCGCATAGCGCTCGGCGATGATGCCGCCGGGCGCGAACGTGCTTGGCGTGGTCGAGTCGTCCCCAATAGCCTCTTCGACCATCCAGCCGTCGACGTGGATCTCGCGGCCGGCAACGCCGCTGCGGTTGGGCTGGAATCCGCAGATCACCGGGCCGTTGGTGCTGACCACGTTGACGATGGTGGAGTAGCGCTGCCGCGTGGTGGTCAGCGCGATGTCCGCACCGTAACGCTGTGCATCCGGCGCGGATTCGCGCAAGAGCGGGCGCACCAGGTGCCCGGCGACCGAGGCCCTCGCCCAGAAGGACACGATGTACCGGCCCGGCTTGACGATGGTGTTGTAGCCATTGGTCGGCGCGCCGAAGTAGACGCGGTTATCAATCGCGGTGTCGGTCACGACGAAGCGGTATTCGTGGCCGAACAGCGCATCCGCATTGGCGACGACTTCGCGTGCCGAGAAATCAGCCGCGCGCGTGTAGCTCAGCCGCGGCGTCGTAGCTGCGCCAAGGGCCACGGCGGGCGCGGTGAGGCGGTTCCATTCGGCAGCCAGCAGGTTGACGGCACGCCCACCCAGCGATGCACGCACGGCGTCGATGCGCGAGGCTTCCGCCTCGATCGCCGAGGTGTTCTGCGTCCCCATCGACAGACTTGCCGCCACGGCCTCGCCGAGCGAGGTGTAGTTGCCCAGCAGTTCCCAATCGCCGGGATTCAGATCCGGCCGCTTGTTGGTGTTGGCCACCAAGGCGCGATAGAGCTTGCCGGCGTACTGGACGTGATCGCCCGCCGGATAGGTCGTGGCGCTGTTCCAGACATCGGCATCGACGATGTCGCCGATCTGCGCGCCTAGCGCATCGACCTGCGCGCCGACCACCGCAAGGTTGGCGTTGGCGGTGGCGAGCGCGGCATTGGCCTTGGCCGTGGCGTCGGCCGCAGCGGTGGCGAGACCGGCGAGATCCTCGGCGATGCGTTCAGACCGCTCGGTGTCGATCTCCGTCTGCAGCGCTACCAACTCGTCCATGTCGGGCGTCTGGCGTGGCGTTTCTTCTTCGGTCACCGTGCCCGCGCCAACGCGGCCGCGCACGCTGGGCGTGATCTTGAAATACCAGGACTCGCCGCTGCCGTCGCTGTAGAGGTAGCGGGTGTCGGTGGTGCGCGCGACTTCCGTCCAGGGGCCGGTGTTCGACGGGCCGCGCTCGATGATGTAGATCTCCGCGCCTGGTACGGCCGCCCATTCGATCAGGATGCCGTCGGCAACAGGATCGGTCGTCACGTCGTCGGGCGCGGGGATCGTCTCGGCCTGGTGTGGCGTCGGGAACCAGGAGCCGTAGATCTGGGGCACGGCGGTTTCGACCGGGAGATCTCCGGCCGGCGCGCCAATGTCCAGCAGCAGGATCTTGCGATCGTCCATCAGCCGTACACCCCGGCGGCAACGCCGGTCTCGACCTGGCGACGCAGCGATTCCTCGCTGACGTTGAGGCTCTTCGCGAACAAGGCGATCAGCACGTCGAGGCGATCTTCAACGCCACCGCCGCCTGTGCGCGGCGTGGTAGTCGTGCCGGTGCCGGGCGTGTCGATCACCGGCGGATCCACGACATTCGGCACGGACGTGGTGGGGTTGTAGAGCAGCGCGAACAACTCGCGGGCGATGCCGCCAGGCAGATCCAGCAGGATGTCCGCCAGCTCGCCCATCGTGGTGCCGTCGTCCATGTCCAGATCGAGGTTGTCCAGACCCATGCTTTCGAGCATGGCCGTGACCTGGTTGTAGATGCCGTTGTAGTCGCGGCCGCTGGCGTAGAGGTTGCGGCCGAGGCCGAGCGCGGTCTCGCTGAGCTGCCGGGCGCGCGACACATCGCCGGCCGTCACCGCCGCCTGCAACTGCGACATCGAGTCATTCAGCTTCTCGCGGTCGGTGAGCGGGCTGTACTGGCTGAGGCGCAGATCCTCCAGGGTACGGTTGCGCTCTTCTTCCATCACGCGCTGCAGATCGGCCATGCGGATCGCGCGCAACTGCTCGATGCTGGCCAGGTCTTCGGCTCGCGCACCGGACAGGCCGAGCGCACGCGCCAGTTCATTCGCGGTGCGCGTCTGCTGGCGGTACTGCGTCTCAATGTCCAGCGCGGCGCGTTGGTACTGGCTCAAGCCTGCGGTGCGGATCTCGGCTTCGACGCCGGCAATGTGGTCGCCGTAGGCGCGGGCGCCGGTCGTGATGCGCTGATAGGTTTCGATCAGCGTTTCACCGGCCCTCGAAAGTCGTTCAAACGCTGCCGTGACGCTGGTCAACACGCCGTCGCCGGTCTCGCTCCAGAGTGCAACGCCGTTGTGGATGTCGGCCTGCACCGCCACCATGAAGTTCGCGATCTCGCTGAGGCTGCTGGCGCTCTGCCGATAGCCGTTGGCGATGCGATCGATCTCGGCGGCGTTGCCTGCGGCCCTGGCGACGGCGAGCAGGTTCTCGGCCAGCAAGCGCTCGGCAAAGGCTTCCTGCGCCTCGTTGTAGACGCGACCGGCGATGGTGCCGAACTCGCGCTGCAGGTTGCCCTGCGCATCGAACTCCTGGCGGAAAGTGCCGGAGATCATCGCCGGCACGCTGGCACCGACCGCTGCAGAGGCTTCGGCCATCGCGCTGGCGATGCTGTTGAACAGATCGTCGATGGCCGATTGCGCATCGGCATCGAGTGCGCTGGTCGTGGTGCGCCATTGCCGGCCACGGAACAGGCTGCGCCGACGCACTTCCGTCTGCGAGGTGAAGCCGCGGGCGCCGCCCTGGCCAATGCTGAACTCGGCAGCGCCGCTCTCCGGCTTGTAACTGGTGCCGAACAGACCGCCACCGGTCACGCGATCGAGCAACGATGCGCCAAGCGCGGCCCAGCCAACCGGGCCGATCGAGCCGAGTCCTGCACTCAACGAACCCATCAGCCCAGCGCCACCGCCGAATGCGGTCATGCCTGCCGTCAATGCGCCGCCGATCGCGCTGCCGCCCATCAGACCGGACAGGCCCGACAGCCCGCGCGAGAGCAAGCCGTTGCCGCCCTGCAGGCCGATGGCACCGCCCATCAGCGCCCCCGGCAGATTGATGCTGGACAGCCATCCGGGCAGCGCATTGATCGCGGCCGCACGATTGGCCACCGCACCGATGTTCGTCGGGATGCCGGCCATGCCGGGGATGGAGATGAAGCTGCCGGTTGCGGATGCACCGACCGCGCCTTGTCGAGATGCCATGCCGTTCGCAATCGCACCTGCGATGTTGCCGAGGTTCATGCCTCCGCCAGCGAAGCCGTTGCCGGCCATCACGCCTTGCATCGCACGCAGGATGGATTGCTGGATCGGCTGCACCAGGCTCTGGTCAAGCATGGTGCGCATCACATCGCGCCAGCCGTGTCGAAACACCCCCTTGAGTTCGTCGAAGAAGCTGGCGGCATCCTTGATGCCTCCGCTGAACGTGTCGGCGAGCAGATCGGCAAAGCCACCGACGCCGCTCATCGCGACGTTCACCCAGTCCTGCATGTAGCCGGCGTTGCGCTCGATCTCGATCGACAAGTCGGCATAGGCGCGTGCCTGGCGAAGCAACTGCTGCGTCTGCTCGGCGCCGATCTTGGCGCCGGCCTCGTTGGCTTCGTTGATCGCGCGCCGCATGTCCTCTTCGTTCTGCAGGCGGCGGGCGTAGCGCTCGCGTTCTTCGCCCAGCAGGCCGAGCATGCGCAGCTCGCCCGTCATCGTGTCCAGCAGCGCCCTGGGCGCATCCTGGCGAGTGCGCGCCTCGGCAACGCGGCGCTTCTCGGCTGCATGGGCCGCATCGACCAAGGTGTTGTAGTCGGCTTGGCTGATATTGAGCGCGTCCAGTTCGGCCTTCAGATCGGCGACGCGCTGGATGCGCTGCTGCTCTGCCACGCGCAACGGGCCATCCAGTTCGGCCCGCGCCATCGCAGCCTCGGCGGCATAGCGCTTCTGCGATTCGGCCTGTTGTTCGCGCGTGCGCTTCAACTCGTCGGCCGCGCGCTTGCCAGCGGTCTCCACGCGCGTCAGTTCACGCTGCGATTCGGCCAGCTTGTCGTTCGCTTCCTCGGTCTTGATGATCCACTCGATCTGGGCGCGTCGCGTTGCTGCCTCTGGCGAGGCGTCGGCCTCATCCGGAAGCAGTTCGCTCAGTTCGGTGCGGCGTCGTGCAATGCGTCCCTGCGTCAGTTCGATGTGACGAAGCTGCGCATTGCTCGCCTGCTGGTTGAGGGCCTTGTCGATCTCCGTCCAATCGATCTTCGCGGCCTGCTCCAGTTCACGCCATCCAGCCGCGGCAAGCCGCGTCGCCGACTCCATGCCGAACAACTGCTCGATGGTGCTCTTGATCAGCGGGATGTTCTGCTCGATCGTCTGGCCGTTCTTGGTCAGCGTGAGCAGCTCATCCTCCAGCGCCTGCCGCTGCGCCCTGGACGCATTGGTGATGCCAGCCTTCTCCAGGATCAGATCGGCCGACGCCTCGATCGCGTGTTCCTGGGCACGGGCAAGGTGCTGGTACTGCAGGCGCACGGTTTCCAACTCGCGGTTGTTGGCCTCGATACTCGCCGTGAGCTGTGCGCTCTCATAGCCGAAGTGCGCGGTGTGACGCATGCGCTGGTCGTGAAGGGAGCGCTCCCGCTTTTCCAGCAGGCTCACCCGCTCAGCGGCCTTGTCCAGCGTTTCCAGAGACCGTGCCAGGCCAGCGAATGATTCGTTTGCCGTCTCCCGGTTGAATGCCTCCATGTCCTTGATGGCGCCCTGGAAGCCATCACGCACGGCGCGGGCGAGTTCCTCGGCTTCCTTGCGGCTGTTGCGCGCCCACAACACGAATAGCGTCAGTGCGGTCACGGCGATGCCCACCGGGCCACCGAACAACGCCATCGCACCGCTGGCCACACGCACGGCCGCCGCCTTGGCGGTGTAGGCAATCGAAGCGGCATTCGCGGCCGCAGTCGAACGGGCTTGTGCGGCCGCGAGTTGCGTCTCCGCTGCGGCCAGTGAGCCGGCAGCGCCCATGCCGGCCCTCGCAGCAGCGACGCGCGCGGCAGCGGCTTGCTCGGCCTGCCGCGCAGCCAGCAACTCGGCCTGCGCCAGTTGCCTGGTCTCGATGATCGAGCGGGCCTTCGCCAGAGTCGCCGCCGACAGCGAAGCGAGCAGGCGGCCACCGAAGGCCACCGCGACGATGCCGGCGGCTGTGGCCACAGCCGGCAATGCTTCCGAGACCGCATCAATCCCAGCAACAAGTGTGCCGTTGACCCGCACGGCCTCGTTCACGCTACCAGCGAACGACTGCCATGCATCGGCAAAGCGGACTTTCGCATCTTCCAGCGTCGTCGGCAGGAGTTCGGTCTCCCGCCTCAATTCCCCGAGCTGGCTGGAAACCTTCGTCAACTCGGACACCGTGAGCTTGCCGTCGTTCGCCATCGCGATCAGCTCGGCACGTGTCTTGCCCAGGGACTGCTCAAGCGCATCGGCGAACCGCGGTGCGTTCTGCAGCACGGTCTGGAACTCTTGCCCACGCAGCACGCCGGTCTGCATCGCCTTCGCGAACTGGTCGATGGTGGCGGCGGACTTCTGCTGGTTGGCCGCGCTGACCACTAGGGACAGCGACAGCGCCTCGGTGAGATCGAGCGTGTCCCGCACGCTGAAGCCCAACTGACGCATCGGGCCGGCGGACTGGATGGCGATCTCCGCCACCTGGTTGATCGACTGGTAGGACGCGCGCGCAACGGACTGCGAGCGCTCCATCGCATAGGTGTATTCGTCCTGGCTGCGCGTGGCCAGCTTCATACGGGCATCGAGTTGGCCCGCCCGATCGGCAGCGGCGAGGAAGCTACCGCCGAGCTGTTGCGCAACGCGAATGGACGCCAATGCTGCAATCGAGCCGACAGCCGCCTTCGCGCTGCTCGACAGCTTCTGCACGTCACGATCGGCGGTCGATGCCGCATCACCGATCTGCTTGATGCCGGCGGCGCCGGTACGGCCGGCACTGGCGCCGGCCTTGCCCAGATCCTCGACCGCCGCCTGCGACTGCTTGACCGGCGGCAGCAGCCGCCGGTTCTCGGCTTCCAGTCGGAGGGTGACGATCGGGTCGCTCACTGCGGTCTCTGGGGGTTGTGCATGCGCTTGGTCTCTTCTTCCATCAAGCGCACGCAGGCGATCAGGTCTTGG
Organism: Luteimonas sp.; assembly: GCA_024707405.1. Taxonomy (GTDB): domain Bacteria; phylum Pseudomonadota; class Gammaproteobacteria; order Xanthomonadales; family Xanthomonadaceae; genus Luteimonas. Next base: position 294,695 of record JANPZU010000001.1, read on the forward strand.
TCGTCGGTCGCGACGCCGAGCAGGCGTGCGGTGGACTCGATCTCCTGCGACGAGATGCCGGCATAGAACGGCGCGTGCATCCCGGTGAGCCACTCGGGCTTGCAGTTGCGGAAGACCTGGACAGCGATCCAGTTGTCTTCCAGGACTTCGACGATCTCGACTTCGGGATCTGCATCCGCGTCGCCGCCGTCGCGCAGGAAGTCAGCCGCACTGACGGTGGCGTCGGGGACATGCCCGCGATCGACACCACCAGTGCGTTGACCCTTCCCACTCAGCGCCCGCGCGACGTCTTGGAGTTTTTTACGCGGGCGACTCCGTACTGCTCGTGGTACTCCTGGAAGATCGCTGACTGCAGGTAGGCCGACCACACGCCAGCGTAGACCTCGTGCATGGCAGCGTCGCCGGCAATCGGGTTGCCGTCCTCGTCGCCCAGTCCTTCGACCGAATCCACGATCTCGCCGATGTATTCGCGGTCGCTCAGCTCGCGGTCGGCGCGCTCGGCAATCTCGTCCTTGGTCGAAATCTTGAAGCGCACGAGGATCTCGCCCTCGTTGAATGAGTTGGGGTTCTCGGTGGGCAGGCGCACCTTGACCTTGCGGGCAACGGTGTTGGTTTTCTTGAGTTTCAACATGGGTTCAATCCTCTTGGGAAGGTGCTTTGAAAGCCCATCCATCATTCCCGCGCGCGTGAGGCTGTCGGGACTGACGCGCGTCAGTTCACAAACAACAAGCCCCGCACGTGGCGGGGCTTGTCCTGGCTATCGTTACCGCAACCGTTACACCGAGGTGTCGCCGAACTCGACGTAGAGTTCGTCGCCACCTGCATCCGACGGGATGCAGCGGCCGGAAATGTCCCAGCCGTAGTCGCCGTCGATGTCCACTTCGGAGATCTGCTCGATCTGCCCGCGGATGCCCAACTCGCTGTAAAGGTCACCGGACTGCGACAGGCGCAGGGCGACGGTCAGCAGCGTGCCGGCATCGCGCACGGCCCAGGGATCGAAGTCGGCCTTGGCGGTGCGGGCAATGCGCAGCGTCCACGTGGGCTGGCGACCGGAGATCCCGGTGGTCTTGTGCTCAGTGAACTCCTTGGTGCCGATGGCGTTGGCGAAGTCCACCGACAGTGACTTGGCCCACACGCGCAGCGGCGTACCTCCCGGCAACAGCGTGACCACGGTGTAGGTGTTGTCGGCACGCGCGATCACCGGCACTGTCGACGGCAACGTGATCGAGGGAAGCGCCGCTTCCTCGACATCGTCGTAGCCGCCCTGGATACGGACGTTGCCCTTGAAGCGATCGCCGATCGCGATCTGCAGGCTGGTCACGTTGTGACGCGCGCCGAGCACCTTCTTGTGCGTACCGGCGTGGTACCAGTAGGCATCGCTGATCGCGATGGCCTCGCTGATCGGGTTGTAGCGGGTGGTCTTGGCCACCGCGTCCTTGACCGAGGCCATTCCGGCAGGCAGCAGCAGGGCGCGGCAATCCGCGTCGCTGGTGCTGGCCGCGCCAGGCGTCGCCGGCGGGTACAACTCGAACTCGCCTTCGATGAAGGCGCGCTTGTCACCCACGCCGAACGGCGAGTGACCGAGGTGCGGCCGATCGACCGGACGTTCGACGGGCGTGATCTCGGTACCGGACTGGCCATTGAGCAGCAGGATGCCGTTGGCTTCCGGCGTCGGCACAGCCGGCGTATCGGCGGAGGCGCGCAACGCCAGGGCGAGGCCGCGCTTGGTGAAGGATTGCAGGTCGGGCTGTGCCATGTCGGCTTACTCCTGGTTGCGGTTCTTGCGGCCTGGCTTGGCCGGCGTGTCGTCGTCGCCGATGGGCGGCAGGGCTTCACCGCTGCCATCGCCGTGGATCGTTTCTGCGGTGGCGGCAGGCTGCGCCTGGCTTGCGTGTTCGTCGACGAGCTTGCCGCCAATAACGCGATAGTCGCCGCCGCGCGTGGGTGTGGGTTTCGTGGTCATGGGGTGGCCTGCTTCTGGATGCGGTAGTCGGTGCGGAAAATCTGTTGGCTGGTGAGCCAGGAGCCGTGGAAGCGATCGTCACGGCCGGCAACGAAGTACAGAGCGTTGAAGGCATCGGCCGGCGTCCAGCCGATCAGCCCATTGCGGGTCTCTGCAATCACGTCATCCGCGGCCTTGCGGGCACCTGTGCCGAGGCGTTCGCCGGATGCGTTACGCACCAGTGTGATGACCTTGACCATCACGTCCATGTTCTGGATGACGACGTTGCCGGTGTATTTCGGCGGCGACCCGCGCTCTTCGATGACGACGTACAGCGCAGGCGACGTGTTTGGTTGCGCCTGGAGCGCCGTGTCGAGATCCGCGGCATTGCCGATGATCTTCGCCAGCGGCACAGTTGCTTTCAGCCGCTGCATCACGCTTTCCGCGGGGAACGGCCCGACCATCACAGCCCCTTCAACGATCCGCGCGAGTGCATGCGTGGATTGCTCTCGATGCGGACGGCGCCGCCATCCTGTGCGCCGGCATCGACCGCCAGGGGATCGTTGGCGCCGAGCGACAACTCACCTTTGGCGATGGAGTTGAGCGAACGGATTGCGTTGCGGTAGTCGCGTTCGATCCGTCCGGTCTCTTCGTTGGTGCGGTCGCGCTGCGGGTGCAGGTGGTAGCGGGCGATGGCGCGTGCCCACACCGTCAGCACCGGAAACTGCAGGTGGTCGAGCGGAAGCTGGTAGCCGCGCCTGGCCAGGCGCGAATCCACCTCCCCCGCGGCCTGCTCGCAAGCGAACTGGATCTGCACCAGCACATCGTCCGCATGCTGCACGTCGCCATCGGGCCACTCGCTGCGATCCGCGGCGTCGATGGTGGCGCGCAGCAGGGGCGGCTCGACCTGAAACAGCTCCGACAGCTCGTTCAAGCTGTCGGGGCCGCTGGCGAGTTGTGCCGGCGAGACGTACACGGCGGTTACTGCGCGACCTTGGCCAACTCGGCTTCGATGCGGGCGACGCGATCGCTGTCGGCCAGATTCGCCCACACCTTCGGCTTGAAGTTGCCGGTGGCCTGCGCTTTGGTCTCGGCCGCGCGCCAAGCAGCTTCGTCAGCGGCCAACGCCGCTTTCTCGCGATCGAGCGCTTCTGCGTTCGCCTTGTCCTCGGCATCTTTGCGCTCTTGCGCCTCGGCCGCCTTCTGCACCTCCGCTTCGGAGAGGGGCTTGCCCTGGGGAATCACGACCAGGTTGGGTTCGTTCTCGATTGCTTCGAGATCGGCCTTCTTCAGCTTGCTCGTCTCCAGTTCCACACCCTCGCGGGTGAAGTGCCGGCCGGCGCGCCAGAAGCCGCGATCGGTCTTTGCCTTGACGATGATCTTGGTCATTGAATGATCCTTGTGGACGTGCGCCCCGGCGGGCGCTCCCGCCGGGGCTGGTGTTACGCAGTTGCGTGGTGCACGTCGTGGGTTGTGTGGGCCGTCTCTCCGAGCTGTCACGTCTACTACCCTGCAGGGCCTTCTGCGCCAGGACGTTCGGCGCGGATTTCGGCTGCAGCCGTCCAGGGCCTTCCGGCAATCTCCCTGGCAAACGACGAGAGGCCTTGCGGCGTCGACCGGCGTTCAATACGGATCAGAGCAACCAGGCCGAATCCATGTGGTCGACCAGGCCCTTCATCACGTTGTCCGTGCCGGCGATCTGTGCCGCCGTCAGGATCTTGGCGGCGGCGAACTTCTGGTTCGGCACCGTGACCAGCAGGTCGGGCTTCAGACCCAGCGGCCGACCGTGGTCTCCCTTGCGCGAGGTGAAGGCGTTGTAAGCCGCCTGCAGGTTCTCCTCGGTCAACGCCTGGTTGCTGGCGTAGGCCATCTGCCAGAAACCGAAGCCGACGTTGCGGCGCGCATCCACGCCGTAGACGTACTCCCTGCGGTCGAACACGTTGTCGTCCGTCTCGCTCACCTTGGCAACGAAATTGGGCTTTTTGCGATCCTGGAAGATCAGCGGCTTCAGGAAGCGCTTGGTGCTGAGCAGGTACCAGTACGGGCCGGAGCCACCACTGTCGACGTTCGACTGCGTGGTCGGGTTGCCGCTGTCATCGAGCACCGGGTGATCGGTGTCGAAGAAATACTGGCCGTCGTAGCACGCCGTGCTGATCCCGTTCTTGAGCAACGAGAACACCAGCTCATCCGGCTGCGCCGCGACCGCTTCGCCCAGGTTGATCATCATCGGCGAGTAGATGCCGAGGTTGTCGTCGTCGATGTCGTCGCGATCGACGCCAACGGTCAGCTCGAACGGCTTGTTCTTGATCGAGTAGCCGTGGTTTTCGAGACCATGCACGACGCGGTCGCCGATCCACTCGCGCATGCTGGGGATCTTGCCCAGCCAGCCGTACTCGTTGGTCTTGGTCGAGGACGGGACGGTGGTGGCAATACGACCGTATTGCGATTCGGCCTGTCCGAGGCCCTGGGCGTACAACGCCGAGAAGGCCACGAACAGGGTATTGAGGTTTGCACGATTGATGATCATCGGGGTTTCCCTGGATAAGTCGTGTTGGAGGGATCAGCCGATCTCGACCCAGACGCCGTTGGCATCCACGTCGATGATCTTCCCCGCGATCTTTCGCGCGGCGCTGTTGTCGGTCTTGGCCACCGTCTGGTTGTCGACGACGTAGCAGTTCGCGCCGATGTCGCCCAGGCCGATCAGGTCGGCGGCGGCGCTGTTGGCGAACTGGTAGCAGCCGCGGCTGTACTTGACGCGCCGGATGCCATCGCCGACCACGGTGTGTTCCGCAACGCCAACGGCGTCGCCGGCACTCGCGGTGCCGCCGGGAACGGCGTTGCCGGTCGCGGTGAGTCGCTGGACGATCGTGCCGGCGTGGATCGTCGCGCCGTTATTGACCACGGCTTCCGCCTGGTCAGCGTTGCGCCGCTTGGTATTGCGGCCTTGGGTTGCAGCAACCATCGCTGGTGTCCTCTTGTCTGATCAGGTGTGGGGTCAGGCCGTCGCCGCAGCTTTCTGCTTGGCGAAGTCCTCGGGGGTGAGGCCGGTCGCTTCGCACACGGCAAGCTCCTCGGCGTTGAGCGCGGTGGCGTTGTCCTCGGGCTTGCGCTTGTCGAGGTTGGTGCCGTCACCGACCGCAGGCGCGGCGCCCACGAAAGCCTGGAAGCGCTTGAGGCCATCGGCGTCGGAACACGCGGCGCGGTGGTATGCCTCGGTGGCCGGCGTGATCTTCCCGGCTTCGAGCGCACCCCTGATCGCGGCATCGACGGCATCGGTGTGATCCTTCGCGTCGCGATCCTTGACGGCCTGCTCTGCGTTCGAGGCGCGCGTCACTTGTGCGTCGTAGTCGGCACGCGGCACGTAGCGGTCGAGACTCGGCACCTGCTCGGCGTTCGCGGCCGTGGCGGTGTCCTTGTCCTGCTTGAGCGAATTGATGGCCTGGGCGATTGCGTCGTCGGTCGCATCGGCCGCCAAGGCAAGTGCGCCCGTGATCGCGGCCGCCAGCGCGGTGGATCGAGTCATTGCGGTTTCCTCTTCGGAGTTGAGCGCCTGCAGGCGCAGGTTCGGGGTGTTGACCAGGCCCACGGTGACCATGCGCGCGATGCGCAAGGTGCCGGGCGAGTAGTCGAAGACCGGGGACAGGTACTTGTATTCGCGGTTGACCACTTGGGTTTCGCCGCGCGGCGTCCACTCGGTGGCACCCCACAGCGCACCGTCGCGGATCTCCAGCGACTTCACCCAGGCCGCGGCCGGCGCTTCCTCGCCGTTCGGCGCTCGGCGCTGGGTGGCGTGCTCCCAATCCAGGGCGATGTCGAGTCCGCGAGAGGCGAATGCATCCAGGACTGCGTTCTGCGCCTGGGCGTCCCAGAGCCAGCGCCGGCCGTCGCGACCGACGACCATGCCTTCGGCGTCAGCCGCCGGGATCAGCTCGACCCACTCGGGGGCCTTGCCGTCGACGGGCTGCAGCTCGGTGTTGAAGGCGACGCGGTTGGGCTTCGGCATTCCCGCATCGTCGCGGGGCACCCGCGCGTGCAGGGACTGACGGGCGTCAGTACCGGATCAGGTGTTGTGGCCTTCCTGCCAGCCGGCGTCCCAGGCTTTGGCCAGCGGGGCATCGCCGATGTATGGATTGGTGCCGCGGCTGGCGCCCTGGCGGCCGGCGGATCGGCCCTCGACCCATGCCTGGTTGATCTCGGCGCGCCGGTCGGAATCCATGCCCCAATTTAGCACCGGGCGGATCGGGGGGTGCAAGCGTCCATCCAGACCCCCTTTGAAAACCCTTTAAATCGCCACAGGGGCGCCAGACACCCCTTCCAAGGCACCACCGCGCCGCCCAGGGGGCCAATCGGGCCGCTCCGGGCGATTCTGGCGGGGATGGGTTTCGGGGGTGTCAGGACAGGTCGAGCCATGCCACCGCCAACGCCTCGGCGGTCTGCAGGTCGTCCTCCGACGCGCCCATGAACGGACGTGCCGGCAGGCCGGGGTGGTTGACCTTGCCGCGCGGGCCGGGGCCACCTGCCCAGGCGAGCGCCTTCTTGTCCTTGGGCCGGATCTCGAACGGGTCGGTGCCCTCCTGGTGCCAGCGCGCCTGGCGCGCCGTGGCGCTGAGTTCCATCCAGTCGGCGCCGGACGTGGGGAAGATCTCGTCGCGCATGCGGCCGGTGTCATTGAGCGGCGTGCGGCCGCTGCCATCGGCCAGCGCTTCCCAGGCAATGCCATCGGGGCCAACGCCGGCATCGAAGCGTGCCCAGGTGCTTTCCAACCACGCCTCGCCGATGTCGCGCATCAGGCCGGTCAGGTCGCTGCCGCGCTCGATCAGCTTGCCGAACAGTGCGTCCGCTTGCGCGGTATCCACGAAGACGGTCAACGGCTCGGTCATGGTAAAGTCGCCTCACGGGCCGGGGCTGCCGCTCCCGGTGTCGCGGCGCAAGCCGCAATCCTTCCACCGGCTGGGCCAACACCCGACAGCCAGCAGGAAGCGCCGCAGAGCGGGTTGGCGCGTTTGCGAGCAAAGGCACTCATTCGACGGGCCGTCCCCATACCAGCAAGCCAGAGCGCGACGAGCGCTGCGGTGCACGTCCACGGTAGAAGTCGAACGATCCCCATACGCCGCCAGGCAACACTTCCGCCACGACGGTGAGCGTGATCGGCTTTCCGCCCTCGACAACCTCGACGCGCTTCACGTAGTAGCGGCGCACGCCGACCTTGCCGCGTTCGTTCTGTGCAAAGTTGGCCCAGATCTCGAATGGCGACTCAATCGTCTCCTTGAGCAAGGGCAGGTAGCGCTCGCGTCCGTCGAGACGCTTGGGCGCTTCCAGCCAGTGGTCGACGACCTGTCGCGTCAGGTGCACATTGGCGCCGGACGGATCACGTAGCGTCGCAGTGGTGCCGTACAGGGAATCCCATGCGTCTCGCAGCGCATCCGGATCACGGATGGACGCCTGCAGCGGCGACGCGATCGGCGTGTCGATCGGCAGTGCGTCCGGCCGCATGTACGCCTGGTGCGACTTGGCCGGCAGCGCAGACCACTTGTCATCGAGCTGCTTGGCCAGGGCGCCGTCAGAAATGAACTCGCCGCTGTGCGAAACCCCGACGTTGTACGACCACTCGGGTGGCGGATCGCCTGGGCCAGCCGCGGGCGCGCTGTCCGGTTGCCTGCCCAACGTCCGCAAACGGGCCTCGGATACGCCGGTCATCTTGCAGTTGCAGCCCCATCCATTCGGCGGGTAATGCGTCTTCACCCACGGATCGGAGGTGGCGATGATCAGGCCATCCCATGCCTTGTGGTGTTCGCGGTAGTTGCGCACCGTGTGGTGGTGGTACTGCAGGTACGGGAACGACTTGAGCGTGTCCCAGCGGCCCGCCGCGTATGCGGTGCGGAGATTCGTCTGGTAGATGACCTTCGTGCGCCAGTTGAATCCCGCCTCGGTGCCTTCCCCCGTCCAGCCGTGCCATCCGTTGCGCTGCACGATGTCGCGGAAGCGTGCGCGGAAATCCTCCAGCGTCTCGCCCTTGCTGATCGCGGCATCGACCGCCTCGCGCAAATCACTGAGCAACTCATCGCGCGTCGCGCCCGCCACGACGAATGCGCGGGCGTGTTCGCCACGCATCAGGTCATCCCAACGCTGTGTCGGCAGGTTGACCTTGTCGCGGAAGAACTGTTCTGCAGCCGGGAAGCTGCGGAAGCTGCCGCGGATCTCAGCCATTGCTCTCGTCCGCGGCATCACCCATGCCGGCGACGCCCGCGATGGCAAGCGCACGCTGCATCACCTGGCCGAAGCGATCGGCAGGCATGTCTGGCAGCAGCTCGATCAGTCCATCGCGGATTTCCTCAAGCGACACCGCACGCTGCACGAGCGCCTCGATCTGCTCGACCCACTCGCCCACGACCGGATCAGCACGTGAGGCCAACAGCTCCAGCAACTGGTCTTCGCGGTCGCGGGGCTGTTCGCGGTTTTCTGCACGGTTGAGGGCGGGTGGTGCCGGCGGCGTAGGCTGCTGCACGGGTGCCCGCAACAGTTTCACGTCCTTGCCGCTAGCCGGCTCCGGCAGGTTGAGCCTGTCACGAATGACGGACTGCTCGACTTCAAGCCCCAACGGCACCAGGCGTTCGATCGCTTCCACGAGGGCCTTGGTGTCTTCCGGCTGCGGCACCACCACCACAAGCTGCGGGTATCGCCCGTGGCCGTAGTTGAGATCCACGTAGGGCCGGACGAAATCCCGATTCCAGGTCGAGGACTCTGCACGCGCATCAGCATCAAGGATGTCGAGCCGCACATCGTTGTGCACCTGCGCCTGGCTGAGGCTCGCGCCATCGTCCGAGGTCATGGTCTGTCCGATCATGCCCTTGGAGATCTGCTTGTCCCACCAGTTGGCCAGCTTCTCGAAGAAATCAGCCGCGCCGCTGGTGTTGGGTGCCTGCTCGAACGTGATCTTGGTGCCATCGGGCAGCACGGCAGCAGCATCGCTGCCCAGGTTGGCCACCGCGCTCATCAACTTGCGGATCTCGGCAGCGGTGGCGTTGGGGCCATACGTGCCTACGCGCATCGGCATGCCGAAGATGTCGGCGAAGGCCATCCAGTCCTTCCAACTCCACGCTTTGCACATGTACCCGACCGCCGCCAAGCGCGCGAGGCCGCCGCGAATTGGCAGGCCCGTGCGGATACGCGGGCGATGGACGACGAACTTGTACGGCGCCATCTCGATGCCGTTGGCCGCATCCTCTTCGTCGAGCAGGCGCAGCTCTTGCCCTGTCGCGCGGTCGTACTGGAAGAAACGTGGGTCGCGATGCGGCAGGCGAACGGGCCGCCAAGGCTTGCTGCTGCGATCCCAGACGATCTCGCAAACCGAGTAGCCCTTGCCCAGCGCATCGGTCAAGTCGAAGCGCGCGTCATAGAACCACGGTGCGGCGACCAGTTCGCGGATCTCGTCGGCCAGCTTCACGTCTGCCGGATCGTCGCTGTAGGAATCCACGCGCACCGGCAAGCCCGCGAGCGCCAGCCGGCGCGTGCTGAGGACGCTGGCGTAGTGGAGATCCTTCTCCTCCATTTCCTCGGCGAGGGTGAGGTAGTCGCGCGCATCGCCTTCGGCGGCGGCACGCAGGATCGACGCCAGGCGCGGTGGCGTGAGGTTGCCGGTGACAGATGGATGCCAGACCTGGCGAATGCCGGTCAGGCCGCCAGCAGAGATCTCGCGCTCCAGCACTTCGTACTGGATCGGGTTGCCGCGCTGGTCGACGATGCGGGAGGTTTTGGTGGCCATTACCAGATGCCTTCGTTGGTGCGCCAGCCAGCGCCCAGCTTCATGTCGCGGTCGAGGTCGGAGTCGTGCGGTTGCACGCGGTGGTAATCGATCGGCCCGGCACTGCCTGCGGCAGCGTTCGTCGCGAGGAACTTCGCCCACGTTCGATCGGCGTGGCCTGCGCTGTCGCTATCGGCAACGAAGCGTGGCGTGCCGGTGGGGCCGGTGGTCTTCTGCAACTTGTGCAGATCAGCGCGCAGGACTGGATCGCCGGCAGGGATACGCGTCTTGCGATCCTCGAATGCCTCTTTGCCCTGCGTTGCCAGGGTGAGCTTGTTCGCCGCGGTGAACAGCACGCCCTCGACCCGCATGCTGCCGTGACGCCGCTTTGCGTCCTCGACGGGCTTCTCGCCCATGCCGGTCTGATCCATGCAGGCGCGCATCACGCGGTACCGGCGGAATACATCGTCGAGCAACGCATCCTGCTCGGCGAAGCTGGCGCGCTTGCGCGTGATGATCTCGCGGCACCACGCCACGTCCCCGACGATCTCATCGACCCAGATCACGAAGAGATCGTTGCGGGCCGCGATGTCGACCCCCACGAAGCACGGGCCACCACCATACAGTTCGGGTTTGCCGGCATCGTCATGCTCGACCGATGCGATCAGACCGAAGTCCAACCAGCTACTGGCTTCGTCCAGCCACTTCAGCTCGAACTCCTGCGCCCAGAGATCCTCATCGCCTGCACCGCGACGCAGCTCCTCGATATTGCGAGGGAGCCCATCGGCGACGGCTGTGTAGATGTCGGTGGAGTGTCTGCTCCAGCCGTCGTCGCTGCCGGTCATCAACTCATAGAACTTGTTGCCCTTGCCGTTGGGCGTGCTGATCACGCGCAACTTGAGGCCGGGCTTAGAGATGACCGGGAATAGCGCCTTCCAAATGGCACGGCTATCCTGGTGGAAAGCGAACTCGTCCAGCAACACGTTGGCACTGAAACCACGAGCGGTGTCAGGGTTCGCCGGCAACGCCGTGATCTTGCTGCCGCCAGGCAGTTCCACTTCCAGCGCCTTGGTCGAGGCGTCGAAGTCGTAGTCCAGTTCCTTGAAGGCCATTTGCATGGCGCGCAAATGCACCTTCACGCCTTCGTTCATTGCTTCGCGCGCCTGGCGCTCGCCGCGCGACAGGATGACCCAGCGCGTGCGCCCACCGCGCGCCTCGGCCTCCAGGCAGTCCAGGACGATCTCCAGCGTGCTGGTGAACGTCTTGCCACACTGGCGCGCGAACATCGCGATCTTGAAGCGCGCCTGATCCGTGATCCACCGCTTCTGGTAGGGATACAGGGTCAGCGCAGCAGCGAGCGGCGTCTGATTCACAGGTCGTATGCCGCCCGGATGACTTGCTTCAACACGGCCGGGTCGATCGCACCGCTCTTGCCCAGGGCCTCGATCTTCTCCTTCTGCTCAGCCAGGACAGCAGCACGGGCCTCATCACGAATTGCCTTGCGCACGTTCACGTCCATGCGCCGGCTGTCGATCGCGTTCTTGGCGGCGACGGCCAGCTTGCGGATCTCGTCGATCGAAATGTCATCCTTGCCGTGCGCGTCCAAGGCGGAACGCGTGGCCAACGTGATGACCGCCTGCGACAGCAGCTCGCCGGCCTTGTCGCCGATACCCTCGCCCAGCTCGCCAGCCAGCGTTTCGCCCATCGTCTGGATCTCGCGCATGCGGCCGGTCATTTCGGCGAACTGCGCGCCGAACCGATGCAGCGCCGAGCGCGAAACTTCCGCGGCTGGTTCGCCTGGGAACTTCGCCTTCAAGTGCTCGATCATCTCGTTGAGCGACTTGTCGTCAGCGCGGAGCAGGCGCTCGATCTCGGCGCGCTGCTCTGCCGGCAGGCGCTTGATGCTGGACTTGGCGCGGCGCTTGGTGGCCATCGGCTTACTTCGGACTCGGACGGCTCACGCCCGGCACCACCGCATGCCCAGTCGCCACGTCCATGCCGCTGGCAGACAAGGTGGCGACATAAACGCCGGGGATAACGATCTCCAGTCCGATGTAACCGCGATCCTTCAGCCAGGCCAGGTCTGCGTTCACGTCGTCACGACTCGATGCCAGACCGTAGGAATGCAGCCACGAATGCAGCACTGAGCTGTTGGCGCGGTAGGCCACGGCTTCATGCAGCAAGCGCAGGAGCAACAGCCTGCGGTCTTCCCGCATGCGTTCTGCGAAGGGCTTCTCGGTGTTCATTCAATCTTTCTCCAGCAGGTGTTCCTGCACGCTCTGCATCGAGCGGCTCATCGTGTCGAGGCGTCCCTTGATGAAGGACAGCTCTTCGTAGATCTGTCGCGTCTCGGCGTGGGTGAGGTTCTGCTTCTGGTAGACCTCCAGCGTCGTGATGCGCTGGGACAGGTCGTTCTTCACGTCATTGACCTTTGCGATCAGCGAGACGTGGCGCCACCACAGGATCATCCCGACGCCCAGGTTGACCACGCAGACCGCCAGCACGATGACCAGCAGGGGAATCACCAGGTCACTCATCCGCCGCGCACCCGTCCGTTTCGATGCCCGCACGGTCGACCGCCTTGCAGTACCAGTCCCAGGCGGTTGCCTGCCATTCGCGCACGGCTTCGATCAGCCTGGCTTTCCCGCTCCTGCAGTCGTGGTACTCCGCCGCGACGGCGCCGTGGTTTGCGATCAGCGTCGCCCAGCGGTCGTCCTCCGGCTGCGGCAGCTCCGGGCACCGCCGCAGCAGGTTCGCCTCGGGCGGGGGTGGCGGTGGCGTCGGCGGTGGCGCCTGCGTTACTGGACGTCCAGTAGCGCATGACGTCATCGCCAGCACGATCAATGCGCAGGTCAGGGCGCGCATCCAGCAGGCGCGCGAGCGTCTGCTGCTGCCGGGATGCGAATGCTCGGTTCCTTTCACGGTCTTCCTCCAGCAGCTCGGCGACCTTGCCCATGCGGCCGATCGCGTTGCGGTAGTCGATGTTCGACAGCACTGCGCGCTCGCGCAGATCGTTGGCCACGCGGGCCGCTTCCTTCAGGTCGGCACGCGCCTGCGCCAGTTCGTCGACGGCTTGCTTGCCGTTGGCCAACTTCCAGCCGAGCAAACCGCCACCGGCAGCAGCCAGCAGCACGACGATCAGCAGCACATAGCCGAACACCGGCAGGAAGCCGGTGCGCTTGACGGCGATCAGGTCGGTCAACGTCAGTTGCACACCGCCGTCCCCGGCCAACCGGCCTTGATGTACGCCGGCTCCAGCGTGAGCAGGATGCGGCGCGGGTAGTGGATGTTTTCGCGGTGCGCGGCTTCGCCACGCGTGCGCCATCGCTCCACGCTGAGCCAGTCGTTGGGATTGCCGCGGTTGACCAGCGTCATGCCGCGATCACGCAACAGCCAGGTCTCGCCGCCGTTGTAGGCGCGCAAGGTGAAGGCCCATCGACTGCACTCCGACAGCCGTGTATGCCCGAAGGGCTGCACGCGGTCGTAGAGCCACTTGTCGTACAGCGCGGCCGCGTGGATCGCCTGCACCGGATCCCAGGGATCGAACTGGCCGAGCTGCTGAGGGAAGATCTCGCCCATCCATTTCGCAGTGGCCGGCATGAACTGCGCGATGCCCTGGGCGCCGACCGGTGATCGCGCACCTGGGCGCCATGCGCTCTCCTGGTGCAACTGCGCGGCGAGGCGTGCCGGCGATCCGTTGACGCCGAACACGTCAGCGACCACCTGCTCCACACGATGCCGATGCAGCGCGGACGCATCCGGGATCTGCACGTTCTGCGCGTGCGCCGGCTGCAGCGCTGCCGTCACGATGGCGAACAGGCCGGCGTACACGACCAGGGCAATCAGCCCGGAGAGGGTCAGCAGGCCGATGCGCAACAGGACGATGCCCAGGGGTTCGCGCTGCGCGCGGTCATGGCTACGGCGGACGAAGTGCCAGGGGATCGTGTTCATCCGATCAGCCCCGCAGCGATCAGCGCGCAGCCGATCAATACGCTTCGTCGCTGCTGCGCCATCGACTTCTCGATGCCGTCCTGCATGTGGCGCGGGTTGCTGCCACGGAAGAAGGCGATGTCGATGCCATAGCCCAGCGCGGCGGCACCGGACAGCTTGGACACCCACCACAGGTACAGGCCCAGGCGCGGCGGATTGAGCCACACCACGACTGCCAGCGTGACGACTGCCAGCAGGATGAAGAGCCACACGAAGCCGATGCGGTCGAACAGCGTCGCAACGCGGTCGACCAACTCGGCAATACGGTCAGGGAGTTTCTTTTCCACGCCTCGCGCTCCTGGAAGAAGCCGGCGGCGAGGGGCCACCCTGCGCCGCCAGCGGGGACGCCGGTCTTTGGCGTCATGTGCGGGGCGCGTTTAACGACGCAGTGGCATACGGTCTTGGCCGAAGCTCTCCCCCGCCCGCACACGATGCGTGCGCGCGCGAAAGGCCGGGGAGTGACGCCTGTCAGTGGGGCATGAAAAACCCCGCCGGAGCGGGGTTGGTCAGGATCAGTCGCCTTGCGGCAGCTTGCCTTCTATGCAGTATCGATCCAGTCCCTTCTCGATGATGTGTCGATTCGATTCTGGGTAGGCCGAAGGAACAATCAACCGTCCGTCGCCTGGTTCCCAGGCAAACCGCTCGAAGCCGACATAACCCCCCATGCTGTTCTTGGCATTGAACTCTCCGCAAACGCCTTGAGCGATGCCCAAGGGGGTGCTTATGTCGACGACGCGCACGTCCTTGTACTGCACCGATTGCGGATCTTTGGCGCGATCTTCGATTGCTTGCTTGGCCAGCACGATCATCGGGTCTTCTTGAGGCTGCTGGTTGCAGCCTGCCAGCAAGGTAACGATTAGCAATGCTCGAATCTTCATGGTTCCCCCTGTTCGTCGAAAAGTCGTCCCTGCACCTTGCCCAGGTGCAACTTGTGTTGCAGCCGCACGATGCGCCAGACGCTGCGCTCGGTCAGATCGAACTCCTGGGCCAGTTCGGGAATGTTACCCCGGCGGGCGCGGCGGAAGATTTCGGCATCGCGTAGAGCGATCAGCAGGTCGTCGCCGCGCGGCAGGTACCACTGACGGCCACCGCCGAACTCGGCCTGCGCGATGATGCCGACACGGGCAAGACGGAACGCCTCGGTGTCATCCAGGCCGTGGCGCTTGAATGCGGCCTCCTGCACGGCGATCAGATCCACCAGACCCTTCGCCCACTTCTCTTGCGGCACGCCGTCCAGATCCGCACCGAGCAAACCCTCGGCATCGATCGGAGCGTCCGGCATCAGATCCTGCTGCTCAGCCATTGCCGAATTTCTCCCCTTGCCTTGCGGCGCTCGCCCTCGGCCCACTCCGGGGTGTATTCGCCACCCAGGCGCTCCATCTGATTGATCCACTTCAACTGGTTGACCAGCGGCGAATCGGAGGCCGTGCCCGACACGCCCGTGCTGCTTGTCCTGGAGCGACGCTGTTCTTCCACCGCACGCTCGGCCGCGGCATCGGCCTTGTCGGCCAGGCCGAACACCACCGCGCGCAGGTAGTTGTGGTTGGCCAGCGGCAACGTCAGCGAGGTGCGCTGCGCGAGCATCTGCTCGATGCCCGCCGCCCAGGTTGCCGGCGACGCCGGCCGGCGCACGCCGCTGCGTTCGTCATTGCACACCGTGCCCGGCTCGACCAGCTGCTGCAGCTCCTCGACGATCTTCACCGCACGGGCCAGTCGAAGGGCCGTCTTGGCGGGTTTGAACAGCCCTAGATAGCCGATGACCGCACGGCCCAGATCGGGTGCCATCGGCCCGAGCAACGCAGCCAGGCGCTTGCCGTCGTCCTCAACAAAGAAGGCGGTCACATGTGCCTGCGCACCGCAGTCCGGGCATGTAGCACGCATCAAAGATATGCTCCATCGGGGAGCATGCATTGGAGGGGGTCATGCACGACATTGATTGGATGGTGATCGCAGCGTGGGTTCAGGCGGTTGGTTCGATCCTTGCGATTCTTGTAGCGATACTGATTGGAAATAGGCAGCACCGCCAGAATGTCGAGTTGGTTGAGGCGGAGCGGAAGCGAATTCAAAACGAAGCTGACGCTGAGAAGATCCAACGCGCTGACGATTTCAAATTTTTGCTGGAAATGGTCTTCGAGCCGTTGCAGGTGCACATCGCAGCAGTTCTGGACGCGCTCGGCGAACTTGATGGCTCTATTGAGCCGATTCCTAGAGAAACCCGGAAAGTGATCCACGGCTTTCTCACCGTTACCAAAATGGCGATTGAACAGCTCGACAACGTGCAGCCCGTTTTCATGCATGGGCCTCGATATGCCATCCGTTTTGCCAACATCCGTACCAACCTGGCCACGTTGAAAGGCCTGGTGCAGTCTGAAGCTGATGCAGACGAGACTCGCCTTGGCCACATTGCAGGAAGGCCACGTCCGATCCAATCTATGTTTATCCGCCAGGCGGCTGAAGCCTTGGAGCATTCCGTACGGACGAAGCTCGATTGATCGATGCCCGGCCATTGAGAC
Source organism: Luteimonas sp. (assembly GCA_024707405.1). Taxonomy (GTDB): domain Bacteria; phylum Pseudomonadota; class Gammaproteobacteria; order Xanthomonadales; family Xanthomonadaceae; genus Luteimonas. The sequence goes on from JANPZU010000001.1 coordinate 310,881, forward strand.
AAAGACGGCTAGCATCGCTCTCGTCACTGAAGCCGACCCGCGTCGAACTCGGTTTAGCACCCGACACAGTTGTGCCGCGCTGTTACTGATCACAGTGCGACCTCCTGTTCGCGTCCGCCTGGAGTGCGGCGACCAGCTTGTGCAATTGGTCGTGGTGCAGCCATTCCACCTTCTCCACGTGGAACATCTTCTTGGCCAGCGCATGCGCGTATGCCCACTGCCGATTGTTGTCGGCCAGCAATGCTTCGACCTTGCGGAGCATCGGCACCTCGGCAACGTTCTTGGGCTTGCCGCGCCAGCCCTTGGCGCGCTCGCGACCATCGGCGCGCTTGAAGCCCAGGCGTGCGAACTCGGCGATCACGGCGTTACGCTCGGCCGGCGTCATCTGCGTGGTCGACGATTTGCCGGTCACGCGCTGCAGCAGCGAGCGATAGGTCGCATCGTCAAGGCCAAGCCCCTTCTGCGCTGCCTTGATGCGTCCGATCTGGATGTTGCGGTCGTCGCGCCGGGCTTTCACCGTGTCGCCCTCGGTGTGGCCTTTACTGCTCGGTCGATCGCATCCAGCAGCAATGCCACCGACTGCCGGAATGCCTTCCGGTCGATTTCCGGCACTGTGGCCAGCGCCTCGACGAAGACGCTCTGCTTGTACTCCAGAACGCGATCGATCTCGGCGGCGACGCGAACCACGAATCGACTGGTGCTTGTCTTGATGTTCGTAGCCCTGCGCTGGATCGGTTGTCCGGTGAGTTCGGCGACAAGGCGCTTGGCTTGCTGACTGCGTGCGCCAGGCGGATACCGGAGTAGCTTGGTGTAGATGGCCAGCTGATCGGCTTCTGGCAGGACGCTCAGCACCACTGCCTCTGCATGTCGCAGCCTCTCGTCGGCTGCTGTGTCGGGATGCATGCGATCCTGCAACTCGGTGCAAAGTTGCTGGAGCTGCAGGTACTGGTAGACCCAGGCATCGGACTTGCCCAGCGCCTCCACCAACTCCAGTACGGCTTGGCCTCGGGTGAGGCCGCGCGCCAGGGCTGCATCCACCTGGTACCGCACCGCCTCGGACACCTCCATGTGCGTGTGGCCTTCGCGCACGAAGTTGCTGGCCAGCGACAACAGGTGCTGGCCAGCATGGTCGGCCGGTGGACGTTCCTCCAGCTCGATGCGAACGGTGTCCTTTCCCGCCAGTTTGAGCGCGCGCCAGCGGCGTTCGCCATCGATGATCTCGTAGGGCGGCGTAGCGCCTGTTTCGCGCACGGTGACCGGCTGGCGTTGGCCAGCTTTCTTCAACGACACCGCCAGCGCTTCGAGTGCCGCGCGCTTGAAGTAGCGGCGCGGTTGCTTGGGATCGGGCCGCACGTCGGCCAGAGGCACCCTCATCGTCATGTCAGCGCTCCTCGAACTTCACCAGCGCGGGGAACGCCTGGCTGTGGACGACCAGGTACGGCAGATCCTCGCCGCGCAGGTCGAAGTAACGCATCACCTGTTCGAGCCAGGCGTTGGCGTCGGCCTCACCGGAGCGCAGGTCGTACCAGGCAGCGCCGCCGCTCCGCACGACGGTGAAGTTGCCTTCGATGTGCCGGCGGGCGAACTCATCGGCCATGTCCTGGGCCAACTTGCTCAGTTCGTACAAGGCACGCGGATCGAATTCGGACTCACTTGCGGCCACGGGCCTTCCCCTTCTTCTCAGGCAGCTTCTCGAACCACACGAGGTGCGTTGCGCCTTCCACGTGGCGCAGGCGCCACGGGAAGGTGCCTTCGGGGCGGCTGCGGATGTGGGCGGCAGCACGGCGGGCAATCTCCACCTGCAGCGCCATCGTTTCATCGGTCTCACCGGCACCGGAACTGCTGGGCTGGGTCAGGTCATACAACCAGCCGCCATCCTTGAGTTCGTCAATGCCCAGGGCGTAGCACTCGATGTCGCTGCGCGCGGCGTGGTCGGCGATGGTGAGCGCACGATTGAGCGTGCGCATGCTCTCGCGCTCGGGCGTGGTGAGCGGCTTGATCCATTCGCGCTCGCCCTTGTGGTCGACGATGCACCAGTCCGCATCGGGAATGGCCTCGGCCAGGCGTTTCACTGCTGCAAGCACGTCCGGCTTTCGGGCCAGATCGAACATGACCACGTTGCACAACAAGCCGGGCGTGCTGACCCGCAGGGTGAGTTGAGAGGCGCTCATGAAAGTAACAGCCCCTTCGCGGATTCGGTGGTTACCACCTTCATGAGCAGCACCTCGCAATGTGGGCATGTCATCAGGCTGTCCCACTGCTGACGCTTGTCGCTCGGTGCGGGAACGGTCAGGCGCTTGCCGCAGCAAGGCGTCTTGAAGGAACGGCGGTTGCCGTTCCAGCGCTTCATCCAGGCGCGGTGTGCCGCGCGCGCCTCCAGCGTCACGACTGAACCTCCTCGATCTCCGTCTCGAACGGCTTGATCACGAAGTCCTCGCCTTGGGAAATGCTGACGCCCTTGACGCCGTCGACAGCACCGGGATCGGAGAGGATGGCGTTCTTGTCGATCTCTTCCTTGGTGCGGATGAAGCGATCGAGGCCGAGGCGCTTGAGCGCTTCCAGCACGATGCCCTCGCCACGGATGGACACGCGCGGGGGACGGGTGCGCCAGGAGATCTCGCCGGCTGCAAACTTCGCCGTCTTGGTGCGGCCTTCGCGGGTCAGGTCGGCTCGGTTGCCTTCGCACCACACCTGCACGGCGTGGCCGAGTTCCTTGATGACGCCCGCGTGCGGCGCGGCGTCTTCCTCGTAGCGGGCACGCACTGCGGCCAGCTCCTCGTTCATGGCGGTCTGGATCTCGTCGCGCCTGCGCTGCGCACTGCCGATCTCGGCGATGGCGGCATTGACCTCTTCGCGGTTGTTGAAGGTCACGGCGACGGCTTCGGATTTGATACGGGTTTTCTTGCTCATTGAAGGTTCCTCAATTGCGGTTGGATGCCGGTTGCCGCCGGGCGCGACTCTTGCGGGGGAATACGGGTGGTGCGAAGCGCGAACTCAGTCGCGGCGCCGGGATCGGCAAGCCGTGCGCGTTGCAGAACGCGTTGCGCCAGCGGTAGGCAGTGGCCTTGGACACGTCGAAGTGCGCGGCTATGTCTTCCGGCGCCGGGATGCCGCCCTTGTTCGTGGCCCATGCCGCGAACCGAAGCATCAGCTCCAGATGCGTGCCGACGTGATGCATGTCGAGCAGTTCGGTCTTCCGCTGGCCGGTCATTCGACGCCGATCCTTTCGCGGTACATCCGCTGGTGCAGCGACTCGATGATGTTGGCCACCTCCTCCGGCATGACCTCGGGATCAGGCGCAGTGATCAGCGGCGCCAGCACGCCCGAATCGAATGCCGGGCCGCTGTAGGCGATTGCAGGCGTTGCTTCCACGCGGCGAACACGACCGTTCGGCACGTACTGCCGCGCGGCACGTTCCTTGGCGTCGGCCACTGCGTTGCGCCCGCCGCTGACCAGCCGATAGCTGTAGTTGCAGCGCGTGCCCATGCGTTCGATCTGGCCTTGCTCGAAGCCATAGGTCACCGCCGCTTGCGCGGCGTTACGCGTGGGCAACCCCGCAGCGAGCAGCAGCTCGACCAGACGCTTGGCGGGAATCCAGTCCGGATTGCCACGCAACGCATGCTGGAGGCGGGTTTCAACCACGGCCTTCCTCCTCGATGACAACGTCCACCTTCGGCACAGGCGAGACGCGGACATGCGCTGCGACGCGCAGCACCACGCGCGGCGCCTTGTCCTTCTCGACCAGGCGCGAGGCGGCGACTGACGCTTCGTGCGGATCGCTGAACTCCTGGTCGGCGGACGTGACGACGTGCGCGGGCGCGATGACGTAACGGTCAGGCATGGGACACCACCCGGAGATCCGGCTTCTGCCTGGGCACGGGCTTTTCGCCAGGCTCGTCTTCGAGCCATTGCAGTTGGCAGCCGTGGTAGATCGCGAGCAGGACACGCGTCTTTCCGCCACGACCGTTGGGATAGACCATCTTCGTGGCGGTCTGCACGCCGGGAGGTGCGCGGTCGACGATCATCACCGTGCCCTGTTTGTTGGTGGCGGTGTGCAGGACGCGCACGCCCTCCTCGGCCAGGCGCAGGGTCACGGTCGCTGCGTGCTGCAGCCGGTTGGCGATTTCATTCACTTCCAGATGCGTGAATCGGTGTTTCATAGGTGGCCCCTTCATCGGCGGGCGGCATCAGCCCGAGTTGCCCATAGAGATCCGGCATAGCGACGCGCTGCATGGCGGCGACCTGTCGGACGGTGGTGGTGGCACGGCGCATCAGGTAATGGCACGTGCGGCTGAGGTCGGCTGCATCGGCTGCGTGGTGGTAGCCCTCTTCGGGCGTTGCACACACCGGATGTCCTTCGTTGCGTAGTTGCTCGATGACCTGGCGAAGGCGGCGCTCGTCTGCCGCTTCGGCAACAGTGCCGAGGACTTCGCTGGCCAACTGCTTCGCACTGGCGCCGTTCGCCGGGCCGACACGCCGCAGCAGTGCTTCCAGCACTGCCTCGGGCGTGATCTCGCGCGGGAACAGCGTGGGCTGCATCAGGCGCCTGCCTCCGGCTTCGGCTGGCCTGCCTTGCGCGCAGCCACGCGCTGGGCACGTGCGGCCTTGCGCTTGGCCTTGCTCTCGACGTTGGCGTTGTGCGCGTCGTGGTTGCGCTTGAGGCCGCTGGCGCGGCGTGCGGACGGGACGGCCATCAGCCCTCTCCCTCCTGCGCGGCCTGTTCCTTCGTCTTGCGCGCGATGGCTTCTTCGCTCAGGCGCACGATGTGATCGGACACGCGGTTGCGCAGTTGGCCGAGTTGCACGGCGCGGTCACCCGGCTGCACGCCTGGTGCGCTGGCGATCCGCTCGATGGCGTCGAACGCGGTCTTGTAGTCCTTCTTGAGCGTGCTGCTGCTCATGCGTTACCTCCGTTCACGGCGTCGCGCACCAGTTGCGCGACCTGGTCGATGTGGCGCATCACGGCGATGCGGTTCTCGGGCGTGTCGCGCACGTCGACCACAGCCAGCAGCGCGGCTGCTTGGGCGTTGTCGTCGTCGCCCTTGCCGGCATAGATGGCGGCGATGCCGAGGCGTTCGCCGAGCGGGTTGCCGGTGCACTCGGCGCCGGGGCTGCGCACGTAGCCGGGTGTGCGCATGGCTGCACGCGCGGCAGCGATGCGACGGCCATGCGGCGTGCCGCGATGGGTCAGGCTCATTCCAGCACCCCCAGGTCGCGCGTGGCGGCTTGTACGTCGGCGGCGGTGAGTGCGCGGTCGCTCGCTGCGGCTGTGGCCGAGGCAAGGCGCAGCACCTTGGTCACGCTGCGCAGTGCGCCCGGCTTTTCGGCGATGGCGCGGATGTGGGCACGGCACGCGCTGTCCGTGATCTTCCACGCGGCGATCAGTGCATCCACGTCGGCATCGTTGGGCAGTCGCAGGGCGAGGCGCTTGCCGATGCGGCTGTAAAGGCGGTCGAGGTACGGTGCGCGCCGGCCACCGGTCATGCGGGTGTAGACGTATTCGTTGCCGACCAGGGCAATGCCGACCAGGGTGGCGTCGTGCAGCGAGCGCACCATGTCGAGAGCCTGGATGCTGAGGTGCTGGGCTTCGTCGACGATCAGCAGGCCATTGCTGCCACGCAGCTTGGCGACGATCACGTCCTGTATGCCGGAGCCTGTCGCCGGCACGTCGCGGATGCCCATCGACGTGGCGATGGCGCGCAGGCACCCCAGCACGCTGGCGGTGGCGGGCGTCATGGTGGCCATGTAGACCGAGGGCGCGATGATGCAGTACTGCGCGCACGTGGCCGACTTGGACACGCCGGCCGGGCCGACGATGACCACCATGTCCTGGGCGAGTTGCCCGTAGCGCAAGGTGGATTCGATGCGCTCGGTGGTGGTGGTCTCGAAGAAGCCTGGCGCATCCGGCAGGCCGGCGCGGGCACGACGCTCCAGATAGGTGTCGTACCAGCTGCGCACGCGCTGTTCGATCTTGTCGTTATCGCCCGTGTAATTGCCGTTCAACCACTGGCTGAGCGTGGGCGCGCTGACACCCGTGCCGATCTCCCTTGCGATCTTCTGCTGGCTGATCGACGGATCGGTTTCGAGCGCATCACGTACCAGCTCACGCAGGGACTTGCCCTGGTCTGCGTGCGCGTGGATCTGCGTGATGTTGGTGGGTTGGTTCATGGTGGCCCCTTCTGTGGAAAATCGATCAGGTGTTGTCCGGGTCGAACCCGGTGACGGCGTTGCGGTTCTGCGCCACGCGCTTGAGGAAGTCGCCCAGGCTGGTTTCGTTGGCGTCGTCGGTGCCGGTGCGCTTCAACGCCTCGGGCTTGGGCTCCGGGCGGCGGACTTCGCCGCGGCCGAACACGCCGCGCACGACTGCGGCCTGCGGCAGTTCTTCCGGTGGTGGCGAAGGGATCTGAGCGGCGACCTTGGCGGCATCCATGCGGCGTTCGGCATCGAGCTGCGATTGCGCGGCCTTCTGCCACTGCTTGCGTGCGCGGGCGTGTTCGCGACCGGCCTGCGTGTCGGCGAAGCCGACGGCGGCGGTGACCGGCGCGTCGCAGATGAAGTCACCCGCGAGCGTGTAGACGCTCACCTGCGAATGGAGGTCGTCGGGATCGAAGCGCACCAGGAGGTACTGGCCAGCATGCGGCGCAACCGCGTCCGTCCAGTAGCGGTTGCCGTAGCCTGGCAACGTGATCGACCCGTCGCGGCTGTTGCTGCGTACCTTGTCCGAGCAGAGCAGCAACGTGCGCAGTTGCTCGGCCGTCGCCTTGGGCACGGCGCTGTCGCGATAGCTTTCGTTGAACACCTGGTCGAAGCTGCGGCCATTGCAGACGCCACCCTTGCGGCCGACGCGCGCGTTGTGCGCGACGATCTCTTCGTCCAGCACGCGCAGGAACTCGTCGATCGGCACTGCGCGCGAGCCGTAGTTCTCCGGCTTGGCATCGGGGCGATTGCCGGTGTACGCACCCTCGAATGCCGGGTGCTTGGACACGCGATCGGCGAAGTCGCGAAATGCGCGCTCGATCGGCTTGGCCTGGCCGTGGTACGGCGTGGCCCAATGGATGTTCTCGCTGCCGACCAGCGCGGTCAGCACGCCGACAGGATCGTCCTCACGCACCTTGAAGCGGTAGCGCGTGGGCGTGCCGCCGGTCAGGAACTTGTTGGCGAAGCCGCGACCGTTGTCCATCCAAGCGTGGCCCGGCAGACCGTAGCGCTTGGCCATGTCGGCGAAGGACAGGCGCACCAGGTCGCTGTTCTCGGTTTGACCGATGCGGCGCGCGAGCATCTTGCCGCTGCCGATGCACTGCCAGAACACGCCGACTGGACGGCCGATGGTGCCGTCCGGCCACTTGCAGAACACGTCGAAGCGATGGCCGTCCGCGTTGACTGCTTCAAGTGCGCTGAACACGCCGTGGTCGCGGATCTGCGCGGGGAACATCCGCATCAGTGCTTCGCGGCCTTCGCGTGCCAGCACCACGATCTGGCGCGGCAGCGTTGTGTCGATGCGGCGCTCGAACGTGCGCAGCGAAGGCAGCTCCCAGCCGCGCTCACGCGCGATGCGGCCAAGGCGTTCGTAGCAGCTGGTCGCCGAGGGCGATGACGGCCGCAGGTAATCGGCCTTGAAGATGTCCCACGCGTCTTCCGGGATCTCGGCGGTGGAGCTGCGGCCGACATAGGACGGGAGCAGCAACGGCAGGCGGCAATCTGCAGGCGCGCCTTCGATGTCGTCGGCCCAGCGCGCGAGCGAGGCGATGCTGCCGCCGCGGAAGCCTTCGGCCTTGAGTTGCTCGGCGACGATCTTGCGCGCGTCCATCAGGCCGCGACCGGAATGCACCAGTGTGGCGACAGCTTCGAGTGCCTTGAGCCTGCGCCCGGCAATGTCCTTGTGGCCCTGCGGCGCGCGGCCGTAGCGGTTCCACATCGCTTCGCGGCGGGTGTCTGTCCATGCGTCGTCCGTGCCAGCCGCATGCAACTGCAGGCCGGGCACGGATCGCGTGCTGGCCAACACCAGGGCGGCGCGGACTTCTGCCGGCAGCGATTCGGTCACGTAGACGCGTTTCTTGCCGCCACGGCCGGTGATTTCGTTGAAGGCCCAGCCTTCCTTGTTCGCGCGGCGCTCGGCGCTGCGCTTAGCCACGCGCAACGCGCTGGCGATTTCGACAAGGCCGACGCCTTGCACCTGCAGGTTGCCGTCGGCCATCACTTCACACTCCGACGCAGCTCGCGCAGCTTCTTGAGGTGCGCCTGGCCATCGGACAGTGCGTGCGACAGGCGACCGATTTCCGCATCGAGCGCGGCCGGCCCCATGACCAGGCGACCGCCGCGCACGCCCGCCAGCCAGTCGCTGTAGAGCGTGCTGTCGCACACCACTTCGATGGCGGGCACCAGATAGGCCGGGATGTTGAAGGTGTCGCGCGACTCGGCGGTGTAGCCGTCGAGCATTGCCTTGCTGACTTCCTTGCCTGTGAGCCTGGTCAGCTTGGCGGCGATCAGCGCGCGATCGAGTTCCGGATCTCGTGCGCGGGCGCAGTCGAGCATTTCGCCGATGATCGCGGCGACGCGCGTGCGGAAATCCATGCTGCCGGGCAGCGCGGGCGCAGGACGCGGAATGGGATCGTCGCTGCGGAACAGCTCGCCCGTGAGGCCATCGGAGCGGCGGCTCATACGATGGCCTCACGGGAGCGGTTGGACAGTCGCGTCGGCGATGCTGTCGCACCCGTAGCAGCGGGTGCCGCCTCAACGAGGCATACCGACTTCTGGCCTGCGGGGGTTTTGGCGATGTCTGGCGCCGGGCACTGTCCCGCTGATCCCGCCCTGTGAGCCTGGGCAAGGCGTGTCTGATTGGTCACGAAGGCATCCCCTGTGCGCCGACGCTCCGAACGCGGGGACTCCCCACGCGCGATCAGTTGCGTCAGCAATGCTTCGAGCCGGTCGGCTGGCCACTCGCGATCCATGAAGCGGAGGACAAGGCGCTCCGCCCGGTGGTTGGCTTCCGGGCCGTTGAAGACGCGCAACTGGTTCCGCAGCACGCGCCACGTAGGCTTGAGTCGTGGGTCGAACCCCGCCGGCATGCGGTGGCCAGCGCCGCCCGGTGGATTCCAGATGCTGCTGGCCTCGATGTCGGCGTTGCCCCGCTGGATCAGGTCGGGCACGGCCGGCGTGAACGCCGCCTTGGCGCGGGCGTAGATAGCGTCGGTATTCATGCGCGCCCGCCCTTTTGTCGATTGCGCACCAGCCGGAGCCTGCTAGGCTTTGCCCCTGTGGGCAGCATCGGCTTCGGGCCGGCAACCCCGCGGTTCGGCCGACCATCCGCGCCATAGCGCGACGGCCAGATCTCGGGCGCCGCCATGTCGAGCGCCTCCGCGATGATCCCTTCGGCCAACGGATACGGCCGGTGCAGCGCGGTGGTCAGGCTGTTCTCGTTGCCGTACCCGTTGAGCTTGGCCAGCTGCCGCAGCGAGAGCTTCCTCGCCCGCAGCGCGGCGACCACCTCGAAGGGTTGCCAGTCCTGGAGACTGGCTTTTTTTGCGGCCTTGGTTGCTGTCACGTTGGCGCTGTCGGGTTGGTGATGTCTGGTCGATAGATATACGCACGATCTTGCGTATCGTCAAGCACGAATGTGCGTCGCACTTCCGACGCGGGTTTCCTTTAGGCAGATGAATGGATAAGTCGCGCAAAATCAGTCGCTTGCACGAAGTGCGACAGGGCCATGACGCGTCGCACTTGTCGTCGCACTTAGACGGCTGGGAAGTGCGACACCCTGAATTGCGCACGATCGGGCAGCGACTTGCGCACGCTCGTGCGGTCGCCGGGATAAATCAGTTCGACATGGCCACAAAGGTCGGCGTCGCTCTTCGTACCTGGCAGAACTACGAGCTGGACAAGCGCCCACCCGATGCCGAGGTGCTGACCAGCCTGTTTCGCCTGGGATGGAGCCCAACGTGGGTGTTGACCGGCTACGAGCCGTCCGAGGCGGGCGCTGGCGTCGGCACGTCGCAGGATTTGAGCGGCGAAGCCCTCATGGTCTCCCACGAACTGACCGAGGAAGCATTGCGGGGGCTGTGGCTCCCGAAGCACCGTTTTTTCGACCTGTTGGCGCTGATCTACGCAGGCGTCACGCAGGGACTCCCGTATGCCGAAATCATCGATTTCGCCCGGTCAGAAGCGTCGAAACTGGCAAAGGAGCGAGCAAACGATGACGGTGAACAGGGGGTGGGCGGCACAAGTGAAGGCGGTGCTTGAGGAGGCACGGCCTCGGCAACCGGTCAAGGGGATCAGCGACAGTGAGGCATGGCGGCGCTTCGAGGCCGAGCATCGGCTGCAGGCGCCGGAGCCGCTGGAACAGAGCGCCAGGGCGCGGCGAATCCGCGAGATCAACAGGATCGCCCTGCGGTACGGCTGGCCCCAGCCGATCGCCGAGGCGCTGGACGCGGCGGGCGTAGGCGCCCTGGGGGATCTGGCGGACGATCAGTTGGACGACCTGGCCGGTCGCATGCACCGCCTGGTCGATTCGGCCCTGAATGCCTGCGACCTTGAAGACACGTTACCGGCCCGTTGACGGCCTTTTAAATCGGCCGTGAAGGGGGTGGGCGCGCAAGCGCCCACTTTGCATTTCTATTGTCGAACTCGCCCCGGATGGGGGAGACTTCGCAAACCAACCCCGCCGGGAGCCGCCGCGCCAAATGGCGCTTTTTTTGGCGTCATTCCGCGGTTTCGTCCCATTTCGTTCCGGGTTGTTCCGCCTTATCCCGGTTCCTCAAACCTGCTGACGGCCCACACTTGCCCCAAGGTCGGCCACATCCCCTGCCGGTATCATCTGCAATCAGCCACCGGGGGCCGCCATGCCAAGCACGTTGTCCAGCATCCGCAAGGGGAGCGTCCTGTACCTCCGCCTGGAACGACCCGAGCTGCACAACGCCTTCGATGCCGCCCTGATCGCGGAACTGACCGAGACACTGGCTGCCGCAGGCGCCGACGCTTCGGTACGCGTGGTCGTGCTTGGGGGCTCGGGGCCATCGTTCTCGGCCGGCGCCGACCTCAACTGGATGCGCGGGATGGCCAGCGCCAGCGAGGCCGGCAACCGCGCCGATGCCCTCGCCCTCGCCCAACTCATGCGCACGCTGGACGAATTGCCCAAGCCGACCATCGCCCGCGTGCATGGCGCGGCGTTCGGCGGCGGCGTGGGACTGGTCGCCTGCTGCGACATCGCCATCGGCGTGCCGGGGGCGAAGTTCGGCCTCACCGAAAGCAAGCTCGGACTGCTGCCCGCGGTGATCTCGCCCTACGTCATCGCTGCCATCGGCGCGCGCCAATCACGGCGCTGGTTCGCGACTGCCGAGATCTTCGATGCCGCGCAGGCGCAACGCATCGGCCTGCTGCACGAGGTGGTGCCCGCCGATGCGCTGGACGATGCCGTCGATCGCCAGGCCGCACTCCTGCTCAAGGCAGGCCCGATGGCGAGCGCATCGGCCAAGGTGCTGGTGCGCGATGTCGCCTGGCGCACCGACCGCGATGCGCTGGATGCAGCCAATGCCGCGCTCATCGCGAAACTGCGCGTCTCCCCCGAAGGACAGGAAGGACTGGGCGCGTTCCTCGACAAACGTGCGCCCGACTGGACGACAAAGGACTGACCCTTGTTCGAGAAAATCCTCATCGCCAACCGCGGCGAGATCGCCTGCCGGGTGATCCGCACCGCACGCCGGCTCGGCATCTGCACCATCGCGGTGTATTCCGATGCCGATGCCGATGCACAGCACGTGCGCCTGGCCGACGAAGCCCACCACATCGGCGGCCCGCGTCCGGCCGACAGCTACCTGCGCGGCGACGCGATCATCGACGTCGCCAGGCGCAGCGGCGCGCAGGCGATCCATCCCGGCTACGGCTTCCTGAGCGAGAACGCCGATTTCGCCGAGGCGGCGGAAGCGGCCGGTCTCGTCTTCATCGGCCCCAAGGCGGCGTCGATGCGCAAGATGGGCAGCAAGGCCGGTGCCAAGGAGCTGATGCAGGCCGCGGGCGTGCCGGTGGTGCCGGGCTACACCGGCGAAGACCAGTCGCCCAACACGCTTTCGCGCGAAGCCGCGCGCATCGGCTTTCCGCTGATGATCAAGGCCGCCCACGGCGGCGGCGGCAAGGGCATGCGCATCGTGCGCTCGCTGGACGAATTCATCCCCAACCTCGAAAGCTGCCAGCGTGAAGCCCGGAATGCCTTCGGCCGCGATCGCGTGCTGCTGGAGCGCTACATCGAGTCGCCGCGCCACATCGAGATCCAGGTGTTCGGCGACGCGCAGGGCAACGCAATCCACCTCAACGAACGCGAGTGTTCCGCGCAACGCCGCTACCAGAAGGTCTTCGAGGAATCGCCCTCGCCCTTCCTCACGCCTGAATTGCGCAAGGCGATGGGCGATGCCGCCGTGCTCGCCGCGCGCGCGATCGATTACGCCAACGCCGGCACCGTCGAGTTCATCGTCGATCCCGCGGGCAACTTCTACTTCATGGAGATCAACACCCGCCTGCAGGTCGAGCATCCGGTCACCGAAATGACCACCGGCCTCGACCTGGTCGAATGGCAATTGCGCATCGCCTCCGGCGAACCGTTGCCGCTGGCACAGGACGATGTGCCGCAACACGGCCACGCCATCGAGGTGCGCCTGTACGCGGAGGATCCCGAAGCCGGCTTCCTGCCCGGTTCCGGCAGGCTGGAACGGCTTGAGTTGCCCGAGCCATCTGCGCACGTGCGCATCGATTCGGGCGTAGTCGAAGGCGACACGGTGACGATCTTCTACGATCCGATGATCGCCAAGCTGATCGTGTACGACGAAGACCGTCCGCGTGCCCTCGCCCGCCTGCGTGAGGCCCTCGCCGAATGCACCATCGACGGCCCGAAATCGAACATCGCCTTCCTCGAAGCGCTGGCGCGGCACCCGGCCATCATCGAAGGCCGCATCGATACCGGCTATCTCGACCGCCATCTCGACGAGTTCATGCCGCGACGCTCGCTGGCGGACGACCAGATCGCCGCGGCAACGGTTGCGTGGTTGTTGCAGGAAAGCGCCAAGCAGCAAGAGGAAACAGCGCGTTCGGGTGATCCCACCTCGCCCTGGGCCATCGCCGACGGCTGGCGGCTCGGGCACGCCGGCAACCGCAGGCTGGCGTTCGCGCACGGCGGCGAACGCATCGACCTGGTCGTCCAGGGCAGCGGCGGCGACTATCGCATCGCCAACGGGAGCCGTCTGATCGAAGTCTCCGGCGCGCGCCTGACCGGCACGGCCCTCTCGGCACGTTTCAATGGCACGGGACGGCGTTTGCGCCTGTCCGTGCGTCCGGATGCCATCGACCTCCATGACGGCGAGCATCGCGCCCGCTTGCATCCGGTGCCGGCGTACCGGCGCGACGGGTCGGGCGAGGCGTCCATCGACGACCGCATCCGCGCGCCCATGCCGGGCCGGGTGGTCACTGTGCGCGTCCAGCCCGGCGACGCCGTCGGCAATGGCCAGGAATTGTTGGTGATCGAAGCGATGAAGATGGAACTGGCACTCAAGGCACCGCGCGACGGCACCATCGCCCAGGTGCGTGCGCAGCCGGGCGACTTCGTCGAAGCCGATGCCGTGCTCGCGACGCTGGAACCCTGACATGGCCCTGCCCGCCCGCGTCCGCATCGTCGAAGTCGGCCCGCGCGACGGCCTGCAGAACGAAAAGACCCTCGTGCCGACTGCGGCCAAGATCGAGCTGATCGACCGGTTGTCGCGCACCGGCCTGCAGACCATAGAAGCGACCAGTTTCGTCAGTCCGAAATGGGTGCCGCAACTCGCCGATGCCGCCGAGGTGTTTTCCGGCATCGACAAGCGCGACGGCATCGCCTATCCGGTGCTCGTGCCCAACGAAAAAAGGCTACGAACGCGCGCTCGAAGTCGGCGTGCGCGAAGTCGCGGTGTTCACCGCTGCGTCCGAGGCCTTCAACCTGAAGAACACCAACGCCGGCATCGACGAATCACTCGAACGCTTCGCGCCGGTGCTCGAACGCGCCAAAGCCGACGGGGTGAAGGTGCGCGGCTATGTCTCCACCGTGCTCGGATGCCCCTACCAGGGCGAGGTGCCGCTGGCCGACGTGGTGCGCGTGGCGAAGGCGCTGCACGCCATGGGCTGCTACGAAATCTCGCTGGGCGACACCATCGGCGTGGGCACGCCCGCCAAGGCACGCGCAATGCTGCGCATCGTCGCCGCGGAAGTGCCGATGGCCGCACTCGCCGTGCACTTCCACGACACCTGGGGCCAGGCGCTGGCCAACATCCTGGCCTGCCTCGAGGAAGGCGTGGCCGTGGTCGATTCAGCCGTGTCGGGCGCAGGCGGCTGTCCCTACGCCAAGGGGGCCAGTGGTAACGTCGCCAGCGAGGACGTGGTGTATATGCTGCATGGCATGGGCATCGAGACCGGGGTGGATCTCGGGCTGCTGGCCGAGACGGGTCGGTGGCTGTCGTCCTTGCTCGGGCGCGAAACCGGCAGCAAGGCCGGCAAGGCCCTTGCCGCGAATGGATGAGCGGATGACATGAACAACAGGCGCCTGCCGGACGAGACCGCGATGCCCCCCGCCAACGACGGGGCGGCGGAGATCGTGGCGTCGCTGGAGGCCGCCGGCCGCGACCTGTCGCTGCCTGCGGACACGCGCATGCTGCTGGGCAAGGCCCGCGACGCCCTGCGCGCGGTCAGTGCCGAGGCCGAAACCGCGCGTCTGCGCTACCACGCCCTGTTCGACGCCGTGCCCGACCCTGTCAGCATCCTCGACGAGTCGGGCGTCGTGCTCGACCTCAACAAGGCTGGCCAGGCGGCCTATCGCCGCTGTCGCGAGGAGATCGTCGGCAAGCCGATCGAGTTCCTCAATCCCGACCTGCCCAAGGATCACCTCAAGCCGGTGTGGGAAACCATCCATCGCGGCGAAACCTACGTCATCGAAGTCACCAACATGCGCGGCGACGGCACGCGCTTCCCGGTCGAGGTGCATTCGGCCGGGTTCAAGCACGACGGCCGCGACTGCATCGTCGCCGTCGCCCGCGACCTCAGCGCGCGACGCGACGCCGAGCTGCGCTACGGGCAATTGCTCGAAGTGATCGACAAGGGCGTGCTGGTGCAGGACGCCAAGGGCAAGCTGATCCAGGTCAACGCCGCGGCGATGCGCATCCTCGGCGCCGACGAGAAGCACGACTTCACCGAATACCTGCACCCCAGCGCATGGAGCATCGTCAACGAAAGCGGTCATCGCATTCCGTTCGACGACCTGCCGCCCATCTTGACCCTGCGCACCGGCAAGGCGCTCGAAAGCCGCGTGCTGGGCATGTACCACAAGCCCGAGCGCCGCCTGCGCTGGCTGTCGGTCACCTCGGTGCCGCTGTTCGCACCGGGCAGTCGCACGCCGCGACAGGTGCTGTCGCTGTTCAGCGACGTCACCGGCCTCAAGCGCGACAGCGCGCTGTTCGACCGCGCACAAGCGCTGGCGCACATCGGTGGCTGGGAATGGGAGGTCGATCGCGATGCGCTCTACCTGACCGAAGAAGCAGTGCGCATCCTTGGGCAGCTGAAAGCTCCGCGCACCATCGATGACATGCTGCGCAGCCTGGGCGAAGGTGACCGCCAACGGTTCGACGAAGCGCTGCAGGACGCCATCGCACGCAAGACGCCGCTCGACCTCGAAGTCCAGGGCACGCGTGCCGACGGTCGCGTGTTCTGGATCCGCATCATCGGCGAGGCCGAGACCAGCCAGTCCGAGGCCATCAGCATCACCGGCACCCTGCAGGACGTCACCGAACGCAAGCAGGAGCAGGAAACCCTGCGCGTGCGCGCCCGCACCGACCCGCTCACCGGGTTGCTCAACCGCGATGCGATCCTCGCGGAGATGGGCGTGCGCATGGACGATGAAGTGCATGGCGGCATAGCCGTGCTCTACATCGACCTCGACCGCTTCAAGATGGTCAACGATGTGCTCGGCCATTCCGCGGGCGATCAGTTGCTGTCCGAATCGGCGCAACGCATCAGCCGCGCAGTCGGCACCGAAGGCCTGATCGCGCGCTTCGGCGGCGATGAATTCCTCGTCGTCTGCACCACCGGCGACGACCCGTCGCGTCCGGGACGCATCGCCGACGCCATCCTCGAATCCTTCGGCGACGGCTTCCGTTTCGGCAAGGAGGAATTCGCGATCACCGCCAGCATAGGCATCGCCAGTGCCCCTCATGACGGCGACCGCCCGCAGACGCTGATCCACAATGCCGATGCCGCGATGTACGACAGCAAGCGCCGCAACCGCAACGGCTGGCAGGCGTATTCGCCGGAACTCGCGCAATCGCAGGAAGACAAGCTGCGGATGGAGACTCAGTTGCGGCGTGCCGCCGACAACGACGAATTCCGACTCGTGTTCCAGCCACAGGTCGACCTGCGCACCGGCCTCATCGTCGCCGCCGAGGCACTGATCCGCTGGCAGAACCACCACCTGGGCGAGATGCGGCCCGACCACTTCATCGGCCACGCCGAGAACACCGGTGACATCGTGCGCATCGGCGGCTGGGTGCTGCGCGAAGCCTGCCGGCAGGCCGCGGCCTGGCGCGACGCCGGGCTGGGCATCATCCGCGTCGCCGTCAACGTGTCCTATCGCCAGTTCCTGAGCGAAGACCTAGCCGAAACGATTCGCGGCGTACTCCAAGAATACGGCTTGCCGGGCACAGCGCTGGAACTGGAATTCACCGAGCGCGTGCTGATCGAGGATGCGCCCGACACCCTGCTCACGTTCGCGGCGCTGCGCGATCTCGGCGTGGTGCTGACGATCGACGATTTCGGCGAGGGTTACAGCGCGCTCAACTACCTGCGCCGCCTGCCGATCCACGGACTCAAGCTGAGCCAGTTGTTCGTCGAGGGCGTGCCCGGCAACCAGTCCGACGTCGCGGTCTGCCAGGCCGTCGCCGGCATCGCGCGCAGCCTCGGTCTGGACATCGTGGCCGAAGGCATCGAGTCGGAAGCGCAACGCCAGTTCATGCTGCAGCTCGGGGTGCCCGTCGGCCAGGGTTTCCTGTTCGCGCCGGGCCTGACCCCGGACGAATTCGCCCGCAAGCTGCTCGAAGAATCGAACTGAGGCTACGAGCCGGCGTCTGCAGGCAATGCCGGGCCCTGGCCCGGCCTACGCTAAAATGCGGGTTTCGACGCAGGGAATCCCCATGCAACCAGCTTCCATCCGCGCAGTGGTCACCGGCGGCGTGTCCGGCCTCGGCCTGGCCGTGGCACAACGCATCGTCGCCGATGGCGGCAAGGCCGCGCTGTTCGACGTCAACGATGACAAGGGCGCCGCCGCCGTCACCGAACTCGGCGAATCGAACGCGCGCTACTTCCGCACCGACGTGACCAGCGAGGATGGCGTGGCCGCCAACGTCGCCGCCGCCAAGGACTTCCTCGGCGGGTTGAATGCCGTGGTCAACTGCGCCGGCATCCTCGGCGCGGGTCGCGTGCTCGGACGCGAGGCGCCGATGCCGCTGTCACAGTTCAGCACCACGGTGATGGTCAACCTGGTCGGCAGCTTCAACGTCGCCAAGGCCGCCGCCGCGCTGATGCAACACAACGATGCCGGCGACGACGGCGAGCGTGGCGTGATCGTCAACACCGCCAGCGTCGCCGCCTATGACGGCCAGATCGGACAGGCCGCCTACTCCGCATCGAAGGGCGGCGTGGTCGGCATGACCCTGCCCATGGCGCGCGAACTCGCCCGCTTCGGCATCCGCGTCAACACGGTCGCACCGGGCATCTTCTGGACACCGATGGTCGACGGCATGCCCGACGACGTGCAGAAGTCGCTGTCGGCTTCGATCCCGTTCCCGTCGCGCCTCGGCAAGCCGGAAGAATTCGCCGACCTGGTCGCCTACATCCTCGGCAATCGCTACCTCAACGGCGAGACCATCCGCCTTGATGGCGCCGTGCGCCTCGCGCCGAAGTAATCCAGGTACGGACGCCATGGCCGTGACCGCACGCTTCACCTACCGCATCAGACACGGCGGCATGGCCGCATTCGTCGAAAAGCTCAAGGCAGCTGCCGATCCGCAGTTCGATTCACCAGTAATGCCCGAAGGCATCCGGTTCCAGAAGATGGCATTGCCAGGGCCTGACTCCGACATCGTGATCATGGACATCGACTATCCGGATCTCGCCGCATTCGGTGCGCGAACGGATTACGAACAGACGCATCCGGCGTGGACGTCACTCTGGCAGCCACGTGACGATGCCCCCGAAGAACTCGTCGGCATGCAACTGCTCAGACCGTTCCATCCGTTCGACTGACACCAACGAAACTTCCCTCGGAAATCCGCATGAAAGCCTACGACGTCAAGAAAGGAAACGTGGTCGAACACAACGGTACCGTGTACCAGGTGCGCGACATCGAACGCAGTTCGCCGCAGGGGCGCGGCGGCAACGTGCGCTTCCGCTTCATCATGTACAGCGTGCCTGGCGGCAACAAGCTCGACGCCAGCTTCGATGGTGACGACAACCTGAGCGAAGTCGAGCTGCTGCGCCGTCAGGCCACGTTCTCCTACAAGGACGGCGAGGCCTTCGTGTTCCTCGACGACGAGGACTACACGCCCTACACCCTCGATGCCGACGTGGTGGGCGATGATGCCGGCTACATCACCGACGGACTCACCGGCACCTACGTGCAGGTCATCGACGAGCAACCGGTCGCACTGCAGTTGCCGCAGCACGTGACCCTTGAAGTCGTGGAAACGCCCCCGGAACTCAAGGGCGGCACCGCGACCAAGCGCCCCAAGCCGGCGACGCTCAACACCGGCATCGAGATCATGGTGCCCGAGTACATCGTCACCGGCGAACGCGTGCTGGTGAACACCACCACGGGCGAGTTCGGTGGCCGCGCCGACTGAATCCACGAAGCACGACATGGTCGACATCGTCTTCCGAACGGGCACCGGCGCCGACATCGATGCCTTGGTGCCCGTCATCCGGGATTTCCATTCGGACGAAGGCATCCCGTGGAACGAAGCACGGCTGCGTGCGGCGCTCGGCGACCTGCTGGCGCATCCGCACAACGGTCGCCTGCTGCTGGTCGAGCGCGATGGCGCGCTCGCCGGCTACCTCGTCGTCGGCTTCTGCTTCAGCCTGGAATTCGGCGGACGCTTCGGTTTGCTGGACGAACTCTACCTGCTGCCGCAGGCACGCGGTGGCGGTCTCGGCAGGCGCGCCCTCGACGAGGCGGCTGAACTCTGTCGTCGCGAAGGACTGCGTGCACTGCGGCTCGAAGTGAACAACGACAACCTGCGCGCGCAGGGCGTGTACCTGCAGAACGGCTACCACCCACACCCACGGCAATTGATGACGCGCTGGCTCGATCGCTGATCGCGCCACGGCTTATCGGGCCTGCGCCTCCGGCACGTCACCAAGCGACAACGCCCGCAATCGTGCGCCCAGTGCTTCGACATTGGCTTCTGCGGTTTCGAGCCTGTCCCTGCGATCGTGCGGCAGCAAATCGCGGGCATCGTGCAACAGACCCTGTTGCAGTTCGCGCAGGCGTGCGTCGCCCGCCCTAACCGACTGCGCAAGCAAGGTGCGTTCCGCCGCCTGCGGCAGGCCGTAGCCTTCGTCGTCGAGCAACAATGCCGGCCGTCCGGCATAGGCACCATCGGACAGCAACGCATGCAGGCGTCCGCTGGCATCGTCGATCCCGGCCGTTGCGTCGCGACCGCGCAGGAAACGCTGCTTCAGGGCGTCGCGTGCCGCGGCTTCCTCGCGCCGCAGCGCCGCCTGTTCCAGCAACAGTAGCGCCGCCGTGGCACGCAGGTCGCCACGCCCGAACCACGGCGTTCGCATGCCGGGGTCGAGATCCAGCCAATGTCGCGCCCCGCCTTGCGGCAGTCCGATCACGGCATCGGCGATATCGAACATCTCCTCGAAATAGATGGCCTGTGACGGGAAGTAATGACCCTCGCGCACCGCGCGGGCGGTATCGTCCAGCACCGTGGCATCGGCAATGCTTTCGCGCCCGAGGCGACGCAGCAGGCCGTTGGGCGTGATGCTCCTCAACGGCGCCTGCGACAACCTTGGAACGCCATCATTGAGCAGTTTCCAGGTTTCCACCGCGCAATTGTTGGAAACGAAGTAATAGCGTCCGTCGTAACTCCAGTGCACCTGTGCGGCACGCGCGAGCAGTGCGTCGATCTCGCCGCGCTCCAGGCGCAGCGGAATCGATTGCAGTCCACGCAGTTCGACCTTGGTGTATTCGTCGATCACCTGTTGCAAGGGCAACACGAACAGCCGCGACGGGTACGAGCCGGTCAGGCCGCGCCAGCTGGAAATCTGCAGGTCGTCGACGAAGGCGCGAAACGACAGCACGACGTGATGGTCGAGGTCGAACCGGCAATCCGGGCCCGGCGCACGCCCCGGCGCACAGACCACCAGCCGCAGCATGCTGTGGCCCCAGCGGCTCATCGGTCGTGCGTTGGCTTCAGCGAACAGGTAGTCGATCCCGGCCACGCGGGACGGATCGAGGTCGAGCAGGCGCACGGCTTCCTCGTCCATCCCCGCACCGACGAACGGCAGATCCGTCGCGCAATCGGCGCCCGGCGGCGACCAGCCGAAATGCGCCGCGAAGTAGGCATGCAAGGCCGGGCGTCGACAGGCGTATTGGGGATCGAGCAGGAAATGCTCGAAGTTGACCGCCACGAACTCCGTCGGCGACTGCAGTTCGTAGGCATCGGGGCTGCGGTCGCTGAAATCGTTACGTGCCGCACGCAGCCCGGCGCGCAGCGGCCTCACCGGCCAACCGGCGAGATCGAGCAGGCGCGGATCGCGCGACAGTCCGCCACCGCGCGAACGGTCATGGACATGCGCAAGTTCATGCAACAGTGCCGCCAGTGCCGGCGACCGGACGGATGCATCCGCGTCGGCCGCCATCCATTGCGCCAGCAATCCACGGCGCAGGCCGATCCGCCCCGCGCGCACGCGACCATGCACGTCGGCAGGCAGGTCATCGCGCCAGCGCAGGGAAACATCAATGCCCAGGTTTGACAGGAAACCCGGCGGCAAGCGCTCGCTTGCGGCATCGAGCAGCCGTCCGGTGGCGGTTGCCTCTTCCGGTGTCAGGCCGGTAGCGTCGACACCGATCCCCTCCCCCGCTGCCGACACGCCACCGCATGCCAGCAGCCCGGCGTACGCCAGCGTGCGCAACCGTTGGAGGATGGTTACGCGCTCAGCGCGCGAGGATCGCCCGCGCAAGCTGCAGGTCGCTGGCATCGCGGGCGGTGGCGTCGTGCTCGCGCAGGTGGCGCAGCGCCGCTTCCAGTCGCGCAGTACGGATGCGACCGTCGCTGGCAACGAAACCAGCCGCGTCATCGCGCGCGCGAATGACGACCTTGTCGTCGCCGGAACTGCTGCCCGAAGTGGCGGACGAACCACCCGCGGAGCTGCCTGCGGTGCTGCCGGCGAAACTGCCCGCCTGCAAGGAGAATGCGGCCAAGGCCATCGCCATGCCGAGAACGGCAACCAGGGTGCTGCGGATCATCGTGGGTCAATCCATTCGCGGGGAAAGAATGCAGAGTATCGCCTCGGCCGCGCCGCTGGCTGAATGCCGACAGTCATGCATGCGACATGGATCGCATCACGGGTCGAACAATTTCCCGGGGTTCAGGATGCCGTTGGGATCGAGCGCCTGTTTGATGCCACGCATCGCAGCGATTTCCGCATCGCTGCGGGTGGACGACAGATAGGGCTTCTTGACTAGGCCGATGCCGTGTTCGGCGGAGATGCTGCCGCCGTGGCGAAGCAACGCGCCTGACAGCAGCTTGGTCACGCGCTCGCATTCACGCACGAAATCCTGCTGCGCCATGTCGGCGGGCTTGAGCACGTTGATGTGCAGGTTGCCGTCGCCGATGTGGCCGAACCAGACCACGTCGAACTGCGGATACTCGCCCGCCAGCAAGGCATGGGTTTCGGCGAGGAAGGCCGGCATCGCCGAAATGCGAACCGACACGTCGTTCTTGTACGGCACGTGCGGCGCGAGGCTTTCGGTGATGCCTTCGCGCAGGCGCCAGAGTTGCGCGGCCTGCGCCTCGCTCTGGCTGATCACGCCATCGGACACCCAACCCTGCTCCACGCAATGCTCGAACGCGGCCAGCACCGCGGCCTCGTCCGGCTCGCCTTGGTTGGCGAATTCGGCCACCACGTAGTACGGATGGATCTCGTCGAAGGGATTCTGCGCACCGTGCGCAGTGGTGTGGTGCAGCGCGCGATCGATGAAGAACTCGAACGCTTCCAGCCGCAGCCGCGAACGCACCTCGGCGAAGACCTGCATCAGCGCATCGAATGACGGCAAGGCCAGCAGCATCACGTTGGTCGGCGGCGGCGGATCGGTGAGCTTGAGCGTCGCCTCGACCACGATGCCCAGCGTGCCTTCGGAAGCGACCATCAAATGCCGCAGGTCGTAGCCGCTTGAGTTCTTGACCAGTCCGCGATTGAGTTCGAGCAGCTCGCCGTTGCCGGACACCACCTTCAGCCCCGCCACCCATTCGCGAGTGTTGCCGTAGCGGATCACGCGGATGCCGCCGGCGTTGGTGGCGATGTTGCCGCCGATGCTGCAGGAGCCGCGCGCGGCGAAATCGACCGGATAGACCAGCCCATGCTCCTTCGCGGCGTTGTGCACGGCTTCCAGCGCGATGCCGGCCTGCACGGTCAGCAGCCGATCGACGGCATCGAAACCCAGCACCTTGTTCATGCGCTGCAGGCTGAGCACCAGCTCACCATTCGCAGCCACGGCACCACCGGACAATCCGGTGCGTCCCCCGGAAGGCACGATCGCCACGCCTTCGTCGTTCGCCCAGCGCACGATTGCCTGCACTTCTTCCACGCTGGCAGGCAGCGCGATCGCCAGTGGCGCAGGCGTCCAGCGCCGCGTCCAGTCGCGACCGTAGTGCTCCAGGTCGGCGGCGTCGGTGAGCAGGCGCAAACCGGGCAGCGTCTGCGACAGCGCGGCAAGGCGCGGGTCGGTCATCGGGAAGTCGTGCGGCATGGGGGAGGCAAGCGTGCCAGCCGGGACAAGCGGCGTCCAGCGAGCGGGCGCGTTCGTTGCCTTCGCAACTGTCCATCCTGCCTGTACGCGCCGGAAATGCGGCATGGCATCTGGGATAATGCCCGTCCCCACGCAACGCCGGATGCACACGCGCATGTCGCCCCCGAAGACCTCGTTCCCGAAGCAGGACATTCGCGTCGTATTGCTCGAAGGCATCAGCCGCAGCGCCGAGCAGGTATTCCGCGATGCCGGCTATTCGCACATCGAGACCCTGACCGGGTCGCTGGCCGGCGACGCGCTGCGCGAGAAACTCGCGAGCGCCCACATCCTCGGCATCCGCTCGCGCACTCAACTCACCGCCGAAGTGCTGGCCGACGCACGCCGCCTGATCACCGTCGGCTGCTTCTGCATCGGCACCAACCAGGTCGATCTGGACGCGGCGGAACTGGCCGGCATCCCGGTGTTCAACGCGCCCTACTCCAACACCCGCAGCGTCGCCGAACTGGTGATCGCCGAAACCGTCATGCTGACCC
The DNA here is from genome assembly GCA_024707405.1 of Luteimonas sp. Taxonomy (GTDB): domain Bacteria; phylum Pseudomonadota; class Gammaproteobacteria; order Xanthomonadales; family Xanthomonadaceae; genus Luteimonas. Next base: position 334,442 of record JANPZU010000001.1, read on the forward strand.
GCGGCATCCCGCAGAAGAACGCCGAATGCCATCGCGGCGGCTGGAGCAAGTCTGCCGCCGGCAGCCACGAGGTGCGCGGCAAGACGCTGGGCATCATCGGCTACGGACACATCGGCACCCAGGTCGGGGTGATGGCCGAGGCGCTGGGCATGCAGGTGTTGTTCCACGACATCGAAACCAAGCTGTCGCTGGGCAACGCACGCTCGGCCACCAGCCTCGACGACCTGCTGGCGCGTTCGGACGTGGTCACCCTGCACGTGCCGGAAACGCCGTCCACGCAAATGATGTTCGGCGCCGCGCAGATCGCAAGGATGAAACCCGGTGCACACCTGATCAACGCCTCGCGCGGCACGGTGGTCGACATCGACGCACTGGCCGCCGCGCTTGAATCCGGCCATGTCGGCGGTGCGGCGGTGGACGTGTTCCCGGTCGAGCCCAAGGGCAACGACGAACGCTTCGAATCGCCGCTGGCGAAATTCGACAACGTCATCCTCACCCCGCACGTCGGCGGCAGCACGCTGGAGGCGCAGGACAACATCGGCACCGAAGTCGCGGCCAAGCTGGTGCGCTACAGCGACAACGGCAGCACGCTCTCGGCGGTCAACTTCCCGGAAGTGACGCTGCCCGAGCACGATGGCAGCCATCGCATCCTGCACATCCACCGCAACGTGCCGGGCGTGCTGTCGAAGATCAACGACGTGTTCTCACGCGAAGGCATCAACATCGACGGCCAGTACCTGCGCACCAACCCGAAGGTTGGTTACGTGGTGATCGACACCGCGGCATCGGTCGAGCAGGCCACGCACCTGCGCGCGGAACTGGCGAAGATCGAGGGCACCCTGCGCACCCGCGTGCTGTACTGACACATGCTGTACTGACCATCGGGAGACGGCCATGCCGCGTTCCAGCACCGCGTTCCTGTTCGACCTCGACGGCACCCTCGTCGACAGCGTCTACCAGCACGTGCTTGCGTGGAAGGAGGCACTCGACCAGGAAGGCGTGGATCTGTCGGTCTGGCGCATCCATCGCAAGATCGGCATGAGCGGCGGCTTGTTCGCCAACATCCTGCTGCGCGAGACCGGGCTGGACATCACCACTGATCGCCGCGAACGGCTGCGCGTCCGGCACGCCGAAGCCTACAACCGGCAGGCGCGCGAAAACCCGATCAGGCCGCTGCCCGGGGCGCGAGAGCAGCTCGCCTTCCTGAGCGAACAGCGCATCCCGTGGGCCATCGCCACCAGCGGGCGCATGGAAACCGCGGCGCCGAACATCGCCGCATTGGGCGTCGATCCGAACGTGGTGCCGGTGATCACGCGCGACCTGGTACGCCACGCCAAGCCCGATCCCGACCTGTTCATCGCCGCCGCCGATCGCCTCGGCATCGACATCGTGCATTCGCTGGTGGTCGGCGACAGCATCTGGGACATGCTGGCCGCGCAGCGCGCGCGTGCGCTGGGCATCGGCCTGCTGTCGGGTGGTTACGGGCAAGGGGAACTGGAACGCTCCGGCGCCTTCCGCGTCTACGACGACCCGGCCGACCTGCTGCGACACATCGACGAAGTCGCCGCGCGCAGCTGAAGCCGAACCATCACCCGGCTTCGCGCGCCAGCCACTTGCGCGCCATGCGTTGCAGCGAAGCGTCGTAACCGTCATCGCCTGCGATTCCGGCGATGGGTTTCCACGCCAACGCCAACGACTCTTCGCTGACCGCGAAATCCTCGCTGCCGCCCGTGCGCACCACGTAGCGCACGTCGTAATGCCAGTGGCCGGGCACGCCCTTGTGTTCCGGGATCCAGTGGCGGTCGAGGTCGTAGACATGCGGCTCGACCGACAGATCGGCCAGCCCGGACTCCTCCTCCGCCTCGCGCAACGCGACGCGCGCCAGATCGCGGTCGCCGTCGGCGTGCCCGCCCAGTTGCAACCACAGGCCCAGCTTGCGGTGGTGCGTCATCAGCAGGCGCGTGCCGCCACGGTCGACCAGCCAGGCCGACGCGGTGAAATGCCCCGCCAGGCGCTCGCGGACGAACGGATCCTGCGGGTCTTCCAGCAAGGCCTGGAACCAGCCCACGGTCTCCGATTCCTCCGGATGTCGGGCAAGGTAGCCGGCGAACGCGGTAGCGAGCGGCCCGGTTCCGGGCGGGTGTTCCTGCGACAAGACGGTGCTCTCCAAAGGTGCCAAGTGGACGATTATCGCCGTGATGCGCCGCACCGCCGCTTGTGCCCGGCACCCGCGTTTGGCAAGGTACGGGCGGCGTAGCGCCCCCCACCCCGCCCGCTCGCTCCACCGGCCGTCCGGCCGGAAGCCAGTCAACAACAGGGAATTCCAGATGTCGAAAAGTCTTTTCAGGGTGAAGCCGGTCGAACCGGCGCCGCATGTCGATGCCGGCGAACCGGTCGAAGGCAGCCTGCAGGGCGAAGCCACCCTCAAGCGCACGTTGTCTGGACGCCAGTTGATCCTGCTCGGCATCGGCGCGGTGATCGGCGCAGGCATCTTCGTGCTGACCGGCCAGGCTGCCGCCAACCACGCCGGCCCGGCGATCATGCTCAGTTTCGTGCTGGCCGGCTTCGCCTGCGCCCTCGCGGGCCTGTGCTATGCCGAATTCTCGGCAATGATGCCGGTCTCGGGCAGCGCGTACTCCTACTCCTATGCCACGCTGGGCGAATTCGTCGCCTGGTTCATCGGCTGGTGCCTGGTACTCGAGTACCTGTTCGCCTCGTCCACGGTCGCCGTGGGCTGGTCAGGCTACCTGGTGAGCTTCCTGACCACGACATTGGGACTTCCATTCCCCGCGGAACTGGCCAGCGCGCCACTCGGCTGGGAGAACGGCGGCTTCGTCCGCACCGGCAACATCATCAACCTGCCTGCGGTCGTCATCGTCGCGGCGGTCAGCGGCCTGTGCTACGTCGGCATCACCCAATCCGCCTTCGTCAACGGCATCATCGTCGCGATCAAGGTCGCGGTGATCGCCGCATTCCTGGGCTTCGGCGTGATGTACGTCGATCCGGCCAACTGGACGCCCTTCATCCCCGAGAACCAGGGTACCTGGGGCGTGTTCGGAGAAAGCGGCGTGCTGCGCGCAGCCACCATCGTGTTCTTCGCCTACATCGGCTTCGACGCGGTCTCCACCGCCGCCGGCGAAGCCAAGAACCCGCAGCGCGACATGCCCATCGGCATCCTCGGCTCACTGGTGGTCTGCACCATCATCTACATCGCGGTCTGCGCAGTGCTGACCGGCATGGCCAACTACCAGGAGCTCGGCACCGCCAAGCCGGTCGCCACCGCGCTCGAACTGGTGATGCGCGACAACCCCGGCGCCAACCTCGCGTGGCTGAAGACCGCGGTCGAGATCGGCGCCATCGCCGGCCTGTCGTCGGTGATCCTGGTGATGTTGATGGCGCAGCCGCGCATCTTCTACACCATGTCGCGCGACGGCCTGCTGCCGAAGCTGTTCGGCAAGGTGCACCCGAAGCACAACACGCCCTACGTCGGCACGATCATCGTCGGCGTCGCCGCCTGCCTGCTGGCGGCATTGATGCCGCTGAGCGTGCTGGGCGAACTGGTGTCGATGGGCACCCTGGTCGCCTTCGCCACGGTCTGCCTCGGCGTGCTGGTGCTGCGTTTCAAGCGCCCTGAGCTGCACCGTCCGTTCCGCGTGCCGCTGGCGGTGATCCTCTGCCCGCTCGGGTTCCTCGCCTGCATGGCGCTGTTCTTCATGTCGTTCATCGAGCACTGGGGCCTGTTCCTGCTGTGGACGGCCATCGGCATGCTGATCTACTTCACCTACGGCTACCGCAACAGCAAGCTCAACAAGGCCTGAGCGCCTTGCACTCCCGACGGCGCCCTCGTGGCGCCGTCGTGTTTTCCACGCCACCGGACTGCCTGCGATGACCGTCGGAACCGCCAAGAAGATCGGCCCCGTGCTGGCCACGTTCGTGGTCGCCAACAACATGATCGGCTCGGGATTCTTCCTGCTGCCAGCCTCGCTCGCGGGACAGGGCGGCGTGACCGCGTTCTCCTGGCTGCTGGGCACCATCCTCGCGATCGCCCTGGGTGGCGCGTTTGCACGGCTGGCCCGGCAATACCCCAACCTCAACAGCCCCGACGACTACGTGCGACCGTCGCTGGGCCGCGACATGGGCTTCCTCGCGACCACGCTGTACTGGATATCGTCGTGGATGGGCAATAACGCCATCGCGGTGGCCGCCTTCGGCTACCTCGTGATCCTGCTGCCGATCGACGACAGCGGCAACGTGCGCCTCGCCGGGCAGATCGTGCTGATCTGGCTGATGTTCGCCATCAACCTGCTCGGCCCGCGCTCGATCGCACGTTTCCAGTCGATGTGCGTGATCTTCGGCCTGCTGCCGATCGCGGTGGTGCTGGTCGCGGGTTGGGGCAGTTTCGACCCCGAGATCTACCGCGCGGCCTGGAACGTCACCGACAACTCCGACTTCGCCGTCGTCTTCGGCGCGCTGGCACCGGTGTTCTGGGCGTTCGTGGGGCTGGAAACCGGCGCGATGGTCGCCGGCGTCGTCCGCAATCCCGAGCGCAACGTGCCCATCGCAACCATCGGCGGCATCCTCATCGCGGGCGTGGTCTACCTGATCTCCTCTGTGCTGATGATGGGCATCGTGCCCGCGGAACAGATGGCGGCATCCAGCGCGCCGTTCGCGCTCGTCGCCGGACAGATGTTCGGCGCATGGGCGGTGCCGATCATCGCCGCCGCCGCTGCGCTCAAGGCCACGGGCACCCTCGGCGGCTGGATGCTGGTCACCGGCGAATCCGGCGCGCGCGCGGCGCAGCGTGGCTTCCTGCCGGCGATCTTCGGCAAACTGCGGCCCAACGGTGCCGCGGGCTGGGGCCTGTTCATCATCGCGCTGTCGATGACGGGCATCGCCTTCATCACCGTTACCACCACGGTGTCGGGCCAGTTCAGCACAATCATCGACATGGTGGTGACGCTGGTGGTGATGGCTTACGTCGCCGCCGGCCTGAGCCTGTTGTTCGGCACGCGCGAACGCCCGTCCGACCGCGGCGACCGCCTGCTCGGCATGGCCGCGCTGATCGCCTGCGGCCTTCTGGCGTACTCCACCGACGTCGATACGCTGGTCGGCGCGCTGATCGTCGCGCTGCTGATCTGGGCCGCGTGGCGGGGCTTCGGGCGTCGCCGCGCCGAAGCAAGGGAACGTTACCGCTCTTGAAGACATTACACATGACGCGCTTCCTGTTGCCCATCCTCCTTGCGCTGTCATCGAGCGCCCATGCCATCGTCATCCGCGACGACATCGATGATTCGCAGTATCGGATCCCGGCATCCGAGTTCCCGGCACTCGTCGACATGCCCGGCGAAGGACATGGCGTGCTGATCGCACCGCAATGGGTGATTACGGCAGCCCATGTGCTGCCGATGCACGCCGGCCCCTGGCAGGCGGTCATCAACGGCACGCCCAGGGACGTCGAGCGCGTCGTGGTGCATCCCGGGTACGCAAGGCCTGCCCAGGAACTGATCCACCAGGCATTGGAGACGGGAGAGTGGATGCTTGCGGTGGTGCAGATCGCCTCGACCGACGACATTGCGCTGGTCAAGCTGGCCGAGCCGGTGACGGATGTCGTTCCTGTCGCACTCCACGGGGACGATGACCAGCTCGGGCGGATCGTCAAGATCATCGGCAAAGGCGCGACCGCCACGGGGGCCAAAGGGCACGACCCCTGGGGCCCCAATCGCACCGAGCTGCGGCGCGCCTACAACACCATCACCAGCGCGCACGGACGCTGGTTCTGCTACGTGTTCGACGCACCGGCGTCGGCCCTGCCGCTCGAAGGCAAGACAGGCAGCGGTGACAGCGGTGGCCCCGCGCTGATCGAGGTCGACGGCCAATGGAAGTTGGCCGGACTGGCCGCCTGGGGATTCATGCATGGCGATGTCAGGACGACCCGCCCGGGGCTCTATGGCCAGTTCACCTGCAACGTGCGCCTGAGCCATTACCTCGAATGGATCGAGGGCGCGATGTCCGATCAACCACAGGCCGGGGACAACCATCCCGCCAGGTCGATGCCGCTGCTCGGCGCCTCTTGATCCAGGCGTTAGACTGCGCGCATGAGCGACGCATTCCCCTACGACAGCCACCGCCTCTGCGAACTCGCGGGCGAGATCATCGTCAACGTGCGCGAGCTGGCGCAGCTCGGCTGGACGCCCGCGACCAGCAGCAATTTCTCGCGCCGGCTGGATGATCGCCATGCCGCGATCACCGTCTCCGGACGCGACAAGGGCAAGCTGAAGGAAGCCGACATCATGGTCGTGGATTTCGACGGCAATGCCGTCGGCAGCGACCATCGCCCTTCGGCGGAAACCCTGCTGCACACACAGTTGTACCGCCGCTTCCCGGAGATCGGCTGCATCCTGCATACGCACTCACGCAACCAGACCGTCGCCTCGCGCCTGTTCGCGGGTGCCGGCCACTTGCGACTGGCAGGCTACGAACTGCTCAAGGCCTTCCGCGGCAACGAAACCCACGAAACCACCATCGACGTGCCGGTGCTGCCCAACAGCCAGCACATGCCCACGCTGGCCGCACAGGTGGATGCACTGCTCGATGCCGGCCCGATGTGGGGCTACCTGATCGACGGCCACGGCCTGTACGCCTGGGGGCGCGACATGGCCGAGGCGCGCCGGCACCTGGAAGCCTTCGAGTTCCTGTTCGGCTGCGAACTGGACATCCGCCGGCTCAGCGCCGGCCATTGACGCGCCCTGCGTTGCAGTCGCGGAACGCCTGCGTTCCGCTGCCATGACGCCCGGCAAGGACGCAACTGCTAACCTTCCGGCTCCACACACGCCTCACGAGCCCACGCCATGAGCCGCCTGCGCATCTTCAGCGACAACGCACCCGACACGCCTGAATTCACCAGCCACGACGGCGACGAGATCAAGCGCGAACTGGCGAAGATCGGCGTGCATTTCGAGCGCTGGCAGGCCAGCCAGCCGGTGCAGGCCGGCGCCACGCCGGACGAAGTGCTGGCCGCGTACAAGGCCGACATCGACCGCATCAGTGCCGAGCGCGGTTTCACCACGGTGGACGTGATCAGCATCGCGCCCGACAACCCGAAGAAGGACGAACTGCGCGCCAAGTTCCTCGACGAACACTTCCACAAGGAAGACGAAGTACGTTTCTTCGTCGACGGCTCGGGCCTGTTCACCCTGCACGTCGACGACAAGGTCTACGAGATCGAATGCGTCAAGGACGACCTGATCGCGGTGCCCGACGGCACTACGCACTGGTTCGACATGGGCCCGGAGCCGCGCTTCGTCGCGATCCGCTTCTTCGAGCAACCCGACGGCTGGATCGGCCACTTCACCGGCACCGATATCGCCGGCAAGTTCCCGCGCTACGAAAACCCGGCCACATCCTGAGCGCACCGCCGGGTTTTGGGCGATCATTCGCACCATGACGAACCCGCTGATACTCACCGACATCGAAGGCACCACGAGCAGCATCTCGTTCGTGAAGGACGTGCTGTTCCCGTATGCACGTCGCGAACTGCCCCGCTTCGTGCGCGAACGCGGCGACGAGCCCGACGTGCGCCGCTGGCTGGACATGGTCGCCATCGAGAACGGCGGCCTCTGCCAGGACGCCATGATCGTCGAGACGCTGCAGGGCTGGATCGACACCGATCGCAAGCACATCGCGCTCAAGGCCTTGCAGGGCATGGTCTGGGAGGCCGGCTACCACGACGCCGATTTCACCGCGCCGGTCTATCCCGATGCGGTGGAAGCGCTGCGTCACTGGCACGGCGAAGGCCATGCGCTTGCCGTCTATTCATCGGGATCGGTACCGGCGCAGAAACTGCTGTTCGCACATACCGATGCCGGCGACCTCACCGGGTTGTTCTCGGGCTGGTTCGACACCGCTGTCGGCGGCAAGCGTGAAGCAGCAAGCTACGCAGCCATCGCCGAAGCGCTGGCCGTGGCACCGGGCGACATCCTGTTCCTGTCCGACGTGGTTGCCGAACTCGATGCCGCACGCGAAGCGCGCCTGCGCACCGTGCTGATCGACCGGCGAGAGGATTACCCGGAACCGCGCAATGGCGATGCGGCCAACGGCCACCCGCGCGTCGAACGCTTCACGGACATCGCCCTCGGCTGACATGCGCGCCTGGCGCCACATCGTGATCGTGCTGTTGGCATGCTTGCCAATGGCATCGTTCGCCGCCGATGACACCGAAGAACTCGCCGAGCGCGACATCGCGCTGATCGATGAACTGCTTGCAGGCATGCCGGCGCAACGTCCGGGCGTGCCGGATCTGTACGTGGTCGGCTTTGCCGGCGACGGCAACGAAAACGTGTTCCGCAACGAGGTCGCCTACCTCGAAACGCTGATGTCCGAACGTTACGGCACCGCCGGGCGCACGATCGCCCTGGTCAACCATCCGGACAGCCTGGCCCGCACACCCCGCCCGCTCGCCACGCTGCAGAACCTGCGTCACGCGCTGACCGGCATCGGCGCAGCGATGGATCCGGATGAAGACCTGCTCCTGCTCTACATCACCACGCACGGCAGCCCGAAGTTCGAGCTGAGCGTGGCCATGCCAGGTCATTTCGATACGTCGATCAAGCCGACCGCATTACGCAAGGCGCTCGATGCCGCCGGCATCCCCGCACGGGTCGTCGTCGTGTCGGCTTGCTATTCGGGTGGCTTCGTCCCCGCGCTGCGCGATCCCGACACGATCGTGATGACGGCCGCGCGCCGCGACCGGCCATCGTTCGGATGCGGCGACTCCACGCCGGCCACCTACTTCGGCCGTGCCTTGCTGGTGGAAGGCATGAACCGCGACGTCGGCCTCGTCGAAGCCTTCGAGTACGCACGCCGGCAGGTGAAGCGGCGCGAACATGCCGAAGACCTGCTGCCGTCCGAACCGCAACTCGACATCGGCGAACAGGCGCTCACGCGACTGCAGGCATGGGAGTCGACCCTCACGCCGACCACGGTCGTGCCCTACCCCTACGACTGACCACCACGCCGCGCGCGGCATCGTGTCAGCCGTGGATCTTCTCGCCCCGCGCCAGCATGGCGACGAACTTCTCTGCACGTGCACGCTTCGTTTCCGGCTTGACGGCCGTGTGCACGCGCCAACAGAACGAATAGCGATTGGTCTTGTCGAGCGTTTCGAAGAAGGCCTTCGCCTTGCGGTTCTTCGCCAATGCCTCCGCCAGTTCGGCGGGCACTTCCATGCTGGAAGCACCGTGATAGGCCGCCTCCCAACGTCCGTCCGCCTTCGCAGCGTCCACTTCGCGCAGTCCCGCGGCTTGCATGCGCCCCGAGGCGATCAACTGCTCGACCTTGCCGACGTTGATCTTCGACCACAGGCTCCTGGGCTTGCGAGGCGTGAACCGCTGCAGGAAATACTCCGCATCCAGCGATTTCTTCAGTCCGTCGATCCAGCCGTGGCAGAGCGCGACATCCAGCGCCTCGGCGTAAGTGACCGATGCGATGCCGGAGTCCTTCTTGGCGATCTTGAGCCACATGCCCGCCGTGCCGGCGTTCGACGCCAGCCATTTCTCCCAGGCCGCGGCATTGCGAAAGTGGCGCACGGGAAGATCCGTCGGCAAGTCGCCCATCGTCATTCGCTCCATTCGTCCAGCCGGTAGGCCGTGCGCGCACGGTGCTCGATACCCTCGTCGTCGAACACACGCACCTCGACCTCATGCTCGCCGGTCGGCAGTCGTGTATCCAGTGCGCCGCGCCACAGGTGCGTCGAAGGTTCGGCCTCCGGCGAACGGTCGTAGCTGCGCAAGGCATCAGCCAGGTCATCGCGAACGTTTTCGGCCAGCAAGCGCGGATCCGGCGCCTCCACCTTCATCATCGGCTTCCATTCCCCGCCATCGATCCTGTATTCGACGCGGGTGTCGTCGTGCCCCATGAACACGTTGGCGTACACGCCCCAAGCCGGATATGCACCACGGCGCAGCACCTTCGGTGCATGCAATGCCATCGCGTCGGTAAATGCCGGATCATCCCCATCAATCCCGACCGGGCGCCACGCAAGCGCATATCCGCCGCCATCACGGATGGTGAGCACGGCATAGCCCTTCGGCGTGCCGTCGGCCATGGTCGACACCGGGATGCCCGAAGCATCGTCGACGCCCGACCAGTAAGCGCCCGAGGCGGCACCTACGTTGTATTCCCGCAGCCGTCCTTCGCCGTTCCAGCCGGCCGATGACCCATGGAAGAACTGGCGCTGCGTATGGCGATGCCCGCTGAGCAGCAGGACGTGCGGGAAGTCCCGCAGCAGTGCGAACAGTCGCTCGCGATCTTCCACGCGCACCGTCGATGGCCTGCCCGGCGCAGCAGTATCGAACCACGGGATATGCACGGCGACCACCAGCAGGCGATCTCGCGGCGCGAGCGGCAGGTAGCTTTCGAGGAACGCGAACTGATCCTCACGCAGACCTCCCACATAGGCCGGCCTCTGGCCCGGCATCGACACCACGTTGTCGAGCACCACGAACACGGCGCGCTCGGTTTCCCACGCATGGGTGTCCGGCCCGTAGACCGCACGGAACGCGGACAGTGCGGCTTCGTCATCGCGGGCATCGACATCGACATCGTGGTTGCCCGCAACGTGCAGCCACGGCACGCCGAGCAAAGCAGTCGCACGATTGAGCGCGGGATACAGCTCGGGCACGTCGTCACTCACGTCGCCCAAGGTGATGCCGAGCGCGATACCTGACTCGTTGCGCGCAGCGCCGACGATGCCGCGCGCGTAATGACCGACCTGCACTTCGGTAGAGGTCTGCGGATCGGAGAACACAAGCACCCGGGTGTCCGCTCCGTGGCCGTCGAGCGACGGAGAAGTTGCCTCCACCAGTTCGAAATCACCGCACCCTGTCCGCCAGAATGCCGGCAACCCGTCTTCGCGCGCGGGCACTGCCCAGCCATCACGCGCGATGACGGAGACTTGCGCCTTGGCATCGATGGCCGGAAGCACGTAGCGACCGTCGACGTCCGTCGCCACGACGCGCCGCCCGTCCGAGACCAACTGGCCGGCAACCCCCTGCCCACCGTCTGCCTCCAGCACCTGCCCCGTGCAACCGTTTCGGGCCGCATCGACAGGGTCGTTCATGAAAGTGATGCTCGCCAGCAATGCCGCCGCGAACAGTCCTTCTGCTTGCATCCTGTCTGGTTCCGGCCCCGATATCCGTTGATTATGAAGCCACCGGATGAATTCGCCGATGCCGTGGATTACTCTGGCAACATCCAACGGGAAGGATGCGTCCTGCGACCGGACGCCAGGCAAGTGGGGGGCGATGCGGGCGACGACGATCACGACATTCCGGAAGTGCTGGCTGCCCGCACTGCTGCTGTGGTTGCTGGCATGGCTGCCGGGCATCGCCATGGCCCAGGACGCACTCCAACTGCAGCCGGGCGCCAGTGACGTCGCCCTGTCTCCCCACATCCGCTACCACCATGACAGTGAAAGCGTCGATCGCCCGGAGGACGCCTGGCGCCGCGCAGCCGCCGGCGAATTCCACCCATTGCCCGACGGACGGGACGCCTTCGGTTTCCAGCGTGGTGCCTTCTGGTTCCACCTGCCCATCGTCAACCGCAATCCGGACGAACCACGCTGGCTGCTGGTGCAGTCGTATCCGCTCAGCGACCGCATCGACGTCTATGCCCGCTACCCGGATGGCCGCATCGTCCACCACGCAGGCGGCGACAGCCTGCCATTCGCCTCGCGCAGCGTCCGCTACCGACATCCGAACTTCCGGCTCGACCTGCCCACGGACACGCCGGTGGAACTGTTGGTGCGCGTACAAAGCGAAAGCTCGATGCAGGTGCCGCTGAGGTTGTACACGCCCAAGGCGTTCACCGAACTCTCCCGCGACGCGCAACTGGTCATCGGCATCTACTACGGCATCCTGCTGGCGCTGTTCTTCTACAACCTGGTGCTGTGGATCAGCCTGCGCGATGCCAGCTATTTCTGGTACCTGATGCACATCAGCGCGTTCGGTCTGGTGCTGTTCACGCTCAACGGATTCGGCTTCGAGTACCTGTGGCCCAATTCGCCATGGCTCGCCGACAAGGCCGTGCCGTTGTCGATCTGCCTGGCGTTGATCGGCATGCAACAGTTCGCCCGCACGTTCCTGGAACTGCCGAAACGGTGGCCGAAGGGGAACGTCGTCAGCCTGTCGATCATCGCATTCTTCATCGTGCTTGGCATCGCCTCGGTCTGGCTGCCCTACCGCATTTCCACCCCGCTGGCCTCGCGCGCCGTGTTGCTGGGCGTGTTGTGGATCGCGATCGCCAGCCTCGTCGTGCTGCGCGGCGGTTACAAGCCGGCGCAGTTGTTCCTGCTGGCGTGGGCGATGTTCCTGCTCGGCACCACGGTATTCACGTTGGTCGCCTTCGGCGTGGTACCGAAGACGCTGTTCACCGAATACGGCGTGCAGATCGGTTCCGCGCTGGAGATGCTGCTGCTGTCGATCGCACTCGGACACCGCTACGGCGCGCTGCGCAACGAGAACCAGCGCATCATCAGCGAAGCCAACCAGCAGCTCGAACGCAAGGTCGCCCAGCGCACGCAGGAAGTCCGGCACGCGCTGGTGCAACTGGAAGAGGCCCACGACAGGCTCCGTGATTCCAGCCGGCGCGATGGCCTGACCGGACTCTACAACCGCACCTATTTCCACGAAGGCTTTGAAAAGCTGCTGGACGACGCGCGCCACGCCCGGCGTCCACTGTCGCTGTTGATGATCGACCTCGACCACTTCAAGTCGATCAATGACGAACACGGCCACCTGGTCGGCGACGATTGCCTGCGCAGGGCCGCCAAGCGCATCGGCGACACGCTGAGACCACACGATGCCCTGCTGGCGCGCTTCGGCGGCGAGGAATTCGTCGTCGCCCTGCCGAACACGAACCTGAGTTCCGCGGTCGCCATCGCAGAGAGCGTGCGCCAGTCCCTGGTCTCCGAACCCTGCGAATCGCAGGGGCTGCGCATCCGCATATCCGCCAGCATCGGCGTGCACACCGTGTCGCCCGACGCCATGGACGACATCGACGACGCCTTCGATACCGCGGACAAGGCGCTTTACGCAGCCAAGGCCAATGGCCGCGATTGCGTGCGCACTTCGATCACCGCGGCCTGACCCCGCACGGACTCAACGCTGGCGTTCGGCCAGCTTCGCCTCGAGTTCGCGCAGGCCCAGCCCGCGTGCACGCAATAGCACCAGCAGGTGGAAGGCCAGGTCGGCGCCCTCGCCGAGCAAGGCCTCGTCATCTTCGGCCACCGCGGCGAGTGCGGTTTCCACGCCCTCCTCGCCAACCTTCTGCGCAATCCGGCGAATGCCGGCATTAAACAGTTTCGTGGTGTAGCTGCCTTCCGGACGCTCCGCTTCCCGCTGCTCGACCAGCGACGACAACGCACCCAGCACCGAACCCGGCGCATCAGGGAAGCAACTGGCGCGCTGCAAATGGCAGGTCGGCCCGTTCGGGCGCGCCAGCACCAGCAGGGTGTCGTTGTCGCAATCGACGTCGATAGACACCAACGACAACGTATTCCCTGAGGTCTCGCCCTTCTTCCACAGTCGCTGCTTGCTGCGACTGAAGAAAGTCACCTCGCCGCTGTCACGCGTTGCCTGCAGCGCCTCGGTGTTCATGTAGCCCAACATCAATACGCGCAGCGAATCGGCGTCCTGCACGATGGCCGGCAGCAAGCCGCCGCCCTTGTCCCAGTCCAGCCCGTCGAACCCGCTCATGCCCTCACCTCGATGCCCTGCCCGCGCAATTCCTGCTTCAGATCCACGATCCGTATCCTGCCCGAATGGAACACGCTGGCCGCAAGCGCCGCATCCACATCCGCATCGCGGAAAGCATCGGCGAAATGCCCCGGCTCGCCCGCACCGCCCGAAGCGACCAGCGGCACGTCGCAGACGGCGCGGGCCGCCTTGAGTTGCACGATGTCGTAGCCCTTCCGCACGCCATCGCTGTCCATGCAATTGAGCACGATCTCGCCCGCACCCAGCGCCTGCGCCTCGACCACCCAGTCCAGCGTGCGCCGCCCGGGCTCGCGCATGTTGTCCGGATCGCCTGTGTTGCTGCGCACGCGCCACTCTCCATCGGCCTCGCGCACGGAATCGATGCCGACCACCACGCATTGCACGCCGAATTCCGCAGCCAGCTCACCAATCAACGCGGGGCGTTCCAGCGCCGGCGTATTGACCGAAATCTTGTCGGCGCCTGCAAACAACACCGCACGCGCGGTGTCGACATCGCGGATGCCACCGGCCACGCAGAACGGGATATCCAGCCGAGACGACACCCGCTCCACCCAGGCCACGTCGACCGAACGTTGCTGCGGACTGGCGCCGATGTCGTAGAACACCAGTTCGTCCGCGCCCTCGTCGCGATAGCGCAGCGCCAGTTCGACGATGTCGCCCATGTCCACGTGGTCGCGGAACCTGACGCCCTTCACCACGCGCCCGTCACGCACGTCCAGGCACGGCACGATGCGACGACTCAGCATGGCGGTGCCACACCGGTTGCAGCAAATGCTTCGGGCAGCGTCAGCTTGCCTTCGAGCAGCGAGCGTCCCAGCACGACACCTGCATTGCCCTGGCGCCGCGCCTGCAGCACGTCGTCGAGGTTGCGCACACCGCCCGATGCCTGCACCTGCAATGACGGCACCACCAGCTTGAGCGTGGAATACAGTTCGAGATTGGGCCCGGTCATCATGCCGTCGCGGGAAATGTCGGTACACAGCAGGTGCTGCAAGCCCGCGCGCGCATACTGCGATGCCATCAGTTCGAGCGTCCCGGCAGCGGTTTCCGTCCAGCCATGCACTGGCAAGCGCCATGCGCCCGAGCGATCCTGCCGCGTATCGAGTGCAATGGTGATGCGCTCGCTGCCGAACTCATCCAGCCATGCGATGGCCGTCTCCGGCTCGCGTACGGCGAGTGAACCCACCACCACGCGCGATGCGCCTGCCGCCAGGATCGCCGCCACGTCGTCGCGACTGCGTACGCCGCCACCGGTCTGCAGCTTCAGTCCTGTGCCGGCCACGATGTCGCGCACCAGCGCCGACAAGGTGTAGCCTCCGGCGCGCGCGGCATCGAGGTCGACAAGATGCAGCCATTGCGCACCCTGCTCCGCGTACAGCGCCGCGAGCCGCAGGGGATCGTCGCCGTAGCGCGTCTCCTGGTCGTAATCGCCCTGCGACAGCCGCACGATACGACCACCACGCACATCGATGGCCGGGTACAGCGTAAATCCGTCTTCGACCTGGCTCACGCCGCCTCCATCGACAGGAA
Organism: Luteimonas sp.; assembly: GCA_024707405.1. Lineage (GTDB taxonomy): Bacteria > Pseudomonadota > Gammaproteobacteria > Xanthomonadales > Xanthomonadaceae > Luteimonas. The sequence continues at coordinate 349,744 of JANPZU010000001.1, forward strand.
ATTGCGCAGCACCGTGGCGCCGGTCGCCGCCGAACGTTCGGGATGGAACTGCGCCCCCATGACATTCCCGCGACGCACGATGGCCGCGAACGAATGCCCGTGTTCGGTGGACGCGATGCAATCCTCCGTCACCGGGGCCGCGTAGCTGTGAACGAAGTAGGCGTAAGCGTCGTCGGAAACATTTGCCAGCAGCCCATCGTCCCGCGTCGCTCGCAACAGGTTCCAGCCCATGTGTGGCACGCGAATGCCCGGCTGCACGGGCAACTTCGCCACCTTTCCGGGCAGCAACCCGAGGCATGGCGTGTCGTCTTCTTCGGAATGATCGAACAGCAACTGCATGCCGACGCACACGCCCAGCAACGGCTGCCGGAGCCCGCGCAGGACATCGACTAGCTCCAGTTCCCGCAGCCGGCGCATGACCGTGGCTGCGGTACTCACGCCGGGCAGGATCACCCGTTCGGCGGCGCGGATGGCGTCCACGTCGACCGTCAACGACGGTTCCACGCCGAGTCGACGCAAGGCCCAGCGCACCGAACCGAGGTTCGCACCACCGGCATCCACCATCACTACGCTGCTCACGATGCGCCGCTCACAGCACGCCTTTGGTCGAGGGCAGTTCGGCGCCCTCGCGGCGCACGGCCATGCGCAAGGCACGCGCGAATGCCTTGAAGCAGGCCTCGACCTTGTGGTGATCGTTGTCGCCTTCCACCTTCAGGTTGAGGTTCAGTGCCGCGGCATCGCAGACCGAACGGAAGAAATGCTCGACCAGTTCGGTCGGCATGTCGCCGACGCGTTCGCGCTTGAACGTGCCGTCGAACACCAGGTACGGGCGCCCGCCGAAATCGAGTGCGGCGCTGGCGAGGGTTTCATCCATCGGCAGGGTGAAGCCATGTTGGCGATTCAACTGCCCGTCAGCCGAGGGTGCACCCGGCACGTCGAACCCATAGCGTGCAATGCCCCGCTTCTCGCCCAGCGCCTGTTTCAGTGCCTGCCCCAGCGCGATGCCGGTGTCCTCGATGGTGTGGTGCTCGTCGATGTGCAGGTCGCCGTCGGCCTTGACTGTCAGCGCGATACCGCCGTGCTTGCCGATCTGGTCGAGCATGTGGTCGAAGAATGGCAGTCCGGTCGACACCTGCGCATCTGCACTGCGGTCGAGATCGATCTCGACCAGGATCCGGGTTTCCTTCGTGTCCCGCTGCACCCGCCCGCGACGCGGCGCATCGGCCAGTTCGTGCGCGATCCCGGGCCAGTCCCACTCGCCGCCGAACTGTTCGGTGCGCAACTGGAAGCCACGGATGCCGAGATTCCCGGCGAAGCGGATATCGGTCTCGCGGTCGCCCACCATCGCCGAGTTGTCGAGGTCGATGCCCCGATCGCGCAGGTAGTGCTGCACCAGCCCGAGTGCGGGCTTGCGGGTGGGCGCGTTGTCGGCCGGCCAGCTGCAATCGACCAGCACCTCGCGGAACACGATGCCCTGGCTCTCGAATACCTGCAGCATCAGGTCGTTCGGGCCATCGAAACTCGCGCGCGGATAGCCTTCGCTGCCGAGCCCGTCCTGGTTGGTGACGATGACGAATTCGAAACCGGCATCGCGCAGCTTGAGCATCGCCGGGATGACCCCGCGCACGAAGCGCAGCTTCTCGTAGGCATCGATCTGGAAGTCCGCCGGCTCCTCGATCAGGGTGCCGTCGCGATCGACGAACAGGATCTTCGTGCCGCTCATGCCGCCACCTCCAACACCGACAGCGCGGACAACACGCGTTCGTTCTGTTCCGGGGTGCCGATGGTGATTCGCAATGCATCGCCAAGCTGCGGCGCGGCACGCTGGTCGCGCACCACGACGCCAATCGCCAGCAGCGAATCGAACGCGGCCTGTGCGTCATCGAAACGCACCAGCAGGAAATTCGCAGCGGACGGATACACCTTGCGCACGCCAGGCAATGCCTGCAACGCCGAATGCATGCGTCCACGCTCGGCCTTGACCATGTCGATGCGCAAACGCGTCGCCGACAATGCCGTAGGCGACAGCCCGGACACGGCAAGATCCGCGCATGGCGTCGGCACCGGATAAGGTGCCTGGCAGCGGCGCAATACCTCGATCAATGCTGGGTCGCCGATGGCCACGCCGATGCGTGCCGCAGCGAGCGCATGCGCCTTGGACAGCGTGCGCAATACGACCAGGTTGTCGAATCGATCCAGCAGGGTCGTCGCCGACGGCACATCGGAAAACTCACCGTAGGCCTCGTCGACGACGACCAGCGCATCGCCACGCGCGGCTTCCGCAATGGCTGCGATGTCGGCCAATGGAATCGCGCCACCGCCAGGATTCGACGGCGAACACAGGAACACAAGCTTCACCGGCTGCGTGGTGATCGCCTCGACGATGGCGGCGACATCAGGCGTGAAACCATCGGCAGCGTCCACCAGCGGGACTTCCCGCAAGGGGGCGCCCTGCAAACGCGCACTGACCGCATACATGCCGAACACCGGCGGCGTCACCAGCACCTGGTCGCGCCCCGGGAGGCAGGTCGCGCGCACCAGCAGGTCGATGGCCTCGTCGCTGCCGCGCCCGACCAGCAGTCGCGACGCGTCCACCGCATACAACGTCGACAAGGCATCGCGCAGGGCCAACGGCTGTGGTTCCGGATAGCGACGGCAACTGGCGTCGGCATCGGCCTCGTTCGCCCAGGCCGATTCATTTGCGTTGAGCCAGACCTCACCCTGCAGCGCTTCCGTCCGTGCGGATTTGTAGCCGCCGAACCCGCGCAGGTCGTCACGGACGAGATCGAGCACGCTCATGGCTCCCCCGAGCGTTGCCGAGGGGCCGCATGCTCCCTTCGCCCCGCCGCTGCAAGCCGCAGGCGCACCGCGTTCGCATGCGCCTCCAGCCCCTCGGCTTCGGCCAGGGTGACCGCGCAGGCACCGATGGCACCGATGCCGACATCCGATGCCGACTGCACGCTGACGAAATTCTGGAAACTGGCCACCGACACGCCGCTGTAAGCACGCGCCGCGCCTGCCGTCGGCAACACGTGGTTGGTGCCGCTGCAGTAATCGCCCAGCGCTTCGGGCGTGTAATCGCCGAGGAACACCGAACCGGCCGCCTCCACACTGTCCAGCCAAGCACGCGGCTCGCGCAGCGACAGGATCAGGTGTTCCGGCGCATAGGCGTTGCTGATCGCGAAGGCATCCTCGATCGCCTCAACCCGGATCAGGCGCGATTTCGCCAGCGCCAGTCGCGCGATGTCGGCACGCGACAAGACGGAAAGTTGTCGATCGAGTTCGGCCTCGACCCGCGACAACAGGCCTTCGCTGTCACTGACCAGCAACACCTGCGAATCGGGGCCATGCTCGGCCTGCGACAACAGGTCTGCGGCGACAAACGCGGCATCGGCGCCGTCATCGGCAATCACCAGCACTTCCGATGGCCCGGCCGGCATGTCGATCGCGACCACGCCTCCCTGCGCGACCTGCTGCTTGGCCTCGGTGACATAGGCGTTTCCCGGCCCGAACAATTTATCGCATCGCGGCACGCTGGCAGTCCCGTACGCCATTGCCGCGATCGCCTGCGCCCCGCCGATCTTGAACACGCGATGCACGCCGGTCAGTCGCGCAGCCACCAGCACCGCGGGATCGGCCGTGCCATCCTTGCGTGGCGGCGTGCACAGCAGCACTTCGCGGCAGCCGGCAAGTCTGGCCGGCACACCCAGCATCAACGCCGTGGAGGGCAATGGCGCACTGCCCGCCGGAACGTACAGGCCCACGCGCCGGATCGCACGGATCACGCGCTCGCAGGTCACGCCCGGTGCCGTCTCGACGGCATAGGGCTTGGCGATACCGGCGGCATGGAAACGCTCGATGCGTGCGGCGGCCTCGCGCATCGCCGCCAGCAAATCGTCGCTGATCGCGGCTTCTGCGGCATCGAATTCACCGGGCGACACTTCGAATGCGTCCAGCGACACGCCATCGAGCCGGCGCGTGAGTTCGCGCAACGCGGCATCGTCGCGGGCACGCACGTCGTCGATCACGTCGGAAACCGTGGCGCGCGTCTGGCCGGCGACGGCCTGTGCCGGCCTCAGCAACGCAGCCGCGCGCACGGCCTCGTCCAATGCCCGCCAATCCAGTCGCTGCACGGTCGCGCTCATGCCAGCATCCTCTCGACCGGCAACACCATCAGCCCGCGTGCGCCGGCACGCTTGAGGTCTTCCAGCCGCTGCCAGGTCATCGCGCCATGGCACAGCGCCTGCAGCGCCAGCGTATCGGCGCCATCGACCTGCAGCATCGTCGGCGCTTCGGCATCGGGCAGCAGTTTCAGCAACTCAGGCACCTCGCCACGTTGCGCCTGGAACAGCAGCAGTCGGCTGTCCTTGAGCCGCAACACGCCATCGAGCCGTCGCAGCAGCATCTGCGCCAGTTCCCCACGGACATCGGTGAACGGCTGCACGGGACCGGCCAGCACGGCCTCACTGCGCATGATGGTCTCGACCGGCTTGAGCTGGTTGGCCGACAGCGTCGCGCCGCTGGACACCAGGTCGCAGACCACGTCGGCCTGGCCGAGGCGCGGCGCGATTTCCACGGAGCCCGAGAGCATCACGATCCCGGCTTCAACCTGCTGCTCAGCCAACCACTTCGCCAACAGGCCGGGGTAACTGGTCGCAATGCGCTTTCCATCCAGCGATTGCGGGCCTTGCCAGTCCCATGCATCCGGCACCGCGATATCCAGCCGGCAACCGCCGAAACCCAGCGCACGGAGTTCCTTCGAGACTTGCGCCTTGCCATTGCCCGCACGTTCCGCGGCCTGTTCCTCCAGCACGTTGCGCCCGACGATGCCGTAGTCGCAGACGCCATCGGCGAGCAGGCCCGGAATGTCGTCGTCGCGCACCAGCAACAGGTCGACCGGCAGGGTTTCGCCGTAGCAGAACAGCTTGTCGCGGCTTTCGCGCCACGACAGCCCGCAGGAGGCGAGCAGTGCGCGCGCCGGTTCGCTCAGGCGGCCCGATTTCTGGATTGCGATGCGCAGGCGGTCGCGCGCCGCGGGTGCGGCCGTGGGACTCATCACGGGATTCCTCAATGGTTGGCCGCGAGTCGCGGGTACTGGCGCTTCACTGCGGCGGCGTAGCCACCCTCGCCCCGTTCGAGCGTGCGCGCGACTCGCCCGATGGTGGTCACGCTGACCAAGGTGCGGTCGTGGATCTCGCGGTACGGCACGCCCTGCAGCAGCAGCGGTACCACGCGCCAGCGGTCGGACATCGCCTCCAGTTCGGCGGGCGTGCACAGGTCGCGCAGGAAGGCAGCCACGTCGTCGGTCTTGTCCAGGCCCGCCAAGGCCTTGGCCAGCGCCTTGAACGAGGCGTCGGCGTCGGTCTCCGGCAGGGGTTCGATACGCTGCTTCATGCGGACTAATGTAATAGCGCGCTATTACATTAGTCAAGCCTTTCGAGCGAATGGGACGGTTGCCATTGAGTGTCCGGATCGCTCGTCGTGCCCGGCCCCTGCCGGAATGAGGTCAATCGTCGCTGGCGCCGGTGCGCCGGCTCGCCACCCAGCCCAGCACCACGCCGCACAGGGCTGCGGCCCATTCCAGCACCACGCGGGTTCCAAGGAAGTTCGGGTCGTGGATCTTCGACAACGCGATGCGCGCGTAGACCGGTGACTCCAGCCTCGCCACGCCGAGATAGAACAGGTTCCAGCTATCGATGCCGGCCGCGACCACCACCGCGCTGACGCAGGCCCAGCCGATGGCACGCGCCTCCGGCCATCCGGCGCGCCGAGCCAGCCAGCGCCACCAGAACCAGGCCGCGATGCCGACCGCGAACGCGATCAGCGCGGCTTCCAGCACGCCCAGCCAACCGAAGTGCAGCGGCAGGTTCATCCGCCCCGGCCGCTCAGCGTCCGATGGCGGACAACAACACGCCGTCGGCAACCAGGGCCACCGCCGTCGCGACCTCACCGTCGAGCGCGCGATCGCGGTCGAGGAACGGGATACGCTCGCGGATCGCCGCATGCGCTGCGGCCACGGCACGGCCCGGATGGAACGGTTCCGAATCGGCCAGTTCGGCGCGCAGCGCCTCCACTTCGGCAATGAACGTCGCGCGTTGCGCGTCGCCCTCGCCCGCCCCGTGCACCTTGCGCGCGAAGCCGGCGGCATCGACGCGATCGGCCAGGTCGCGCGCGGCGTTGATCATGTCGAGGCGGAAATCCAGCGCCTGAGCCGCGGTGTACAGCTCCAGCGCCAGCACCTTGCCGAGGTCATCGGCCATCGACAGCACGTGGCGGGCTTCGTTGGTGCCCATCGACACGTGGTCTTCGGCATTGGCACTGGTCGGGATCGAATACACACTGGCCGGATGCGCGCGCGTGGCGAGGTCGTTGACGATGGCCGCAGCGGTGTACTGCACGATCATGTGACCCGACTCGGTGCCGTCCTCGTTGCCGATCAGGAACGCCGGCAGGCCGTCGTTGGTCGCGGGATCGACCAGCTTGTTGAGTCGACGCTCGCTGATCGATGCCAGCACCGGGATCGCGGCCTTGACTGCGCTCATCGCCAGCGCCAGCGGCATGCCGTGGAAGTGGCCTGCGGAAATCACCTGCTGCTCGACGTGCTCGGCCTGCTTGTCCGGGAACACCAGCGGGTTGTCGGTGACTGCGTTCAATTCGATGTCGAACACGCGTCGTGCGTGTTCGACCGTATCGCGCACCGCGCCATGCACCTGCGGGATGCAGCGCAACGAATAGCTGTCCTGCGGCTGGTGCTTCTTGCCGCCACGGAACGGCTTGAAGCGGTCGTAGAATTTTTCGCGACCGTGGCGCTGGTCGCTGGGCACCCAGTCCCAACCGATGTCGAAACTCAGTCGCCTGGCGTCTTCGGTATCCCAGCTCGACGGCAGCCAGGGACGGAACCGCGGCACGAGGTGGTACGGGATGTCCGCAAGCGTCGAGCCTTCAAGCAGCTCGCGCACATGCGCGGCGGTGCGTACCTGCCCCGGATGCGGGCGCAGCGCATGGACTTCTTCCGCGAACGCGCCGAGGCGGCCGGCGAAAGCGTCGATGGTCATCGCCGCGGCAAGGTCGGCGGTATCGAGCAGCCTGTCGAGCCTATGCAGCGCCAGCACGCCGGTCGCCAGCATCTGCGCGGTGCCGTTGTTCAGCGCCAGGCCTTCCTTGTACGACAGCGACACCGGTTGCAGGCCGGCACGCTCCAGCGCCTGCACGCCCGACATGCGCTCGCCCTCGAAGAAGGCCTCGCCCTTGCCCAGCAGCACGATCGCCAGGTGCGAGAGCGGCGCGAGGTCGCCCGACGCACCGACCGAGCCAAGCGCGGGCACCACCGGCACGATGCCGGCGTTGAGCATCGCGGTCAGCGCTTCCAGCGTCTGCACGCGGATGCCGGAATGTCCCTTGAGCAGGGTGTTGACGCGGATGCACAGCATCGCCCGCACCACGTCAGCGGCCAACGGCTCACCCACGCAGACGGCATGGGTGACGATGAGGTTGTATTGCAACTCCTCGTGCAACGAGCGCCCGGACTTCGACGCGCCCGGCAGTTCATCACGCAACGGGTGCGCGCCGAGCAACTTGTCGGCATTGCTGCCGAAGCCCGTGGAGACACCGTAGATGGGCTCTTCGCGACGCACCTGCTCGGCCAGGAACTCCGCGGCACGCGCGACGTCGCGCAACGCGCCTGCATCGAGTTCGACCTGTGCGCCGTGGGCCACCATCACCAGCTGGTCGCGGGTCAGCGATTTGCCGTCGAGTCGGATCGATTTCATCGTTTCACCTCAGTGGCCGGATTGCGCGCGCCATTGTTCGCGTTCGACCAATAGCGCGGAGCCCAGCTCGGCCTCCGCCACCTCGAACTGTTCGCCGCGGCGCAGATCCTTCACCGACACCACGCCCTTGGCTGCCTCGTCACCGCCGCGGATCACCACGAAGCGGATGCCGGCGCGATCCGCGTACTGCATCTGCTTGGCCAGCTTGCGTGGCTCGAGTTGCGTTTCCACGTTCAGGCCCGCCGCACGCAACTGCTGCGACAACGCCAGCGCATGGTCGAGGCCTTCGTCGTCCAGCAACGACACCAGCACGTCCACGCTGCTGTCGGCCGTGCCGACCAGCCCGGCTTCGCGCAATTGCCAGAACAGGCGCGACAGCCCGATGGAGATGCCGACGCCCGGCAATTTGGATTTGGTGTAGTGGCTGGCGAGGTTTTCGTAGCGGCCACCGGAGCAGATCGAACCGATCTGCGGATGCGCGTCCAGCATGGTCTCGTACACCGTGCCGGTGTAGTAATCCAGGCCGCGGGCGATCGACAGGTTGATCGCGTAGCGCGATTCCGGCACACCGAGCGCACGCAGGCGCTGCAGCACTTCGCGCAGCTCGTCGCGGCCTTCCTCGAACAGCGGCGAGCCGTCGCCCAGCGCAGCGAGCTTCGCCAGCGCATCGTCATGCGAGGTGGAACGCACCCGCGAGAACGCCAGCAATCGTTCCGCCACCTCGGCGGACAGGCCGAAGCCTTCGCCCTGCAAGGTCTCGCGCACCGCATCCTCGCCACGCTTGTCGAGCTTGTCGATCTCGCGCAGCACGCCGACCTGCGCATCGCCGGCAATGCCCTGCCCTTCGAAGTAGCCACGCAGCAGCTTGCGGTTGTTGAACTGGATGGTGAAATCACCGATGTCCAGCGCTGCGAACACGGCATGGATCACCGCCGGGATCTCGGCGTCGTGGCGGATCGACAGCGCATCCTTGCCGATCACGTCGATGTCGCACTGGTAGAACTCGCGGAAGCGCCCGCGCTGCGCACGCTCGCCGCGATACACGCGCTGCATCTGGTAGCGACGGAACGGGAACGCGAGGTCGTGCTCGTGTTCGGCCACGTAGCGCGCCAGCGGCACGGTCAGGTCGAAGCGCAACGCAAGCTCCGGCAAACCCTCGGCGGCCTTCTCCAGCGCACCGGTCGACTGCACGAAATACACCTGCCGTTCGGTCTCGCCGCCGGTCTTGGTCAGCAGCACCTCCGACAGTTCGAATACCGGCGTTTCCACCGGCAGGAAGCCGAAACCTTCGAACGTGCGTCGGATGGTGTCGAGCATGCGCTGGAACGCGATCTGGTCGCGCGGCAGCAATTCCATCGTGCCTGGGGGCGTGCGGGGCTTGATCATCCTGCCGGCTCGTCGCTCTGCGAAAGCGACTATTCTATCCGGGACGCCTCGCCCCTCCGGGACAATTCGTCCAAGGCCGGCCACGGACAGCCGGGCTACAATCGGTCAAGGAGATCAGCCAGATGCCAGCCTCCAACGTCGCCCCTTGCCGACAGAACCCCAGGATGCCGACCCCGGCGGACTGCAGCCAGTGCTCCGCGTATGGGCTGGCCGTGTGTTCGGCCCTCGACATCGAAGAACTGGGCCAGCTGGAAAGCCATGCCTCGAAGCTGTCGGTGCCTGCCAACGGCGTGCTTGCGCGCGCTGGCCAGCCATGCCGCCATGCCTACAGCGTCACCAGCGGCATGATGCGCCTCGTGCGCACGCTGCCCGATGCGCGCCGCCAGGTGATCGATTTCATGTTGCCGGGCGACTTCATCGGCCTCAGTGAGGCCCAGACCTATCGCCACAATGTCGAAGCCGTCGTGCAGAGCACGACCTGCGTCTTCGACATGGGCGAAATCCGCCAGTTCCGCGAGCGTCACCCCAAGCTCGAGCACAAGATGCTCGAACGCGCCTGCATCGACCTGGACAACGCGCAGGACGCGATGATGATGCTCGCGCGGCTGTCGCCGCTGGAACGACTGGCAAGCTTCCTGCTGCGCATGCGCAGGCGTTACCGGGAAAACGGCATCTCCGATGCCCTGGTCGCCCTGCCGATGGGCCGCAGCGACATCGCCGACCACCTCGGGCTGACCATCGAAACCATCAGCCGCAGCTTCACCCGCCTGCGCGGGCAGGCGCTGATCGCCCTGCCCGATCCGCAGCACGTGGAGATCCTCGACGAGGCCGCCCTGTCCGAACTGGCGCACGCCACCAGCTGAACCGGCCGGATGGCCTCCCACCCCCGGAAACACGCGCCCCTTGCCCCGGAGCGCCTCGGGTCACTAAAATACGCGGCTCGCACGATTCGGGGTGTAGCTCAGTCTGGTAGAGCGCTACGTTCGGGACGTAGAGGTCGCAGGTTCGAATCCTGTCTCCCCGACCAATCGATGCAACGAAAAGCCGGCCCTGAGCCGGCTTTTTCGTGGACGGAACCCCTGCCCGGCGGCACCAAGGCCGTCACGGACGCATCGTCCGCTCGCATATAATGCGCACGCGGGTGCAGAAGGCGCCCGCACTTCTCCTTGGGGAGTAGCCTGCTTCCGCATCCTGCGGAAGTGCGCCCGTCAACATACTTGGCCTGCACCGGCCATGGCGGACGCGACCTGACGGTTGGCGAGACCAACGAGCGGCGCATGTCACCCGGGTCGGGCGCGTGCGTGGCTTGTTGCATGCAGCCCGACCGCGCAGGTTCACCCGATGCATCCGCTTTCCATCCTCCTCCTTGGCCTGGCCATGTCCACCGACGCCTTCGCGGCTGCGGTCGGCAAGGGCGCGGCGATGTTCAAACCGCGCTGGGCCGATGCCCTGCGCACCGGACTGATCTTCGGCGTGGTCGAAGCGATCACGCCGATCATCGGCTGGCTGCTCGGTTCCGTGGCCGAACGCTACATCGAAGAATGGGATCACTGGATCGCATTCGGCCTGCTGTCCGCGCTGGGCCTGCACATGATTTGGAAGGCGCTGCATGCCGACGGCGAGGACGAGGCTCCCCTGCGCACGGGCATCTGGGCCGTCGCACTCGCCGGCCTGGCGACCAGCATCGACGCCATGGCGGTCGGCGTCGGGCTGGCCTTCATCGAGGTCAACATCCTGGTGGTGGCCGCCGTGGTCGGCCTGTGCACGTTCACGATGGTCACGCTGGGCGTGATGGCCGGGCGCGCGTTGGGCGCGTTGATCGGCAAACGCGCGGAAATCGCGGGCGGCGTGATCCTGATCCTGGTCGGCGCGACGATCGTGTACGAACACGTGTTCGCCTGATCGCAGACCCCTCAGCCGGACAGCAACGCGGGGTGGCGCACCTGCCCCTCGCCGCGCACCACGAAGCGCTCGATGGTCAGCGCTTCCAGCCCCATCGGGCCGTAGGAATGCAGACGGGTCGTGGAAATGCCGATTTCCGCGCCCAACCCGAGCTCGCCGCCATCGCTGAAACGCGACGAGGCATTGACCATCACCACCGCCGAACGCAGCGCCTTGGCGAACGCTGTGGCATTGGCTTCGTCGCGCGTGGCGATGACCTCGGTATGGTCGGAACCGAAACGCCGGATATGCGCAATGGCGTCGCCGAGCGAATCGACGATGCGGATGGCGAGGATCAGGTCGAGGAATTCGGCGGCATAGTCGTCCTCGGTCGCAGGCACTGCGTCGGCAACCAGAAGACGCACGGCATCGTCACCACGCATTTCCACGCCCCTCGCGCGGAGTGCCTCCGCAGCCTTCGGCAGGAATGCAGGCGCGATGGCGCGATGCACGAGGAGTGTCTCCAGCGCGTTGCAGACTCCGGGACGCGACGCCTTGCCGTCCAGCAGCAGGCGCAACGCCAGTTCCGGATCCGCGCTTTCGTCGACGAACAGGTGGCACACGCCCTTGTAGTGCTTGATGACCGGCACGCGCGCGTGTTCGGCGACGAAGCGGATCAGGCCTTCGCCGCCACGCGGGATGGCGAGGTCGATGATGTCGTTGAGCTGCAACAACTCGACCATCGTGTCGCGTGACAGGTCGGTCACCAGCGTCAGTGCCGCATCCGGCACGCCGGCAGCGGCCAGCGCCCGCTTGAGCGACGTGGCGATGGCAGTGTTGGAATGGATGGCCTCGCTGCCGCCGCGCAGGATCACGCCATTGCCGGCCTTCAGGCACAACGCGGCGGCATCGGCGGTCACGTTGGGACGCGCTTCGTAGATCATCGCGATCACGCCCAGCGGCACGCGCACGCGTTCGACGCGGATGCCGTTCGGACGCGTCTCGCTGCGAGTGACCTGTCCCACCGGATCGGGCAACGCGGCGACCTCGCGCAATGCCGACGCAATGCCGGCGATGCGCGCCTCGTCCAGCTTCAGGCGATCCAGCATGGCGCCGACGGTGCCCTTGGCTTCTGCCGCCGCCATGTCCCGCGCGTTGGCATCGAGGATCGCAGGCGTATCCGCCTCCAATCCATCCGCCATCGACACCAACAACGCGTTCTTGTCGTCGGTGGAGAGATCGGCCACGGCCTGCGCGGCGTCACGGCAAGCGATGGCAAGTTCGCGGATGGTCGTTGTCATGTGCATTCCGTCAGGTCAGCGCCAGGTCGTCGCGGTGGATGATGTTGCCGCCGTAGTTGTAGCCCAGCACGGACTGGATGTCGTTGGAATGGCGGCGCGCGACACGGCGGATGTCCTCGGCCGAGTACTGGCTGATGCCACGTGCAATGCGGCGCGTGCCGCGTTCGTCGCGAAGCAGCACTTCGACCAGGTCGCCACGGCGGAAATCGCCCTCCGCGCCCAGCACGCCACCCGGCAACAGCGAAGCACCCTTCTCGATCATTGCATTGGCCGCACCGGCATCGACCACGATGCCACCAGGCTCGGTCATCGCGTTCTGCAGCCAGTGCTTGCGCACTGCCACCCGGCTGCGCACTGCATGGATGCGCGTGCCGACCAGACGATCACGCGACAATGCTTCCAGCACCTCGGCGCGCGTGCCGTTGAACAACACGGTCGCGATGCCGGATGCGGACGCGCGTTGCGCGGCCTCCAGCTTGGTGCGCATGCCACCGGTGCCCACTGCGCTGCCGGAGCCACCGGCGATGCTGATGAGTTCCGCACTGAGCTGCGCGACCACTTCCACCGGGCGCGCGTCGGCATGCTTGCGCGGGTCGGCATCGTAGAGGCCATCGATGTCGGTGGCGATCAGCAGCAGGTCGGCATCGACCAGGGCCGCGACGATCGCGGCCAGGTTGTCGTTGTCGCCAAGCTTCAGCTCATCGACAGACACCGTGTCGTTCTCGTTGATCACCGGCACCGCCTTGTGCCGCAGCAGTGTCGCCAGCGTGGTGCGCGCATTGAGGTAGCGGCGGCGGTTGCGCAGGTCGTCGTGGGTCAACAACACCTGCGCCACCGGACGCGTGACCAGCGATTGCCAGAAGCCCGTCAATCGCGCCTGCCCGAGTGCCGCGAGCGCCTGGCGTTCCGCCATCGGCGCGCCGGAATCGGGCTGTTCGCGCAGGATCGCGCTGCCCGCCGCCACCGCACCGGATGACACGATCACCACTTCGCGCCCAGCGGCATGGCTGGCGGCGACGAATTTCGCGATGGCCTCGGCGTACTGCGTCGAAAGCCCGCCGCCGTTCGCCGCCAGCAGGCTGCTGCCGACCTTCAGCACCGCGCGCCGCCAGGGCGGCAACTGCTGTTCGCTGAAGCGGGCGGTCGCGGCGATCATGCGCGGGCCAACGCCTCCCAACGCAAGCGCAATGCATCCAGTCGCAGATCCGCGGACGCGCCGGGCGACACGCGCGCCGACAGGCTGCCTTCGGGCGTGCGCCCCTGCCCGGCCGAATCAGCCGATGCCGCGGCAGCCTTGTAGGCTTCGCGGAACGGCACGCCGGCAAGTGCAGCCTCGACCGCGACATCGGTGGCATACATGCCCGAGTCGATGGCGGCACGCAATTTGTCTTCGCGCCACTCCAGGTTGGCCAGCAATGCCGGCAGCAGTTCCAGCGCCGGCAGTCCGCGTCCGAAACCATGGAAGATCGCGCCCTTGCTGGCCTGCAGGTCGCGGTGGTAACCCGATGGCAGCGACAGCAGGTGTTCGATCTCGCTGCGCGCGGCCGCGACGCTGGCATGCGTGGCACGCATCAGTTCGATCACGTCGGGATTGCGCTTGTTGGGCATGATCGAACTGCCAGTGGTGTACTGCGCCGGCAGCGCGACGAAGCCAAACTCGGCACTGGTGAACAGCGACAAGTCCCAGGCGATGCGGCGCAGGTCGAGCGTGGCGCCACCCAATGCTTCGAGCGCTGCCAACTCGAACTTGCCGCGCGAAAGCTGCGCATAGATCGGGCTCACCTGCATGCGCGAAAAGCCGAGCGCGGCCGTGGTGTGCTCGCGATCGAGCTTGAGGTTGACGCCGTAGCCGGCAGCGGTGCCGAGCGGATTGGCATCGACCAGTTCCAACGTGTCTATGGCGCGGATGGCGTTGTCGATGAAGGCTTCGGCCCAGCCTGCCCACCACATGCCCGCCGAGGACACCACGGCGCGCTGGATGTGGGTATAGCCGGGAATCGGCAGGTCTTTCTCGGCCTCGGCGCGGTCAAGCGCGACCTGCGCGATCTCTCGCGACAAGTCCGCCACGCGCGCAAGCTTCTCTTTCAGCCACAGCCGCGTGGCGACGAGGACCTGGTCGTTGCGACTGCGCCCGGTGTGGATCTTGCGGCCGGCGTCGCCCAGGCGCTCAGTCAACCGCGCCTCGATGGCGGAATGCCCGTCCTCGAAGCGCTCATCGAGCACGAAGCCGCCGCTGCGGAAATCATCGGCCAGCACCGCGAGTTCACGCTTCAGCCCTGCCAACTCGTCGCCGGACAGGATGCCGATGCGCTGCAGGCCTTCGGCATGCGCGGTGCTGGCCTGGATGTCGTGCAGGAAGAATTCGCGATCCAGCAGCACGTCGTTGCCCGCGAGGAAACGCTGGATATCCGCATCCACCGTTACGCCGGGCTTCTGCCACAACAGGTCGCTCATGCCGTCGTCTCCACGGGAATGCCGTCCAGTTCGTCGAATCCGAACGCGAGGTTGAGGTTCTGCATCGCCTGCGTAGCCGCGCCCTTGAGCAGGTTGTCCAGCGTCGCCACCAGCACCACGCGCTTGCCGCCCGGTGCCACCGTGAAGCCGCCGATCTCGACGCCATGCCTGCCGGCGATGCGGCTGACCCACGGCGCCTCGTCGAGGATCGTGATCAGCGGTTCACCGGCGTAGCGGTCACGATACACCGAGCGGATCTCATCCACCTTGGTCGGTTGCTGCAGCCACAGGTTCACGGTCATGGTGATGCCGCGGAAATGCGGCGCCACGTGCGGCATGAACTCCACCGGTACGCCGAGCTGGCGACCGACTTCGCGTTCGTGGATGTGATCGGCCAGCGCGTAGGGCATGACGTTGTCGCGCAGCAGCTCGACGTTGTTCTTGTCCGAAGGCGTGGTGCCGGCACCGGAATATCCGGAGATGCCGAAGCACTGCGGCGGGCCGGCCAACCGGTCAAGCAACGGCGCGATGGCCAGTTGCATCGCGGTGGCATAGCAGCCGGGATTGCTGATGCGCACCTGCCCCGCGTACTTGCCCCGGGTCAGTTCCGGCAGGCCGTAGTACCAGTCGTCGTTGAAGCGGTAGTCCGCCGACAGATCGACCACCACCGTCCCTGGTGCCTGCGCATCGATGGCCGCGACCAGTTCGGCCGCCTTGCCGTTGGGCAGTGCCAGCACCACGGCATCGGCGCCCTTCCCTCCCACTTGCTCATGGGAGATGTTTTCGTAGCGAAGGTCGCCGGAAAATCCTTCGATCTGGTCGCGCACCGGCTGGCCATCCAGCTCGCGCGAGGATACGAACGCCAAATCCAGTCCCGGATGGCGATCGATCAGCCTGATCAACTCGGCGCCGGTGTAACCGCGTGCGCCGACGATGCCGACGGTCTTCGTGCTCATTGCATGGACTCGTGTTGTTGCAGCCTGGCCTGCAAGCTTTGCTTCACCTGCGGCCACTCGCTGTCGATGATGGAAAAGACGACGGTATCGCGTGGACTGCCGTCGGCATGTCGCTTGTGCTTGCGCAGGATGCCGTCCTGCTTCGCGCCGATCCGGGCAATGGCGGCACGCGACCGCACGTTCTCCGTGCTGGTCTCGAACACCACGCTGATACAGCCCAGCGTTTCGAACGCATGCACCAGCAACAGCAACTTGGCCTCGGTATTCACGCCGGTACGCTGCACCGATGGCGCGTACCACGTGTAGCCAATGCACAGCGTCGGCACTTCGGGCTCCAGCCGATAGAAACGGGTGCTGCCCACCGGATCGCCCTGCGCATTGTAGGCCACGAACGGCAGCACGCGACCGTCAGCCTGCGCTTCCAGCGCCGCCTGCACGTAACGCCCGGCCCCTTCCTCCGTCGGCACGCTGGTGAACCACAGTCGCGACAACTCATCGCCGGCCAGCGCGGCGCGCAAACCACCGACATGCGCTTCGCGCATCGGCTCCAGGCGCACGTGGCTGCCGAACAACACCGGCACCTTGCGCCACGCAGCGGGCAGGTCGGCCAACGCCATCTCAGTCGACCAGCGTCGCCGGCCGCGTGCGGCAATGTGCCACGCAACGCTCGATATCCGGGAAGGCATCGATGCCGTACCAGAACACCTTCCACTTCTCCTGTTTGTAGCAGCCGTCTGACTCTGCGTAGTAGAAGATGTTGACCTGGTTGTTGTGGCGCGAACGCCAGAACAGTTGCGGATTCTCCTCGCGCATGACGTGCCAGACCGCGCGTCCCAGGCCCTCGCCCTGCGCGTCGTCGAGCACGGCGAACTTGTCGAGGTAGGCGAACCCTTCCTCCTGCGTGATGACCAGCGCGGTGCGGTAGTTTTCGCTGATGTAGACGCGATGCGGCGTGGTGTGCTCGAAATAGTCGGGCAGCAACGTCCGCCCGAAGCTGGATTCGATCAGCGTGCGCAGGCGATCCAGGTCGATGCCGTCCCACGACCCTTCGAAGCGCAGCACGCGCTCGCCCTTGCGCACCAGCGTGCCGGAACCGCGATGGGTGAACAGTTCCTTGGCGAGTTCCGCCGGTCGCGTGATCGACACCGACGACGTCAACGGCAGCCTGTCCAGCAGATCCTTGATCTGTTCGATCTTCACCCGCATGCCGCCGTTGATCCACGGCTGCGCCATCAATTCATCGTATTCGCTCGACAGGTTGATCGAACTGATCACCTGGCCCTCGGCATCCAGCAGGCCGCCGGTGCCGGTCAGGAAGATGATCTTGTATGGCTGCAGCACCTGCACCAACTCATTGGCGGCGAAATCGGCATTGATGTTGAGGATCTGTCCACCGACCGTTTCGCCCAGGCTTGCGATCACCGGGATCGAACCGGCCTTGAGGCTGGCTTCGATCGGCGCGAGATGGATGCCGGAGACGTCGCCCACCAGGCCATAGGTGTCGCGATCCTTCCAGTCGGCCTCGAACACGCCGGACACGATCGACGTCGCCCGCGCACCGCCCTGCTGCAAGGCTTCGACCAGCGCGAGGTTCTGCTGCAGGAACACCTTGCGCACGATCGCAAGCACTTCGGGCGTGGTCACGCGCAGGCCGTTGACGGTCTGCTTGGTGATGCCGGCAGCCGTCATCTCCTCGTCAAGTTGCGGGCCGGCACCGTGCACCACGATCGGCGTCAACCCGACTTCCTGCAGGAAAGTCAGCGATGACGTCAGCGCTTCCAGGTCGTCGCGCAGCACGGCGCCGCCCACTTTCACCACGGCGAAGCGCTTGGCGTCGAGTTGCGAGAAGCGCTTGACGTACTGCGAGATCTCCTTCGCGCTGGCCATGCTGGACAGCAGCCGGAGGATGGTCTGGCGGGTTTGCTTGTTCGATTCCATGCTTGTTCGATCTGTCATGTGGAAGCGCCCCATGGGCGCGACACTGGCCTGCAGGCAGTCGCGGGGATGGCCCGCTCCTACAGCGGCCTCCCGATCACCTGCACCATCTTTTCCGTATAGGTTCGTAGTTGATCCAGTGCGACCCATTCGTCGGCGGTGTGCGCCTGCGCGATGTCGCCAGGCCCGTAGACAAGCGCAATCAGTCCGGCTTGAGAGAACAGCGAGGCCTCCGTCCAGAAGTCCACGGCGTTACCGATCGGTAATCCAAGTTCGTCCGCCAGGTCGCGCGCCTGCAGGCGGCTCTCCTCGGCCAGGGCGATGTCGCCGGCAGGCAGCGGCGGGCCGCGGAACAGTTCTTCATAGGCATCGAGCGCTTCGGGTGCCGCGAATTCGCGGAACGCTGCGTGCAACTGCCCGATGTCGTGAGACGGCAACGGCCGGAAGCCGAAACGCACCTCGGCCGACGGCGCCACCACGTTGCCCTTGATGCCGCCTTCGACGCGACCGATGTTGAAACGCAAACCGGTCAGGCCGCCGAAACGGCGGTGCGATTCCATGCCGACGAAATCCAGCGTCCGGCTGCTCCAGCGCACCATGTGGTGCACCGCGCTGGCATCGAGTGCAGAAGCACCTGAGGCATGGCCCGCCCGCCCCTTGAACATCATCCGCACCGAACTGATGCCGCGGTGTGCCAGGATCGCCTCGCACTGCGTCGGCTCGGCGACGATCGCTTCCCGGAATCCGTGGCGACCCGAGAGGAAGGCGTGGATGCAGCGTGGATCGTTGGCCTCTTCGTCACTGCTGAACAGGAACGCGGCATCGCCCTGCGTCGCCTGCGCCGCAGTGAGCAGTCCGGCGGCCGCGCCCTTGATGTCGCAGGCGCCCAGGCCGATGGCACGACCGCCCTCGATGCGCAGCTTGAGCGGATCAGCCGTCCATGCCGGCGAAGACGGCACCGTGTCCAGGTGCACGTTGAACAGCCGTGTCGGCGTACCGCGCACGGCGAACAACGACACGGCGCCAGCGCCATGGTCGGTCACTTCGACGCGGAAGCCGGGCAACTGCTGGCGCAGGTAATCGAAGATCCCGTCGGTGCCGATGCTGCGCGGCGGGTTGCGGGTATCGAACGACACCAAGGCGTCGAGATGTTGGAGGATGCGATCGAGCATGTCGTGTCGTCGTTGATGGCGTGTCGTAGAGCGGAGCTTGCTCCGCTTTCTTTGGTCGTGTGTGGAACCTTGGATTCCCGGCAGTCGCAGCGGAGCAAGCTCCGCTCTACGGGCAATCAATCATCGATTGACCTCGGCCCACAAGGTGCTGCTCATGCCGAACAGCTTGATGAAGCCCTCGGCTTCTTCCACGCCCCAGTCGGCCGACTGCGCGTACACCGCGCCCTTGGCATGCAGCAGGTGCGGCGAGCGCACTTCCACGGCATCGACGCGGCCGCCGCGGGTCTCCAGCACCACCTCACCATTGACGGTGGCCTGCGAGGACGCTAGGAACGCTTCGAGATCGGTCTTGAGCGGATCGTGGAAGAAGCCCTCGTACACAAGCTCCACCCACTTGCGGGCCACCTCGGGCTTGAAACGATTCTGCTGCTTGGTCAGCACCGCTTCCTCCAGCGCGCGATGGGCGGCCAGCAATGCGGTCAGGCCCGGTGCTTCGAAGATGATCCGACCCTTGAGTCCGATGGTGGTGTCGCCGGTGTACAGGCCGCGGCCCACGCCGTACTGCGCGAACAGAGTGTTGAGTTTGGCGAGGATCTTCTCGCCGGGCAGTGCGTGGCCGTCCAGCGCGACGGCTTCGCCGTTGACGAACTTCAGCGTCGCGGTCAGCGGTTCGATCGGCCACGCCGAACGCGGCGCGCACCAGCCGCGCGCACCTTCGCCCGGTGTTTCCCAGCGATCGATCTCGCCACCGGACATGGTCACGCCCAGCAGGTTCTCGTTGATGGTGTAGGCCTTCTGCTTGGCGCGCACGCCAAAGCCGCGCTCCTCCAGGTATGCCTGCTCGTAGGCGCGCGTCTGCGTGTGTTCCTTCTGGATCTCGCGGATCGGCGCCACGATGCGGAAGTCACCCTGCGACTTCACCGCGAGGTCGAAACGCACCTGGTCGTTGCCCATGCCGGTACAGCCGTGCGCGATGGCATTCGTGCCCAGCTCGGCGGCGCGCTCGAGCGCGGCATCGACGATCAGGTAACGGTCGGACACCAGCAGCGGATACTGGCCCTGGTAGCCCTCGCCCGCCCACACGAACGGCTTGACGAAGCCGCCCCAGATCGCGGGGCCGCCATCGACGGTGACATGGCTGGCCACGCCCAGTTCCGCCGCGCGCTTCTCGATGAAATCGCGCTCGTCGTCATCCACGCCGCCGGTATCGGCGAACACGGTGTGCACGTTCCAGCCCTGCTCCTTGAGGTAGGGCACGCAGAAGCTGGTGTCGAGTCCACCGGAAAAGGCGAGGACGATGTCTTTGGATTCGTTGGGGGTGGTCATCTCGGGAATCTCGTAGAGTGGGCCTTGGCCCACCGTGATGGTGTGGTGTCTGTGTCGGAGCGGCAGGCCTGGCCCGCCCTACTTGATCAACGCGGTCATGATCGCCTTCTGCACGTGCAGGCGGTTTTCCGCTTCGTCGATGGCGATGCAATTGGGCGAATCCATCACGCCATCAGTCGCCTTGACGTTGCGGCGCAGCGGCAGGCAATGGCTGAAGACGCCATTGTTGGTCAGCGCCATCTTCCGCTCGTCGACCATGAAGTGCTTGTACTGGTCACGGATCGGCTTCTCGGGTGCCCAGTTGCCGAAGTACGGCAACGCGCCCCAGCTCTTGGCGTAGACCACGTCGGCACCGGCATAGGCGCTGTCGGTGTCGTGGCTGATGGTCAGCGAGCCGCCGCTCTCGACCACGTTCTGCTCCGCCCAACCCATGTAGCGCTCGTCCAGCACGTACTCGGGCGTCGGGCACAGCAAGGTCACGTCCATGCCCATGCGCGTGGCGATGGTCAGCGCCGAGTTGGCGACGGCCGTGTTGAGCGGCTTGGGATGGTAGGTCCAGGTCAGCACGTATTTCTTGCCGCGCAGGTCGCTGGTGCCGAAGTGCTCCTGCAAGGCCAGCGCATGGGCCAGTTCCTGGCAGGGATGGGTGATCGTCTCCATGTTGATCACCGGCACCGGCGAATACTTCGCGAAGGACTTGAGCACGATGTCCTCGCGGTCATAGGCCCAGTCGACGAATTTCGGGAACGCGCGCACGCCGATCATGTCCACGTAGCGGCCCAGCACCTTCGCCACCTCGGCGATGTGCTCCTCTGTATCGCCGTCCATCACCGTGCCCAGGTCGAACTCGATCGGCCATGCATCCTTGCCCGGCTGCAGCACGATGGCATGTCCGCCGAGCTGGAACGCACCCAACTCGAAGCTGGTGCGGGTGCGCATCGACGGGTTGAAGAACACCAGCGCAATGGATTTGCCCTTGAGCGCATCGCCCAGCTTGTTGCGCTTGTAGAGCGCGGCCTGCGTCAGCAGCGCGTCCAGGTCGGGGCGGCTCCAGTCCTGCGTGTTCAAGAAATGCTTCATCGGGGCATCCTGGCGGAAGGAATTGGTTGGAACAGAAACGAAAAAACCCAGCCTCGGGCTGGGTTTCGGTCAAGACAGGCGAAAACGTCCGGACGGCCCAGCTAGATGCAAGGTTCCGGTCGACGCGCACGGGAGGTCATCCCCGACGCCATGCGGGCGGAGGTGAGGATGTCGGCGTGGGCGAGTGTGATTTTCACGGCGCGCATCGTCGCATGCCGCAATGCAGTACGCAAGGCGCGGCGATCAGGGGGATTCGGGGGAGACGATCGGCGTGACCGACACCCTGACCTGGAGGCGATTGCCCGGGTCGTAGGGCAGCCGCGCTCGGTACTTGACGCTCCTGTGGACGTAGTCGACGTCCCAGGCGATCGGGCGGCGGAACTCCCGCTCCATCGGCACCATGCGGCATTCCCCGCCCGCCGAAGGCGCCACCTCCTCCACCTTGGGATCGGGCGTGAACGCACTGCGGACGGCCCCCAGTACCCGCGACAGGCCCGAACGAGGCACCTGCTCCTCACGCGGCCCGACCGGCGTCGAGGCCTCGCATCGCTCGACCATGCTGGTCGCGCGCAAGGTTTCGTACACCGGCTCGGCACGCAGCACCTGGGCGTATTCGGTGCGGACGTTCTCGACCTGCCCGTGCACCTGTGCTGGCGGCTGCACCGGCTGCTGCGCCCATGCGGACGCCGCCATCAAGGCAAGCGGGATCGCCAGCAGGTTGCACGGGATGCGTCGCATCGGACTCGCGGAAACGGGATCGAACGGCCGCAGTGTAGGGGTTGAAGCTCGGACAGGGGCTGAATCCCTGCTGTCGTGGGCATCCACGTGACAACGCCCGCCAACCCGATGCCATGCGTCACGCAGCATGTGCCATTCGCGTTGGCAGGCCCTAGAATCGCTCGATTCCATGCATTGATCGCGATGAGCCTCCACCTCTACAACAGCCTGACCCGCCGCGTCGAAGCCTTCGCGCCCATCGATCCCGACCGCCCGACGATGTACGTCTGCGGGCCGACGGTCTACAACTACGTGCACATCGGCAACGCCCGCGGGCCGGTGGTCTTCGGCGTGCTGGCCGCACTGCTCCGGCGGCGCTTCGGTGCCCTGCGCTATGCGCGCAACATCACCGACGTGGACGACAAGATCAACGCCGCCGCCATCGAACAGGGTGTGCCGATCTCGGCGATCACCGACCGCTTCGCCGCCGCTTATCGCGCCGACATGGCCGCGCTGGGCGTGGATGGCGATGCAGCACCCGACATCGAGCCCGAGGCCACCGCGCACATCGGCGAGATGGTCGCGATGATCCAGCGCCTGATCGACAACGGCCACGCCTACGCCGCCGAGGGCCACGTGCTGTTTTCGGTCGGCACCTTCGACGACTACGGCAAGCTCTCCCGGCGCGATCCGGACGACATGCTCGCCGGCGCGCGCGTGGAAGTGGCGCCGTACAAGCGCGACCCGGGCGATTTCGTGCTGTGGAAGCCCTCGACGCCCGAATTGCCCGGCTGGGATTCGCCCTGGGGCCGAGGCCGCCCGGGCTGGCACATCGAATGCTCGGCGATGGCGGCCGCGCACCTGAGCGAGACCATCGACATCCATGCCGGCGGCGTCGACCTGCAGTTCCCGCATCACGAGAACGAGGTGGCCCAGAGCGAATGCGCGCACGGCGGCAAGGTGTTCGCGCGTTTCTGGCTGCACAACGGCATGCTCACGCTGTCCGGCGCGAAGATGAGCAAGTCGCTGGGCAACATCGAGAAGGTGCACGACCTGGTACGTGAGCACCCGCCGGAAGCGCTGCGATACGCGCTGCTTTCAGCCCACTACCGGCAGCCGCTGGACTGGTCGGATGCGCTGATCGAGCAAAGCGTACGCACGCTGGATCGGCTATACGGCACATTGCGCGACCTGGGTGACACGGACGCGACGCCCGCGATCCCCGCACCAATCGAAGCCGCACTGGATGACGACCTCAACACACCGGCGGCACTGGCCGAACTCGCACGCATCGCGGGCGAAGCCCGCAAGGCCGCCGCCGATGGCGACAAACGTCGGCTGAAGTCGGAGCTCCTCGGCGCGGGACTGGCACTGGGACTTCTGCAACAGTCTCATCAGGAATGGTTCGGACGTGGCGCATCGAACGATGACGACGCACGCATCCAGTCGCTGATCGACGAACGCGCCGACGCCAAGAAGAACCGCGACTTCGCGCGCGCCGATGGCATCCGCGACCAACTCGCGGCGGAAGGTATCCTGCTGGAGGACACGCCGCAGGGCGTGCGCTGGAAGCGCGCGTAACGCCGGCACCGGCGCCTGTGCACAGGACACCCCACCCGCCGCCGCATCGCACGGGCCGCTCCCTGCCGGCGACAGCGATGCCATCCATCGCGCTTCTGCGACAATGCTGCCGCTACGAACCCCACATCCCACGTGACGTGACCGACACCCCCTTCCCCCTCGAACCCACCCCCGCCGACGCGCAAAACGCCATCAAGGACGAATTCGCCTTCTTCGGCGACTGGTCGGAGCGCTACCAGTACCTGATCGACCTGGGCCGCAAGTTGCCGCCCTTCCCCGAGGATTGGAAGACCGAGCAGCATCGCCTGCATGGCTGCCAGTCGATGGTCTGGATCGTGCCCGAGGGCGATGCCACACGGCTGGATTTCCATGCCGCAAGTGATTCGGCCATCGTTTCCGGCTTGATCTACCTGGCATTGCGCGTCTACTCGGGCCGCAGCGCGCGCGAGATCCTCGACACCGATGCCAGCTACATCGCCGACATCGGCCTTGCCAAGCATCTCTCGCCCACGCGCAGCAACGGACTTGCCTCGCTGCTGGCCTTCATCCGCGACGCAGCGCAGCGCGCGCTGGCGTGACCGCCGCGCACAGCCAGCGCCCCGAGGACAGCCGCGCGGCACCGCTGCGCAACCCGAACTTCCGGTTGCTGATGACCTACCGGATCTTCACCATCCTGTCCTACCAGGTCGTGGCGGTGACGGTCGGCTGGCACATCTACGAAGCGACCCGCAACCCGTGGATGCTGGGTTTGGTGGGCCTGGCCGAAGTGCTGCCCTACTTCTGCGTGGCGCCGTTCGCCGGTTACCTGGTCGACATCCTGCCGCGACGCAAGCTGGGCGCATTCGCGGCTGCCTGCCTGGCGATCACGCCGCTGCTGCTGGTCGCCATCACCCAGGGATGGTGGACGTCGATGGGCGTCGCCGCGATCTACGCCGCGATCGCACTCACCGGCTGCGTGCGTGCCTTCCTCGGCCCGGTCTACAACGCGCTGTTCGCACGCGTGCTGCCGCGCGAGCAATTCGTCCGCGGCGCCAGCCTGGGCAGCATCGTGTTTCAGGCGGGGCTGGTCACCGGCCCGGCGATCGGCGGCTTCATCGTCGGCTGGGCCGGCAAGTCGATGGCCTACGGCACCGCCGTCGTGTTCGCACTGTGCGCCGCGATCGCGTTGCTGCGGCTCAAGGTCTCGGAGCCGGCACCACAACTGCAGCGCGCACCGATCTTCGCCAGCATCGCCGAAGGCGCGCGCTTCGTGTTCGGCCACCAGGTGCTGCTGGGCGCGTTGGCGCTGGACATGTTCGCGGTGATGTTCGGTGGCGCGATCTCGCTGGCACCGGCCTTCATCCAGGAAATCCTGCACTACGGCCCGGAAGGACTCGGGATCCTGCGTGGCGCGCCCGCGCTGGGGGCGGTGGCGGTGGGCATCTGGCTCGCACGGCACCCGCTGGATCGCAACGCGGGCCGTATCCTGTTGTTCGCAGTGGCGGGATTCGGCCTGTGCATGATCGGCTTCGGCCTGTCCAGGCTGTTCTGGCTGTCTGCGTTCTTCCTGCTGCTGTCGGGCGTGTTCGACGGCATTTCGGTGGTCACCCGCTCGACCATCATGCAGCTCGCCACGCCCGACCACATGCGTGGCAGGGTCTCGTCGATCAATGGCCTGTTCGTGGGATCGTCGAACGAGATCGGCGCGTTCTACGCCGGCTCGATGGCGCGCCTGCTGGGGCTGATGCCTGCGGTGGTGCTGGGCGGTTGCGTGACGATGGGTGTCGCCGCAGCTACCGCATGGCGCGCACCCAAGCTGCGCCGGCTGCATTTCAGCGACCTGCGGGCAAAACCCCTGGAGTCCGAAACGAAAAACCCGGCCTGAGCCGGGTTTTTCGTTGCATCGCGGAGCAGATCGAACTCAATCGCCAATCTGCTTCTGCAGGTGCTCCCAACGCTCCTGCTCGTCGATGGTGCGCTCAGCGGTGAGGCGCGCCTCGAGGCGATCCAGGCCGATTTCCTCGCCCGAATCGACGCTGAAGCCGTATTCGCCCGAATCGACCCGCTTGAGCGTGCTGTCGATCTTGCCGATCAGCTTGCGGTAGCGGTCGCGGGTGCGCAGTTCCAGCGAGTTCTCGGTTTCGCGGGTGGCGCGTTCGGCTTCGTCGCCAACGTCGCGCACTTCTTCCTTCAGGTTCTCGATGGTCTGCTTGGACTCCTCGACCAGATCCGCGCGCCACTGCAGCAGGCGCTGACGGAAATACTCGAGCTGCAGCGCACTCATGTACTCCTCGTCCGCGCCGGGCTTGTAGCCTTCGGGCAGGATCGGACGGCCGGTCTCGACATCGGTCTTGTACGCGACGACCTTCACCTTGCCCTTCGTGGCCGGGGCGGCAGGCTTGCTGGTCACCACGGCCTTGGCCACCTTGCCGACGACCGCGCGCGGCGTGAACGTAGGCTTGGCCACCGGGGCCGGGGGCGCCGGCTTCGCGGCAACGGGCTTCGCAGCGGCGGCCTTCACGGGCTCGGGCTTGGCGGCTTTCGCAACCGGCGTTGCCTTCTGCGGAGCAGCCTTCGCCGGCTTCGGCGCTGCCTTCACCGCAGGCGCGGCGGCTTTCTTGGCCACCGGCTTGGCGACGACCTTCTTCTCGGGCACGGCCTTCTTCGCAGGCGCTGCCTTCTTGGCCGGCGCCTTCTTCACAGGTGCCGCCTTCTTGGCCGGTGCCTTCTTCACCGGAGGCGCCTTCTTGGCGGGAGCCTTCTTCGCAGTCGCCTTCTTGGCGACCGGCTTCTTCGCGGGCACGGCCTTCTTGGCGGGGGCCTTCGCCTTGGCGGCGGACTTGGTGTTCTTGGCGGTCTTGGCCGGCTTGGCGGCCTTCTTCGCGGACTTCTTCACTGCCACTTGACTGGAATCCTCTGGTTCCCTTTGACGGGAAAGCGCGCTGTTATACCCTGCCAAGGCGGCAGCGGCAACCGCGGCCGCCCCCATCGACAACGCCGTGATCGACCGTCTCCTCATCCTCCTGCTGCGCGGCTACAAGCGCTTCATCAGCCCGCTGCTGGGGCCGCGCTGCCGTTTCGTCCCCAGCTGCTCCGAATACGCGATGGAGGCCATCGGCCGCTTCGGCGTGCTGAAGGGCGGCTGGCTGGCGATGCGCCGTCTCGGCCGCTGCCACCCGCTCAATCCGGGCGGATTCGACCCCGTGCCCGGACAGGACGCACACCAGGCCTGCTGCCAGGCCCCCAAGGACATCCCATGACCGACACCCTGATCGTCAACGCCCGCCTCGTGAACGAAGGCCGCGAGTTCGACGGCGACCTGCGCATCTCCGGCGACCGCATCGTCGCCATCGGCAGCGGGTTGTCCGCACGCGCCGGCGACAATGTCGTCGATGCCAACGGCCGCCGCCTGTTGCCGGGCATGATCGACGACCAGGTGCACTTCCGCGAGCCGGGCATGGAGCACAAGGCCGACATCGCCACCGAATCGGCGGCTGCGGTCGCAGGCGGCCTGACCAGCTTCATGGACATGCCCAACACCAGCCCGCCGACACTCAACAATGCGGCGCTGGAAGACAAGTATTCGCGTGCCGCGGGGCGCGCACGCGCCAACTACGGCTTCTACTTCGGCGCGAGCAACGACAATCTCGCTGACGTCCAGGGCATCGATCCCAAGGCCACACCGGGCCTGAAGGTGTTCATGGGCGCCTCGACCGGCAACATGCTGGTCGACAACCCGGAGACGCTGGACGGCATCTTCCGCGACACGCCGGTGCCGATCATCACCCACTGCGAGGACACGCCGATGATCGACGCGATCCTCGCCGAGTACCGCGCGAAATACGGCGACGACATCCCGGCGCAGTTCCACCCGGACATCCGCTCGCGCGAGGCCTGCGTGAAGTCGACGCTGCTGGCGCTGTCGCTGGCGCGCAAGCACGACACGCGCCTGCACGTGCTGCACATTTCCACCGCCGACGAACTGGCGCTGTTCGAACGCGGCCCGATGATCCGCGCCGATGGCAGCCGCAAGCGCATCACCGCCGAAACCTGCATCCACTTCCTGCGTTTCGACCGCGCCGATTACGCGCGCCTCGGGCACCAGATCAAGTGCAATCCCGCGATCAAGGACGCCAGCGACCGCGAGGCCATCACCCGTGCCCTCGCCGACGATGTACTCGACGTGCTGGCGACCGACCACGCACCGCACACATGGGAGGAAAAGCACAACCCGTATGTGCGTGCACCGAGCGGCCTGCCACTGGTGCAGTTCGCACTGGTCGCCGCGCTGGAATGCGTGCATGAAGGTAGCTTCAGCACTGCGCATCTCGTGCAAAAGTTCGCACACGCACCGGCGCAGTTGTTCGACGTGAAGGAGCGCGGCTTCCTGCGCGAAGGCTATTTCGCCGATCTTGTCCTGGTGGAGGACACCCCGTTCACAGTGAAACGCGAGGACGTGCTGTCCAAGTGCGGCTGGTCGCCGTTCGAGGGCACCACCTTCCGTTCCCGCATTGCATCGACCTGGGTCAATGGCACGCTCGCGTGGGATGGCACGTCCCTTGTCGGCGATGCTCAGGGCAAGCGGTTGGAGTTCGATCGTTGATGCGGCGTTTCGTTTTCGTTGCCCTGCTGCTTGGCTGTGGCGTTATCTCCGCATTGCATGCGCAATCGCAGGCCGACAACCGCATCGTGTTCCCCGCCAGCGTGCAGCAAGGATCGATGGTGATCGGCAAGGTGCCTCCGGGCAGCAAGGTCGAGTACGGCGGTCGCACGCTGCGCACGACCGGCTACGGCAGCGTGGTGTTCGGCGTGGGTCGCAACGAGACAGGCCCAGCCACGTTGGTGGTGACGCGCCCTGACGGCAGTCGCGAGACCGCCAGCGTTACGGTGACCGCACGTGACTGGCCCGAGCAGCGGATCAACGGCGTGCCGCCCTCGACCGTGAATCCACCACCGGCCATCGCCGAGCGCATTCGCCGCGAACAGGCCCGCGTGACGGAAGTGCGCATACGCGACGATGCCCGCGCCGATTTCGCGCAAACCTTCATCTGGCCGGTCGAAGGACGCATCAGCGGGCGATTTGGTCGCGCCCGCGTCTACAACGGCCAGCCCGGCTCGCCGCACTCGGGCATGGATATCGCCGCGCCCACGGGCACCCCGGTGAAGGCGCCCGCGGCAGGCATCGTGACCTTCGCCGACGGCGACCTCTACCTCACCGGTGGCACGCTGCTGATCGACCACGGCCACGGCATCAGTTCCAACTTCCTGCACCTGTCGCGGATAGACGTAAAAGTCGGCGATCGCGTGGAACAGGGCCAGGTCATTGCCGCCGTCGGATCGACTGGGCGTTCGACCGGGCCGCATTTGCATTGGGGGATGAATTGGTTCGACGTGAGGATCGATCCCCAACTCGTGCTTGATCGAAGCCGTTGAGACGCAGCTGTTCGCCAACGTCACGCGTGGCGACGCGTTTTTCACCGAATCGGCTTGAAGATCAATCCGGCGCGGTTCGACGTCCGCATCGACCCGCAGCTCGTGCTTGATCGAAGCCGTTAAGACGCAGTTGTTCGCCAACGTCACGCGTGGCGACGCGCTTATCAACAACGAATCCGATGAGTCCTACTGGCGCGGCGCGGCTCGATGTCCGTATCGATCTCCAACTCGTGCTTGATCGAAGCCGTTAAGGCGCAGTTGCTCACCAACGCCACGCGTGGCGACGCGCTTATTAACACCGAATCGGATGAGTCTTCCTGGCGTGGCGCGGTTCGACGTCCGCATCGACCCGCAGCTCGTGCCGCAGCGGACGAAATGAATTGCGACCGCCCATCACCGTCATTTCCGCGAAAGCGGGAATCCATGTGATTCGAGCCTGAAGCCGTGGATTCCCGCTTTCGCGGGAATGACAGGACTCATTTCATTGCGCGCACGACGCGAGGGGAGCCCCGCGACGTAGACAACCGGCCATGCCCATGCGGGCAACGCAATCAATCGTTGTGTCCGCTCACGCGTGCCACCGCATCGTGCGCATGCAGGCTTTCGAAATGCGCGACGGAAACGTCGTAGTCCTCGATACGCACATCGTTGGCGAAGACCTGCGCGACGCGGCGGGCGGCATCCTCGCAGAACATGAGGTTCGCTGCGTTGAGTGCAGCGAAAGCCTGTTCGTCCTCGCGCTTGACCGCCGTCTGCACCGGCGTGCCGAGCGCGCCCTCGACCGCATCCACCAGGTTCGCAAGCGGCAGCTCATCGAAGGCGGGGCGCAACCGCACGGTGATGTCTGCCCGGCTGCGTTGTGCGTGCGGCGTGGCCGCGAGCCCGCGCTCCGAAGCCAGCCAGTCGCGCACCACGCTCGTCGACAACGGCTTGGCGATCGAGAAATCCGCATCGAAGCGCTGTGCATTGAGCTGGCGCGACAATGCCGCCGATGCCGGGCATGTGCTGGAGTATTCAACCGAGAACGCCAGATCAAGTGCGAGATGGCCATCGGCGAGCGTGGCGACGATCTCGACCGGATACGACTTCCAGCCGGCGTTGTCGCTGGCCAAGGCCTGGCGCTTGAGCAAGTGGTCGTAGCGGATCGTGAGCCGCGCGCGCGTCGACAGCCCCTGCTGCGAATCGATGCAATCCTGCAGCACGCGACGCAGGCCGGCATGGCTGGGCAACTCGGCCGACAGCGCATCCTGCAGGCGCAGGTAGAGCCGCGACATGTGGATGCCGCGCGCATCGGGATCGCGCAGATCGACGGCGATGTCCACCGACGCCGGCACGTGGATCGCATGCCCGCCCTCGCCCGCGATGCGCACCGGCAGTGCGATGCGCTGCATGCCCACCCAGTCGAGCGGGCGCGCGGCGCGGGCGGCGTCGCCGGCGACGTCCGGGAGTTCCCGATGGGGCGTGTTGGCGTTCGAATGTGACATGGCGGCAAGTTTACCGCCGCCGGCCGGAACGCCCGCGCAACGATGCGTTCCCGTCAGCCCTGCCGCGCCACGCGCCAGCCCGTGAACAGCAAGCGTAGTGCCGGCAACCGCGAGGCCTGGCGCCCGGATGCAAACTGCCGCAGGCGCCCCTGCACGACCGCCTGTTGCAGGCGCCGGGGACGCGAAACCGCCATCGATACGTCAAGGCCGGCCAGTGCGACGGCACCTTCTCGATCCCCCTGCACGAGCGCACGCTCGCCACGCAGCAGCGCCACGGTGGCAGCGACATCGGGCGGCACAGGCACGCCACCGCCGAACAACGAGCGCTCACAGGCCAGCAGGCTGTGCGAGAAGGCCTCCAGCGCCATCGTGTCGTCAGCCTGGCTTGCGGGCGAGCGCGTGGCAGGCAGTACCGAGAGCGAACCCCCAAGGTCGCCCCACGGAGCATCCAGTTTCTGCAACGCCTCGCCCAGGGGGTGACGACGCGCCCCGCGCGACCAGCCGCGCAATTCTTCCTGCCACCAGGCCAACTTGGCGAGTCCCGGCGCCGGATCGATGCCGGCCCACGCGGCATCGCGCAGTTCCTGCAGCAACGCGAACCATGCCGCGACCGTCACACGTTGCGCTTGCGGCACGAACACCGCCATCACGCCCCATTCGGGCCAGCGTTGGCGCCATTTGTCGATGAAGCTGTCGAGCGAAGCCGATCCGTCGTTCATGCCGGCTTCGGCGAGGATGGCCAGTTGGCGGGATCGAACAGGTCTTCAGGCGAATCGATCATCACGTCGCCCTGCCATGCCACCGGATCGTCGTCGTCGAGGCGATAGCCCCACAGCGCAACCACCGACGGCATGCCTGCCGCACGCGCGGCATCGATGTCACGGCGGTCGTCACCGACGTACACGCAATCGGCCGGCGCAATGCCGATGGCCTCGGCCGCATGCAGCAGCGGCAGCGGATGCGGCTTGCGTTCGGGCAACGAGTCGCCGCCGATCAGCACCGCGCTGCGGGTCTCCCACCCCAGTTGCGGCAGGATCTCGCGCGCCAGGTATTCGGGCTTGTTTGTCACGATGCCCCACACCGCGTCATCGTTCTCAAGCGCAGCAAGCATCGCCTCGATGCCATCGAACGGACGGCTATGGCGGCCGAGTTCCTCGCGATAGAGGTCGAGGAATTCCGGCACCAGTCCGGGCACTTGCTCGACCGGCACCTCCGGGAATGCCGCGGACGACATCGCCCGCGCGCCGCGAGAGACATGCGGACGGATCTCATCCAGCGCCATCGCCGGCTTGCCGCGCGCGAGGCGCATGCGGTTCACCGTGGCCAGCATGTCCGGTGCACTGTCGAGCAAGGTGCCGTCTAGGTCGAACAGCACGCCACGCGGGAAACGTTGCGTGCTCATCCCGGCTTGGCGGCGCAGGCGACGTAGTTCACGTCGGTGCGCGAGATGATGCGCGCCGAGTTGCGCCACGGTTCGTACATCAGTCCGCTCACGTCCTCGAGCTGCAACCCGACCTCGCGCAGCCATGCGGCGAGTTCGGACGGTTTGATGAATTCGCTGTAGGTGTGCGTGCCGGTAGGCAACAGCCGGGCGATGTATTCGGCACCGACGATGGCCAGCGCGAACGCGGCCGGCGTGCGGTTGAGCGTGGACACGAACAGGCGCCCACCCGGCTTGAGCAACGTGGCGCAGGCGCGCAGGATCGCCGCCGGATCAGGCACGTGCTCCAGCATCTCCATGCAGGTCACGGCATCGAAGCTGCCGGGACGCTCGTCGGCCAGCGCTTCCACGGCCTGCACGCGGTAGTCGACCTTCACGCCCGACTCCAGTCCGTGCAGGCGTGCGACCTTCACCAGGTCGTCGGCAAGATCGATGGCCGTCACCTCGGCGCCGGCCTTGGCCATCGCTTCGCTCAGCAACCCGCCGCCGCAACCGACATCGAGCACGGTTGCTCCGGGCAACGGCACGCGCGTGGCGACATAACCCAATCGCACCGGGTTGAGTGCATGCAGCGGCTTCTGCGGGCCCTGCGGATCCCACCAGCGATTGGCGAGCGATGCGAATTTGTCGAGCTCTTCCTGCCGGAAATTCTCGCCCTTGGCCGACGCGGCACTGCTCATCACTGTTTCCTCATCCCGCCAGAACGCCGGCGATGCGTTCGCGCCACTGGCGCGCGTTGGCGACGATGGCCGCCGGATCGATGTCCACCAGCGCGCGATCACGCAACTTCGCGCGGCCCGCGATCCAGACATCGCTCACCTGCTGGCGGCCAGTGGCGTAGATCAGCTGCGAGACCACGTGGTGCAGCGGCTGGGTTTCCAGCGCGGACAGGTCCACGCAGACCAGGTCGGCCTGCTTGCCAAACTCGATGGAACCGACGAGGTGGTCGAAGCCGATCGCCTTCGCGCCGCCCAGCGTGGCGGCACGCAGCGCGGTGGCCGCATCCAGTGCGGCGGCATCGTTGGCAACCGCCTTGGCGAGGATCGCCGCGGTGCGCGTCTCGCCGAACATGTCGAGGTCGTTGTTGCTGGCCACGCCATCGGTGCCGATGGACAGGGTCACGCCCGCACGCTCGAGCGCACAGGCCGGGCAGAAGCCCGACGCCAGCTTGAGGTTGGATTCCGGGCAGTGCACCACGCTCACGCCACGCTCGGCGCAGAGGTGGATCTCGCCTTCGGTGAGTTGGGTCATGTGCACCGCGATCAGGCGGTCGTTGAACAGGCCGAGCCGGTCGAGACGCGCGATCGGGCGCTGGCCGTATTCGTCGAGCGACTGCTGCACTTCCTGTGCGGTCTCGTGCAGGTGCAGATGCACCGGCACGTCGAGCTGGTCGGACAGCATGCGCACGCGCTCGAAATTGGCATCGTTGACGGTGTATGGCGCATGCGGCGCGAACGCGGTGGCGACCAGCGCGTCGTCGCGCCACTGGTCATGCACTTCGCCGGCCTTGTCGAAATATTCGTCGTCGGACTTCGCCCAGGCCGTCGGGAAGTCGATCACCGGCAGGCCGACGCGCGCACGGAAGCCGAACTTCTTGTAGGTCGCCGCCTGCACGTCCGGGAAGAAGTAGTTCTCGTTGACGCAGGTGGTGCCGCCGCGCAGCATCTCGGCGATGGCATGGGTGACGCCATCGGCGACGAACGCCGGGCCGATCACCGCCGCTTCGATCGGCCAGATGTGCTGCTGCAGCCAGACCTTGAGCGGCAGGTCGTCGGCCACGCCGCGCAGCAGCGTCATCGGGTTGTGCGCGTGCGCGTTGACCAGGCCGGGGATCAGCGCCGCATCCGGACGCGACACCGTTTCCCTCGCATCGAATCGCGCACGCGCCACGGCGATGGGCAGCACGGCGACGATGGCGCCATCGCGCACGGCGACGGCGTGGTCGTCCAGCACCACGCCATGCGGCACCACCGGCACGACGTGACCGGCTTCGATCAACAGGTCGCAAGGCTGCGGGATCACTGCATCGGCCATGGCGTCATTCTGATCTTGGACGATCTGTCATTCCGAACCCGCGGAGCGGGCGAGGAATCCGGGGCCCGAAGCACCGCCACGGCAGGCAAGATCCCTCGCCTGCGGCTCGCGACGGTTGATCCGCAGCGAGCGCGAAGCGCTGCGTAGCGGATCAATCACTTCACCCGCGAGACGTACTCGCCCGAGCGGGTGTCGACCTTGATGATTTCTTCCTGGCCGACGAACAGCGGAACGCGCACCACCGCGCCGGTCTCCAGCGTGGCCGGCTTGCCACCGCCGCCCGAGGTGTCGCCACGGACGCCCGGATCGGTCTCGGTGATCTTGAGTTCGACGAAGTTGGGCGGCGTGACCATGATCGGCGTACCGTTCCAGAGCGTCACCACGCACTCTTCCTCACCCTTGAGCCATTTCTCGGCGCCACCCATGCCGGCTTCGTCGGCCTGCACCTGCTCGAAGCTCTCGGGATTCATGAAGTGCCAGTACTCGCCATCGCTGTAGAGGTACTGCATGTCGGTATCCACCACGTCCGCCGCCTCGACCGAATCGGTGGACTTCATGGTGATTTCCTGCACGCGGCCAGTCTTGATCAGGCGATAACGCACCCGGGTGAAGGCCTGGCCCTTGCCGGGCTTGACGTAATCGGTCTCGGTGATGATCGCCGGCTCGTTGTGAACCAGGATCTTCTGGCCGTTCTTGACATCGTTCATGCCCAAAGTGGCCATGGGGTCTCCTGCTGGGCCGCACGCGGGCGGCTACAATATGAAAGTGATGATTCCGGATACGGGCCAAGGTGCCGGACTGTCCAGTCCACGCACGTCCGATCCGCACGACAGGTCGAACATGATACCCGCAGCCCCCCTCCCGATGCAGCCGACGCGGCCCCTGCGCTGGCAGCAGCTCTGGCGCGATGCCATCCGCGACCCCCGCGAACTGCTCGACCTGCTGGGACTGGGCGGCACGATGCCCCTGTCCGATGCCGCCGCGGCGCAATTCCCGCTGCGCGTGCCGCGGGGCTTCGTCGCACGGATGCGCCATGGCGACCGGCACGACCCGCTGCTGCGCCAGGTACTGCCGGTGGACGAAGAGTCGCGCGTCGTCCCCGGCTTCGGTCTGGATGCCGTCGGCGATGCCGCGGCCAGGGCCGGCCACGGCGTCATCCACAAGTACAACGGCCGCGCCCTGCTGGTGGCGACGGGCAGCTGCGCGGTGCACTGCCGTTACTGTTTCCGCCGACACTTCCCGTATGCCGACGAAACCGCGGCAGCCGGCGACTGGCACGAGGCGCTGCAGGCCATCCGCGCCGACGACTCCTTGCATGAAGTGATCCTGTCCGGCGGCGACCCGCTGTCGCTGTCCACGGCCAAGCTCACCGCGCTCACCGATGCCCTGCGCACGATCCCCCATGTCCGCCGGCTGCGCATCCACACCCGGCTGCCGATCGTGCTGCCCGAGCGCGTGGACGACGAACTCACCGACTGGCTGGCCGGGTTGCCATGGCCCCTGGTCGTCGTGGTGCATGCCAACCATGCCAACGAATTCGACCCTTCCGTCGATGCCGCGATGGCGCGGCTGCGTGCGGCCGGCGCAATCCTGCTCAACCAGGCCGTGCTGCTGCGTGGGGTCAACGACGACGTGGATACGCTCGCAACCCTGTCCGAACGCGGCCATGCGGCCGGCGTGCTGCCCTACTACCTGCACCAGCTGGATCGCGTCGCCGGCGCAGCCCACTTCGAGGTATCCGACGACGAAGCGCTGTCCCTGCACGCCGCACTGCGCGCGCGCATGCCAGGCTACCTGGTGCCGAAACTGGTGCGCGAGATCGCCGGGGAAGCTTCCAAGCGCCCGCTTTGAGCACCCTGCCATGGACGCAAGCCCTCGCCGCATGGCATAACCGCGCTTCCCCCGGAGAGCAGAATGTCGAAGAAACCCGAGAACGCTCTGCGCCTGTTGATCGTCGACGACCGCGTCGAAGACGCCGAAGCCATCGTCAGCGGTCTGCGCAACGCGGGCATCGCCGTGCGCCCCCTGCGCGCCGCCGATGCCGATGAACTCACCACCGTCCTCGGACAGCCGATCGACCTCGTCCTTGCCGCCCAGAAGGCCAACGGCCTGCCTTTCGCCGAGGTGCTGCAACAGGTGGTGGCCAGCGGCAAGGATCTCCCGGTCATCGCCGTGGCCGACAACCTGGACGAAGCCACCTACCTCGACGCCCTGGCCGCAGGCGCACGCACGGTCGCCCTGCGCAACAAGCCGCACCAATTGCTGGCCTCGGTGCGGACGCAGTGGGCCGACCTCGATGCCAGGCGCGCGCAGCGCCGGCTGGAGGCTCGCGTGCGCGAGACCGAGCGCCGCTGCGATGCGCTGATCGAATCCTCCCGCGACCCCATCGCCTACATCCACGAGGGCATGCACATCCGCGCCAATGCCGCGTACCTGGAGATGTTCGGCTACGACAGCTTCGAGGACGTCGAAGGCATGTCGCTGCTGGACATGGTCGGCCCGCAGCACGTGGAAGACTTCAAGCAACTGCTCAAGTCGCTGAGCAAGGGCGATCCGCCGCCGCCACGCTACGAGCTGGAAGCCCGCGACATCGAAGGCAATGCCTTCCCGGCCTCGATGGAATTCACCCAGGCCCAATACGAGGGCGAACCCTGCCTGCAGGTCGTGTTCCGCCGCCAGGAACTGGACGCCGGGCTTGCCCAGGAACTGGAGGAATTGCGCCAGCGTGACCAGGTCACCGGCCTGCTCAACCGGCCGACCTTCCTGCGCGCGCTCGAAGACGCAGTGGACGACGCCGCGGAGAACCACGGCCAGCACGGCTTGCTGATGATCGAGCCCGACCATTACCAGCGGCTGCTGCACGAAATCGGGCTGGACTCGGCAGATGCGATGCTCGAGGCCATCGCCGGGCGCCTGCAGGGCCTGCTGGGCGACAAGGCCATCGCCGCCCGGTTCAGCGAGCACACCCTCGCGGTACTGCTCAAGGACAGCGACTACGAATCGACAGTGGCGCTGGCCGACCGCATCCGCGATGCCTTCGCCGCACAGTTGTTCCCCATCGGCAGCCGCTCCAGCGTGATCACCGCGAGCATCGGCGGCGTCCAGATCGGCGAGAAGATCGCCAGCGTCGCGCAGGTGCTGGCCAAGGCCACGCAGGGCGTGGAGTCGAGCATCGGCGTCGGCGGCAACCGCCACGAGATCTTCGACCCCAGCGCGGTCGACCGTGCCGAGGAAGAACACATCCGCGCCTGGGTGGCGCGCCTGCGCGATGCGCTCGACAACCAGCGCTTCGTGCTGCACTACCAGCCGGTCATCAGCCTGCAGGGCGATACCGGCGCCGTCTACGAAACCCTGTTGCGGCTCGACAGCGGCGACGGCGAACTGATCATGCCCGGCAACTTCCTCCAGATCGCGGAAGAACACGGGCTGCTGGGCGAGATCGATCGCCGCGTCATCGGCCATGCGATCGAGGTGATCGGGCAGCGGATGAAGGCCAACAAGCCCACCACCCTGCTGGTGAAGGTGAGCCAGGCCGCACTGGACGACGGCACGCTTGGCAAGTTCATCGGCGAGCAGTTGCTGGCGCATGGCGTGCCGGGCGAGTACCTGGTGCTGCAGTTGCCGGAGGCCAAGGTGTTCACCCACCTCAAGGCGGCGCAGGCCTTCGCCACCGCCATTGGCCAGCACGACTGCCGGCTTGCGCTGGAGCAGTTCGGCGTCGGCCTGGACTCGTTCCAGCTCCTCGCCCACCTGCAGCCGCACCTGCTGAAGATCGACCGCAGCTTCGTCGACGAACTGCCGAGGAACGCCGACAACCAGAAACGCATCGTCGAGATCACCCGGCGAGCGCGCGAACTGGGCATCCGCACCATCGCCGAATTCGTGCAGGACGCAGCCAGCATGTCGATCCTGTTCACGAGCGGCGTGGATTACGTCGAAGGACATTTCCTGGCGACGGCCAGCCCGCAGATGAACTACGACTTCGAATAGGGCCGCCTGCCATCGTGGCGACCAACAAGAAAAACCCCGCCTTCCGGCGGGGTTTTTCGTTCCTCGGGGGGCTGCTGGGTCAAGCCGCCAGGTTGCGCCGCAAGGCTTCCTGCGGCGTGTTGCGCAGGGTGGCGATGCGCTCCTCCAGCGGAGGATGGCTCATCAGCAGCTTCTTCAATCCATGGCCGACGCCGCCGCTGATGCCGAAGGCGGCCACCTGCTTGGGCAAAGTGTTGTGGCCGTAGGTCAGCGACAGCTTCTCCAGTGCCTTGATCATCTTCTCGCGACCGGCCAGCGCGGCACCGCCAGCGTCGGCGCGGAATTCGCGCTGGCGCGAGAACCACATCGCGATCATGCTCGCGAACAGCCCGAAGATCATGTCGAGCACGAAGACGCTGGCGTAGTAGCCGATGCCGGTCGAGCTGCGGCCGCCGCTGAGGTAGCTGTCGATGGCGCGGCCGACGATGCGCGACAGCAGGATCACGAACGTATTGAGCACGCCCTGCAGCAGCGCCATGGTCACCATGTCGCCGTTGGCGACGTGGGCGACCTCGTGGCCCAGCACCGCCTCGGCCTCGTCCTTGTCCATGGCGCGGAGCAGGCCGGTCGACACCGCGACCAGCGCGTTGTTGCGGTTGGCGCCGGTGGCGAAGGCGTTGATTTCCGGCGCGTCGAAAATCGCCACTTCCGGCATGCCGATGCCGGCGGCCTCGGCCTGGCGACGCACGGTCTCGACCAGCCAGCGCTCGGTGTCGTTGCGGGGTTGCTCGATGACTTGTGCGCCGCTGAAGCGCTTGGCACTCCACTTCGACATCGCCAGCGAGATGAACGCCCCGCCGAAGCCGAAGATCGCGGCGAACACCAGCAAGCCGGCGTTGGTGCCGGGATTGATGCCGAAGATCGCCATGACGATGCTGACCAGGGCCAGCACGGCCATGTTGGTGATGAGGAAGAGCGTGATGCGCTTGAACATGGTTCGATGATCCTGGCTGTGCGTCGGGAGGCGCTTTGCTGTGTACCGATTATGGGTCAGCGCGGTTAAATTCAAGTCCAACGCCGGATCCCCGGCGATTCACACCGCCATCGCCCACGCCCGCATGCCCTTTCCGCCCACCTCGTATCGCGGCCGCTTCGCGCCCTCGCCCACCGGCCCGCTGCACTTCGGCTCGCTGGTCGCCGCCTTCGGCAGTTGGCTGGCCGCGCGGCAAGCGGGCGGGACGTGGCTGGTGCGCATCGAGGATCTCGACCCGCCGCGCGAAGTCGCTGGCGCCGCCGAGGCACAACTGCGCACGCTGACCGCGTTCGGGTTGCATCCGGACGGCCCCGTGATGCGGCAAAGCGAGCGCCACGAGGCGTATCTGTCCGCGCTGCAACGGTTGCTGGCCGCCGGCGATGCCTTCGAATGCCACTGCAGCCGCAGCGACCTGGCCGGGGAAGACGGCATCCATCGCGCCTGCCTGCCCGGTCGCCATCGTCCCGACCCCGCCATCCGCCTGCGCGTGCCGGATGGCAGCCACATCACCTTCGACGATGCCGTGCACGGGCGCATCGAGCAGGACGTGTCCCGCGACGTCGGCGATTTCGTGCTGCGCCGTGCCGATGGCCTCTGGGCCTACCAGCTTGCGGTGGTGGTGGACGATGCCGCGCAGGGCATCACCGACATCGTCCGCGGCGCCGACCTGCTCGACTCCACGCCACGCCAGATCCTGTTGCAGCGGCTGCTCGGACTGCCCACCCCGCGTTACCTGCACCTGCCACTGGTCGTGGATGGCGACGACCGCAAACTGTCCAAGTCGCTGGCGGCGTTGCCGCTGGACGACGACGACCCGCTACCCGCATTGCGGGCCGCCTGGGCCACGCTGGGGCAAGCACGCGACGTACTGGATGGCAGCACTTGCATCGACACGCTGCTCGCCCGCGCCATGACGACCTTCGATGCAGGTCGCATCCCGCGTGCGCCCGTCGACATCCTCGCCGCGGCGCACAACACCCCTGTCGCAAGCCGCGATTAGACTGTCCGAGGCGCCGCAATCCGACGGCAGGGAGGACGACTCATGACGACACGCGTGGCATTGGTGACGGGGGGAACCGGCGGCATCGGTACGGCGATCTGCAAGCGACTGGCGGATGCCGGGCACAAGGTGGCCACCAACTATCGCAGCGAAGAAAAAGCAAAGGCTTGGCAGGCGCAGATGAAGGCCGATGGCTACGACTTCGCGCTGGTCAAGGGCGACGTGACCTCGCCCGAAGAAGCCGAAACCATGGTGCGCGAAGTCGAGAAGACGCTCGGCCCGATCGACATCCTGGTCAACAACGCCGGCATCACCCGCGACGGCACCTTCCACAAGATGTCGTCGTCGCAGTGGGGCGACGTGATCAACACCAACCTCAACTCGGTGTTCAACGTGACCCGACCCGTGATCGAGGGCATGCGCGAACGCAAGTGGGGCCGCATCATCCAGATCAGTTCGATCAACGGGCTGAAGGGCCAGTACGGCCAGGCCAACTACGCAGCGGCCAAGGCCGGCATGCATGGCTTCACCATTTCGCTGGCGCGCGAGAACGCAAAGCTCGGCATCACCGTCAACACGGTTTCGCCCGGTTACGTCGCCACCGACATGGTGATGGCGGTGCCGGAGGAAGTGCGCGCCAAGATCGCCGCGGACATCCCGACCGGCCGCCTCGGCAAGCCGGAGGAAATCGCCTACGCGGTGTCTTTCCTGGTCGACGAGCAGGCGGCGTGGATCACCGGCTCCAACCTCGACATCAACGGCGGCCACCACATGGGCTGGTAGCCCGCCCGGCGCGAAGAAGTGATCGCAAAGGCCGGCGAATGCCGGCCTTTGCCATTCCGGCAAGTCGTCACCTGGCGGAAAATGCTGCGCAACATCAAGGCCCATTCAGCCTTGGCCTGGGGCCGCGCCGAACCATGCCGTATGGCCGAGGCGGCAGTTGCATCCCCTGCTGCACTGCGCCATGCTGCGCGGCACCATCGTCCAGAGCATTTGCTCCATGGCCTCGACCCGCATCATCAAGAAGTATCCCAACCGCCGTCTCTACGACACCGAGATCTCGAGCTACATCACCATCGAGGACGTGCGCCAGTTGATCGTCGATGGCGAGGAATTCGAAGTCCGCGACGCAAAGTCCGGCGACGACCTGACCCGCTCCGTACTGCTGCAGATCATCGCCGAGCACGAATCCGACGGCGAACCCGTGCTCTCGACGCAGCTGCTGAGCCAGATCATCCGTTTCTACGGCGATTCGCTGCAGGGCTTCATGGGCAACTACCTCGAGCGCTCGATGCAGACGTTCCTCGACCAGCAACAGCAGTTCCGCCAGCAGATGGGCGGGATGATCGGCCAGACGCCCTGGGCGATGATGAACCAGCTCACCGAACGCAACGTGGAACTCTGGAAGGAATTCCAGAAGAACCTGACCGGCAGCGTCGGGGCGCCGCCCCCGGGCCAGAAGACCGGCACCGACAAGCGCGGTCGCTGACCGCACGCAATACCGCTGACGCCTGGCACGCCGCGCGCAACGCGCGGCACGGCGTCGCTCGACACAGGGGATCCCGACCATGACCCAGCGCATCGCCGTCGTCACCGGCGGCATCGGCGGACTCGGCACCGCGATCTGCAAGGCACTCGCCGCGGATGGCCGCACCGTCATCGCCGCCGACCTCGATGGACACCCCGAACGCGTCGCGCGCTTCGAGCACGAGGTCGACGGACTCGACATCCGCTTCGCTCCGCTCGATGTCGCCGACTTCAATGCCTGCGCGACCTTCGTCGAAGCGATCCAGCGCGAGCACGGTTCGCTCGACATCCTCGTCAACAACGCCGGCATCACCCGCGATGCGACCCTGCGCAAGATGGCACCTGAGCAGTGGCAGTTGCTGCTCGACGTGAACCTCACCAGCGCGTTCAACCTGTGCCGTGGCGCCATCGACGGCATGATCGAACGCGGCTTCGGGCGCGTCGTCAACATCAGTTCGGTCAGCGGCCAGACCGGCAACTTCGGACAGACCAACTACGCCGCGGCCAAGGCCGGGCTGCATGGTTTCACCATGTCGCTGGCGCGCGAAACCGCGACCAAGGGCATCACCGTCAACAGCGTGTCACCCGGCTACATCGAAACCCCGATGACGCGTGCGATGCCCGATGCCGTGCGCGAACGCACGCAGGCTCAGATTCCGGTCGGCCGCCTCGGCCAGCCAGGCGACATCGCACGCGCGGTCGCCTTCCTCGCCGCCGAGGACGCCGGCTACATCACCGGCGCCAACCTGCCGGTGAATGGCGGCCTGTTCATGGATTACTGAGGCACGTAACGCGCAAAGGACAGCGCATTGCTCAGGGCTGCCCTGCGCTGCCGCCCGCCGTCTCGCAGAAACGCTTCCGGTACTCCAATGCCTTCGGCATCAACGCACCGAGGTTCTGGATGCGCGTGCCGGGATTGGGATGCGTCGAAGAGAATTCCGGCGGCGCCTGCCCGCCACTGGCCGCGCTCATGCGCTCCCACAGCGGCACCGCCTCCTCGGGGTTGAAGCAGGCGGCAGCGGCGAGCATCAGCCCCACCTCGTCCGCCTGCGTTTCATGCTGGCGCGCATACGGCAGCAGGTAGCCGTAACCCATCGCGGCCATCACCATCTGCTGCTGTTGCGGATCCATTCCGCTCATCGCGCCGGCCATCTGCCCGATCTGGGTCAGCTTCTGCTGCGACATGCGTTGCGCACCGTGACGCAGCAATGCATGTGCGATTTCGTGCCCCATCACCACGGCCACCGCATCGGCGTTCTGCGCCACCGGGATCAGGCCGGTGTAGACCGCCATCTTGCCGCCTGGCAGGCAGAACGCATTGGCCTGGTCGGACTGGATGACGTTGACGTCCCACTCGAACTCCTCCCAGATCGGCTCGATCCGGGTGCCCTTCTCCTGCGCGATGGCATTGGCCACCTGCGGCACCTTGCTGATCAGCCGTTGCGCGATCGTGCGCACTTCGCGTGCGATCTGCGAATTGGGATCGACCGGCCGCTCCTGCTGCAGGATCTCCTGATAAGCCTCCAGCCCCAGCGCCTTCTCCTGCTCGATGCCGATCGAGCCGTCGATCAGCACCTTCTCACCGGTGTACGGATCGACCGTCTGGTTGGAGAAGTAGTAGTACAGGCCGTATCCGGCGAACAGCACCAGGATCAGCAATCGCGGATTGAAGCCGCGACGCCGTGATGTTTGCTGGTCGCGACGGCCGCCGAACGGATCCTGCCGCATCTTTCGCTCTCCCGTCCCCGCGGGGACTCGTCAATCCATCGAAACGCTACAGGTCGCGCGCCACGCGGAACCCGACCTTGGCATTGGTGGTGTCCACCTGCGCCGGCGCCCGCCATGCCGAACGCGTCTGCGCCGGCGAACTGGACCAGGAACCACCGCGGATCACCTGGTCGCGACACCCCGGGTTGACCCAGGCCGAGCCATCCTGCGGCGCGCGACGGTAATTATCATGCCAGCAATCGGCCACCCATTCGCTCACGTTGCCGGCAAGGTCGTGCAGGCCCCATGCATTGGGCGTGAAGTTCCCCACCGGCGCCGGCCCCCAGTACCCGTCCTCGTAACCGGCGAAGGCATTCGCCCACTGCCGGCCGCCCAGCGAGCGATCCAATGCGCCGGTGGTGTTGGCCACGCCTTGCGGCGGCATTCCGCTACCCCAGGGGTAGCGTTCCTGCCCGCCCGCACGCAGGGCGTATTCGAACTCGGCCTCGCTAGGCAACCGGTAGCGCTGCCGGGTCTGTGTGGCCAGCCAGTCGGCGTAGGCTTCGGCATCGCGCGCACTGACATGCAGCACCGGCAGGTCGTCGCCGGCCGGCATTCCGCGGTAATCCGAGCGCCAGTCGACGCGGCTTCGGCGAACGAAGTTGTTGCTGCGTTCGTCGTAGGCCATCGAGTAGCCGCGGCGCTCGGCCCGCGTCTGGTGCCCGGTGGCGGCGATGAAACGCCGGAATTCACCGACGGTGACTTCATGGATCGACAGCGCGAAACCGCGGTTGAAGCGGATCGGGCGTTGCGGACGCTCGTTGTCGGACGAATCGGGTTCGCCCGGTGGCGAGCCCATCGTGAACGCCCCGTGCGGCACGACCGCCATCTGCGGCCCGCGCCCGCCCCCATCGAGCGCATCGGTGAACACCTGGCCGGGGCCGTAGAGACCGTAATGCACTGCCAGGTCGATGCGTTCTCGCAGTTCAATCGCGGCGGGCTCGCCGGGCCGCGCGATGCGCAGCATTTCCACCAGATGCCCGCGCGCCACGTTGACGCCGTTCAACCGCGGCAACGCTGCGATGCCCTGGTCGCGCAGGCGCACGATGCGTGCGGCACGCATGCGTTCGATGCGCTCGCGCGCATCGGCGACGGTCGACACGCCATCGTCCGGGCGCACTTCGTGCGCATGGGCCAACCAGCGCCCGGATGCGTCGTAATCGGCCGCGTCGGCCGCAACCTCGGCACGGCGGATCATCGCGCTCTCGACGGCGGCGATGTTCTGCATCGCCCGTGATTGCCGCGGCCGCAGCTCCAGCACCGCGCGGAACTTCGGCAATGCGCCATCGCCGGTTTCGCCCAGGCGCCCTTCGGCGAACGCACGTTCGCCCTCGACGTTCAGTTGCCACGCCTGCTCGGCGGTGTCCACCCGCCCCAGGT
Organism: Luteimonas sp.; assembly: GCA_024707405.1. Lineage (GTDB taxonomy): Bacteria > Pseudomonadota > Gammaproteobacteria > Xanthomonadales > Xanthomonadaceae > Luteimonas. The sequence continues at coordinate 394,349 of JANPZU010000001.1, forward strand.
AGGCCACCACGCCCTCGTCGTCGGCACGGATGCTGCGCGTCACCGCCGCGATGCGCTGCGCTGTGCGCAAGGCCTCGATGTCGTCGTCGGCATTGGACAAGGCCGCACGGCCGTCTCCCAGCAACTGGCGCAACGCACGCTCCAGCCCGCGCTCGGCATTGCCGGCCATCGCGGGCCAGTTGCGCAATTCGAGGAAGACCGGGATCGCTGCATCGGTATCCTCGAACAGCCGGCCTTCGGCCAAGGCCCGGTCGGCGCGACGCAATGCATCCGCCTCCCCGCCCTCTTCGATCGTCACCTGCGGCACGCGCCAGGTCAGGCTGTCGGCGAGGCTGTCGTCGCCGCTGATGGTCACGCTGCCATCGTGTCGCGCGGCATCCGCCGCGGCCTCTTCCGGCGGCGCTTCGCCGCGCGTGCACGCCACGCACAGCACGCACAGCAGCAGTGCCGCGATGCCGGAACGGATTGTCGTGCGGCCTGTTTCCACCTTTCCAGATTAAGGCACCCCGGCGCAACACGCGACAACGGCATGTGTACGTTGCCAGCGATCATCGGCTGCCGGTACGCTGGCGGCATGCCTTCACCCGCCCTCTGGGTCCAAGACCCCGACCGACTGCGCGACCTCCTCGACCCAGTGTCCGGACGCATCGGCCTCGACACCGAATTCATCCGCGAACGCACCTACTGGCCGCAACTGGCGCTGGTGCAGATCGCCATCGACGCACCCGGCGGCGACGATCCCGTGATCCTGCTGGTCGATCCGCTCGTGCCCGGCATCGGCGACGCGCTGCGTCCGTTGCTGCTCGATACCTCGGTCGAAAAGATCATGCACAGCGCCGGCGAAGACCTGGTCGCGCTGCAGCACGCCTTCGGCGCAGTCCCCGAACCGTTGTTCGACACCCAGGTCGCCGCTGCGCTGGTCGGCATCGGCGCCGGCACCGGCTACCAGCGCCTGGTGCAGGACATCACGGGCGTCTCGCTGGCCAAGGGCGAGACGCGCTCGGACTGGCTGCGCCGCCCGTTGTCGCCATCGCAACTCGAATACGCCGCCGACGACGTCCGCCACCTGTTCGCGATGCACGACGCGCTCGCGCAACGCCTGGACACGCTCGGTCGCCGCGCATGGCTGGAAGAGGACTGCGCACGCATGACCCATGCCGCGCGCGACGAGAACGGCGAACGCTGGCCGCATCTGTCACTGCGTGCCGCGCAGTTCCTCGATGACGGTGCCCAACGCCGCCTGTTGCGCCTGCTGCGCTGGCGCGAGTCGCACGCACGCAGCAGCGACCGGCCGCGGAGCTGGATCCTCGACAACGAACTGGCGACCACGCTCGCCCGGGAAGCGCCAAGCGACCCATCCGCATTGCAGGCAATCCTCGACCGCCACCCCAAGGCGCCACACAAACTGGCCGGCAAGATCCTGCAGGCGCTGTCCACGCCACTCGCCGACGAAGACGACGCCCCCCGCCACGCTCGGACGACCGCGACAAACGCGCGCTGCGCCGCCTGCAGGACGCCGTGGCCGCACGCAGCACCGAGCTCGGCCTGCCCGACGGCGTGCTCGCCTCGCGCCGTTGGCTGGAAGCCCTGCTCGACGACGGCGACTGGCCGGGACAACTGGCCGGCTGGCGCAGGCAGCAGCTCGAACCGGCGCTGGCGCCGCTGCTGGCGGCAACTGGCAGCACCGCGGACTCGACCGTATAATCGAGCACTCACGTGTGGGGCCATAGCTCAGCTGGGAGAGCGCGTCGTTCGCAATGACGAGGTCGGGAGTTCGATCCTCCCTGGCTCCACCATTTGATAGTCCGCGACAGTCCGTAGACGTCCGCTAAAGGCCGGATTTTCCTAGAAAAATAGGGGAATCTGGCCTTTTTCGTTCCGGGGCCGTCCGCCGTTGTCCGTTGCAATCCGCGTTTCGTGGGGGTATGACTGGGGGTGTGCGGGGATTTTCCCCGAAACCGGATACCCCCGTGGACGAAAGCGCTCTTCTTGCAGCGGAACCCCGCGCCAAGCCGTACAAGATATTCCCCGGCGCGCGCGGTATCTACCTGCAGATCCAGCCCAACGGCGGCAAGTACTGGCGCTACCGAATCCGTCGGAACGGAATCAACACCACGCTCTCGCTCGGCACGTTTCCGGAGACCCCGATCTCCGCAGCATTGATTGAACGCGACCGCCTCCTCGCTCAGGCTCGCGCAGGCCTGAACCCTTCCGACGAGCGTCGGGCGATCCGCGAGGCAGCCAAGCCCCCGGCATTCGCAGTGGCCCTTTCCGAGCGTGGCGCGCTCTCCATCACCATCGACGGCCGACCGCTGCACCTGTCCCCTGCGCAGACCGAAGCGGTCCGCGCCGTGCTGCTGACCGAAGTCGAAGGGGATGCACCGTGCCCCTGACCGACGTCTCCATCCGCAAGGCCAAGCCGACCGAGAAGACTCAGAAGCTCTTCGATGGCGGCGGCCTGTTCCTGGAGATCACGCCAGCCGGTGGCAAGCGCTGGCGCCAGAAGTATCGCTTCGGCGGCAAGGAGAAGCTGCTGGCCCATGGCACCTATCCCGAGGTCAGCCTCGCCGAGGCACGCGAGCGACGCGACCACGCTCGCAAGCTGCTGGCCAACGGCGTCGACCCGGGCGAGCACAGGAAGGCCCAGAAGATCGCTGGCGAGGAACGCGCCGCCAACAACTTCGAGGCGGTCGCCCGCGAGTGGTTCGCCAAGTTCTCGAAGGGCTGGGCCAAGTCGCACGCCGACAAGATCCTCAGCCGGCTGGAGAACGACCTGTTCCCGTGGCTGGGAGCCCGCCCTATCGCCGACATCAAGGCGCCTGAGCTCCTTCGCTGTCTGCGTCGGATCGAGAGCCGCGGGGCGCTGGAGACCGCGCACCGCGTCCTGCAGAACGCCGGGCAGGTGTTCCGCTACGCCATCGCCACCGGCCGGGCTGATCGTGATCCGTCCTCTGACCTGCGTGGCGCCCTCGCACCGTGGAAGCCCCAGCACTACCCCGCCCCGACGGATCCGAAGGCCGTGGGCGAGCTCATGCGCGCGATCGACGGCTACAGCGGCGGCCTCGTGGTCAAGGCGATGCTGCGACTCGCACCGCTGGTCTTCGTCCGCCCCGGTGAGCTGCGGCAAGCCGAGTGGGCCGAGATCGACCTGGACGCCAAGGAATGGAACATCCCCGCGGCCAAGATGAAGATGCGCGAGCCGCACCTGGTGCCGCTGTCCAAGCAGGCTATCGCGATCCTGAAAGACCTGCAGCCGCTCACCGGCAACCGCACCCACGTCTTCCCCGGCGGCCACGATCCTCGCAAGCCGATGAGCGAGAACGCCCTGAACGCCGCCCTACGGCGCATGGGCTACGACAAGACCACGATGACCGCCCACGGCTTCCGCGCGATCGCGCGCACGCTGCTGGACGAGGAATTGAAGTTCCGGCCCGACTACATCGAGCACCAGCTCGCACACGCGGTGAAAGATCCGAACGGGCGCGCCTACAACCGCACTAGTCACCTCGCCGAGCGCCGCAAGATGATGCAGGCATGGGCTGACTACCTCGACCGTCGGCGCGATGACACCGCCAAGGTTCTGGAGTTCGCGAAGAGGGCGAAGAAATGAAGCGGTCGCAGCACATGCGACGGCCGCAAACAGAATCGGGCTGAGCCCGGTTAAGCGGCGGTGCCGGGTGGTGATGACACCCGGCCCGCCTTCCACAACCGTTCCGAAGGAGAACGATCATGGCAACTGCAAGTGTAAACGTTACGAGTCAGAACCCCAGAAACCTGAGAATCGAAAAGAAGGACGCGTGGCGCCGATCCTTCACCGACAGCCTAGTCGGGATTCCCTTGAATGCAGTCAATGCTTATGTGTGCTTCTCGATCATGGCTGCGTTTCCAAAGAAGACGCCAGCCGCAGAGGAGCTCAGCGAACGCTTCGATATGTCCCGGGCAACTGCCTATCGCTATCGCGCCGCTCTGATGGCCGTGCGAGGGGAGTTCTGACTATGGGAACTGAAAATGTAATTCAGCACCCCGCCCATCGTTTCGAGAAAGGCGAAGAGGCTGCGCTCCACTATGTGGAAGCCGCACTGGCTGCGCATCGGGAGTCCTTCGGCGAAGACTGCGAACTGAATCGCAAGATGCAGTGGGCAGTTACAGGTCTGCTGGAGCGGGCAATACAGATTCTCAACGCAGACGTGTACGGGGAGAACTGATCATGACAGTTGAATTCGTAGCAACCCAAGTCGACACACCCATAGAAGCTGCAGACGAAGTCATCCAGATACATCATCAGTGGAGAGAGCCCGATGCCTTCGAGCGCATCGCATTGCGGCTCCGTGGACTACAGACCATTGCGATGCTTGCTTCGATTTCCGACGATGCGGAAGGCCTGACGGATAAAGCTTGGCAGCCATTTCTGGGTTTCGTGGAGGTCTTGGCCGACGACATTCATCGCGACGCAGAACTGCTCTGGCGCCAACGCCACAAGGGGGCCCGACCATGAACCAAAACCTCCGCGACGAGCTGGTGGATATCCTTCGAGAGGGAGCGCTTCCCCCGACTGTTGTCGTCTTGCCCTCGGGTGAAAGCTTCAGTAGCGAAGCGCTGGCGCTGGCTCGCTTCTATGACAAGGCGATTGGCGAACAACGCGATGCACTTAAAACAATTGCGGTGGCCTTAGGCGCTGTCATTGAGGAGGAACCCTGAACATGACTCTGCCTCAGCATGAACTGAAAGCTCTAGCTATCGAACTGGCAGCGTCATTGCCAGACCCTCCGCCCAGAAGGGTCGAGATCGTGGCTGGCACCATGGTCGACAGCGAGAGCATGGACATAGCTCGGGCTCATGAGCGCGCCACGCCACTGCAGAAGCGCGCCCTAGAGGCCGTCGTTGCAAGTTGGGAGCAGCCGACGTGACCGCGCAGATCATCCGGTTTCCGGGATGCGAGTCTCCTATCCCTGCTGAGCCAGAACCAACTGACCCGCAAACTGCAGAGGCGGCATATGCCGACCGAGAGATGCGCGCGGCTATTGAGTTGTTTCTGCTACTTGTGGGAAGGAATCAACGCACCGGGTCACCAGTACCGGCACACGACCCGAATGGCCCGATGTACAAGCTTGGCCCTTGGCACAACCCTGGAACGAATATGGATGGCTGCCTTCGGGTCGGTGAAAGTTCCCCCGAGATGTACCGTACCCATATGCTGAAGTGTGTCGTGAAGTATGCAGAGCGGACGTTACGGCGAGAAGAGAAGCAGAGGTTGCGTCAGGAGAAGAAGCGCGACAGGTCATAACCGTTCAACCCGCATCTACCTCGACGGAGGGAACAGCCGGCCACCCTGCCGGCCTGGTGCGGGATCTCTCAGGGGCGCGGAGGGACGCGCGTGGCAAGAAGCAAATCACATCTCGTGGAGTTTCCTTGGCTTGCACAGTTGTCCGAGAGGCTCGAGCAGGAAGCCAAGATTCCATTCAAATACGCCGTGGATGCTGACTTTCAGGCGATGCCGGCAGATGAAGAAGCGCCAGATCTTGGCCTCACCTGGGTTGAAGACAACACGCCTCAAGAGCAATTGGCGGTATTCAACCGCCTACTGCGATCAGACGGGATCGAAGTGGTCTGGCGAGCCATTGAACGACGCGTCAAGCCTCGGGAAATTGTCGCTCAGGACGAACTTCCATCTCCTCGCTCTGGAATTGATCTAGGCAATCTGAGCCTGTCTGATGTCTGCCTGCTCAACACAGATCCGGATTTCCATCAGCAAGCCACCAACTTCATTCCGGATCCAGATGGATGGAATCATAGCCCTGTCGATGCTGCAGAATGTCTTGTCGCGGCCGTTGAATCCGCACTAAACGAGCGAGTGTTGAATGAAGGGCGGCGAGTTCGCAACGAAAGGCTAAAAGCAATTACTACAACCGTCGAACGGTTGTTGGCGCAAATTGAACCTCTGTATTCAGAGCAGTACGGAACAGGCATCTACAAGACACAGCGCCGATTTACAAGATTCAACACATCCAAGATGCATGCGGAAAGCATAGCGAACGATTGGATTCGCCAAACTAACGCCAAGAGAGTCCATAAGAACGAGTACGCCATCGCCCACGAACTGGCCTTGCACCTAGCTCGAAATCCGGAGATCGCACTCAAAGGGATTCTTGCTGACGTCCAAGCTTGGGCTACGACACCCCCAATAGTTCCACAACCGGATAGTGAAACCGCACAGCGTCAGCTTTTCATCCGCAGGATGACTAAATACTTCCGCACGAGCTACGGGCCGAATAGCCCGCTGCACGAATGCACGTTGGTACTTGCGAAAGCATTCTTCGAGAATGCATCCAGACTCGCCAAATCCGATATCGCGCAAATTGCACCTTTGAAATAGTTCTCTGAATCGCCCAATGTTTTCCACATGTGGAAAACATTGACAAAGACGAGATTCTTTTACCAATTACGCCGTTCGGAAGCTTCCGCGATTATCCGTCCTAAGCGCTGTTGACGGACGAAAACGGTCTAGCTATAAACGACCTATCTCGCCGTGATGGCGACGCATCCCAACCAGACGGAATCCACCATGGAAACTGCCACTCTGCCCCGCAGGGGCGACACCATCCTCCGACTGCCGGAAGTCGAGCGACGCACGGGCCTGCGTCGGACGGCTATCTACAACTGGATCGCGCGCGGAGACTTTCCAAAACCGCTCAGGCTCGGGCCGAAGGCGTCTGGCTGGCTCGAAAGCGAGATCGACCAGCACATCGCCAGACTGGCCGCTGAGCGCGACCAAGGTGACGCACCATGAGACGCGGCCCTTCGCGTTATCTGCCTTCGGTCCGGATGCTGGACTCCATGGGCACGGACGCCGTGACCGTAATGGAAGCCATCATCGCGGAGCTGAAGCGCGCTATTCCGATGGCCCGTTCGCAGTTCGATCGCGAGCACCTAAGCAAGGATCTTCGACGGGCAAATTCGCGGCTGGATGAGTATCTGGACAGCGACCGCTTCCAGCGAGGTGCCGCATGAAGACGCCCTCCTCTGCCGCAGAGAACGCGGCCATCATGAAGCAACAAGGCGTGGTCGAACACTTCCAGGACCAGCTTGCCGATGCGCGCGCCGGCATGTGCCTGCGGCCCGTCCGCGAGATCCAGAACGACCTCGACGTCGCCAAGGCGAAGCTGAAACGACTGCAGTCGGGCCAGTGCCAGCCGGGAGTGGCGGCATGAGCGGGTCCATTGCAGACACCGCAGCCCTGATGAAAGGCCATGCTGATTCCGTGGCCGAACTGGTGTCGGCTGTCGAAGAAGCCGCACCGTTGCTCTACACCGCGCCTGACAGCAATCGCGAATTCTGGTGTCGCGAGATGGAGGGCTATCGGAAGCTCAGTGAAGAACTCAGGCGCTTCGCTCGCATAAGCGACCGTGCAGAACGCGCGCTGGCCAGGGGCCTGAAGCGGAAACGCTGGGAAAAGCGGGTATGAACGCCGCCGTCGACCGCTTGCGCGCGCTGTACAAGCCGGAACCTGCCCTGCCCCGCGCCGATCTGCAGGATCTTGCCGACGGCCTCCAGGCGCAACTGGTCGCGCTGTCTGAGGATCCGACGCCAGCGAAGTGCGAGACCGTCGCCTGCAACCTCGACGGCGCCCGCCGCGCGATCCTAAGGCTGCGATCGCAGTTGATGGAGGTCAACGACGAATGACGCCTCCAGACGAACGAAGCCCGCACAAGGCGGGCTCCGGAAGTCGGCTTGGCGGCGAGACTTCCGAGAATGATAGCGCAGCGGATGCGAAGCGTCGAAGCGCACCGTATCGCTTCTCGGGGAAGCTTCTGTTCCTCCGGTCCGCCTGCTGCGACAAGCGCCTGTTGCAGTCTGATCTCGCCGTCCTCTCGGTGTTGGTCGACCATGCGAACAAGTTCACAGGCATCGCGGACTACCAGAGCATCTCGCGGATCGTTGGCGAGTCCGGCATCCCGAAGTCGACGGCGCTTCGAGCAGTTCGCCGCTTGGAAGAGACCAACTGGATCGTGCCGGCGAAGCGCCGCGGCGCCAGCAGTTCATACGCCCTAACCGGTGCCACGCTCGGAACCAGTCCAAGCGATACAACCGGTCTCACCTACGGGACAGGTCAAGGCATTGGAACTGGTGCCATTCGGAATCTCAGGCAAGGCAAAACCGGTGCCACGCTCGGAACCAAACCTGTCCCGAGCATGGGACACATACAGGGGTTACAGGAAAAGCAAAAGCTACAGGAAGAGCGTACGCGCACGAGAAAAAGAGCAGTTGTCGTTTTGCCAAACTGGCTTCCTCCGGGAGCATGGCAGGCATGGAAAGATCACCGGGGGAAGAAGTTCTCGGAGAAGGCCCAGAAGCTGGCGATCAGCAAACTGGAGAAGCTCCGCAGCGAAGGCCATGACCCTGCCCGCCTGATCGACCTGGCGATTGAATCTAGCTGGGTCAGCTTCTACCCGCGAGACACCACGAAGGCCGACCAGCGCGCGGCCAACGGAGCGGTCACCCGAGACACACGCAGCGAAGCGGAACTGGTCGCTGCGAATCAAGCCGCCCTCGCAAGGCTGGGAGGCTGACGTGACCTACACCTGCCCGATCCATGGTGACTACGAACCGACGGACTGGTCCTGGATGCCGCCAAGTGCCCGAATCAGGACGACGACCTGCCCACGCTGCATGGACGCCCAGCGCGAGCGCGAACGCGCGCTGCAGCAGGCCTACGACGCGGATTGCCGGAGCTACGACCGTTGGCGTCAGTGCGGGATTCCCACTCGATACCGAAGCCGCACGCTCGACAACTGGCAACCCCAAGGCGCCGCGCAACAGCTCGCTGGCAAGATCGTCCGCCGCTACGTCGACGACCTCGAAGCGAACCTCGATGCCGGCGACGGACTGGTGCTCTCCGGCCCGCCCGGCACCGGCAAGACGCATCTGGCGGCCGGCATCCTCACGGCGGCAGCGCAGCGCGGCATCATCGGCCGGTACATCTCCTGGCCCTCAGCGGTCGAACGCCACAAGGCAACCTTCGGCAAGCGCGACGATGACGACGCCGAGTTGCTGGAAGACCTTCGAACCGGTCGCCTGCTCGTGCTGGACGAGATCGGGGTTCGCAGCAGCAGCGACTACGACCGCGGCTTGTTGTTCGAACTGGTCGACGCCCGGTACTCGGGGGAATGGTCGACGGTCGTCTGCACCAACCTGACGCCGGCCGAGCTCGACACCGTCGGCGAAAGAACCGCAGACAGGCTGCGCGAGATGGCCGCCACCGTGGTCATTCCCGGTACCAGCCGCCGCATTGCCGCAGGCACGGACGACGCACTGCGATCAGCACCGTGGGCGCTACAACCACCGGAGAAGCCCAGCGAGCGCATGGAGATTTCCGTCGACGGCCAGATGCAGGAATGCACGCTCAGCGTTAACGGCAAGGAGGTGTGGTAGTGCCCACCTGCCCGCGCTGCAAGCACTGCTGGGAAGAGCAAAACCCGATGGCGCACGACCGAGAGATCGAGGATCTGCGTGCATGGTGTCGGGAAAAAGACCACTGGGTCGGCCCTGGCGGAACTGTGACGCCTGCGATCGCCGCAGAGCTCATGGAGAGATCTGCCGAAACGCTCCGGGACTGGCGCGGAGACGGCCGAGGCCCGCCGTTTCGCAAGTTTGGTGGAGTCATCCGCTACACACTGGCCGACATTGCAGCCTACCGGCTCGAAAAATAGGTGCGGAAAAGCGCGGGAAAGCGCGGGAAAACGACGGGCGAAATCTTGCGTGGGATGGCAGCCTGACTCTCGACACAGCCTGCACGAGACCAGCAATGCGCGTTTTCCCATCCGACCTGACCATCGCCCGCGCCGTCATCACCCGCGCGCTGGCCGAAGGCGGTCCCGACACCTTCAACGATTTCGCCATCCGCCGCTGGGGCGCCCAAGGCGGTCTCATCGCGAAAGCCGCAGTCGGCGGCGTTACGACCGCGAACACGGGCACCGACCCGATCGGGGAGTGGTTCGACCGGATCATCGACGCCTCGATCCTCGGCCGCCTGCAGGGCCTGCGCCGTGTGCCCTGGCAGATCCGCATGAACGCCATGACCGCTGGCGCGCGCGGTTTCTGGGTCGGCCAAGGCAAACCCATCCCGCTGAGCAAGCCCGCTGTCGATGGCGCCAGCTTGCGGATCAAGAAGGTGGCGGCGCTCATCGTGGTGACGCTCGAATCCCTGCAGGCAGGTGGCGAGATCGCCGAAGCCGCATTCGATCGCGACCTGCGGCGTGCCGTGGTGGAGACGCTCGACGACGCTTTCCTCGATGCCGGCAACGGTGGCGTCACCGACCAGACGCCTCCCTCGGTGACGAGTACAGGCATCCTGCTCTCCAGCACCAACGACGTGAGCGCGGACATCCGGGAAGCCGTGGAGGCGTTCGACGGCGATCTTGCCCGCGCGGTCTGGGTCACGGACCCGAAGACGGCAGTCGCCATTGGCTTGGACGAGAACGGCGGCCTGTCCCGCAAGTTTCCCGAGGTCGGCGCCCGCGGCGGCGAGATGGCGGGCATTCCCGTGGTCACGTCGTCCGGTAGCCCACTCAGCTCGAGCGGCGGCCAGTTGGCGCTGATCGACCCAACCGGCATCGCCTACAACGCCGACGACATCGAGATCACCCGGACCACGCAAGGAATGATCGCGATGAGCGACGACCCGGAGAACGACCTGGCACCGGCCCGAGTATCGATGTTCCAGACCGAATCGGCTGCGCTCAAGTCGATCATCACGGCCAACTGGGATCCGCAGCGCACCGGCGGTGTCGTGACGATCACTGGCGCGCAGTACGGCCAAGCATCCGGTTCACCGTGAGGGTAAGCCGATGAAGCCAGAGACTCAGAAGGCGGTGCTCTCTGCCGCCGGCCGCTACATCCGCAAGCTGCTTGGTCCGATCGAAGTTCGCCTGCAGTTGCTGGAGAGCACGATCGGAGACCTGCGCAAAATGACGGAAGCAGCGGTCGATCTCGACAACAGGGTGAGATCAATCGAAGACCGAGGCATTCGCTACCGCGGCAGCTACCAGCGCAGCGATGACTATCGGCGCGGCGACTTGGTAACCCACCAAGGCGGAATGTGGCACGCAATCCGCGAGACGCGCGAAGAACCAGGCATGTCGATCGACTGGCAGCTAACTGTGAAAAAGAGGACGCGAGGCATGAACATCGACAATGCACGCCAGCAGTATCCGAAAGCATTCGAAGCCATCCAAAAGCGGATGCGAGACCTGGAGTTGGACACAGGTGCAAAGTTCATCCCATACACGGCCGCAATCGTGCACGAGGGGATGCAGCAGCTACTTGAGGTCACCGCACTAACAGACCTGGTTCCTGAAGGCAGCAGTGACTCCGTGATGCTCATGAGATTCCAAGAGCGCTCCGGTGCAGCGCTGACCATCCTCCATTGAGAGCAGCGGCCTACTGCCCGCCTGAAGACCGCGGCCCTTCCCCGACCGGTTCCACGGAGTCGACGTTCCACGACATAAGGGGGGAGGGTCTGAACTCGAAACCGCCCTCGCCGGACACCGACCCCGCTCCCACGGAGAGGTTTTTTTCCGCTGAGGAAAATCAAATGGATTCGTGATTCCTGTCCATAAACCCCTTGCCGCACGGCGCTTCCACCCACGAGAGACCCCCACTTGAAAAGCGGCTGATGGGAATAAATGGGCAGAAAACCGATTTCCGACCGTAGGGTCTCCAAGGCGGCTTCGGCCGCTGAAAACAAGGGTTTTTGAGAAATGGCAACCGCCGCAACAATCGACGTCCTGCTGAGGGCGAACACCGCCAGCTACCGGGCCGCGATGGTCGACGCCAGTCGAGTCGCCACCCGGCAGCTCGGCGCGATCCAGCGCGAGGCCGAGAAGACCTCCCGGGTCATGGGCCAGATGCGAACGGCCTTCGTCGGCGTCTTCAGCGCCCAGGCGGCGCGTTCCGGCATAACCGCCCTACTCGACACGGCCAAGGCGCAGCAGGCGCTGGTCAACTCGATGCAGGCCTCTGTCGGCTCGGCTCGCGGCTCAGCGGAAGCCATGGCCTTCGTTTCCCAGACGTCGAAGGAACTCGGTCTCAACTTCGAAAGCGCAGCGCGCGGCTTCCAGCGGCTGACCGCCTCTGCCACCGCGACGGGCATCCCGATGCGAGATCAGCAGAAGCTGTTCCTCGAACTTTCGAGGGCGGCGACGTCGTTGCAGCTGGCGCCGGACGTGGTCGACCGCGCGATGACGGCCCTGTCGCAGTCCTTCAGCAAGGGCAGGTTCCAGGCCGAGGAACTGCGGCAGCAGCTTGCCGAGGCGATCCCCGGCGTCGTACCGCGGTTCCAGAAAGCAGTGCTCGAGATGACGAAGGGCACGGAGCTGGCCGGCAAGAGCTTCGATGATCTGCTGCAGGGCGGCCATCTGGACGTGGAACGCTTCCTGCCCCCGATGATCCAGGCCTTCGCCGACCTCGGGAAGAACTGGAAGGACTCGGCCCAATCGATGCAGGCCGAATCGAACCGGCTGGGCAAAACCTGGCGCGATCTGAAGCTGCAACTGGCAGACGGCCCGTTCTCGGATGCCGCGGTGGCGGGGATGAAGGCCGCAACCATGGCCCTGGAAAACATGGGAGCGATCCTCCCCATCTTGCTGCCTCCCATGGTCTCGCTCGCTGGGCTCAAGCTGGGCAAGAGCACGGCTGACTGGGTAAAGGGCCTCACGGCTTCTCAGAAGGCGCTGGAGGCGCAGGCGCTGGTGGCGCGGGCTGCCGCCGCGGAGCAGGTCAAGCGCACCGCTCTGGAAGCCCAGTTTGCGATCATCGAGGCTGAGAAGGCGCGCAGGACTGGCGGTCTGATCCTGCTGGAGCGCGAGGTGACGATCGCCACGGCTGCGCACACGGCTGCCGTGCGCAATCTGGATGCGGCAGAGAAGCAGGTCGCGGCCACGCAATCCCTGACGCGCCGCGCTGGTGCAGCCACGCTTGGCATCTTTGGTGGTCCCGTGGGATTGGCCGCCACGATCGGCCTCACAGCTGCGTCCTGGCTCTACTTCCGGAGCAACACCAAGGAAGCCCAGCAGGCACTGATCGAGTGGAATGGCACGGCCGATCAGGCGATCACGAAGTTCTACGAGCTCAACAAGGCCCAGCAGGCCGGCGCGATCTTGCAGCTTGAGCAGCAGATCGAGGAAAGGCGCCGCCAGCTCGCCGAGACGCTTCGCACGATGGCAATGGCCGCGGGCCCGAGCGAGAACATCATCTCCGAGCAGGACTATCGCCTCGCGGTCCAGTACGCGGATGGCATGCGCCAGCTAGAGGCGCAGTGGGCCGCCGGCAAGCTGTCCGCGGACGAGTTGTCGAACCGGGTCGACGCCCTGAACAAGCGGGTTATTTCCGGATCCGAGTCGTCACGGTACTTCGCCAGCTACCTGACCGAACAGGGCGCCGCGCTGGGCACGACCAGCCGCGAAGCCCAGGCCCTGCAAGGCCAGCTCGATACGGTCACCGGCAAACAGCACGCGGCCAGCAATGCCGCCCTCGCCCACGCAAACGGGCTCCGGACGCTGAGCAACGCCGCCGGTTCCATGGAATGGGGCAAGCTCGACGAGTGGCTCTCGAAGCAATCCGAGGCAGCTGCAGCCCGCTACTCGCAGGCGGCCGGAGGTGACGTTGGAGCCCTTCGGGAACAGTTCGAGCAGCAGCTCCTGGCCGAGCAGGCCTTCACGAAGTCCACCAAGGCCGAGGTCGAACGGCGCCGCGCCTCGTTTGAATCGGTGGCCAGCTATCTGGAAGCCGCCAAGAAGCTCGAGGAGCAGAAGACCAAGAGCACGCGAGCATTGTCGGCAGCGGAGAACGACACGGCGCTGAGCGCCCTACGCAATGCCCAAGCCCGCCAGCAGGAATACGAGTTGGAGATCGCAGCCGGAGACAGCCTCAGCCAGAGCCGGCGAGAGCTGCTGAAGTTCGAACTCCTGCTCCGCGACACTCGCGACAAGAGCCTGAAATCCCGGGCCGACGAGATCCGGGCAGTTCTGCAGGCAAACGTGGCACTGGAAGACCAGATCGACGCGACCCGTCGGCTCCACGAGGCGAAGCTGCGCGCGCTGGCCGTCGACCGGCAGATCGCCGATGCCCAGGCCGCGATGCAGCAGCGCCACGCCCGCGACCTCGACGCGATCCGCTTCGGTGGCAACACCAGCCGATGGAACGAGATCGCCAATGGAATCAGCGACCAGTTCCAGCAGCAGCGGCTCGGGCTGGATCGGGAACTGCAGGATCGCCTGGCCACGATCCCGATCGAGCAGATGGCGCGCAGGAACGAGGAAGAGGCGCGCTACCAGCAACTGCTCGGCAAGACGGTCATCGCCGAGGCGGAAGCCATGGCGCAGTCCCGCAAGAACTTCGAAGAGCTGCTCGAGGCGCAAAGCAACTGGATCAACGGATTCCAGCGCGCGCGGGACACCTACATCGCCCAGGCGCAGGACATCGCCAGCCAGACCGAGAGCATCTTCACCAACGTCTTCGACGGTCTTGAAAACACGATGGTCGACTTCCTGCACAAGGGGTCGGCCGACTGGAAGGGTTTCCTGGACGACATCAACCGCCAGATCCTGCAGTTCATCGTCCGGCAGCAGCTTTCGAAGTGGATGCAGTCCATGTTCGGTGGCGATGCATGGTCACAAGCCAACGGGATCGGCTCGGCCATACAAGTCGGCAACAGCATGATGGGCGGATCGAGTGGCAGCGGATTCTGGTCGAACTTGTTCGGTGGGCTGTTCGGTGGCCGCGGTGGATTCAAGGATGGCGGATACACAGGGTCGGGCGGTCGCCTGCAGCCTGCCGGTGTCGTCCACAAGGGCGAAGTGGTGTGGTCGCAGCCGGACGTTGCCCGCGCGGGTGGTGTCGCAGTGGTGGAAGCCATGCGTCGCGGTCTGCGCGGATACGACACCGGCGGGTTCGTCGGTGGCAGCCAGCATGTGGCGCTTGGCCGCCGCGCAGACGATGAAGGCCAGCGATATCCGGGCCGACGAATGATGGGCTCCGGCGGAAGTGGCGGCTTCAAGCAGAACGTCACGTTCAATGTGACCGGAACTGTCGACAGCCGTTCCGCCTCGCAGATCGCTCGCGAGAGCGGTCGGAAGGCCCAGGAGGCGCTGCGGCGCGGTTGATCATTGGCCGCTGCATGCCACCTCTCCTGGTACGGTTAATTACTACTTACCGTACCGGAGCGGGGTTTGGGACGGTAATACCGTACCGGGTTCGGGAGAGATCGGCGGTCGACCCGGACAACCCAAAAAAATGGCGGGGAAATTCTCCCCGCCATTGTCTTGGCGCTACTCAAAGTGGAGACGGTTACTGCTTCGTCACCGGCATATTCACCTTGTCGATGCCGTGGATCACGCCGTTGCTCGAGCCGATGTCGGCCGAGGTCACCTGCGCGCCGTCGATGCTGACCTTGCCTTCGGTCATCTTGATCGGGGCGGACTGGCCGTTGATCGTCTTGGCGGCATCCCACTTGCCGACGTCGGCAGCGCTCTTGCGGCCGTTGAGGACGTGGTAGTTGAGGATCGAGGTCAGCTCGGCCTTGTTCTCCGGCTTGAACAGCGTTTCGAGGCGGCCCGCGGGCAGCTGTTCGAATGCGGCATCGGTCGGGGCGAAGACGGTGAACGGGCCCGGCCCGCGCAGCGTGTCGCCCAGGCCCGCTTTTTCCACGGCGGTGCCGAAGGTCTTGAAGGTGCCGTTTGCGGCGGCGGTGTCGAGCACGTTGAGTGTCGAGGGACTGGTCTGGGTGTTCATGGTGTTGTTTGCCTGTATGGAGAGGATTCGCGACTTGCGAATCGCGGATGGCCGAAGCCAAGCTCCCCTGCGGAGGGCAGGAGAGAGATGCTCAGTGCGGAGAGTGAGGGGAAGTGCGGCGCGGCTGAGTGGCCGTTACGACATTGCGTCGTAGTGCAAGTACATGGTGCGCCCCCTGCTGTTACTTCAGTGTTACGACCGTCGGTCAGATATCCAAGGAACCGATGCCGTTAGGTGCTACGGTGATCGAAGATCGATGCTATGGGCAGCCGCTTGGAGATTGATCGTCAGGAGCACCTGATCATGAAGCACACTAAACGCGAGACGCAGGTAGCCGTGGGCAAAAATGGTTATCGCGGCGGTGGAGGTTCCGCACTTGAATCAGCAGAGAATGAAGGTTGGCCGATACAGACCCCTTCAACAACGAACAGACTGACGTTCGCCGGAAAAAATCGCGAGGTACTTCAGGGGTGAGTACGCCTTCCTGACTGCCAGCAGCGATATCACGCTAGAACAGCTATACCGGAAGTTGATGCTGGCGGACGCGAAGGACACGCGGGCGCGCAAGAGGTTCCAAGAGATGATGTACGCCATGGCCTCGGATCTCCGAGCGGAGAAAGAATCACCTTTGGCCGGATTACCCGCTGACTTGGCCAGACCCATGAGTGCATGGCGCGAGAGATACAACGAACTCGATCGGTATCTCAGCCGTTGACCGCATTCGCTGGTTGAACGGCGTCTGCTTTGCCAGCGAGCTACTGTTTCCGGCTCAGCAATTTTTGGAAGTAGCGTTCCATTCATGCCTACGCCGCCTCGAATAATTGATCTAGTAGCCGCCCATCGCTGAGCGGCACGCGATGGCTCGATGGCTGCACACCGGTGGAAGTGGACGACTCACGAGAAGCCTTGAGCGATCCTGATCCGGTCGTCTGTGCACCGTTCGCTGCTGGCGGGCGTATGGCGCCCGGGAGGGACTCGAGCACAGTCGGCCTGCTGGCCGCAGCGCTGTCGGAAAACTCCTGTCGGCGTGTCGGCGCCGATGACCGTCCATCGGTGGGGGTATGACTGGGGGTATTTGCCCTTTCGCAATCCGAGAAAGTTTGCGCAGATCAGCCCCTTGGGGGCCTTCTGAGGTAGCCCCTGGCCCACCAACCCAGATGTTCCGAAGAAGGCCGGGCAACCGGCCTTTTTCGTGCCTGCCGCCATCGCCTCGCAGCACACGCGACACCCTGCGCGTCCTTCAGCCGCCGACAGGCCAGCGACGGCTATGCTGCGGCACTCCTCCTTCCCCGCCTGTCCCACGATGTGCACGATGCCCCGTTTCCGCCATCTCTTCGCCATGGGCTTGCTGGCGATGCTGTCCGCCTGTGGCGGACGTGGTGGCGCGACGCTTGCCGAACCCCAGGCACCGGCCGTGGTGCAGCCGGCACCGCCCGCACCGCCGATCCGCATCGGCCTGGCGCTGGGTGGCGGCGCGGCCAAGGGGTTCGCGCACATCGGCGCGATCAAGATGCTCGAGGCCAACGGCATCCAGGTCGACGTGGTGGCGGGCACCAGTGCCGGCGCCGTCGTCGGCGCGCTGTATGCGAGCGGGCTCGATCCGTTCCAGATGCAGGAACGCGCGATCGCGCTCGACGAATCGAGCATCCGCGACGTGCGCCTGTTCTCCGGCGGACTGGTGCGCGGGCAGGCATTGCAGGACTACGTGAATCGCGAAGTGAACCAGCTCACGCTGGAGCGGATGAAGCGTCCGTTCGCCGCCGTCGCCACACGACTGGATACCGGCGACCGCGTGGTGTTCGTGCGTGGCAACACCGGGCAGGCGGTGCGCGCATCGAGCAGCGTGCCGGGCGTGTTCGAACCGACCCGCATCGGCGAGCGCAGTTATGTCGATGGTGGCGTGGTCAGCCCGGTGCCGGTGGATGCGGCGCGGCAGCTTGGCGCGGACGTGGTGATCGCCATCGACATCTCCAGCAAGGCCCCGGGCACCACGCCGACCGGGATGGTCGGCATCGTCAACCAGTCGATCATGATCATGGGCCAGACACTGGGCCGGCAGGAACTCGCCCGCGCCGACGTGGTGATCCGCCCACAGGTCAACGACATCGGGCCGGCGAGTTTCGAGCAACGCAACGCGGCGATCATCGAAGGCGAGCGTGCTGCGCTGGCGGCGCTGCCGCGGATCCGCGCGATGCTGGCCGATGCCCAGAAGGCCCGAGACGACCTCGCCGTGCAGCAGACGACCGACGACACCCCGGCCGACATCGATTGCGGCGACAGCTGGGTGCGCAGGCTCAACCCCTTCGCCAGGGACAAACCCTGCGGTTGAACCCGCGCTTGATCCAGGTCAAGCACGCGCCACTCTTGCGCTGAAAACCTCGTTTCAGCCGTTCGGATTTGATCCTGATCAAGGGTCGCGAAAGTCGCTGGCACCACGATGCTCCCGACACCACGGAGGACATCGAGGAGCGCCTCATGAAACTGTTGAAAACAAGCATCCTGGCATCGGCACTGGTCGTTGCCGGCGCCATTGCAGCACCCATGCCGGCCCATGCGGTGGACGCATTGGAGCTGGTGAACCGCACGCTCGACCAGGCATCCGATCTCGCCGCACTGCCCCGGCACCAGGTGCAGCTCAAGCGCCCGCCGCTCGTGCACGACCATGAGCAGGTCGCTCCCGGCGGCCCGCGCGTGGTGCAGTTCACGCTGCCGATCGAGGAAAAGGAAATCGTGATCGACGGCGAAGGCACCAGGATGCACGCGATGACCTTCGGCGGCTCGATCCCGGGCCCGCTGATGGTCGTGCACGAAGGCGACTACGTCGAAGTGACGCTGGTCAATCCGGCCAGCAACTCGATGCCGCACAACATCGACTTCCATGCCGCGACCGGTGCGCTCGGCGGCGGCGACCTGACCGTCATCCAGCCCGGCGAGGAAGTCACCCTGCGCTGGAAGGCCACCAAGCCCGGCACCTTCGTCTACCACTGCGCGCCCGGCGGCCCGATGACGCCCTGGCACGTCGTCGCCGGCATGCACGGTACGATCATGGTGCTGCCGCGCAAAGGCCTGGACGATGGCGCAGGCAAGCCGCTGCGCTATGACCGCGCCTACTACATCGGCGAGACCGAGTTCTACATCCCGCGCGATGCCGACGGCAACTTCAAGTCCTATGGCTCGCACGCCGAATCGCTGCCCGACACGCTCGCCGCGATGCGCTCGCTGGTGCCATCGCACGTCGTGTTCAACGGTGCAGTCGGCGCGCTGACCGGCGACAACGCGATGACCGCGAAAGTCGGCGAGACGGTGCTGTTCATCCACTCGCAGGCCAACCGCGACACCCGCCCGCACCTGATCGGCGGCCACGGCGACTACGTGTGGGAAGAAGGCAAGTTCAACAACGCACCGTTGAAGGGCCTGGAGACCTGGTTCATCCGCGGCGGCTCCGCTGGCGCGGCGCTGTACACCTTCGAACAGCCCGGCCTGCACGTGTACCTCAACCACAACCTGATCGAGGCGGTGCTGCTCGGCGCGGCTGCGCACGTCAAGGTCGATGGCGACAAGTGGAACCACGACCTGATGACCACGCCCTCGCCCGTCGGCCCGATCAAGCCAGCCACCGATCTGTCCCTGCCCACTGCCGACTGACCGGCGCCTCCCCTTGCCGGCAGCCACCCCCGCCTCGTGCGGGCGTGGCTTTTTCAATGGACAAGGCGCCCCATCGCCACGGGATCGTCTCGCAACCCCCCTCCATCTCGTTGTTTTTCATCGACTTCCGCCAGACCACAGCCCCTGCCCACGTGGCGGCGCCCGGAGTCGCAAGGCCGGCAGGCTTCCGGACACATGTAAAATCGGCCTCTTTTGTCATCCGGCCGCATGGTGGAACACATTCAGCGGATGCCCGTCCGGGCACCGACCTTCATCCGCCTGCTCACGCGCCTGACGGACACCGCCCCGCTCCCGCCCGCACTGTCGCTTGCCGACAAGCTGGGCCAATGGACCGACTGGAACCGTGCCGTGGCCCTGTCGCGGGCGCTGGACGGCGCGACGCCGACGCCCCAGGCCGATGCAAGGCCATTCGATGCCGAAGATGAAACCGCCTGCGCCCGGACGCGTGCCGCGCTCGTCGACAGCATCACCGACGACGCGGCCTGGCTGGCGGCAATGGGCAAGCCTGCCGACACGCTAGGCGACGACGCGCCCCACGCGGCCTTCGCGGCGTTCCAGCAGCGTTACATCGCCCTGCAACGGGCGATGCAGTCGGCCACCGGCAAGCTGCGTGGACAGTTGCGCGACCGCTTGGCCAACACTTCCGCGGAGATGGCGCGGTTGGCGGAGATCGATGCCGCCATGGAACTCGTGCTGAGCTCCCGCGAACACGCGCTGCTGGGCAACGTGCCGATGCTGCTCGCACGACATTTCGATCGCATGCGCAACGATGCGCCGGCGATGGATGATGCCGACGCCGACGCAGCCACCACACCGCCTGCCCCCTCCCCTACGACGCCAGCGCTCCGCAGGGACATGCAGTCCCTCCTGCTCGCCGAACTCGATCTTCGTTTCCAACCGATCGAAGCGCTGCTCGCCGCGCTTCGTGCATAGCCACAGGGACGTCATGCGCAACCACCTGCCATACACCATCGTGTTCTCCGCCGGCCTGGCCATCGTGGCCTGGATCGCCTCCGGCTACGTGCCGGGCAACCTGCTTGCACTCGCGGTCACGCTACTGATTGCAGGCGGCTACCTGGCCGGCGCCTTCGAACTGCATCGCTACCGCCGCGCCACCGCTACGCTCGACGATGCGTTGTCGCAAACGCAAGATCCGGCCGCATCGCTCGACGACTGGCTGCAGCACGTGGATGGCGGCCTTCGTGGCGCGATCCGCCTGCGCATCGAAGGCGAGCGCGTCGCCTTGCCCGCGCCGACGCTGGCCCCGCAACTGGTCGGCCTGCTCGTGCTGCTGGGCATGCTGGGCACGCTGCTGGGCATGATGACCATGTTGCGCGGCACCGGCCTGGCGCTGGAAACCGCCACCGACCTGCAGGCGATCCGCGACTCACTGGCCGAGCCGGTCAAGGGCCTCGGCTTCGCATTCGGCACGTCGATCGCCGGTATCGCGGCATCCGCCGCCCTCGGCCTGCTGTCGGCGCTGTGCAGGCGCGAACGCGCACGTGCGGTGCAACGCATCGATGCACACGCCGGCACCGCCCTGCGCATGCATTCGCAAGCGCACCAGCGCGAACAAACCCTGGCGCTGCTGCAGCAGCAGACCGAACTGATGCCGGCGCTGGTCGAGCGGCTGCAGGCGATGATGGAATCCATCGAACGGCAGGCCTCTGCCAGCGACGAACGGCAACTCGCCAACCAGGAGGCCTTCCACGCACGTACCGAAACGGCCTACCTGCAACTGGCCACGTCTGTCGAGGCCTCGTTGAAGCAGAGCGTGTCCGAGGGCGCGCAGGCAGCCAGTGCCGCGCTGCAACCGATGATGGCTGCCACGATGGCAGACATCGCCCGCCAGGCCAGCGCGCTGCACGACGGCATCGGCCAGTCCATGCAGGAACAGATGCGCGGACTGTCCTCCAGCCTCGAAACCGCCACCGGCAACATCGCCGGGATCTGGCAGCAGGCAGTCGATGGACAACAACAATCCAACCAGGCGCTGGCCGGGGATCTGAGCGACGCGCTTGAACGCTTCAATCGGAACCATGACGAACGCGCCACGGGCTTGCTCGATCGCGTCGACGGCGCGTGGCAGCAGGCGCTGGCACGGCAGGTAACCACCCAGGACGCGATGGCGTTGCGCCACCAGCAAGCACTTGAAACGGCAACTTTGGGCTTCGAGCAGCAGGCCGCATCGCTGCTGGCAGGCGTGGATCGCTCGCATGCCGAGCTGCAGGCCGCCCTCGCTGCACAGGACGGGCAACGCCTTGCGGCATGGCACGACGCGCTGTCGGCAATGAACACCGCACTGCGCGAGGATTGGGAACGCGCCGGCACCGACATCGCCAGGAGGCAGCAGGCGATCTGCGACACGCTGGCCAGCACCGCCACCGACATCACCGCGCAGGCGCAGGCGCACGCCAACGACACCATCGCCGAGATCTCGCGCCTGGTGCAGGCCGCCTCGGAAGCACCGAAGGCCGCCGCCGACGTCATCGCCGAACTGCGGCAGAAGCTGTCCGACAGCATGGTGCGCGACACCGCGATGCTCGAGGAGCGCAGCCAATTGGTCGGCACGCTGGGCACCCTGCTCGATGCGGTGAACCACGCCTCCACCCAGCAACGCACCGCGATCGACGCGCTGGTTTCGACCTCCGCCGAATTGCTCGATCGCGTCGGCACGCGCTTCACCGACCACGTCGAAGCCGAAACCGGCAAGCTGGGCAAGGTGGCCGACCAGGTCACCGTCGGCGCAGTCGAAGTGGC
This sequence comes from Luteimonas sp., assembly GCA_024707405.1. GTDB lineage: Bacteria > Pseudomonadota > Gammaproteobacteria > Xanthomonadales > Xanthomonadaceae > Luteimonas. The sequence continues at coordinate 416,561 of JANPZU010000001.1, forward strand.
GAGCCTGGGCGAAGCCTTCGGCGCCGCCGTGGAACTGTTCGGGCAATCCAACGATCGCCTGGCCGAGCGGCTGGAACGCATCGAGGCGACGCTGGAGAAATCGTTGCTGCGCAGCGACGAACAACTGGCCTACTACGTGGCGCAGGCACGTGAAGTCGTCGATCTCAGCGTGCTCGCGCAGAAGCAGGTCATCGAGGAACTGCAGCATCTGTCCGCATCACCCGCAACTTCCGGCACTGAAACGGCATGAGTGTGCAGACCGGGGAAGACCTCGATGCCGGCGTGGAATCCTCCACCCCCGTATGGGCGGCGTTCGGCGACCTGATGTCGGTGCTGCTGGGTGCGTTCGTGCTGATCCTGCTGGGCGTGATCGGCATGCAGTTGCAACTGGAAACCCGGCTGGAAGCCGAGCAGCAACGCCGGCAGACACTGGAACAGGCGCTGGCGGCACCGCTGGCCGCCGGTCGCATCACCCTGGTCGATGGCCGCATCGGCATCCGCGGCAATGTGCTGTTCGCACTCAACTCCGACCGCCTGCAACCGGAAGGACAGGAACTGTTGCGCACTCTGGCGACACCGCTATCGGATTACCTGCAAGCGAACGACGAGATCCTGATGGTCAGCGGCTTCACCGACGACCGCCCGATCCACGACGGCAACCGCCGCTTCGCCGACAACTGGGAACTGTCCGCGCAGCGCGCATTGACCGTCACCCGCACGCTGGTCGACGAGGGCGTGCCCGCGAAATCTGTGTTCGCGGCCGCGTTCGGTGCGGAACAGCCGGTGGATGCCAACGACACCGAGGAAGGCCGCGCCCGCAACCGGCGCGTGGAAATGGCACCGGTGCCGCGCCATTCACCGTCGGGACAAGACTCCCATGGCGGATGACGGTCGCATTGCCGGCGAGGTGAAGTCGCCGACGCCAGCCTCGATGCGCGAACACCGCATCGCCGCGCTCGAGCGACGCCTCGCCACGCAGCAGGGCGAGGTGCGCCAGCGACTGGAGGCACGGCTGGAAGCATTGGCCGCCGCGACGCAAGGCGATACCCGCACGCCACGCGATGCAACGGACATGCCCGCGGCACCCGGCCCGCTCGCCGAGCTCGCCGCCGTGATCGCCGATCGCTCGCCCGCCACAAGCTATCCGCAACTTGAAGCGCTGGGCGAGTTCCGGGCGCTGTGGTCCAGGCTGCGCGCCGACAGCCAACTTCGCCAGTCGCTGCAACAGGACACCGAAGACTCGGGCCCGCTCAATTCCGTTCGCCTGGCGCACCGCACGCTGGTGCTCATGCGCGGATGCTCGCCGGGCTATACGCAGCACTTCCTGTCGTATCTCGACACGCTGTCGTGGATGGAACAGTTCGACGGCGGCAACGCTCCGGGAACGATAGAAGCTTCACGGCATGCCGGCACAAAACCGCGCGCGAAGCGAAAGCCACGCAAACGCAGCGACTGATCACCACGCATCGATGGATGCAACTGGCCTAGCCCAGCAGGTAAATGGCGCCCAGCGGGTGATGCGTCCGCGCGATGAAGTAGACCTGCGCGAAGAGCAGCAACGCCGCGACATAGCAGATCGCCCGCGCGCGCCGCGTGCGCCCGCGCCGCAACGCGAACACGCCCAGCACCACGTAAGCCACCAAAAGCACGATCTTCGTCGCCAGCCAGCCATTGGCGTACAACGCACCGGGCAGGATGGTCAGCAGCATCATCGCCGCGGTCAGCAGCGCGGTATCGATGGTGTAGCTGAGGTAGCGCACCGGCGCGGCATTGGGCCAGCGCAAGCCGGTCAGCAGCAGCGCGCCCCGCAGCGCGAACAGGCCGCCGCTGAGCAGCGCCAGCCCGATGTGCGCATGCTTGATTTGCGGATAGAACTCCATCATGGCAATACCGCCGGAGGCCGACCATCGTCCATCTCCCGCCTGCGGGAGAAGGCGGAACCATCCGTCACGCGGAGAGTGGGTTGAGGACTTCGTATCATCGTCATCATCCCGGCTTGCCATCCACGCGCGGCGACAGGTAGATCCTGCCGATCCGCACCACCCACGGCAACAGCACCAGCAGCCAGCCCAGTGCCGACAAGGCCAGCCAAGCCGTCGGGTCGGACGACAGCTCGGCGCCGATGCGCATCACCGCGACGACCTGGATACCGACGAAGGCAAACCATGCCAGCGGATGCATGGCCAGTGCACGCCCGGAATGGCCGTTGGTCACCCGCGTCACCATCGCCACCAGCACGCTGCCGAACAGGCCGATGAACAGCGCATGCGCCGGCGCACGACCCAGCACGAAGGCATCGGCGCCGAGGTACAGCAGGCTTTGCAACGAGAACAGCGCAAACGTCACCGGCCACCACAGTAGACCCACGAACAGCACCACCAGCAAGCCTGGCCCACGCCTGCGTGGCCACCATTTCCACAGTGCGTGCAGTGACAACACCAGCATCGGCAGGTCGACGATCCAAAGCCACGCATAGGCGTGCGCCAACTCCAGCGCGAGATGCGCCATCGCCAGCACCCAGATCGCCGCAAGCAGCCACATCGGCCGCCACGCCACGTAGCCGGGCACGACGTTGCCTGCGAAGAACGGGAACATCCGGTGCGCCACGGTGAGGTACACCGGCAGCAACAGGCCGAACGTGCCGAGCTTGATGCCGATGAACACCCACCACGGTGATCCCGTGGCCAGGAATGCAGCGAAACACAGCACGCCCAGCAGGCCAAGGCACATGGCGATGAAGCAGGACCATGCGTGCCAGGTGCGTCCGCGTTCGGCAAACAGCGTACGGCCCAGCAGCCACAGTCCCGCGCCCCACCCGGCCAGCGTCATCAGCAGGCCGACGACCAGCGCCACCTCCAGGCCGAGCGCGCCCAGCAGCATCGCAGCCTGTCCACCGAACATGCCCACGCCGACCGGCACGTATCGCCAACGCGCAATCTCAGGCAATCCCATCCAGCGCGGAAACACCGTCAGCAGGAAGCCGAAGAAGAAGCTGGGCAGCACTTGGTACTGCATCACGAAGGCATGCAGCCAGCCGGGATACGTCGCGGCTTGCGGCACCTGCAGCAACTCCGGCCAGCGCGCGGCGAGCAACCATGCCGCCCACCAGGCCATCGCCAGCAGCAGGTTGCCCGCACCAATGAAGAACATCAGCCGATGCGGCGCGACGGCCAACCATCGCGGCGAAACCGCAGATGACGCCTGGGTCGAAGCGGTCATGGTCATGACAGGCATCTTGGCCAATGCCTGCCGCATCGTCGTTGACGCAGGTCAAGCACGAGGTTGCGCTAGCGCCGCGGCATTTCGCCTGCGCTATAACCATCGTGTACCGGCGTGCCGTCGCGATCCACGACGATCCGCACGCGGCGCGTACCGTGATAGAAGCTGGCGCGATACAGGCCGAGGTCATCGCCCGTGCCGCGTTCGCACAGCACGGTCACCCTGCCCTCGTCCATCCGCTTGCGGAACTCGGCGACGTCCAGCGCGAGACCGCTGGCCACCAGTGCGCCGTCGATCTCCAGTTCGAAGCGTGGCGCAAGCGTGATCGGAATCGTCGACTTCACATCCACTCCAACGGCACACGGTACTGACACGACAAGGCTCCCCTTCCCGCTCAGGGAAGGGGAGCCGACTTTACATCTAACCGGTCAGGCGACTTCTTCGAGCGCCGCATCCGGTGCGGCTATCGCCTGCTTCTTCGGCGCGATCCACAACCGCAGCATGAACCACGCAAGTGCCACCGCGCCCACGCTGAAGATGGTGTCGCCCGGCACGCGCATCCACACCAGCATGTCGATCAACGGCTGCTGCATGAACTCGGCCGAACGCGCATACCAGTAGCCATGCTTGAGCGCGGCGTTGAGCTGCAGCACGCCGATCGGCAGCAGCGTCAGCAGCGCCATGCCGGCCAGGCCGATGTTGAAGGCCCAGAACGACACCTTCAGCGCCTTCTCGTTCCACTCCACGTCTGGCTTCAATCCGCGCAGGCAGAACAGCACCAGGCCGATGCCGAGCATGCCGTACACGCCGAACAGTGCCGTGTGGCCATGCAGCGGCGTCAGGTTCAGGCCCTGCATGTAGTACAGCGGCAGCGGCGGGTTGATCAGGAAGCCGAACAGGCCCGCACCGACAAGGTTCCAGAACGCGACCGCGATGAAGAACATGATCGGCCACTTGTACTTGGCCATCCATGGCGTCGCCTTGCCCAGCTTGTAGCTGTGGTAAGCCTCGAATCCGACATAGGCAAGCGGCACCACTTCCAGTGCGGAGAAGCTCGCACCAATCGCGATCACCGCAGTCGGCGTGCCGGTGAAATACAGATGGTGCAGCGTGCCAAGCACGCCACCGGCCATGAACACGATGGTCGCGAACAGCACCGCGATGGTGGCCGTCTTCACCTGCAGCAGGCCGAGGCGCGTGAACAGGAAGGCGATGACCGCCACCGCGAACACCTCGAAGAAGCCTTCCACCCACAGATGCACCACCCACCAGCGCCAGTATTCGACCATCGACAGGTGCGTGTGCTCGCCCCACATCAGGCCGGCGGCGTAGAAGATGCCGATGGCCACCACCGACAGGAACAGCAGGCTGACGATCGACCGGGACTCGCCGCCGTTGCGGATCGCCGGCCACAACGCACGACCGACCAGCAGCAGCCACAGCATCAGGCCGATGAACAGGAACCACTGCCAGAAGCGGCCGATGTCGACGTATTCCCAGCCCTGGTGGCCGAACCAGAAGTTGTGCGCCAGCCCCAGCTTCTGCATGACCGCGAACCACTGGCCCGCAAACGAACCCACGACAATCACGATCAGGCAGACCCACAGGAAGTTGACGCCCAGTCGCTGGAACTTCGGCTCATGTCCGGAAATCGCCGGGCCGATGTACAGGCCCATGCCCAACCACGCGGTAGCGATCCACAGCACCGCGAGTTGCGTGTGCCAAGTGCGCGTGAGCGAATACGGCAGGATCTCGGCCAGCGCGAAGCCATAGGCTTCCTGCCCTTCGATCTGGTAGTGCGCGGTGGTGGCGCCGAGCAATATCTGCACCAGGAACAGCGCCATCACCACCCAGAAATACTTGGCCGTGGCACGCATCGACGGCGTGACCTTGATGCCGGCGAGTGGATCGGACTTGGGCAGCACCGGCGCCATTTCATCGCCGTGGTTGACCGCGTAATGCCAGCCCAGCAGCGCCACGCCTGCAATGAGGAACAACACGCTGAAGACCGTCCACAGGAAGGCACTCGGCGGCGGCGTGTTGCCCACCAGTGCGTCTGCCGGCCAGTTGGCGGTGTAGCTGATCTCCTGCCCGGGCCGCTCGGTCACCTGGGACCATGCCACCCACCAGAAGAATGCCGTCATCGCTTCGCGATTCGCGGGCTCGGCCACGGTGTTGTTGCGCATCGCATAGGCTTCGCGCAGCGCAGCCGTTTCAGGTTCGTTGCCGAACAGGCTGACGTAGTGCGCCGCCACTGTGCGGATGGCGGCCACGCGATCGGCATCGAGCGTGATCGTCTGCGTGGTCTCGTTCCAGGTATTGGGCCGCAACAGTGCCTGCACGCGCGCCGCGTAGCCGGCTTGCGTGGCGGCATCGAGATCCTTGTAACTGGCGGCGCCATGCTCGCGCACCGCCCAGTCATCGAGGATCGCCTCGGCCTCTCGGTGCATCCAGTCCGCGCCCCAGTCCGGCGCAACATAGGCACCGTGGCCCCAGATCGAACCGAGCTGCTGGCCACCGATGGTCTGCCAGACCTGCCGGCCACGTTCGATATCGGTACGGGTGTAGACGACGCTGCCGTCGGTGGACAACACCTCTTCGGGCATCGGCGGCGCCTGCCGATGTACTTCGCTGCCCACCCACAGCAGCACGGCGAATGACGAGAGGAGCAGGATCGCCAGTCCTGTCCACAGCTTGCGTGTCGAGTTCATTGCACGGTCTCTTTGGGATCGGCGGCATGTTCGATGCCTTGCCGCCGTGCCACCTTGACCTGCGTCAACCGCAACGCAGCCTTGCGATTCCCTCGTGCGTGCATCCATCCAGGATGCGTGCTTCCAGCGGGCAAGCCCCGCTTTTTTAATGACGAAGCGTCAGTCGCGCAGCACGTGGTGCGCCAGTTCGTCCAGCACGGCCGGCTGCAGGATCTCCATGTCGCGTCGATCGACGCGCAACACGCCTTCGTCCTGCAGTCGGCGCAGGACGCGACTCACCGTCTCGGGTGCAAGCCGCAGGTAGTTGGCGATGTCGGTGCGGGCCATCGTCAAACGCATCCGGTTGGCCGAGAAGCCGCGATCGGCGAAACGGCGTGACAGTGTCACGATGAAGGCCGCCAGCCGCTCGTCGGCGGTGAAATTGCCGGCCAGCAGCGAAGCCTTGCCAATGTCCTGGCTGAGCAGGTTGAACAGATGCCGCTGCAAGCCGGGCATGCGGCCGGCCAGCGTCGCCATCATCGGGAACGAGAACCGGCACAGCATCACCGTATCCAGCGCCACCGCATTGCACGGGTAGCGCGAAGTCGCGATGGCATTGAGGCCGATCACTTCACCGGGCAGGAAGAACCCCAGCACCTGCTCTCGGCCGCTGGCGTCGTTGACATAGGTTTTCACCGTGCCCGCGCGCACTGCGGCGATGGCATTGAACGGATCGCCTTCGCGGAAGATGTGGTCGCCTTCGCGGAACGGGCCGACATGCTCGACCAGCACGTGCAGGTCGCGCAGCTGGGTCTTGTCGTAGCCTTCGGACAGGCAGGCCGACGAGAACGCGCACGTGCTGCAGAAGTTCAGCTCGTCGCCATCATCTGCGATGGGCGTGCCTGTCGGCACCGCGTGCAACTGCCCGGACATGGCCATCATCCTGTCGTGCGCATCAGATCGTGCGGGAATAGCGCGCTCCTTCGCCCGGATTCCCGAGATACCGGTCGAAACACATGGCAATGATACGCAACAGTGCGCGACCGCGGGATGTCGCGCGGATCGTCCCCGGCGGACACTGCACCAGCCCGTCGTCCTGCAGCGGCCGCAGCGCGGCCAGTGCGTCGGTGAAATATTCGCCGAACGAAATGCCGTAGGTCTTCTCGACCCTGCGCACGTCGATCTCGCCCTGGCACATCAGCTGCTGGATGAGGTCGGCACGCAGCACGTCGTCGCGCCCCAGCAGCAGGCCGCGCCAGATCGGCAGTTGCCCGGCATCGATCGCGGCTTCCCACGTCGGCAGGTCGCGATGGCTCTGGGTGAAACTGTCGCCGATGTGGCTGATCGCGCTCACGCCAAACCCGACAAGATCGGTCTGCGCGTGCGTCGTGTAACCCATGAAGTTGCGATGCAGTCCGCCTTCGCGTTGGGCGCGTGCGAGCTCATCCTGCGGCAATGCGAAATGATCCATGCCGATGTATTCGTAGCCCGCCGCGGACAGGCGCTCGACCGCCAGTCCCAGCAACGCCAGCTTGTCTTCGGCGCCTGGCAGCTCTTCGTCCTTGATCTGGCGCTGCGCCTTGAACAGCCGCGGCATGTGCGCATAGCCGTAGATCGCCAGACGATCCGGCCGCGCGTCGATCACGGTATCCAGGGTGCGCGAGAAGCCGTCGAGGGTCTGCTTGGGCAGGCCATAGATGAGGTCGACGTTGATCGAGCGCATGCCGAAACGGCGGCAGGCGTCGATGATCGCGAGCGTCTCGTCGATGCCCTGCTCGCGGTTGATCGCCTTCTGCACCGCCGGGTCGAAGTCCTGCACGCCCAGGCTGGTGCGATTGAAACCGATGGCCGAGAGCATGGCAATGTCGTCGGGAGTGACGAAGCGCGGATCGAGCTCGATCGAGAAATCGCGGTTCGCGGCGTTGCTGAAGCTGAACTGCCGGCCCAGGCTGTCCACCAGTTCGCCCAGCAATCCGGGCGACAGGAAATTGGGCGTGCCGCCGCCCAGGTGCAGCTGGATCACCTCGCGGTCACGGTCGAACAGCGGCGCGACCATCGCGATCTCACGCTGCAGGCGGTCGAGGTAGATGCGGCCCTTGGCGACATCGCGGGTAATGACCCGGTTGCAGCCACAGTAGAAGCAGGGGCTCTGGCAGTACGGGATATGGACGTACAGCGAGACCTGGCGCGGGATCGGATCCTCGTTACTGCGCCGGACGATCCCGCGCAGGTCGTCCTCGCCGAAGCCCTCGGCGAAGTTGGGCGCCGTGGGATACGAGGTGTAGCGCGGCCCCGGCCGGTCATAGCGGCGCAGCAGGTCGGCATCGAACGTCCAGGCCCGCGGTGCTGGGGAAGTGATTGAAGTCTGCATGGAATCAGTATCCCGGCCTTGCGGGGGCGACGCCTTGACCCGGATCAAGCCTCCGCGCCGTGCTGGGCGGACGAGGCCACCGTATCCACCTGCCCGGCCCTGGCGCCTTGATTCAAATCAAATACACGGCAAGTGGGCTTGCCTACCATGCGCCCTGAACGAAAAAGGGGCTGCCCTATGCAAGGCGTCAAAGCGGGAACGTACAACGACAAGGTTGTCCGCCAATTCGCGGTCATGACCGTGGTCTGGGGCATCGTCGGCATGCTGGTGGGGGTGATCATCGCCGCCCAACTGTATTGGCCGGAGCTCACGGACGGCATTTCCTGGCTCAGCTATGGCCGCCTGCGGCCGCTGCACACCAACGCGGTGATCTTCGCGTTCGGCGGCTGCGCGCTGTTCGCGACCAGCCTGCACGTGGTGCAGCGCACCTGCCACGTCCGGCTGCTGTCGGACAAGCTGGCCGCCTTCGTGTTCTGGGGCTGGCAGCTGATCATCGTGCTGGCCGCGATCACCCTGCCGATGGGCCTGACCCAGGGCAAGGAGTACGCCGAGCTGGAATGGCCGATCGACATCCTGATCGCGGTCGTCTGGGTGGCCTACCTGGTGCTGTTCGTCGGCACCATCGCGATCCGCAAGGTCAAGCACATCTACGTGGCGAACTGGTTCTTCGCCGCGTTCATCATCGCAGTGGCCCTGCTGCACATCGTCAACAATCTGTCGATGCCGGTGGGCCTGGGCAAGTCGTACAGCGTCTACACCGGCGCGGTCGATGCCATGGTGCAGTGGTGGTACGGACACAACGCGGTCGGCTTCTTCCTGACCGCCGGCTTCCTGGGGATGATGTACTACTACGTGCCCAAGCAGGCCGGTCGCCCGATCTACTCCTACCGCCTGTCGATCGTGCACTTCTGGGCGCTGATCGCGGTGTACATGTGGGCCGGCCCGCACCACCTGCAGTACACGGCCCTGCCCGACTGGGCGCAGTCGCTGGGCATGGTGTTCTCGCTGATCCTGCTGGCGCCCAGCTGGGGCGGCGCGATCAACGGCATCATGACCCTGTCTGGCGTGTGGCATAAGCTGCGCACCGACCCGATCCTGAAGTTCCTCATCGTCGCGCTGTCGTTCTACATGATCGCGACCTTCGAGGGGCCGATGATGTCGATCAAGACGGTCAACTCGCTCTCGCACTACACCGACTGGACGGTCGGCCATGTCCACGCCGGCGCACTGGGCTGGGTGGCGATGATCTCCATCGGCTCGATCTACGCCCTGCTGCCGCGCATGCTCGGACTGCGCGAGATGTACTCGACCAAGTGGATCGACATCCACTTCTGGGTGCACACCATCGGCGTGGTGCTCTACATCGCCTCGATGTGGATCGCCGGCGTGATGCAGGGCCTGATGTGGCGCGCCACCAATGACGACGGCACGCTGACCTACAGCTTCGTCGAGGCCCTCAACGCCACCTACCCCTACTACCTCGTGCGCCTGATCGGTGGCGTGGTGGTGCTGGCCGGCATGCTGCTGATGGCCTGGAACGTGTGGAAGACCTACCAGCAATCGAACGCCGTGGCCGCCGACCAGCCGGTGCTGCCGCCGGATCCGTCCAACGCCGTCGCAGGAGGCCAGGCATGAGCGCCGGCAACAGCAATGCACACGAGAAGGTCGAGAAGAACATCGGCCTGATGGCAATCCTCATCGCAGTGGTGGTGTCCTTCGGCGGCCTCGCCGAGATCATCCCGCTGATGTACCAGGCCGAGGCGATCAAGCCACTGCCGGGCGTCAAGCCCTACCCCGCTCTGGAGCTGGCCGGCCGCGACGTGTACGTCCGCGAGGGTTGCTACAACTGCCACTCGCAGATGGTGCGCACGCTGCGCTTCGAGTCCGAGCGTTACGGCCACTATTCGCTGGCGGGCGAATCGGTCTACGACCGTCCGTTCCAGTGGGGCAGCAAGCGCACCGGGCCGGATCTAGCCCGCGTCGGCGGTCGTTACTCCGACGACTGGCACCGCGTCCACCTGATCAACCCGCGCGACGTGGTGCCCGAATCGAACATGCCGTCGTATCCGTGGCTGGCCGAACGTCCGGTCGACCGCGAGCAGACCGCACGCCGCATGCGCGCACTGCAACGCCTCGGCGATCCCTACTCAGACGACGAGATTGCACAAGCGCCCGAACAACTCGTCGGCAAGACCGAACTCGACGCCGTGGTCGCCTATCTGCAGGGCCTCGGCAGGCATGCCCCCAAGGAGGGAGTCGAACAATGATTTCCGGCATCGTCACCGCCATCCTGCTGCTGGCTTTCATCGGCGGCTGGATCTGGGCCTGGAGCCCGAAGCGCAAACCCGAATTCGAGGCAGCCGCGCTGCTGCCGCTCGCCAATGACGAGGAGCAGGCCCCGTGATGAGCAATGCATGGTCCTGGTACGTCATCGCCATCGTCGCGCTGAACATCCTCGGCTGCGTCTGGCTGCTGTGGTGGACGGCCAAGCGCCGACCCGGCGACCCGAAGCCCGAGGACACCAGCCACGTCTGGGACGGCGACATCACCGAGTACAACAAGCCGTTGCCGAAGTGGTGGATCAACCTGTTCTACATCACCATCGTCTTCAGCGTCGGCTACCTGTTCTGGTACGGCGGCCTGGGCAACATCCCCGGCTACAGCGGGTGGACCTCGACCGGCGAGCACGACGCCGACCGCGCCCGTCGCGACGCACTGCTGGAGGAAACCTTCGGCGTGTACGCCGGACAACCGCTGGCGCAACTGGCACATGACCCGCAGGCGCGCGAACTCGGCCGCTCGATCTTCGTCAACACCTGCGCGGCCTGCCACGGCTCGTCCGCGCAGGGAGCACCGGGTTATCCCAACCTGACCGACGACATCTGGAACTGGGGCGGACAGCCCGAGGACATCCTGCACACCGTGCTCGACGGCCGCGAAGGCGTGATGCCGCCGCTGGGTACCGTCCTGAGCGGCATCGGCGGCGACGTGGCCATCACCCAGACGGCGGCCTACGTGCGCGCCCTGCGTTCCCCGGATCTGCAGCAGACACTGCGCACCGACCAGATGGCGGCGATCGGCGGCAAGTACTTCGATAGCCTGTGCATCGCCTGCCACGGCCCGGACGGCAAGGGTAACCAAGCCCTGGGGGCGCCCGACCTGACGGTGGGCAGCTCGATGTATCCCAATACGATCGACAGCATCCGCACCACCATCATCGACGGCCGCCACGGCATCATGCCCGCCCACCGTGGACTGCTCGGCGAAACCCGTTCGCGCCTGGTTGCGGCCTACGTCTGGTCGTTGTCCAATCCAGCGGAGTCCACACCGGCCGGGCAGTGATGACCGATTTCAGCGAACCGCGTTTCGACCACCCGCCGCGCCCCATGGCGCAGCGGGTTGGTGCGATCCTGTGGCCGAGCTTCTTCGCCGCGGGCGTCTGCACGATGGTGTTCTTCGCCTTCGTCGATCCGCTGGAGCTGCGCGACGCGACATTCCCCGACCTCCCGCTCACGCGGGAGGCCGGCTACACGCTCGGGTTCTTCATGTTCTGGCTGGCCACCGCGTCGTCGAGCCTGTTCACCTGGATCCTGTTGCGGCCGTCGAGCCGGTTCAACCGCGCACTGCCGCCGGACTGAAACGACCAGGCATGGCAACGGCGTGGGACATTCTGTCGCTTTCGCTCCGCGGGGATGTCCGCATACTGTCGGGCGCAAAGTGACTTTCCACCTCCAGCCACACCGCGCCGCGGCCCGGTGGAGCCATTCGCCATGACGCCTTTCGCGCCTCCACGTCCGGACAAACCTCCCTTGCCCTTGCCTCGCCGCACGGGAGGTCGTGCGTGAGCGAGCGCCGGATCCCGCTGGACGTCGTGGACGAGCTCGGCAACTCGTACTACGTCAAGGAACGCAAGGTCTATCCGCGCGACGTGGCCGGTACCTTCAACCGCCTGCGCGTGGCCGCGGTGTTCTGGTTGCTGGGCATGTTCTACGTGTTCCCCTGGCTGCGCTGGGATGGCCGCCAGGCCGTGCTGTTCGACCTGCCTGCACGCAAGTTCCACGTCTTCGGGCTGACCTTCTGGCCGCAGGATTTCCTGTTCCTGGCGCTGCTGCTGATCATCGCGGCGATGGCGCTGTTCTTCTTCACTGCGCTGGCCGGGCGCCTGTTCTGCGGTTACGCGTGTCCGCAGACGGTGTGGACGGAAGTCTTCCTGTGGATGGAACGCTGGACGGAAGGCGATCGCGCCAAGCGCATCAAGCTCGATGCATCGCCCTGGAATCGTGACAAGATCCTGCGCAAGTGCGCCAAGCACGTGCTGTGGGCGCTCTTTGCGCTGTGGCAACCGGCTTCACCTTCGTGGGCTTCTTCACCCCGATCACCGATCTCACCACTCGCCTGTTCTCGGTTTCATGGGGCGGATGGGAGACGTTCTGGGCCCTGTTCTACGCGTTTGCCACATGGGGCAACGCCGGCTTCCTGCGCGAGCAGGTGTGCAAGTACATGTGTCCCTATGCACGCTTCCAGAGCGCGATGTTCGATCGCAACACGCTCATCATTGCCTACGATCCGCTGCGCGGCGAACCGCGCGGCCCGCGCAAGCGCGGCCTAGGCAGCGTGCTCGAACGCGGCCGCGGCCTGCTCGACAAGGTGCTGGCCTACGACTATGTGTTCCGCGCCGGCAGGCATCCGTCCGCCGCCACGCAGGCGGCCCATGCAAAGAGCACGGTCACCTGGGATGGCGATCTCGGCGACGTGCAGCCGCTGCCGAAGTTCGCCGCAGAAGAACTGGGCGACTGCATCGATTGCACGATCTGCGTGCAGGTCTGTCCGACCGGCATCGACATCCGCAATGGCCTGCAGTACGAGTGCATTGCCTGCGGTGCCTGCATCGACGCCTGCGACGAGGTGATGGCGAAGGTCGGCTATCCGAAGGGACTGATCCGCTACGACACCCAGAACGGTATCGACGGCAAGGGCACCAAGGTGCTGCGTCCGCGCATCTTCGTCTACGGCATCCTGTTGCTCGGATTCATGGCCGCATGGGCGGTGGGCGTCGGCACGCGCGACGACCTGATCGTCGAAGCGCTGCGCGATCGCAACGCGCTGTACCGCGAAACCGCGGATGGCGGCATCGAGAACGGCTACACGCTCAAACTGGTCAACAAGTCCGACAGCGACCGTGCGTTCCGCATCACCGTGGAAAGCGAGGCAGCGGCCATCGAACTGCGCGACAATGACGTTCCCGTGCATGCGAAGGCAGGCTCCGTCATCTCGGTGCCGGTGATCGTGGTCTCGCGCGATGGCGTGTCCGGGCGCAAGGAAGTCCGCTTCGTGGTCGAAAGCGAAGACGGAACGACCCGCCAGGTAGTCGACAGCAGTTTCTTCGGACCGATGTGATGACCGACAACGAAAAAAAGCCCTTCTGGAAAGTCCCGATGATGTGGCTGGTGATCGGCCTGCCGCTGATGTCGGTGGTGGCCGGCATCTCGCTGCTGGTCATCGCCATCCGCAGCGGCGGCGCCGACGTGGTGCGCGACGACGTTCAGCGCGTCTCGCAGATCCAGACCACCGACCTCGGGCCCGACGAACGGGCGCGTGAGTTGAACCTCAGCGCCGTGCTGCGCACCGACGAAGGCGTGATCCAGGTGATCCCGGCGACCGGCGAGTTCGACAAGCGCGCCACGCTGCGCGTGACGCTGGCCCACCCCACCCGCGCCACCGAGGATCTCCAGGTCGAGCTTACCCCCGCGCCCGTGGGCTGGAGCGCGGCGCTCGAACTCGACGACAGCCATGACTGGATCGTTGAGCTCGTGCCGGCCGACGGCACATGGCGCCTGCGCGGCCGCATGCCGCGCGAGCAACACGCGATCCGGCTGGCGCCGTCGCTGGCACGATAACCTCCGGTCATGCACGCCGCGGCCCAAGCGACCGCCTGCCACCACTGCGGCGAGCCCCTCCCGGCCAATGCGGTCGTGGCCGACGACCACGATGGGCCGCACGGCTATTGCTGCGAAGGCTGCGCGGCTGCCGCACGCTGGATCCGCGATGCCGACCTCGGCGATTACTACCGCTTGCGCACCGCCACCGCTGGTCGCGTCGGCACCGATGACATCGACCTGTCGGCGTGGGATCGCGAAGACCTGCTGCGCGAACATGCGCACGCGGTCGAGGGCGGTCGCCGCATCACGTTGCTCACCGACGGGATGCGCTGCGCGGCCTGCGCGTGGCTGATCCAGAAGGCGTTGATGCGCGAGCCAGGCGTGGCCGATATCACCGCCAACGCAGTCACCGGCCGCATCCGCATCGAATGGGATCCCGCACGGACGCCTCTGTCGCATGTGCTGCAACGTCTGGCATCGCTGGGCTATCGCCCCTACCTCGCCGGTGGCGATGCCCGCGAACGCGCGCGCATCACCGAGCGCAACCGCTGGCTGCTGCGCATCGGCATCGCCGGCCTCGGCACGCTTCAGGGCATGATGATGGCCGAGGCGCTGTACCTGGATTTCGACAACCAGATGCCACCGGCGACGCGGGATTTCTTCCGCTGGATCGCCTTCCTCATCACCACGCCGGTGGTGTTCTATTCCGGCTGGCCATTCCTGGCCGGCATGTGGCGCGAACTGCGCACGCGGCACGTCGGCATGGATACGCTGATCGCCACGTCCACCCTGCTCGCCTACTTCGCCAGCCTCTACGAGACGCTGCGCGGCGGCCTGCACGTCTGGTACGACGCGGCGGTGATGTTCGTGTTCCTGCTCCTGCTGGCGCGCATGCTGGAACAGCGCGCGCGCAACGTCGCCAGCGCGCAGGTCGATGCGCTGGCACGTGCACGGCCCGCGTTCGCCACGCGCGAGACTGCCGACGGCCGTCGCGAAACCGTGCCGCTGTCGGAGCTGGCGGTCGGCGACGTGGCCTGCATCGCCGCCGGAGAATCGGTACCCGCCGATGGCGTGCTGCTCGATGCCGATGCATGGTTCGAGGAATCGTTGCTGACCGGCGAATCGCAGCCGGTGCGCAAGTCGGCTGGCGACGTGGTGTATGCCGGCACCGTGAATCGCGAATCGCCTGCACGTGCACGCATCACCTGCACCGGCCAGGATACGCGGCTGTCGCAACTCACGCGGCTGGTCGAGGATGCGCAATCGCACCGTCCACGGCTGGCACGCATCGCCGATGGCATCGGCAGCCGCTTCGTCATCGGCCTGTTGCTGGTCGCGGTGGCGGTGTACGCAGGCTGGCGCATGTACGATCCCTCGCGCGCATTCGAAGTCACGCTCGCGCTGCTGGTCATCAGTTGCCCGTGCGCGTTGTCGCTCTCGGTGCCGACGGCACTGGCCGCGGCGCACGGCGCGCTGGCCCGGCTGGGCGTGCTGGCCACGCGTGCCGACGCACTGGAGACCCTGGCCGGCGCGACCGACATCGTCTTCGACAAGACCGGCACCCTGAGCAGCGACCGGCCCACGCTGGCCTCGATCGAAGCCTTCGACGGTTTCGATCGCGACCTGGCGCTGCACATCGCCGCCGCACTGGAACGCGACGCCAACCATCCGCTCGCCACGGCGTTCGCGCATGTCGATGCTGTCCATGCCGCAAGCAACGTGAACACTGTCACCGGACAGGGCGTCGAAGGCGTGGTCGACGGTCGCCGCTGGCGCATCGGTCGTGCCGACTTCGCTGCCGGGCATGACGACGACGGCGCGATCTGGCTGGGTGACGGGCAACAAGCGGCGGCACGCTTCACACTGCACGAAACGATCCGTGCCGATGCCGGACAGGCGCTCGCCTCTCTGGACGCGCTTGGTTTGAGCACGCACCTGTCCAGTGGCGATGCACGCGAGGCGGTCGCCACATTCGCCAGTCGCCTCGGCATCGCTGGCGCGCACGCACGGCAACGCCCGGAGGACAAGCTGGCGTTCGTGCGGAGCCTGCAATCGGAAGGCCGCGTGGTGGCGATGGTCGGCGATGGCCTCAACGATGCGCCGGTACTTGCAGGCGCGGACGTGTCGCTGGCCATGGACAGCGGCGCGGCACTCGCGCAACGCGCCGCCGACCTGGTGATGACCGGGCCGACGCTGTCACGCATCCCGGCCGCGATCACGGTGGCGCGGCGCACCCGCACGGTGATCCGCCAGAACCTGGGATGGGCACTGGGCTACAACCTGCTCGCGATCCCGCTGGCCGCCGCTGGCCTGGTCACGCCGTGGATCGCGGCGCTGGGCATGGCAGGATCGTCGCTGGTGGTGACGCTCAACGCGTTGCGCCTGACCCGGAGCACGACGCCATGAGGATCCTGCTGTTGCTCGTCCCGATCAGCCTGGTGCTGCTGGGATTCGCATTCTGGGCGTTCATCTGGGCGGTCAGGCGCGGCCAGTTCGAAGACCTCGATACGCCTGCGCTCGACATCCTGGCCGAGGACGAGCGCGAGCAACCAGTGAAGGCGATGCAGGACAAGGCCATCCCTCGCCCGCCTTCGCCTCCCGATGCCGATTGACTGGCTCGTCCTGCTGGCGGCGCTGACCAGCGGATTGCTGGGCGGGCTGCATTGCCTGGCGATGTGCGGCGGCATTGCCACCGGCTTCTCCGCAGCATCGCCGGGGCACGGCTGGACGGCGGCGATCCAGCTCAACCTCGGACGGGTCGGCGGCTACGTCCTGGCCGGCGCCATCGTCGGCCTGTTCGGCCACGGGCTGCTGTCGGTGTTGCGTGATCCGTGGATCGGCATCGCCTTGCGCATGCTGGTCGGCGTTGCGCTTGTGGTCGTCGCGCTGCGACTGTTCGGCGTGCGTGCCCTGCCCGGCTTGCTCGCGCGCCCGGGCACGCGGGCGTGGGCATGGCTGTCGCCGCTGCAACGCCGGCTACTGCCGGCCAATACCGCGCCGCGTCGCATCGCCGCGGGCATGCTGTGGGGCTGGCTGCCCTGCGGCCTGAGCTTCAGCCTGCTGACCGTGGCATGGATGCAGGCCGATCCGCGCAACAGCGCGCTGACCATGCTCGCCTTCGGCCTCGGCACGCTGCCGGTGATGCTGCCGCTGACCTGGTCGGGACAGCGCGTGGGGCGTTGGCTGCAACGCCCGGGGCTGCGCACCACCGCAGGAGGCTTCATCCTCGTGCTTGGCCTGCTCACCATCGCCGCGCCCTGGCTGATGCAGGTGCCGGCGCTGCACGACGTGCTTGCGGCACTGGGATGCCAGCCGCTGCCGCGATAGGCCAGGCTCAACCGGCTGGCGTGGATCCGCACATGCCGTCATGCGCACGCGGGCCGTCACGGCGCACCCGCAACGCTTCCTCGTAGCGCTCGAACAGGGTCACCGCCAGCCGCCGCGCCGACTCGTCGGCCAATTGCCGCATGCGTGGATTGTCCAGTTCCGAGGTGGTCTGCGTGAACAACGCCAGCCAGCGCTCGAACGCCGACACGCCCAGTTCCGGCAAGGCGTTGTGGCGCTGCACCGGCGCACCGCTGAAACGACGCGTGCCACGCAGCATCGCCGACCAGAAATCGACCAGATTGGCCAGGTGCACGGGCCAGTCATCCACGTGCCGTTCGAAAATCGGGCCCAGCAGTTCGTCCCGCCGCGCACGCGCATAGAACGCATGCACGAGCCGCGTCACCTCTTCTTCGCTGCACAGGCTTGGGCCGGGCATGGGGGCGTCGTGGCAGGTGCTCATGTCGTGGGGTCATCTGGGGTGTGAATGGATGGCCGCCATCGTGCCATCGGGTTTCCGCGATGCGGATGATCCAGATCAAGGTGCGTGGCCGCGCATGTCGCGATCATGTCGCCAGACCAGACGACATCCGATCCGGAGTGGAGGCAACACCATGAAAACGCGCGCACTGATCCTCGGCCTCGCCCTGCTGGGCGCCACCGGGATGGCCCAAGCCAGCCAGAACTGCTCGATCAAGCTCAAGGGCGGCGACAACATGCAATTCGACCAGAAGACCGCCACGGTCTCGGCCGGCTGCCGCACCATCACCATCGAACTGGAACACACCGGCAAGCTGCCAGCCGCCGCGATGGGCCACAACGTGGTGCTGACCACCACGGCCGATGCCGACGCCGTGGCCCGCGACAGCATCCGTGCCGGCGCCGCTGGCGGCTACCTCCCGGCCGGCGACGCCCGCGTGCTGGCCCACACCCGGATGATCGGCGGCGGCGAGAAGGCCACGGCAACCCTCCCCGGCAGCGCCCTGCGGGCCGGTGGCGCCTACACCTTCTTCTGCTCGTTCCCGGGCCACTCGGCGCTGATGCGGGGAACGGTCACCGTCGTTCCCTGAACCACGCGACATCGCGGCACTCGCACGGCGGCAGGCTTCCTGCCGCCGTTCGTCGTTTCTGCGGGTTGGGAATGCCGTCCCGTCATGCGAAAATCATCACACTTGGCCCCCGTAGCTCAGCTGGATAGAGCGTCCCCCTCCTAAGGGGAAGGTCGTGCGTTCGAATCGCGCCGGGGGCACCACCCATGCACGGCCATCGCCGCCCGCAAATGCCGGCGTCGCGATGCAAAGGAGTCCGCACCGCCATGACCCACCCCGTCCTCACCTCCCTCGGCCTGACCGGCAACGAATCCGGCACTTCGATCTCCGGCACATACGTCGGCAACGGCGAATGGTCGAAGACCAGCGATGCCGGCGTGATCGAGCCGATCAATCCGACCACCGGTGAAGTCCTCGGCCGCGTGCAGGCCTCGTCGCAGGCCGATTACGACCTGATCGTCGAGCGCGCGCAGGCCGCGTTCAAGGTCTGGCGCACCACCCCGGCACCGCGCCGCGGCGAGGCCATCCGCCTGTGCGCCGACGCGCTGCGCACGCACAAGGACGCGCTGGGCTCGCTGGTGGCGCTGGAGATGGGCAAGTCCAAGCCCGAAGGCGACGGCGAAGTGCAGGAGATGATCGACATCGGCGAATTCGCCGTCGGCCTCTCGCGCCAGCTCTACGGCCTGACCATGCACAGCGAACGCCCCGGCCACCGCATGTACGAGCAGTGGCACCCGATCGGACTGGTCGGGATCATCAGCGCCTTCAACTTCCCGGTGGCGGTGTGGGCGTGGAATTCGTTCGTCGCGGCCGTCTGCGGCGACATCAGCATCTGGAAGCCGTCGCCCAAGACCCCGCTGTCGGCGATCGCCTCGATGAAGATCTGCAACGAGGCGCTGCGCAAGGCCGGCTTCCCGGACATCTTCTTCCTGTTCAACGATGCCGGCAGCGATCTTGCCCAGCAGTTCGTCGATGACAAGCGCATCGGCCTGGTCAGCTTCACCGGTTCGACCAAGGTCGGTCGCCAGGTCGGCGAACGCGTCGCCAAGCGCATGGGCCGTTCGCTGCTGGAACTGGGCGGCAACAACGCGATCATCGTCGACGAGACCGCAGACCTGAAGCTGGCGATCCCGGCCATCGTGTTCGGTGCCGTCGGCACCGCGGGCCAGCGCTGCACCACCACGCGCCGCCTGATCGTGCACGAATCGGTGTATGACGACGTACTCGGCAAGCTGGTGACCGCCTACAAGCAAGTCGAGAAGAAGATCGGGGATCCGACCGACCCGGCCAACCTGATGGGCCCGCTCAACAGCAGCGATGCGGTCGACGCCTACCTCGATTCGGTCGCGAAAGCCAAGGCCGCGGGTGGCACGGTCGAAACCGGCGGCGCGGCACTCACCGACCGCAAGGGCTTCTTCGTGCTGCCGACCATCGTCACCGGCCTGACCAACGACGCCGAGATCGTCCAGCACGAGACCTTCGCGCCGATCCTGTACGTGATGAAGTACCGAGACCTCGACGACGCCATCGACATGCAGAATGCGGTGCCGCAAGGCCTGTCGTCGGCGATCTTCACCACCAACCTCAAGCGCGCCGAAGCGTTCCTCGCCGCGTCCGGCTCCGACTGCGGCATCGCCAACGTCAACATCGGCACGTCCGGTGCGGAAATCGGCGGCGCGTTCGGCGGCGAGAAGGAAACCGGCGGTGGCCGCGAATCGGGCTCGGATGCGTGGAAGGCCTACATGCGCCGGCAAACGAATACCATCAACTACTCCGACGCGCTGCCGCTGGCACAGGGCATCAAGTTCGATCTCTGACAGGAAGGCCCGGTCGCCATGAACGCCCCCGTCCGCACCACCAGCCCGCTCGCCATCGTCAGCATGGTGTTCGGCATCCTGGGCTGGACGCTGGTGCCGTGGATCGGCAGCATCGTGGCGGTGATCACTGGTCACTTGGCACGCGGCGAGATCCGCCGCGCACCGGAATCGCTGGAAGGCGATGGCATGGCCATCGCCGGCCTCGTGCTCGGTTACGCCATGCTCGCGTTGAGCCTGGTCGGGCTGGTGCTGGTACTGGTGTTCTTCGGCGGCCTGGTCTGGCTGGGCTTGAACACCTGACATGTACGGACTGGCGCGCCCCTTCCTGTTCGGCCTCGATGCGGAGCGCGCGCACGCGATCGGGCTGAAGTCTCTGGAGGCGGCCTATCGCAGCGGCCTGTCGCCGCTGGTGGCGGGCAAGGTGCGTCCGTTCCCGACCCGTGCATTCGGACTCACCTTCCCGAACCCCGTCGGCCTCGCCGCCGGGCTGGACAAGAACGGCGCGCACATCGACGCGCTGTTCGCGCTCGGCTTCGGCTTCGTCGAGATCGGCACGGTCACGCCGGAACCGCAGGAAGGCAACCCGAAGCCGCGCATGTTCCGCCTGCCGCAACACCGCGCCATCATCAACCGGCTCGGCTTCAACAACGACGGCGTCGACACGCTGGTGCGCAACGTCGAACGCGCGAACCGGAAGGGCGGGCTGCTCGGCATCAACATCGGCAAGAACAAGACCACGCCGAACGAATCGGCCGAGGCCGACTACCTGTTCTGCCTGGAGCGTGTGTACGCGCTGGCCGACTACATCACCATCAACATCTCCTCGCCCAACACCGCGGGCCTTCGCGAACTGCAGGAAGAACAATTCCTGCGCAAGCTGGTCTCCACGCTGCGCGAGGCACAGGAGCGACTGGGTGCCAAGCACGGCAAGCGCGTGCCGATGCTGGTCAAGGTCGCCCCCGACCTGTCCGACGACGACGTGGACGCCGCCGCGCGCGTGCTCTCCGACCTGCAGGTCGACGGCGTGATCGCCACCAACACCACGGTGTCGCGGATCAGCGTGCAGGGCCATCCCAAGGCACGCGAAACCGGCGGCCTGTCGGGCGAGCCGCTGATGAACAAGTCCACCGCCGTGCTGCGGATGCTGCGCACGCGGATGCCAGAATCGATCCCGCTCATCGGCGTGGGCGGCATCCTGTCGGGTGCCGATGCCGCGAAGAAGATGGCGGCCGGTGCTTCGCTCGTGCAGGTCTACACCGGGTTGATCTATCGCGGCCCGCAGCTGATCGGCGAATGCGTCGAAGCGATGCGCCGGCGCAAGGAAGCCCCGAGCCGCGGCAGCCTGCCGATCACGTGACCCGGGAATGAGCCACGCCTACACGTTGTCCGCGGATGCGGATCTGCGCCGTCGCAACACCTTCGGCGTCGCTGCACGCGCCCCGATGCTGGCCGAAGTCCACGCGGTCGACGCCCTGCCCGCCCTGTATGCCGACCCGCGCTTCGATGCGCGTGGCGCGATGGTACTCGGCGGCGGCAGCAACCTGTTGCTGGCCGGCGATCCCGACGTCGCCCTGGTGTCGCTCGCCGCGAACGGCATGCGCATCGTGGAAGACGACGGCGACAACGCGATCGTGCGCGCCGAGGGGGGCGGTGTCTGGCACGACTTCGTGCTGTGGACGCTCGCGCAAGGGCTCGGCGGACTGGAGAACCTCGCGCTGATCCCCGGTACCGTCGGCGCCGCGCCGATCCAGAACATCGGCGCGTATGGCGTGGAAGTGCAGGAACGCATCGTCGCAGTCGATGTCTTCGACACCGTCGCCCGGGATACGCATCGCTTCGATGCGGCCGACTGCGGTTTCGCCTATCGCGACAGCCGCTTCAAGCACGAACCCGACCGCTTCATCGTCACCGCGGTGGAGTTCACGCTCTCGCGCAGTGCCGCGCCCCGGCTGGACTACGCCGGCATCCGCGACGAGCTCGCGACGATGGGCATCGACACGCCCTCCGCGGCGCAGGTCGCGGAAGCGGTGATCCGCATCCGCCGCCACAAACTCCCCGACCCTGCCGTGGTCGGCAATGCCGGCAGCTTCTTCAAGAACCCCATCGTGCCGGTCGCGCAGGCCGAGGCGTTGCTGTCTGGATTCCCGGCATTGCCCGTGTTCCGGGGCGATTCCGACCTCACACGCAAACTCTCCGCAGCCTGGCTGATCGATGCCTGTGGCTGGAAAGGCCATCTCGACGGCGATGCCGGCGTCTCCGCGCAGCACGCACTGGTGCTGGTGAACCACGGCGACACCAGCGGCGCACGACTGCTCGATCTTGCCCGGCGCATCTCCGCCTCGGTGCATGCGCGCTTCGGCGTTGCGCTCGAACCGGAGCCGCGCATCGTCGGCGCACGCTGGTGAATACCGCCACCGTCCGTCGCTGGCTGCCGACGTCCGCGCCGGGTCGCGCGGCACTGCTGATGCTGGGCAGCACGATGGCATTCGCGTTGATGACCATCACGATCCGCTACGCATCGCAGACCATCCCCACCACCGAAGTCGCGTTCTTCCGCAATTTCTTCGGCCTGCTGGTGCTGCTGCCGATCATCCTGCGCCGCAGCCGTGCGTTGCCACGCACACGCCATGTCGGCCGCTACTTCGTGCGCACCGCCGTCGGGCTGGGCTCGATGCTGTGCGCATTCTGGGCCATCGGCAACCTGCCGCTGTCGCAAGCGGTGTCGCTGGCCTACGCCACGCCGCTGTTCGTGACCATCGCCGCTGCACTCTGGCTCGGCGAGACCGTCCGCATCCGCCGCTGGATGGCCGTCGTCGCCGGCTTCATCGGCATCCTGGTGATCCTGCGCCCGGGCGCCGAATTCACGCCGGGCATGCTGGTGGCGCTGATGGGCGCGTTGCTGGCGGGCCTGGTCGCGATCCAGATGAAACAGCTCTCGCGACTGGACGCACCGGACACCATCGTGTTCTACACCTACGTGTTCTGGGTGCCGATGTCGCTGTTGCCGGCGTTGTGGCAGTGGACATGGCCCGGCGCAACGGCGTGGATCTGGCTGGTCGCGACCGGCGTCCTCGGCACCCTCGGGCAACTGCTGTGGACGCGCGCCCTGCAACTGGGCGAAGTCTCGGCGCTGCAGCCGATCAGTTTCATGCAATTGCCGATCGTGGTGCTGTTCGCGTGGTGGCTGTTTTCCGAAACCGTGGATCTGTGGACGATGGTGGGCGCAGGCATCGTGCTGGGCGCGAACGGCTACATCGCACACCGCGAATCGGTGCTGCGGCGACGCGCGGCGACACAGGCGCCACTGGAAGCGGCCAAGCCCGGCGAGTGACCGAACGCCGGGCAAGCGTGCGGATCGTGCCGGATCAGGAGCCGCCCGGATCCTCCCTGGCGCGGATGGCATCGGCCAAGTCGGCCAGCGGTTCGTCCAGCGTATCCGGATCGGCGGCCAGCAACGGCGCGAGGTAGCGCCCATGCCACAGCGCGGCTTCATCGTCGCGACCGGCGTTCCGGTAGGCGCCGACCAGTTCCCAGACCGACCGCAGCGTGTCGCGATGCCGCTCGCCGAGCACCCGCTGGCGCAGTTGCACCGCTTCCCGGTGCGCGGCAAGCCCTTCCGCGATGCGTCCGTCCTTCATCAGCGCATCCGCGCGTATCGACAGCACCGCCTGCCGCAGCGGATGCCGCTCGCCCAGCGCCGCCACTGCCGGCTGCACGTCGTGCAGCAGCTTCAGTGCTTCGTCGTGGCGCCCCGCCCAGCGCAACGTGCTGGCATGGTTGACGACGATGGACAGCGTATCCGGATGCCCTTCTCCCAGTCTCCGGCTGCGCACTTCGATCACCTGCCGCTCCAGCGGCAACGCGCCGGGGTAATCCTCCAGCCGCGCATGCGTAGTGGCGAGGTTGAGCCGGGTGCGCACGGTATCGGGATGCTCGCGTCCGAGTACGCGTTCACGCCCTTCCAGCACCGAACGCAGCAACGGCAGCGCTTCTTCCGCCCGGCCGGAGTCGGCGTACATCGAGCCCAGCGTGGCCCGCGCGGCCAGGCTGCGCGGGTGTTCGTGGCCATAACGGGCCACCGTGATCCGCGCCAGTTGTTCCTGCACGTCCACGGCCTCGGACTTGCGCCCCGAGATCATGCGCAGCACCGCGAGGTTGCGCTGCGCGTCCAGGGTGGCGTCGTGCTGCGGGCCAAGCAGGCCCAGACGCGTCTCCACCACTTTTTCCAGATTGGCCGCGGCCTCGTCGAAATCGCCCGCCTGCCGCTGCGACGCCGCCAGCGCGCTGCGCGCGGCAGCCACCGCCAGGTCGTTTTCGCCGTACTGTCCCAGCAATCCGTCCAGCAGGGTCTGGCGCATGGCGCGGGCGGCACGGAGATCGCCGCGCGCGGACACGATCTCGGCCTGCGCAAGCGCCAGGCCGATCCGGGTCGCGTCGTTCTCCGGCAACCTTTCGACCTGCGGCAGGCTGCGTTGGAGCACGGCCTCGGCGGCGTCGTATTCAGCCGAGGCCACCAGCGCGCCGACCTGCGCCCGGCGTGCGCGCAGGGTCTCCGGCGCGTCTTCGCCGAGCGTCGCGCCGCGGTAGTCGGCCACCTTGGCGAACGCCTGCGCAGCCTTCGCCTCCAGCCCCAGCACCGACTGCACCCGCGCCACCGACTCGCGCAGTTCCGCGGCCAGTTGCGGATCGTCGGCGAAATCCCGCTCCAATGCTGCCTCCGCGCCCGACAGCAGCCCGTAGTCGACCAGCCCGCGGGCGATGTCGGTCGTGTCGGCGCGGGCCAGCAGGGCGCTGAAGTCATCGCGCCGATCCGGCACGGCGGCGGCGACCTGGCGCTCCAGTTCCTCGCCCATGCGCGAACCCAACACCTGCGTATCCAGCGATTCGAGCATCGACTGCTGGAAATCCACGACCTTCTTCAGTTCTTCGCTGCGCTGCTCGGCCACCCGGCGCTGCTCGCGCGCCTGCATCAACCCGTGCAGCGACAGCGCCAGCCCACCCACCAGCGCGACGACCGCGATCGTTGCCGCCGCGAGGCCCGCGCGGTGGCGACGCGCGAATTTCCGCCAGGCATAGGCGCGCGACGGCGGCACCGCCAGCACCGTCCTGCCATCGAGGAAGCGCCGCAGGTCGTCGGCCAGCGCGGCGGCCGACGGATAGCGGTCGCCGCGATCGTGCCGCATCGCCTTCGCCACTACCCAGTCCAGCTCACTGCGCAGCACGCGCTGCATTCCGGGCAGGCTCTGGCCCTGACCATGCGCCACGCGGTCGGCCTCGCCCGGCGGCAACGTCGCCAGTTGCTCGGAAGGCAGGCGCAGGGTGCGGCTGTCGTCGGTGACGGTTTCGCCCGCGGCATTCGGGCGGCGCCCGGTCAACAGTTCACACAGCACCACGCCCAGCGAGTACACATCGCTGCGGGTGTCCACCAGCGACTGGTCTCCCGCCGCCTGTTCCGGACTCATGTAATCGGGCGTCCCCGCGACCTCGCGCGCCTCCGACAGCGACGATGCGGTGGCGATGCCGAAGTCGATGATCTTCGGGCGCGCGCGGCCATCCACTTCGTCCACCAGCAGGTTGCCCGGCTTGAGGTCGCGATGGATCACGCCCTTCTGGTGCGCGTGCTGCACGCCTTCGCAGACCTCCACGAACAGCGCGATACGGCGCGCCAGCGGCAACGCGCGCTCGACGCAGTACTGCGTGACCGGGCTGCCGTCGATGAACTCCATCGCGAAGAACGGATGGCCATCCGGCGTGGTGTCGGCATCGTAGATCTGCGCGATGGCGGGATGGCGCATCTGCGCCAGTACCTGGCGCTCGACCTCGAAATATGCTTTGTGACGCGCGTCGAGTTTCTGCGCGCGCAACAACTTCAACGCCACGGTACGGCGCACGGGCTCCAGTTGTTCCGCCCGGTAGACCTCGCCCATGCCGCCACGGCCCAGCAACGCCTCGACGCGGTAGCGACCGAGCCGCGTGCCGGGCGGCAAACTGTCTGCGCCGCCCGCAACGATGCCTGGCACGCGCGTCGCCAGCAGCTGCGTGCGATCCGGATCGTGTTCGTCGTTCCCCGTCGTCATGGTCGTCCCCTGCGTCGGCCACGAGCCTGCCATGGTAGCGGAATCGCCTCGGTCGCCACCGGCTGCCGTTACACTCGACGTTCGCCCCGCGCCTGCCACCATGTCCAACCCCCACGATCCTGCCGAAACCACGCAACGCACCGTGCTGAGCGGCGGGCCGCTCCGGCCCAGCCCGCGTTCCGCGTGCGTGGTGGTGATCCACGGCGAAGGGCTTGGCCGCCGCGCCGACGTGGAGGACGAACCGGTACTGGTGGGACGCTCGCAGGAAGCCGACCTGGCGATCCCGCACAAGAGTGTGTCGCGCGAACACTGCCGGATCTGGCGCGACGGCGACGACTACCGCATCCGCGACCTCGGCGCGACCAACCGCACCCGCGTGAACGACGACGCCATCGATGAATCCGTGCTCGCCGACGGCGACCATATCGTGGTCGGCGAGACCATCCTCAAGTTCATCAGCCAGACCAGCGTCGAAGCGCGCTACCACGAGGAGATCTACCAGCTCGCCACGCACGACGTGCTCAGCGACCTGTACAACCGCCGGCACTTCGTGGAAATGGCGGAAAAGGAGATCGCTCGCGCACTCAGGCACGGGCGTCCGCTCGCGCTGTGCATCGTCGATGTCGACCTGTTCAAGCCGGTCAACGATCGTTACGGCCACATCTCCGGCGACGACGTGCTGCGCCAGATCGCTTCCATCGTGAAACAGCACGTGCGCAGCGACGACATCGCCGCGCGCATCGGTGGCGAGGAATTCGCGGTACTGTTGCCGGAAAGCGACGCCACCGCCACCCTCGCCTTCGCCGAGCGCCTGCGTGCAGCAGTCGCCGGCACCACGTTCGCGCCAGGCGGTGAGCCCCAACGAATCACCATCAGCATCGGCGCTGCCGCACTCGTGCATCCCGGCGGATCGCGCCAGTCGTTGATGGCCGCCGCCGACGCCGCGCTCTACCGTGCCAAGGACGAAGGTCGCAACCGGGTCTGCATGGCCCCCTGACAGGGGTCGCCGTTCACTCGCGCCGCCATGGCCCGAAGAACGCCATGTACACGCCCACGACCCAGACGCAGGCGACCGCCCATCCGGCCAGGATGTCGGACGGGTAATGCACGCCCAGATAGATGCGCGACAGGCCGACCATCGGCACGAACACCAGCATCGCACCCACGACCCACCAACGCAGCTTCGTGGGCCACGCCAGCAGCACCAGCACCATGGCGAGCGTCATCGAGCCCATCGCATGGCCACTCGGGAAACTGAAGGTGGATTCGGGCGCGATCGATTCCCACAGCGTCGGCCGCTCGCGCGCGAACAGTTGCTTGGTGGCGAGATTGAGCAAGGCGGAGCCGCCCAGCGCGATCGCCGCGAACACGCTCTGGCGGAACCTGCGCATGATGGCCAGCGCGACGACCAGCAACACGTCGAACGGCACCACGCCCCACTCGTAGCCGATCTTCGAGAAGAACAGGAACACGCGGTCGAAGCCCTCGCGCGCCGCCTGTTGCGCGAACATCAGGATCGGTTCGTCGAACGGCAACGGCTCGCCTTCGCGCACCTCGTCGGCCAGTTCCAGGAACAGCCACATCGGCAGCAGCAGCGCGGCGAACAGCAACGAGAACCGCAGCCAATGCCGAGAGAAAGCGCTGCGCAGTTCCCGCGCCTCGCCGCGGACGATGCTTCCGGCGTCAGGCTTCGACCGGTCGTCCATAGCGCCTGTCGACGTAGTCGTCGACCAGTGCGACGAATTCATGGGCGATGTGCTCGCCGCGCAGCGTCACCGCCTTCTCGCCGTCGATGAACACCGGCGCCGATGGCGCCTCGCCGGTGCCCGGCAACGAGATCCCGATATTGGCGTGGCGCGATTCGCCCGGCCCGTTGACCACGCAGCCCATCACCGCGAGCGTCATGTTCTCCGCGCCCGGACGCGTCACCTTCCACTCCGGCATCTTCGCGCGGACGTGTTCCTGCACCACCTTCGCCAGTTCCTGGAAGAACTCGCTGGTGGTACGACCGCAGCCGGGGCACGCGGTGACCATCGGCGTGAACGCGCGCAGGCCCATGGTCTGCAGCAGTTCCTGCGCAACGACCACTTCCTGCGTGCGCGATGCGCCGGGCTCCGGCGTGAGCGAAATGCGGATGGTGTCGCCGATGCCTTCCTGCAACAACACCGACAGTGCGGCACTGGACGCGACGATGCCCTTGCTGCCGATGCCAGCCTCGGTCAGGCCGAGGTGCAGCGCGAAATCGCTGCGCTGTGCAAGGTCGCGATACACCGCGATCAGCTCCTGCACGCCACTGACCTTGGCCGAGAGGATGATGCGCTCGCGCGCCAGGCCCAGTTCGACCGCACGCTCGGCCGAATCGATCGCCGAACGGATCAGCGCCTCGCGTAGCACGCGCCCGGCATCCCACGGCTCGGCACGCTTGGCGTTCTCGTCCATCAACGTCGCAGCGAGCGACTGGTCGAGCGAGCCCCAGTTGGCGCCGATGCGCACCGGCTTGCCGTACTTGATCGCGAATTCGATCAACTGCGCGAACTGGGTGTCGCGCTTCTTGCCGAAGCCGACGTTGCCGGGATTGATGCGGTACTTCGCCAGCGCTTCGGCGCAAGCGGGCTCGCCCGCGAGCAACTGGTGCCCGTTGTAGTGGAAGTCGCCGATGATCGGCACTTCGACGCCCTGCATCGCCAGTCGCTCGACGATGCGCGGCACCGCGGCGGCGGATTCGGGATTGTTGACCGTGATGCGCACCAGTTCCGAACCGGCACGCCACAACTCGCCGATCTGCTTCGCAGTGGACGCGACATCGGCGGTGTCGGTGTTGGTCATCGACTGCACCACCACCGGCGCGTCGCCGCCCACCTTCACGCCACCGATGCCGACCTGGCGCGTCGCCCGTCTCGCGGCAGGGCCGTATGGCGGCGCCGAATCGACATGGCAGGGAAGCACGGACTGTGGCTGGGCGGACATGCGCACATTTTACCTGTCCCTTCGCCAGCAGCGTTTATCCTGCCCGGATGAACGATGCCGTCACCGGCGAGATCCTCTCGCCCAGCCAGCTGAACACCCTCGCCCGCAGCCTGCTGGAGGACGCGTTCCCGCTGGTGTTCGTGGAGGGCGAACTCGGCAACGTGTCCCGGCCCGCATCGGGACACCTGTATTTCACGCTCAAGGACGCCCGGGCCCAGGTGCGCTGCGCCCTGTTCAAGCCCAAGAGCCAATGGCTGCCATTCCAGCCCCGCGAGGGCATGAAGGTGCTGGCACGCGGCCGGCTGACGCTGTACGAAGCGCGCGGCGACTACCAGTTGATCCTCGACACGCTGGAGGAAGCCGGCGAAGGCGCGCTACGGCGTGCGTACGAGCAACTCAAGGCAAAACTCGAGGCCGAAGGTCTGTTTGAAGCCTCACGCAAACGCCCCTTGCCCACGTACGTGCGACGACTGGGCGTAATTACCTCGCCTTCGGGCGCTGCGGTACGCGACGTACTCAGCGTACTGGCGCGGAGGTTCCCGCTGGTCGAGGTCGAGATCCTGCCGGTGCCCGTGCAGGGCGAAGGCGCGGCCGTGCGGATCGCCGACACCCTGCGCCGTGCCGCAGCCAGCGGCCGCCACGACGTACTGCTGCTGGCCCGGGGTGGCGGTTCACTGGAAGACCTGTGGGCCTTCAACGACGAAGCACTGGCACGCACGATTGCCGCCAGTCCGGTGCCTGTCGTCTCTGCCATCGGCCACGAGACCGACTTCAGCCTGTCGGATTTCGTGGCCGACCTGCGCGCGCCCACGCCCTCGGCTGCCGCCGAACTGCTGGTACCGGATCGCAGCGACCTTTCCCTGCGACTGGAAGGCCTGCAGCGCCGCCTGTCCGCATTGCAGGCGAACCGTCTGCGCCAGGCTGCGCAGCGTGCGGATCGCGCTTCGCTGCGGTTGCATTCCATGCGTCCGCAGGCGCGCCTGGCGGCCCACGCCCAGCGCAGGGACGAAGCACTGCGCCGGCTCCAGGCCGCCTGGCGGCTGCGGCTGCAACGCCACGCCTCGACCCTGCGCCATGCCGATGCAGTCCTCAATGCCATGCGTCCGCAACGTCGGCTGCAATTGCTTCGCGAGCGACTGTCGCCCTTGCATGCACGCGCGCAAGCCGCACTGGCGCGCAGGCTGCAGCGCGAGGCCATGCACCTGCGCGGCCTCGCGCGCTCGCTGGATGCGGTGAGCCCGCTGGCCACCATCGCCCGTGGCTACGCGATCCTGCAGGATGAACGCGGCCGCGTGGTGCGCAGTATCGAAGACGCCAATGCCGGGGAAAGACTCGATGCGCGTCTGCAGGACGGCACGCTGGTAGTGCGCATCGAGGGAACGCAGCGATCCGGATGAGGCTGCGCACAGGCCATCGCCTGCCGATAACCTGTGATCGCGCACACTTGTGCACGCCATCGCGTTGACAGCCACCATATCGTCGCGAGGTACCCCTTCCCACCGGAGGACACCGCCGCATGACCAAGGCATCGGATCTGTTCGTCGCCGCACTCGAGGCTGAAGGCGTGCAGTACGTGTTCGGCATTCCCGGCGAGGAAAACCTCGATCTGCTCGAATCCCTGCGCAAATCGTCGATCGAACTCGTCCTGACCCGCCACGAGCAGGGTGCCGGCTTCATGGCCGCCACGCTCGGCCGGCTCACCGGCAAGGCCGGCGTGTGCCTGTCCACGCTTGGCCCCGGCGCGACCAACCTCGTCACGGCCGCGGCCTATGCGCAACTTGGCGCGATGCCGATGCTGATGATCACCGGGCAAAAGCCGATCAAGACCAGCAAACAGGGGCATTTCCAGATCGTCGACGTGGTCGACATGATGCATCCGCTCACCAAGTACACGCGGCAGATCGTGTCGGCCGACAGCATCCCGGCGCGCGTGCGCGAATCGTTCCGCCGCGCCGAGGAAGAGCGCCCCGGCGCGACCCACCTCGAACTGCCGCAGGACATCGCCGGCGACGATACCGAGGCGATGCTGATCCCGGCGTCCTACTCGCGCCGCCCCATCGCCGAGGACAAGGCGATTGCCGCAGCCGCCGAGGCCATCCGCGAAGCGCGCCATCCGCTGGTGATGATCGGCGCCGGCGCCAACCGGAAGACCGTCGCCAGCAGCCTGCGCCATTACTTCGGCAAACTCGGCATCCCGTTCTTCACCACGCAGATGGGCAAGGGCGTGATGGACGAGGAAGACCCGCTGTGGCTGGGCAACGCCACGCTGTCGGATCATGACTTCGTGCACCGCGCCATCGATGCCGCCGACTGCATCATCAACATCGGCCACGACGTGATAGAGAAGCCGCCCTTCTTCATGCGCAAGGGCCGGCGCACGGTGATCCACGTCAACTACAACAGTGCCGAAGTCGATGCAGTGTATTTCCCGCAGATCGAGGTGGTGGGCGACATCGCCAACGCGGTCTGGCAACTGGCCGAAGCGCTGGAGCCGCAGCCACACTGGGACTTCGATTTCTTCCTGCGTACGCGTGATGCTCTGCTGCAGCAGGTCGCCCATTGCAGCCGTGACGACCGCTTCCCGATGACGGTGCCACGCCTGGTATCCGAGCTGCAGGCGATCCTGTCTCCGCGCGACCGCCTTTGCCTGGACAACGGGCTCTACAAACTGTGGTTCGCACGCAACTACCGCTGCCGTTTCCCCAACACCATGCTGCTGGACAATGCACTGGCGACGATGGGTGCCGGCCTGCCCTCTGCCATCGCCGCGCGCATCCACGATGCCAAGCACAAGGTGGTGGCGGTCTGCGGCGACGGCGGCTTCATGATGAATTCGCAGGAACTCGAAACCGCGGTGCGACTCAGGCAGGATCTGGTGGTGCTGGTGCTGCGCGACGATGCCTTCGGCATGATCAAGTGGAAGCAGCAGCACGAGAACTACCCGGACTTCGGCATGGACACGGGCAACCCGGATTTCGTGAAGTACGCCGAGAGCTATGGCGCACACGGGCACCGTGTCGAATCGCTGGATGCGTTGGCGACGCTGCTGCGCAATGTCCTCGACAGGCCTGGCGTGCATGTGGTCGAAATCCCCATCGATTACACCGACGACGACCGCCTGCTCAACGAAGACATCCCCAGGCTCGCCGCAGCGGTCAAGTGATCGCTGCATCGACGGAGACCCCCATGGCCAATCGCAAGCACAGCAAGACCTCCATGAACCGCAAGCAGGGAAAGTCTGCGAAATCCGGCGGACTGCCTGCCAGCTACCCGTGGTACCTCGCCAACAAGCCGGTCGCGGCCAAGGCGAACCTCGACGTCCTCGACAAGTTCACCGGCAAGGTGGCGACCCGCGTGCCACTCATCGGCGCCGCCGAGGTGCGCAAGGCCATCGTCGCCGCGTACAAGGCCCGCGACGCGATGGCGGCGTTCCCGCCGGATGCGCGCCGCGACGTGCTGGAGCACTGCGTACGCCGCTTCCGCGAGCGCCATGAAGAGCT
The DNA here is from genome assembly GCA_024707405.1 of Luteimonas sp. GTDB lineage: Bacteria > Pseudomonadota > Gammaproteobacteria > Xanthomonadales > Xanthomonadaceae > Luteimonas. Next base: position 449,454 of record JANPZU010000001.1, read on the forward strand.
CGCTATCGCGCTGTGCATCGAGGCCGGCAAGCCGATCAAGGATGCGCGCGGCGAAGTCGACCGGCTGATCGACACCTTCCGCATCGCCGCCGAGGAAGCGACGCGGCCGCCCGGCGAGGTGATGAACCTCACCGTGTCGCCGCGCACCCGTGGCTACCGCGGCATGGTCAAACGCGTACCGGTCGGCGTGTGCAGCTTCATCACCCCGTTCAACTTCCCGCTCAACCTGGTCGCGCACAAGGTGGCGCCGGCCATCGCCGCCGGCTGTCCGTTCGTGCTCAAGCCCGCGCTGAAAACGCCGGTCGGCGCCCTGATCATCGGCGAAATCCTTGCCGAGACCGATCTGCCCAAGGGCGCGTTCTCGGTGCTCAACTGCTCCAACGAGGACGCCTCGATCCTGGTCGAGGACGAACGCATCGCGCTGCTCAGCTTCACCGGCAGCCTGCTCGGCTGGGATCTGAAATCGCGCGCCGGCCGCAAGAAGGTCACCCTGGAACTGGGCGGCAACGCCGCCTGCATCGTCGATGCCGACCCCGGCGCGGATCTCGACCATGTCGCCGAACGCATCGTTTTCGGTGCGTACTACCAGTCCGGCCAGAGCTGCATCAGCGTGCAACGCATCCTCGTCCACGCTTCGCTCTATCCGGCACTGCGCAAGACACTGAAGCAGAAGGTCGGCGAGTTGCGCATGGGCGATCCCCGCGACGAAAAGACCTTCATCGGGCCGGTGATCGACGAGGATTCCGCCAAACGCATCGAGTCCTGGGTGGCGGCAGCCGAACGCAAGGGAGCCAAGCGGCTGGCCGGCGGCAAGCGCAAGGGCAACCTGGTGCCCGCCACCCTGCTGGAGAAGGTGCCGCGCGACAGCGACCTTTACCGCAAGGAAGTCTTCGGGCCGGTGGCGATGCTGGAGCCGTTCTACGACTTCGACCAGGCCATCGAGCGCGTGAACGACAGCGACTTCGGACTGCAGGCCGGCGTGTTCACCGGCAACCTTGCCCATGCCATGCAGGCCTGGGATCGACTCGACGTCGGCGGCGTGGTCGTGGGCGACGTCCCCAGCTTCCGCGTGGACAACATGCCCTACGGCGGCGTGAAGCATTCGGGCCTGGGTCGCGAAGGCGTGCGTTCGGCCATCGAGGACATGACCGAACCGCGCTTGCTGGTGATCAAGGGCTGATCAGGCGTCGTCCGGCCAACGGATCTCCGGACTGCCCGATGCCTTGCGCGGCATCGGCACTGCATCGACGGCGGCCCACACCTTGATCGCATCCAGCGTCGCGGCAACATCGTGCACGCGCAACAATTTCGCGCCACGCTGCGCGGCGATCAGGTGTGCGGCGACCGAACCGTAGGCGCGCCCGGCAGGCGCATCGTGCCCCGTCAGCTCGCCGATCGTGCGCTTGCGCGACAGTCCCGCCAGAACCGGCACCCCCAGCTCCGTGAAACGCTCGAACTGCGCCAGCAATGCAAGGTTGTGCGCAGTGGTCTTGCCGAAGCCGAACCCTGGGTCGGCCACGATGTTCTTCCTCGCGATGCCCGACATCTCGGCGGCGAAGATGCGCTCGGTGAGGAAACGATGCACGTCGCCGACCACGTCGTCGTAGTGCGGGGCGTCCTGCATCGAACGCGGCTCGCCGAGCATGTGCATGATCACCACCGGCACGCCGAGTTCCGCCGCCGTGTCCAGCGCGCCTTCCCGGCGCAAACCGAAGACATCGTTGACCATCCCCGCGCCTGCCTGCACCGCGGCACGCATCACCTCCGGCTTCGAGGTGTCGATGCTGACTGGCAGCCCGGTTTCGGCAACAAGACGCTCGATCACCGGGATCGTGCGTCGCAGTTCTTCCTCGACCGGCACCTCGCCTGCACCGGGCCGCGTAGATTCTCCACCCACGTCGAGGATGTCGGCATCCTCCCCGGCCAGCTTCAATCCATGCGTGACCGCTGCTTCCAGGTCGAAGTGTTCGCCGCCATCGGAAAACGAATCGGGCGTGACGTTGACGATGCCCATGATCCGCGGACGATCGAACCTGACAATGCGGCCGGCGCAATCGAGCTGTGGCGTGGTATCGAACATCGGCGATGGCCCGTGCGAGGGGATGACACTCTGGCGCGTCGTGCCGCACATGGCAACCGAGATCCGGAAAGCAGGAAGCCGGCGCAAGCGCCGGCTTCTTCGGACTCCATCCGGGCAACCGGCGTCAGGTCTGCGCAGCCGGCCCGCCGATGGGAGCCAGCGGCGGTGCGTCGCCGTCACTGTCCTCGTCCTGCGATGCCTTGACCCAGCCCGCCGGCGGGTTCGGCTGGCGACCTTCCATGATCGCCTTGATCTGATCCGCGTCGATGGTTTCCCACTCCAGCAGGGCGGCTGTCATCGCCTCGACGCGATCACGCTTGTCCTCGAGGATGCGGCGCGCGACGTCGTACTGCTCGTCAAGGATGCGACGTATCTCCGCATCGACCTTCTGCTGCGTCGCTTCGGAGATCGTCTTGTTCTGCACGCCGAAGCCGGCATCGGTATCGGCGTAGACCATCGTGCCCAGGACATCGGACATGCCGTACTTGGTGACCATCGCCCGTGCCAGCTTGGTGGCGCGCTCGAAGTCGTTGGAAGCGCCGGTGGACATTTCGCCGACGAAGATCTCCTCGGCGATGCGGCCGCCGAACAGGATCGACAGTTCCTCCAGCATCTTCTCCCGGTAATTGCTCAGGCGGTCGTGCTCGGGCAACTGCCAGGTCAGGCCCAGCGCCCAGCCACGCGGCATGATCGTCACCTTGTGCACCGGGTCGGCCTTGGGCAGGGACGCCGCCACCACCGCATGGCCCGACTCGTGGTAGGCCGTGTTGCGGCGCTCTTCCTCGCGCATGACCATGCTGCGGCGCTCGGGACCCATGTAGATCTTGTCCTTGGCGTCCTCGAAGTCCTGCATGTCCACCTGGCTCTTGTTGCGCCGGGCCGCGAACAGTGCGGCTTCGTTGACCAGGTTGGCCAGATCCGCGCCACTGAAGCCGGGCGTTCCGCGCGCAAGCACGTCGGGGCGCACGTCGTCATTCAACGGCACCTTGCGCATGTGCACCTTGAGGATCTGTTCGCGGCCCTTGATGTCGGGCAGGCCAACCATGACCTGGCGGTCGAAGCGACCCGGGCGCAACAGCGCCTTGTCGAGCACGTCGGGACGGTTGGTCGCGGCGATCACGATCACGCCCTCGCCACCCTCGAAACCGTCCATCTCGACCAGCATCTGGTTGAGGGTCTGCTCGCGCTCGTCGTGGCCACCGCCCATGCCGGAACCGCGATGGCGACCGACGGCGTCGATCTCGTCGATGAAGATGATGCACGGCGCGTGCTTCTTGGCCTGCTCGAACATGTCGCGCACGCGCGAAGCGCCGACGCCGACGAACATCTCGACGAAGTCCGAACCGGAGATGCTGAAGAACGGCACCTTGGCTTCACCGGCGATGGCCTTGGCCAGCAACGTCTTGCCGGTGCCGGGCGGGCCGACCAGCAGCACGCCGCGCGGGATCTTGCCGCCGAGCTTCTGGAACTTGGACGGGTCGCGCAGGAATTCGACCAGCTCGACCACTTCCTCCTTGGCCTCGTCGCAACCCGCGACGTCGGCGAAGGTGGCCTTGGTCTGGTCTTCGTTGAGCATCTTGGCGCGCGACTTGCCGAACGACATCGCGCCCTTGCTGCCGCCCTGCTGCATCTGGCGCATGAAATACACCCAGATGCCGATGAACAGCAGCCAGGGCAGGATGTTGATCAGGATGTAGAGCAGCGACGGGCCCGTGGATGGCGGCGCGGCCTTGATCTCGACCTTGTGGTTCATGAAGTCGTTGATCATGCCTTCGTCGCGACGCGGCGCGATGACGGTGCCGGTCTGGCCGCCCTTGGTCTCGAAGGTGATCGTCTTCTCGTCCTCGGCGATGTCGACCTTCTTGATCTGGTTGCTGCGCACCTGATCCATGAATTGCGAGTACAGGACTTCCTGCGACCCGCCGGTGCGCGGGGCGAAGCTCTGGAACACCACCATCAACACGACGGCGACCAGCGCCCACAGCAACAGGTTCTTGACCAGATCGTTCATCGCTTCTCTCTAGGATCCCAAACGCTTCAACCACTAAGACTTGATTGCCACCAAGCCATGCTACTTCATCGTCGCCAGCTTGCCCTGCGCCAGCGCATAGACTTCAGGCGAACGCTTGCGCGAGGCCTCGGGCTTGCGGATCGCGACCTTCGCATAGCGCCTGCGCAGCTCGCGCACGTACTCGTCGAAACCCACGCCCTGGAACAGCTTGATCAGGAACGCGCCGCCGGGCTTGAGGTGCCGGTCGGCGAAATCCATCGCCAGTTCCGACAGGTACATCGCCCGGGGTTGGTCGACCGCATCCACACCACTTTTGTTGGGGGCCATGTCCGACAACACAAGGTCGACGGGCTGCCCAGCCAACATCGTCTCAAGGGACGATAAGACCGCATCTTCCCTGAAATCGCCATGAAGGAACTCGACGCCGGCCAGCGGCGGCATCTCGAGGATGTCCAAGGCGATCACCCTGCCTGGAGCCGCCCTGCCCGGACGGGCCGGATCCAGCCGATCCAGTTCCTGCCGCAGCCATTGCGACCAGCCTCCCGGCGCCGCACCCAGGTCGACCACCACCATCCCCGGCTTGAGCAGCTTGTCGCGCTCGACCAGTTCTTCCAGCTTGTACGCCGCCCGCGAACGCATGCCCTCGGCCTGCGCCTTCTTCACGTAGGGGTCGGAAAAATGCTCCTTGAGCCAGCGGTGGCTGCTCTTGCTGCGGGTGGCCATGTGATCCATTCCCCTCCCGCAGGCGCGGGAGGCCGGTGTGGGGACGCAAGATGCACGTCGCCGGATTGTTGCCTGTCGGGAGGCGCTGCGAGGCGGCATGATACCCTGCCCGCTCCAACAGCCATCGCACATCCTGCATGACCATCGCCTTGACCGCCGCCCAGACACGCTTCCTGCGGGGGCAGGCGCACGACCTCAAGGCAATGCTCCAGGTGGGCGGCAAGGGCGTGACGGACGCCCTGCTGGCGGAAATCGATGGTGCGCTCGAACATCACGAGCTGATCAAGGTGAAGGTGGCCGCCGCCGACCGCGACGAACGCGACGCATTAATCGGCCAGATCGCCGAACGCGCCGACGCGGCGCTGGTGCAACGCATCGGCCATGTCGCCGTGCTCTACCGGCCCTCGAAGGACAAGCGCCACATCGTCCTGCCACGGGCCTGACACCACCGGCACGATGCAACTCGTCCACGAACGCCCGGACTTCGACTTCTTCCTGCGCGGCGCCGACGGCCGCCACGCACTGGTCAACGAACGCTCGCTGCATGCCAGCTTCGTCATCGCACCGGACAGGCTGGTCGAAGGCTGGCAGGCGAGCGATGCCGGGAGCCTGCGGCCCGTGGATTTCGAGCCCGTGTTCGCGTTGCAGCCCGAACTGATCGTGCTCGGTTGCGGCGACACGCAGGTCTTTCCTCCGCCCGAGACCATGGCCGCCTGCCTGTCGCGCGGGATCGGCCTGGAAACGATGGTCAACGCCGCCGCCGCACGCACCTTCAATGTCCTCGCCAGCGAGGGGCGTCGCGTGGTGGCGGCATTCGTCATCCACGGATGAAAACGATCCGGCCGGCATTGCTGGCCGGGTTGCTCACGCTGCTCGCGACCGCCTGCCACGAGGCCCACGAATCTCCGGAAACCCGTTTCGGCGCATGGGTCGAGCGCGGACATCGCGAAGAGGTGGCCGCTTACCACGCCTTCCTGAAAGAGAATGGCGTCGCTGACGCCCTGCCCTTGCACCAGTTGCTGGCAAGCGGACGCCGCTGGAAGTCGTGTGGGCACGACGAGTTTGCGATCCCGCCTCGCGATCAGTGGCCGGCCATGGTGCCGACCCTGCGACTGGTCGATGCGTTGAAATCGGAGGGATACCTGCAAGGCGCGGTGGCGGTATCGGCCTATCGAGATGCCGTGTTCAACGCCTGCGAAGGCGGCAGCACGCGCAGCCGCCACATGGTCAACACCGCATTGGATTTCGATTCACTCGCAACCGGCGAGCAGGACGGGCTGTGCGCCTGGTGGAAGATCCACGGCAAACGGCATGGCTTCGGCCTGGGCTTCTACGGCCAGGATCGGATCCATGTCGATACCGCCGGGCATCGCACATGGGGACACGATTACACCGGCAAGAGTTCGCCCTGCCGGTAAGCGGACGGATCAGCGCGCCGGCAGGTAACGGAGCGGATCGACCGGCTTGCCGTTGTAGCGAATCTCGAAATGGAGCATGTCGCGCGCCGAACCCGTGCGGCCCATTTCCGCGATCTGTTGCCCCGCGCTCACCCGTGCACCTTCGTTGACCATCCGCGTGCGGTTGTGGCCGTAGGCGGTCAACCATTGCTCGTCGTGCTTGATGATGACCAGTTCGCCATAGCCGACGAGACCCGAGCCGGAATAGACCACCACGCCATCGGCCGCGGCACGGACAGGCTGACCCGCATTGCCCGCGATGCCGATGCCCTGCTTGGTCGGGTCGCCGGAGACGAACCGCGCGACGATCTGGCCATCGGTGGGCCATCGCCACGAGAACGGCGAAGCCGCAGGGGTTTGTGCCGCCGGCTGGGGCGGTGCCTGGGTGGGCTGGACGGCGGGCGGACGTTGCGTCGTGCCTGCTGTGGACGGGCGCTGCACAGGCGTCCTGGGCGGTTGCGTCGCCGGGCCACGCGCGGCCGCCGTGCCCGATCCCGGGAACAGGCGCAGGCGTTGCCCGGGATAGATGGTGTAAGGCGGCGCGATGTTGTTCCACAGTGCCAAGTCCATCGGGCTGATGCCGTTGTTGACGGCGATCCGGTACAGCGTGTCGCCACGCTTCACGACCACCGCTTCGCCCGGCCTGGGGACGGACGTGCGCGTCGGCCCCTGCGTGCCGGGTTCACGCACCACGCGACTCTTGCCGCAGGCAGCCACGAGCACGCTGAGCGACAACGCCAATGCAATCCAGGCCAAGCGCCTGCCGGAGCGGGCCATCTTCGCCTGGGTCGTCGGGATCGTCATCGTCGCGTTCTCCTGGTGCATCCGTTCAGCCCGTGAATCGCTTGAAGACCTCAATGGCTGCATAACCGCCACCGGCAATCAGCACGGTGAAGTAAATGGTCGTGCCGATGGCGGCGAGGTGCCCGAACAGCACGGCACCCCCATCGCGTTGCACGAAACCGACCGCATACAGCAGCAATGCCAAGGCTGGCAAAGTGTTGCTGAACGGAACGAATCCGAATGGCGCCATCAGCAACAACGCCGCGAACACGAACGCGAGGTTGTTGAAGAGATCCATCGCGCGGCCATCGACAAACCAGGCAAGCCTGCGCGGGCGACTGATCTTCTCAAGCCTGCGCACCCACTTCATGCCGCCGTCGAGACCGGGGCGCAACTTGTCCGCGGGCAACGAGCGGTTGCGCAGCTTCGTCGGCAACCACAGCGGCCGGCCCAACACGCGGCTGATGCCCACCAGCAGGATCGCCGCCCCGAACACCGTGCTCACCCCCGGGATCGACACCGGGATCAGGAACACGAGGGTCAACAACATCGACAGCAGCAGCAGGCCTTCGTCGCCGAAGACGTCGAGCAATTCACCCAGCGTCACCCGATCCGGCGGAAGGCGCTCGATCACGCCGGCCAGCTGTTCGCCAAGGGAGAGTTCGTCCTGACCGTGCCCGCCGGGCGGGTTGCCTTCCATCCGCATCCTCAATCCACCAGTCCCGAAAGCAGCGGCACGAACACCACCGGCGCGAGATCGTCCTGCCGCAGGCTGCCATCGGCGTCCTTGCGCAACACCAGCAAGCGTTGCGCATTGCTGGCACCGACCGGCGCGACCAGCGTGCCGCCGGGGGCAAGCTGTGTTGACAGCGCATCGACCAGCGCCGGCGCGCCCGCCGTCACCAGGATGCCGTCGTAGGGGCCGTTCTCCGGCCAACCGATGCGGCCATCGTCATGCTTGCTGCGCACGTTGAGGCCGAGTGAACGGAATCGCTTGCGCGCCGTGCGCAGCAGGTCGCCGATGCGCTCGACGGTGAACACCTCGATACCCAGCGCCGCCAGGATCGTGGCCTGGTAACCGGAACCGGTGCCGACCTCCAGCACTTTCGCAGGCGACTTGCCATCCGCGAACAGCGCCTCGGTCATCTTCGCCACCACCCATGGCTGAGAGATCGTCTGGCCATGCCCGATCGGCAGCGCGGTGTCCTCGTAGGCGCGCGTGGCCAGCGCTTCGTCGACGAACAAGTGCCTTGGCACGGTGCGGATCGCGTTGAGCACGCGCTCGTCGCGGATGTCGTTCTCGCGCAGGCGCTCGATCAGGCGGTCGCGTACGCGCTGCGAAGTCATGCCGACCCCGATGGCCTCGGGCTGCAGCCGCATCCGCGCCGTCACGCCCGCGGCTCCCGCAGTTCCTCGGCCAGGCTGCCGACCCAACTGGCCACCTGCTCCAGCGCCTGGTAGCGGGTCAGGTCGACATGGATCGGGGTGATCGAAATGTTGCCGAAACGCACCGCATGAAAGTCGGTGCCCGGCCCGGCATCCATCTCCGGCCCCGCCGCGCCGATCCACCACCAGGTGCGACCGCGCGGATCTTCCTGCTTCGTGCATGCCTCGGCGCGATGGCGGTTGCCCAGGCGCGTGACCTCGAAACCGGCGATCTCGTCCCAGGCACGATCGGGCACGTTGACATTGAGGATGGTGTCCGCCGGCAGCGGGTCGGCCTTCAACCGCTCCACGATCTCCACCGCGGCACGCGCGGCGGTTTCGTAATGACGCCCGTCATGATTGGCCGTCGCCAGCGACATCGCGATCGCGGGCAGGCCGAGGAAGCGCCCTTCCATCGCAGCGGCGACGGTGCCCGAATAGATCACGTCGTCGCCGAGATTGGCGGTGTTGTTGATGCCCGAGACCACGATGTCGGGCTCGATGTCGAACATGCCGGTGATCGCGACGTGCACGCAGTCGGTCGGCGTGCCGTACACGCGCCAGACCGTGTCTTCCAGTTGCTGCACCCGCAGCGGCATGTCCAGGGTGAGCGAATTGCTGGCGCCGGAGCGGTCGCGGTCGGGGGCGACGATCAGCACTTCGTGGCCTGCGTCGCGCAGCCCTTGGGCGAGGATCCGGATGCCGGGGGCGTCGACGCCGTCGTCGTTGCTGACCAATACGCGCATGGATGCCTGCGACCGCCCCAGTTTCCGAAAAATGCGGCCACATGATACCGGATGCCGTGCGGCGATCCCCGCTCCCGGCGAAGATCGCCACGGGAACGCCACGATCATCGCATCCGCGCTAGGCTTTCGACATGCAAGGCAAGGACGAATCCGAAGACGATGCCACCCTGTTCCGTGCGGCCATCGGCCAAGTGCGCGAACTGCCGTCCACGCCTGCGCCGCCTGCCCGGATCAAACCGGAGCCGGTGCCACGGATGGCGGCCCGCGACGACGCCGATGTCCTCGGCGAATTCCAGCGCCTGCTCAATGGGCGCTCGCCGCTGGAAGCCGGCGACGGCCTGTCCTATCGTCGCGACGAAATCACGCCACGCACCTTGCGCAGGCTGGCACGCGGTCAATATGCGGTGCAGGACGAGATCGACCTGCACCATGCAAACGCGGCGCAGGCCGAGGCGATGCTGCGCACATTCCTCGTCGAGGCCCGCCGATCCGGCGCAGGATGCGTGCGCATCGCGCACGGCAAAGGCCTCAACTCGGAAGGCACGCCGGTACTGAAGAACCTGGTCGACCGGATCCTGCGGCAACGTGCCGATGTCCTCGCCTTCCACTCCGCACCGACCGCGCAAGGCGGTACCGGCGCGGTACTCGTGTTGTTGAGGGCGGGCTAGTTCAACCAGCTCAGTTGTCGGAACTCGTCGGCATCCGTTTGATTGGCGGATTGAGCCAATGCACGCTTACGCCTCGAGATCTCGCCATGCGCTCAACCTGCTGCACATAGGTCGTATCGTGGACGATAGCGCCCTCGGGATACTGCCTGACCTTGGCGGTCTCATGCGTAGTGGTACATGCCACGAGACCGGACACCAACAGCATCGCCAGACACAAGCGAATCCCTCTGTTCATGTTGCTGCTCCCGTTGACGCATCCCGCTGGAATGCAGGGTGCCTGAAGCCCCTTATACCCTTGCTCGTGCAACGCGCCAGTGCAACCCGTCTCATTCCGACGAACGGCACTACACCCCACGCCAGGAATCGCGGATGTCACCTAGCTCTGCCAGCACGGTCGTCGCGTAGGCGCCCGGGGGCAACGAGAACCGGATCCGGAGCACATCGACGGCCAGCCATTCGGCCACGACGTCTTCCGGACGTAGTCGCGTCGCCCGGCGCTCCTGCCACAGGCGCGCCGATTCAAGCCCCCGACGTAACGCGAGCGAGTCCTCGCCAGCCAGCACGCCTTCCTCCAGTTCGCGACATGCACCCGAGGTGCGCAGGTCGCCCTCGCCCCACAACGGTGCGCTCGGATGGATGTCGAACCGCGACAGCCGATCAGCCAGCACATCGTTCCACGGTTCGGGCCCGAAGGCACTGCGGCTGCCATCGAGCATCCAGGCTTCGCCTTCCATCGCCTTGTTCCAGTTGCCTTCGGCAACGCGACGCGCGAGTACCCGGTTGAACAGTTCGGAACGCGCGGCCGACAGCAACAACGAACGCTCTTCGCGGCGCACACGCTTGCCGGCGAACATCGCTAGGGCCTGCCCGACGTTGCCACCCGACCGTCCGAAGCGTTGCTCGCCGAAGTAATTCGGTACGCCTTCGGTCGCAATGCGTTCGATCCGCGCGTCGATCGCGGTTCGCTCGCCGGACACATCGCGCAATGTCAGCTCGAAACGATTGCCGGCAAGTGCACCACGCGCCAGATTTCCTTGCGTGCCTCGCCACGTCCAGCACACGCAGCGATTCATCACGCGTGGCGTCAGCGTACTCGAGCGTGGAGGGATCGGGGGTCTCTCGCCCGGGCATTTGCACCGAGAACCGCTGCCTGGCGACGGCATGCCGATCCTTCAGGCCGGCATATCCGACGGCATGCTCCTGCACGCCCGCCCATTGCGCGATGCGCTTGGCGACGAAAGCGGTATTGAGGTTCCGCTTTTCGAGCGTGAGCAGCACATGCTCGCCACTGCCGCTGGCCTCGAATGCGTCGATTTCCTCGACCACGAAATCCTCGGGCAAGCTGCGCAACGTGCCCGCAAGCACCGCGTCGCCATGTGCAGGCGGCAGCCGGATCGGATCGCTCACACCCGCACGAGCAGGCATGCCGCCTGCGCGGCGATGCCTTCCTCGCGACCGGTGAAGCCCAGCTTCTCGCTGGTCGTGGCTTTGACACTGACATCCTCGACAGCGATGCCGAGGTCATCTGCGATGCAGGCCCGCATCGCACCGGCATGCGGGCCGATCTTCGGCCGTTCGCAGACCACGGTCACGTCGGCATTGCCTACGCGCCAGCCGCGTGCGGCCAGCAGCTGGTTGCAGTGGCGCAGCAGCACACGGCTGTCGGCACCTTTCCAGCGGTCGTCGGAGGGCGGGAAATGCACGCCGATGTCGCCCAGCGCCAGCGCGCCAAGCATTGCGTCGCACAGCGCATGCAAGGCCACGTCGCCATCGCTGTGGGCAAGCACGCCGCGATCATGGGCAATGCGCACGCCCCCGACCATGACATGGTCACCCTCACCGAAGGCATGCACGTCGCAACCCTGTCCGATGCGCACGCTCACGGCAGGAACAACTGCACGATGCGGTTCATGTCGACGTAGCGCACGATCCCCGCCGCTTCCGCACCGACGCGCGAGTCGTTGAACAGGCTCTGCCCCGCCACCTGTCCCAGCAATCCGAACGCTTGCCCGAAGACCGCGTCGGCCTCGCCCGCCTGTGCCGCCTGGCGCGCAGCATCCACGCAATCGACCGCCAGCAGCCGTTCGATCAATGCGCCCATCTCGCGGTTGGCCTGCTCGCGCTGCGCATCCACGGCTCCAGCCATGTCCTGCAGATCCGGATGCAGCGCGATGGCGGCGTAGATCCATCTCACCAGCGTGCGGTGGTCTGCCTCGGTCGCCGACTCCAGGACGCAAGCCTGCAGGGCATCGGGCGCCTCCTGTGCGGAAGCAACCGTCGGCAGCGACAACGCGTAGGCGAGCAGCGTCGCCGGGATCCATCGAGTCATCGGCGTTGTCCTTCCTGCAGGCGTAGCGAAACAAGGTATTGGAATCGCACCAGGTCACCCGGCGTGGTGATCTTGAAATTGTCGTCGTCGCCCTCGACCAGCAACGGTCGCATGCCCTGCCGCTCCATCGCCATGGCTTCGTCGGTGACGGCCACTCCGGCATCGCGCGCGGACTCCAATGCCCGCGTCAGTTGCAAGCGGCGGAAAAGCTGCGGCGTCAGCGCACGCCACAGGCGCTCGCGGGGTTCGGTGCCATCGATGCCGCCGTCGTCGCCCGCACGCTTGAGCGTGTCGCGCACCGGCGCGGCGAGGATGGCGCCCACCGGATCGTTGCGGCCGCGTTCGAGCAAGGCCGTCAGGTCGTCGTGGTGCAAGTTGGGACGTGCCGCGTCGTGCACCAGCACGAAATCATCGACACGCACCTCAGCGGGCAAGGCTTCGAGTGCGGCGAGCACGGAATCGGCGCGCGATTCGCCACCCACGCAGGCCAGCACCGGTTTGCCGTCCATCTCGTGCCAACCCGGCCAGTGCGCATCGTCCGCGGACAAGGCCACCACCACGCCACGCACGCCCGGGTGCGACAGCAATGCATGCAAGGTGTGCGCAAGGATCGGCAAGCCGTCGACTACGAGGTACTGCTTGGGCACGTCGCCGCCGAACCGGGTTCCCTTCCCGGCCGCCGGCACGATGGCCCAGCTCATTGCGCCGGCTCCTCGGCAGGTTCCTGTCGCGGCACGACCGTTCGTTCGTTGTCGACGACGCGATAGAAAGTCTCGCCGGGCTTGATCATGCCCAGCTCGTTGCGCGCACGCTCCTCGATCGCGGCTTCACCAGACTTGAGGTCGGCCACTTCCGCCGCCAACGCCGCATTGCGCTGTTCCAACCCTTCGTTCTGACGGCGCTGCTGTTCGACGCGTTCTTCCAGCACCGCGACCTGGTGGCTGCCGCCGGCACCGAACCACAGCCGGTACTGCATCCAGACCAGCAATGCGGCCAGCACCAGCAGCACCAGTTTGAGCCAACGCATCCCTGCGCTTCTCCGTCAGCCTTTCAGCGACACGAAAGCGTCGCGGCCCGCGTACTTCGCCGCGCTACCCAGCGCTTCCTCGATGCGCAGCAACTGGTTGTACTTGGCCACGCGGTCGCTGCGGCACAACGAGCCGGTCTTGATCTGGGTGGCGGTGGTGGCGACCGAGATATCGGCGATGGTGGTGTCCTCGGTCTCGCCCGAACGATGCGAGACGATCGACGCATAGTTGGCAGCATCGGCCATGGCGATGGCTTCCAGCGTCTCGGTCAGCGTGCCGATCTGGTTGACCTTGATCAGGATGGCATTGGCGGTGTGGCTGTCGATGCCTTCCTTGAAGATCTTCGGGTTGGTGACGAACAGGTCGTCGCCGACCAGCTGCACTTTCTTGCCGATGCGCTCGGTCAACAGCTTCCAGCCATCCCAATCGTCCTCGGCCATGCCGTCTTCGATGGTGATGATCGGGTACTGCGCGGCCCAATCAGCGAGGAAATCGACGAACTGCTCGCCGGTCAGGCGCTTGCCCTCGCCGACGAGGTGGTACTTGCCGTTGTCATGGAATTCGCTGGACGCCACGTCGAGGCCCAGCAGCACGTCCTCGCCCGCGGCGTAGCCGGCCTTGCCGATGGCTTCGAGGATAGTGTCCAGCGCCTCGACATTACTGCGGAAATCCGGCGCGAAACCACCCTCGTCGCCCACCGCCGTGCTCAGGCCATGCCCCTTGAGCACCGACTTGAGCGCGTGGAAGATCTCGGTGCCCGCGCGCAGCGCCTCGGAGAACGAGGCCGCACCAACCGGCAGCACCATGAATTCCTGGAAGTCGACGTTGTTGTCGGCGTGCGCGCCGCCATTGATGATGTTCATCATCGGCACCGGCAATACCGGCGCGCGATTGCCGGCCAGGTGCTTCCACAACGGCAGCTTCTTCGACGCCGCCACCGCATGCGCGTTTGCCAGCGACACCGCCAGCAGCGCGTTCGCGCCGAGGCGCCCCTTGTTCTCTGTGCCGTCGAGATCGATCAGGCGCTTGTCGAGGCCGGCCTGGTCATCGGCATCGAAACCCGCCAGCGTTTCGGCAATCGTGCCGTTGACGTTGGCAACGGCCTGGGTCACGCCCTTGCCGAGGTAGCGGGTCTTGTCGCCATCGCGCAATTCCACCGCTTCCTTGGCGCCGGTGGACGCGCCGGACGGCACCGCGGCACGACCGAACGATCCGTCGGCCAGCGTGACTTCGGCTTCGAGGGTGGGATTACCGCGGGAGTCGAGGATTTCGCGGGCGTGGATCCTGGCAATCGTGCTCATCGTGCGTCGCGTACCTTTGTGTCAGAGGATGGATTCGATGAAACCGTTCTTCTTGGTGATGCGGTCGAGTTCCAGCATTGTTTCCAGCAGCGCTTCCATCTTGTCGAGCGGCCACGCGTTCGGGCCATCGGAGAGCGCCTTCGCCGGATCGGGGTGCGTCTCCATGAACACGCCCGACACGCCGACAGCGATGGCGGCGCGTGCCAGCACCGGCACGAATTCGCGCTGGCCACCGCTGGACGTGCCCTGCCCACCCGGCAACTGCACCGAGTGGGTGGCGTCGAACACCACCGGGCAACCGGTGTCGCGCATCACGCTGAGGCTGCGCATGTCGGAGACGAGGTTGTTGTAGCCGAAGCTGGCTCCGCGCTCGCAGACCATGATGTCCTGGTTGCCGGTCGACTTGGCCTTCTCGACCACGGGCTTCATGTCCCACGGCGCCAGGAACTGGCCCTTCTTGATGTTGACCGGCTTGCCCGCGGCGCAGACCTTGCGGATGAAATCGGTCTGGCGCACGAGGAAGGCCGGCGTCTGCAGCACGTCGACGACCGAGGCCACTTCGTCCATCGGCGTGTATTCATGCACGTCGGTCAGCACCGGCACGCCGAGCTGTCGCTTCACCTCGGCCAGCACGCGCAGGCCTTCTTCCATGCCGGGGCCGCGGAAGCTGCTGCCCGAGGTGCGGTTGGCCTTGTCGAAGCTGGACTTGAAGATGAAATTGATCCCGAGCCTGCCGGTGATGTCCTTCAACGTACCGGCGGTGTCGAGCTGCAACTGCTCGCTTTCGACCACGCAGGGGCCGGCGATCAGGAAGAACGGCTGGTCGAGGCCCACATCGAAACCGCAAAGCTTCATGCCGAGGCCTCCTTCAGCAATTTCCCACCCGCCTTCATTTCGCGCGCGGCACGGATGAAGCCGACGAACAGCGGGTGCCCGCCGCGCGGCGTGGACAGGAATTCCGGATGCGCCTGGCAGGCGATGAACCACGGATGGTTCGGCAACTCGATCATCTCCACCAGCAGGTCGTCCATCGACTTGGCCGAGATCACCAGACCGGCGTCCTCAAGCTGCGTGCGGTAGCGGTTGTTGAACTCGTAACGGTGCCGATGGCGCTCGCCCACCACGTCCTTGCCGTACAACTCGCGTGATTTCGTGCCGGGCTTGAGCCGCTGTTCCTGCAGGCCGAGACGCATGGTGCCACCGAGGTCGGAGCGCTCGTCGCGCTTCTCGACCTCGCCGCTCTGCGTGCGCCATTCAGTGATCAGACCAATCACCGGATGCGGGTTCTGGCGGTCGTTCTCGGTGCTGTTGGCACCTTCGAGACCGGCGACATGGCGGGCCATGTCCACTACCGCCGCCTGCATGCCGTAGCAGATGCCGAAATACGGGATGCCGTGCTCGCGCGCATGCTTCGACACCAGCACCTTGCCTTCGAAGCCGCGGTCGCCGAAGCCGCCGGGCACCAGGATGCCATCCACCTTGCCCAGCACCTTGTCGGCGCCATCGCGTTCGATGTCCTGCGATTCGATCCACTTCAGGTTCACGCGCGTGCGCTGGCGGATGCCGCCGTGCTTGAGCGCCTCGCCGACGGACTTGTAGGCATCCTTGTGGTCGACGTACTTGCCGACCACGGCAATCGTGACCTCGTCGATCGGATGCTCGGTCGCATCCACCACCGCCAGCCACTCAGACAGATCCGCCGAATACGCGGCCTTGTCCTTGAGCGCGAGCCGGTCGACGACGATCTCGTCCAGTCCCTGCGCGTGCAGCCACATCGGGATCTTGTGGATGTTGTCCAGGTCGACCGCCGAGATCACCGCCTTCTCCGGCACGTTGGTGAACGAGGCGATCTTGCGACGCTCGCCGTCCGGCAAGGGCTGCTCGCTGCGGCACAGCAGCACGTCGGGCTGGATGCCGATCGAACGCAGTTCCTTCACCGAGTGCTGGGTGGGCTTGGTCTTCAGTTCGCCCGCGGCGGCGATGTACGGCACCAGGGTCAGGTGCATGAACATGGCCTTCTCGGCACCGCGATCGGTGCGGATCTGGCGGATCGCCTCTAGGAAGGGCAGCGATTCGATGTCGCCGACGGTGCCGCCGATCTCCACCAATGCCACGTCAAAGCCCTGCGTGGCCTCGTCGATGCGGCGCTTGATCTCGTCGGTGATGTGCGGGATGACCTGCACGGTGGCACCGAGGTAGTCGCCGCGGCGCTCCTTGCGGATCACCGACTCGTAGATCTTGCCGGTGGTGACCGAGTTGCGGCCCGACAGGCGGACGTTGATGAAGCGCTCGTAGTGGCCGAGGTCGAGGTCGGTCTCGGCACCGTCGTCGGTGACGTAGACCTCGCCGTGCTGGAACGGGCTCATCGTGCCCGGATCGACGTTGATGTACGGATCCAGCTTCATCATCGTCACCTTGAGGCCCCGGGCCTCGAGGATCGCGGCCAGCGAAGCCGCCGCGATGCCCTTGCCGAGCGAGGACACCACGCCGCCGGTGACGAAGACGAGCGGAGTGACTGGACTGGGGGAAGTCATGGGATGGGGCACCCGCTGGAAAGCCCCATTCTACAGGCTAGTCCCGGCAGGCGCCCGTGCCCGCCGGAAACACCGCGCCCCGGACGAACCGGAACGCGGCCTGAGCTCAAGTCGGCGGTCGATCAGCCCTGCGGCGGCTCGGGCTCGCCATCGTCGTGCGCATCGCCTTCCTCCTCTGCCGTGGCGGCCTCCGTCTCCACGGCTTCGGCCTCCACGGACTCGGCAGTTGCTTCCGCCGAAGCGGCTGCCGCCTCGGCCTCGCGGGCGGCCTGCTCGGCGACTTCGGCGGACTGTTCGGCTTCCTGCGCAGCCTGCTCGGCGGCATGCGCCTGGGCATCCTGCGCATGGGCGGCAGGCACGGCGAACAACAGGACGAGGATGGCAGCGGACAAGAGGTTGCGGGTCTTCATCTGGGTGGCTCTCCACGAATGGACGGAAATGGAACAAGGGGGATCTCAAGGTATCTGTGTCGCCGGCCATGTCCGGCAGCGACGCGTCGGAATCTAATCGCTTGGCTTGCCGAGAGGGTTCCCGCGACCTTCACCCCTCGCGCACACCGCCTTAACCCGCGATGTGGCCGGCATCCACGCGAGCAAGCCCGTTGCGCCCGATCATTCCGCGCGGTAACGCGCCGTGAATGTGTCGCAGACCACGGTCATCGCCTTGCGCCAGCGCGTCATCAGCGCTTCGTCGGCCTCGGGGTCGGTCTGTGCGATGACCATTACCATGCTGTCGATCCAGTACGGATACAGCGCCGGATCCACCGGGGCACGCCCCCGGAGGCTATGGACATCGGCCATCTCCTCGGTGGCCCGCTTCGACAGCGGGCTACCGGCGGCATGGAAGATCGCCACGCTGATGCCCCGGCGCAGCGCCAGCCGCTGGCGCCCCATGTCCGTGTCCTTGAACAGTGGCGCGATCGCCGGATGGCTGGCGACGAAGGCATCGTAGAAGCGCTCGATGAAGCGCTTGTCGCGCAGGCAGCGGCCGTAGCTCTGCTGCAGGTCTTCGTACTGGTCGGCCATGCCCGATCCCCGTCTGTATATGGCCATGAGTCTGTCCGCCGCACCGGGAGCGGGCATTGATCCGGCGCAAGTCGCGCCAGCCATGTCACAGGATGCGCGACGCCGTCCGCCGAACCTTGACCACCGCGCCGCCGCCGCGCATCCTGCGCCCCTTTCCGACGCAAGCCCCACACGGATGAATTCCCGCTACAACGCCGCCGACATCGAAGTCCTCTCCGGCCTTGACCCGGTCAAGCGCCGGCCCGGCATGTACACCGACACCACGCGCCCCAACCACCTGGCGCAGGAAGTCATCGACAACGCGGTGGACGAGGCGCTGGCCGGACACGCGAAGGACATCGGCGTCACGATCTTCAAGGACGGCAGCTGCGAAGTCTCCGACGACGGCCGCGGCATGCCGGTGGACATCCACCCGGAGGAGAAGATCCCCGGCGTCGAACTGATCCTCACGCGCCTCCACGCAGGCGGCAAGTTCAGCAACAAGAACTACACCTTCAGCGGCGGCCTGCATGGCGTGGGCGTGAGCGTGGTGAACGCGCTGTCCACGCTGGTCGAGGTGCACATCAAGCGCGACGGCAGCGAACACCGCATCACCTTCCGCAACGGCGACCGCGCCACGCCGCTGGAAGCAGTGGGCACGGTGGGCAAGAAGAACACCGGCACGCGCGTGCGCTTCTGGGCCGACCCGAAATACTTCGACAGCCCGAAGTTCAGCGTGCGCGCCCTGCGCCACCTGCTGCGCGCCAAGGCGGTGCTCTGCCCCGGCCTCACCGTCACCCTGTTCGACGAAGCGACGGGCGAACGCGACCAGTGGCTGTTCGAGGACGGCCTGCGCGATTACCTGAAGGGCGAACTGACCGGCCGCGAGCTGTTGCCACCCGATTTGTTCGTCGGTGCATTGAAGAAGGACACCGAAACCGTCGACTGGGCCATCGCTTGGGTACCGGAAGGCGAACTGGTGCAGGAAAGCTACGTCAACCTGATCCCCACCGCGCAGCACGGCACCCACGTCAACGGCCTGCGCACGGGCTTCACCGATGCGTTGCGCGAGTTCTGCGACTTCCGCAACCTCTTGCCGCGCGGCGTGAAGCTGGCGCCGGAGGACGTGTGGGATCGCGCGTCGTTCGTGCTGTCGGTGAAGATGACAGATCCGCAATTCAGCGGCCAGACCAAGGAACGCCTGTCGTCGCGGCAGGCCGCGGGCTTCGTGGAAGGCGCGGCGCACGATGCCTTCAGCCTGTGGCTCAACACGCACACCGAACTGGGCGAGAAGATCGCGCAGCTCGCGATCGAACGCGCCAGCGCGCGCCTGAAGACCGAGAAGCAGATCGTCCGCAAGAAGGTCACCCAGGGGCCCGCCCTGCCCGGCAAGTTGGCCGACTGCATCTCGCAGGATCTCTCGCGCACCGAACTCTTCCTGGTGGAAGGCGACTCCGCGGGCGGCAGCGCCAAGCAGGCGCGCGACAAGGACTTCCAGGCGATCCTGCCGTTGCGCGGCAAGATCCTCAACACTTGGGAAGTCGCTTCCGGAACCGTGCTGGGCTCGGAGGAAGTGCACAACCTCGCCATCGCCATCGGCTGCGATCCCGGCAAGGACGACATTTCGGGACTGCGCTACGGCAAGGTGGTGATCCTGGCCGACGCCGACTCCGACGGCCTGCATATCGCCACCCTGCTCAGCGCGCTGTTCCTGCGCCACTTCCCCGCGCTGGTGCGCGCCGGAAACATTTTCGTCGCGATGCCGCCGCTGTTCCGTGTCGACGTGGGCAAGCAGGTGTTCTACGCACTGGACGAAGAGGAAAAGCGGCTTCTGCTGGAAAAGATCGAACGCGAAAAAGATCCGCGGCGCGATCAACGTCACCCGCTTCAAGGGATTGGGTGAGATGAATCCATCGCAGTTGCGCGAGTCCACCATCCATCCCGACACCCGCCGGCTTGTGCAGCTGACCATCGACGACGACGACGAAACACGCGGGTTGATGGACATGCTGCTGGCGAAGAAGCGGGCTTCCGACCGGAAGGCGTGGCTCGAACAAAAAGGCGATCTGGCCACACTTGAGGTATAGCGTTGGCGATTTACTCACGCCAGCCGTGGCGACGGCATCATTCCCATGCTGCGGTACGCTCACGGCAGCGCGGCTGGAGAGCAAGGGCGATCTTGCCACCCTGGAAGTCTGAAGCATGGCGATTCACTGATGTCAGCCGTGGCGACGGCATCCCTGCCATTGCGCCGGCACCAGACTGGTGGCGCGACGACGCGCATCGCCTTGTTCCGCGGCATCAACGTCGGCAAGGCCAAGCGCATCGCCATGGCCGACCTTCGCCTGCTGTTCGAAGCGCTCGGGTACGGCAATGTGCGCACACTGCTCAACAGCGGCAACGTGGTCTTCGAGAGCCGTCGCAAAGATCCGCAGGCCGATGCAGGCCACATCGCATCCGCTGTCGCCGAACACACAGGCATATCCGCGAACACGCTGGTGCTGGATGCGACGGCGCTCGACCGGATCGCCGAGGCGAACCCTTATACCAGCGAGGCAGGCGACCCGTCGCGCCTGCTGGTCGGCTTCTTCATCGCTGCCGGCGACCTTGCGCCCTTCGAGGCGATGCGCGAGGCATTTCCCGGGGAACGCTTCGCACTCGGGCCCGAGGCCTGCTACCTGTGGTGCCCCGAGGGCATCCTCGAAAGCCGCATCGGCAGCCTGCTCGCCGGTGCGAAGTTCCGCGACCGTGTTACCACCCGCAACTGGGCCACCGTCCTCAAGTTGCAGGCGATGGCCCGCGCCTGATCGCTACGGCAGCACCGACGACAGCAACCGCCTGATCACATCCTGCGTATTGACCGCCTTCGTCTGGTCATACTCGAAAGTCTCTTCATCCATGTAGATGCGCTGGCTGATTTCCAGTTGCACGGCGTCGATGCCGTTGTCCGGATTGCCGTAATGGCGGGTAATGTGGCCGCCCTTGAAGCGGCCGTTGTGCACCCAGCCGTAGTCGCCTTGCGCCGAGAGCACGGCTTCAAGTCGCGATTGCAGTGCCGGCGAACAACTTACGCCGTTGGCAGTGCCGAGGTTGAGGTCGGGCAACAGACCATCGAACAGGAACGGCAGGTCGCCCTTGATCGAATGTCCTTCCCAGAGCACCACGCGACCATGCATGGCATGGATGCGATCAATCTCTTCGCGCAAGGCCGTGTGGTACGGGCGCCAGTACGTGTCCACGCGTGAACGTACTTCCTCCTCCGAGGGTTCCCGCCCCGGCAGGTAGACCGGATCACCGCTGAAACGCACCACCGGGCACAGGCCGGTGGTGTTCTGGCCGGGATACAGCGAGACATCGTCCTCGGAGCGATTGAGGTCGACCACGTAGCGCGAGAAGCGCGGCACGATCATCGATGCGCCCAAGTCTTTCGCGAATGCGTACAGCTGCGAGAGGTGCCAATCGGTATCGGGCACGCGCCGTGCATCCGGCGTCAGCCGGGTCAGGATGTCATCGGGAACCAGCGTGCCGTCATGCGGCAGGCTGACCAACAACGGCGTAGTGCCGCGATGCAGGGTGAAAGTGTCCATGGGCACATTGTAGAGCCTGCCCCGGACTTGATCCGGGGACGGCAGGCATCAAAGTCTGTCATCCCGAGCACAGCGAGGGATCTTGCGATGCCTGAATACATTTGGAAGCGGGATCCCTCGCTGCGCTCGGGATGACAGATCTACGACACGTCCTCTGTATGTGTCGACTGTCAGGTTCCCAGAAGTTCACCGCATGAGGACGAGTTCTTCCGCACTCGTCGGGTGGATCGCCACCGTGTCGTGCAGGTCGTCGAGGGTGATGCCCTTCTTCAGCGCCACCGCAAACCCCTGCAGGATTTCGTCCGCCGCTTCGCCCAGCAGATGGATCCCCACGACCCGCCGCTCGTCACCCACGCAGACCAGCTTGAACAGGCTGCGCACCGGCACGTCGCCGAGGGCGTTCAACATCGGGCGGAAGTCGGTGCGATAGACGTGCACGTCGTCGCCGTGTTGTTCGCGTGCCTCGGCCTCGGTCAGGCCCACACCGCCCAGCGGCGGATGCGCGAACACCACCGCCGGGATGTCGCGGTAATCGAGCTTCGATTCGGCCTTGCCGCCGAACACGCGATCCATCGCACGCCGTGCGGCGGCAATCGCCACCGGCGTCAACGTCGATTTCCCGGTCACGTCACCGACCGCGACGATGTGATCCACGCAAGTGCGCTGGTAGTCATCCACGGCGATGTTGCCTTCGGCATCCAGTGCTACGCCGACGTCTTCCAGACCGATGCCGGACGTATTCGCCGTGCGGCCGACTGCACTGATCACCACGTCGTAGCCATCG
Source organism: Luteimonas sp. (assembly GCA_024707405.1). GTDB lineage: Bacteria > Pseudomonadota > Gammaproteobacteria > Xanthomonadales > Xanthomonadaceae > Luteimonas. Next base: position 471,914 of record JANPZU010000001.1, read on the forward strand.
CTGGCCACGCCCGCCTCGTCGCGCAGCCGCAACCGCGCGCCATCCTGTTCGATCGCCGCCAACCGGTAATCGAACGAAATGTGGATGCCTTGCTGGCGATAGTTTTCCGCCAGTTGTGCGGCCAGTTCGTCATCTGCCTGGCTGAGCAGGCGTGCGCCGCGCGCGAACAGATCCACTCGGCTGCCGAGGATTTGCAGCACGCCGGCCAGTTCCACCGCGATGTAGCCGCCACCGATCAGCGCGACACGCCCGGGCGCCTCGCACAGGGTGAAGAAGTCGTCCGACACCCAGGACAATTCCGCACCGGGCACGTCCGGGCGACGCGGGCTGGAACCGGTCGCGACCATGACGTGCTTCGTTCGCAGGCATGTGCCCTCGGCGCATTCCACCGTGTTCGTATCGAGCAGCCTGCCGAACGATGGCAACAGCACGATTCCAGACTCGTCCAGCCGCTTGCGGTAGCTGCCGTGGATGCCGTGGATGTAGCGCTGCCGGTCGGCGATGAATTCGCGCCAGTCGAAACGTGGCGATGCCGGCACGTCGAAGCCGAGCTGCGCCGCCAACGAGATACGGCCCGCGAGATCGGCCGCCAGCCACATCGCCTTCTTCGGCACGCAGCCGACGTTGACGCAGGTGCCACCGAGTTCATTGGGTTCGAGCAACGCCACGCGTGCACCGTGCTGCGCGGCACGGAACGCGCCCGCGAGGCCTCCGCTGCCACCACCGAGCACGACCAGGTCGAATTCCAGTTGCGTGCTCATGCGAACCTCGTCGGCGAATACGGAACGGGATCTATATGCGGCGATTCGCCCGTCATCAGTTCGGCGACCAGCCGCCCGGTCGCCGGACTCATGCTGACGCCGAGCATGCCGTGGCCCGTCGCCATCCACACATGCGCGTGACGCGGCGCGCGACCGATGATGGGCGTGTCATCCCACGACAGCGGGCGCCAGCCGTACCACTCCTCGCGTTTCACCGGGCCGACCGGCTCGTGCAGGTATTCGGCTGCGCCACGCTCCAGCGCATCGAGCCGGCGGCGGTTGAGCGTGGTGTCGTGCCCGGAGAATTCCATCGTGCTGCCCAGCCGGAAACCGTCCTCCCACACCGTCACGCAGACCTTGCGCTCATGCAGCGTCATTGGCCGGCGCGGTACCAGGCCGGGCCGCGAATAGGTGATCGAATACCCCTTGCCCGGCTGGATGGCGTTGCGCAGCCAACGCATGCGCAAGGATTTCGCCAGCAGCGGCGACCAGGCGCCGGTGGCGACCAGCACGTCGCGACCGATCCGTTCCCCCTTCGAGGTCGAGACTGCAACGCCATCGCGACGCTCGTCGATGCCCAGCACTTCGCACTGTTCCTCGATGATGCCGCCGCGTTCACGCACCACACGCGCCAATTCAGCCACATAGCGATCGGGCCGCAGGCGGGCATCGTCCGGGTAGCGCACCGCACCGGCCACGCCTGCGCGCAGCGCCGGTTCCTGTTTCAGGTAATCGCCGCCATCGATGATTTCGGACACGACGCCGAACTCCGCGAGCGCCGGCAACTGGCGGACATAGGCCTCCATCTCGGTCGGATCGCGGAACACGCAATCGCAACCGCCTTCGTCGAACTCGCAGTCCAGTCCGTAATCCGCCATCCACTGCGGGAAGGCGATGCGCGATGCGTTGAGGATTGCCGCGCGCGAAGCGGCAGTCGCCTTCCAGTCGTGCGGATTGCAGCGCGCCGCGAAACGCAGCATCCATTGCCACGTCGCAAGATCGAGGGTCGGTTTGACGTAGAACGGCGCGTCGGGCGTCAGCATCCAGCGCAATGCCTTGGCGACCATGCCCGGCGCGAACAGCGGCCCGGCATGGCTGGGCGTCAGCGTGCCGCAGTTGCCGTGCGAACTGCCGCCGCCGATGCGGCCGGCATCGAGCACGCGTACGCCACGCCCGCGTTCGAGCAATTGCAGGGCACTGGCCAGCCCGGCAACGCCGGCCCCGACGACGATGACATCACTGCTTCGTTCCATCCAACCAGTGTAGTGGCTGGCCGGGGAAAACCGATGCGACGAATCGTCCGGTCAGGCCACCCGCATGCGCGGTCGGTGGCCATAGGTCGCCCAGCGCCACAGCCACTCGGCAGGGCCGAAGCGGAAGCGCGACAGCCACCAGTGGCTCAACGCCACCTGCAACGCGAAGAACGCGAACACCAGCAGCGGCTGCCAGGCACGCGACAACTGTTCGAAGTAGCCCAGGCCATAGCCGTAGAAGATCCACGTCATCACCAGCGACTGCATCAGGTAATTCGTCAGGGCCATGCGCCCGGCCGGCGCCAGCCAGCCGAACAATCCGGCGAACGACGAGCCCTGCAACGCCCGGACGACCCATGCCACGTAGCCCAGCATCATCATCCCGCCGCCGAGCATCTGCATCGCGTGCGCTGACATGGCGCGTGCATCCATGCGACCGAAGTCCATCGTCGGCTCCAGCCGCCACGAGGCCAGCGTCAATGCCAGCCCGATCGGGAACACGATCCAGCGCAAACGGGCGAAGACCTTCGCATGCTCCTGCGGACGCGCAATCGCGCCACTGCGTGCGAACCACGCGCCGATCAGGAACAGGCCGAGGATGAACAGGCCGAACATCGGCAACATCCCCAGCATCACCCAGAAATCTTGCAGGCGCTGTGCCGTGGCTTCGGCGAAGGTGCCGCTGCCGTAGGCCACGCGCTCGGCCTCGATCAACGCGGCCATCTCGGCCGCCTGCTCGTCCATCGCCGCCCTGAATTCCGCGGCGCTTCCGGGTTGCATCTGCATCGCCGACCCAGCCAGCCCACCAGCCACCATCAGCACGCAAGGGAACAGCGCCAGTGCGATGCCCCACTTGGGCAGGCGCGAGACCGGCGTGCGCCGGAAGAACAGCAGCATCAACAGGCCCAGCAATGCATAGGTCACCAGGATGTCGCCTGACCAGACCAGCAACGCATGCGCCAGGCCGATGGCCAGCAGGGCCAGCACGCGCCGCAGGTAGGTGCCGGAGAACGGCCTGCCGGCATCGGCGGTGCGCATCAGGATGACCGCGAAGCCCATCCCGAACAGCAGCGAGAACAACGGGAAGAACTTGCCCTGCACGAACAGGTAGATCAGCGTGTCGGCGGTGCGGTCGGCGCCGGTCAACGCGGGATCGACGCCGCTCAGGGCCGCAAACAGCGGCCCCACCATCCCCTCGATGTTCATCAACAGGATGCCGAGCAGCGCGAACCCGCGCAGCACGTCCATCGACTGAATGCGGTCGTCCGCACCCACGGGCTTCAATGCTGCGTGATCGTTCATGCGCCGGGCCTCCCCGCCCGCGGTGAAGCCCGGTTGTCGACCTGCGTCAGTGTTGGTGGCCGCCGTCCCCGTGCACGTGGCCGTGTTCGATCTCTTCCGGCTGCGCTTCGCGGACATCGACGATCTCGATGTCGAAGTGCAGATCCTTGCCGGCCATCGGATGGTTGAGGTCGACGTCGACCACGCTCATGCCGACCTTCTCGATGGTCACCGCGCGCGGGCCGAAGTTGGTGTTCAGCACCACCTGCATGCCCGGGGCCAGCCTCTGCTCGCCAAAATGCTTCTTGGGCACGCGCTGGCTCAGTCCTTCACGGCGCTCGCCGTAGGCGTCCGCGGCAGCCACGTCCACGCCGAAGTTGTCGCCCGCCTCGTGTCCTTCCAGCGCCTTCTCCAGGCCCGGGATGATGTTGCCGTGGCCAACCAGGATCACCAACGGATCACGATCCTTCGACGACTCGACGGGCTCCTGCCCGGCTTCGGCGACGGTGTAGTGGAAACGGACGACGCGATCTTTCTCGATTTTCATGAAGGAATCCGGATGGCTGCGGCCGTGGCCGCTTGAGTGTATGCACCGGCAAGGGCACGATGCCGGCAATGGAACGCAGGCAAGTTGGCCCACGCAAGGCCGTGCATTATCGAGCCCCCGGCGCCGGCACGCCAATCGCCCGCGTCGCTGTCCTCACCCTCGCCTCGACTTGCCTCCTGCTGGCCGGCTGCGGGCGCAAGGACACCCGTCCCGCCCCACCACAGCCCTCGGCACCGCCCGCACAACGGGAATGGCGCGTGGTCGAACCCGCCGACCCCGCCGCCGCCAATGCCGTGCTGATGCGCGCCATCAGCCTGGTCGGCACGCCCTACCGCTACGGCGGCAACACCCCCGAAGGCGGCTTCGACTGCAGCGGGCTGGTCAATTACGTGTTCCGCGACATGCTCGATCTGCGCCTGCCGCGTACCTCGCGCGAACTGGCCGCCTACCAGGGGCCAAGGATCGAACCCCACCGCCTGGCCGCCGCCGACCTGGTGTTCTTCGGCAGTGGCGGCACCGTCACCCATGTCGGGATCTACGTCGGCGAGGGGCGGTTCGTCCACGCCCCGAGTACCGGCGGCACGGTGCGCCTGGATCACCTGGACGGCAGCTACTGGCGGCGCCATTACAGCGGGGCGCGCCGTGTCCTGCAGTGAAATGTGAACAAAATCACGGGTTTGGATGCGTCCGAAAAACCAGTTCTTAACACTTCGGATCATGTTGTCGTGCACCATCGCCCGCTGATTCGCAAGACGTGAAGCCCGCGTGACGACGACCGACAACCGGCCAGGCCGCCTCAACGCCCTCCGCAAGCCCATGCTCGGCACCCTCGCCGGCACCTGTTTCGCGCTTGCATCGCTCCCCGTCATCGCCGGCCCCAACCTGGCTGCCGACACCGCAGACCAGCTGCCCGCCTCCGGTTCGGTCGTGCAGGCCATCTCAGCCGACACCGTCCGCATCCCCGACCGCAACCTGCTGTTCGCCAGCGACGTCAACCAGATCATCGCCACCGACCTGGACGCGCTGCTCGCCGCACGCGCCGACGTGGAACTCAAGGTCGAACCCGAAAGCCGCGTGCAGCGCGTGCTCAAGGGTGCACTGTCCCTGCTCGGCACCCCCTATCGCTGGGGCGGCACCACGCCGGACGGCGGCTTCGACTGCAGCGGCCTGGTCAACTACGTCTTCCGCACCGCACTGGGCATCGAACTGCCGCGCGTGTCGCGCGACATGGCCCGCGACGGCGAGCGGGTCGAACGCGCCTCTCTCGTCGCCGGCGACCTGGTGTTCTTCAGCCGCCGCGGCAAGCGCATCGACCACGTCGGCATCTACCTGGGCGAAGGCCGCTTCGTGCACGCGCCGCGCACCGGCAAGGACGTGATGGTGTCGGAGATGGATCGTGGCTACTGGTCGCAGCGCTTCATGCAGGCGCGCCGCGTATCCGGCACCTGAGCCACGGCCGCACGCCACGCATCGAATCCCGAAGGCCGCCTCGCGCGGCCTTTTTCATGCCTCGGCATGTCGCACTGCAAGTTGCAGACCGATCGCCATCGGGCGATGCTGCGGCGTCGCACCACCGGGGAACTGCCATGCTTCGCACGATCCTTGCCGTCCTTGCAGGGCTGATGGTCGCGGTTTTGACGATGCTCGCATCCGAGTACATCAGCATGTCGCTGTTTCCGCCGCCGCCGGGAACATCGCTCGACACCGAAGCCGACCTGGCCCGCCTGATCGCAAGCGCACCGACCGGCAAACTGCTCTGGGTACTGTTCGGCTGGGCACTCGCCGCCTTCGTCGGCGGCTGGGTCGCATCCCGCATCTCACGGCGCCATCGCGTGGCTGCGGCGATTTCGGTCGGCGTGTTCATCGTGGCCGGCGTGGCGCTGAACGTCTCGATGCTGCCGCATCCGCTGTGGATGACGGTCGCCGGCATCGCGCTGCCGATCCCGGCGGCCTGGTTGGCGACACGCATCGGCCCATCGCAGCCACCCGCCTGACCTTTCCCTCCAAACCATCCAAGAGGCCTTCCACATGCAGGCAACCCTGCTGACCAACCTGCTGTTGCCGCTCGCACTGGGCGTGATCATGTTCGGCCTCGGCCTGAGCCTGACGACCGACGATTTCAAGCGCGTCGCGCGCTATCCTCGGGCAGTGCTGGTCGGGTTGTTCCTGCAGACGGGTGTGCTGCCGTGGGCCGCGTTGGCGCTGGCGCTGCTGTTCAAGCTGCCGCCCGAGCTGGCCGTGGGCCTGATGCTGCTGGCGGCATCGCCCGGCGGCGCCACCGCCAACATCTACAGCCACCTCGCGCACGGCGACGTCGCGCTCAACATCACACTGACCGCGATCAACAGCGTGCTGTGCCTGGTGACGCTGCCGATCATCCTCAACCTCTCGCTCGAATACTTCCTCGGCGCCGGGCAGTACGTGCCGCCGCCGGTGCAGAAGATCGTCGAGGTCGCGATGATCATCGTGCTGCCAGTGGCCATCGGCATGGCCGTGCGCGCATTCGCCCCGGTCTTCGCATCGCGCATGGAAAAACCGGTGCGGTTGCTGTCGGTGATCGTGCTGGCCTTGCTGATCGTCGCCGCGGTCGCGCAGGCGTGGAGCACCCTGCTCAAGTGGTTCGCGGTGGTCGGGCTGGCCTGCCTGCTGTTCAACCTGATCAGCATGGCCGTGGGCTACGCCGCGCCAAGGGCACTCCGGCTGCCGAAGAAGCAGGCCGTCGCCATCTCCATGGAAATCGGCATCCACAACGGCACGCTGGCGATCTTCATCGCGCTCAACGTGCTGCAGAACGCCGACATGTCGATCCCGGCGGCGATCTACAGCCTGGCGATGTTTTTCACTGCCGCCGTCTTCGCCTGGTGGGCGAACCGGCGCGCAAGGGATGCGTCGCCGACCCAGGCCTGATCGCCGCGCGACATCGTCGCATCGCAAACACCGTCCTTCCCCCGCAGGCAGGGGAAGGACGATCATCGACTTCACTCCCCGCGCGTGAATCGGCCGTAGGGCTGCAATTGATCGGCGATCGCTTCGGCGTCGCCGACGACGATGATCGACTGATCCTTGGGATCGAAATACTTCTTCGCCATCGCCTGCACCTGCGCTCCGCTCACCTCGCGGATGCGCGGCACGTAGTTGGCGAGGAAGTCCGACGGCAACCCGACCAGCCAGTTAGAGGCCAGCGTGCCGGCGACCGATCCCTGCAACTGGTTGCCGATCAGGTAACCACCCGCGACATAGCGCTTGGTGTCTTCCAGTTCCTGCGCCGGCACCGGCTCCTTGGCCAGCCGCGTGAATTCGTGGAAGAACTCGGCCAGCGACGCACCGGTCACTTCGTTGCGGACATCGGCACCGGCCTGGATGCGCCCACCGACGCGCGAGGGCGCGAAGCCCGCGCTGGCACCGTAGGTGTAGCCTTTGTCCTCGCGCAGGTTCTGGTTGACGCGGCTGCTGAAGCCGCCGCCGAGCACGGTGCCGGTGAGGATCGCCGGAACGTAGTCCGGATCGGTCGCGGCGATGGCCGGGCGGCCGATGCGCAACGTCGACTGCACGCTGCCGTCGCGCTGCAACAGCACGTGGCTCGGCGCCGCAGTGCGACGTGCCGACGGTGTATCCGGCGCTTCCTCGCCGACCGGATCCCAATCGCCGAACGCAGCCTCGGCCAGCGCGAATGCTTCTGCGGGCTCGATCCGCCCGGTCACCACCAGCAGCGCGCGATCAGGATGGAAACGCAGGGCATGCGCCTCTCGCAACGCGGCCTGCGTGACGCCCTCGATCGACGCCTCGGTCTGCTGCACGCGTGCATAAGGGTGGTCGCCGTAAGTGGCGGCCAGCAAGGCGCGGTTCGCGCGGAACGATGGCTGCGCTTCGGCCGCCTTCAATCCCTGCAACGCATTGGCTTGCGCCAGCCGCACTTCGTTCTCCGGGAACGACGGCGTGCGCACCGTTTCGGCCAGCAATTCGAGCATCCCGCCGGCATGCTGGGTGAGCGCGTTGGCGGACACGGTGATGCCATCGTTAGCGGTCGACGCGCCGATGCCGCCACCGAAACCCTGCGCAGCCTCCGCGATGCCGCGCGAGTCGCGCTTCGCGGTGCCTTCGGTCAACAGTCCAGCCAGCAACGATGCGAACCCCGGCGCAGCCGCGGCATCGGCGGCGAAACCGGCATTGCGCACGGCCAGCACGTAATCCACGCGCGGCACGCCGTCGCGCGGCACCACCCACACTTCAAGGCCGTTGGCGAGCGTCTTCTTCTCGATCTGGGGCACCGGCAGCGGCTTGTCCGGCGCGTACGGCGGCAGATCCTTCGGCAGCGGCGCGTCGGGGCCGGCGAAGGCGGCGCCGGACAGTGCCAGCGAGACGGCCAGTGCGATCAATGTCGTCGATGTCTTCATGCTCGTCTCCTCACTCCTTGGACGGCGCGGCGTTGCGCGCCTGCAGCATCGCTTCGGGCACGCGATCGATGACGGTGCGGTTGGCGGCGGTCAGGTAGGTACGTGCGGCGCGCTGCACATCCGCCGAGGTCACGCCCTCGATCCAGCCCGGGATGCGGTTGGCGACGTTCGCATCGCCCCACAGCAACTGCAGCTTGGCCAGCGTGTCGGCACGCGACAGGAACGACTCCATGCCGTTGTACCAGCTCGCCAGCATGCGGGTCTTGACCCGCGCGAGCGTGGCGTCATCGACGCCGTCACGGACGATGGCCGCGATTTCCTCGTCCACCGCCTTGACCATCGCGTCGGCATCGGTGGTGGGCTTGTACAGCGCGAACACGGTGAACAGCGTCGGGCCGTTGTATTCCCACTCGCTGGTCAGGCCGTAGAGCGAATCGACGTTGAGCGCGAGCTCACGCCCCTTGACGACGCCCTGGTACAACCGCGACGCATCGCCATCGGCGAGCAATGCGCCCAACACCGCCATCGGCGCCTGGTCGCGGCTGCCGCGGTCGGGCATCTTCCACGACATCGCGATCGCCGGCACCTGCGCCAGCTTGTCCGACTGCACCACGCGCTTTTCCTGCGTGTTCAGGCCTTCGCTGAAATCGGGCGCTGCGGGCGTTGGCCGCGCGGCGATGTCGCCGAAGTATTTCTGCGCCAGCGCGAAGCCCTCTTCCGCCGAGATGTCCCCGGCGATGCCCAGGATCGCGTTGTTGGGCCCGTAGTAATCGCGGTGGAACGCGCGAACGTCATCCAGCGTGGCGGCCTCGAGATCCTCGAAGCTGCCGTAGCCGTCGTGGTTGTTCTCCCACTTCTGGAAAGCGTTGAAACCCACGTCCAACCACATGAAGCCGCCGTAGGGCTGGTTCTGCACATTGACGCGGATTTCTTCCTTCACCACGTCCTGCTGGTTCTTCAGCGTGGCCTCGTTGAAGTCGAGCATGCGCATGCGGTCGGCTTCGAGCCACAGGATCGGCTCCAGCGCGGACGACGGCGCGATCTCGATGTAGTTGGTGAAGTCCGGTCGCGTCGAACCGTTGTTGCGGCCACCACCACCGGTAATGACGCGGTCGAAGGTGCCTTCCGGCGCATTCGCCGAACCTTCGAACATCAGGTGCTCGAACAGGTGCGCAAAACCGGTACGGTTGCGGGGTTCCAGCCGCATGCCGATGCCGTAGACCACGCTCACGCCGACCACCGGCGAGCTGCGATCCTCCGACACCACCACGGTCAGGCCGTTGTCGAGCTTCTTCACCGCGACCGGGATTTCCCAGCGGTCGTCGGCCGCGAACACGGACGTCGCCAGCAACATCGCCGACAACGCCAATCCGAATTGGCGGAATTTCATTGAACCCTCGGTGTCCTTTCAGGTGCGACGACATTACGCCGATCCACACGCCGCGTTGCCGGCCAGAAGTCATGGAAGGCTGGTGATCATTCGGCACATTCCACTGGTTCGATCACAGCCAACCATCGCGCGCGACCGCCGTTGCCGATGCCACAGCCGGACAGGCCGGCGCCGTTCATGGAAGCTGGCACCCGCCGACCACGCCAACACGGATCGCCGAGGACGCCTGGCGGATCGAGACGGCGTGCCGGCCGCGCCTACTTCGACACTTCCGGATCGTCGATGCCGACGTTGCTCGATGCGGCCTCGTACACCTCGCGGTCGAGCAGCCCGGTTTCCTTCGCCACCAGCACCGGCACCAGCACCTGCCCGGTGACGTTGGTCATCGTGCGCATCATGTCGAGGATGCGGTCGATGGCGTAGAGGATGCCGATCGCCTCCAACGGCAAACCGGCGGCGCTGATCACCACCGTGGCCATGATCACCGCCGTACCGGGCACGCCTGCGGTGCCGAAGCTGCCCAGCACCGACGCCAGCGCGATCAGGAAATACTGGCCGGCCGACAGCTCGAGTCCCATGAACTGCGCGATGAAGACCGCACCCAGCGCCGGATAGATCGCGCCGCAGCCGTCCATCTTGATGCTGGCGCCCAACGGCACCGCGAACGCGGCGTAATCCTTGTTGACGCCAAGGTTGTGGGTGGCCGAACTCAGCGACAGCGGCAGCGCGGCGAAGCTGCTGGACGCAACGAAGCCGATCTGCATCGCCGGTGCCGCGCCGCGGAAGAACTTGAGCGGATTCAGCCCGTGCGCCAGCAGCAGCCCGCTGTAGACCACCACGATATGGAAGGCGCAAGCCGCGTACAGCGCGATCACGAACTTGCCCAACGGCAGCAGTTGCTCGAAACCGTAGCTGCCCACCAGCGCGGCGATCAGGCCGAAGGTACCGATCGGCGTCATTTCCAGCACGAAGCGCGTGACCTGGATCATCAGCTCGCGCGCCTGGTCGAACAGCGAGCGCAGGCCCAGGGTCTTCTCGCCCAGCTTGACCAGGGCGAAACCGAGCAGGCCGGCGAAGAAGATCACCTGCAGGATGGTGAAGTTGCTGGGCACGATGACGTTCTGGCCATCGCCGGTGCGGCCCGCACCCAATGCGGCCAACGCCCGGAACGGATTTTCCGGCACGATGTTGACCAGCACGTCCAGCGGCCCGGGCACGTCGCGCTGGCGATAATTCTCCGACACCACCAGGTTGGCCGTGTCCACGCCGACGCCGGGCTTGAACAGCACGCCGAACGCAAGCCCCACCGCCACCGCCAGGATCGCGGTGATGGCGAACCAGACGAAGGTGCGTCCGGCAAGCGCGGCGATGGAGCGCTGGCCCGCCAATGATCCCACTGCGCTGACCACCGCGAAGAACACCAGCGGGATCGCGATCATCTTGATCAGGTTGACGTACACGGTGCCCAGCGGCCCGAACCAGGTCTGCGCCTGCGGCCCCATCAGCCAGCCGGCCAGCGCGCCCAGCACGAATGCACCGGCAACGCGCTGCCAGAAGGGGATCTTCAACCACGCCGAAACCAACTGCATGTCATGTCCTCGCACGCAAGACCAGCACGATAGCCGAGCCCGACGGTACTGGCGACCATGTCGCTGGAACGCCGGCCTGTCATCGGCGGGACACCGGGACGCGTCATAATCCGCGCTTTCCGCACGGAAGCCGTTGATGTCCCGTCTGTCCCTCGCACTCGCCCTTTCCGCCGCCCTGCTCGCCGGCTGTGCCTCGCCACCGGCCCGCGATGGCGGCCACGCCACGCGCCCTTCGCTGCACGTCGACGTCCCGGCCGTGGCCCATCCGTCGGGCGAGACGGCGCAGTGGTGGTATCGCAGCGGTGCAGCAAGTGCGGCAGCGAACGGCGCGATGTCGGGACGGGCGAAGAACGTCATCGTGTTCCTCGGCGACGGCATGAGCCTGACCACGGTGGCCGCTGCGCGCATCCTCGAAGGCCAGCGGCTGGATCGCCCGGGCGAGGAACACCTGCTGTCGTGGGAGCGCTTCCCGCAGACCGCCTTCAGCAAGACCTACAACACCGATTCGCAGACACCCGATTCGGCCGGCACCATGACTGCCGTCGCCACCGGCGTGAAGTCGCACATGGGTGCGATCGGCGTCTCCGCGGGCAATCGCTACGACTGCGCCGACAGCCTGCAACGGCATGCGTTGTCGTGGTTGCGCCTCGCCGACGATGCGGGCCTGGCCACCGGCATCGTCACCACCGCGCGCCTGACCCACGCCACGCCGGCCGCGGTGTACGCGCATTCGCCCGACCGCAACTGGGAAAACGACACGGATCTGCCCGAATCCGCGCACGTCGAAGGCTGCCGCGACATCGCCCAGCAACTGCTCGACTTCGCGCCCGGACGCGGGCCGAGCGTCGTGCTGGGAGGCGGCCGCGGCGAATTCCTGCCGGTCTCGGTGCGAGATCCGGAACGCGACGACAAGGTCGGCCAGCGACTCGACGGCCGCGACCTCACCGCCGAATGGCTGCAGCGCAATCCCGGCGGCGCCTATGTCTGGAACACCGCGCAGTTCCGCGCCGCGAAGGATGCGCGTGCCGTGCTGGGCCTGTTCGAATACGACCACATGCAATACGAGCATGACCGCAACCGTGGCGAGGACGGCGAGCCCGACCTGGAAGAGATGACGCACTTCGCAATCGCGAAACTGGCCGCACGGAATCCAGACGGCTTCGTGCTGCTGGTGGAAGGCGCGCGCATCGACCACGCCAACCACGAAGGCAATGCTTTCCGTGCGCTGGACGAAACCGTGTCGATGTCACGCGCGGTGCGTGCCGCCGCCGAGATGACCTCCGCCGACGACACCCTGATCGTGGTCACCGCCGACCATTCGCACACGCTGAATTTCGTCGGCTATCCCAAGCGTGGCAACCCGATCCTGGGCAAGGTGCGTGGCCGGGTCAGCGAAGACGACGATCCCAACGACTACGCACGCGATGCGCTCGGCCTGCCATACACCACGCTGGTCTACGCCAACGGCCCCGGCTACACCGGTGCCAGCGCGCGCCAGCCCGAAGGCCCCAAGCGCCACCTGCACCACCCCGGCAAGTTCGAGCCGGCGACCGGGCGGCCCGACCTGACCCACGTCGACACCACCGATCCCGATTTCATGCAGGAAGCACTGGTGCCGATGAAGTCCGAATCCCACGGCGGCGACGACGTCGGCATCTGGTCGCGCGGCCCCGGCAGCCATGCACTGCGCGGCACGCTCGAGCAGAACGTGATCTACCACGTCATCGTGCAGGCCACGCCGGCATTGCGCGCGCGGCTGTGCGAGGCAGGCACCTGCAACGCCGACGGCGTGCCGGTCGACCTGCCGGATCCGGCACGGTTCAACAAGGCGCCCGCCACGCCCGACTGATCGCACATCCGCATCGGCGAATCGGCACGCGATGGCCGATCCACCGCGACGCGTTATGCTGCAGGCATGAGGCAAGGCAAGCCCGATCTCTGCAAGCAGGTCGATCGCTACCCGACCGTCGCCCTCGTGCTGCAGGGCGGCGGCGCGCTCGGCGGCTACCAGTGCGGCGTATACGAGGGCCTGCACGATGCCGGCATCCGCCCGAACTGGTTCGCCGGCATCTCCATCGGCGCGATCAATGCCGCCATCCTCGCCGGCAACGCGCCTGAAGACCGGCTCGACAAGCTGCGCGGATTCTGGGAACTGATCGCCGAGCCCGGCGGCAACTTCTCCCTGCCCGCGCTGGCGACGCGCAGCGCGGTCGCCGCCTTCCCCGACGAAACCGAACTGCTGGCCTGGGCACGCGGCATGAGCGCGTTCGGTGCGCTGCTGCAGGGCCAGCGCGGCTTCTTCGAACCGCGCCTGCTGTCGCCGTTCCTGTTTTCGGATGGAAGTCCGCAAGCGACCAGTTTCTACGACACCACGCCGCTGCTCGACACGCTGGAACGCTTCGTCGATTTCGACCGCATCAATCGCGACCGCAGCGTGCGCCTGACCGTCGGCGCCACCGGCATCACCCGTGGCAACTTCCGCTATTTCGACAGCGCCCTGGAAAAGATCCGGCCGCAACACATCATCGCGTCAGGCGCGCTGCCACCCGCGTTCCCCGCGGTGGAAATCGAAGGCGAGTGGTACTGGGACGGCGGCATCGTCTCCAACACCCCGCTCGAATACATCCTCGACTGCCGCCCGCACGAGGACACGCTAGTGCTGCAGGTCGACCTGTGGAGCGCGCACGGGGAAGCGCCACGGACGATGATGGACGTGCTGGAACGGATGAAGGACATCCGCTTCTCCAGCCGCACGCGCCACGGCACGCAGATGGTGGAGGTCGCGCAGAAGTTGCGCACTTCGCTGAAGGAACTGATTGCCCACCTGCCCGACCGCACCCTGCCCCCGCACCTGCAGGATGCACTGGCGCCCTACCTCGACGACCGGGTGTTCAACATCATCCACCTGATCTACCAGAGCAAGACTCACGAACAGCAGCACAAGGACTACGCCTTCGGACGCATCCCGCTGCGCGAACACTGGGACAGCGGCCTGGCCGACATGTCGTCGACGCTGGAACGCCCGGAGTTCTTCGCACTGCCCGATCGCGACATCGGCGTCGCCACGCACGACGTGCACCGGCTGGCGCGGCGCAGGCGCAAGTCGCGCGTGAAAGGCTAGAAAGCCTCCGCGACATCCTGTCCCTGCCCGTCATTCCCGCGAAAGCGGGAATCCAGCTTGTTTGATCACTGGAATACAGTGGATTCCCGCTTTCGCGGGAATGACGAAACCTGATTCAGCGGTTCCCTAGAACGGCTTCGCGATCACCAGCCAGATCACGCCCAGCAACAGCAGCACCGGGATCTCGTTGAAGACGCGGAGCACCTTGCCCGAATGCAGCGTGCGTCCCTTGTCCACGCCCTTGAGCCAACGGCCGGCGACGATGTACATCGCGAACATCGCCGCGACCAGCGTCAGTTTGGCGTGCATCCAACCGGTGCCGCTGCCGACCATCGTCGGGAAGTCGGGAATGAAGCGATAGCCGAGCCACAGCACCAGCCCCAGCACGAACGCCAGCCCGAACATCACGTGCCCGAAGCGGTACAGGCGCCGCCCCATCAGCACCAGCCGCGCCCGCACGGTCGCATCGTCGCCCGCTTCCACCAGGTTGATGAGGATGCGCGGCAGGTAGAAGGCGGCCGCCACCCAGGCCATCACGAACAGCAGGTGGAAGGACTTGACCCACAGGTAGGCTTGCATCGGCTGGCTCCCTCGCGCAGGTATCGGCGCGTGCAGCGGTTATTGTAGCGACCCGCGACAACGGCACAGCACATGCACAAGCGCTACGACCAGGCCTACTTCGACAAGTGGTACCGCCGCGAAGGCATCGGCGGCGCGAAACGGCTGGCGCGCAAGGTCGCGCTTGCGGTGGCGACAGCCGAGTACCACCTCGAACGCCCGATCCGCAGCGTGCTCGACATCGGTTGCGGCGAAGGCGCATGGCGTGCACCGTTGATGAAGTTGCGGCCGAAGCTGCAATACCTCGGCTTCGACAGCAGCGAATACGCCATCGCCAGACACGGCAAGCGCCGCAACCTGCACTTCGCAAGGTTCGGCGACTTCGCGCACCTGCGTCCATGCGCACCCGTCGACCTGCTGGTCTGCAGTGACGTGTTGCACTACCTGCCCGTGCGCGAAATCGACCGCGGACTGCCGGGACTGGCCGATCTGTGCGGCGGCATCGCCTTCCTCGAATGCTTCGCCCGCGAGGACGAGGCCGAAGGCGACGACGACGGCTTCTTCAACCGGCCCGCGGCGTTCTACCGCAAGCGCTTTGCCATGGCTGGTTTCCGGCAGGTCGGCTCGCATTGCTGGCTGTCGCCGGGGCTCGCCGACGACGCCGCGGCGCTGGAAACCGCCTGACGACGCCACCTGCAGCGGCTTAACCCCGCCATCGGGCGGATGGGATATGCTGCGGCGCAGCAACACCAAGGACACACCGGATGCTCCTGTACCAGTTCCATGAACTCGGACGCGCGTGGATGGCGCCGCTCACCTATTGGGCTGAAGCCAACGCCAAGGCGTTCTCGGCCTCCGGTAGCTGGTTGTCGTCGATGCCGGGCGCCGAACGCATCGCCGCGGTCAACGAACTGCTCTATCGCATCGGCAAGGATTACGAGAAGCCCGCGTTCGACATCCACTCCATCGAATGGCAGGGCGAGGTGTACCCGGTCGTCGAGAAGAAGATCCAGTCGACGCCGTTCTGCAACCTGCTGCGCTTCAAGCGCTACACCGACGATGCCGGCACCATCGGCGAGATGCGCGGGCAGCCTTCGGTGCTGATCGTCGCGCCGCTCTCGGGCCACCACGCCACCCTGCTGCGCGACACCGTGCGCACGATGCTGCGCGACCACAAGGTCTACATCACCGACTGGGTCGACGCGCGCATGGTGTCGAAGGATGCCGGGCCGTTCACGCTCGACGACTACATCCACACCATCGAAGGCTTCATCCGCCACATCGGCGCCGAAGACCTGCACGTGATGAGCGTGTGCCAGCCGACCGTGCCGGTATTGGCCGCCGTATCGCTGATGGCCGCGCGCGGCGAACCGACGCCACGTTCGCTGGTGATGATGGGCGGGCCCATCGACACCCGCGAATCGCCGACTTCGGTCAACAACCTCGCGACCGAAAAACCGCTGTGGTGGTTCGAGTCGAACCTGATCCATCCGGTGCCGCAGAACTTCCCCGGCGCCGGCCGCCGCGTCTACCCCGGCTTCCTGCAGCACACCGGATTCATGGCGATGAACCCGGAACGGCACTTCATGTCGCACTGGGACTTCTACCAGGATCTGGTGAAGGGCGACCTCGACGACGCCGAGTCCCACCGCCGCTTCTACGACGAATACAACGCGGTGCTGGACATGCCCGCCGAGTACTACCTGGACACCGTGCGCGTCGTGTTCCAGCAGCACCTGCTGCCGCGCGGGCTGTGGGACGTCGCGGGCGAGCGCGTGAAGCCCGAAGCGATCCGCCAGACCGCCCTGCTCACAATCGAGGGCGAACTCGACGACATCTCCGGCAAAGGCCAGACCCGCGCCGCGCACAAGCTGTGCACCGGCATCGCCGCGAAGGATCGCAGCCACCTCACCGTGAAGGGTGCAGGCCACTACGGCATCTTCAGCGGCCGCCGCTGGCGCGACCAGGTCTACCCGCAGGTGCGCGATTTCATCGCCGCGAACGTGGCCAAACCGAAAACCTCGCCTGCCGCGAAAAAGGCCGCACGCAAGGCCGCTACGCGCCGCGCCAAGCGCTGAGCCGCCGTGCCCACCCCGCTGCCATGCAGGCAGCTGGGAGAGAGGCCATCGAACGCGATGCGCCCTGCTCAGGCGTACTGCGCCGTCTTGACCAGCAGGTGCTTGGCCATGACGCCATGCAACCTGCCGATGCCGCGCGCGACATGCAGCGTCGCGAACAGCAGCGCAACGCCCACCACGCTCAGCAACGGCAGCAACCACGGCGCTTCCGCCGGGACGTCGATGCCGAACATCCACATGTTCAAGTGCACGCCCGGCAGCAACGCGAGTGGACTGAACAGCAACGACAGCGACATTGCCAGCAACGTCACCGCGATAGTGAAGTAGAAGATCCCGAGCGGCAGCATCAGCAGGAAATAGAGGAGCGTGCTCCACGTGCGCGGGTCGGTGAACATGTCGCCGATGCGTTGCAACAGGCTCCGGCCACGCGCGGTATACAACGGTCGACGCGGCATGCGTTCGCCCAGCATCACCTCGACCAGCCGCCCCTCGACCAGCGACAGGATGCGCACCGAGCCGAAAAACAGGATCAGCAGCGGGATGCCGACGACGGTCACCGACAATCCCAGCGACACCGAGAAACCCGCCACCACCCACACGAAGTAGAAGATGCCGGTCGCCAGCGCCAGCACCATGTAGAACAGCGACGCATACGCGCGCGGATCGGCGGCCACGCCGAAGAAACGCCCGATCATCGACGCACGCGGCGGCGGCGGCGGTGCACGCAGCGCGGTCTGCACCTTTTCCTCGGTGTCGCGGTAGATGTCGGCCACTTCTTCCGGCGCGCCGTAGCTCGACGCCACCGCGGCGATGACCTCGGCCTCGGACTTGCCGGGGTTCTCGGCCAGCTCGGAGCGCAGGTATTCCTCGGCGTCGTACAACGCGTCCTGGATCAGCGCGGGATCGGCCCCGGCCAGCGAACGGCGCAGGTGCTCGAGGTATTCGGGAATGTTGTTCGGCAGGCGTTGGCTATTCATTCTCGGCTCCCCTCCAGGACGGAATCGACGGAATCGCGGGTGGCACGCCAGGCGGCGGCCCAGTCGCGCAGGGCGATGCGACCCTGCGTGGTGATGCGGTAGTAGCGCCGCGGCGGCCCGGCATCGGACGGTTCGACGAAGCTGTCCAGCAATCCGGCTGCCTGCAGGTTGCGCAGCACCGGGTACAGCGCGCTCTGCTTGCCGCTCAGCACCCCGTCGCCGGAGCGCTCGAGCGTCTTGGCGATCAGGTAGCCATACATCGGCTCCCCGGATGTCGCCAGCACCGCCAGCAGTGCAAGCGACACCGTGCCCGCGCTCAGTTCCTTCTGGAACTTGCGCAGATGCGGATCGTCACTGTCGTCGGACTCGCCCATCGGGCCTCCTGCTTGCTGCAACCAATACTATTATTCAGTTCGCTATAGTGGATGTGCCAGTAGTCATCCAGCCGCGCCAGTCGGCCACAATCGGGGAATCGCCAACCGGAAGTCCCCCATGTCTCGATTCCGCCCGACCCAACTCGTCGCCCTGCTCGCAGCCACCCTCGCCCTGCCGCTGGCCGCTGCCGAGGCCGATGCGCCGCCACGCCCCCTGACCACGCAGGAGATCCTGGACGCCTCGCAACCGGGCGACTGGCGCACGCCGGATCCGGCCAACACGCTGTACATGGATCTCGAGGCAGGTCGCGTGGTGATCGAACTGGCGCCTGCATTCGCGCCGGAACACGTCGCCAACATCCGCACGCTGGCGAAGGAAGGCTTCTGGAACGGCACCAGCCTCTACCGCTCGCACGACAATTTCGTGGTGCAGTTCGGCGATGCCGATGCCGACGATCCGGCACAGGCCAAATCCACCGGCAGAGCAAAGGCCAGACTCCCCGCCGAGTTCGAACGCAGTGCACGCGGGCTGCCGTTCCACGCAATCCCCGATCCCGACGGCTGGGCCGCGCAAGTCGGTTTCAGCGAAGGATTCCCGGCTGCGCGCGAAGGCGCCAACGGACAGGCGTGGCTGGCACATTGCTACGGCACGCTCGGTGCTGGCCGCAACATGGAGGCAGACAGCAGCATCGGTGCGGAACTCTACGTGGTGACCGGGCAATCGCCACGCCAACTCGACCGCAACATCACCACGGTCGGCCGCGTGCTCAAGGGCATGGAACTGTTGAGCGTGCTGCCGCGCGGCACCGGCCCGCTCGGCTTCTACGAAACGCCGGAAGAGCGCACGCCGATCAAGGCGATCCTCCTCGCCTCGGAACTGCCCGAATCCGAACGCGAAGCCATCGAAGTGCTGCGCACCGACACGCCCACGTTCGACGCCATGGTCGAATCGCGCCGCAACCGCCGCGACGATTTCTACAAGCGTCCTGCCGGTCACATCGATCTGTGCAACATCGCCATCCCCGTGCGTACACCGGGCGACGGCGACTGAACGCCACGCCGGAATCCTCACGCCACGTTTCCATTCCGGTTCCTACGCTGCTCTCGCCCCCCACGAGCCGCATGAGGACACGATGGCCCTGCTCCGCCTCCGCATCGCCGGCAGCGATGACAACGCACGCGCGATCATCAACCTGTTGCAGAGCCTCGACGGCATCGAGCATGTCGAGGAGATCGACGACCTGATGCCGCACATGGACGATGCCGACTCCAGTTCCGCCGGCCTGCACGACACCCGCGCGGCGCATACCCATGGCATCGAGATCGAAGTGCCCAATCCCTCGACCGCACGCAAGGTGCGCGATGCCGTGGAAGCGCTCGCCTTCGACCTCGACGCGCTGGTCGAGATCGAAGAAGAGGAAGACGACTGAGCCGCAGGGTCGCGGTCAGGAGGCCGCCGGCAAGGACTCGATGAACTCGATCATCCGCTGGCGCTGCGCTTCGTCCGGCAAGCGACCACGTCCGGCGCCGAGGTTGTCGGCCATGTTGCGCGCACGGCTGGTCGCTGGCGTCACGCAGGTCACCGCCGGATGCGCAGCGACGAACTTGATCATGAACTGCCCCCAGGAATGGGCGTCGAATTCCGCCGCCCATTCCGGCAACGGGCGGTCGCCGATGCGATTCCACAGCCGCGTGCGCCCGAACGGCACGTAGACCAGCACGCCGATCTTGCGCTCCAGCGCCAGCGGCAGGATGGTCTCTTCCACATCGCGGTTGTCGACCGCGTAATCGACGCCGATGAAATCCAGCGCGTTCTCCTGCATCGCCTCGATCAGTTTCGGATACGCCGGCTTGCTGGTCGAGGTGACGCCGACGTAACGGATGCGGCCCTCGGCCTTGTATTCGTTGAGGATCGCAAGCTGGGTCGGGATGTCGGCCAGGTTGTGCACCTGCACCAGATCCAGCTTGTCCTTGCCGATCAGCTTGAACGAGTTCTCGATCTGTTCGCGCGCCTTGGCCGGGTCGGCCTTGTCCTCGCCACGCGGCACCACGTTGACCTTCGTCGCCCAGAACACCTTGTCGGTGATGCCAAGCTCGCGCGCGATGCTTCCGGCGACTTCCTCCGACGCGCCATACCCGGGCGCGGTGTCGAATACCGTGCCGCCGCCATCAACCAGCGCCTGCAGCACCTCGCGCAGTGCGGAAACGTCTTCGCTGCGCGCGACCTGCGAAAACGTCGCCGAACTGCCCAGCCCGACCAGCGGGATCCGTTCGCCGCTGGAAGGAATGGCACGGGTCAGCAGCGGCCCTGCCGCGCCTTCGGCGAACAACCTGCCATGCGGCAATGCGGCCGCGAGCGCCGCGGCGATGGAAAACTTGAGGCAATCACGACGCGTGGCCATGGGCGATCTCCTTGGATGAATGGGCATCGAGCCGAAGGCGATGTCACCGGAGTCTGACCCAGCCTCCGTGTCGCATCAACCTCACGCGCCCCGTGTCGCCAATCGCTGCACATGGCGCGTCGCAACATCCATCGCCGCCCTGCGCGTCGATCAGCGCAGAGCCTTGCGCCTGCGCCAACGCCGCACCAACCACACCACGACACCCAGCACCACCAGCACCGGCAACAGGAACGCAAGCGAACGGATCGTCCACGCCACGCCCGATGCGAGCAGACCGCTCGACTCGCGCAAGGCCTGCACGATGTCGTTGCGACTGGCCTGCGCCGACGTCGGCTGGAAGTTCAATGTCAGCAATTGCGTGTCGATGCGCCGGCGATGCTGCGCACCTTGTTGCTCGGCCGCTTCGAGTTGCGCCTCGGTGTCGGCCAGTTGCCGCGACAGCGCGATCATGTCGGCCACCGACAGGTCGCGACGCGACTGGAATTCCTGCAGGCGTTCCCGTTCATTGCGCAGCCGCGCCTGTGCGAGGTCGTTGTCGCGCACCGCCACGGCCAGGTCTTCCGCACGCGTGGAACGATGGCCCACGTCCGCACCCTCGCTGGCGAGCGCGATCATCGGCTCCACGCCCGCCGGCACGATGCGCATGCCCAGGCTGGCGCTGGGATGGTCGCCGCCCTGCTGCTGGACGTTGAGCACCACGCAATCGCCGAAGCGGCTTTCGTTGCAGGCCGCCTGCGCGGCCTTGAGCTTCGGCTCGATGTCGGCCGCCGCCACGCGCACGCCCGCTGTGTGTTCATAGGCCAGGAACGAGCGCAGGCCGGATCCATCCTTGGGAGGCGCCGCAGCCGCGAAGCCGTCACCGGCATTGGCGAAGCCGACCGACTCGCCCTGTTGCCGGCTGCTGCAACTCGCCACGACCAGCACCAGGGCCAACGCCATCGAGCAGGATTTCAATCGCATCATGTCCATGATCCTCAGAAACTCGCGCCATCGACCGGTACGACCCTCAGCGACGACAGGTCGAGGGCTGGCAGGCACCGCAGGTTGACCGCGGCGGTCTTCGCACCGCTGCGCGGATCGACGCCTTCGCTGAAGGGCGAGATGCCGCACAGCAGGCAGAAGCGGTGTTCGATGGCGTGCTTGTTGAACCGGTAGGTTCCCAGCGCCGACTCCGGGGTCTTGAGCACCAATGCCTCGCGTGGAAAGAACCCCAGCAGGCCGCCGCGCTTGCGGCACATCGAACAATTGCAGTCGTAGCCTTCGGCGATGTCGGCATCGAGCTCGAATGCGATGGCGCCGCAATGGCAGCCGCCCTGGTAGACCGTCATCGTCCCGCCCTCTTCCCGGATGGCGCCAGCATAGCGTGGTGGATGCCGCGCTATCCTGTACGCAAGACCACCCGGATCCAGACATCCATGCGCACGACCCTGCTCGCCGCCGCCCTGATCGCCACGCTC
Source organism: Luteimonas sp. (assembly GCA_024707405.1). Taxonomy (GTDB): domain Bacteria; phylum Pseudomonadota; class Gammaproteobacteria; order Xanthomonadales; family Xanthomonadaceae; genus Luteimonas. Next base: position 494,096 of record JANPZU010000001.1, read on the forward strand.
GCCGCCTGCTCCGGCAACACCACGCCCACCGGATCGTCGCCGGCCGGCGACACCGCCACGGCCATGCAATCGCAGGCCGACGCCATGTTCGCAGCGCTGTCCAAGCGCTACCTGGACGAAGCGCTGGCCTTCTCCCCGGTGGCCGCCACGCAGATCGGCGACCATCGCTTCGACGCCGAGATCGACGACCTCAGTGCCGAAGGCAGGGACAAGGCCGATGCCTTCGCCAAGGCGATCCTCACCGAACTCGATGCCATCGACCTCGCCACGCTGTCGCGGGAAAACCAGGTCGATGCGCGGATCCTGCGCAACCAGCTTGAATACGGGCTCTGGCAATCGCAGGTGTTCCAGTCCTGGGCTTGGGATCCGCAGATCTACAGCAGCCTCGCCGGCGGCGCGATCTACGGATTGATGGCGCGCGAATTCGCACCGCTGCCCGAACGCATGCAATCCGCGGTCGCACGCATGGAGAAGATCCCCGCTTTGCTGGCGCAGGCACGCGGGAACCTCGACCCGGCGCGCGTACCCGCAACGCATGCCAATACCGTGTCAAGCCAGAACAAGGGCGTACTGAGCCTGATCGACACCTTCATCACGCCCAACGCCGACCAGCTGCAGGGCGAGGATCGCAAGCGCCTCGACGCTGCGGTCGCGACGCTGCGTGCAGCCGTCGATGAGCACCAGCAGTGGCTCGACACCACCCTGGTGCCGAATGCGAAGGGCGAATTCCGCATCGGTGCCGAACGCTACGACCAGCAACTCAAGTTCGCGCTCAACTCGTCGCTGTCGCGGCAGGAGATCCGCCAGCGCGCGGAGGCCGAACTCGAGCGCATCCGCGACGAGATGTACGCAGTGTCGAAGACCGTGCTCGCCGGCAAGGACGGTGCGCCTGAAACGCCCGACGCGCCGAGCGAAGACCAGAAGCAGGCCGCCATCGAAGCCGCGATGGAATACGCCTACGCCGAGCGTCCCGGCCGAAACGAGGTGGTCGACTTCGCCAAGCACACGCTGGACGTCGCCACCGACTTCGTGCGCGGCAAGGATCTGGTGACCGTGCCGGACGATCCGGTCAAGATCATCCTGATGCCGGAATTCCAGCGCGGCTTCGCGGTGGCCTACTGCGATTCACCCGGCCCGCTCGACAAGGGACTGGACACGTACTACGCGATCTCGCCGATCCCCGATGGCTGGGACGACGGGCAGGTCGAATCGTTCCTGCGCGAATACAACAATTACATGATCCACGTGTTGACCATCCACGAAGCCATGCCTGGGCATTACCTCGAAGGCGCGCACTCAGTCAGCCACCCCTCCACGCTTCGTGCGGTGTTCCGCTCCGGCCCGTTCGCCGAAGGCTGGGCGGTCTATACCGAACGCACGCTGGCCGATGCCGGATACATGGACGGCAACCCGCTGTTCCGGTTGATGCAACTGAAGTTCTACGCACGTGCCGTCGCCAACGCCATCCTCGACCAGGGCCTCCACGTCGACAACTGGACGAAGGAACAGGCGATGGATCTGATGGTGCGCCAGACCTTCCAGCAGCAGAGCGAAGCCGATGGCAAGTGGATCCGCGCGCAACTCTCGTCCACGCAGCTGGCCACCTACTTCGTCGGCGCGCAGGAGCATTTCGACACGCGCAAAGCGGCGATAGCCAAGCTGGGCGCACGGTTCGACGCCAAGACCTACCACGACGGTATCCTCGCGCAGGGCGCACCGCCGGTGCGCTTCGCACGACAACTGCTGCTGGACGAACCGATCGAGTAAACGTTTGCCTGCACACCGGGCCATTTCGACCGTGTGATGCCACGCCAAGATCGGAATGGCCCGGGCGGTCGCGGATTGACGACCCAACACCGCAAGCGCGTTGGCAGCATGCGCTGCCGACACATCGCATCGGCAGCGGGGTGATCGCGCGCCCGCGATATGATCCAGCGCATGCCCACACGCGCCTCCATCCGCCGCGCCGCTGCACGCATGCTCGACCCGCTGTGCAGCATGGGGCTTTGGCTCGGCACCCTGTTCTTCGCTGCATCGCTCACGCCCAGCCTGATCCCGCGAGACGCGCTGCTGCAGGGCGTGCTGTGCGGCATCGCCTTCGCCGTCGGCTACTGGCTGGGGGTCTTCAGCCGCTGGCTCTGGGTCTTCCTGGGATTGCCGCGATTGCGCGACCTGGCGGTCGGCCGCATCGCGACCGCCCTTGCCGCCGTGATCTGCGCGTTGATGGTGATCGTGTTCCTGGCGCAGGCCTCCGGTTGGCAGAACGACATCCGCGCACGCATGGGCATGGAGGCCGTGGCGAGCGCGCGCCCGATCTTCGTCGGATGCGTGGCGGGCGGCATCGCACTGGTGCTGTTGCTGCTCGGCCGGTTGTTCGGCGGCGTGGTGTACGTACTGTCGCAGCGCCTGGGCCGGCACCTGCCGCGGCGCGTGTCGCTGATCGTCAGCGTGGTGCTCGCAGGCGTGCTGTTCTGGTCGATCGGCAATGGCGTTCTGTTCGAAGCCGGCCTGCGCGCGCTCGACTCCTCCTACCGGCAGCTCGATGCGGTGGTCGACACCAACCTCGCGCCGCCGCAGGATCCGCGCAAGACCGGCAGTTCCGCCTCGCTGGTCGACTGGTCGGGGCTTGGTCGCATGGGCCGCGCCGCGGTCGCCTCCGGCCCCACGCAGGCCGACATCGAAGCATTGACCGGCCTGCCTGCGCAGGAACCGCTGCGGATCTACGTCGGCCTCAACTCCGCGGACGACATCGCGGCACGCGTCGAGCTTGCACTGGCGGAGATGATCCGCGTCGGTGCGTTCGAGCGTTCGACGCTGGTGATCAATACGCCCACCGGTACCGGCTGGCTCGATCCCGGCAGCCAGATGGCGCTGGAATACCTGCAGCACGGCGATGTCGCCACGGTGTCGATGCAGTACTCGTATCTCGCCAGTTGGCTGGCGTTGATGGTCGACCCGACCTACGGCGCGGATTCGGCGCATGCGCTGTTCGCCGCCGTGCACGGCCACTGGCGCACGCTGCCGCGCGATCAGCGCCCACGCCTGTACCTGCACGGCCTGAGTTTGGGCGCGATGAATTCGGATCTGTCGGTCGACCTGTTCGACATCCTCGGCGATCCCTTCGATGGCGCACTGTGGGCCGGCCCGCCATTTCCCAGCCGCACCTGGCGCCATGCGACCCAGGGGCGCGATCCGACGACGACGGCATGGCGACCGCGCTACGGTGACGGCTCGGTCGTGCGATTCATGACGCAGGACGGCGCGCCTGCCGGCAATGCGCCCTGGGGCAGCACGCGAATCGTCTACCTGCAGTACCCGAGCGACCCGATCACCTTCTTCGAGGCCGGCTCCGCACTGCGTCGCCCGGCATGGATGACCGGCCCGCGCGCCAGCGACGTCTCGGACTCGCTGCGCTGGTTTCCGCTGGTGACCTTCCTCCAGCTCGGCATGGACATGGCGGTCGCGACCTCCACGCCGACCGGCTACGGGCATGTGTTCGCGGCGGGGCATTACGTGGATGCCTGGATCGCGACCACGGCACCGGAAGGGTGGAATGCCGATTCGGTCGAAACGCTGAAGGCGAAGCTGGCGGCGGAGGGGTTGTAGCGCCGTGCGCGGCCGCTAGCCACGTGCCGCGGCGAACGCCTCCGACAGGCTCTGCACGCGCCCGCAATCGGTCGAATCGTATCCGGGCAATTGACCCAGTTGCCTGCGGAACCCTTCGCTGCGCAGCAGTTCGAGCAACTCGTCCAGGCGCCCGGATTCCAGCACGTCGTGGTGGCTGAGGAAGAAATAGTGCTCGGTCACCAGCGGATGGAAGTCCAGGCCGTAGCGACGTGCCGGCGGCTCCAGTGCGAAGCCGACATCGGCCAGTCCGCTGGCGACGTAGGCCGACACCGCGGCATGGGTGAGTTCCTCCACGTCGCAGGCGCGGATGCGATCGAAGGCGACTCCATGCCGCTTGAGCATCGCTTCCAGCAGCAGGCGCGTGCCGGAGCCCGGCTGGCGATGGATCATGCGGATGTCGGGGCGCTCGAGATCCTGCAGGGTTTCGATGCCCCGCGGGTTGCCCGGCGCCAGCACCAGTCCCTGCCGGCGACGCGCAAGATGGATCACGCGATCGACGTCCGCATCGAGACGGTCGCGATAGTGCGCGTACAGCACCGGTTCGAGTTCGCCGATCGGCAGGTGCAACCCGGCGATGTCGCAGGCGCCGCTGCGCAGCGCCGCCAGCGCGTCATCGGGACTGCGGTACTTGAGGTCGAGCGGCATGTCGCGCTCGGCCATGCAGCGACGCAGCGTTTCCACGCCGAAACCGTGCGAGGCATGCACGCGCAACGGCAACGCCTGTGCACGCAGCACGCGGTCGAACTCCGCCTCCATTTCGGTTGCCAGGCTGTCGAGCATCGGCGACAGGCGTGCGGAAATGCGCTTGTCCGCCCACAGCAGGCGCTCGCCGATCTCGGTCAGGGTCGCGCCTCTTCCACGCGTTGCCCTCAGCAGCGGCTTTCCCAACGTGGCCTGCGCCTGCTGCAGCAGACCCCACGCATAGCGATACGACATGTCCACCCGGCGCGCGGCGGCAGCGAGTGAACCGGTCTCGTGCACGGCGATCAGCAGCGCAAGCACGGGTGGCAGGACGCGCTGCCCGTCGCTTGATGCAACGCTCCAGCGCGGCTCGATCACGACCTTGTACATGCCCACCTCCGTGCTGCATCGCAATGCGGCGCGACCGCCGATTTCATATGCACATGAAAACCTATTGTCGACTATCGCACTAGGACAAAACGCCCCACTTCCGCATTGATCGTGGTCAAATCCTGCCGCCCCGGACAAGAGGGCACCTGCCAAATATGCTTTCAAAAGCATATCAATGCAAGGACACACCACACACAAGGCACTGCGCCGACTTCGCATCGGCTGCGGGCAAAGGGGAGGAAACAACGCATGGCGAACAGCACTGCACCAGGACTCGGTATCGGCGTCGGGATCGATGCCCCCGGCCTGCTCGACAAGGCCCGCATCATCGCCAAACCCGGCTTCAACCGATGGCTGGTACCGCCGGCGGCGCTGGCGATCCACCTGTGCATCGGCATGGCCTACGGCTTCAGCGTGTTCTGGCTGCCGCTGTCGATGGCGGTCGGCATCGACCAGCCCCTCGCCTGCTCGGCCGACATGGGTTTCCTGCAGCGCATTTTCTCGTCCAGCTGCGACTGGCGCGTGGCCGAACTGGGCTGGATGTACACACTTTTCTTCGTGCTGCTGGGCTGTTCGGCGGCGATCTGGGGCGGCTGGCTGGAACGCGCCGGCCCGCGCAAGGCCGGCGTGGTGTCGGCGGTGTGCTGGTGCGGCGGCCTGCTGATCTCGGCGCTGGGCATCCACCTGCACCAGATCTGGATGCTGTGGCTGGGTTCGGGCGTGATCGGCGGCATTGGCCTCGGCCTGGGCTACATCTCGCCCGTGTCCACGCTGATCAAGTGGTTCCCTGATCGCCGCGGCATGGCGACCGGCATGGCGATCATGGGCTTCGGCGGCGGTGCGCTGATCGGCAGCCCGCTGGCCGACATGCTGATGCGCCACTTCGCCACCCCGACCTCGGTCGGCGTGAAGGAAACCTTCCTGGTGATGGCGGTCGTGTACTTCATCTTCATGATGGCCGGCGCCTTCGGCTACCGCGTGCCGCCGACCGGCTGGAAGCCCAAGGGCTGGACGCCGCCACCGGCCAAGGACAACGCGATGATCACCCGCGGCCACGTGCACGTGAGCAAGGTCTGGGGCATTCCGCAGTTCTGGCTGGTGTGGGGCGTGTTGTGCCTCAACGTGTCGGCGGGCATCGGCGTGATCGGCATGGCCTCGCCGATGCTGCAGGAAATGTTCGGCGGCAAGCTGATCGGCATCGATGCCGGCTTCAACGAACTCGACGGCGCGCAGCTGGCGGCCATCGCCGCGATTGCCGCGGGCTTCACCGGCCTGCTCAGCCTGTTCAACATCGGCGGTCGTTTCTTCTGGGCCTCGCTGTCGGACAAGTTCGGCCGCAAGCTCACCTACACCATCTTCTTCGTCCTCGGCTTCGTGCTGTACGCGGCCGCGCCGACCCTCGGCAACGCCGGTTCGATCGCACTGTTCGTCGCCGCGTTCTGCGTGATCCTGTCGATGTACGGCGGCGGCTTCGCCACCGTGCCGGCGTATCTCGCCGACCTGTTCGGCACGCAGATGGTCGGCGCGATCCACGGCCGCCTGCTCACGGCATGGGCCACCGCCGGCATCCTCGGCCCGGTGGTCGTGGGCTACATGCGCGAATACCAGCTCGGCCTCGGCATGCCGCCGTCGCAGGTCTACAACACGACGATGTACATCCTCGCCGGCATGCTGGTGCTGGGCCTGCTGTGCAACCTGCTGGTGCGCCCGGTGAACCCGAAGCACTTCATGACCGACGAGGAACTGGCGCGCGAGAAGCAGCTTGCCCACGAGAAGGTCGACGACAGCGGTGCCTCGCTGGTACCGCAGGAAGAGATGGATCGCATCGGCAACGGCGGCAATCCGGTCGTGATCGGCCTGGCCTGGGCGGCGGTCGGCATTCCGCTGCTCTGGGGCATGTGGGTCACGCTGCAGAAGGCGCTGGTGCTGTTCAGTTGATCGAGGATGTTGCGCCGCAACCGCCCGCACACGGCGGTTGCGGCATGCTCACGCCATGACCCGTCCCTCGACGAATCCCGACCCGGCCGTACCCGACAGCGGCAGCGTGCTGCGCGCGGTCGAACGCTGGCGCGACGGCCGACGCAACACACTCGACGACCATGTCGCCGAGGAAGTGCCGGTGGCCTTCGTCTACAACGACGTGCCGTTCGCGGTGATGATGGCGACACCTTCGACCTGTCCGATTTCGCCATCGGCTTCGCGATCAGCGAAGGCATCGTCGCGCATGGCAACGATGCATCCGTGGAGCGCATCGAGCATCTGCTGGAAGGCATCGAGATCCGCGTACGCATCCCCGAAGACCGCGCCGAGGCGCTCGACCGCAGGCGGCGCAGCCTCAGCGGGCGCAGTGGCTGCGGTGTCTGTGGCAGCGAGCTGCTGGAATCCGCGCTGCGGCAACCGCCGCCCGTCTACGCCGACGTGCGCGTCTCCACTGCGGCACTGCGCAAGGCGCTGCACGCATTGCGCGAATCGCAGGCGATCAATGCGATCACCGGCGCCACCCATGCCGCAGGCTGGGCATCGCTCGACGGGAACCTGCAGCTGGTGCGCGAGGACATCGGCCGCCACAACGCGCTCGACAAGCTGATCGGCGCGATGCATGCGGCAGGCATCGATCCGGCGACCGGCTTCCTCGTGGTCACCAGCCGCGCCAGCTACGAAATGGCGATGAAAGCGGCCAGCGCCGGCATCGCCCTGATGGCCGCGATCTCGGCGCCGACCGCCCTGGCGATCTCGCTGGCCGAACGCGCCAACCTCACCCTCATCGGCTTCGCCCGCGACGACGGGCATGCCATCTACACGCATTCGCATCGCCTGCATGACCACGCGGGCGGACAGGCAGGACGACAGGCAACACCATGAGCAAGCACCCGATCCGCAAATACGATGGCCCGGCAGGCGGCTGGGGCGCGCTGAAGAGCGTCGCCAGGCACCTGATCGAGCAGGACATCGAAATCAAGGGCGCCAAGACCCTGCTGCGCGCCAACCAGCCCGACGGCTTCGACTGCCCGGGCTGCGCATGGCCCGACCGCGACCATACCTCGACCTTCGAGTTCTGCGAGAACGGCGCCAAGGCCGTCGCCGCGGAAGCGACCAAGTTCCGTGCCGGCCCCGACCTGTTCGCCAGGCACAGCGTCGCACAACTGCTCGAATACAGCGACCACTGGCTCGAAGGCCAGGGCCGCCTGACCACGCCGATGCGCTACGACGCGGAAACCGATCATTACGTGCCGGTCGAATGGGACGAGGCCTTCGCACTCATCGCCCGCCACCTCAACGCGCTGGCTTCGCCGGACGAGGCGATCTTCTACACCTCGGGCCGCACCTCGAACGAGGCGGCCTTCCTGTACCAGTTGTTCGTGCGCGAGTACGGCACCAACAATTTCCCGGACTGCTCCAACATGTGCCACGAATCCTCCGGCACCGGGCTGCGCAAGCAGATCGGCGTCGGCAAGGGCACGGTGTCGCTGCACGATTTCGAGAAGGCCGACTGCATCCTGATCTTCGGCCAGAACCCGGGCACCAACCATCCGCGCATGCTGGGCGAGCTGCGCGAGGCGTCCAAGCGCGGCTGCAAGATCGTGTCGTTCAATCCGCTGCGCGAGCGCGGGCTGGAACGCTTCTCCGATCCGCAGGACAAGCTGGAGATGGCGACCTACGGTTCGACGAAGATCTCGTCCGACTACTTCCAGTTGAAGATCGGCGGCGACCTCGCTGCGATCAAGGGCATGATCAAGCACGTGCTCGAGCGCGACCTGGAAGCCACCACCAACGGCGGCGCGTCCCTGCTCGACCGAGCCTTCATAGCCGAGCACACGCACGGCTTCGATGCCTTCGTCGCCGACGTGCTGGCCGAATCGTGGGAGACCATCATCGCCGAGTCGGGGCTGGACGAAGCACAGCTGCGCCACGCGGGTGAAATCTACCTGCAGTCGGAGCGCGTCATCGCCTGCTGGGGCATGGGCATCACCCAGCACAAGCATTCGGTGCCGACCATCAACATGATCACCAACCTGCTGCTGCTGCGCGGCAACCTCGGCCGCGAGGGCGCAGGCGCCTGCCCGGTGCGCGGCCACAGCAACGTGCAGGGCGACCGCACCATGATGATCTGGGAAAAGCCGCCGGCGGCGTTCCTCGACCGCATCGAACAGGTCTTCGGCTTCTCCCCGCCACGCGAGGACGGTTACGACACCGTCGGCGCCATCGAAGCGATGATCTCCGGCGACGGCAAGGTGTTCTTCGGCATGGGCGGCAACTTCGCCATCGCCACGCCCGACAGCGACGCCACCGCGCGCGGCCTGCGCAACTGCAACCTCACCGTCAACGTCACCACCAAGCTCAACCGCAGCCACCTGATCCATGGCAAGGATGCGCTGATCCTGCCCTGCCTCGGCCGCACCGAGATCGACATGCAGGTGGCCGGCCCGCAGGGCGTGACCGTCGAGGATTCGATGAGCATGGTGCACATGTCGTCGGGCATCAACGCGCCGGCCTCGGACACGCTGCTGTCGGAACCGGCCATCGTCGCGCACCTGGCGCACGCCACGCTGGGCGGACGTTCGAAGATCGGCTGGCTGTGGCTGATCGAGGACTACGACCGCATCCGCGACCTGATCGCGATGACCTTCGACGATTTCCATGACTTCAACGAGCGCGTGCGCGTGCCCGGCGGTTTCCGCCTGTCCAACACCGCCCGCGACCGCGTCTGGAACACACCAACCGGCAAGGCCAACTTCATCGTCGCCGAAGTGCCCACCGACAACCCGATCCATCGCGCGCGCCGCATGCGCGGGACGCAACCGGTGTTCACGCTGGCCACCACGCGCTCGCACGACCAGTACAACACCACCGTGTACGGGCTGGACGACCGTTACCGCGGCGTGTTCGGCGAGCGCCGCGTGTTGTTCACCCATGTCGATGACATCGCGGCACTGGGCCTGAAGGCCGGCGACTGGGTGGATCTGGAAAGCCTGCACGACGACGGCGTCAAGCGTGTCGCCAAGCGCTTCCTGCTGGTCGAATACGACATCCCGCGCGGCTGCCTGGCCGCGTATTACCCGGAAACCAATCCGCTGGTGCCGCTGTCGAGTTACGCCGACGAATCGCGCACGCCCACATCGAAGTCGGTGCCGGTCGTGGTCACGCCGCACCAGCCAGATGCTGATGCGCAGGCCCCGCGCCACCGTGACATCCCCGCCAATGTCGTCATCAACTGACGATCCGTTCGTCGCAGCATTGCTGGCGGAACTGATCGCGGAACCGGACGGCATGTCGCTGCCGCGGCTGTGCAAGCGGCTGGGCGTACGCATGAGCGTGCTGATGCGCACGCTGGCGTGGATCGGCGAGGACAGCATCGGCGGCATGGCGGGTGCCGGGCTCGTACGTGTCGTGCATGAACGTGGCCGAGACGTAGCCATGCTCACCGACAAGGGGCGGCAACACATCACACCCGCCCAAACCGGGGCATGACCTGCGGCACACGCCGCTAACGGGATTCGAATGCAACCTGCGCCATGATCCAACATCCACCGGATCGTCGGAGCATACGCATGACCAACCGTCGCGACTTCCTCACGACCATCGGCCTCGCCGCCACCGGCATCACCCTCGCCCCGCTCAGCGCCTGCAGCCAGGATGCACCACGGATCCCGTCCGGGCCGGAAGACAAGCCGCTGGGCGCGATTGCGGATGTCACGCCGCTGGCCGCTGCCTTGTTGACGCGCCCGATCCCTTCGTCCGGACAGGCGCTGCCGGTGATCGGCGCCGGCACCTCGGGCAGCTACGAAGTTCCGCTGGCATCGACCGAGTTCGATGCGCTCAAGGAAGTCGTGAGGGTGTTCTTCGAAGGCGGCGGCAGCGTCATCGACACCTCGCCCAACTACTCCAACGCCGAGGACGTGGTGGGCGCACTGCTGGCCGATGGCGGCTGGCGCGACCGCTGCTTCATCGCCACCAAGCTGGCGGCCGACAGTCGCGACGCGCTCGAAGCGCAATGGGCCGACTCGCTGCGGCGCCTGCGCACCGACCGCGTAGAACTGCTGCAGGTACACAACCTGCGCAACCTGGGCGAGGCCCTGCCCTATGCACGCGAACTGCAGCAGGCGGGCAAGACCAAGTACATCGGCATCACCCACTACCTCGAGCGCGGGCATGCGGACACGGCGCGGATCATGCGCGACGAAAAGCCGGATTTCGTGCAGATCAACTATTCGGTCAATGCACCGCAGGCCGCGCGCACGATTTTCCCGCTGGCGCAGGAACTCGGCATCGCCGTCATCGTCAACCGCGCCTTCGACGATGGGAAGCTGTTCGCCGCAGTGCGAGACAAGCCGCTGCCGGGTTGGGCCGACGACGTCGAAGTCACGTCCTGGGCGCAGATGTTCCTGAAATTCGTGGTCAGCCATCCCGCCGTGACCGTGGTGATCCCCGCCACCGGCAGGCCGGATCGCCAGGCCGACAACCTCAAGGGCGGCACCGGGCCGTTGCTCAGCCAGGCGCAACAGGACGAACTGGTCGCGCTGTTCGGCTGACGCACGCCGATCACAGGATCCGGAGAAGACCTCCATGCCAGGCCAGCCATCCACGCGTCGCACCCCCGGTTTCCTGCAGGAAGCATTGAACCTGCGTCGGGACGAGATCGCGCCGGTGCTGATCGGCGCGGTGTTCTTCTTCTGCATCCTGACCGCACTGATGCTGCTGCGCCCGGCGCGCGACGCGCTGGGCATGGAGCGCGGCATCGAAAGCATCCGCTGGCTGTTCATCGGCACCGCCGTGGTCACGCTGCTGGTGAACCCCGTGTTCGGCTGGCTGGTCAGCCGCTTCCGCCGGCTGCACTTCATCTCGACCACCTACCTGTTCTTCGCGCTCAGCCTGGCCGGGTTCTGGGGGCTGCTGGTATTCGCGCCGGGAGCGGTGGGCGCGCGGAGCGGACAAGTGTTCTTCGTCTGGTTCAGCGTCTTCAACCTGTTCGTGACCATGGTGTTCTGGGCTTTGCTGGCAGACCGTTTCAGCAGCGAACAAGCCAAGCGCTTCTTCGCCCTGATCGCGGTCGGAGGCACGCTGGGCGCGATCTTCGGGCCATGGTTGGCCGCGCGACTGGCCGAACCCCTCGGCACGCCGAGCCTGTTGCTGGTGGCCGCAGGCTTTCCTGCTGGCCGCCATCGTGCTGGCGTGGTTGCTGGTCTGGATCCGCCCCGACCGCAGCGCAGCGCGCGTTGGCGAAGACCGCGCACCTGCGTCGGTAGCCGCCGAAGAAGCCGTGCGCATCGGTGGCAGTGCCTGGGCCGGCCTGCGCGCAGTGTTCTCGTCGCCCTACCTGCTCGGCATCGCCGGTTACGTGTTGCTGATGACCGTGGTGGCGACCTTCATCTACTTCACCCGGCTGCAGATGGTCGCCGCCGCCGAGGCCGACCTGGACGCACGCACGGCATTGCTCGGCAACATCGACATGTGGACGCAGGTCGCGGTGCTTGTGCTGCAGCTCACGCTCACCGGCCAGGTCATCAAGCGCTTCGGCGTGGGCGTCGCGCTGGCCGCCTTGCCCATCGCCACCGCCCTCGGTTTCATCGGCCTGGCGATCTACGGTTCGTTCGTGGTGCTGATCCTGCTGGAAGCCACCAATCGTGCATTGCAGCGCGGCCTGACCCGTCCCGCGCGCGAAACGCTGTTCACCGTCGTCGGCCGCGAGGACAAGTACAAGGCCAAGGCCTTCATCGACACCTTCGTCTATCGCATCGGTGACGTGGTCGGCGCGCAAACCGAAGGCGCACTCGGTCGGCTGGGGCTCGCGCTCGGCGGACTGGTCAGCGTGGTCGTGCCGTTGGCACTGGTGTGGGCGGCACTAGGCATCTGGCTGGGACGCGGGCAGCAGCGCCGTTCGGAAGAAGCCGGCAAGGCCATGCCGGTTCGCGCCGCCGATTGAACGCGGCACGCCGGGGCATTACCGCGCCCTGCCCTGGCTGAAGGCGACGCTGCCGAGGATCAAGGCGCCGGCCAGCGCCATCGTCCAGGTCAGCGGTTCGCCCAGCAGCCACCAGGCCCAGCCGACGCCGAACAGCGGGATCAGGTAGGTGACGGTCGAGGCGCGGTTGGCGCCGATGCGCGCGATCAACCGGTAGTACATGACGAAGGCAAGGCCGGTGCACAGCACGCCCAACGCCGCAGCCGACCACCACGACGATGCCGGAATCGGGGCTTGCGGCCATTGCACGACCGCGAACGGAAGCGTCAACAGCGCCGCGGCGCCCAGCGTCGCGGAAGCGACCGCCGCAGGCGGCAGGCCGGTGAGGTGGCGTCGCACCAGGTTGATGCCGATGCCGTAGAGGAACGACGCCGTGGCGCCCGCCACCACCGCCCAGCCCACGCTGAGGCCGGCGATCTTGCCGCTGGCCAGCACGACCACGCCGGCGAAACCGACCAGCAACGCAGTCGCGCGTCGCCCGCCGATGCGCTCGCCGAAGAACAAGAAGCCGACCAGCGCGGTGAACAGCACCGTCATCGCGTTCGCGATGGCGCCGACGCCCGCGGGCGCGCGTTGCGCCGCCCACGCGAACAGGATGGACGGCACCGCGGAATTGATCGCACCGATCAAGGCCAGCTTCGGCCACAACCGCAACGGGAAGGCGGCACGGCTGCGCCAGAGGAACGGCAGCAGCACGATCGCCCCGAGCGCCAGGCGCACTTCGACCAGCGGCACCGGCCCGAAGTCGTCCGCGGCGATGCGCATGAACAGGAACGATGCGCCCCAGATCGCTCCGAGCAGGCAAAGCTCAAGCGGATCCAGCCACGCATTGATCCGCGCATCCTGCAATGGGGGCGTTGCGACGTTGCCGGGGGAAGACATCTGAGCAGTCACCGGAAATGGGACGAGCGATTGTCCTTGTCCTTGCAAAGTCTGCAAGAACCTCGTGCCTCCGCCTGGCTTGCCCGGGCAGGCGTCAGCTTGCGTCAGGCCACGACCACCTGGTCGCGTCCTGCGCGTTTGGCGGCATACATCGCCTCATCGGCGCGCTTGAACATCGCTTCCACGGTATCGTCGCGGCGGCGGAACTGGGCGATGCCGATGCTCACCGTCACCGGCAGGCCCATCGGCAGCATCGCGATGGATTCGCGGATGAACTCGCACTGCAGCCGCGCTTCGTCGGCATTGCAGTCCGCAAGCAGCAGCACGAACTCCTCTCCGCCATGCCGCGCAGCCAGGCCGCCGCCGGCGAACTGCGAGCGCAGCAGGCCACCGATCGCCACCAGCACCTCGTCGCCCATGGCATGGCCGTGCAGGTCGTTGATGGTCTTGAAATGGTCGATGTCCAGCATCGCCACCGACAGGTGCTGTCCGTCCCGCAACGAACGCTCCATCGCCTGCGACAGTGCCGCAGCGAATGCACGGCGGTTGGGCAAGCCGGTCAGCGGGTCGGTGCGGGTCTGCTCGGCAAGGTCGGCGTTCTGCTCTTCCAGTTCCTGCTGGTAGTTCTGCAGTGCCTGCTCGTACCACTCGCGTTCGCGAAGCTGCAAGCTCAGCTTCCGGCTGACCTTGCGCAGTTCCATCAGGTAAGACGCCTGCCGCGACAACGCGCGCAATGCCTCCACCTGGGCGGGCTCGATGCTGCGGGGCTGGTGGTCGATCACGCACAACGTGCCCAGCGCGAAGCCATCGGACGTCACCAGCGGCGCTCCCGCGTAGAAGCGGATGCCGGGATCTCCGGTCACCAGCGGATTGTCGGCAAAACGAGCATCCAGGGTCGCGTCGTCGACCACCATGACCGTGTCGGGATCCAGGATCGCATGCGCGCAGAACGAGCACTCCCGCGGCGTCTCCGCTTCCTCGATGCCGAGCCGGGCCTTGAACCACTGGCGTTCGCTGTCGATCAGGCTCACCGTCGCCATCGGCACGGCACACAACGCCGCCGCGATGGCGACGAGGTCGTCGAACCCCTTGTCCGGCGCGGTATCGAGGATATCGAAACTGTGCAGCGCCGCGAGGCGTGCCTCCTCGTTCTCCGGTTTGCTCGGCTTGCCCATGCCTCCAGCTCCCTGTCGATCAACCACGGGCAAGTATGCCTGCCGCAGTCGCAGGGCCATGGCTGGAAACACGGTTTCGCGAACGCGGGCACATCCTCGCCGCGGCCGGCTGCGTGACAAGATGCCCGCCGGCACGAACCACCCGGCATGACAGGCACAATCGCCCACGGAACCACGCCCCGGATGGACACCGCCACCGCCATGTCCCGCGACCCGCAGGACGTCTTTTCGCGACGCCTCGATGCCCACCGCGGCATCATGCTGAAGGTCGCCGCCACCTATGCCCGCAACGCGCACGACCGGGACGACCTCGCCCAGGAGATCGCCACGCAACTGTGGCGTGCGTGGCCGGGTTACGACCCGCAGCGCAACTTCTCGACCTGGATGTACCGCATCGCGCTGAATACCGCGATCGATTTCGTGCGCGGCAATGCACGACGCATCCGCCATTCCATCCCACTGGATGAAGCCGAACACGACGCCCCCTCCACGCAGCCCGACCACGAAGCACAGGCCAGCCTGCGCATGCTGCACCGCTTCATCGACACTCTCGAGCCATTGAACCGGGCGTTGTTGCTGCTCTACCTGGAGGAGCGCAGCACGCGGGAAATGGCCGAAGTCCTCGGCATTTCAGAAAGCAACGTCACCACCAAGGTCAGCCGGCTCAAGCAACGCATCCGCGATCACGTCGCGACCGACTGACACAGGCACCCGAATGGAGGACACGATGGAACTCGACGAACTCAAGCAGGCTTGGCAATCGCTCGGCCACAAACTCGAACGCAGTGAAGCGATCCAGTGGCAGTTGCTCCGCGACAGCAAGCTCGACAAGGTGCGCCGCAGCCTGCGCCCGCTGTACTGGGGTCAGGCGATGCAGATACTGCTCGGGATCGGGCTGGTCGTGCTGGGCATCGCCTGCTGGTCGCGCAACGTAGATGCCACCGTGCTGTTCGCGACCGGCATCTCGGTGCATGTCTTCGGCGTGGTGAACATCATCATGGCCGGGATCACCATGGGCCTGATCGCAGGCATCGACTACAGCGCACCCGTGGTGGCGATCCAGAGGCAGAACGCGCGCCTGCTGCGCACCTACCTGCTCAACGGCAACGTGTGCGGATTGTCCTGGTGGATCATGTGGCTGCCCGTCACAATGGCCTTCGCGGGACTCGGTCGCGTCGACCTGTCGCAACAGGCACCGACCTACATCTGGAGCGGAATCGCCGTCAGTGCGTTGGGACTGGCCGGCACGTGGCTCTACTACCGCAGGCTGGAATCACGCGCCGCCGCAGGCGCGCAATCGCACACCACAGCCCTGCGCAAGGTGGGCGATGGTGCCGACGGCATCCGTCGCGGCCAGCGCCTGCTGGACGAAATCGCCAGCTTCGAACGCGAATGACCGCATCGCGGGCACGACGAAAAACGGGTGGCCATTGGCCACCCGTTTCGTTCCAGCACAGTGCCCGTGGATCAGCGCAGCGTGTAGCCGCTGACGCGCCAGACGCGGTCTTCGTCGAGACGGAACGACACCAACTCGCGGATCGGTTGCGGCTGGTTGGCGAAGGTCGTGGTCGAACTGACGTTGATATACAGCCCGGCCGGCACTTCACCGCCCTCCGCGCCCTGCGTCCGCGTCACCACCGGATTGGCCCGGCCGGTCACGGCGCCCAGCTGCGTGCGGTCGCTGGTGATCTGGCGGATGAACTCGTCCTGCGGGACGATCTGCTTCATGACCGGCGACGCACCGTCCCAGACCTCGCCGGTACGGTTGTTGTCGACCAGTTGCATCACCTGCAAGGCTGCCTGCGTCATGTCGGCATCCTGCTGCGCAAGCTGCGCGCGTTGTTCTTCGGTCAACTCAGGCTGGGCAGGTGCCGGCTGTTGCACCGGCTGCTGCGCCGCCAGCGAGGCGCAAACGGAAAAGAGCGTCGCTGCCAGCAGAAAACGAAACTTGTTCATATTCCTCGATTGCTCCATGCATCGTGACGATGGCGGAGTGTATGACATCGCCCGTCCAGCGTGGCAAACCACCCCGCAGGCACCCTTCCACGGCATGGATTACCCTCGTCACGTCCAGCCTGCACGCGGCGTCCCGTGCAATGCATCCGGCTCCGAGGAACCTGAACGATGTCCCTGCCCCTCCTCCTGACCCTCCTCGCCGCCGCCCTGCTGGTGACCTGGGTCGTGACCGTCTACAACCGGCTGGTGCGCCTGCGCAACCAGGTGCGCACGGCCTGGGCCGACATCGACGTCCAGCTGATCCGACGACACGACCTGGTGCCGCAACTGGTCAGCGCCGTCGGTGCCTATGCCGGCCACGAACGCGCGGTGCTCGAAACGGTGACCGAACTGCGGGCACAGGCGCTGGCGCAGACCGCCCCCGCGCGGCTGGCACACGTCGAAGACCAGCTCGAACAGGCCATTGGCCGGCTATTCGCGTTGAAGGAAGCGTATCCGGATCTGAAAGCCAGCGAGAACTTCGCACAGTTGCAGCGCGACCTGGTGGAAGTGGAAGAACACCTGCAATACGCGCGCCGCTTCTACAACGGCGCGGTGCGCGACCACAACGATGCCATCCAGCGCTTCCCCGACCTGATCCTCGCCGGCCCGCTGGGATTCAAGTCCGCGGAATTCTTCGAAGCCGGCGACGCCCAGCGCGCCGCGGTGAAAGTGGAACTGCCATGACGCGCTTGTTGCCTGCCCTCGCCGCCTGCCTGCTCTTCGCCATCGTCGGCATGGCGTCCGCGCAGGCGCACGAACGCATCCTGTCCTACGACAGCGAGGTGCAGGTCAATGCCGACGGCAGCCTCGACGTGGTCGAACGCATCCGGGTAAGCGCGGAGGGCTCCAATATCCGGCGCGGCATCTATCGCGACTTCCCCACCCGCTACAAGGATCGTTACGGCAACCGCGTGGTGGTCGATTTCGACGTCATCGGCGTCGAACGAGACGGCGTGCCGGAACCCTGGTTCACCGAGCGTCTCGACAACGGCATCCGCGTCAACACCGGCAACGACGACTTCCTGCCGACGCCGGGCGAATTCACCTTCACCATTCGCTTCCGCACCACGCGGCAACTCGGCTTCTTCGACCATCACGACGAGCTCTATTGGAACGCGATCGGCACGGGCTGGGATTTCCTGATCGAATCGGGCAGCGTGGTGGTGCGCCTGCCCTCGCCCGTCGACCCGACGAAGCTGATCCTCGAAGGCTACACCGGCCAGCAAGGCAACCAGGGCAGCGAATTCCGCGCCGAAGCCATCGCCCCGGGCACGGCCCAATGGACGCTGACCCGCACATTGCATCCGCGGCAAGGCCTCACCATCGTGCTGTCGTTCCCGAAGGGCATCGTGGCCGAGCCGACGCGCGCGCAGAAGCTGTGGTGGTTGCTCAAGGACAACCGCGCGGGACTGGTCGCGCTGGCCGGATTGCTCGTCCTGCTCGCCTATTGCATCAGCCGCTGGCGCAGGATCGGTCGCGACCCCGTGGCCGGCCCTGTCGTCGTCCAGTACGACCCGCCGGACGACCTCTCGCCTGCGGCGTTGCGCTACATCCGCCGCATGAGCCACGACACCGTGTGCTTTTCCTCGGACGTGCTGTCGCTCGCCGTCGGCGGACACCTCGCGATTGATCGCGACAAGGGCTTGCTCAAGGATCGCTGGAGACTGGACAAGGCGGGCGTGCCGGGGACACGCACGCATGGCCCGGAGCAGGACGCGCTGTTGGACGCACTGTTCGCCGATGGCGCGAGCATCGAGCTCAAGAGCGAGAACGCGAGCAAGATGCAGAAAGCCATCGCCGCGCATGCCAAGGCGCTCGAGGGTCGTTTCAAGGGCCGGATGTTCAACATCAACGGTGGCTCGATGGCCATCGCGTTCCTGCTTGCGCTCGCCTTCTCCGCTGCCGCCATCCTGCTCGCCGCAGGCACGGGAAGTGGATTGCTGCTGGCCTTGCCACTGGTCGTGGCGATGTTCGTGGTCGCCTTCGTGTTCGCCTTCCTGATCCCCGCACCCACTCAGGAAGGCCGCCGGATGCTGGATCGGATCGAAGGACTGAAGCGCTACCTCGGCGTCGCCGAGAAGCAGGATCTGCAACGCCTGCAAGGCCCGGGATCGGATGAACCCGCACTCGACGCCAAGCGCTTCGAGTTCCTGTTGCCCTATGCCGTCGCGCTCGGCGTCGAGGATGCGTGGACGAAGAAGTTCACGCTAGCCGTCGGCGCGGCAGCCGCCGCGGCCGCCACGTCGGCCATCGCCTGGTACCACGGCCCCGGCGGCGGAGGAATTGGCGACATCGGCGGTTTCAGCAAGGCCATCGGCAGCAGCTTCGCATCGCAGATCGCATCGTCTTCATCGCCACCGGGCAGTTCCTCCGGTGGCGGAGGTGGCGGTTTTTCCGGTGGCGGCGGTGGAGGTGGCGGGGGCGGCGGACGCTGAGTTCCGCCAACGCGCGCGGCTGCATGCGGCAGCCTCCGGCGGGATACGCGACAATGGCACCTCCGCATCGCCATGGCAGGCCCCGTGTACCGCTGGTTCGAACGCCGCATCGATCCGTTCCCGGACGATCCTCCCGCGCAACCACCCCGCAGCCTCTACGCGTTCTGTCGCCATTACACGCGCGGCACCGAGAAATGGCTGTTGTTGATGGCACTCACCACGGCGGGCATCGCGGTCGCCGAGCTGGCGCTTTACGCCTACGTCGGCTCGCTGGTCGACCGCCTCGGCGCGACCACGCCCGACACCTTCCTCGGCGAAGAAGGTGCGCGGCTACTGTGGATGGGCCTGCTGGTGCTACTGGCATTGCCGCTGATGGTGGTGCTCAACTCACTGGTGCAGCACCAGACCCTGCTCGGCAATTTCCCGATGCGGATCCGCTGGAACGTGCACCGCTACCTGCTGCGGCAGTCGATGGGCTACTTCCAGGACGAGTTCGCCGGACGCATCGCCACCAAGCTGATGCAGACCTCGCTCGCCGTGCGCGAAACGGTGATCAAGCTGCTCGACATCGGCAACTACGTGCTGGTGTTCTTCATCGGCACCCTGGCCGTCGCCGCCGCCGCGGACTGGCGGATGATGCTGCCCTTCCTGGGCTGGTTCATCGCCTACGCGGTACTGATGCGGTTGTTCGTCCCCCGCATGGAACGCATCTCGCGTGCGCAGGCCGATGCGCGTTCGGCCATGACCGGCCGCATCGTCGACAGCTACACCAACATCGCCACGGTGAAGCTGTTCTCGCACTCGCAGCGCGAACAGGCCTATGCGCACGAGGCGATGGATGGCTTCCTGCAGACGGTCTACCCGCAGATGCGGCTGGCGACGTGGGTCTACGGCCTGCTGTACGCGATGAACATGGCGCTGCTGTTCGCGACCGTTGCACTCGGACTGTGGCTGTGGCACCAGGGTGCGGTGAGCGCGGGTGCGGTGGCCGTTTCGATCGCGCTGGTGCTGCGCATCCTGGGCATGTCGCAATGGATCATGTGGGAGTTGTCGGCGCTGTTCGAGAACATCGGCACGGTGCACGATGGCATCAACTCGATCTCGTTGCCGCCGACCGTGGACGATGCCCCCGGCGCACCGGCCCTGCCGCGCGTGCGCGGCGACATCCGCTTCGAAGGCGTGAGCTTCCACTACGGCAAGGCAGGCGGCGTCATCGAGGGCCTCGACCTGCACATTCGCCCCGGCGAGAAAATCGGCGTGGTCGGGCGTTCGGGTGCCGGCAAGTCGACGCTGGTCAACCTGCTGCTCCGGTTCCACGACCGCGAACGCGGGCGCATCCTGGTCGACGGCACCGACATCGCCAGCGTGCAGCAGGACACGCTGCGCGCGCAGGTGGGCGTGGTCACGCAGGATACGTCGCTGCTGCATCGCTCGGTGCGCGACAACATCCTCTACGGTCGTCCTGATGCCAGCGAGGCCGAGATGATCGAAGCCGCGCGCCAGGCCCGCGCACACGACTTCATCCTCGAACTCAGCGACAGCCAGGGGCGCAGCGGCTACGACGCACACGTCGGCGAGCGCGGCGTGAAGCTTTCGGGCGGCCAACGCCAGCGCATCGCCATCGCACGCGTGCTGCTCAAGAACGCACCGATCCTGGTGCTGGACGAAGCCACGTCGGCGCTCGACTCCGAGGTCGAGGCCGTGATCCAGGAAAACTTCCAGCAGTTGATGGAAGGCAAGACGGTGATCGCCATCGCCCATCGCCTGTCGACCATCGCCGCGATGGATCGGCTGATAGTGATGGATCAGGGTCGCATCGTCGAACAGGGATCGCACGACGAGCTCTCCGCCGCAGGCGGGATCTATGCCCAGTTGTGGCGGCGGCAGTCGGGTGGATTCATCGACACATGAGCGGCACGCACCAAGCGATCGACACGCGCCCCGAGGATCCCGCCCTCAGTTGATGCCAGCCCCGGAAGCAGGCGCGGCCGCAGCATCGCTGTCCGCGCCCTCGCCGCCTTCGGCAACGGTGTCGAATTCGGACAACGGGCTTTCGGCCGGGCACGACTGATCCGGGAAACCGAAATCGCGCCGCAATTCGAGCCCGCAGGCATTGAGCGCATCGAGTTCCGCATCCGGGCGCTTGCAGCGCGCGTCGAAGGCACGTGCGAAGGCATCGCGGCGGGAGACGAAATCCTCGCCGCAGCGGCGCATCAATTGCAGGCGATCCAGGTCGTCCTGCACCGGATTGATCCCGTCCAGGCCGTACTCCTGCAACTCCGCGGCAGTCAGCAGGCGCAAGCTGCGATTGGGCACTGCCATCATCAGGTCGGCGACCGCGACCGCCACGCCATTGCGTTCCAGGTAGTCGCGCACGCGGCCGTAGACGGCACGCAATTCCTTGTTGAGTTGCACGCGCGTGGTCGCGGTGGAACTCATCCTGATGATGCGGTGGATGCCGACGCGACCACTGATCATGCGCACGTCGCCGGCGGCGAGGATGAACATGCAGGCGCTGTGGCAGACGGCGTCTTCGCGCACCCAGACCGTCCAGTGGGTTTCGGCGATGACATCGCCCGCCCGCATGGCGTCCTCGACCAGACCGCCGCTGGAATCGAGATCGAGCACGCGCTTGTCGATGCTTAATTCCTCCGCCACCAGTGCGAGACGCTGCACCAGCGCGGTGAAGTCGGCGGCGATCTTGCCCTTGTAGCGCAGGCGCATCACGCCGCGCTCCATGCACGGCGTCAGGGCGACGTTGAGATCCTCGTGCGCCAGCGCGTCGAGTGGCATGCCGTCACCGGCCGTGGCGTAGTCCAGGTCGCAACTCACCCAGGCCTGGCCCGATGCCAGTTCGACCGGCGACGACCAGTCAACCGGGAGCGGCACGCCGGGCTCGGGCCTTGCCACGCCATTGGGCTGCGTGCCGTTGGCAGGCTCGACCGGCGCGGTACTCACCGCGCCCCCTTCCTCGGGACTGGCGACTTCGACGGTTTCCGCCACTGGCGGTGCGGCGTCCTGCTGCACCTGGCAGCCGACCGCGACGAAACACAGCAGCGACGGCAGCAGGCAGCGGGCAAGCATCGGGCGCACGATCCTCAGGGCGTCGGCAAGGGTTCGACACCAGTGTAGTGGCGGACGCGGACGCGAGCCGAACGCGGGATGAATCCGCCCTGCCGGCGTGCCACGGCAGGCGGACGCGGCGTCCGTCGTGCGCCGGCTTTACCGGGCCGCCTCCGCATCGAGGACAACAGCAAGCCAATCGCGCACGCGCTTCCACGCCACGAGGATCGGCGGATCGATCCGCACATCTGCCATGGAGGGCGCGACATTCACTTCCGCCTCAGCGGACGCGACGGGGTGTGGCAAGGAACGCAGCGGCGATGCCACGGGCGCGGATGCACTGCCGCCCGTACCAGGCACCAGCGGCTGGTTGCCGTTCAAGCGCCGGGGCTGCGCCTGCACCGGCGACTCCAGTGCACCGATGTCGATGCGCACACCGTATTGCCGTGGCTGCTGCGTTCCGGCTGCGAGGATCGCCCGCAACGGGGGATCGAACAACGGCAATGCCAATGGCGACGGAAACGGGAATGCCGACGGCGACAGCGGCGACGGATTGCCCGCCGACACCAGCGGACTGTCGACCCGCGGACGCAACGCACGTTGCGCGATGCCAGTGAGCAACGGATCGCTGCCACGCAACGTGCCCGTCCATTCCGCGGGCACCGCGCCGGCGTTCGACGGCACCCAATTGTTGCTGCCGGCCACCTTGCGTCCATCGCTCCAGGGTTCGCGGCTCGAGGGCCCGCAAGACGGGGCTTCAACGTTGCTGGCGGGGTTCTCGGCCACGATCGAAAGCGCACCCGAACCGGTCTGGTGGATCAGGTTGTTGTGCATCTCGAGCGAACCGAGGCCGAGTTGCACGAGCACGGCGTTCGACGTACCGCTGCGGTCGAAGATGATCGTGTTGTTGACCAATCGCACGCGCCCCTGGCTGCGCCCGTCGAGGTCGCCGCCCAGCCGGATCGCATTGCGCCAGGTTCCGGTATGCACGATCACGTTGCCGACCACGTCGGCATCCTCGCGTCTGAGGTTCGCGTTCCATCCCGGCTGCTGCGTCGCGCAATCCGGACCGATCAGTTCGAGTGCCTGGTAGGCCGCGCCCTCGAACCAGTTGTAATGGATCTCTGCGCGCTCGTGCCGGTTCTTCAGCAGGTTGCCGCCATTGCCGCTGTGCACGTAGTTGAAGCGCATCCGGAACACGGATCCGGGCCATGTCACTTCATCGGACTGCATGTAGATCGGGTGTCGTGACGAACCGGAACCGGCATTGCGCACTTCACTGTATTCGAGCGTGAACGATCCGGAATTCTGGTCGGCACCGAGTATCCCGTGGCCGGGGCAATCACGGATCAGGACGTTGCGGACGACGACGTCGTGGGCCTCGCTGAACAGGCAACTGCTGCTTCCACCTGTGATCTCGAAACCCTCGAACACGACATGGTTCGACTGCTGGAACTTGATCGTGTGCGTGCCACCCTGGAGCCGCGGCCTCGAACCGCCCTGCCCATCCCAGCGGATGACCACGGGGCTGGCCGCGGTGCCGCTGTCGTTGCTGCCGACAACGATGCCGCCGTTGTAGGTCGTGCCGCCGCGAACGAGCACCACATCACCGGGCGCCAGGTCGACCGAGCTGAACAGGCTGGACAATTGCGTGTACTGCTGGCCGGGGCCGACCGCATAGGTCGCGGCCCACGCCGCCGGACAGGCCGCCCACAACATGCAGGCAGCCAACGGTGCGCGCGCAAAACGCATGGCCGTTCTCCGTGGAAGAAAGGGGGACAGGATGCCTGCCACGATACGATTCCCACCTGAACCGCCGCCGCGAATCGTCTCCCGAAGCGTCGAACTGTGACTGATCGCATCGGGAAAACATGCGCATCTGCACGCAGATGCGGCACCGCTTGCCGATCCGCCGCCGTTGGCCGTTCCCGGTTCCCGCCATGCCTGGCCCGCTCAGACCCGATCTCAACCACTCATGCGATGCCAAGCTTGCGGGCGATTGCGAACGTCGCCACCGCCACCGCCGCACACAAGGTGGCGCCCCACGCCAGGTCGACCACGGTGACCAGCACCGGCCAGTCGCGGGTCAACGCCTGGTTGGTCAGGTCGTAGGCGGCATAGGTGACCAGTCCGAAGAACGCCCCCGCGAACAACGCATGCCGCCATGACGCCTTGTCCAGCGCAGGCTGCACCACGAAGAACACGATGCCGGCCACGAACAGCAGGTAGAACAGGCCTGCCGCCAACCAATCGGGCTTGTCCGCCAGCAGCCAGCCGATCCGGTCGCGGTAGAACCTGCCCGCCACCACGCCCAGCCAGAGGCCATCAAGCGCCATGAAGACCGGCAAGGCGATCAGGTAGAGCTTGAGCCACATGGGTGCCTCCAGCAGATGCAGATCGATGCACGGCCATTGTCGGGCCACGTGGCGTCGACGCCGCGTTAATCCTCCGCGGCCGAGGCTGTCGGTTCCACCCGCGTGTCGATCCCCGACCATCCCGTTCGTCGCCATGGCAGGTTCCGCATCCCGGCGGGCCCTCGCCACCTTCCAGCAGGAGTCATTGCCATGTCCTATTCCGACGGATTCGTCATCGCCGTCCCGACGGCCAACAAGGAGAAGTTCATCGAACACGCCCGCCAGTTCGACGTGTTGTTCCTCGAATACGGCGCCACCCGCGTCGTTGAAGCCTGGGGCGACGATGTCCCCGACGGCAAGCTCACCGACTTCCGCCGAGCGGTGCAGGCGACCGCCGACGAGACCGTGGTGTTCTCGTGGATCGAATGGCCCAACAAGGCCACGCGCGATGCCGGCATGAAGAAGATGATGGAAGACCCGCGCATGGATCCGTCCAACCCCGACAATCCGCCGATGCCCTTCGACGGCAAGCGGATGATCTTCGGCGGTTTCTCGCACGTGGTCGAACTCTAGGCCTTCGTTGCCGGGGCTCAAGCTGGCGCCCCGGTCACAGTGCGCGGGATTCGCGTTGCGCGCGGTCACATCCCGGATGGCCATGCCGTCAAGGCATGGCATCGCGTCGATGCGTGGCATCGGCGTCCCATCCACCCGACCGCGAGGACTCCTCCATGACCGGACACCTGCTCCATCGCTCCCGGCCCGTCAGCGGCCGTACCCGGATGCGTCGATTCCACCAGGCACTGCTCACGACGCTGTGCGTGGCCGCGATGCTCCTGCTCTCGTCGAAAGTCGCCGCCACGATGCCCGACGCAGTACAGATCGCACCTGCCGACGCGGTGGCGACGGCGACCGACTGACCCTCCGGGTTTCGACCATGACCGGCATGGATGCCGGCCATGGCGAATGTCGACGCAGACCGTGCGTCAGAGTCCTTCGGACAGCGCGTGCAGGATGTCGACGTAGGATTTTTCGATGTCGGCCAATCCTGCCGCGCCCACGCCCTGTGCAGGCCGGATCAGCATGTATTCGTCTGGCGCGTGTGCACCGGCACCATGGCCGAGTCCGCCGAACACGAACGGCAGGCCCAGCGTACGCGTGAACTGGTAGAACGGCGCACTGCCCGCCAGCCAGGGCGAGACGCGCGTATCCACGCCGTACTTGTTGAACACGCCGAGGAAAGCCTGCACCAGCGGCGCATCGACCGACGTCGACGCCGCCGGATAACCCGACATCGGCCGCAGCTCGATTTCGTCGAACCCGTTCGCATCGAGATGGCCGCGGATCATGCGATAGGACGCCTCGGGTTCCAGCCCCGGTGGCAATCGTGAATCGATCTTGGCCGTCGCCATGTGCGGCAGGATGGTCTTCACGCCCTCCCCGGTATATCCGCTCCACAGCCCGTCGACGTTCAACGTGGGATCGAACAGGTTTCGCACGATGGCCTCGCGACCTTCCATGCCGCCGATCCAGCGTGAAACGCCCAGCGCGCGTTGCACGGCGGCATCGTTGGCATCACGTGCAAGCGCATTGACCAGCCGCTGCTGTTCGACCGTCGGCACCGCGACCGCATCGTAGTAACCGGGGATCACGATGGTGTTGCCGTCTGGCGTGGTCATCGACGCGATCGCCTGCACCAGGCGCAGCGTCGGCGAATCCACCAACGCCTTCATCGAACCGTGGATCTCCGCTTTCGACGGGCCGCCCCATTCGCCGCCCTTCGCCTCCAGCTCGAAATAGACGATGCCCTTCACGCCGAGGTTGAGCGAGGCCTTGCCATCGGCCATCTGGATGTTCATCGGGAAGAACGCGCCATCGGCTTTGCGCAGGCGGTCGAGCCAAGGTTCGATCACCTTGCCGAAGTTGGGCGAACCCAGCTCCTCCTCGCCCTCGGCCACCACGTACAAGTTGACCGGCAACGTGCCGTGGGTGGCTATCATTGCGTCGACGGCATTGAGGAAGGCGCGTTGCGGCCCCTTCTGGTTGGTCGCGCCGCGCGCCATCAACACCGTCCCCAGTTCATGCTCGACCAGTTCGCCCGCGAACGGATCGTCGATGCGCCAGTTTTCCTCGATCGGCTGTACGTCATACATCATGTACACCACCAGCGTGCGTTCCGCGCCGGCGTCGTACCAGCCCAGCACGCCGGGATGGCCGGGCGTCTCCACCACTTCGACTTCAGCGAATCCCAGCGCGTGCAGGTCGTCGGCCAGCAACCGTGCCATGTCGCGGATGCCGTCATCCTGCGCGCTGATCGAACGCTGCCGCACCCAGCGCTGCAGGTGGGCGACATGCGCATCGATGTCGGCATCGATGCGCGCGTACACCGCATCGTGCTTGCCGCCATAGGCCGGGATGGTGCCCGGGTCGAAGGCTTCGTCGGTCGACCATGCGTAAGCGGGCCGCGGTGTTTCCGATGCAGCGGAATCGTGCATGGACAAGACAAGCATGGGTGCCAGCAGGCACGACAACATGCGTGGAAAGGTCATCCCGAGTCTCCGGACTGGTCTCAAGTGCGGTCGAACATACACCACCCGCATGCAGGGATCATCGTCAGCCTCGCCTACGAAGCGCCATGCATTGCAGGCTCAGTCGCGCATCCGCCTGCGCAGCAATTCCATCAACGTCCCGTCGCGCGGTAGTTGGTCGGCCTTGCCTGATTCCATCAGCCAGTAGAAACGCCCCGATGGCAAGTTGTCCGGCAGTTCGTAGTCCATGCCGTCCCAGGCGTCCTCGCGGAACGCATAGAACGCCCAATGGCCGCCGCGTGCATCCACCGCATCCACCACGTCACGCAGGTAGGCAGCGCAGTCAGCCCACGCGCGCATGCAGCCGAACTCCCCCGCCACGATGCGTGTCGGCGGCAGTCCCTGCGCCGCGGCCCAGTCGAATGCCATGCCGATGTGCGTCGCGACCGCATCGCGATCCCAGGCCTGCCTGCGACCGGCGACCTCGGTTTCCACGCCCGGATAACGCAGCGGCACCTCGCGCCGCATGTTCGGCGCACTGGTTGCCGCATAGGGTTCGTACATGTGGAAGGCGTAAAGCACGCGGTCGTCGGCCAGGCGGCGTGGCCATGCCGCCAGCGAACGCGGGTTGGCGTAGTAACCGGCATCCAGCATCACCGTCGTCACTGGATCGACGCGACGGATCGCTTCCATCACGCGCGCATAGAACGCAGGCAAGTCACGTAGCGTGCCGGCATGCACCCGCTGCCATTCGCGCAGGGCTTCGGCGCTGCCGTTCTCGGCCAGCCCGGTGGTCTTCTCGGGTGCGGGTTCGTTGATCAGGTTGTAGGCGGCAATCGCGGGGTGATCCTGCAAGGCCGCGACCAGGTCGCCCCAGAACCGCACCGCATCATCGACATGGCCCGGCTGCGACCATAACCGGTCATCGAACAAGCCCTCGTTGTGTTGCGTCCAGCGCGCGCCGGGCAGGCTCAACGGCACTACCACCACTTTCAACCCGGCCTTGTGCGCGGCGTCGAGTGTGCGACGCAACGTCGCCAGGTCGTCGGGCACCAGCCCTTCGTAGGCATCGGCATCGCCGATCAGGAAATCGCGCCTCGTGGATGGCCACTTGCTGAAAGCCAATCTCACCCAGGTCGCACCGCTGTCGGCCAGTGCATGGAAATAGGCTTCGTCCGGAGGCACCTGGTTGAAACTGTTGCCGCCCTTGCGCGGCACCGACCAGAACGCATCGAGATCGGCAGCGCGCGAAGGAAACGAAAGCACGACTGCGAGAAAAACGAACAGTGCCATCCACCGGTTGCCGCCGTGAAAACCCAATGCCGGCTCCCGGACTGAATGGACGAAAACAGTCATGGCGCCCACGGCGAAAGTAGCTGGTCGGGCACCACTCACACCATCGGCA
The DNA here is from genome assembly GCA_024707405.1 of Luteimonas sp. Taxonomy (GTDB): domain Bacteria; phylum Pseudomonadota; class Gammaproteobacteria; order Xanthomonadales; family Xanthomonadaceae; genus Luteimonas. The sequence goes on from JANPZU010000001.1 coordinate 522,591, forward strand.
ACTTCAACCCCTGCTCCTGTGCGCATTGTTTCGCGATGTCGTAGCCGGCATCGGCATGGCGCATCACCCCGGTGCCGGGGTCGTTCCACAACACGCGGGCGATGCGCTTGTCGGCTTCCTCGGTACCGTCGCACACGATCACCACGCCGCTGTGCTGGCTGTAGCCCATGCCCACACCGCCGCCGTGGTGCAGGCTGACCCACGTCGCGCCACCGGCGACGTTGAGCATGGCGTTGAGCAACGGCCAGTCGGACACTGCATCGCTGCCGTCCTGCATGGCTTCGGTTTCGCGGTTGGGTGAGGCGACGCTGCCGCTGTCGAGGTGGTCGCGACCGATCACCACCGGCGCCTTCAGTTCGCCGTTGCGCACCATCTCGTTGAACGCCAGTCCCAGCTTGTGGCGCAACCCCAAACCGACCCAACAGATGCGCGCCGGCAGCCCCTGAAAGCTGATGCGCTCTCGCGCCATGTCCAGCCAGGTGTGCAGGTGCGCGTCATCGGGGATGAGTTCCTTCACCTTGGCATCGGTCTTGTAGATGTCTTCCGGGTCGCCGCTCAATGCCACCCATCGGAACGGGCCGATGCCACGGCAGAACAGCGGGCGCACGTAGGCCGGCACGAAGCCGGGGAAGTCGAAGGCATTGGCGCAGCCTTCGTCCTTGGCCATCTGGCGGATGTTGTTGCCGTAATCGACCGTGGGAATGCCCTGGGCATGGAAGGCCAGCATCGCCTCGACGTGCACTCGCATCGACTTCTTGGCCTCGTCGCGCACCTTCTCCGGATGCTGCTTCTGTTCGGTCAGCCACTGTTCCACCGTCCAGCCAACCGGCAGGTAGCCGTGCACCGGGTCATGCGCGCTGGTCTGGTCGGTGACGCAGTCGGGGCGCACGCCGCGTTCGACCAATTGCGGCAGGATTTCCGCGGCATTGCCCAGCAGCGCGATGGATTTGGCTTCGCCGGCCTGCGTGTACTTTTCGATGCGGGCGAGCGCGTCGTCGAGATCGCTCGCCTGCTCGTCGACGTAGCGTGTCTTCAGCCGGAAATCGATGCTGCTCTGGCGGCATTCGATGTTGAGGCTGCACGCGCCGGCCAGCGACGCGGCCAGCGGCTGTGCGCCGCCCATGCCGCCAAGGCCCGCCGTCAGGATCCACCTGCCTTTCAGGCTGCCGCCAAAATGCTGGCGGCCCATCTCGACGAAGGTCTCGTAGGTACCCTGCACGATGCCCTGCGAGCCGATGTAGATCCACGAGCCGGCCGTCATCTGGCCGTACATCATCAGGCCTTTCTTATCGAGCTCGTTGAAGTGCTCCCACGTGGCCCAGTGGGGGACGAGGTTGGAGTTGGCGATCAACACGCGCGGCGCGTCGGCATGCGTGGGGAACACGCCCACCGGCTTGCCCGACTGCACCAGCAGGGTTTCGTCGTCGCCGAGTGTTTCGAGGGTTTCGAGGATCTTGTCGTAGCAGGCCCAGTCACGCGCGGCGCGACCGATGCCGCCGTAGACCACCAGCGACGTCGGATCTTCCGCCACTTCCGCGTCGAGGTTGTTCTGCAGCATCCGGTACGGCGCTTCGGTCAGCCAGCTGCGGCAATTCAACGTACTGCCACGTGGCGCACGGATGACGCGGGACGGGTCGTGGCGGGGATCGGTGGTGGACATGCGCTGCTCCGGGAAAGCGATGCGCGAATTATCGCATTCCCCCCTCGCGGCCCAGCCACACCGCGGCATGGGCAATCGCATGGCCCCGGAAAGAAAACGCCCGGCGTTTGCCGGGCGTCGGAAATTGCATGGCCGGTCGTACCGGCAGGGTTACTGGCCCAGGCGGCGCAAGGCGTCGCGGATATCGACCGAGCCGGTGCGCTCGATGTCCTCGCGGGTGTAGACGCGGCCATTGCCGGCGACGCATTCCTCGTCGGCCTTCTTGTTGCGGTTACGTGTGGCCACGACGCGGGAGCCGGTTTCCTTGATGCAGAACCGGTCGTCCGGCTTGCCCTTGGCGGCACGCCCGGCTTCCTCGAGTTCCTGATCCTGTGCGAACACGGCAGGCGCGGCGAAGCCGAAAGCCAAGCCGGCAAGCAGGGCGGTCATCACGGAATACTTCATGGGGTTACCTCGTTCTCCACTGGATACGGCCGGTTGGCCGTGCCGCAAACATACGCCCGATCACCCGGAATTCAACCGCCGCGGAGGGCCGGATTCACCCTTGCGTCAGTGATGCGAAGAGGCAGGCGACTGTTCTCAGGCCCCATGCGCTGCATTCGGCGCCATCGGACGTTCGTCGAATGCGATGACTGTCACGTTACTCCGTATCATGGGGCAATGACACGACTGCAATACCTGCTCACTGCCTGCGCCCTGCTGTTCATCAGCGCCTGCACGACGACAACCGCCGGGACACCCCCCCCCCACCGCCGACCACCACGTCCCCCGCACCTTGCTGCTGGTCTCGCTGGACGGCGTTGCACCGCGCTTCCTGGGCCGCGGCGACACCCCCAACATCGACCGCCTCGCCACGGAAGGGGTGCGTGCCGAGTGGATGACACCCTCGTACCCCTCGCTCACGTTCCCGAACCACTACACCCTCGTCACCGGCTTGAGGCCGGATCGGCACGGCATCGTCCACAACACCATGCAGGACGCCACGCTGGGCAATTTCTGGTTGTCGAACCGGGATGCGGTCGGCGACGGTCGCTGGTGGAATGGCGAACCGATCTGGGTAGGTGCCGAAAAGGCGGGGCTGTCCACGGCCACGTTGTCGTGGCCCGGCAGCGAAGCGGACGTGCAAGGCATCCGACCGACACGTTGGCATCTGTTCGACGCACAACGCCCCATCCCCGAGCGCGTGGACATGGTTGCAGGCTGGTTGAGCGAGCCGCCCGCCACGCGACCTCGTTTCGCAACGATCTACTTCGAGCACCCCGACGCCGCCGCGCATGCACATGGCCCGGATTCGCAACAACTACGCGACGCACTCCGCCAGGTCGATGCCGCCATCGGAGAATTGATCGAGAGACTGCAGCGTGCGGGCGTGCTGGACGATACCGACATCGTCATCGTCTCCGACCACGGCATGGCCGAAGTCCCGCAAAGCCAGGTGATCGTGGTCGAGGACATGGCCGACCCGGCGGTCGCCGAGGTCGTGATGACCGGACAGGTCGTGGGCTTCCAGCCGCGCGAAGGACATGTGCAGGCCGCCGAATCCGTGCTGCTCGGTCGCCACACGCAGTACGAATGCTGGCGCAAGGGCGAACTGCCCGCACGCTGGAAATACGGCAGGCATCCGCGAGTACCACCGATCGTGTGCCAGATGGACAAGGGATGGGATGCCATCCCGCGGCAATACCTTGCACGTCGCCCGGCAGGGACGCGTGGTTCGCATGGTTACGATCCAGCAGAGCCGGACATGCGCGCCATCTTCATTGCCCACGGCCCATCGTTCCGCAGCGGACTCACCATCCCGGCATTCGACAATGTCGACGTATACCCGTTGCTCGCGCGCCTGGTCGGCATCCAGCCAGCACCGAACGATGGCGACGCGGCGACACTGCTGACGACGCTCAAGCCGGAATCCCCATCCGCGCATTGATGTCCGAAAACGGCGAGTCCAGCGCCCGGCCCGGCGCTAGACTGCGCCCATGTCGTCGCCCGCCACCACTGCGCCCCTGCCCGACCCGACGATCTGCGAGCAGGCGCGGCTGAGCCGCGATCCGCGCTTCGACGGACTGTTCTTCACCGCCGTCCGCACCACCGGCATCTATTGCCGGCCAACCTGTCCCGCACCGGCGGCGAAAAGCCGCAACGTGGACTACTTCGCCAATGCCGCCGCAGCCGAGGCCGCGGGTTTCCGTCCCTGCCTGCGCTGCCGCCCGGAACTTTCGCCCGCGGATGGCAGTTGGCGACGCGGCGACGACACCGTGGCGCGTGCGCTCAAACTGATCGACCAGGGCCTGCTGGCGGAACAACCGTTGTCCGCGCTGGCGGCGCGCGTGCATGTGGGAGAACGGCAATTGCGGCGACTGTTCGTCGATCGCCTCGGTGCAGCTCCCATCGGTGTGCACGGCACGCGACGCCTGCTGTTCGCCAAGCAGTTGCTGACCGAAACTGCCTTGCCCATCACCGAGGTCGCATCGGCCGCGGGTTTCGGCAGCCTGCGTCGCTTCAATAGCAGCTTCCTCGATGCCTACGGCATGGCGCCGCGCGTCCTGCGCAAGCACGAGCCGGCCAAACACGCGCAGGCCTTGTCGTTGCGCCTCAACTATCGCCCGCCCTACGACTTCGCCGCGATGCTCGATTTCCTGCGCGGACGCGCCCTGCCCGGCGTGGAAGTCGTCGATGAGGCCAGCTACCTGCGCGTGGTCGGCGATGCGTCGTCGCCCGGTTGGCTGCGCGTGTCCGCGCTGCGCGGCGAACATGCGCTGCGGCTGGAATTGCACGGCATCACGCCGCCGGCTTTGCTGGGCATCGTGGATCGCGTGCGCAGGATGTTCGACCTCGATGCCGACCCGGGTGCGATTGCAAGCGTGTTGTCCCGCGACTCGCGCCTGCGTGCGCTGGTGCGGAAGCGGCCCGGCCTGCGCCTGCCGAGCGGGTGGGACGGGTTTGAAATCGCGGTGCGCGCGGTGGTCGGCCAACAGGTCAGCGTGGCCGCTGCACGCACGGTGACCGCGCGACTTGCCGAACGTTTCGGCACGGCGCTGCCGGAATCCTTCGCCGGACTCGGACTGCGCCATGTCTTCCCGACACCCGACGCGTTGGTCAACGCTGATTTCGACGGCATCGGGCTGACCACGGCACGCGCCGCGACGATCCGCACGATCGCACGCGCCGTCGTCGATGGTGACGCGGATTTCCGCGCCGAACGCACGCTGGACGATTTGGTGGCGCGCTGGACGGCGCTGCCCGGCATCGGCCCATGGACAGCGCAATACATCGCGCTGCGCGCGCTCGGCCACCCGGATGCCTTCCCCGCCGAAGACCTAGTACTGCAAAAGCACTTGCCTGGCGACGGTTCGCGGCTGTCGGCAAAAGCCCTGCGCGAACGCGCCGAGAACTGGCGCCCATGGCGCGGCTACGCCGTCATCCATCTCTGGCGCGATGCCGCTCTCGCGACGCGCACCAACGACACACCACCCAAGACGAATACGCGGAAGACCGCAGGGAGCACAGCGACATGAGCATCCAGACCACCTTCGTCGACAGTCCTGTTGGCCCGTTGTTCGTCGCGGCTTCCAGCGACGGACTGCGCGCCATCGAGTTCCGCGACAACCGGCATCCGGTCAAGCGCGATGGCGAATGGCAGACCGGAGACAACGCCGTGCTGCGCAAGGCACGCCGGCAACTGGACGAATACTTCGCCGGAAAACGGCGCACGTTCGATCTGCCGCTGTCGCCGCAGGGCACCGACTTCCAGCGCACCGTGTGGACGACACTGGCGTCGATTCCCTACGGAGAAACGATCAGCTACGCGCAACTCGCATCGCGTGTCGGCAAGCCCTCAGCGATGCGTGCCGTCGGTGCAGCGAACGGGCGCAATCCGCTGCCCATCGTGCTGCCCTGCCATCGGGTGATTGGCGCCGATGGTTCGCTCACCGGTTTCGGCGGCGGCCTGCCGACCAAGCAGTTCCTGCTGAAGCTGGAAGGCGCGCTGCCGGTGGAGTTCGATCTGTTCGGCGATCCCTGACCATTGATCTCGTGATGGCGGGCCCGGGCCCATTTACGCCTGCGTGAGGTGCGCGGCGATGGCGCGCCGGAACGGCGGAATGCGATTGGCGATGCGCAAGGTCGCGCCACGCAGCACCCGCGCAACGGGACGTTCGTTGGTATAGATGCGGGTCACCATGCGGGTGGCGGCGTAGATGGGATACGCAGCCGCGTGGTGTGCACGATGGTAACGAGCCAACACGGCATCCGAACCGATGTCGCGCCCCTCGCGATGTGCCTGCAATACGGTCTCGGCCAGTTTCGCCTGCCCTTGCAGGCCCAGGTTGAAACCATGCGCGGTCACCGGATGCATGCCCACGGCAGCATCGCCCACCAGTGCCGCGCGCGGCCCGACGAAGCGATCGGCATAGACCGAGACCAGCGGATACACATGGCGCGAGCCGATGGTGGTCACCGCGCCCAGTCGCCCGCGCATCCGCCGCTGCATGTCGGCGGCGAATGCCACGTCGTCCATGGCTTCCACTTCGCGCATGGCTTCGGGTTTCAGCGTCAACACCACCGAACAACGGTTGCCGTTGAGCGGCAGCAACGCCAGCGTATGGCCGTAGTCGAACCATTCCCATGCGACATGTTCGTGCGGCAGATCGTGCGCAACCCGGCAGACCAGCATCTGCACGCCGTGGTCGTAGGATCGCGCACCGATGCCCAGCATCCGTCGCACCTGCGAGAAGCGGCTGTCGGCTGCGACCAGCAGCTTGGTACGGATCGTCTCGCCATCTTCCAACGACAAAACCACGCAATCCTTGCTGCGTTCCACGCTACGCAGTGTGCGCCCGGTGAGCAATTCGACGCCATCCTGCCCCGCCACGAGTTCGTACGCAGCCTTGCGGATCAGGTGGTTCGGCACCAACCAGCCGAGAGGCCCGTTACGACCATCGGCGGCGCTGACCAGCAAACCGGTTTCGGCATCGCCATCGAGCACCTTGGCGTCACGCAGTTCGGAGACCTCGGCAGGATCGAAGCATTGCCACAGGCCAAGGATTTCGAGGATGTTCCGCGAGGCATGGGTCAGCGCAATCTCGCGCCCGTCGAACACAGGGGCGGCGATTGCATCGAGTGGCTGGCGTTCGACGATGGCGACGCGCAGGCCACTTCCGGCCAGCGAGCGTGCGAAACACAGTCCCGCAGGGCCTGCCCCGACAATGGCGACGTCGACATTCATGCTTGCAACTCCGGTGCGATGACAGGCGCAGCCTGACGCGCATTGTCCCGCATCGCATTGATCCAGGTCATGCGGGCAAGGCCCTCGCATCAGCCCGCCAGCAGCTCCTGCATCGCAGTCGCGTATCGTGCGGCGATGGATTCACGGTCGACGTGCATGCCATCGGCCACCACGCGCTTGCCCGCGACCCGCACTTCGCCCACCAGATTGCGGTTGCCGCTGAAGATCCAGCGATCGGCGATGTCGTCCGCCGTCGCGCCGGCCAGTTGCGGTGCATCGGCGTCCAGCACGATGCTGTCGTCGACCGCGTCGAACCCGGTGGCGTTGGCCGCCGTCGCCAGCACGCCCGCAAGCAGGTTCCTGCCGACGCTCGGCGCATCCTTTTCGACCACGATGTTGCGATGGCGCGTGGCCAGTCGCTGGCCGTATTCCAGCCAGCGCAGTTCCTCGACCGGCGACACCGAGATGTGCGAATCCGAACCGATGCCCCATGCGCCACCGGCATCGAGGTAATCGCGCAGGCGGAACAGCCCGTCGCCGAGGTTGGCCTCGGTGGTCGGGCAAATCGCCACCGTCGCTCCGGATTTCGCGATGCCCGCGACTTCCCAGTCGTTGAGGTGGGTCGCATGCACCAGCGTCCAGCGCGCGTCGACGGCCGCATTGCGCAGCAGCCATTCCACCGGGCGCAGGTCGCGCACGGCGATGCAGTCCTGCACCTCACCCACCTGTTCGGCGACATGGATGTGGATGCGCGCATCCGTCGGCAGCGCGGCCAGCACCGCCTGCATTGCATCGGGCGGCACTGCGCGCAGGCTGTGCAATGCGCAACCGACCTTGAGCATGTCGTCCTGCCGCGCATGCAGCGACGCAAAGAGCTTGAGGTATGTGTCGAGATCGTGGCCGAACCGCTTCTGGCGCTCGTTCAACGCGCGCCCGTCGAATCCTCCGGTCATGTAAAGCACCGGCAGCAGGGTCAGGCGGATGCCGGTGTCGCGCGCGGCGGCGACCAATGCATCCGACATCTCCGTCGGCGCCGCGTATGGGGAACCATCCGGTGCATGGTGGAGATAGTGGAACTCGCAGACGGTGGTGTAACCGGCTTCCAGCATCTCGACGTAAAGCTGGCTCGCGACGGCATGCAGCGCGTCTGGATCGAAGCGCCCGGCCATCCGGTACATCGTCTCGCGCCACGTCCAGAACGAATCCGAGGGGTGGGTCTGGCGCTCTGCAAGGCCCGCCATTGCACGCTGGAATGCATGCGAATGCAGGTTGGCGATGCCGGGCAGGCGCCAACCCGCGGGAACGGCTTCGATCGAGGCATGTTGCACGTGCGACATCCGGGGACTTCGGGAGACGGAGTGCGCTAGGCTACCGCGTCTTCCCGGGAGGGGCATCCCATGAGCGCATCCTCAATCGCATTGATCGGCGCCTTTGTCGCGATCCTGGGCGGTCTGGTCGCCGTGCTCGCGGCATTGGGCGCCAGCAAGGCCGCGCGGCGCAAGGACACTGCAGACAGTGCGGCCGGCGGCGTGTTCGAAAGCGAGCGTGAACGGGGCGCATCGGACGAAGCCGGCGACGGTGGTGGAGACGGAGGTGGCGGCGGTGACTGAACGCTGGGATGGCCTCATCGTCGGCGCATCGCTGGCGACACTGGATGGCGATGCCGGTTACGGCGCGATCCTCGATGGCGCGCTAGCATGGCGCGACGGACGCATCGCGTGGATCGGTGCACGCGCCGATCTGCCCGGTGACCCGGGCAAGCTCGCCGATGAAGTGATCGATGCCGACGGCGGCTGGATCACGCCGGGGCTGATCGACTGCCATACCCATGTCGTGTTCGCGGGCGACCGTGCCGGCGAGTTCGAGCAACGCCTGCAGGGCGCGAGCTACGAGGAGATCGCCCGCAACGGCGGCGGCATCGTCTCCACAGTCTGCGCCACGCGCGCATCCAGTGAAGACGAACTGCTGGCGCAGTCGCTCCCGCGTGCACGCGCGTTGCTGCTCGACGGCGTCACCACGCTGGAAATCAAGTCGGGCTACGGCCTGGACTTCGACAACGAACGCAAGATGCTGCGGGTTGCGCGACGCATCGGCGAGACGCTCGGCATCGAGGTGCGCACCACCTTCCTCGGCGCACACGCCCTGCCCCCGGAATTCGCAGGACGCGCCGACGACTACATCACCGAAGTCTGCGCGTGGTTGCCGCGACTGCATGCCGAGGGACTGGTGGATGCCGTGGACGCATTCGCCGAACGCATCGGCTTCACGCTTGCGCAGACGCGTCGCGTGTTCGAGGTGGCGGCCTCGCTCGGGCTGCCGGTGAAACTGCATGCCGACCAGCTCAGCGACGGCGAGGGCGCGGCGCTGGTGGCCGAATTCGGCGGACTGTCCGCCGACCATGTCGAATACACCTCGCCAGAAGGCGTGCGCGCAATGGCGGCGGCAGGCACGGTCGCGGTGTTGCTGCCTGGTGCATTCCACGTGCTGCGCGAAACGAAGCTGCCGCCACTCGACGAATTCCGTGCGCAGGGCGTGCCGATGGCGGTCGCGACCGACTGTAATCCCGGCACTTCGCCACTGCAGTCGCTACGCCAGGCGATGCAACTGGCCTGCACGCATTTCCGGCTGACGCCCGAGGAAGCCCTGCGTGGCACGACCGTGCATGCAGCACGTGCGCTCGGACTCGACGACCGCGGCATCCTGCGCGTCGGCCAGCGCGCGGACTTCGTGCATTGGCAGATCGGCCAACCCGCGGAGTTGTGCTACTGGCTGGGCGGACGGCTTGCACGATCGATCCATGTCGCGGGCACGAGGCGGAGCTGAGCCCGCACCACCACGATCCAACGGAGATGCCATGCTGAAACCGATCCTGCTTGCCTGCGCACTCGGCCTGACCACCCTGCCCGCGGCCGCACAGACGGCCAGCGACGAAGCCCGGCGCATCGCCCGCGACGCGATCATCGTCGACACGCACATCGACGCACCCGGCATCCTTGGCGACGCTTGGGCCGATCTCGGCGTGGCCGCGCCGGATCGCGAGTTCGACTACCCGCGTGCCCGCGAAGGCGGCCTCGACGTCGCCTGGATGTCGATCTACACCTCGCCACGCGAGGACGATGCGGGCACCGCCCGGCAATCGGCGCACATGCAGATCGACTCGGTCGAAGCGCTGGTGCAAAGGCATCCGGAGAAGTTCGCCATCCTCACTTCCCCGCGCGACGTCGGCCGCCTTCGCGCGGGCGGCCGCGTGCTGCTGCCACTGGGCATGGAGAACGGCGCTCCGCTCGGCGACGACCTGTCGCAGGTACAGGCCTTCTTCGATCGTGGCGTGCGCTACATCACCCTCGCCCACAGCGTCGCCAACCGGCTCGCCGATTCATCCTACGGCGTCGAACGCAAGTGGGACGGACTGAGCGATTTCGGTCGCGACGTGGTGGCGGAGATGAATCGCCTCGGCATCATCGTCGATGTTTCACACATCTCCGACGGCGCCGCTGCGCAGGCCATCGCGCTGAGCAGCGCGCCGGTTATCGCCAGCCATTCCGCGTTCCGTCACTTCACGCCCGGCTTCGAGCGCAACATCAGCGACGAGCTGGCGAAAGCCGTGGCCGCGACCGGCGGCGTGGTGCAGATCCCGTTCGGCACTGCGTTCGTCAATCCGCAGGCAGCCGCCAACCTGCAGGCCAAGTTCCGTGCACGCGCCGAACTCGACCGCCGCAATGCCGCGCTGGCCGCCGCCGGCCAGCCGATCGAGGATCGCGACGCATTCAACCGCGCCTGGGACGAGGCGCACCCGACGCCAGCCACGCCGATCGACGCCGTGCTCGACCAGATCGACCATGGCGTCGCATTGATCGGCATCGACCACGTCGGCATCGGTTCGGATTTCGATGGCGTGGGTGGCGAACTCGCGGACGGCCTGCGCAGCGTCGCCGACTTTCCCAACCTGATCGAAGGACTGCTGCAACGCGGCTACGACGAAGCCGGCATCCGCAAGATCCTCGGTGGCAACCTGCTGCGCGTGTGGCGCGACGTCGAGGACGCAGCAGCGCGCTGACCAGCTGCAACGAAAAAGCCCCGCGATGCGGGGCTTCTCGTATCGAACCGCGAAGGCAGGATCACTCGCCCTTGGCGGCAACCTTCTTGACGGCCTTCTTGGCCGGTGCCTTGGCAACGGCCTTGGTGGCCTTCTTGGCGACCGGCGCGGAGGCGCTGCCGGTGGCCTTGCTGGCGGCGTTCAAGCGCGCGTTGCCGTAGCTGGAGTTGTAGCGCTTGCCCTTGGCGGTCTTGCGGTCGCCCTTGCCCATCGTTGTTGCTCCTGGATGCGTGTCGTGGATTGAATCGGTGCGGCCCAGCCGCAGGCCGCGCATCCTATCACGCGGGCCTTCAGCGGGCCGTTCCGGCCGCGTGCGTGAGCCGCAGGTTGAGCAGGTGCGCACCGGCCAACAGCAGGCCACCGGCCGCCATCACCGCCGCATGCCGCAGGCCGTGGTCGTGCAACGGCGTGAACGTGCCGATCCACACCAGCAGCAGGCCCGGCACCAGCAAGGCCCAGGCGTGGAACACGCGATGACGTCGCCACCCCAGTGTGAGCGTCGTCGCCCCGAGCAGGGTCGCGAACACCACGAAGGCCTGGTCGATGTCGATCCAGCCCCCCAGCCGCAGGCCGAAAGCCGGCAACACCGCCAGCAGCACCGGCACCAGCGCGCAATGCAGGGCGCAGAGGAACGAAGCGGCAAAGCCGACGCGGTCGGCTTGCTTGAGTGCGGATGAAGGCATGTCTTCCGGGGGGTGCGATCGATTTTGAAACATTATAACATCCCGTTCGTCTTCCCAGTCTACAGGTTCGCCCCGCCGATGACCGCCCTTCCCCGCAACCGCCTCTCCCTCGCCCTCTGGACGGCCTGCGCGACCGCCCTGCTCGCCACGCCTGCCCTGGCCGCGGACGAGCCCCAGGTCGCCACCCATACCACCCGCAACCTCGACACCGTCGAAGTCACCGCCACGCCGCTGCGGGCGGAAGCCGAAGACCTGGCGCACCCGATCGAAGTGCTCTACGGCGAAACGCTCGACGCCCGCAAGGCCGGCACCCTGGGCGACACCATCGCCACCCTGCCGGGCGTCCAGACCACCTGGTTCGGCACCGGCGTCGGCCGCCCGATCATTCGCGGCCAGGAGGGCCCGCGCGTGCAGGTACTGTCGGGCGGGCTGGGAAGCATGGACGCGTCGACGGTCAGCGCCGACCACGCCACCAGCGTCGAACCGTTCCTCGCCGACCAGATCGAAGTGTTGAAAGGCCCGGCCACCCTGCTGTTCGGCAGCGGCGCAATCGGCGGCGCGGTCAACGTGGTCGATGGCCGCATCCCCGACGCACTGCCGGATCGCCCGTTGAGCGGCCGCGCCGAACTGCGTGCAGGCACCGGCAACGACGAACACACCGGCATGTTCCGCCTCGACGGCGTCAGCGGGAACTGGGTGATCCATGTCGATGGCCTTGTGCGCAATACCGGCGACTACGACATCCCCGGTCATGCGCAAGTCGAGCACCATGACCATGATGACCACGACGAAGACGATCACGAAGAACAACTGCATGGAGTGCTGCCCAACAGCGCGCTGAAGACGCGCGCCGGCGCGCTCGCCGCGACCTGGCTCGGTGAGCGCGGCCACTTCGGCATCTCCGCGAGCACCTACCGCACGAACTACGGCATTCCAGATGGCGCCCACGTGCATGTGGACGACGACCATGGCCATGGCGGGCATGACCACGATCACGGCCATGATCACGACCATGGCGACGATCACGACGACCATGATCACGGCGACGACCACGGCTCGGTGCGCATCGACCTCGTCCAGAACCGCCTCGACCTGAAGGCCGGTGTCAACGATCCACTTGCGTTCCTGAGCGGCATCAACCTCCGCGCCGCGTTCAACGACTACGAACACATCGAGTTCGAGGGCGGACACGTCGGCACGCGCTTCACCAACAAGGGCGTCGAAGGCCGGCTGGAAGCGGTACAGAAGGAGTACAGCGGCTGGCGCGGTGCATTCGGCCTGCAGTTCGGCAAGGTCGATTTCAGCGCCGTCGGCGACGAAGCCTTCGTGCCGCCAAGCAAGACCGGGACGCTGGGCCTGTTCGCGATCCAGGAAAAGACGTTCGGCCCCTGGAAGGTGGAACTGGGCGCGCGGCATGACCGCGTCCGCATCGATCCCCTGGACGACGACCGCCGCGACTTCACCGCCAACAGCATTTCGCTCGCATCGATCTGGCACGCCAACGACATCATCGACGTGCGCCTCGGCGCCGATCTGTCCGAGCGCGCCCCGACGAACGAGGAACTGTTCGCCGCCGGCCCGCACATCGCCACGCAATCGATCGAACTGGGCGATGCCGACCTCGAGACCGAGCGCGGGCGACGACTCGAAGCCGGCATCCATGCGCATGCAGGACGCGTCGAACTCAAGGCCGCCGTGTACCAGACGCAGTTCAAGGACTTCATCTACCTCGCCGACACAGGCGTGGTCGATGGCGGGTTGCCGGTGCGGCTATGGTTCCAGAACGACGCGACCTTCCACGGCTACGAAGTGGAAGCGAAAATCCATCTGGTGCAAGGCGACAACGGCAACCTCGACTTGCGTGTGTTCACCGATGGCGTCCGCGCGAAGCTCGACGGCAGCGGCACCGCGCACGTGCATTTCGACGTACCGCACGGCGACCACAGCCACCACTACCATGCCGACATCGCGCTCGACGGCAACCTGCCAAGGATCGCGCCGACGCGCCATGGCGGCGAACTGGCCTGGTCGCTAGGCAACCTGCGTGCCGTCGTCGGCGTCACGCATTACGCCAAGCAGGATCGCGTGGCACAAGGCGAGGAAGCCAGCGACGGCTACACCCTCGTGCACGCGGGACTGGCCTATCGCTGGGGCGACCTCGACGCCACCAACTGGGAAGTGTTCCTTGACGGCCGCAACCTCACCGACACCGAAGCCCGCCCGCATACGTCGCTGCTGCGCGATTACGCCCCGCTCCCGGGGCGTGCCATCGCAGCCGGCCTTCGCGTCTTCTTCTGATCATCCCGCCATGCGACCGCTGCCGGCAACACCGGCAGCGGTTTTCTTTCGGGCCAGACAGGTGTATATACACCTATCATGTCGAATCGAACCATTGCCGCGCCGGATCCTTCTTCGGCACCCGCTTCGCCCTGTACCTGTTTCCGGCTGCGCAAGCTCAGCCGCCTGCTCAGCCAACGCTACGACGCTGCCCTGGCACCGGCGGGCATCAACGTCAACCAGTTCTCGATCCTGCGCCGCGCCGCACGCACGCCGCAGGCCATCGGTGCGCTGGCACTCGAACTGGGCATGGATCGCACCACCCTCACCCGCGACCTGAAGCACTTGGTCGATGCCGGCTGGATCCGTTTCGCCACCGGCGAGGACGCGCGCCGAAAGCAGGTCGTCGTGACCGCAGCCGGCAACCGGACGGTCGAGCAGGCACGCCCCTTGTGGCAGGCAGTGCAGGATGAAACCGGCATGATCGTCGGCGACACGGCACTCGAAAAACTCCATGCCGTGCTCGATCGCGCCACCCGGCGCCTGGAAGCACGCTGATGCAGACGGTCATGCCGCGTTACTGGCCGCTTGTCCTCGCCGCCACGGCGACGCTGCTGGTAACGATGGGCATACGCCAGTCGCTGGGGCTGTACGTGCAGCCCATCGCGCTGGATACGGGACTCGGCATCGCGTCGATCAGCTTCGCACTGGCGATCGCACAGCTTGTCTGGGGCGCAGTACAGCCCGTGTTCGGCGCATGGGCCGACCAGCGCGGCAGTGGGCGCGTGCTGGTCATCGGCGGACTGCTGCTGTTCGCAGGCATGGCGCTGGCGCCCACCTTCGCCAGCGGCTGGGGACTGGTGTTCACGCTGGGCGTACTGTCCGCGGCCGGTGCGGGCGCTGGAAGTTTCTCGGTGCTGATCGGCGCGACGGCCAGCGCCATTCCCGCGGAAAAACGTTCGATGGCGGCAGGCGTGATCAACGCCGGCGGCTCGGCCGGACAGTTCGTGTTCGCACCCATCACGCAGGCCGTCATCAGCGGATTCGGATGGATGGCCGCGATGTGGACGATGGCCATCGCGGCACTTGCCACGCTTCCACTGGCATGGCCGCTGCGCCGCAAACCCGCGCGGACGCCACCCTCAACGCTCTCGACGACAACCACACCCACGACACAGCACATCGGTCTTCGCGAACAACTGCGCATTGCCGCGCGCGACCGCAGTTACTGGTGCCTGCACATCGGTTTCTTCACCTGCGGCTTCCACATCGCCTTCCTCGTGACCCACCTGCCGACCGAGATCGCACTGTGTGGATTGTCCGAACGCGTCTCCGCGATCTCGCTGGCGCTGATCGGGCTGTGCAACATCGTCGGCAGCCTGGCGGTCGGCTGGCTCGGGCAGCGCTATCGCATGAAGTCCCTGCTTGCGCTGATGTATGCCAGCCGTGCATTGCTGGTCGGGCTGTATCTGGTCTCACCGCCCACGCCGACCACGTTCTACCTGTTCGCCGCCGGACTGGGCGCGACCTGGCTGGCGACCGTACCGCCCACGGCCGGCATCATCGGCAAGCTGTTCGGCCCGCGCTATCTCGCCACGCTGTTCGGCTTCGCGTTGCTCTCGCACCAGATCGGCGGCTTCTTCGGCGCATGGCTGGGCGGATTGGCCATCGAGCGCCTCGGCGACTACACGTGGATGTGGTACGCCGACATCGTGCTTGCATTGCTGGCGGCAGCGTTCAACCTGCCGATCCGGGAAACTTCCCCACGTTCGCCGAAACCCTTGGGCCAGCCCGCATGAATGAAGCCAGCAATCGCGCCATCAACCTCGCCGGGCGACTCGCCTCGTTCGAAGGCCACTGGCAACCACGCACGGTCGCCACCTTCAACGGCCACGACATCATGGTGGTGAAGATCAAGGGCGCGTTCACCTGGCACAGCCATGACGACACCGACGATCTGTTCCTGGTGCTGCATGGCCGCATTCGCATCGAGCTGCGCGATGGCGACGTCGAATTGGGCCCGGGCGAACTGTTCGTCGTGCCGCGCGATGCCGAGCACCGTCCGGTGGCCGACGAAGAAGCACATGTCCTGCTGATCGAACGGACGGGGACGCCGAACACCGGTGATCCGGCAACCGCCGCCAAGCGCTCCGTGATCTGAGGATCAATCTTCCGCGGTAGCCGTTGCGCACTCCGCGCACAGGCCATGCACTTCCAGCGTCTGCGCCTGCGGCACGAAGCCCAGCGCACGCGCGCGCTCGTCCAGTGCAGCGACGACCTGCATATCTTCCAGTTCCACCGCGTTGTGGCAGGAATCGCAGATCAGGAACGGCACCGAATGCTGGGCGCTGTTCGGATGATGGCATGCAACGAAAGCATTGACCGACTGCAGCTTGTGGATGAAGCCGTTGGCGAGCAGGAAATCCAGCGCGCGATAGATGGTCGGCGGCGCATCGGCGCCGGCACCTTCGCCCGAACGCACCATGTCGAGCAGGTCGTAGGCCTTGACCGGCCTGCCGGCCTCGGCGATCAGTCCCAGCACGCGTGCGCGGATCGGCGTGAGCCGCAGGCCCCGTTCGCCACAGGCCTTTTCCACCGCGCGCACGAACGCCTTGGCGTCGTGGACATGGTGGTGGGGGTCGGTACAGGTGTGTTCGTGCGTGCTCATGGGGACAGGATGGTGTCGGAATCGCCTTGTCTCAAGTCGCGTCGCCAGCCGGCACCTTGGCGATGGCGGCGTCGATGCGGGCCAGCGCCTCGTCGCGACCGGCCAGGTAAACCGTTTGCGAGATATCCGGGCTGACCTGGGTGCCGGTGATCGCCACGCGCATCGGCTGCGCCACCTTGCCCATGCCCAGCCCCAGCGCTTCGGCCGTGGCGTGCAGCGCCTCGCCGATGGCCTCGGGATTCCATTGTGGCAGTGCCGCCAGTCGCTGGCGTGCATCACGCAACGATGCGTCGGTGCCCGCCTTCAGGTGCTTGGCGACCGCGGCATCGTCGTACTCCGTCAGCGGGCCGAACCAGACGGCCGCGCGTTCGGCCATTTCCTTCAGCGTCTGCACGCGATCGCGCAGCGCGACCACGATGTCCGCCGGCGCCGGGCCCTTCGTCAGCTCGTACCCGGCCTGCTGCAGGTGCCATGCCAAGTGCGTGGCGACCGCGGCAGGATCGTCGTTCTTCAGGTATTGCTGGTTGAGCCAGCCGAGCTTGGCCGGATCGAGGCGCGATGCCTTGGCGTTCACGTCCTTCAGCTCGAACAGTTGCTGCATCTCCGCAATACTGAATATCTCCTGGTCGCCGTGCGACCAGCCCAGCCGCACGAGGTAGTTCAGCAACGCGTGCGGCAGGTAGCCGGCATCGCGGTACTGCATCACGTCAGCCGCGCCGGTGCGCTTGGACAGCTTGGCGCCCTGCTCGTCCAGGATCATCGGCAAATGCGCGAACGCGGGCACGGGCGCGCCCAGCGCTTCGTACAGGTTGATCTGGCGCGGCGTGTTGTTGACGTGGTCGTCGCCGCGCACCACGTCGGTGATGCGCATGTCGATGTCGTCCACCACCACCGCGAAGTTGTACGTGGCATAGCCGTCCGGTCGGAAGATGACGAGGTCGTCGAGTTCACTGTTGGCGATCTCGATGCGGCCCTTCACCTTGTCGTCCCACGCCACCACGCCATCGACCGGGTTGCGAAAGCGGATCACGCGGTTGGGATCGTCGCGCCGGCCTTCGTTGCGGTCGCGATAGGCACCGTTGTAGCGCGGCTTGTCGCCCTTCGCCATCGCCACTTCGCGCATGGCGTCGAGTTCTTCCTTCGACTCGTAGGCGTAATAGGCCTTGCCTTCGGCAACGAGTCGTTCGGCAACCTCGCGATACCGGTCGAGCCGGTGCGTCTGGTAGATCGGGCCTTCGTCGTAGTCCAGGCCCAGCCATGCCATCGCATCGAGGATGGCGTCGATCGCCGCCTGCGTGCTGCGCTCGCGGTCGGTGTCCTCGATGCGCAGCACGAACTCGCCGCCACGATGGCGCGATTCCAGCCAGCAGTAGAGCGCGGTGCGTGCGCCGCCGATATGGAGGTATCCGGTGGGACTGGGAGCGAAACGGGTACGGCAGGCCATGCGCGAGGACACTGATACGGGCAATGCGCGATTTTACCGTAGGGCGGGCCTTGGCCCGCCATGCCTTTCAGCGAATACCGTAGCCGACGGGTGCAGACGGGCCAGGGCCCGCTCCCGGATCAAGTCCGGGGCAGGCTCTACAATCTGCCGATGGCAACGCTCTTCATCTCCGACCTGCACCTCGATCCGGAACGCCCGGACATCACCCGGTTGTTCGGCGATTTCCTCGACGGCGAAGCCCGTGGGGCCGACGCGCTCTACATCCTCGGCGACCTGTTCGAAGCCTGGGTGGGCGACGACGATCCCTCCGAAACCGGTAAGTTCGTCGCCGACCGTCTCAAGGCTCTTGTCGATGCCGGCGTGCCCGTGTCCTTCCAGCGCGGCAACCGGGACTTCCTGCTCGGCGACGATTTCGCCCGCCGCGCCGGCATCTCGATCCTGCCCGACCCTGCGGTGATCGTGCTCGATGGCAAGCCAACCCTGCTGATGCATGGCGACCTGCTGTGCACCGAAGACATCGCCTACCAGCAGTTTCGTGCGCAAACGCGCGAACCGGGATGGCAGCAACGCTTCCTGTCGCAACCGCTCGATGCACGCCTCGCATTCGCCAGCCAGGCACGCGCGGCCAGCCAGGCGCGCCAGGGCGAACTGCGCGATGCCGGCACGATGGAAACCATCACCGACGTATCACCGACGACCGTCGATGAGTATTTCACCCGCTACGGCATCGACACCTTGATCCACGGCCATACCCATCGCCCGGCGATCCACTCGCTCCAGGTGGAGGGCCGGAATTGCAAGCGCATCGTGCTGGGGGATTGGTACGAACACGGCTCGGTGTTGCGCATGGATGACGGCGACATGCGACTCGACGCTCTGTAAATCCCCGGCTCGTTGAGCATCCGGCGCGCGGCGGCGCGCCAAGCCGAATCATGTCGGGCTCTGCCCAGCGGCGCGGCTCCGTCTTGCGGGTGAATGACGGGCATTTCGACCTGTCCACCATCGAACACTGACTCAGGCGTTTCCTGCCACCTGCATCAACGCGGACAGTTCCTTTTCGCTGAAGCCTGCGGCCGCGCGCGCCTCGACGTTGAACGGCCCATGCAACACGGCGCGCGCGTACTCGGCCAGCAGTTCGCGGAATTTCGGTTCCGGCGCGATGCCATCGCGTTCGCAATACCAGCGGAACCATCGGCTGCCTGCAGCGACATGCGATACCTCTTCGCGCAGGATCGTTTCGAGGATCCCGACCGTTGCGTCGTCACCCAACGAACGCAACTTGACGATCATCCCCGGCGTCACATCGAGTCCGCGTGCCTCCAGCACACGCGGCACCAGCGCCATCCTCGCCAAGCCATCGTGCGCGGTCTTCTCGCACATCTCCCACAGGCCGTTGTGCGCGTCGAAATCGCCGTAATCGTGGCCGAGCGCCTGCAGGCGCCCTCGCAGCATCGTGAAGTGGCGCGCTTCGTCGTCGGCGATGCGCACCCAGTCGGCGTAAAAATCGTCGGGCAGGCCTCGGAAACGGTAGGCCGCATCCCACGCCAAGTCGACGGCATTGAGTTCGATGTGCGCGATGGAATGGACGAAGGCCGCACGGCCTTCGACGCTGCCGAAACCACGCCGCGGCAGGTCGCGCGGATGCACCAGCAGCGGACGCTCGGGACGACCCGGCATGCGGATCGCGTGCGGTGGCGGCGCGTCGTGCGGGATGGACAATTCGCCGCGCAGGAATGCCGCGGCATGGCGATGGGTCAGCGCGATCTTGTCGTCGATGTCCGCCGCGTCGAGGCATTCGCGCGCGGCGTCGAACAGCGTGGGCATCGCGCCGCGCTCAGAGCGCCAGCCGGCGCTGCCGCTTGGCATCGTCCGAGCGCGCCTGCTTGAGGCCCTCGAAATAACCCGGCTCGACGCCAGTGACGTATTCGCCGCTGAAGCAGGAGGTATCGAACACCATGCCCGGGAACTTCGGGCCGGCCACCGCCTTCTCCAGATCAGGCAGATCCTGGTAGATCAGCCAGTCGCAACCGATCATCCGCTCGATCTCTTCCTCGCTGCGACCGTGCGCGATGAGCTCCTCGGGCGTCGGCATGTCGATGCCGTAGATGTTCGGATGCCTGACCGGCGGCGCGGCCGAAGCGAGGTACACCTTGCGCGCACCGGCATCGCGCGCCATCTGCACGATCTGCTGCGAAGTGGTGCCGCGCACGATCGAATCGTCCACCAGCAGCACCACGCGGTTGCGGAATTCCAGCGTGATCGGATTGAGCTTGCGCTTGACCGATTTCACGCGTTCGCCCTGCCCCGGCATGATGAAGGTACGGCCGACGTAGCGGTTCTTGATGAAGCCCTCGCGGTACTTCACGCCCAGCACGTTGGCGATCTCCAACGCGGCATCGCGCGAGGTATCGGGGATCGGGATGACCGTGTCGATGTCGTGGTCGGGACGCAGGCGCAGGATCTTCTCGCCCAGGGTCACGCCCATGCGCATGCGCGCCTTGTGCACGGAGATGTTCTCGATCATCGAGTCCGGGCGCGCGAAATAGACGTATTCGAAGATGCACGGCGCGTGCTTCTCCGGCTCGGCACACTGCCTGGTGTGCAGCTCGCCACGCGGGGTGATGACCACGCCCTCGCCCGGCGCGATGTCGCGCACGCGCTCGAAGCCGAGGATGTCGAGCGCCACCGATTCGGAGGCGATGGCATATTCGTTGCCGGCATCGGTCTCGCGCTTGCCCAGCACCAGCGGACGGATGCCGTGCGGGTCGCGGAATGCCACCAGGCCGAGGCCCAGCACGGTCGCGACCACCGCGTAACCGCCACGCGCACGGCGGGCAACGCCCTCGATCGCGCGGAACGCGGCTTCAGGCGTCAGCGTGCGGCTCTTGTCCAGCTCATGCGCGAACACGTTGAGCAGCACTTCCGAATCCGAGCCGGTGTTGATGTTGCGACGATCCTGCTCGAACACCTCGCGGCGCAGCGCATCTGTGTTGATCAGGTTGCCGTTGTGCGCCAGCGCGATGCCATAGGGCGAGTTGACGTAGAACGGCTGCGCCTCGTCGCTGCCTTCGCTGCCCGCCGTGGGGTAGCGGCAATGCGCGATGCCGACGCGACCTTCCAGCAGCGCCATCGTCTTCGCGTTGAACACGTCACGCACCAGGCCGTTGCCCTTGTGCACCCGCAACTGCGTGCCGTTGGCGGTGGCGATGCCTGCCGCGTCCTGTCCGCGGTGCTGGAGGACGGTCAGGCCGTCGTACAGCGCTGCCGCGACGTCCGTGGTACCTGCGATGCCGACGATGCCGCACATGAGTCTGTTTCCGGTGTGTAGGGGCCGACCGACAGGTCAGGGATGCTGGCGCACGATGCCGTCGATGCCGACGACCGTCTTGACCCGCGACTTCAGTCGTTCCGCGTCTTCACGGCTGGCCACCGGGCCTGCCTTGACGCGCGTCAGGCGACCGTTGTCGGTATCGACGTTGTCGGTGAATGCCACGATGCCCTGCCCGCGCAGACGGTCACGCAGCGCGGTGGCTTCGGTGGCATTGCGCAAGGCGGTGACCTGCACCACGAAGCCCACGTTCGGCGCTGCCGTCGGTTGCGCTGCCGGTGCCGCCGTCGGTGCCTGGCTCGGTGCCGTCGTCGGCGTGCGGGCCGGCTCGGTTCTCGTCGTGGCAGCGGCCGGCGGGGTGGCCGGCGGTTGCGATGCGGCCGGCGTCGGCCGTGGCGTCGTCGCGGCGGCCGTCGTCGTCGATGCCGGCTGTGCGGCATCGAGTGCGACCACACGCGGCGAAACGTCTTCACGCAGGCTCGCGGCACGCAACCTCACGATTTCGGCCTCGGCCCGGGTGGCGAAAGGCCCGAGGCGGACACGGTGAGCCTGTCGGTCGTTGAGCGTGTAGGCCTCGGCATAGCCGGCAAGCCCGACATCGCCCAACTGCCGCAGCACCGTCCGGGCATCGCCATCGGACGCGAACGAACCGTAATGCACGGCGTAGTCGCCCCCCGCCACCGTCGGCGGCAAGGGATCGGCGTCTTCGGCCTGGTCGCCGTCCGCCACCGGTTGCGACGCGGTGTCGACGGTCGGCAACGCGCCTTCGTCCCCACCGGCGGGCGCACCCAGCACGCCACCTTGCGGCGCTTGCCCGGGCGTGACCAACGGCAGGTCGACCGTCCTGAACGCCGACGTGGGCGCATCGGGCACTCGCAGCGGAAGGTCGGACACGCCGCTGTCGGGCGCAGGGCCCTTGACCAGCATCGGCAGGAAGATCACGGCCAGCGCGACCAGCACGGCCGCGCCGACGAGGCGCTGTTTCAGTCGGGGATCCATCGGCCAGGGACGGGCAGCGGGAAATGCGGATTATACGCCCGCGTGCCCGCCGCTTCCGTTAACGCAGGGACAGCGACTGCAACGCAGTGACGGCCGCATGGAACGATCCGAACACGAGGATCCGGTCGCCAGGCGACGCATCAGCCATCGCCGCTGCCAGTGCATCCCCGACCCGGGCGTGTCGTCCGGCCTCGGCCAGCGCAACATCCCGCAGCCTGTCTGCCAGCGCATCGACATCGATGCCGCGGACACCGGCATCGAGCGTGCCGGCCAGCCACCAGCGATCCACCTGCGGCGAGAGCGCTGACGCGACACCCGCCACGTCCTTGTCGCCGAGCGCGGCATACACCGCGTGCATCCGCCCATTGGATGGCGATGCCCGCAGCCAGGCCGCCAGTTGACCGGCCGCCTGCGGGTTGTGGCCCACGTCGACCACGATCTCGACCCCGCCCCTCTCGAATCGCTGCAGCCGTCCCGGCAGGTGCGCCGACGCGACGCCATTCGCGAAGGCCGCGTCGTCGATCTGGACATCCAGCGCACGCAGCGCCGCAATCGCGATGGCCGCGTTGCGCAACTGCACCGGCGCGGCCAATGTCGGCAACGGCAGGTCGAGCGCAAATCCGAGCTCGCGCCAGCGCCATCCACCTTCGTCGTTGTGTTCGAAGAAAAAATCGCTGCCGGCGCGGATCGCCGATGCACCGATGGCATAGGCATGGCGCAACACGCTGGCGGGCGGATCGTCGTCGCCGAGCACCAGCGGCTTCCACGCGCGTGCGATGCCGGCCTTCTCGAAACCGATGGCCTCGCGGTCGTCGCCCAGCCAGTCCTGGTGGTCGAGAGCGACCGTGGTGACGACAGCGACATCGGAATCGACGAGGTTGGTCGCATCGAGGCGCCCGCCCAGGCCGACTTCGAGAATCGTCAGGTCGAGCGTGCTGCGCTCGAACAACCACAGCGCGGCCAGCGTGCCGAATTCGAAGTACGTCAGTGGCACGTCGCCGCGCGCGGCTTCCACGATCGAGAACGCTTCGACCAGCGCTTCGTCCGTGGCTTCCCGTCCGTCGATGCGGACGCGTTCGTTGTACTTCAGCAGATGCGGCGAGGTGTAAGTGCCCACGCGCAATCCCGCGGCTCGCGCGATGGCTTCGATGAAGGCCACGGTCGAGCCTTTCCCGTTCGTGCCCGCGACCGTCACCACCCGCGCAGCCGGCTTGCCCAGCCCCATCGCCGCGGCGACCTCGCGCACGCGCTCGAGGCCCATCTCGATGGCCTCGGGGTGCTGGCGCTCGATGTAATCGAGCCAGTCGTCGAGGTTGACCGGAGTCGTCATGGCCGATGCACGATGTGCCTGGCGCGGATCAGAGCGCGCGGTGCACCGCTTCGCCGAAGAATGCAGTGTGGTGCGAGCAGTCGTTGAGGCGGACGACATCGAGATGGTCGATGTCGTCGCCTTCCAGCAGGTTCAGCGTGGTCGGCGCCTGCCGGAACGTCCACAGCCGCGAGAACGGGATGCCGAGCACGTGGCAGAGGATCACGCGATTGACCGCATCGTGCGCGACGACCAGCAATGTGTCCTGCGGCCCCAGCCCCTCGCAGGCCCAAGCGAAGGCCTGCCAGGCGCGCACGAAGACCTGGTGGATCGATTCGCCTCCCGGCATCTGCACGGTGTCGGGCGATTCGCGCCATTCACGCAGCAGCTCGGGATCGCGCTCGCGGATCTCGCTGGCCAGCAGCCCTTCCCAGGTGCCGTGCGCGATTTCCATCAATCCCTTCTCGGTCGTCAGCATCGGTGCGCGCATGTCGCCCAGCGCGAGCTGCGCAGTGCGGTAGGCACGGCCGAGCGGCGAGCTGACCGCACGGTCGATGCGCACGTCGCGCAGGCGCTCGCCCAGCAGGCGGGCCTGCTTTTCGCCAACCGGCGACAACGGAATATCTTCCTGCCCCTGGTAGCGGCCTTCGGCATTCCACGGCGTCTCGCCATGGCGGGCAAGCAGGATTCTCATGCGCAGGATTCCATGTGGGGGATGCGCCCGTCCCTGCGGGCGCAGTGCAAGTCTAAGCGATGGCAGCCAGCGGCGCGGCGCCCCTGCCTATCGCTTCGCAGGCACGCCGAGTTCCCCCAGCAGCGCCGGCGCCGGATAGACCTCCTGCATGATCCAGCGCATGTAGCGCTGGTCGACGGAAATCGTGCGCGTCATGTCGGCATCGAACACCCAGTTCGATACCACGGCCTCCCAGTTCATGTCGAACAACAGGCCGACCAGTCGACCCTGTGCATCGAGCACCGGTGAACCGGAATTGCCGCCGGTCACGTCCAGGTTCGACAGGAAGTTGACCGGCACGGTGCGCAGGCGGCGATCCGCAAGCCCGCCATGTCGCTTCGCGGCGACGGCATCGAGCAGCGCTTGCGGCGCATCGAACGGCTCCTCGCCCGTGGCCTTGGCTGCGACTTCCTCGAGCCGGGTGAACGGCTGCTGCCGTGTGCCGTCGAGCTTGGTGTAGCCCATCACGCTGCCGAAGGTGATGCGCAAGGACGAATTGGCATCGGGATAGACCGCACCCCCTTGGCTGCCGCGGTAGTCGGCCACTGCCTGCAGATAGACCGGCAATGCGGCCAGGCGCTCGCCCGCGCGCGTCTTCTGCGCCTGCTCCAGTTCTAGCAGCATCGGCATCGTCGCAACGGCATAGCGGATCGCGGGATCCTTGCTGTCCTCGAACGCCTTGCGATCAGCCGAGAACCAGCGCGTGCGCTCGGCTGCATCGCCTAGGCCAGTGGTCGCGAGCGCGTCGAGCGCACGCTCGACCGCGGCTTCGTCGTTGCCTCCCAGCCATGCATCGATGGCCGGCAATCGCTGCGCATCGGGCAGCTTGATGTATTCGGACAGCCAATAATGCTGCAGTTCGCGATCCATCGCCGGCACGTAGCGACGATCCATCTGCGCCAAGCCGCCCTCGATGCCGGGCCAATCACGTTCCTGGAAACCCTGCTCGCGCTCGGCATCGGGCTTGCCGCGCTCGATGGCCAATCGGTAGAGGCGGATCGCCGTCGACACCGTGCTGGTGCCATTGAACATGCGGAACACCAGGTCGCGTTCACGGCTCGCGTTCTCGCCATCGTTGAGCGTCACCAACGCGGCATGCGCATCGAGTGCCGCCCTGCCCTCGTCGCCGCGCGACGCCAGCCAGGCCAGCACTGCCTCCTCTTCCTTGCGCTTGCTGTCGGCGGCACCGATCCGCGCAAAGCCTTCGAGCTGCCCATCGAAATTCTTGGCGGTGTTTTCCCAACCGCGCATCGTGCTGGCGTACTTCACCTCGATCTCGGGGTCTTGCTTGCCGCGCGCATCGACCAGCGCGATCAGCGCCTTGTAATGGCGGCTGATGATCGGATACGTCCACTGTTCGGTCTGCTCGAACTCACCGGCCAGCGCGTAACGGTTGGTGCGCCCCGGATAGCCCGCGACCATCACGAAATCGCCGGGGCCGAGCGGCTTGTCGGCGATCTTCAACCAATGCCTGGGTGAATATGGCACGTTGTCTTCGGAGAAGGCCGCAGGCTTGCCGTCCTGGCCGACGTACGCACGGTAGAACGCGAAATCGCCGGTGTGGCGCGGCCACATCCAGTTGTCGATCTCGCCGCCGTATGCACCCACGCTGCCCGGCGGTGCATAGACCAGCCGCACGTCGCGGATTTCGAGGTTCCTGAACAGGCGATAGGCATTGCCGCCAAGGAAGCTGTAGAGGCGGCAACGGTAACCGGCGTCGGCCTCGCAGTCGGCGATGAGCTGCTTCTCGATGGCGTCCAGCGCTGCCGTGCGCGCGAGCGCGCCATCGGCTGCATCGATGGCGGCCTTCACGCGGTCGGTCACGTCCTCGATGGAGTCGAGCGCGAAGATCCGCGCATTCGGCCCGGCCGTGATCTCCTCCTGTCGCGTCGCGGCGTTGAAGCCGTCGCGCATCAGGTTGTTTTCCGGCGTCGAGTTCAACTGGATCGCGCCATAGGCGCAATGGTGGTTGGTGGCCACCAGGCCCTGTTGCGACACGAAACTCGCCGTGCAGCCACCCAGCGATACCACGGCCCCGAGCGGATCGCCGGTCAGGTTAGCCAACTGCGCCGGGTTGAGCTTGAGACCGGCTTTCTTGAGCGCCGCCGAAATTTCCGGAAGCTGTTGCGGCACCCACATGCCTTCCGCGGCATGGACACCGGCGGACGCGGCGGCGAGGGCAAGGACGAGGGTCGGGATACTGCGGCGCATGGCGGAATGTCCGGTGCGGGGAAGCCCGGGAGTGTATCCGCGAGCTTCCCCGACGAACCATGACTGAGGTCATGGCCGCCCTGCCTGGCGGATCCGGAAAGCGGGGCCGGCAGCGGCCCGGCGTATAATTCATACCTCTTTTTCAGCTACGCGACGGGCATCCCGATGGGCCGAATGATGAAGGCGCTGGTCAAGCGCGAAGCCACCAAGGGCATCTGGATGGAACAGGTGCCCGTGCCTGTCCCCGGCCCCAACGAGGTGCTGATCAAACTGGAGAAGACCGCGATCTGCGGCACCGACCTGCACATCTACCTGTGGGACGAGTGGAGCCAACGCACGATCAAGCCCGGCCTCGTCATCGGCCATGAATTCGTCGGCCGCATTGCCGAAATCGGCCCCGGGGTGACCGGCTATGAAGTCGGCCAGCGCGTGTCGGCCGAAGGCCACATCGTCTGCGGCCACTGCCGCAACTGCCGCGCCGGGAAGCAACACCTGTGCCCGAACACCATCGGCATCGGCGTGACCCGCGACGGCGCGTTCGCCGAATACATCGTGATGCCGGCGACCAACCTGTGGCCGATCCCCGACCAGATCCCGAGCGAACTCGCCGCGTTCTTCGACCCCTACGGCAACGCCGCGCACTGCGCACTGGAATTCGACGTCGTCGGCGAGGACGTGCTGATCACCGGTGCCGGCCCGATCGGCGTGATGGCTGCCGGCATCTGCAAGCACATCGGTGCGCGCAACGTGGTGGTCACCGACGTCAACGACTACCGACTCAAACTGGCCGCCGACATGGGCGCCACGCGCGTGGTGAACGTCAGCAATACCTCGCTCAAGGACGTGATGGCCGACCTGCACATGGACGGCTTCGACGTGGGCCTGGAGATGAGCGGCAACCCTCGCGCGTTCAACGACATGCTCGACGCGATGTACCACGGCGGCAAGGTCGCCCTGCTCGGCATCCTGCCCAAGGGCGCGGGCGTGGATTGGGATCGCATCATCTTCAAGGGACTCACCGTGCAGGGCATCTACGGCCGCCGCATGTACGAGACCTGGTACAAGATGACGCAGTTGGTGCTGTCGGGCTTCCCCTTGGGCAAGGTGCTCAGCCACCAACTGCACGCCGACGACTTCCAGAAGGGTTTCGACCTGATGGAATCGGGCAAATCCGGCAAGGTGGTGTTGAGCTGGAATTGACGATGGCGGGCTCCGGCCCGTCCTTCGCGCACATCATCGGCGGGCCGAAGGCCCGCCCTACGGGAACCGCCATGTCGCTGACCGAACGCTACGCCACCACCCTCGATGAAATCCGGGACGCCGGCCTGTTCAAGGCCGAGCGCATCATCACCAGCCCGCAATCGGCCGAGATCTCGCTCGCCGATGGACGCACGGTGATCAACTTCTGCGCCAACAACTACCTCGGCCTCGCCGACCATCCCGACATCATCGCCGCAGCCAAGGACGCACTGGACACCCATGGCTTCGGCATGGCCAGCGTGCGTTTCATCTGCGGCACGCAGGATCTGCACAAGCAACTCGAACAGACCATCGCCGATTTCTTCGGTACCGAGGACACTATCCTCTACGCCGCCTGCTTCGATGCCAACGGCGGCCTGTTCGAACCGCTGCTCGACGAGAACGACGCGATCATTTCCGACGCACTCAACCACGCCTCGATCATCGATGGCGTGCGCCTGTGCAAGGCCAAGCGCTTCCGCTATGCCAACTCCGACATGGCCGACCTGGAAATTCAGTTGCAGGCCGCCGAGGCCGCCGGTTGCCGCACCAAGCTGATCACCACGGACGGCGTGTTCTCGATGGACGGCTTCATCGCGCCGCTGGACGAGATCACGACGCTGGCAAAGAAGTACGGCGCACTGGTGCACATCGACGAATGCCACGCGACCGGCTTCCTCGGCGCCACCGGCCGCGGCTCGGCCGAAGTGAAGGGCGTGCTGGACAGGATCGACATCATCACCGGCACACTGGGCAAGGCGATGGGCGGCGCACTGGGCGGATTCACCACAGCAAGGCGCGAAGTGATCGAACTGCTGCGCCAGCGCTCGCGCCCGTACCTGTTCTCCAACTCACTGCCGCCGCACGTGGTCGCCGCCGGCATCAAGGCCTTTGAAATGCTGTCCTCGGCAGACGAACTGCGCGAGCGCCTCGCCGCCAACACCGCATATTTCCGCGAAAAGATGACCGCTGCCGGTTTCGACATCAAACCCGGCGTGCATCCGATCAGCCCGGTGATGCTGTACGACGCACCGCTGGCGCAGAAATTCGCCGAACGATTGCTGGAGGAAGGCATCTATGCGATCGGTTTCTTCTTCCC
This sequence comes from Luteimonas sp., assembly GCA_024707405.1. Taxonomy (GTDB): domain Bacteria; phylum Pseudomonadota; class Gammaproteobacteria; order Xanthomonadales; family Xanthomonadaceae; genus Luteimonas. The sequence goes on from JANPZU010000001.1 coordinate 551,561, forward strand.
GGTCGTGCCGAAAGGCCAGGCCCGCATCCGCACGCAGATGAGTGCCGCGCATACGCGCGAGCACCTCGACCGCGCGATCGATGCATTCATCCGCATCGGTCGCGAGCTGGGCGTGCTGAAGCCGTAATCGCGGTCAGCCGCGGGGCGCAAGCGCGGACACCTCACCATCCGTGAGTTCGCGCCACTGGCCCTTGGCCAGTTCGCCAAGCGCCAGCGGGCCGATCGCCACGCGTACGAGCCGCAACACGTCGATGCCGAACGCGGACAGCAATCGCCTGATCTGGCGATTGCGTCCTTCATCGAGCACGATCTCCAGCCATCCATTGCGTTGCCCTTGCCGCAGGATGCGCGCGGAAGCCACTTGCAACCACTGGCCCGCATCCTCCACGCCTGCCTGCAGGGAAGAAATCAAGGCATCGTCCGGCAATGCATCCACTTGCACGTGGTAAGTCTTCGACGGCCCTGTCTCCGGACTGGCGACAAGGGCCGACCAGGCGGGATCGCTGGTAAACAGCAACAATCCCTCGCTTGCCTTGTCGAGACGTCCCACCGGCGCAATCCAGCCAAGGTTTGCGTTTTCGAAGCAGCGATACACCGTATCGCGCCCCTTTTCATCGTGCGTCGTCGTCACCAATCCACGCGGCTTGTTGAGCATCAGGTATCTGTGCCCGGCCATCGGAACCGACACGCCATCCATCTCGATGCCGGCAGCATCGAGCGCCAACGCGAACTCCGGATCCAGCACGAGCTTCCCGTCTACACTCACGCGCCCCTCGCGGACGCGACGCTCCGCCTCACTACGTGAACACAGGCCGCGCTTGGACAGAACCCTCGCGACGCCGTAGCGCGGCGTGGCGGATCGATCGCGGCGTTTCATCCCGGGCCGGACTTCATTGCCCGGAAACACGACGACCCGCTTGAGCGGGCCGTTGCGTGGATGCAGGATCGAACAGGCCGATCATTACTGCTCGGGCTGCGTGGCCTGTTCCGGCTCTGGCGTGGCGGCCTCTGCCCGGCGGCCGGCGCTGTAACCATTCGCCTGCAACCATGCATCGAAATCATCGGCGGTCATGCGCTTGCCGTTCTGGGTCATGTTGAACCGGTAGGGCGTGTTGTCGAACTCGGTCTTCTTCACATAGCCATCGGCCGCCGCATGGACGACCGGGGCAGATGCCTGCACGGCCGCCCTGCAACCTTCCGCGCGCAAGCGCAGGAGCACGTTCTCGAGGCTCTGCAATTCATCGAACGCCGGCGCAAGGACACCGCGTTGCGAACCGATCTGCGGGTTGGCGGCGACGAATTCGATGGCGATCGGGGGCAGCACGGTCGGCCCGGCGCCTTGCACACTGGCTGCCACCGAAGGGCACTGCACGTTCGAAGCAAAAGCCGGCGCGGCCAAGAACAACGACAGGCATGCGATCGATGAACGCTTCATTCCGGCAACACTTCCCTGGACAACGATGGGGGCGAGTGTAGCAGCGCGTCGATGGCGAATGCCACGCAAGGAATTGCATCCCAGGCGACATCGGGACGCGCAACACATTTGCGCAGCGAACGACCCGCATCCATGGGAAACGCATCGACAAAAAAAACGAAGCCCGGCACTGGGCCGGGCTTCGCATCACACTTGTTGCACTGACGTCCGCGATTACTGGACGTTCAGCTCCGTACGGCGGTTGGTTTCGTTGCGGCAACCCGGCTGGGTCTGCGCGGTCGGAACCAGCGGACGGCTCTCGCCGTAGCCGATCGGACCCGCCAGGCGGCTCGAAGCGATGCCGTTGCTGGTCAGGTAGTCGTACACAGCCTTGGCGCGACGCTCCGACAGACCCTGGTTGTAGGTCTCGGCACCGCAGAGGTCGGTATGACCGGCCACTTCGACGCGCAGATCCGGATAGCGCTTCAGGATCTCGACGGCTTCGTTCAGGATCGCAACCGCGTCAGGACGCAGCGTCGAACGATCGAAGTCGAAGTTCACGCCGTTCAGATCGATCGTGATCGGGGTGGTCGGCGGCGGCGGCGGCGGCGGCGGCGGCGGCGGCGGCGGCGGCGGAACAACCGCGGCAACCGGCTCGGACCCAGCGGGATCACCACGCCAACCGAGGCCAGGACGTCACCGAAGTAGCTGTCTTCCTGATTGTGCGGATAGCCGGCCCAATCCTGGCTACCGTTCGCAGCAAAGCTCTGGTCGTCGAAGTCGGCGCGGTAGGCAAGCTCGGCACGCACTGCAACACGCTTGGTGAACGTGCCCTGCAGGCCAACGCCGACCTTCGCGGCAAGATTGCCGTCTTCGCGCTGAGCAGGCGAGTTCGGGCTAGGAATTGCATACTCTTCTTCAGCACGCTGATATCCAACGCCGAAGAGCAGGTAGGGATTCCAGCCACGGCCATCAACGATGAAGTGGCGGCGGAAATCCATCGAAATGCCGTACTGACTCCAATTGAGGTTGGAGTTTGCGCCGGTCACGCCGCCATCGAACGACGGATTCTGGTAGTTCAACTGACCTTCGACCGACCACGTCGGGCTGACGAACTTGCCCAGACCCAGCGTACCGAACGGTGCATCCTCGGTACGGCGGTCGTTGTCCTGCAGGTTGTAACCGACCGAACCGGAGATGTACCAGCGGTCATCGAACTCCTGGGCGTTGGCAACTCCGGCCAGACCCAGACCACCCAGAAGGGCGGCACACAGGAGTCTCTTCTTCATTTTACTCAGCTCCTTAAGCATGGAAATTGGAATGCAGTACGGGCTTGGGACAGGCACTCTGCATGCACCCTCCACAAACAGACTAGCAGTCAGCACTGTGAAGACGGCGTTAACACTAACATAACAGTTGCTTCTTTGCCAAGATTCAGCCCTTCGGATCCGTTCTGTTCAGATAACCGAAAGCATTCGGATCCTGTCCTTCCGGGCACGCTCTATCGGCGATCGACAGCGAATGTTGGCCTGGGCAACCGAACTGGCGTCGAACACTTGCATCCATGTCGAGCGGCAGGCATGGTCTCCGACCATACGGATCCGTACCCAAGATGACAGCGACGTCCAGGATCATGCCGCCCGCCGCCAACGACCCACCCTCGCCTTACCCCCACCTGTTCAGCCCGCTGGATCTGGGGTTCACCACCCTGTCCAACCGGGTGTTGATGGGGTCGATGCATACGGGGCTCGAAGACCGGGCGCGCGATTTCCCGAAGCTCGCGGCTTACTTCGCCGAACGCGCAGCCGGAGGTGTCGGACTCATCGTGACGGGAGGATTCTCGCCCAATGTCGAAGGATGGCTGAAACCCTTCGCCGGCAAGCTCGGCTGGTCGTGGGAGGCCCGCAAGCACCGGCAGGTCACCGATGCCGTCCACGGGCACGGTGCAAGGATCTGCCTGCAGTTGCTGCACGCCGGGCGCTATGCCTACCACCCGCTCTCGGTCGCGCCATCGCGTATCAAGGCGCCGATCAATCCCTTCACGCCGCGGATGCTGTCGGCGCGAGGCGTCGAACGCACCATCGATGCCTTCGCGACCGCCGCCAGGCTGGCACGCGATGGCGGCTACGATGGCGTCGAGGTGATGGGATCGGAAGGCTATCTCATCAACCAGTTCCTCAGCGCGCGGACGAACCGCCGCAAGGATCGCTGGGGCGGCGACACCACGCAACGCACCAGGTTCGCCACCGAGATCGTCCGCCGCGTCCGCGAAGCCTGCGGCCCGGACTTCATCATCATCTACCGGCTGTCCATGCTCGAACTGGTGCCGGACGGCTCGTCCTGGAGCGAGATCGTCGCGCAGGCCAAGGCCATCGAGGCAGCGGGCGCCACCATCATCAACACCGGCATTGGCTGGCACGAAGCGCGCGTACCCACGATCGCCACGTCGGTGCCGCGCGCGGCATTCACCGGAGTCACTGCGAAACTCAAGCCACACGTGTCGCTGCCACTGGTCGCGACCAACCGCATCAACATGCCAGACGTGGCAGAACACATCCTCGCCGAAGGCCATGCGGACATGGTGTCGATGGCGCGCCCACTGCTCGCCGATCCGCAGTGGGTCGCGAAGGCACGTGCCGGCAAGCCGCACGCCATCAACACCTGCATCGCGTGCAACCAGGCCTGCCTCGACCACGTGTTCGAGAACAAGCGCGCCAGTTGCCTGGTCAATCCGCGCGCCTGCGCCGAAACGGAATTGAATTACACGCCCACGGCCACGCCCAAGCGGATCGCCGTGATAGGTGCAGGCACCGCTGGATTGATGTGCTCAACGGTCGCTGCCGAACGCGGACATCACGTGTCGCTGTTCGATGCCGCCGAGGAGATCGGCGGTCAGTTCAACCTGGCCAAGACGATTCCGGGCAAGGAGGAATTCCACGAAACATTGCGCTGGTTCGGCCATCGCATCGAAGACACCGGCGTCGAACTGCGCCTGTCCACCGCGGCGGATGCGGAAATGCTGCAAGGCTTCGACGAGATCGTGCTGGCGACGGGCGTCGTACCGCGCAGCGTGGATTTCCCGGGCCACGACCACGCGAAGGTCGTCAGTTACCTCGACGTACTGTCGGGCCGAGTGGTGCCCGGCCGGCGCGTCGCCATCGTCGGCGCGGGCGGCATCGGTTTCGACGTGGCCGAGTTCCTCGTGCATGCCGGCCAGTCACCGAGCCTCGATCCCCGGCAATGGATGCAGGAATGGGGCGTCGATGCCAACTTCCATTCACCGGGGGGCCTGGCGCCATCGCATCCACATGCGGCCGCGCGCGAGGTCTGGTTGCTGCAACGCACCGAGGGACGCCCCGGCGCGCGACTGGGCAAGACCACGGGCTGGATCCACCGCGCCACGCTCAAGCAGAAGCAGGTGAAGATGCTTGGCGGCGTGGAATACCTTGGCGTCGAAAACGATGGCTTCCGGATCCGCGTGCAGGGCATGGAGCAACTGCTGCCGGTCGACCACGTGGTCGTCTGCGCCGGACAGGAGCCAAACCGCCGACTGGTGGAGGGCGTCCAGGCCCTCGGAAAGCCGATCCATCTCGTCGGCGGCGCGGACGTGGCCGCCGAACTCGACGCCAAGCGCGCCATCGCCCAGGCAGCCCGGCTGGCGGCGACGCTTTAGGAAACCGCCACAAGCTGCTGTTTTTGAAGGGGCTCGAAGCCCCATTCAGAATAAAAACTCCAATCCAATCAATAGTTTCGACCCAGCATTCAGTTGCGGTTCGGTTCCCGGCGCTTACCTTGCGCGCACTTTTCCCGCCCTCGATCTGGCGGGATCCGGCCCGACCGCTGTTCCAGCGGACTTCGGAGCCCGGGCGAAAGCGCGCCATCAGAGTCCGCCGCCCTCCCCAATACGCCATGTCCGTCAGCACTCCCGTGCCGCGTCCTTCCATGAGGGGATCGGCACGAACGCAAGCGGGCGCAACGCAGCAAGGAGTTCCCCATGAAGCTGGAATGGATCATGTGGCTGGCTTCGGTGATGTCACCGCAAGCCGCCGATTCGCTCTGCCTGAGCACGACCCTCTACCTCGAAGCACGCAACCAGTCCGTCCAGGGCCAGAAAGCGGTGGCCGAGGTCGCCCTGCGCCGCGAGGAAAGCGGCCTGTGGGGTGATTCGATGTGCGAGGTGGTCACCGCACGCAAGCAGTTCGCGCCGACCATCGTGTCGCCGCGCACGCGCCTGAACAACACCGAGGCCTGGGCGCAGGCAGTCAACATCGCGATCCTGTCCGAGCAGAACTGGGCGCTGCCCGTCGGCAAGCGCAAGGAAATCGTACCGGGCGCGAGCCACTTCATGGCGCACGCCATCGCGGCGCCGAGCTGGCGCAATGCCTACCAGGTCGCGACCATCGGCGACCACACCTTCCTCAAGGTGCAGAGGCTCAAGCCGCGCGAAGGCTGACAGGCACCGGTACGATACGTTCCACCCCTGTCATCGCGCCGTGACCGGCCACCCGGCATGATGTGCTCCCTCTGATTACGGGAGCCGTCTTGCCATGAAACTCTACACCTCGCCCGGCGCCTGCTCGCTGGCCGACCACATCGCCCTGCAATGGATCGGCCAGCCGTTCGAAGCGGTCATCGTCAGTCGCGAGCAACGCAAGGCGCCCGAATTCCTCGCTCTCAATCCTGCCGGTGCCGTGCCCGTGTTCGAACGCGACGGCTGGGTGCTGACGCAGAACGCCGCGATCCTCAATTACCTTGCCGATGCGTTTCCGCAAGCGAAGCTCGGCGGCGATGGCACGCCCGAGAGTCGCGCAGAAGTGAACCGTTGGCTCGCATTGCTCAATGCCGACGTGCATCCCGCGTTCCATCCCTACTTCGGCAGCACGGCATATCTGGGCGAAGACGTCGCAGCGAAAACGAAAGAGGCCGCAGGCACGAAACTCCGCGGCTACTTCGAACGCATCGATGCACAGCTCGCCGGCAAGGACTGGCTGGTCGGTGAACGCTCGATCGCCGATCCCTACCTGTTCGTGGTCACGCGTTGGGCAAAGGGAGTGAAAGTGGACTTGTCGAGCCTGTCGAATCTCGCCGCACATTTCGATCGCATGGGCAGCGATGCCGGCGTGCAGGCCGCGCTCAAGGCCGAAGGCCTCTGATACGTTCGATGCGTACCGGCGCGATGCTCAGAAGGCATCGCCCGGCACGCACACCGCGCCTTCCATCAGCACGCGCGCACTGCGGCTCATCACTGCCTTGGTGACGACCCACTTGCCGCCCACCTGCTTGACATCCGCGCCCACGCGCAGCGTGCCGGACGGATGCCCGAACACCAGCACCTCGCGCGTGCCGCCACCCGCCGCCGCGTTCACCAGTGTGCCGGGGACTGCAGCCGCGGTGGCGATGGCGACCGACGCCGTGCCCATCATTGCGTGGTGCAATTTGCCCATCGACATCGCCCGCGCCAGCAGGTCGATATCAGTTGCATGCACGTGCTTTCCACTCGACGAAACATAATCCTTCGGCGGCGCGACGAAGGCGACCTTCGGCGTGAGCGGGCGTTTCGCCGCGGCGGCAACGTCGTCTACCAGCCCCATGCGCACTGCGCCATGCGCACGGATCGACTCGAGTTTCGCCAGCGCCTCCCTGTCGTCGTTGATGGCACCCTGCAATTCGGTGCCATCGTAGCCTAGTGCGGAAGCATCGACGAACACCACCGGTACGCCGGCATTGATCATCGTCGCCTTGAACGTGCCCACACCGGGCACGTCGAGATCATCAACCAGGTTGCCGGTGGGGAACATCGCCCCGCCCTCGCCTTCGCCTTCATCGGCCGGATCGATGAATTCCAGTTGCACTTCCGCCGCTGGGAAGGTCACGCCATCGAGTTCGAAGTCGCCGGTTTCCTGCACCTGTCCGTCCGCGACCTGCACATGCGCGACGATGGTCTTGCCGATGTTGGCCTGCCAGATGCGCACGATGCAGATGCCGTCATGCGGGACGCGTGCAGGATCGATCATCCCGTTGGCGATCGCGAACGGCCCCACCGCCGAGGACAGATTGCCGCAGTTGCCGCTCCAGTCGATGAAGGCATCGTTGATCGGCACCTGTCCGTACAGGTAATCCACGTCATGACCAGGCTGCGTGCTCGGCGAGATGATGACCACCTTGCTGGTGCTCGACGTGGCACCGCCCATGCCGTCGGTGTGCTTGCCGTACGGATCGGGCGAACCGATCACGCGCATCAGCAAGGCATCGCGCGCGGCGCCCGGAGATTGCGCCGACTGCGGAAGATCCTGCAGCCGGAAAAACACGCCTTTCGACGTTCCGCCGCGCATGTAGGTGGCGGGGATTCGGAGTTGGGGACTGGAAGGCATGCGGCTTTTCCTGGATGACCGGGATGGGCGGCCTAGAACAGGCCGGGTTGCGCGACGGGCGGATCGATCTCGGGCAGCAATGGCCAACGACCGATCACTTCGTATCCGTAAGGATCGCCACCGCCGATCACCAGGCAGATCTCGTCGATCGTCCACGGTATCGGTGGGTTCAGCGCGATGTTGTCGAACTGCTGGCGCGCGTTGTAACTCAGTGTCACGTGGGGCGTCACGCCCGTCGCGATGGCGGCATGGCCCACGGCTCGCAGTTGCTGCTGCACGCTTTGCAGGAGCGATGCGAACGCTTTCGGCACACCACGCGCCCGCAGGGTGCAATGCGCCCTGCCGGCACCGGGTTGTGGGCCTTCGATGCGATTGAATTCCAGCGTGCAGGCCCGCGCGGAAAGCGCGGCGCCGACACGCAACAGGGCTTCACGATCGTCTGCCGTGGGGGAATGGATCCGCTCGGAGAACGACTGGTGCCAATTGGCCGGCTGGAACAACCGGCGCCCCAATCGCTCCGGAACCCCGTACCCGGCCAAGCGTTGCAATGTGTCTTCCACCCATGACGCCGGCGGCAGCGCAATGAAGAGCATGCGGGGGTGGAAGGCACCCTTCCACCATGGCCGTACATGGCGGAACCGAACGGCCTGTCGCCATCCATCATCGAGCCTCATGGCCCATCGGGAATCTCCGGCTCGACGAGTTGCGCCAGCAATACCAACGACTCCTGCCACCCCTGGTAACAGAAGTCCACCGGGATCGCCGCAGGAATGCCTTCCTGGACGATCCGCAGCACGGTGCCGGCGATGCTCTCTTCGAAGTCCACCGTGACCTGCATTTCGCCGGGCAGGCGGGGCGCGTCGAAGGTATCGGTGTGGCGGATGCGCCTGTCGGGCACCAACTCGACGTACTTCACCGTGAACGAATGACTGGATCCGGTACCGAGGTTGGTGAACGACATGCGGTATCCGCCTCCGACCCGACCATCGAATTCATGCATCGTGGCGGTGAAGCCGTGCGGTGGCAGCCATTTCACCAAGGCAGCGGCATCGAGGAAGGCGCGGTAGACGCGCTCCGGCGGCGCGCGCAGCACGCGGTGAAGCCGTACTGTTCCGGTGGACTCGCTGGACATGATCGGTGTCTCCTGTTCGTTGGACTGGCCGATGGCGACGAACGGGTCAGGCCGCTTTCGACATGTCGAGGAAATCCCGGGCGAAGCGCTGCAGCACGCCGCCGGCTTCGTAGATCGAGACTTCCTCGTCAGAATCCAGCCGGCAGGTGACCGGCACCTCGACAACCTCGCCATTCCTGCGGTGGATCACCAGCGTCAACGTCGCTCGCGGCTTGCGTTCGCCGACCACGTCGAAGGTTTCGGTACCGTCGATGCCAAAGGTCTTTCGCGTGTCGCCCGGCTTGAACTCCAGCGGCAGCACGCCCATGCCGATCAGGTTGGTGCGATGGATGCGCTCGAAGCCTTCGGCCACGATGGCTTCCACGCCCGCCAGCCGCACACCCTTCGCCGCCCAGTCACGCGAACTGCCCTGCCCGTAATCGGCACCGGCGATGATGATCAGCGGCTGCTTGCGCTGCATGTAGGTTTCGATGGCCTCCCACATCCGCGTCACCGTGCCTTCGGGCTCGATGCGCGCCAACGAACCTTGCTTCACCTCGCCATCCACCACGGCCATTTCATTGACCAGTTTCGGATTGGCAAACGTCGCACGTTGCGCGGTGAGGTGGTCGCCGCGATGCGTGGCGTAGGAATTGAAGTCATCTTCCGGCAGGCCCATCTTCGCGAGGTACTCGCCCGCCGCGGAATCGAGCAGGATCGCGTTCGACGGCGACAGGTGGTCGGTCGTGATGTTGTCCGGCAGCACCGCCAGTGGGCGCATGCCGCGCAACGTGCGTTCGCCAGCCAGCGCACCTTCCCAGTAGGGCGGACGGCGGATGTAGGTGCTCATCGGGCGCCAGTCGTAGAGCGGACTGACCGACTCGCCGGATTCAACGTGCAGCTTGAACATCGGGCCGTAGACCTGGCGGAACTGCTCCGGCTTCACGCTGGCCTTCACCACCGCGTCGATTTCCTCGTCGCTGGGCCAGATGTCCTTGAGCGTGACGGGATTGCCACCGGCATCGACGCCCAGCGCATCCTTCTCGATGTCGAAACGAACCGTGCCGGCGATGGCGTACGCGATCACCAGCGGCGGTGAAGCGAGGAACGCCTGCTTGGCGTAGGGATGGATGCGGCCATCGAAGTTTCGGTTGCCCGACAGCACGGCGGTCGCATACAGGTCGCGGTCGATGATCTCCTGCTGGATCTTCGGGTCGAGCGCGCCACTCATGCCATTGCAGGTGGTGCAAGCGAAGGCCACGATGCCGAATCCGAGCTTTTCCAGATCCGGCAGCAGGCCCGACTCTTCCAGGTACAACTGCACCGCCTTGGAACCGGGTGCGAGCGAACTCTTCACCCACGGCTTGCGCACCAGCCCCTTTGCGTTCGCGTTGCGCGCCAGCAAGGCCGCGGCGATGACGTTGCGCGGATTGGAGGTATTGGTGCACGAAGTGATCGCGGCGATGACCACCGCGCCATCGGGCATCAAGCCACTCGCCTCCTCGGCCTTGCCGGCCTGCAGCTTGGCTTCATCGGCAATCCCGCGCTCGGCCAATGCGCTGGTCGGCAGCCGGCGATGCGGATTCGACGGGCCGGCCATGTTGCGCACCACGCTCGACAGGTCGAAATGCAATGTGCGTTCGTATTCGGCGTTGGCGAGATCGTCCACCCACAGGCCAGAGGCCTTCGCATAGGTTTCGACCAGCGCGACCTGCTCGTCGGTGCGGCCGGTCAGTCGCAGGTAATCGAGCGTGTTGTCGTCGATGAAGAACATCGCCGCAGTCGCGCCGTACTCGGGCGCCATGTTGGAGATGGTTGCGCGGTCGCCGATGGTCAATGCCGCCGCACCCTCGCCCCGGAATTCCAGATAGGCACCGACCACCTTTTCCTTGCGCAGGAACTCGGTCAGCGCCAGCACCACATCGGTCGCGGTGATGCCCGGCGCCGGCTTGCCCGAGAGCTCAACGCCGACGATGTCCGGCGTGCGCATCCACGAGGCACGCCCGAGCATCACGTTCTCGGCTTCGAGGCCGCCCACGCCAATCGCCACCACGCCCAACGCATCGACATGCGGCGTGTGCGAGTCGGTGCCGACGCAGGTGTCGGGGAACGCAACGCCATCCTGCGTGTACACCACCGGTGACATCTTCTCCAGGTTGATCTGGTGCATGATGCCGTTGCCCGGCGGGATGACGTCGACGTTCTTGAACGCCTGCTTCGTCCAGTCGATGAAATGGAAGCGATCCTCGTTGCGGCGATCCTCGATGGCACGGTTCTTCGCGAACGCATCCGGGTCGTAACCACCGCATTCCACCGCCAGCGAGTGGTCGACGATCAACTGCACCGGCACCACCGGGTTCACCGCGGCAGGGTCGCCCCCCATGTCGGCAATCGCATCGCGCAGCCCGGCGAGGTCGACCAGCGCGGTCTGTCCCAGGATGTCGTGGCACACGACGCGCACCGGGAACCACGGAAAGTCGATATCGCGCTTGCGCTCGATCAACTGCCCCAGGTAATCGCCGATCTTCGCCGGATCGGCCTTGCGCACGATGTTCTCGGCATGCACGCGCGCGGTGTACGGCAGCGTGGCCCATGCGCCGGGGCGGATGGCTTCGACGGCCTCTCGCGCGTCGTACCAGTCGAGATTGGTGCCGGGAAGATTCTTGCGATGCTGGCTGTTCATGGCTGGCGGCTTCAGGTCTCAGGCTTCTTGTTTGCTGTCCCTTCCCCCGCTTGCGGGGAGGTGCCGAAGGCACGTGAAAGCACCCTCATCCGGCGCTTCGCGCCCCCTTCTCCCACAAGCGGGAGAAGGGATCTCCAGGTGTCAGCCGCGCTGGTCGATCGGCACGAACGCCTGGTCTTCCGGCCCGGTGTAGTTGGCGCTGGGACGGATGATCTTGCCGTCGATGCGCTGTTCGATGATGTGTGCGCTCCAGCCGCTGGTTCGCGAGATCACGAACAGCGGGGTGAACATGTCGGTCGGCACGCCCATCACGTGGTAGCTGACGGCGCTGAACCAGTCGAGGTTGGGGAACATCTTCTTGACGTCCCACATCACCGACTCCAGGCGCTCGGCGATGTCGTACATCCGGGTGCTGCCGGCTTCTTCCGACAGATCCTTGGCGACCTGCTTGATCACCTTGTTGCGCGGGTCGGATACGGTATAGACCGGGTGGCCGAAACCGATCACCACTTCCTTGCGCTCGACGCGGGCACGGATGTCGGCTTCCGCCTCGTCGGGGTTGTCGTAACGCTTCTGGATCTCGAACGCGACTTCGTTGGCGCCGCCATGCTTCGGCCCGCGCAAAGCGCCGATGCCGCCGCAGATCGCGCTGTAGATGTCCGATCCGGTGCCGGCGATGACCCGGCAGGCGAAGGTGGAAGCATTGAACTCGTGCTCGGCATACAGGATCAGCGAGGTATGCATCGCACGCACCCACGAATCGCTCGGCTTTTCGCCGTGCAGCAGGTGCAGGAAGTGGCCACCGATGGAGTCGTCGTCGGTCTCCACGTCGATGCATTTCCCGTTGTAGGCGTAGTGGTACCAGTACAACAGCATCGAGCCGAACGAGGCCATCAGCTTGTCGGCGATGTCGCGTGCGCCGGGGTGGTTGTGGTCGTCTTTCTCCGGCTTCACGCAACCGAGCACCGAAACGCCGGTGCGCATGACATCCATCGGGTGCGCCGAGGGCGGCAGTTCTTCCAGCGCGCTCTTCACCGCAACCGGCAATCCGCGCAGCGATTTCAGCTTGGTCTTGTACGCGGCCAGCTCAGCGCGGTTGGGCAGCTTGCCGTGCACCAGCAGGTGCGCGATCTCCTCGAACTCGCTGGTGGTGGCCAGGTCGAGGATGTCGTAACCGCGGTAGGCCAGGTCGTTGCCGGTACGGCCGACCGTGCACAGTGCGGTATTGCCGGCGGCGGTGCCGGACAGGGCAACCGATTTCTTGGGCTTGAACGGCGTGGCGGTGGTGGCTTCGCTCATGGGTTTCCTCCAGTTACTGCGTTCTGTTCGTTGTTCGTTGTTCGTTGTCGCGGTCGTGGCCGCTCGGAGCACGCCGATGCGTTGGCCTAGAGGAAGCGGCGATCAAGCCGCGCCCGCACGCACCGGAGGGAACCGGACATGGCGCACGCCATGTCCGGTTCCCTCCGGTCGACCAGTTGTGCGATCTCATCCGTCTCCCGCCGTCGCCGGCGGTACCAGTTCATTGTCGATGAACTCATCCGCCCCCCGTGCCGGGCAGGCATCGATCTGCGTGCGGCGATGCTCCGGCCGGCGCTCGCGCTCGTCCAGGAGCCAGCAATCGCCCAGCGTGGAGCAGTAGCACACCGCCATCGCCATCCGCGGGTACCGATCGAGTAGAGGCTGGAAATCGGCGGCATCGTCCAATCCGATCTGTTGGATCCTCTCCCCCGGGGCAATGACGACGCCATTGACGGTGGATCCTCGTGTCTCCCTCAGGTCGGGCAAGCCCAGTGCATCGAAGACGTCCGGCCAGCCACGCTGCGGTTTGTCGTCGACGTAGATACGCAGGCCGCCCACCAATGCCGGCCCGACGCCCTTGTTTTCGACACCGACCACCAAGCCGCCCTGATCGATCGTGATCACGGTCTGCAGGTACGGCCAGACCTCGGCACGCACCTGCTCGCGCTGCAGCAGTGCGGTGTAACTCGACACGACCAGCGCGAGCAGGCCGATCAGCGCTGCGATCACGGCAGCGACCGCATTCCACTCCACGCGCTTCCCCGGCGCAGGCCCGGAGACGTTTGGGGTCTCGTTCATCTGGGATTCCCGGCGGATACCTGAGTAGAGTGGCTTACTTCTTCGACGCGAACAACGTATCGAGTTTCTGCTCGAAGGCGTGGTAACCAATGCGCTCGTACAACTCTTCGCGGGTCTGCATCGTGTCCACGACGTTCTGCTGGTGGCCGTCGCGTCTGATCGCTTCGTACACCGTTTCGGCCGCCTTGTTCATCGCGCGGAACGCAGACAGTGGATAGAGCTGGATCGCCACGCCGACCGAGGCCAATTCGTCGCGCGTGAACAACGGCGTCTTGCCGAACTCGGTGATGTTGGCCAGCACCGGCACCTTCACCGCATCGACGAAGCGCTGGTACGTGGGCAGGTCGTAGGCGGCCTCGGCGAAGATGCCGTCGGCACCGGCTTCCACGCAGGCGATGGCGCGTTCGATCGCCGCATCCACGCCATCGACCTGGATGGCATCGGTACGTGCGATCAGGAAGAAGTCCGGATCGGTCTTCACATCGGCCGCGGCCTTCACCCGGTCGACCATCTCGCCCTGGGTCACGATCTCCTTGCCGGGGCGATGCCCGCAACGCTTGGCGCCCACCTGGTCTTCGATATGGCAAGCCGCGGCGCCGGCCTTGATCAGCGACTTCACGGTGCGTTCGATGTTGAACGCACTGGGGCCAAAACCGGTATCGATGTCGACCAGCAGCGGCAGGTCGCAGACGTCGGTGATGCGGCGCGTATCGATCAGCACGTCTTCCAGCGTGTTGATGCCCAGGTCGGGCAAGCCCAGCGAGCCGGCGGCGACTCCGCCACCGGAGAGATAGATCGCCTTGTAACCCGCACGCTTGGCGAGCAACGCGTGGTTGGCATTGATGGCGCCGATCACCTGCAACGGCGATTCGGCGGCGAGCGCGGCGCGGAACGCGGCGCCTGCGGAATGTCGGGTCATGGCTTGCTCCTGCCCTGTCTGGGCCCGCCGGCGCTTCGGCAGGCATCTTGCTGGGATCGGGAAGTACTGTGGCACCGGACGACTTGTTGATCAATCTTGACCAAATGAATCAATATGTCGCCATGCACGACGAGTTCATCCCCGCCAGCGAGGCCTGCGAGTTGCTCGGCATCAGCCCGGCCACGCTGTATGCCTACGTCAGCCGCGGGCTGCTGCAATCGCGCCCTGGCCCCGACCATCGCAGCCGCGTGTACCGGCGCACCGACGTGGACAAGCTGGTGCAGCGCAAACGCGCGGGGCGCGGGGCGGCGCGCGGCGCTGCACAAAGCCTCGACCGCGGCCTGCCGGTGATGGAAACGCGGATCTCGCTGATCCGTCCCGACGGCCCCTGGTATCGCGGGCATTCGGCAATCGCGATGGTGCGCGAAGGCGCTTCACTCGAAGACGCGGCGCGGTTGCTGTGGGATTGCGGCAACGAGGATCCCTTCGCGCAACCCGTCGTCGGCACCTGGCCCTATGCCGTCGCACCACTGGCGGGCGATGCACGCTTGCCACCGCTGGAGCGCGCGATGGCCGCGATCCCGCTGCTCGCGCTCGACGTGCGTCATTCGTTCAACGCTTCGCCTTCGGTACGGCGCGAAGTCGCCGCCACGCTGCTGCGGCACAACGCCGCTCTCCTCGTCGGCACGACACCCGGCACCGCGCCCGTCCACACAGTGCTGGCACGCCAATGGAAACCGCGCGACGCCAGGTTCGCCGAAGTGTTGCGCGCCGCGCTGGTGCTGTGCGCCGACCACGAACTGAATGTCTCTGCATTCGCCGCACGCGTCGTCGCCTCCACCGGCGCACACCTCCACGCCACGGTCTGCACCGGGCTGGCGGCGCTGTCCGGCCCGCGCCATGGCGGTGCCACCGCACGAGCACATGCCCTGATCCAGGATGCGCTCGATGCACCTTCGCCGGCACGCCATATCGGCGAACGATGGGCGCGTGGCGAAGACCTGCCCGGCTTCGGCCACGCCCTGTACCCGGACGGCGATCCACGCGGTGCCGAACTATTGAGGATGCTGCGGGAATCCCGCGGCAAGGATCGCGCGATGCAAGGCATCGATGCCTTGCTGAAGGGCGCCGGCGAATCCAGCGGACAACATCCGAACGTCGATTTCGCACTGGCCGCGATCTGCCATGTCCATGGCCTGCCGGCAACGCCCGCGCTGGTGCTGTTCGCCGCGGGCCGGCTTGCCGGCTGGCTCGCGCACGCACTCGAACAACAGGCCTCCGGCAGCCTGATCCGCCCTCGCGCACGCTACACCGGGCTGCCGCCCGGCAATGAAATCGAGACACCCGCCTCCTGAGGCACCCGGCACGACGGCCGCACACGATTTGACATCACCCGGCCAGCCACCGACCCTGCCGCATCGCTCGCACGCTCCGTTCGATGATGCACACCCGACTCCTGCTGCTGCTCGCCCTACTTGCCATGCCGTTGAATGCACTCCACGCCGATGCCGGCACCACCGGATCGCCACCGACGCAGATGCCGCCCCCACCGGAATGGCTGCCCGCGATGGATGCGCTCTACGACGCCCAACTCCGCGCAGGCGGACTGGACGATCGCGCATTCCCGCCTGACGCATGGTGGGACGTCGCGATGCCGCTGCTCACCCGCGAGCGCGGATTCACCACCGAGGACATCGGTCGCAGCGTCGAAGATCGCCCGTTGCGGCACGCGACGTGGGGCTCGGGCGAGACCCGCGTGTTCCTGTGGTCGCAGATGCACGGCGACGAAAGCACCGGATCGATGGCGCTCGCCGACCTGTTCCGCCTGCTCGGCGAACATCCGCACGACCCCATCGTGCAGCGCCTTCGCGCCGAAACCACGCTGCACTTCTTCCCGATGGTCAATCCCGATGGCGCGGCACGCTTCCAGCGGCGGAACGCGCAAGGCATCGACATCAACCGCGATGCGCGCAACCTCGCATCGCCGGAAGCACGCACGCTGAAGTCGCTGTTCGACCAGGTGCAGCCGCACTTCGGCTTCAATTTGCACGACCAGCGTGCCGGCTACCGCGTGGGCGACACGGAACGCGGCACGGCCATCGCATTGCTGGCACCGCCCTACAACGCCGCCAACGAAGTCAACGCCACGCGCCGGAAAGCGATGGAAGTGTCCGCGGTGATCCGCACGACGCTCGAACCCTACATCGCCGGCCACATCGCACGCTGGGACGAGACCTTCAATCCGCGCGCCTTCGGCGACCTGACCGCGCAATGGGGCGCAGGCACCGTACTCATCGAAGCCGGCGGCATCGAAGGCGATCCGCAGAAGCAACGATTGCGCAAACTGTATTTCCTCTCGCTGGTCGCGGCGCTCGACAGCATCGCCACCGGCAGCCATGCAGGCATCGACACGGCGCTCTACAGCGATCTCTCCGAGAACGGCGACGTCTGGCCCGACCTGCTGATCCGCAACGGCACCATCGCGTCGCCCGGCCTGCCACCGGCACGTACCGACTTGCTCGTGAATTTCCGCGATCCGCTGGCGGAAACAGGCGGATCGATCAACGACATCGGCGACCTGCAGGACACGCGCGCCCGGCACGTGATCGATGCACAGGGCCTGTACATCGTGCCGATCACGCGCGAGGCCGCCACTGCATCGCGACGGATCGCACCCGGCGCGCCCGCACGCCTGCACTTGGCTCGCGATCCGGAAGGACGCGACATCGTGTGGACGCTGGATCGCGACGTGGATCCGGCGCATCCGAGGCCCGGCAAGACACGCTGACGCAAGCGATCAACTGCCGGCTTCCGGCCCCCGCTCCAGCGCGCGCTTTACTTCGTCGAGCGCATTGGGATCATCGAGCGTCGACAGATCGCCGGGATCGCGATGCTCGGCCAGCGCCTGCAAGGAACGTCGCAACAACTTGCCCGACCGCGTCTTCGGCAAGGCATTGACCACGTACACCCGTGAGGGGCGCGCGACTGCACCCAACTGTTTCGTCACCGTTTGCAACATTTCGCTGGCGGCTTGCACTGGCTCCGTACCGGCCTGCCTGAGTGTGGCAAACACGACCGGCACCTGGCCCTTGATCTCGTCGTGTACGCCGATCACCGCTGCTTCGGCCACGCCCGGATGGCTGGACACCGACTCTTCGATCTCGCGCGTGCCCAGGCGATGCCCGGCGACGTTGATCACGTCGTCCGTGCGTCCAAGGATGAAGGTATAGCCCTCCTCGTCGCGCATCGCCCAATCCAATGAGCTGTACAGCTGTTCCTTGAAGTGGCCGAAGTAGCCGGACAGGAAACGCTCGTCGTTGTTCCACACCGTACTCAGGCAACCCGGCGGCAACGGCGGCTGGATCACCAGCACACCCTTCTCGTTCGGTTCGACGTCCTCGCCGGTGATCTCGTTGATCAGCCGCAGGTTGAACCCCGGCACCGGCAATCCCGGCGAACCGAACTTCACCGGCTTCATGTCCAGGCCCGGCATCAACGACAGCACCGGCCAGCCGGTCTCGGTCTGCCAGTAATTGTCGATCACGGTCTTGCCCAGGCCCTGCGTGATCCATTCGACGGTCGGTTCATCCAACGGCTCGCCGGCCAGGAACAGGTACTGCAGCTTCGACAGGTCGTATTTCTTCAGGTACTCGGGATCCTGCTTCTTCAGCACGCGCACCGCAGTCGGCGAGGAGAACATCGTGCGCACGCCGTAGCGTTCGCAGATGCGCCACCAGATGCCGGCGTCGGGATTCGTCGGCAAGCCTTCGTAGAGGATCGACGTGCCGCCCGCGATCAACGGGCCGTAGACGTTGTACGAATGCCCCACCACCCAGCCGATGTCGGAGGTGGAGAACATCACCTGCCCCGGCCGGATGTCGTAGATCGACCACATCGAGAACGCCAGCGCCACCGCGTAGCCACCAACGTCGCGCTGCACGCCCTTTGGCTTCCCGGTCGTGCCCGAGGTGTAGAGGATGTAGCTGGGCTCGTTGGATTCGAGCCACGTCACCGGCACGTCCGCATCGAGGTATTTCTCGCGCAGCGGTGCATATTCGTAGTCGCGCCCGTCCTGCAGATCGAGCGAAGCCGCCAGCCCGCGATTGACCACCAGCACGGCCGCGGGCGGATGCTGCGAACGCGCCAGCGCATCGTCCACCAGCGGCTTGAACGGGATGACCTTGCCGCCGCGGATGCCGGCGTCTGCGCAGACGAGCAGTTTCGGCTGCGCATCGTCGATCCGCAGCGCCAGGTTGAGCGCTGCGAACCCGCCGAACACCACCGAGTGGATCGCGCCAATCCGCGCACACGCGAGCATGGCGAACACGGCATCCACCGTGTGCGGCATGTAGACCACCACACGGTCGCCCTTGCCGATGCCGAACGACTGCAGCACCGCGGCGAACGCATTCACTTCCCGATGCAGTTCGCGATAGGTGAGCTCGCGGACGGTGTCGGTCTCGGTCTCGGTGGAGTAGCCGACCAGCGCGAGCTGGTCGCCGCGCGCTTCGAGGTGGCGGTCGATCGCGTTGTGGCAGAGGTTGGTCTCGCCGCCGACGAACCATTTGCGGAACGGCGGCCGGGAGTAGTCGAGTATTTCCTTTGGCGGCGTGTGCCAATGGATCGCCTTGGCCTGCTCGGCCCAGAACGCTTCGGGCGCCTCGATCGAACGCCGATGCCAGTCTTCGTAACGCATGCCTGCCCTCCCGGTCGGTACGGCGAAGGCTAGACCCGACCATGCCACGGGGCGTTTACGACCTTGGTCTTAAGCGACGCAACCTACGGAAAAGGCCGGGAAAACCCGGCCTTTTCGATACATTGACCGAACCGGTCAACCCGGTTGATCCTGGCGATCAACCCAGCAAATGCGCAACACCGCCGCGCTCTTCCTCCAGTTCTGCCAGCGTCTTGTCGATGGCTGCCTGGCTGAAGGCATCGACCGGCAGATCCTTCACCAGTGTGTATTCGCCGTTTTCGGTAGTCACCGCGAAGCCGAAGATCACGCCTTCCGGGATGCCGTAGCTGCCGTCCGACGGCACGCCCATCGTCACCCACTTTCCGTTGCTGCCCAGCACCCAGTCGCGCACGTGGTCGATGGCCGCGTTCGCCGCCGAAGCCGCCGACGACAGGCCACGCGCTTCGATGATCGCCGCACCGCGCTTGCCGACCTGCGGAATGAAAGTGTTGGCGTTCCAGTCGGCATCGCCGATCTTGTCCTTCAGCGACTGGCCGTTGACGGTGGCAAAGCGATAGTCCGGGTACATCGTCGGGCTGTGGTTGCCCCACACGATCAGGCTTTCGATGTCGCCGACCGGCACGCCCGCCTTGTTGGACAACTGGCTCAGCGCGCGGTTGTGGTCGAGGCGCAGCATGGCGGTGAAGTTCTTCGCCGGCAGATCCGGCGCCGACTTCATCGCGATGTAGGCATTGGTGTTGGCCGGATTGCCGACCACCAGCACCTTCACGTTGCGCGAGGCGACCTTGTTGAGCGCCGCGCCCTGCGCGGTGAAGATCTTGGCGTTCTCGAGCAGCAAGTCCTTGCGCTCCATGCCGGGGCCGCGCGGGCGGGCGCCGACCAGCAGGGCAACGTCGGCATCCTTGAACGCGACTTCCGGATCATCGGTACCGACCACGCCGGCCAGCAGCGGGAACGCGCAATCCTCGAGTTCCATGATCACGCCCCTGAGCGCGGCCTGCGCCTTGTCGAGCGGCAGCTCCAGCAACTGCAGGATCACCGGCTGATCCTTGCCGAGCATTTCGCCGGAGGCGATGCGGAACAGGAGTGCATAACCGATCTGGCCGGCGGCGCCGGTGACTGCAACGCGAACAGGAGCTTTCATCGATCTTTCCTCAGTGTCGTGTGGGGTGCGGGCGCGAGCGCGAGCCTAGTAGACCCGGTAGCCCAATGGAACGAGTCTTTGGTTCAATGCGGCGGTGTCGTAGCCGCGGATGATGTCCTGGCCGATGACGGTCACTGGCACGCCGCGCGCGCCGATCGCCTGCATGGCGCGGTCGCCTTCGGGCGTGTCGATGTCGAGGACGCGGTATCGCACGTCGGCGCGTTCGAAATCCTGCTGCTGCTTGCGGCAGTAGCCACACCACTCCGCCGCGAGCATCACGATGCGATCGTCGCCGGTCAGGTTGCGGGGATCGTCAGCGTGGAGGGGAGCCTCGGCGGCGCCACGGAAATGCAGGAAAGCCCCGGCAAGGCCGACCAGCAACAACAAGCCGAGGATCCGTCCGCTCACGATCCGGACACCAGCTCGGCGAAGAATTCGCGGATGCGCTCCATTCCCGGCGCCAGTTGCGCCTCCGAGCAGGTATAGCTGATGCGCAGTGCACGCGGCTCGCCGAATGCCGAGCCCGGCACGCAGGCCACGCCCTTGGCTTCCAGCAATGCGTTGCACAGATCGACGTCGTTGCCGATGGCCGCACCCGTCGGGCCGTGCACCTTGCCGAACGCGATGCTGACATCCGGAAACACGTAGAACGCGCCTTGCGGCTTCGGGCACACGATGCCCGGGATCCGCGCGAGCACCGCGAGCACCTGGTCGCGGCGCGACTGGAATTCGGCGTTCTTCAGGTTCGGCACGTCCTGCGGGCCCGTCAAAGCGGCCACGGCAGCGGCCGTCACCACTTCCGGCACATTGGTGATGTGGTTGGAGTTCAGCGTGGCCAAGGCCTTGGCCACTTCTTCCGGCCCGGCCATGAAACCCACGCGCCAGCCAGGCATGCCATAGGTCTTGGACAGCGAGTCGACGAAGATCACCCGGTCGTGCAATTCCGGCCGTGCATGCAGGAAGTTGTGATAGCCGACGCCGTCGAACACCATGCGGTTGTAGATGTCGTCGGTGATGACCCAGGTATCGGGATGCTTGGCGATGACCTCGGCCAGCGCGGCGATCTCGTCCTTCGAGTACACCATCCCCGTCGGGTTGGACGGATTGTTGAACAGGAACACCTTCGGCTTGCCGGCCAGCGCGGCATCGAGCTGCGACGGCGTGAGCTTGTAATCCTGTTCCGGCGGACACGGCAGCAAACGGATGTCGGCATTGAGGATCTCGCCGATGTCGACGTAGCTTGTCCAGTACGGCGTGGCGAACGCGAAGCCGTCACCCTCGTCGAGCAGGGCTTCGCACAGGTTGTAGATGATGTGCTTGGCACCGATGCCGGTGGCGCAGTTGGCGCGGCCGTAACCGTCGAGGCCGATATCACGCAGGTGCGCCAGGAAAGCATCGAGCAGCGCATCGGCGCCGCGGTTGCTGCCGTACTGGCCGGAATCGGCATCCAGCGCCGCCCGCGCGGCCTCGTAGACGTGCGCGCCGGGCAGGAAGTTCGGCACGCCGATCGAAAAACTGATGATGTCGCGGCCCTGCGCCTTCAACTGCTTCGCCTTCTCGGCGACGAGCATGATCGCACTGGGCTTGGCGCGGCCCATGCGGCGGGCGAGCTGGGGCATTACTGAACCTCTCGGCGGGACTGCGCTTGGCCACCGGCGGCGGCCAGGAAACCGCGGAATTTTACCATGCTGCCTGCGCGGGGCCGGGTGGCGGCCCCGCGGGCGGCGGCGTGGCTCAAGCCGCGAGGATGCGGTTCCACTCCGCGACTTGATCGGCCTTCGCCGCCAGCGCCGCCTCCGCGTCGCCTTCGATCCGGACGGACTTGATGGCATCGCCCTGCTTCACCGCGTCCACCACGTCCAGGCCTTCGACCACCTTGCCGAACACGGTGTGCTTGCCGTCCAGCCAGTCGGTCTTGATGTGGGTGATGAAGAACTGGCTGCCGTTGGTGTTCGGGCCGGCGTTGGCCATCGACAACACGCCGCGGTCATGCTTGACGCCGTTGTTGGTCTCGTCCTCGAACCGGTAGCCCGGGCCGCCGCGGCCGGAGCCTTCCGGGCAGCCGCCCTGGATC
Organism: Luteimonas sp.; assembly: GCA_024707405.1. GTDB lineage: Bacteria > Pseudomonadota > Gammaproteobacteria > Xanthomonadales > Xanthomonadaceae > Luteimonas. The sequence goes on from JANPZU010000001.1 coordinate 574,070, forward strand.
ATGAAATCGGCGATCACGCGATGGAAGCTCAGGCCATCGTAGAAGCCGCGCTTGGCCAGGTTGACGAAATTGGCCACCGTCAGCGGGGCTTTGTCGGCGAACAACTCGACCTTGATGGCGCCGCGGTCGGTGTCGAAGGTGGCGAAAAGGCTCATTTATTCAGCTCCAGATGCCCGGATGGGCGTGTCAGCCGGATATAATAGCTGGCTTCCCGTTTCCAACCCTCGCGCCCTGCCGCCTCGTAGACGGTATCCGGGTGCGATTTGCCGATCCCAGAAACCATGTCCATTGAACGCCTCCGCAACATCGCCATCGTCGCCCACGTCGACCACGGCAAGACCACCCTCGTCGACTGCCTGCTCAAGCAATCGGGCACCCTGAACGAGCGCACCGTCCTCGCCGAGCGCGTGATGGACAGCAACGACCAGGAAAAGGAACGCGGCATCACCATCCTGGCCAAGAACACTGCCATCACCTGGCAGGGCAACCGCATCAACATCGTCGACACCCCCGGCCACGCCGACTTCGGCGGCGAGGTCGAGCGCGTGCTGTCGATGGTGGACACGGTGCTGATCCTGGTCGACGCGATGGACGGCCCGATGCCGCAGACGCGCTTCGTGACCCAGAAGGCCTTCGCGATGGGCTTCAAGCCGATCGTGGTGGTCAACAAGATCGACCGTCCCGGCGCGCGTCCTGAATGGGTCGTCGAGCAGGTCTGGGATCTGTTCGACCGCCTCGGCGCCACGCCCGAGCAGATGGACTTCCCGATCGTCTACACCTCGGCGATCAACGGCTACGCCTCGCTCGACGACAGCGTGCGCGACGGCGACATGACCGCGCTGTACGAAGCGATCATGCAGCACGCGCCCAAGCCGGAAGTCGACCCGGACGGCCCGTTCCAGATGCGCATCAGCCAGCTCGACTACAACAGCTTCGTCGGCGTGATCGGCATCGGTCGCATCCAGCGCGGTACGCTGAAGAAGAACATGCCGGTCGCGGTGATCGACCGCGAAGGCAAGAAGCGCCAAGGCAAGGTGCTGCAGGTGCTGGGCTTCATGGGCCTGGAACGCATCGAGCAGGACACCGCGGAAGCCGGCGACATCATCGCCATCTCCGGCATCCAGGAGCTCACCATCTCCGACACCGTGTGCGCACTCGACACGCCGGAGGCGCTGCCGGCGCTGACCGTCGACGAGCCGACCATCTCGATGACCTTCCAGGTCAACAACTCGCCGTTCGCCGGCAACAAGGATCTGTCCGGAGGCAAGTTCCTCACCAGCCGGCAGATCAAGGATCGCCTCGACCGCGAGACGGTGCACAACGTCGCGCTGAAGGTCGAACAACTGGAAGACGCCGACAAGTTCCTCGTGTCGGGCCGCGGCGAACTGCACCTATCGGTGCTGATCGAGAACATGCGCCGCGAAGGCTTCGAGCTGGCGGTATCGCGCCCCGAAGTGATCATCAAGGAAATCGACGGCCAGCTGATGGAGCCGATCGAGCAACTCGTCGTCGACGTGGAGGAAATCCACCAGGGCGGCGTGATGGAGAAGCTCGGCATCCGCAAGGGCCAGCTCAAGAACATGGAGCCCGACGGCAAGGGCCGCGTGCGCCTGGACTACATGATCCCGGCACGCGGACTGATCGGCTTCCAGAACGAGTTCAAGACGCTCACGCAGGGTTCCGGCCTGTTGTTCCACGTGTTCGACCATTACGGCCCGAAGGAACAGGGTGCGATTGCCAAGCGCCTGAACGGCGTGATGATCGCCAATGCCCCGGGTGCCACGCCCGCCTACTCGCTCGGCCCGCTGCAGGAGCGCGGCAAGCTGTTCGCCGCCGAAGGCGACAACGTGTACGAAGGCCAGTTGGTCGGCATCCACGCCAAGGACAACGACCTGACCGTCAACGCGATCAAGACCAAGCCGCTGACCAACATGCGCGCTTCGGGCAAGGACGATGCCATCCAGCTGACGCCGGCGACGAAGTTCTCGCTGGAACAGGCACTGGACTTCATCGACGACGACGAACTGGTCGAGATCACGCCGAAGGAAATCCGCCTGCGCAAGAAGCTGCTGACCGAAAGCGACCGCAAGCGCGCCAGCCGCGCGGCCTGATCGCTTGCACGCCGGCATGGTTTCGGCAGCACCGGCCGATGATGGCGCGCGAAGCATCCGCGCCATCGCCTTGTTCGAAACGGCAAAGGGCGTGCTCGCCCTGCTCGCGGCCATCGGGCTTGCCGCGATCGGCCCGGTCGCACTCAAGCACGCCATCGAGCGTGCGCTGTCGGCGCTCCATCTGATCGACGCATCGGGCGGTCGCGCATCGCCACTGGATCGGATCACGCCCGAAACGGTCGACATCGCCATCGCGGTGATCGTGCTTTACGGCGTGATGCGCCTGATCGAAGGCTGGGGTTTGTGGCGCCACCGCATCTGGGCATCCTGGCTGGGCTGCATCGGTGCGGCGGCCTACTTGCCGTTCGAGGTCTACGCCCTGTGGCGCCATCCGGACTGGCTGACCTGGGGCGTGCTGTTGGTCAACCTGCTCATCGTGGTGGTGCTGGCGCGCGACATCGTGCGGCGTCGTTGAGCGCCGTCGCAATCTTCGTTCGCTGCCACTAGACCCCGTAGAGCGGAGCTTGCTCCGCTGCATCTCCGGCAAACCACGTACGTCCGTTTCCCGAAGCCAGCACCCGCAGCCGGGCAGGCCCGGCCCTACGTATTCCCGAGAGAGGCCGGAACCAGCTGCGACTGCTTGCGCACGATCGCCATCGCGATCTCGAGCGACTGTTCGTAGTTGAGCCGCGGGTCGACTGTCGAACGATAGGCGCGATCGAGGTCGGCATCGGTAAGGTCGCGCGCACCGCCGGTGCATTCGGTGACGTCCTCGCCGGTGAGCTCGAGGTGCACGCCGCCCAAGCGCGTGCCTGCAGCCGCATGGATGTCGAACGACTGCTCGATCTCGCTGCGGATGTTGTCGAAGCGCCGGGTCTTGTAGCCGTTGCTGGTGGATTCGGTGTTGCCATGCATCGCGTCGCAGATCCACAGCACGCGACGCCCTTCGCGTTTCACCACCTCGAGCAGCGCCGGCAACTTGTCGGCAACCTGTGCCGCGCCCATGCGATGGATCAACCCGAGTCGGCCGGGCTCGTCGTCAGGATTGAGCACGTCGATCAATTTCATCAACTGATCCGGCGTGACCGACGGCCCCACCTTCACTGCGATCGGGTTGCGGATCCCGCGAAAGTATTCGGTGTGCGCGCCATCAAGCGCGGCGGTACGCATGCCCACCCACGGGAAGTGCGTGCTGAGGTTGAACCAGCCCCACTGCCGCGGCACCTGACGCGTCTGCGCCTCTTCGTACGGCAACAGCAAGGCTTCGTGCGAGGTGTAGAAATCGACGCGCTTGAGGTCGTGGATCTGCGAACCGACCAGCGTTTCCATGAAGCGCACGGCATCGCCGAGCCCGGACACCATCTTCTGGTATTCCTCGGCCAGCGGCGAATCCTTGACCCAACCCAGGCCCCAGTATTCGGGATGGTGCAGGTCGGCGAAGCCTCCGTCGATCAGCGAACGCACGAAGTTCATCGTCATCGCCGAACGCGCATGCGCCTTCACCATCCGGCGCGGATCTGGCACGCGCGCTTCGGCAGTGAATTCGGGACGGTTGACGATGTCGCCGCGGTAACTGGGCAAGGTCACGTCGCCGCGCGTTTCGGTATCGGTCGAACGCGGCTTTGCGTACTGGCCTGCGAAACGACCGACGCGGATCACCGGTATGCGCAGGCCGTGCACCAACACAAGGCTCATCTGCAGCAGTACCTTGAGCCGGTTGGAGATCACATCGGACGAACAATCGGCGAAGTTCTCGGCGCAGTCGCCACCTTGCAGCAAAAACCGCTTGCCATCCTGCGCTTCGGCGATCTGCTGCTTGAGGGCAAGGATCTCCCACGACGTCACCAGCGGCGGCAGCGCACGCAACTCGTCCTGCACGCCAGCCAGTGCCTCGGCGTCCGGATAGGTCGGCATTTGCAGCGCTGGTCGCGCACGCCAACTGTCCGGCGTCCAATCGGTAGGCAGGTTCACGGCTCTCAGGTTGCGGTCGGGCTGGTTCATCGCGGCATCACTTCGATATCGGCGGCATGATGACAGGTTGCTGCGCCGCGTCAATTTCGGATGCAACGATCCTTCAGCGGCGGCGGAACCCGGCAAACAGCGCCCACGCCCCAATCAACACGAACCAGACCAGGCTCCAGGCCGGCATCGACAGCCCCAGGAACGTCCAGTCGATCGTGCCGCAATCCCCGGTGCCGGTCAGCACTTTGTGGATCAGGGTCTGGGTGTCGAGGGTTTCACGGAGGAACGCGAATGGCGCGCCACAGGACGGGATGGGCGGCGGATTGAGCTGGATCCAGACATGGCGCCCCGCGATGCCCATGCCCACCGCGGCGGCGATGAAGCCCAGTACGCCCCACACGCGACGACCATCCACTCGCCTCGGCGCGAAAATGCCGCCGAGCAGCAACACGATGCCCAGTGCTGCAAACGCGATGCGCTGGAAGATGCAAAGCGGACACGGATCGAGCCCCCATTGCAGTTGCGAATAGATGGCGAAACCGATCAGTGCGAAACAGGCAACGGCACCCGCAATGAACTGGGCACGGAACGACCAACGCAAGGGATTCATGGGATGCCGTCGAGGTATTCGGTGTTTGCCGATTATCCAGCCTTGGCCCGGAAAACAGAAACCCCGGCATGTGCCGGGGTTTCATCGTCGCTGCCATCATGGGACGGCAGGATGCCTCGCTGGGATTACTCGGCCGAAGCCTGCGGGCGATCGACGAGCTCGACGTACGCCATCGGCGCGTTGTCGCCGTTGCGGAAGCCGCACTTGAGGATGCGCAGGTAGCCACCCGGGCGCGCCTGGTAACGCGGGCCCAGCGTGGTGAACAGCGTGCCCACGGCTTCCTTGTCGCGCAGGCGCGAGAAGGCGAGGCGGCGGTTGGCGACGCTGTCGACCTTGGCGAGCGTGATCAGCGGCTCGGCGACGCGGCGGAGTTCCTTCGCCTTGGGCAGCGTGGTCTTGATCAGCTCGTGCTTGATCAGCGACGCAGCCATGTTGGTGAACATCGCTTGGCGATGCGAGCTGGTGCGGTTGAATTTGCGGCCGGCTTTCTGGTGGCGCATGGTCTTGGTTCCTGATGTTGAATGCTGAAACGACTGGACTTCGCTGTATCGCCATCCTGGCGTGAAAGTGGACTGCGGGTGGCCCTGACCGATCATCCTTGACCGGGAAGCCGCGGGCCTTCAGGCCCGTCGGCTGGAACTCCCGTGGCCGTGGCCACGGGCTTGGTGCTGTCGACGGCTTTGGATCAGCCCATCATGCCGTGGCTGGAAACACCGGCCGGCGGCCAGTTCTCGAGCTTCATGCCGAGGGAAAGGCCACGCTGGGCGAGGACTTCCTTGATCTCGGTGAGCGACTTCTTGCCGAGGTTGGGGGTCTTGAGCAGCTCGACTTCGGTCTTCTGGATCAGGTCGCCGATGTAGTAGATGCTCTCGGCCTTGAGGCAGTTGGCCGAACGCACGGTCAGCTCGAGGTCGTCGATCGGACGCAGCAGGATCGGGTCGACGCCAGGCGCCTGCGACTTCTGTGCACCGCGGTCGCGGTGGGTGAAGTCGCCGAACACCGAGAGCTGGTCGGTGAGGATGTCGGCGGCGGTGCGCACGGCTTCCTCGGCATCGATCGTGCCGTTGGTCTCGATGTCGATGACCAGCTTGTCCAGGTCGGTACGCTGTTCGACGCGGGCGGCTTCGACTTCATAAGCCACGCGGCGAACCGGCGAGAACGAAGCGTCGAGCACCAGGCGACCGATCGCGCGGGTTTCCTCGTCCGGACGACGGCGGGCGGCAGCCGGCTGGTAGCCGAAGCCGCGCTCGATCTTCAGCCGGATGTTGAGCGCGGTGTCCTTGGTCAGGTGCGCGATCACATGTTCCGGGTTGAGGATTTCGACGTTGTGGTCGGTCTTGATGTCGGCAGCGGTGACGACACCCGGGCCGGACTTCGACAGCGACAGCGTGGTGCTGTCGCCGGTGCCCATGCGGATCGCCACGTCCTTGAGGTTGAGCAGGACTTCGAGCACGTCCTCCTGCAGGCCTTCGATGGTGCTGTACTCGTGGAGCACGCCGTCGATCTCGACCTCGGTGATCGCGTAGCCCGGGATCGAGGACAGCAGCACGCGGCGCAGCGCGTTGCCCAAGGTGTGGCCATAGCCGCGCTCGAGCGGCTCGATGACGACCTTGGCACGGTTGCCGGCGATGCGTTCGATCTGGGGGCCGCGGGGACGCAGGACTTGGTTGGCGGTAACGGTCATTGAGTTAACTTCTCCTGCTGTTCCACCGCGCCCGTCGACGCGGCGGCTCTAAGCGCTTGGAGCCCCTTGTTGCCAAGGGGGTGGCCCGTGCGTCGCCGCAGGGCCGGATGGTGGGGGTGTCCTGAGTTGGAGCTGGAAACCTGGTTGCCGCCCGGAACGCTTACTTCGAGTACAACTCGACGATCAGCGCTTCGTTGATGTCGGCCGGCAGGTCGCCGCGATCCGGAACCGCCTTGAACACGCCGCTGAACTTCTTCTGGTCGACCTCGACCCACGACGGGGTGAGATCCATCGAGGAAGCGACGTTCAGCGATTCCTGCACGCGCAGCTGCTTCTGGGCCTTCTCGGACAGGGCGATCGCATCGCCCGCCTTGATCTGGTAGGACGGCAGGTTGACCGGCTTGCCGTTGACCGTGACGCCACGATGCGAGACCAGCTGGCGTGCCGACGGACGGGTCACCGCGAAACCCATGCGGTAGACCACGTTGTCCAGGCGCGTCTCGAGGAGCTGCAGCAGGTTTTCACCCGTGTTGCCCTTCTTGGTCGAAGCCTTCTTGTAGTAGTTGCGGAACTGCCGCTCCAGCAGGCCGTAGATGCGCTTGACCTTCTGCTTCTCGCGCAGCTGGGTGGCGTAGTCGGACAGCTTGCCCTTGCGGGTGTTGGTCGCGCCGTGCTGGCCGGGCTTCTGCTCCAGCTTGCACTTGGAATCCAACGCGCGCGTCGGGCTCTTGAGCGACAGGTCGGCGCCTTCGCGGCGCGCGAGCTTACAGGTAGGACCGATATAACGAGCCATTTCTTATCGCTCCCTTAGACGCGACGCTTCTTCGGCGGACGGCACCCGTTGTGCGGGATCGGCGTCACGTCGATGATGTTGGTGATCTTGTAGCCCACGTTGTTCAACGAACGCACGGCCGACTCACGACCCGCACCCGGGCCCTTGATGCGGACTTCCAGCGACTTCACGCCGTAGTCCAGCGCATCCTTGCCCGCCTTCTCGGCGGCGACCTGCGCGGCGAACGGGGTGGACTTGCGCGAACCGCGGAAACCCGCGCCGCCCGAAGTCGCCCACGACAGCGCGTTGCCCTGGCGGTCGGTGATGGTGATGATGGTGTTGTTGAACGAAGCGTGCACATGCGCGATGCCGTCGGTGACGACGCGCTTGATCTTCTTCTTCTGCTTGGCAGCTGCCGGCTTGGCCATGTCGGATGTCCTCGATTACTTCTTGATGGCCTTGCGCGGACCCTTGCGGGTACGGGCATTGGTCCGGGTGCGCTGGCCACGCAGCGGCAGGCCACGACGATGGCGCAGGCCGCGGTAGCAACCCAGATCCATCAGGCGCTTGATGGCCATGCCGATCTCGCGACGCAGGTCGCCTTCGACCACGTACTTGCCGACTTCGGCGCGCAGACGCTCGACTTCGGGCTCGGACAGGTCACGGATCTTGGTGGACACCGGCACGCCGGCGGCCTCGCAGACCTGCTTGGAACGGGTACGGCCGATGCCGTAGATGCTTTGAAGCCCAACCCAGACATGCTTCTGGGCAGGCAGATTGACACCTGCAATACGCGCCATGCGCGGATCTCCAACTGGTTGGTCGGCCGGAATGTGGGTTCCGGCGGAGTGAACACGAAATTCTAACAGGGTCTCGGGGTACTTGGAAGCCGCCGGCGCCTGGCGCCGTCGACCCGGCATGGGGAGTGTGCCCATGCTCCGGCGATGGATCCTGGTCGGCAGCTGCGGTCTCCCGCCCCTGCCCCGCGCGCTACTCTGGCGCGCGGATCACCCGAACCCACCCGTGCACGAGACCGCCGCACGGGTCGCCCATCTATGGATCCGGGTGTGTCGACCGGATCCGGCGCGGCATCCTGCCGCCTGTCCCCGCCGGGCCTCCTGTCCCGCGGCTGGCCCCCGGCAAATCCGGGAAGCCTCGATTCCAGCAGGTCAGCGACCGGTCAAACCGGTGCGCGACCCTTTCAGGTTGGCCTTCTTCAACAGGCTCTCGTACTGGTGCGACATCAGGTGCGCCTGGATCTGCGCGATGAAGTCCATCACCACCACCACCACGATCAACAGCGAGGTGCCGCCGAAGTAGAACGAAACACCCAGCTCGGCGCGCATGAATTCCGGCAGCAGGCAGACCAGCACCAGGTAGGCCGCGCCGGCGGCGGTCAGTCGCGTCAGCACGCCATCGATGTAGTCGGCCGTGGCCTTGCCCGGACGGATACCCGGGATTAACGCACCAGACTTCTTGAGGTTGTCCGCGGTTTCCTGCGAGTTGAACACGAGCGCGGTGTAGAAGAACGCGAAACCCGCGATCAGACCCGCATACAGCAGGATATACAGCGGCTCGCCCGGCGACAGCGCCTGTGCCGCACGCTGCAGCCACGTCGCCGAACCGGCCTGGCCGAACCAGGTCGAGGCCGTGGCCGGGAACATGATG
>JANPZU010000005.1 GCA_024707405.1 Luteimonas sp.
CATGCTGCGTTGAGCACTCCGTACGTTCGACCAGGACAACAACAAGAACACGAAGGGGAGGAGTCATGAATCATCCGGCAACAGGGGGCGAGAACACGCGCCTGATCCTGCTGATCAGTTTCGTCGCCACCATCGGCGGCTTCCTGTTCGGCTTCGACAGCGGCGTTATCAACGGCACCGTCGACGGACTGAAGACCGCATTCAATTCCGACACGATGGGCACCGGCTTCAACGTGGCCTCGATCCTCGTCGGTTGCGCGATCGGCGCGTTCTTCGCAGGTCGCCTTGCCGATCGATGGGGGCGTCGGACGGTGCTGCTGATTTCAGCGGTGCTGTACCTGGTGACGTCGTGGGGGGCGGGCATCGCCGGTTCTTCGCTGGAGTTCGTGTTCTATCGCCTGGCCGGCGGCCTCGCGGTGGGTGCGGCCAGCGTGATGGCACCGGCCTACATCGCCGAGGTCGCGCCCGCGCGCTATCGCGGACGACTGGCGACGGTGCAGCAGATCGCGATCATCAGCGGCTTGTTCGCAGCCTTCCTCAGCAACTACGTGCTGGCGAAGTTCGCGGGTTCCGCCTCGAACATCCTGTGGTGGGATTTCGAGGCGTGGCGCTGGATGTTCTGGATCGAGATCCTGCCGTCGGCGGTGTTCCTGGTCGCGTTGCTGTTCATCCCGGAAAGTCCACGCTACCTGGTGGTCAAGGGCAACAAGACCAGCGCACTGTCGGTGTTGACGCGCCTGTATGGCGAAGCGGAAGGCACGCGCAAGCTGGGCGAGATCGATGCCTCGCTGGCTGCCGACCACCATCGTCCGCGTCTGTCCGACCTGATCAGCAAGGCCACCGGCAAGGTGCGGCCTATCGTGTGGATCGGCATCGGTCTGGCGACGTTCCAGCAACTGGTCGGCATCAACGTGGTGTTCTACTACGGCGCGGTGCTGTGGCAGGCGGTGGGCTTTTCCGAAAGCGATGCGCTGCTGATCAACGTGTTGTCGGGTGCGCTCAGCATCGGTGCCTGCATCGTCACGGTGCTGCTGATCGACAGGATCGGTCGCAAGCCGCTGCTGTGGGTCGGTTCGGTGGGTATGGCGATTTCGCTTGGCGTGCTGACCTGGACATTCGCCAGTGGCTCGATGGAAAACGGACAGCTCAGCCTGCCGGGCAGCCTGGGCACCATCGCGCTGGTGGCCGCGAACGTCTACGTGGTGTTCTTCAACATCTCGTGGGGGCCGGTGATGTGGGTGATGCTGGGCGAGATGTTCCCCAACCAGATCCGCGGCTCCGGACTGGCGGTGTCGGGCCTGTTCCAGTGGGGTTCCAACTTCGCCGTGATCATGACCTTCCCGCTGTTGCTGGCGAGCATCGGACTGGCCGCGACCTATGGCTTGTACACGATCGCCGCGGTGGTCTCGGTGTTCTTCGTGTTGTGGTTCGTGCACGAAACCAAGGGCAAGGAACTGGAACAGATGGAAGGTTGATCTTTCCTGCATCGAAAACGACGAGGCCGCCTCCGGGCGGCCTCGTTGCATTCGATGTCCCTGCGCTGCTTCGCCATCGCATGGCGATGCAATGGTCATTCCAGCGCCAGCACCACCAACGATTTCGGTGGCAGCTGCAGGCCCAGCCTGCCATCGGCAAGCCGCGCACCATCGAATGGGGTGGGGCGCACGTTGCCGGGTGCATCGAAAGTGTTGTGCGCGTCGATGGCATCGGCGGTGAGGAGGTGTCCGGCGATGCTGCTGCCCGTCCAGCCTTCGAGCGCGATGGAGACGTCCATCGCGTTGTTCGGGTCGAGGTTGACGAGTGCGACGTGCAGCTTGCCGTCGGTGCCCAGCGCGGCGGTACCGTCGACCGCATGCAGGCTGCCATAGGCAGGCGACTGCAGCGACAACGGCAGCGAGGTCGCGCCCTGGAACGGACGGTAAAGGTGGAATGCGTGGTAGGTGGGCGTGAGCACCATCTTCGTGCCGTCGGTGAGGATCATCGCCTGCAACACGTTCACCATTTGCGCGATGCCGGCCGCGCGTAGCCGCTTGGCATTGCGATGGAAGATGTTGAAGTTCGCTGCCGCCAGCAGGCCGTCGCGCAGGCTGTTCTGCTGTTGCAGCCAGCCACCGGGTGAGCCGGGCGTCGGGTCGTACCACGTGCCCCATTCGCCGATCACCAGCGCTTTCTTCGCCTCGGGATCGAACTCGTCCATGATCGTGCCCTGTTCGCGGATCATCGGTTCGATCTTGTAGGTCTGCTCGAACGTCGCCAGCCACTGTGCTTCGTCGAATCCGGTCGCCGGGCCTTTCGCGCTCCAGTCGCCGGTCGGCAGCGTGTAGTAGTGCATCGAGAACGCGTCGAGGTGGTCGATGGCGATCTCCATCATCGTGCGCGTCCAATCGGCGCTGGTCGCATCCGGGCCCGAGGCGATGAAGGTGGTGCCGCCGTGCGGTGCGATGAAACCGACGTACTGGCGGAACTGGTCGGCGAACCATTCCGCGCGCATGCGTCCACCGCAGCCGTTGGGTTCGTTGCCGATGCCGAGGAAGTCGATCTTCCACGGTTGTTCGCGCCCGTTGCTGCGACGTTCCTGCGCGAGCGTGGAATTGGTGGGCGAGGTGATGTACTCCACCCACTGCGCGGCCTCGCGCGGGGTGCCGGTGCCGACGTTGACGTTGAGGAAGGTCTTGGCGCCGACCAGTTCGGCGAATTCGAAGAATTCATGGGTGCCGAAGCCGTTGTGTTCCTCCTTGTTGCCCCACCAGCGGTTGAGCGTGACCGGGCGCTGTTGGCGCGGGCCGATGCCGGTGCGCCAGTCGTAGATGTCGGCATAGCAGCCGCCGGGCCAGCGCAGCACCGGTACCTGCAGTTCCTTCAGCGCTTGCAGCACGTCGTTGCGGTAGCCGCGCGTGTTGGGAATGTCCGAGCCGGGGCCGACCCAGAGGCCACCATCGATGCCGGTGCCCAGTTGCTCCATGAACTGTCCATACAGTTCCGGTGCGATGACCGGGCCGGGTTGGTCGGCGCGCAAGGTGCCGGTAACGGACGTCGCCGCGAAGGCCGGGAGGAGGGCGGCAGACAGCAGGGTGGCTGCCGCCAGGCTCAAGAGATTGCGGGGCTGCACGATGATGGCCTCCGGTGGATGGGACGATGCACGGAGGCTGCTTGCAGCATTCGTGCCGGGAGTGTGCAGGCCCGCCGCTCAGCGCGGGCCTTGGCCGAACAGGATCTTCCTTTCTTCGTCCGACAACGGTTTGCCTGCACCGGTCACTTGCTTGCCCAGCGCATACGCACGTTGCGTGGCCGGGCGCGCGGCGATGGCGGCATGCCAGCGACGGATCTCCGGGTAGGGCGTCATGTCGATGGGGGCATTGTCGTACACGCCGATCCACGGATACGCCGCCATGTCGGCGATGGTGTAGTCGTCGCCTGCGATGAAGGCGCGACCGGCGAGCTGCTTGTCGAGCACACCGAGCAGGCGGTTGGCTTCGCTCGCGTAGCGCGACTTGGCGTAGGGGATGTCTTCCGGCGCATAGACGTGGAAGTGGCCGTACTGCCCGGTCATCGGGCCGAGGCCGCCCATCTGCCACATCAGCCATTCCAGCACCGTGGTGCGGCCACGCAGATCCTTGGGAATGAAACGTCCGGTCTTGTCTGCAAGGTAGAGCAGGATCGCGCCGGATTCGAACACGCTGAGCGGGGCACCGCCGTCGGCAGGCACATGGTCGACGATCGCCGGCATCTTGTTGTTGGGCGAGATCGCGAGGTACTCGGGTGTGAACTGGTCGCCCTTGCCGATGTTCACCGGCTTGATCGCGTAGTCGAGTTTCGCGCCGGCCTCGGCGAGTTCCTCGAGCAGGAGGGTGATCTTGTGGCCGTTGGGCGTGGGCCAGTAATGCAGGTCGATCATGTGGGGACTCCGCTGTGGCGAGCGATCCACTCTACCGATGCATGTCCCGCAATGCCTGCAACGATGCGTTCACGGCGCAGGCGGCAGCGGGAACTGCGAATCCCCGCCTGCCGGCTGCACCAGTGTTGCATCCGGCCCGATGGTCGCGCAGCCGCGTCCGGTCACGGGGTCGGCACCGCACTGGTACACGCGCACCCAATCGACCAGCAAAGTCTGCGGGAAAGCGCGTTCGTCGATGCCGGTTTCGTTGACGTTGCCGGCCCAGTTGCCGCCGACGGCGAGGTTGATCAGCAGGTGGAAGCGAGCGTTGCGATCGAAGGGTGCGTCTGCGGGCGCATCCTCGCGTGGCCGGCCGCGGCGGTCGTGGGAGAACCAGGTGTCGGCGCGCTGGGTGGCGTAGTGCACGCCGTCCACGTACCAGCGGATCTCGCCTTCTTCCCATTCCAGCGCGTAGGTGTGGAAATCGTCCGCGGGGTTGGCGCCGCCGGGCAACCGGTGCCACGTGCCGGCGTGCACGTTGCCGGGGCTCGGGCCGCCGTAGTGCAGGGTGCCGTGCACGCGTGTTTCCGGCGTGCCGGCAGCAACCCCGGAGTCATCGGAACGCGTGCCGAGGTTGACCGCTTCCATGATGTCGATCTCGCCCGACGCGGCCCAGCCGCCATGGGGCGAATCGGTGGGTAACATCCAGATCGCAGGCCAACTGCCCTGGCCGCCGGGCAGCTTGGCGCGGATCTCGAAACGGCCGAACGTCCATTCCTGCAAGCCTCGCGTGCGCAGGCGCGCGGACGTGAAAGGCAGCGTGGCTTTCATGCTGCCGGTACCGGTCGGCGTCGCCGTGCCGGTGAAGCGCTCCTTGCGCGCGACGATGTTCAGCAGCCCGTCGGCGACGAAGGCGTTCGCGCGCGGGTGATCGTCCTTGCGCGAGGTGTAGCACTGCTGCTCGGCATTGCCGCCGCCCCAGCAGTTTGCTTCGAGTTGCCACTTCGCGGGATCGATGGCATCGCCATCGAACTCGTCCTGCCACACCAGCACCCATCCGCCATCCGTCGTGGCGTGTGGCTCGGCCGGCCCCGTGGGGCCGGCGAGCAGCATGGCGGAGAGTGCCAGCGGAAGCACGGCGATGCCGGCTTACTGCGTCGCGCACTCGACCTTGTGGTCGAAGTCGGTGCTGGCCACGATGCGTGTCAACGCGACCTGTGCACCGGCCCCCGTCCTCAGTGCGAACGGCATGTCGAGCGATCGCGTATCGGCACCCGCGGCACGCAGGCACTTCAATTGCACGCCCAGGCGCGTCCATTCGCCGCGCGGCAGCTTCGACAGTGCATCGCCGATCGCCACTTCGCCCCGGCAACCTTCGCCGCACGTGGCGATGACCGATGCCTGTCCGTTGGCGGGCAGTGCATCGACGCGCAGGGTGACGACGGCATACACGTCGCCGTTGGTTTCGCGATCGAGGTCGAGCGGGATGTTCGAGCGCAGTTCGACGGTGGCATCGTTGCTCCACGCGAACTGGCGCGCGCCTTCCTGCACTTCGTGGTTGATCGCGGTCATCGCCAGCGAGCCATCGCTGGTGGTCGCCGCCGGATGGACGATGTCCATCGCGTTGCCGTCCGCGCCGACGAGGCGCAGCGTCAAGCCGGTGGTCGCCACGCCGTGCTCGTACCAGGTATTGGCACTGGCGGCAGTCATGTCGATGCCTGGGTCTTCCGGCAGCGGCGCGAGGTTGCCGTCATCGCCATAACCCAGGCCGAAGCCGTAGGCGAACAGCGGGTCGTAGCCTTCCTGTCCGACGTTGTTGTCGTACTGGTCGGCGCGACGGGGCCACGAGTAACTCAGCTTGCCCTTGAAGTCGTACTGCGCCTTGCCGTCGGCGCCGCGCAACAGCACGTCGGCGATGCCCGCGCCTTCCGAGCCGGGCAGCCATGCCGCGACGAAGGCATCGGAGGCGTTGATTTCGCGGTTCATCCACAGCGGGCGTCCGCTGATGAACACCGAGACCACGGGGATGCCGTCGGCCTTGAGCTTCTGGATCAGTTCGAGGTCGCCGGACTTGCCGCCCTTGAACATCAGGTTGGCCAGGTCGCCCTGGAATTCCGCGTACGGCTCTTCGCCAAACACCACGATCGCGACGTCCGGCTTCTGCCGGTAGCTGCCATTGACCGACAGCGTGGCGCTGCCGCCCGCTGCTTCGACCTGCGCCTTCAGCCCGTCCCAGATCGTGTCGGCGTTGGGGAAGTCAGCGCGCGTGGTGCCGTCGCCCTGCCAGGTGAGTGTCCAGCCGCCGGACTGCTTGCTCATGTTGTCGGCACCGTCGCCGGCGACCAGCACGCGCTGGTCGGAGGCGAGCGGGAGGATGCCGTCCTGGTTCTTCAGCAGCACCAGCGATTCGCGCACGGCCTGGCGCGCGACGGCGCGATGCTCGGGCGCGCCCAGCAACTCGAAGCGTGCCCCCAGTGCGCGCTCGGACGGCTTGGGCTTGTCGAACAAGCCCATGCGGAACTTCACGCGCAGGATGCGGCGCACGGCATCGTCGAGGCGTTCCATCGGGATCGTGCCGGCCTTGACATGCGCGAGTGTGGTTTCGTACAGGCCCTTCCAGCTGTCGGGCGCCATCGGCATGTCGAGGCCGGCGATGTAGGTCTGCGCGCAATCGGTGTTGGTGCAGCCGCGCACCTGGCCGTGGCCGTTCCAGTCGCCGACGATGAAACCGCCGAAGTTCATCCGACCCTTCAGCACGTCGGTCATCAACGGCTTGTGGCCGTGCAGCTTCTCGCCATGGAAGCTGTTGAACGAGGCCATCACGCCCTGCGCGCCGACTGCGATCGCGGGCACGTAGCCGGCGGCATGGATGTCGCGCAGTTCGGCTTCACTGCTCAGGGTGTCGCCCTGGTCCTTGCCGCTGGCGGTGCCGCCGTCGCCGAGGAAGTGCTTGACCGTGCTCATCACCCGGTCGTCGCCGAGGAAGCCGTTGGAGCCCACCTTGCCCTGCAGGCCTTCGACGAACACGCCCGCGAATTCGGCCACCAGCTTCGGATCTTCCGAATAGCCCTCGTAGGTGCGGCCCCAGCGGTCGTCCTGCGGCACGGCGACGGTCGGCGCGAACGTCCATTCCATGCCGGTGGTGCGCGTTTCGATGGCGGTGATGCGCGCGATCTCGCGCAGCAGTTCCGGATTGCGCGTCGCGCCCAGCCCGATGTTGTGCGGGAACAGCGTCGCGCCGACGATGTTGCTCTGGCCGTGCATTGCGTCGATGCCCCAGATGATCGGGATCGCCTTGCCGCCGCCGTTGATGTCCATCGACGCTTCCCAGAACGCGTCGGCCAGGTCGAGCCAGGCCTGCGGCTTGGCGTTGTACTGGCGACCCGGGTCGGAGCCGCCGCCGGCGAGGATCGAGCCGAGGCGGTACTTGCGCACGTCGTCGGGCGTGATGCTGTCGATGTCGCCCTGGATGGTCTGCCCGACTTTTTCTTCGACCGTCATCGTCGCCAGCAAGGCATCGACCTTCGCTTCGAGTTCGGCATCGTGCGGGAACGGCCATGCAACGTCTGGCCAGTTCGATGGCGTGATCGTGCCGTCGGCAGCGTCGTCGGTCGATGCCGTCGCATCGGTCGATGCGTTGCCGGTGCAACCGGCGGCGAAGGCCAGGCTTGCGAACAGGAGGCTGTGGGCGAGCAGGCGGCGTGTACGGTCGGAAGCGGGCATGGATGTCCTCGATTGCGTGACGAAGGGCGCGCGTCATGCACTGTGCGGGCACAGTACGGCGTTGCATGGTGACAGCGCTGTCAGACATGCGCAGAATAGCCCAGCCGCCAACGCGATGCTTGCTGCATAGCGGCAAAAAATCGACCGGCGTGAAGCGTCCTTTGCGATGCCTCGCCGCCGGGCACGGATCATCGCGCGATCTCATCCGGACGATCCGGCGCGCACGCATCGTGGGGGGCGAGGCATGAGGGCACGCGTTCATCTGGCAGAATCCACGCCACGCCAGGGAGTGGAGCGTTCGGACAACATGCGAGTGCGGATCGAGGATGTCGCCGAAGCGGCCGGGGTGTCGATCAAGACGGTGTCGCGCGTGCTCAACAACGAGCCCAACGTGTCCGACGCCACGCGGCAGCGCGTGGAAGCGGCGGTGGAGAAACTGCAGTACCGCCCCAACCCGTCCGCGCGCGTGCTGGCCGGGCGCCGCTCGTACCTGATCGCGATGCTCTACGACAACCCGTCGAGCAACTACCTGATGGAAGTCGAACTCGGCGTGCTCGATGCCTGCCAGTCGCGGCATTACCACATGATGCTGGCGCCTCTGGTGTACGACGCCAAGGACATCGTGGCCAAGGTCGAGGCATTGGTGGTGCAGTCGCGCCTGGACGGCGTGGTGCTGACACCGCCGATCACCGACGATCCCGCCTTGCTCAAGCGACTCGACGAACTCGGCGTGCCCTATGCCAGCGTTTCGCCGAAGGAAGAGTTCCGGAGCGTCGGCGTCGTGGTCGACGAGGAAAAGGCGGTGGCGGAGATGATCGCCCACCTCGCCGAGCTCGGGCACCGGCGCATCGCGCACATCAAGGGCCATCCGGCGCATGGTGCAAGCGGCTGGCGCGTGGCGGGTTATCGCGCGGGCCTGGCGAACACGGGCCTGGCCTACGACGACGCGCTGGTGGTCGATGGCGAGTTCTCGTACGACTCCGGCTACGCGGCAACCAACCTGCTGCTCGACCTCGCCGATCCGCCGACCGCGATCTTCGCGGCCAACGACGACATGGCGGCGGGCGCGATCTGTGCGATCTGCGAACGTGGCCTGAGCGTGCCGCGCGACATATCGGTGTGTGGCTTCGACGACACGCCGATCGCCCGCCAGATCTATCCGTCGCTGACCACGGTGCGCCAGCCCACGCGCGAGATGGGTCGGCTGGCGGGGCAGGAACTGCTCAGCGCGATCCGCGAGCGTGGTGCGGGCCGGATCGTCGAAGTGCCGTACGCACTGCAGTTGCGCAGGTCGACCGGCCCGGTGCCCTCTCGCTGAGCGGCGTCACCAGAACACCGCATACAGCGCGACGAGGATCGCGACCACCGCGACCGCACCGGCATTGAACGTGCCGTCGGTGCGATAGCTCACGTCCTCGGTGCGGATGCGGTTGCGGCCCTCGGCGGGCTTCGATGCCAGCGACACCAGCATGCCCAGGCCCAGCGCCAGCAGGAACACAAGGCCAACGCGGTCGATGAACGGCAGCGACGGCCACGCCAGCTTCAGCACGATCGACAGTGCGAACGAACCCAGCGCCGCGGCAAGTGCGCCGGCCTCGTTGGCGCGCTTCCAGAACAGTCCCAGCATGAAGATCGCCACGATGCCCGGGGTGAAGAAGCCTGTGTACTCCTGGATGTACTGGAAGGCCTGGTCGAAGCTGCCCAGCAGCGGACGCGCGGCCAGCATCGCGAGCACGGTGGCGACCACCGCGGTGATGCGGCCCACGCGCACGAGGTGCTTCTGGTCGGCTTGCGGTCGCAGCTTGGCGTACAGGTCGAGGGTGAAGATGGTCGAGACCGAATTGGTCATCGATGCCAGCGACGACACGATCGCCGCCACCAGTGCGGCGAACACCAGGCCGAGCACGCCGGCCGGCAGCAACGCCATCATCGTCGGATAGGCCGCGTCCGGCCGCGGCAGGTCGGGCGCGAGGATCACCGCGGCCAGTCCCGGCAGCACCACGATCACCGGCATCAGCAGTTTCAGGAATGCAGCGAACAGCACGCCTTTCTGTGCTTCCTTCAGATCCTTCGCCGCGAGTGCGCGCTGGATGATGTACTGGTTGAAGCCCCAGTAGCTGATGTTCATGATCCACATGCCGCCGATCAGCACGCTGATGCCCGGCAGATCCTTGTAGAACGGATTGTCGGGGTGGAGGATCATCTCGAAGTGGCCCGGCGCTTCGTCGACGAGGCGCGAGAAACCCGCGACCGGCCCGGCGCCGCCCGATACCTGGTCGAGGCAGATCCACACCAGAAGCAATCCGCCCAGCACCAGCAGCGCGACCTGCACGATGTCGGTCAACGCCACCGCCTTCAGCCCGCCGTACAGCGTGTACGCCAGTGCGAACAACCCCAGCAGCACGAGTGCTGTCATCTGGTCGATGCCGGTGACCTGTGCGGCCGCCAGCGAACCCAGCCACAGCACTGCGGTCAGGTTGACGAAGATGTAGAGCGCTACCCAGAACACCGCCATCACCGTGCGGATGCGTGCGCCGAAGCGCTCCTGCAGGAACTGCGGCATGGTGTGGATGCCGTTGCGCAGGAAGATCGGCAGGAACCACTTGGCGACGATCAACAGCGTCGCCGCCGCCATCCATTCGTAGGACGCGATCGCCAGGCCGATGGCGAAACCCGAGCCGGACATGCCGATGATCTGTTCGGCCGAGATGTTGGCCGAGATCAGCGAAGCACCGATCGCCCACCACGGCAGCGCCTTGCCGGCGAGGAAGTAGTCGTGCGTGTCCTTGGCGTGACCGGCCTTCTCGCGCGAGACCCATTGCGCCAGCAGGAAGATGCCGACGAGGTAGGCCAGCAGGATGCCGAGGTCGAGGGAGGAGAGGTGCATCTGGCTGTCCGGATGAAGGTGGCGGCGAGGTGCGCCCCGGCTGTCGCCGTGGCGCGATGGCATGCGCCAGGCCAGTGCAAGCGACGGTCGGGCGGCTGCACTTTTCGTGTTGCACGGCAGCGCGTCACGCTGCGTCGCAACATGCCTTTTTCATTGATTCCAATGGGTTTTTTGGTATGCCGGAGGGGTCGTTGGCGGGTTTGTTGACAACGCTGTCAAATTCCAATCCAATGCAATCGCTTGCCGGATTCGGAATAGCTCGCTGCGGCTGGCGCCAATACTCGATTCCTGTTGCATGAGTCCCTGGGGAGGGAAAGAAGCATGAAAAATCCGCGCATTGCGCCGAAAAAGCGCCTGCTGACATCTGCCCTGCTGCTGGCCCTCGCGTCATCGGTTGCAGCGCAGGAAGCGCCGCCCGCCAGCCAGTCCGAGTCGGGTGAAGCCACCGAACTTGACACCGTTGTCGTGACCGGTATCCGCGGCAGCCTGCAGTCTTCGATGAACCTCAAGCGCGACGCGACGGGCATCGTCGATGGCATCATCGCTGAGGACATCGGCAAGTTCCCCGACACCAACCTCGCCGAATCGCTGCAGCGCATCTCGGGCGTATCGATCGACCGCAGCATGGGCGAGGGCTCGAAGGTCACGGTTCGCGGCGTCGGGCCGGACTTCAACCTCGTCCTGCTCAACGGGCGCCAGATGCCAGCCTCCAGCATCGAGGCGACGAATGCCTCCAATTCGCGCGCCTTCGACTTCGCGAACCTCGCCTCCGAGTCGATCTCGGGCGTCGAAGTGTTCAAGACCAGCCGTGCGTCGTCCCCGACCGGCGGCCTCGGCGCCACGATCAACATCAAGACAGCGCGTCCGCTCGATGCCGGAACGCTGGCGAACGTCGGCATGAAGGGTGTCCACGACACCTCGGTGAACAACCTGCCCAACGATATGCGCGGCGACTCGGTGACCGGCGAACTGTCGGGCATATTCAGCCAGGTCTCGGCCGATGGTCGCTTCGGCTTGGCGCTCAGCGGCAGCTACCAGGATCGCGACTTCGGCTACAACGAAGCGGCAGTCGGTGGTGGCTGGTATGCGTTCCCGGGAGGCCAGGGGCCGCTGGTGAACACGGTCGGCAATGCCACCAACCCGCCGGGCGCCGGTGACATCTACTCCATCCCGCAGAACCTGATCTATGCGGTCAACGGCGTGAAGCGCCAGCGCACCAACGGTCAGGCCACGCTGCAGTGGGCGCCGACCGACCGCGTGACGGCCACGCTCGATTACACCTACGCCGAAAACCGCATCCAGCAGCGTCGCCACGAACTGTCGACGTGGTTCAACCAGGCCGCATCCGCCACTTCATGGACCGACGGGCCGGTTGCGGGGCCATTGAGCTATACCGAATACGCGGGCTGCTTCAATCCCGCGACCGAGCAGTGGACTGCCAGCGATCCGAACAACGTATGCCCGGCAGGATTCGAGCCGCGCTGGGGCGACCTGGCGATGGCCGGCGCGCTCAATGCCACCAAGAACGAGAACAAGTCGCTTGGTTTCAACGTCGAGTGGGCGGTCACCGACTCATTCGATCTCAGCTTCGACTACCACAGCTCCAGTGCGGAATCTGGTGCGGACAGCCCGTTGGGCTCCAACAACGTGATCGGCACGGCAGCATTCGTGCGCGGCGTGACGAACGTCGACTTCAGCGGCGATTTCCCGGTGTTGTCGGTGATGCTGCCGCCCGGCGTGACCAGCGTCAGCCCAAGTGAAATGATGGTCACCGGTTCGTCGTTCCGAAACAGCTACATGAAATCGGAGGTCGACCAAGGCCAGGTGCACGGCACGTTCCGTTTCGCCGACTACTCGCGCCTGGACTTCGGCGTGGGCTATACCGAAGTGAACAATCGCACGGCCTACAACTTCACCCAGCGCGACGACTGGGGTGGCTTTGCAGGTGGTCCCGCGGACTACGCCGACAACCTCTGGATCGCGGACGACATCAGCCGCTACTTCGACCAGTTCCCGGGCAGCAGCGGTGCGTTCGGGCAGTTCTTCATCTTCGATTTCGATCGCGTGCGCGATGCGGCGATCGCCGCGCGCGGCGGGGATACCGCAGCCTACCTGCCGCCCGACAACTTCACCACGGATCGCCGCGCCACGGAGAAGTCGCAGAGCGCGTACGTGCAGTGGAGCAACACCTGGGACTTCGCCATGCCGGTGAATGCATCCGTCGGTGTGCGCTACGAAAAGACCGATGTCACTTCAAGCGCGCTGGTGCCGATCGCGACCGGGTTGACCTGGACTGGCGCCAATGAGTTCTCGGTGCAGTTCGGCGCCCCCGACTTCACCACGCTCAAGGGGAGCTATCGGTACTGGCTCCCCAGCATCGACCTCAGCGTCGAACTGACCGAGAGCATGGTGTTGCGCGGCAGCTATGGCCACAGTATCGGCCGGCCGCAGTGGAACCACATCCAGGGTGGGCAGACGCTTGATTCGTTCGCTGCGTACGAGGGGGGCACCGGCTCCCAGGGCGATCCCGGGCTGAAGCCGCTGGAGTCGAAGAACTTCGACCTGTCGTTCGAGTGGTACTACGGCGAGGCGAGCTACGTGTCGATCGGTTACTTCCGCAAGGACATCGACAATTACATCGGCACGTCGATGGCGGAGATCTCGCCGTTCGACCTGACCACGCCGGTCGGCGGCGCCTATTTCAACGAGGCCGTTGCCAATGGCTGTGCCGTTGGCTCGACGGATTTCCGCGGGTGCGTGCGTCGTTACATCTTCGCCAACTACGACGGCAGTCCGGGCGTGACCCAGACTGGTTGGGATACGAATGGCCAACCGACCGGCACCATCGCCGGCCGGCCCGGGGATCCGGCGGCGATCTTCCGCGTCTCGGTTCCGGTCAACAAGGAATCGTCCTCGCTCGATGGCTGGGAGATCAATATCCAGCACATGTTCGGCCAGAGCGGATTCGGCGTGTCGGCGAACTACACCATCGTCGACTCCGACCTCACCTACGATGACTTCAACCTCGGCGACCAGTTCGCCATGCTGGGGCTCAGCAACGCGGCCAACTTCGTCGCGTTCTACGACAAGGGGCCGTGGCAGATCCGTGCGGCCTACAACTGGCGCGACAAGTTCTTGTCCAGTACGTTCGACAGCTGGCGTCCCAACCCGATCTACGTCGAGGACTACGGTCAGTGGGACGTGAACGTGAGCTACCAGGTGTCGGAGAACTTCTCGGTGCATGCCGAGGCGATCAATCTGACCGACGAGACCATGCGCTCGCATGGCCGCAATGAGCGGCAGGTGTTCTACGCGACACAGACGGGACCGCGTTACATGTTCGGTTTCCGCTACAAGTTCTAAGGCATGTGATGCATCAGGCGCCGGCCGCAATGCCGGCGCCTGATGCCGAAGCCATGCCAGGCATGCTGCTATCGTGGCCGCAGCCTTCCGGATGTTTCCAATGATGCCCGCTACCCTGCAGCCAGCGCCGATCCGCGAAGTCGGCGCTGGCGTTCCGCTGGACGAGGTCGTGTCTTCGCCAACGCCCATCGTGATCCGTGGCTTGGTCGCGGACTGGCCGCTGGTCGACGCAGCGCGGGCGGGGGATGGCCCGGCGATCGCTTACCTCAAGCGTTTCGCCAACGACGCGCTGCCGGCGGTTGCGACGATCGCGCCTCCCGACGTGGCTGGCCGGATTTTCTACAACGACGATCTGTCCGGCTTCAATTTCCGCCGCGAACAGATTCCGATGTCGGTCGCGCTCGATACGCTGCTCAAGTACCACGATGTACCGGACGCGCCGCTGATCTACCTTGGTGCGACCACGATCGATACCTACCTGCCGGGTTTCATCGCCGGCAATGCCGTCGATCTGGGCGAGCGCGACGCGCTGGCCAGCATCTGGATCGGCAACCGGTCGCGCGTGCCGACACATCAGGATCTGCCTTCGAATCTGGCGTGTGTCGCCGTGGGGCATCGTCGCTTCACGCTGTTCCCGCCGGAGCAGTTGCGCAACCTGTACATCGGCCCGCTGGATCTCACGCCGGCGGGGCAGCCGGTGAGCCTGGTTGATCCTGCGGCACCGGATCTCGCGCGTTTCCCGAAGTTTGCCAAAGCATGGCAACACGCGCAGGTGGCCGAACTCGGGCCGGGTGATGCGCTGTTCATCCCCGGCATGTGGTGGCACCACATCGAGGCGCTGGATGCGTTCAACGTGCTCGTGAACTACTGGTGGCGTCCGTCAGCCGGATTCGGTGATGTGCCTTTGAACGCACTGATGCTGGCCATTCTGAGCCTGCGCGACTTGCCTGCGCAGGAGCGTGCGATCTGGCAGGAAGTCTTCCGTCATTACGTGTTCGAGTTCGAGGCCGATGCGGTCGCGGGGCACATTCCCGAAGCGGCGCGACACGTGTTGGGCGAACTGGACCAAGCCAAGGCCGACAACCTCAGGGCGCACCTGATGCAGCGTTTGGCAGGCGTGATGCGCAGGGACTGATGATGGCGGGACGCAGCTAGCACAGTCCAATTGGAAGTCCGCGCATGCACCGCGGGTGGCGGTGCATGCGCGTGGACAGCCCTCAGTGCCCGCCTTGCGCGGCCAGCTTGTCCAGATCGATGCCCTGCTTGCGCAGGATGCCGGTGGTGCGCCACGCGTAGAACGCGAGGTAGGCGAAGCAGATGATGCCGACGATGAAGCTCAGGTGGATGCCGTGGTGGTCGGCCATCCAGCCCTGAAGCCAGCTCACCAGGCCGCCGCCCATGATCATCATGATCAGCAGGCTGCTGCCCTGTCCGGTGTTGCGGCCCAGGCCGGTGATGGCCAGCGTGAAGATGCAGGGCCACATGGTGCTGCAGAACAGGCCGACGCTGATGAAGGCGATCACGCTGGTCATGCCGGTGGTGGACATGCCGATCAGCAGCGACACGATGCCGCAGAAGGAGAAGATCAGCAGCATCCTCGCGGGGTTGCCGCGGCTGGCGAAGGTGGCGAGGATCATCGCGACGATCACGCCTGCATACAGCAGGAACTGCGAGACCGAATAGCCGGCGATGCTGTTGACCAGCAGGAACACGCCGAAGGCGAGGTAGGGCAGCAGCAGGGTGAGTATCAGCTTGACGGTCGGCGGTGCACTGAACGCACCGGCAGCGCCGGCCCAGCGACCGATCATCAGGCTGGCCCAGTACAGCGACACGAATGGCGCGATCATCGAGGTGTTCAGGCCGAGGCCGCCTTGCTCCACCGGGAGCTTCAGGTAAGCGGGGAGGTTGGCGATGGTCGAGACTTCGACGCCGACGTAGACGAAGATCGCGATCATGCCCAGCACGAGCTGCGGATACGCGAAGGCCGACTTCTTGTGAACCAGCTTGGTCGTGTCTTCGGCTTCGTCCGCCGCCAGCGCGTCGAGGTCGATCTTGTTGGGCACCGACGAGAACTTGAGGAACACGGCGACCAGCACGAACGCGGCGCCCAGCACCAGGTAGGGCGTCTTCACTGCTTCGATGTTGGCCTCGGTGCCGCCGGCCGTGACGCTGCCGAAGATCGCGATGCTCACCAGCAGCGGGCCGATGGTGGTGCCGAAGTTGTTGACGCCGCCCGCCAGCGTGAGCCGCTGCGCGCCGGTGGCAGGGTCGCCCATCATGATCGCCAGCGGATTGGCCGCGATCTGCTGCAGCGAGAAGCCCAGGCCGACGATGAACAGGCCCGACAGCATCAGTCCGAACGAGCCGGCATTCGCCGCCGGGTAGAAGAGCAGCGTGCCGGCGGCCGAAATCAGCAGGCCGAGCGCGATGCCGTTCTTGTAGCCGATGCGGTTGAGCAGGTCGGCGCCGATGGCCTTGGACGTGAGGAAGTAGATGATCGAACCGACGGTATAGGCGACGTAGAACGCCACCGCCACGTACTGGCTCTGTGCCTGGGTGAGGTGGAAGGCGTTCTTGAAGACCGGGATCAGGATCTCGTTGCTGGCGGCGACGAAGCCCCAGAAGAAGAACACGGTCACCAGTACGAGGAATTGCGACCAGCGCGTCTGAGTCGTCATGGGCCTGCCGTTGCATGTTGGGTGGATGGATGGCGCTGCAATCCGATGTTGCTGCAATCCCCACTGGAAGGATTGCGGCACTCGCGGCAATGCACCGGAATGGCTTGTACAGAATGGCTGACAACGTTGTCAAACTTTACTGCCCCGCAAGTGTCCTGCGCACCTAACACGTTGTTGCCACGAAGGATGGGTGTTGCGGTGCAGTGCTTCCCCGCGCCTGCCCGCGCCCGGAGGACGTGTCGCGGCACTCACGTAAAATACGGCGATGGATGTCTCCCACTTGCTCGATGGGCTCAACCTGGCCCAGCGCGAAGCCGTTTCCGCACCTTCTGGCCACCTGCTCGTCCTTGCCGGCGCCGGCAGCGGCAAGACGCGCGTGCTCACCCATCGCATCGCCTGGCTGAACGAGGTGGAAGGCGTCCCGGTGCACGGGATCTTCGCCGTCACCTTCACCAACAAGGCCGCCGCCGAGATGCGCCACCGCGCCGATGCACTGCTGCGGCATGGCTCGCGCGGCTTGTGGATCGGCACCTTCCACGGCCTCGCGCATCGGCTGCTGCGCCTGCACTGGCAGGACGCGAAGTTGCCGGAAGGTTTCCAGATCCTCGACAGCGACGACCAGCTGCGGCTGGTCAAGCGCGTGGTGCAGCAGCTCGAATTCGACGACGCACGCTTTCCGCCCAAGCAGATCATGTGGTGGATCAACGCGCAGAAGGACGAAGGACGTCGCCCGCAGCACATCCAGTCCGGCGGCGACGAGTGGTCGGAAGTGATGCTCAAGAGCTACGCGCTCTATCAGGAGCGTTGCGACCGCGCCGGCCTCGTCGATTTCGCCGAGATCCTGCTGCGCGCGCACGAACTGCTGCGCGACACGCCGCCGTTGCTGGCGCATTACCGGCAACGCTTCGGTCATCTGCTGGTGGACGAATTCCAGGACACAAACAGCATCCAGTACGCTTTCGTGCGCGTGCTGGCGGGTGACTCCGGGCAGGTGTTCGTGGTCGGCGACGACGACCAGGCCATCTACGGCTGGCGCGGTGCCAAGGTGGAGAACGTGCAGAAGTTCCTGCGCGACTTCCCGGGCGCGAGGACGATCCGGCTGGAGCAGAACTACCGTTCGAGTGCCAACATCCTCAATGCGGCCAACGCGGTGATCGCCCACAACCCCGATCGCCTCGGCAAGCAATTGTGGACAGACAGCGGCGAAGGCGAACCGATCGATCTTTACGCGGCCTACAACGAGATCGACGAGGCGCGCTTCGTCATCGAGCGCATCGCGCAGTGGGTGAGAGACGGCGGCAGCCATGGCGATTGCGCCATCCTCTACCGCAGCAACGCGCAGTCGCGCGCCTTCGAAGAACACCTGCTGGCCGAACAGGTGCCGTATCGCGTGTACGGCGGCATGCGCTTCTTCGAGCGCGCCGAAGTGAAGGACACGCTGGCCTATTTGCGGCTGGTGGCCAACCGTGCCGATGATGCGGCGTTCGAGCGTGCGGTCAACACGCCCACGCGCGGCATCGGCGACCGCACGCTGGACGAAGTGCGGCGGCTGGCGCGCGGCAACGGCCTGTCGCTGTGGGACGCATCGCTGCGCGTGCAGCAGGGCGATGGATTGCAGGCGCGTGCGCGCAACGCGCTGGCCGGTTTCCATGCATTGCTCGACGGCATCGCGAGCGAAGTGGCCGAGTTGCCGCTCAAGGACAAGATCGACCACGTGCTGCTGCGTTCGGGGCTGCGCGTGCATTACACCAATGAATCGAAGGGCGCTGCCGATTCGCGCGTCGACAACCTCGACGAACTGGTGTCGGTGGCGTCTCGCTTCGTCAAGGGCGATGACGACGATGCCGCGCAATTGTCCGAACTCGTCGCGTTCCTCGCCTATGCCGCGCTGGAAGCCGGCGAAGGCCAGACGCAGGTGGGCGAGGACGGCGTGCAGTTGATGACACTGCACAGCGCCAAGGGCCTGGAGTTCCCGCTGGTGTTCCTGGCCGGCATGGAGGAAGGACTGTTCCCGAATGCGCGTTCTGTCGAGGAAAGCGGGCGACTGGAAGAGGAACGACGCCTGGCTTACGTCGGCATTACCCGCGCACGCCAGAAGCTGGTGCTGAGCTACGCCGAATCGCGCCGCCTGCACGGGCAGGACATGTACGGGGTGCCGTCGCGTTTCCTGCGCGAGATCCCGTCCACGCTGCTGCACGAAGTACGCCCGCGCGTGAATGTCTCCCGCCCGGCGTTCTCGCCGCAGCCGCGTCGCGACTGGGGCCACGCCTCGCTGGAGCAGTCGCCGGGGCTCAAGCTTGGCCAGAACGTGGTGCATGCCAAGTTCGGTGGCGGCGTGGTGACCGACATCGAAGGCAGCGGCGCGCATGCGCGCGTGCAGGTCAATTTCGACGATGTGGGCAGCAAGTGGCTGGTGCTTGCATTCGCGAATCTGTCGCCGGCTTGAGCGGATCGTTGCTGCCCGCGGGGCGCCGCGCTCAACACCCCGCCGCCTTGCCTGTCCGGAGGCGCGGCGTTTGCCAACCTGCAGCCTGCCTGAGCGGAACCCCATCGCTTTGCTTGCCCGGGGGCGCAGCAGGACTTCCGGGCCAGTCATGATCGGCTGCGGCCTGTTACCGTGCGCTGGCAAAAGCCGGGCCCGGTGCCGCAACCGTCGTGGCGTTGGCTGGATCCCTCGACCCTCTCTTCCCGATTTCCCTGACAGGTGATTTCCATGCGCAGTTTCCGCACGCTTACCGTGCCGGTGTTGTTGGCCGGACTCCTCGTCGCATGCGGCGGGCAGGATGCCGCGACCACGACGACGGCCGCGCCTGCCGCCGAGGCCGAAGCGCCGGCGACGCGATACACCGCGGCCCAGTTCTTCGACACCACCAGCTACAGCATTGCGCCGGGATCGGGGCTGTCGTTTTCGCCGGACGGCAAGTCACTGCTGATCAGCTCCGATCTCAGTGGCGTGTTCAACGTCTATGCGCTGCCGGTGGACGGCGGTGATCCGGTGGCATTGACCGCGTCCACCGACAACGCCGTGTTCGCGGGCAGCTACCTGCCGGACGGGCGGGTGGTGGTGGCCTCCGACCAGGGCGGCAACGAACTGACCCACATCTACATCCGCGAAGCCGACGGCACCCTGCGCGACCTGACGCCTGGCGAGAACGTCAAGGCTTCGTTCTTCGGCCTCAGCCCGGATGGCAAGACCCTGTGGGTGACGTCCAACGCACGTGATGCCAAGGCCTTCGACGTGCTTGCGTTCGACACCAGCACGCTGCAGGGCAAAACGATCTTCCGCAACTCGGGCGAGTTCTATCCGGCGGCGGTGTCGCGCGATGGTCGCTGGCTGGCGCTGGACAAGCCCAACACCTCGGCCGATTCGGACGTGTACGTGGTCGACCTGCAGGGCGACGGCACACCGAACCTGGTGACCGAGCACACCGGCAACGTGTCCTACAGTGTGTACGACTTCACGCCCGATTCCCGTGGCGTGGTGCTGTCGACCAACGAGCACGGCGAATTCGGCCAGGCATGGATCCATGATCTCGAAAGCGGCCAGAAGTCGCCGCTGCTGCAGGCCGACTGGGACGTGATGTACGTGACCTGGTCGCCCTCGGGACGCTACCGCGTCTCGGCGATCAATGCCGACGCCAAGACGGAATTGACCTTGCTCGATACGCAGGGCGGCCAGCCGGTGGCATTCAGCGGATTGCCCGATGGCGATATCGGCGGCGTGCGCTTCTCGCCGGACGAGCGCCGCGTGGCCTTCACCGTGGCATCCGACACCTCGCCTTCCGACGTGTTCGTTGCCGATCTTGCGGACGGCAAGGCGCGTCGCCTGACCCATGCGTTGAACAAGGCGATCGACGAATCACAACTGGTCGAGGCGAGCATCGTCCGCTACGCGGGCGAGGGTGGCGTGCAGGTGCCGGCGGTGCTGTACAAGCCCAAGGGCGCTTCGGCGGCGAATCCGGTGCCGGCCGTGGTGTTCGTGCATGGCGGGCCGGGCGGACAGAGCCGCCGCGGGTACTCGGCGATGATGCAGCATCTTGCGAACCACGGGTATGCGGTGCTGGCGGCCAACAATCGCGGTTCGTCCGGCTACGGCAAGACCTTCTTCCACATGGACGACAAGGCCCACGGCGAAGCTGATCTGCGCGACATCGTCGCCGGCGGCGACTGGTTGCGCGAACAGGATTGGGTGGCCAGCGACCAGGTCGCGGTGATGGGCGGTTCGTACGGCGGCTTCATGACCGCTGCCGCACTGGCGTTCCATCCGGAAGCCTTCGAGGCCGGCATCAACATCTTCGGCGTCACCAACTGGGTGCGCACGCTGGAATCGATCCCGGCGTGGTGGGGCGCGCAGCGTGACGCGCTGTACGACGAGATGGGCGATCCGGCGACCGATGCCGAACGCCATCGCAGGATTTCGCCGCTGTTCCACGCCGGCAACATCGTGCGTCCGATGCTGGTGGTGCAGGGCGCCAACGACCCGCGCGTGCTGCAGATCGAGTCCGACGAACTGGTTGCCGCGGTGCGCGCCAACGAAGTGCCGGTCGAATACGTGCTGTTCCCCGACGAAGGCCATGGCTTCCTGAAGCGCGAAAACCGCATCACCGCGCAGGAGTCCTACCTGAAGTTCCTCGACGCGCACGTACGCAAGGCGAAGGACGCGCCGACGGCGCAGTAAACCAATCCCGAGGGGCTGCGCTGCGGCCCCTCGATCCAACCGGCCACGTGCAACATCTGGCCGGGTGTCATCAGGGTGACGGTGGCGGCGCCCTGCCCGGCAGGTGATGCTCCACGGCCGCATACAGGTCGGCATAAGTCGCGGCCACGGCATCCAGCGAAGTCAGGCCGTGGCCGGTGTCGCCATCGATCCTCACCCAGACCACGGCATCGCCGCCGCCCACCGCGCGCAACCTGGCGGCGAACTTGCCCGACATCCAGGTCGAGACCCGGTTGTCGTTGAGTCCGACGGCGAGCAGCACGGGCGGATAGCGCACGCCTTCGCGCAGCGCCAGGTAGGGATCCTGCGCGATGAGCGCGCGCATGCCGTCTTCGGTGTCCGGGTTGCCGAGTTCGGCGAACTGGTTGGCGCCATTGATCGCATGTGCGATGCGCGCGGGGTTGAGCACGCCGACTGCGATCGCCGCCAATCCGAATTCTTCCGGATGGTGCGCAAGTGCGCCACCGACGAGCACGCCCCCCATGCTGCCGCCGAACAGCGCCACGTTCTCGCGCGACGCATAGCCGCGTGCAGCCAGTTCGCGGGTGCAGGCGATCATGTCCTCGATGCCCTTGTGCTTGTGGATCCCCTGTCCTGCGCGGTGCCAGGCGTCGCCCCTCTCGCCGCCGCCGCGCACATGGCAGGTGGCGTGCACATTGCCAGCATCCACCCATTCCAGTCCCATGGGGCTGAAGGCGGGCTGCAGGCTGACGCCGTATCCGCCGTATCCGGTGAGCAAGGCGCGATTGCCGCCATCGAGCACGATGTCGGGGCGATGGATGATGCTCAGGGGCACGCGCGTGCCATCGAGGCTGGTCGCTTCGACCAGAACGCTCCGCAGGTGCGCATAGTCGCGCGACGCGGCAGCACCGGACTTGAGGTCGAGCGCCGGTGTTTCCGGCGTGCCGAGGAACACCTGGTGCGGCCGCGTCCAGGTCTGCATGGCGTAGACCACGCCGTCCTGATCCGGCTGCGAGGAAAGCAGCGCGATGGTGCCCGGCTCGGGCATGTCCAGCACCGTGGCCTTGCCGTCGCGGCCGATGCGCAGCAATTCGTCGACGCCATTGCGCATGCGCTTGACGTACAACCCGTCGCGCGCGGCACGCAGGTCGCTGACGACGGCATGCGCATCCATCGCCAGGGCTTCGGTCGCGTCGGCCAGGCCGGCGTCCGGTTGGGACAGGTCGATGGCGAGGATGCGGCCGTTGGGGCGATCCTTGTTGGACAGCAGGTAGAGGGTGTTGCCGAGGACTTCCGCCCCCGGCACGGCGTCCTCGAAATCGACGATGCATCGCCATGGCGTGCTCGCCGTGGGCGCACCGGCCGCGCGGCCGATGCATATGCGGCTTTGCGGGCGCGCGCCTGCCGCGACAAGCACGTGCAAGTCCGAGCCAGGTGGGTGCATGACCATCAGGAAATCCTGTGGCGCGAACACGGGTTGCAGATCGCGCGTGCCGCTGCGCACCAGTTCGGGATCGTCCTCGGGTGGCGTGCCGATGGCGTGGAAGCGCACGCGCTGATGGGTCAGCGGGTCGCCGGCATGGCGTTCTGCTTCCGGTGCGAGCTGCAGGTAGGTGAACCCGGAACCATCGGGCAGCCAGTTCGCCGCGATCTCGCCCCAGACCGGCCCGACTTCGTCGGGCAGCCACGTCGCGGACACCGTGTCCAGCACGCGGATGTGCGTGACTTCGCTGCCGCCCGCATCCAGGTTCACGGCCACGCGGCTGCCGTCCGGCGATGGCGCATAGGCCGTGATCGAAGCCCCCTTGCCTGCAGTGGCGGGATCGAGCAGCAGGCGTTCGCTGCCGTCGCCGTCACGCAGCATCAGGTTGCCCATGCCTCCGCTCGTCTGTCGGATGAAGAACAGCCGGTCGCCGACAAGCCTGTGCGTGCGGTTGATCGACATGTTCGCGGACACGGCCTGCAGGCGGCCCTGCCACGCGGGCAGCGAGGGAAGCGCATCCATCCGGCGGCGCGTGTCGTCGCCCTGCGCCTGCAGCCACGCCTGGAACTCGGGGTTGTCGTTGCCTTCCATCCAGCGGTATGGATCGCGTACTTCCAGTCCGAAGGGATGTTCGACGACATCGACGGTACGTGCAGTCGGCGTTGCCTGTGCCAGTGCCGGGAGCGAGGCCAAGAAGCAGGTCGCCAACGGAATGAGGTGCTGGATGAAGGGGCGTACGCGCATCTTCGATGTCCTCTCTCGGGTGTGCCGGGTCATGGCGTGGATCATTCAATCGACGTCCACGACGCGAAGGATCGGTCGTTGCCGGCCCAGCGCGTCGGCGTGGATGCGCACGATCGGGCCGGGGTCGGCCTTGCCATCGGCATTCGGGCTGGTCACGACGATGCCGTGCTCATCGCAGAACCGCATCATGCGGACGATGTCCTCCACGTTGCCGGGCAGCAGCATGGCGGCGATGAGTTGTCTTGCGGGGTGCCCGTCGTCGTCGACGGCGCGGATCTGCGATGCCACGTCGACGACCAGCCTGCCCGACAGGAACGGCAACGGCGCGCGTCGTGATGGAGCAATGGCGTCGACGATCCATGCGCGTGCCACCACGTCGAAGCCGACGATCGGCACGGTTGGCGAAGGGGGTGGGAGATCCTGTCGTCCAAGTCTGCTGCGTCCATGTGCAGTCGGTGGAGGTTCACGGTCGACGCTGCGCCAGCAACTCAATCGATCGCTTCGGGTTGATGAGGTTGCGGCGTCCGTCCTCGCTGCGGTCGGCGCCGTCGAGGATCAGTTGCACCACATCGGCCACGTGGAGCGACGGGTCGAGGGCAAACAGCTTGGCGGCCAGGTTGGTCACCTGTGGTGCCGCCATCGACGTGCCCGACCACGATTGTCGGTTTCCGCCGGGGACGAGGCTGTCGACCTGGTGGGCATGTGCGTGCACGCGGACGAGCCTGCCCGTGCTGGTGAAATCGACTTCGTCGCCGGCGCGATCCACTCCGCCCACGGTAAGCACGTTGGGCAGGTCGATGCCTGCCGGGATGGCGTGGACGAAGTCGACGTCATCGTCGTCGTTGCCGGCGCCTGGCACGAACAGGATGTCGGACGCATCGCGCATCGCCGAGGTCAGCGAATCCACCACGATCTGATACGTGGCCATTGCCTCGGCCTTGCGTTCTTCCGGCGTGCCGCCCAGCCCGGCGGCTTCCAGCGAGCGTTCGATGTCCATCGGCGTGAACCGCCAGCTCATGTTGACCACGCGCGCGCCGGCGGCCTTGAGGTATTCGATGGTGCGGGTGTTTGCATGCGCCATGACCTCCGCGGCGGCGCGGGTGATCGGGGGGAGTTGCAGGGTGTGCGGGAAATCCTGGCGGATGTTGAGCAGGCGCACGGCAGGGTTGCCATCCACGGCGATGCCGGCGACGTGGGTGCCATGCCCGTAGTACATGTAGAGCGTCATGCTCTCGGCGAAGCTGCCGGCCTGTTCCGGCGGCAAGGCGGCAATGTGCCGGCGTGCCGCATTGGCGGCTTCGCTGTCGACGATGTTGAGCAGGTCGTTGTAACCCTGGAACAGCGCGGCAAGCTCGGCACTGCGACCGCCCGAGATGGCCTGGATCGGCAGCAGCGGTTCGACGACCTGCACTGCGCCGTACTCGCCCCAGCCGATGCCGTGCAGGTCGTCGACGAAACCGTTGCCGTCGTCGTCGCGGCCGTTGGCGACTTCGCCGGGATTGATCCACAACGATCCATCGAACAACGCCAGATCCATGCCGGTATCCCAGATGCCCACCACGACCGGAGTCAATCCGGGACGGTCGGCCAGCGAGACGTTGCGGGCCGCCCAGATATCGGGCTTTGGGGCGTCGTTGGCGCGGATGTAATCGCCCAAGGCAGAGAGCTGGGCTTCGTTCCTGGGCAGCAGGAGCTTGCGCCAGACCTGCAGGTTGACCAGCCATTCGGCGAGATCCTGGTTGATCTGGCCTGATTCGGCGTAGACCGGATCGATGCCGCCCTGCGCCATGCCCAGCAAGAGGTTGGGGTTGTAGATCGAGGCCGTTCCCCAGAGCTGCTTGACCTCGTTGGCGATCGTCGGCCATGGCACGCCTGCCAGTCCGCGTCCGATCTGCGCGGCGAATGCAGCATCCCGCGAGGCATCGTCGCCACCCGAGCGTGCGGCAACGACGCCTGCTTCCAGCGAAAGCGATGTCATCACCTTCGCGGCGGGCTTGTCTTCCAGCGCCCGCTGCCTGGCGATGTGTTGCAGCGCCGTGTCGTAGTCACCACGCAATGCGGCAAGTCGCGCAAGGGTGCCGTGTACCCGTCGCTGGGTTGCCGCATCCCGGATGTCGTATGCAGCCAGCAGCGCTTCAAGGTTCTCGCGGGTTTCTTGGGTGAAGGCGCCGAATCCTGCCTCGTCATCCAGCAATTGCGATGGCTTCATTCCGAGCGCGTAGCTGTAGACGGGCAACTCGCCCTGGCTGCGGATGACGGTACGTTGTGGCTCGGTTTGCGCGGTGACAGGTGCGGCAATGGCGGGGTGCGTGAACAGCCATGCCAGGCAGCAGACGAAGCAGGCGGCAGAAAATCTCATCGCAAGACTCCAGGAAAGGAAGCGCACGGACACGGGCCGGCAACGGGAGATCGGCACTGGCGCCCGCCAGGGAGAAGAAGGGTGGAAGGAGCGGCGTCCCTGCCTGCGTGCATGAGCGTGCGGACGCGGTTGCTCGCGCAACGCGACGGGAGACGGGGCATGGACGCATCGGGGGACATGCGCATTCGGACGCTCCTTGCGATTCAAGGGCGGCTCCTGCGCCCGTTCATCAATGACAGCTACGGCAATCGCCATGCAGGCCGGACGCATGGCCCGCTGGTGTCGCCATGGACGTTGTAGGAAACTGCGGGAGCGTTTACTACTCCCAAACAGGAGTGTCGCCATGAGGGATCAGCCGGCATTGGTGCGGGCCGTGGGCAGGATCTACGGGACGCTGCTCGACGAGAATCCCGAGCAGGGCTGGCTCGATGGCGTGCGGGAATGGATGGGTGCCGAGCATGCCTGCCTCAACGAGGTCGGCCCGGCGGTGCGATGGTGGAGCTGCATCCGGTTCTCCATCGTCGAGCGCGCACTGGGTGATCGCTTCGTCCAGGATCCGGTGTACAGCCTGGCGCTGGAACAGGCGCCGCTGATGCAGCCCGTGCGGCTGTCGCGGTTCGTGCCGACCGATGCGTTGCGGCGCACGGACATGTACCAGGAGTTGATCCGGCCCATGAATGGCGGGGTCGCCGCGATCTGCACGTGGAAGCACGATGCTGGCTTGAACGCACTCACCATCTGCCGCAGCGCGGAGTCGGACGATGATTTTTCCGACGACGAGATAGCCGCCTTGCGGCCGCTGCTGTCCCATCTGCGCAACGCCATGCGGGTGCGCGCCCGCATGCGTGGGCTGGAAGCGGCGTTGTCGCATGCCAATGCGGCACTCGATGCGGTACGCGACGGTGTCTTCGTGCTCGATGCGCGCGGCCGGGTGCGGCATGCCAACGTGGCCGCGCGTCGCCTGCTCGACGATGGCGATGGGCTGCGGCTCGAACGCAACATGGTGCGCGCAGGGCGCATCGAGGACGACCGTGTGCTGCAGGCGCTGGTCAACGACACGCTGGCGCTGGGCGATGCGTTGCGCGACGGGCGTGGTGCCGGCGGCACCGCATTGCTGCAAGGCACCGGCAATGCCGTGCTGGTGGCCAGGAGCGGAATCCGGCGCCCGTTGCTGGTGGCCGTGGCGCCATCGGCGGACACTGCGCGCCTGCTGCACGGCGACCCGCAGGAAGCAGTGGTGTTGCTGGTGCGCGATCCCGAACGCGCCGGGGCGTGCCTCATCGAGGGATTGATGATGCTGTTCGGCCTGACCCGCCGCGAGGCGGAACTTGCGCAGGCGTTGTGCGAGGGCAACACGCTGTCGGCAGCGGCGTCCCGGATCGGCATCACCGAAGGCACCGCGCGGCAATACCTCAAGGGCGTGTTCGCGAAGATGGGCGTCGATCGCCAATCCGCACTGGTCGGCCTGCTGTCGGCGCTGGCCTGAAACGGAGTGTGCCATCCCGGTCGCGCCGGCGTGGTGCATCATCGGCGTGGACTTGCGCGGCAGGCGCGTGACAGGAGGATGCGATGCAGATCGGCATGATCGGACTCGGGCGCATGGGCGCGAACATGGCCCGGCGGTTGTCGGGTGGCGGCCACGACGTGGTCGGGTTCGATCCATCCGCCGATGCGCGTGCACGACTCGAGGCCGAAGGCGTGGCGTCGGCCGACTCGCTGCAGGCATTGGTCGAACGACTCGACGCGCCGCGCGCGCTGTGGATCATGGTGCCGGCGGGCGATCCGGTGGACGCGACGATCGACGCACTGCTGCCGTTGCTGTCGTCGGGCGACGTGCTGGTCGATGGCGGCAACTCGTTCTACAAGGACAGCCAGCGTCGCGCGACGCGCTTGCGCGAAGGCGGCATCGGCTTCCTCGACGTGGGCACCAGTGGCGGCGTCTGGGGATTGGCCGAGGGTTACAGCCTGATGGTCGGTGGCGACGACGATTCTGCGGCGCGCTTGTCCCCGCTGTTCGCCACGCTGGCGCCGGCCGCGGACAAGGGCTGGGCGCATGTCGGGCCGAGCGGGGCGGGCCACTACGCCAAGATGATCCACAACGGCATCGAGTACGGAATGATGCAGGCCTACGCCGAAGGATTCGCGATCCTCGACCGCAAGCGCGGACTCGTGCGCGACGTGGCGCAGGTGGCCGAGCTGTGGCGGCACGGCAGCGTGGTGCGTTCGTGGCTGCTCGACCTGACGGCCGATGCGTTGTCGGAGAACCCGAAACTCGAAGGCATCGCGCCGTACGTGCCCGATTCCGGCGAAGGGCGCTGGACGGTGGCCGAAGCGATCGAGCTGGACGTGGCCGCGCCCGTCATCACCCAGTCGCTGATCGAGCGCCTGCGTTCGCGCGACGATGACGCCTTTGCCGACAAACTGTTGTCGGCGATGCGCAACGCCTTCGGTGGGCATGCGGTGAAACGCGACTGATCGATCCGTCGTCCGCGGCATGGTTGCGCTGGATCAATGCGGCGGGTGGCCTGCCGCGGTCAGATCGTCGTGTCTCCACCATGCAACCGAGGTGCGGTATGTACAAGCACATCCTGATCGCCACGGACGGCTCCGAACTCGCGGCCAAGGGCGTCGATGCCGGGCTCGCACTGGCCAAGGCACTGCGCGCGACAGCGACCCTGGTCACCGCCTCCGAGCCATGGCAGGACGTGATCCCGGGCGATCCGTCGGCGATGGCGTTGTCGTGCGAGTTGCGCGACGAACATCGCAAGGCGCAGGCCGCAGCGGCCGAGAACGTGCTGGCCGATGCGCAGGCCCGCGCCGCGGCGGAAGGCGTGGTGCTGGCGACGATCTACGTGCCGGAACGCTCGCCTTCCGATGCGATCCTCGAGGTGGCGGCCGAATGCGGTGCCGACCTCATCGTGATGGCGTCGCACGGGCGCAGCGGGCTCAAGAAGCTCCTGCTCGGCAGCCAGGCGCAGGCGGTGTTGAGCGGCGGCACCCTCCCGGTGCTGGTGGTGCGCTGAGTCTGCGGGGCGAGTGCCCTGGCGCGGCCTCAATGGCCGCGGAAGGTCGCCGCCATCGGCACGCTGCCCTCGCCGGGGACGGACTCTGCGTTGGCCTTGATCGCCGACGGCGTCGTGCCGTACCAGGCCCGGAAGGCTCGTGAAAACCCGCAGTTGTTCTCGAATCCGCAGGCGCGTCCCACCTCCGCAATCGAATAGGACGTCGCCAGCAGCATCCTGCGTGCGCGTTCGAGCCGCATCCGCTTGCCCGAGGCGAGTGGGCTTTCCGAGTACAGCGCCTGGTAGGTCTTGGCGAAGTGCCAGATCGACAGGTTGGTCAAGTCCGCCAGTTCCGACAGCCTGACGACGCGGTGGCTGTTGCCCTCGAGGAACAGCCGGGCGCGCTGCATGCGCATCAGCAGTTGGCGCTGGCGCTGCAGCGACCGCCTCGGGTAGCGCGCGGCCAGGGCTCCGACCTCTGGCTGCATCGAAGCCAGGTGCCGCAGCAGCGTCTCCAGGCATCGCTGGCGATGGGCGTCGTCCTTGTGCGCATTGGCGCCCTGGCGCCAGAGTCGCAGGGCCATCCGGCGATGGCTGGCGTGCAGGTGGTCGCGACCCGGTAGCGGGATCTCCTGGGAAGGGAATCGCCTCGCCATGCGATCCCACGAATCCGCCGGAATGGTGATGCCGAGGGTCAGGGCATTGCGCTGCACCTGCAGCAGCGGCTGCGATTCGCGCTCCAGCAGCATCCAGTCGCCGCGGCAAAGGTGGAAGCTGCCTTCGCGGGCGTCGATGCGGCTGCTGCCATGCATCTGGAACCAGAGCGTTACGCTCTGGCCGGAGACCTTCAGGCTGCCGAGCCTGGATGCTGCGACCCAGGCGGGCAGGTGTTCCTGCCGCTGCTCAACGACGTTGCCGCGATCGACTTGCAGTATGCCGTGCATGGCGTGCCCCTTTTCGGAAAGAGGTGCCTTGTTTGCCGGTTCCTGCCATTGGAGTTCGCGATATTCCGGGAAGAATCGCTGAATTGATTGCGCCGGAAACCTGAAGAAAAGCTTGCAGCCCCGGATCAAGGGTGGTTGCGGCCAGTCTGGGGTGCGGCGGGTAGCGGCATCCAGCCAATGTCCTCGTGGTATTCGCTGAGGTAGCTGTAGGTGTAGTACAG
Organism: Luteimonas sp.; assembly: GCA_024707405.1. Taxonomy (GTDB): domain Bacteria; phylum Pseudomonadota; class Gammaproteobacteria; order Xanthomonadales; family Xanthomonadaceae; genus Luteimonas. Next base: position 29,957 of record JANPZU010000005.1, read on the forward strand.
GTCGCCGCGCGCGGGGTCGAAGGCGGCTGCGCTCACCGTCCCGCTCCGGGTCTCGATGCAGGGGCCGTCTTCCGCCGCGCGGGGCATGCGGATCCAGCGCAGGCCGCATCCGGTGTCGCTGCCCAGGATCGCGCTGCCGCCAGGCCAGGCGACGATGCGCCTGCCCTGGTTGTACGGGGTGCCGGTGGGGACGATGGGCAGGTCGGCGTCGCGCTGCATCAGGTCGTCCACCGGGGCCGGGTCGTTCAGGTCGAGCCCCGACTCCCAGACCCCCCAGGTGTCCCGCCGGGTGAAGACAAGCCGTTGCCGCTGCGGATCGACGAAGGCGAAGCCGGCGCCTTCAAAACGTGCCAGCGGTCGCCAGGGCGTTGCGCGGGCGTCATAGCGGATGGCTGTTTGCTGGCCGCTGCCGTGGTCGATGGTGACCAGCAGTTCGTCCGGCGCGGGCAGGTAGGCAGCATGGATGGCCGCGCCTTCGGCGGGCTGCGGCAACGGGGTGATGCGTGTGGAGGGCAGGCTGATCTCGTGCAGTCGCTCGCCATCGTCGGTTTCAGCCACGACGAGCAGGCGGTTGCCGTCGGCCGACCAGGCGGGCGCCTGTCGCATCCGTGGCGTGATGCCATCGACGGGGCGCAGCGATTCCGGCCGATCCAGTTCCGCCCACCACAGGCGCGTGCTGCCGCTGCGATTGGAGAGGAAGGCGATGCGGCGGCCGTCGGCGCTGATCGAAGGCGTCAGGTCGTCGCCGGTCGAAGCGAACATCCGTTCCGGTGGATCTGCGGGCGTGCTCTCGCTGCCTTGCGGGATACGGGCGCGATACAGCCGGCTGGGTGCAGCCACGTTGGCCACGAAGACCAGCGCGGCGGACTTGAGCGCCGCGTGTGGATAGGCCACGTCGGCAACGCCCAGGTCGTGCAGTTCGAGGCCGGGCAATTCCAGGCGCGACAACTGCAACTGGTGTCCCGCCAGGTGCGATAGCACGATGGCGTTCCCGTCGGGAGTCCAGGTGAATCCGTAGAGGTTGGTTTCAAGTTGCGTCAGTCGTTCGGCGGCACCGCCTCCGGCGGGGATGCGCCAGAGGTCGCTGCGCGATACGCCGCGCTGGAACACGATCCAGCGGCCGTCAGGCGAATACGCCGGACTGAGATCCTGGGCATCGTCGTCGCGTGCGTATTGCAGCGGATGCATCGTGCCGTTGGTCGCATCGATCTCGACCAGCGCGCCGTCGCCCATGATCAGGCGGTCGCCGTGCGGATTCCATGCGATACGCCGGGGGCCCGAGGGGCAGGGCATGATTTCGATCGCGTCGCCACCGCTGGCCGCGATGCGCATCAACCTGCAGTCCTTGCCGTGCAGCGTGCGCACGAACGCGATCTCGCGTCCGTCCGGCGACCAGGCGGCAAGGGTGTGCCGTTCCCCGGGCTCTGGATGCGTCAGTGCGCGTGGCTGCACCGATGCCGTGGTCTGCAACATCAGTGCAGCCGACCGGTCGCTGTTCTCGTACATGCTGTAGACGACCATGGCGCCGTCCGGCGACAGGCTCGGCCACAACTCGCTGCCGGGGCGTGATGTCAGGCGCGTGTAGCCGGTGTCCGCGGCAGAGGCTGCAGGCATCGCCAGGGACGCGCGGTCGCCATCGCCATCGCGCATGAGCCACCAGCCACCGGCAAGCGCCACGACACTCACGCTGGCTGCCGCCAGTGCCACGACCAGCGGACGCGAAAAGCGGCGTGCGGGAAGAACTGTTCCGGCCGGTTCGACGGGTAACTCCACGAGCCAGGTGACATCCGGGATCAGCCGGTAGCCATGCTTGGCGATGGTCTCGATGTATTCCGCAGGGCGCCCGTCGTTGAAGGCGCGGCGCAATTGCGCGACCGCCTGGGTCACCACTTCGTCGCTCGGCATCGTGTCGGGCCAGATCGATTCCAGCAATTGCTGGCGCGCGACGACCTTGCCCTGTTGCGCGGCGAGCGACAGCAGCACGTCGAGCGCCTTCAGGCTGATCCTGCCGGTGCTTCCGTCCTTGCCGGTGAATTCGCGCGTGGTGGCATCGATGACGAAGTCGCCGATGCGGAAGCGTTCCGCGGGCAGGGTGGCGAGGATGTCTTGCGTGGATCTGGGCATCGTGTCCGGTGCGTCGGATGGGCAGGCGTGCGGGCGGACGCATGATTATGCCGCGTGCCGGCAGCACAAGGCGGCCACGGGGAAAGCCCAAGAACGGTCAAGGCATCCCGCTGCGACCGGACATCCGGCGCGATGTGCGGACGCTACTTTGTCTCCTCGTTTAACGCGGGGCTAACGGCAGCGGCCGGCGATCGGCCTTGTCGCAACGATGTCGCAAGACGCAAACGCACGCGGATCACTGCTTCCGCACGCCATCGCGCGTGGTCGGGCAGGCAGGTTGCGGCCTCGAGCCGGGGCTTGATCCGGGTGCAGGGGACAACAACAACGTGGAGAGAATGAAGATGCACAAGTCACGCCGCATACGCACGTCGAGAAGCAGGCTGAGCGTCGCGCTCCTGGCGGCCATGGTGGTTCCATGGGTCGCCATGGGCGATGCGCTGGCGCAGGAGCCGCAGGAAGCACCTGAAACGCAGGCCGATGCACAAGGCCAGGCCTCGCAGCTTGACACCGTCACGGTGACCGGCTCGCGTATCCGCAGGGCGGGTTTCGATACGCTCGAACCCACCAAGGTGATCACCGCCGAACAATACCTCGATGCGGGCCTGACCAACGTCGCCGACATGCTGCGTCGTACCCCGAGCTTCGGAGCGGGCGTCACGCCCGATGGCGCGCAATCGTCGTTCGGCGCTGGCGTCAACTTCGCCAACCGCTTCAACCTGGGGACGAACCGCACGTTGACCGTGGTCAACGGCAGGCGCTTCGTGTCCAGCAACACCACCACGATCTTCGGGCCCGCGGCCCCCGGCCTGCAGGTCGACCTGAACGTCATCCCGACCGCGTTGATCGAACGCGTCGAGAACCTCGCCATCGGCGGCGCGCCGACGTATGGCTCGGATGCGATCGCGGGCACCATCAACGTGATCCTCAAGAAGGACTACGAGGGCACTGCGTTCAACATCGGCTACGGCGCGACCGAGCGCGGCGACAACCATCGCCTGAACTACTCGAGCCTGTTCGGCGTGAACTTCGGCGAAGGCCGCGGCAACTTCAACGCCGCCATGTCGTACGACAAGGTGGATGGCGTGCTGCAGACCGAGCGCGACTTCTACCGCAGCGCGCACTTCTTCACCACCAACCCCGGCGGGGGCGTGCTTGGTGCATGGCCGGGCCGCACCCCCGGCAACGACGGACGCTACTTCGGCGACATCCCGTTCAACACGACAGGCGCGGACGGCATCCCGAACGCAATCCTCATCCGCGACCGGCGCATCTACTCCACGCCGCCGGGCGGCCTGCTGTACTTCGGCTTCGTGCCCGGGTCGGGCAATACGCGGCTGGCCGGGCCGAACGGATCCAACACCACGCTCGCCTTCGACCGCAACGGCAACCTCGTCAGCTACGACCAGGGCTACGGCTTCACCGCGGTCGACGCCAGCGGTGGCGACGGGCTGAACCTGGTGGAGATGGGGCAGATCACCGCCGATCTCGAGCGCAAGACGCTCAGCCTCAACGCGCGCTGGGGCCTGACCGATTTCGTCGACGTGTTCTTCGAAGGCACGCGTTACCAGGCCGATGCGCACGAGCTGGCCGCGCAATCGATCTACAACTCGCCCCTGTTCGGCGGCCTCAGCAGCTTCCTGACGATCCCGGCCAGCCATCCGTTGCTGACACAGCAGGCCCGCGACACGCTTGCCGAGCACGGCCTGACCTCGTTCAACCTGTCACGCGCTTCCCGCGACCTGGTGACCAACAACTCGCGCAACAACAACACGATCTCGCGTGGCGTGTTCGGCTTCAATGGCAGCTTCGACCTGGGCAACCGGGCGTACTACTGGGAGGCATCGGCCAACCACGGGCGTACCGCCAACACGTTCACGCAGACGGTGCTGAACCAGCAGAACTTCATCAACGCCATGAATGCGACCGTCGATGGCAGCGGCCGCGTGGTCTGCGCCGGCACGCCCATCCCGGGCCTGTTCATCCCCGGCGGCAACACCCCGGTCGCCGACCCGCGCTGCGTGCCGCTGGATCTGTTCGGCGACGGTCGGCCGAGCCAGGCCGCAAGGGATTACGTGACCGACATGACCCGCGCGAAGTCGACCATCGAGCAGCGCGTCTACAACATCAACCTCAGCAGCACGCTGCTCGACCTGTGGAGCGGCCCGCTGCAGTACAACGTCGGCTATGAACGCCGCAGGGAGGCTGGCCGGTTCTCGCCGGACGAGTTCCAGATGGAGGGCAGGGGGCGTGCGGTGCCGATCGAAGCGACCGGTGGCGAGTTCACCACCGACGAGTTCTTCGGCGAGGTGCTGATCCCGCTGGTCAGCCCGTCGAGCGACATTCCGTTCCTGAAGAAGCTCGACCTGACCGGCAAGTACCGGCAAGTGGACAACACCATCAACGGCAAGTTCGACACCTACACCTACGGCCTGCAGTGGAAGCCGTTCGACGACTTCGAGATCCGCGGCAACTTCACCCGATCCCTGCGTGCGCCGGCGATCACGGAGCTGTTCGCGCCGCTGGCATCCGCGTTCCGCTTCACCAACGATCCCTGCGATTCCAGGCTGATCGGCGCGGGCACGAGGCGGGAGGTCAGGGCACGCAACTGCGCGGCGTTCCTGGAGCACTACGGCCTCACAAGCTTCACCTCGAACGCGATGAGCGCGAGCGTCATGGGCACGACCGGCGGCAACCGGACGCTGCAGAACGAAAGCGCCGACTCGTACACCTACGGCTTTACATGGTCGCCTTCGTTCGCGCGTGGCCTGATCGTGGCGGCCGACTACTACAACATCAAGATCAAGGACGCGATCTTCGCGCTGGACAACGACGACATCGCCATCGGCTGCTTCGACAACGATGACTTCAACGCCGGCAACGTGCCCAATGCAAACGCTTACTGCGGCTTGCTGGTCCGCAACGACAGCGGGCAGATCGTCGACTGGGTCTCGACCTACATCAACACCGCGTTCCTCAACCTGGAGTCGTATTCGGCCGAAGTCCGCTACGACTTCGCCACCGAGCGCTACGGCCGCTTCTCGGTCGGTGCCAGCGGCTACTTCCCGCGGACGTTGACCCGCTCGCCGGTGGGCATCGTGCAAACCGATACGGTGGGCACGGTCGGCGATCCCGAGCGCCAGTACCAGGCATTCGTCAACTGGAAGCGCAACCGTTGGGGTGTTGGCTTGAATGCGAACTACTGGAGCAGCACGGCAACCCTGCTCGGCAGCGCCGTCGCCACGCCGGAAGATCGCGACATCCTCGGCCTGGGCAGCCACGTGCTCTTCAATGCCAACGCATCCGTCCAGCTATCGAAGGGCGTGATGGCCCGGTTGGCGGTGACCAATCTGATGGACAAGGATCCACCTTTCCCGTCGGTGGTGCAGTACGACAACCTGGGGCGGCGGTACTTCATGTCGCTGGAATGGAACTTCTGATTCCAGCCTGATGCGCCCCCAAGGCCCTTGCTTCGGCAAGGGCCTTGTCGTTTCCGGGACTGGATTTCCGCAGACCGCGCACACCAGATTCCTGCCAGCGCATTGCAGGTGCGGCATGCCGAAGAGCCGATCCTGGAAAGGTGGCGACCCCGGGCGGACTGCGATGCCCGGTGGATTCCGCTGCTATTGGCCACGACGACAGTGGAGCGGTCGCGAATCGGACGGGATGCAGGCGGCGCCGGCATCGTCGATCGTCACCGACAACATGGTGTCGATGCCGGGCAGTTCACCAGGTGCCGCTGGCGGCGCGATGTGCCGGCACGACAGGCCGGTTCTGGCCGTGTGTCGTGATGGTGTTTGCGTATTGCGGGCGCTGGATGCGGATCATGCGGGACATCGCATGCGATGGCACGGGGGACACCGTGCTACCGCCGGACGCGACGCCTGCGTGGTCCTGTTCTACACAGTCGCGGGAAAGCAATGCTGCCTGCGGATGGTCAGCCGGTCTGTCGGCCGCGACCCGTCGACCTTCAGGTTTGACCGACGACGTGAGCCCCGCATTCATCGGGACTCGCGGACGGTCAGGGCAGGCGCTTGAGCGTATTGGCCGTAGCCGCATGCAGTCCGGAATAGACGGGGTTGGTCGTCGTGCCCAACTGCGCGCCGATGGAGGCAAGGAAGGCGAACAGGTTGTGGCGTCGCACGATCCAGTCTTCGTTGCGCCAGGCCTGAGCGGGATCGCCGACCTTGGCCGAAAGCGCGGCAAGCCATGCATGCCATGCATCCTCGTCGAGGTTGCCGCGCGCCGCGACATAGAGCACGGGCCGTGCCAGGCGCTCGTATTCACCAGCGACATAGGCATGTTGCACGGGCGGCACGACCTGACTGGCGACGGCATCGAGGATTCGTCGGGATTGTGCGTCGTCCAGCGCGGGATTGAGCGCAAGCTGCATCAGCCAGTCCGCGCCGTGGGCGACGCCATGCCGCCAGCCGTGCGCGGCGTCGTAACCGCGATAGTCGCGGATGCCGGCCATGTAATCGGTGGCGTGCTGCAACATCGCCTCGCGTTCGTCGTCGCTCATCCACGGCGAGACGCGATCCGTGCGGGATATTTCGGCCAGCATCAGCGCGGCGAAAGGACGCCCGAAACCGTCGGGATCATCGTGCTGGATGCGTGCGAAGCCGGCATCGCGCAGTGCGCGCAAGGTCGGGAGGTCGAGGGTGCCCGCACGCATCCATGCCGTCAGTGCGCCGAGTGCAAGGTCGTCCCGCAGCCCGGGGTCTGCGGCGTCCAGACAAGGCACCAGTGTCAGCGCCCAGCGCGTCCTCGTCGCGGGATCGTCGAGTGAAAAGCCGTCGGCACGAAGCGCTTCCAGCGAAGCGCGGTCGCCGTCTTCTGGCAGGCATGCCGATTGGGCGGGAGAGGCCAGCAACGCGATCAGCAGCGGGAGTGTATGCATGGGTCTTGAAGTGCCAGGACGGAGTTGCGGAAGCATCGCGCAACAGCGGATCCCGTGCCTGTGCCGTGGTCGTCGTCGTCGTGGGCCGATCTTGGCGAATCGCGAAACGGTCAGTCGAATGCCAGCATGCGCCCTTCGCGTGCGCTGGCGGCGCCGAGTTCCAGCAGGCGCATCACTTCGATGGCCTGTTGTGTCGTGACGGGTGGTTCGGCATTGCCCAGGATCGCATCGCGCATCGCCATGTAGAACTCGCGGTAATCGCTGGGTACGGGTTCGACAGGCGTCTCGCGTGGCACATCGCCTTCGACCACGGTCAAGGTGCCGGGCAGCGGGTCGTGGCCCCATCCCGTCGAGCCCGGTGCGATACCGGCCTTGAGCATCGATTCCTGCGTGTCCAGACCGTGCTTGGTGAAGCTGCCGCGCGTGCCATGCGCCGAGAATCTCGGGTTGCGTGCGGCGACCAGCGCACCGGCATGCAGCACCACGCGCAGGCGCGGGTAGCACAGCACGACGTGGAAGTAATCGTCGACCACCGCGCCCTGGCGTTGGATGGCGATGTCGGCCTGCACCGCCTGCGGCGTACCGAACAACTGCAAGGCCTGGTCGACGAGGTGCGGGCCGAGGTCGAACCACAGTCCGGTGCCGGCACCCGCGCGTTCGCGCCATCGGTCGGGCACTTGCGGGCGGAACCGATCGAAATGGGAATGCAGTTCCATTACCTCGCCAAGCGTGCCGTCCTCGACCAGTTTGCGCAGGGTGAGGAAGTCACTGTCCCAGCGCCGGTTCTGGAACACGCTGGCGATGCGACCGTTGCGTTCGGCGGCATCGATCACCTGCCGCGCTTCCTGCAGCGTGGTGGTGAACGGCTTGTCGACGACGACATGCTTGCCGGCGTCGAGCGCGGTGATCGCCAGTGGCGCATGCACGTCGTTGGGTGCGGCGATGACGACCAGGTCGATGGCGTTGTCACCGAAGGCCACGGAAGGGTCGCCCGTCACGCGCGCATCGGGAAAATCCGCATGCACCTTGCCGGTATCGCCAGACACCACCGTGTGCAGGTGCAGCCCGTCGGTGTGCGTGACCAGCGGCGCATGGAAGACCTTGCCGACGTAGCCGTAGCCGACCAGCGCGACGTTCAGTGGAGCGGTCGTCCGCAAGGGATTACCAGCTGAACAGCTTGAAGTACGTCTGCGGCGGGTTGTCGCCCGGCTTGGTCGAGACGATGCTGCCATTGCGCTCGTACAGGTAGTAGGCCGGGCCGCGTGGCGGCTGGATCCGGATCACGCGCACCTGTCCATCGACGCGGTATTCGGTGATCTGGTCGCCATTGGATTCGGTGCGGCTGTGTTCGACCGCGCCGGCTGGGATTTCGACGGGCAGGTCGGTGGGCGAGGTGGTGGCGCAGGCGCCCACGGCGAGCAGCAGCGGAAGCAGGAAGGCAGGGTGCGTGCGGCGCATGGGCAGGGCTCCACGGGCGGGTGTTCCATTATGCGCCGCGGGGCGTGGCACGTGGGTGACGCGGGACGCGGATCTGCGTGCGGAGCGTAGAATCCCGTCATGCCAAGACTTGTCCTGATCGACGGTTCCTCGTACCTGTTCCGCGCGTTCCATGCGCTGCCGCCGCTGACCAATGCCGACGGTGAGCCGACCGGCGCGCTGTTCGGCGTGGTCAACATGCTGCGCGCAACGCTGAAGGAACAACCGGACTACGCCGCCTTCGTGGTCGATGCCAGCGGGCCGACCTTCCGCGATGCGCTGTATCCGCAATACAAGGCCAATCGCCCGCCGATGCCGGACGAGCTGCGCGCGCAGGTCGAGCCGATGATGCAACTGGTCGAGGCGCTGGGCCTGCCGATCCTGCGCGTCTCCGGGGTCGAAGCCGACGACGTGATCGGCACGCTCGCATTGCAGGGTGCGGCCGACGGCATCGACGTGACCATCTCCACCGGCGACAAGGATTTCGCGCAACTCGTGCGTCCCCATGTCGAGCTGGTCAACACCATGACCGGCAGCCGGCTGGACAGCGATGCATCGGTGGTGGAGAAGTTCGGCGTACGTCCCGACCAGATCGTCGACATGCTGGCGCTGATGGGCGACAGCGTCGACAACATCCCCGGCGTCCCCAAGTGCGGGCCGAAGACTGCGGCGAAATGGCTGGCCGAGTACGACAGCCTCGACGGCGTGATCACCCATGCCGTCGAGGTGAAGGGCAAGATCGGCGAGAGCCTGCGCGAAGCCTTGCCGCAACTGCCGCTCAGCCGGCAACTGGCGACGATCAAGACCGATGTTGCGCTGGACGTGGATGCACAAGGCCTGCGGCTGCGCGAACGCGACGTGGAAGCATTGCGCACGTTGTATGCCCGATACGGTTTCAACCAGGCACTGAAGGAACTCGATGGCAACGGCGCGGCGACCGTGCCGGAAAAGGAGCCTGGCAAGGCGCGTGGAACCGGCCGCGTCTCGGCACCAGTCGCCGTGGACGAGGCGCCGCCTGCCGCCGAACTATCCGTGCCCGGTGAATACGAGGCGATCCTGTCGCAGGCGCAGTTGGACGACTGGCTTGCGAGACTGCAGGCCGCCGATGCGTTCGCGTTCGATACCGAAACCGATTCGCTCGATGCGATGCGCGCTAACCTCGTCGGCATGAGTTTCTGCGTCGAAACCGGTCGCGCCGCCTACCTGCCGCTCGGCCACGACTATCCCGGCGCACCGGCGCAACTCGATCGCGAGGCGGTGCTGCGCGCGCTGAAGCCGATCCTCGAAGATCCCGCGAAGCGCAAGGTCGGGCAGCACGGAAAGTACGACCTGCACGTGCTGCGTCGCCACGGCGTGGATGTGCGCGGCTATGCCGACGACACCATGCTGGAAAGCTTCGTGCTCAATTCCAGCCAGCGACACGACATGGATTCGCTGGCCAGGCGCTTGCTCGGCTACGAGACCATCAAGTACGAATCCGTCGCCGGCAAGGGCGCGAAGCAGATCCCGTTCTCTGCTGTTGCCATCGACGATGCCACGCGCTACGCGGCCGAGGACGCCGACGTCACCCTGCGCCTGCATCGCGTGCAGGCACCGAAGCTGGCTGCCGAACCATCGCTGGAAGGCGTGTACCGCGACATCGAGATGCCGCTGGTGCCGGTGCTCGAACGCATCGAGGCCAACGGCGTGAAGGTCGATGCCGACGAGCTGCGCCGGCAGACCGCCGACCTGTCTCGGCGCATGCTGGCCGCGCAGCAGAACGCCACGTCGCTTGCGGGACGTACCTTCAACCTCGATTCGCCGAAACAGTTGCAGGCGCTGCTGTTCGATGAACTGAAACTGCCTGCGGTGCTGAAGACGCCGACCGGCCAGCCCTCGACCAACGAGGAAGCACTGGAAGCCATTGCCGACCAGCACGAACTGCCGCGCGTGATCCTCGAATACCGCGGGCTGGCCAAGCTGCGCAGCACCTACACCGAAAAGTTGCCGGAGATGATCAATCCCGACACTGGTCGCGTCCACACCAGTTACCACCAGGCGGGCGCGGCGACCGGACGGCTCGCGTCCAGCGATCCCAACCTGCAGAACATCCCGATCCGCACCGACGACGGCCGCCGCATCCGAAAGGCCTTCGTCGCTCCGGAAGGACGCAAGCTGGTGGCCTGCGACTATTCGCAGATCGAATTGCGGATCATGGCGCACCTGTCGGAGGATCCGGCGCTAGTGCGTGCGTTCGAGTCCGGTGCCGACATCCATCGCGCCACCGCGGCAGAGGTGTTCGGTCGCAAGCTGGACGAGGTGTCGTCGAACGAGCGTCGCGCGGCGAAAGCGATCAACTTCGGCCTGATGTACGGCATGAGTGCGTTCGGACTGGCGCGCAACCTCGGCATCGGTCGCGGCGAGGCGCAGGACTACATCGCCACCTATTTCTCGCGCTATCCCGGCGTGCGCGACTTCATGGAGCGCACGCGCCAGCAGGCGCGCGACCAAGGCTACGTGGAAACCGTGTTCGGCCGTCGCCTCTACCTGGAGTACATCCAGCGCGGCACGCAGGGCCAGCGCGCCGGCGCCGAACGCGCAGCGATCAACGCGCCGATGCAAGGCACCGCGGCCGACATCATCAAGCGCGCGATGGTCGACATCGACACGTGGATCGCAGGGCACGCAGACAAGGCGCTGATGATCCTGCAGGTGCACGACGAACTGGTGTTCGAGGCCGACGACGGCTTCGTCGACACCCTGCTCGCCGAAGTGCCGGCGCGGATGGCGTCGGCTGCGGAACTGCGTGTTCCATTGGTGGTGGATTCCGGGGTGGGGATCAACTGGGACGAGGCCCACTGACGGGCGATTCATTTCTGTGTCGCGTGGGGACGCGTTCATCAGCGTCATGGCGGCAAGTTGAATCCGGCCCGGGATGAAGCCCACTGACCGGACGATTCGTTTCCATCCCGCGTGGGGATGCGTTTAGCTGCGCTGCAGCGGCGCATGGAACATGGCCCGATGGAATGACAGCGCTGTTCATTTCCATCGTGCGACGAAAGTCTCGGGTGGGAGTGCGAAGCGTTCGTGAAGTGTGATGACGGTAGCTGCTGGTCGCGTTCGGGAGCACTGCGACCGGTTTCATCAATGAGTTACATGCATCGCTTCAGGATGCGGGGTGACTTCCGGCATACGTCTTCACGCGGACAGGAATTCCGGTCGTGAAAATCGAGGTAAACGCCGCCTGAATTCAGACGGAAACAGGACGGAATCTTCACGAACTATCAATGCCCGGAGTGGTCAGATGACTCGCGACAGATGCAAGGTCTGTCGCAGATCCCTCCCATCCCCTGGAGTGATCCCGGAACGAAGGCTTCTCCCCGAGTCCCGTTCCCCGAGCCCCGCCGGCCCCCCCTGCCTGCGGGGCTTTTTTTATGCGCGGCTTACGGGCGGTTCGGCGTAACGTTCGCATGTCCTGATGACCGAGGAGTACGCCGTGTCCGATGCGTTCGAGGCGATGTTCGAGCTTGCGATGCCGTGGTGGGCATTCGTGCTGCGCGCGTGCGTCGTGTATTTCCTGTTGCTGGCGATGATTCGGCTGTCGGGCAAGCGTTCGATGGGACAGTTCACGCCGTTCGACATCCTGCTGGTGGTGCTGTTGGGCAATGCCGTGCAGAACGCGCTGCTGGGAACCGATGCCTCGGTGGCCGGTGGCCTGTTGCTTGCGGCGACGCTGATCGCGCTGAACTGGGTCGTCGGCCTCGCCTCTGCGCGAGTGCCGGGCGTCGAGCGTTGGGTGGAAGGCGCGCCGGTACTGCTGGCGCGCGATGGTCAGGTCTATCGCGAGGTGTTGCGGCGCGAGTTGATCAGCAAGGAGGATTTCGAGAAGGCGATGCGCGAGGCCGGCTGCCTGGAGATCGCCGACATCCGCCTTGCGGTGCTGGAGAACAACGGCAGGATCACGCTGGTGACACGCGCCGCGGCGTAGCGGCTCAGCCTGCCGTGGGCAGCCAGTCGCGCGGGCGCAGGTAGTCGAGCAGGCGCCGTTCGTCGCTGCCTTCTTCCGGGGCGTAGCCGTATTCCCAGCGCACCAGCGGCGGCAGGCTCATCAGGATCGATTCTGCGCGTCCGCCGCTTTGCAGCCCGAACAGCGTGCCGCGGTCGTACACCAGGTTGAACTCGACGTAGCGGCCACGACGATAGAGCTGGAACTGGCGTTCGCGTTCGCCATGGGGTGTGTCCTTGCGACGTTCCACGATGGGCAGGTAGGCGTCGAGGAAGCCGTCGCCGACGGCGCGCAGGTAGGCGAAGTCGCGCTCGGCGTCATCGTGCAGGTCGTCGAAGAACAGCCCGCCGACGCCGCGGGTTTCGTTGCGGTGCTTGAGGAAGAAGTATTCGTCGCACCAGCGCTTGTGCGCGTCGTAGCGCGCCTGCCCGCCGAACGGTTCGCACAGGTCGCGTGCAACGCGGTGCCAATGCTGCACGTCCTCGTCGAACGGATAGAACGGGGTCAGGTCGAAGCCGCCGCCGAACCACCATGCCACCGTCTCGCCATCGCGATGTGCGCGGAAGTGGCGCACGTTGGCGTGCGTGGTGGGCAGGTACGGGTTGCGCGGGTGGAACACCAGCGACACGCCAACAGCGCGCCACGAGGCGCCGGCGAGTTCGGGCCGGTTGGCCGTGGCCGAAGGCGGCAGGGCATTGCCGGAGACGTCGGAGAAACCGATGCCGGCCTGTTCGAACACCGCGCCATCGCGCAGCACGCGCGTGCGTCCGCCGCCACCGAGGCTCGAGCCCACGGTCGGTTCGCGCGTCCAGCGATCCTCTTGGAAACGCGCATCGCCATCGGCGGTTTCGATGGCGGCGCAGATCCTGTCCTGCAGGTCGGTGAGGTAGTCGCGGACGGTGTCGAAGTCGTTCATGTAGCCATTGTAGGCGGCTTGCAGCGGGCCGCGTGGCGAGCGTGCCGTTTGCGTGCGGCGATTGTTCCATCGGTGCGCATGCCGTTTAACCGGTCGATAACGGCATGCGCGGCAACGTGGCACATCGAAGCCAACGATGAAGGGGATACGCATGGGCCGCAGCAATGCCGTTGCACGCATCGAATCCTTTCCGCTCCTGGACGACGTGGTCGTGCTGACCGATGCCGCAATGAAGGCCGGCACGCCGGCGCGGATCGTCCCCAGGCTGGTCGAAAACCTGCGCGGCCTGCTCGCGAACGTCGGCGATCTTCCACAGGAACTGCTGCAGGTGCGCAAGCGCGGTTACGTGCGGCGCGAGCTGTATCGCTCGCCGAAGCACGACTATCGCGTCATCGCCATCACCTGGGGGCCGGGACAGGCCAGCCCGATCCATGACCATGCCGATGTCTGGGGCGTGGAAGCGGTGCTGCGCGGCGAACTGGAGGTCGTGGATTTCCGCAGCGTGCGCGAGTACGAGGCGCTCAACGAACTCTTGCCCAGCGGCCAGCATCGTTTGAAGGCGGGCAACGTGATCAGCCTGCTGCCGCCGCACGACCTGCATGCCTGCCGCAACGTCGGCACGCGCGAGACGGCGGTGTCGTTGCACATCTACGGACGCCACCTGGAGCGCGTGCGCAGCTACGTGCACCTCGAAGGCCGGCTGTACCGGCAGGAAGAGGTGCGTCTGACCAGCGTGTGAGCAGAAGTCTGTTTTGCAGTGGATCCCAATTAAAGAAACTTTCATCCGTCATCCCCGCGAAAGCGGGGATCCATGGACTTTGGTTTCAGGTATGTGGCGTCCATGGATTCCCGCTTTCGCGGGAATGACGAGAAAGGAGCCCGAGTGACGCCACATTAGCGTGGCAGACGTTCTGCATCCCGGAATGCCGGCGGTGGGGGCGTGGCCTCAACCTATGGCGCCGCCGGCTTCAACACCCGGTCGAACAGTTCGTGGATGCGGCGGTACTGGTCGTACCAGGATTCCGGATGCACGTAGCCGTGCCGTTCCATCGGGTAGCTGGCCATTTCCCAGTCATGCTTGCGAAGTTCGATCAGCCGTTGCGCCAGCATCACCGAATCCTTGTAGAACACGTTGTCGTCGATCATGCCGTGCGCGATCAGCAGGTGATCCTGCAGGCCGTCGGCATATTCGATCGGCGACGACTTGCGATAGGCCTCGGGATCGATGTCCGGCGTGTTGAGGATGTTCGCGGTGTAGACGTGGTTGTACTGCGTCCAGTCGGTGACCGGGCGGAGCGCGGCGCCGGCCTTGAACTTGCCCGGTTCGCGGAACAGCGCCATGAACGTCATGAAGCCGCCGTAGCTGCCGCCGTAGATGCCCACGCGGTCGCGGTCGCCCTGGCGCTGTTCGACCAGCCAGTCGATGCCGTCCAGGTAATCCTCCAGCTCCGGATGGCCCATCTGCCGGTAGATCGCGGTGCGCCAGTCGCGGCCCAGGCCCGCGGACGCCCGGAAATCGAGGTCGAGCACGATGTAGCCCTGCTGCACCAGAAGGTTGTGGAACATCTGCTCGCGGAAATATTGCGGATAGCGCTCGTGCACGTTTTGCAGATAGCCGGCGCCGTGCACGAACAGCACGATCGGGTACTGCTTGCCGGGTTCGAGCGTGGTCGGGCCGTAGTACTTGCCCGGCACGGTGCCGGCGCCGTGCTTCGACGGCACCTGCACGTACTCTGGTTGCAGCCAGTCATGTACGCGGTATTCGGCAGTGCGGGTGTCGGTGAGCGTGCGCACGTCGCCGCCGCTGGAAGGCACCACCGCAAGCTGCGGCGGCACGTAGCTGGACGAATGCCGCAGCAGCAGGCGACGGCCATCGGGCGACAGCGCGAAGCCGTCGACGCCGTCGAGATCGGTGATCTCGCGCACGTCGCCGCCCGCCGCCGGCACTTCGCACACTTCGTAGTCGCCCGCCCAGGCGCGGTTGCAGGTGAACAGGAAGCGTTGCCCGTCCGGTGACAGCACAGGTTGCGAGACTTCCCAGCGGCCGGACGTCAACGCGCGCGCGCTGCCGCGTCCGCCCGCCAGGTAGAGGTGGGCGTGGCCCGATTGCTCGGACAGGAACCACAACGTGCGGTTGTCCGGCATCCAGCCGAACTCGTTGAAGTTCCAGTTGATCCACGCCGGGTCGGTCAGGCGATGGCGCACGACGACGTTCGCCTGCGCGGGTTCCAGCGTGACCAGCCAGCGATCCTTGTTGTCGACCGAATGCAGCATCCACGCCACGGCAGTGCCGTCGGCACTCCATTGCGCGGCATCTTCCAGCCGTACCGCGCGCTGGCCCTTGAGCGCGTCCTTGCCGGCGGCCTTGCGCAGGCCGGCCAGCGGGTCGTCGGCGATGCCGGGCAGGGCGTCGAGCCTGATCTCGCGCGAGGAACCGTCGCGCAGATCCACCAGCCGGAAGGCCTGCGCGCGCGGCTGGTTGCGTCCCACGCGGGTGCGGACGTCCTCGAACTCCTCGTATCCCGAGGCGGTGATGTAGGTCGGCATCCGCCCGGCCTGACCCTTGTCGTCGGCCTTCTTCTCGGTGGCGACGAAGACCCAGCGGCCATCGGGCGACAGTGCGCTGCCGACGATCTCCACGTCGCTGCCCAGATAGACCGGCGGCGGCGATCGCGTCGGATCCTCGCGGCGCCACGCCAGATCCTGCGCACGCGAGGCATCGCGGTTGTCGCGTTCGCGGCGCAGGGTCTCGAACAGTTCGAACTGGTAATCGCGCAGCGCATCCGGCTTCGGCGCCTTGGTCGGCTCGTCTTCCGCGCGCAGCGCGGCGGCCTGCGACACGCCGGCTTGCGCCGTCCAGCGATACCAGTCGTTGCCGGTGCGCCAGACCAGCGCGCCATCATGGCTCCACTGCAGTGCGGCTTCGGTCGCCTCGGTGCGCGTGATCTGGCTCAACGTGCCGTTGCGCAGGTCGCGCACGAACACGTCGCCACCGCGCACGAATGCCATGCGCGTGCGCTGCGGGTCGAGCAGCGGCTGCGCTGCGTCGATGCCGGCGCGGCCGGCGCCGTCGAGCACGCGCGCCGGCGAATCGCCAGCGGTGCCGATGGCATGGATGTCGCGGATCGTGCTGCCCTCGCGCTTGGCCGTGAAGTAGGCGGTCTGTCCATCCCACGACCACCACGCGCTTTCGACCGGTGACCCGATCCAGTCCGGATCGGCCATGATCCGTTCCATGGTCAGTGGTTGCGCGGGTTGCGCCAACGAGAGTGCCGGGGCCAGCAGGATCGGAAGGAGCAGCGATGCGGACAGTCTGGTCATCGGAGGCAGCCGTGTTTCGGAACCCTGCACGATAGCAGCGCCATCACGCGCCCGGCTCGGCCAATGGTCACGCTCTGCACGTCGATGCGATGCGGCGGATCATCGTTCGCAGCCACTTGCTTGCGTGGACGCTACCGCCAAAATGGAAAACGGGAGCGGTTGCCCGCTCCCGTTGCACGTCCGTGTGCATCCCCATCCGGCAACTGCACTACCAGCTGAAGCCGGCACCGCCCATCACGCTCTTCTCGCTGCCGCTAAAGGCGCCACCGATGGAGACGCTGGCGCGAGTGCCGATGGCGCGCTGGTAACCAACGGCCAGCGCCTGTTCGCCGCCCTGCGCGCCGACGCCCACGCCGATGCGGTTCTGGCCCGACAGGCCTGCGGTGTTCATCGCCATGCCCGCGAACGCGCCCGCCATCGCACCCTGTCGGTCGATGCGACGATCCTGCTGGTGGAATCGGTCGTCGATGCTGCGTTGCAGGTTGTCGAACTGCACGTCCCAGGCGGCGAAGCGGCTGTCGGTGTAGTCGTTGGCCGACTGCAGCGTCTGCACCGCGACGGTATCGGTGTAGGTGTTGGCGCTTTCCAGCGTGGCGGCGTCGCCGGCGGCCATGTCGCTGCGGATGACGGTCTCGCGGGTATCGGTGTAGGTATTGGCGGCGGCCAGCGTGGCAGCATCGCCGGCCTGCATCTGGCGCACGTTCACCGCATCCATGTCGGCCACGCCATCGGCGACGTTGGCGATGGTGGTACCGTCGGCACCGGCCAGCGTCAGCGTGTCGCGGTCGTCGTTGTCGTACATCACCACGCGCGGCCCGCCAGTACCCGGGCCTTCGGGGCCTTGCGGGCCTTCCGGGCCGATGGGGCCTTCGGGCCCTTGCGGCCCCTCCGGGCCTTGCGGGCCGCGTGGGCCTTGCGGGCCCTCGGGGCCGGCCGGGCCTTGCAGCGATGCCAGCCACTCGGCCTGGGTGCCGGCGTAGCCGTTCTGCACCGCCAGTTCGTAGGCGCTGTAGCCGCGCTCGCCCTGGATGCCGCCGGCATTGGCGATGCGGGTGTTGATGTCGGTGATCTCGGCATCGACGGCGGCGAAGGCCGAGCCGACATCGCTGTAGTTGTTGGACTGGATCACGTAGACCGGGGCGGTGAACACGCCGTCGGCGTAAGCGGCACCGCCGCCGAACCAGGCGACCAGGTCTTCGGACACGCCCATCGTGGCCGCGCGCAACTGGCGCAGGTTGACCGCATCGAAGTCCTCGGTGCCATCGGCCATGTTGGTGATCTGGTACCTCAGCGGGTCTCCTTCGTAGTCGGGGTTGCCCACCGAGATCGTGTACGCCCGATCGGCCACGGCAGCGAAGCCGAGGGCCACGCTGCCCGTGGCGTTGGCGTTCGCCCACATGCCGATGGAGGTGCTGAAATCGCCCGTCGCACGGCTGCCATTGCCGAACGCGATGCTGACATTCCCCGCAGCGTGGCTGCCGTTGCCGAACGCGATGCTGAGATCACCCGTTGCGCGGCTACGGTCGCCAAGCGCGGTGCTGAAGTCGCCGGACGCGATGTTGCCGATGCCGAAGGCGATGCTCGCCATGCCGCTGGCCACGTTCTGTTCGCCGAATGCCTGCGCACCGACCAGCACGGCGTTGCCTTCGACGGTGATCTCGGTTTCGTCGCCACTGGCAGTGTTGAAGCGCCCGAAGGCATTGCTGCGATCGCCGCTGGCCACGTTGCCACGCCCGAAGGCATTGCTGAACACGCCGCTGTCGCTGGCTACGCCATTGACGTTGTTGTTGAATGCGCCGAAGGCATTGCTGTCACGGCCGCTGGCGACGTTCTGCTCGCCGAAAGCGGTGGTGTAAAGGCCGCTGGCTACATTCTGGCGACCCACGGCACTGCTGTTCTCGCCGGTGGACGTATTCAGCCGCCCGAAGGCAACGCTACGGTCGCCGCTCTGTCCGGCGGCAAGGTTGTTGTCCACGCCCACCGCCGCGCTGGCCACGCCGGTCGCTCGGTTGTTGTGGCCCACGGCCACGCTGAAGTTGCCATGGGCCTCGTTGAAGCGTCCCATCGCGCTGGCGTACTCGGCCAGTGCCTGGTTGCCACTGCCGATGGCGCTGGCATTGAGGTGCGTGGCCGTGTTCAGTCGGCCGATGGCGCTGCTGCTGGTGCCGCTGGCGGTGTTCTCCTCACCCATGGCGCTGGCGTATTGGCCGCTGGCGATGTTGTGGCGACCCACGGCGTTGCTGAAGGACGCACTGGCGGTATTGAGGCGGCCCAGCGAGATACTGCCTGCGCCACTGGCGGTGGTCTGGCTGCCGACGGCAACGCTGTCGACTCCGCTGGCCGTGCTCAGGTAGCCGATACCGCTGGCGCGCAGGGCACTGGCGATGCTGCGATTGCCTACTGCAGTGCTGTCGGTGGCCGTGGCGCGGTTGGCGAAGCCCATGGCTGCGCTGCCTTGGCCGCTGGAAGAGTTGCGGTGGCCGAAAGCGCTGCTGTAGGCGCCGGCAATTGGAAGCGAAGAGCCGTCGATGAACGTGTTGTTGTTGTGGAAGCCGACCGCAGACGATTCGATTTGTGCAGCCCTGTTGCCAACGCCTACGGCACTTGCCGACGCAAACACGGTTCTGTTGTCGGTGCCGATGGCAACGGAATAGTTGCCCATTGCCCGATTGTCGTAA
Source organism: Luteimonas sp. (assembly GCA_024707405.1). Classification (GTDB taxonomy): domain Bacteria; phylum Pseudomonadota; class Gammaproteobacteria; order Xanthomonadales; family Xanthomonadaceae; genus Luteimonas. The sequence goes on from JANPZU010000005.1 coordinate 49,354, forward strand.
CCAAAGGCACTGGCATAGCCACCGCTGACCTGGTTGCTGTGCCCAATGGCATTGCCACCTGTGACTCCTGCAGCAACTGCGTTGAGGATGCCGAAGGCGTTGCTGCCGCTTCCCCCTGCCGTGTTGCGATGGCCGACGGCGTTGCTGTACTGGCCGGTGGCGAAGTTGTTGTAACCCACAGCGGTGCTCTGCTCGCCGGCACGCACCGCCTGATGATTCAATGTCCGGTTGTTGAAGACGCCTACGGCGATGGCCTGGTCGGAGCCCGTATTGTTGTACGAGCCTACCGCGAGACTGCTTCTGCCAAAGGCATGGTTGGCATCACCGAAAGCATTTCCATCGGATGCAGTGTTGACCTGGCCATACGCATTGGAACCGAAGCTGCACGTGCTGTTGTCGCGCCCGTGTCGATTGCCCTCGTTGCTTTCTGCATTTGCTATGTAAATGTATTCGTAGCTGCCATCTGCCGAAAAATTCCTGACCCAACAGGCTGCTGATGCGGTATCTGGCACGAGCAGTGCAACCGCCAGCGCGGCGCTCAATGAAGAGGCGCGCAACGCGTGCCGGGACAAGGTGCGGGAATGACGGGTGGCATGTTTCATGTTCGATCTCCTGCAATGCGATGGCGTGAGGCGTTGGGCCGGGGTGGCCGCGTCATGCGGTCGCTGCGGGAGTCGGAAGTCCGGTCGGAGATCCGACATGGAATATTTATCTTTCGTTCATGTATTTGGCCCGGCTGACCGACTTCGCGATGTGCTGATGCCGACTGACCAGTGCCCGGCACTGCGAGGTGGTCGGCCCGAGTGCCGGATGAACAAGAAATGCCGGCGCCATGTCGGATGGCAGGTGGGTTTTACGACTCACCCATGGACAGGCGCGGGCGGCGTGCCGCATTTGCCGGAGTCAGCCATGGACAAGCGCGTGAGAGTGGCCGCGCCACGGTCGGTCGCGAACTGAGGTGGCCTTGCCCAAAGATGGGCGCGGGAGGTGGCTCACGGCCTTGCCCGATGCGGTCACCGCACTGGCGTTTCTCGCGTTGTGGTTGGTGCCGGTGTGGTTTGGCGCGCAGGCGCTGCGCAACGCGATGTTGGTGATGCTGGTCGAGTTTTTCCTGGTCAATGCCAGCATTTTCCTGGGCGGCATTGCCGTGGATCATGCGCGCCCGCGCAGCCTGCGCTTGCTGGCCGTGATGGTGTTCGGCGCGTTGTACGTGGCGCTGTTGTCGGGGTTCCTGTACGCCTTCGATGCGTGGTGGCAGCTGCCGGTCTTCGGTTGGCTGTTGCTGGGCAAGCTGGCGCTGGTGTTCGCTCGGCCGCCGGGCCCGGCGCGCATGCACGCGATGCGTTCGGCCTGGGTGATGGGCGGCATGTTCTATGTCGGCGGCGTAATGCTGACGCTCGCGCTGCCCGTGCCTGCGCTGGGAATCGATGAAACCGTGCGCGTTCAGGTGGCGTCGCTGGGCGGCGTATGGGGCAACGAGCCACAGCGGCTGGTGGCGTTCGGGCTGCTGTATTTCGGCGTGTCGGCCATGGCGAAATGGCGGGGCTGGCAATTGCCCCGGCCCGGATGAAAACCGTTGCGTTCTCCATGGCAAGCCTGGTGATGTGCGCAGCGGCTTACAGGTGGCTCAGTGGAGTCAGGCCATGGAATCCCGGTGGCAAGGGCTGTGTCGGCAAGGCCGCCAGCAGGCGGTCGGTCTCGGTGAGGGCCTTCGGCCAGCGGCCGCCCAGCGACGCTGCAAGTTGATCGCGAATGGCATGCATCTGCTCCCGCGCGGTGGGCTCGCCCTGAATATGCGCGGCCCACAGCGCGTGGATGCGGCTACGCAAGACGCGTGGATCCTGCGGGTTGTCCAGGGCTTCGGCGTAGACCTGGGCAGCCTGCCCGAACAGGCGTTCGGCGTCGGCCGCGCCATCCGGCCGCACATGGCCCGCAAGCAGGCGGCAGCGACCCTGGCTGTCGAGCGCTTCGGCAAGGTCGTTGCGACTGTCGGGCTGGGATTGGGCGCTCGCATCGTCGGCGACGGCATCCAGCAACGGCTCGGCTTCTTCGCAACGCTCCATTCGCAGCAGGGTTTCACCCAGCACCCATTGCGCCCGCGCGCGGATCGCGAAGCGTTCGCTGTAGTGCGCGCGCAGTGCGGCGGAGCTTTCCTGCGCAACCGGCAATGCCTGTGCGTAGTGGCCGGCGTACATCAACAGCTTGGCTTGGACAAAGCGGTAGAACGCCACGATCTCGGGCGCGACGTTGGGCGAAGCACTCGCGCGCTCGACAACGCCATTGATGTGTTCCAACGCTTCGTCGTAACGCCCCAGTTGTTCGTAGTACTGCGCCAGGAAGCGGTGGATGATCAAGGCATCACGATGCGCGGCACCGATCAATGCGTCCCGCTTGGCCACGGCGTCTTCTGTTTCCGTCAGTGCTTCCTCGTAGCGTGAGAGGTTGAACAGGACGCCGCCACGATCGACCTGCAGGTCGTTGTGCTGGATTGGAGGAATATCAGGCGCACGCTTGCCAATCTCGCCGGCCTTGTCCAGCCAGGCCAGTTTGCTGGCCGGGTCGTCTTCGATGATCGCCATGTCGGTGTAGGCCCGCATCAGCATCGCCGAGGGCTCGGCGCCGCTTGCTTCCAGCAGGATCAACGCCTCCCGGATGTCATCGGCAGCGCGTTCTCCCTGGCCCGGCAGGTTGCCGTAGGCGCGGGCGCGTTGCTGCAGCAGCTTCGGCACCAGTTGCGGCGCGCGCGCGCGCGCGAAGGGCAACTCGCTTCCGATCAACTCGGCGGACTCGGTGCGGCTGCGCTCGGCGGTCGATGGCGACAGCCCTCGGCTCAGGACTGTCGTCAGGGTAATCAGGTTGTTGACGTACAACGCCGGTTGTTGATCGCGATACGGATGCGCTTCCTGGAGTGCGCGCCGGCTCCAGTCTTCCGCTTGCTGCCACAAGCCCAGTCGCAGGTAGGCTTCGGCCACCGCTGCCATCAATTCGGCCTTGCCGAGGGGGTCGTCCGGGAACGCGTCATCGATCCGTTCGACTCCACGCTCCAGTAACTGCACGGCCGTCAGTTGGGTGCCGTAGCCTCCGCTTGATGCGTCGCCGACGAACAGGTCGCGGAAGTAGGCCAGCACGCGCTGGCTGCGCTCGCGCTGCTGGCGTTCCTGTTCTGCACGATGAACCGAGAAAACCGTGCCACCCAGCAACGCCATCACCGCAAGGGTGGCCATGCCCACGGCCAGCTTGTTGCGCGTGATGTACTTTCTGGCGTGGTACACGAACGAGTCGCCGGTCACCGACACGGTGCGCCCTTGCAGGAACCGCTGCAGGTCGTCGGACAGGCGCAGCACGCTGGCGTAGCGACGTGCCGGTTCTTTGGCCATCGCGGTCTGCAGGATGCGGCCCAGGTCGCCGCGCATGAAGCGACGGAAGCCGCGCAGGTCGGTGCCGCGTGCGGACAGCCGCTGCCGTACCTCGTCGTTGCTGCCGGTGGTGATGGCCTGTTCCGGTCGCGTCGGTGCCTGCTGGCTGATGGCCTCGGCCATGCCGCGCAGGTCGTGGCTGTCGAGCGCGTAGGGCAGGCGCCCACACAGCAACTGGTACAACACCACGCCCAGTGCGTAGACATCGGTGGCGGCGGTGATGGCGCCGCCGGAGACTTGCTCGGGCGCGGCGTATTCGGGAGTGAATCCGGCGAACAGGCCGGTACGCGTGTTACCCGCGGTGGCGTCGTCGATGACCTTGGCCACGCCGAAATCGAGCACGCGCACGCGGCCTTCGCCATCGACCAGGATGTTGGCCGGCTTGAGGTCGCGATGCACCACGAAGTGCTCGTGCGCGTGCTGCACGGCGGCACAGGCCTGGCGGAACAGGTCAATGCGTGCGCGCAGGTCGAGTCGTTGCGCGTCGGCCCAATCGGTGAGCGTCTTGCCGTCGACGTACTCCAGCGCGAACCACGGGCGGTCTTCGCCATCGCTGCCGTGGTCGATCAGCGCCGGGATGTTGGCGTGCGACAGCGAGGCCAGGATGCGTCGCTCCTGTTCGAAGCGTTGCGTCTGCTGGCTGCCATCCCAGCGTTGGCGCAGGCGCTTGAGCGCGGCGCGCTGGCCGCTGTCGCCCACGCGCAGCGCCAGGTACACCTCGCCCATGCCGCCACGACCGAGCAGGCGCTGCAACCGCCATGGCCCAATGGCCTGGCCGGCGCCGTCTCCGCCGTCCGCATCGAACTCGCCGGAGAGCATCGGGGCGGCGACCTGCAGCGCCCCGGCGTCGAGCGCACTGTCGTCGTCGGCGGTGGCCAGCATGCGGGCCAGTTGCCCGCGCAGTTCCGGGTCATCGGCGCATTCGGCATCGAGGAAGGCATCGCGCGAAGCGGGTTCGAGTTCCAGTGCCCGGTCGAACAGTGCAGACAACCGTTGCCAGCGTGCCTTGCCCGGGTCGTCCGTCATTGCGGTGCATCCCCCAGTTGCGCCAGCAGGAACGCGCGCGCCTTGTGCCAGTCGCGCAGCACGGTACGCGGGTCGATGCCGAGCGATGCGGCGATGTCCTGCACCTCCATGCCGCCGTAGAAGCGTCGTTCCACCACCATCGCCAGCCGTGGCTCCCACGCCTCCAGCGAACGCAGGCCGCGCTCGATCGCCAGCAGGTCGATGGCATCGCCGTCGTCGGCCTGCAGGTCGGTCGGGAAGGTGACCTGCACCAGGCCGCCGCCACGCTTGGCGGCCGTGCTGGCGCGCACGTGGTCGACCAGCACGCAGCGCATGGCCTTGGCCGCCAGCGACAGGAACTGGTGGCGGTGGCCGTCGTTGGGCTCGATGCCGTCGAGCTTCAGGAACGCCTCGTGCACCAGGACGGTGGTGTCGAGCGTGCCGCGGTGCATGCCGCGCAGCTGGCGCCGGGCGATCTCGCGCAGTTGCAGGTAGGTCTGCTCGAAGCGGGCACGATAGCCGGCATCGTTCCAGTCGGATGCGGGCACGATCTCGGCGGCGATGGAGTCCTCAAGCTGCATCGGGCGTTCCTTGCTGGCCCGGGCAGCTTATCGCACCGGGTCGAACGGCTTCCGCCTTGTCCTCGATGAATGAATGGCATTGTCTCGCATCGGTTCCGCGCCTCGCGGTTTTCCCGCACAATTCCCGCATCGCAGCCAGCGGACGGACATGCACGCCTACGTCTACAAGAGCCAACGCAAGGCGGACACCTTCGTCTACCTTGCGGAGCGTGACGGCTTCACGCGCCTGCCCGAGACGTTGCGGACGCAGTTGGGTGCCCTGGTCTTCGTGCTGGACGTGGCGCTGACGCCAGATCGCAAGCTGGCGCGTGAAAACCCGGAGGAAGTCCGGCGCAACCTTGCTGCACGCGGCTTCCACTTGCAGTTCCCGCCGTCGGCGGCGACCGATCCGATGTCGGAGGATTGGGGAACCGATGCCTGAATCGTCTCGCTCGCGGCTGCCCGTCGTCGCCGCGTTGCTGCTTGGTCTGGCCTTGTCCGCAGTGGCGGGCCTGGGTGGCGTGGTGGCGGCAGTCGCCGGCGTGCTTGCGCAACCGGCGCTGGCGCTGGCGGTGCGTGGCGGGCGCGGTGCGTGGCCCGCGAGTGGCGAGCGCCTGTGGCGCGACGCGCTGGCCCTGCTGGCGCTGTGGAGTGGTGCGGTCGCGGTCTCGGCTGCATTGGTCGCGTGGCCGCTGGCGGCGTTGCGGGCCAATGGCGGGCTGGGATCGGCGCTGGCGTTGAGCGCGGCCATCGGCATCGTCGTGATCGGGCTGTGGCGTACCTGGCCGTTGTGGCATGCGGTCGAGCGTGAAGGCGGTTCCCTGCGTCGCCACTGGCACGCGTTGGCCGATCGCGATGCGTCATCGTGGCGCGGCTTTGCCGCCGGCGCCTGCATCGCGTGCGTGGTGGCGCCCATCGTGGTGCTGGCGTGGCCGGGACTGCTGGCCGGCAACGCGCGCTGGGGGTTGGCGGGGATCCTCGCTTTCTCCTCGCCGATCCTGCATTTCGCGTTGCAACGCCTGCGCATGGCCGAAGCGTTGCCGCTGCCCGTGGTGGAGATGCCCGGTGAACCTGGCGTGGCGTTGGAGGAAGAAGCGCAGGCCGACCTGGAAGTGGCGCTGTATGCCGCGGCCAGGCTGGGCCGCGTGGATCGCGCGCTGGAGTTGATCGACGCCGGTGCCGATGTGTTTTCGCCACCGCCCCCGGATGATCGCGACCAGCGCAGCCTGCCTGTGCTGGCAGCGGTGTTGCCGGATTTGCGCTTGCTGCGAATCCTGATCGGTCGTGGCGTCGACCTCAACACGCCGCATGCCGGCATGACGCCCTTGCTGGCGGCAACCCGTGACAGTTGGCATGGCCGGCCCGAGGCGGTGATGACGCTGTTGGCAAATGGTGCCGATCCGCGCGCGACCGATGGCGAGGGCAACACGCCACTGCACCATGCCGCGCGCAGTTCCGATCCAGGCGTCGCCGCGTTGTTGCGCGATGCTTCGGCCGAACTCGATGTCGCCAACCTCGACGGAGTCACGCCGCTGGGTGCGGCGTGCTCGGTCGGCAACTGGCGGCTGGCGCGTTTCCTGCTCGAACGCGGCGCCAAGGCCGAGGTGGCCGACGCGTTGCCGGCCTTGCTGGCCGCGGCTGGCGCCGACGAAGACGATCCGGCCGGCGTGCAATTGCTGCTCAAGCACAAGGCTAAGGTGGATACGCGCGATGTCGACGGACGCAGTGCCTTGCACGTCGCCGCGGCGAGCGGCCATGCCGAGATCGTCGCCGCGTTGCTCGATGCCGGCGCCGACGTGCAGGCACGCGACATCCATGGCATGTCGCCCTTGCTGGCGGCGGCGCGCGGCGGTCGCGTGCCGGCGTTCGATGCGTTGGTCGATGCCGCGTCGGACGTGTCGGCCAAGGACGGCGAAGGTCGCAGCGCATTGATCCATGCCGTGCAGGCGGACGTGGCGTCGCTGGTGTTGGTGCAGCGCATCCGCGAGCTGGGCGTGTCGGCGGAAATCGTCGATCGCGCCGGCAAGCGCGCAGTGGACTATGCCGCCGAAGCCGGTCGCTGGACGCTGGTCGCCGCGCTCGATCCGGACTACGTCCTGCCATCGAGCGTGCGCGGCGAGGATGGCGATGCGGTCACCACGGATCGCCCGCCGCTCGACCTGTTGCGCGAAGGCCTGCAAGAAGCGCGTTACGACGGCCTCGAGCGCCTCGCGGCCTTGCTGTCGCCGGCCGAATTGGGCGGGCTGTTGCTGGAACCCGATGCTTCCCCGTCGGCCGACCGCATCCGCTGGCTGCTTGCGAACGGCGCCGATGCTGCGTCCGCGGGCGACGAGGGCGCCTTGCCCGCGTTTGCATTGCTCGCGCGCGGCCCCGAGGCGGTGCCCGCGCTGCAGGCCTTGCTCGACCATGGCGCGCCACTCGATGGCGAAGGCGGCCTGGCGCGTTTCCTGGCGGCCTGCATCGGTGGCGATCGCGCGGGCCGCGGGCTGGAACAGTTCTCGCTGGATCTGCTGGAACATGGTGCCGATGCCAAGGGCGTGCCGGAGGACGGCGATCCGGCGTTGTCGCTGGCGATCCACCTGGGCTGGAGCCGGCTGGTCGATGCCTTGATCGACCGCGGTGTCGACCTGGATGCGCGCGATGCCCGAGGCATGACGGCCTTGCACCTGGCGGCCGCGCTTGGCCGCGAACCTGCCTTGAAGGCATTGGTGCTGCGCGGAGCATCGCCCGACGTGCGTGCCGCGGACGGACAGACGCCGTTGGGCGTGGCGTTGGCGAGTGGTCGCCGCGATCTCGCCGACTGGCTCGACTGGCGCGGCTGGGCCTTGCCCGGGCGCGCATTGCAGGCCGAGGACGTGCCTGCCGCCGCGATCGCGGGCGATGCCGATGCAGTGCGCAAGTTGGTCGACCTCGGCTTCGCGGTCGATGCCCCCGATGCGCAGGGCTGCACGGCCCTGTTGCGCGCCTGCGGCGGCGGCCACCGTGCCGTGGTCGAGTTGCTGCTCGAACGTGGCGCCGATCCGCAGCACGTGGCACATACCGGAGCGACCCCGTTGTCGGCCGCGGTCAGCATGCGCCAGGGCGAGATCGTCGAGCGACTGCTGCTTGCGGGCGCTGCACTGGAACAGCGCCTGCCCAACGACGTGACCGTGCTGATGCTGGCCGCCGCATTGGGCTTGCCCGACCTGTGCGCGCGCCTGCTCACCGCGGGTGCCAACGTCCATGCCACCGATGCCCAGGGACTCACGCCGCTGCACTGCGCCGCGCTCTACGGGTTCACCGCACGCGATCGCGCGCGCTTGCTCGCGCTGTTCGACACGCTGCTGCTGGCCGGCGCCGAAACCGATGCCGTCGCCGCCGGTGGCGTGACCCCGTTGTTGTTGCTGTTGGGGGCGCGCGCCGAACCCGGCACCGCTTGCGACGAAGACGTGGTGCTCGCTGCACTCGACCAATTGCTCGATGAAGGCGTTTCGCTAGAAGCGCGCGATCCGCGCGGCTTCGGCCCGCTGCACCTTGCAGGCCTGCATGGCTTGCTGCGTACCACCCAGCGCCTGCTGCGCGCCGGCGCCGATCCCGACCTGCGCGATGCCCTCAACCGCACCCCGCGCGAGATCGCGGTGATGCGCGGCTTCATCGACGTCGCCGCCGAATACGTCCCTGTACCGCAGGGCGTGTCGATGGCGCGGTTCCTGCGCGAGCCCAAGTGAGTGGCTTGCGTGGTGGCGATCGACGGGTCGCCGCCGGCATTCGATTTCAGAGTTCGCTTGCGCGCTTGGCACCCACACTGACCAAGATCCTGCGGTAGTTGATGAAGTCGCGCTGGATGGTGGCGGTCGTTTCCGTGACGCGCCTTTCCACGTAGTCGAGCAGCGTCTCGCCGTCCTCGACCTTGTTGTAGTCCAGCTTCCACATGGTGAATGCCTCGCTCATGAAATCGTTGAAAAATGTGTGCATGGCGTAGCGCAGTGGCGAACCCGTTGCAGGATTGCCCATCGGCCCGCAGCGCAGGTGTGCGCCGTGGATTTCCCACATGGCATTCACCTTCTGGACGATCTTGTCGTCGGTGTCGTTGATGAAATCAACGCAGGAGGCCTCATACACGATGCGCTGGTAGCGATACGCATAGATGCTGTCAGGGACGTTGTCTTTTTCCCGGTTGCGGATATAGCTGCACAAGCGATCCATCATCCCGGGGTTCGGGCACACCTGTGGCGAGGACTGTCCTTGCATGGCAAGGAGCGCGACGGGAATCGCGGTGGCTGCCGTGTCTGGTGGGGTATTGCCATCGGCTGCGGCCGACATGCCCGGGAAATTGCACGCAATGCAGGCCAGGAGAAGGGTGCATATCCGCATCGTCGTGGTCTCGTTGTGCATGGAATGATCGCATCGTGCCCTGACTGGGCATGGTGCGGCAAGCAGGCGGGCTTGCTTGCTGCGTAACACCTGCGCTCCTGCGCGATCGAGGCATTGACGCGTGCGCCCGGCCGGGCGCTATGATCCGCCCGACCCATGCCATGGGAGGGTGTGATGAAAACGCTGAAGTGGATTCCGCTGCTGTTCCTGCTGTTGTCCGGTGGCGCACTGGCGCAAGGTGGCGCGGCGGCCAGGCAACAGGTCGAGAGCAGCATGGTGGTGACCGGGCATGTATCGGTTCGCGGGGATGGCTCCGTATCGGAATGGGAACTCGACCAACCCGAAAAGCTGCCCCCCGTAGCCCTCGAACTGGTGGCGCGAGTCGCGCCGACGTGGCGGTTCGAGCCGGTATCCATGGATGGCGGACATGGCGTTGCCAAGGTGCCGATGAGATTGCGGCTTGTGGCAAACAGGCTCGGAGATGGCACCTATCGCGTCGTCATCCGCAACGGATACTTCGGCAAGGATCTGCCTGCAGACGACGAACGCGTGCGGCCGGATGAGACGAGTGTCCTTCGTATTGTCAGCCAACCGGCGATTTCGTACCCGGACAACGCCGTCAACATGAGGGCGCAGGGAAGGGTCTACCTGATCATGAAACTTGGCCGGGATGGCCGCGTACAGGACGTCGTCGCCGAACAGGTCAATCTCACGATCGTCGGCACGGCACAGCAAATGAAAACCGCCCGCGACCTGTTGGCAGTCGCCGCCATCCGTGGTGCCAGGCGTTGGACTTACCAGCCGCCGACCACGGGTGAGCTGGCCGGGAAGGACAGCTGGTCCGTACGGGTGACCGTGGATTTCATCCGCACCATGGCCCCGCAGCCCGAGGAATACGGACGCTGGAATGCCTACATCCCCGGGCCGCGACAGAAAGCGCCATGGCTGGAGGACGACCTGGGCGAGTACGGAAGTCCGGATCTCGTTGATGCCGATGGCGTGCAACTTGCCGAGCGGGGACTGAAATTGCTCACGCCCTTGCAAAGTGGCTGAAGCAGGTCTGCATCAAAAAACAAAAAAGCCCCGCATTTGCGGGGCTTTTTGTTGGAGCTGCGTTACTGGTTCAGCGCCGCATCGAGGCGAAGAACTCGTCGTTGGATTTGGTGGTTTTCATCTTGTCCAACAAGAACTCCATCGCCGCGATCTCGTCCATCGGATGCAGCAACTTGCGCAGGATCCAGATCTTCTGCAGCAGGTCGGGCTCGATCAGCAGGTCTTCGCGGCGAGTGCCGGAGAGGTTCACGCCGATCGCCGGGTAGACGCGCTTCTCGGTGATGCGGCGGTCGAGGTGCACTTCCGAGTTGCCGGTGCCCTTGAACTCTTCGTAGATCACCTTGTCCATCGCGCTGCCGGTATCGACCAGGGCGGTGGCGATGATGGTCAGCGAACCGCCTTCCTCGACGTTGCGCGCGGCGCCGAAGAAACGCTTCGGGCGGTGCAGTGCGTTGGCGTCGACGCCGCCGGTCAGCACCTTGCCGGAGCTGGGCACGACGTTGTTGTAGGCGCGGGCGAGGCGGGTGATCGAGTCGAGCAGGATCACCACGTCGCGCTTGTGTTCGACCAGGCGCTTGGCGCGCTCGATCACCATCTCGGCGACCTGCACGTGGCGCGCAGCCGGTTCGTCGAAGGTGGAACTGACCACTTCGCCGCGCACGGTGCGCTGCATCTCGGTCACTTCTTCCGGACGCTCGTCGACCAGCAGCACGATCAGGAACACTTCCGGATGGTTGGTGGTGATCGCGGTGGCGATCTGCTGCATCAGCATCGTCTTGCCCGCCTTGGGCGGCGAGACGATCAGCGAACGCTGCCCCTTGCCCTGCGGCGCCATCAAGTCGAGGATGCGGCCGGCGATGTCTTCCGACGAACCGTCGCCGCGCTCGAGCTTGAAGCGGCGGCGCGGGAACAGCGGGGTCAGGTTCTCGAACAGCACCTTGCCCTTGCTGGCTTCCGGCGGTTCGCCGTTGATGGTGTCGACCACGTTCAGCGCGAAGTAGCGCTCGCCGTCCTTCGGCCAGCGGATGCGGCCGGAGATGTGGTCGCCGGTGCGCAGGTTGAAGCGGCGGATCTGGCTGGGCGAGATGTAGGTGTCGTCCGGGCCGGCGAGATAGCTGGCCTCTGCGCCACGCAGGAAGCCGAAACCGTCGGGCAGGATTTCCAGCACGCCGTCGGCCTGCACGCCCTCGCCGGTGCGGGTGAGCACCTTGAGCACGGCGAAGATCACGTCCTGCTTGCGGGCGCGGGCGACGCCTTCATGGATATTGAGCTGTTCGGCGATGTCGAGCAGCTTGTGCGCCGGCATGCGCTTGAGGTCGCCCAGCGAATACTGCGGGAAACCTTCGGGGATGTTGGGTGGGGGCAGGCGATGTGCCTGTTCGTTGCCGTTGCCGCCGTCTTCCTGCGGCAGGCCGCCTTCGCGATAGCGGTCGCGCTGGCGGTCGCGGCGGTTCTTGAAGCGGTCGCGGCGATTGTTGCCCTGGCCCTGCTGGTTCTGGTTGTTGTGGCGGTTGTTGTCGAACTGACGCTGCTGGCCGCTTTCCTGCGGAGTGCCGTCGCTGCCACCCCCCTGCTGCGCATCCTGCGTGGGAGCGGGTGCTGCAGGCGGCGGAGGCGGTGCGGATTCTGCGGGGGTAGCAGGTGCCGGTGGTGGCGGTGGCGGTGCGGCTTCGGCGGCGGGTGCGGCCGGTGCCTTCTCGGTGGTGGCCTTTGCGGCCTTGCTCACGCGCGGCTTGCGCACGCGCTTCTCGGCGGTATCGCCGGCGTCGGTGGTGTTGTCGGACAAGTGCTGATTCCTCGCTTGCTGCGAGCGCCCAGGACGGGCGGGAGAGGGGACTGGGGGATGAACTTTCAGATGGGTGCGGCGCGGGTGTCACGCGCCGGATGTGCCAAAACTAGCATCGCGCCCGGCCGGCGCGCAAGTTCGGCCGGCCCGGGGTTCATGTTGCGGATGGTCGGGCGCCGTGGCGTCCGGTGGGCGTCAAAGCGCCTTTTCGATCATCTGGGTGAGGAGCGACTGGATGTTCGGCGGCGCGCCCAGTTGCGAGCTATGCACCTGGCCGTCCTTGAACATGAGCAGCATCGGGATGCTGCGGACGTTGTACTTCACGCCCAGCGCCGGGTACTGCTGCACGTCCACCTTCACGACCTTGGCCTTGCCGGCGTAGCTGTCGGCCAGGTCGTCGACCAGCGGGCCGATGGCCTTGCACGGCCCGCACCACGGCGCCCAGAAGTCGACCAGCACGGGCTGCCCGGACTGCAGCACGGTGGCGTCGAAGTCGGTGTCGGTGGCATGGATGACGTGTTCGCTCACGGAAAGCTCCTGGGTCGGGGCGGGCAACCCGGGGCCGGGTCGCGGTGCAACGGATGGTAAACTGGGGTGATTCGCGGCGGCTTCAAGGGGCTTGCCTGCCGCGGTTCTCACGGGACGGCGAAGGCGTCGTACCCGTCTCTGGGCAGTCTGCGATGCGGGCGCCTTCCGCGCAAGCGCGCAACGCCAGACAGACCATCCTACGCATGAGCGACAAACCACTTACCGACATCACCTTCTCGTCCTTCGAGTTGCATCCGGCGTTGCAGGCCGGGCTCGAGGCCGCCGGGTTCACCCGCTGCACGCCGATCCAGGCGCTGACGCTTCCCATCACCATGGCCGGTCGCGATGTCGCCGGGCAGGCGCAAACCGGCACTGGCAAGACGCTGGCCTTCCTGGTCACAGTCATCAACCGGTTGCTGTCGCGTCCGGCATTGGCCGAACGCAACCCCGAGGATCCGCGTGCGTTGATCCTGGCGCCGACCCGCGAACTGGCGATCCAGATCCACAAGGACGCGATGAAGCTCGCGCCGGAACTCGGCCTGAAGTTCGCGCTGGTCTACGGTGGCGTCGACTACGACAAGCAGCGCGCGTTGCTGCAGGCCGGTGCCGACGTGATCATCGCCACGCCGGGCCGCCTGATCGATTACGTCAAGCAGCACAAGGTGGTCAGCCTGCATGCCTGCGAGGTGTGCGTGCTGGACGAGGCCGACCGCATGTTCGACCTCGGCTTCATCAAGGACATCCGCTTCCTCCTGCGGCGCATGCCGATCCGCACCGAACGCCAGACGCTGCTGTTCTCGGCGACGCTGAGCCATCGCGTGCTGGAACTGGCCTACGAGCACATGAACGAGCCGGAGAAGGTCGTCGTCGAGGCCGAATTCATCACCGCGGCCCGCGTGCGCCAGAAGCTGTACTACCCGTCCGACGAAGAGAAGCTGCCGCTGCTGATCGGCCTGCTTTCGCGCAGCGAGGGCGCGCGGACGATGGTGTTCGTGAACACCAAGGCCTTCGTCGAACGCGTTGCGCGTTCGCTCGAACGTGCCGGTTACCGCGTGGGCGTGCTGTCGGGCGACGTGCCACAGAAGAAGCGCGAGACGCTGCTGAAGAAGTTCCAGGCCGGACAGCTCGAGATCCTGGTCGCCACCGACGTCGCCGCGCGCGGCTTGCACATCGATGGCGTGTCGCACGTCTACAACTACGACCTGCCGTTCGATGCCGAGGACTATGTGCACCGCATCGGCCGCACCGCGCGGCTGGGCGCCGAGGGCGACGCGATCAGCTTCGCCTGCGAGCGCTACGCGATGGGCCTGCCGGACATCGAGGCCTACATCGAGCAGAAGATCCCGTCCGAACCGGTGACGCCGGAATTGCTGGTCGCGCTGCCGCGCCCGGAGCGCGCGCCGGTGGAGAAGGGCGCGGACGACGAGAGCGACGAGGACGAAAGCATCGGCGAAATCTTCCGCGAAGCGCGCGAACAGCGCGCCGCAGACGATGCGCGTCGTGGCATCAAGCCCAAAGGGGGCGCGGGTGGTGCAAGCCGTGCCCCGCGTCGCAGCGGTGAAGGTGAGGCACGTCGAGAACGCGGCCCGCGCCCGCCACGCAAGCCTGACGCTGCGACACAAAAACCTGCTGTGCCGGCTGCCTCGCCGGCCGCCGTGCAGACCGACCCCGTGCTCTCGGCCGATCCCGCGCGTCCGCCCCGCAAGCGTCGCCGCCGTCGCGGCGGGCGCAAGCTCGAGGGTGGCGATACCGCGCAGCGGCCCACGAACGGTGGGCCTGCGGTCAATGCTGCAGCGCCTGCGAAGCCGAAGGCATCCCCGGCATCGGTCGAGTCGCCGTCGCTGCTGTCGCGCATCGGCCAGGGGCTGAAGCGGCTGGTCACCCGCGCGCCGCGCAACCAGCACTAGCGCCCGGTCGGGCCGAGGCCGCAAGGCCTTTCGCGCCTGCGGGATTTCACCCGCGGGCGCTGCGACATTGAACGCCATGCGTTGATCCGCGTCGCATCGCGCCTGCGATGACTTCTGCGATACTTCGCGGCCATGGCCGTCCTTCGCTTCGACAACGTCAGCAAACAATATCCGGGCGGACGCGTGGCGCTGTCCGACGTCGCGTTCGAAGTCGATGCCGGCGAGATGCTGTTCATCACCGGCCACTCCGGCGCGGGCAAGAGCACGTTGCTCAAGTTGATCCATCTCACCGAGCGCCCGTCGCGCGGCGCGGTGCTGTTCGCCGAACGCAACCTGCTGAAGGTGCGCGGGCGTCGCGTGGCATTGCACCGTCGCGAGGTGGGCGTGGTCTACCAGGATCACCGGCTGCTGACCGATCGCAACGTGTTCGACAACGTCGCGCTGCCGCTGATCCTGCGCGGGATGAAGCGCGGCGAGATCGGCAAGCGCGTGCGCAGCGTGCTGGAGCGGCTGGGACTGGATGATCGCGAACGCGCATTGCCCACGCAGTTGTCCGCGGGCGAGCAGCAGCGCGTCGGCATCGCCCGCGCACTGGTTGGCGAGCCGCGGCTGCTGGTGGCCGACGAGCCGACGGGCAACCTGGATCCGACGCTGTCGGCCGAGATCATGGCCCTGTTCGCCTCGCTGCCCGAGCGCGGTACCAGCGTGATGATCGCCAGCCACGACCTTGCGCTGGTCAAGCGCATGAAGAAGCGCGTGCTGGTGCTCGACCACGGCAAGCTGCTCGATGACATCTCGCCGGAGGACCTGGCCGATGAATAGCCATCCCCCCGTGCATCCTGAGCGTAGGCGCGCAGCGCTGGAGTCGAAGGGCGGAGAACCTGGCCGATGAATGAGCCGCGCGTGCACAACTCCGGTTTCGGCACCTGGCTCGACCACCACGCCTACAGTCTCGTCTCGGGCCTAGGGCGCGTGTTCCGCAAGCCCGGCGCGGCGCTGCTGACCATCGGCGTGATGGCGGTGGCGCTGGCGTTGCCGCTGGGGCTTTGGCTGGTGCTGGGCAACGTCGAACGCCTGGGTGGCAGCGTCGAGCAGTCGCGTGAGATCAGCATCTTCCTCAAGCAGGAGGTCTCGCCGGCGCGCGTGGAAGCGTTGGCGGGCGAACTGCGCGCGCGCGACAACATTGCCGGCGTGCGCCATGTCACGCCCGAGCAGGGCCTGGCCGCCTTGCGCGAACGCAGCGACCTGGGCGCGATCATCGACGCCGCGGGCGACGACAATCCGTTGCCGCACGTGCTGGTGGTCTCGCCAGCCGGCGACGAAATGCCGATTGCGGATTCGCTGCGCCGACTGCCCGAGGCAGACCTGGTGCAACACGATGCGCAATGGCGCCAGCGCCTCGATACGTGGCTCCGCTTCGGCGGGCGAGTGGTGTGGGTGCTCGGCGTGCTGCTCGGCCTCGGTGCGCTGCTGGTGGTCGGCAATACCGTGCGACTGGACATCCAGTCGCGGCGCGAGGAAATCGGCGTGCTGCAATTGCTCGGTGCGACCGACGGTTTCATCCGCAGGCCGTTCCTGTACCTCGGTGCGTGGTACGGGCTGGTATCGGGCACGTTGGCCATCGCATTGCTGGCTGCAGTCGGTTTCGCGTTGCGCGCACCGCTGGCGGAACTGTCGGCGAGCTACGGCAGCGGTTTCGCGCTGTCGGGATTCACTTGGGTGCAGGCGCTGTCGGTGCTCGGTGGCGCCACGTTGGTCGGCTGGCTGGGCGCGGGTTTCGTCGCCGGTCATTTCCTGCGCCAGACACGGCCGACGGACACCTGAGGCGATGACCCTCCGGGATCTGCGCCACCTGTCGACCGAGACGCCGCGCGTGCTGGTGGTCGATGGCTCCAAGCTCGTGCGCAAGCTGGTGAAGGCGGTGCTGGAGAAAGAGTTGCCGGGCGTCGAAGTGGTCGATGCGGGTGGCCTCGATGAGGCCAAGGCATCGATCGAAGCCGGCCCCGTCGACCTCGTCACGACCGCGCTCGTGCTGCCCGATGGCGATGGCCTGCAGGTGGCGCGGGCGGTGCGCGAATCGGCCGCGCAACGCTACGTGCCGGTGATCGTGATTTCGGGCGACGTGCAATCTCATCTCGAGGATCGTCGCTTCACCGAGGACGTCACCGACTATTTCGACAAGGCGCTCGGACACAACGCGCTGGCCGCGTTCATCCGCGGCTACGTGCAACCGGCGCTGATTCCCGACGCGCACGTGCTCTACATCGAGGACAGCCGCACGGTCGCGGTCGCGATCAGGCGCATGCTCGAATCGCAACGGATGCGCGTCACCCACGTGGTCAGCGCGGAGGATGCACTGGCCTACCTGGAGGCCTACCGTGACAGCGAGGGCGCGCCGGGTGCCGACCTCGTGCTGACCGACCTCTACCTGAAAGGCGAACTCGATGGCCGCGACCTGCTCAATGCGATCCGCCACGACTTCGGCTACGGCAAGCGCCGGTTGCCGGTGCTGGTGATGACCGGCGACGGCAACCGCGACAACCAGGCCGCATTGCTGCGCGATGGCGCCAACGACCTCGTGCTCAAGCCGGTCGAAGAGCGCCTGCTGGTGACCAAGGCGCTGTTTCAGTTGCGCGTCTCGGCCTTGCCCGAGCAACCATCGTTCGATCCGTGAGCGAGGATCGCGTCAAGCTGGAGCCGTCCTGGAAGTCGCGCGTGGGCGACTGGTTCCAGCGTGACGACATGCAGGCGTTGTCGGCATTCCTGCGCGAGCGCAAGGCGTCCGGCGCTCGCATCTATCCGCCGATGGCGCAGGTGTTCGCCGCCTTCGACGCCACGCCCTTCGACGCGGTGAAGGTGGTGATCCTCGGGCAGGATCCCTACCACGGCCCGGGGCAGGCGCACGGCCTGTGCTTCTCGGTGCGGCCCGGCGTGCCGGTGCCGCCCTCGCTGCAGAACATGTACAAGGAGATCCAGCGCGACCTCGGTCTCCCGCCGCCCGGCCATGGCTACCTCATGCCGTGGGCCAGGCAGGGCGTGCTGTTGCTCAATGCCGTGCTGACGGTGGAGGACGGGCGCGCAGGCGCGCACCAGGGCAAGGGCTGGGAAGGCTTCACCGACCACGTGGTGGACGTGCTCAACCGCGAGCGCGAAGGGCTGGTCTTCATGTTGTGGGGCAGCTACGCGCAGAAGAAGGGCGGGATCGTCGATCCCCGCCGGCACCGGGTCTTGAAGACCACGCATCCGTCGCCATTGTCTGCCCATCGGGGTTTCCTCGGCAGCGGCCACTTTTCGGCAGCCAATACGTACCTGATCAGGCAGGGTTTGGCTCCGATCGACTGGTCACTCCCGCCGATGGCGGAGCTGAGTCATTAAATCAACAAGTTAGAGCGGCTGCGTTCCATGTCCAGAACGATGGGGAACTTCTGGCACGGTTAGCAGTCATAGGCGCACACTGCTAACATCACGGCCATGAACACGAACACCGTCCACTACCCGCTGGTTGCCAACAACCTGCCCGTTCCGAGTGCCCTCGGTTCGCTCGAGGCGTACATCGGTGCCGTCCACCAGATCCCGGTTCTCTCGGTCGAGGACGAGCAATCGCTCGCCCGTCGTTTCCGTGAAGCCGAAGACCTCGACGCCGCGCGCGAGCTGGTGCATTCGCACCTGCGCTTCGTCGTGCACGTCGCCCGTGGCTACAACGGCTATGGCCTGCCGCTGGGCGACCTGATCCAGGAAGGCAACATCGGCCTGATGAAGGCGGTCAAGCGCTTCGATCCCGAGATCGGCGTGCGCCTGGTCAGCTTTGCCGTGCACTGGATCCGTGCCGAGATGCACGAGTTCATCCTCAAGAACTGGCGCATCGTGAAGGTCGCCACCACCAAGGCGCAGCGCAAGCTGTTCTTCAACCTGCGCAAGAGCAAGACGCGCCTGGGTTGGTTGAATGCCGCGGAAGTGAGCGCGGTCGCGAAGGATCTCAACGTCTCCGAACGCGAAGTGATGGAGATGGAGTCGCGCCTGTCCGGTCGCGACATCGGGTTCGATGCGCCGTCCGACGAGGACGACGACCACGCCCCGCCGTCGCCGGCCGCGTACCTGATGGCGAACGACGAGGATCCGGCGCAGGCCTACGAGCGCAACGACAGCGAAGCCGACAAGCTCGGGTTGCTGCGCGAAGGGCTGGCGAAGCTGGATGAGCGTTCGCGCGACATCATCAAGCGCCGCTGGCTGGATGCCGACAGCAAGGTCACGCTGCAGGAGCTGGCCGACGAGTACGGCGTCTCCGCCGAACGCATCCGCCAGGTCGAGGCGAACGCGCTGAAGAAGATGAAGGCGCTGTTCGCGGCCTGACCTGCTTCAAGCTGCGTGAAAGGAAAAGCCCGGCATCGCCGGGCTTTTTCATGTCGATCGTCTGGCGACATCGTTGCGTGATGCGCGATCACCACTTGAACAGCACGAGGCTGATCGCCAGCGCGGCCATGCCGGCCACGAGGCCGTACACGGTTTCGTGCCCCTTGGAATAACGCTTGGCCGCGGGCAGCAGTTCGTCCAGTGCGAGAAAGACCATCACGCCGGCGATGACGCCGAATACCGCGCCGAACACTGCCTCGGACAGGAACGGGCGCAGCAGGGTGAAGCCGACGATGGCACCGATCGGCTCGGCCAGCCCCGACAACAGGCAGGCGACGAAGGCGTACATCTTGTTGTTGGTGGCGAAGTACACCGGTACCGCGATCGCGATGCCTTCGGGGATGTTGTGGATCGCGATGGCGAATGCCAGCGGCATGCCGACGGCGGGCTCTTCGAGCGTTGCGAAGAAGGTCGCCAGGCCTTCAGGGAAGTTGTGCGCGGTGATCGCCAGTGCGGTCAACAGGCCGACACGCTTGATGTAGTCGCGGTTGTGTTGGCGGAAGTAGGGGTCGTCCACCTCGAGCCGCTCGTGCGGGTTGGGCACCAGGTGGTCGATGCCCATGATCAGCAGCACGCCGGCCAGGAACGACAGCGTGCCCCAGGTGAAGCCGAGCTGTTCGCCGTAGGCGTTGCTGAAGGACAGGATCGACTTGTTGAGGATCTCGCCCAGCGACACGTACACCATCGCGCCGCCCGCGAACGCGAGTCCGAACGCCAGCAGGCGTGCATTCGGTTTCTTGGTGGCGAACACCAGCAGGCTGCCGAAGCCCGTCGCCAGTCCCGCGGCCGTGGTGACGGCCAGCGCGACCAGCCAGTTGTGCATCGGGATGTCGGTCATGCCGGCGGCTTATCTGGGGACGCGCCATCCTAGCCGAAGCCCAACGTGCATGGCGTTCGTTATTTTGTATCGGAACGATCGTCGCCGCCGAGGATGATCCGCGCCGCGCGCTGGTGCGTCCAGTACGCCACCGACCAATTGAGCAGCACCACGCTGCGGTTGCGGAAACCGATCAGGAAGAACAGGTGCGCCAGCAGCCAGAACCACCAGGCGACGATGCCGGAGAACGTCCACTTGCCGAGATCGACGACGGCCGCCATGCGGCCGATGGTGGCGAGGTTGCCGTAGTCCCTGTAGCGGAACGGCGCGACCTTGCTTCCCGCCAGTCGTGCGCGGATCGCGTTGGCAACGTGCCGCCCCATCTGCTTCGCCGCGGGCGCGACGCCGGGCACCGGCTTGCCGTTCGCCTGCTTGAGCGTGGCGAGGTCTCCGGCGACGAAGATGTCGGGATGGCCCGGCACCGAGAGATCCGGTTCCACCGGCACGCGCCCGGCCCTGTCCAGCGGCACGCCGAGGCATTCGGCCAGTGGCGATGCGGATACGCCGGCGGCCCAGACCACCGTGCGTGCGCGCACGAAGCGTTCGCCGAGCTGGAAGCCCTCGGCGGTGATGTCGTCGACGGGCGTGCCGGTCAGCACCTCGACGCCAAGCTTTTCGAGCTGCCGTTGCGCGCGTGCAGACAGGTCATCCGGGAATGATGACAGCACGCGCGGGCCGGCCTCGACCAGCCGCACGCGTGCGCGGGCGGGATCGATGTTGCGGAACTCGCCCTGCAACGTGTGCCGTGCAATTTCGGCCAGCGTGCCGGCGAGTTCGACGCCGGTCGGGCCGCCGCCGACGATGGCGAAACTCAGCCACGCATCGCGCTCGTCGGGGTCGCTTTCCGATTCCGCGCGTTCGAACGCGAGCAGCAACTTGCGACGCAGGTCGAGCGCGTCGTCCAGCGTCTTCAATCCCGGCGCGTGCCTGGCCCAGTGGTCGTTGCCGAAATAGGCATGCGTGGCGCCCGATGCGAGCAGCAGGACATCGAAACCGATCGATTGCCTGCCGGTTTCGCTGTCGAGTTCGACGGTCTTCGCATCGGTGTCGATCCGCGACACGGTGGCCATGCGCACTTCGACGTTCTTCTGCCGGCGCAGGATCTGGCGCAACGGTGCCGCGATGTCCGGCGCCGACAATCCGGCGGTGGCCACCTGGTACAGCAATGGCTGGAACAGGTGGTGGTTGCCGCGATCGACCAGCGTGATCCGCACCGGCGCCGATGCCAGTGCGCGCGTTGTCCACAGGCCGGCGAAGCCTCCGCCGACGATCACGACGTGCGGGCGTTCGCCGGATGCCGTCATCGGAATGTCAGCCGATGCGGGCCGCGACCAGTGCTTCCAGCTTGCGCTGGTCGGCGGCGAACTTGCGGATGCCGTCGGCCAGCTTGTCGGTCGCCATCGCGTCCTCGTTGTGATCCCAGCGGAACGATGCTTCGCCCAGTGCGGCGGGTGTCGCGCCGCGTTCGCCGCCGTCGATCAGTGCGCGCTCGACGTTGCCATCCGCGCCTTCCAGCGCTTCAAGCAGGTCGGGCGAGATCGTGAGTCGGTCGCAACCGGCCAGCGCCAGCACCTGCCCGGTGTTGCGGAAGCTCGCGCCCATCACCACGGTGTCGTAGCCGTGGCGCTTGTAGTACGCCCAGATGCGCTGCACCGACTGCACGCCCGGATCGTCCTGCGGCGTCGCCGGCTTGTCGGCACCGTTGGCGAGGTGCCAGTCGAGGATGCGGCCGACGAAGGGCGAGATCAGGAACACGCCGGCCTCGGCGCACGCCACCGCCTGCGCGAACGAGAACAGCAGGGTCAGGTTGCAGTGGATGCCTTCGCGCTCCAGCTGTTCGGCGGCGCGGATGCCTTCCCAGGTCGATGCGGTCTTGATCAGCAGGCGGTCGGTGCCGATGCCCGCGTCGGCGTACAGCTCGACGAGGCGGTGCGCCTTGGCGATGGTCGCCTGCGTATCGAAGCTCAGGCGTGCGTCGACTTCGGTCGAGACGCGGCCCGGGATCAGCTTCAGGATCTCGCCGCCGATGGCGACGGCCAGTCGATCACAGGCATCGGCCACCTTCGCTTCGCCGCTGCCGGAGGCTTTCGCGGTTGCGTCGTCGATCAGGCGTGCGTACGCCGGGATCGAGGCGGCCTTGAGCAGCAGAGACGGATTGGTGGTGGCGTCCATCGGCTTGAAGCGGGCGATGGCGTCGATGTCGCCGGTGTCGGCGACCACGGTGGAAAGCGCGCGGAGCTGTTCGAGCTGGTTGGCCATGTCCGGAACGTCTGCAGGGGAGTTGAAGGGCGCGTGCATTGTCGCCCATCCCGTGGCGGGATGCAGTGAGGATGGCGTCCGGGCTGTAACGCGCTAACCTGCACGCATCGTGGCGCGGGGACGGGGCATGGCCGACATCGAGAAACGGATCGCGTTGCTGATCGACGCCGACAACGCGCCGGCGGCGAAGATCGACGCGATCCTCAACGAGGTCGCGCGACATGGCGTGGCCAACGTGCGCCGTGCCTACGGCAACTGGAAGAGCCCGCACATCAGGTCGTGGGAAGCGGTGCTGCACGAGTACGCGATCCGCCCGATCCAGCAGTTCGCGTATTCCAGCGGCAAGAACGCCTCGGACATGGCGATGGTCATCGATGCGATGGATCTGCTGTACGCGCGCAACCTCGACGGCTTCGCGATCGTGTCCAGCGATGCAGATTTCACCCCGCTGGTGATGCGGCTGTTGACCGAAGGCGTGAAGGTCTATGGCTTCGGCGAGAAAAAGACGCCGATGCCCTTCGTCAACGCGTGTTCGCGTTTCACGTATGTCGAAGCCTTGGGGAGGGATGCCGTTGCTGACGCGGATCCCCATCCCGATGCCGCGACCGGCGCCAATGACGTGCAGCCGGTGCGCAAGAGCAGCGCGCAATTGCGGCAGGACACGCGCCTGGTGCAGATGTTGCGAAGCGCGGTGTCTGCAGCGGCAGAGGGTGACGACGGTTGGGCCAACCTGTCTGCGGTGGGGTCGCAGATCGGCAACCAGGCCTCGTTCGACGCCCGCAACCATGGTTACGCCAAACTCAGTGGACTGGTGGCGGCGATCGATCTGTTCGAGCAGAAGAAGGACGGCAAGACGATTTACATCCGGCCCAAGCAACAGAAACCGCAAGCGAAGGCCAAGCCCGCGAAAAAAGCCGCCAAGAAGGCCGGATAGGGCTTTTCAGTACAGATCCACCGGATCCACGTCCAGCGACCAGCGCGCCTTACGCGACTCGGGCAAGGCGTGCAGCGTGGGCACCGCTTGGTCGAGGGCGTGGTGCAGGTCGCGGCGGGTGGCGGCGGAGAGGATCAGTTGCGCGCGATGCATGCCGGCGCGGCGCGGCATGGGGGCCGGCATCGGGCCGTTGACGTCGACGTTGCCGGACGCATCCTGCGCGATGCCGCGGGCGGCCTGCAGGAAGGCCATCGGCGGATCGGCGTGCTTGGCTTCGGCACGCAGCATGGCGAGGTGTGCGAACGGGGGAAAGCCGGCGGCTTCGCGCAGCGGCAATTCGTTTTCTGCAAAGGCGTGGTAGCCGCCTTCGATCAGCGTCGCCAGCAGCGGATGCTCCGGATGGTGCGTCTGCAGCAGCACCTCGCCCGCGCGCTGCGCGCGGCCGGCACGGCCGGCGACCTGGATCAGCAATTGCGCGAGCTTTTCATGCGAGCGGAAGTCGGCTGAGAACAGTCCTTCGTCGATGCCGACCACGCACACCAGGGTGAGGTTGGGCAGGTCGTGGCCCTTGGCCAGCATTTGCGTGCCGACGAGGATGCCCGGCGCCTCGCCCAGTTCGCCCAGCAGCTTTTCCAGCGCATCCTTGCGCTGCGTGCTGCCGCGGTCGATGCGCAGCACCGGCACGTCGGTAAAGTGCTCGGCCAGCATCGCCTCGATGCGTTCGGTGCCATTGCCCTGCGGCTGCAGTGCGAGACTGGCACAGTCGGGGCAAGCGGGCGGCGACGGCTTGCGGTGGCCGCAGTGATGGCACTGCAGGCGACGGCCGTGCGCGTGCACCGTCATCGGTGCGTCGCAGCGCGGGCACTGCGCGCTCCAGCCGCAGTCGTGGCACAGCAGTACCGGCGCGTAGCCTCGGCGGTTCTTGAACACCAGCACCTGTCCGCCGGCATCCAGCGCGGCGCGGATCGCGTCGCGCATCTGCACCGACACGCCGGCATCGAGCGGGCGCTTGCGCACGTCCACCACGCGCACGGCGGGCGGGCGCGCATCGCCGGCACGCTGCGAGAGTCGCAGGTATCCATAGCGACCGACGCCGGCGTTATGGAGGGTCTCCAGCGACGGCGTGGCGCTGCCCAGCAACACCGGAATGCCCAGCGCCTTCCCGCGCACCAGCGCGAAATCGCGTGCGTGGTAGCGGATGCCGTCCTGCTGCTTGTAGCTGCCGTCGTGCTCTTCGTCGATGACGATCAGGCCGCCATCGGGCAAAGGCGTGAACACCGCCGAGCGCGTACCCACGATCACCCGCGCCTCGCCGCGCCACGCGGCGGCCCAGGTGCGTGCGCGTTCGCCGTCGTTGAGGCCGGAGTGGCTGACGTGGATCGGCACGCCCAGCCGCGTGCGGAAGCGCTGCAGCAGTTGCGGCGTCAGGCCGATCTCCGGCACCAGCACCAGCGCCTGCCTGCCGCGCGCCAGGCAGTCGGCGATGGCGTGCAGGTAGACCTCGGTCTTGCCGCTGCCGGTCACGCCGTCGAGCAGCATCGGCGCGAAGCCCGATGCCTCGCGCAGCGCTGTGATCGCGGCTAGCTGCTCGTCGTTCGGCAGCGGCCCCGGCTGCGGTGCCGGGGCGAGTTGCGAGGCCGGCACCGCGACGCGTTCGACATGCCCACGCTTGAGCAGCGCACGTGCGGCGGCGCGCCAGCCGTCGAGCGCGTCGTCCAGCGCATCCTCGTCGCGTTCGCCTGCCTGCAGCCACTCGGCCAGGTGCCGTGGCTTGCTGCCCTTGCGCAGTCCAGCCAGGCCGGTGGCGCCGGCTTCGGTCAGGCGCCAGGCCCAGGCGTGGGTGTCGGGCACCGGTTCGCCGCGGCGCAGGGCGGCGGGCAGGGCGGTCGCCAGTACTTCGCCCAGCGGCGCATGGGTGTAACGCGCCAGCCAGCGCAGCGAGGCGAGCAATTCATCGGAAAGCAATGGGCCATCGTCGAGCCAGTCGAGGATGCCGCGCAGTTCCGGCGCATCGTCCTGCGCGGTGCCGACCGAAGCGACCACGCCCACCAATTCGCGCGGCCCGAACGGCACGCGCACGCGGCGGCCGATGTCTTGCGGGCCGGTGGGCGTGGGGCTGCGGTAGTCGAACAGGCGCGGCAGCGGCAGCGGCAGCGCGACCTGCAGGATGGTGTCGTCGTTGGGCACGCGCGCAGTCTATCGACAGGCCATGGATTTGCCCCGGCGGGCGAGCGTTGGCCCCATCGACCCGACTTGCGAGCCAATGTTGTCGCGGCGTGAACGATTCGTGTGCAAGCCCTCGCTGCAGAAGGACTTTTTCGTTATCCACACGCGCTGTGGATAACCTTGTGCATTGTGATGCTCCACGGCGATTTCGTGCCACTACGTCCCGTGAAAACCGAAGTTTGGTGAAAAAAATGCCAAAAGGCGTTTTCCTTTTGTAAACATGCGGTTAGGTGTGGAACATGGCTGTCATGGGATGTGGATCGCCCTCGAGCCGGGTTTTTGTGTCGTTGCGATGACCGTTGTGCACAACCGCATCGCGGAAAAGCCGGAGGTGGAGTGCGGGCGAACTCCGCCGTCAACCCCCTGCGCCCGGACACGGCACCGATTTATCATCGGTCGACTCCCCCGACCCTGCCGGATATCGCCTTGACTGCCAGCCCCTCCTCGAATGGTGCGCTGACCGCCTTCCTGCGTGGCGTGGAACGCAGGGGGCTGGTCTTTGCCGAGCTGCAGAGTGGCGATCCGGCGAAGGCAGAGGCGTCGCTGGCGACGACCCTGGAAGCGTTCACCAGGCTGGCGGGACGATCCCCGTTCGCCGAGTGGCCGCGCCGGTTCTGGTCGATGCTGCTCGCCGCTCCCGACCTGCGTGGCGCCAATGCGCCGCAGCTGCGTGATGGCCCGCTGGCGGTGCTGGCGGGCGTGGGCAGTGGGCCGCGCGCCGCATTGCTGCTGCGCCTGGTGGCCGGACTGCCGGAAGCCGATGCCGCGGCGGTGCTGGGGATTTCGCCATCCACCTACCGACTGGCGTTGCAGCGTGCGTTGCCGCGCACGGTCGATGGCGGGCTGGATCCCGAGCTCTGGCGCGCGATGGCAGAGGCATCGCAGCAGGCGATCCGCGCGCTGCCCGAAGACCGGCTGCGCCGGCTGGCCGGCATGTCCGGCACGGCGCGCCCGGTGGTGCGTGACGAGGGGTCGCGCCGACGCTGGCTGTGGCCGGCGACCTGGGGCGTGGTGTTGCTCACCGCGCTGGCCTTGGCGGCCACGTGGTGGTGGCCGGGCCCGGCAACGGAAACCGAGGATGGCGGGCCGCGGATCCGTTCGGATGCGCTGCAGCCGACGGGCGAACCCGGCGGTCGCTACGACGAAGGCTTTGCGCTGCTGACGCATCGAGACCTCGAGCTTCTGCTCGATGCTGGTGGGTCGGAGGCGGTGTCCGACGACCCCGCGTTCGATGCCTGGCTGGTGTCCACGTTGCCGCAAGAGGTCGGCGATGCCACGCCTTGAGTCACGGGTGGCCTGCCTGCTGGCGTGCTGCCTGATCGCGTATGGGGGGTGGCGCAGGCCGTGCCGCCGGTGTTGCAGGACATCGTGCAGCGCCTGCCGGAACCGGAGCGCGTGCAATTGCTCGAACGCCAACAGCGATTGGACGCCCTGTCCACACCGCAACGCGACGCATTGCTGGCACGGGTGGCGGTGTGGGATGCGTTGCCCGATGCCGAGCGCGATCGCCGTCGCGAAGCCTGGCAGGCGTGGCGCGCATTGCCCGACGCCGAGCGCGCGCGCATGCACGAGGCACGCACGACGTACGAAGCCTTGCCGCTTGAGCGCCGGCAGGCGCTCCGGCAACAGTTCGACGCGCTCGATGCCAACCTGCGTCGCGGCTGGCTGCTGGGCCCGGCAATCGGTGCCGACTGGCCGCGCCTGCACGCCTTGCTGGCGCAGGCACCGCCTTCGGAACACGCCTTGTTGCTGTCGGCCCTGCGCGGGCTGTCCACGCAGGGACGCAACGACCTGGGCGTGCTTGCGCAACGCACCGCGCCGGAGGATCGCGATGCGCTGCGGCAGGCGCTGCTGGCCCAGCCGGTCGCGGCGCGCGATGGCTGGTTGCGTCGTCGCGTCGATCCGTGACGATCAGTCGGCCGCGACCAGCACCCTGCGCGACGCGCTGAAACGTTCGCCGAACCGCGCGGCGCCATCGGCGCGCATGCGCGGGGCATGGTCGCGCAGGTAGGCCTGCAGCGCGTCATCGCCGGTCATCCGGTAATGCACGCAGAACGCGATGCGGCCGGGCGGTGGTGGCGGGTCGTGCAACTCGAACGTCTCCGCCCCGGTGAATCCAGGCAGCGACAACATCTCGGCGACATGTTCGCGCAGCCAGGCGCGGTAGGCGTCCGCGATCCCGGCGTCCACCTCGAGGTTCACCTCGTAGACCAGCGCGCCGTTCACATCCACACCAGGCTGACCAGCACCGCGAATGCCGAACCGAAGCTCAGCAGGATCACGTAGCAGAAGCCGATCACCGAGTACTTGAGCAGCGTCATCGGCCAGCCCTGCGCGTAGACGCGTTTCTGCATCAGCAGCAGATAGACCGGCATCCAGACCCACAACGCGGCTTCGACCAGCGAGAACACCGCGCGCAGCCCCCCGTCCTGCGGCGCCAGCCAGTCCTTGAGCGCCATGGTCACGAACATCAGCAAGAGCGAGAAACACAGGAATGCATGGCTGTGCAGCGCCACGATCAGGTGTTCCATGTACAGCCTGCGCTTGAACACGTAGGCGACCTTGAGCATCAATGCGAACAGCGGCAGCAGCACGAACAGCGTCATCGGTACCGCGCCGAGCAATGAATCCTTGAACAGATCCGGGTCTTCCTGGAACCGCTGGATGTTCTTCTCGGTGCGGCCGACCTGGCGGTTGATCCAGTCGTTGGCGAAGCCCGGCAGCCAGCCAATGCGGATCGGATTGGTCTCCGCATCCCAGGTGTCACTACCGAAACTCAGCTTGTTCAGGCGCGGGATCGGGGGCGGGCCGCCGGTTTCCTCGGCCGTGCGGAAGGCGGCGATGCGCTCGTCGGCCTGCTTGCGGATGGCTTTCTCGTTGGCGCGGAGGATGTTGGTCGCGGTCCCTGTGCTCGATCCGTGCCGAGCGATCCTGCTGCGGGGCGTCCTTCGTCTTGGCCTCCAGTTCCTCCCGCGCGCGGGCGATGCCGGCAAGGGCCTTGTCGCGAGCCGCCTCCACTTCGCCGATGTCGCGGGCAACCTCGATCGCGCTGTTGCTGCGCAGGTCGATCGGGTTGCGTCCCTCATCGAAACTGACCACGAGCCTGCCGACGAAGAACGTGAGGATGGCGAGGAAGAAGAACAGCCTGACCGGACTGACATAGCGGACGCGATGGCCGGCGAAGTATTCGAGCGTCAGATGGCCCGGACGCACGAACAGCGGCCAGGTCGTGCGCGGCAGCCGTCCGTCCCAGTCGAACACGCTGTCGAGGAAATCGCCGACCAGGCTGGAAAAATGCCGCACCAATCCCTTCACCGGCTGTCCACAGGCATAGCAGTGGTCGCCAAGCAGGGGAATGCCGCAGTTCAGGCAGTTGCCGCGATCCGGGTCTGGGATCGGCGGGGGCTCGTGGGTGGCGTGCATCGTGTCCTCCTCGCGGGCAGCGTGCATCGGGCGTCCGGCGCAGGCCAGCGGTGCGATCGACGGGAAATGCGCCAAGGCGCGCGACAGCCACTAAAATAACGGCCCGGCACGACCCGGCGCCAGCGCCCGCCTCCAGGTGCGCGGCTGCAGTCGCGGCTTTTCCTCATGTCCCCTACGCCCGAGCGCGCGCGCTTCCCGGTCGAAGTGCGCGCCACCGCCGTCCTTGCCGCTCCCCTCGTCGCCGGGCACCTGGCCACGGGCCTGATCGGCTTCGTCGACAACGTCATCGCCGGTCGCCATGGCACCAACACGCTGGCCGGCGTGGCGGTGGGCACGGCGATGTTCTGGTTGCCGATGATGATCCCGATGGGCACGTTGATGGCGTTGCCGCCATCGGTGTCACAGCTCGACGGCGCGGGTCGCCGCGGCGAAGTCGGCCCCTTGTTCCGGCAGGCACTGTGGTTGTCGGCCGCGCTGGGCCTGCTGTTGTTCGCGTGCCTCACGCTCTCCGTGCATGCGCTCGCGCCAATGGGCATCGCGCCGGAAGTGCGGCCCACGGCCGAAGCCTTCCTGCACGGCATCCGCTGGGGCATCCCTGCGCTCACGTTCTACTTCTGCATGCGCTACCTGTGCGATGGCCTGCATTGGACCTTGCCGACGATGGTGTTCGGCTTCGGCGGATTGCTGGTGCTGTTGCCGCTGGGCTATGCGATGACCTTTGGCGCATGGGGCTTCGCCGAACGCGGTGCCGGCGGGCTCGGCCTGGCCTCGTCGATCATGATGTGGGTGCAGGCGCTGGGCTTCCTGCTGTATCTGGTGCGCGTGCGGCGCTTCGATGCATTGCGCCTGTTCGAGCGCTTCGATCCGCCACGCTGGCGCGAGATATCCGCGTTGCTCAAGACCGGCCTGCCGATCGGCGTGACCGTGGCGATGGAGGGCGGCCTGTTTATCGTCACTGCGTTGTTGATCGGCCGGCTTGGCGAGCTGGAAGTCGCCGCGCACCAGATCGCGATCAACGTCGCCAGCCTGTGTTTCATGATCCCGTTCGGCGTGGCCGAGGCGACCACCGTGCGCGTGGGCCATGCGGTCGGCAGCGGACGCGGAGGGTTCGGCGTGCGTCGCGCAGCGCTTGCGGGACTGGCGCTGGTGCTGGCGACGCAGGCGCTGTCGGCGACGGTGCTGCTGGCCGGGCACGAGGTCATCGCCGGCATCTACACCCGCGACCTCGCCGTGGCTTCGCTGGCTGGCAGCCTGCTGCTGTTCGCGGCGGCGTTCCAGTTTCCCGACGGCATCCAGGTGCTGTCGGCTGGCGCGCTGCGCGGGCTCAAGGACACCCGTGTGCCGATGTTCATCGCCGCGTTCGCGTACTGGGGCGTTGGCATGCCGCTCGGCGCCGGGCTGGGGCTGGGGCTTGGCTGGGGGCCGAAGGGCATGTGGCTGGGCCTGATCGCCGGGCTGGTGGTCGCGGCGGTACTGATGTCCCGGCGGTTCCTGCGCAGCAGCCGGCGGGAAGCCTTGGTCGGCGTGACTGCAGTCGCGGTGACCAAAGACGCATGAAAACGGTGGCGGCCCCGGTTAGGCTGTCGGCATGATCCAAGGAGCTTGTGCACATGAGTGACAACCCCACGCGGCGCGGCCCGATCGCGCGCGCGCTCGTCGGCGTCTGGGACGGCATGAATTTCGTCCGTCGCCTGATCCTCAACTTGCTGTTCTTCTTGCTGCTGTTGCTGGTGCTGCTGGTGTTCTTCGGCGGTCGCGGCGCGCCGGTGGCGTTGGGCGAACGCACCGCGCTGGTGGTCGCGCCCGAGGCAAGGCTGGTCGAGCAGTTCACCTCCGATCCGTTCACGCGTTCGCTGGAAGGTTCGTTCGGCCGTGGCCCTGCCGAAGTGCAGTTGCGCGACCTGCTGCGCGTGCTGGAATCGGCCCGCGAGGACGACAACATCGAACGCGTGCTGCTGCGCGTCGACCGCATGTCCTTCTCCGGCTATGCATCGCTCCGCGAAGTGGCCGACGCGATCGCCGCGTTGCGCGCATCCGGCAAGCAGGTCGTCGCCTTCGGCGAGTATTTCACCCAGGCGCAGTACTTCCTCGCCGCGCAGGCCGACGAGGTCTACCTCGACCCGCTGGGCGGCGTGCTGCTGGAAGGGTTGTCCAACCATCGCCAGTACTTCCGCGAAGGCCTGCACGACAAGCTCGGCGTCGACATGCACCTGTTCAAGGTCGGCGAATACAAGTCGGCGGCCGAACCCTACATCCTCGATGCGGCATCGCCGGAAGCCAAGGAAGCCGACCTCTACTGGATGAACGATGTCTGGCAACGCTACACCGCCGACATCGCGAAGTTGCGCAAGCTCGACCATGCCGCGCTCAACGCCGCCATCGACGATGTCGCCGCCGGGATCGCCTCGGTCGAAGGCGACATGGCCCGGTACGCGCTGGAGCAGAAGCTGGTCGACGGGCTGAAGACGCGCGAAGAGGTCGAGGCGCTGATGGTCGAGCGCGGCGAGGTGGACGAGGATGCCCAGGGCGGCTTCCGCCAGATCGGATTCGTCGATTACCTCAAGCGCGTGCAGGATCCGCCGGCCATGGCGACCGACAACCGCCCGCAAGTCGCAGTGGTGGTCGCGCAGGGTGCCATCGTCGGTGGCCAGCAGCCGCCGGGCGGGGTGGGTGGCGAATCCACTTCCGCGATGCTGCGCGAAGCGCGCGACGACGAGAACGTGCAGGCCGTCGTGCTGCGCGTAGACTCGCCGGGCGGCGAAGTCTTCGCCTCCGAGCAGATCCGTCGCGAAGTGGTCGCGCTGCAGGAAGCGGGCAAGCCGGTCGTGGTGTCGTTCGGCGATGTTGCCGCGTCCGGCGGCTACTGGATCAGCATGGATGCCGACCGCATCTACGCCGACGAATCCACGATCACCGGTTCGATCGGCATCTTCGGGCTGGTGCCGACGTTCCCGCGCGCGCTGGAGAAGATCGGCGTGCGCACCGATGGCGTCGGCACCACGCGCGTGGCCGGCGTGTTCGACGTGACCCGGCCGCTGACGCCGGAACTCGGCCAGATCGTGCAGTCGGTGATCGACAAGGGCTATCGCGACTTCACCGGCAAGGTGGCGCACGGGCGCAACCGCACGGTGGAGCAGATCGACGAAGTCGCGCGCGGCCGCGTCTGGAGTGGTGCGCAGGCGAAGGAGCGCGGGCTGGTGGACGAGTTCGGCGGCTTGCGTGCCGCGATCGCGGATGCTGCGGTGCGTGCGAATCTCGGTGACGCCGGCACTTGGCGCGTGCGCTACATCGAGCGTACCGCCACGCCGTTCGAGCGCTGGTTCTCCGGCTTCGTCGGCAGCCGCATCGGCCAGGCGTGGTTGGCCGAATCGTCGTTTGCGCAGTCGCTGCTGGTGCGGGTCGCGCCGCGTGCGGAGCAGGATCTCAAGCTGCTTGAACGCGTGCTGGCGCCGACGCCCGGCATGCAGGTCAAGTCACTGGCCTACTGCTTCTGCGGTTGGTGATGCCGAGCCGCAAGGCTCTGCAGACAGAATGCGAAAAAGCCCGGCGAAAGCCGGGCTTTTTCGTGCTGCACACAGATGCTGGCGTCAGCGTTTGACGTCCAGTCGCCCGCCTTCGACCAGCGCCATCACGTCGTCGCTGCCGACCAGGTTGAAGTCGCCCGGCACAGCGTGCTTCAGGCAGGCGGCGGCATGGCCGAAGCGCAGGCTGTCGTCGTCGCTCCAGTGCTGGATCAGGCCATGCAGCACGCCGGCGGCGAAGGCATCACCACCGCCGATGCGGTCGACGATGCCGGGGATCGCGCGATCCTCCACTTGGACGAGTTCGCCCGTGCGGGTGGCCATCAGCGCGCCCAGTGCGTGGTGGTCGACGCTGTCCTGCCTGCGTACGGTGCAGGCGATGCGCTGCAGCCTTGGGAATGCAGCGAATGCGCGTGCGGCTGCCGCCGCGAAGCGTTGTGCATGGGGCGTCGCGTCGTCGCCATCGCCAGCGGGGCCGAGCACGACGTCGATGTCGCGATGGTCGGCGAAGGCGATCGAGGCATTGGCGAGCAGGGGACGCAGGATCGTCGCGGGATCGCCATCCCACGCTGCCCACAGCTTGGGCCGGAAGTTGCCGTCGAAGGACACCTGGATGCCGGCCGCGGTCGCGGCTTGCACGGCTTCGTTGGCCGCGCGCGCGGTAGCCGGGCCGAGCGCGGGCGTCACGCCCGACAGGTGCAGCCATGCCGTGCCGGCCAGCAGCGCGGGCCAGTCGTAGCCGTCGGCCGGCGCAATGGCGAATGCCGAGCCGGCGCGGTCGTAGAGCACTTCGCTGGGGCGCAGGCCGGCACCGGTGGCCAGGAAGTACAGCCCCATCCGCCCCGGGGTGGCCTGCATACGGCTGGTGTCCACGCCGTGGCGGCGCAGTTCGCCCAGCGCGGCCTGCCCCAGTGCGTTGTCGGTGAGCGTGCCGGCCATGGCGGCGTGGTGGCCGAAGCGGGCCAGCGAGACCGCCACGTTGGCCTCGGCGCCGCCGACCTGCACGTCCAGGCGAGGCGATTGCAGCAGCAGTTCGCGCCCGGGGGCGCCCAGCCGCAGCAGCAGTTCGCCGAAACAGAGGATGCGATCGGCCATGGGGACTCCGGGTTGGGGGGTGGGGACATGATCGGACACCGGGCTTGCGGGGCGTTTTGCGCCGCAGCATGCCTTGTCGCCGACCTTTTGGTAGGGTTTTGACCAGCGGTGTCATTCCGGCCGCGGCGACACCATAGCAAGCACAATTTTCCAGTCAACAATCGCACCCAGATGCGAGTTGACCCCATGAGGAGGGAAGCCATGCAATTCGTTCGCACCGTAAAAAAGACACCGGTTACCTTGCTGGCACTCTCGATCGGCCTCGCCCTCCAGGCGCAGGCGTTTTCGGTGCTGGCGCAGGATGCCGACGAGCCGCAAACCGAGCAGGCAGCACAGGCAGCACAGGCCAGCAGCAACGACAGCGGATCGCTGGGTACCGTCACGGTGACCGGCTATCGCGCCAGCCTGGAAAAGGCGGTCGACATCAAGCGCAGCGAGGCCGGCATCGTCGACGCGATCGTCGCCGAGGACATCGCCGACTTCCCCGACCTCAACCTCGCCGAGTCGCTGCAGCGCATCCCGGGCGTGTCCATCACCCGCGAAGGCGGTGAGGGGCGCAACATCTCGGTACGCGGCCTGGGGCCGCAGTTCACCCGCGTGCGCATCAACGGCATGGAGACGATTTCCACCACGGGCGGCACCGATACCTCGGGCGGCGTGAACCGGGGCCGCGGTTTCGATTTCAATACCTTCGCGTCCGAACTCTTCAGCCAGTTGGTGGTGCGCAAGACCTCGTCGGCCGACGTGCCGGAAGGTTCGCTGGGCGCCACCGTCGACCTGCGCACCGCGCGTCCGTTCGATTTCGACGGCTTCACCTTGGCCATTGGCGGGCAGTTGGGCTACAGCGACCTCGCATCCGAGACCAATCCCCGCGGCACGTTCCTGATCAGCAATACCTTCGCGGACAACAAGCTGGGTGCGCTGCTGTCGGTGGCCTATACCGACCGCACCGTGCTGGAGGAAGGTTCCGACACGGTGCGCTGGTCGGCGGCGAGCGCCAACGGTGGCTTCAGTCCCGCTTCGACGTTCGCGGTGCCGGGCACGGCCTACCATCCGCGCATCCCGCGCTACAACCGTTACCTGCACGAACAGGAGCGGCTGGGCGTGACCGCCTCGGTGCAATTCCGCCCGAGTGCGAGAACCGAACTGGTGTTCGACGGCCTGTTCTCGCGTTTCGACGCCAACCGCTGGCAGGACAACATCAACGCGGTGGCATTCAGTGCCAGTGGCGCCACCGGCAAGCCCGGCATCATCGTGCGCGACGGCGAGGTGGATTCCACCGGCAGCCTGGTCTACGGTGTGTTCGACAACGTGCGCATCCGCTCGGAAGGCCGCTACGACGAGCAGACGTCGGAATTCGACCAGTGGTCGTGGTCGCTGCGGCACGACTTCAGCGATGCCTTGCGGCTCAATGCCTTCGTAGGCAGTGCCAAGTCCGTTTACGACAATCCGGTGCAGACCACGGTCATCGCCGACAAGCTTGGCGTGAATGGCTACTCGTACGATTACCGTGGCGACCGCAGGTTGCCGACCCTCAGCTACGGCAACATGAATCCGTCCGATCCGTCGGGATGGACGCTGGCTGAAATCCGGCTGCGTCCGTACAAGGTCACCAACGAGTTCGACAACGTCACGCTCGACCTTGCCTGGACGGCTTCACCCTACTTCACGCTCAAGGGCGGCGCCGATTACAAGGATTTCGATTACCAGGTGCAGAACTGGGGCCGCGGCACGCCGGGTGGCAACCGCGTCGAGACCGTGCCCGCCGGGCTGGTCAGCAGTGCGGAACTCGCGCAACTGATGCGGCAGTACAACATCAGCGCCGGTGGCGCCGGTACGGCCGTGGTGCCGGATGTGGCGGCGTTCGCGCGCGCGCTGGGCATCCATGACGGCAGCGGCATCTTCACCGTGCACAGCAACCTCAACAACCTCGCGGCCGACAACCGGCAGGTGAACGAAGAGGTGAAGGGTTATTTCGTGCAGGGCGACTTCAACTTTGACGTCGGCTCGATCCTGGTGCGCGGCAACGTCGGTGTCCGCCGCGTCGAGACCACCTTGACCAGCGATGGCTGGTCGATCATCGGTGGCGTGCCGGTCGCGACGCGTGTCGTGAATGAATACAGCGACACCTTGCCTTCGTTCAACCTCGCGGCGGAAATCTCCCCGGACGTGGTGCTGCGCCTGGCCGCGGCGGAAGTGATGACGCGCCCCGACCTGGGGTTCCTCAACCCTGGTGCCTCAGTCAGCGTCGCGGGCAGTGCGCGCACGGTGACCACGGGCAACCCGCGCCTCGATCCGTTCCGTGCCAAGACCCTCGACCTCGGCGTCGAGTGGTACTTCGGTGATGGCGGAATCCTGTCGTTCGGCGCGTTCTACAAGGACATCGACAGCTACATCCAGACCTCGCGTGAGACCCGCCCGTACAGCACGTCCGGCCTGCCCGAGTCGCTGATTGCCGGCACGGGTGCGACGGTCAACGACGAGTTCACCTTCCAGCAGCCATTGAACACGCCGGGCGGCAAGCTGAAGGGATACGAGATCGCATATCAACAGCCGTTCACCTTCCTGCCCGGCTTCTGGCGCGATTTCGGCGTGCAGTTGAACTACACCTGGGTGGATTCGGATATCCAGTACCTGAGTTCGACCGGCGCGCCGACGGCCAAGGGGCCGATGATCGGTTTGTCGAAGAATGCGTGGAATGCGACGTTGTACTACGACAACCAGAAGTTCTCGGCGCGTGTTTCCGCTGCACACCGCAGCGATTACGCCAACCAGATCCCCGGGCGTGAAAGCACGGACATGGAGGGCACGGCCGCGACCACGACCGTGGATGCCTCGTTGTCGTACAACTTCAACGAAAGGTTCTCGATTTCGCTCGAAGGCCTGAACCTGACCGACGAGTGGAACGACATGTGGATCGACAGCGGTCGCGACCTGCCGATCGCCTACACGCACACCGGACGGCAGTACATGCTCGGCTTCCGCTACAAGTTCTGACGATACAACGGGCGCCACCGACCTGGTGGCGCCCGCGCTACTCGACCC
The DNA here is from genome assembly GCA_024707405.1 of Luteimonas sp. Lineage (GTDB taxonomy): Bacteria > Pseudomonadota > Gammaproteobacteria > Xanthomonadales > Xanthomonadaceae > Luteimonas. The sequence goes on from JANPZU010000005.1 coordinate 85,752, forward strand.
TGGGGAGGGAAATGGTGCACAAGACCAACGATCGACGCGTGGCCGTGGTGTCCGCGCTTGCATTCGGCATCGGCCTGGCATTGCAGTCGGTGTCCATGCCTGCGAACGCGCAGGATGCAAACGAGGCGGCGGCTGCCGCCGACGACCTGGACAGGGTGGTGGTCACGGGAACATATCGTGCCAGCCTCGAGAAATCGCTGGACGAGAAACGCTACAGCACCGACCAGGTCGACAGCATCGTCGCCGAGGACATCGGCAAGTTCCCGGATCTGAACCTCGCCGAGGCGCTGCAGCGCATCCCCGGCGTCAGCATCGACCGCGATGCCGGCGAAGGTCGCTCGATCAGCGTGCGCGGACTTGGCGGAGATTTTTCCCGCGTTCGCATCAATGGCCTTGAAGCCCTGACCACCACCGGCGCCACCGACAGCTCAGGCGGCGCCAACCGCAGCCGTGGCTTCGATTTCAACGTCTTCGCTTCGGAGCTCTTCAGCAACGTGCGCGTGCGCAAGACCCAATCGGCATCCATCGACGAAGGTTCGCTGGGCGCGACAGTCGACCTGCGCGTGGCGCGTCCGTTCGATTTCGATGGGTTCGCATCGTCCATTGCGGTGAAGGGCGGCTACAACGACCTGAAGGACGACTTCCATCCACGCCTCTCCGCGCTGGTAGCCAATACCTGGGCCGATGGCCGCGTCGGCGCACTGTTCTCTGCCGCCTACAGCGAACGCTCGATCTACGAAGAAGGCTTCAGCAGCGTGCGCTGGCAGGAAGGCGGCACGTCGGGTACCAATACCTTCTGCAGTCCGTTGGGCTACACCCCGAGCCTGCCTGGCAACAACAGCGGACGAGGATCCTCGGCGACGCATTGCCACAATTCCGACGGCGTGGTGATCCCGCGTCCGGACAACACGCCGCAGAATGTCGCCGCATACGAGACTGCGCGTGATGCATTCCATCCGCGCCTGCCGCGATACGGGCGGCTGAGCCACGAACAGGAGCGGCTGGGCCTGACCGGATCGCTGCAGTTCAAGCTGGGCGATGCCACCACGTTGAGTTTCGATGCGCTGTATTCGAAGCTGGAAGCCACGCGCAAGGAGGACTTCCTGCAGTCGATTTCCTTCAGCCGCAACTCGTCGCAGGGCGGCAAGCCGCAGACGATCGTGCGGGCTGCCGAAGTGAACGACCGCGGCGACCTGGTGTACGGCGTGTTCGACAACGTCGACGTACGCGCGGAATCGCGCTTCGACCAGCTCGAAACCGAGTTCAGCCAGTTCAGCCTCGACCTCGAGCACAAGTTCAGCGACCGATTGAGCATGAATGCGCTGGTCGGGACATCGAAGTCGGAATTCGCCAATCCCTACCAGACCACGGTGACCTTCGACATCCAGAACATCCAGGGCTACAGCTGGGATTTCCGCAACAATCCCAACCTGCCCGACTTGAACTACGGCAGCCTGAACCCGGACGACCCGAATGCCTGGGGCTGGCTCAGCAGTCCGCCGGCCAACAGCACCGGATCGGAAATCCGCATCCGTCCTCAGGGCACCAGCAACGAGTTCGAGAACGCCAAGGTCGACTTCGCCTTCATCGGCAACGAGCACCTCACCTGGCGTGGCGGCCTGGCGTGGAAGCGCTACGACATGAGCGCATGGGAATCCCGGCGCGCATCGGAAACCGTGGTGCCTGCGCTGCCTGCGGGCGTGACGCTGGCCGACATCGCCACGCGCGTGACGGGCTTCGGCCGTGGCCTGGGTGCCAACGTGCCGTCGTCGTGGGTGATCCCGGACGTGCGTGCGGTGGCCGACCTGTTCAACATCTACAGCAACAGCGGGATGTTCGAGCTGACCGGCATCACCAACGGCAGTGCGCGCATCAACAACTTCGGCGTGGAGGAAGAAAACTCCGGCGGCTACCTCCAGCTCGATTTCGACATCGACCTGCTGGGGCGCCCGCTGCGCGGCAACACCGGCGTGCGCTACGCCAAGACCGACATCACCGCGACCGGCTACACCTCGGTCGGAGGCGGCACACAGGTGGTGTACGACCACGGCTACGACGACTGGCTGCCATCGCTGAACCTCGCGTGGGATGTCCATGACGATGTCGTCCTGCGCTTCGGCGCGGCCAAGGTCATGGCGCGTCCGCAACTGGCCGCGCTCAACCCCGGCTCGGGCATCACCTTCAACCCGGCCGGCACGATCACCGCGCGCGTCGGCAACGCCTTCCTCGAACCGTTCCGCGCGAAGACCTACGACCTGAGCGTGGAGTGGTACTTCGCGCCGGAATCGGTGCTGTCGTTTGCGTTCTTCTACAAGGACATCGACACCTATATCCAGGAATTCCGCGCGTCGATGACCTACCTCGAGACCGGCCTGCCGCTCGACTGGTTGCCGACCGGCTTCGATCCCGAGAACGAGACCGACCTGCGGCAATGGATCAACACCCCCGGTGGCCCGCTCAAGGGCATCGAGATCGGCTACCAGCAGCCGTTCTCGTTCCTGCCCGGCGCGTGATCCAACTTCGGCGTGCAGGCGAACTACACCCGCGTCGAATCGGAGATCACCTACGGCAACTCCGACGTGGCCGGTTCCGACGTGACGTTCGTCAATGACCTGGTCAACCTGTCTCCCACTTCGTACAACGGCACGCTGTACTACGATGACGGCAAGTTCAGTGCCCGGGCTTCGCTCGCGTACCGCGACGATTACCTGCAACGCGTGCCGGGCCAGAACGGCAACGACGTCGAAGGCAAGCGCAGCGTGCGCAGCGTGGATGCGAGCATCCAGTACAAGGTCAACAAGAACCTGACGCTGACGCTGGAAGGCATCAACCTGACCGACGCCTTCAACCATCAGTACGTCGATTCCTACCGCGGCAGCACCTCGGTGTACCACCACACCGGGCGGCAGTACTTCGCCGGCTTGCGCTACCGGTTCTGATGCGCAGGGCAGCGTCCCGGAGAGGACGCGCCGCATCGATCTGTTCCTCCAGGGGCCCGGTTGGGCCCCTTCCTTTGCCTGCACCGATGCTCGCGTTCGTGTCCGGGCGAGCGTTTTGCGTTACATCGTCCCGCGTTGCACGAACGGTACGCGCTGGTAGATGCGGCGCTCGCCACCGCGCGGATCGTGTTCAAGCCGCGGCGCACCAGCGAAAACCATGGTCTCCCGTTGGTCGAGCGAGTAGGGTGACCATCCTTGCGTGGCGCCGGTACGCGGATCGCCATGACGGGCGAAAGCCAGCAAGGCATCGCTCATGGCATCTGCGACACGTTGTGCCTGCGGCGATGTGCCGGTACGCGAGCCCGGTTGCGCGATGTTGTCGAACACCAGCGGGATGTCGAGGGTATGGAAGGCGCGCATTCGCCGTCCTTCTTCATCGGTCGGATGCCAGTCGAGCTGGTAGGCCCAGGTGTTGTTGGCCTGCGCCGCGCGGACTTCGAGTTCCTCGATGGCGCCGCGCCAGGAACGTCCTGCGGTGGTGGCGGCGAAGAAGACTTCGCTCGGCGAATATCCGGGGTAAAGCCGGCGGTATTCGTCGATCACCTTGGTCGGGTCGATGTCGACGTACTGCTGTGCCCGCAGTTTTCCGGGCAGCGTGTCCCAGGTCAGCGTGAAGTTGTCCGGGTCATTGCCGAGGAAGGCGCGCGTCTCGTCGCGGGTGTTGCCGATCACCATCGGGATGCCCGCCGATTGCGATGGCGCGTCCGGCCAGAACGGGTGGCGCGGCAGGTGCATGCCGTCCATCACCGGGCCGAAATAGAGCGCGGTGTCTTCCACGCGCGATGGGTCGCGGATGGATTGGGCCTGCAGTAGCACATCGACGGGCAGCTTGCGCAACGCATCGATGTCGCCGTGAGACACCCCGAGTGCATCCAGGTAGAGGTGCGCGCGTTGGTCGGCTGCACGCGGGCCGGCGGCAGTGACCTGCTGCCCGCTCATCGTCCATGCGCGATGGAACAGCCCGGCTGCGGCCGGCATCGCCATCAGCGTGGCGATCTTCGCCCCGCCACCGGACTGACCGAACAGGGTGACGTTGCCGGCGTCGCCGCCGAACTCCGCCGCATGTTCGTGGATCCACTGAAGTGCCTGTATCAGGTCGAGTTGGCCGACATTGCCGGACGCAGCGTATTCGGCGCCGAAAATATCCCCGAGATGGAGGTAGCCGAAGGCGTTGAGCCGGTGGTTGAGCGTGACCACCACCACGTCGCCGCGAAGACAGAGCCGCGTGCCGTCGTAGAGTGGATCGCTGCCGGAGCCGGTGTTGTAGCCACCGCCGTGGATGTAGACGAGGATCGGGCGCTTGCCGCCATCACGCAATGCCGGCGTCCACACGTTGAGGAACAGACAGTCTTCGTTGCCCGGGCCTTCGCTGCCGCGTTGCGGTGCCGATGGGCCGAATTCGAATGCCTCCTGCACGCCATGCCAGTTCGATTCCGGCAATGCCGGCAGGAAGCGTCGCTGCGCGGTATCGGCGCCGTAGCGCAAGCCGCGGAACACGTGGATGCCTTGCTCGCGCACGCCTGCGACGCGGCCGCTGCGCGTGCGGGCGACCACGTGCGGTGCCGACGGAACCGCAGCTACGCCTGCCGGCAACAAACAGGCCGCACCCGAGAGCGCGGCCTGTTGCAGGAATCGTCGCCGGGACGATGCCATCTCGGCATCAGCGCAAGTGCTGGATGCGCTGGTAGTTGCCGCTGACAGGCTCCATCGTGTCCAGGTTCCATTCCGCCTCGACGAAGGCATGCTGCGTGGCTTCGTACTTCGGGTAACCGCCCACCTGATCCTGGCTGTCGATGATGTCGCCGCGTCCTTCGACCACGTCGGCCACGATGCGCCGGTCGATCGCGTCGCGGTTCCACGGCGTGGCACCGGCGTTGAGGATCACGCTGTCCTGCACCTGCGCCGACGGCAGCAGGTTCACGCCGAACGGCAGCGCCGGAGCCGTGCGCAGGCGGTTCACCTTCACCGGCGCGGTGGTGTAGCTGCCAACCTCGGGGATGGTCTTCTCTCCGATCACGTCGACGGCGAGGTTGTCGTCGAGGTACAGGTCGATGTCGCCCGAGCCGCCGATCATGAACAGCGCGAGCTTCCTGGTGTCGTGGCCTGCACGCAGTACGTTGCCGCGTAAGGTCATGCTGCCCGTCGCGTATTCGTGCCCCATCCACTCCTCGGCGATCAGGTTGTAGTGCGCCGCGCGCGTGCCGGGGTTATAGATCAGGTTGTTGATGACCTGTCCGGCCACGCCGCCCTTGAACAGCGGGTTGCGTTCGTAGTTGTGTGCGTACAGGTTGCCGACGATCAGGATGTCCTGCACATGGTCGTGCACCAGCGTGCCCTTCGAGTGCTCGCCCTTGCCGTGGCTGGAATCGGCCAGGCCCTCGGCAATGATGTTGTTGCTGAAGGTGATGCGGCGCGAAGTGCCCTTGCGGAAATCCTCGAGCGTCCTGCCGCCTTCGATGAAGCGCGTGCCCGAAGCGGACAGGCCTTCGTCGGTGGCCCAGGTCAACGAGCAGTGGTCGACGATCACGTTGTAGGCGCGAACTGTGGAGATGGCGTCGAAATCCACCCCGCTGCGTTTGGGCTGGCTGGCATCACCCGGACGTGAACGGATGTGGCGCACGATCACGTCGTGCGTGGCGATGTCGATGCCGCCGCGGATGAAGGTGATGCCTGGCGACGGTGCGGTCTGGCCGGCGATGGTCAGGTGCGGCTCGGTGATGCGCAGTGTCTTCAGGTCGAGGTCGATCACGCCACCGACCTCGAACACCACGATGCGCGGCCCGGGCGTGTTCACCGCCTCGGCGAACGAGCCGGGCCCTTCCGCATCGAGGGTGGTGACCCGGATGATCTGGCCGCCACGGCCGCCCGCCGTGTCGGCGGCCCAGCCCTGTGCGCCGGGGAAGGCGATCTGGCGCGTCTCGGTGGCCTGTGCAGCGGGCAGGGCCAGCGCGAGCAGGCAGCCGAGTGCCGCCAGCCATGCGCTGGATCGATTGCGGGAGGAGGGGCGTGGGGTCATGCGATATCTCCGGATCTGGACGATTCTGATGCGTTACCGGCAGGGCCATTCTCGTGGAATTGACGCACTGCACATTGAAGATGACACCGGTTTACCTTATACGGACATTCACGGCGCCGCGATCTGCACTGCAGCATCGGGGCATGGAAACGAAAGGAATGAGCAACGACATGGCAACCAGGTTAGACCCTGTCACTGACACCGGCGGACAATCATCGATCGCGGAAGCATTCGTCCGGGCCCGCCGGCAGGGCGCAAGCCTGCCGGGTTTCCCCGGGGCGGTTCCGGTCGACCTAGTGGCCGCGTACCGGGTGCAGGACGCAGCGATCTCGCTCTGGCCTGATCGCGTGGTCGGCTGGAAGGTGGGCTATATCGCGGCCGAGCGTCGCGACGGTTCCGGCGACGACCGCCTGCTGGGCCCGATGTTCGCGCGCAACCTGCACGTCGGTGCCGGTGGCGTCGCGTTCCCGGTGTTCGTCGGCGGCTTCGGTGCGATCGAGGCCGAGTACGTGCTGCGGCTCGAGGCCGATGCACCCGAGGGCAAGCTCGACTGGACGCCCGAAGAAGCCGCGGCATTGCCGGCGCGGCTGTACATCGGCGTCGAGATCGCGAGCAGTCCGCTGGCGACGATCAACGAACTCGGTCCGCGCGTTGTGGTATCGGATTTCGGCAACAACAACGGGCTGGTGCTCGGGCCGGAGATCGAGGGCTGGCTCGGCATTCCCGAGGCGGAACTCCTGGCCGAGACCTGGATCGACGGCGTGCGCGTGGGCGAGGGCGGTGCATCGCGCCTGCCGGGCGGACTGCGCGCAGCCTATGCGTTCGCGCTGTCGCGTTCGGCCAGGCGCGGTCGGCCGTTGAGGGCGGGCGAACTGATCGCGACCGGCAATGCGACCGGCATCCATGACATCGTGGTCGGCCAGGAGGCCACGGTACGCTTCGGTTCGCATGGCGAGATTTCGGGGCGTGCGGTCGCGGCTGCGCCGGATGCCACTGGAGAGGAAGGCAAGGCATGAAACGACGTTCGTTCATCGCGGGCGGCATTGGTGCGGCCTGTGCGGCAGGCGCCGGTACGTGGCCTGCGTTCGCCGCCGCTGACGGTGCGAAGGTGCTCACCGCGACCGACGTGCACGTCAGCAACTATCCGACGGTCGAGGCGGTGCGTTGGATCGGGCAGGTGATGGAGAAGGAGACTGGCGGGCGCGTGGCGATCCGCCAGTACCACTCCGGCCAGCTCGGTCGCGAGTCCGAAGCCATCGACATGGCGCGCTACGGCGCGATCGACATCACCCGCGTCTATGGCGGCGCGCTCAACAACGCATTCCCGCTGACGATTCCGCTCTGCCTGCCCTACGTGTTCGATTCGGTCGCGCACATGCGCCACGCGCTCGATGGCGGCATCGCGCAGGCGGTACTCGACGGCTTCCGTACGCGCGAGATCGTCGGTCTCGCGATCTACGACAGCGGTGCGCGCAGCTTCTACAACACGCGTCGTCCGCTGGTGAAGCCCGAGGACCTGCATGGCCTGAAGATCCGCGTGGCCGCGTCCGACATCTTCATCCGGCTGGTGCGCACGCTGGGCGCCAACCCGACGCCGATGTCGCTGGGCGACACGTTCTCCGGCATGGAGACGAAGATGATCGATGGCGCCGAGAACAACATGCGCAGCTTCCATTCCAGTCGTCATTTCGAGGCCGCGCACTACTGGTCGGAAAGCCAGCATTCGCGTGCGCCGGACATCCTGCTGATTTCGCAGCGCTCGCTCGATGCCTTGCTGCCCGGCGACCGCGACCTGCTGGTCGATACGTCGCGCGAATCGGTGAAGGTGATGCGCAAGCTGTGGGACGAATCCGAAGCGGCCGCGCGCCAGGCCGTGGTCGATGCCGGCGTGCAGCTCAACGAGGTCGACGGCGAGGCGTTCCGCCACGCGGCGCGCCCGCTGGTCGACGACTACCTGCGTGATCCTGCGATCGCCGACATCCATCGCCGCATCCGTGCAGCAGCCTGAGGACAGCCCGATGACGGAATCCAATGCAGAGGTCATCGCCGCGCCGAAAACCGCGCTCGATCGCCTGTCCGACGTGTCCATCGCAGTCGCGGTGTTCGCATTGCTCGGCCTGGTAGTGGTGCAGGGTTGGCAGGTGTTCGCCCGATACGTGATCAACGACTCGCCGAGCTGGACGGAGCCGGTGACCATCCTGCTGCTGTCGTCGGCGATGAGCTTCGGCGCGGCCTCGGGCGTGCACACCGGGCGCCACTTCGGCTTCTTCCTGCTGGCCGAGGCGATGAAGCCGTTGCACAAGCGGATCGTGGATACCGTGGTGAACCTGGTCATCGTGTCGATCGGCGCGGTGCTCGCGGGCTGGGGCAGCGTGCTGCTGTTCGATGGCCTCGACATCAAGATGGCCGGCGCGCCGTTGCCGCAAAGCCTGCCGTACCTGCCCCTCACGTTGGGCGGGGCGCTGATGGTGGTGTTCGCGCTCGCGCGCGGCGTCGCCGTGTGGACGAAACAGGGTGGGGAAGGCTGATGGCGATTGCGTTGCTGTTCGGGATTTTCGTGCTGCTGCTGGCCATCGGCGTGCCGGTGGCGTTTTCGCTGGCAGCCGCGTCACTGGTGACGCTGGCCTACCTCGGCCTGCCCGAGGTGGTGATGGTGCAGCAGATCGGTGCCGGCATCGGCACCGCATCGCTGATCGCGATTCCGTTGTTCATTTTCGCCGGCGAGATCATGATGCGCGGCGGCATTTCCGAGCGACTGATCGCGTTGGCCTCGTCGCTGGTCGGTCGCATCCGTGGTGGCCTGGGACAGGTCAGCATCCTGTCGTCGCTTTTCTTCGGTGGCGTGTCGGGTTCGGCCATCGCCGACGTGTCGGCGGTCGGCGGCACGATGATCCCGCAGATGGTCAAGCGCGGTTACGACCGCGACTTCGCCGTGAACGTCAGCATCACCGCGGCACTCGTTGCGCTGCTGGTGCCGCCGTCGCACAACCTCATCCTGTATTCGGCGGCGATGGGCGGTGGCATCTCGATTGCCGACCTGTTCGCGGGCGGCATCCTGCCGGCGTTGCTGATGACGTTGACGCTGATGGTCACGGGTTATTTCGTGGCGCGTCACCGCGGCTACGGCGTGGAGATCTTCCCGGGCTGGCGCGCGGTGCTGTTGCGGTTGGTGTCGGCGTTGCCGGGCCTCGGGCTGGTGGCGTTGATCTTCATCGGTATCCGTGCCGGCATCTTCACCGCGGTCGAGAGCGCCGCGGTCGCGGTGCTGTACGCGCTGCTGGTGACCACGGTGCTGTACCGCCAGCTCAAGCTGCGCGAGTTCTTCGAGACGGTGACGCATGCGGCACGCACCACCGGCGTGATCCTGTTCGTGATCGCGACCGCGGCGCTGTTCGGCTGGCTGTTGGCCTACCTGCAGGTGCCGGCGGCGGCGGTGAATGCGTTGCAGTCGTTCGCCGACAGTCCGCAGATGGTGCTGCTGATGATCGTGGTGCTGTTGCTGTTGCTCGGTATCTTCATGGATCTCGCGCCGATGATCCTGATCTGCACGCCGATCTTCCTGCCGGTGGCGCGCGCCTACGGCATCGACCCAATCCACTTCGGCATGGTGCTGGTGCTCGCTGGCGGCCTTGGACTGGTGACGCCGCCTGTGGGTTCGGTGCTGTTCGTCGGCACCGCCATCGGCAAGATCACCATCGCCCAGAGCCTGCGCACCATCTGGCCGTTCTGGCTGTCGGGCCTGGCGGTGCTGCTGGTGGTGGCGTTCTGGCCGCCGCTGTCGCTGTGGTTGCCGGCGCTGCTGCGCGCGGGATGATGCGGGCGGGCTACCGCATCGTGCTGTGCGCACTGCTGTTCGCAGGCAGTGCGCATGCTGCCGGCGAGGCGGCGCACGTGATTCCGCTGGATGGCTTCAAGGACGGCATCCACCACTGGCAGAACCTGCATGGCAGCGACTATCCGCGCCATGCACCCGAAGACTACGTCCGTATCGCCGACAACATCCTGCTGTACCAGCGCCGCGATGGCGGCTGGGTCGAGAATCGCGATCCAGCCCGTATCATTCCTGATGAAGAACGCGATTCCATCCGTGCCGATGCAAGCAAGGCCGGCGGCAGCTTCGACAACCGCAATGTGTACACGCAGGTCGAGTACCTCGCCGAGGCGTTCGCGCTGGGTGGTGACGCGCGTTACCGCGATGCCGCCTTGAAGGGTCTCGACTTCATCCTGGCGCACCAGTCCGACGGGTGCGGCGCGTGGCCGCATACGGTGCCTGCGACGACGCGCTACCACCCCCTGCTCACCATCGCCGACGAAGTGACCTCCGGCGTGCTGTCGACCCTGCGCAGGGCGATGTCCGGAGGGGCGCCATTCGATTTCCTTGATCATGAAGCCCTTGCACGCATCCAGGTAGCGGTGGCGCGTGGCGATGCCTGCCTGCTCGCGTTGCAGGTGCGGCAGGGCGATGCACGCACCGGTTGGGCGGGGCAGTACGATCCGAAAACGCTGTCGCCGTCGCAGGGCCGAAGCTTCGAGTTGCCGTCGATCGCGGTGCAGGAAACCGTGGAAGTCGTGCGCTACCTGATGTCGATCCCCGATCCGTCGCCGGAAGTGGTGGAGGCCGTCGAAGGCGCGGTCGCCTGGCTCGACGCTGTGCAGATCGATGGGGTGCGACTGGAAACCTTCGAGGCCGAACCAGAGCAATACCGGTTCCACCGCACGACCCTGGATCGCAGGCTGGTGGAGGATCCCGCGGCACCACCGCTGTGGGCGCGCTTCTACGATGCCGCCGACAACAGCATCGTGCTGGCCACCCGCGAAGGTGTGCGCGTGACCGACTATGCCGACATCCCCCGCGAGCGCCGCACCGGCTACGACTGGTTCGGCGGATGGCCGCGCACGCTGCTGTCGAAGGACTATCCGCACTGGAAATCCCGGTCGGGTGAGGGTGCCGGTGCGGCCGAGGGCGCACCGGCCGGGCGGGCGGCCGTGGCTGCCGGAATTCCCGCCGTCGTGCGCTAGACTGCCGGGACACCGGTATCACCGGATTGGGCCGTACATGCCACGCACACGCAAGGAAGTTCCCGCCGACAAGCCGAAGCCCGGGAAGGCCGCGACGATCAATGACATCGCACGCCTGGCGGGTGTCTCGAAGAAGACGGTCTCACGGATCATCAACCGTTCGCCGCTGGTGCGCGAGGACACGCGTGAGAAGGTCGAGGCGCTGATGCGCGAAGTCGGCTACACGCCGGATCCGCTCGCGCGCGGCCTGGCGTTCCGCCGCTCGTTCCTGATCGGGATGGTCTACGACAATCCGACTGCGCAGTTCATCGTCAACATGCAATACGGCGTGCTGGACAGCTTGCGCGATTCCGGCTTCGAGCTGGTGGTGCATCCCTGCGACAGCCGCAGCCCGAACTACATCGATGGCGTGCGCCGTTTCGTGCAGCAGCAGAAGCTGCATGGCGTGATGCTGGTGCCGCGCGTGTCCGAAGACCAGGCGCTGGCCGACATGCTCGACGAGATCGGCTGTCGTTACGTGCGCATCGCCGCGGTGGCGATGGACAAGCCCGAACGCATGCTGGTCACCCACGATCATGATGGTGCGGCCGAGGTCGCGGACTACCTGCAGACGCTGGGCCACCGCGACATCGCGGTCATCACCGGCCCTGCCGACTACCGCTCGGCGATCGAACGCACGCAGGGTTTCGTCGGCGCGCTGGCACGGCGCGGCATCGAACTGCCCAAGGCGCGGATCGTGGAGGCCGGTTACACCTTCGAGTCCGGTGTCGCCGTGGCCGAGAAACTGCTCGGGGCGAAGAAGCGGCCGACCGCGATCTTCTGCGAGAACGACGAAATGGCCGCCGGCGTGTACCGCGTCGCCTTGCGCACCGGCATCCAGATCCCGCAACAGTTGTCGGTGGTGGGCTATGACGACAGCCCGCTGGCATCACGGCTGTGGCCGCCGCTCACTTCGGTGCGCCGTGACACCCGCGATACCGGGCGCATCGCAGCCGCGATGCTGCTGCAGTCCGAGGATGGCCCACGGCCGATGGCCAGCGTCCGCCCGCACCTCGTCATCCGCGATTCCTGCCAGCCGCCGGAGTAGGCGCAAGCCCTGCCCCGGACGTTGACGCACCGCAAAATGACACCGGTTACCAAGGTGGCCTAGAATCCACCCAAGACCTTCATGGCGCCCCTGACCGGGTGCCCCGCGACCCAGGAGCCAGCCGATGTTCTGCAAGACCTACCACGCCACCCACCCGGACATGATGGATGGCGCCAGCAACGACCAACTGCGCGACCGCTACCTGGTCGGCGACCTGTTCGTGGCGGACACGGTGCAGCTCAACTACTCGCACAACGAGCGCTTCGTGATCGGTGGTGCCGCGCCGGTGGCGAAGGCGGTCGACCTGCCGAAGCAGACCGAACCCGAATCGGCCAAGGGCAAGCCGTTCCTGGAGCGCCGCGAACTGGGCGTGATCAACGTCGGTGGCGGCAGCGGCACCGTGACCGTCGATGGCACCACGTACGCGCTCGGCCCGAAGGACGGGCTGTACGTCGCCATGGGCAGCATCGAGGTGTCGTTCGCGTCCGACGATGCGGCCAATCCGGCGAAGTTCTACCTCACCTCGACGCCTGCGCATGCGCGCTTCGAAACCAAGCAGTTGTCGATCAAGGATGCCGTCGCACTGGAACGCGGCGCGTTGGAAACCAGCAACGAGCGCACGATCTACCAGTTCATCGTGCCGGCGACATGCCAGTCCTCGCAGTTGCTGCTGGGCCTGACCGTGCTCAAGACCGGCAGCGTCTGGAACACCATGCCGCCGCACCTGCACGACCGCCGTAGCGAGGTCTACTTCTACTTCGACCTCGGCGACAACGACCGCGTCTACCACTTCATGGGACAACCCGATTCGCAGCGCCACATCGTGGTGAAGAACGACGAGGCCGTGGTGTCGCCGCCGTGGTCGATCCACATGGGTTCGGGCACCAGCAACTACGCCTTCATCTGGGCGATGGGTGGCGAGAACCTCGACTACACCGACATGCACGTGCTGGACATCTGCCAGCTCAAGTAATCCATCCCTCGCGCAAACCACGCTCAAGGAAACGAACACGATGGCAGGCAATCCTTTCAGTCTCGAAGGCAAGGTCGCACTGGTCACCGGCGCCAACACCGGCCTCGGCCGGGGCATCGCGCTGGCGCTGGCCGAAGCGGGCGCGGACATCGCCGCGGCAGGCATCGTCGAAGCCGCCGAGACCGGCGACAAGGTGCGCGCGCTGGGCCGCCGCTTCCTCAACCTCGAAGCCAACCTGATCAGCATCGATCCGGTGGAGCGGCTGGTGAAGGAAAGCATCGATGGCCTCGGCGGCCTCGACATCCTGGTGAACAACGCCGGCCTGATCCGTCGTGCCGACGCGGTCGACTTCAGCGAGAAGGACTGGGACGACGTGATGAACGTCAACATCAAGTCCGCGTTCTTCATGTCGCAGGCAGCGGGCCGGCACTTCATCGCGCAGGGCAGCGGCAAGATCATCAACATCGCCTCGATGCTGTCGTTCCAGGGCGGCATCCGCGTGCCGTCGTACACCGCCAGCAAGTCGGGCATCGCCGGCATCACGCGCCTGCTTGCCAACGAATGGGGTGCGAAGGGCGTGAACATCAACGCCATCGCGCCCGGTTACATGGCGACCGACAACACCGCGCAATTGCGTGCCGATGCCGACCGCAACAAGGCGATCCTCGACCGCATCCCGGCCGGGCGCTGGGGCGAGCCGTCCGACCTCGGCGGCACGGCGGTGTTCCTCGCCAGCCGCGCATCGGATTACGTCAACGGCGCGGTCATCCCGGTCGATGGTGGCTGGCTGGCGCGCTGACCTTTTTCGGAACGGGCAGGGAAGGAACGGCAAATCCCTCCCCTCGGCACATCGCCCTGCCTGTTCCGTTTTCATTCCGACATGGCGCATGCGCGCGTGAGCCCGGCATGACTTTCTCCAGACCCATGCGCCTCCTGTGCGGCTTGGCATTGATGGTCGCGGCGAATGCATGGGCCGGGTCGAACGGGCGCGTGTTCATCGCGGGCGACTCCACTGCGAGCGAATATCCGACCGAACGCGCGCCGCGTGAAGGGTGGGGCATGCGCTTGCAGCCATACCTCGCCGATGGCTGGGAGGTGCGCAACCATGCGCAGAGCGGACGCAGTGCGCGCAGCTTCATCGAGCAGGGTTGGCTGGACGGCATTGCAAGCGAGTTGCGCGCTGGCGACGTGTTGCTGATCCAGTTCGGCCACAACGACGCCAAGGTCGAGGATCCGGCACGTTACAACGACCATGCCATCGCCTATCCGCGATGGTTGATGTGGTACGTGTCCTTGGCGCGTGAGCGTGGCGCAGTGCCTGTGCTGGTGACGCCGGTGGCCCGGCGCAAGTTCGATGGCACGCAACTGCTCGATACCCACGGCCCCTATCCACAGGCGGTACGTGATCTTGCTGCACGCGAGCGTATTGCACTCATCGATCTCGCGGCGTCGAGCATGGACTGGCTGAGAACGCTGGGCGACGTGACATCCAAACCGTATTTCATGCACGTATCGGCGCAACGGCAGGCGGACGATACGCATTTCAGCGCTACCGGTGCGCAGGCGGTGGCATGCCTGGTCGCGGCGGGCTGGCGTGCGGCGGATGCAGTCGCGCCAGTGAAGCCGGTATCGTTCGATGATTGCGCCGAGATCCCGGCACAGCCATTGCCTGGCATATCGCCATCGGTGGTCGTGCAGGAACGCGACATCGCCATCGAACAACCGGGCCCGCACGAGGGCGAAGGCACGACCACGGCGTATCCGTTCTTCGCCGATGCCACGGGTTTCGACGTGGTGTTCCGCAAGCGTGCCCTGCACCCGGGGGCGACCATCGGCGTACACGTCAACGACAAGGACGAGATCTACTATGTGCTGTCGGGGCGGGGCGAGCTGACGCTCAATGGCACGGTGCGTGAAGTCGGGCCGGGCGATGCCATCCTCACCCGCAACGGCGACAGCCATGCGCTGCGACAGACTGGCGACGACGATCTGGTCATCTTCATCGTCTTCGACAACGCATCGCGCTCGCCATGAACGGTGTCAGTCCGTTACGGCCTCGATCCGGCTGCGCTGCGCCTCATCGGCCTGTTGCATGGTGTCTTTGACAGCTTTCGCGCGCTCGATCGGTGCCTGGATAGCGTCGCGCATTTGCGTGGCCTGCGGCTCCGGCGGTTTTCGCTCCGGTGGATCGCCGGTTGGCGTGCAGGCGGCGCAACAGGCGACGGCCGCGATCGCGAACATCCTGATCCGGTGCATGGCGTCCTCCGCGCGGTTGACGGCGCTATGCTACGCCGGACTCGATCAACGGAACGCGACATGGATCCGCATCGCTGGCGGCTGGACGGGCAACTTGCGCTGGTCACCGGCGGCAGTGCCGGGATCGGGCGGGCCATCGCCCGGGAATTGCTTGGGTTCGGCGCATCGGTGCTGATCGTGGCCCGCAATGGCGATGCGCTGGAGGCGACGCGCGACGAATTGGCCGAGGAATTCCCCAAGGGCGATATCCGCGCCTTCATCGGCAACGTCGCCGACGACGAACAGCGCCGCGAGGTGCTGGATTGGGTGGAAGACCAGGGTGAGGGCTTGAATATCCTGGTCAACAACGCCGGTGCCAACCTGACCCGCGCCGCCAACGATTACACCGAGGACGAGTGGCGCGAGATCTTCGAGGTCAACCTGTTCAGCGCCTTCGAGCTGTCGCGCTACGCGCATCCGCTGCTGACGCAGCATGCTTCTTCGTGCATCGTCAACGTGGGCAGCGTGTCCGGCATCACCCACGTGCGCAGTGGCGCACCCTACGGC
Source organism: Luteimonas sp. (assembly GCA_024707405.1). Taxonomy (GTDB): domain Bacteria; phylum Pseudomonadota; class Gammaproteobacteria; order Xanthomonadales; family Xanthomonadaceae; genus Luteimonas. The sequence continues at coordinate 101,648 of JANPZU010000005.1, forward strand.
ATGACCAAGGCGGCGATGCACCAGATGACGCGCAACCTCGCGGTGGAATGGGCCGAGGATGGCGTGCGGGTCAATGCGGTCGCACCGTGGTACATCCGCACGCGGCGCACGTCCGACAAACTGTCAGATCCCGATTACCTCGATGACGTGCTGCTGCGCACGCCGATGGGACGTGTGGGCGAGCCGGAAGAAGTGGCTGCCGCGGTCGCCTTCCTGTGCCTGCCTGCGGCCGCGTACATCACCGGTGAATGCATCGCCGTCGACGGCGGGTTCCTGCGTTACGGGTTCTGAGTGGGCGGCGGCGGATCGCCCGATTGCGGCACCCGGCGCAGTTTGGACAGGTCGTAGCCCAGGTCGGCGATGCGAAGGGCCGCGGCGGCATATTCGTCATCGGGGATGGAGGGCGTGCGCGCCATCAGCCACACGTAGTCGCGCTTGCTGCGGCCGACGATGGTGCGCTGGTAGGCCGGGTCGAGATCGACGATGACGTACTCGGCCTGGATCGGCCACACGAACTGCATGCCCCATATCGCGCCGTTGGTGCCTTCGCGCACGGTGCCGACGGGGTGCATCGTCTCCAGCGGCGCATCGAAGCTGCCGTCGCGGTAGTGGAAGGTGGTCTGGATGCGGCCGTCCTTGCGCAAGGCATAGGTCTCGATAGCATCGTAGGCGTTGCGCTCCGGTCGCGTGGGGATGTGGGCGATGACGTACCAGTCGCCCATGAAGCGTTCAATATCCACCTCCGTGACCGGCGGGATCCTGGGTTGGCGCGAGGAACATGCCGAGACCATCACGACCGCCAGTGCTGCCAGCATCCATCGGGTGGCGTTCATGGGGTGGCCTCCCCGTTGCCGCGCTCGAACAGGTAGTGCGCGACCAGCCACTCCTGGCCATCCCGGTAGCCGAACAGTTCCGCACAGGCCATCCAGAACATCCGCCACCTCTGGAACCACAGTGGCGCGGCGGCCTCGCCGTAGGTGTCGCGCAGCACCTGCATGCACGCCTCGCGCTGGCGATCCTGGTTGCGCAGCCAGTGGTTGGCGGTGTTGCGATAGTGGGTGCCGTCGAGCAGCCAGCGGCGTTCAAGCGACAGCCGATCCTGGAAGTGCAGTAACGTGTCCGCGGCCGGCATCAGCCCACCGGTGAAGAAGTGCCGCCCCATCCAGTTGTCTTCGCCTTCGGTCTGGTACGGATACATCAGTGTCCGGTGCGCAAAGATGTGCACGAACAGCTTGCCGCCGGGCCTGAGGCTGTCGGCGATGCGCGACATCAGCATGCCGTAGTTGCGCATGTGCTCGAACATCTCCACCGACACGCAGCGGTCGAACGCCTGCGATGGCAGGTCGACGTGGTTGACGTCCCCGGTGACGACGGTGATGTTGCCGATGCCGAGTTCGCGCGCACGGGCAAGGATGTATTCGCGTTGCCCGCGTGAGTTGGACACTGCAGTGATCCGCGCATTCGGGTAGCGCTCGGCCATCCACAACGTCAGCGATCCCCAGCCGCAACCCAGTTCCAGGATCGATTGCCCGTCGGCCAGCTGTGCGCGTTCGGCATATAGCGCCAGCATCGCTTCTTCCGCTTCGTCCAGGGTTTCCGCGCCGGTGGGATAGAACGCGGCGCTGTACTTCATCCGCCGGCCGAGGCAAAGCCGGAAGAAGTCGGGCGGGAGTTCGTAATGCTGGCGATTGGCGGCGTCGACATGGAGCGCCACCGGGCTGTTGTGCAGTTCGTCGATCAGCGACGAAAAGCGTGCGGCCTGTGCGGTCTGTCCTCCCGCCTGTTCGTCGCGGAGTCGTTGCGCGCAGAGACGGCGGATGCCCAGGCGCACCAGCGCATCCGGCAGCAGGCCGCGTTCGGCCCATCCCGCCAGTCCGGCCGCGTGCTCATGGGTGGCGTGCAGGTCTTCGGTTCGCGTGTTCACGTCGGACGCTCCTCGGTCGTCATCCCGTCGTCGGACGGGAACCATGGAAACAGCATCGGTGTCGTGCGCTGGTAACGGCGGTAATCGTCGCCGCGCGTGCGCAGGGCCTGTTGTTCGGTGAACGGAATGCCGCTGATCCAGCGCAGGAACACGAACATCACGACCGGGCCCGCCAACGACAGCCACCAAAGCGGCGAGCCGATTGCGAGCAGCACGTACGCGAACCAGTGCAACCACTCGAAGAAGTAGTTGGGATGGCGCGAATAGCGCCACAGGCCTTCCCGGAAAGTCTTGCCGCGGTTCTCCGCGCGGGCACGGAAACGGGCGAGTTGCCGGTCGGCGATGGCTTCGCCCGTAACGCTGGCGAGCCACAACAGCGTTGCGGCGATCCACCAGGCGATGGCGTCGCCGCGTAGGTTGGCGGCAACGGCCACGAACGGCAGTGCGAATAGTACGACGAGTCCGGACTGGAACAGGAAGAAGCCGAAAATCTTGCCTTGGTGTCCGTTCCAGTACGCACGCAAGTGTCGGTAGCGACCATCCTCCGGTTCGCTGCGCACGCGCCGCCACAGGTGCAGTGCCAGTCGCAATCCCCAGGCTGCCCCGAGGACGGCGAGCAGGACGCGCGGTGCGATGGCGCCATCGCCCAATACGGCTGCAATCACCGCTGCGCCGCCGACGCCGATGGCCCACAGCACATCGACGATGCCGATGTTGTCGTGGCGTTTCTGCCACCACCAGCCGAGCATCATCATCGCTGACGACAGCGACAGCACCACGGCCAGCGTCAGCGTCGTCGTGCTCATCGGACTCCCACTCCACCGGGTGCGGGACGATGACCTGGACGCGCCAGCAGCAGGTGCGAGACGCCGATCGAACGCTCACGGAAGCCGCCCTCGCAATAGGCGAGGTAGAACTCCCACAGGCGAATGAAGCGCTCGTCGTATCCCTGTGCACGAACGGCCGCAAGATTGGCGAGGAAGCGTTGTCGCCATGCCTGCAGGGTGAGGGCGTACGACAGGCCGAAATCGTGCTGGGCGACGAGTTGCAGGTCAGTGGCGCGGGTCTTGGCCTGCAATATCGCATCGATCGACGGGATGAAACTCCCCGGGAACACGAAGCGCTTGATGTAATCCACGCTCCGCAATGCCTGCCGATAGCGATGGTCTTCGATGGTGATGGCTTGCAGCAGCGCCAACCCATCCGCTTCCAGCAAATCGCCGATCTTGCCGAGGTAGGCAGGCAGGTACTGTGCGCCAACGGCTTCGATCATCTCGATCGACACCACCTTATCGTAGCGGCCATGCAGATCCCGGTAGTCCTCGAGCAGCAAGGTGACGTGATCCTGCAGATTCGCCGATTCGACGCGCTGCTTCGCGAGTTCGAATTGTTCGCGCGAGATCGTGGTGGTGGTGACGTGGCAGCCATTGTGGCGTGCGGCATGGATTGCGAAGCCGCCCCATCCCGTGCCGATCTCCAGCACGCGGTCGCCCGGAACCAGTTGCAGCCACTGGCATATCCGTTCGAGCTTGCGGGTCGATGCCGTTTCGAGCGATTCGTCATCGCGCTCGTACAGCGCCGAGGAGTACATCATATCGGCGGACAGGAACAGCGCGAAGAACTCGTTTCCCAGGTCATAGTGTTCGGCGATGTTGCGACGGCTGCCATCACGCGTGTTGCGACGGGCCGCATGCCAGAGCCGCAATGCGAGTCCGCCGATCCGGGCCAGGCCGCCCTCCATGCCGTCCAGCAATCCACGATTGCGTACCAGAAGTTGCACGAGAGACACCAGGTCGCTGCAACGCCAGAGTCCTTCGATGTACGCCTCGCCGGCACCGACGCTGCCGTTGGCCGCGACCAGGCGATAGAAACGGCCGTCTTCGATATGGATGTCGATGCAAGGCGTCTCGTCTTCATTGCCGAGGATCACCGTGCCGCTTGCGTCGTTGAGGCGGATGCGACCGCCACGCAGGCCCGAGAGCACATCGAGCAGGCGCCGCCGCAATGCGCGTTCGATCGCCGACAGCGGTGTCGTCGGCATGGCGTGGGCGATGCGGCTCATGCGCGCTCCCTGGAGTGGTCGGGATGGTCGAACACGGGGATTCCCTTCAGCCACAGACGCAGCGCCTGCCAATGGATGCCGGCGACGACCTGCAGCGTCATCAACGGGTACCGGGCCAGCACCATCGCCAGTCCGCGCCCGTCGAGCGGGCGGCGCTCGAGCGCGATGTCGGCATCGAACATCCGCATGTCGTCCCGCCAGACCTGCATGTGCACGCGCAAGTCCTCACCCGGAGCGGTGAAGCGCCAGTCGTAGCGGCAGTCCATCGGCAGGAACGGAGAGACATGGAAGCGCTTGTCGAACGCCCAGTGCCAGGCGCGGCCATGCACCACAGCGTCCGCTGTCGGCAACACGTAGCGATGGCGCTGCTTCCACGGCGTATTGGTGATCTCGGCGACGATGCTGTGCAAGGTTCCGTCGCTCGCGTGGCAGTAATAGAAACTGACCGGATTGAAGACGTGGCCGCCGTAGCGCAGATGGGCCAGCAGGCAGATCGGGCCCTCTGGGCGCGTGCCTGTGGCTTGCTGCACGCAGTCGCGCACCGCATCGGGCAGGGGTTGGGTCGCATGTCCGAGATAGTCGCTGCGCCTGAACTCGGCGATGTTGCGTCGGTGTGCCGACCACAGCCAGCGTCGCTGGAACACCGTGTCCACTTCGTCCAGATCCAGCAGCAACTGGGCGACACCGTAGTCGAAGGCGTGCGCGCGTGGCAGGTGGCGCTGGTGGCGCACGTGGCCCACATAGATCGCGCTTGCGCTCATGCGGCCTCCACCGTGGCGGGAGTGGCTTTGTCACGATGTGGTGTCGCCTCCATTGCGCCCACCATCTCGTATGCGCTGCGGATGCCGTCTTCGTGGAAGCCCCACCCCCAGTAAGCACCGGCGAACCAGGTCTTGCGGCGGCCTTGTATCTCGCCGCGCCGTGCCTGCGCGCGCACCATCGCGTGGTCATGCACGGGGTGCGAGTAGCGCATCGTGCGCAGCACGCGATCAGGTCGGATGGCATCGTTGCGGTTGAGGGTCACGATCAGTGGCCGTGCGCTGTCGATGCCCTGCAGCAGGTTCATCCAGTAGCTCACCGTGCACGCAGCGCCGGGTGTCGCGGGCACGTGTGCATTCCATGCCGCCCAGGCCTTGCGGTTGCGCGGCAACAGGCGTTCGTCTGTGTGCAGCACCGCATCGTTGGACTGGTAGCGGATCGCACCCAGCACTTCACGCTCGACAGCATCGGCATCCGTCAGCAAGGCCAGTGCCTGGTCGCTGTGGCAAGCCAGCACGACCTGGTCGAAACGTTCCTGTCCGGCGGTGCTGTCGATCAAGACGCCATCGCCACGCCGGTGCACGGCATGCACGGCATGCCCGATGCGCTCGCGAACCTGCCAGCGCGTGCGCATCGCATCGACATAGCGCGCCGAGCCACCGGAGACCACGTGCCACGGCGCACGGCCGGTGGCCTGCAGCATCTGGTGGTTGGACATGAACTGCACGAGGTAACGGGCCGGGAAATCCAGTGCGTTGGACGCCGGCGACGACCACAGTGCGGCGGCCATCGGCACCAGATGATCGTGCACGAAAAGTCGTCGGTAGCCGCCTTGAGCGAGGTAATCACCGAGGGTCGGGCCATCGGCGTCGCCGCTCAGCAATGCCGGTGCCTCGCGATAGAAACGCCGGATGTCGAGCAGCATCCGCCAGAACGCGGGCGAGACGAGGTTGCGTCGCTGGCAGAACAGTGTGTGGAGCGATCTCGCGTTGTATTCCAGCCCACTGCCTGCGTCGTGCACCGAGAAGCTCATCGTGGTCGGCTGGCTGGCGACGCCCAGCTCGTCGAACAATGTCGTCAGCAACGGGTAATGCAACGGATTGAACACGATGAATCCGCTATCGACCGCAAGCCTCCGGCCTTCCAGTTCAATGTCGTGCGTGTGGGTGTGCCCTCCGAGGTAGTCGTTGCGTTCGAACAACGTCACTTCGTGGCGTTTCGACAGCCACCATGCGCTCGCGAGTCCCGCGATGCCCGACCCGACCACGGCGATGCGCTGCTTCATGGCGCGGCATCCGTGCGCGCGTGCTCGAACACCCACGCCGGTACCGGCTTGAGTCCGGACACCAGGCCCAGCGCGGCCATCAGTCGCAATCCGTACCAGGTGAGGTCGACTTCCCACCAGTAGAAGCCCTGGCGGGCGGATCCGGGAAAGAAATGATGGTTGTTGTGCCAGCCTTCGCCGAAGGTGATGACGGCAAGCCATGCATTGTTGCGGCTGTCGTCGCGGGTGGCGAAGCGGCGACGGCCGAAGCGGTGCGCCAGCGAATTGATCGTGACCGTGGCATGGAACAGCACCACGGTCGACACGAAGAATCCCCACACGAGCAGTTGCGGGCCATTGGTGCCGAACATCGGGGCCCATGCCGCCAGCGCTTCGCCGAGGGCGTACAGTGCGGCCGCGAGCAGCAATGGCACCAGCGTGTCGAAGCGGTCGAGCCAGCGCAGTTCGGGGTACTTCGCAAGATCCGGGATGCGGCTCCAATCGGTGCGGAATCCGTCGCGGGTCAGGAACCAGCCCGCGTGACTTCGCCAAAAACCTTGACGCGGTGAATGCGGATCGTCGGGAGTGTCGGCGTGGCGATGGTGGCGGCGATGATGCGCGGCCCACCACAATGGCCCGCGTTGCACGCTGGCTGCACCGATCAATGCGAACACGAACTGGATCGGGCGCGAGGCGTGGAACGTGCGATGCGAGAAATAGCGGTGGTAGAACGCGGTGATCGCGAACATGCGGATGGCGTAGAGCGCGATGCATGCCGTGACCGCAAACCACGAGACACCCACCCACAACACAAGCAGGCATGCGGCGTGCATGCCCGCGAAGGGCAAGGCGCGAAGCCAGTCGATCCGTTCGCCGTCATGTTCGTTGCCGCTCGACGTCGTGGCCGACGTATCGAACCAGCGGCGCAATGCAGACAGCCATGCCTGCCTTGGATGATGCGCGATGCGGGAGTGTGGATCCACGAAGGTGTCCGGCGCAGCGGGAGTTCGTGGTGGCATACGTGCATCCGGGCCAAGCGGATGCAGTGGCTCGCATCATCGGGCAGGCAGGTCACATTGGTGCACGCGGCGTGAAGTCCACGCCGGCTCAGTCCTTGCAGGCGGTGAGTTTCTCGGCCGAGGCTGCCGCCATCTCGGCGGCAGCGACCTGACGGCTTGCAGGCGCGAACGCGATCCGCACCTGCTGGTTGCGACCGCGGTCGTCGCGCACATCGCCGGTGCCGGAAAATTCGAGCAGTCGCCTGTCGGCGCGGGCATAGACCAGATGCACCGGCGGCACCGCGAAGCCGTACCACTGGTCGAGATCCATCCGCAGGCGTTCGGCGGCGATGCCGTTCCAGGTCGTCGCTCCGATGCGACGGATACGCACCGGATAGAAACGCTTCCGACCCGGCACGAGGAAACGCAATCGCACTTCCTCCCCGGAGGACAGCGCATGCCAATGTGCGCGAACGGCCGCATCGAAGCCTGCGTCGATCACACCGTCTGCGGGGACTTCAAGCGGGTAGCGCAGTTCCGGTCGTCCCGCTTGTTGCAGGTAGCCGTGCCGTCGGCCGGCGAGCAGGGATACGCCCTGGCGATAGCCATCCCGTCCATCCTCGAATGCGAAATCCGGCGCGCTGGCCGATCCGGAGGCACTGACCAGCTTGCGTGCGAACGCCTGTCCACCAGGGCAGCGATAGAGCACCAGTCGCTTGGCCGGGGATGCGGACTCGTCGACCCAGTGGCTTTCGGTGTACAGCAATCGTCCGTCGGCGCTGGCGTAGGCGCGCGCATCGTCGCGCTGCACCGAGGCCTGCGCCTGCAGCGCGAGGGACAGCAGGCAGGCTGCCGTGGCAGACAGCAATCGCGATGGCATTTCGCCTCCTCGTCGGCTTGGCAAACAGTGCGTTGTCACCGCATCCGCATGGATGCGGCACGTCGTACTAGATCTTGAACAAGGGTTGCAGCTTGCGTGCGATCCAGCTGTTGAAGCGCAGCGGCGCATCGAGTGCGGATACGCAGATGCAGGGCACGCCCGGCGCGGTCACCGGCTGGTGCTCGATGTCGCTGTCGAGGTCGGCGACATCGCCGGGCGTGAAATGACCGAGCGCATCGTGGTACGCGCCTTGCAGGATCTGGGTGACCTCGGTCGATCCATGGCTGTGCAAAGGCATGCTCTTGCCCGGTGCGATCCTGAGCAGCAGCAAGGTGCTGGTGCCTTCGGCGCGGATGCAATGCACCCCGGGCGACATCCAGCGCCACTTCAGCGCCTGGTAGGACGTCCCGAAATACGGGTGCAGCGGTGTCGGCAGCTGATCCGGGTCGCGTGATGGTTCGACGTCTCTGCCTGCGTGCGAGTGTCCACGCACGGCACTGTTGCCTGCAGTCTCGTCGAGCTGTTCGAGCATTCGTGAGCGCAGTGCGGCCGGATGCGTGGCGGCACCGTGTTGCTGTTCGACGAGCAGGCCACCAATGGACTCGGCGGCGGCGGCCTGCCGACGGCAATGCGGGCAGGCGTCGAGGTGGGTGGCCACGACCACGGACAGTTCCAGAGGCAATGCACCGGCGGCGTAGCTGACCAGCGTCGACGGGTCGAGGTGGTGCCGGGGCGTCATGGCTGTCCCCCGATGTCGCGCTGCAGCCGCAGGAAGGCGCGGCGCAGGTGCGACTTCACCGTGCCAAGCGGCATGGCCAGTTCCTGCGCGATTTCCTGGTGGCTCTTGGCTTCGAAGTACGACATGCGGATCAGCCGTGCCTGGATCGTCGGTAGTGCATCGATGCGGCGCTTGAGGCGGACGTGTTCGGCATGGGTTTCGGCGGTGGTGGTGGTCGGTGGGTCGTCCGCTTCGGCAAGTGTCACCGACTCCTGCACATGCGCCCAGCCGGGCTCCTTGCGCACGCGGTCGATGTAGAGGTTGCGCGCGATCCTGAACAGCCATGTCGACAGGCTGCTGCGGGCCGGATCGTAGAGGTCCGCGCGCAGCCAGAGCTTGAGCAGGGCTTCCTGCGCCAGTTCCTCGGCATTGCCGGCGTTCGTGCCCAGCCCGCGCAGGTACAGGCAGAGGCGCGGCATGAAGTGGTCGTAGATCCGCATGAAACTGTCGCGGCAGCGATGCTGCGAGACTGCAGCCATCTCATCCGACCAGTCCTGGGGCTCGCGGGCGGGGTTCGGGGTGCTGGACACGCGTCTGCCTGCCTCGAAAGGCGATGTCGTTCCGTTTGCCGGATCAGCGGTCATCGTAGGGCAGTCGTGGGTGCGAGTGGTGTCAAGTCGGGTGTGGTACGTAGAATCCGGGCCATCCGGATGCACCGGATGCGGCACCCACGGCAACGGAGGAGAAGGCATGGAAACCCAGCATCTGCATCGCGGGCGCTTGATCGACCACCTGCAACTGGTGGTGCGCGACCTCGATGCCAGCCATCGTTTCTACGAAGCGGTGCTCGGCACGCTCGGGGTGCCGATGGGGGGCAGGGGCGACGACTGGTTCTGGGCGGATGAACTGTTCGTGTCCAGTGCCGACAGCCAGGCGGCGCAGGGCGTGCTGACCGGGCGCTCCCATTTTGCTTTGCAGGCGCGCGACCGTGCGACGGTCGACGCATTCCATCGCGTGGCGCTGGCCAATGGTGGCCGCGACAACGGTGCACCCGGCGAGCGCCCGTACCATCCCGGCTATTACGCGGCCTTCGTGCTCGACCCGGACGGCAACAACGTCGAGGCGGTGCATCATGGTGAAGCGTTGCGCAGCGCCGCCTCGGTGGAGATCACGTTCGAGGAGTGAATGCCTGCGTCAGGGCGGCAAGGCGCAGGTGGAATCGGTGAGGATCCTCGTCACCCGCGCAAACTCCTCCTGCAGCGCGAACCTGTCCTGGCCGCGCGAGTGCCGCCATGTCGATTCGATTTCGCGTTGGCGTCGCTTCCAGCCATCGCAGGCGGCGTTGTCGCCGACGCGTGCGCAGATGTCGTATTTCATTTCACATGCCTGGCCGACGCCGCCCGTGTCGAGCCGGATGCAGCGCGGCTTCGGGGCTGGATCCTCGCTGATGTAACTGTCGTTGTCCCAGGTTTCGCAGCGAAAGATCGGGGGCGGTGGCAGGCGATCGGCGTCTGCGATCCGTCGTGCGCCGGGCAAGCCCGGGCGTTCGGGGGATGCGATGGATTCGTTTGCCGGGGCCGCGACCTGGACGAAGTCTGACAGCGGTGGTGGCTGGTAAGCGGGCTCTTCTGCCACCGTCAGTGACGAGGATGCCATCGGTGGCGGCGTCGAGGGCAGCGCTTCCACGCGCCGGACTTCCTGCTTGCTGCCGGCGGGGCAGGGGATGTCGTTCTGGATTGTCACGCCGCCGCCGGCATCGGTGCAGCGATAGATCACCGGGGCGTTCTGCGCGCGAAGGGATGCGATGGCGGCAAAGGCCAGCAGGCAACAGCAGGCGAAGGCCAGGCGCGGTAGGCTCATCCGCAATCCGCCGCAAGGCGGGCATTGATGCCGCGTTCTTCGCGCCGCAATTCATTGCGCTCGGTTTCCTGCGCATTGAAGAAGCGACGGCGGATTACTTCGCGACGGTCGGCCAGCCGCGAGCAGACTTCCGCCTGCGGCAATGCGTGGCAGGTGTCGCGCACCCAAGTGCCGCCGCCTGCGGAACCGTAAGGCGGCGGACGTTGGTGTCCCGGAGAGCGTGGGCGTTCTGGCGGAGTGACGGGTGCCGGGGAGGGGCGCGGATTGGTGGGGGCGCCGACCCTTCCGCCGAGCGGTCGGCCAGCCTGGTAGGCGTTCAGTTGCTGGGTCGCCACGTTTCCGGGGCCTGGCGAGCCATGCGTGCGCCAGCGGGAGTGATAGCCCAGCGTCCACAGCGGCACCCAGCGCGGATTGCCGTCTCCGGTGTCGCTTGTGTAGCGCTCGCCGTCCGGCGTGGTGCATTCGTACATCGGTTGCGGCGTGCGCATGACGATGACGTGTGGTGGTGGAGGCGTCGGTGCTGCCACGGGCACCGCAGCCGGCACGTCCGGCGCGGGAACTTGCCGCGGTGGCGCGTCCTGTGGGCGTTGCATGGTGCGGACTTCTTCCTTCGTGCCGGTAGGGCACGGTGCATCTCCAAGCGTCACGTGGCCTTTCGCATCGATGCAGCGATACACCGTCACGGCCGTGGACTGCATCGCCCATGCAGCGTTGCACGAGGCAAGAAAGGAGAATGCGAGGGTGGCGACGGTGCGCATGCCGTTATCTTGGTCGCGAAGCCGGCGGTACGGAAGTGCACGGGTTTGCCTGTGTTCACGAATCCGAGGGCCAGCCGCGCCTGAATACGCCTCAGGCGGTTTGCAATGTCGCGCGGATCGCCTTGCTGCCGCGCAGCATGCGCGCGATGCCGGCGGCGGCGTCGCGGCCTTCCTGTACGGCGGTCACCACGAGATCCGCGCCACGCACGCAGTCGCCGCCGGCGAACAGCTTGTCGTGCGTGGTCTGGTAGGGCAGTCGTCCGTTGCCGCCGACGACCAGCCGGCCATTGCCGTGCGCTTCCACGCCAGCCGTTGACAGCCATTCAGGCACGCGCGGCGAGAAGCCGAACGCAATGATGACCACGTCCGCATCGATCAGCGATTCGCTGCCTTCTATGGGTTCGGCGTTGCGACGGCCGCGTGCATCGGGTTCGCCGAGCCGTGTCTGCACCACGCGCACGCCACTGGCGTTGCCTGCAGCGCCGCTTTCGATGGCGAGCGGCTGCCGGTTGAAGAGGAACTTCACGCCTTCCTCGCGTGCATTCGTCACTTCGCGCGCGGAGCCGGGCATGTTGGCTTCGTCGCGGCGATAGGCGCAGGTCACGCTGGCCGCGCCGAGCCGGATCGACGAGCGCACGCAATCCATGCCGGTATCGCCGCCGCCCAGCACCACCACGCGCTTGTCCTTGAGGTCAGGCAGCGAGAGACGGTCTTCCCAGCCCGCGATGGGTCGGCCCCAGGGATCGTTGCCGGTGACGATGCGCCCGTTCTGCACCAGGAACGGCAGCGCAGACAACACGCCGGGCAAGTCCTGTCCCGGCAAGCCGCCATCGGTGTAGCGATAGGCACCGAGGCCGAGGAATACCGCGTCGAAATCGTGCAGCAGTTCGTCCAGCGATACGTCCTTGCCGATCTCCACGCCGAGTCGGAACGACACGCCCATGCCTTCGAGAACTTCGCGGCGGGTCTGGATCACCGATTTGTCGAGCTTGAAGCTGGGGATGCCGAATTGCAGCAGCCCGCCGATCTGTTCGTAGCGGTCGAACACCGTCGCGGCGATGCCGTTGCGTGCGAGTCGGTCGGCGCAGGCGAGTCCCGCCGGCCCGGCGCCGACCACGGCGACGCGCTTGCCGGTGCGCGTGACGTTGGACAGGTCGGGCCGCCAGCCCTGCGCGAGCGCGGTATCGACGATGTATTTCTCCACCGCGCCGATGGTCACCGCGCCGAAGCCGTCGTTGAGCGTGCAGTCGCCTTCGCAGAGGCGATCCTGCGGGCAGACGCGGCCGCACATCTCCGGCAGCGGATTGGTCTCGTGGCACAACTCGGCCGCTTCGATGATGCGGCCTTCCTCCACCAGCTTCAGCCAGTTCGGGATGTAGTTGTGCACCGGGCACTTGGCTTCGCAATACGGATTGCCGCAGTCGAGGCAACGCCCGGCCTGGTGCGCGGCTTCGGGTTGGCCGAAGCGTCCATAGAGTTCGTTCCAGTCGCCACCGGTGCGGTCGGCGAGCGGCACCTTCGGCGGCATCTCGCGCGGCAGGTCGAGGAACTGGAAGATGTGTTTCTTGCTCATGGCGTCAGGCTAGGCAGGCAGGTGGAAGGATGGGGTGAACCGTGTTCAGGCGGCGGTCGCCGCGTCGCGGGTTCTCCGTTTCCGTTTCCAGGTGCGTGCGATCACGCCGCCCTCCGCAATTCGTTGGCCAGTGCTTCCAGGCTGGCGGCCTTCGGCTTCACCAGCCAGAACTTGCCGATGTAGTCGCGGATGTCGTCGAGGATGCGCGTGCTCCATGCACTGCCGGTCAGGCGTGCGTGCGTTTCCAGCAGGTCGGTCAGGTGCTGGCGGTAGTTGTCGAAGCTTTCCGGCGAGATGCGCACGATATCGATCAGTTCGTGGTTGTAGCGATCGACGAAATCGCGATCCAGGTCGAGCACGTAGGCCATGCCGCCGGTGAAGCCGGCACCGAAGTTCTGGCCGGTGCGTCCCAGCACCGCGACAACGCCGCCGGTCATGTATTCGCAGCAGTGGTCGCCTGCGCCTTCGATCACCGCGGTGGCGCCGGAGTTGCGCACGGCGAAGCGTTCGCCCGCGCGTCCGGCCGCGTACACTTCGCCACCGGTCGCGCCGTACAGGCAGGTGTTGCCGAGGATCGGCGCCTCCTGCGATGCAAACGTGCTGCCCGCGGGCGGTTGCAGCACGATGCGTCCGCCGGCCATGCCCTTGCCGACGTAGTCGTTGGCTTCGCCCTGCAGGTGCAGGTGCAGGCCGCCGGCATTGAACGCGCCGAAGCTCTGTCCAGCGCTGCCGCGCAGGTGCAGCGTCAGCGGGCGGTCGTCCATGCCGGTATTGCCGTGGTGGCGGGCGATCAGTCCCGACAGGCGCGTGCCGATGCTGCGGTCGGTGTTGCGGATCTCGAAATCGTATTCGCCGCCTTCGCCGCGCTCGACGATCTTCGACAATCGTGCTTCAAGCTCCGAAGCCAATCCGTCGGGCGTGGTTTGCAGTGCGGGGCTGCCGCAGTACGCGGCCGGTTGCGACGGGTCGCGTTGCAGCAGCTTCGAAAGGTCGATGCGTACGGCATCGCGCGGCGTGTCGATGGCCTGTTCCAGCAGGTCGGTGCGACCGACGATCTCGTCGAGGCTGCGCGCACCCAGCGACGCCAGCAGTTCGCGCACGTCCTCGGCAATGTTGAGGAAGAAGGTCTCGACGCGCTCGGGCAGGCCCTTGAAGTGGTTCTCGCGCAGGCGGTCGTCCTGCGTGGCGACGCCCGTCGCGCAGTTGTTGAGGTGGCAGATGCGCAGGTACTTGCAGCCCAGCACGATCATCGGCGCGGTGCCGAAGCCGAAGGTGTCGGCACCCAGCAGCGCGGCCTTGACCACGTCGAGGCCGGTCTTGAGCCCGCCATCGGTCTGCAGCAGCACCTTGTCGCGCATTTCGTTGAACTGCAGCGCCTGGCGCGCTTCCGACAGACCCAGTTCCCACGGCACGCCGGCGTAGCGGATCGAGCCGATCGGACTGGCGCCAGTGCCGCCGTCGTGGCCGGAAATGGTGATGAGATCCGCGCCGGCCTTCACCACGCCCGCGGCAATCGTGCCCACGCCTGCGTGCGAGACGAGCTTCACCGAGATCAGCGCCTGCGGGTTCACCTGGCGCAGGTCGAAGATCAACTGCGCGAGATCCTCGATGGAATAGATGTCGTGGTGCGGCGGCGGCGAGATCAGGCCGATGCCGGGCTTGGCGTAGCGCAGGCGCGCGATCAGCGCATTGACCTTGGGGCCGGGCAACTGTCCGCCTTCGCCGGGCTTTGCGCCCTGCGCGACCTTGATCTGCAGCACTTCGGCGTTGATCAGGTATTCCGGGGTCACGCCGAAGCGACCCGATGCGATCTGCTTGATCTTGCTGCGCTTGTCGGTGCCGTAGCGCGCGGGGTCTTCGCCGCCTTCGCCGGAATTGCTGCGGCCGCCGAGGCGGTTCATGGCGATGGCGAGTGCTTCGTGCGCTTCCGGCGATAGCGCGCCGAGGCTCATCGCCGCACTGTCGAAACGCTTGACGATGGACGATACGGATTCCACTTCGTCCAGCGGCACCGGCGCGCCCAGCGGCTTCAGGTGCAGGAGGTCGCGCAGCGCGGCAGCCGGGCGCGTGTCGACGTGGTCGGCATACACCTTCCAGTCCGCGCGTTCGCCGGTCAGCACCGCGCGCTGCAGCGATTGCACCACGTCCGGGTTGTACTGGTGGTACTCGCCGCCGTGCACGTAGCGCAGCAGGCCGCCGGGTTCGGGCAGCGCGGTGTCGTCCTCGGCGTGGTCGGTGAGCTGGCGCGCGTCGGCCTCGAGTCGTGCGAAACCGAGACCGGCGATGCGCGACGGCGTGCCGTCGAAACACTTGGCGACCACGTCGTCGTCGAGGCCGACGATCTCGAACAACTGTGCGCCGCGATAGCTGGCGATGCTGCCGATGCCCATCTTCGACAGGATCTTCAGCAGGCCCTTCTTCACGCCGCGGCGGTAGCTGCGTCCGATCTGAAGTTGTTCGTTGCCGGTCTTGCCGCCCAGCAGATTGCGCCGGCCGAGCGCGAACAGCGTCTGGTAGGCGAGGTAGGGGTACACCGCGGTCGCGCCGTAGCCGATCAGGCAGGCGAAGTGATGCGGATCGCGCGCGGTGCCGGTCTCGACCAGCAGGTTCACGTCGCAGCGCAGGCGCGCCTTCACCAGCCGCAGGTGGATCGAGCCGGTGGCGAGCAGGGCATGGATCGCCGACGCACCGGGGCGCGGGTAGCGGTCGCTGAGCAGCAGCAATTCGATGCCATCGCGTGCGGCCTGCTCGGCCTGGTCGCAGATGCGGTCGATGGCCGCTTCCAGTGTTTCGTCCTGGTCGAAGTAGAGGTCGATCAGCAGGTTCGATTCGGCGAAGCGTGGCAAAGCCAGCAATTGGCGCAACTTGCGCTGCGACAACACCGGCGAGTTGAGCATCACGTGGTGCACGTTCTCCGCGTGGTCGCGGAACAGGTTGCCTTCGCGGCCGATTTGCGTCGAAAGCGTCATCACGCATTCTTCGCGCAGCGGATCGATCGGCGGGTTGGTGACCTGCGCGAACGCCTGCCGGAAACAGTCGTACAGCGGACGGATGCGCTGGCTCAACGCCGCCATCGGCACGTCGTCGCCCATCGAGCCGATGCCTTCCTGCTCGGTCTCGGCCAGCGGGCGCAGCACGGATTCCTGCTCCTCGCGGCTGAACTGGAAACGCTTCTGGAACGCCAGCAGCACGTCATGAGTGAAGGGCTCGGCGGCGAGCGCCGGATCGATCAGTTCGGTGTGCAGCCAGCTCAGGCCCTGCTTCAGCCATTGCTTGTACGGCGCACGGGTGCGGTTGAGGTCGTCGATGGCGTCGTTGTCGAGCAAGGTCGCGTTGGCGAAATCGACGGCGATCATCTCGCCGGGGCCGAGCTTGCCCTTCGCCTTCACCTTTTCAGGTGGCAATTCATAGATGCCGGTTTCCGAGGCGATGATGAACACGTCGTCGGTCGACAGCGTCCAGCGCGCCGGGCGCAAGCCGTTGCGGTCGAGCGTGCAGGCCGCGTGCCTTCCATCGCACATCACCACGCCCGCGGGGCCGTCCCACGGCTCGGAGTTGATGGCGTAGTACTCGTAGAACGCGGCGAGGTCGGTGTCCTTGTATTCCAGCGACTGCGTCGCCGGCGGGATCAGGATGCGCATCGCCTTGGGGATGTCCATGCCGCCCAGCAGCAGCCACTCGAGCATGTTGTCGAGCGATTGCGAGTCGGAACCATGCATGGTGACCGGCGCTTCGAACTCGGTGATGTCGAGCAGCGGCGATTGCCAGGTGCCATGGCGTGCCTGCGCCCAGCGGCGGTTGCCTTCGATGCTGTTGATCTCGCCATTGTGAGCGAGTCGGCGGAATGGATGCGCCAGTGGCCAGCGCGGCAGCGTGTTGGTGGAGAAGCGCTGGTGGAACACCACGCAGCGCGCGGACAGTTCCGGGTGCGACAGGTCGGGATACAACTGCCGCAGGTGGCTGGGCAGCACCATGCCCTTGTAGCCGATCAGTTGCGACGACAGCGTGGCGATGTAGAAATCGCGCACGTCGTGCAGTTGTTGTTCACTGCGACGGCGCGCGAGGAACAGGGCGCGATCGAAGGCCTGGTCGTCATCGCCGTCGCCTTCCACGAACACCTGTTCGATGCGCGGCATCGATGAACGCGCCAGCTTGCCGCAGGCGGCGTCGTCGGTCGGCACTTCGCGCCAGCCCACCAGGCGCACTCCGACGGTATGCAGTGCGTCGCGCAGCACCTCGCGACAGCGCGAGGCTTCGCCTGCGTCGTGCGGCAGGAACACGTTGCCGCCTGCGAACAGGCCGTCATGCAGCGTGTGCCCCGCTTCGCCCGCGAGCACGCGCACGAAACCGCCGGCGCCGTGCATCAGCACGCCGCAGCCGTCGCCGGAAAGACCATCCGCGGCGACACCGCCGCGATGCGCCATGCGCGACAGCGCTTCCAGCGCGGCATCGACGATCGCGCGCGAGCCCGCACCTTCGACCTGTGCGATCAGGCCGAAACCACAACTGTCGTGTTCGCTAGCGGGGTCGTACAAACCCCGATCCGGGCTGTGCCGCATCGTTCGAAGGTCGCGTCTGGTGGAGGAAGGGCGCGAAAACCCTGCACGGCAACGGATGCCATGCAACGCTCCCACGGACACCGAATAAATCACACTTTGTGCAGTGCGACAACAGTGCCGCAACGGCGCGCATCGTTGCAGTGGAAACTTGTCCGAAGGACATGCGGTCGCAGGCTTGCGGAAGCTTCGCTTCGCGAAGCGGCTGCGCCTCTGATCAGCGGAGGATGTCGCCGGTGCGGGCGTCGCGGATCGTCGTGGGCTGCGACAAGCCCGTGGTTTCCCCGTCCACCACGACATCGACACCGGCGATGATGCGCGGGTCGAGTTCGCCGCGACTGCGCGGCGCGGGTTCGGTCGAGACGTTCGCGCTGGTCGAGACCAATGCGCGACCGAACGCGTTGCACAGCGCGGCCACCACCGGGTGTGCGCTGGCGCGGACGGCGACGCTGTCGCGGCCGCCGCTGACCCATGCCGGTACGCGCGTGGTGGCCGGGACGATCCAAGTGTTGGGCCCTGGCCAACTGGCGAGCACCGCGTCGCGCTGTGCGTCGTCGAGTGCCGGCCAGTCGATCAGTCCGTCGAACTGCGCGGCATGTGCGCCGACCAGGATCAGGCCCTTGTCCACCGGACGTTGCTTCAGTGCGAGCAGGCGCAGCGTGGCGGCTTCATCGAACGGGTCGCAGCCGAGCCCCCACACGCCTTCGGTCGCGTAGGCGATCACGCCGCCGTGCCCGAGCGTGGCGACGGCGTCTGCGATCGAAGTGGAGGTGGCGTCGTGCAACGGCGGGCCCTTGCCTTGAATCCCGCCTGCGGGCAGGCGGGGTGATGATTCAGAACGGCGCGTCGTCGGTCTTCTTCACCACGCGCTTCTTGCCGGGCTCGAACTTCGCGGCGGTGACCAGCGGCTTGGCGGGTTCGATGTCGGCCGAGAACGGGCGGGCGACGCTCTTCGCCGCCTTCTTCGCAGGCGTCTTCTTCACCGCCGCCTTTTTCGCGCGGGCCTTCTTCACCGCCGTCTTCTTTGGCGCAGCTTCTTTCTTTGTGGGTGCCTTCTTGGCAGCGGCTTTCTTCGCACCGAAACCGCGACGCGCTGGCTTGCCGGTTTCTTCCAGCAGCTTCGTCACTTCCTCGAACGTCAGCGTGGCTGGCTCGCGATCCTTGGGGATCTTGCCGTTGAGCTTGCCGTCGCTGATGTACGGGCCGAAGCGACCATTGAGCACCTGGATGTCGCTGTCCGGGAACTCCTTGATGATGCGGTTGCGCGCGATCTCTTCCTTCTCCTCGATCAGGAAGACGGCGCGGGCGAGGTCGATCTTGTAGGGATCGTCTTCCTTGGTCAGCGAAGCATAGGTGCTGCCACGCTTGGCGAACGGGCCGAAGCGGCCGATGCCGACGCTCACGGATTCACCCTTGTCTTCGCCGAGCACGCGCGGCAGCAGGAACAGTTCAAGCGCCTCGTCGAGGCTGATGCTGTAGATGCTCTGGCCGGGCCGCAGCGAAGCGAACTTCGGCTTGTCCTCGTCCTCGACCGTGCCGATCTGCACCAGCGGGCCGAACTTGCCGATGCGCGCGCTGACCACGCGACCGCTCTTGGGGTCGTCGCCAAGCACGCGCACGCTGCCGGCATCGGTCTTGTCCAGCGAGGCCTTCTTGTCGTCCACCAGTTCCTTGAACGGGCCCCAGAATTTCTCCATCAGCGGCACCCATTCCTCCTCGCCGCGACTCACCGCATCGAGTTCGTCCTCGAGGTTGGCGGTGAAGTCGTAATCGACGTAGCGCGGGAAGTGGTTGCTGAGGAACTTCGACACCGCGCGGCCGACGTCGGTCGGTCGGAAGCTGCGGCCTTCCATCTCGGTGTACTTGCGGAACAGCAGGGTCTGGATGATCGACGCGTACGTCGACGGCCGGCCGATGCCGTATTCCTCCAGCGCCTTCACCAGCGCCGCTTCGGTGAAGCGCGGCGGCGGCTGGGTGAAATGCTGGTCGGCGTGGATGCGATCGAGCGGGATGCGGTCGCCGAGTTTCATCGCTGGCAGCTTGCGGCCTTCGTCCTCGTCTTCCTTGCCCTTGCTGTCCTTGCCTTCTTCGTACACGGCGAGGAAGCCCGAGACGACGACGGTCGTGCCGGAGGCGCGGAAGCCGTGCTCGCTGCCGGCGGCAAGGTCGACGGTGACGGTGTTGAGCGTGGCCGGGATCATCTGCGAGGCCACGGCGCGCTTCCACACCAGTTCGTAGAGCTTGCGCTCGTCGTCGGTGAGGAAGCGGGCGACCTGCGCCGGCGTGCGCAGCGCGGAGGTCGGGCGCACGGCTTCGTGCGCTTCCTGCGCGTTCTTGGACTTGGTCTGGTAGACGTTGGGCTTGTCAGGCACCGAGGCGGTGCCGTAGTCGCGCGCGATCACGTCGCGGATTTCGCCCAGCGCTTCCTGCGACAGGCTGACCGAGTCGGTACGCATGTAGGAGATCAGGCCGACCGTACCCTCGTCGCCGATGTTGACGCCTTCGTACAGCTTCTGCGCGACCTGCATGGTCTTGCGTGTGGTGAAGCCCAGCTTGCGCGAGGCTTCCTGCTGCAGTGTCGAAGTGGTGAACGGGGGCGACGGCCGGCGCTTGCGTTCCTTGCTGGCGACATCTGTGACATGCAGCGCGCCCTGCGCCGCCGCCTGGATGCGCGAGCGCGCATCTTCCGCGGTGTCGCCGTCGGTCACGGTGAACTGCTCGAACTTCTGGCCGTCCAGCTTGACCAGTCGTGCGCTGAACGACTGCGACGGGTGCGAGCACTCGGCCTCGATCGTCCAGTATTCCTGCTTGACGAACGCTTCGATCTCTTCCTCGCGCTCGACGATCATCCGCAGCGCGGGTGACTGCACGCGGCCGGCGGACAGGCCGGCCTGGATCTTGCGCCACAGCACCGGCGACAGGTTGAAGCCGACCAGGTAGTCCAGCGCGCGGCGCGCTTGCTGCGCATCGACGAGTTCGTTGGCGATCTTGCGCGGCTGCGCCATCGCTTCCTTGATCGCGCGCGGCGTGATCTCGGTGAACACCACGCGCTGCAGCGAGCGGTCTTCCAGCAGGCCACGCTCCTTCAGGATCTCGGCAATGTGCCAGCTGATCGCTTCGCCCTCGCGATCCGGGTCGGTCGCGAGGTAGATGCCTTCGGCGGCTTTCGCGGCCTTGGCGATGGCTTCGACATGCTTCTCGTTCTTCTCGATCAGGTCGTAGCGCATGGCGAAGCCGTTGTCCGGATCCACCGCGCCTTCCTTCGGCACCAGGTCGCGGACATGGCCGTAGGACGCCAGGGCCTGGAAGTCCTTGCCGAGGTACTTGTTGATCGTCTTGGCCTTGGCGGGCGATTCGACGATGAGGAGGTTCTTGGGCATGGCGACGGGGTTCCGGGCGCGGCGAGGGGCCGCGTCGTCAGGGGGATGTCGAGACAATGACGCCCGGGAACAAGGCCCCGGGCGTTCAGGTTCACTCTTTTTATAGTGGAATCACGGCCGGGGTCGGGCTGTCAAGCAATCCCGGCCCCGGGTGTCGCCAGATCAGCCGTACAAGGCCGGAATTGCGATGGCGGCCACGATTGCCAGCAGGGCGAGCGCGACCAGTCCGCCGCCGATGATGATCGCCACCCAGGCCACCACGCCCAGCTCCCGGCGCTGCAGGTCGGGGCGGTCGGTGAAGGCCCATTTGTCGACCACGAGGGTGTCGCAGATCATGTCGTGCAGGGCCTGCTTGCGCTGGGTCAGGCCCGTGGTGAAGGCCGATACCACGGCGCCGATGCCCAGGGTGAACAATGCCAGCAGCAGGTAGGCCAGGTAGCGCAGGAATGCCCGCCAGAAGCCGATGCGCTGCCCGTTGCCCCCGGTCACCTTGATGCCGATCGCCATCTTGCCCAGCGAGGCCTGGCTGGCCGAGGAGTGCATCCAGGCGAAGTAGAGCAGCGGAACCAGGATGCCTACGCCGTACGACAACACGAACAGGCCTACCGAGCCGCCGGTCGAGAGCAGGTCGCCTCCCATCGCGCCGGTGGCGCCGGCCATGATGAACAACGGGATCTGCACCGCCCACGACGCGGCCGCCGTGATGAAGGCGTCGATGATCATGGCGGCGAAGCGCTTCCAGAAGCCGGCCTGTACCACTTCGCCACCGAGCACCACGTGGCCGACGGTGTCGACCGGGGAGGTAGGTGGTGCATAGGGGGATGCCCCGTCCGCCACCGAAGGCGCCGCATGGCCGACGACACTGCCGGAGCCCGTCGACAGCCACGGGCCGCGATCGTCGCCCTGCACGAAATCGTCCGCGAAGTCGGACATCGGTTGCCAGTTGGCCATGCCCTCGCGCCAGACCAGTGTCTGCCACGTCACCGCGCCTTGCTGGCGCAGGCGGGCGAGCTCCGAGGCTTCGACCGGCCCCTGGCGGTCGTTGCGGGCGTCGGCGTAGTACCAGGCTGACATGCGTCGTGTTCCCCTTGGAGTAGGCAATCGATGGACGTGCCGCCCCCGCGGCAGGGCCGGTTCAGGTGCGACAAACGATGGGCAGGTAGCGATCCTCGATGTCGGCGCGGCATGTCCACTTGCCGTCACCGGTATCGTATTCGAGCAGGAGCTGGACACCGGCGATGGTGCTGCCCTGGTTTTCGCCGATCAGGATCTCGATCGCGCACAGATCATCGGCTGGTGCCCAGAAATCGACCTGGTCGCGCAGCGCGCTGGCATAGTCCCGTGCGTTGCCGAATCCGGCATCGCCGTTGACGGGGCAGTGGCCTTGGCTGGCATGGAAGGCGACCACCTGCTGCTTCAATGGCTCGGCTTCGAGGACGGCCTCGTGGAGCCTGGCGCGCGACAGGTAGTCGTTGTACGCGGGAAATGCGATCGCGGCGAGGATGCCGACCACAGGGATCACCAGGCACGCCGCCACGATCAAGGCGATCAGGCAGCCATGCATGCGCGTGCGCGGCACAGGCGCTGGCGTGCGGGGCTGGATGGGCGGAAGCGGCGGCGGGCCACCGCCCACGGTCTGGTTCAAGCGGACGACTCCCTGTCGTTGAAGCGCTCAGTGCACCGGTTCGGGTTCGTCGGCGAACATCTGGGTTTCCATCCAGGCGTAGGCGGCCTCGCTGCCGGGTTGGTTGAACAGCACCATCAGCACGACCCACTTCAGGTCGTCGAGGTCGAGCTCGTCCTGGTCGAGTGCCATCGCGCGGTCGAGCACCAGTTCGCGCTGGTCGGCATCGAGGATCCCGTGCTGTTCGAGGAACAGCAGGAAGCCGCGGCATTCGACGTCGAGGCGGTCGAGCTCGGGGCCGAAGTACACGCGGGTCGGGCCGTCGGCGCGCGGGCTGGTGGCGTGCGGCCGCTGTTCGGCCAGGGCATCGAGCCAGTCGAAGGCCTTGTTGATTTCGGCGGGGCTGAAGCCGGCCTGGAGCAGGCCGTTCTGGAGGGAATCGCGATCGCGGACGATGTCCGCGTCTTCGGTGAAGTAGTGTTCGAACAGGTAGAGCAGGACGTCCAGGATGCTCTCTTTCATTTCCCCTCGGCCTGCGCCCGGGGGCGCGGTGTGTCAGGACAGTCGGGAATAGCGGCCATGTTCGCAAGCGACCCGGCCTTCCAGCTCCATGACCAGCAGCATGGAGGACAGTTCGGCAGCCGTCAATCCGGTGCGGACGACCAGACTGTCCATAGGGCTTGGGTCATGGCCAAGGGCCGACCACAACCGCTGGTAGTCCGGATCATCACCTCCGATGGCGGTGTCGGCATCGCGACGGCGACTCCCGGTCTCCTGGGTGGGGGCGTGCAGGCGGCCACGCAAGGCATCGCCAAGGGCATGGGCGACCGGCCCGAGTGTGGCGAGCACGTCGCCGGGGGTCTGCACCAGTCCGGCGCCCTCGCTGATGAGGCGGTGGCAACCGCGGGACATGGGGTTGTGGATCGAGCCGGGGATGGCGAAGACCTCGCGGCCGGATTCGGCCGCCATCCGGGCCGTGATCAGCGCGCCTGAGCGCTCCGCGGCCTCGATCACCAGCGTGCCGAGGCTGAGTCCGGCGATGATCCGGTTGCGGCTCGGGAAGTGCTCCCGGCGCGCGCTGGCACCGGGCGGGTGCTCACTGACCACGACGCCATGTCCGGCAATGCGTGCGTGCAGATCGGCGTGCGCACGGGGGTAGGGGATGTCGATCCCGCTGCCGAGGACGGCGATGGTGGAGCCACCGGTCGCCAGGGTGGCCTCGTGCGCGGCGGCATCGATGCCCGAGGCCAGGCCGCTGCACACGGCGAAGCCGGCATCGGACAGGGCGGCGGCGAAATCGCGTGCGTTGTCGCGCCCCCGGCCGACGGCAGGCGGCTGCCGACCACGGCCACCGAGGGATGCCAGAGCAGGTTGGCGTCGCCGGCGACGAACAGCGCCAGTGGCGGACTCGGGATGCGGCGCAGCAGGGCGGGGTAGTCCGGGTCGTGCCAGCCGATGATGCGGTGGCCCGGGCGGGCCAGCCAGTCGCGGATGCGCGGGGAGATGGGGCGCAATGCGGCCAGGCTGTCGGCCTGGGCGTGATCCATGCCTGCTGCGTGCCAGGCATCCCGCCCGGCCGCGAGCGCGGCGTCGGGCGACGCCCAGGCATCCAGCAATTGCCGCCGCGGGCGCGTCGCGCCGCCCACGCACATTAGGCGCACGAGGGCTTCGTCAGGGGGATGTCGTGGAGACCGGGATGCATCCCGGCAGCATGGGCCGGAAACGAAAACGGCGCCGTCGGGCGCCGTCCTCGCGTGTTGTAGGAAAACCCTGATACTCAGTACGGCGCGTCCGGGTGCTTGAGGTGGTAGCCGATGCGGGTCGGCTTGACGCTGTCCATGACCAGGCCGTAGCTCATCTTCTCGAAGGTGCGGAAGACCATGACGTGGCCGGCGAACTCGTCCGGCAGGCGCACCTTGTTCTCGAAGAAGACAGTGTCCTCGTCGCGGTATTCGCCCTTCTGCACGCGGTCGACGGTGTTGGTGCCTTCGCGCCAGATCG
The DNA here is from genome assembly GCA_024707405.1 of Luteimonas sp. Lineage (GTDB taxonomy): Bacteria > Pseudomonadota > Gammaproteobacteria > Xanthomonadales > Xanthomonadaceae > Luteimonas. The sequence goes on from JANPZU010000005.1 coordinate 126,005, forward strand.
AGAACACGGTGCCGTTGTCGACGCCGTCGCGGCTGCCGACCGACAGCGCGATCACGTCGCGCGGGCCACCGTGGTGCAACATGTCGGACACGCCGATCACGCGGGCCACGCCGTAGTCGGTCTGCTGGCGCGGCGGGTGCGGGAAGAACTGCAGGTCGTAGGGCTGGGCGTCGACTGCGATCAGGCGATCGCCTGCGCGGACTTCGCGGCCGGTTTCATCCAGCAGCAGGGTGCTGGCCTGGATGCCGCCGACTTCGCCGCGGGTGATCGTGCCCACATTGACGCGCTGCAGTTCGAAGCCGAGCAGTTCATGGCCCTTGTCGGGCGTGACCACGTTGGTCCAGTACTGCTGGAAGTCGACGGTGCGGCGGCCGCGGAAGTCGAGGTCGTCCTTGTGGAACAGGTCGCAGCACAGGCCGCTGCGATCGAGGCGGGTGAAGCGCACGGTCGGGCGCACCACGGCGTAACGCTGGCCGGGCTGCGCGGAAGGCAAGCCGCGGATGTAGGCGACCTGGCCTTGGGTGGCGCGCAGGCGGTCTTCCTCGAGGCCGACCACGTAGGGCAGGTGGTCGAAGCCGTCGACCACGCGCAGATCCTTGAGGAACGCCTCGACGTCGGACAGCGGGATCGCGTTGATCGGCTGCGCATCCTGGCGCGGGCCCGGATCCACCGCCACGCGGTTGAGGTAGGCCAGACTGACCACGTCGCCCGGATAGATCAGGTGCGGGTTCTGGATTTGCGGATTCGCCTGCCAGATCTCTGGCCACAGCCACGGGCGCTGCAGGAACTTGCCTGCGATGCCCCACAGCGTGTCGCCACGGACGACGACATAGGTGTCCGGATGTTCGCCGCGCACGCCTTGCGCACCGGCATAGGCAGCCACCGTCAACAACGCGACGGCAACACCCGTACGAAGCCCCTGAGAAAGGCGCTGAAGCATGCTGGCCATCTACCTGCTCCCCTTGGAGATTTCCCCTGCAGCCGGGGCACTATAGCCTACAAATCACGGGCCGATGCAAGCCTGCACCGGCTACAATGGACGCATCTCGCGCGGTTGTGACCGCCGCCACGCTCTGACTCCATGTCCCTGCTCCCGATCCTCGAATATCCGCACCCACGCCTGCGCAACGTCGCCGGTGCCGTAGAAGCTGAACGGATCGCCGACCCGGCGTTCCAGCGGCTGCTCGACGACATGTTCGAGACGATGTACGAGGCGCCGGGCATCGGCCTGGCCGCCACCCAGGTCGATACGCACGAGCGCTTCATGGTCATAGACGTGACCGAGGGCCGAGACCAGCCACTGGCGTTCATCAACCCGGTGATCCGCGAGGCCTCGGCTGACCTGCGCGTGCACCAGGAGGGCTGTCTGTCGATCCCGGGCGTGTTCGCGGACGTGACGCGTCCCGACGGCATCGTCGTCGCCGCGTTCGACCGCAATGGCAAACCCTTCGAGATGCGCGTCGACGGCTTGCTGGCGACCTGTGTCCAGCACGAGATCGACCATCTCGACGGCAAGCTGTTCATCGACTACCTGTCGCCGCTCAAGCGCGACCGCGCGATCAAGAAGCTGGAAAAACTGCGCAAGCAGGGGTGATGGCGATGGCCCTGCGCATCGTCTTCGCCGGCACGCCGGAATTCGCCGTCCCGTCGCTGCACGCGGCCCATGCGGGCGGTGAACTCGTCGGCGTCTACACCCAGCCCGATCGCCCCGCCGGGCGTGGTCGCGGGCTGCAGGCCTCGCCGGTGAAGCAGGCGGCGATGGCGCTCGACATTCCCGTGTTCCAGCCCGAGAGCCTGCGTTCGGAGTCGGCGCGTGCGCAGTTGCGCGAATTGCGGCCCGACCTGATGGTGGTGGTGGCCTATGGCCTGCTGTTGCCGCAGAAAGTGCTCGACATCCCCGTGCATGGTTGCTGGAACGTGCATGCCTCGCTGCTGCCGCGCTGGCGTGGCGCTGCGCCGATCCAGCGCGCGATCGAAGCCGGCGACACCGAAACCGGCGTGTGCCTGATGCAGATGGAAAAGGGCCTCGACACCGGCCCGGTGCTGCTGTCGCATGCCACGCCCATCGGCGCCGGCGAGACCGGCGGGCAACTGCACGATCGCTTGTCTGCGTTGGGCGCCGACGTGCTGGCCAAAGGCTTGGCATTGCTCGGCGACGGCCACCTGCCGATGGCGCAGGTGCAGCCGGAATACGGCGCGACTTATGCGCACAAGCTGGACAAGGCCGAAGCGCGGCTTGATTGGTCGCAGCCGGCAACCGTCCTTGCCGACAAGGTGCGCGCGTTCGATCCGTGGCCGGTGGCCGAGGCCGAAGTGGGTGGGGAACGCCTGCGCATCCATGCAGCCACTGCCTTGCCCGTGGCGCACGAAACGTCGCCGGGCACGGTGCTGGCCGCATCGCGTGATGGCATCGACATCGCCTGCGGTGAAGGCGCCTTGCGCCTGCTGCGCGTGCAGCGTGCGGGTGGCAAGGTGCTGGCCGCAGCCGATTACCTCAACGCCCGACGCGATCTGGTCGGCTCGCCGCCTCCGGACGGCGCATGAACGCGGGCGCGCAGCCGCGTGTCGTTGCGGCGAACGTCCTCGATGCGGTGCTGCACCACGGCCGCTCGCTGAAGGCCGAGCTGGCCGCGGGGTTGCCGGCGCTGCGCGATCCGCGCGACCGCGCCCTGGTCGAGGCGATCTGTTTCGCTGCATTGCGCATCCGCCATCGGGGCGATGCCGCCCTGGCGGCATGGATCCCCAGGCCGCTGCCCAGGCGCGATGCGCCGTTGCGCGCGCTGCTGCTGGCCGGCTTCGCGCAGCTCGATCCGCTCGGATTGCCCGCGCATGCCGCACTCGCGGCGACGGTCGATGCCGCGCGCGAGATGGGGCGCGCGCATCAGTCCGGGCTGGTCAATGCCTTGCTGCGCCGCGCGCAGCGCGACGGCCTGCCCGAAGGCGACTGGCGCGACCTGTGGCCATCGTGGCTGCGTGGGCGATTGAAGGCCGACTGGCCGGATGCGTTCGAGGACATCATCACTGCCGGCAACACGCAGGCACCGACATGGTTGCGGGTGAATCGCCTGCGCGGGACGCGCGAAGACTACCTGCAGCGCCTGCAGGCTGCCGGCATCGAGGCGCAACTGGTCGACGGTCTGGACGATGCGCTGCGCATCGACGGTTCTCTGCCGGTGGCGTTGCTGCCGGGTTTCGCCGACGGCGACGTGTCCGTGCAAGACGGTGCCGCGCAACAGGTCGCCGATGCACTGGCGCCGCCCCGCGGTGCGCGCGTACTCGATGCCTGCGCCGCGCCGGGAGGCAAGTCGGCACACTTGCTGGAACGCGATCCAACGCTGCGGCTGGTTGCGCTCGATATCGATGCCGCACGCCTGCGCAAGGTAGGCGAAAACTTCGCACGGCTCGGCGTCGGCGCGTCTGCCAGCCTGCACGTGGCCGATGCCACCGACACCGCGGCGTGGTGGGACGGCGAGCCGTTCGACGCGATCCTGCTCGATGCGCCGTGCTCTGCCACCGGCATCGTCCGCCGCCAGCCCGACGTGCTGCTGCATCGGCGCGAACAGGACATCGTGTCGCTGGCCCGACTGCAGGCATCGTTGCTTGATGCGCTGTGGCCATTGCTCGCGCCGGGGGGCACCTTGCTCTACGCCACCTGCTCGATCCTGAGGGACGAGAACGAGCGCCAGGTGGATGCCTTCCTCGGCCGCACGCCCGATGCCGCCGCCGAAGCCTTGGCGGAGACTTTCGGCCACCCTGCTGGTGCCGGGCGCCAGCGCCTGCCGGGCGAGGGCGGGATGGATGGGTTCTTCCATGCGCGACTGCGCAAACGTGCTTGAAATCAAGGTTTTGCCGACGCGCCGGAGCTTTCCGGAAATGTTCATCCAGTCGGTGTGTCGCCCTGTGTAGACTGCGCCTCGCCCATCCCCCAGGGCATACCTGTCTCCCCTGCATACATGTCGATGCCTTCCCCCTGGCTCAGCGTGCTGATCCCGTTCTATGGCGTCGAGGCCTACCTTCGCGATTGCGTGCAGTCGGTGTTGTCGCAGTCGGGCGATGGGATCGAGATCATCCTCGTCGACGATGGCTCCAGGGATGGCAGCACCCGGATCGCAAATGAGTTGCAGCGATGCCATCCGGACAGGATCACCCTGCTGTCGCATGACGTGAACCGGGGGATTTCGCAAGCCCGGAACACGGCGTTGGCCCATGCGAGTGGCGAGTATGTCTGGTTCATCGACTCCGACGACCTCATGCTCCCGGATGCCATCCCCGACTTGCACCGGATCGTCTCGGAGCAGGATGTCGACCTGGTGATGTGCGACTTCCGTGTCGTCCGTGAGCGCACTGCACTCAAGCATGTGCTGCGCGGAGAGCGACATCGTTCGACGTTCTCGGGTGCGTCGGGACGCGTCCTGTCCGATCGCGATGCTCTCGTGCAAGGCTTGATGGAAAAGCGCCAGCTGCATCCCTGGTCGAAGATTGCGCGTCGCCGGATCTGGGCGGCAGCGCCGTTTCCCGTCGGTCGCGTCGTGACCGAGGATGCGGCGGCACTGCCCGCGCTGATTGCCGGTGTGCGCACCTGCATCCATGTCCCCAGGACGTGGATCGGCTATCGTCAGCGGGAAGGAAGTGCGCTTGCCAGGTTCGATGCGCACAAGTATCGGGACGTGATGTCTACCGTGAGCGAAATCAGCCAGCAGTTCGATCGCATGGGACTCCAGCAACCAGCGTCGCATTGTGCCGTCGATTACTTCTGCCTGCGCATGCTGGCGTCGATCGGAGGCAAGTTCGATCGTGGCGACGCCGAACTGAGGGCGCAATGGCTGGCGACGTTGGCGGCGGTGTTCCCGGAAGGCGTTGCCGGTGTGCTCGAATCCATCTCGCGCCGGGGCTGGTGGTGGCAGGTGCGGCGGATCCGGGGCGACTTACGCAAGTTGGGACTGGTGGTGTGAGGATGTCGTGGCGCGAAATCCAGTGAGGGTGCTGCATTTCGTCACCGGCGGTTTTTCCGGTGGTGCGACCCAGGTGGCATTGCAACTCGTCAATGCCGCACGCGACAGCGCCAACATCGACCCGTTGCTGGTGCTGCGCCGCAAGCGTCGTGGCGACCCTGCGCGCATTGCGGAACTTCAACGTGACGGCGTGCCCTTGCAGGTGGTGCCCGGCTGGTCGCATCTGGCCAGCATCCTTGCATTGGTTCGCGTGTGTCGGGAATTCAAGCCGGACGTGCTGGTCGCGCATGGCTTCAGCGAACATCTCTGGGGTCGCTATGCCGGCCTGCTGGCCAAGGTGCCGCACCTCGTCCACGTCGAGCACAACACCCGAGAGCGTTACACGCGCTGGCGCTTGGCGCAGACCCGCTGGCTCGCGCGCCGCACCGTTCGCATCGTCGGGTGTTCGGAAGGCGTGCGCGAAGCGCTCCTGGGGATGGGCATGCCGCCCGACCGCACCATCGCGATCCCGAACGGCATCCGCCTCGAGGCATTCGCCGGGGCCGATGCGCATCCGGTGCCATCGCGGACGCCGGGCATCGTGATGGTGTCGCGTTTCTCCAAGCAGAAGGATCACGCCACGCTGTTGCGTGCGGTCGCCTTGCTTGGCGAGCGCGGATTGCGGCCACCCGTGTTGCTGGCCGGCGGCGGCAAGGCCCTGCATCGCAGGCCGCTGGAAAAGCTGGCGGATCAACTGGATTTGCGCGATCAGGTGCAGTTCCTCGGCGTGATCCGCAATGTCCCCGAAGTATTGATGACGCATCGCATCGCGGTGCTCAGCACGCATTACGAAGGCATGCCGCTGGCGTTGATCGAGGGCATGGCGGCGGGTTGCGCCGTGGTCGGCAGTGCAGTGCCCGGTGTGCGCGAAGTGATCTCGCAAGGCGAGGATGGCCTGTTGGTTCCCGAATCCGACGCCTCGGCGCTGGCCGATGCGCTGGAAACCCTGCTGCGCGACGATGCGGTCGCAACGCGCCTTGGGGCCGCTGCACGCCAGGTCGCGCTGGAGCGGCACGGGCGGGATTTGATGAATGCCCGCTACGAGGCGCTGTTCCTGTCATTGGTGGGGGAGCGCATCCGCACGCCTTGAGTCAAGGCGGCGTACTTCACCACCGCAATGGCCGTCGCGCGACGTCGCGTTCGATCCGCGAGAACAGCGCCTGCGCATCGTCGAGGAGCAGGTAGCGCATGCGCAGCGGCGGCGACATCGCGCCCGCGCCCGCGGTGTCCAGCCACACCGATGCCATGCCGAAACGTTTGTCGAGTGGGGATCGGCGCAGTTCGATGGCCTGGATCTTGTCGATTTCGGCAAAACGCCAGTGCCGAGACCACCAGCCTTCGCGCACGGCGATGAAACCATCGTCGATGGCATAGCCGGCGCGCATGGCATGCCGTCGCGCCACCAGCCACGCCCATGGCAGCCACAGCAGTGCCAGCAATCCCCAGGCGTCGAAGAACCACAGGCCGCCCGCCAGCAAGCCGACGCCGAAGAGCACGTCGCCCATCAACAGTCGCTGCCATGCCTTCGGGTGCAGGGGATGCCAGCCGCCAGCGGGTGGCCACTCGGCGCCACGCAGGACATGGCGCACCAGGTCGTCGCAGGCTTCGGGCGTGCCGACCGGGGCCAGTTCGCGCAGGGATTTTTCCTGGTTGGGATCGACTTGCGAGGCGGCCGTGTCGATATCCAGTGAGCGCCGTCCGAACAGGCGATGCAGCGCGGTCTCGCGCAACGTCCACGACTGGATGCGCCGCCGGGGCACGCTGGCGCGCACGCGCGTGAGCAGGCCGCGTTCGACGGTCAGCCGGCGGCCGTGTTCGCTCAGCCGGAAGCCGTGGTAGCGGACGATGGCCAGCAGCACCGAGAACGCGCGGATCAGCGCCAGCACCAACAGCACGAACACGACCACCGTCAGCGCGGTGGCGAACCAGTTGCCGTTGAAATGGCCGACGTAGCCGAATGCTTCGCGCCAGAGATCGCTCAGGACGCTGAACATGCGCTTCTCGGGGTACACCTGCCACACCAGCGCGAATGCGCCCGCCACGACCACCATGCCGCGGTTGGAGATCAGGCCCAGGCGTACGATCTCGCTGGTCGGCAGTGCCAGCAGCGTATCGCCGCCGTCCTCGCCGGTGTCGTCATCCGTGCGTTGCGCGGCATCGCTTCCACCTTCGCCCGTGGCGACGCGCCCGCGATGGCGGATCAATCGTTCCAGTGCCAGCGCATCGGCCAGCGTGAGCACCTTCATCTCCGCTTCGGGCTTGGTGCCGCCGGCCGATTCAAGTTTCACCGCGGCCACGCCGAACAGACGATGCAGCAGCGATTGCTGCAGGGCCACGTTGTGGATGCGCGAGAACGGGATCTGCCGCAATTCGCGCTGCACGATGCCGCTGCGCACGAACAGGCTGTCGCCGTCGATGCGATAGCGGAAGGTGAAGTAGCGCCAGATCGCGACCAATGCGAGGAGGACGATCACCACAGCTGCGCCCGCCAGCTGCCAGCCTTCCTCGCTGCGGCCGCCCAAGAACACCAATGCCGCGAGCGGGACGATGAACTGCTTCATCCCGTCGACCAGCACGAACAGCCACGACCAGGGATGCAGCCGGCGTTCGTCGTCGGTGGGCAGGCGTGCTTCGGCTTCGGCGATCGCCGGTGGTTCGGGCGGTTCAGGCAGGTCAGGCGTCGTCATCGAGATCCGTCCTGGCCGCGAGCGTGTCGCGCAGCCGCTCGGCCTCGTCTGCATCCAGGCCGCCGACCGAGAGTGCGTGCTGGCGGGTGCCGGCAGTGTGGATCACCAGCGTGGCCAGGGTGAAGCGTCGCTCCAGCGGCCCGCGCACCAGGTCGAGGTGCTGCACGCGCGAGCCAGGTATCCGTGTTTCCACGCTCCAGAACTTGCCCCGGCGCAAGGCGAAGCCTTCGTCGTCCAGCCGCCAGCGCGTGTAGCGGTAGCGCTTGCGGGCCAGCCAGACGAAGAACGTGGGGATCGCCAAGAGGGCGGCGATGGCGGCGGCGATCTTGAGCGCGCCATCGGGCAGCAGCAGGCCGATCGCGACCAGTGCGCACACGGTCATCACCGCAGACGTGATCGACGCCGACAACGTGAACAGCGTGCGGGCGCGCAATGGCAATGGCTGCCAGCCGTTGCCGGCAAGATCCATTGCGAGCTCGTCAGGGGAATGATCCGGGGCCGATTCGTTGGTCGTCATGGGTGCGGGTGCGTGCGTTCGAACCGGTAGTAGGGATTGTCCTCGCCGCTGCCCGGCGGGCGCGCCTTGAACCGCTTGTAGGTCCATTGGTATTGCGCCGGGTCGCGCCGTGCGATGCGCTCGACGTCGGCATTGAGCGCAGTCACCGCTGCCACCGCGTCGGGCGAGGAAATGCCTTCCGATGCCGGTGCGATGTGCAGCGCGAATTCGAGGTCGTTGCCGATGCGTTCGCACCAGGCGAACAGCACGGTCGCGCCGCTGCGTTCGGCCAGCCGGCCCACCAGCGTCATCGTCAACGCCTGCTTGCCGAAGAACGGTGCGAACTCGCCATCACCCACCTTGGGCTGCTGGTCGGGCAGGATGCCGACCACGCCGCCGTCGCGCAGGCGCTTGAACAAGGCGCGGATGCCCGGGCCTTCGGCGCGGACTTGGGTCACGCGGCCCTCGTCGGCATTGGCACGCACCTGTCGCAGGAAGGCTTCGCCCACGGCGGACTCGGGCGGACGGTAGAGGATCGCCAGCGGCGTGCGCCATGCCAGCCACTGGTTGAGCAGTTCCCAGTTGCCGAAATGCGGCGCGGCCACGATCACGCCCTTGCCCGAGGCAATCGCCGCATCGAACAGTTCGGTGCCGTGCGTGCGCCGGATCAGCGCGAGGTTGTCGGCATGGGGCCGCGTCCACAGGCGCAGGGTCTCCAGCGTCTGTCGCGCGGTCGTGCGGACGATGGCACCGCGCCAATCGTCGCGCTGCGCGGGCAGCAGCTCCGGATAGGCGATTTCGAGGTTGCTCGCAGCGACCTGGCTTTCGCGCCCGCCGATGCGAACCGAGATCCACGCGATGCCGTCGGCGATCCGGCGCAGCAGCGGCCACGGCAGGCGGGCGACGAGCGTGGCGAGCAGGTACAGGAAGCGGGCGGCAAGGTCGGCCATGGGGGAAGTGTAGCGATGCGGCGCCGGGGCATCGGATCGCGTAGGCTCCCGGCTTCGCCACGCCATCGGTTCGAATCGAAGAAAGATGCTGTCCTTGATCCAGCGTGTCACCGAAGCCCGCGTCGATGTCGGCACGGAAACCGTCGGCATGATCGGCCCCGGCTTGCTGGCGCTGGTTGGCGTCGAACCGGGCGACGGCGACGCGCAGGTCGTGCGCATGGCCGAGCGGCTACTCGGGTATCGGGTCTTCGCCGACGACGAGGGGCGCATGAACCGGTCGCTGGCCGAGACCGGCGGCGGCCTGTTGCTGGTCAGCCAGTTCACCCTGGCCGCTGATACCCGCAAGGGGATGCGGCCCGGGTTCAGCACCGCGGCGGCTCCCGCTGACGCCGCGCGGGTCTTCGACCGACTGGTGGCTGAATGCCGGGCCCGGCACGCGGGCGCGGTGGAAACGGGGCGTTTCGGGGCCGATATGGCGGTCGGGCTGATCAATGACGGCCCCGTGACCTTCCTGCTGCGGGCCTGACGCCGCCCGGTGGATCCTGCCGCGACCTGTTCCGGCGGCTTTTTCCGATTGACTCTGGAAACCGGCCCCCGTCGTGCCCATATGGTCGTCAGTCCGGCCGCGATGGCCCGGAAACCGCCCTTCCAGGCATGACCCGGCCTGGTTGGCTGGTATAATTACGGGTTCACTTTTCTCCCCGGTGCGCGCCACATGGCGAACGAACGTCCTGCCCAGCAGTCCGACATCAAGCTCCTGATTTCCAAGGGGCTGGATCAGGGCTACCTGACCTACGCCGAAGTCAACGACCACCTGCCCGACGACCTCGTCGATCCGGAGCAGATCGAAGACATCATCGGCATGATCAACGGCATGGGCATCGAAGTGCACGAAGTCGCGCCCGATGCCGAAACGCTGCTGCTCACCGGCGATTCCAGCGGCAACCGCGAAGTCGACGAGACCGCCGCGGAAGAAGCCGCTGCCGCGCTGACCTCGCTCGATACCGAGGGCGGCCGCACCACCGACCCGGTGCGCATGTACATGCGCGAGATGGGCACGGTCGAACTGCTGACGCGCGAGGGCGAAATCGCCATCGCCAAGCGGATCGAGGAAGGCCTGAACCAGATGAACGCGTCGCTGGCCAGCTTTCCGTGGTCGGTGCAGTTGCTGCTCGAGGAGTTCGACCTCCACAAGGCCGGCAAGAAGCGCCTGGCCGAGGTCGTGGTCGGATTCAACGACCTGGTCGAAGAAGACCCGACGCCTGTGGCGGAAGACACCACGTCTTCGAGCGACAGCGACAGCGATGACGAAGACGACAGTGACGACGACGACAGCGGCGATGCCGAGGAAGCCGGTCCGACCGGCCCGGATCCCGCCGAGGTCGCGCGCCGCATGGACGAACTGGCCGCCAACTACGCCAAGTTCCAGAAGTCCTATGCCAAGAACGGCGCGAGCGCGAAGCCGGTGCTCAAGCTGCGCGAGGAAATGGCCGCGATCTTCGTGACCTTCAAGCTGCCGCTGCCGCTGACCGACGCGCTGGTCAAGAAGCTCCGCGACGTGGTCGGCGAGATCAAGGACCACGAGCGCCGCATCCTCGACCTGTCCACCAAGGTCGCCAAGATGCCGCGCAAGGACTTCATCCGCGCCTGGGAAGGCAACCAGACCAACCTGGGCTGGGTGGACGACGTGCTCAAGCGCAAGCAGAAGTGGTCGAGCGCGCTGCGAGACGTGAAGGACCAGATCGTCGCCGAGCAGGAAGCCACCATCGCCATCGAGAAGGCGATGGGCGTGACCCTGGCTGACCTCAAGGAAATCAATCGCGCGATGGCCTACGGCGAGACCAAGGCCCGCCGCGCGAAGAAGGAAATGGTCGAGGCCAACCTGCGCCTCGTGATCTCCATCGCCAAGAAGTACACCAACCGCGGCCTGCAGTTCCTCGACCTCATCCAGGAAGGCAACATCGGCCTGATGAAGGCCGTGGACAAGTTCGAATACCGCCGCGGCTACAAGTTCTCGACCTACGCCACGTGGTGGATCCGTCAGGCCATCACCCGCTCGATCGCCGACCAGGCGCGCACCATCCGCATCCCGGTGCACATGATCGAGACGATCAACAAGCTCAACCGCATTTCCCGCCAGATGCTCCAGCAGTACGGCCGCGAGGCCACGCCGGAAGAACTGGCCAAGGAAATGGACATGCCCGAGGACAAGATCCGCAAGGTCATGAAGATCGCCAAGGAGCCGATCTCCATGGAGACCCCGATCGGCGACGACGAGGACTCGCACCTGGGCGACTTCATCGAGGACACCAACGTCGAGTCCCCGATCGAGGCGACCACCAACACGAATCTCTCGGAAACCGTGCGCGACGTGCTCGCCGGCCTGACCCCGCGCGAGGCCAAGGTGCTGCGCATGCGTTTCGGCATCGACATGAACACCGACCACACGCTGGAAGAGGTCGGCAAGCAGTTCGACGTGACCCGCGAGCGCATCCGCCAGATCGAGGCCAAGGCCCTGCGCAAGCTGCGCCACCCGAGCCGTTCGGAACAGCTGCGGTCGTTCCTCGACATCGATTGATGTTCGGTTGCCGCGGATGATCTTCCAGCAACGGCCGCATCTGCGGCCGTTGCTGCTTCAGGGCAGTCCGTTTGCCGAGAGATGAGGGAAGTGCGTCTCGGCATGGCAGTTCGCACAAAGCACCATGCATTTCCCGACCTCCATCAACAACTCCTCCAGCTTGCGATTGGATAGAGAGCGCAAGTCGAGCGTGAAAAGTTTGTTTTCAGGCTCGATGTGATGCCAGGTGAGTGCAGCGAGATTTCGCTGGTAACCGCATTTCGTGCAACGGGAGCCTGATATTGCCAGCAGATCACGTTTCCTTGATAGCCCCCTTTTCTGTTGGCAGGTGTAGTTCTGGTGGCGATGGTTTGTATCGCGGTTTTTGCAGGTGCGGGAACAGAAACGACGCTGTCGTCCAGACAGGAGGAGGCCGCATGTGACGCATGTTTCTTCGGATTTCATCCAAAGAACATAATCCACTCCTCTGGCTGATGTCACGCCGGAACGTTACGATTCGCAGGCAGGGCCTATAGCTCAACGGTTAGAGCAGAGGACTCATCGACAAGGTGACCCCGACGCCGGAAGGCTCGGTGGAAAAACGGGATGAATTCAGGGAAACCGCAGCGGTTCGGCCGGTGGCGATCCTGAGCCAAGCCGGCGGTACACCGCCGGAAGGTGCAGAGACTACCTGAGGGCTTGAGTGCCCTTGATGACAGGCTAGAGCGTCCCGCACCCCACCAGCGCGAGCTGAGGGTGATGAGATAGTCCACGCGAGGCGAAATCCTCGATACCGTGAATCCTTTGGTTCCAGGTTCGAATCCTGGTGGGCCCACCAACTCCGATGGAGAAGACATGGCGTTGCTGGAAACCATCGAACGCGAAACCGGCGCCGATCCGCGCTGGAGCGTGATCTGGCTGCATGGCCTCGGCGCGGACGGCAATGATTTCGTGCCGATCGTGCCGGAGCTGGTGCGGCGCGACTGGCCCGCGATCCGCTTCGTGTTCCCGCATGCGCCGGTGCGCGCGGTGACGATCAACAACGGCATGCGCATGCGGGCGTGGTACGACATCCGCGATTTCGATCTTGCGAACCGTGCCGATGAGCAAGGCGTGGCGGAATCGATCGAACAGGTCGAGGCGCTGGTCGCCCGCGAAGCCGGGCGCGGCATTCCCGCATCCCGGATCGTGCTGGCGGGCTTTTCGCAGGGTGGCGCGATCACGCTGGCGGCGGGCCTTCGCCGGAGCGAACCGCTGGCCGGACTGGTCGGCCTGTCGACCTACCTGCCCGCCGCGCACAAGGCGGGCGAAGCATTGCAGGCGGGTGCGTCGGCGCAGCCGGTGTTCTTCGGCCATGGCACCCAGGATCCGGTGGTGCCGTTCGCGGCCGGGCGACAGAGTGCAGCGCTGTTGCAGCAGTTGGGATTCGACGTGTCGTTCCACGACTACGCGATGCCGCATTCGGTCTGCGCCGAGGAAATCCGCGACCTCGGCGACTGGTTGTCGCAGCGGTTCGTCAACGAGTGACATGAGTCGACCCGGACGCGACGAGCCCTGGTTGCCGGATCTGTGCCGGCTGCCGAGGCTTGGTGCGATGCTGGGTTTGGGCGAGCTCTCGGTGGTCGTGGTGGCGTTGGCGCCGGTTGGCACCGCGTGGAGCCTGGAGGCCTTTGTGACGGCCAGTGGCTACGCGCTGTGGCTGGCGCTGTCGGCGTCGGTGCTGCTTTGCGTGTCGCGTCGTCCGTTGTCTGCATTGCCGGTGCGCATCGGCGCCATCGCTGCCGTGTCATTGGCGACCTTCGCTGCAGGTATCGCCGGGGGAGTCATCCACGCGCTGTTCGCCAGCGTTGGCATGCAGGGCGATCTTCCAGACTTCTGGCGTTTCGTCGGAGGCAGTTCGGCGATCGTGGCGCTGCTGACTTCGCTCGCATTGCGGTACTTCTACGTGATCGACCGCTGGCAGGCGCAGGTGGGGGCGCATGCACGGGCCGAGGCCGACGCGCTGCAGGCTCGGATCCGCCCGCACTTCCTGTTCAACAGCATGAACATGATCGCCGGGCTGTTGCGTCGCGATGCCGTAGTCGCCGAGCGTGCGGTTCTCGACTTGTCGGATCTGTTCCGTGCCGCGCTGGGTGCCGGCGAAGGCGATTCAACGCTTGCCGAGGAAGTGCACTTGGGCGAGCGATATCTCGCCATCGAGGAGTTGCGGCTGGGCGAGCGGCTCAAGGTGGAGTGGCGCAAGCAGGACGGGCTGCCGTGGACGCTCGCCATGCCGAGGCTGGTGTTGCAGCCATTGCTGGAGAATGCCGTCCTGCACGGCGTTTCGCGCCTGCCGGAGGGAGGCACCATCCGCATCGACCTGGCGATGGAGGGCGACATGTTGCGGATCGTGGTGCGCAATCCGTCGTTGCGTCCGGATGGGGGAGTATCCATGGCGCTGGTCACGCCCAGAATAGCGTCGGGCATCGGCTCGGCTACGCCTTCGGCCCCGGTGCCCGCATGGCATCGGGCTGGGTCGATGGCTACTATGCCTGCGAGATCGTGCTGCCCGTGGAACGCGACCGCACATGAAGATCGTGATCGCCGATGACGAGCCGCTTGCCCGCGAGCGCCTCCGTGCGCTCCTTGCCGAGGCTGGCGGCGGGATCGAAGTGGTTGCCGAAACCGGCGACGGGCACGAAACGCTGCGCGCCTGCGCCCAGCACGATCCCGACCTGGTGTTGCTCGACATCGCGATGCCCGGCATCGACGGGCTGGAGACGGCGCGCCACCTGACCGCTTTCGATCCGCAGCCGGCGGTGGTGTTCTGCACCGCCTACGACGCGCATGCACTGTCGGCGTTCGAGGCGGCGGCGGTCGATTACCTGGTCAAGCCCGTCCGCCCGGAACGGCTGGCGGCCGCGCTGGAGCGTGTGCGCACCTTCGCCGCGGGCCGGGAGCGCACACAGGCACAGGCGAGCGGTCGCGTGCGCACGCACCTGTGTGCGCGCCTGCGCGGCAACCTGCGCTTGATCCCGATCGATGACATCCGCTACCTGCAGGCCGAGGAAAAGTACGTGGTCGTGCACCATGCGCGTGGCGAGGGACCTGATCGAGGAGTCGCTCAAGTCGCTGGAGGACGAGTTCGGCGAGCGCTTCGTGCGGATCCACCGCAACTGCCTGGTGGCGCGCGGCGAATTGGTCGAACTCAAGCGGGGCGCCGATGGCCATGTGCACGCCATCCTGCGCCATGGCGACAAGCCGCTGGAGGTGAGTCGGCGCTGCGTGACGCAACTGCGGGACGTGATCCGGCGGCTCTGAGTGCCCGGCGCACGCGTCCACGGGCGATAATACGCGGATGGAACGATTGCGCATCGCGACCCGGAAGAGTCCCCTGGCCTTGTGGCAGACCGAACATGTCGCCCGGTTGCTGCGCGAAGCGCGGCCCGGCCTGCTGGTGGAACTGGTGCCGATGTCCACCCGCGGCGACGAGGTGCTGGATCGTTCGCTCGCGGCGATCGGCGGCAAGGGCTTGTTCCTCAAGGAGCTGGAACTGGCGATGCAGCGCGGTGAAGCCGACTGTGCCGTGCATTCGCTCAAGGACGTGCCGATGGAGCTGGAGCCCGGCTTCGTCTTGCCGGCGATCCTCGCCCGCGCCGACCATGCCGATGCCTTCGTCAGCAACCGCTTCGATGGCATCGATGCGCTGCCGCCGGGCGCGAGTGTCGGCACCTCGTCGCTGCGTCGGCAGGCGCAACTGCGAGCGCGCCGCCCCGACCTGCAACTCCTCGACTTGCGCGGCAACGTCAATACGCGCCTGGCCAAGCTCGATGCCGGCGATTACGACGCCATCGTGCTCGCGTGCGCGGGGTTGCAGCGGCTGGGGTTCGATGATCGCATCCGTGCGCGCCTGGATGCACCCGAATGGTTGCCGGCACCGGCGCAGGGCGCCATCGCGATCGAGAGCCGCGATGGCGAGGGCGACGTGCTGTCGCTGCTTGCCATGCTCGACCACGCACCGACACGCACCTGCGTTGAAGCGGAGCGGGCGATGAATCGCGCACTGCATGGCAGTTGCCATGTGCCGGTGGCCGCGTTCGCGTGGTTGCAGGGCGATGCGCTTGCGTTGCAGGGGCTGGTGGGATCGGCGGAAGACGGCCGCTTGGTGCGTGCAGATGCCACGGCTGGTCGTGGCGAAGCGGTCGCGTTGGGAGAGGCCGTCGCGCGAGGCCTGCTCGAACGTGGTGCGGGCGACCTGTTGCCGCCACGCACCTGACCGCGCCGCATGCCGGCGAGCCGGCATGCGCGATTACCTGAAGTTGTAGACCAGGTTGACGGTGGTCAGCGTGTCGGTCTTCTTCACGTTGTCCACGCCATCGACCTCGGTGTTGTGGCGCACCTGCAGGCCGGCCTTGAGCGCGAACGCTTCGTTCATCGCCACCACGATGCCCAGGTCATTCTGCGCGAAGGTGTTGTCGCTGCCGCTTTCGACCAGGAACGCGTTGACCAGTTGGGTATTGCCGGTCAGCTGGTGCACGAAATCGACCTTGCCACGCAGGATCGCACCATTCTCGGTGTCGCCCCCGTCCGCGACACGGGCGCGGCGGAAGCCCGGGCCGATGTCGGCCGAGAGTTTCGTGCGTTCGCTGTCGATGAGTTTGCGGCCATAGCCGATGGACAGCGTTGCCTGGTATTCATAGGGCGAGAAATCATCGTTCTCGTAGCGTCCGCTGCCGACGACGTATTGACGCTCGTCGAAGCGGTACGCACTCGATGCGCCGAGTTCGTAGCGGTTGGCATTGAGTTCGTAACGCTCCTCGGCCACGCCGTCGCCGTCGAAATCACCGGTGACCTCGCCCTTGGCGCGCAATGCGGCCGCGAACCAGTCGTGCTTCCACTGCCCGGCCTCCTTGCCGAACGCCAGGCGGGCGTTGAGGCTTTCGGAGCGGGCGTTGCCACGGGAGAGCGCGAAGCCCAGCTCGCCGGTACCCGTCCAGCCGTCGGTCGTGGCCGTGTCGTCGGCATGGGCGATGGGGACGATGGCCGAAAGTGCGAGGGCGAGGCAGGTCTTTTGCAGGGTCATGGGTGGAAGGCTCCTTTTTTGGATGTGGCAAGGCCGTGCAGCCGCGCGTGGCGGCTGGCACGCAAGTGAAACGGGGTCAGAAGGTGTAGCGCAGGCTCAGCGAGCCTTCGGTGTCGGTCGCGCCGTTGCCGCCGTTGCCGGCGGTGTTGTGGCGCAGTTCGAAATCGCTGCGCAGGCTCCATTGCGGGATCAGTTGCAGGTCGAAACCGATGGTTTGCCGGACGAAGGTGTTGGCACGCCCGGTTTCCACGTGCACCCGCTGCAGCAGGAAGGCGCGCTCGCCGAAGCGTTGCGAGAACAGCAGGCTGCCACGCGCGATCGGACCTTGCGAGGCCGTGCCGTAATCGACGTAGGGCTGGATGCGGTAGCCGGTGCCCAGTTCCACCTGCATCCGGGTGTCGGGATTGCGGATCGCCTCGAAGCCGTACGTCGTGGCGATGCGGTCGTTGCGGCCGGTGTTGTAGAACCAGTCCCGGCGCGTGGCCGGGGAACGCAGGCCGATGATCCGCCGCGACTGCAGTTGCGGGTTCGCGGTGGGCGCAATGCGGTCGTAGGCGCCGGGCGCGCGTCCCGGCTTGGCGGGGCTGCGGCTTGCCGACAACCATTCCGCATCCGGGCAGACCAGGCTGTAGCACGGCTGGCGCAGCGACACCTGCCCGGACGCGATCGCGACCGCTGCGGGGCGGTCGGGCGCTTCGGGCAAGGGTTGCAGGAAGACCGGCAGCCCTGCGACTGCCAGCCACCAGGACGCAAGCATGTGGGTTTCCCCGATGGAACCGGTTCAGGAGGGATTATGCCGCAGCGCAGCGAAACCTCGCCCGCCCGGGCCTGAATGGGGTGTCGTGCGAGCTGCCGGCTCAGTAATAGAGCGTGACGACGTGCCGTGCCTGGGCGAAGAACAGCCAGCGCTCGACGAAGGTACCGGTGACGAGGCCGGCGGCCGCGATCGACAGGCACGGCGCCGGGCCGACGATGCCTGCCGACAGCAGGGCCAATGCCAGCAGCGGCGTGCCGGCGAGCAGCCCGGTCGCGGCCCATCGCAAGCGGGTCGCGTGCCGCCGGGCGACCACGAAGGCCATCTCGCGGGTGATGAAGTTCTGCTCGGTGTGCGGCCGTTCGAACACGCTGACCTCGCGATCCGGCAGGCCGACCGCCGCGCCTTTGCTGGCCGGCAGGGGGATCGGTCGATGCCGTGCCAGTACAGCCATTTGGCGGCCACGACCAAGACGGACAGCACCGACAGGATGACCAGCATCGCGCGCGCGTCGCGACCGACGGGCAGCAGGATCGCCATGAGCACGAACAGCAGTGCAAGGCCGGTCACGATTGCGAACAGGATGTAGACCGGCAACACCAGCGGGTGCCGCCATGCCGGGATCGGCGGCAACGAGGCATAGATCATCGCGGTGCAGGCCACGGTGGCCAGCGACAGTACGGCCAGCAACAGGCCGCTTGCGCCGAGCATGACCGCACGGTCGGCGCCGGGTTCGACGAACAGCAACAGTCCGCCCATGGCGATGGCGGGAAGCATGGTTGCCAGCGCCAGCACGCCCTCTCGCGACAGCCACGACGTGCGCCACTGCGACAGGGCACGCCACGCGCGCTGTGGCTTGCCAAGGTGCGCGAGCGAGCTGAGCAGGCCGACCGTCGACAGCGCCAGTCCGAGGATCAACGTCCAGACCTGCAGCATATGCAACGACTGCATCGTGGATCCGTTGGCATGCAGCAGCAGGATCGAGATGCCGAGCCAGAGCAGCAGGCCGAAGCCTGCGCCGGACAGCGTGGTGAAGAAAATCACCGACAGTGCGGGATGCATCTGGCCTCGTTCCCCTGTTGGACGCAACGGCGCGTCCGGTGCGGCAAGCCTGACATGCGGCCGTGCCGGCGTGAAGTCGACGGAGTCACCGTTGCAGCACGCGCCCGATCCAGCGCGAAACGCGCTGGCCGACGCTCGCCGGTGCGCTGCCCTCGTCGTGCACGGGTGCATCGCTGCCGTTGCGACGTGGCCGCGGTGGCAGGTAGCGGTTGGTCGGTGCGTAACCGAGTTCCGGCATCAGGGCCACGCCCTCACGTGCGGCCACCAGTTTCGATACGTCCGAATCCGGATCGCCGAGGTCGCCGAAATGCCGCGCCTTGGTCGGACAGGCCTGCACGCAGGCGGGCACGCGGTCGACCGGCTCGAGGTGGTCGTTGTAGATGCGATCCACGCACAGCGTGCATTTCTTCATCACGCCTTCGGTTTCGGAATACTCGCGCGCGCCGTAGGGGCAGGCCCACGAACACAGCTTGCAGCCGATGCACTTGTCCTCGTCCACCAGCACGATGCCGTCTTCGGCGCGCTTGTAGCTGGCACCGGTCGGGCACACGGTGACGCAGGCGGGCGTTTCGCAATGCAGGCAACTGCGCGGGAAGTGCAACGTCATCGCCGGTTGCGGTTCCGCCGCATCGTGCTTGGTCGGCGCGACTTCGTAACTGTGCACGCGGTTGAACCACACGCCGGAAGGCTCCTTCCCGTAGGGCTGTTCGTCGGTCAGCGGCCCGGCGATGCCGCCCGCATTCCATTCCTTGCAGCTCGTCGCGCAGGCATGGCAACCGACGCAGGTGTCGAGATCGATCACCAGCCCGAGTTTCCTTTTCGACGGCGGCGGCAGTCCGGTCACGGCAGCGGACTCATGGAAGCTGGCGATGGCGCAGGATGCCGGCACCGTAGCCGGCGACCGCGCAGGAAATGACGAAGCCCAGGGCGGCGCGCCAGCGCGGGGAGGGCGGCTCACCCATCATTCCGCGTGCTTCGCCGAGCGAAGGAAACGCCGATGGGTCGATGAAGGCCCACGCGGACACTGCCATCCCTACTAGGCCAGCGACGAGGAAGAGGATGCGCATGACGTTCATCAGCCGGTGCATCGCCGGTCTCCGGGTGTCGATTGCCCCACAGCGTAGCGGATCATGCGTCGGCCTTGCTCAGAACGGGAAGAAACGCGGGATGAGGATGATGGCCGCCGTGCAGAAGATCACGTTGAGCGGCAGGCCCATGCGCACGAAGTCCGAGAACTTGTAGCCACCCGCGGTGAACACCATCGTGTTGGTCTGGTAGCTGATCGGCGTGGCGAAGCTGGTGGATGCGGCAAAGGCGACCGCGATCAGCAGCGGCTTGGGGTCGATGCCCATGGATTCTGCCGTCGCCAGCGCAATCGGCACCACCAGCACGGCCGAGGCATTGTTGCTCATGAACTCGGTCGCCAGCGAGGTCATGATGTAGATCGCGGCCAGCGCCGCGATGGGGCCGAAATGCCCCAGCGATCCCATCAGGAAATCCGCCGCCATCGCCGCGCCGCCGGTCTTCTGCAACGCGATGCCGAGCGGGATGATGCCCGCCAGCAGCAGGATCACGCGCCAGTCGATGGCGCGGTAGGCCTCATCCGGATCGAGCAGGCGGAATACCACCAGCGCGCAGCAGCCGATCAGCGCCGAGACCACGATCGACAGCAGGCCCATTGCGGCCGCGGTGATGGCCGCAACCATGATCAGCGCCGACATCGACGCGCGGAACACGTCGACCTTCTTCTGCTTGCGCGTGCCCAACACGATCATGCCCTTGTCGGCACGCAGGTCTTCGATCGACTTTTCCGGCGCATCGATCAACAGCACGTCGCCGACGGTCAGTTCCACCTGGTCGAGTGGTTTGCGGATGTTGAGCATGCGCCGGTGGATGCCGTGCACGCGCGCGCGGTACATGTGCCCGAAGCGCATCCCGGCTAGCGTGTGCCCGATCAGGTGCGAACCCGGCGCCACCATGGCTTCCACCTGCAGGCGTTCGGCGGTCACGTCGCCGTCGAGGTCGCGCGCGACATGGTCGTAACGCAGTTTCATCGCCTTGCGTGCCGCTGCGATCTGCTTCCATTCGCCGCGCAACAGCAATCGATCACCCGCCTCGACCACGACATCCGGCCCATGCAGGGATTGGCCTTGCCGCAGGATCTCCAGCACCGCGACGTCATCGATGCCCTCGGGCACCACCTGGTCGCGGCGCAGGCCGATCGCCGACGAGTCTTCTGGCACCAGCAGTTCGGCCACGTAACGACCGACGTGTTCGGTTTCGTCGCTGCCGGGGATGCCGCGGTCGGGCAACAGCCAGCGACCGACCGTCATCAGGTACACCATCGCGATGCCGACGAAGATGATGCCCAGTGGCGCGAACTCGAACAGGGTGAAGCCGACGCCGGCCGCGTCGCGTGCCATCGAATCGACCAGCAGGTTGGTCGAGGTGCCGATCAGGGTGCACACGCCTGCCGCCTGCGACATGTACGACAGCGGGATCAGGAATTTCGATGGCGCCCAGCGGTTGGCGGTGCTGGCAGCGAGGATCAGCGGCAGGAACACCGCGACCGTCGCGGTGTTGTTGACGAAGGCCGCCACGCATGACACCAGCACCAGCATCACCAGCATGAACAGCCATTGCCACTTGATCTTCGACAGGATCTCGCCGATGGCGACCAGCGCGCCGTTGCGCTGCAGCGCCGCGCTGAGCACGAACATGGCCGCGACCATGATCGTGGCCTGGTTGCTGAAGCCCGACAGTGCTTCGGGCAGCGTGACCACGCCGGTCACCAGCAGCGACGTCATCACCAGCAGCGCCACCACGTCCACCCGCACCTTCTCGGTGACGAACAGGTAGATGGCGCCGGCCATGATCGCGAGGGTCAGCCACAGATCCATGTCGTTCAGCCCCTTCCCTGGGTCATTTCATGCGGAACCATGCACCGTAGCGCAGGGGGCGTCCATCGGCGTCGCCGTAGTCCAGCGGATCGAACGCGGGGATCGACGTCGCATCGGCGGAAGCGCCGGCCTTGCGGATCGACACGCGCAGGTCGAACCACGCCGCCTGCCCGGTCACCGGGTCGGCATTGGCGTAGTCGCCCTTCGGCGTGATGTCGGAGATGAGGTGGTTGAGCAGGAATCCCTTGTCGCCTTCGGGTGCGTCCTTCGACAATCGCCATGCGCCGCGGCGCTTGCCGATGGCGTTCCACGTCCACACCGTGCCCGGCTGCACGTTGCCGGCGAACTTCGCCTGCACGGTGATCTCGCCGTGGTGCGAGGCAACCGTCACCCAGTCCTCGTCGGCGATGCCGTGTTGCGTGCCCGTGTCCGGATGCAGGTACAGGTAGTTGCGCGTGGTGATCTGACGCAGCCACGCATTCTGCGAGCCCCAGGCGTGGTACATGAACATCGGGCGCTGGGTCACCGCATTGAGCGGATAGGTCTCGCGCGAGGTCTGGTCGTGCTCGAACGGCTCGTACCAGATCGGCAGCGGATCGAAGTACGTCGCGACGCGTTCGCGATCCCGCTCGGGGGCTGGCGTTCGCCGTGGCCCTGTGCGGCGAGACGGAACTTCTGCAGCGGCTCGGCGTACAGCTGCAGCACGATGGGATCGGTGCTGCCGACGAAGCCGAAGCGCTGCGCCCACTCCAGGTAGCCGCGGTTGGCCATCTTGAAGTAGCGCGCGTGCTCCGGGATTTCCTCACGCCAGAAGCCGCCGTTGTCGATGTAGCGTTGCAGCTGCTCCGGGTTCGGCGCGCCCTTGCCGTGCACCTCTTCCACCCGACCATCCTGAGCTTGTCGAAGGACGCGCCAGCCGGCGAGCAGGCCGACGCCGGGCATGCGCTCGTGGCGGAGGATGAAGTCGGCATAGTCGCGGTACTTCGGCGAACCTTCGCCTTCGACGAGTCCCGGCAACCCGATGCGCGCGCCGAGGTCGATCAGCACTGACTGGAAACCACGCACGTCGCGCGGGCGTCCGTCTTTGTCGGTTTGCGTTTGTGGATCGAACACCGGGTGGCGGATCGCATCGCTGGCGCCGTCGGCGTCGGAGATCGGGCGGTCGAGCAGGCTGATCGCGTCGAAGCGTTCGAGGTAGGTCGTGTCCGGCAGCACCAGGTCGGCGTAGGCCACCATCTCGCTGGCGTAGGCATCGGAATAGATGATGCGCGGGATGCGGTACTCGCCGGCCTCATCCTTGTCGGTCAGCCACTGCATGGTCTCGGTGGTGTTCATCGCCGAGTTCCAGCTCATGTTGGCCATGAACATCATCAGCGTATCGATGCGGTACGGATCGCCTGCCCAGGCATTGCGGATGACGGTGTGCATCATCCCGTGCGCCGACAGCGGGTAGGCCCACGAAAACGCGTGGTCGATGCGACGCGGCTCGCCTTCGGCATCGACGACGAGATCCTCAGGCCCATGCACGAAACCCAGCGGCGGTGCGTCGAGGATGCCGGCATCGTTGCGCACCTTGCCCGGGCGGTTGGGCAGCGGGATCGGCTTGGGATACGGCGGCTGGTAACGGAACGAGCCGGGTGCATCGATGGCGCCGAGCAGCATCTGCAGCAGGTGCAAGGCGCGACAGGTGTGGAAGCCGTTGCTGTGCGCGCTTATGCCGCGCATCGCATGCATCGCCACCGGGCGGCCGACCATCTCGGTGTGCTTGCGTCCCCAGGCATCCGTCCATGCGACCGGCAGCGTGAGATTGCTCTCGAACGCGGCCTCGGCCAGTTCGCGCGCGATGCGGCGGATGGTGTCGGCGGGAATGCCGCAGCGCTCGGCAACGGCATCGGGTGCGTATTGCGGGTCGAGGTAGCGTTCGACGATCAGCTGGAACACCGGAACGGCGTTGCGACCATCGGGCAAGACGTACTCGCCGACGACGGCGGGCGCGATGTCGATGGCGTTGGCATCGGCGATCGCATTGGCGGCCACGTTCCAGCACAGCGGCTTGCCCTCCGCGTCGCGCGCGAACAATCCGTCCCCGGCATTGCCCGGGTCACGCACCACCAGCCAGTGCGCGTTGGCGTAACGCACCAGGAAGTCGAGGTCGATGCGATCCATGCGCAGCAGTTCGTGGATCAATGCGAACGCGAACAGCCCGTCGGTACCGGGGCGGATGCCGATCCATTCGTCGGCGATGGCGCCGTACCCGCTGCGCACCGGATTGACTGCGACGATCTTCGCGCCGTTGGCCTTCATCCTGCCAAGGCCCAGTTTGATCGGGTTGGAGTCGTGGTCTTCGGCCACGCCCCACAACATCAGGTAGCGGGCGTGTTCCCAGTCGGGCTCGCCGAATTCCCAGAAGCTGCCGCCGACGGAATAGATGCCGCCCGTCGCCATGTTGACCGAGCAGAAGCCGCCGTGCGCGGCGTAGTTGACCGTGCCGAACTGCTGCGCCCACCAGCCGGTCAGCGCCTGCGACTGGTCGCGGCCGGTGAAGAAGGCCAGTTCGTCGGGATTGCGTTCGCGGATCGGCTTGAGCCACGACGCAGCGAGGTCGAGTGCTTCGTCCCATTCGATTTCGCGGAATTCGCCCTTGCCGCGCTCGCCAACACGCAGCAGCGGCTTGGTCAGCCGCGCCGGCGAGTAGTGCTGCATGATCCCGGACGCGCCCTTGGCGCACAGCACGCCCTTGTTGACGGGGTGTGCGGCATTGCCCTGGATGTAGCGGATCCTGTTTTGCCCGGAGCCGTCGTCCTTCAGCCACACCTTGATGCCGCAGCGGCAGGCGCACATGTAGCAGGTCGTGGTCTTCACCTCGTCGCCGGGCGAGGGCGAGAGATCGAGGGCTGGCTCGTGCGGAGCGGGCGACGTCATGGCGTCATTGTGCCGCGCCGTGCC
Source organism: Luteimonas sp. (assembly GCA_024707405.1). GTDB lineage: Bacteria > Pseudomonadota > Gammaproteobacteria > Xanthomonadales > Xanthomonadaceae > Luteimonas. Next base: position 150,410 of record JANPZU010000005.1, read on the forward strand.
GCGGTGCGCATGCCTATTCGCAGAATTGCCTGTGGCGGCGCACTTCCTCCTGCAGCAGTTCGCTGTCGCCACCGGTGCCCAGCGCGGCGATGTTGCGGCGGATGCGCGGGCAGGGATTGGTGGTGTAGCCCGGCCCGCCGAAGATCTGGCCGATGCCCGCGACGACCTTGGCCGCCGTCATCGCTTCGCGCATTCGGATGCGTTCGCTGGTGTCGCCCAGCGTGGGCGCGGTCGCGGTCAACGGGTTGCGAGCGTAGTCGGTGTCGCCGCGTGCGACCGCCTTGCCTTGTTCGATGAACACCGCCGACAGGGGGCGGGAGGGTTCCGGAGTAGCGGTGGACATTGCCTCGGCTTCGGCCGATGCCGCTGGCGCGATGGTCGCGATGCGGCGCGGCGCGGGGGTAGCGATGGAGCGCGGCGTGGCTGCGGGTTCCGGCGTTGCGACGGCTGGCGGTGCAACGGGGGGCGTTGGTTCGATCCACGTGACCTGGAGTGCATCGGCGTGGATGGCGTCGTCGCCGGTTCGGGACGACAACACCGCCCAGGTGCCGATGGCGGCGTGCACGCACAGGGCGATGGACAGCGCGGCGAGGTGATCGGCGTCGAACCTCCGCGCTGGTCGCACTGCATGGCTCCGTCCGTGGGCGGCAGAGTATGTCGAGGCGCGGGTTAAACGGTCGTTACCCATCCGGCGTGGCCGTCGCGCCGGCGCCATGGCAACCCGGCATAATCGGCGCATGGACAGATACGAACGCATCCTCTCGCTGCATCGCATCCTCAAGACCGCGCGTTACCCGGTCACCGTGGCACGGCTGCAGGAGGAGCTCGAATGCTCGCGGGCCACGGCCTATCGCGACCTCGCCTTCCTGCGCGACGCGCTGATGGCGCCGGTGGTCGGCGATGGCGAAGCGGGTTTCCGTTACGACGCCGCCGAAGCCGACCGCTTCGAGCTGCCGGGCCTGTGGCTCACCTCGGACGAGCTGCATGCCTTGCTGGCGGCGCAACAGTTGCTGTCGCGCAGTAGTGGTGGCGTGCTGTCGGGGGCGCTGGCGCCATTGCAGTCGCGCATCGACAAGCTGTTGGCCGAGCACGCCACCGGCGACCATTGGCCCGTCGAGCGCGTGCGGGTGATTCCGCACCGCGGCCGGCGCATGGACGAACATGCCTTCCGCAACGTGTGCTCGGCGGTGCTGCAGCGCAAGCAGCTCGCATTCGAGTATCGCGCACGCTCGACAGACGAGAAGACCCGCCGCACGGTATCGCCGCAGCGCATCACGCACTACCGCGACAACTGGTACATGGATGCTTGGGATCACGAGCGCGAGGCCCTGCGCAGCTTCTCGGTCGACCGCATCGGCGGCGCGCGCGTGATGGATACCGCCGCTCGCGACGTGCCCGACGATGAGCTGGACAAGCACCTGGCCGGCAGCTACGGCATCTTCTCCGGGCCACCCAAGGGCGTGGCCACCATCGTGTTCAGCGAGAAGGCCGCACGCTGGGTGGCCGACGAACACTGGCATTCGCAGCAACAGGGCCGCTACCTGCCCGATGGCCGTTACGAACTGAAGGTGCCCTACAGCGCCGCGCGCGAATTGCTGATGGATGTGCTGCATTACGGCGCCGATGCCGAAGTGGTCGATCCGCCGGCCTTGCGCCAACAGGTGAAATCGCTGTTGCAGCTCGCGTTGTCGAACTACGAAGGCTGATGCCGGCATGACGCCCGGTCGCGCGCCCAAGATCGCCGAGCGCGAGCCGGTCGCGCTGGTGCTGGGCGCCGGTGGCGCGCGCGGGCTGGCGCAGATCGGCGTGATCGAGGTGCTGGAGGAGCGCGGGTTCGGGATCGTCGCGGTCAGCGGCTCGTCGAGCGGCGCGCTCGTCGGCGGCATCTTCGCGGCCGGCAAGCTGCGCGAGTTCGATGCCCGAATCCGTGCGATGTCGCGGCGCGACTTCCTGCGCCTGCTCGATCCGGGCTGGCGACGCTCGGGCGTGCTGCGTGGCGCGCGGCTGGTCGATGCCATGCGTGAAGTCGTCGGTGACCCGCTGATCGAAAGCTTGCCGGTCGAGTTCACCGCGGTCGCGGTCGACCTGCAGCGCCAGCGCGAGGTATGGCTGCGCGACGGGCCGCTGTGGGATGCATTGCGGGCGTCGTTCGCGATCCCCGGCCTGTTCACGCCGCACAAGGTCAATGGCCGTGCGCTGGTCGATGGCGGCCTGCTGTCGCCCTTGCCCATCGCGGCGACGCGGCTGTCGGATGCGCATCGCTTGGTCGCGGTCGACATGCACGGCTGGCCGCAGCGCCCGCCGGGCGTACCGGCGAAGGCGGATGCAGCGAAGGTCGACGAATCTCTGGTCGCAAGGATCGGCGACTGGATCGAGCGCCGTTCCGCGAACGATGACGATCGTGGCGACGACGCTTCCGGCATGGCGCTGCCGGAGATCATGGCGCGTTCGCTCGACACCATGCAGGCGCAGATCTCGCGCGTGCAGATCGCACTGGATCCCCCCGAACTCGTCATCCGCATCCCGCGTGACATCTGCCAGTTCTACGAGTTCTGGCGCGCGGCGGAACTGATCGACATCGGTCGCGTCGAAGCGACCAGGGCGCTGGACGCCGCAGGCTACTGATCGAGTCGGACGCGGGCTGCGATGCCCGGGCGTTGGACGGATTGACGCAGGTCAAGTCGTCGCGTCGCGGCGCTCGTTAAAATTCCGATCAATGAACGGATGTTCCGTCAGCACGAAGCACATGGCACGCATGGCGCCATTGGCGCTGATTGCAGCCTTGTTGCTGGCGCTGGTGCCGACGGCCAGCCGCATCATCGCCAGTGTCGCTCCCGCCGCGCAGCCGATCCTGATGGAACTGTGCACGGGGGCGGGCACGCACACGATCGATGTGTCTCCGTTCATCGCCGTCGAAGATCCGCGTCCGGTCGCGACCGCCTCCTCGATGACCGGCGAAGCCTGCGGCTACTGCGCCCTGTTGCCGCCGTTCGCCTTGCTGCTGCTGTCGGTCGTGGCCTGGCTGCCACGCACGCCGCGCGCCACGCCGCTGCATTTCGTCGCGCCATTCCTGCGCTGGCCCCGCAACCTCCGCGGACTGGGATCACAGGCGCCACCGATCGCGCTCTGAGTCACTCGCCAACTCCTCGCGGCTGCATGCCGCACCCAGTGACTGGAGAAGATCATGTTGATGCAATCGCGCATGGCGATGCGTTCGTCGTGCCTGTGCGTGGCGCTGTCCGCCGCGCTTTACGTCCCCGCCGCCTTTGCGGAATCCCCGGCAGTCGAGCCTGCCGATCCCATCAATCTCGACACGGTGGTCGTGACGGCCGCGCCGGTGGCGGCGCTCACGTTCGTCACCGATCCCAAGCTGCCGCGCCAACCGGTGCCGGCCAGCGACGGTGCCGACTACCTCAAGACCATTCCCGGCTTCAGCGCGCTGCGCAACGGCGGCACCAACGGTGATCCGGTGCTGCGCGGCATGTCCGGTTCGCGCCTGAACCTGATCACCAACGGCGGCGCGATGCCGGGCGCGTGCCCGTCGCGCATGGACAACCCGCTGTCGTACGTGTCGCCGGAAACCTATGACCGCCTGATCGTGGTCAAGGGGCCGCAGACGGTGCTGTGGGGGCCGGGCGCTTCGGCCGGCACCGTGCGCTTCGAGCGCGAAACGCCGGTGTTCGACGAACCCGGCGTGCAGTTCACCGGTGGCGTGCTCGGTGGCAGCCACGGCCGCAACGACCAGGTGTTCGATGCCACCGCAGGCAACCGCATCGGTTACGTCAGGCTGGGCGGCAATCGTTCCGAAGCGGACGATTACGAAGATGGCGAAGGCAATGTCGTGCCCTCGGCATGGAAGAAGTGGAACGTCGATGCCGCGATGGGCTGGACGCCCGATCAAGACACGCTGTTCGAACTCTCGATGGGCGCCGGTGATGGCGAAGCGCGTTACGCCGGCCGCGGCATGGACGGTTCGCGCTTCCGTCGCGACAGCTACGGCCTGCGTTTCGAGAAGGCCGGTTTCGATGGCGCGCTGTCCAAGGTCGAGGCGCGGCTGTACCACAACACCGCCGACCACGTGATGGACAACTACAGCCTGCGCGATCCCAATCCGATGGGGTCGATGCCGATGGCGATGGCGTCGAACGTGGATCGCCGCACGCATGGCGGTCGCGTGGCGGTGAGCTGGGAGACCGAACGCTTCGATGCCACCGTCGGTGTCGATGCACAGGACAGCCGCCATCGTCGTCGCAATGCCGGCGGCCGCGATGCGTATCTCGCGCTGCCGAAAGTCACCGACGCACGCTTCGCGCAGCGCGGCGTGTTCGGCGAAGGCAACTGGCATCCCGGCGAAGGCCGCCACTGGATCGCAGGCCTGCGCCTGGATCGCGCCGAAGCCAGCGACCGCCGCGCGACGGCCGGCATGATGAACATGCCAAATCCCACGTTGGGGCAGACGCGCAGCGAGACATTGGTCTCTGCTTTCGTCCGCCATGAGCGCGACCTTGCGAAGGGCCTGCATGCCTATGCCGGCATCGGCCGCACCGAACGCATGCCCGACTACTGGGAGCTGTTCTCGCCGAACATGGGGCCGATGGGCAGCGTGAATGCCTTCGTTCGCGTCGCACCGGAAACCACCACCCAGCTCGATCTCGGCATCCACTACAAGTCCGTGCGCGTCGAAGCCTGGGCCTCGGCCTACGTGGGGCAGGTGGATGACTTCATCCTGTTCACCTATGCCAGCGGCGGCATGATGGGCACCAGCACGCGCGCGGGGAATGTCGATGCGCGCATCCACGGCGCGGAAGCGGGCATCGAGTTCCGTCCCCTCGAACACTGGAAGCTTGGCGGCACCGTGGCCTGGGCCTGGGGCGAGAACCGCGACGACGGCACGCCGCTGCCGCAGATGACGCCGCTGGAAGCGCGCCTGACCGCCAGCTACGACAATACGCGCTGGAACGTGGGCGCGCTGGTGCGCGTAGTCGATGGGCAGAGTCGCGTCGCGCCGATGCAGGGCAACGTGGTCGGCCGCGATCTCGATGCCAGCGCCGGTTTCGCCACGCTCGCCATCAACGGCGGCTATCGCATCAATGATCGCGTGCGGCTCACGGCGGGGATCGACAACGTGTTCGACCGCACCTACGCCGAGCACCTCAACCTCGCCGGCAGCGCCGACTTCGGCTATCCCGCCGATCCGGTGCGGATCAACGAACCTGGCCGCACGGCGTGGTTGAAGCTGGACGTGCGCTATTGAGCCGGCGGGATGCGAAGGGCCAGGCAACCGCTGCCGATACAATCAGGGCATCGGGAGCGCTTGCTGGCCCAAGCTCGTCCGCGACACGGGTTGCCGCGCGGCGGATTCCCGTCGATTCAATCGATAGCCGAAGGATGGACATGAGCATGAAGAAGACAGGGTGGTTGTGCGTGGCGTTGGCCATGGGCCTGGCCGCATGCGGCCAGGACGAGCACCGCACGCATGGCGAAGCGGTAGACGGAGCCGGAGACATTGTGGACATCGAAGTGGCAGGGCCATGGTCGCGCGAGATTCCGCCGAACGCGCCGGTTGCCGCGGGATTCCTGTCGATCCGCAATGCAGGTGCGGCGGAGGATCGCCTGGTGGAAGTGCGCAGCGACGCCGCCGAGCGGGTCGAGATCCACGAGGTGCGCCACGAGGACGGCATGGCGCGCATGCGTGAGCTGGCCGATGGCCTGCCGTTGCCGGCCGGCGCGACGGTCGAACTCAAGCCGGGTGGCTACCACCTGATGTTCATCGCCCCCGGCGAAGGGCGGTTCACCGCCGGCAGCCAGGTGCCGGGCACCCTGGTGTTCGAGCAGGCCGGCGAGCGAGAGGTGACGTTCGAGGTGCGCGGCGTCGATGCGGCCACGCCCGCCGCCGAGGACGCGCATTCGCATCATTGATGGCGAGGGGCGGGGACGTCGCAACCCGTGAGATGGCAGCGCGGCAGCCTGTCGGCCCGACAGGAGGAAGCCGCCATGACCCGTTCCGAGTTGCCGTCCCGTTCCGCCGTCCCCGCCATCGAACAGATCCTGGCCGGCCTGATGGCCGTGGCCGTCGTGGCGATGCTGTCGTTGCCGGCCGCGCGCGGCACCAGTGCGGCCTTGGGCTGGTTGCCGCTGTGGCTGCTGGGCCTGCCGGCCATGGCGCTGGCGACGTCGGTGCTGCTGCGGCTGTCGCGGGGCCGTGCGGACGCAACCTTGCCGATCCGTGCGCACCGTCGCCGGGTTTCAGCGCTCCAGGCGCCCGTCCCGCGTCGTGGCGCGGGATCGACCGTGCGGCAGGCGCGGCGCCCGAAGGCCGCCTGACAACCCCCGACTTCCGGCAGGCGGTTGGCTTGCGGGCCTGTGGTAGCGTGCCCGGTTTGACAGCCAACGGAGTCGTTCCATGTCGAAGTTGTCGCAGGCCTGCGCCGCCGCGGGCATGGCGTTTTGCCTTGCCACGGGTGCCGCGGGCGCGCAGGAGGCCGCAGTGACCGATCCCCACCAATGGCTTGAAGGCGTGGAGGATCCCGCCGCGCTGGAGTGGGTGAAGGCCCAGAACGCCAAGGCCGAGGCCGAACTGGCGTCCACGCCGGAGTTCCGCCAGCTCGAGGCCGACCTGCTGGCCATCTACGATTCCGACGAACGCATCCCCGGCGTCTACAAGCAGGGCGAGTGGTACTACAACTTCTGGCGCGACAAGCAGAATCCGCGCGGCCTGTGGCGGCGCACCACGCTCGAGGAATACCGCAAGGCCAGCCCCCGCTGGGAAGTGCTGCTCGACCTCGATGCACTCAACAAGTCCGAAGACACCAACTGGGTCTGGGGCGGCGCCAACTGCCTGCGGCCCGACTATGCCCGTTGCCTGATATCGCTGTCGCGCGGCGGCGCTGATGCGACTGTCACGCGCGAATTCGACCTGTCGACGAAATCCTGGGTCGACGGCGGCTTCTTCCGTCCCGAGGCGAAGGGCGGCCTGGTGTGGATTGATCGCGACAACGTCTACGCCTTCACCGATTTCGGCGAAGGCTCGCTGACCGAGTCCGGTTACCCGCGCATCGTCAAGCAATGGAAGCGCGGCACGCCGCTCGAATCGGCATCGCTGGTCTACGAAGGCCAGCCGGGCGACATGTACATCTCCGCCGGCCATGACGACACGCCGGGCTTCGAGCGCGATTTCGTCAGCCGCACCATCGCCTTCTACAACGACGAGTTGTACCTGCGAAACGCGGACGGCACCTTGGTCAAGGTCGACGCGCCCAACTCCGCGCAGAAGTCGGTGCAGCGCGAATGGATCGGCCTGGAACTGCGCGAGCCGTGGACGGTCGGTGGCAAGACCTACAAGGCCGGTTCGTTGCTGGCGGCGAAGTTCGACGACTTCATGGCCGGCAAGCGCGAGTTCGACGTGCTGTTCGAGCCCACCGATACCACGTCGCTGGCGGGCGCGTCGTTCACCCGCAACCACCTCGTGCTCAACGTGCTCGACGACGTCAAGAACACGCTCACGGTGCTCACGCCCGGTGCCAACGGCTGGTCGCGGCGTCCGCTGCAGGGCATCCCGGCATTCGGCACCATCTCCGCGCGTGCCGTGGACAGCGATGAATCCGACGCACTCTGGCTCACCGTCACCGACTACCTCACCCCGACCACGCTGATGCTGGGCGATGCGGGCGAGGGTGCCGCCGCGCCGGAAACGCTGAAGACGCAGCCCGCGTTCTTCGATGCCAGCAAGCACGTGGTCGAGCAGCATTTCGCCACCTCGAAGGACGGTACCCGCGTGCCTTACTTCCTCGTGCGCCCGAAGGACCTGGCTTACGACGGCACCGCGCCGACCCTGTTGTACGGCTACGGCGGCTTCGAGATCTCGCTTACGCCCGGCTATTCCGGCGGCACCGGCAAGGGCTGGCTGGAGCGTGGCGGCGTGTATGCGGTCGCCAACATCCGCGGCGGCGGCGAGTACGGCCCACGCTGGCACCAGGCCGCGCTCAAGCAGAACCGCAACAAGGCCTACGAGGACTTCGCCGCCGTCGCGCAGGACATGATCGACCGCAAGATCACCTCGCCCGCGCACCTGGGCATCCGCGGCGGCAGCAACGGCGGCCTGCTCACCGGCAACATGCTGGTGCAGTACCCGGAGCTGTTCGGCGCGGTGGTGATCCAGGTGCCGCTGCTCGACATGCAGCGTTACAACAAGCTGCTGGCCGGTGCCTCGTGGATGGCCGAGTACGGCAACCCGGACGTGCCGGAAGAGTGGGAATACATCCGCACTTTCTCGCCCTACCACTTGTTCGATCCGGCGAAGCAGTATCCGCCGACCATCCTGCTCACCTCCACCCGCGACGATCGCGTGCACCCGGGCCACGCCCGCAAGATGCACGCCAAGATGCTCGAGTCCGGACAGGACGTGCGCTATTACGAGAACATCGAAGGCGGGCACGGCGGCGCGGCGGACAACAAGCAGGCCGCACACATGGATGCCTTGTACCTGACCTTCCTCTGGCAGCAACTGGCCAAGTAGAAAGACCCGCACCGGCCGCCCTTCCTCCTGTGGAAGGGCGGCTTGCCAATCCACGGATCGAACGCCATATGAAGACCATTCCCCTCCTGATCGCGACCTCCCTGCTGATGACCACGCTTTCCGCCTGCAAGCCGGGTACCGAAACTTCCACGCCTGCCCCGTCGGTCGCGCGCGTCGCGCCGCTGGTCGTCGCCACCGCGGCCACGCCGCCGGACGCCGAGCAGCGCGCCTTCGCGGTCAAGGCCCCACATGGTGCCGAACGCAACGACGAGTACTACTGGCTGCGCGACGACAAGCGCGAGAACCCGCAGATGCTTGCCTACCTCAACGCCGAGAATGCCTACGCCGACGCGGTGCTGGCACCACTCAAGGGCGTGGAGGACAGGCTGTACGACGAGATCGTCGCGCGCATCAAGCAGGACGACAGCTCGGTGCCCTACCGCGAGCGCGGCTACTGGTACTACACCCGTTTCGAAACCGGCAAGGACTATCCGGTGTACGCGCGCCGCGTCGATGCACAGGGCGTCGATGCGCTGTCGATCCAGACAGCCAACGATGGCGGCAACTTCAGCGGTGAGCAGGTGCTGCTCGATGTCAACACGCTGGCCGAAGGCAAGGACTACTACCAGGTCGGCACGTATGAAGTCAGCCCGGACAACAAGCTGCTGGCGTATGCCGAAGACCTCAATGGTCGTCGCCAGTACACCGTCCGTTTCCTGAATCTTGAAACCGGCGAAACCCTGCCGGACGTGATTACCGGCGTGTCGGCGAATTTCGTCTGGGCCGATGACAACAAGACCCTTTTCTACGTCGAGAACGATCCCGACACCCTGCTCACCAAGTACGTCAAGACGCACGTGCTCGGCACGCCCGCGACAGTCGACAAGGTCGTGTACGAAGAGAAGGACGACAGCTTCTACATGGGTGTCGCGCGCACGCGCGACGACAAGTACATCGCAATCGGCGTGAGCAGTACTGTGTCGAACGAGCAGCGCCACGCGCCTGCGAACGATCCGACTGCACCGTTCGTGGTGCTGGCACCACGCGAGCGCGACGTGGAATACGAAGCGGATCACCTCGACGGTCGCTGGGTCATCCGTACCAATGCCGGGGGGGCGACCAACTTCAAGATCGCCACTGCGCCCAGCAACGCGACCTCTCGTGAGCAATGGGTCGATCTGGTTCCGCACGACGACAAGGTGTTCATCGAAGACTTCACCCTGTTCGACGGCTTCCTCGCCATCGCCGAACGTTCCGACGCGCTCGAGCGCATTCGCCTGCGCAAGGCCGATGGCAGCGAGGAGTACGTCAAGGCCGACGAGTCCGCCTATTCGATGGGCCTGTCGGCCAACCCGGAAAGCGACAGCAAGTGGCTGCGCTACAGCTACACGTCGATGACCACGCCGGCCACCACCTACGAACTCAACGTGGATACCGGCGAACGCCGCCAGCTCAAGCAGCAGCCGGTGCCGGGTTACGACGCCTCGCAATACGTGACCGAGCGCGTCTGGGCGCCGGCGCGCGATGGCAAGACGAAGATCCCGGTGACCCTGGTCTACCGCAAGGGCATTGCGAAGGACGGTACCGCGCCGCTGCTGCAGTACGGCTACGGCAGCTATGGCGCGTCGATGGATCCGGGCTTCAACGTGACCAACATCAGCCTGCTCGACCGAGGCGTGGTCTACGCGCTCGCCCACATCCGAGGCGGCCAGGAACTCGGCCGCAAGTGGTACGAGGACGGCAAGCTGTTCAACAAGATCAACACCTTCACCGACTTCATCGACGTCACCGACTACCTGGTCAAGGAAGGCTATGCGGCTCCGGATCGCGTGGCGGCCTTCGGCGGCAGCGCCGGTGGCCTGCTGATGGGTGCGATCTCCAACATGGCGCCGGAGAAATACAACGTCATCCTGTCGCAGGTGCCGTTCGTGGACGTGGTCACCACCATGCTCGACCCGAGCATCCCACTGACCACCAACGAATACGACGAGTGGGGCAACCCGGAAGAGAAGGCGTACTACGACTACATCGTGCAGTACTCGCCGTACGACAATCTGGAAGCCAAGGCCTACCCGGCGATGTTCATCGGCACCGGCCTGTGGGACTCGCAGGTGCAGTACTGGGAGCCGGCCAAGTACGTCGCGCGCCTGCGCGACCTCAACACCAGCGATCGCCCGGTGCTGTTCCGCACCAACATGGAAGCCGGACACGGCGGCAAGTCGGGCCGTTTCCGCCGCTTCCGCGAAATGGCCGAGATGCAGGCGTTCATGCTCGACCAGCTCGGCGTGCCGCAAGGCTGAGCATTTGCTCCCTTTGTGCGAAAGCCCCGCCGCGTGTGGGGCTTTTCGTTTGCGTCCGTCGCGTCTCCCGTCGAGGACTCCGTAGAATCCGCGCATGACCGTGCATTCGCGTTTCCGTTGGGCCTGGCTGCTGCTTGCCTACCTGTCGCTCGGGTTGGGTTTCATCGGCATCTTCCTGCCCGGTCTGCCGACGGTGCCGTTCATCCTGCTGGCGGCGTTCGCCGCGGCGCGTGGTTCGGAGAAGCTGCATCGCTGGTTGCTGGCGCACCGTCGCTTCGGGCCGATGATCCGCGATTGGCAGGCGCATGGTGCGGTCAGCCGCCGTTCGAAATGGCTGGCGACGCTGATGATGTCGCTGTGCGCGGTGATCATGTTCCTGACCGCGCCGCGCTGGTGGATGGCCGCCACCGGCACCTCGATCATGCTCGTCGTCGGCACATGGTTGTGGTTCAGGCCGGAGCCGCCGGCAGCGGGATGATGGCGTTCCGTCGCGGCCGGAGGCCGGATACACTCCCCGGCATGAAGATCCGCAATCTCCTGCTCATCCTCCTTGCCACGCTGGCCATCGCCGCCTGCGGCAACAAGGGCCCGCTGGTGCTGCCCGACGAAGCCGATGCCGAGGCCATCCAGGAGGATGACGCGCCTGATGCTGCTGGCGATGTCGATGCCGCCGGTGAACCGCAGGGCGATGGCGCGCGCTGATTCCGCGTCGTACAGGTACTGAGCCCATGACGGGACGCCTGCGTTTCAGCAAGATGCACGGGGCGGGCAACGACTTCGTCGTGCTCGACCTGCGCGACGGCACGCCGCCACCTTCGGCCGGGCTCTGCCGTGCGCTGGCCGGTCGCCACACCGGCGTCGGTTGCGACCAGATCCTCACCATCGAATCGCCGCGTACGACTGGCGCCGTGGCGGCATACCGTATCTGGAATGCCGATGGTTCCGGTTCGCAGCAGTGCGGCAATGGCGCGCGTTGCGTCGCGGCCTGGCTGGTGCGAGATGGCGTGTCGGCGACACGATTCGAACTCGACAGCCCGACAGGCACGCATGCCGTGGATGTGCTGGGCGATGGCCGTTATCGCGTGGCGATGGGGGTGCCGGAGTTCGAGCCCGTGCGCATCCCGCTGGTGAAGTTCGACGCCGCGCAGGACGAATACGACGTTGCGTTCGATGAAGACACGCGCGTCCGTTTCGGTGCGGTCTCGATGGGCAATCCGCATGCGGTGGTCGAGGTGGCGTCGGTCGATGATGCGCCGGTCGCGCGGATCGGCAGCACCGTGCAGCAGTCGGCGTGGTTCCCGGAGTCGGCCAACGTCGGCTTCGCACAGGTGCTGGCGCCCGACCGCATCCGGTTGCGCGTGTTCGAGCGCGGCGTGGGCGAGACGCTGGCCTGCGGCAGTGGTGCCTGCGCCGCCGTCGCGGTGCTGGTGCGCCGTGGTCGCGTCGGGCGCGATGTCGCCGTATCGTTGCCGGGAGGGGAGCTCCATATCGCGTGGCCGGCGGCCGATGCACAGGTGCTGATGGCCGGGCCGGCCGCTTTCGTTTTCGAGGGAGAATGGATCGCATGAGCAATACCGAACGACTCGGCGCGCACGAAGTGGCTGCATGGTTGCGGCGGCAGCCGAAGTTCCTGCAGCAGTTCCCCGACCTGGCGCTGAGCCTGGTCGTGCCGCGCGAGGACGGGCCTGCTGCGTCGCTGGCCAGCTACCAGCTCGAAGTGCTGCGCGACAAGAACCGCGAGCTCTCGCGCCGCCTGCACGACCTGTACGGCATCTCGCAGGAAAACGAACGACTGGCGGTGCGCACGCACCAGCTCACGCTGGCACTGATGCGGCAGAACAATCCCGCCGGCGTGGTGCGTGCGATGGCCGCGACGCTTGCCGAGGATTTCAGTGGCGACCTGGTGCGCATCGTCCTGTTCAATCCGGTGCCGGGACTGGCCGAGGAAGAATGGCTGCAGGTCATCGAGCGCGATGACCGCCTGCTGGCCCCGTTTGCCGATGCGTTGAAGGAAGGCGAGCCGCTGTGCGGCCGCCTGCATCCCGACAAGCAGGCGCTGTTGTATGGCGCGCGCGTCGAGGAGGTGCAGTCGAGCGCCTTGCTGGCATTGGAAGGCGTCGGCCTGGTCGCGGTGGGCAGCAAGGATCCGAACCGTTTCTATCCCGGCATGGGCACGCTGTTCCTGCGCATGATGGGCGAGGCGCTTGAGGTCGCGCTGCGCAGGTTCGATGGCTGACGAAGGCGATCCGGCGTGATCGACGACTTCCTCTCGCACCTGCAGGTCGAACGAAGGGTGTCGCCGCACACGCTCGACGGCTATCGACGCGACCTGGAGTCGCTCTCTGCGTGGACGGACAAATACGGCCCAGGTGACGTGAAAGCGTTGCGGGACGGCGACATCCGCGCATTCGTCGCGGCCGAGCATCGCCGCGGGCTGTCGCCCAAGAGCCTGCAGCGCCGATTGTCCGCCGTGCGCAGTTATTTCCAATGGCTGCTCAAGCACGGACATGTCGTCGCCAACCCGGCTGCCGGCGTGCGTGCGCCCAAGGCACCGCGCAAGTTGCCGCAGGTACTCGATCCCGACGAGGCCAAGGCGCTGGTCGAAGTGCCGACCGACGTGCCGCTCGGCCTGCGTGATCGCGCCATGCTGGAGTTGTTCTACTCGTCCGGCCTGCGTTTGAGCGAACTGTGTGCGCTGCGCTGGCGCGACCTGCATCTCGACGAGGGATTGGTCAGCGTGCTCGGCAAGGGCAACAAGCAGCGCATCGTCCCGGTGGGGTCGCATGCGCGCAACGCACTGCACGAATGGCGGACAGACAGCGGCGGCACCGACGATGCGCCTGTGTTCCCGGGCCGAGGCGGCGGGCCGATCAGCGCACGCGCGATCCAGATCCGCATGCGCCAGTTGGCGCAGCGTCAGGGTTTGTTCAAGCGCGTGCATCCGCACCTGCTGCGGCATTCGTTCGCCAGTCACGTGCTGGAATCGTCCGGCGACCTGCGTGGCGTGCAGGAGCTGCTGGGGCACGCCGACATTTCCACCACCCAGATCTACACGCACCTCGACTTCGGCCATCTGGCGAAGGTGTACGACGCTGCGCATCCGCGGGCGCGCCGCAAGCGCGGCGACGGGGCTGCGTAAAGCGACGAAAGTCGTGCTTGAACCGGCCGAGGGCGGCCCCACCTCGTTGGGAAGACCCCAGGAGGCCGCATGGATCCCAGCCAGAACCCCAACGTATTCCACGCCACGACGATCCTGTCGGTGCGCCGCGACGGCAAGGTGGCCGTGGCCGGCGACGGTCAGGTGACCCTCGGCCACACCGTGATGAAGGGCAACGCGCGCAAGGTGCGCCGGCTCGGCAAGGACGGGCAGGTGCTGGCGGGCTTCGCCGGGGCCGCCGCCGATGCGTTCACGCTGTTCGAGCTGTTCGAATCGAAGCTGGAGAAGCACGGCCAGTTGCAGCGGGCCGCGGTGGAGATGGCGAAGGATTGGCGCACCGAACGCCGCTTCGGCAAGCTCGAGGCGTTGCTGGCGGTGGCCGACAAGGACACTTCGCTGATCATCAGCGGTACCGGTGACGTGATCGAACCCGAGGACGGCATCATCGCGATCGGTTCGGGCGGTTCGTATGCACTGTCCGCCGCGCGCGCGCTGCTGGCGCATACGCAGCTCGACGCCCGCACCATCGCCACCGAGGCGCTCAACATTGCTGGCGACATCTGCATCTACACCAACCGCAACGTCGTCGTCGAAGAACTTTGATCTCGATACCGGCTGCCCGTCCCGTTCGCCCTGAGCGTAGCGCCGCAGGCGCGGAGTCGAAGGGCGTCCCCCCTCATCGCCATGCCCTTCGACTCCGCGCCTGCGGCGCTACGCTCAGGACAAACGGAGTCCTTCAGGAAATACCCAATGACAAGACAACGAGAAGATGTCAGTTCCACCATGACCCCGCGCGAGATCGTGCAGGAACTCGACCGCCACATCGTCGGCCAGCATTCGGCCAAGCGCGCGGTCGCCATCGCACTGCGCAATCGCTGGCGTCGCGCGCAACTGCCCGACGACCTGCGCAACGAGGTGATGCCCAAGAACATCCTGATGATCGGGCCGACCGGCGTCGGCAAGACCGAGATCGCCCGTCGGTTGGCGACGCTGGCCAACGCGCCGTTCGTGAAGGTGGAGGCGACGCGCTTCACCGAGGTCGGCTATGTGGGCAAGGACGTCGAGCAGATCATCCGAGACCTGGCCGACACCGCCGTCAAGCTCTATCGCGAGCAGGCCAAGAAGAAGGTGCGCACGCAGGCCGAGGAACGCGCGGAAGACCGCATCCTCGATGCTTTGTTGCCGCGCCGTGAAGCGCAGCAGCCGGCGTTCGGGTTCGGCAGCGGCACGACCACGGTCGACATCGGCGCGGAACCGTCCGCGAAGGAATCGGAAACGCGGCAGAAGCTGCGCCGCCAATTGCGTGCGGGCGAACTGGACGAACGCGAGATCGAGCTCGAACTGGCCGCCAACGCTGGCGTCGACATCATGACCCCGCCCGGCATGGAAGAGATGGGACAGCAGCTGCGGCAGATGTTCGCCAACCTCGGCGGCGGCAAGACCCATGCGCGCAAGCTCACGATCAAGGCGGCCCGCCCGCAGCTGGTCGAGGAAGAGGCGGCGAAGCTGGTCAACGAGGACGATGTGCGCGAAGCCGCCATCGAAGCCTGCGAGCAGCACGGCATCGTGTTCATCGACGAGATCGACAAGGTCGCCAAGCGTGGCGAGAACGTGGGCGGCGGCGACGTCAGTCGCGAAGGCGTGCAGCGCGACCTGCTGCCGCTGGTGGAAGGTTCGACCGTCAGCACCAAGTACGGCTCGGTCAAGACCGACCACATCCTGTTCATCGCTTCCGGTGCGTTCCACCTCGCAAAACCGAGCGATCTGATCCCGGAGATGCAGGGGCGTTTCCCGATCCGCGTCGAACTGGGTGCGTTGAGCAAGGACGATTTCGTCCGCATCCTCACCGAACCCAAGGCCGCGTTGACCAAGCAGTACGTCGAACTGCTCAGGACGGAAGGTGTGCAACTGTCGTTCACCGACGATGCCGTCGAGCGCCTTGCCGAGATCGCCGCGCAGGTCAACGAGCGCCAGGAAAACATCGGTGCCCGCCGCCTGCATACCGTCCTTGAACGCCTGCTCGATACGCTCAGTTTCGAAGCGCCTGACAAGGGCGGCATGGTCGCCATCGATCGTGCCTACGTCGACGCCCACCTGGGTGAATTGGTGAAGGATCCCGACCTCAGCCGCTACATCCTGTGACTGGAACTGCCCTTCCGGGATAACCGCGAAACCCGTCACACTTCGAGTTGCGTCGCGACGTTATCTTGACGGTCTAAGTCCGTCGGGGAAGCGGCATGCGATACGTGGTTCGCGGGGTTTGGGGCTTGTTGCTGTTGGCAGTGGGCGGGGTTGCGGGGGCGCAGGTCGTCATCGGCGACCTGGAGATGCAATGGGGCGATCCGGGCGCGGCCATGGGTGCGCCCGGGGCGAAGTCCGTAGGTGATCTCAAGCCGCGATTCAACGTCAACCTCGTCACTCTCCGTGGCGACAGGATCGGGCTTGATCCGGAGCAGGCGTTCCGTGCGGCTGGCGACCTGTATGCGTTGTCGGGGCGACGGGTCGCGGTCGAATTCGCCTATGCCAAGAACGCAGCCCGCACGCCGGCCAACCGGATCGGCATCGAGGCGATCGTCCCGGCGGACGACATCGACGGCCAGCGCGAACATCCCCTTGCGGGCAGGGTGCATGCCGTGCCCAAGTCGCAACTGGGTACCAAGCGCTGGATGACCATCGCCTGCAAGTTCAGCGACATCGCCGATGAGCAGCGCACGGTGGCCCACTTCCGTGCCCAGTATGGTGACGAGGTGGGCCGGCTCGGCCACTACTGGCGCGAGGTCTCGCACCAGAAGATCAACCTGGCCGGCAGCGATGCCGTCGGCTGGTACACGCTGCCGCATCCGCGCTCGCACTACGTCACCACCGGTGACGACGGCAAGGACAAGGCCGACCTCGAGAAACTGTTCGCGGACTGCGGGCAGGCCGCGGATCCGGACGTGGACTACACCACCATCTTCGGGTTGAACATGATGTTCAACGGCGACCTCGATGGTTACGCCTGGGGGGTGGACACTGCGCGGTGCTGGACGGCATCCGCAGGTGCTTCCCCAATACCTGGAACCCGCCGTGGGCGTTCAACAACCTCGGCATCCTCGCGCACGAGATGGGGCATGCCTACGGGTTGCCGCACTCGGACAATTCCGATGGCGACGACGATACCTACGACAACCCGTGGGACGTGATGAGCGACAGTTGGCGCAACGCGGTGCAGGATGCCGTCTACGGTACCCGTCCCAAGCACATCAACATCCTGCAGCGCGACCGCCTGGGCTGGGTCGATGCGGCCCGCAAGCGGACGCTGGCGCCGCCCGTCGACGAGGAATACACGGTGGTGCTGGACTATGCCAGCAACAATGCCGCGCTCTCGACCAACACCCAGATGCTGGTGCTGCAGACGCCGAGTTCGCCCGATCCCTACGCAGGCACGTTCTACACCGTCGAGGCCCGGCAGCGTGCCGACACTTACGAAGGTGCCCTGGCCGGCACCGCGGTGATCATCCACCTGGTCGGCACGGCCTACCGCTTCGCGGCCGAGAGCCAGGACGTCGACATGCCCCCGGCCACGGTGTCCAACAACGAAGGCTCGATGTTCAAGGTCGGCGAAGGCTGGACGTCCCCCGACCAGTTGTTCCACGTCTTCGTCGAGTCGCAGACGGCATCGGGCTTCGTGGTCAAGGTGCGCAGGCCGGCGGTGGTCACGGGCGGCCAGCAGCAACCCCGGCGGAGGTAGGCGGCCGGCCCTCGGCGCGACGATGCGATAATCCCCGCATGGACGCATCCGACAAGCCCGGCACCACCCATTTCGGTTTCCGCGACGTTCCGCTCGCCGACAAGCAGAAGCTGGTCGGCGAGGTGTTCTCGTCGGTCGCCGGCAAGTACGACCTGATGAACGACCTGATGAGCCTCGGCATCCATCGGGTGTGGAAGCGCTACTTCGTCGGCACCGCGCAGGTGAAGAAGGGCGATCGCGTGCTCGACCTGGCGGGTGGCACCGGCGACATCGCGGCGTTGCTCAAGGATCGCGTCGGCGAGACCGGTGAGCTGGTGCTCGGCGACATCAATGGCACGATGCTGCGCGTCGGACGCGACCGCATGACCGACCGCGGCAACGTACGCGGCTTCGAGTATGTGCAGTGCAATGCCGAGAAGTTGCCGTTCCCGGATGCCAGCTTCGACCTTGTCACCATCGCGTTCGGTCTGCGCAACGTCACCGACAAGGATGCCGCCCTGCGCGAGATGCTGCGCGTGCTCAAGGTCGGCGGGCAGGCGCGGGTGCTGGAGTTCTCGGAAGTGAAGGCCGAGTGGTTCAAGCCGATCTACGACTTCCACTCGTTCAACATCCTGCCGAAGCTGGGCAGCCTGTTCGCCGGCGATCCAGGCAGCTACCAGTACCTGGCCGAATCGATCCGCAAGCACCCGCCGCAGGACGAGCTGAAGGCGATGATGGATGCGGCCGGTTTCGCGCGGGCGCGTTACCGCAACCTGTCGGGCGGGATCGTGGCCATCCATGATGGCTGGAAGGCCTGAACCGCGGGGCACGCGCGACGCGCGGACGGCGGCGATAGAATCGTCGCTTCGTTCCCGCCAGAAGGCTTCCCCCGGCCATGCAAGTCCCCGCACTGCGCTTTTCCCTGGTTCCGCTGATCCTCTCGTTCGCGTTCATCGCTGGCTGCAAGCAGCAGGACGCTCCGGCGGCCGCTGCAACCGGGCCTTCCAGGGAGGCTGCCGTGGCCGATCGTGACGAGCACTCGTATTCCGAGCCGCAGCAGGTCGCCATCGACGACCTTGCGCTGGACATCTCGCTCGATTTCGATGCCAGGGACCATTGCCGGCGCCGCGACCTACGCGTTGGAATGGAAGGATCCCGCCGCGACGCGGCTGGTGCTCGACACCCGCGACCTGACCATCGACAAGGTGGAAGGCGAAGCGAATGGCGCCTGGCAGCCGCTGCAGTACGCGCTGTCCGACAAGGACGCGACGCTCGGCAGCAAGCTCACCATCGAGGTTCCGGATCGCAACGCGAAAGTGCGCGTCGGCTATCGCACGTCGCCGGATGCTTCGGGGCTGCAGTGGCTGACGCCGGAGATGACCGAAGGCAAGCAATTGCCGTTCATGTTCAGCCAGTCGCAGCAGATCCACGCGCGCAGTTGGGTGCCGCTGCAGGACACGCCGCAGGTGCGCTACACCTACAGCGCACGCGTGACCACGCGCCCGGACGTGATGGTGCTGATGAGCGCCGACAACGATCCGGCCGCGGTGCGCGACGGCGAATACACCTTCACCATGCCGCAGCGCATCCCGTCCTACCTGATGGCGATCGCCGCCGGCGACCTGGTGTTCAAGCCCATTTCCGGGCGCAGCGGCGTCTGGGCGGAGCCGTCGATGGTGGACAAGGCCGTGGCCGAGTTCATCGATACCGAGAAGATGATCGCCACCACCGAGGCGCTCTACGGCCCGTACCGCTGGGAACGCTACGACCTGCTGGTGCTGCCACCGTCGTTCCCCTACGGCGGCATGGAAAACCCGCGCCTGTCGTTCATCACCCCTACGGTCATCGTCGGCGACAAGTCGCTGGTGTCGCTGATCGCGCACGAACTGGCGCATAGCTGGTCGGGCAACCTGGTCACCTTCTCCAGCGCCAAGCACGGCTGGCTCAACGAAGGCTTCACCAGCTACGTCGAGAACCGCATCGTCGAGGCCTTGTACGGCAAGGACGTCAGCGACATGGAGTACGCGATCGCGCGCAACACGCTCGGTCGCGAGATCAAGGACATGCCCGAGGCGACGCAGGCGCTTGCGGTCAAACCCGGCACCGAACTCGATGCCGATGGTGCACTCAGCGCCGTGTCCTACGACAAGGGGGCATGGTTCCTGCAGTTCCTGGAAGAGCGCTTCGGTCGCGAGACGTTCGATCCGTTCCTGCGCGAATACTTCGACCACTTCGCGTTCCAGAGCATCACCACGGAGACCTTCCTCGCGTACGCGAAAACGCACCTGTTCGACAAGCATCCGGGCAAGGTGTCCGATGCCGAGATCCAGGAGTGGGTGTACGGCCCGGGCATCCCGGCAAGCGCTCCGCAAGTCCTGTCGCAGCGCTTCGGCATCGTCGACTCGGCGCGGCTGGGATGGCGCGGCAGCAAGCAGTTGCCGCCGGTCGTGATCACCCAGCCGTGGATCACGCAGGAATGGCTGCACTTCCTCGACGGCATGCCCGAGACGCTGCCCGTCGCCGACCTCGCCCAGCTCGATGCCGCCTACCACTTCACCGGCACGGCCAACGGCGAGATCGCGATGCGCTGGTATCCGCTCGCGATCCGCAGCGGTTACGCGGAGGCGAACGAAGCCGCGGCCGCGTTCGTGCAGCGCATCGGCCGGCGCAAGCTGATCATGCCGATCTACACCGCGCTGGTGCAGACCGAACCCGGGTTGGCGCTGGCGAAGGAGGCTTTCGAGAAGGCGCGTCCCGGCTACCATCCGATCACGACCGGGTCGGTGGAAAAGGTGATCGCCGACGCCAAGCCGAAGCCCGCGCCCGTCGTCGCGCCGGCACCTGCCGACGATGAAAGCGAAGCGCCCGCATCCGACGAGCCGGCCAGCGTGCCGCCGACGAACTGACGCCATCCCGCGTGCCGATGCTGCAATTGCTCGCGATCGTCGTTGCATTGGCCTGCGTGGCGGCGGTGGTCGTCGTGCTGCGCGATCCGCGCCGGTTGATCCGCCTCGAATACACGCGGCAACGCATCGCCTGTGGATTCGCGTTGCGCTCGGTCGTGATCGATGGCAAGCGTTGGTGCTACGTCGAGCGGGCAGGGGATGCGCCCGATGCACCGACGATGGTGCTGATCCATGGCTACACGGGCAGCAAGGAAAACTGGTATCGCCTGTGCGCGGCGCTTGGTCGCCGCTACAGGCTGATCGCACCGGATCTGCCCGGCTGGGGCGACAGCGAACGCGTGCCCGGCGCCGACCATGGCTTCGTGGCGCAGGCCGGCAACGTGGCCGGCTTCCTGCGCCATGTCGTCGGCACGCCGGTGGTGCTGGTCGGGCATTCGATGGGCGGCGCGATTGCCGCACTGGTCGCGGCGCGCCATCCGGAACTGGTCGCGCGCGTGGCTTTGCTCAATGCAGCGGGCGCCGAGTTCAAGGAAAACGCCTTCGCCCGCGCCGTGCTCGATGGCGCCAATCCCTTCGGGATCGAAGACCAGGCTGCGCTGGAACGCTATCTGTCGATCCTGTTCCACGAACGCCGGACGCGGCCGTTCCTGCCTTGGCCTGGCACCTGGGCCTACGTGGCCTTCCGTCGGCGCGAAGCTGCATTCGAGCAATCGGTGCTCGATCGCATCGGCCGTGGCGACGAGCGCCTGCAGCCGTGGCAGGAAGCCGATCGCATCCGCCAGCCGACCTTGCTGTTGTGGGGCGAGCACGACCACGTGATCGATCCCAGTGCGCTCGAGCTGTACGCGCAGCGCATCCCGCAGGCGCACAAGCGATTGTTGGCACGCAGCGGGCACATGACCTTGATGGAAGAACCGGGCGCCGTGGCCGATGCGTTGCGCGCACTGATGGAGGAAAACGCATGAAGACCATTCCGTTCGTTGCCGGACTCCTGGCCATTGCCTTGCTGGCTGGCTGCATCGACCGCGAAGCGAAGGAGGCCGCGCGCGTACAGGCGCTGGCGGCGGCCAACGAAAGCCAGGCCGCCGAGGCCGAAACGGCATTCGAGAAAGCCATCGCCGACGAGAACTGGGGGCTGGCCAAGGCGCAGGCCGACATGCTGTTGGCCGGTTTGCCAGACACGCAGGCCGCCGAACGCGTGCGTGCACGCTACGACGAAGTCAAGGCGAAAGGCGATGCCGAGGCGGAAGCGCGTCGCGTCGCGGCGTTGTGGTCATACCAGTCGCAGCCCGTCGGCAGGCGGCAGCAACTGTCCGCCGCGATCTACGCCAAGGAGCAGCTCGATGTCGATGGCTCCGGCAACAAGCCGGTGCGCCTGATCTTCCGCGACCATCCCGAATGGGGGCGCAGCAGCTACCTCGTGCTGCAGGCCGGAGACTTCTCGCGCGCTTGCTACCGTAGTTGCCGGGTTCACGTGACCGTCGACGATGCCGCGCCGCGCCGCATGGCTGCGAACCGTCCGAACACCGATGAAGCCATCGCCATGTTCATCGACGACGGAAAGGCGCTGTGGCGGCTGACCAAGGATGCCAAGGTCGTCCGCATCGAATTCGAGACCCGCGACAAGGGCGCGCTGACGGCGATGTTCGAAGTCGCGGGACTGGATCGCACGCAGTTGCCCGGCTGGGATTGAACGCGGGCTGAGTTGCAGGCATGGAATTCGACATCGCCATCGTGGCCGTCGTCAGTACACTCGCCATCGCGTTGCATGTCGTACTGTTCGTCTTGATCCGCCGCTGGATGGATCGCGACCTCGCGCTGTCTTTCGCCGGCGATGATGTGGCAAAGCACGGCTACATGCTCGAATGCCTGCGTCGCGCGAAGCGGCAAGGTGTCAAACGGCGGCAATTGCCTGAGTGGTTGGAGCGTGAATCATCACGCTATCAGGCGACCATGGCCTGAGGGTTCGCTGCGGTTCGTGGGCGATCGGGCCTTGCCTTGGGCTTCGTGCCCAGTGGCTCGTGCGTTTTCTTCGAGTTTGGAGAGCAGCATCTCGAGGCAACGGCTGTCCCGGCCACTGGTTTCAATGTGCTGCATCGTGAAATCGCCGCGTTCGGCGGCATTGCCGACGGCGTCCGTGCGCAGTTCCTGCAGCAGTCCGGCGACCTGGCGACCGAGCAGCCCATCGTTTGCGAAGCCGGAATCACGTGCGTCCTGCAGCAGGCAGGTGAGGGCGGACAGGTCGTAGTTGGCCTGCTTCCCGCCGCCTGCGCTGACCGTCGGACGCCGCGGACTGGGTTGGTCTTGTCCGGGCATGCGGTGGTCGAGGCCGTTGTGCCGGAGGAAGTCCAGGTAGTTGGCGTACTTCGTCGCGAACGTTGCGTTGAACAGGTCGAAGTCCGTTCGTTCGTAGAGTTCCCGGAAATCCATCCGGACGCAGTGCGCGAGGTTCAGGCTTGGCAGGTTGAGGAAATCGCACAACTCCTTGGTGCGGCTGTCCGTCAGCAGCGTCAAGGCAGGCACACCCGCCTGCAACGCGGCCATGTTGCCGTGGAAGCGGCTGCCCACGACGAAATCGAAGCGATGCATGTAGTCGATCCATTCCGGGATGCTGGTGAAGTGGATCGCCAGTCTTGCCATCGTTTCCAATTGGGACGGCTCGAATGAGCCATCCCAGTAGTAGTGAGAGAAGAAGTCGCGTGATTGCTCGGCATCGTCGCCGAACAGCGGCAGGAAGTTCTCGGTCTGCCCGATGTACTGTGCGCCCGCGTCCAGTGCGGCGCTGTAGAGCATCGCCAGTTTGTCGCGATACTTGCCGTTGGGGGTCGAGTTCACCGAAAAGTTCGGTTGTGTCGGGGGCAAGCGCTTCTTCTCGATGCGGAAACCCGCGTTCATTCGCCAGAACAGCGTCGGGCAACCGATTACCCAGGTGTTGTGGATGCCGAGGTCGCCGAGGATGTCGGCGGTATAGAAGCCACGCACGCCGATCGACGCGGAGCGTTCGGAGAGGATCCTGAGGAAGCGGAGCGTGCCGGGTGTCAGCCGGATGCCGTCTTCGAATCGTTCGGCTTGCGCGCCGGCCCCGATCATCACCACTTTCTCGTACTTCTTGCGTTCGATTGCGTCTGCAAAATGGGAGAGGTCGGTGGTTGGAGAGATGAAGTTCGACATGGACAACACCAGTGTGTCCGCATCGGGAAGGTCGGCGGTGGAGTACACCACCCGGTCGAACGAGAGTTGGCGCTCGACGGCATCGAGGAAGAAGTAGTTCCCTGTATTCCACAGGGAACCCTTCGCCTTTGCGGCACTGTGGCTTTGGACTGCATCGCGAAGGAGGATCTGCATGAGGGTTCGCCTGTTCAGGCCGCCACGGGGCGATCCTGGCGGGATTCGCGGCCATTGCGCCGCTCCTGTCGGGGGGCGCGCGGAACACGGCGCCATCAAGATTCCAGGTGGCAATGATGTCGTCGGCAATCACAGCCAGTTCCGTCGAGGTCTCGAATCCCTTGCGGCCTTCCTGCAACCCCCACGTGCGGTAATGCATCAGGCCGTCCGAGATGCTGCCATCGCCGATTGCCCTGGCCACGTCCGCGTATCGATCCAAGTAGTCCGACTCGTCCGCGCGGACGGCACCGGCGAACACGGTTTCCATGGCGGGGCGGTCGTCGATCCGCTTGGCCAGTTCGAAGAGCGCGGGCAGGGCATGGCGTTTCTGCCTTGGCGATACCTTGAGTCGCCGAAGCGAGAGGAACAGTTTCGACATGGCCTCGCGGTCTTCGATGCGACTGGCCAGTTCGCGCATCACCGGCCATTCAAGGTCGGAAAGCGAAGTGCGTCCCGTCGACAGGCGCAACGCTTGTTCGATCGCCTGCCGATAGCGGCCACCGGCCAGGTCGATCTTGATTTCCAGCAAGCGATCGGCATCTCCGGCCTGCGGCTTTTGCCTGGCATGTGCATTCGATGGCGCGGGCATCACCGGTTCGAGTGAGTGGCCGTGATCGGTGGATGGATCGTGCCCAACCTGCCGGAACGCCAAGGCGGCCTGCGGGCTGCCGATCTGCTGTGCGTACTCGGCGAGATGTCCAAGGCGTTGGGCTGCCGGCGTCGCAGGGTCGCTGATCGCCAGGACAAGTGCAGCGTTCGGGTGGCGCCTGGCTTCCCAGTGGAACCGGTTTTCGCCACGTTCCTGTGCGACTTGCCCTGCACGCAGGTGCGTGAGTTGGCGCCAGGCACCTGGATCGGAACTGAAGTCGATGGCGTCGACCACGCGCTTGGTATTTCGGATCGCCGATGTGGTGCCGATCATGCTCGGACGATCCACTTCATACAAATACAGGACTTGCGGTGAAATCTCGATGCGTGCGCCATGTTGCAACGCACGGACGAAGAATTCGTAATCCTCGTGGCCTACGCCGTGGATCTCGGTGTAGCCACCGATCGCATCGAAGGTATCGCGTTTGATCAGGGCCGTCGCCGCGCCGAGGCAGTTCTCGAGCGGGGCAAGCGACAGCGGGCCGCCGGTCGGCACGTACGAGACTTTCTGTTCGAACCGTCCCGGCTCCGGCCATGCTTCTGCACGCCGTGATTCCGGCATGAAGCGATTGATGCAATTGACGATGTCGGCATTTGTGTTCATCGCGGCCGACACGAGTCGTTCGATCAATGTCGGGAATGCGATGTCGTCATCGTCGAGGAAACACAGGTAGTCCGACTGGGTGGCTGCCGCGATCGAATTTCGTGCGGCGCCCAGGTAGCCGTTTTCCCGGCGGATCAGCATGCCGCCAGCGCGTTCGAGCATGACCGCGATCTTGTCCAGTGCCTGCTGCGTCTCCGGCCGTGGCGAACCATCGTCCACCACGACGATCTGCAGGTTCGCGTAGGTCTGGCGCATCGCGGACATGATGGCGTCGAGCAATTTTTCCGGGCGCTCGTAGTGTGTAATCCCGAGCACCACGCGCGGCAGCGCAGTCGATTCCGCATCGATGCGGTCGTCGTTGCGCCTCGAGGCAATCAGGACGCGGTCATGGAAGCCCAGCCATTTTCGTTCGGTGTCATGGAGTGACTCGGCGGGTTTGGCGACCGGCATTCCTTCTTCCAATGACCGTGCCAGGGACGATGCGAGGGATGTGGCATCGATCCTGCAAATCGCACGCGGATGCAGCGTCGGATCGATCAGTTCCCGCGCCCCACCACGGTCGGAGGTGAGCAGGCGCTTGCCCAGCGCGATGGCTTCCAGCACGGTGTAAGGGCTGTTTTCCTCGGGCGATGGAATTACGACGAGTGCGCGAGGATTGCCTGCGAGATAGTCGGCGGCGCCATCGCGATCCAGTTGCGGCAGGATGCGCAGCGGGAATCGCCATCGCCGCGCGCGCTCGGCAAGCAGCATGCCGGAATGCCGACCGGCGACCTGGCCGAACTTGCCGAGGAAAGTGACCAGGATCCTGCGTTCGGCGAGCCGGTCTGCCAGTCGATCCAATGC
The DNA here is from genome assembly GCA_024707405.1 of Luteimonas sp. Lineage (GTDB taxonomy): Bacteria > Pseudomonadota > Gammaproteobacteria > Xanthomonadales > Xanthomonadaceae > Luteimonas. The sequence goes on from JANPZU010000005.1 coordinate 176,476, forward strand.
ATCGCAGAAGACGGAGAATCCCTTGCGATCCTCGTGCCGCGCAAACAGCACGATCTCGTCGATCCCGTCCATGCCATCGTCGCTGCCGCCGGCGTCGACCGATCCACGTGCAGCCGACCGGTCGGCCAGCGCGGTGCAGACGTTGCGGATGACCTGAATGCGGCCGTGCTCCGGAAAGGCATAGCCGTTGGCCTGCATCCATTCGATCAAGTAGCGGCTGGGGCACACGACCTCGTCGGCATGCCGGATGCACTCGCGTTCGAGGTAGTCGATCCTGAGTTGGTCGGGATGGGTCGGAAGGCTGTCGTTCGCACTCAGCACCCAGCCTGTCGGCCCGTGCAGTTGCACCACCAGCTGGCTGTTCACGAGTGCCAGTCCTTGGCGCTTGGCCGCGATGGCGTAATGGCCGAGGCCCTTGTAGTCGTGGAAGTGGATGATGTCGTAACGCCCGCTGCTGGCTTCGAGGTGTTTGAACACCCCGTAGCTGCGCTTCTCCGGGCTATGGGGGGCGTGGGTGTGCGCGTCGAAGTCCACGATTTCGAAACCGATGCCCTTCCTGCGTAATTCGGATCCGGTGCGCTCGCATTCGGCTGCATCGAGGGGCGTGGCCGGGCAGTAGAGGATGTCCACGTGCACGCCGTTGCGTGCGAGCAAGTGCGCCAATTCTAGGAATGCGCCACCGATGCCACCGGAGACGCCGGTTCCAGCCAGTTCCTCGGTGACCAGGCAGACCTTGGCCAATGTTTCGCGATGCATATCCAGGGCATTCCTCGTGATGGATGCACGCGCGGGGCGGAACTTGCGGCGGCACTGCCTAGGGGGATCCACCGGACGAGGATCCCGGACATCCCCGGAGCGGGGGCGTGCCTTCGCTGTTTGCTGCCAAGTTGCGCAGCGCGCATGTCGACCTTCTTGCAGGCCTTGGACAGGGTGGGGGATATCCGTGTCAGTAATGTGTCAGGCGCGCTGCGATCGGATCGCGCATGACGCGGCGGGTTGTCGTGCCCTGGGCCAATCGGCTTGGGCATGCATGGCAGAAAACAGGGGTCAGCGTACGTTTTCTCTTCAGTGGATGAGAAATGCCACTCTGACGCCCTGTTTTCCAGGATGCCAAGGTCGTCCGCATCGAATTCGAGACCCGCGACAAGGGCGCGCAGGTGGCGGTGTTCGAAGTCGCGGGACTGGATTGCACGCAGTTGCCGGATTGGGACTGATCGTCGCGAGGGACGATCGGTTCCATCTGTAATTCTCCGTGGCGTTTTCGGAATGGACTAGGCGAGGGGGCGTGCGTGTGCCCTTGCCTGTCCATTGCCAAGGAGATCGACCATGAATACTTCTTCCCGTGCCCGCGTGCGGCTGTGCACCGTTGCCTTGTGGGGAGCGCTGTCCGTTGCCGGTGTGGTTCATGCCGCTGACGACGCCAGCGGCTGGTACATAGAGGGTGCCGCGACCTATTCGATGCTCAAGGATGCGCGGGGCACCGTCGCCAATACCGTGTTCGCTGGCGCACCGCCCACCACGTTGCACCTGGTCAACAACGTCAATGACGGCTGGGGCGGGCTCTTCGCCTTCGGCTACCGCGCGGGCCGCTTCCGGCTGGAGGGGGAGATCGGCAGGACCACGAACGATGGTGACAGCTACACCACGTTGACGCCGGTGCAGGGCACGTTCCCGATGGAAGGCAAGTTCGACGTCACCCGTTACATGGTCAATACGCATCTCGAACTGGGAGGCGGGCGATGGAACCCGCACCTGGGCATCGGCGTGGGCAAGGCCGACGTCCGGCTATGGACCTTCGGTGCACCGGCGGCGGCGCCGAACATTCCGCCGCGTGCACTGATCGACGACAGCGATACCGTCCTGGCCTACCAGTTGATCGCGGGCGTCGCCTACGACTTGCGCGCCAACCTGGCATTGACGGCGCGCTACCGCTGGTTCGAGACCGCCGACCCGGAAGGGTTGGATTCACGCGGTGAACGCATCAGCCGCGAAATGTCGGGCCACAACCTGGACATCGGTTTGCGTTACCGGTTTTGATCCAAATCGCTTGTGCCCGGCGGGTCATGTCTCTCGCAGGGGGCAGCTTTCACAGCGCGTAACCGAACTGCTGCCGGAACTGTTCGCTGAATTCAGCGTAGTCGAAGCGCTGGTTCTGTGTGCCCGGGTGCTCGACCTTCAGCGCGCCCATCAGGTTGCCGATGCGACCGATGGTCATCCAGTCGTAGCCCTTCTCGATGCCGAAGATCAGGCCGGCGCGGAAGGCATCGCCGCAGCCGGTCGGGTCGGTGACGCGGCGTTCGTGCGCGGGCGGCACTTCGTGCAGGGTGCCGTCGGCGTAGATGCACGCGCCCTTGGGGCCGCGGGTGGCGATGTAGGCCTTCACCTTGCCGGCGATTTCCTTCTCGCTCCAGCCGGTGCGTTCCTGCAGCAGGTTGGACTCGTAATCGTTCACGGTCACGTAGTCGGCCAGCTCGATGAAGTTGCGCAGTTCGGCACCGTTGAACAGCGGCATCGCCTGGCCGGGATCGAAGATGAAGGGGATGCCGCACTCGGCGAATTCCTTCGCGTTCTGCAGCATGCCTTCGTAGCCGTCGGGGCTGACGATGCCGATGGTGACGCCCGGCACGTCGCGCACGTGGTTTTCGTAGCTGCGCATCATCGCGCCGGGGTGGAAGGCGGTGATCTGGTTGTTGTCGTGGTCGGTGGTGATGAAGGCCTGCGGCGTGAACAGTTCGTCGATCACCTTGATGCGGCTCAGGTCGACCTCGTTTTCCTCGAACCACTCGCGGTAGGGGCCGAAATCGCCGCCCACGGTGGCCATCGGGATCGGATGGCCGCCCAGCAGCTTGAGGTTGTAGGCGATGTTGCCGGCGCAACCACCGAACTCGCGGCGCATGCGCGGCACCAGGAACGAGACGTTGAGGATGTGCACCTTGTCCGGGAGGATGTGGTTCTTGAACTGGTCGGGGAACACCATGATGGTGTCGTAGGCCAGGGAACCGCAGATCAGTGCGGACATCAGGTGTCTCGTCGGCTGGAAGGGCGGTTAGGGTAGCCGGGTCGCCCCGGCGAGGCCAGCCGAGGCCGATGGCCCGGCGGTACCGGGCCGCGCGGGGACGGGGTGGGGCTGTCGGTGGCGCGGGTGTGCCAGATGGCTCGTTCCGGCCATCCCGAGGCCGCTGGAATCCGCTTTTTTGCTAGGCTAGCCGCCCCTGCAACATTCCCCCAGACGGATCCTTTTCGCTGATGTTCAAGAAGTTCCGCGGCATGTTTTCCAATGACCTGTCCATCGACCTGGGCACGGCCAATACCCTCATCTTCGTCCGCGGGCAGGGCATCGTCCTCAACGAGCCGTCGGTGGTCGCGATCCGCCAGGATCGCAGCGGCGGGCAGAAGGCGGTGGCCGCGGTGGGCACGGCGGCCAAGCAGATGCTGGGCCGCACACCGGGAAACATCACCACGCATCGGCCGATGAAGGACGGCGTGATCGCCGACTTCACCCACACCGAGGAGATGCTGAAGTACTTCATCCGCCAGGTGCACAAGTCGCGCTTCCTCAAGCCCAGCCCGCGGGTGCTGATCTGCGTGCCGGCTGGCTCGACCCAGGTGGAGAAGCGCGCGATCAAGGACTCGGCTTCCGAGGCGGGTGCCCGCGACGTGTACCTGATCGAGGAGCCCATGGCTGCCGCGATCGGCGCCGGCATGCCGGTCACCGAGGCGCGCGGCTCGATGGTGGTCGACATCGGCGGCGGCACCACGGAAGTCGCGGTGATCGCGCTCAACGGCATCGTCTACGCGCAGTCCGCGCGCATCGGCGGCGACAAGTTCGACGAGTCGATCATCAACTACGTCCGCCGCAACCACGGCATGCTGATCGGCGACGCGACCGCCGAGCGGATCAAGATCGAGATCGGTTGCGCCTACCCGCAGGAGCGCGTGGCGGAGATGGAAATCTCCGGCCGGCACCTGGCAGAAGGCGTGCCGAAGATGGTCAAGATCAATTCCAACGAAGTGCTCGATGCGCTGCGCGAGCCGCTGGCGGGCATCGTCGCCGCGGTGCGCCAGGCGCTGGAGCAGACGCCGCCCGAACTCAGTGCAGACGTGGCCGAGCGTGGCATCGTGCTGACCGGTGGCGGCGCGCTGCTGCGCGACCTCGACCGCCTGCTCAGCGAGGAAACCGGCCTGCACGTGCAGGTCGCGGACGATCCGCTGACCTGCGTGGCCCGCGGTGGTGGGCGCGCGCTGGAACTGCTCGACCTGCACGGCAACGAGTTCTTCGCGTCAGAGTGACCTGCTGACACCCCGGCGCCATCCCCGCGGTGGCGCCCCGCATCGCGGACGCCGCAACCCCGTCCCGATCGCATCCAGACGGCATCGCCGACACCACAGCGCCGACCGACCATACGACGTGCCTGCCTACGCCAATCCCGCAGCCCCCCGACCCGGCGACGTCGCCGGGACGTTGCGCCTGCTGGCGTATCTGGTGCTCACGGTGACGCTGATCATCCTCGACCATCGCGGCGGCTGGCTGTCGCAGGCGAGGGCGAAGGCGCAGGTGGCGGTGCAGCCTGTGTGGCAACTGGCCGGGCTGCCTTCGCGGCTCGGCCGCAGCATGCGCGACGATGCAGCCACACGGTCGATGCTCGCCGAGGACAACCGCCGCCTGCGCAACGAATTGTTGGTGATGGGCGCGCGCCAGGCGCGGCTGCAGGTGGAGGCCGAGGAGAACGCGCGCATGCGTGGTTTGCTGGGCGCGGCCGAGCGCGGCGGGCTGGATGTGAGGCTTGCGCCGATCCTCGATGTCGACCTCGATCCCGCGCGGCAACGGCTGTTGCTCGATGCCGGCAGCGCCCAGGGCGTGCGCCAGGGCCAGAGCGTGATCGATGCCGGCGGGCTGCTCGGGCAGGTCATCGCGGTCACGCCCGGCACGGCGACGGTGTTGCTGCTGACCGACCTCGACCATGCGGTGCCGGTGGTGGTGGCGCGCACCGGCGTGCGTTTGGTGGCCTACGGCATTGGTCGCAGCGACCGGCTCGAACTGCGCAACATCCCGGTGTCGGCCGACATCCGCGAAGGCGATGCGGTGGTGACGTCCGGGCTTGGCGGTCGTTTCCCGCCGGGCTTCCCGGTGGGCACGATCTCGACGTTGCGTCCCGACGACAGCCACGCCTTCATCCTCGGCGAACTGGCGCCGGCTGCGCAGCTCGACCGGGGCCGTGACGTGCTGTTGCTGCAATCGGAATTCACGCCGCCACCGTTGCCGACTGCCGAGCCGGCACCAGAACCGGCCGAGCCAACGGATGCGACCGATGCCGCCGCCACGGAGCTGGTGCCATGAGCCGCCGCGGCAGGTTGTGGCCGATGCCGGTCAGCGTCGTGGTCGCGCTGTTGCTCGCGGTGCTGCCGATGCCCGAAACGGTGCAGGCGCTGCGTCCGTTCTGGCTGGCGCTGGTGGTGGCGTACTGGGTGATCGAGGAACCCGACCGCGCGGGACTGGGCTTCGCGTTCGTCGTCGGGATCATCGCCGACCTGGTGTCGGGCACCCTGCTCGGCGAGCAGGCGCTGCGGCTGGTGGTGATGGCGTTCATCCTGCAGCGCTTCCGCGCGCAGTTGCGTTTCTTCCCGGTGGCGCAGCAGGCGCTGGCGATTGGTGGCCTGCTGCTCAACGACCGGGTAGTCAATGCTGCCGTGCACTTGCTGCTCGGGTTGCCGCAATTGCACTGGCTGTACTGGGTCGCGCCGGTGATCGGCATGTTGCTGTGGGCGCCGGTGTTCCTGGTGCTGGACGCGCTGCGGCTCGGCCGCAGGTCGCGCTGACGGCGTGGCGATGCGCAAGCGCACGCAACGGATGCGCAATCCCAATGCGGAGGCGACGCAGTTCCGGCTGCGCGCGTTCGTCGGGTTCGCCGCGGTTCTGGCGGCGTTCGCAGGCCTGGCGACCTGGTACTTCAAGCTGCAGGTCATCGACCACGAGGCCTACGCGATGCGGTCGGAGGCCAATCGCATCAAGCCGCGCCCGGTGGTGCCGGCGCGCGGGCTGATCTACGACCGCAACGGAAAACTGCTTGCCGACAATGTGCCGGCCTACCGGCTCGACGTGACGCCCGAGGATGCCGGCGACATCGAGGCGCTGGTCGCGGGCTTGTCGCAGGTGGTGGCGTTGACGCCGCAGGAGATCGAGCGCTTCCATCGCGAGCGCCGCGCGACGCGCAGCTTCCGAGCGATCACGCTCAAGCAGCGCGTCAGTGACGAGGAAGTCGCGCGATTCGCGGTGGATCGCTGGCGGTTCCCCGGGGTCGAGGTCGTGCCGTACCTGACCCGGCGCTACCTGCATGGCGATTTGTTCGCACACGTGATCGGTTACGTCGGGCGCACCGACGAGAGCGACGTGGCGCGCTACGGCCAGTCGCAGGTGTTGTTCCCGCACACCGGTCGCACCGGGCTGGAGCGTTATTACGACGAGAGCCTGCGCGGCCGCATCGGCTACGAGCAGGTGGAGACGAACGTCGAGGGACGTGCGATCCGCAGCATCGGCATGGTGCCGGCGCAGGCCGGCGCCGACCTGCGCCTGAGCGTCGACCTCGACCTGCAGCGTGCGATGACGCTCGCCTTCGGCGAGATGCACGGATCGGCGGTCGCGGTGGATCCGCGCACGGGACAGGTGCTGGGCATGGTCAGCCTGCCCAGCTTCGATGCCAACCTGTTCGTCAACGGTATCTCGCACGTCGACTACCGGCGCTTGATGGACGATCCCGCGCGCCCGCTGTTCAACCGCAACGTGCTCGGCGGCGGGCCGCCCGGATCGACCATCAAGCCCTTCGTCGCACTGGCCGGCGTGGACAGCGGCCTGCGCACGCCGGAGAGCCGGGTGTTCTCGACCGGCGAGTTCTTCATCCCCGGGCAGCGGCGTGGCTATCGCGACGCCGCGGGTGCGGGTGGTTGGGTCGACCTGCGCGATTCGATCTCGCGCTCGATTAACTATTACTACTACCAGCTCGCCTACCAGATGGGCATCGAGCGCTTCGACCAGTACATGCAGCGCTACGGTTTCGGGCAGACGACCGGCATCGACCTCATTGGCGAGAACGCGGGCGTGGTGCCTTCGCCGCAGTGGAAGGCGCAGCGCAGCCGCGAGGGCTGGTATCCCGGCGAGACCGTGATCGCGGGCATCGGCCAGGGCTACTGGATCGCCACGTCGCTGCAACTCGCGCGTGGCACCGCTGCGCTGGCCGACGATGGCCACTTGCGCAAGCTTTCGCTGGTGGCCGAACGTCGCGAGGGCTTCGACCAGCCTTGGCAAGCGGTCGGCAACGGCGAATCGACGCGCATCACGGACAACACGATGCACTTGCGCGCGGTACAGGAAGGCATGGAGAACACCATCCATGGCCGTGGCACGGCGACCGCGATGGCGCGTGGCGCCGATTACCGCATGGGCGGCAAGACCGGCACCGCGCAGCGCATCAGCCGCCGCGGCAGCGCCAATTTCGATCCGCGCAAGCTGCCCTACCACCTGCGCCACCAGGCCTTGTTCGTGGGTTATGCGCCGGCCGATGAGCCAACCATCGCCATCGCGATCAGCGTCGAGCACGGCGGCTACGGCGGTGCGGCGGCGGCGCCGATCGCGCGCAAGATCTTCGATGCCTGGCTGCTGGGCAAGATGCCCGAGGTCGAAGGCGAGGAGGGCGCAGTCACGGCGGTGCGTCCCGATTTCGGCAACGTGGTCGCAGGGTCGGCGGCGGATGCAGCGATGCCGGAACCGGCGACGACGGAGGCGGCCCGATGAGCGTGATCCTGCGCTGGCTGCTGGACATGTTCGTGCGCTTCACGCGCACCCTCGACTGGGTGTTGCTGGGCGCGTTGCTGGCGTTGATGGGCATCGGCCTGGCGGTGCTGCACAGCGCCGGCAGCGGCAACATGGGGTTGGTGCATTCACAGGGCGCGCGTTATGTCGTCGGCCTCGGCGCGTTGTGGCTGATGTCGCGCATCCCGCCCGCGACGCTGCGGCGCGCCACGCCCGCGGTCTATGCCGTTTCGCTGGTGCCGTTGATCGCCGTGCTGTTCATCGGCACGGGGCGCAGCGGCGCGCACTGGATCAACCTGGGCGTGTTCTATTTCCAGCCTGCCGAATTGATGAAGCTCAGCCTGCCGATGATGGCGGCGTGGTACCTCAACCTGGCGCCGCTGCCGCCGCGTGCGGCTCACTTGCTGGTCGCGGTCGCGATCATCGCGCTGCCGACGGGACTGATCCTGCTGCAACCGGATTTCGGCACCGCCATGCTGGTCGCGGCCAGCGGCGTGTTCGCGCTGTACCTGGCGGGGGTGTCGTGGTGGTGGTTCGCGATCGCCTTTGCCGGTGCGGGCACGGCCGCGATGCTGGCGCTGTTCGCGCCGATCGCGTGGTTCTCGTTCCTGCGCCCGTACCAGCAGGATCGCATCCTGACCTACCGCGACCCCGAGAACGATCCGCTCGGCGCGGGCTGGAACATCATCCAGTCCAAGATCGCGATCGGATCGGGCGGGCTGGACGGGCAGGGCTGGGGCAAGGGCTCGCAGTCTCACCTGGACTACGTGCCCGAGCACACCACCGACTTCATCTTCGCGGTGCTGGCGGAGGAATTCGGCTGGATCGGCGTGGCGGTCGTGCTGGCGCTGTACGCCATCGTCATCGGCCGCTGCCTGTGGATCGCCGCCGAATCGCGCGATGGCTATGCGCGCATCCTGTCCGGTGCGTTGGCACTGGCGCTGTTCGTCTACGTGGTGGTCAACGGCGGCATGATCTCCGGCCTGTTGCCGGTGGTCGGCGTGCCGATGCCGCTGCTCAGCTTCGGCGGCACCGCGGCGGTGTCGCTGCTCGCGGGCATCGGCGTGGTGATGTCGGTGCGCGCGCACGCACAGGCGAAACGCTGAACATGACCGCTCCACGAACCGCGGGCCGTGCGCGCGACCGGGCGCGCTTCGCTGCGTGCTACCCTCGCGCCCGATGAGCCGAGCCCACGTAGTCCGTATCGTGTCGTGCCTGTTGCCGGTCGCCCTGTGCGCCTGCGCGACCCAGGCCAACCCTTCACCCGATGCCTCGCTCGAGGCATCCACCGACGCCAGCGAAACGGTGGCCGAGGTCGTCCCGGCGCAGCCGGCGCTGCTGCCCAAGGTGCCGCAGCCGCCCGAGCGGCCGGTCGCGCCGGAGTCGGTGACCGATCCCGCGATCGGGCGCCAGCAACGGATCGACAACTTCGTCGAATACACCGCGACGACCTACGGCGTGGATCGCGACTACATCCGTCGCGTGCTGGCGCAGGCGACGTATCGCCAAGGCATCATCGATGCGATGAACCGTCCGGCCGAGGCGGTGAGGCAGTGGCACGAATACCGCCCGATCTTCATCAACGACGCGCGCACCAACGGCGGTATCGCGTTCTATCGCCAGAACCGCGCCGCGCTCGACCGCATCGCCGCCGACACCGGCGTGCCGGCCGAATACATCGTCGCGATCATCGGCGTTGAAACCAGCTACGGCCGCGTGACCGGCAGCTACAAGGTCATCGACGCGCTGTACACGCTGGCCTTCGATTTCCCGCGCCGCGCGCCGTTCTTCGCTGGCGAGCTGGCGCAGTTGTTCGCGCTGCAGAAGGCCGAGCCGCAGCTCGACATACTCGAGCTCAAGGGCAGTTACGCCGGTGCGATGGGGCTTGGGCAGTTCATGCCGTCCAGCTACCGGCTGTGGGCGAAGGATGGCGACGGCGATGGCCGACGCGACCTGATCACGCATTTGCCGGACGTATTCGCATCGATTGCCAATTACTTCGTCATCCACGGCTGGGAGCGCGGCGGCCCGGTGGTCGCACGCGCCGATCGTGCCAGCGGCGCCGAGGATTTCGTGCCCGAGACGGTCGATCCGATCCATCCGCTGGCCGCGCTCGAGCAGCGTGGCTACGCGCCGCGCGCGGGCGAACCGCGCACCGAAGGCGCCACCCTGCTCACGCTGCAGGGCGCGGCCGGGCCGGAGTACTGGCTGGGCTATCGCAACTTCTACGTGATCACCCGCTACAACCGCTCGCCGATGTACGCGTTGTCCGTGCACCAGTTGGCGCAGGCGATCCGGCAGGGAAGCGCCAACGGATGATGCGCGGTTGGCTGGCCGCCGCGATCCTGTTGCTCGCCGCCTGCAGCGGCGCACCCAAGAAGCCCGATGCCGCGCCGGCCTCGCCGACGGTCGCGGGGCAACCGCATCCGCAACCGCCCGCCGGTGCCGCCATCGATTGCAGCGGCTTCGTCCCGTACCCGGCCGCGCAGGAAGACCTTTCGACCCGTGGCGATTACGTCGCCGGCGGGTTGTACAAGCCGGGCGTGCGCGACAGCGTTCCGGACTACCTGCCCAATGTCGCCTGCATCCCCGAGCCGACCGTGGTGCACGAGCCGCCATCGCGCTACGGCAATCGCTCGCCGTACACCGTGCTGGGGCGTGCGTACCACGTGCGCGACAGCGCCCACGGCTTCGTCGAAACCGGCATCGCGTCGTATTACGGCAACAAGTTCCACGGGCGGCGCACGTCCAACCAGGAGGTGTACGACATGTACGCCTTCACCGCCGCCCACAAGTCGTTGCCGTTGCCGAGTTATGCGCGGGTGACCAACCTCGACAACGGGCGTTCGATCGTGGTGCGCGTCAACGACCGCGGGCCGTTCCACGAGGGCCGCGTGATCGACCTCAGCTATGCCGCCGCGGTGAAGCTCGACATCCATCGACAGGGCACCGGGCGGGTGGAAGTGCGCGGCCTCGCACCGGGTGACGTGGCGCCGGTGCAACTCGCGTCCGCGCAACCTGCCGTCGCGGCCCCGAGCGGCATGGACGGGCTGGTGGGCGCGCTGCCGACGAATGTGCCTGCTACTGCCGCCGTTGCGCCTGCGCCTGCGACTGCGGATACCGTCACGCGCGCAGCGGATCATCCCGAGTACGGCAAGGCGGAAAACCGCTTCGAACTGGTGAAGGACGGTCGCGTCCGCACGGCCGACGAATTCGATGCCTGGATGCGCGAGCGCCACGCCCGTCTCGATGCTACGGCGACCACGGGGGCATCGCAGGTGATTCCGGTGGCGGCCACGTCGCCTGCCGTCGTCGCGCCATCGTCACCAGCGCCTTCGGTAGCCGCGGGCCTCACCCTGCAGGTGGGCGTGTTTTCCCAACGCGGCAATGCCGACCGCGTGCTGGCGACGTTGCAGGGCGCCGGCATCCCCGCCGCGCACGTGCAGGATGCGTCGAACGCCGGCAGGGCCTTGTGGCGCGTGCGCGTCGGCCAGGTGGCGCAGGCCTCGCTTGCCGAGGTCACGGCACGGATCGCCGCCCTTGGCCTGGGTACGCCGCAACTCGTGCGCGAGTAGAATTTTCCGACACATCCCGTCTCAGCGGTTGCCGATGCGCGACCGCGTCCAGGAGCCAGCCATCCCGATGATCCCGCTTCGACCTTCCCTGCGTTTCCCGTCCTCCGTACGCATCGCGATGATCGCCGCGCTCGGCGTGGTCGCCATCGGCCTTGCGACTGCGCAGACGCCAACGGCGCCGGCCGCCGCACCGGCGGAAGCCCTGAGCGACAACCTGCCGATCCCGCCGGCACCTTCGGTCACCGGAACGGCCTGGCTGCTGATGGACTATGCGACCGGGCAGGTGCTGGCCAGCGAGAACCCCGACCAGCGCGTCGAACCGGCCAGCATCACCAAGGTGCTGACCAGCTATGTCATTGCCGCCGAGATGAAGGCCGGCAAGGTCAAGGCCGACGACCAGGTGCTGATGACCGAGAACGCCTGGCGCAAGGGCGGTGCGGGTACCGACGGCAGCTACAGCGGTTTCCCGGTCAACCAGACCGCACCGTTGCTGGAAATGGAAAAGGGCATGGTGGTGCAGTCGGGCAACGATGCCGCCATCGCGCTGGCCGAGCATGTCGCCGGCAGCGAGGATGCGTTCGCCGCGTTGATGAATGCCTATGCCAAGCGCATCGGCATGAACAACTCCAACTTCGTCAATTCGCACGGCCTGTCCGACCCCGACCACTACTCCACGCCGCGCGACCTGGCGCTGCTCGGGCGAGCCATGGTGCGCGATTTCCCCGAGGAGTACGGCTACAACGCGATCAAGGAGTTCACCGTCGGGCCGATCACGCAGCGCAACCGCAATCTGCTGCTGTGGCGCGACTCCAGCGTGGACGGCATCAAGACCGGCCACCATTCCGGCGCCGGCTACTGCCTGATGGCATCGGCCAAGCGTGGCGACCAGCGCCTGGTGTCGGTGGTGATGGGGTCGACCAGCGAGAACCAGCGCGCGGTCGATTCGCTGGCGCTGCTCAACTGGGGCTTCCGCTTCTACGAAACCCATGCGCTCTACGGCACGGATGAAGCCATCGCCACCCAGCAGGTCTGGAAGGGCAAGGTCAATGAAGTGAAGCTCGGCGTCGCCGAGCCGCTGCTGGTCAGCATGCCGCGCGGCAAATACGCACAGCTCAAGCCGTCGATGGACGTGCCCAAGAGCCTGGTCGCCCCCATCGAGCAGGGGCAGGCCGTGGGCACGGTGAAGGTGATGCTGGATGGCGAGGTGATCGCCGAGCGCCCGCTGGTGGCGCTGGAAGCCGTCGAACAGGCGGGCTTCTTCAAGCGCCTGTGGCACGAATTCCTGATGTGGTGGAAGTCGGACTGACCGACCGGTCACCGGGAAAGGAAAAAGGCCGGCGAATGCCGGCCTTTTTCATGGCTGCAGCCCGGATGGGTTGCGCGATCAGCGCGACAGTCCGAACAGCGTCGAGTTGACCCAGCCCTTGTTGCCGAGTTCGTCCTCGACTTCCCACATCAGGTCTTCCTTGTTGCCCGTCGGGTACAACATCATCCCCGGGTCGAGGTCACGCACGGCGCCGCCGCTGCCGTTGGCGTTGCGCAGCAGGCGTCCAGGCTTCTGCATGGTGACCGCCTGTTGCGCATTGGCGGCCGAGGCGTTGTCCGGCAGGCCGCCGAGCTGCGCGACCAGGTCAGTGTAGGCCTGCAGGTAGGCCAGGGTCAGCACCTGTCCGATCTCGGTGTTGCTGTAGCCCGATGCGCCACCGGCACCGAAGCCGCTGCCGCCGAACACGCCGCCGCCCGCGCCCCAGCCGAGGTCGGTCTTGGTGGCGTGGCCTTCGGTCATCGCGACCTGCTCGGACGAGCGCACGTCGGTCACGGTCAGCACCACGTCGGCGGTCTTCCTGCGCAGGTTGATGCCACCGGCCAGTGCGCCGAGGGTGGCGTTGCGGCTGCCGAGCAGTCCGCCGAGCACCGCGCCCACGGCATTGCCGCCGGCATTGGCGTTCTGCGAGATCAGGTCGGGCACCAGCACGTAGTCGGCGGCGCGCATCTGGCCGCGACCGACGTTGGAACCGCCGCGCAGGTCGCCACCGGAGGCGAGGTCGCGCTCGGCCTGCAGTGCTGCCATGCCGCGACCGCGGTCGACCAGGGTGAAGCAGCGCGAACGCTGCACGAAGACCTTGATCAGCGCCGCCGGCGAGGCCAGTTGCTGTCCGGTCCACCAGTTGGTGCCTTCGGGTTCGATCACTGCGATCGCGCCCAGCGGCTGCGGGCAGACGGGGATTTCAGCGGTCTTCTGCTGGCGCTCCTGCTGGGCGGTCTGGCGGCGCTGCGCATCCGCGTCGAAGCTGGTGGCAAGCGTGGCCGCGCCACACAGCAGGCTCAGCGCGAGTGCGTTGATCTTCAGGTTCATCGAGTTGCTCCTTGATTTCGTCAAACTGCCCGGCGCGCCGGGCCCCCTTCAGCGACAAACGCAATACAGGCCTCGATACAGCCAGCGCTTGCAGGCCGAATACTAAAGGCATGGCAGCCCTCCGGCCTAATCCGGGCGACGAATTGAAGGATCCTTGAGCCGAACCGCGGCCCGGGACGGGCTTGGGAAACGCACCCGCGACCCCGATAATCCGTTCATGGAAATCAAATCAGACAATCCCGAACACGGCTTCCAGTTCCCCGGCACCTTCGAGATCAATGCGATGGGCTCGGCGACCGCGGGGCTGGAATCCGAAATCCCGCGCCTGTTGCAGGCCGCCGGCATCCGCGTGCTGGAGGAAACCATTGCCTGGCGCGAATCCACCGGCGGCAAGTACGTGTCGGTCAGGCTCAGTTTCCACGCCGAGGATCGCGCCCAGTACGAAGCCGCGCACAATGCGCTGCGCGATCATCCTGAAGTGAAGTGGACGCTCTGACCCTGCGCGAGGCACGGGTTCGCGACCTTGGTCGCCAGCCCTATGCGCCGGTGTGGCGCGCGATGCAGGCCTTCACCGATGCGCGTGGCGACGACACGCCCGACGAACTGTGGGTGGTCGAGCACGATCCGGTGTTCACCCTCGGCCAGGCCGGCAAGCCTGAACACGTGCTGATGGCGGGCGACATCCCGGTGATCCATGTCGACCGCGGCGGGCAGGTGACCTACCACGGGCCGGGCCAGATCGTGGTGTACCCGCTGCTGGACATCAAGCGGCTCAAGGTCGGCGTGCGCGAGTACGTGTGCAGGATCGAGCAGGCGATCATCGACACGTTGCTGGAATGGAACATCATCGCCGTGCGCCGTGAAGGCGCGCCCGGCGTGTACGTGGCCGACGCCAAGGTCGCCGCGCTCGGCATCCGCGTGCGCCGCGGCCGCACCTTCCATGGCCTGGCCTTCAACATTGCGATGGATCTCGAGCCGTTCCGGCGGATCAATCCTTGCGGGTATGCCGGGCTGGCGGTGACCTCGACGCACGACCTCGGCGGGCCGTCCACGATGGACGCGGTGAAACCCGTGCTGCTGGACGAGTTGGCCCGCCAGTTCGGCCTGCGGCTCGAAACCGCGCCGGCCCCGGCCTTCAACGAGGCCGATGCGGCCTGACCTGCCCATGCCATCCGCGCGATGGCAGCGTTCCGGTGCCGTGCGCGGCGGGCGAAGGGGCAGCGTTTACAATGCCGGTTCGATCTACCGAGCCCGTGGCCATGACCTCGCCTGATTCCCGCGCCATCCCGCTGACCGTCGTCGCCGAAGGCGCCGCGCCGCTGCAGCCGGGTGCGAAGCAATTGGCCGGTGACAAGATCGCGCGTTCTCCGGTGCAGTTCGCCGACGCCCCGGTGCTGCGCAAGCCGTCGTGGATCCGCGTTCGCATCCCGTCCAACGGCGCAGTCGCCGCGCTCAAGCACAAGCTGCGCGAGAACCGTCTCGTCACCGTGTGCGAGGAAGCGAGCTGCCCGAACATCCACGAATGCTTCGGCCACGGCACCGCCACCTTCATGATCCTGGGCGAGGTGTGCACCCGCCGCTGCAGCTTCTGCGACGTGGCCCATGGCCGGCCGAAGCCGCCCGACGCCTCCGAGCCGCTGGCGCTTGCGAACACCATCGCCGACATGGGCCTGAAGTACGTGGTCATCACCTCGGTGGATCGCGACGATCTTCGCGACGGCGGCGCCCAGCATTTCGTCGACTGCATCCGCCTGGTGCGCGAGAAGTCGCCGAAGATCCGCATCGAGATCCTCACGCCCGATTTCCGCGGCAAGGGCCGCATGGAGCGCGCGCTGGAGATCCTGGCCGCCGCGCCGCCGGACGTGTTCAACCACAACGTCGAGACCGTGCCCGAGTTGTATCGCAACGTGCGCCCGGGCGCCGACTACCAGTGGTCGCTGACCCTGCTGCAGAAGTTCAAGGCGCAGCATCCGGGCGTGCCGACCAAGAGTGGCATCATGCTGGGCCTGGGTGAAACGATGGAACAGGTGCAGGGCACGCTGCGCGACCTGCGCGCGCACGACGTGGAGATGGTCACCATCGGCCAGTACCTGCAGCCGTCTGCGCACCACCACCCGGTGCTGCGCTACTGGACGCCGGACGAGTTCAAGGCTCTGGAGGAATACGGCATGGCGCTGGGCTTCACCCACGTCGCGTCCGGGCCGCTGGTGCGCTCGTCCTACCATGCAGACCAGCAGGCGGCCGGGGCGGGCGTCGCCGCCTGACAGGTGGCGTTTCCGGATGACCGTGCGTTCAGGCGCGTTCACGCCAAAACGCTACATTGGGGCCTGTCACGAATTGCAACTTCCGGCACTGTTGCCAGTCACAGACAGGCGTAACCCTACGCAAGCCGCATTCAGGATCCCCACGCGATGACCGCACGACGCCTCCTCTACGCCCCTCTCGTCGCCCTCGCGCTGGCGCTGCCGATCGCGTTGATCGCGCGGGCCGAAGGCGATGCGTTGCCGTCCGCGCCCAGCACCGAGCAGGTGACCACCTCCAAGCTGGTCTACGGCCTGCTGTCGGACAGTCGTTACGCCTACCGTCCGCGTCCGCTCGATGCGTCGATGCCGCAGGAGATCTTCGACCACTACCTGAAGTCGCTCGACGGCAGCAAGTTGTTCTTCAGCGCGCAGGATGTCGCCAGCTTCGAGCCCTACAAGTCCGCGCTCGGCCAGGATGTGCGCAATGGCAACCTCGAGCCGGCTTACGCCGTGTTCGCGCTGTACAAGCAGCGCGTCGCCGAGCGAATGGCGCACGCCCGTGGTTTGCTCGAGCAGAACATCTTCACCTTCACCGGCGATGATCGCTGGGAATACGACCGCAAGGACGCGCCGTGGGCCGACCAGGCCACGCTCGACCGGCTGTGGCGCCAGTCCGTGCGCAACGACTGGCTGCGACTGAAGATGGCGGGCCGCCAGCCCGACGAGATCCGCAGGACGCTCGATCGCCGTTACCTCAACCTCGCCAACAGCGTGGCGGCGTTGAACCAGGAGGATGCGTTCCAGACCTTCCTCAACGCCTACACCTCGACGGTCGATCCGCACACCGACTACATGAACCCGCGCACCGCGCGACTGTTCAACCAGAGCATGTCGCTGTCGCTCGAAGGCATCGGCGCGCAGTTGCAGAAGCAGGACGACGTGGTGGTGATCCGTGAGCTGATCGCAGGCGGCCCGGCGATCCTGAGCGGCAAGTTCAAGGTGGGCGACCGCATCGTCGGCGTCGGCCAGGGCACCAGCGGGCCGATGGAAGACGTGGTCGGCTGGCGCATCGACGACGTGGTCGACAAGATCAAGGGCGCCAAGGGCACACAGGTGCGGCTGGACGTGGTGCCGGCCGAGGCGACGCTCGACAGCGCACCGGTGCGCATCGTGCTGACGCGCGCGCGCATCCGGCTCGAGGAGCAGGCGGCCAAGTCGGAGATCATCGAGATCCCGTCGCCGACGCAGGGCGCGCGCGCCACCCGCGTCGGCGTGATCAAGCTGCCGGCGTTCTACCAGGACTTCGAAGGCCGTCGCACGCGCAATGGCGAGTACGCCTCGGCCACGCGCGACGTTGCCCGCATCCTGGAACAGTACAAGGGCGAGGGCGTCGACGGCGTGGTGCTCGACCTGCGCAACAACGGCGGCGGTTCGCTCAACGAAGCGATCGAACTCACCGGCCTGTTCATCGACCGCGGCCCGGTAGTGCAGGTGCGCCAGTCCGGCGGCCGCATTTCCGTGGAGAGCGACCGCAATGCGGGCGTCGCATGGGACGGCCCGCTGGCGGTGCTGACCAACCGCGGCTCGGCATCGGCATCGGAAATCGTCGCCGGCGCCATCCAGGACTACGGTCGCGGACTGGTGATCGGCGAGACCACCTTCGGCAAGGGCACCGTGCAGAACATCGTGCCGCTCGACCGCTGGCCGGCCAACGAAGGCGACCGCTTCGGCCACGTCAAACTGACCGTCGCGCAGTTCTTCCGCCCGGGCGGAAGCAGCACGCAGAACAAGGGCGTGGTTCCGGACATCGCGTTCCCGGTCACCGTCGACGCCACCGAATACGGCGAGAGCACCTACGACAATGCCTTGCCGTGGCGCCAGATCGCGGGCGTGCCGCACGACACCTACGGCAACTTCACCAGGCTCCTGCCCAAGCTGGACACGCTGCACCAGGCGCGCGTGGCGCAGGATCCGGAGTTCCGCTGGTGGAAGGAGGACGTTTCCGAGTTCCGTGCCGAGCGCGACAAGACCTGGATTTCGCTCAACGAAGCCGAACGCCGTGCCGAGCGCGACCGCCAGGATGCGCGCCGCAAGGATCGCCAGGAAGAACGCCGCCGCATGGGCATCGCGCTCGATCCGCTGGGCGACGAAACCGACGACGGCCTGCAGGCCGGCGAGCGCAACGTCGCGCAGGACGCCGCGCGACAGAAGGCCGCGGAGAAGCGTCCCGACCCGCTGCTGCGCGAATCGGCCGCGATCCTCTCCGACGCGATGCGCCTGCTCGACAACGACCGCCAGTTGTCGGCGCAGGTGTTGCCGGTGTCGACCGCACCGGGACGCTGGACGCAGTAACCCGCGGCAACATGGACGTGCGCGGAACGCGGCGTCCCGGCAACGATGTCCGGAAACGGCGCGTTCGCCGCCACGCGCAGGCGTAGAATCACCACGACCGGGCCATGCGCCCGGTCGTTTCGTTTTCCCCTCCACGCGTTTGCATCCCGCGGTTGCCACATGCCTGCCGAGCCGTTGCCGGTCGCTCCCGTTCGCGCTTCGCCACTCCCGGTGGCGTCGGCGCTCGCCGTCGTCTACCTGGTGTGGGGATCGACCTACCTCGGCATCCGCTGGGCGCTGGAAGGCGGGTGGCCGCCGCTGACCATGGCCGGTGCGCGTTTCCTGCTGGCCGGTGGCCTGATGTACGCGGTGTTGCGCTGGCGCGGCATGCCGGCGCCGACGCGCGTGCAATGGCGCAACCTCGCGGCGATGGCGGTGCTGCTGCTCGGCCTCGGCAATGGCATGGTGTGCATCGCCGAGCAGAGCGTGTCATCGGGGCTGGCCGCGGTGGCGGTGGCGTCGGCGCCGCTGTGGATGGGATTGTTCGCTGCGATGCGTGGAGAGCGTCCGCTGCGGCTGGAATGGATCGGATTGGCGATCGGGTTCGTCGGCGTGCTGTGGCTCAACATGGGCAGCAGCCTGGCCGCGACACCGGTGGGCCTGGTCGCGTTGCTGGTCGCGCCGATCGCATGGTCTTTCGGTTCCATCTGGAGCCGGGGTCGCGACCTGCCGTCGCCGTTCATGACCGCGGCCGCGCAGATGCTGTGCGCGGGCCTGTTGCTGCCGGTCGCCGGGTTCGCCATCGGCGAGCGCATGCACGACTGGCCGAGCTGGCAGGGCATGGCGGCGTTCGGTTACCTGGCTTCGTTCGGCTCGATCATCGCGTTCACCGCCTACGTCTGGCTGCTGCACCACGTGCGTCCCGCGCTTGCCGGCAGTTATGCCTACGTCAATCCGGTGATCGCGGTGGTGCTGGGCGCATGGCTGGCGTCGGAACGGTTCTCGATGCATGACGTCGGCGCAATGGTGGTGGTGCTTGCGGGCGTGGTCGCGATCACGCTGGCGCGCACGCGTCGGGCGAAGCCGGCATGACCGGGGCACTCGACAGGCGCGGTTTGTGGATCGCGGTGGGCGCCTTCGTCATCTGGGGCCTGATGCCGTTGTACTGGCATCTGCTCAAGGCCGTGCCCTCGCTGCAGATCGTGCTGCACCGCGCGGTGTGGTGCGCGATCCTGGTGGCGATCTGGCTCACGGTGCGACAGGGACGCGGCTGGCTGCGCGAGATCGTCGCGCAACCGCGTTTGGCGGGGATGTTGGCATTGTCCGGCACGCTGATCGCGTTCAACTGGGGCCTGTACGTGTGGGCAGTGAACGGCGGCCATGTCGTTGAAACCAGCCTCGGCTACTTCATCAATCCGCTGCTCAACGTGGTGATCGGCGTGCTGTTCCTGCGCGAGCGTCTGTCGCTGCCGCAGTGGCTGGCGGTGGCGCTGGCGGCGGCCGGCGTGCTGTGGCTGACGTTCAACTACGGCAGCTTCCCGTGGATCGCGCTGTGCCTGGCGGGATCGTTCGCGCTGTACGGTTTGATTCGCAAGTTCGCGGCGGTCGAGGCGGTGCGCGGACTGGGCGTGGAGAACATGTTCGTGTTTGGCCCGGCGTTGCTCGCGCTGCTGTTGTTCGAGTGGCAGGGGCAGGGCGGTTTCTTCACGCTGCAGTGGGGCGGCTGGGTCGACGTGCTGCTGGTGCTCGGTGGCGCGCTCACCGCGATCCCGCTGATCTTCTTCGCCTATGCCGTGCGCCGCGTGCCGTTGAGTGTCGTCGGCCTGCTGCAGTACATCGGCCCCACGCTGCAGTTGCTGTTGGGTGTGTTCTTCTTCGGCGAGGCATTCGGTAGCGACCGTGCCGTTGGCTTTGCCTTCATCTGGGCAGGATTGGCGGTGTTCGCAATCGACGGGTTCCTTGCCGCGCGCCGACGCATCGTCGCGCAGCAGGCGTAGGCCGGGCCGTGGTTCGGCATCGCTACCGATCCGCCGTACCGTACGTCAGGAATGCCCGGTTTCGGGTTGGGGCTGCGCCAACGCCAGCGGCGGTGGGCAGTATCGTGATGGCAACGACTGGTGGCCGGCATGGTCGAGCCAGTCGATGACCGTCGGTGCCAACAGGTCGAGCCGCATCGGCAGGCTGATGTGGTCTTCGCCCGGAACTTCGATGTAGCGCGCGCGTGGCGATGCGGCGGCCAGTGCGCGGCCATGCGCGACCGGGACGTGTTCGTCCTCGCTGCCGTGCACCAGCAGGACGCAGGCGGCGACCTCCGCAAGCGCGCTGCCTACGTCCACGCCGTCGAGCGGCAACGCCAACGTATCGCCTGCCTTCGAGATGGCGCGTTCCAGTGCCGCATCGTCCATGCGCCAGCGCAGCCAGCGATGGGTGAATTGCTGCGCGAAGGTTTCCGGCGCCTTGTGCAGCATGTGCGGCACCATGTCGCGGATCGCGTGGCCGGCGTTCTCGAACGATTCGATGGCGACCACCCCTTCGACCTGCATGCCCAGCTCGCGCGCGCTGAAGATCGCGGTTGCCGCACCGTAGGACACGCCCATCACGTGCAGCGGGCCTTCGATTTCGCCATTGGCACGCAAGGCCGCAACCACGTCGGCGACGTCGCGCGCCTCGCGCGTACCGTAGCCGCTCGGGGCCATGCCGGAGCGGCCATGGTTGCGCAGGTCGAGGCTGATCGTGCGGTAGCCGGCCTGCGCGAGCTGCAGTGCCCACGGCAACAACGAGCCGCCATCCATCATCCAGCCATGGAGCAGCAATACCGTGCCGCGTGGCGTCCCCGCTGCAGGCGCGGGCACCGCGAAGTCGAGGTTGAAATCCATGCGCCCGCGCTGGCTGTCATCGGGGCGGTAGTCGTAGTCGAGCCGGTACGCGCCGGGATCGAGCGCACGCCAGAACACGTCCACGCCTGCGGATGTGGCAACGATGCCTTCGCGATGCGGCAATCGTCGGAAGGCCTGCTCGATGCGATCGTGCTGGAGCAGCGGAGAGGTGCCCCCGGGCGCGACCAGGCGTGCGCTGAGCGCGACATCACCGGTTGGCCAGGCGAAGCCGGCAAGCAGGAGGCAGGCACACAACAGCAACAACGCGCGGCGCATCGCGGCGTCCGGGATCGGGGAGGGGGACGCAGGCTAGCGACGGCGGTCGCGGTGATCTACCGCAAACCGATGACAGTTCGATGACAGCCCAGCGGCGATTCAGTTGCACGGCCACGGCGCGAACCGTGGCCGTGCAGAAACGCATGTCTCAGGCCGAACGCAGTGCGTCGGTGACCGGCAGGCTGGCCGCGCGCAACGCGGGGAACAGGCCACCGATGAAGCCGATTGCGAGCGCCCATTTCAAGCCTTCCCAAAGCAGCGAGCCGGAGACCTTGAACTCGAAGCTCAGGCTGGCCACGCCACCGGCCACGGTGGATGCGGTGTAGCCGTTGAACACCAGCCACGCCAGCAATCCGCCCAGCGCACCGCCGATCGCGGCCAGCAGCATCGTTTCCAGCATCACCGCGACCACCACCGGCATGCCGCGGAAACCGATCGCGCGCAGCGTCGCGATTTCCCGGGCACGCGAAGCCACGGTGGCGAACATGGTGTTCAACGCACCGAAGATCGCGCCGATGGCCATGATCGAGCCGACCACGATGCCGATGATGCGCAGCACCTTGGACAGTGCCTCGGACTGCCGGCTGAAATAGCCCAGCGTGGTGTCGGCTTCCACCTGCAGGCGCGGATCGGCTTCCAGCGTCGCCTTGAATGCGTTGATGTCGCCCGGGTTGTTGAGCCTGGCGAACACCGACGCACGGCTGCTGCCGCGGCGATAGGTGCTGGCGACGATCTCGGCATCAGCCCACATCTCCGATTCCATCGCGTCGCCAGATTCGAACACGCCGACCACCGTCCACGTCTGGTTGCCCAGGCGCAGTTCCTTGCCCGGTTCCAGCCCGGCGAACTGGCGCTGCGCACCCTTGCCGACGACCAGCTCGCGACGACCGGTCTCGAACTTGC
The DNA here is from genome assembly GCA_024707405.1 of Luteimonas sp. GTDB lineage: Bacteria > Pseudomonadota > Gammaproteobacteria > Xanthomonadales > Xanthomonadaceae > Luteimonas. Next base: position 198,840 of record JANPZU010000005.1, read on the forward strand.
GGCCATCGATGAGTTTCAGGGTGGGCCGTACGGCCCAGGCCATCTCGCTCACGCCGCGCAGGGTCGCACTGCCGTCCTCGCCGTCGGCGCGGGGCAGGTTGGCCGACACCACGATCTCGGCCGAAGCGAGCGGATGGCCTTCGGCATCGCGTGCGATCTCGGGTGCGCGCTCGATGGCGTTGATCTGCTCGCGCGACATGACCGACATCAATTCCGCGGACGAGCCGCCGCGCAGCACGATGGCGGTGTCTTCCGAGCCGCTGTTGCTGACCGTGTGGCGGTAGCCTTCGGCCATCGCCAGCAGCGCGACCAGCACGCCGACCACGCCTGCGATGCCGATCACCACGACCGACGATGCGCCGATGCGCTGGCTGAGCGTGCTCACGCCGACGAGGGTCACCGACGCCGCCTGCCGGCCGCTGCGGGTGAATGCCATCCACAATGCGAACAGTGCGGTGACCCCGAGCAGCACCGGCCACGGCGAGAAGATCCAGATGGCGAGGAATGCGGCCAGCACCACGAACAGTAGCAGGCCGCGGAGTATTTTCTTCAAGACATTCATCTACATTCCCTCATGAAGTCAGTCGCGTCCGGACGCCCGGCCCAGCGCAGCGCGCCGGGCGTTCGCGGCGATCGCGCGGCAGTGCCGCGCAAGCGATCACCGCTCACCCTCAGCGGCCGGCCAGTGCATCGACGATGTTCAGGCGCATCGCCCGGATCGCGGGCAGCGCACCGACCAGCAGGCCGATGACGGCCATCAGCGCAAGGCCCAGCAACCAGCTCTGCAACCCGACCGGCGGCAGGTTGACTGCGCCGCCGCTCATCGTGCCGACGGCCGGGCCGATCACCGCCGCCAGGCCGAGGCCGAGTGCGCCGCCGATCAGCACCAGCAGCACCGATTCGGCCAGCACCATCGCCAGCACGCTGTGGCTGGTGAAGCCGATGGTCTTGAGCACGGCCAATTCGGATGTGCGCTCGCGTACCGCCTGCGCCATGGTGTTGCCGGTCAGCAGCAGCAGGGTGAAGAACACCGCGCCCATGATCGAGCCGACGATCAGGCCCACGTCGGCCATCTGCTTGATCTGCGAGGCCATCGCCGCCTGTTCGTTCATCGTCTTGGTTTCGTGCGGCGAGTTTTCCGACAGCGCGTCGATGGCCTTGGCGGCGGCATCGCTGCGGTTCACGTCGGTCACGCGACTCACGTACCAGCCGACGTCGCCATTGACGTAGGGCGTGGATTCCTCGAAGTACTTGTAGTGCATGAGGATCAGCGCTTCGGTGAAGCCGGCATTCTTCGGATCCCTGGCACGCAGCACGCCGACGATGTCGAATTCCCAGTTCAGGGTGCCGTCGCTGTTGGGGAAGATCGTCGACTGCAGCGGGATCTTCTGCCCGACCTCCCAGCCGAAGCGATCCATCATCGCCTTGCCGACGAGGATGCCGGTGCGCGTGCGCTTCCAGGCCTCGACTTCGGCCGGGGCGACTTCCATCTCCGGATACAGGTCGAGGTAGTTGGGCGCGACGGCGAAGGTGAACAACTGGTTGCGTGGGTTCTGGTACGCGCCGCCGAACCAGTTGGCGTGGGTGACATCCTCGATGTTGTCGATCTGGCGGATGCGTTGCTCAAGCGATGCAGGCAGGGTCTCGACCATCGACAGGCGCGACGTGGTCTGCAGCCGTTGCGCGCCATCGGCGTTCTGGCCGAGTTGCGCGAACGTGGTGCGGATGCCGTCGAGCACGCCGAACAGCAGGAACGCCGCCATGATCGACGCCAGCGTGAGGAAGGTGCGGGTCTTGCGCCGGAACAGCGCCGCCCAGATGAGATGGAAATATTTCATGTCGCCTCTCCGGTCGGGTCGGCGTCAGGCCGCGTGCGCCTGCGTCCCGACCAAGGTGCCCTTGTCGAGATGCAGGGTGTGCGTGGCGTACTCGGCGGCCTTCGGGTCGTGGGTGACCATCACGATCGTCTTGCCGTGTTCGCGGTTGAGCGTCTGCAGCAGGCCCAGGATGTCCTCGGCCGATTGGCGGTCGAGGTCGCCGGTGGGTTCGTCGCAGATCAGCAGCGTCGGGTCGGAGACGATGGCGCGGGCGATGGCGACGCGCTGCTGCTGGCCGCCGGACAGTTCGGTCGGCTTGTGCGAGACGCGGTCGGCCAGGCCCACCAGTGCCAGCGCGATCTGCGCGTTGCGCTTGCGCTGCGCGCCGCCGAGCTTGGTCAGCAGCAGCGGCAGTTCGACGTTCTTCTGTGCGGTCAGTGCCGGCATCAGGTTGTAGAACTGGAACACGTAGCCGACGTTCTGGCTGCGCCAGTGCGAGAGCTTGCCGCCGCTGAGCTGGTCGATGCGCTGGCTGCCGACCTCGATGGTGCCCGAAGTGGGCGAGTCGAGGCCGCCGATCAGGTTGAGCAGCGTGGTCTTGCCGGAGCCGGACGGGCCCATCAATGCGACGAAGTCGCCCTGTTCGATGTCCAGGTCGACGCCGTGCAGTACTTCGACCTTTTCCGGGCCGCGCTGGTAGGTCTTGGTCAGGTTGCGGATCGATACCAGGGATGCCATGGCTTGCCTCGCGTCATTCGGTTCGTTGGAAGGGGTGCTGCGTCTTGGTGTGTTTCGCTGCGCCGGGCGCGGCGTCACACGTCCCGTGTCATTGCGTGCCGGTGGTGATGGTCGTGCCGTCGGTCAGGTCCCTGCGGCGGCGAGACCACCACGGTTTCGCCCGGTGCCAGGCCGGATTCGACTTCGCGGTTGCCGCCGACGGTGTTGCCGGCCTGCACCTTGCGCAGTTCGACGATGTTCTCGCGACCGACCACGAACACCGCGTCCACGCCGTCGCGCTGCACGACGGCTGCTGCCGGCACGCGCACGCCGCGTCGCGGTTCGGCATCCGGTTCGGGTGCCTTCTCGAGGAAGCTCACGGTCACGCCCATGTCGGGCACGATGCGCGCGTCCTTCTCCTTCAGCGCCACGCGCACCTTCACCGTGGCCTTGCCGCGGTCGGCGGTGGGGATGATGGCGATGACCTCGGCCGGGATCTTCCAGTCCGGATAGGAATTGAGTGTCGCCTCGACCGGCATCTTCGGCTGCACGCGACCGATGTAGGACTCGCCGACGTCGACCTCGACTTCCAGCGAGTCCATGTCAACGATGGTGCCGATGCCGGTGCGGGTGTACCCGCCGCCGGCCGACAGCGGCGAGACGATCTCGCCCGGCTGCGCGGCCTTGGCAATCACTACGCCGGAGAACGGTGCGCGGACGATGGTGTTGTCGACGCCGATCTCGTAGATGTGCAACTGGTCGGAGGCAACCTGCGCATTGCGTTGCGCGGTGGCGAGTTGCGCGCGCAGAGAATCGCGTGAGGCGATGGCCTGGTCGAACTGTGCGCGCGAGACGAGCTGCTGGCCGACCAGCGATTCCAGGCGCTTGGCCTGCGCCTCGGCTTCGTCGAGCTGTGCGCGCACGCTGCCGACCTGGCTGCGCGAGGCAGCCAGTTGCGAGCGTGCGAGGTCGCGTGCGGCATCGGCATCGATCGGGTCGAGCGTGGCCATGACCTGGCCGGTCTCGACCCGCATGCCTTCCTCGATCAGCACCTCGCGCACGCGACCGGTGACCTTGGACGACACCGTCGCCATGCGCCGTGCGACGACGTAACCGCTGGCGTCGAGCACCGAGGCCGAGGCGCTGCCCGTGGCCAGTGATGCCGCGGTGGCGGTTTGCACCGGCACGGGCTTGGCACGGCCCAGCAGCAGCCATGCGGCCAGTGCCAGCACAACTGCAATGGCAATCGCGCCCAGCGTGATCCACAGCCCCTTGCGCGAGGGCGGCGGGCCGGGCGAGCGGTCGATGCGGAGTTCCTTGAGGAGATCGGCGTTGGTATTCATGGCAGGCAGGACGGTCGAGGTGCGGACATTGTGACCGCAGGGCGTCGCGGCGGGTGTTGCCGGAAGTCATTTCCGGCCAGGAGGCGCCAGCTTAGGCAATGGCGCGGGCCGTGGCCGCTGACAGGTGTCACCCGCTTCTGCTGACGGTCGGGAATGCCTTCGCGATGGCGCGGCGGCGAGGATGTCGCCATGGTCGAAGACAGGCGGCACGAGATGGAGCCTAGCACGCAGCAATCGTTGGCAAGCCTGCACGGCGTGCGCCGGCGTTACGGCAACACGCTTGCCCTCGATGGACTGGATCTGTCGCTGCGTGCGGGACAGGTGACGTCGTTGCTCGGTGCCAACGGCGCGGGCAAGACCACGGCGGTCGGCCTGCTGCTGGGCCTGCTGTCGGCAGACGAGGGTGAAGTGCGCGTGCTCGGCCATGCGCCCGGATCGGCGCAGGCGCGCTTGCGTACCGGCGCGATGCTGCAGTCGGCGGGCATCCCCGAACGGCTGAAGGTGCGCGAACTCCTGGAACTGGTGCGCAGCTACTATCCGCAGCCGCGCAGCGTGGCCGATTGCGTCGCCCTGGCCGGACTCGACGGCCTGCTCGATCGCCGCTATGGCAAGTTGTCGGGCGGGCAGCAGCGCCGGGTGCAGTTCGCGCTGGCGATCTGCGGCCGCCCCAGGGTGTTGTGCCTGGACGAACCCACCACCGGCCTCGACATCGAAGCGAGGCAGGGCTTGTGGAAGGCGATCCGCGAACTCGTCGCCGAGGGCAGCGCGGTGCTGCTGACCACGCATTACCTGGAGGAAGCCGAGGCGCTGTCCGATCGCGTGGCGGTGCTCGATCGTGGCCGCCTCGTTGCCGAAGGCACGGTGCGCGAGATCCGTTCGCATGTCTCGCAGCGGCGCATCCGCTGCGTCACCGCCCTCGATGCGGCCAACGTGCTGCAGTGGCCCGGTGTGCGCGACGTGGCGCGCGAGGGTGATGCCCTGCGCATCATCGCCGATGTCGCCGAGCACGTGGTGCGTCGCCTGCTGGACGCCGATCCGCAGCTGCACGAACTGGAAGTCCAGCGTGCCGGATTGTCCGATGCCTTCCTCGAGATCACCCGCAACGCCGAGAAGGAGGCCGCGTGATGGATGCCCTTGCCCAAGTCCGGATGCATTCGCCCTGGCGCAGCTACCTGCTGGAAGCGAAGTGCGAATTCATGCGGCTGTTGCGCGAGCCGGCCTTCGGCGTCCCGGTGGTCGCCTTCCCGGCATTGTTCTACCTGCTGTTCGGCGTGGTGTTGAACAAGGGCAGCGCGGGCGCAGCGCAATACCTGCTGGCCACCTATGGCGTGTTCGGCGTGATCGGTGCGGCGATGTTCGGCTTCGGCGTGACCGTGGCGACGGATCGCGAGCAGGGATACCTGCGGCTCAAGCGCACGTTGCCGGTACCGGTGGGCGCATTCCTGCTGGCGAAGATGGCGATGGCGGCGCTGTTCGCGATCCTGATCTCGCTGGTGCTTGCGCTGTTGGCGTCGGCGCTGGCGGGCGTGTCCCTGGCGGCATCGCAATGGGCGTTGTTGTTGCTGGTGAACGTGCTGGGCGTGCTGCCGTTCGCGGCCATCGGCATGTACTTCGGCACGCTGCTCAGCGGCAACGCGGCCCCGGCATTGCTCAACGTGTTGTACCTGCCGATGGCCTTCCTCTCGGGATTGTGGCTGCCGCTGTCGATGCTGCCGGACTTCCTGGCCAGGATCGCGCCGGCGTGGCCCGCCTACCACCTCGGCCAACTGGCGCTGAAGGTCGTCGGCCACGACGAAGTTGGCGCGACCTGGCTGCACCTGCTGGTACTGGCCGTGGTTACCGCTGCGTTCTTCGCGCTGGCACAGCGCCGATTGTCCGCATCGGAGTGAATCCCGATCCGCCTTGCTGCCTGGAGTTCCGATGATGAAACGCTGGCCCGAACTGATTGCCGTCGTCGCGCTGGTCGCGGTCGTCGGATTCGCCATCGCGATGCGCCCTGCCGCCGATGCCGCCACCGCCCCTCCTGCGGCCGATGGTTTCGTCGTGCAGGGCGCTCGCGTGTTCGATGGCGAACGCGACCTTGGCGTGGCCACTGTCGTGGTGCGCGCGGGACGCATCGAGGCGGCAGGTGCCGATGTCGCCGCGCCGGATGGCCTGCCCGTGGTCGATGGCACCGGCAAGACGCTGCTGCCGGGTCTGATCGACGCGCACGTCCATGCCTGGGGCGACGCGCAGCACGACATGGCCCGTTTCGGCGTGACCACTGCGCTCGACATGCACGGCGTGGATGCCCGCTTGCCGGAGCTGCGCGTGCAGCGCGGCGCGCTGGACAACGCAAGCAAGGCCGACCTGTGGGCGGCGGGCGTTGCGATCACCGCGCCCGGCGGTCACGGTACCCAATACGGTTTCCCGGTGCCGACGGTCGATGCCGATACCGATGTCGATGCCTTCATCGGCCAGCGCGTCGATGCCGGCGCGGATTTCATCAAGCTGATCATCGAGGACATGAGCGCCTACGGCGGCGCGCGCCGGCTGCCGACCCTGTCGCCCGCGCAGGTGCAGGCCGTCATCGTCGCGTCGCATGCGCGCCAGCGCCTCGCGGTGGCGCACGTGGCCAGGCTCGACGACGCGCGCCACGCCGTCGATGCCGGCGCCGATGGCCTGGTGCACGTATTCACCGATGCCGTGGCCGATGCCGGTTTCGTCGCGGCGGCACGTGAACGCAAGGCGTTCGTGATACCGACGCTGGCGGTGGTCGCTTCGATGGCAGGCAGCGGTGAAGGCAAGGCGCTGGCGGTCGATGCACGGTTCGCATCGCGATTGACCGCCGAGCAGATCGGCACGCTGTCGTCCGACTTCGGTGCCGCCAATGCACAGCGGTTGCAGCGTGCGATCGACAGCGTGCGTCGGCTGCATGCGGCAGGCATCGACATCCTCGCCGGCAGCGATGCGCCCAACCCCGGTACCGCGCAGGGCGCCAGCCTGCACCATGAACTCGAACTGCTGGTGCGTGCGGGACTGTCGCCCGTCGAAGCGCTGGCGGCGGCCACGTCCGTGCCGGCCAGGCGCTTCGCGTTGCCGGAGCGCGGACGCATCGCGCCGGGCATGCGTGCAGACCTGGTGCTGGTCGAGGGCAATCCGCTGGACGACATCACCGCGACGCGCGCCATCGACGCGGTGTGGAAGAACGGGCATCGCGTGACGCGCAGCATCGACACGATGGCGTCGTCGCCGGAACCCGCGCCCGACGAGACGAAGGTCGGTGATTTCGATGACGGCACGCCGACGGCGCGTTTTGGCAGTTGGCAACCGACCACCGACCAGATGGCAGGCGGCACGTCCGTGGTCGAGCACGCGGTCGTCGACGGCGGTGCTTCGGGATCACGCGGGGCGCTGCGTGTGACGGGCGAGATCAAGCCGGGCTTCGCCTTCCCGTGGTCGGGCGTGATGTGGTTCCCGGCCACGCAACCGATGCAGCCAGTCGACCTGTCCGCGCGCAGCGAGCTGGTGTTCCAGGTGCGCGGCGATGGCCGCAGCTACAGCGCGATGCTGTTTTCGGGCGCGTCGGCGCAGGGCATGCCGAGCATGCAGTCCTTCGTCGCCACGCCGGAATGGCAGGAGGTGCGCTTGCCGCTGTCGGCGTTCCAGGGTGGCGACCTGTCGCAGTTGCGCGGCATCGCCTTCACCGCCGGGCAGCCGCACGGGCATTTCGAGTTCTTCATCGACGCCGTCGAGCTGCGCTGAGCATGCATGCCACCGGGATGCGATGATGATGCCGGCTCCCTGCCACGACCACGGAACACGCCGATGACACGCCTGCCGCTGTCGCACTGGTTGACGCCCGCGCGGGATTCCATCGCCTGGCAGGAAGCACGCGCAGGCCGTTCGCCGTGGTTGCCGATGATCCACGTGGCGTGGTCGATCTGGGTGTTCATCACGCCCGCGCTCAGCGGCGGCCAGCTTGGCTACACCGCGCGCTGGGCGCTGCTGACCCTGGTGTCGTACCCGGTGTTCCTGTTGCTGTACGTGATGGCGGTGTTCGCCGCGCCGCGCAAGGCATATGCGGCGGCATTGGCCATGATGGCGATGTGTTTCGCGTTGCTGCCGTGGTACCCGTCGGGATTGAGCTATTTCGTGTTCGGCTGCGTGATGCTGCAGCCGCGCCGCGGACGCTCCTTGCCCTTCTACGTCGTGGCACTGGTCGCGCTCAACGCGTTGCTCTTCGGCTATGCCACGCACCTGGGGTATCCATGGCAGGCGCTGGTGTCGATGCCGACGGTGACCGCGGTCATCGTCCTGCTGGTCATGGCCGATCGTTTCAACCAGCAGCGCGAGGCGGCGCTGAAATTGTCGCAGGACGAAGTACGCAGGCTGGCCGCATTGGCCGAGCGCGAACGCATCGGCCGCGACCTGCACGATCTGCTGGGCCACACCTTGTCGATGGTGGCGTTGAAGTCCGACCTGGCGGGGCGGCTGATCGAGCGCGACGTCGATGCCGCCCGCAACGAGATCGCGGACGTGAGCCACGTCGCGCGCGAAGCACTGGCACAGGTGCGACGTGCGGTGAGCGGCATCCGCGCCGCCGGCATCGCCGCCGAGCTGGCATCGGCGAAATTGCTGCTCGAATCCGATGGCGTCGCGTTCGACTATCGCCTTGAGGAGACCTTTTCCGACAACGCGCTGCCGCCGGGGGTGGAAAGCGCGCTGGCGATGACCGTGCGCGAGGCGGCAACCAACATCCAGCGCCATGCGCGTGCGCACCGTGCGGAAATGAGTTTCGGCGTGGAGTCCGGCGAAGTGGTGTTGCGCATCGAAGATGATGGCCGCGGTGGCGCGATCGTGCCCGGCAACGGCCTGAGCGGCATGCGCGAACGCATCGAAGGCCTGCGTGGCCGGCTGCGGATCGATGGCGGCAAGGGCCGCGGCACCCACATCGAGGCGCGCGTGCCGCTGGCTGCGAACGACGACATCGGCGAGCGTTGACGACGACGGGCGGGCTTCTGCTACCGTTCCGCCATGCCGCACGGACGCCTTCCATGATCCGCATCCTCATCGCCGAAGACCAGGCGATGCTGCGTGGCGCGTTGGCTGCGCTGCTGGGCATGGAAAGCGACATCGAGGTGCTCGGCGCCGCCGCAGATGGCGAAAGCGCATGGCGCGAACTGCAGCGCCTCCGGCCCGACATCCTGGTCACCGACATCGAGATGCCCGGCCTGACCGGGCTGGAACTCGCGCAGCGCATCCAGCGCCAGGAACTGCCGGTGAAGGTGGTCATCGTCACCACGTTTGCGCGCGGCGGGTTCCTGCGTCGTGCGCTGGATGCCGGCGTGTCCGGCTACCTGCTCAAGGATGCACCCGCCGAGCAACTCGCCGATGCCTTGCGCCAGGTGTCGCGCGGTGGCCGTGCGATCGATCCGCAACTCGCGCTTGAGGCATGGGGCGAAGCCGATCCGCTCAGCGACCGCGAGCGCAAGGTGCTGCGCCTCGCGGGTGAGGGCATGGGCGCCAACGAGATTGCCGCACAGCTCAACCTTTCCCACGGCACCGTACGCAACTACCTGTCCGAAGCCATCGGCAAGCTCGGCGTGGGCAACCGCATCGAAGCCTATCGACTGGCGCGCGAGAAAGGCTGGCTGTAGGGCGGGCCCCGGCCCGCCATCCCTCCCGGCCGCCGCGCCTGCAAACGATGCTGCCATGCAGCGCCGAGCTTGTCCGGCTGCTGCCGGTGGCGAGGGCGAGGAACATGGGCGGTCAGAGAGGGCAGCCGAGCAAGCTCGGCTCTACGGATCCATACCTCGCCAGGCCCTGTCCCCGCGCCTCATGCAGGCGTAGGCTTGCGCCACTTGTTGGCTGGCCCGGGAGGGCTGTCATGGCAACGAACGTTCCCGTCTCGTTTCGCATCGTCTCCGTGCTGGCGTTGTTGTGGAACCTCACCGGCGTGGCGATGTTCTTCCTGCAGACGCGGATGACACAGGAGCAGATCGCCGCGTTGCCGGACGAGCAGCGCGTGGTCTACGAGGCGATGCCGTCGTGGCTGGCGATCTTCTATGGCATCGCCGTGTTCGGCGGCGCGCTGGGGTCGCTCGGATTGTTGTTGCGCAGGCGCTGGGCGATGCCGTTGTTGGCGATCTCGCTGGCGGCGGTGCTGGTGCAGATGATCGCGATCTACGTGGTCACGCCGGCGTGGCAGGTCTCGGGTGTTTCAGGTCTGCCGATGACGCTGCTGATCGTCGGCATTGCGATGTTCCTGTTCTGGTACGCACGCCGGGCGTCGGCGCGCGGCTGGTTGGATTGAGGGCCGCCATGATGACGACGGCCACGAAACCTTCGGTGCTGTTCTGGATCGTCGCCGTGCTGGCGCTGCTGTGGAACCTTTTCGGCGTGCTGATGTTCTGGCAGAACCTGGCGATGACGCCCGAAGCCATCGCCGCGCTGCCGGACGCGCAGCGCCAAGTCACGTTGGCGCGCCCGGACTGGACCTTCGTGCCGTTCGGCATCGGTACCGTCGCCGGTGCGCTCGGGTCGCTTGGCCTGCTGCTGTGCAGGCGCTGGGCGGTGCCGCTGCTGTTGCTGTCGCTGCTGGGCACAGCGCTGTTGTTCGGCGCGATCTATGCGGTCACGCCGGTGTGGTCGTTGATGGGTGCGCGCGGCGCGGTGTTCCCGGTCGTGCTGGTGCTGATCGGGCTGTTCCTGTGGCTGTATGCACGCAGGTCGGCAACGCGGGGCTGGTTGCACTGAGCGGCGTGATCAGCCGGCGTATCGCGCCTTGACCATCGCGTAGGCCGAACGCAGCGCCAGCGCTTCGCCGCCGGCGGGGCGGCCGGGGCGTGCACTGTCGTTCCATGCGTACACGTCCAGATGCGCCCACGGCGTGCCCTCGGGCACGAAGCGTTCGAGGTACAGCGCAGCGGTGACCGCGCCAGCCATGCGCGAGCCAGCGTTGGCCATGTCGGCGATGTTGCTGGTCAGGTAGCGCAGGTACGGCCGCCACAGCGGCATCCGCCACACCGGGTCGCGTTGCTGTTCGCCCGCCGTGATCCAGGCATCGGCGAGCGCGTCGTCGTTGGCGAACAACGCCGGCAGGTCCGGGCCGAGCGCGATGCGCGCCGCGCCGGTCAGCGTGGCGAAGTCGAGGATGGTGTGCGGCGAGAGTTCGCCCGCGTGCGCCAGCGCATCGCACAGCACGATGCGGCCCTCGGCATCGGTGTTGTCGATCTCCACGCTCACGCCCTTGCGCGTGGCGATCACTTCGCCGGGGCGGTAGGCGTTCGGGCCGATGGCGTTCTCCACCGCCGGCACCAGCAGGGTGATGCGCAGCGGCAGCTTGCGCGCCATCACCAGTTCGGCCAGCGCGATCGCGTGCGCCGCGCCGCCCATGTCCTTCTTCATGTTGCGCATGCCGTCGGCAGGCTTGATGTCGAGGCCGCCGGTGTCGAAGCACACGCCCTTGCCGACGATCACCAGGTGCTTGTGCGATGCCTCGCCCCACTGCAACTTGAGCAGCCGTGGTGCGCGGTGCGAGGCGCGGCCGACGGCGTGGATCGCGGGGAAGTTCTTCGCCAGCAGTTCCTCGCCGACGATGCTCTCGAACGCTGCGCCGTGTACCTGCGCGATGCCGCGCACGACGGCCTCCATTTCCTCCGGCCCCATGTGCTCGGTCGGCGTGTTCACCAGGTCGCGCACGCGCACGCTGGCGGTCAGCAGGCCGGCGGCTTCGGGATCCAGTGCATCCACCACCAGACGTGCAGGCGCGCGGCCACCGGCCTTGTACCGGTCGAAGCGGTAGGCGCCCAGGCCCCAGCCCAGTTGCAACGCTCGCAACGCGTCGTCATCCGGGTGTTCGGCCAGCGCCCAGTCGCCGACCGGCAGCGACGAAGGCGCATGCGCGTACGAATACGCATCGAGCGGGTCGCCGATGCCTAGTACCGCGCCGGCGATGCCGCCATCACCCGGCAACAGCACGCATGACCCCGGCGAGGCGTTGAAGCCTTGCGCCTCCAGCCAGGCTTGCGTGGCGGTGGGTTGCGCTGCAATCCACGTGGTGAAACCCGCCTTGTCGAACACGCGAAGCGGCCGAGCTTCGGCAGGCGTTGCAACGAATCCAGCGGGGAGCGGAGAAGCAGTCATGGACGAACCCGGGGAGGATGGAATGGAAGAAAAGGAAGTGAGTCAATTCAGGCGAGCATGCCAGATAGCGTGTCGAATCCGCCGGCACGTGCCAGCCATGCCAGCACCGCACAATTGAGCAGCACGGTGATCCAGAACACGAACTGGAAACTCGCCTTGCTCGACTTGTGGCGGAGCACGTGCTGCGCCAGCAGTCCGCCAGGCCAGCCGCCAAGCATGTCGAGCATGTGCAACGCCTTCTCGGGCGTGCGCCGTTGGTCGTGCTCTGCGCTGAGCTTGTCGCCACGGTAGACGAAGAACGTCACCAGGCTCATCGTTGCATATGCCAGTGGCACCAGCACGGGTCAGAATCCCAGCCACCAGCCGCTTGCCAATCCCGCCACGGCTGCCGTGAAAAACACGCGGCGCAATTGCGACATGCGTTGCCCGGAGGTACGACGTTCCCGTGCAGCCGCCTTCGCGTCGCGCTTCGCCTGCGCCATGGCGCGCATTGCCGAGGCGTTCAAGAACGTCACGTCGACCGCGTTCAAGCGGCCTTTTGCATCGCGTTCAACGCCATAACGCACGAGATCGCCGTTGGCAGGACGCCGGCCGGCACGCTCGATCGTGCGGATGTGGACGAAGGCACGCGTTGCATCCGCACCTGCCTGTGATTCGAGCGGCCGCACGAAGCCGTAGCCCTTGTCGTCGTTCCACTGCTCGATGCGACCGATGCGTGACATGCCATCAATTCCGCGCATCCAGCCAGTCCGCCAGCCCGGTGAGGGTGTCGAAGTGCAGGTCGGGCGTGATGTCGTCGTGTGGCCACTGCTGTGCTTCGCGGTTGATCCAGCAACTGCGCAGGCCGGCCCGGGTGGCGCCGGCCACGTCGGCCTCGATGTGGTCGCCGACATGCAGCACGTCGCCGGGGGCATGGCCGAGGCGTTCGCAGGCGGCCAGGAAGATGCTGGCGGCGGGCTTGGCTGCGCCGTGTTCGCGCGAATGCAATTGCATCGCGAAATGGCGGTCGATGCCGATGGCGTGCAGGTCGGCATTGCCGTTGCTGACCGCAGCGACGGGCACACGGTGGGCGATGCGTGCCAGTGCATCCAGCGCATCGGGATAGAACTCGACGCGGTTGCGTTCGGCGTAGAACGTGTCGTAAGCGCCGTCGATGAGCGCCGGGTCGGCACCGCTGTCACGCAGCGCGATCTCCAGCGTCATCCGCCGCAGGGCGCTCAGGTCGTGCGCGAGGTGGGCGTTCTGGTGCCAGGTGCGTTCGCGCAGGGCGCGCATCGCGGTGATCGGGAACATCTCCGCAGTCGCCGGACTGTGCGTGCGCAGCCAGTCGTCGAGCACGCGCTCGATGCGTTCGCCAATCGGCGCGAACGGCCACAAGGTGTCGTCGAGGTCGAGGGTGATGGCACGGACGGTGAAACCCATGGCGCCATTGTAGGGCGGGCCTTGGCCCGCCGCCGCTGCCGCCCGCCTAAAAACGCTCACTCCAGCAGTCGCGCCCAACCTTCCATGCCTTCCACGCGCGCCAGCACCAGCTTCACGCAGACCAGCAGCGGCACCGCCAGCAGCAGGCCGATGATCCCCCACAGCCAGCCGAACAGCATCAGCGCCAGGATCAACACCAGCGGTGACAGTGCCATGCGCCGGCCCAGGACGATGGGTGTGACCAGCTGGCCTTCCAGCGTGTGCAGCAGCAGGTAGGCGCCAGCGGGCAGCAGCGATTGCAGTGGGTCGTCGAAGGACACGAAGCCCACCAGCAGCATCGCGATCATCCCGATCAGCGGGCCCACGTAAGGCGCGAAGTTGAGCAGTGCGACCACCGTGCCCCACAGCAGCGCTTCGGGCGGCGAGAACCCGAGCAAGGCCAGGATGCCGGCGAACGCCAGTCCGACAAGGGTGTTGATCACGCTGATCGTCAGCACGTAGCGCGAGACCTCGCGTTCGATGCCGTGCAGGATCTCCACGGTGAACTTCTTCTGCTGCCGTCCCGGCAACAACGCGATCGCGTTGCGTTGCAGCTTTTCGCCATAGACCATGAAGAAGAACGTCAGCAGCACGACCGCCAGCAACGACGCCAGCAGCCGCGGCGTGCGCGTCACGATCCGGTACGGATCGTCCTGCGCGGTGCGCACGACTTCCGGCTTGCGCCCGGTCTCGCCGCCGGCCGCGCGCGCGATGGTCTCGGCGGCCTTGTTGGCTTCGTGCATCGGCTTGGTGAGTTCACGCAGCTTGGGCGCGATCTGGCGCATCTCGCGTGGTGCCTGGCTGGCCCATTCCATGGCCGGCGGCAGCATCTGGTGGGTGAGCAGGATCGCCCCGGCCAGGCCGCCGGTCAGCACCGCCAGCGCGGCGATGAAGCGCGGCACGTACAGCTTGCGCAGCAGTCGGATGATCGGGTTGCCGATCAATGCGAAGAACATCGCCAGCAGGACAGGCAACAGCAGTTCCTGCGCCGCCCACAGCGTGTAGCCGACCGCCAGTACCGCAAGCACCAGCAGCGGCATCGAGGCGCGCGGGCGCGATGGCGGAACCGGTGGATCCTGGTGGACGGGCGGGAGCGCTGCGGGTGTGCTCATGGCGGGCGGGATGCGGGCGACGGGCGATTCTGGCGCCGGCCCTGCCATGGCGGGGTGATGGCGTCAGCGCTCGGACTCTTCGGTCGCCGCTTCCGCGGGACGCGGCGCACTGTCCCATTGCGTGTCGGGCCGCCGGCGACCATCGGACACCGATGCGCGCGCGGGTGCCTCTGCATCCGCCGCGCCGGCCTGCACCGTCGCGGCTTCTTCGGCTACGGCCCCGGCGGTTTCCGCGGCGCCCTCGGCTTCGGTGGCGGCGGCTTCCGCGGTTTCGGCGGCGTAGGCCGCCTTCAAGGAGGCGAACAGCCCCGATACGCTGGTGGCCAACTGCACCCAGCGCGTGGTCGAGACCGAACCCAGGGCGCGCAGCGGATTGGCGCGTGCGACCAGGAAGCCGCCGACCAGGCCGACCACGATGATCCGGCCCGGCGTCCAGGCCTGCTGCCAAGCCTGGCCGAGCCGGGCGCGATGCTCGCCCGTCTTCGCGATGCGCCCATCGACCAGTTGCTCGGCGCGTTCGACGCGGCGCTTGAGGGCCTCGAAGTTCACCGGGCGTCCTTGCCGACGGCCTTGTCGCCGGTGCCGTCCTCGTCGTCGTCGCTTTCATGGAACAGGCCCAGGCGCGACAACTGGCGGCGGGTGGCGTGCATGCCGGCCATGTCGAAGAACACCGACACGCGCCACACCGCGATCCCGGCCACGGCCAGGCTGATCACCGCTGCGATGGAGATCGACGCCAGCCACGACAGGCCCAGCGCCTGCAGCAGCGCGATCAGCGCGCCCATCAGCAGCAACCACGAGGAGGCACCGAACACGATCGCCACGCCCGTCCACGCCAGCGCGCGGCCCAGCGCACTGCGCGCCAGCGCGAAGTCCGCAGATGCCAGCCGCCGCAACGCGCGCCCGGTATCGAGCGCCGCGTCCAGCGTCGCGCGGCCCTCGTCGCCGATGGCGCGCAGGCTTTCGTCGATCCCTGCGGAAGGGCGTGCAGCGTCGTCTTGCGGCTGCGCGCCGGTGTTGGCCGACTCCCCGGTCACGTCCCGCGCGGCTTACTTCGAGCTGCGCGCGAGCTTGGCGATGATGAAGCCGGCGGCGAACGCCACGCCGAACGAGGCGATCGGGCGCTCGCGGATCAGGTCGGCGGCGCTGTCGATCAGGTCGCGGCCCTTGTCCACCAGCGCGTCCACCTGTTCCTTGGCCGCGGCTCCGCCTTCCTCGAACGCGGCGATGCCGGCGAGCGCGGAGTCGGCAAGGTCGCCCTTGACGTTCGCCCGGCCGATCTTGAGTTCGTCGCCGGCCACGCCAGCGGCGTTCCTGATCGCACTGCCGGCGTCGGAGGCGGCCTGCTTGAGGTGGCCACCGGCTTCGCCGAGGTGGGCCTTCACGTTGTCGGTCGAGGTCGGGCTCATCGTGGATCTCCTGTCAGTGCGCGTGGGGTGTGGCGTGTCGGCATCCGTGGGATGCGTTCACTCCATCATGAGGTTTCCGATGCGTCCGCGACGTGAAACCTGCAGCACGAGTTGTCGCGGATTGTCGGCCAATGTATCGCGGAATCCGGCCAGGTCGCGGAATTCGCCGCTGTTGGCCGCCACGATCAGGTCGCCTTCGCGCAGCCCACCACGGTACGCGCGGCTGTCGGCGTCGATCTTCTCCACCAGCACGCCGCGCGCCCGCGGGTTCTGCCGGCGCACGGCCTCGGGCAGGTCGGAGAAGGTGGCGCCGGCCAGGCGCGGGTCGTAGCTGGCGCCGTCGCGCGGCAGCGCACGCAAGCGCGTCGAGACCTGGGTGGCGTTGCCGTCGCGCAGCACCTCCAGCGTCACCGTGCTGTCCAGCGGCTGCAGGCCCTGGAAATTGCGCAGCGCGTCGCTGCTGTCGATGCGCTGGCCGTTGGCGGCCACCACCACGTCGCCGGTGCGCAATCCCGAGGACGCCGCCGTGCCGTACACCCGCGTCACCACCGCGCCGCGCGTGTCCTCGGGCAGGCCCAGGCCGGCGGCGATGCGCGCATCCACCGTCTGCGTGTCCACGCCCAGCGTGCCGCGACGCACCTCGCCGGTGGTCGCCAGTTGCTGCATCACGTTGCGGGCCAGGTCGATCGGGATCGCGAAGCCCAGGCCGATGTTGCCGGCCATGCTGCCGCGCAGGTTGAAGCTGGCGGTGTTGATGCCGACCAGCTCGCCGCGCAGGTTGACCAGCGCACCGCCGGAGTTGCCGGGGTTGATCGAGGCATCGGTCTGGATGAAGTTCTGGAAGCCCACGCCCGGCACGTTGCTGCGGCCCACCGCCGAGACGATGCCCGAGGTGACCGTCTGGCTGAAGCCGAACGGATTGCCCACCGCGACCACGAAGTCACCCGCCTGCAGCGTGTCGGCATTGGCCAGCGGGATCGCGCTCAGGCCCTGGGCGGGGATCTTCATCAGCGCCACGTCGGTGTCCGGGTCGGAGCCGATGAACTCCGCCGTCAGCGTGCGGCCATCGGCCAGCGTCACCGACACGTCGTCGGCGCCTTCGATCACATGGTGGTTGGTCAGCACGTAGCCCTGCGTGGCATCCACGATCACGCCCGAACCCAGCGACTCGTTGATGCGCTCCTCGGGGATGCCGAACATCCGGCGGAAGAACGGGTCGTTGCCGAACGGCGTGTTCACCCGCACCCGTTGCTTGGTGTGCACGCTGACCACCGAGGGCGTGACCCGCTTGAGCATCGGCGCCAGCGAGGGCAGCACCTGGCCATCGACGGCGGTGGGCAGGGCCCCCGCGGCGGGGACGGCGGCGCTGGCGGCAGGCGCGGCCCGGGCCGGCGACTGCAGGCCGTCGCGCAGGGCGGTGGCGACGAAACCGCCAAAGGCGGCGGCGAGGGCAAGGGCGAGGAGGGTGGGGGCAGCACGCATGGGTCGGTCGGTCTCGGGATTCGTGTCCGGGCTGAACAAACAAGTGTGGCGTCTATCGCCGATGACACAAGTAGGCCGCACCGTCGCGGAAGGCGCCATGAACCTGACTGGCGAGGCGCTGGCGACGACCGATCCGGGGGTCGACGCGCGATTCTTTCTTCATGTCGATCCGGTTGTTGACTTCCGCCAGCACCGGGCGTAGCGTGGCTCCCCGTTGCGCCACAACATCTTGGGGTTGGCGTGACAGGCGAGGCCCAAGTAGTAGGGGTTTTGCGGGTTCCGGCCCTGAATAGGGCCTCGGTTTCGGGTCACGTGTCCGGGGGCGGCGCGCGATGGGAGTGGTGGCAAGCGGAAACAGGTTCCAAACGACATTCCAGGGCAACGCGCATGGACGCGGTGCCGATTCCCCGTCGGCGTTTCCGGGCATCCGGGCACAGCGGGACTCACGAGAACAACAGGCCGGGGCCCGTACCTTGGCCGGCAACATGGAGAAGAACAGCGAATGAGCACGGTTCGCCTGGAAGCAGTGAAGCAGAGCAGCGAACAGGACATCCCGATGCAGCCCGCATCGCAGGACATCTGGGACAAGAAGTACCGGCTGAAGACCAAGGCCGGCGTGGCCGTGGATGCCGACATCGACGGCACCTACCAGCGCGTCGCCAGGGCACTGGCCGAAGCCGAGCCCACTGCCGAGAAACAGAAGTACTGGAACGAGCGTTTCCTCTGGGCGTTGCGCCGCGGGGCCATTCCCGCCGGCCGCATCACCTCCAACGCCGGCGCACTGGAGCACAAACCCGCCACCTCGACCATCAACTGCACGGTCAGCGGCACCATCGTCGATTCGATGGACGGCATCCTCGACAAGGTGCATGAGGCGGGCCTCACGCTGAAGGCCGGCTGCGGCATCGGCTACGAGTTCTCCACGCTGCGGCCCAAGGGCGCGTTCGTCGCCGGCGCCGGTGCGTACACCTCCGGCCCGATGTCGTTCATGGATATCTACGACAAGATGTGCTTCACCGTGTCGTCGGCCGGTGGCCGCCGCGGCGCGCAGATGGGCACGTTCGACGTCTCGCATCCGGACGTGAAGGACTTCATCCGCGCCAAGCGCGAAGACGGTCGCCTGCGCCAGTTCAACCTGTCGCTGCTGATCACCGACGGCTTCATGCAGGCCGTCGAGGACGACGCCGACTGGCCGCTGGTGTTCCCGATCAGCGACAAGGAAGCCGGCGACGTCGACCTGTCCAACGCCGACCAGGTGGTGTGGCGCGACTGGCCGCAGCACACCGGCTACGTCAGCCGCGACGACGGCCTGGTCGCCTGCAAGGTCTACGGCCACATCCGTGCCCGGCACCTGTGGGACATGATCATGGTGTCCACGTACGACTACGCCGAGCCGGGCTTCATCCTGATCGACAAGGTCAACGAGATGAACAACAACTGGTGGTGCGAGAACATCCGCGCCACCAATCCCTGCGGCGAGCAGCCGCTGCCGGCCTACGGCGCCTGCCTGTTGGGTTCGGTCAACCTCACCAAGTTCGTGCGCAACGCCTTCACCGACCAGGCCGAGTTCGACTGGGAGGAATACAAGGAAGTCGTGCGCGTGTTCACCCGCATGCTCGACAACGTGGTCGAAGTGAATGGCTTGCCGCTGCCGCAGCAGCAGGCCGAGATCATGCGCAAGCGCCGCCACGGCATGGGTTTCCTGGGCCTGGGCAGCACGGTGACCATGCTGCAGATGAAGTACGGCTCCAAGGACAGCTGCGAGTTCACCGAGCGCATCGCCCGCGAGATGGCCGTGGCCGGCTGGGAGATGGGCCTGGCGCTGTCGCAGGAAAAAGGCCCGGCGCCGATCATGGAGGAGCGTTTCACCGTCACCGCCGAGATGCTGCGCAAGCGTCCGGAAATGGCGAACGACGGCTGGAAGCTCGGCCAGGAGATCCCCGGCAAGGTGCTGCACGCCCGCTACAGCCGCTACATGCAGCAGGTGGCCAAGGTTGCGCCCGAACTGGTCGACAACCTCGCCGAATCCGGCGCGCGTTTCACCCACCACAGTTCCATCGCGCCCACCGGCACGATTTCGCTGTCGCTGGCCAACAATGCGTCCAACGGCATCGAGCCTTCCTTCGCGCACCACTACAGCCGCAACGTGATCCGCGAAGGCAAGAAGACCAAGGAAAAGGTGGACGTCTACAGCTTCGAGCTGCTGGCCTACCGCGAGCTGGTCAACGCCAACGCCATGCCGTTCAGCGAAGACCCGGCCGCCAAACTGCCCGACTACTTCATCGCCGCCGACGACATCACGCCCAAGGAACACGTGGACGTGCAGGCCGCCGCGCAGAAGTGGGTGGACAGCTCCATCTCCAAGACCGCGAACGTCCCCACGGACTACCCGTACGAGGACTTCAAAGACATCTACACCTACGCCTACAAGCAGGGCCTGAAGGGTTGCACCACCTTCCGCTTCAACCCCGCCGCGTTCCAGGGCGTGCTGGTGAAGGAGACCGACCTCGAGAACACCACCTACCGCTTCGAACTCGAAGACGGCAGCGTGATCGAGGTCAAGGGCAACGAGCAGATCGAATACGACGGCGAGATGCACACCGCCGCCAACCTGTTCGACGCGCTCAAAGAGGGTTACTACGGCAAGTTCTGACCCGCCGTGATTTTTCCCCTCTCCCGCAAAACGGGAGAGGGCCGGGGTGAGGGCCTGCTTTCCACTTGCCCACTACTTGCACAAGACCGACTTCGCGCTACATTCCGCACCACGGGCGCGTGCCCGTACCCGAACCGCAATGCAATCCTGACGAGGAAAACGAAATGAGCAACGGCAACGGGGTCGCGGAGACCCTCAGCAACGCCGCCGAAACCGTCGCCGACACGGCGAAGGACATCGGCAAGAAAGTCGCGAAGAAAGCGAAGAGCGCGGTGAAGTCCGCCAAGAAGACCGCCGTCAAGGCTGAGAAGGCCGTCGCCAAGACCGCCGTCAAGGCGAAGAAGGCCGTGGGCAAGACTGCTGCCAAGGCCAAGAAGGCCGTCGGCAAGAAGGTGGACTCGGCCAAGAAGAAGCTCGCTTCCGCCAGCGCCGCCGCCAAGAAGGAAGTGGCCGTGCTGAAGAAGAAGGCCACCACCAAGAAGGCTGCCGCCAAGAAGGCGACCAAGAAGGTCGCGAAGAAGGCCAGCGCCACCACCGCCAAGGCGACCCGCAAGGTCGAGCGCAAGGCCAAGGCCGCCAAGAAGACCGTCGCACGCAAGGCCGCCGCCACCAAGCGCGCCGCCACCACCGCGCGCAAGAAGGCCGCCAAGAAGGTCAGCGCCGCGCGTCGCACCGCCAAGAAGGACGTCGCCAAGGCCAAGGGCACCGTCAAGCGTGACGTGGGCGCCGCCAAGCGCGCCGTCGCCAAGAAGGCCACCAAGGCCCGCAAGGCCGTGAAGAAAGCCGCCAAGAAGTAAGACCGCCTTGCTCCTCCCCTCTCCCAGCGGGAGAGGGGTAGGGGTGAGGGCAACGCACCCGCAACACCCACCACCGCACCAGCCGACAGCACCAACAGGAACCAAGCGTCATGGCCGTCAAGATCGACAAGAAGATCAAGGGTTACTCCGTCGTCACCGCCGAGGACAAGGAGAAAGCCGTCGCCGGCGCCTCCGTGCCGCGCGCCCAGGTGGAAGCGGAACTGCCCGTGGCCGACGTGATCCAGATGCACGAGCGCATCGAGCGCCCGGAAGTGCTGATCGGCAGCACCTACAAGATCAAGTCGCCGCTGGTGGAGCACGCGTTCTACGTGACCATCAACGACATCGTGCTCAACGCCGGCACCGAGCACGAACTGCGTCGCCCGTTCGAGATCTTCATCAATTCCAAGTCGATGGAGCACTTCCAGTGGATCGTCGCGCTCACGCGCATCATGTCCGCCGTGTTCCGCAAGGGCGGCGACGTGACCTTCATCGTCGACGAGATGAAGGCCGTGTTCGATCCCAAGGGCGGCTACTTCAAGGCCGGTGGCGTGTACATGCCGTCGCTGGTCGCCGAGCTCGGCTCCATCGTCGAAGACCACCTCAAGTCCATCGGCCTGCTGCACGACCCCGAGATGAGCGTGCATCAGCGCGCGCTGATCGCCGAGAAGCGCAAGCAGTACGAAGAGCGCTCAAAAAAAAACTCTGACGTAACCGCCCGCACGGCCGATGCCGGCCCCGTGGGTGAACTGCTGGTCGACCAGGGCGCCGATGGCGCCGGGGAAGATGTCGCCATCACCGGCGACGGCGTGAGTTTCCCGCCGTCCGCAACCATGTGCCACAAGTGCAGCACCAAGGCGCTCGTCCTGATGGATGGGTGTGCGACGTGTTTGAACTGTGGTTACTCGAAGTGCGGGTGATTACCTAATCGTGCAGAATTTCACGCGCCACCACCCGGCGAACACCATGTCCGTGCCAGCGCAAAACTTTTGCGCTAGCTTTGTCATGTCGAGAACCTCGGTTGGGGTTTTTGTGGCGGAGGGATCGCCGTGAGCGATCTTATTCCTCGTGTCGACGATGTGCTCAATCATGTTTGTTACCGGCAGATAGTTAGCGCCCAAGTGCTGACCGAGGTTGACTGAGTAATCTTTGTACCCAAATCGATTGAAGTAGATTTGAATCTTTTTGTACGTAGGATTCGAAAATCCATGATTGAAATGTTCTGCAACAATTGGGTATGGGAAAGAGCCGGTTCGAGACCAGTAGGTCAGATCGCTTTCCAAGAATGAAAACACTTTTTCTGCAATTTTTTTCGTGATCAGTGGTTTCTCTGATTTCGTCAATTATCCTCTTGGATATGTGGTAGAACATTCTTGACGAAACATTTGTGCGAACCACGCTTTTTGTGTGAAAAGAATCAAGCGCAATTTCACCTAGCTCTTTGATGTAGGCCTCGATATGGCTGCAGAGCAAAACGATCGATCCTCGGCAGAGTGCGTTGATGTCGGTGGCAAGCTTGACAGCGTCCATCTGCTCCTTTTCTTTCGCCATTCGGCGGAGCGCATCGACTTCTTTAAGGCGCGCGGAGAAAGAGGAGTAAGCTCTCGTGAAGCGTGGCACGTTACAGCACCCCTTTAAACGCTTTCTCCCAAAGTTCAAATCTGCGTTTAGTGCGCTTTGTATGATCTACTGCTCGGCTTATTAGATCTTGAAACTCTGAATCTGCAAGAAGCTTCTTGAAGCGCTTCAGAAACTCGGATCTATTTTTCTTCAGCTTTGCGGGATCTATATGAGCAGTTGAAGATGCGAGCAAATCGAAGAGGGCGCGATTGATCGCTGTTGACCCTGGGCGTCGAAAAGCCTTGCCTGCTTCGAATAAAGTTAGACTTTGATCAATGGCGTGTTTCCAGGTGCTTTCCAGTCGCTTTATCTCCAGATTTGAGTACCTCATTCCGGCCTTTGCTGCACTGTTCAGCCAATGCTTCTGAGGAGTTCTGTAAGAGCTTAGTCCTAGCTTCTGGAAGGCAAAAAAACGAAGAATTAATTCCTCATCCCGCATTCGCTTGTCGGGAGACTTTTTGCCTAAGATGTTGAGCCATGGCTGGTACTGTGCGGCATCTTTAATGAGGTCGTTGAGTGCGCCACGATAGATGCAATTTCTCAATTCTTGTGCGTTAAGTGGCACCGTGTTTGTGTTGAGGCGTTCAAAGACGTCGAATTTGATCTCTGGGTGCGACTCATTGGTGATAAGGACGCATCGAAGGGTGTGTGTCTTGATCTGTCTTTGCATCTTCGCCGGGATTTCATGGAAGCGAAGTCCATTAAGCTCAGTCAACACTTCCAGTCCGCTTAATGCAAACTGATTTTCCAAGAATCTGTGGATAGAAAACAGGCGCTGTTGCCCATCGATTACATCTAACTCAAAGTCTTCATTCTGAGAAAGATAGCAAGGGGGAATTGGGACGTTTAGGGCTATTGATTCGATTAGTCTCGAGGACAAGATATTTGTCCAAACGTAGCGGCGTTGAAAAGCCGGCCTCTCGGAGAGGGGGCGAAGATAGATTGTCTTGGCTGCGATTTGATCGATGAGAGATGAAACGACCAGATCATATGGCTGAGTGATTACGCGCCGATCCCTGATGGGGATTTCATCGGGATCTTGGGTATCGCCCTCGCTCTCTGTTTCTACGATTCCCTTTTCCGTAATCATCGTCACTCTCAAGAGCTTAGGTGGCCCTAGCGTGGATTGTTTGGTCGTCTTTGGCAATCCCGTATAGGTGCAGGCTGGGTCAGCTCTAAAAACAAAATAACAGGGCTCAGAGTAGACTTTTCGGCTGGTTGGGCGGGCATGTCTCGCCTTTCTCATTTCTGGAACAAGCAAAGCATTCCGTCCGCTGTCGCGGCCGGGGCACTTTTCTTTGCTGGCCCAAAGAAAAGGTGCCCAAAAGAAAGGGCCTTCCCCGACAAAGCAAACCGGTTGAATCGGGTTCGACGGGATTTTCCGACTCGCCATCCATGGCTCGGTCGGAAAACGCCGCACATCCTGTGCGGCGCCCTCCGGGTCTGCACGCATCGATCAATCGTCATTCCCGCGAAGGCGGGAATCCAAGGGCGTTGAAGCTGTAACCTGTGTAAGGCGGGCTTGAGCCCACCGCATGATGGCGCTTGATCTGCAGGGTGGGCCTTGGCCCACCTTTTCGTGTTTCTGGAAGAATGCGGCCCGATGGAGTCCGGGCGATACACTTGCTGTCTCTTTCAGCGATCCCCACGAGGAACCTTCCATGCCGTTCACCACCACTGCCTCCGGCCTGCAATTCGAAGACACCGTCGTTGGCACTGGCGCGGAGGCCAAGCCCGGCCACAACGTCGTCGTGCATTACACCGGCTGGCTGTACGAGAACGGCGAGCAAGGCGCGAAGTTCGATTCCAGCAAGGATCGCGACGAACCCTTCATCTTCCCCTTGGGTGGCGGCATGGTCATCAAGGGCTGGGACGAAGGCGTGCAGGGCATGAAGGAAGGCGGCAAGCGCACCCTCATCATCCCTGCAAGCCTAGGCTACGGCGCACGCGGCGCCGGTGGCGTCATCCCGCCGAACGCCACGCTGAAGTTCGACGTGGAATTGCTGGGCACCTGAAACAACCCGCGCGCAAGGCGGGGCTGGGCCCGCCCTGCGTGGCTCGTTTGATCTGCAGGGGCAGGCCCACCTTTCGTGCCCAGTTCTCGGGGGCTACAAAACTCAGATCAACCGTCATCAGCGAAGCTGAAAAGCTTTGTTTCTGGCTTATCTTTCCGGCCATCCTGTGGTGAGGCGGCACTGATGACCCAAGTCGATGACAAGCCGGAACTGACTTTCACGCAGCTGGATGCCGAGATCGAGGCGTTGCCGGAAGGCCCCGTTGCGAGCCTCAACCAACCGGCTTGGACGCGCTGGTGGACGATTGCCGGCGTGGCGGGGATGGTGGTCGGACTGTCCCCGACACTGCTCCTGCAATGGATGGAACCGGCGTGGTGGATGGTGACGGTGGCGCAGTTGGGGCTTGTGGTCACCGTCGTCGGATTCGCGCCCGGATTCGTGCGTAACGTCTGGGTGCTCGCACGTGAGTCCAGGCGGCATCGGCGCGGATTGATCGAGCAGTTCGACCACGACACTTTGCAGTTCCGTGAACTGTCCGAGCGACTCTCGGCGTATCCGCGTGATGTGTTGGAGCGCCAACGACGATTCGCACGCATGGGTCACGAACGGCTGGGGTCGCGCCTGGTGATGATGTTGGGCGGGATCGAACGCCTGGGTCTCCTGCCGCTGCTGTTGTCGCTATTCATCGTGCTGCGCAATTGGCAGGATCTGCTGGCATTGCCGTTCTGGCTGGCATTTCTTGCCGCGATGGCGGCGATTCTCTGGCTATTGGGTTGGGCGGGTGCGGAGTTTCGCAGGCGCTTGCAGCTCTACGAGTTCATCCTTGACGAAGCCTTGTTCATCGAGTCTGCTTCGGATGCTGGCCAAGACCGTAAACCTCAATTGTAGTGCGCAATGAAATTGCGCCACGTGCGTGTTCAGCGAATGCACCATGTTCCGCGTGTCATTGTGGAAGTGGATGGCACAGAGTCAGCCGCCGTTGCGATTGGTGAGGCAAAAGCAGCATTCATTTAACGGATGCATTGGTTCCGGTCACGCGTCGTGGACACGGCTGCGCACACACTGCGCCCACTTCCCCACGCACTGGAGCAACGACGATGAAATCCCATACGCGCCTCCCCCTCGCGATCGCCCTGACCTCGGCCATGGCGTTCGCCGTTGGCTGCGGCAACAGCAACGAAGACCGCACCGCCATGCAGCCTGCCGACGAAGCGCCTGCGGCAGTCACCCCGCCGCCTGCGGAGCCGGTGGCGACGGATCCCGCGTTGCAGGGCAACGACGCCCTGTATTCGGCCGATGCCAGCCGTTCCGACCAGCCGGTCGACGACACCTGGATCACCACCAAGGTGAAGTCGTCGCTGCTGGCCGACAGTGATGTGTCCGGCCTCGACATCAACGTCGAGACGGTCAACGGCGTGGTGACCCTGTCGGGCCAGGTGGATCAGCAGGCACAGATCGAGCACGCCACCAACATCGCGCGCGGCATCGAAGGCGTGACCGACGTGCGCACCACGGAGCTGGTGTCCCGCTGACGGCGAGGCTTCACCGGTTCGATGCGTTGCGAAAAGCGGGCTTCGGCCCGCTTTTCGTTTTGGCGGCAAGGCCCCAATGCAACCGCGTCCGGGCGATCGCGCAATGCTACCGTGTCCGCATCTGCAATGGAAGATCGGCCGGGGAGGGTGCGATGACGCGATGGGGATGGCTGTTGTGCGGTGCATGGATGCTGGCGCCACAGGCGTGGGCGGCGGAGCCCTTCGCGTGGCCGGATGGCCAGCGGGCGGCGGTGAACCTGGCCTACGACGATGCGCTGGATTCGCAGCTCGACATCGCCATCCCGGCGCTGGATCGCCATGGCCTGAAGGGCAGTTTCTACCTGACGCTCGGCGCACAGGTGGTGCGCGTGCGCATGGAGGAATGGCGTGCCGCGGCACGCAACGGGCACGAGCTTGGCAACCACACCCTGTTCCACCAGTGTTCGGCCAGCAGCGAGGGACGCGAATGGGTGCTGCCGCAGCACGACCTGGAGACGACCAGTGTGGTGCAGATGCGCGAGCAGATATTGCTGGGCAACGCGATGTTGCATGCGCTCGACGGCAGTACCGAGTTCACGTTCACCGCGCCGTGCGGCGACTGGCAGGCAGGCGACGGCAACTACATCGATGCGGTGAAGGATGAATTCCTGGGCATCAAGCTTGTCTTCGGGCAGATGGTCGAGGACATGGCGACGCTCGACCCGGCGGCGACGGTGGCGATTGCGCCGGTCGGCTTCAGTGGCGAGGAACTGATTGCGCTGGTCGATGAAGCGGCGCGGCGCGGGACGATGGTCGCCTTCACCTTCCACGGCATCGGCGGCGACCACCTGCAGACATCGGCAGAAGCGCACGAGGCCTTGCTGGCGCACCTGGCCGCGCACCCGGAGGTGTTCTGGGTGGATACGTTCCGCAACCAGATGCGGTGGATCCGTGCGCAACGCGACTGAGCAGTGACGACCCAGTCGATGCGCATTGACGTGATGTGCAGGGCTGCGTGTGCCTACCTGGCGTCGAGATCCCGCTCCGAGCCACCGGCTGACACGTAGCCACGAAGCGCGCGCTGGCATTCCAATGCGGAAACCTTGCCGAACTGCGAGCCGCAGCCACCAGCCGCGTATGTCGTGCGATAGGCGTCAGCGGCTTGGCGAGTGTTGCCGAATGCAAGGATTGCCGCGGCCTTGAGGTTCTGGATGGCGAAGATGCGGATCCGCGGCGGATCCCCCGTCAGCTGCGCGTCCAGTTCGATGGTGCGCTCGACCCAGGTGATCGCGCGGTCGTAGGCTTGCTGTGTGCTGGCCAGCACCGATCCTGCCTCGGCGCCGCTTTTCTTGGTGCCGTATGCGACCAGCGCCGCTGCGTAGCGGGTCTCGAAATCGATGCTGTGCACGGCCGCGCCCTGCACCCGGAGTTGCCAGGCTTGATCCTGTCGACTGTTGCGCGCGCCGTAGTACTGATCGGCGTAGCCACGCACGTTGTAGGCGACGTTCTCGGCGGATTCCGCGGCGTCGTCCTGCAGCAGCGCTTCGATGAAGGTCGACATCAGCCGGATGTTGTCGATCCACGCGTGGCTGTGGCTTCCGCCGTCTGCATGCTTCACGACCTCTTGGTAAGCCTGGGCCAGAACCGTCGTTGCGGATTCGACCTGCCCGGTCTTGAGCAACTCTTCGCCGAGATCCCGTTCGGCACCCATCCATTCGGAAAAGAGGCCGTGGCGTGTCGCAGCGTCGGCATCTGGTGCGTCCATGGCCTTGCGCAAGTGCGCGACCCGCCTCTCGCATGCGTCGATCCTCGACTGGGCCGTGCATGCATTGACCAGCCCGCTCGCCGCTTCAAACTCGCGCTGCCATTGCGGGCCAGGCTGCGCGGCAGCAGGTGCGAGGACTGAGGCGGTGAGCAGTACGGTCAGCACGGCGGACAAGGGGCGAACAGGCGGCATGGCGAAAGTGCTTGCAGGTGGCGTACAGGCGACTTTGGCCTGAAACACGACGCGACGCCAGTCTGTCGATGGGGAAGCGGCGCGAGCCCAGGCGGATGCCTGTCCCTCCTGCAGCCCGGCTGCGGCCCGCCGCGGGCATGCTACTGTCCACGCGGGGGCCGGTTTCCTGGATTCCGGACGGGGTTGGAAACAGATGAACTGGACTGCGATTTCCGCCATCGTCGACCTCGTCGGCGTCGTGTTCGTGATCGTGTCGCTGTGGTACGTCGCCGTGCAGATCCGGCAGAACACCAAGGCGACGCTGGCCAGTTCGCGGCAGGGCCTGATCGATTCGGAAATGGGACTGCTCTCCGACTACATCGACCACGCACTCGATCCGCACTTCATCGGCGATGACGTCGAACTGTCGCCGGAAGACGAGCGAAAGCTGACCTGGATCATCATCAAGGTGCTGCGTTTGCGGGAGTTCGTCTGGCACCAGTACAAGTCCGGGAGCCTGGACGAGGAGTCGTGGGAGTCCTACATGGCGCCGGTGCCGGCGATCTTCGCCACGGAGCGCGCCAAGGCCGTGTTGCGGTTCTATGTCGGCAGCCCCGGATTCATGCAGATGCTCGCCGACCGCATCGCTGCCGCCGGCACGCCAGCGCCGCCGCCGCGCAGGCCGGTGCCGAAGGTCGATTGAAGCGGGCGGCACGCGGCGGTGCGCAAGCCGCGCTTACATGGGCGGTTCGATCACTTCGTCCAGGCGATCGGACGACACCATGTAGCCCCCATCCTCGATGGCCGCACGCACGTCCATGAGTTGGCTTTCCAGCTCGCCGAGTTCGTCCGCATCCGCAGCGCCGACGATCCGGATGCAGCGCTCGTTGAACCATGTCCAGAACTGGCGGAACGTCTTGCCGTGCCAGTGCTCGTGGCGGATGCCCTGGTAGAGCTCGCTGACGGCAATGGTCAACTGGTCGCGCATCGCGTGCCTCGGGAATGCCGGCGGGATGGCCATTGTGGACGAAACCCGCGCGGTTCGGCTCGACCGACATCGCGCCCGGCAAGCAGCGGGGTAGACTCGCTACGGACTTCTCCAGCCGGAAGCATGCGCATGGCCGAGGACGTACCCTACCGCCCGATCAGCTGCGATTTCCACGACATCATGGAAGCGACCGCGACCCTGCGTTCGGTGGCGAGGATCGTGTTCGTGGATGCCGATGGCATCGTCCGCGAGTGCGACGCGCGGATCTCAGACCTGGCGACCCTTGCCGACGGCGAGTACATGACGCTCGACAGCGGTGAATCGATCCGCTTCGATCGCATCGTGTCCATCGATGGTGCCAGACGGGTCGATTTCGACTAGCGCTGCATCCGGTTCGGGTGCCGGGCGGCCCGCGCGCTCACATCGGCGATCCGGTCGCCGGCCTTGCCGTTACCGCGGCGTGCCGCCCAGCAATTCCTCGCGGTAATAGGCCAGCAGTTCGACGAAACTCTTGTCACGCGGCAGTGCCGATTGCGGCTTCTCGCCGTTGCAGGCCCAGTCCCAGCCCCAGTAGACGATTTCGCCATCCTTGGCGTTGCTCCAATCGCCTATGCCATGCGCCGCATCGCGCGGTTTCGCACTGGCGCCATCGAGTGCGTAATCGGCATACGCCAGGATGCGGTTGCGTCCGGGCGTTGCGCAATCGAACTCCTGGTACTGCAGGGTGAAGTCGGAGCCGGTGATGTCGTCGGGGAAGATGATCACCGTGGTCATGCGGTTGAAGTCGGGGCTGCTGCCGGTTTCGACGCCGTGGATATCCACGGCGATGAGGGCCGATCGGGACAAGTGCGAGGCATGCCAGTGCCCGGAATTGGCGGCAGCCGACAGGGCGGTCTGCGGCACGATGTTCTCTGCGGTGCGGGCGGCGATGCGATCTTGTTCGGCCCGCTTGCGCGCGGCATCCTCGGCCTGGGCCTGCCGGTCGGCTTCCGCCCGGCGTTCGCGGTAGGCGATGGTCATTTGGCGGTGCTGCGCGACGGCGGGCATGCGCGTGCCGGGCTCGCCGGTGTTGCAGGCGATTTCCCATTGCCGCACGGCGACGTTGTCCATGAACGGCGTCTTCCATGCTCGCGGTTCCTCGCTCTTGGTGACGAAGCGATTGCTGTCCAGCACGAATTCGTAGCCGGCCAGGATCCGGCTCAGGCCGCGCGTGTTGCAGTCGTATTCGTAGACCAGCAGGCCATAGTCGACCGAGCGCTCGTTGCCGCCGGGGCCATACACCAGCGACGACGCGCCCAGCCGGAACGTGGAGGGGAAATGCACGCCGACCAGTGCACGCGGATGGGGCGAGCCGCGAGTGGCATCGTCCGTGGCCATCACCGTCATCGACATGCCGCTTTCGTCGAGCAGGTACCACTGCTTGCCTGCGGCAGAGGTGCCCACGGCCTGTGCGTGGGCGGATGCGAGCGGAGCGATGGCAAGCAGGAGCACGAGCGAACGGAGAGGCATCATGGCAGGCACGCAGAGGAATCAGCCGCGGAATCTAGCACGCGTGGATGCGCCTCCGTCGGTGGCGTGGCGACAGGCATCCACGCAGGTCATGCCTGGCGGCGCGAGGGAACGATCCTGGGGATGAGCTTGATGTAGGCGAGCATCGCCAGCAGTTCGACCAGGGTTTGCGTGACCACCACCGCGGGCACCACGGGCAATGCGCCGGGAATCGCGAGTGCCAGCGGCAGCACCACCAGCGAGTTGCGCGTGCCCGTGCTGAAGGCGATGGCGCGCGTGGCAGGTGCGACGAGGCCGAAGCCGCGCGCGATCGCGATGCCGGCCAGCGGCGCGACGAGGGCGAAGGCGACGTAGACCGGCAACACGCTCGATGCCGCGGGAAGGGCGAGGCCCAGTTGCGGCACCACGGCGGCGATGACCACGGTCAACACCAATGCGGTCGCGGGCACCGGCAACAGCCCGGCCCACGTGGTCGCGCGGGCGGCGATTGGCGAGCGCTTCGCGGCGGCCTGCAGCGTGGCGGCCAACGCGAACGGCACCACGATCAACCATGCGAACGCATGCAGGAACGGCCCGGGCTCGACGAGGCCGGTCGCTTCCGCGCCCATGAACAGGGCCAGGTAGAGCGGCAACAGCAGCAACTGCAGGCCGAGCAGGATGGGAGTGGCCGCGAGCAGCAGCGAGGCATCGGCCTTGCCCAGTTGCGAGAAGGTCACGACGTAGTCGATGCACGGACAGAGCAGCACGAACAGCACGCCGATGCGGATCAGCGGATCGCCGGGCAGCAGCGGGAACGCCAGTGCGACCAGCAGCGGCACTGCGATGAAGTTGGCGACCAGCAATGCGGCGATGAAGCGGCCGTGCCCGATGGCGCGGCGCATCGATGCCACCGGCAACTGCAGGAAGGTCGCGAACAGCATGAGCGCCAGCGCCGGGTTGATCGCGTCCTCGAAGCCGGTGGCGTCCGGGACGGTGAACGCGATGGCGAACCCGGCCGCGACGGCGAGCAGGTAGACCGGGATCTGGTGTGTTTCGAGCGTGTCGCGCACGCGCGGGACGGAAATCATGCCTGGCGTCCGATGCTCATGTGGGTGGAGCCTGCGTCACGCGCTGCTCGGGACGCCGCAGGGTATCCGAAACACGGCGTACGCGGCGAAGCGCGCATCGGCCGCTTGCATGCGTGGTGTGTGACGCGCGACACGTGCTTCCATCCGCTTTCAGTCGTTCTCCACATCGTGATGGCTAGACTCGGGTGCGTCATCGCAATCGGGCATCACGCATGCCGTCCTCCATGTCCAGTTCCAGATCCTATGCGCATGTCGTGGCCGTCGCCTTGGCGGCGGCCACGCTGGCGGCGTGCGGATCGAGCCGCAACACGCCGGAAGCGCCGCCGCTGGGCGAGATGTTCACCGCCGAGGACACGTATTCGCGCAACTACCCGGTGCCGCCCGGAGTGTCGTGCGAGGCGGCCCGTCGCGCCTTGCTCGGGCAGGGCTACGTGATCGACAAGCACGCCGTGGAAAGCCTGGAGGCCAGCAAGGTCTTCCAGCCGCAATCGGACGTCCATACCAAGCTCAACGTGCGCACGACGTGCGTGCCGATGGCCGGTGGAGGCTCGATCGTGTTCATCAACGCGGTGCAGGATCGTTTCGCGCTGATGTCGCAGTCCAGCTCGGCCAGCGTCGGCGTCAGCATGGTCGGCTCGGTGTCGGTGCCGATTCCGATCGGCGGCAACAATGCCAACCTGGTGCGCGTGGGCAGCAACACGGTGCAGAACCAGGATTTCTACCAGGGGCTGTTCGACCGCGTGGGTTTGCACCTGCCGGGCACGCCGGCCAACGTGCCCTTGCCCCCGGTGCCCGACACCCCGCCGGATCCGGTGCTGCCACTGCAACCTTGAAGCGGAAGGCCCTTGGCATGGGGGGCGTCGACTTCATGCGCACTTCACCGTCGCGGACGAAGCTGCCGCCACCAACGACATGCAACGGGTGCGACGATGATGGACGAGGCGGTTCGGGCCGGCGGCAATCGCTGGCGATGGGCGATGTGGGGCGGCGCGATCGCCTTGTTGCTGGTGCCCTGGGTGGCGATGCGTTTCACCGATGAGGTGGTCTGGGACGCGCATGACTTCGCCGTCTTCGCCGTGATGCTGGCGGCGGCGTGTGGCGCGGGCGAACTAGTGGCGGCGTCGGTGCGGGGCACGGTCTGGCGGATCGGGTTGGGGATCGCCATCGCGTGCGCATTCCTGCTGCTGTGGGTGCAACTGGCCGTGGGCATCGTCGGGCCGGGATGACGCTTGCTACGCAGCGTTCACCGCCTCAGGCGGCATGACGTGCAGGCAGACCGACAGCCCGGCGCGGCGCGCGCGATGTGCGCAGGCGCTGGCGTAGTCGTTCGCGGCGACAAGATCCTCGAAATGCCCGTCGACGATGCAGTCGCGTGCAACGCTCCAGCCGCCTTCCGCGTCGCGTTGCACTTCGATGCGCGTGATCCTGTTGTCCGTCATGGTGACTGCCTCCGTGCCCAATGGCGCGGGATTCTGGCGGGCAGGGTGTCAAGATCGCGTTTCGGAATGATGAAACGTGGATGTCGCGAGCGTGCGGGCGTGATCCGATCGTCTAATGACGCCGTGGTGGCATCTGTGCGACCGTAGCCGATCTTCACCGGGAGTCTGGCCATGGCATGGCAGTGGATCGCTTTGGTGGTGGCGGCTGCGTTGGTGCCGCTGTCGCTCCACTTGCATCGCGGGCAGCGCGATGGCATCGCGAAAGCGGTCGATGTGGTGGCGTTGGCCTGGTTGTTCTACCTGGTGAACCTGGTCGCCGATGGGTCGCAATGGTTGCTGGGCCTGCTGATGTTCATGGGTTGCTTCCATCTCGGCATGCTGATGGGCTGGGCACCGATCCGTCGCGAACCGGGGTAACGGCAGCGCTGCGCGCGCGTCGGCATTGCTGCATGCCCATCACCGGCTTACGATCCAGCCTCGGGGAACGGAGGGGATCGCGGTGAAGACATCATGGTTGCGTGGATGCGTGCTGGCCTTGGCCGGCGTGGCGTGGGCCGGCGCCGTCGTCCATGCGCAGGAAGTGCGCTGGCAAAGCCCGTGGAAGCCCGGCGTCGCGCTGGTCTACGACACACAGGGCGTGGAGCGCGAGTTCCAGGGTGGCGAGCTCGAGTATTCCACGCGCACGATGGATCGCGAGACGATCCGCGTCGACGAGGCCTTGCCCGATGGCGGTTTCCTGCAGGTATGGACGTCCGACGGTGCGCGCTACGAACTGCTCCATGGCGATGCCGACAAGTTCGCGCTGTACCAGGGCGTGCTGGATGTCTTCGCCGGAGCGTCGGTGGACGTCGAACTCGACGCCGGGGCGAAGGCCGCGCGTGTCCGCAACCTGCCGCAGCTGATGGCGTTGGCCGATCAGGGCGTCAAGCCGCTGCTGGTAGAAATGATCGTCAAGGATCTCGCGAAGGATTTCCCGCCGGGGCTGGACGATGCGCACAAGGCCTCCTTGCTGGCGTCGGTCGAGGCCGAGGTGCGGCCGATGGGCGATGCGATCTTCGACAAGATGTTCTCGCGGGAGAATTCGGAGCGCCTCTACCTTGAGGAGGCCAAGCGTTACAACGAGTTCACCGGGCTGGAGATGCAGGTCGGCGAGACCCGCACGCTGGCCTCGACCCTCGCCCATCCGATGGGCAAGGCACCGATCCCCGCGCGGCTTGAGCTGAGCCTGTCCAACCCGCGCGACGACGAGTATGTGCTGCGCTGGACACGCACGCCGGATCCGGGGGCGTTCGATGCACTCGCTTCGCTGCTGCAGGAGGCCCATGGCAGTGATGTGCCGGAAGATGCAGGGCCCGTCGGCGCAGCAGACATGGACTACACCATGACCGGATTCATGCTGTTCCGCAGTAGCACCGGCGTGATCGAGCTGTATGAAAATCGCGTCGAAACCACGTATGGCCCGGCCAGCAAGCTCGATCGTCGTCGCATGCTGCTGGTCGGCAGTCCGCATGCGTGGGACGCCTTCGGCGGGGACTGAAGCAGATGGCCGGCGCATCTGTCCCGAAACGCGCGATGTCGCTGCCGCTGGCGACGATCCTGTTTGCAGGCCTTGCATGGCCGGGTGTGTCGATGGCGGCGGTGGCCGGCGACGACGCTTCGGCCTGGTGGCAGCGATTGCAGGCGTTGTGCGGGCATGCCTATGCGGGCACGTTGATCCGCGCACCGGAAGGCGACGACACGTTCCGCGACAAGCGCGTGGTGATGCACGTGCGCGATTGCACGGCCGATCGCGTGCGCATCCCGCTGGTGGTCGACGACGATCGCTCGCGTACCTGGGTGTTTTCACGCACGCCGTCGGGCATCGAACTCAAGCACGACCATCGCCATGAGGATGGCAGTGCCGATGCAGTGACGATGTATGGCGGCACCACCAGCAACGCCGGCAGTGCCGACACGCAGATGTTCCCGGCCGACGACGAGACCCGCGGCGTCATTCCCGGCAGTGGCCAACGCAGCGTGTGGCTGGTGGAAATCCATCCCGGCACGCGATACACCTATGCAGCCAACCGCGTCGGCACCACGCGTGGCTTCCAGGTCGATTTCGACCTCTCGCAGCCGGTCGATCCGCCGGCTGCGCCCTGGGGTTGGGAGGACTGACCGGGCATGCGCAAGGCATTGCTCGCGATTGCCGCCACCTGCCTGCTCGCCGGGTGCGCGACGCCATCGCTGCGCATCGACACGTCCCACGAATCCGTGGTGCAGGCCAGTCGCGTGCAATTCCTGATCCTGCATTACACCGTCGCCGACTTCGAGCGCTCGCTCGACATCCTCGCGCGGCAGGGGCGGGTGTCGTCGCACTACCTGGTGCAGGAAGATCCGATCCGGGTCTACCGCCTCGTCGATGAAAGCCGTCTCGCGCGACATGCGGGCGTGAGCTACTGGGCGGGCAACGCCATGCTCAATGCCTCGTCGGTGGGGATCGAAATCGTGAATCCCGGTTACGTCGACACCGTGGAAGGCCGCGTCTATGCGCCGTATCCACGGGCGCAGATCGATATCGTGATCGAACTGGTGAAGGAAATCGTGGCGCGGCACGACATCCGCCCGGAGCATGTGCTCGGCCATGCGGACATCGCCCCCGGGCGCAAGCAGGATCCGGGGCCGATGTTCCCTTGGAAGCGGCTGGCCGAGGAAGGGATCATCCCGTGGCCGGATGCCGCGCAGGTGGCCGAACGCCTCGACCACCATCGTGGCAATCCCTTGCCCGACGTGGCGTGGTTCCAGAAACGCCTGGCCGTGGTCGGCTATCGCGTGGCATTGGACGGCGAACTCGACGAGGCCACGCGCAACGTCATCAGCACCTTCCAGATGAAGTACCGTCCGGCCGACATCGGCGGCTTGCCGGATGCTGAGACAGCGGCACTGCTGGACGTGGCGTCCACGCCCGGTGGCATGCGCATGCTGGGTGAGCATGCGGAATGAATGCGGCGGTCGCGTCCGCCGATTCGCGAATGTGCTGACGCGGTGCCATGCCCGCGCCCGGCATCGACGCTAGACTTGGCGCGACGCTGGCAGGGCGGCCCCGTGGGCAGTCCCCATCGCGAAACGGAACGGGGGGCATGGGGCAAGTGCGGCAACGCATCGAGGGGAATGCGCCGGAAGGCAATGGAATCCACTGGGTGGTGACGCTGAACAGGCGCAACCGCGCGGTGTTCTTCGCCTTGCTGTTCCCGGTCCTCGGCACCCACCTCGATGCCGTGCATGCCAACGCCGCGACGTGGACGTTGCTGGCGCTGCAATTGCTCGTCTATCCGCAACTGGTCTACTGGCGTGCGGCGCGCGCACGCGATCCGTTGCGTGCGGAGATGCAGAACCTGCTGCTCGATGGCGTGCTGTTCGGGGTCTGGGTTGCGGCGTGGGGATTCCCGCTGTGGATCACGTTCATGCTGTTCATCGCGGCATGCCTCAACGTGGTGATCTACATGGGCCTGCCCGGCTTCTGGAAGGGCCTGGCGGCATTGGTCGGCGGTGCCGCGGTGGCGGTGCTGGTGAACGGTTTCGATTTCCGTCCCGAGACCGGATTGCTCACCAGCCTCTTGTGCATCCTCGCGCTGACTCTGTACCTGTTGTTCTTCGCCCATGGCGCCTACGAGCGCGGCATTTCGCTGCGTGACAGCCGCAGGCAGCTGGGCGAACGCCTCGACGAGATCACCGCGCTGCAGTCGCGCCTGCAGGCGCAGGCGTTGCGCGATCCGCTGACCGGCCTCTACAACCGGCGCTACCTCGACCAGGCGCTGGAGCGTGAACTTGCCGCCTGCCACGCCGCGGGCACGCCGCTGTCGCTGGTGCTGATCGACATCGACCACTTCAAGCGCGTCAATGACACCTATGGCCACCAGGCCGGCGACGAGATGATCCGTGGCCTGTCCGGATTGCTGACCACGCACGTGAATGGCGCAGGCTTGGTGGTGTGTCGCTACGGCGGCGAGGAATTCCTGCTGATGCTGCCCGGCACGGACATCGACGAAGCCGCGGTGCTGGCCGAGGCGCTGCGCCAGTCGTTCGAGGCGATGCGCGTGGAGGCGGACGGGGAGGCGATGCGCGCGACGCTGTCGATCGGCATTTCCGGCTACCCGCAACACCTGCCGGATCCGCAGGTCCTGGTGCGCGAAGCCGACCTGGCCCTGTATGCCGCCAAGCTGCGCGGGCGCAACAACGTGGTGCTGTCCACCGATCCGGCGTCAAGGACGACGTGACGCGCGACGCCGTAGCATGGCCGCGACATGCCGCGATCCACGACCATCACCTCGAACCTCCGCCTGTGCGCGGCGCTCTGCCTGCTGGCCGGGCAGACGATGGCGCTCGCGGCACAGGCGCAAACGCCCGGCGATTGCCGACGTGCCTTGCTGGAGCAACTCGGCTGGCGCTTCGACGCGGCGCAGGCGATCCCCGGGCCGCGCATCGAGCCGGGCAGGCCCTGCGAACGCGCGGATCTGCAGGAAGCCCTCGCGGCGGGCGACCTGCATGTCACGGTGCCGGCGAATGCCGACGGCACTGCATTGGGCGATGTCTACGACGCCTTGCTCGAACATCCCGCGACCACCTGTGCCTACGCGTTCCGGCTGGGCGATGCGACGCGGCGTGCGGTCGACCGGCTGGCGGCCAACACGGGGTATCGTTTTTCAGCGTTGCAGCTGGGATGGATCGGATTCGGGCCGACGGGTTCGCGTCGCGACGGCTGGCGACCGGTGGCGTCCTTCGGCCGCGGCTACGTTCCGCGCGATGGCAACTGGCGCGCGATCGAGGGGTTCTACCATGGACATGTCCGTGCCGAATGCGGCGTGGGCAGGCAGGTCGCGCAGTACGCCGCACAGGCGGAACTGTACGGGCCGGACGGCTTCGACGCGGCGTTCGATGCCGACGAGATCGTGATCGGTCGCTGGCGCGTGCTCAACGCGGGCAACGGCATCCTGCAGGGGGCATCGGCCGGCACCTTCACCCGCGATGGCGATGCGCGCAAGGCGGCCGCGATGGGACGGCAGGCGTTCGCGGGCGTGCCGGGATTCATCGAACACAGCTTCGCGCGGCACACGCTCGACGACATCAACAACCAGGCGCAGAACTTCGTGGTGTACAAGGTCGATGCAGAGGCGGCGGCAGCCCTGCGCGAGGCGGGTGGGTTCGCGCACTACAACGCGCTGGCACGAGAACTGTGGGAACTTTCGCGCGGATTTCCTGCCGAACACCGGCATTACTTCCAGCGATTGCTGGTCGAGCGCGAACCCGCATTGCGTGCCGCGCTCGATCCATCGCAACACGCGACACTCTCGCGCATGGACGCCATCGTGTCCGATCCGTTCTTCTCGGGCTTCAGGATCTACGTGCACCGGCACGGCGTGCGTCCGGTCGGCGAGCATTTCGTGCGCATGCTCGACCGCAATCCGCGCACGCCTTTCCACATCGAATTCGCCCTGCACAACGTGCACACCACGCTCCGCGACAGGTATTTCGCATTCCTGCTGGCCGGGTGCAACGCGGCCGAAGTGGATTGAGCTGGATGAAGGCTCGCTACCACGCACCCGGCTGGTGGCGGCCTTCACCCTGGCGTGGCGCGATGCGCAATCCGTGCGGTGTGTGGATGAGCGCAGTGAGATCGAATCCGATGGACGCCGCATGCGCGAGGAACTCGTCGCGCATGGCTGGATCGGGAAGCCGTGTCCGTGCGAACAGCCACAGCCTCCTGCGCCCGGGCGTGCCGACCAATGACATGGTGTAGTCGGGATCGAGTCGGAGGATCCAGTACTTGCGCGCGCTGAAGGGCAGCCAGCGCAGGCCGGCGCGCAGGAAACTCATCCCGAGGCGGGCATGGGATGCGTCGCGCGTCCATGCCACTCCTTCCGTGACGCAGATGCCGCCACCCGGCAACACGCATTGTTCGCGCACCTGCAGCCGGTTGCCGGGCAGGCAGGTGTAATCAGCGATCAGGTCGGTGCAGTCTTCGCCGGGGAAGCGCACCGGCAACCGCGCGATCTCGAACCATCGTCCCGAATAACGCTGCAGGTCGACCCGTGCAACGGTGGCAAGCGCCCCGGGGAACATCGTTTCCAAGCTCCTGTCATGCAAACTCGGATCTGTGCCGATCCTTGCGATCGGTTCTATCAGCATTGCCGTGAAGGCCATGTCCGGCAGGATCCCGGAGGCAGCGGTCATTCGGCTCCCGTCAAGGCGGCGCGCTGCCGCTTGCCCAGGGCGGACAAGGCGCGTTTGTGGCCCCAGCGCACCAGCGCGCGCAGTTCGTCCTCGGGGAAGGCGCGGACGTCGACGATGGTCACCCAGTGGTAGCGGGCCAGCCAGCGCGCGGGCTTCACGCCCGGCATGTCGGTCAGTTCAAGGAAGCGGCCCGGCGGCGCCTTGAAGGTGAACCGCCAGCGTTCCGGTTCACTGGTCTTGAAGTGGGCGAAGCGCTTGCCGCCCACGGCATAGACCAGGATGTTGGCCGGTTCGCCGTGCAGCGTGGACTCCGCGCCCGGGAGCGCGGCGCAGTACGCCTGCAACTGCACGCGATCCATGTTCAGGCCGCGAGTGCGGCATGCAGTGGCGAGGCATCCGGCCAGCGGCTGCGACCGTCGAGCGCGCCGAGTTCGACGAGCACGCTGGCGCCGAGTACATCCATGCCCTGCCTGCGCGCGAGGCGTGCCGCGGCCGCGAGCGTGCCGCCGGTGGCGAGCACGTCGTCGACGATCACCACGGGCGCGCCTCGCGGCAACGCGTCGGCGTGGATCTCGATGCGGTCATGGCCGTATTCCAGTGCGTAGTCCTCGCCCAGCGTGCGTGCCGGCAGCTTGCCCGGCTTGCGGATCGGCACGAAGCCGCAGCCCAGCGACCGCGCCATCGCGGCGCCGAAGATGAAGCCGCGCGATTCGATCCCCACCACGGCGTGCAGCGGCAGGCTGCGCCAGGGCGCGGCCATGGCGTCCACGGCGGCGGCGAAGGCGGCCGCATCGGACAGTAACGGCGTGATGTCCTTGAACATGATGCCCGGCCTGGGATAGTCGGGGATGTCGCGGATCAGTCGTGGCCAATCGGGCATGCGGGGTTCCTGGTGGGCTTGGGCCGACGATGCTAACGCCATCGCGCCGCGATCCGTTGCGCGCTATCTTTGCCGCCTCGCCTACACCCGCCAGGGAACCACCATGCGCCTGATCGCCGCCATCGTCCTGTCCACCCTGTCCGCCATCGCGCTTGCCGGCGACGCGGTGCCCTATGGCAAGCCGTTCCCGGCAGGGGAGAGCGTGCCGGTGTCCGAAGCGCTCGCCGATTTCGACGGCCACGCGGGCGTCGCGCAGCGTTTCAGCGGCCGCATCACCGAGGTCTGCCAGACCAAGGGTTGCTGGCTGATGCTCGAGGACAACGGCCAGGCGGCGCGCGTGATGTTCGGCAAGCACGATTTCTTCATCCCCAAGGACACCACGGGGACGGCGATCGTGCATGGCGTGCTGGAGCGCAAGGAGCTCACGCCCGAGCAGGTCGAGCATTTCACCGGCGACAGCGGCAACGGCACGCAGGCTGCCGCCGTGGAGTACCGCATCGTTGCCGATGGCGTGCTGATCACTTCCTGACGCGACCGCCAGGGCCGAAGGCCGCGTGAGCGCGATGCCGCGTCGCGCCGCCATTGCATTCGTCGCCTTGCTGGCGACGGCCATCGTGCCGCTGCCCGCCGATGCGCGTACCGTGTACCGGTGCGTGCGCGACGGCACCGTCAGCCTGTCCACCGCGCCGGAACCCGGCTCGAAGTGCGAAGCGCACGAGATCGACGACAACGCGGTGCAGACGCCCAACCTGTGGGGTGCGATGGGCGTGTTCAGCGGCACGCTCTACGAGCGCGAGCAGGACGGCCAACTGGTCTATGGCACGCGCAACCTGCCCGGTTCGCGCGTGTACCTGCGCTTCACCGTGGAGACGCCGCCGGGCGAGCCTGCGCACGAAGGCTTGGGCAACCTCGGTGCGCCGCGGCTCGATCCGCATGCGGCGGAGTTTCGCGCGGCGGCCAAGGCGAGTGGCGTGGAGGATGCGTGGTTGCGAGCGATCGCGCATGCCGAAAGTGCGTTCGATGCCGATGCGGTATCGGACAAGGGCGCGAAAGGGGTGATGCAGTTGATGCCGGACGTGATCGCCGATTACGGCGTGGTCGATCCCTTCGATCCGGGGCAATCGATCCGGGCCGGTGCACGGCACCTGCGTGCATTGCTGCGCCGCTACGATGGCGACCGCACGCTCGTGCTTGCCGCCTACAACGCGGGCATCGGCGCGGTCGCGCGCCATGGCGGCGTGCCGCCTTACCGCGAAACGCAGGAATACATCGCCAAGGTGCAGGCGCTGCATGCGCGCTATCGCGAAGCGATGGGGATCCGGCCGGAGCGGCCGGCGCAGTGATGGCCGCTGGCAGGCACGGTAATCGGACAATCAACGTCGATGAAAAACAAAGGCCCGGCACCATGGCGGTACCGGGCCTCGTGGTTCGTCGCCTGCGTGGCGATCAGCCCTTGGGCGTCAGCATGAGCAGGCGACCGCCCTTGCCGTCTTCGAGCACGTAGATCGCGCCATCCGGGCCTTGCCGCACGGCGCGGATGCGCGCACCCATCGGGTAGCGCTCGGCTTCCCAGGCGCGGTCGCCGTCGAACTCGACCCGCACCAACGCCTGCGACGACAGGCCGCCGATGAACGCGTCGCCGCGCCAGTCGTGGAACAGGTCGCCGGTGTAGAACTCCATGCTCGACGGTGAGATCACCGGCGTCCAGGTGATGACGGGCGCGGCGAACTCGGGACGCGTGGAATGATCGGGGATCGGGCGTCCATCGTAATGTTCGCCGTTGGAGACGATGGGATAACCGTAGTTCTCGCCGCGCACGACCTTGTTGAGTTCGTCGCCGTTCTTCGGGCCCATCTCGTTGTTCCATAGCTGGCCCTGCGGATCGAACGCGATGCCCAGCGGATTGCGATGGCCCAGCGACCATACCTGCGACGCGATCTCGCCCTGTCCGGCGAACGGATTGTCCGCGGGCACGGTGCCGTCGTCGTTCAGGCGCAGGATCTTGCCCATGTTCGAGGTCATGTCCTGCGCCGGATCGAACTTCTGCCGGTCGCCCGAAGAGATCCACAGCATGCCGTCGTCGCCGAACAGGATGCGATGCGCGTAGTGGCCGCGACCGGTCACCTTGGGCATCTGCCGCCAGATGACCTCGACGTTCTCCAGCGTGCCGCCGCCGTTGCCGTCGAAGACGAGCTTGGCGCGCGCGACGGCCGCACCGGCGGTGTCGCCGTCGCCGGCTTCGGCATAGCTGAGGTAGACGAGGCCGTTGTCGGCGAATTGCGGATGCGGCACCACGTCGCCGAAGCCGCCCTGTCCGCCGTACACCACGTCGGGCACACCGGTGATTTCGCCCACGGCGTGGGTCGCGAAGTCGTACAGGCGCAGCTTGCCGCGCTTCTCGCTGACCAGCAGCCGGTCGTCGGGCAGGAACGACATCGCCCACGGTTCGTCGAAGGTGGCGATGGCCTTGGCCGAGAACGGATTGGCTGCATCGGTCGCCACTTCTTCAGGCGTGATGGCCGCAGCGGAAGCGGTCGCGCTGGCGTTGCGATCCGTGCCGGTGCAGGCGGTGGTGAACAGGGCGAGCGCCAGTGCGGCGCAAAGGGGCAGGGGCAGGGTGTTGCGGGGCATGTGTCCTCCTGGGCGGTGCCGTGGGCCGGGATGCGTGTGCAACGGGCATGATACGTGGGTCGCGGCATGCATGCGGGATCGCGTCGCCGGCGGGCAACTGCGCGTGCAATGCGCGTTGCATCACGCTTCGTTGTCCATCGCAAGATCGCATGCATGGCGCGATGTCGTGAAGATTGCGTTGGCGTTCAGCGCCGCATGCACGTCATCGCGCGCAGGCGTTTTGCAGAAAAAGCCGGGAAATCGGCTTGTCTCGGGCATATCCGGGGGCCTCATGCAGACGTGGCGGCGACAGGCGCGATCCACGCCAACAGAGGTTTAACGATTTGCACGCAGCGATCTTTACATCGAAGCGGGCAGGGTGGCGGCGTGCGGAAAACATCCCGATACATCCCGCGCACTTTTTCCAACCTTGGAGACGACACCATGAAGAATGCACGCAAGCCCCTCGCCGGTCTGATCGCCCTGGGCGCCGCGCTCGCCCTCCCCGTGGCCTTCGCGCAGGATGCCCAGACGCAGGATCCGACCGAAGCGCACGACCCGACTTCGCAGCACGCGACGCCGCAGCCGGCACCGGAAGCCGCTTCGCAGCCGCTGACCTGGGCTGACGTCGACGCCGACGGCGACGGCAAGTTGAGCAAGGACGAAGCCGCGCGCGTTCCCACGCTGGCACAGGTGTTCGATGACGCCGACGCCGACAACGACGGCCTGCTGACGCAGGAGGAATACCAGGCCTACGTTGCGCAGAACGATTCCACGGCCCCGTCGCCGACCGAGGGTGGTGGCGACGATTGATCGCCGCGTCCTGCCATGGTTGCAACGCAGTGGCGTTGCAACCGGGCGACAGTGACTGAACAAGACAAGTGACAAGGGAACGGATCCCTCAAACCGAATCGGTGCCTCTGGCCCTGCAGCGCAGGGTCTCTCCGGTGGATTGGCGGCCTTCGGGCCGCCATTCTTTTGCCGGGTTCGGCCATACTTGGGCGATGGCGGATATCCGGATGGTCGGCTTCGATGCCGACGACACCTTGTGGCGGAGCGAGGATTACTTCCACGCAGCACAGGACGAATTCGAACGCATCGTCGGTGGCTACGTCGACCTTGCCGATGCGCGCGTGCGCGAGCGGCTGTATGCCGTGGAGAAAGGCAACATCGCCTTCTTCGGCTATGGCGTGAAGGGCATGGCGCTGTCGATGGTCGAAGCGGCGGTGCAGATCACCGGGGAACGCATCGCCGCGCGCGACCTGCATCGCATCGTCGGGA
This sequence comes from Luteimonas sp., assembly GCA_024707405.1. Taxonomy (GTDB): domain Bacteria; phylum Pseudomonadota; class Gammaproteobacteria; order Xanthomonadales; family Xanthomonadaceae; genus Luteimonas. The sequence goes on from JANPZU010000005.1 coordinate 242,824, forward strand.
TCGCCAAGGAGATGCTGCAGCATCCGGTTGAACTGCTGCCGGGTATCCGCGATGCGGTCGAAGCGATCGCGTGCGAACACGAGATCGTGCTCATCACCAAGGGCGACCTGTTCCACCAGGAAGCCAAGGTGCGCGACTGCGGCATGGCCCACCTGTTCCGCCGCATCGAGATCGTCAGCGAGAAGGACGATGCCACCTACGTGCGGCTGTTCGACGAGTTCGGCGTCGTGCCGCGCCAGTTCACGATGATCGGCAACTCGCTGCGCTCCGACATCGCCCCGGTGCTGCGGCTCGGCGGTTGGGGCATCCACATGCCCTACCACCTGACCTGGGCGCACGAGGCCGAGGCCGACATCCCCGCGGGCAGCGAGCGTTTGCAGGTCGTCTCGTCCCCGGCGGAGCTGCCGGCGGCGCTGTGCAGGATCGTGGAGTCGGCCATCGGCTGACGTGCCCGCGTTGGGTCGGCTTTCGATCTCCGGCACAATCACGCCATGCTCCGGCAGCGCCGCCACCTCCACTTCGTCTGCCTTGCCATCGCGGTTTGCCTGCTGGCCGGCTGCGGCGTGCGTGATGAAGAGCCGTTGCCGCCGGCGTTTGCGCATGCGGACGGGCCGCTGGCCTGGCAGGGCGTGCGTCGATGCGTCGATTGCGATGCCGTCGAATCGCAACTGATCCTGTCGTGGGCCGGTGGCGACCGGCGCTACCAGTGGATCGACACGTATTTTTCCGCTGGCGAGGCGATGCCGTTCGGGATCGAAGGCACATGGCGACATGAAGGCAGTTTGATCATGCTCGAAGACGAAGCGGGTGCGTGGCATGCCTTGCGCCTGCTCGATGACGGCAGACTGCAACCGCGAGATGTGTCCGGTCGCGGTGTCGGCGGTGGCGAGGCGGACATGCTGGTGCCGATGGGGGGTGTCGATGTCGATTAGGCGAACACGGTGGATGCGGCTCTGGCTGGCGTTGGCAATGTCCTTCTCCCTCGGGGCGGCGTTCGCGCAGACGACAGACGAAGCGGCCTGGAAGCCACGCACCGGCGATGCCTGGGTCGATGCCGCACTCCTGGACACCAATGCCTACGCGGGCAGGCATCGCGATGCTTTCGTCGATGAACTGGCGCGCTACCAGTCGGCGCCACGTGCGCTGGTCGAGGAGGCGCTTGCAGGAGGTGCGATGCCCGGCGATGTGTACTTCGCCTGTGCGATGGCGCAGGCGCTGGGTCGACCGTGCCGTGAACTGCTCGATGCCATGGCCGCCGATCCCGAAGCCGGATGGGAAGGCGTGTTGCGCGACCTGGATGCCGGGCATGCGCCCGATGCACTTGGCCGGGTCAAGCGCGGCATCGTGGAAAGCTACGCGCGCTGGGCGCGTCCGATCCAGCCCGATGCCGTGCCAAGGCGCCAGACTTCCGGTCGTTGAGGTCGCGGCCCGCTCCGGCCGGGTCGGTACAATATCGCCATGCCCGTGTCGCCCATCGTCCCGCTGGATGCCTTGCGCCTGTCCGTCGCCCCGATGATGGACTGGACGGACACGCATTGCCGTGTCTTCCATCGCTTGCTGGCGCCGCATGTGCGGTTGTACAGCGAGATGGTGCATGCGAACGCGGTGATCCATGGCGACCGTGCGAGGTTGCTGGCGAGCGATCCGGTCGAGCATCCGGTGGCTCTGCAACTGGGCGGCAGCGAGCCGGATCTGCTCGCGCAGGCGGCGCGGATCGGTGCGGCGCACGGCTTCGACGAGATCAACCTCAACTGCGGCTGCCCGTCCGATCGCGTGCAGGCCGGGCGCTTCGGTGCCTGCCTGATGCGCGAGCCGATGTTGGTCGCCGATTGCGTCGCCGCGATGGTCGATGCCGTCGACGTGCCGGTGACGGTGAAATGCAGGCTGGGCGTGGATGACGACCACGAGTGGGATCGCTTCGTCGGCTTCATCGACACGATTGCGGATGCCGGGTGCCGGACGTTCGTCGTGCATGCGCGCAATGCCTGGCTGAAGGGACTGTCGCCGAAGGAAAACCGAGAAGTACCGCCGCTGCGACACGACTGGGCGCACCGGCTCAAGCAAGAACGGCCGGTGTTGCAGGTCGTGGTCAACGGCGGCATCGCCACGCTCGAAGGGGCGATGAGCCATCTGCCGCACCTCGATGGCGTGATGCTCGGACGCGCTGCGTACCACGATCCCTACGTGCTGCATCAACTGGATGTGGCGATCCATGGCGGCGTGCTTCATCCGCGCGAGGCGTTGTTGTGTGGACTGCAGCCTTACGTCGAGACGCAACTGTCGCGCGGCGTGGCGCTCAAGCACATCACGCGCCATGTGCTGGGGCTGTTCCACGGACAACCGGGGGGGCGTGCATTCCGGCAGGTGTTGAGCGAAGGCGCACACAAGCCCGGTGCCGGTTGGGAATTGGTGGAGGCAGCGCTCGCGGTGACATCAGGGGCGCGGCGGATCGCGGCGTGATCACCCGGGACGTCGATGCGTTCCTCGCGTTCGCGCGCGGCTGCGGGCCGGATTTCGGTGTGCCGACGGCGAGGGCCGCCTTCCTGGTGTCGCCTGACGGTTTTGCGCGTGCCGAAGAATCGGCGCGTGACAACCGCTACATGGCGGCCGCCGGATTCGATGCCCGGGCCGCGTTGCTCGAACATCGTGCGCTGCATGCGGCGTTGTCGCGGGAACTGCCAGTGGCGTGTTTCCCCGGCGATCCGCTGGCGCCGGATGGGCTGTTCCCCAACAACGTCTTTGCCACCGTGCCGGGACGCCTGGTGGTTGGACGCATGCGGCATCCGGTGCGGCAACGCGAAGCGTCGCGGCAGGACATTCGCGGGTTCTTCCGCGACCTGCTCGGCTATGCCGAGACCGATCTGTCGCAACAGCCGCATCCCTGTGAACTGACCGGCGCTCTGGTGATCGATCGTGCGCGTGGCCTGGGCTTCTGCGGGCTGTCCGAACGCTGCGACGAAGCCGGCGCGGCGCTGATGCACGCGGCCTTCGGGTTGCGCGCCACCTTGCTGTTCGACCTGGCGCCGGGCGAGTACCACGCCAACGTCGTCCTGGCCGTGCTGGCGGGGCGGGCGGTCATCGCCAGTCCGCGCGGGTTCGCCGATCCGGGCGTGGCCGCGGCCATCGCCTCGCTCTATGCCCCGCACGCCATCACCTTGTCGCCGGCCGAGCATGCCGCGTTCGCGGGCAATGCCATTGCCCTGTCGCCGGATGGCGTCTGGATGAGTGCCGGAGCGCTTGCGGCGTTGACCGCGTCGACCCGGGATGCGTTGCAGCGGGCTGGCTTCGAGCCGCGGAGCGTGGCCCTGCCTGCCATCGAAGCCGCAGGCGGGTCGCTGCGTTGCTGCGTTGCGGAAATCTTCTAGACCGTCCTTCAGCCGGGGGCCAGATCGATGAATCCGGCCAGACTCGTGAAGGAAAAGTTAAGGAGTGATTCACCCCCCGGCCCAGAGAATCCAACCCCTGCCATTCGTCACCCCCGGATCATGTCCGTCCTGCCTTTCCGCCGCTCCTTGCTGTCGCTATGCGTCCTTGCCGTGTTGTCGGCGGGCGTGGTTGCGCCCGCGGCAGCCCAGCAGGAGCCCCGCGATCGCGGCGGCCAGGGCGGCGGACAACAACAGGAACCACCGCGACGTGACGAGCCGCAGCGCGCCGAACGCCCACGTGGCGACAGTCTGGCCGACTCCGTGCGTCGCTTCGAGCGCTCGCGCGGAGACCGCGTGCTGAGTGCCGAGCGGATGCAGTCCGACGGGCGCGATGTCAACCGCATCAAGGCCATGGATGATCGTGGCCGCGTCCGCGCCTACGTGGACGATCCCGCCCAGCGCCGGCAGCCCCCGCGGGACGACCGGTCGCGCGGCAGCGACGACTGACGCCGCGCATCGAATCTGCACTCCGTTCAGGAAAGGCCGGCCAAACTGGCGGCATCCATTGAACGGAGTCGACCCATGCGCATCCTGCTCGTCGAAGACGAAGCCCCCCTGCGTGAAACACTCGCCGCACGCCTGAAGCGTGAGGGTTATGCGGTCGATGCCGCCCAGGACGGTGAAGAAGGCCTGTACATGGGCCGCGAAGTGCCGTTCGACGTCGGCATCATCGACCTCGGCCTGCCCAAGATGTCCGGCATGGAGCTGATCAAGGCCCTGCGCGACGAGGGCAAGCAGTTCCCGGTGCTGATCCTGACCGCGCGTTCGAGCTGGCAGGACAAGGTGGACGGCCTCAAGCAGGGTGCCGACGACTACCTGGTCAAGCCTTTCCACGTCGAGGAGTTGCTGGCGCGCATCAATGCGCTGGTGCGCCGCGCCGCTGGCTGGAGCAAGCCGACGCTGGAGTGCGGCGCGGTCACGCTCGACCTCGCGGCGCAGACGGTGAGCGTCAACGGCGGCAACGTCGACCTCACCAGCTACGAGTACAAGGTGCTTGAATACCTGATGATGCACGCGGGCGAACTGGTCTCGAAGGCCGACCTCACCGAGCACATCTACCAGCAGGATTTCGATCGCGATTCCAACGTACTCGAAGTGTTCATCGGCCGCCTGCGCAAGAAGCTCGATCCGGAAGGCACGCTCAAGCCGATCGAGACCGTGCGCGGCCGCGGTTATCGCTTCGCGATCCCGCGCAACGGCGAAAGCTGACGCCTCCGGCGACTGCCGGATGTGTATCGTGGCGCGGGAGGCGGAACTTCCGCGCCACGATCGCATGGCGACCATGCATGACCAACAAGCGGCCATGACCCGATGAGCGGACGGCAACGCGACTTGCCCTGGCGGCCGCGCTCGCTGCAGGCGCGCCAGCTGATGGCCGCCAGCCTGTTCCTGCTCGGCTTCCTGGCGCTGGCCGGTTACGCGCTCGATCGCGCGTTCCTCGATGTCGCCAGCGATGGCCAGCGCGATCGCCTGCGCAATTACGTCTACGCCTATGCCGGTGATATCGAATTCCTGCGCAGCGGCGACATCTACCCGCCCGAGAATCCGCCCGACAGCCGCTTCGAGCGGCCGGGCAGCGGGCTCTATGCCGAAGTGGTGCTGCGCGACCGCAACTGGCAATCGCATTCGGCGAGCGGGCCGCAGTTGCCGCAGGCCGCGATGCTGGAAGGTGGCGAAGAGAAGTTCGAAGGGCCGCTGCCGATGACGCGCAGCAATGGCACGCCGGGCGAGGTGTACCGCTACGGCAGGGGCTTCATCGCGTCCGAGGGCGTTGCGCCCGGCGACGCCGAGGTGCCGTACACGATCTACGTGATGGAGGATGCCGGCATCGTCCCCGAGCAGGTGCGCGTGTTCCGCGCCGCGCTGTGGGGTTACCTCGGCATTTCCGGCGCCATCCTGCTGCTGCTGCAGATGCTGGTGTTGCGCTGGGGCCTGTGGCCGCTGCGCCACGTGGTGACCGAACTCACGCGCGTGCAGCGCGGACAGGCCAACCGCATGGGCGGATCGCATCCCCGCGAACTGCTGCCGTTGACCGAGAGCATCAACGCGCTGATCGAGAGCGAGCGCGAGAACCTCGAGCACCAGCGCAACACCATGGCCGACCTGGCCCACAGCCTGAAGACGCCGTTGGCGGTGTTGCGCGCGCGGCTGGATTCGGATGCAGGCGAATCCGAATTGCGACAGGACGTGGCGACGCAATTGCAGCGCATGGCGGATCTGGTGAACTACCAGCTCGGGCGCGCGGCATCGAGCGGGCACAAGCTGTTCGCAGCGCCGGTCGAGATCGAACCCTATGCCGAGCAGATCGTGCAGGGGCTGGAGAAGATCTACGCGCGCAAGGGCGTGATCTGCGAGTTCGAGATCGATCCGCAGGCGCGTTTCCACGGCGAGCCCGGCGACTTGCAGGAACTGCTCGGCAACCTGCTGGAGAACGCGTTCAAGTGGGCCGGCTCGCGCGTGCTGTTGACCGCGAAGCCCGGCGATACCGAGCCCAATCGCCGTCCCGGCCTGGTGCTGGTGGTCGAGGACGATGGCCCCGGCATCCCGGACGAGCGCATCCCGCTGGTGCTGCAGCGTGGCGTGCGTGGCGACGAGCGCGTGCACGGCCACGGTATCGGCCTGTCCATCGTGCAGGACATCGTGCGCAGTTACCGCGGTGTGCTTGAAGTGGGCCGTTCGCCGGAATTGGGCGGAGCCTGCTTCAGCGTCAAGTTGCCGCCGGGGCTGTAGGGCGGGCCCTGGCCCGCCATTGCGGTCTATGCCAACGGCGAACGTCCGTAGAAGCGTTCGAGGTGCATGGCCACCGTCGGCAAGGTGTCGCGCAGGATCGCCGGATCGCTGAAGTGGTATTCGCTGCACACGGCGAAGAACTCTTCGGGGGATTCGGCCGCATAGGGATCGATGGGCGGGTCGCGTCCTGCTTCGACGTCCTCGACGAAGCGATCGAACGCCTGCTGGAAGTCGAGTGCCCACTCGCGCTGCCAGTCGCGGGGCAGCGCGGGCGTGCCGTCGAGCAGGCCGTCGAGCGCATCGAGCTTGTGCGCCATCTCGTGCACGGCGACGCAGAAACCGGCATCGGGTTCCGCGATGTCGGCCTCGATGTCGGCCCAGGAAAGGATCAGCGGGCCGTGTTCCCACGACTCGCCGGCCAGTTCGTCTTCCCACTCGTGCAGCACGCCGGCGGCATCGACATGGCTGCGATGGGCGCGGAACGCTTCTGGATAGACGATCACCTGCGACCAGCCGTGCAGTCCCTCTTCGCCGAATTCCAGCAGCGGCAGGCAGCACAGGGCCGCCAGCGTGATGCGTTGCGTGTCGTCGAGCGCGAGGCCGTCGACCGGCGTGATCGCCTTGTCGCGCAGGAAACGCAGGGTCAGCGCCTGCAGGCGCGCATCACGTCCGGGATCGAGCCTGGCGAGCCAGCGCACGCGGGCGCGTACGTCGTTCCACGACCTGGCATCGAGGGAATCGGGGGCGGTACGGAAGAGCCGGCGGAACAGACCTTGCACGCGATGCGGCGGGATCCGTCAGCGGAACATGCCGGGCAGGAAGCTGTGCCAGCGCGGAGGACGGGCGGCAGATTCCGTTTCGGCCGCACGCCGCGCCGCGGGACGCGCCTTGCTGGCGGGCTGGCCGGTGCGCTTGTCGACGCCGCGAGCGTCGGCCTCGGCCTCGTCGTCCTGCACCACGGCGGCCTCGTCGTCGCCACTGGTGGCCGGAACTTCCCTGGCCAGTGCCGGCAGGCTGAATCCGATCAACAGCAGGCAGAGCAGGAATTTCGTTGGCATGGCGACGATCCTGTGGCCGTTGGTGCCGGGGAAGTCCAGCACCGCACTATACCTTGGATGCCGCGGGGCTGCAGGTGGTTGCAGACGCTCGTCGCCAGGGCGGTATCGGCATGCGCCGGGACGTGCAGCCGTTCCATCGGTGCGGAGAATCGTGGCTGTGCAGGGGGATAATGGCGGCCAATCCACGGCTGCCGGCTGCCCTGCGTGTCCCGGAACCCCGAACGCGACCTGCTGCAACGACTCCTGTCCGGCCCGGTCTCCGGCGATGCCCTTGCACAGGCTTCCGGGCAGACCCGGGCGGCGGTGTGGAAGCGGATCGAGGCGCTGCGCGAGGCCGGCGTGGCCATCGAGGCACGCCCCGGGCGCGGCTACGCATTGGCCCAGCCGCTCGACCTGCTGGATGCGGAGTCCATCTTCGATGCCATGGCACCAATGGCCAAGGCGGGCCTGTCCTCGCTCGACGTGCGCTGGTCGGTGGCGTCCACCAACACGGAACTGCTGCGGACGGCTACCACCGCCGGCGCTTCGGTGCTGCTGGCCGAACGACAGACCGCCGGGCGCGGGCGCCGGGGACGGGCCTGGTCGTCGCCCTTGGCCGCCAACCTCTACCTGTCGGCTGCACGCACGTTCGATGGTGGCCTGGCGCGGCTCGGTGGCCTGAGCCTGGTGGCGGGGGTTGCGGTGGCCGAAGCCCTGCAAGCCATCGGCGTGGCCGGCGTCGCGCTGAAATGGCCGAACGACATCGTGGTTGCCGACGGTGCCGGCCTGCGCAAGCTGGGCGGCATCCTGGTCGAAGGCGGTGGCGAGCATGGCGGGCCGGTACGCGCCGTGGTCGGCATCGGCCTCAACGTGCGGATGCCGGACAGCGCTGCAAATTCGATCGACCAGCCGTGGAGCGATCTTGCCAGCGTGGTCGGAACCTCGTTGCCGTCGCGCAACGTGGTGGCCGCGGCGTTGGTGTCGTCGCTGCTGCCTGCGCTGCAGCGTTTCGACGAAGGCGGACTCGATGCCTTCGTCGATCGCTTCGCTTCCTTCGACGTCCTGCATGGTCGCGAGGTGGTCGTGCACGCGCACGATGGTGCGCACGTCGGCATTGCACTCGGGATTGCCGGCGACGGCGCGCTGCGCGTGCGCTTCGAAGACGGCGAGAGCAACGTGCATGCAGGCGAGGTGAGCGTGAGGAGCGCTGGCACGCATGGCTGACTGGCTGTTCGATCTTGGCAACTCGCGGCTCAAGTTCGCGCCGATGCACGATGACGGCAACGTGGGTGATGTCTTCGCGGTCGCGCACGACGGCGAGCGTTTCGCGTCATTGGCGCTCGAAGCATTGCCGGCATCGATTACGCATGCCCATGTCGCGAGCGTGGCAGCCGCGCCACTGCGCGAGTCCTTGTTGGCTACGCTGCATGCGCGCGGCGCTGCGGTGGCGTTGGCCGCAACCGAACGTCGCTGCGCGGGCGTGGAGGTCGCCTATGAGGAACCCGGCCAGCTCGGCGTGGATCGTTTCCTCGCCTTGCTTGCGGCGCATGCGCGTGGCGGCGACCGGCTCGTCGTCGGTGTCGGCACGGCATTGACCATCGACCTGGTCGACCGCGATGGCAGCCACCACGGCGGTCGCATCGCGCCGTCGCCGACGCTGATGCGCGAGACCCTGCATGCGCGTGCGTCGCAGTTGCCATCCACGGGTGGCGACTATCGGGAGTTCGCCGGCGACACCGCCGATGCACTGGCCTCCGGATGCATCGGCGCGGCGTTGGCCCTGGTCGAGCGCAGCCTGCGCGAAGCCGGACGCCGGCTTGGGCATCCGGCGGGATTGCTGCTGCATGGCGGTGGCGCAGGCGAACTGGCGCCGCATTTTCCCCATGCCGTGCAAGCACCTGGATTGGTGCTGGAAGGGCTTGCATGCTGGGCGCGCGAACGGCGCGACCGCTAGAATCCGCGCATGTTCGCAAGGGCGATGGTTTTCCTGCTGGTCGTTTTGAACCTCGGCGCCGCACTGTGGTGGGCGACGCGCGATGACGTGCCTGGCGAACAGCCACGGGACGAGGAACGGGTCGGCGTGGCACGCCTGCAACTGGTAAGCGAGGCGCCGATGGTCGAACGCTGCTTCGCGCTGGGCCCGTTCGCCGATGCCGAAGCGGCAGGCGTGGCCCGTGCTGCCTTGCCGGCATCGATCCTCCGGGCGCAGACCAGGCAATCGCAGCCCGTGGATGGCGAGCCCGCGGATGCCTTGCACTGGCTGGACGTGGCCATAGCGGGCACTGCGGACGAACAGGCGATCCGGGATGCCCTCGGCGCGGAGCGAATCGATCCCGCTCCTTGCGCCGGCACGCGCTAGCCATGTCGCGGCGATGCGCGCGGCGCGGGGTAGAATGCGCGTCCGGTCCCCACGTCCGGGCAGTCATGCCGGCATAGCTCAGTTGGTAGAGCAACCGCCTTGTAAGCGGTAGGTCGTCCGTTCGAATCGGACTGTCGGCACCACCCGCCATCGACAGGAGGCCGCATGCCCCGGCAATACCCAGCGATCACCCTTTTCGGCGTTCCCACCGATGTCGGTGCCGGCACGCGTGGCACATCGATGGGGCCGGAAGCATTGCGGGTTGCGGGACTGGGCGAAGCGCTGGTCGCCCGCGGCATCGACGTCATCGACCTGGGCAACCTCGAAGGCCCGCGCAATCCCTGGCAGGGGCCACGCGACGGCTACCGCCACCTCGACGAAGTGGTCGCCTGGAACCGCGCGGTGCTGGCCGCGTCGGCCGACGCGCTGCGCGCCGGCCGCATGCCGGTCATGCTCGGCGGCGATCATTCGCTTGCAATCGGTTCGATTGCGGCCGTCGCCGACCATTGCCGCGACACCGGCAAGTCGCTGCGCGTGCTGTGGCTCGATGCCCATGCCGACTTCAACACCAGCCAGGTCACGCCTTCGGGCAACGTGCACGGCATGCCGGTCGCCTGCCTCTGCGGCATCGGCCCAAAGGCGTTGACGCACCTCGGCGCGCATTCGCCCGCACTACAGCCCGCGCAGGTGCGGCAGGTCGGCATACGCTCGGTCGATCCGGAGGAAAAACGCCTGGTACGCGAGCACGGACTCGATATCTACGACATGCGCTACATCGACGAAGTCGGCATGCGCCGGGTCATGGAGGAAGCGTTGGCAGGCCTTGGCGAGGACACCCACCTGCATGTCAGTTTCGACGTCGACATGCTCGATCCCGGCATCGCCCCGGGCACCGGAACGCGCGTGCCGGGCGGGCTCAACTACCGCGAAGCGCAACTGGTGATGGAAATGATCGCCGACACCGGGCGCATGGGCTCGCTCGACCTGGTGGAAGTGAATCCGGCGCTGGACAAGCGCAATGCCACCGCTCGGCTGGCCGTGGACCTGGTCGAAAGCCTGTTCGGCAAGTCGACCCTGATGCGGGACTGAGCCTGAAACTGAATGGGTGCCGACTAGTCAGGCACTCTGCGACACGGGATTGCAGCTTCCCCCACGCCGTTTTCACGCGCTGGCTGGCCTCATGGCTGTGACGGTTCGCAGGGGCTGCGGATCGACACGAAGCCACAGGAGATTGCCATGAAGCGTTTGACTGCCTTGCTGTTGCTCGCCATGTTCTCGGTCGCCACGTTGACTGCCTGCAACACCGTCCAGGGTGTGGGCAAGGACGTCCAGAAGGCGGGCGAGAAGGTCGAGGAAGCCGGCAACAAGTAACGGACATCGTCCTCCCGGATTCCACCAGGGGACGTGAGAGGGAAGGCCGGCGAAAGCCGGCTTTCTCTTTTTGCGCATCGGGCATTCGCGATGGGCGTGATGAAGGCGCGGTGAGCGCGCTCGTCCTGCGATGAACGACGACATTGCGCAAGTCAGGCAGATGAAGATGCGGATTACGTTTCCTTGATCGATGGCTCATGCGCCGGGTGCGAAGCTTCTCGTCGGCGTGGACATGGAACAAGGATCAGTCCACGCCGAATCCCCCGCATTCGAGCAAGGAGCTTCGTAATGAACAAAGACATCATCTCCGGCAAGTGGAAGCAGTTGAAGGGCAAGGCACAGGCCCGTTGGGGAGACCTGACCGACGACGTGTTCGACGTCGCCGAGGGCGACGGCCAGTACCTCGCCGGCAAGCTGCAGGAGCGTTACGGCTGGGAACGTGATCGCGCCGAGAAGGAAGTGAAGGAGTTCGAGCGCACGCTCAACTGATTCCATCGTGCTGCGTCGGCGGATCTTGTTGGATCCGCAAACAAGAACGGGCCGGCATTGCCGGCCCGTTTGCATGTGCGTGGCGTCGTGCGCTTACCAACGCTGGCGATAGTCGCGGGGCGGGTCGGCGACGAAGCCGCCCGGGAATGCCTGCGGCGAGCGGCGGGACGACCAGTGCGGCGACTGCCTCGGCAGGATGCCGCGGGATGCCAGTGCGTTCGGCGAGTCGTAGCGCAACTGCGTGATCTGGTTGGGCTGGGTGCTGGCGCGGACGAACTCGGTGCTGCGCGTCGGTGACCATTCGCGTTCGCCATGCTCGGTGCCGATGCGCTGGGCTTGCGACTCGTAGGCGTTCCCGGCTGCGGGTGAAACGGAGCGCGCGGACTTGGCCGCATCGCTGTTGCCGCGCGCAATCGGCGGTGCAGGCATCGGCATCGGACGGACATGGGCACGTTCGCGGAACACGGCCACGCCAATCGTGCCGATGTTGTCCGGGCGTCCGGTGCGTGCGGCATAGCTGTCGGGCAGCGAGGTGAACACGAACTGCGCGACATCGTTGTACGACTTGCGCCAGCCGGTGATCTCGGTGCTCTGCCAGGGTTCGAGCACGTAGCCGGCCTGCGACGGATGCGCGGTCTGGCCGGTGACGGCGTTGACGCCATCGACCGACAGCACCACCAGCACGCGTTCGCCGGTAGTGTTGGTCAGGCGCACGCCATAGCGGTGGCCGGGCATGCCGGCGATCCAGCCTTCGCGGCGATGGTTGTACTCGGGCAGCCACTGGCCGGTGTCGCGATCCACCACGTCCATGCGCACGAGCTGCGCGGATGCGACGGGACTGGCGATGGCCGCGGCCGTTGCGGCCAGGGCGGCGAACAGGATGGCGATGGGGCGGATGGTGTGGGACATGGCGCGTGCCTCCTTGTGGCTCGCTGATGGTTCGATCCCATGAACGCACCGGGGCAGGGGGCGGGGTTACCGCGGGCCGGGCGATGGCCGCCAGCGGTTAAACTGCCGTTCCGTTTCCGGCGCTCGCCAACACCGCATGTCGCAACGTCCCGTCCGCATCCTGACCGGCATCACCACCTCCGGCACGCCGCACCTGGGCAACTACGTCGGCGCGATCCGTCCCGCCATCGCGGCCAGTCGCGCGCCGAATACCGACAGCTTCTTCTTCCTCGCCGACCTGCACAGCCTGATCAAGGCGCAGGATCCGGGGCGCACGCAGCGCTCGACGCTGGAGATCGCGGCGACGTGGCTGGCGGCGGGGCTCGACCCGGCGAAGGTGTGGTTCTACCGCCAGAGCGACATCCCCGAGATCACCGAGCTGACGTGGTTCCTGACCTGCGTCGCCGGCAAGGGCATCCTCAACCGCGCGCATGCCTACAAGGCCGCGGTGGACAAGAATCGCGCCGACGGCGAGGACGACGATGCCGGCGTCACCGCGGGGCTTTTCATGTACCCGGTGCTGATGGCCGCCGACATTTTGATCTTCAACGCCGACAAGGTGCCGGTGGGCCGAGACCAGGTGCAGCACATCGAGATGGCGCGCGACTTCGGCCAGCGCTTCAACCATGTCTATGGCGACTACTTCACCCTGCCCGAGGCGGTGGTGGACGACAACGTGGCCACGCTGCCCGGCCTCGACGGTCGCAAGATGAGCAAGAGCTACGGCAACACCATTCCGTTGTTCGTGCCGCCGGCCGAATTGAAGAAGCTGGTGTTTTCCATCGTCACCGACTCGCGCGCACCGGGCGAGGCGAAAGATACCGAAGGCTCGGCCCTGTTCCAGCTGTACCAGGCATTCGCGTCGAACGAGGAAACCACCGCGTTCGCGCAAGCTTTTGCCGATGGCATCGGCTGGGGCGATGCCAAGCAGCGATTGTTCGACCTCGTCGATCGCGAGATCGCGCCGCTGCGCGAGCGCTACCTCGACCTGGTGTCGCGTCCGAGCGACATCGAGGACACCTTGCGTGATGGTGCACGCCGGTTGCGCGAGGAATATGCGACGCCGTTGTTGGCGCAACTGCGCGAGGCGGTAGGCCTGCGGGATCTGTCGAAAGTGCAGTTGGGCGCGATGGAAGTGGAATCGTCCGTCGACAAGCCGACGCTGGCAACGTTCAAGCAGTACCGCGAAGCCGACGGCAAGTTCTATTTCAAGTTAGTCGAAGGCGAGCGTGTGCTGCTGCAAAGCCGGGCTTTTGATGCGCCGCGTGATGCAGGCCAGGCCATCGCGGCCTTGAAGCGTGGCGAGCTTGCGGTTGCTGATGCGCCGGCGACGCTGGGTGATGGCGTGATCGAGGCCGACGTGCGCGCTGCGATCGAGGCGCTGGCCGCCGCCGATGCAGAGAAGGCTGCGGCCAAGGCACAGGCATGAATCCGTTCGTCGAGCTCAACCTGACACTCATCCTGTTCCTGCCGTGGTTCCTGATCCTCGGCACCTTGTACTGGCTATTCCCGCGCAAACCCCGCAACGCGGCACGCGTGCTCTATGACATCGTCGCGTTGGCGGTCTCGGTGGCCGTGTTCCTCTGGAGCGTGTACTGGTCGATGGGCAACGCCGACATGCAGTACGGCAAGCTGTGGCCCCAGATCCTGGCCACGGCGCTGGGCTACGGCGTGTTCCTCGCGGCGCTCGGGCTCGCCTTCGGGTTGCGTTTCGTGTTGTTCAAGCGCGGGGTCTGATCGTCGCTTCCGGTGTCATCCTGAACGCAGTGAGGGATCTGCTTTCGCGCTGGCTGTCGCCATTGGCAGATCCCTCACTGCGTTCGAGATGACAGGCCGATGGGGCACGGGATGTGCACCCTAAGGCCGACCAAAGCCGCATCGACCGGAACCAGTGCATCGGCGACACTGCGGCCAAGGCAAGGCGCAGGCACCACGCGATGGCAACGAACGACGGCATCACCCTCATCGATACCGGCTACATCCGTCCCGGCCTGTGCGCGGCCTACCTGTTGGTCGAGAACGGTCGTGCGGCGCTGGTCGATTGCGGCACGGCGACCTGCGCCGACCGCGTGCTGGCTGCGCTCGATGATGCCGGCGTGGCGCGCGACGCCGTCGACTGGCTGATGGTGACCCACGTGCACCTCGACCATGCCGGTGCCGCCGGCCCGCTGATGCGCGCGCTGCCGAATGCCAGGCTGGTGGTGCATCCGCGTGGCGCGCAGCACATGATCGATCCGACCAAGCTGATTGCCGGTGCGCGCGTGGTGTATGGCGATGCCATGTTCGAGCGCGACCATGCCGGGATGTTGCCGGTGGACGAAACGCGCGTGGTGATCGCCGACGATGGTCATGTCGTCGATCTTGCCGGGCGCGAGTTGCTGTGCATCGACACGCCCGGCCATGCGCGCCACCACTACAGCGTCTGGGATGTGCGCACGCGCAGCTGGTTTGCCGGCGATGCCTTCGGCTTGTCGTACCGGGAGTTCGACAACGGCAATGGTGCCTTCATCGTGCCGACGACCTCACCGGTGCAGTTCGATCCGGACGAGATGAAGGATTCGATCCGCAAGCTCGCGGCACGCGGGCCTGCCGCGATCCATGTTGCCCACTATGGCGTGGTGACCGAATGCGCACGTCTTGCCGACGACCTGCTGGCGCTGGTGGATGCGATGGTCGAGGTGGCGCACGCCGCCGACGGCCATGCCGATCGGCATGCGCGTCTGGTCGATGCGTTGACGCGGTTGTACGTGGCGCGTGCGGAGGCCCATGGCGTTGCCGATGCCACGCAACGCGTGCCGGAAGTGCTGGGCAACGACATCGAGATCAATGCGCAGGGGCTGGAGGTCTGGCTCGATCGCCTGGCGAAAACGAGAGCAGGTTGATCGGCGCGACAACGTTGCATTGTTTGCCTTGGGCAGGCCGCATTTCGATCAGCGTGCGCATGGTCTAGCTTCCGGTAGCGCGCACCGTCATCCCCGCGAAAGCGGGGATCCATACCGCTCCGAGGGAAGTGGATCCCCGCTTTCGCGGGGATGACGACGAAGGGTTGCTGCTGTCATCCCAGGGTCGCAGGACGTCCCGCGTCCCGCGTCCCGCGTCGCAGGTTCGGCAGTCGTCGGAACCGCCGGATATTTCCGGACGAACCTACTTCCAGGCGTTGACATGCATCCCGAACGGCTTGGTCTGTTGCCGGATCACGCAGAAACGGTGGCCGCTGGGTGCTTCCATCACGCACCAGGAGTGGACGCGCTGGACTTCCTTCGCGCCCAGCGCGACGAGGCGTTCGACTTCGGCATCCACGTCGTCGGTCTCGATGTCGAGGTGGATGCGCGATGCGTGCGACACCTTCTGCAGCAACAGGATGGGTTCGTCGGATTCGGTCTGCAGGCGCGCGTACTTGCCGTCGCCGTCCTCGTCGAGCGCATCCACCGGCTTGCCCAGCGCCTTGCTCCAGAACTCGACGTGTGGCGTCAGGTCATCGACCTCGCAATCAAGGACGAAGCTGCACAGGCGGCTGTGGTGTGTCATGCGGGGCACCTCGCGGGTTATCAGGGATCGCAGTGGGAGGCGGGGGCGCCGAACTGCAGCAGGTAGCCATCTTCGTCGTAGATGCCGAATTCGTGCATGCCGTAGTGGAAGGTTTCCGGCGGATAACAGGTGCGCGCCCTGCCTTCCAGCGACGCCCACAGCCGGTCGACCGCGCCGACATCGTCGAGGCGGAAGTAGAGCGAGCCGGTGAAGGTCGGCGGCACGCCGCCTGCGTGCGCATTGGGTGTCGCAAGCATCAATTCGATGTCGTCGCGCCTTAGTGCGGCCCAGCCATCCTCGTCGCTGCGGCGCTGGAGGACGAAACCGAGGCGCTCGACGTAGAACGCGATCGCACGCCCGAGGTCGGGCGTGCGCAGCATCGGCGTCACCTGGCGGAACGGCGTCGCCGGCATGCCTGTCACGATGGCAGCGCCAAATCGTCCAGCATCGCCTTCAGGAAACGCGCTGCCTCGCCGCCGGTGCAGGCGCGGTGGTCGAAGGTCAGCGACAGCGGGATGATCTTGTGCGACTCGAAGCCGCCCACCACGGGAATCATCTGGTGGCGGCCGCGACCCGCTGCGACGATGGCCACGCAGGGCGGCACGACCACCGGCGTTGCGTAGCGGCCGGCGAACATGCCGAAGTTGGACAGCGAAATGGTGTAGCCGGTGAGTTCCGATGCCGGGATGCTGCGGTCGCCGACCTGCGTGCGCAGCCGGTCGATGCCTTCGCGGATGCCGCGTGCGTCGAGCAGGTCGGCATTGCGCAGGGCGGGCACGAACAGGCCGTCGTCGGTATCCACAGCGATGCCGATGTCCACCTGCGGGTGCAGGGTGCGCATCAGTTTGTCGCCGTCGAACCAGGCGTTGAGCGCCGGCACCGCCTTCGCCGCAGCGCAGATCGCACGGATCAGGCGAACGGTCATGTCGTTGCCCGGTGTCCATGCGTGGATGTCGGCGTCGTCGTTGAGCGTGGTCGGCACCACCTTGGCATGGGCATCGGCCATCACCCGCGCCATGTTGCGACGCACACCCTTGAGTTGCTCCGGCTGGCCGCTGGCGCTGATCGATGGTGGTTGCGTGCGCATGGGCTTGCCCGATGCCGACAGCGGAGTGCGCTGCTCGTTCCTTCTCCCTTCGGGAGAAGGTGCCCGTAGGGCGGATGAGGGCGCGGTGTGCGTGGATTTTCCATGATCCTCCGCACCCTCACCCCCAGCCCCTCTCCCGGCGGGAGAGGGGAGAAGATCGGTTTCGCCGGACGCCGCACGCTTCACGTCGTCCATCGTCACCACGCCATCGGCGCCGCTGCCACGCACGCGGGCGATGTCCACCTTGAGCTTGCGCGCCATCGCACGCACGGCCGGCATCGCCTTGACGCCGCCGACCGACAGCGCGGCCTCGCTGTGGATCGCGTCGGACGATTGCATCGCGCCGACCACGGTGCCGCTGTCGGCGCGTTCTCCGGCCTCGGACTTTTCTTCCGGCGGGGCCTTGCCGGTTGCTTCGATGGCGCCGCCTTTGCTGGAAGCGACCACGCGATCATCGGGCGCGGGATCCTGGCTGCCGACACCACTGGCCGGCGCATGTCCGTGGTGGTGCCCGGTGTCCTGCCCTTCCGAGCGCTGCGGCAGCGAAGGGTCGATTTCGAACTCGGCCAGCATCGTACCGGTGACGATCACGTCGCCTGCAGCGCCGGCGAGTTTCAACACTTTGCCCGACACCGGCGAAGGCACGTCGACCACGGCCTTCGCGGTCTCCATGGCCACGAGGTTCTCGTCGAGGCGAATCGTGTCGCCCACCTTGACGAACCATTCGACCACGGTCGCGTCCGGCAGGCCCTCGCCGAGGTCGGGCAGGAGGAATGTTTTCTTGTCGCCCATGTTGCGTCCTCAGCTTGCCGCGAGCGTTCGTTTCGTCGCCGCGATGATCCTGTCCACGTTCGGCAGGTATTTCATTTCCAGCCGGTATAGCGGGATGTGGGTGTCGTAACCGGTGACGCGCTCGACGGGTGCCAGCAGGTCGTACATCGATTCACTGGCGAGGCGCGCGGCGATCTCGGCGCCGAAGCCGGCGGTCTTCGGGGCTTCGTGCACGATCACGCAGCGACCGGTCTTGGCGACCGATTCGGCGATGGTGGCGAAGTCGAGCGGCTTGAGCGTGGCGACGTCGATCACTTCGGCGCTGATGCCTTCGCTCGCGAGTGTCTCGGCGGCTTCCAGCGTTTCCTTGACCTGCGCGCCCCACGTCACCAAGGTGACGTCGCTGCCGTCGCGCAGCACGTAGCACACGTCGAGCGGCAGCGCCTCGCCGTCGTCGGGCACCAGTTCCTTGTACTGGCGGTAGATGCGCTTGGGTTCCATGTAGATCACCGGATCCGGGTCGCGGATCGCGGCCAGCAGCAAGCCATAGGCGCGCGCGGGCGAGGAGGGCATCACCACGCGCAGGCCGGGCACGTTGGTGAAGATGGCCTCGTTCGCTTCGCTGTGGTGTTCCGGTGCGCGGATGCCGCCGCCCCACGGCACGCGCAGCACCATCGGGCAATGCAGGCGGCCGCGCGTGCGGTAACGCAGGCGTGCGGCGTGGCAGATGATGTGGTCGACCATCGGATAGACGAAGCCGTCGAACTGCGCTTCGGCGACGGGTTTCATGCCCATCGCCGCCATGCCGACGCTCAGGCCGGCGATGGTGGTTTCGTCCAGTGGCGTGTCGAGCACGCGCTCGGGGCCGAACGATTGCTGCAGGCCCGCGGTGGCGCGGAACACGCCGCCGTTCACGCCCACGTCCTCACCGAGCACGACGACCGATGCGTCGTGCGCGAGTTCCCACGCCAGGGCCTGGGTGATCGCCTCGATCAATGCGATGGGCTTGTCGGCAGGCGCTGTCGCAGTCGCGCCTGTTTCCGGGTTGCGTGCCATGTTCATGCGCGTCGCTCCCGCGAAAGGGCCAGTTCGCGCTGTTCGAGCACATCGGGCGGCATGTCGGCATACAGATGGTCGAACATCGCTTCGACCGGTTGCACGGGTAGTTCAAGGTAAGCGTTGATCTCGTCGCCGATGCGTTGTCCGCATTCCTCGATCCAGGCCTTCTCCTGCGCCTCGTCCCATACGCCCTGCGCGGTCAGCCAGGTGCGCAGGCGTGCGACCGGGTCGCGCGTCCAGGCGTCCTTCACTTCGTCCTCGCTGCGGTAGCGGCGGGCATCGTCGGCGGTGGTGTGGTCGTGCAGGCGATAGGTCATGAATTCGATGACGCTGCCGCCTTCGCCGTTGCGTGCGCGCTCCATGGCGCGATGCATGCCTTCCAGCACCGCGATCAGGTCGTTGCCGTCCACCTGCAGGCAGTGCAATCCGCCTGCGATGCCCTTCTGTGCCAATGTCTTGGCACCGGTTTGCGCACTGCGTGGTACCGAGATCGCCCACTGGTTGTTGATGATGCACTGGACGAACGGCAGCGTGTACGCGCCGGCGGAATTGATCGCGGCGTAGGTGTCGGCCTTCGACGATCCGCCATCGCCGCAGCAGGTCACTGCCACGCGCGATTCGCCGCGCAGCTTGAAGGCCAGCGCCGCGCCGGCTGCATGCAGGCATTGCGTGGCGATCGGCACGCAGATCGGAAAGTCGTGGCGAGCCAGCTCGAAGTCGTTGCCGCGTTCGTCCCCGCCCCAGTACATCAGGATCTCGCGCGGATGCACGCCGCGCAGGAACTGCACGCCGGTTTCGCGGTAGCTGGGGGCGAGCAGGTCTTCCGGTCGCATTGATGCGCCGATGCCGACCTGCGTCGCCTCGTGGCCGAGGCAGCTCGGATAGGTACCCAGTTTGCCGGTGCGTTGCAGTGCGATCGCCTTGCCGTCAAAGGTACGCAGGAACAGCATGTGCTTGAACAGTGGCAGCAGGGTCTTCGGATCCGAAAACGCCTTCGGCGGTTCCGCCACCAGTTGCCCGTCCGGGCCGAGGTATTGCAGGGATTCGATCTCGAAAGTCGCGGCGACGGCCATCTGTCGCTCCGTGTCGTCGAAGGGCGATGATGATAGCCGCGGCACAGTAAGAAGACGTTGCGCATTGCGGCAAGTCCTTGATCCCGAAATGAAAGACCCCGGCTTGCGCCGGGGTCTGGGGGTGTTGCGTGATTGCGGTCGCGGATCAGGGCGTGAACGTTCCACGCAGCGACACGTTGGCGAAGGCCCGCACGCCGACCAGCTTGACGTACCACGTACCGACGGTGGGCCGCGCAATGGTGATGGTCTCGTTGTTGCCGGGACGGATCGAGCGCGCGTCGTAGTCTGCCACCGTCGGGATTTCGCCGAGGCTGGCGTAGAGCGACACGTCGCCGCTGCCGCCGTAGCTGAGGATGCGCAGGTTGGTCGCGCCCGCGGGCACCTCGATGCGATAGACGATCTCGTCGCCCACGCCGCCCGACAGACCGCCGACCGGCACGGCATTGAACAACTCCGGGATCGCCGACAGCGGATCCTCGATCACCTCGACCGATGCGGACGCTTCGTTGTTCGATTCGTCCTGGTCTTCGGTTTGCGACGTGGTGGCCGCAGCCAGTGTCACCGTTTCGCCGATGAGGCTTTCCGGCGCGGTTGCCGCCAGTGCGAACACCGCTTCGTCGCCGTTTGCGAGGGTCGAGCTGTTGCAGGCGACGGTAGTGGTGCCGGCCCCGATCTCCGGTGCATCGCAATCCCACCCGGCCGGCGAGGCGACGACGAGATCGGCCAGTTCCGCATCCAGCACGAAGCCGACGCCCGGGAAGTCCGCGGCATCGGGGCCGGCATTCGCGACGATGGCACCGAACTCGATGGCGTTGCCGGCGATGACGCTGGGTTCGACCGCTTCGACCTCGATCGACAGGTTGGCGAACGCCACCGCGGCGATGCGGATCAGCAACACGACGGGGTCATGGTCGGACAGTCGCGTCGGTGAGTCGGTTTCGTTGCGCGCTACCTCGGGGAAGTCGGCGTTGATGCGTGCGTGCCCGATGTCGAGGCCGGTGACCACCGGTGAGGCGATGATGGCTTCGTTGACCAGGATGTGGTCGATGCTCTGCGCGTTGTACTCGAACACGTAGCTGTAGCGTTCGGCAGGATCGGCCAGCAGGGTTGCGTTGAGCAGGTTCGGTTCGACGAGGTCGGCGCCGTCGCCATCGACCGCGGTCTCGTCGTCGGCCGAAGGCATGCCGCTGACGGTGCCCATCGCATCGGCGTAGCCGTCGTTGAACTCGAATGCGTTGAAATCGCCAAGCAGCACGATCTTGCGCGTCGGGTCGGCGGTCTGCATGTCGTTCACCACGCCGGCAAGGTAGTCGGCTTGTGCCTGGCGCTTCGCGCGGACGCGGGCGCCGGCGGTGATCCAGCCACCGCTGCCGGCGGCATCGCTGGCGATGTCGATCAGCGAGCGCTGGTGCACGACGATGGTGGTGACCGGCACCGAACGGCCATCGGCGAAATGCACCACCGCATCCAGTACCAGCGGTGGCCGGTCGTTGAGCTGGCTGGTGGAACCGTTCGGGTTGGCGATCGTTTCGTTGCGGCCGACCTGCGTCACCGAGAGCACTTCGACGCGTGCCGTGCCAGGCGACACTTCACCGGTCTTGACCAGGAAGCCCACGTCGATGCCGCCCACATCGAGGCCTTCGACGAGGTAGGCGACGTAGCGAGGTTCTGGCTGGCCGGCGGCCACGGCATCGGCGTCGATCCGTTCGGCGAGGCGCTGCAGCGAGGACAGGTTCTCGACTTCGGTCAGGCCGAGGATGTCGGGGGCATGCAGGTAGTCGCGGATGCCCAGCGAAGCCTTGGCGAGGCGGCGGTTGAACGCGTCGGTGGTCAATACGGGCTCGCCGATCGCGGGGTCGTTGACGTCGTCGAAGAAGCGTTCGAGGTTGTAGGTCGCGAACGTGGCATGGTCGGCGGTCGGCAGCGGTGCCGGGCGCGGCGCGGCCTGGCTGCAATCCGTCGTCAGTTCGCCTTCGGGATAGATCACGAAACGGCGGAAGGTGTAGTCCAGCGGGCCGGTCAGCGTGCCATCGACGATGGTGCATCCGGCCGCGAGGTTCGCGGTCGGCGCGCCGATGGTGGTGCTGTTCACCGCGATGATCTCGGGGTTGTAGTCCCAGCGCGGGATGTTCGTGGCGCTGCTGCCCAACGGATCCGGGTCGGGAACCTGGATACCGGCTTCGCGCAGCGGACGTGCAGTCCCGGTGACCACCACCGCGAACCGGCCATTGCTGGTCGCGGTCGCCTGCGACGCATTGACGTTGCCTTCGGTCGGCGCGACCACGGTGGCATGCGGGATGGTGACGCGCATGCCTTCGAGGTGTTCGAGTTGCTCGAGGCCGCCATCGGCGACGGGCAGGGCGATGGTCAATGCGATCGGCGCGGGCAGCGCATGCCCGGTCGACAGTGTGGTGACGGTGGCATTGACGATTTCGGTCAAGGGCAACTGGTTCGGCTCGGCCGCGGGCACGTATTCGGTCACCGTGCCCTGCACCAGCACCAGGTTGCCGACGGCCGCCGCTGCGGGCGGCGTGCTGCTGGTGAAGACGAAGATGCCTTCCGAGGTGGCGTCGTTGCCGTCGTCCTCGCCATCGGGCGTCTGGATGAAGAAGCCGTTGTTCTTGCGGCCGGTGACGATGCCGGTGGTGGCGACTGCCAGGCCGTCGTAGGGCGAAAGCTGGCCGCTGCCCTGGATCGCATGGATCGCCAAGGTGACGATGTCGTCATTGACGATGGTGCCGGTACCTTGGCCGGCGAGGATCTCGGCGCCGACGGGATTGGACAGGTTGACGAAGAAAGTTTCGTCGAGCTCGGTCGTGGTGTCGCCGACGACAGCCACGCTGATGGTCAGCGAGGTCTGACCCTCGATGAAAGTGGCGGTGCCGCTGGCGGCGATGTAGTCGTTGTCGGCGACCGTGGCGGTGCCATCGGCGGTCGCCCAGTCGACGCTCGCGCCATCCTCGCCTGCAGGCTGGCTGAGGCTGATGGTGAAGAAGAACGGCGTGGTGCCGCTGTCGCCTTCGGCAGCGCTGGTGTTGCCGATGCTGAAATAGAGGATGCCGCCGCCATCGCAGGGCGCGACCGGCGTGGCCGAGTTGCGTGGCGCGGGCGTGCCCGTGCCGAAATCGGCCGCATTGTCATCGGTATCCGTGCAGCCGTTGTCGTCGCGGAAGGCGGCAAGGATGGTGGAGATCGTCGGTGCCGCGCCGTTGCCCTCATGGAAGTTGGCGTTGCCGAATCCGACGAAATCAAGGATCAGCGCTAGTTGTTCGGGCGAGCAGGCGTTGTTGCTGCCATTGCAGCCGATGCCTGCCGTCGAATTGACCAGTGCCACCTTGCCCGCGCCCGCAGCCATGCTGATGGTGCCGGTCGCGTCCGGTGTGGGAAGTGGGTCGCCATTGGCCCCACCTGCAAGCGAGACCAGGAAATACTGGCCCGGCTGGAGTGTCGTGGCAGGAAGCACGACCATCTGGTTGGCGTTTGCACCGATGTTGCCGGTGCCGGTGGCGCTTCCGTACTGCAGCGAGAGGCCGGAAAGCGATTCGGGCTGGTTGCCGCGGTTGAACAGTTCGACGTAGTCGTTGGCCAGTACTGCGCCACTGTTGCCGCCGGCGCCGTAGACCTGGCTGATGACCACCTGCGCCTGCGCTTGCGTGGCGAACAGGCCGCCGAGAAGTACCGATGCCAGCCATAGCCGACGAACGAGTCGATTGCCCACTGCACTCTCCCTGGATGTTGTCGTTCCGTGCCGGTCAGTCCCCCTGACGGCTGCCCGATTGTGCCTGCTCCTCTTGTCGATTGCATGACGCCCCGCGACGACGATGGAGTAACCTCCGCGCATGAGCATCGACAAGAACGAGCGCCCGCTTGAGGACGGCATCCATACCGATCTCGACGGAAGAATCACTTACGGCGGATATCTCAGGCTCGACCAGCTGTTGTCGTCGCAACAGCCGTTGTCCGATCCACCGCACCACGACGAGATGCTGTTCATCGTGCAGCACCAGGTCTCGGAGCTGTGGCTGAAGCTGGTGATCCACGAATTGACGGCCGCGATCGCGCACCTGCGACGCGACGAGGTGTGGCGCAGCCAGAAGGTGATGGCGCGATGCAAGCAGGTGCTGCGGCAGCTCACCGAGCAGTGGTCGGTGCTGGAGACGTTGACGCCATCGGAATATATGGAATTCCGTGACGTGCTTGGCCCGTCGTCCGGTTTCCAGTCGCTGCAATACCGGCAGGTCGAATTCCTGTTGGGCAACAAGAATGCGTCGATGCTGAAGGTGTTCGCCCATGATCCGGAAGGGCAGGCGGGGTTGCGCGGGGCGTTGGAGGCGCCGGGTCTGTACGACGAATTCCTGCGCTACCTCGCGCGTTGGGGCCATGCGATTCCCGAACGCCACCTGCAACGCGACTGGAGCCTGCCGCACGTGCGCGACGACGCGCTGCTGCCCGTGTTCGAGGCGATCTACGAGGACACCGCGCGCTATTGGCGAGAGTACGCGCTAAGCGAAGACCTGGTCGATCTGGAAAGCCAATTCCAGTTGTGGCGCTTCCGCCACATGCGCACCGTCATGCGCATCATCGGGTTCAAGCGCGGCACCGGTGGATCCAGCGGGGTCGGCTTCCTGAAACAGGCGCTGGAACTGACGTTCTTCCCGGAGTTGTTCGACGTGCGCACGCGGATCGGGCCGGGCGCCTGAGCCTCTCGTGGCTTAGCCGGGCTGCTAGGATGCGGCCTTCGCCTTGTCGCCAGGAGCCTGCATGAGCCAGCCCAATCCCGATCCGATCGCCGCCGAACGCGGCTTCGGGGCCCGTTTCCTCGACGGCGTCGAGCGCATCGGCAACAAGCTGCCGGATCCGGCGTTCCTGTTCCTGCTGCTGATGCTGCTGGTCTGGGGGCTGTCATGGGCGCTGTCCTATGTCGAATTCAGTGCCCTCAATCCGCGCACCGGCGAACCGATCCAGGTCGTGAACCTGCTCTCGGGCAGTTCACTCACGGCCTTCATGGCCAACATGTACCAGGTGTTCATGGCATTCGCGCCGCTTGGCGTGGTGCTGACGGCGATGCTGGGCCTGGGTGTTGCCGAGCACACCGGCTTCATCAACGCGGCATTGCGCCGGATCCTTGCGATCACGCCGAAGCAGTTGCTGACTCCGGCGCTGGTGGCGGTGGCGGTGCTGAGCCACGTCGCGGTCGATGCCGGCTACGTGCTGGTGATCCCGCTGGGCGGCGTGATCTTCTACGCCGCCGGTCGCCATCCGCTGGCAGGCATCGCGGCGGCGTTCTGTGGCGTGTCGGGCGGTTTCTCGGCGACGCTCATCGTGCCGTCCTCGCTTGATCCGCTGCTGGCCAGCTTCACCCAGACCGCCGGCCAGATCCTGGATCCGGCGCTGACGGTCAATCCGCTCAACAACTGGATCTTCACCACGGCGTCGAGCGCACTGATCATCGCCATCGGCTGGTTCGTTACCGAGAAGATCATCGAGCCGCGCTTGCAGAAGACGGTGGTCGACGGCGACACGGCCGACCTGCCGAAGATGGAACCGCTGACTGCACCAGAGCGTCGCGGCCTGACGTGGGCGATGGTGGCGATGCTGGTTGCGCTGGTGCTCTTTGCGCTGAGCTTGATCCCGGAGACCTCGCCATGGCGTGCACCGCCGGATACGCCGGCCGTGCTGGCCGGCGGGCACCCGCTGCTGGTGGCGGCGGCACCGGTGATGCAGTCGATCGTGGCGTTGATCTTCATCCTGTTCCTCATCCCCGGTATCGTCTACGGCTATGTCGCGGGGACGGTGAAAAGCCACCGCGACATCATCGCGGCGATGACCAAGGCGATGAGCGGCATGGCGTACTACATCGTCATCGCGTTCTTCATCGCGCAGTTCCTGGCTGGCTTCAACGGTTCAAACCTCGGCACGCTGCTGGCGGTGGAAGGGGCGGCG
Source organism: Luteimonas sp. (assembly GCA_024707405.1). Taxonomy (GTDB): domain Bacteria; phylum Pseudomonadota; class Gammaproteobacteria; order Xanthomonadales; family Xanthomonadaceae; genus Luteimonas. Next base: position 268,644 of record JANPZU010000005.1, read on the forward strand.
TTGCTGCAGGGCCTGCCGGTGTGGCTGACGATCATCGGCCTGATCGTGATGACCGGCATCGTCAACCTGTTCATCGGTTCGGCTTCGGCCAAGTGGGCGCTGCTGGCGCCGATCATGGTGCCGCTGATGATGCAACTGGGCGTGTCGCCTGACTTCACCCAGGCCGCGTACCGCGTCGGCGATTCGATGACCACCATCATCACCCCGCTGATGCCGTACTTCCCGCTGATCGTGGTGTTCTGCCAGCGCTACGTGAAGTCCGCCGGCATCGGCACGCTGGCTTCGATCATGCTGCCGTACTCGATCGCGTTGTCGATCCTGTGGACGCTGTTCCTGCTGGCATTCTGGGCGCTCGGGATTCCGCTCGGCATCGACGCCAGCTACGAATACGTGCCCGGCACGCCTTGATTCGGCGAAGCATTCCGGCATGACGACGACGGGAGCCTTCGGGCTCCCGTCTTTTTTGCGATGGGTGAAGGCCGCACGCAAGCGTGGGGGTTCGCCTGCCATAGAGCGAAGCTTGCTCCGCTGCAGGCATGGTTCCGACGGCGCGGAACGATGGGCAGCCGAGCAAGCTCGGTTCTACGGGATGGCGAGGCTGTTGGTTGAATCGCCGCTCAGGCGTAGCCGATCCACACCGCGACCATCAGCGCCAATGCCGCTGCGAGCCAAAGCTTCAGCAACAGCGTCCAGGCGAACTTGAACCAGCGGTCGTAGGGGATGCCGGCCATGCCCAGGATGGCCATCAACACGATGTTGGTCGGATAGAGCAGGTTGGCGAAGCCATCGCCGAACTGGAACGCCAGTACCGCGACCTGCCGTTCCACGCCCACCACGTCGGCCAGCGGCGCCATGATCGGCATGGTCGCGAAGGCTTGCCCCGAGCCCGATGGGATGAAGAAGTTGATCATCGCCTGCATCGACATCATGCCGACGGCGGCGACTTCGGTGCCTACCCAGCCCAGCGGGATCGAAGCCCCATGCACGATGGTGTGCAGCACCTGGCCGTCTTCGAGGATCAACGCGATCCCGCGTGCGAAACCGACCAGCAATGCCACCACCGCGAGCTCCGCGGCACCGGAGGCGAACTTCTTCGCGGTGCCGTCCAAGCCGAGTCCGCCGACGATGCCCGCGGCCATGGCGATACCGAGCCAGATCGCGCCGAGTTCGGTCAGGTACCAGCCGCGCTGCGAGATGCCATGGAACATCGCGACCAGTCCAGCCAGCACCAGCAGGCCGATCACGCCGTGGCGGCGGTTGAACGCGGGGTATTGGGTGAGTGCGGCGTGGCGTTCGTCCTCCACGCCCGCCATCAGGCTGGCCGAAGGGTCGGCCGCGACCTTGCGCGTGTAGCGCCAGACGTGATGCACCACGATGGCGACGAAGGGCAGGAACAATGCGAGCCGGAAGCCGATGCCCGATGCCGGCGGCAGGCCGCTGATGTCCTGTGCGACCAGCACCGTATAGGGATTCGTCCAGGCGATGCCGTAGCCGACGCTGTAGCCGCCCACCATCACGCCCATCGCGGTGATCGCGTCGAGTCGCATCGCCGCGCACAGCGAGATCAGCACCACCGCGAACGGGATGTACTCGGTGGAGACGCCGAGCGTGCCCGAGCCTGCCGCGAACGCCGATGTGCCGAAGATGATCAGCAACGCCGGATTGTGGCCGATGCGCTTGAGCAGCCAGCCCAGCAGTGCATCGATCACGCCGGTCGCGCGCAGCACGGCGATCGCGCCGCCCACGATCAGCAGGAAGAAAATGATGGCTTGTGCATCCGCCAGCGCGCGCGGCACCGCGGTGAACAGCGTGGTGGGCGAAAGCCGGACGCGTTCGGCATGCACCTCGTAGCTGCCCGGCACCACCATCATCCGCCCGGCCTCGTTGGGCGCGGTGTCGAAGCCGCCCTGTGGCAACACCCAGGTGGCGGCGAGCGCCAGGATCATGAAGAAAAACAGCAGGACGAGGGTGTGCGGGATGCGGAAGCTTCGGGTCATCGGATGGCGATCCTGTCGGGGGGTCGTTCGCGCCATGCTACCCCGCACGGAGTGCCCGCATCGGCGCACAGGGCCGTGGGCCGGTTGCAGCGGCGCGACGTAACCTGCTGTCTTGACGAGAATTTCTGCCGTCCAGAAAGAGGTTGTTTGACGGCGCAAGGGGCTTTGCACATGCTGCCGCGTCCGCGGCGAGCGGACGCCGTGACCAACCGTGTTTATCCGAAGGAAAGATCCGCATGAACACTCCGCTTTCCGCCACGCCCGAACCGGGCGGCGTGCCTGATTTCAAGACCGTCCTCGGGCATCCCAAGCCCCTGTGGATGCTGTTCATGTCGGAGTTCTGGGAGCGCTTCGCGTTCTACGGCATCCGATGGGCGATGGTGCTGTACATCGTGTCGCAGTTCCATGGCGGCGATGCCTCCGGCCAGCGTCCGGCGAGCGAGATGTACGGCGCGTACCTCGCGCTGGTGTACGCCGGTGCAATCTTTGGGGGCTACGTCGCCGACAAGTTGATCGGCTTCCAGCGCTCGATCCTGCTCGGCGCGATCTTCATGGCGCTGGGCCTGTTCCTGCTGGCCTCGCCGACGGAGCCGTTGTTCAAGCTGGGCCTGGCGACGATCATCGTCGGCAACGGCCTGTTCAAGCCGATCATCTCGACGATGGTGGGCAAGCTGTATTTCCAGGGCGACGCGCGTCGCGATGCCGGCTTCACCATCTTCTACATGGGCATCAACATCGGCGCGATGATCGCGCCCGTGGTCACCGGCTATCTTGCGCGCAAGGTGTTCGGCACCAATGATGACCCGCACTACCAGTGGGTGTTCATCGCCGCAGGTATCGGCATGGTGATCAGCCTCATCTGGTTCTGGCTGGGTCGTGACCAGCTCAAGGGCATCGGTCTGCCAGCACCCGGACAGGAAAGCATGGGTCGCGTCGGTCTGGTCGCATTGCTCGGTCTGGTGGTCGGCATCCCGATGTTCTACTTCCTGCTGACCATCGATGCCGGTGCGTTGCAGGCGATCCTGATGGCGTTGTTCGTCGTGCCAGCGGTGATGCTGCTGGTCGAAGGCGCACGCAACGGCAAGGTCGCCCGCGACATGGTGATCGCCATGTTGATCATCTTCGTCTTCAACGTGCTGTTCTGGATGTTCTTCGAACAGGCCGGCAGCTCGTTCACCTTCCTCGCAGACCAGATCGTCAATCGCGATTTCGGCACGTGGACGTTCCCGCTGGAGTGGTTCCAGTCGGTGAATTCCGTCGCCATCATCACGCTGGCACCTGTGCTGGCGTGGCTGTGGGTGCGGATGGGCAAGAACAATCCGTCGATCCCGCGCAAGTTCGGCCTCGGCCTGATCTTCAACGGCCTTGCCTTCCTGCTGTTGATGATCGCGCTCAACAGCATGGTCGACGGCAACGGCAAGATCCCGTTCTGGACGCTGTTCATGGTCTATGTCATCCAGTCTGTGGGCGAGCTGTGCCTGTCGCCGATCGGCCTGTCGATGACCACGAAGCTCGCGCCCGCACGGCTCGCCGGCATGGCGATGGGTTGCTGGTTCCTGTCGATTGCGATCGGCAACAACTTGGCCGGCATCTTCGCCGGTCGCGTCAGCGGTGAAAGCGGCATGACCGTTCAGTCGGCGCATGCGGGTTACACGTTCGGTTTCTGGGCGCTGGTCGGATCGGGCGTGCTGCTGTTCGTGATCGCGCCGCTGGTCAACCGCCTGATGCATGGCGTGAAGTGACGCAATGGCCTGTGCGCATCGCGCGCAGTTGCCATGGCGTCATCCCCGCGAAGGCGGGGATCCAGTGCCCAAAGCGGCCCGTGTCGCATCGACGACACGAGGCAGAAGAACGGACGGCGGCCCTCGAGGCCGCCGTTTTCGTTTCAGCATCCGATCAATGACCCGTGAGGTGCCGCGGGACGGCACGGGCGTGTAAAGTCCTGCACCAGCCAAGACAAATCGGGGAAACCTTTCGATGACCGATCCGACCACGAGCGCGCTGCCGCGCCCGACGCCGATGCAGCGCTGGCTGGTGCTGGTGTTCGTCAGTCTGGCGATGTTCGCCAATTACTACATCTACGATTCGTTCGGCCCGGTCGTCGACCTGCTGCGTGAGCAGGAAGGTTTCAGCTACGACCAGATCAGCATGATCTTCAGCGCCTACAGCGTGGCCGCAGTCGTGGTGTTGCTGATCGGCGGCTACATCATCGATCGCTGGGGCACCAAGGTCGCGATCACGGTGTTTGCGGCGATCTGCCTCGGTGCGGCGGCGTTGATGGCGTCCACCGCGAGTTTCGAGACGATGCTGGCCGGCCGCTTCCTGCTGGGCGTGGGCGCGGAGCCACTGATCGTCGCCGCGACCGCGGTACTGGCGAAGTGGTTCAAGGGCAAGGAGCTGAGTTTCGCATTCGGCATCAACCTGTCGATTGCGCGGCTGGGCTCGGCGTCGGCGGACTGGTCGACTTCGTTCGCGGCACCGTTGTACCAGAACTGGCAGGATCCGCTGTGGCTGGCCACGGGCATCGCCGGCGTCGGCGTCGCTGCGGCGATGCTCTACTGGATGATGGAAGCGCGTGCCGAGGGGCGCGTCGACCTGGGTGCGCCGCCTGAAACCGACAAGCTCGACCTGAAGCAGATGTACGCCTTCAGCGCGTCGTTCTGGTACATCGTCGGCCTGTGCGTGGTGTTCTACGCCACGGTGTTCCCGTTCCGCGCCTTCGCCATCGATTACTTCCAGCAGGCGCATGGACTCGATCGCAGCACCGCCGGCATGCTCAGCAGCCTGTTGCCGATGGCAGCCATCATCGCCACGCCATTGTTCGGTCTGTGGGTCGACCGCGTAGGCAGGCGCTCGCTGTTCATGGCCGTGGGTTCGCTGATCATGCTGCCGCTGTTTTTGGCTGTGACCTACCTGCCGCCGGGGCCGGAGGTAGGCATCTGGATACCGTTCGTCGGCGGCGCGCAGGTGCCGATCACGCTGCTGGTGGTGATGCTGCTGCTGGGCGGCGTGTTCTCGCTGATCCCGGCGGTCATGTGGCCCTCGGTGGCGTACATCGTCCGCGAGAACCGGCTGGGCGCGGCGTATTCGATGATGACGCTGTGCCAGCAGGTGGGCGTGTTCCTGGTGCCGCTGGTCGTCGGCCGCTTGAACACGCATTTCCTCGCCGGCCCAGAACACACGGCGGGATATACGCCGGGCATGTGGTTCTACAGCGCGCTCGCGGCGCTCGGGCTGCTGTTCTCGTACCAGTTGTGGCGTACCGAGTCCGGCCCCCGCGGGCACGGACTCGAACGCAGCTCGAAGCAGATGGCCGGTTGATCGATCGGCGAGGTCGTGGACGAGGTCGTCGTCCGGGCCTCGCGGATCGGTTCGATCAATCCTTGCCTTTCACCATCGCCTCTAGGCCGGCGCCCCCGAGCTTGTCGATCAGGCGATCGAGCATCGCGCGCTCCTCGTCGTCCAGCGGCGAGAGCAGGCGGCGTTCGCAGGCCAGCACCATCGGCGCGACCTCGTCGTAGACCGAGTAACCGGCCTCGGTCAGTCGCAGCACCGAACGACGGCGGTCGTCGCCGTGGATCTCGCGTTCGATCAGGCCGCGTTCGAGCAGGCGCGCCACGGCCCGGCTGACGGCGACCTTGTCCATCGCGGTGCGGTCGGCGACGCCGTTGGCCGACAGGTCGGGGTCGATCGCCAGCACCGCCATCGTCCGCCATTCGGTGATCGCCAGCCCGAAGCGGGCGTGGTAACGGCCGGCGATGTCCTGGCTGACGCGGTTGGACAGCACGCTCAGGCGGTAGGGCAGGAACCGATCCAGCTCCAGCCGTGCGTGCTGGGGGGAGGTGGAATCAGGTGCGGCGTCGCTGGACATGTTGCGGTAGTCCTTGCAATAGGTTTCAGTTGAAACTATAAAGGAGAATCATTCCGGCGCATGGCGCCTTGGCACTCGAGGAACCCCACGATGAGCGCACAGCCGAATCTTGGCATGCAGGTGACCACGTTTGAAAACCCGATGGGCATCGACGGTTTCGAGTTCGTCGAGTATGCCGCGCCCAAGGGCGAAGCCGGGCACCTGCACGATTACTTCCGCAAGCTCGGTTTCGTGCAGGTCGCACGCCACAAGACGCGCCCGATCAGCACCTATCGCCAGGGCGATTGCACGTTCCTGATCAACGAGGATCCCGATTCCTTCGCCGCGCGCTTCGCCGAACAGCACGGCCCCAGTGCCTGCGGCTTCGCCATCCGCTTCAACAAGTTGGCCGAGTGGGCGCGCGTGCAGGCACTCAAGAACGGCGCCGAGGCGTTCGACGCCAAGGACGAACTCACCAAGGCCGTCGCCGCACCGGTGATCAAGGGCATCGGCGGTTGCATGCTGTACCTCGTGGATCGCTACGACAACGAAGGCACCATCCACGACCCGGACTACGAATGGCTGCCGGGCGCGGACAAGAAGCCGACGGGCTTCGGCCTGACCTTCATCGACCATCTCACCCACAACCTCTACCAGGGGAACATGGCGAAGTGGTCGGATTACTACGAGCGCCTGTTCAACTTCCGCGAGATCCGCTACTTCGACATCAAGGGCGCCAAGACCGGCCTGTTGTCGAAGGCGATGACCGCGCCCGACGGCATGGTGCGCATCCCGCTCAATGAATCGAGCGACCCCAAGTCGCAGATCAACGAGTACCTCGATACCTACCAGGGCGAGGGCATCCAGCATATCGCCTGCTTCACCGACGACATCTACACGACCGTCGAGGCGATGCGGGCGCAGGGCATCGATTTCCTCGATACCCCGGATACCTACTTCGACGTGATCGACATGCGCATCCCCGACCATGGCGAAGACGTGGCGCGCCTGCGCGAGAACAAGATCCTGATCGACGCCGACCCCGAGACCAAGCAGCGCAAGCTGCTGCAGATCTTCACCAAGAACGCGCTCGGCCCGATCTTCTTTGAGATCATCCAGCGCAAGGGCAACGAAGGCTTCGGCGAAGGCAACTTCCAGGCGTTGTTCGAGAGCATCGAGCGCGACCAGATGCAGCGCGGCGTGCTCTGATCGACGTGCTTCGAACCCCTCTCCCGTCGGGAGAGGGGTTGGGGAGAGGGTAGGCCGAAAGATGACAGCCAAGCCGCCACTGCCCACGAAGACATTGGCCCATGCCCGCGATATGCGTCGGGAACCCACAGACGCTGAACGCAAGTTATGGCAGCAACTGCGGGGTGGACGGTTCGATGGCCTCAAATTTCGTCGGCAGCATCCCATCCCCCCATACATCGCCGATTTTTGCTGTGTCGGGAAGATGGTGGTCGTGGAACTGGATGGCTCGCAGCATTCGGATGATGCGGATGCCGTGAGGACGCGATACTTGGAATCGCAGGGTTTCAGGGTGCTTCGCTTCTGGGATCACGATGTGTTGTTGAATACCGAAGCTGTGCTTGAGGCGGTCTGGAACACCGTCCGGGAGCCGGCCCTCACCCCAACCCCTCTCCCGATGGGAGAGGGGCTCAAGAGCGAAGTCTTGACCCATGTTGGCATCCAACGGCTACCAATCCGGCTTCGGCAACGAGTTCGCCACAGAGGCCGTGCCCGGCACGCTGCCGGTTGGCCGCAATTCGCCACAGCGCGTGGCGCACGGCCTGTATGCCGAGCAGTTGAGCGGCACCGCGTTCACCGCGCCGCGCAGCGAGAACCGCCGCAGCTGGCTGTACCGCATCCGGCCCGCGGCGATGCACGGCGCGTTCGAGCCGTATGCCGCGTCGCTGGCATCGGCCCCGTCGTTCCACGACGATTTCGGTGACACGCCGGTCTCGCCCGACCAGTTGCGCTGGAGTCCGTTGCCGATCCCGGAAGAGTCCGTCGATTTCGTCGATGGCCTGTTCACCATGGCGGGCAACGGCGGCAGCGATGCGCATGCCGGTGTCGGCATCCATCTGTATGCCGCGAATGCGTCGATGCAGGGGCGCTATTTCTACAGTGCCGATGGCGAGTTGCTCGTCGTGCCGCAGCAGGGTCGGCTGTACATCGCGACCGAACTTGGCGTCATCGAACTGGAACCGCAGGAAATCGCGGTGATCCCGCGTGGCGTGCGTTTCCGCGTCGAACTTCCCGATGGCCCGTCGCGCGGCTACGTGTGCGAGAACTTCGGCGCGTTGCTGCGCCTGCCCGACCTCGGCCCGATCGGTTCCAACGGCCTGGCCAACCCGCGCGATTTCCTCACGCCCAATGCCGCCTACGAAGACCTCGATGGCGACTTCGAACTGATCGCCAAGTTCGGCGGCAAGCTGTGGCGTGCGGCCATCGACCATTCGCCGCTCGACGTGGTCGGCTGGCACGGCAACTACGCGCCGTACAAGTACGACCTGCGCCGCTTCAACACCATCGGATCGATCAGCTTCGACCATCCCGACCCGTCGATCTTCCTGGTGCTCACTTCACCGACCGACACGCCCGGCGTGGGCAATATGGATTTCGCGATCTTCCCGCCGCGCTGGCTGGTGCAGCAGGACACGTTCCGTCCGCCGTGGTTCCATCGCAACGTCGCCAGCGAATTCATGGGGCTGCTGCACGGCGCCTATGACGCCAAGGCGGACGGTTTCGCCCCCGGCGCGTGTTCGCTGCACAACTGCATGACCGGGCACGGGCCGGATGCGGCGACATTCGAGAAGGCGAGCAACGCCGACCTGTCGAAGCCGGACGTCATTACCGACACCATGGCCTTCATGTTCGAGACGCGGTCGGTGATCCGGCCGACGCGGCAGGCGATGGACGCCGCGCATCGGCAGCGCGACTACCAGGCCTGCTGGGCGGGCCTGCAGAAGCGCTTCGTGCAGCCTTGACCCGGATGGGCTGCACATTGCGTTGATCCCGTCGATGCCAGAGTCTTGGCAAACCGAACCGTGGGGAGCGACGCGATGATCCGGAAGACACTGCCACTTGCCTTTGCGGCGCTGATGCTGGGCGCTTGCGATCGCCAGCCGGCCGAACCCGTCGCGCACGACGCGTCGTCGCCAGCGACCGTGCCGATCGACGACCAGCCGCCCGGGGACGTGCCGCCCGCGACCGCACCGGCCGAGGCGTTGGCATCGCTGCGGGTCAACCTGCCGGCGGAAGGCACGATCTCGTTCGAGGGATTCGGCCCGGCGAAATTCGGCGGCACCGACGAGGATGTCCGCATGGCCTGGGGCGCCGATCTTGGAGATGCCAAGCCGTCCGAGCCCGGCGGTTGCTACTACCTCATCCCGCAACCATTGACCGAAGCGGGCTACCGCGTGGCCTTCATGGTCGAGGGCGACAAGTTCTCGCGCATGGATGTGCGCGCCGCCGAAGTCACCGCGCCGGGCGGTGGCAAGGTCGGCATGGAGACCGCGCAGGTCGAAGGCCTGTACGGCGGTCGCGTCGAAACGCAGCCGCACAAGTACGTCGAAGGTGCTCGTTACCTGCGCGTGACCGATCCCGCAGGCGGCAATGGCGTGCTGGTGTTCGAGACCGGGGCCGATGGCCAGGTCAGCGCCTGGCGCATCGGCGTGCCGCCGCAGGTGGATTACGTCGAGGGTTGTTCCTGATTCCAGCCCCGCTAGGCGCGGTGCAAGTTGATCAGCCGTCGTCGCGTTCTTCCGCCGCTTCCCGCGCTTCCTGCTCCGCGCGCTCGTCGTCGTCGTCGCGGATGTGGCCTTCCGGATCCGGCGTGTTGGACGGATCCTGGGTGGCCGAGGGATCCTGTGGACGCCCGTCCATCAACGACAGCGCCGCGCGCGACATCAGGTGCGCGGCGACCGGTGCGGTCAGGAACAGGAACACGGTGATCAGCAGTTCGCGCGGGTGCAGGCCGCTGCCGTGGATGGTGTGGTAGGAGATCGACGCCAGCAGGATGCAACCGACGCCCAGCGTGCTGGCCTTGGTCGGCCCGTGGATGCGGTGGAAGAACCCGGTCAGCTTGACCAGCGAAAAGCCGCCCAGGAACACGAAGAAGCAGCCCACGGCGAGCAGGGCGACGGTCAGGATGTCGACGACGGTGGCCATCATTCCACGATGTCCCGGCGGATCACGTACTTGCTGAGCACCACCGTGCCGAAGAAGCCGAGCATGGCGATGATCAGGGCGATCTCGTAGTAGAGCTCGGTGTCGAGCAGCATCCCGAACAGCACGAGTTGCGCGATGGTGCTGACGTACAGCGTGTCGAGGGCCAGGATGCGATCGGGTGCGGACGGGCCGCGGATCAACCGCCAGGTCGAGAACAGCATTGCGCTGCCGACCACGAGCATGCCTGCCAGGATGGCGAACTGGATCATGGGAACACCTTGCGCATCGGCGTTTCGTAGCGACGCTTGATGTCGTCGATCATCTTCTGCGGATCGTCGATGTCCAGGCAATGCACCAACAGGTACTTGCGATCCTCCGACAGTTCCGCGCTGACCGTGCCGGGGGTGAGCGTCATGATGCTGGCGAGCGCGGAGATGCCGTGGATGTTGGTCAGTTCCAGCGGCACCCAGACGAAGCCCGAGCGCAGGTTCTTCTCCGGCCCCAGTACCTGCCTGGCCACGGTGATGTTGGCGACCAGGATGTCCCACACCAGCTTGGCACCGAGCGGCAACAGCGCCGAGACGTTGCCCAGGTGCGCGAACTCGCGCTCCAGGCGCGCCGCGATGTGCGGCATCAGGAAGCCCAGCAGCGCCGCCATCAGCAGGGTGGCGGCCGAATAATCCTCGGCCATCAGCACCCAGAAGGCGAAGACGGTGATGCTTTGCGGGATCGAGGGCAGCAGTCTTCTTCTCATGGTCAGGGCTCCCGTACCAGCGGGGTGGTGCCGCGGACTTCACGGATGTACTCGGCCGGCGACAGCAACTGCTCCGCGGTCGCATCGGTGTAGCGCAGGATCGGCGCTGCCGCCACCGTCATCGCGATGCCGTAGGCGAGCAGCAGCACGGTCGCCGCGATCTCGATGCCGTGGATCTTCGGCGTGTCCGCAGGCGATGGGCCGGCATCCTGGCCGTTGCCTTCCTCCGTGCGCCAGAACAGTCGCGTGCCGGTGCGGCTCAGTCCGATCAGCACCAGCAGGCTGCTGCCGAGCACCGCGGCGTACACCCAGCCGGTGTCTTCGGCGGGTACCGCGCCGAGCATCAGGAACTTGCCGATGAAGCCCGACAGCGGCGGCAGTCCGATCAGTGCGATGGCGGCGATCATGTAGAGCACGCCGGTCAGTTGCGGCATCGGCGGCGCCAGCGGCAGCAACCGGTCGCCGACCGAACCGCGTTCGCGCTGCACGATGTGCGCGATCAGGAACATCGCCGCACCCGCGAAGCAACTGTGCGGGATGTAATACAGGCCGGCGGAAATGGTGCCCGGTTGCGCCAAGGCGAACGCGACGAACAGCGTGCCCGCCGACAGCAGCACCAGGTAGGCCGCGGCGATGCGCAGGCGGAACGAACCGACCACGCCGAGGCCGCCGAGCACAAGGGTGACCATGCCGAACGCGAGCAACGTGTCGCGGCCGAAGCCGGCGAGCAGTCCTGTGTCGTCGCCGAACGCCAGCGTGGTCAGGCGCAGCAGCGCGTACAGGCCGACCTTGGTCATGATGGTGAACAGTGCGGCCACGGCCGCGGGCGCGCGCGAATAGGTCTCGGGCAGCCACAGGTACATCGGCAGCAATGCGGCCTTGGCGCAGAACACCACCAGCAGCAGGCCGGCGGCGACGCGCACCATGGCCACGTCTTCGGGCGCGACCTCGCCGATGCGCACGGCGATCTCGGCCATGTTGAGCGTGCCGAGCAGGCCGTAGAGCAGGCCCAGCGCGATCAGGAACAGCGTGGAGGCCGCGATGTTGAACACCACGTAGTGCATGCCCGCGCTCATGCGCTCGCCGCGTCCGCCCGTCAGCAACAGGCCGTAGGACGCGATCAGCATCACCTCGAAGAACACGAACAGGTTGAAGATGTCGCCGGTCAGGAACGCGCCGTTGAGGCCCATCAGCTGGATCTGGAACAGCGCATGGAAGTGCAGGGCGCGCTTGTCCCAGCCGGCGCAGGCATACATCAGCGCCGGGATCGCAAGCAGCGTGGCGATCAGCACCATCAATGCGCTCAGGCGATCGACCATCAGCACGATGCCCAGCCGCGCCGGCCAGTCGCCGAGCAGGTAGACGTCGATCTCGCCGCTGGAGGCGCGCGCGAACAGGGCGATCGCCGATGCCAGCAGCAAGGCCATCCCGATCCAGGCACCGTGGCGCAGCACGCGCACGCTGTGGCTGCGCTCGAGCAGCAGCAGGATCGCGCCGGTCAGCAGCGGCACCAGGATCGGCGCAAGGACGAGGTGCTGGATCATGGAGCGCCTTCCGCCGGTGGTTCCGCCTTGCGGCTGGGTTCGTGTCCGTCGACGTGGTCGCTGTTCAGGTCGGCGTGGTTGCGCATGGCCACCACCACCACGACCGCGGTCATCGCGAACGCGATCACGATCGCGGTCAGTACCAGGGCCTGCGGCAGCGGGTCGGCGTAGTTGGCCGCGGTCGCGGCCACGCCTTCGCGCAGCACCGGCGGCTTGCCCACCACGATGCGTCCCGCCGAGAAGATCAGCAGGTTGGTGGCGTACGACAGCAGGGTCAGCCCCAGGATCACGTCGAAGGTGCGCGCGCGCAGCAACAGGTAGACGCCGGAGGCGACGAGCACGCCGATCCCGCTGGCGATCGCGAATTCCATCAGCCGTTCTCCTCCTCTTCCTGCTGGCGGCGCTTGACCGTGCCCATCGTCGACAGGATCAGCAGCGCGCCCGCGAACACCACCACGTACACGCCGGTATCGAAGACCAGAGCGCTGGCCAGCGGCAGGTGCCCGATCACGGGCAGGTCGAGGTCGACATGTCCGCTGGTGAGGAACGGCAGCCCGAACAGCAGCGAGCCGAGTCCGCCGATGGCGGCGATGATCAGGCCGAGGCCGATGCCGCGCAGGTAGTCGAAGCCGAACGTCGCCTCGACCGCGCGCGCGCCCTGCAGCACGTACTTGATCAGCACCGGCACCGCGATGGCGAGTCCGGCGATGAAGCCGCCACCCGGCGCGTTGTGGCCGCGCAGGAACAGGTAGATCGACACGGTCAGTGCCAGCGGGAACAGCAACTGCGTGAGGTCAGCCGGGATCGGCAGTTGCACCGGCGGGCCGGGCATCACTTCATCGGGCTTGAGTCGCGCCCAGCGCAGCAACGCGTGCACCACCAGCGCGGCGACCGCGAACACGGTGATCTCGCCGAAGGTATCGAAGCCGCGGAAGTCCACCAGGATCACGTTGACCACGTTGGCGCCGTAGGCTTCCGGCAGCGCGCGTGCCAGCATCTCGCCGGAAATGGTTTGCGACGGGCTGACCAGCATCGCGTAGGTCAGGGCGGCTACGCCGACGCCGGCGACGATCGAGATCAACGCATCGCGCCAGCGCCGGAACGGCGTGCGCGCCTGCTTGGACTGCTTGGGCAGGTAGTTGAGCGCCATCATGAACAGCGCGATGGTCACCATCTCCACCAGCAGCTGGGTCAGGGCCAGGTCGGGTGCGGACATCAGCGCGAAGGCCGCGCTCACCATCAGCCCCACGGCACCGATGACGATCAACGCGGTCAGGCGCCGGCCATGGAAGGCCACGGTGCCCACCGTGCCGGCGATCAGTACCGCCCACAGGATCCATCCGAGCATCGGCATCGGTTGCGGTGCGGGCAAGGTGCCGAACAGTTCGCCGGCATCGCCGACGAAGGGCGTGGCCGCGACCACCACCACCACCACGATCATCCAGAACAGGCTGCGGCGGATGCCGCCCGCCGCGACCCGGTCGGTGAACCGGCCGGCGGCGTTGAACAGCTTCTCCACGTTCTCCTGGAACAGGTGGCGGCCCCAGGTGCGCAGGATCGCGTCGTGCAGCGTGAACAGCTTGCGCAGCAGGAAGTAGAACGCCAGGCCACCCAGCACGCCGGCGATGCTCATCGCCAGCGGCAGGTTCCAGCCGTGCCAGATGGCAAGGGTGAAGTCCGGTGCCGCCGGGCCCAGGGTGCCGGCCACCGCCGCCTTCAACGCGGGTTCGACGGTCAATGCCGGCAGCATGCCCACCGCGAGGCAGGCCACCACCAGCACCGCGACCGGGAACCGCATCCAGCGCGGCGGCTCGTGCGGCTCGACGGCCAGTGCGCGCGGGCCGCGCCCGAAGAAGGTGTCGTGCACGAAACGCAGGCTGTAGGCGACGCCGAAGATGCCGTACAGCAGTGCCGCGATGGCGATGGCGTTGCGGAATCCCGCGCTGTCGCCCGCTTCGAGTGCTTCGGCGAAGAACATCTCCTTCGACAGGAAGCCGTTGAGCAGCGGGATGCCGGCCATCGCCAGCGAGGCGACGATCGCCAGCGCCGCCGTCCACGGCATGTAGCGCCGCAGGTTGCCGAGCCGGCGCATGTCGCGCGTGCCGCATTCGTGGTCGATGATGCCGGCCGCCATGAACAGCGAGGCCTTGAACGTGGCGTGGTTGATGATGTGGAACACGCCTGCGACCACCGCCATCGGCGTGGACAGGCCGAACAGCAGCGTGATGAGTCCAAGGTGCGAGATGGTCGAATACGCCAGCAGGCCTTTCAGATCGTGCTGGAAGATGGCGTACCACGCGCCCAGCAGCAGCGTGATCGCGCCGATGCTGGTGACCACGTAGAAGAACAGGTCGGTGCCGGCCAGCGCCGGATGCAGTCGCGCCAGCAGGAACACGCCGGCCTTCACCATCGTCGCCGAATGCAGGTAGGCCGACACCGGTGTCGGCGCGGCCATCGCCTGAGGCAGCCAGAAGTGCATGGGGAACTGCGCGCTCTTGGTGAACACGCCGGCCAGCACCAGCGCCAGGATCGCCGGGTACTCGGCGCTGGCGCGGATCGCATCGCCGGCGGCGAGCACTGCGTCGAGTTCGTAGCTGCCCACCACGCGCCCGATCAGCAGCACGCCACCCAGCAACGCCAATCCGCCGAGGCCGGTGATCGAAAGCGCCATGCGTGCGCCCTGGCGGGCATCCTGCCGGTGCGTCCAGAAGCCGATCAGCAGGAACGAACTGATGCTGGTCAGCTCCCAGAACACGACCAGCAAGAGCAGGTTGCCTGCCGTCACCACGCCGAGCATCGCGCCCATGAACAGCAGCAGGTACGAGAAGAAGCGCGGCGCGCTGTCTTCCTCGCTCAGGTAATAGTGCGCATACAGCACCACCAGAGCACCGATGCCGAGGATGAGCCCGGCGAACATCCAGGCCAGGCCGTCGATGCGCAGCGTGAACGCCAGCCCGGCCTGCGGGATCCACGGAAAGGACACTTGCGGCACCGTCCCGTCGAGGATCGACGGCGTGAGCCAGGCCAGCAGCGCAAGGCCCAGCAACGGCGCCGCGGCCGCAAGCCAGGCGATGGTCCGGCGCGAAGCGCCACGGGCCACCGCGATGACCAGCGCCGCCAGGAATGGCAGGGCCAGGAGCAGTGTCAGCATCGAATGTCCGGAGATTGCAGGGCGGCGCGACGTGTCGGGCCGGCCCCGAAGTCTAACCGATGCGCCGTGGACGGAATCGGCCGAAGTATCCTGTCGCGATGACGGAAGCACGACCGGATACAGCGTCCCCGGAGAGGGCGGGATTGCCGACGCCGCCGCGGCTGGCGCTGGTGTTCGGTGGCAGCGGGCAGATCGGCGTGCCCTTGCTGCGCCGACTGCATGCGGCCGGCTGGGCGGTCGTGGCCGTGTCGCGGCAGCCGCAGCACGGTGGCGATGGCGTGCGCTGGCTGCAGGGCGAGCTCGATCGGGTCGAAGGCTTGCCGCCAGCGGCCGATGTCGTCTTCAGTTGCGGCCCTTCGGATGCATTCGCGCGCTGGCATGCGCGGGGAGAGCTGGCGTGCCGGCGTGTGATTGCTTTCAGTTCGACCAGTGCCGAGGTCAAGCGCGCTTCGATCGACGATGCCGAGCGTGCCGTCGCCCGACGCCTGCTGGATGCGGAAGAGGCATTGTTCGAGTCCGCATCGCATTGTGGCGTGGCCGCCACGGTATTGCGGCCAACGCTGGTCTATGGCGCGGGGCGAGACCTCAACGTGACCCGCATCGCGCAACTCGCGCGCCGCCTGCATGGCTTCGCCTTGCCGTCCGATGCCATCGGCCTGCGCCAGCCGGTACATGTCGAGGATCTCGCAGCGGCGGCCATCGCGTGCATCGACGTGCCGGCCACGCACGGCGGCACCTATGCCGTGACCGGTGGCGAAACCTTGCCCTACCGCGAGATGGTGGCGCGCGTGCTGTCGGCATTGCAGCCGTCGCCACGGCTGGTGTCGCTGCCGCCCGCGCTGTTCCGCACGATCCTGGCGCTGGCACGCACGGCGGGCGTGGCGCGCGATTTCAACGATGCCGCACTGGCACGCATGCGCGAGGATCTTGCCTTCGATGCCACGCCTGCGAAGCGCGACTTCGGCTACGCGCCGCGCGGCTTTTCACCGACTGAGGCCGAACTCACACCTCCGGCGTGACCTCGGCGATGGGTGGCCGCGATTTCTGCAGCGTGCGGATCGCGATCAGCAGCACGCCGCCCAGCACCATCGCGCCACCGATCCACAGTGCCGGGCCGGGGCGGTCACCCCAGAACACGATGCCCAGCACCACCGCCAACACCGGCGTCAGCAGCAGGTAGGGCGTGACCTGTGCGACAGGGTGGCGCTGCACCAGCCAATAGAACACGCCGTGGCCGAGCAGCGAGGCGAACACCGCGGCATACAGCGCGCCGCCCCAGCCGATCCAGCTTGCGTTGCGCAGGGCCTCGAAACTGCCGGGCTCGAACACCGCACTGATTGCCAGCAACGGCAGCAGGCTGAGCACCGCCGTCCAGCCCTGTTGGTCGACCATCGACACGCCCTTGAGCCTGCGCATCAGCACCGTGCCGATGGCGACCATCAGCGACGAGCCCATCATCACGAACAGCGCCGCTGGTCGTTCCAGCACCATCGGGTCGAAGCCCAGCACCAGCACGCCGGCGAAACTGATGCCCACGCCCAGCCCGGTGCGCCAGCCGAAGCGCTCGCCCAGCACCCACCACGCCAGCAGTACCGCCATCGGCACGTAGACCTGGGTGACGATGGCCGGCGAAGACAAGTTTCCGGCGAGTTTCAGCGCGAGGAAGCTGGTGCCGAAATGCAGCACGCCGTTGAACAGCGCCACCGCCGCCAGCCGCCCCCACTGTTCGCGCGGCGGCACGCGCATGAACAGCGCCAGCATCGCGGCCAGGATCGCCATTCGCATTGCGGTGTAAAGGAACGGTGGTACTTCCTGCAGCGCATGCGCCGAAGTGAGGAAGTTGACCGCCCAGAACAGGCAGACGAGCAGCACGAGCGCGAGATCGCGCCCGCGCAAACCCGTCGGGGTCATGGCATCACCAGCCCCAGCCCAGCTTGCGATACAGCTTCGACAGCACCCATGCCGGCCCGATCAACAGGTAGCGCAGGTCGGTGAAGAAGCTTGGCTTCTTGCCTTCGTACAACTTGCTGTGGCCGACGAACTGCGCGACCCACGCCACCACGAACACGCCGACGGCCAGCCAGAACAGGAACTGCGTGCCTTGCGAGGCGTAGATCCAGCGCGTGATCCACAGCATTGCGATGAACACTGCCAGCATGCCCAGGCCGATGCGGCGCGAGGCGTTGAAATAGAACATCCACGCACCGAAGCAGGCGAGGCCGGCCCACGCACCCGCGCCAAGGAGATCCGTCGGCACCGGAATGCACCACAGCAGCGCGATCACGCTCCACAGGATCAGCGGCACCGCGAACACGTGGATGAGCTGGTTGGTCTGGTTGCGATGGTCGTTCGAGTAGCTGGCGAACCAGTGGTCGATGGGGCGATCAGGCTGGATCTCGACATTCGCGTTCATGGTTTCCTCCCGGGAAACGCAGGCATGCCGCAAGGATAGCGGCAAACGCCGCCTGTCTCAGTCGACGGTGATGCCGGCCAGTCTGTGCAGCGCTTCGGCATAGCGGGCGCGGGTGCGCTCGATCACTTCCGCCGGCAGGCGCGGGCCTGGCGGCGTCTTGTCCCAGTCCAGCGTTTCCAGATGGTCGCGCACGATCTGCTTGTCGTAGCTGGGTGGGCTGGTGCCGACTTCGTATTCATCTGCGGGCCAGTAGCGCGACGAGTCCGGCGTGAGCATCTCGTCCATCACGTACAGGCGGCCGGTTTCGTCGGTGCCGAATTCGAACTTGGTGTCGGCCAGGATGATGCCGTGTTCGGCGGCGTGGGCCGCGGCGAAGGTATAGAGGCGCAGCGTCGCGTCGCGCACCTGTTCGGCGAGGTCGGCGCCGGCCAGTCGCACCGCGGTGTCGAAGTCGATGTTCTCGTCGTGGTCGCCGACGGCGGCCTTCGTCGAAGGAGTGAAGATCGGTTCGGGCAACCGTTCGGCCTGGCGCAGGCCATCGGGCAGGGCAATGCCGCTGATCCGTCCGGTGCGCTGGTAGTCCTTCCAGCCACTGCCGATCACATAGCCGCGGGCGATGGCTTCCACCGGCACCGGCTTGAGTTTCTTGGTCACCACCGCGCGCTTGGCGTACAGCGCGGCATCGACGCCGGCAGGCAGCACGCTGGCCACGTCGATGCCGCTGAGGTGGTTGGGCATCAGCGAGGCGGTTTTCGCGAACCAGAAATTGCTGATCTGGCACAACATCTCGCCCTTGCCGGGGATCGGGTCGGGCAAGACCACGTCGAACGCGCTGAGGCGGTCGGTTGCGACCATCAGCAAGGTGTCGTTGCCCAGATCGAAGACGTCGCGCACCTTGCCGCGATGGCGCAGCGTCAGGCCGGGCAAATCGGAGGACAGGAGGGTCGTCGCCAAGGGTGTTCCCTGCGGGCGGGCCGGCAAGTGTAGTGCCATTCCGCCCCGCGATGCAGGCCGCGGGCGGGCCGTGGCGGTTACACTGTCGCCATGACGCGCTGGTACGGAAAACTGCTGGGGTTCATCGCGGGCTGGCTGCTGCTCAGGCATCCCGGCGGCGGCGTGATCGGGCTGATCATCGGCCACGCCTTCGATGCCGACTGGATCTTTCCGAAGAAGGCTGCGCCCTACCAGGTGCTCGGCCTGACCCGCGACGCCAGTGATGCCGAGATCGACCAGGCCTACCGGCGGTTGATGTCGCAGTACCACCCCGACAAGTTCAGCAACGCCTCGCCGGAACTGCGCGCCGAGGCCGAGAAGAAGGCGCGCGAGATCAACGCGGCCTACGACAAGATCAAGACCCTCAGGAAGCGTTGACCCCGATGCAGACCCCCGTCATCGCCCCGTCCATCCTCTCGGCGAACTTCGCGAAACTGGGCGAGGAGGTCGACACCGTCCTCGCCGCAGGTGCCGACTGGGTGCACTTCGACGTGATGGACAACCATTACGTGCCCAACCTGACCATCGGCCCGCTGGTGTGCGAAGCGCTGCGCAAGCATGGCGTGACCGCGCCGATCGACGTGCACCTGATGGTCGAGCCGGTGGATCGCATCGTGCCGGACTTCGCGCAGGCCGGCGCCAGCATCATCAGCTTCCATCCCGAAGCCAGTGCGCACGTGCACCGCACGATCCAGTTGATCAAGTCGCACGGTTGTCAGGCCGGGCTGGTGCTCAACCCGGCCACGCCGGTCGAAGTGCTGGACTGGGTGCTGGAAGACCTCGATCTGGTACTGCTGATGTCGGTGAATCCGGGGTTCGGTGGACAGGGGTTCATTCCGTCGGCGCTCGACAAGCTGCGCAAGGTGCGCGAGCGCATCGACGCCACCGGCAAGCCGATCCGGCTGGAAATCGACGGTGGCGTGAAGCCTGACAACATCGGCGCGATCGCTGCCGCGGGCGCGGACACCTTCGTCGCCGGTTCGGCGATCTTCGGCAAGCCCGATTACGCAGCGGTGATTGCGCAGATGCGTACGGAGATCGACAAGGCCGCACGATGAACACCTGCGACCTCTGCGACAAGTACGAGGACAAGGTGCGCGTGCTGGAACTGCCGTTGAGCGATTTCGGCGGACGCATCGCGTTTTCCGGCATCGTCAGCACGGTCAAGGCGCTGGAAGACAATTCGTTGGTGCGCGAAGCCGTGGCCGAACCTGGAAATGGTCGCGTGCTGGTGATCGACGGCGGCGGCTCGCTGCGGCGTTCGATGCTGGGCGACATGCTGGCCGAGAAGGCCGTCGCCAATGGCTGGAGCGGCGTGCTGGTCAATGGCGCGATCCGCGACAGCGTGGCGATCGGCGAACTCGATCTCGGGGTCAAGGCCATTGCCACCTGCCCGATGAAGACCGACAAGCAGGGCCAGGGCTTGCGCGACGTACCGGTCGAATTCGGCGGGCTGGTGATCCGGCCCGGCCAGTGGCTGGCGGCCGATGCCGATGGCGTGGTGCTGGCCGATTCGGCGCTGGGCTGAGTCACCGGGCCCGGAAAGCAGAACGCCGCATCCCTGCGGCGCTGCCTTGAAGAATTGGAGGCAATCCCGCCTCCGTCGTCCATCCCTGCTATGGCCTTCGATTCTCCGGATGGCAGGTGACGGTTGCGTGACGCCGGCACAACATTCGTTCGGGCACAGTGCGCGCTGCCAACGGCCCGGAGCCTTGCATGTCCACCCCACGCTGGCGGTTGATCCTCAACGGCAAGTCCGCGGGCGACGACGACCTGCGCGAGGCGGTGGCCGCCCTGCGCGATCGTGGCGTCGAACTGGGAGTGCGCGTGACCTGGGAAGACGGCGATGCCGAGCGCTATGTCACCGAAGCGATCGTGGACGGCATCGATACGGTGGTGGCCGCTGGCGGTGACGGCACGCTGAGTGAAGTCGCGGCCGCGCTGGCGTCGCGCGAGGGTGGCGCCGATGCCTTGCCTTCGCTGGCGCTGGTGCCGATGGGCACCGCCAACGATTTCGCGACCGCGGCGTGCCTGCCTGATTCGCCGCTGCGTGCACTGGACATCGCACTGCAATCCGCAGCCGTGCCCATCGATCTGTTGCGCATCGAGACCGGCAACGACGTGCACTGGTGCGCCAACCTCGCCAGCGGTGGCTTCGGCACCAAGATCACGGTCGAGACCAACGAAGGCCTGAAGAAGATGCTCGGCGGACTGGCCTACGTGCTGACGGGGCTGTCGAAGCTGGGCAGGATCGAGCCGGTCGAGGCGTCGTTCCGCGGGCCGGGTTTCGAATGGCGCGGTGGCTTCATCGCACTCGGCATCGGCAACGGGCGGCAAGCCGGTGGCGGACAGGCCTTGTGTCCCGAGGCGTTGCTTGATGACGGCCTGCTCGACCTGACCCTGGTGCCGCCGCTGGAAGGCGAGGTGGCCGCGACGCTGGGCACCGTGCTTTCGGAAGGCAAGGAAGCCGCGCTCGATCGCATCGCCACCCGCGTGCGATTGCCGTGGGTGGAGATCGAGGCCCCCGTGCCGTTGACCCTCAACCTCGACGGCGAGCCGGTCGAGGCGACCCGCTTCCGCATCGATTGCGTCGCCCGGCGCGTGCGCATGCACCTGCCGCCGGAGTGTCCGTTGCTGTCGCAACGTTCGGTCGCGCCTTGACCTGAAAGCCGCTACATTACGGCCCATGGGCGCATCCGCACTCCCGCATTTCCATGCTGCCGGCGAAGGCTGGCGATGGTGGCTTGCCGCCGTTGCCATGACCGCCCGCCCGCACCACGAGGAAATGCCGCGTGACCACGCAAGACGAGTTCCAACGCTCCGCCGCTGAAGGCCATACCCGCATCCCGGTCGTGCGCGAGGTGCTGTCCGACCTCGATACGCCGCTGTCGGTGTACCTGAAACTCGCTGACGGCCCGCATACCTACCTGTTCGAATCGGTCGAAGGTGGCGAACGCTTCGGGCGCTATTCGATCATCGGCCTGCCGGCGACGCGCGTCTTCGCCTTCCACGGGAACACGCTGACCGTCAGCGAACATGGCGAAACGGTGGGCATGCGCGAAGTCGCAGATCCCTTCGCCGAAGTCGAGCGCCTGCGCAGTGAGCATTCGGTGCCGCGGTTGTCGGGCTTGCCGGGATTTGCAGGCGGACTGGTCGGCTGGTTCGGATTCGAGTGCATCGAATACATCGAGCCGCGGTTGAAGGCCAATGCCAACCCCGACGAACTCGGCACGCCCGACATCCTGCTGATGCTCAGCGAGGAGGTCGCGGTGTTCGACAACCTCAAGGGCCGGCTGTACCTCATCGTCCATGCCGACCCGCGTGAACCGCAGGCCTGGGCACGCGCCAATCGCCGCCTCGACGCGCTGGCGCATCGCCTACGCCACGCAGGCGCGGGCTATCCGGAAACCTTGCGGCCCGAAGCGCTGGACGAAGCACATTTCGAATCCGGCTTCACCCGCGAAGGCTTCATCGACGCGGTAGGCAAGGCCAAGCAGTACATTGCGGCGGGCGATGCGTTCCAGGTGGTGCTGTCGCAGCGCATGAGCGTGCCGTTCGACGCACGCCCGGTGGATGTGTATCGCGCGCTGCGCGCGATGAATCCGTCGCCTTACATGTACTTCCTCGATGTCGGCGGCACCCAGGTGGTTGGCTCGTCGCCGGAAATCCTCGTGCGCCTGCAGGGCGGGGAAGTCACAGTGCGGCCCATCGCTGGCACACGTCCGCGCGGCGCCACGCACGATGAGGATGTGGCGTTGGAAGCCGAACTGCTGGCCGATCCGAAGGAACGTGCCGAACACCTGATGCTGATCGATCTCGGCCGCAACGATGTCGGCCATGTATCCGAGGCCGGCAGCGTGGCGGTGGGCGAGAGTTTCGTCATCGAGCGCTACAGCCACGTCATGCACATCGTCAGCGAAGTCACCGGGCAACTGAAGCCGGGCCTCAGCTATGCCGACGTGCTGCGCGCCACGTTCCCCGCCGGGACCGTCAGCGGCGCGCCGAAGATCCGCGCGCTGGAAATCATCCGCGAACTCGAACCGGTCAAACGCAACGTCTACGCCGGCGCCATCGGTTACATCGGCTGGCACGGCGATGCCGACACCGCCATTGCCATCCGCACTGCCGTCATCCAGGACGGCAAGCTGCACGTGCAGGCCGGCGCCGGCATCGTGTTCGACTCCGACCCGGAGAAGGAGTGGGACGAAACCATGAACAAGGGCCGCGCATTGTTCCGCGCTGTTGCCCAGGCTGCGAAGGGGTTGTGACGTGACTTCTGCACACGCCATGCCCTCGCCACAGCCCTCCCCCGCAGGCGGGAGAGGGGGAGAAAACTCATGTTGTTGATGATCGACAACTACGACAGCTTCACCTGGAACCTCGTGCAGTACCTGCAGGCGCTGGGCGCCGAGGTACGGGTGGAGCGCAACGACGCGTTGAGCGTCGATGCCATCGCGAAGCTTGCGCCGGAGCGCATCGTGATCTCGCCGGGGCCATGCACGCCGAACGAGGCTGGGGTGTCGCTTGGATTGATCGAGCGGTTGGGCGCGACCACGCCGATCCTCGGCGTCTGCCTCGGCCACCAGTCCATCGGGCAAGCGTATGGCGGCAAGGTGGTGCGCGCGGGCCGGATCATGCACGGCAAGACCTCGCACATCCGCCATGAGGGTAAGGGTGTATTCGCGGGATTGCCGGACGGTTACGAAGCGACGCGCTACCACTCGCTGGTGGTCGAGCGCGGCTCGTTGCCGGATGCGCTGGAAGTGACGGCATGGACGGAGAACGACGATGGTTCGTTCGAGGAAATCATGGGCCTGCGGCACAGAGAGCATCCGGTCGAAGGCGTGCAGTTCCATCCCGAGTCGATCCTGACCGAGCATGGGCATGCCTTGTTGAAGAATTTCCTTGAGCGTCGTGGATGAACATCCGTCATTACCGTTCGTCCTGAGCGTCGCCGCCGAAGGCGGCAGAGTCGAAGGGCGACTGATCGCCTTCGTCCTTCGATTCCGCTGCGCTACGCTCAGGACGAACGGCAGAAGTGCCATTGCCATTCCACGCATCCAAAAGATATCGAATTGCCATGACCATTACTCCCCAGGAAGCCCTGCAGCGCACCATCGAGCATCGTGAGATCTTCCATGACGAGATGGTCGAGCTGATGCGGCAGATCATGCGTGGCGAGGTGTCGCCGGTGATGACGGCGGCGATCCTGACCGGGCTGCGGGTGAAGAAGGAAACCGTGGGCGAGATCGCCGCGGCGGCCAGCGTGATGCGCGAACTGTCGAACAAGGTCGAAGTGGCCGATCGCACACATCTCGTGGACATCGTCGGCACCGGCGGCGATGGCTCGCACACCTTCAACATTTCCACCGCCAGCATGTTCGTCGCCGCGGCCGCGGGCGCGCGCGTGGCCAAGCACGGCAATCGCAGCGTGTCGTCGAAGTCGGGCAGTGCCGACGTGCTGGAGGCGCTTGGCGCGCACATCGAATTGCAGCCGGCGCAGGTCGCGCAGGCCATCGATGACGTCGGCATCGGTTTCATGTTCGCGCCGATCCACCATCCGGCGATGAAGGCGGTGGCGCCAGTGCGCCGCGAAATGGGCGTGCGTACGATCTTCAACATCCTCGGGCCGCTGACCAATCCCGCGAATGCGCCGTCGATCCTGATGGGCGTGTTCCATCCCGACCTCGTGGGCATCATGGTGCGCGTGCTGCAGCAGCTCGGTGCAGAACGTGCGCTGGTGGTCTGGGGGCGTGACGGCATGGACGAGATTTCGCTGGGCGCGGCCACGCTGGTCGGCGAACTGCGCGACGGTGCGGTGCGCGAGTACGAGATCCATCCCGAGGATTTCGGCATCGCCATGGGCGGCAGCCGCAACCTGCGCGTGGCCGATGCCGCCGAATCGAAGGCGGTGCTGCAGGCTGCGTTGCACGGCACGCCCGGACTGGCGCTGGAGATCGTGGTGCTCAATGCCGCTGCGGCGTTGTACGTGTCCGGTGTCGCCGGATCGATCGCCGATGGCATTCCGCTCGCGCGCGAGGCCATCGCGTCGGGTGCGGCGGCGGCCAGGCTGGATGCGTTCGTGTCCGCCACGCGCCGGCTGGGCGGGCAGGGCGCGGAGGCATGAGCATCGCCGGGGCGGAGGGCCAGGGGCCGTTCGCGGACTTGCCGTCGCCGCCCTATTACGTCGTGGTCTTCAGTTCCGTCCGCGGCGGGTTGGCGGAGGGCTACGACGAGGCGGTCGCCCGCATGGTGGAACTTGCCCGCGCGCAGCCGGGCTTCCTGGGGGTGGAGTCGGCGCGTGGCGCGGACGGCTTCGGCATCACCACCAGCTACTGGGCCAGCGAGGAGGCGATCGAGGCCTGGCGGCGGCATGCCGAGCACGCACTCGTCCGCGAACGCGGGCGCCGGGATTGGTATCGGCATTTCGAGGTGCGCGTGGCCCGGGTGGAGCGGGCGTACGGCCGTCCCACGGCCCGGCTGGACGGCGGCGGGAAGTGATCCGCCGGGGCCGTGATATTTTGTGACCCTTGTCAGATTGGTTTAAGGAAGCACGGAATGCCGAGCAAGACCCCCGAGGGCGAGGAACGGGGCTGGATCGTCCCCATAGGCGGGGCGGAGGACAAGGAAGCCAATCCGAAGGTACTCAAGCGGTTCGTGGAGCTGTGCGGCGGTGCCGATGCCCGCATCGTGGTCATTCCCACGGCCAGCAAGCTCATCGAGACCGGTACCCAGTACGAACGGCTGTTCCCGGAACTGGGCGCGGGACAGGTGTCGGTGCTCGATTTCGACACCCGGCGCGACACCAAGGAGCAGAACCGCCTCGACCTGATCGAGGATGCGACCGGCGTGTTCTTCACCGGTGGCAACCAGTTGCGCCTGTCCACGCTGCTGGGCGGCACGCCGGTGGCCAAGCTGGTGCGCACGCTCAACGCGCGCGGCGTGCATGTGGGCGGCACCAGTGCCGGCGCCAGCATCCTCAGCGAACACATGATCGCGTTCGGCCGCGAAGGCTTTTCGCCCACGGCCGGCAGCGTGCGGCTCGCGCCGGGGCTGGGCCTGACCAATCGCTTCATCATCGACCAGCATTTCCGTCAGCGCGACCGCCTCGGTCGGCTGGTGGCGGCGCTGGCCTACAACCCGTTCGCCGTCGGCATCGGGCTGGACGAGGACACCGCGGCCTTCATCGGCCCGGACGATACGCTGGAAGTGGAAGGCAGCGGTGGCGTGACCATCGTCGATGCCAGCGAGCTGACGTTCTCGTCGATGGATCGGGCCGGCGAGGACGATCCGGTCTGCCTGCTGGGCCTGCGCGTGCACATCCTGGTCGCAGGCGCTACCTTCAACCTGCATACCCGGCAGGCGGCCGCGGGCCGTCTCGCCATCACCAAGACCTGATCCACTGGATCGAAACGGGGGCTCCATGCGCATACTCGAACGCAACGTCTACGTCGGCCCGTCGCAGTACGCGCACTTCCCGGTCATCCGGTTGCTGCTCGACCTCGAGGCACTGGAGCAGTGGCCCACCGGCCGGCTCGGCCGCGAGTTCGTCGACGGCCTGGTGAAGGCGCTGCCGGGGTTGGCCGAGCACGGCTGCTCGTACAAGACGCCCGGCGGCTTCATCCGCCGCATGCGCGAGGGCGAGGGCACCTGGCTCGGCCACGTGCTGGAACACGTCGCCATCGAACTGCAGAACGTCGCCGGCGAGGACGTCACCTTCGGTCGTACCCGCAGCGTCGGCGAGGATCGCCCCGGCGTGTACACCGTGGTCTACGAATACGCCCAGCGCGAGGAGGGCATCGCCGCGGGCGAACTGGCGATGAAGCTGCTGTGCTCGCTGATGCCCGGGGAGATTCGTCCGTCCGGCAGCGTGCCGGATGACTGGGACTGGGAAGAAGCCCGCGACGACTTCATCCGCTATGCGCAGAAGCGCGCGCTGGGGCCGTCGACCGCCTCGCTGGTGCGCGCCGGCGTGGAGCGCGGCATCCCGTGGCTGCGCCTCAACAACCAGTCGCTGATCCAGTTCGGCCACGGCAAGTACCAGCAGCGCATCCAGGCCACGATCACCGGCAAGACGCCGTACATCTCGGTGGAATTGGCCAGCGACAAGGAAGAGACCAACAAGATCCTCGGCTCGCTCGGCCTGCCGGTGCCGCGCCAGCAACTGGTCACCAGCCAGGTCGATGCACTCAAGGCCGCCCGCCGCCTTGGCGGCCCGGTGGTGCTGAAACCGTACAACGGCAACCACGGTCGCGGCATCACCATCAACATCACCGGCGACGACGAGATTCGCGCCGCGTTCGATGCCGCGCGCGAGCATTCGCGTTCGGTCATCGTCGAGACCTTCCAGGATGGCGCCGACCATCGCCTGTTGGTGGTCAACGGCGAACTGATCGCGGCGACGCGTCGCACGCCTGGCCATGTCGTCGGTGACGGCAGCAAGACCATCGCGGAACTCGTCGAGATCGTGAACCAGGATCCGCGCCGTGGCGTCGGTCACGAGAAGGTGCTCACGCGTCTCGAACTCGACCGCGAAGCCAACCTGATGATGGAACGCGTCGGCTACACCGAGGCTTCCGTGCCGAAGGAAGGCGAGGTGGTGTTCCTGCGTTCCACCGCCAACCTGTCCACCGGCGGCACCGCGACCGACGTCACCGACATCATCCACCCTGACAACCGTGACATGGCCGTGCGCGCAGTGCGCGCCATCGGCCTCGACGTGGGCGGCGTGGACTTCATCAGCCCCAATATCGCCGAGAGCTACAAGAACATCGGCGGCGCGATCTGCGAAGTGAATGCCGCGCCCGGCTTCCGCATGCACGTGGCGCCCAGCGAGGGCACGCCGCGCGATGCCGCCGGGCCGGTGATCGACATGCTGTTCCCGCCGGGCACGCCGTCACGCGTGCCGATTGCCGCGATTACCGGCACCAACGGCAAGACCACCACCTCGCGGATGCTGGCGCACGTCGCCAAGATGGCCGGCTACACGCCGGGGCTGACCAGCACCGATGGTGTCTACATCGATGGCCAGCGCACGGTGGAAGGCGACATGACCGGGCCGGTGTCGGCGCGGATGGTGCTGTCCGACCCGCACATCGACATGGCGGTGCTGGAAACCGCGCGCGGTGGCCTGCTTCGCGCCGGCATGGGCGTGCCGGAAGTCGACGTGGGCGCGGTGATCAACGTCGCCGCCGACCACCTCGGCCTCAAGGGCATCGACACGCTGGAGCAACTGGCCGAGATCAAGCGCATCGTGGTGGAAGTGGCGAAGGATTGCGCGGTGCTCAATGCCGACGACGTCAACGTGCTGAAGATGTCCGGCTACACCGATGCGAAGACCATTTGCTACGTGACGATGAACCCGTCGCACGCGCTGGTGCGCGAGCACATCCGTGCCGGCGGCCGCGCCTGCGCGCTGGAGAACGGCGTCAACGGCCACATGATCACGCTTTACGACAAGGGCAGCCACATCCCGCTGATGTGGACGCACCTGATCCCGGCGACGATGGAAGGGCGCGCGCTGCACAACGTGCAGAACGCGATGTTCGCCGCGGCGATGGCGTTCTCGATGGGCATCAAGCTCGATGCGATCCGCCAGGGCCTGCGTACCTTCGACACCACGTTCTTCCAGGCGCCGGGCCGCATGAACGTGTTCGACGAGCACCCGTTCAAGGTGGTGATGGATTACGCGCACAACGCGCACGCGGTCGGGGTGATGGCCGACCTTGCGCAGCGGCTGGACGTATCCGGCAAGCGCGTGGTGGTGGTGGCGGCGCCGGGTGACCGCCGCGACGAGGACATCGTCGCCATCGCGCAGGCCGTGGCCGGCAAGTTCGACCACTACGTGGTCAAGCGCGACGACGGGCTGCGCGGCCGCGACGGCGACGAAGTGCCGCGTATCATCGCCAGGGCGCTCGAGGACGCCGGCGTGGGCAAGGACGCGATGACCGTCATCCCGGACGAACAGGAAGCGGTACACGCCGCCTTGCGCATGGGCCAGGCCGGCGACCTGCTGGTGGTGTTCGCCGATGCGTTGGCCCGCACCTGGAAGCAGATCACCAAGTTCACGCCGGAAGGCGTCGCGCCGCGCGTGGCGAAGAAGGTCGAGCTGCCGTCGCTGGAGTCGACGATGACGGCGGACGAAGCCGCGGTCGCCGCGATGGGTGGCGTGGTGCGCGACGAGCGCGGACTGGTGTTCGAGCGCGAAGAAAACGACTGATGTCCGAGCCGTTCGAGGAATCGCGCCGGCTGACCGGCTGCAACGTCTATTTCGCCGGCACGGGCGCGGCGCTGGAAACCGCTGCCGGGCTGTCGTTCGACGAAGCGACGCTGGAGCGCTGGCAGGCCAACGTGCGTGCTGCGCGCGAGGTGCTGGGCTGGCCCAATGGCGAGATCGTGGTGCGCGTGCATCGCAGCGGGGCCTCGCTGGCGTTTGCCGCGCCCATGGATCGGCTGTACACCGCGGCCGAAGTCAACGAGTGGGCGTGGTACGACGCGCTGGGCCTGCGTGCGCCCGCCGATGCCGACTTGGACGACGATGGCGAGCCGTCGCGCCCGCATGTGGCGACATTCGTGCGCGATGAGGCGCTGGCGAAGCTTCGCGAGCTCGCCGCTGCCGAGGAGAATCCGGCATTGCTGGCATTGCAGCGTGCCGCCGATGCGCAGGGCGTCCCGCTGCTGGCGGACGACGACGTGGTGTCCATCGGTGCCGGTGCGCACGGACGCGAATGGCCCGTCGCGTCGCTGCCGTCGCCCGGCGAAGTTGCGTGGGATGGGCTGCATGCAATCCCGACTGCGCTGGTCACCGGTTCCAACGGCAAGACCACCACGGTGCGCCTGCTGTCCGCGATGTGCCGGGCGCATGGCTGGCCTGCTGCGCACAGTTGCACCGATGGCGTGTATTTCGATGGGCAGGCGCTGGAATCGGGTGATTTCTCCGGCCCGCAAGGCGCTCGCACCGCACTGCGGCAACCACGTGCCGAAGCCGCGATCCTCGAGACCGCGCGCGGCGGCATGCTGCGCCGTGGCCTGGCGTTGTGCCGTGCCAATGCCGCCATCGTCACCAACATCAGCGTCGATCATTTCGGCGAGTACGGCATCCATGGCCTCGAAGACCTGGCGCTGGTGAAACTGACCGTGGCGCGTGCGGTCGCGCACGGTGGTCTGCTGGTGCTCAATGCCGACGACGCCTTGCTGCGTGATCTGTCCGTGCGCTTCGCCGGGCAACGCCTCGGCTGGTTCTCGCTGGACGATGCGCACCCGTTGCTGGTCGCGCATCGTGGCGAGGGCGGCGTGACCTGCGGTGTCCGCGACGGTCGCCTCTTCCTGCATGTCGAAGGTGCATCGCATGACCTTGGCACCATCGCCGACATGCCGCTCGCGCTCGGCGGACGTGCCGCCTACAACGTCGCCAATCTTGCCGGTGCCGCGCTGGTGGCGACGGGGCTTGGCATCCCGGCACCTGTCATCGCCGGCGTGCTGAGGAGTTTCGGTGCCGCGCGTGACGACAACCCCGGCCGCCTGCAGCGCTGGCAGCTCGACGGCATCGATATCGTCATCGACTACGCCCACAACCCCGATGGCCTGCGCGGATTGCTGGAGGCCGTGGGTGCGGGCCGGCGCAGTGGCCGCCTCGCCATCGTGGTCGGCCATGCCGGCAACCGCGAGGAAGCCGACCTGCGCGCGGTCGCGGCCACGGCGGCGGCGTTCGCGCCGGAGCTGGTGGTGCTCAAGAGTGCCGAAGGCTACCTGCGCGGGCGCACGTCGGACGAAGTGCCTGCGATCATGCGCGACGAACTGCTCAGGCTGGGCATGGACGCGTCGCGCGCCGTCATCGAACACGATGAGGTCGAAGCGGCCCGCCGTGCACTGGCGTGGGCACGACCGGGCGACCTGTTGGTGCTGCCGACCTTCGACCGCGACAAGCGCGAGCGCATCGAGGCGATGCTTGCGACAATGGCCTCCGGCGGTTGGCGTGCAGGCAAGGCGTTGCCGCTGCTGCCGCCAACGGATCCCGATGAGGCCGTGACACCGTGAACAAGTTCTTCCTGCGTCCCGCGCCCCCGCGCGAGGACATCCTGCAGACCATCCTGCAGCGCAAGGCCGAGGAAGTGGCAGCGCGCTCGGCGGTGGTGTCGCTGGATGAAGTAAAGGCGCGTGCCGCCGACATGCCGCCGACGCGTGGCTTTGCCGCCGCCATCGAGTCGCGTATCGCCGCGGGCGATGCCGCGGTCATCGCCGAGGTGAAGAAGGCCAGCCCGTCGAAGGGCGTGATCCGCGCCGATTTCGATCCGGCCGCCATCGCGCGCAGCTACGAAGCCGGTGGTGCAGCCTGCCTGTCGGTACTGACCGATGTCGATTTCTTCCAGGGCGCCGATGCCTACCTGCAGCAGGCGCGTTCCGCATGTGCGTTGCCGGTGCTGCGCAAGGATTTCACCATCGACCCGTACCAAGTGCATGAGGCCCGCGCACTGGGCGCGGACTGCATCCTGCTGATCGTCGCGGCATTGTCGGATGGCCAGCTGGCGGAACTGTCCGGCATCGCGATGCAGCTCGATCTCGACGTGCTGGTGGAAGTGCACGACATCAACGAGCTGGAGCGTGCGATCCAGGTGCCGGCGCCGTTGATGGGCATCAACAACCGCAGCCTGCGCACCTTCGAGGTGTCGCTGGACACCACGCTGTCGCTGCGCGATGCGGTGCCGCGTGATCGCCGGCTGGTCACCGAGAGCGGCATCCATTCCGCCGCAGATGTGGCGCGGATGCGCGATGCCGGCATCGATGCCTTCCTCGTCGGCGAAGCCTTCATGCGCGAACCCGATCCCGGCGCTGCGCTGCGCAGGCTATTCTTCGGCGCATGACTGGCACGCTTCCCACGCCGCGCGACGATGCGCCCGCGATCGTCTTCGATTTCGACCACACCCTCTACGACGGCGATTCCGGCAGCCACCTGTTCGCGTGGCTGATCCGGCGCAGCTGGTGGCGCACGCTGCTGGCGATGGTCGCCGCGCCGGTGTTCGGCCCGATGGTCGCATTCCTGCCGACGCGTCGTTACGGGATTTCCGGCTTCGTCTGGATCGGTACCGTCGGCATGCCGCGCAGGCGCACGCTGGACGATGCCATCGACCGCTACGTCGCTTCGCACACCGATACCATCAAAGCGCGCTTGTTGCCGGTCGCGCTCGACGTGCTGCATGCCCACCGCGAGGCCGGTGACCGCGTGGTCATCGCCACCGGCGCGCCGCCGGAACTGGCGCGTGCGATCCTCGCCTTCGTGGCGCACGAGAGCGTGCCGGTGATCGGCACCGCGGTCGGGCCGCGCTTCGGTGCCATCGTCGCCACCCGGCACTGCCATGCCGAGGAGAAGATGCGGATGCTGCGCGAACGCGGCTATGCCGACATCGCCATCGCCTATTCGGATTCGAGCGCCGACCTGCCGCTGCTGAAGGCGGCAAAGGCGCCGGTGGTGGTCAATCCCAAGCGGGGTGCCATCGACATGTTCCGGCGCGTGTTGCCCGCCGGTACGCCGATCCTCAACTGGGGCTGCAAGGATCGCGGCGGCGACGCATCGTCGGCTTCAGGCTGACAGGATCGAGCGACCGATCTGGTACGTGCTGATGGCGAAGACCAGCACGCCGACGGCCAGCAGCACCCAGCGCTCGCTCACGTATTTGACGAACACCGCCGCCAGCGGCGCGGCCACCATGCCGCCGACCAGCAGGCCGAGCACGATCTCCATGTGCTGCAGGCCCATGGTCAGCAGGAAGGTCACCGAGATCGCCAGTGTCACCAGGAACTCCGCGGCGTTGACCGTGCCGATCGTGTGGCGGGCCTTGCCGCCGCGTGCCAGCAGGGTGGACGTGGCGATCGGCCCCCAGCCGCCGCCGCCGGTGGCGTCGAGCAGGCCGGCGAAGAAGCCCAGCACCGGCACGCGCCTGACTTCCTGTTTGGGTACCAGCTTGCCGATGGCGCGCAGCAGGATCAGCACGGCAAGCAGCAGCAGGTAGCCGTAGACGAAGGGGCGGACAAGGTCGCTAGGCAACTGCGTCAGCACGTAGGCACCGATCACGCCGCCGACCATCCCGGGGATTGCCAGCCGGAAGAACAGCTTGCGGTCGACGTTGCGCATCGCCAGGTGCGAGGCGCCGGAGGCGCCGGTGGTGAACACTTCGGCGGTATGCACGCTGGCGCTCACTGCGGCCGGCGGCAGTCCCATGCCGAGCAGGATGGACGAGGACAGCAGGCCGAATGCCATGCCCAGTGCGCCGTCGATGAGCTGCGCGCCCAGGCCGATCAGCACGAACCAGAGGAATTGCTCGCCGAGTTCCATGTCGGTTGTCGTTGGTGGGGCAGGCGGCGGAGAGTAGCCCGGCGGCGGGTGGCCCGAGGTTACGAAGTGGTTATCCGTATCGGGGAGAGATGCGTAGGGCGGGTTTCAACCCGCCATTGCCCGCGATCTGCAGCCTCGACCACTTGGCGAAACCCTGCATTGGGCAAGCGACCCAAGGCGAGTTGAAACCCGCCCTACGCGTCGCCGAGCCGCTTGATGAAGCGCAGGGTGCCGTCGCCGAAGCCGCAGGCCTTGTAGAAGGCGTGTGCGTCGGCGCGTTGCGAACCGCTGGTCAGTTCGAGGCGCGCGGCACCACCGTTGCGTGCGCGGCGCTCGGCCTCGCGCAGCAACTGCCTGCCCAGGCCTTGCCCGCGGGCACCGGAGGAGACCACCAGCGCGGTGATGCGGCAGGTGGTGGTGCCCAGCGGCAGGTAGTACATGAAGTCGAGTGCGATCAGGCCGGCGACCACGCCGTCCACCCGTGCCACCACCAGCGCCTGGCGGTCATTGTCGGAGATGGCGTTGATGCGCCCCGCCGCCTCGATCCGGTCGCAGGGATAGCCCATTTCCGAGAGCAACGCGGCGACGTCGTCGGCGTCCATCAGCGACGCCATGCGCAGGTCGGCGTCCGGCAGGCCGCCGCGGGGTGCGAAATGCAGGACGCTCATCGCGTCCCGTAGAGCACGATCGTCTTGCCGCGGGCGTGGAGCTTGCCGTCGATCTGCAGTTTCTTCAGCACGCGGCCAGCCATCTCGCGGGAGCAGCCGACCAGGCGTGCCAGCTCCTGCCGCGACACCCGCAGTTGCGTGCCCTGCGGATGGCTCATGGCCTCCGGTTCGCGGGTCAGGTCGTGCAGGGTGCGGGTGATGCGGTCGGTGACGTCGAGGAAGGCCAGGCGCCCGGCCTTGCGGCTGGTATCCAGCAGCCGGCGAGAAAGCTGCGCGCCGATGGCATACATGATCGAGGTGGCGTCGTTGGACAGCGAACCCTCGAACAACTGGTACAGGCGCTCGTAGCTGATTTCGGCCAGTTCGCACTGGACGCGGGTGCGCAGGATCACTTCGCGCACGTCCGATTCGATGAACAGGCCCATTTCGCCGACGAATTCACCGTTGCCGAAGTAACCCAGCACCAGTTCGCGGCCATCGTCTTCCTCGGTGATGATGCTGACCGAACCGCTGACGACGTAATAGAGGGTGCCGGCCGGGTCGCCGGGGCGGAACACCTCGGTGCGGGGCGGGTAGCGACGGCGATGGCAATGGGCCAGGAAGCGCTCGATGGTCGCGGGGGACGGTGCCATCGGGTGCGCTGGGCGTCGGTAGCTGCTGATGAGAGCCACGGGAGTAGGGTTCATGTCTGTGAATTACGGGGGAAGCGCAGAGAGTAGGCCGTCGCAGCCCCGGTAGCAAACGGCCGGGGCGCGACGCATCGGCGGCTTTGCCCCATAATTCGCCTTTCGCCCTCCGGAATTGGACAAGATCGCCGTGGTCAAACCACTGCCCCGACTGAAGCTGCAGGGCTTCAACAACCTCACCAAGTCGCTGTCGTTCAACATCTACGACGTGTGCTACGCGGCGTCGGAAGACGAGCGTCGGCGCTACATCGAGTACATCGACGAGGAATACAACGCCGATCGCCTGACCCACATCCTCACGGACGTGGCGGAGATCATCGGCGCCAACATCCTCAACATCGCCCGCCAGGACTACGACCCCCAGGGCGCGTCGGTGACCATCCTCATCTCCGAGGAGCCGGTGATCGACAAGAAGGATGCCGGCAAGGAAATCATCTCCGACGCCGTGGTCGCGCACCTCGACAAGTCGCACATCACGGTGCACACCTATCCCGAGACGCACCCGGACAACGGCATCGCGACCTTCCGCGCCGACATCGACGTGTCGACCTGCGGCGTGATCTCGCCGCTGAAGGCGTTGAACTACCTGATCGAGAGCCTCGAGTCCGACATCGTGGTGATGGACTACCGCGTGCGCGGCTTCACCCGCGACATCAAGGGCAAGAAGCACTACATCGACCACAAGATCAACTCGATCCAGGATTACCTGGCCAAGAACGTCAAGTCGCGCTACGAAATGCTCGACGTGAACGTCTACCAGGAAAACATCTTCCACACCAAGATGCACCTGAAGGACTTCGACCTCGACAACTACCTGTTCGAGGAGAAGGCCAAGAACCTGTCGTTCAAGGAACGCATGAAGATCGAAGCGCGCCTGCGGCGCGAGATCGAGGAGCTCTACCACGGCCGCAACCTGGTCGATTGACCGGATTGGCGACGAAGCGAAAAGGCCCGCGGAAGCGGGCCTTTTCCATTGCGCCGCCGGATGGCTCAGAGCCGATAGGCGACCGTCTTCATCAGCTTCGACGCGGCGGCCATCAGTGTTGGGATCGGTTGCGGCAGGATGCGCGCGCCGGCCAGTTCGGCATTGTCGGCGTGGCGGGCCTCGTCTTCCTTCATCGTGCGCAGGATCTCGCGGCTGCGCTGGTCGGCTTCGGGCAGGGTTTGCAGGTGCTCGTCGAGGTGGGCTTCGACCTGGCGCTCGGTCTCCACCACGAAGCCGAGGTTCCAACCATCACCGCGCAACCCGGCCAGTACGCCCAAGGCATAGCTGCCGCCGTACCACAGCGGGTTGAACAGGCTGGGGCGGCTGTCGAGCTCCCGCAACCGGTCAGCGCACCAGGCGAGGTGGTCGGTTTCCTCCTGCGCGGCCTCAAGCAGGTGCTGCTTGGTCTCCGGCTCCCGTGCGACCGCGGCCTGGCCGAAGTACAGGCCCTGGGCGCAGACCTCGCCGACGTGGTTGATCCGCATCAGCCCGGCGGCATGGCGGCGTTCGTTGGCATCCAGTTCGATGTCGGGCGTATCGGCGGACGGGTTGGGCCGGGTGGCCGCCGGGCTGCCGAACACTGTCTCCAGCGCGCGCTGGGCCTCGATGATGAGCTGGTCGACGGGGGTCTGGACGCGGCTTGCGGGCATGATCGCTTCCGGAAAGGGGTGGCCTATGGTGCGTCTGCCAAGGCTTCGATGCCAGCCCGGGCCTTGTCGCCGGGGGAGGGTGGGCTTGCGACGGCCCGGCGGCCGGCTTACAATCCCGCTTCTTTGTTCCATCGTACCCAACGCGCGGCGCCGTTCCAGCCTGTACCAGGGTGGGAACCAGCCCGACCATGTACCCCGAGAAGCCAGAGCGCACATGAAGACCTTCACCGCCAAAAACGAGACCGTCCAGCGCGACTGGTATCTCGTCGACGCCACCGGCAAGACGCTGGGCCGTCTGAGCTCCGAGCTCGCCCGCCGCCTCCGCGGCAAGCACAAGCCCGTCTACACCCCGCACGTCGACACCGGCGATTACATCGTCGTGATCAACGCGGAGAAGATCGCCGTCACCGGCAAGAAGCTGACGGACAAGGAATACCACCGCTTCACCGGCCACATCGGCAACCTCAAGACCGAGACCCTGGGCCAGGCGCTGGAGCGCCACCCGGAGCGCGTCATCGAGATCGCCGTGAAGGGCATGCTGCCGAAGAACACGCTCGGCCGTGCGATGTACAAGAAGCTCAAGGTCTACAAGGGTGCCGAGCACCCGCACGCCGCCCAGCAGCCGCAAGTCCTGGATATCTAAGTCATGGCCATCACCCAGAATTACGGCACCGGCCGTCGCAAGTCCTCCACCGCCCGCGTGTTCCTGCGCAAGGGCACGGGCAACATCACCGTCAACGGCCGTCCGCTGGACGAGTTCTTCGGTCGCGAGACCGCGCGCATGATCGTGCGCCAGCCGCTCGAGCTGACCAAGAACACGGACACCTTCGACATCACCGTGACCGCCATCGGCGGCGGCACCACCGGCCAGGCCGGTGCGATCCGCCTGGGCATCGCCCGCGCGCTGGTGGAGTACGACGAAACGCTCAAGACCGAGCTGCGCAAGGCGGGCTTCGTGACCCGTGATGCGCGTGAAGTCGAGCGCAAGAAGGTCGGCCTGCACAAGGCGCGTCGCGCCACGCAGTTCTCCAAGCGTTAATCCGCGCCTTCTGGCGTTGTCGTGGCAGCTTGCCTGTACGCTCGGTACAGGCGGCGCCACCACTCCTAGCCAGAGAAAGATCGGATACACGCTTGATGGATGGATTCATCCATCAAGTGAATTTGGTTCTACAATCCGTTGCATAGCCCCGTCGCCAAGCGGTAAGGCACCTGACTCTGACTCAGGCATTCGGTGGTTCGAATCCATCCGGGGCTGCCAATTACAAGGCACGCCAATCCTGAAAACCCCTGGAGCAATCCGGGGTTTTTTATGGCTGTCGATCAGGGTCGTGCACTGGCCTATCCCGCAAGAAGCGGGAGTGGTTGCCCACTCCCGCACGCACTTCCATGTGCACGGCTTGCCCGGCCGCGAGAACGATATTGGCCTGTGCCGCAGTGGTTGAAGCGAGGGTGGCGGGTTACAGCCCGATGCCGACACCGAGCATTGCCGAACGCTCCGAGCCGCTGAAGGCACCGCCCAGGGTGATGGCAGCGCGTGAGCTTATGTTGTGCTGTATGCCCACTGCCAACGCGGCTTCGCCGTTGCTGCTGCCCACGCCGGCGCCAATGCGGGTGCGATGGTTGCCTTGCACGGCTGCGGTGCTGGCCGCCATGCCGATCATGGCGCTGCCCATTGCGCCGATGCGATCGAGTCGACGATCTTGTTGGCGAAAGCGATCGTCGACTGCGGCGAAGCGGTCTTCGAGTGCGTCCAAGCGGCCGTTGATCACGGAGGTGTCGAAACCGAGCAGGTCGGCGATCCGGTTGTCGGTGTAGGTATTGGCTGCGCTGAGCGTTTGCGTCGCAGTGGTGTCGGTATGGCTGCGTGCGGCGGCGAGGGTTTCGGCATCCCCGGCGTCGGCATGTGTTTGTGCTGCTGTGAGTGTGTTGGCGTCTCCAGCGTCTGCAATGGCCTGCACCTGTACCTCATTCAGGCCATCTGCACCTGCAGGACCCTGTGGCCCTTGAGGCCCTTCAGGCCCCTGAGGCCCCTGAGGCCCCTGAGGCCCCTGAGGCTCCTGGAGGCCCCTGGAGGTCCCTGGAGGTCCCTGAGGTCCTGAGGGCCTTGCGGCCCTTCGACGCCGCCGCCGCTCGATGCCAGCGCGGTCAGGCTGGTGTCGACAGCGGCAAATGCTGCAGCCACGGTGTCGTATTCGGCCCCCTGGATGCTGAAGCTCGGGGCAGTGAATACGCCGCTGCTGAAGCCAGCGCCGCCGCCCAGCCAGTTCGCGAAGCCCAAGGCCACGCTGTTGAGTTGCGACACGTTGACTGCATCGGTGTCCAGCGTGCCGGCGGCCACGTTGACGATCTGCCGCTCCGCGCCGACTGCGCCGACCGAGAGCGTGTATTCGCGGTCGGCGACGGCACCGTAGCCGATGGCGGTCGCGCCTTCGGCCGTGGCCCGGGCATTCACGCCAAGCGCGGCGCTGTAGTCGGCTTCGGCCACGACGCCGGCACCGATGGCCACGGCACTGGTGCCCAGCGCAACGGCGGTTTCGCTGCTGGCATCGGGCGTGCCATCGCCGTTGGTGTCGATGTCCAGCGTGATCGCGCCGTCGCCGTCGCGGTCGTACCAGGCCCCGATGCCGAGGCTGGCATCGCCATTGGCGACTGCGCGGTACCCAAACGCACTGCTGCGGCTGCCACGGGCCGCGTTGGCGTAACCGAATGCGCTGCCCAGGAAGCCGGTGGCGGCGTTGCCGTAGCCGAACGCACTGCTGCTGTTCTCGCTGGCGATGTTGCCTCGGCCGAATGCATTGCTGCCGGTTCCGGCGGCGCGGTTTCCAGATCCGAAGGCACTGCTGGCGTTCCCCTCGGCGGTATTGTTGTAGCCGAATGCATGGCCATACGGGCCGGCCGCATTGTTGAACGCACCAATGGCCCCGCTGAAATCTCCTGCGGCGACATTCTCGCGCCCAATGGCATTGCTGCTGGTGCCGCTGGCCGTATTGCGCATGCCGAAGGCGCTTGCGGCGGCACCTTCGACGGTGTTCAGCGCGCCAAAGGCGCTGGCGAAATCAGCGGTCGCGGTGTTCTGGGTGCCGAAGGCGCTGCTGGCCGCCCCGCTGGTGTCGTTTTCGAAGCCGAACGCATTGCTGTTGTTCCCGCTGGCGTTGTTCTGGCGACCGAAGGCGTTGCTGGCGTTTCCCTCCGCGACGTTGAAGCTGCCAAGCGCATTGCTGCTCGTGCCGATGGCCTGGTTCGATAGGCCGATGGCGTTGGCGTTGTCGCCCTGGGCGACGTTGCGGTAACCGATGGCGGTGGCGATGTCTCCGTCGGCGATGTTGTCGTAGCCGCAGGCGAAGGCGAATGATCCATCGGCGGTGCTTCCGCCCGCCGTGCCGTCACTGAGCGTGCAGCGTTCCCCGGCCATTGCCGGTGTGGACAGGAGTGCCAGACAAAGGGCGGCAGGCAGGGCGCTGAGTCGAAGCGCACGATGGCGGATGCGGACAAGGTTGCGATGGGTAGGCATGGTGGTTTCTCGATTGGGCATGCCGGCAGGAGTGCCTGGCGCACTAAGGTCGGGAAACGGGGGCAAATCACGACACGCGATGTCTGGAGCGCCGTTTTGCGGGCCAGAGACAGGCCGCTGCGGGCCATGGCAGCCCGTGGCAACTGGTTTGGTTAGAGGGTGTCGGCGGTACACGGCGTCTGGCTGAGCCAGTCGCTGCGCTGTTGGGGATCTTCGGCCACCAAGGTGCGCGCCTCGTCGCAGTGCCCGGTTTCGCCCAGGGCGCGTACCAGCCGGGAGCCAGTGGATTGCACGCGTGCGGGGACGCTGCCGGGATCTGCCAATGTCTGGCGCCAGGCTTCCCGATGCAGGGGCAGTGCTTCTTCATAACGCCCAAGGCCGGCAAGCGCGCCCCCCATCCAGTGCACGGCCATCTGGGTCATGACGTGATTGTCCGGCCACTTCTGCCGCATCACTTCAAGTGCAGGCGTCAGCTGTGCCAGCGCATCGTCGAATTGCGAAGCCTGTACCAAGGCCATCCCGTAGAACATGCGCTGCCGGGCAACCCGGAGGCCGTCGGCGGGGTAACGCGCGAGCGTGAGTTCCAGGGCCTGCCGGTGCAGGTCGCCGGCCTCGTCGTGGCGATCCAGCAATGGCAGCAGCATGGCGCGGTTGGACAACGTGGACATGAGGATGGGCTGGCCCTCCAGCCCGTGTTGCCGGATCAGGCCCAGGATCTCGTCGTTGATTTCCAGTGCCTGCTGCAGGTTGCCGGAGTAGCGGTGGGCGTTGAAAACCATGGTCATCGCGTCGATGACGGTACGCGGGGGCTGCCTGCCGCGTATTGTGCCTGGAGGCCCTCCTCGGCGCGGGCCAGTACTTGTTCCAGCGGCGCTTCGATGTCCAACTGGCTCAACAACGTCAACAGCCTGCCGCGTTCGGCCAGTGCATGCGGGGCATGGCGTTGCTGGATGTCGAGTCCCTGCCTGATCAGGGCCACCGCCTGTTCACGCTGCGCAAGCTCGTCATAGCCTGTCGCGGCTGCAGCCAGTACGCCCAAGGTGACTTGCGGGTTGTTCTCGTGGGTTTCCAGCGCCGTGTCCACGGCCAGTTTCATCGCGTCGGCCAGGCTGATGTCCGGGTCGCCGCCGGTGTTCACGCTGGCCGAGGAGAACACCTGGAGCATGAAATCGGTGACGGCCTGCTGCTGCTCGGCTTCGCGGGTGGCGCGGGCGGCTTCGGCCTGCACACGGCTTGATTGCAACAGGATGCCGAGACTCCCGCCGATCAGTGCAAGCACTGCCAGCGAGGCCATTGCCACGCCCCAACGATTGCGACTGACGAATTTGCGGGCGCGATAAGTGAACGTGTCGCCGCTGACGGACACCGGGCGACCACGCAGCAGGCGCTGCAGGTCATCGTCCATCGCCTGCGCGGTGGCGTAGCGACGCTCGGGTTCCTTGGCCAGTGCGGTTTGCAGGATGCGGGTGAGGTCGCCACGCACGAAGCGTCGATAGCTGCCGAGATCGGTATTGCGCCAGCGCAGGCGCTGCAAGACCTGTTCGCTGTCGCCGCTGATCAATGCCTGTTCCAGACGCATCGGAGTGCCCTGGCTGATCGCATGCATGCGAGCGGGCAGGTCGTGCGCGTCCAGGTCATAGGGCAGGCGACCGGTCAGCAACTGGTACAGGATCAGGCCCAGAGAATACACATCCGTGGCGGCAGTGATGTTGCCGCTGCTGATCTGCTCCGGTGCTGCGTACTCGGGCGTGAAGCCCACGGCCATGCCCGTGCGGGTGGTGTTTTCGGCGAGCGGGTCGACCAGCTTGGCCACGCCGAAATCCAGCACCTTTGCATTGCCGCTGCCATCGACCAGGATGTTGTCGGGCTTGAGGTCGCGATGCACCACGAAGCGTTCATGTGCGTGCTGGACGGCCCGGCAGACTTGTCGGAACAGGTCGATGCGGGCGCTCAGGGAGAGATGTTGGTCGTCTGCCCACGCGGTGATGGGCGCGCCTTCGATGCGCTCCATCGCGAACCAGGGTTGGCCGTGCGCATCGATCCCTCCGTCGAGGAGGCGGGCGATGTTGGGATGGGACAGCGCCGCCAGTATCTGCCGCTCCTGCACGAAGCGTTCGGCTTGCAGGCTGCCTTCCCAGCGCTGGTGCAGGCGCTTGATGGCCACCTGTTGCCGGAAGTCATCTTCGCGATGGGCAGCGTAGACCACGCCCATGCCGCCACGACCCAGTGCATTGCCGAGTACGAAGTGGCCGAGTCGTTCACCACTGCAGTCGGGGGCGTCGGCAGGTGTCAGAGCTGTGGTGTCGACCAAGTCGACCAGTGCGGCATCCAGCAGTGCAGTGCGTGCATCGCCAGCGAGCATGGCCTCCAAGGCTTCATGCACGACGGGATCGTCCTTGCAATGAAGCGCGATGAAATCCGTGCGGGCTTGCCCGCGCAGTTCGATGGCATCTTCGAACAAGTCGCAGACGCGTTGCCAACGATCCGGATCCATGGGGAGGCGGTTCATGTGCGTGCCTCGCAAAGGCAGGACTGCAGGAAGGCGCGTGCGCGTCGCCAGTCGCGCTGGGCGGTGCGCTCGCTGATGTCCAGGTGCGCGGCAATCTGGTCGAACGTCATGCCGCCGAAGAAGTGGCACTCCACGACGTTGACCAGGCGCGGATCCAGTCGCTCCAGTGCGGCCAGCCCCTGATCCAGATGGATCAGATCGTCGAACTGGACGCACGCATCCGCATGGACGCCGGTGGTCAGCATGACGTGGGCCAATCCCCCGCCACGTTTCTCGGCCAGCCGTGCGCGGATGTGGTCGATCAGGACGTGACGCATGGCCTTTGCGGCAAGGGCAAGGCACTCGCCGTGCCCGGCCAATGGCACGTCCGCGCCTGCCAGCTTCAAGTAGGCCTCGTGCACCAATGCACAAGTGTCGAGTGAGGTGCGTGGCGAATGCCCCAGTTCCCGGCGCGCAAGACGCTGCAAGTCCTGGTACAGCAGGACGAAATGCTGGCGATGCGCGGAGTCGACGCGGATTGCCAAGGTTGAGACCTCGTTCCCCATGCAGTGCCTGTCGTGGAGTCCGCCGTCGTTCAGTGTTGTCAAATGAATGACCCAATACAAGGGCCGCCCATCGGGGCAGGCCGGGGCTGGCGACTTCTCGATCGAGGCAAGGCCGAATCACGTCCGCTAGAGCGGCCTGACAGGGAATGTACGTTTTGTCCCAGCCGCATGGGCGGGCGTGGCCTGCGGCGTAGAATCCGCCGATGACACAGCCTTTCACACCCACGTGGCCCACCCCCAGAAAACTGGGCCATCGTAAAGTCGAGACTTCGAGCCGCATGAGCCCCGTGAATCACGAAGAGTCAGGCGATGAAGAAGTCCCGCTTCACTGAAGAGCAAATCGCGTATGCGCTGAAGCAGTCCGAGCTGGGGACGGCAGTCGGCGAGATTTGTCGCAAGATGGGCATCGCGGAAGCGACGTGAACCGGCCAGAGTTTCATGGACACTCAGTTGCCGCTCTGCGCGTAGCGCCTCTCGAACTCTACCGGTGACAGCCCTCCAGCGGAACCATGTCGGCGGATCGAGTTGTAGAACATCTCGATGTAATCGAACACGTCCGAGCGCGCTGCCTCGCGGTTCGGGTAGATCCGCCGCTTGATCCGCTCCTTCTTCAACACGCTGAAGAAGCTCTCGGCCACGGCATTGTCATGGCAATTTCCGCGACGGCTCATGCTAGGCACCATCCGATGCGTCTTCAGGAACGACTGCTGGTCGCTGATGGTGTGCTGACAGCCTTGGTTGGACGCCCGGGCCCGGCTTGCGCCGCCATGCAGCCGCCACCAGCGCCTCCAGTACCAGATCACTGGTCATCGTCCAGGCTGTGGCCCAGATCGACGATCTGTCGCGAGTACAGATCCATCACCGCCGTCAGGAACAGCCAGCCCTTCTTAGGTGCGGATGTAAGTGATGTCCGTCACCCAGATCATGTTCGGCGCCGCCGGTGCAAAGTCCCGGTTGAGCACATTGGTCACCACGCCCACGGGCTCACCACGATGACGTGGCTTGCTGCCGTAGCCAACTTGGGCACGCAAGCTCTCGGCCTTCATCAGCCGTAGGATGCGGTGCCGGCTGCAATCTGTTGTTGCTCATAAGCACCTCGGTCATTGCCAATGAAGTATGGTTTCCGGATGTATACGAAAGGCTGGCCGGGTTACGTCAAATTGAACATGGACTCCAAACAGACCCGCTACTGAAGGCGGTGGGACGTCGTGCTTACCGCACCGGGGAAAGTCCAGGCTGACCTGCGCAGAAACCGCCGGGTCATTACAGCTGGCGGCGCGACTACAACGAAGTGCGACCACGTAACAGCTGCGGTCGGAACCAAAAAAATGCCAGTCAGGGTGCTGACTGGCATTTTATGTTCAGACTAAAGCTGGCGGTTTAGAAGTTGTACGACACATCCAGAAATGCACGGCGACCGCGCAGATCGTATTGTGAGTACAACGCTGAGCTACCAACGACAGCCAGATCACTTGCAGGGCTTATCCGCGGTGGCTTTTTGTCGAAGATGTTCGCCACGCCTAGTGTGACATCAAAGTTGCCGAATAAACGACGCACCGATGCAGTGTGGTAGAAAACACTCGGTGCTTCCGCAACAAAGCGACCTGGCATGCCACGGTAAGTTATCTCATCTCCATTTGTGTAGGAGTCGTAGTTGTCAACCGCACTGTAGTAAGAAGTCCGCCAGTTGTAAGTCCAGTCATCGCGAGTCAAGGTGACGAACAGGCTACCCGAATTTTTCGGGTTACCCATGCGGCCTGTGAAGTTCGTGTACGGACTGTCGGCAAATTGCTGATAGGTGCGTTCAAACGTGACCGTGTGGTTCAGGGCGACGCGTAAAATACCGAATGAAAAATCATCCACGTAACTTGCCATGAAATCTGCGCCACGTACTTTCTGTGATGCAACGTTCAGGTAAC
This sequence comes from Luteimonas sp., assembly GCA_024707405.1. Taxonomy (GTDB): domain Bacteria; phylum Pseudomonadota; class Gammaproteobacteria; order Xanthomonadales; family Xanthomonadaceae; genus Luteimonas. The sequence continues at coordinate 313,321 of JANPZU010000005.1, forward strand.
CACCGGATACCGTGTCGATACCCCAGTCCCCGCCTGCGCCAGTGCGACGAGTCACCTGGTTGCACAAAGGTTCGTTGAGGAAGTCTTCCGAGTTATAGCAGGCCAGAATAACGTCCATGCCACCTACGTTGGCAATCTGTCCCTTGATTTCAATCTCATATGCGTCGACGGATGCACCGAAGCGGTTGTCCTGGGTGTTGTAGACCAAGCCGATGTTCTTGGACACCGAAGTTTCTGCTTCCAGTAGGCCCGCACCACCGCCCGTGAAGGACGTAATGGAGAAGTTTGGTACTGAGTAATCCGAGGGAACGCCTGCCAACTGACAATTTTGCGCCCGCAGTGGTGAAATCTCCCCTGCATCGGCGCGCGCACCCCAGTTCAGACACGGGTCATTGTTCTGGGCGATGAAGCTGGTTTGATCCTCCAGATACAATTCAAACAGCGCCGGTGCACGGAATGAAGTACCGCGACCTGCCCGTATGCGGAACCCGCCACCCAGTGTCCAGTTGGCGGCCAGTTTATGCGTTGTGCCACTGCCGTAGGTGCTGACATCGATCCAGCGTCCGGACGCTGTCAGTTCCAGATACTCAACGAGCGGCAAGTCCCGCAACACTGGAATCTGGACTTCACCATAAATGGCCTTGGTGTTGGAACTGCCCTGAGTGATGCCTGCTGAGGTCATGCCCCATGAGTTGCCGGCCAAGGTTTGTTCGCCCGGGGTATCCTTGATTTCATCAGTCTGATAGGCAATGCCAAATGCAGCGCCAACCTGGCCGGCTGGCAACTTGAACAGGTCTCCGGTGATGTAAGCATCAAAGGTGTCCTGTTTATAGTAGGTGATGCCTCGTTCTTCACCAAACAGGAAGTCGCGTACTTCGGCGGAGTGCTGCCCATTGATGAATTCAGGGGTAAACCAAGGCACTGGCACGCAGTTGCGGCCCGAGATGGGCGTTACTACGCCACTGCAGGGGTCACCCCACAAAACATCATGGGACAGCACCAGCGAGTCGTTGAAAATGAGCTGGGTATCGTAAGTGCCTTTGTTCAGGGTTCGCTGATATGAGGCATCCCAGTTCCAGGAGCCGATGCTGCCCTCCAGGCCGACAACGCCACGCCAGTAATCAATGGTAGTAACGTTGCCAGAGTGATCGGTAATTGGCGTTGGATCGTAGTAAACGCCATCGCCTTCCCAGCCGGGGATTACACCGCCGGGAATGAAGGGTTCCCAGAACTGGCGGTAGCCGTGGATGGTCGTCTGACGACGGCTGTACATCAGTTCGGTGTACACGGATACGGTGTCGCTCAGGCTGAAGTCAGCCTGGCCGTACACCGATGCAACCTCTGTTTCCGGGATCATGGACTGACGATACAGATACGGGTGGTCAGCGTTGGTTCAGCCATCGGATTCGTAGTTGAAACCGACGGGATACCAACCTTCCGGCACAGCCATGTCGCCAGGGTTGGTTGCCGTATATCTTGGTCTGCCTGCCGGGCTCCAGCCGGTGTAGTCGTAAGCCACACGGCCACCCAGATAGCCGGGAGCATCACCCCAGACCCACATGGCCGATTCCAGTGCCGCACAATGGTAATCGCCAGTACGGGGATCAATCGGATCTATGCGTTCGCCTGTATTGCGATCAAACAGGTAACGCTGCTGACAGCCGAAAAAAGTCACGATCGCCGCGGGCCAGTTCTTTATCCAGACGGTAGTCAGCGACAACACGCCATGAACCGCGATCGTAGGTCTTGCCAAGAGTTCCGTTGATCCGGGCTTGTTCCCCACCCGAGTCAAACGGCTGGCTGATACTTGCGTTGATGGAAGCCTCATCGCCACGCTTGGTGATGATGTTGATTACCCCGGCAACCGCATCGGAACCATACAGTGATGATGCGCCGTCTTTGAGGATCTCGATACGATCGACTATGGAGACGGGCAGTGCGTTCATATCAAAGGCGCTGACTTCACCGCGGGTACCCGCAGGGCCTGCGCGGCGTCCGTTCAACAGTACCAGCGTGCGGTTGGCTCCCAGGCCGCGCATGGATATGGACTCGTTACCGGCACCGCCTTGTGTGACATTGCCGACACTCATTGCCGAAATCAGCTGGTTCGAACCGCTGGCAACCGTTGCTGTACGTAGCAGTTCACCAACGTTGGTGACGCCGAGGCTGGCAGCAACATCAGCGCTTATGATTTCTACAGGCGTATTGCTGTCCAGACCGTCACGACGGATCCTTGAGCCGACAACTGTATAGCGCTCATTGAGATCTACAGCCTGAGTCTGTTCTGTTTGCTCAGCCTGTTCTAGATGTTGTTGCTGAGTTTCCTCGGCAACCTGTGCGAATGCGACAGGGGTTGCCAAGGCAATGGCACCTCCTGTGATCAGCGCACGGCGCATCGCTGAGCTCAATTTCGAGTTTTTGAACATATGAAATTCCCCTTGGAGAGTTGGCGAGTTTGCAGACAACTGGATCTCGGCCATGCGATGGCCATTCAACAGGATCAGCGTGTAGCCAAGGCCCCTCGCACACAGGTTGATGAACGCACCGTTCGGTGACCAGAGCGGAACTCAGCCGAGTACGCATCAAATGCGGACAGCGTGAGATAATCAAAATCCCCAGAAACCTAGCGACTTGCGTTGTTGCCTGATCCTGATGCACTTCCTCTGACACGCACCGCGGATGAGCAGCACGATGGTCTGAACTTAACGCATGGTTGACCAAGATGTCACGTTTTTGGCGTGCAAATGTCGATCTGGCGTGACAGCAAGCTGTCTACGGACAGTCTTTACTGGTTGATCGCATCCACGGAGAAAGGCGAGGGCATCGAGAACCACCCTGACCCAGATGCTGGGCATCGTCTACAATTTATTCGCCACCCATTTGATCCGACAGGCAGGGCAGGCCCATCGCAACGGCCCGCACCATCGCCCGGCACGGTGGTCGGAGCCTGCAGCAGCACGACCTGCCGGAGACCGAGCACGACGACCCAGTTGACGTGGCCTGAGATGATGCCCGATGCGGTCGTTGCTAGGCCTAGGCCACGCCATCAAATTTGGAGGCGCAGGTGCCCGGTTCCATGGGGCTGTTCCCCGTGAGCCGCGCACCGCCGGTGATGTGACCTGGCTGAGCGCACCGGCTGTGCTCAAGGCCCGCGGGAGGCCTGCGCAGAACCGGATGCCGCCTCGGGCGCGGGACAGACAGGACAGTGCTCGGGCCGGGGGATTGGGCCGTCACGGCCATCGGCAGGCGAGACTGGGGCCGGTTTTGCAGCCGCTGGAGTGGAATGCGGGCGGCCATCGCGGCATGAGGGTGGCCGGACGGGTCGGAGCAGGCGATGGCATAGAATCCGCCGATGGCATTGCCGTTCACTCCGACTTATTCCGATCCCGCCCGGATCCTCGACGAGGTTCGCGCCAACGGCTACGCCGCGCTGACGCCGGAGGCATTGGCGCAGGCCTGCACCGTGTGGCCGGCCGACCTACTAGCGTTGTCCGCGGGCTGGGACGACCTGCCGCCGGACAACTACCTGCGCGATGGCGGGCGCTATCGCAGCCGCCGGCATTCGTGCTTCGTCGCCGATGGCGAACGACTGGCATTGCAGCCGCATCGTGCGCATTGGCAATCCTTGGACTACAACGCATTGCACGGCGGCATGCAGCGCTGGTTCGAGCCGGTCGCGCACGCCACGCTTGCCAATCCGGCGTGGTCGCCGCTGTTGTTGTCGATGGCCGGCTGGTGTTCGGCGATCAAGGGCGAGCAGCCCTGGTACATCGAGGCGCACCAGTTCCGCATCGACACTACGGACGGCATCGGCCGGCCGACGCCAGAGGGCGCGCATCGCGACGGCGTGGATTTCGTTGCGGTGATCCTGGTCGGGCGCGAGAACATCAAGGGCGCGGAAACCCGGGTGTTCGATGCCGATGGCCCGCGTGGCCAGCGTTTCACCCTGCTCGAACCATGGTCGTTGCTGTTCATGGACGACCAGCGGGTGATCCACGAATCCACGCCGATCCAGCCGGCGATGGACGGGGAGGGCGGACACCGCGATACGCTGGTACTCACGTTCCGTGCCGGGGCCTTCCAGGGCGAGGATTGAGTCGGCGCGGCATCATGAGCTGCAGGGCAGGCGATAGTTGCCCGCAGTTCGTTACAATTGAAACGATAAGCATGCGCCCGGAGCACCCATGAAACTCGGATCCCTGAAGGAAGGCGGCCGCGACGGCACGCTCGTCGTCGTCTCGCGTGACCTGTCCACCGCGGTGCGGGCCACGGGGATCGCGTCCACGCTGCAACGTGCGCTGGAAGACTGGAGCAACGTCGCCCCGCGCTTGAATGCGTTGTACGAATCGCTCAACGGCGGCGATGCCGATGGCGCCTTCGACCTGGATTTCAATGCGCTCGCGGCACCGCTCCCGCGCGCCTACGAATTCGTCGACGGCAGCGCCTACCTCCCGCACGTCGAGCGCGTGCGCCGTGCGCGCAACGCCGAGGTGCCCGCGAGCTTCTATACAGATCCATTGATGTACCAGGCGACCAGCGCCGGCTTCCTCGGGCCGCGCGATGCGGTGAAGGTGGTGAGCGAGGACTACGGCATCGACCTCGAGGCCGAAATCGTGGTGGTCACCGACGACGTGCCGATGGCGGCCACGCCGGAGCAGGCCGCAGGCCACATCCAGCTCATTGGCCTGGTCAACGACGTGTCGCTGCGCAACCTGATCCCCGGCGAGTTGGCCAAGGGCTTCGGTTTCCTGCAATCGAAGCCGCGTTCGGCGCTGTCGCCGGTGTTCGTGACGCCGGACGAACTGGGCGATGCCTGGCGCGGCAACAAGGTGCATTTGCCCTTGCTGACGCACATCAACGGCGAATGGTTCGGCGCACCGGAAGCGGGCGTCGACATGCAGTTCGACTTTTCGCAACTCGTGGCGCATGCGGCCAAGACGCGGCCGTTGTCGGCCGGTGCCATCGTCGGCTCCGGCACGATTGCAAACGAGGACACGTCCAAGGGCGCATCGTGCTTCGCGGAAAAACGCACGGTGGAAACCCTGCGCGATGGCAAGCCTTCGACGCCCTTCATGTCGTTCGGCGACACCGTGCGGATCGAGATGCTCGATCGCGATGGCAACAGCATCTTCGGCGCGATCGAGCAGCGTATCGAGCGACAAGCAGCGCCCTGATCCTCAGCGGGCAGCCCTCTCGGGGGCACGTCTGTTCATGCAGGGTCTGCGGGGAACTCGAAGGTCTTCGGGTGGAACGGATCGATGTTGCCCGCATCGATCATTTTCGCCAGCATCGCGCAGAAACGAGCGGGATCTGCGAAGCCGATGCGCGCCAGCACCGCAGGATCGTGCTTCCACCATTCGAGTCTCAGCAACTCGGTCGAGACATCGTCCGGCAGGCGGTACTTGATGATCTTCGCGGGATTCCCGCCCACCACGGCGTAGGGCGGGACGTCCTTCGTGACCAAGGCCCCCGCGGCAATGACTGCGCCGGTGCCGATCGATATGCCCGTTGCCAGCGTGACGTCGCGGGCGATCCAGACATCGTGTCCAACCACCGGATATGGTTTGCCGCGATGGGGTTTCCACCTGTAGCGCTTTGCGTCCTCGCGCATCATGAAATCGCTGACCAATGGATTGGTCGGGCGGAATGAAATGATCGACGTGGTGACCAGATCCAGCGGGTGGTGCGAATCCAGGAAGACGAGTCCGCTCGATATCGAGCAATACCGCCCGACCTGCATGGTTTCCGGAAGCGGTGAATACGAATAGGAGAATGCGCCGATGTTGCTGAGTCCGGAGGACTTGCCGCCGCCGATGCTTCCCCTGAACTTGCCGCGATACAGGCCGCTGTGCGCTTCGATCCTCACATGGCTGGAAAGCCGGTAGTCCTTCCCGGATTTGAGCCAGCCATACCTGCCGTTTTGCGGGGGCGGGGAGCGGTGCTTGAACAGCACGCGATGTTGCCAAAGTTCGTTGATGAGTTCTTCGGTGAAGATCATGCCGTTTTGGTCAGGTCAGGTGTTTCGGGGTCGTTGCAATGGGACTTCCGAGGATGACTCATCCTGACGCGGGTTCGGATCCGCAGTCGATTGCCTTTGCCTTGTTCGCATTGTTGCCTTGCAACGATTGTTCAAGGAGTCTCGGATGTTCCCGTCCATGCATGGCGCGCTGCAGCGGCGTGTTCGTTTCCGGGACAGGGATTCGTATCATGTCCAGCAGATCCCGGCCGGGCACTATACTCTGTACATTGCTGGCTCGACGCGATTGCCCTCGCGCATGGCTGTACTCGTGGCCATGAGTCCGATGTTGCGAATGAACCGGAAGTTTGAAGCAGTCCTGTTGGTCGCCCGCTCGTTGCTGGCGGGGCCGGTGCTGCTCGGGAGCATGGTGTTGTGCAATTGCGCGTGGTTGGATGCGACATCGACGGGTTCGGAGGCATCGGGTGAAGGACAATGCCAAGCGCTAGCACGGGGGAGGCGATGAGCGACGATCTGTGCCTGCATTCGTACTGGCGTTCCAGCGCTGCGTATCGCGTGCGCATCGGCCTGAACCTCAAGGGACTGCGCTACGACATCGTGCCCGTGCACTTGGTGCGCGATGGCGGTGATCAACGCAAGCCCGAATTTTCCGAAACCAATCCGCAGCGATTGGTGCCGGTGCTGCAGCACGGCAAGCGCATGTTGCGGCAGTCGATGGCGATCCTCGAGTACCTCGACGAGATGTGGCCGGAACCACCACTGCTGCCGGCGACCGCGCGCGAACGCCAGCGCGTGCGTGCCTTGGCGCAGGTCGTGGCGTGCGACATCCACCCGCTCAACAACCTGCGCGTCATGCAGTACTTCGAACGCGAATGGGGCGTGCCGCAACCCGAGCGCGAGGAGTGGATCCGGCATTGGATCGAAGACGGGTTCGAGGCTTTCGAGTCGCTGCTCCAGAACCATCCGGCCACCGGGCATTTCTGCGATGGACATGCGCCGAGCATTGCCGACTGCTGTCTGATCCCGCAGGTCTACAATGCCCGCCGCTTCGGCATGGATCTCTCGCGTTATCCCACGATCCTGAGGATCGAGGAAGCGTGCCTGGCATTGCCGGCGTTCGATGCCGCGCGCCCGGAGCGGCAACCCGACGCGCCATAGCCGCAGCCGGTTCCGGCTGCTGATGTGCGATGCATGGAAAGCCGGCGGGGCAGGTGCCTGCGAGCGGGCTCAGTGCGTCTGGGTGCCGAACACGTCCGCGTAAGGGTCGTGTTCGCCGCTCGCACCTTCGGACAGGCGGAACTTCAGGTCGAGGCCTTCGCGGGAGTCGGCCGCGCGCAGGGCGGTCTCGCGTTCGATGCGGCCTTCCTTGTAGAGCCGGAACAGGCACTGGTCGAAGCTCTCGATCCCGTCCTCCAGCGATTCTTCCATCGCCTGCTTGATCTGGTGCACCTCGCCGCGACGCAGCAGGTCGCGGATCATCGGCGTGTTGATCAGCACTTCGGTCGCGGGCAAGCGGCGGCCGTCGGTGCCCACCACCAGCCGCTGCGAGATCACCGCGCGCAGGTTGAGTGCGAGGTTCATCAGCACGTTCTTGTGCGCGGCCTCCGGGAAGAAGTTGAGGATGCGCTCGATGGTCTGGTCGGCGTTGTTGGAGTGCAGCGTCGCCAAGCACAGGTGGCCGGTTTCGGCGAAGGCGATCGCGGCTTCCATCGTGGTCGCGTCGAGGATCTCGCCGATCAGGATCACGTCCGGCGCTTCGCGCATCGCGTTCTTCAGCGCATTGTGGAAGGCATGCGTGTCGAGGCCGACCTCACGCTGGTTGACGATCGATTTCTTGTGCTTGTGCAGGTATTCGATCGGATCCTCGATGGTGAGGATGTGGCCCGACGAGGTACTGTTGCGATGGTCGATCATCGCCGCCAGCGAGGTCGACTTGCCCGAGCCGGTGGAGCCGACGATCAGCACCAGCCCGCGCGGCGCCATGATGATCTGCTTCAGCACCTCTGGCAGCTGCAGCTCCTCGATGCTGGGGATCGTGCTGCGGATCGCGCGGATCACCATGCCCACTTCGCCGCGTTGCTTGAACACGTTCACGCGGAAGCGGCCCGAGTCCTGCAGCGACAACGCCATGTTCAGCTCAAGGTCGCGCTCGAACTGGGGCACCTGGCCCTCGTCCATCAGCGAGTAGGCGATCTTCTTGACCATGCCCGGGGGAAGTCCGGTGTTACCCAGCGGGTACAGCTTCCCTTCCACCTTGATGTAGACCGGAGCGCCCGTGGTCAGGAACATGTCCGACGCATTCTTCTCCGTCATCAGCTTAAGGAAATAGCCGATGTCCATGTACGAACCCCCAATGCCCGATCCGGATCGTTGCGAATCCATCCATGGGTGATGACAATGGCCGCAGTTCCCCGTACGGCGCTTTCCCCTATGCAGCCAAGCTTCGCACAAATCAGAACCGTCCTGCAGGCATTGGCTTGCGGATGCGTGCTGGCGCTCACGGCTTGCGCCAGCACGCCGCCTCCGACGGGCGAGATCAACGCGGCCCAACAGGCGGTCGTGCGTGCGGGCAATGCCGATGCCGACCAGTACGCGGCCTCCGAGCTTGATCGTGCACGCAGCGCCTTGTCGGCCGCGCAGTCGGCGCTGGCGGCCGGTCGCGAACAGGACGCCAGGACGCTCGCGGTGCGTGCCGCCGCGCTGGCCGACCTGGCGCATGCGCGCAGCCGCGAGGCGAATGCCCAGAACGAACTCACGCAGCGGCGCGCGGAAATCGCCAACCTCCGCCAGCGCCTGCGCCTGGAGGACTGACGCCATGATGCGCAACAGCATTGCCTTGTTCATCGCCTGCCTGCTCGCGGCACCCTTCGCGTCCGCGCAGTCGTCGAAGGAAGATCCCGATCGCCAGCGCCTGGCCCAGCGCCTGCAGGTGATCGAGGCAAGCCCCGAAACTAGCGGCTTGGCCTCCTATGAGCGGTTGCAGGCACGCCATGCCATCGATGCCCTCCCGGCAACGAGCAGTCGTCGCCGTGCCGATGCGGTACAGGTCGCTGAATGGCGGGTGGAAACCGCGGAGACTGCAGTCAGCACCGAGTTGGCCCGCCGCGAGATCGAGCGGCTCGACCGCGAGCGCAGCGAATTGATGCTGGAAGCCAGCCGGCGGGAAGCCGCGCGGGCGCGCGCCGAGGCCGAGCGCCTGCGTATTCAGGCCCAGATCCAGGCCGAGGAGGCGACGCGCCTGCGCGAGGCGGCCGAAGCCGAGGCCGCAGCCCGGCAGGAGGCCGAGACCGTACTGGAGGGCGTTTCCTCCCGCGAGGCTGCCCGCCTGCGCGCCGCGCGCCAGCGCGAGGCCGAACTGGCCCGGCAGGAAGCGGAGTTGCTCAAGAGCTTGGAGGGCGACGGCAAGACGCCGTGACGGGCTCAAGTGCTCCTGCAATAATTTCTTTAATAATCAATAGGTTGAATTGTTAACTGCGCATTTCGCCCGAATGCTGCGCGTGGTGGCTACGCAGAATCAGCGACTTGCACTACTGCCCTTGCCCGCCCCGGCGGGGGAGAGTAGGGTCGGGTACCCGGACGGCAGTCATTCCGACAGATGGCCGTCTGGCGCAAGAGCCAGACTGATGACAGACGGAACCCTGCCCAAGGAACCAGACGCCGCGATCCCGATTCGCGCGGCGCGCCTGCAGGAACCCGCCGCGCCGGTCTGGAACAGCCCCACGATGACGCCCCGTGCCTGAAAAGGCCGGGGCGTTCGTATTTCTGCAAGGAGGTTTCCATGTTCGAAGGGCAATCACAGGCGGAACTGGATGCACTGATCAAGGGCAACGCCGAGTTCAAGCAGCTGTACCAGCGCCACAAGGAACTGGACAAGAAAGTCCTTGATGCCGAGCTGGGCGTGTTGCCGATCGACGATGTCAGGTTGTCGCAGATGAAGCGCGAGAAGCTGGCGGCGAAGGATCGCCTGACCCGGATGTTCGATATCCTCAAGCACTGACGTTTTCCTTGCCGCGGGCGGCGGCGGCCATCCTCGTCGGCCGTCGCCGTCCGCGAGCTGTCCCGGCAGCGAAGCACTCCTGCCGGATGCGATAATCGCGGCTCCATTGCCAGCGGCCGCACGCATGACGATCCACGCTTCCGTCCTCGACCTGATCGCCGATACCCCCATCGTCAAGGCGCAACGCCTCGACACCGGCGTGTGCGAGCTGTACTTCAAGCTCGAGAGCCACAACCCGGGTGGATCGATCAAGGACAGGATCGGCAAGAGCATGATCGAGGCGGCCGAGCGCCGCGGCGATATCCAGCCCGGGGCCACCCTGGTCGAGGGCACGGCCGGCAATACCGGCATCGGACTGGCTTTGGTGGCCCAGCAAAAGGGCTACAAGCTCATCCTGGTGGTGCCGGACAAGATGAGCCGGGAAAAGATCTTCAACCTCAAGGCCATGGGCGCCGAGGTGGTGCTGACCCGCTCCGACGTGGCCAAGGGCCACCCCGAGTACTACCAGGATCTGGCCGAGCGCATCGCCCGCGAGACGCCCGGCGCCTATTTCATCAACCAGTTCGGCAACCCCGACAATCCCGCCGCCCACGAGTTGGGCACGGGGCCGGAGATACTCGCCCAGATGGCGCGCGAGGGCGGGCCGGACGCGGTGGTCTTCGGCTGCGGCAGTTCGGGCACGATGACCGGCCTGTCGCGTTGCTTCGCCGAGCATGCGCCACAGGTCGAGATGATCCTGGCTGACCCGGTGGGCTCGATCCTTGCCGAGTACATCAACGAGGGCACGCTCAGCGACAAGTCGGCGAGCTGGATGGTGGAGGGCATCGGCGAGGACTTCCTGCCGTCGATCTCCGATTTCAGCCGGGTGAAGAAGGCCTATGCCATCACCGACAAGGAAAGCTTCCTCGCCGCGCGGGAACTGTTGCGCACCGAAGGCATCTTCGGTGGATCGTCCACCGGCACCCTGCTGGCTGCGGCGCTGAAGTACTGCCGCGAGCAGACCGTGCCCAAGAAGGTGCTGGTCTTCGTCTGCGATACCGGCAACAAGTACCTGTCCAAGCTCTACAACGACTACTGGATGCTGGACAACGGGTTCCTCGAACGCGAGGAATACGGCGACCTGCGCGACCTGATCCTGCGCCCGTATTCGCAGCGCGACACGGTGGTGCTGTCGCCGGTCGACCTGCTGACCACCGCCTACCAGCGCATGAAGCTGTACGAAATCTCCCAGCTCCCGGTCATGGACGGCGACAGCATCGTCGGCATCCTCGACGAGAGCGACGTGCTGCTGCACGTCTACGGTGACGAGGCCCGTTTCCGCGACCCGGTCTCGACCGCGATGGTCAGCAAGCTGGACTATCTGGACGTGAAATCGCCGGTCGAGGCCCTGCTGCCTGTGTTCGATCGTGGGCATGTCGCCATCGTCGTGGACGGCCCGCGTTTCCTGGGCCTGATCACCCGGATCGACCTGCTGAACTGGTTGAGAAGGCGCGTCCAGTAACTGCGGGGGGCAACTGGCTGGGCTGGGGTAGAATCCGTGGCCGGAACCTAGGTATCGACATCCATGACGCAAGACCGCAAGGACGGCGGCAACGGCCCGTCGCATTGGGGGCTCGGCACCAAGGCGATCCACGCCGGACAGGCGCCTGATCCCAGCACCGGCGCGGTCATGCCGCCCATCTACGCCACCTCGACCTACGCGCAGGCCAGTCCCGGCGTGCACCAGGGCTTTGAGTACTCGCGCACGCACAACCCGACCCGGTTCGCCTACGAGCGCTGCGTGGCCGGTCTGGAAGGCGGCAGCCGCGGCTTCGCGTTCGCTTCCGGCATGGCGGCGACTGCAACCCTGCTGGAACTGCTGGACAGCGGCGACCATGTCATCGCCATGGACGACCTCTATGGCGGCAGCTTCCGCCTGTTCGAGCGCGTGCGCCGCCGCAGTGCGGGGCTGGACTTCAGCTTCGTCGACCTGACCGACCCGGCAGCCTTCGAGGCGGCGATCACGGCGAAGACGAAACTGGTCTGGATCGAAACCCCGACCAACCCGATGCTGAAGATCGTCGACATCCGTGCGATCGCCGACATCGCGCACAAGCGCGGGCTGATCGTGGTGGTCGACAACACTTTCGCCTCGCCAATCCTGCAGCACCCGCTCGAACACGGCGCCGACATCGTCATGCACTCGGCCACCAAGTACCTCAACGGCCATTCCGACATGGTCGGTGGCATGCTGGTCGTTGGCGACAATGCGGAACTCGGCGAGCAGCTTGCGTTCCTGCAGAACTCATGCGGCGCCGTGCAAGGGCCTTTCGACAGCTTCCTCGCGTTGCGTGGCCTCAAGACGCTGCATCTGCGCATGAGGGCGCATTGCGAAAATGCGCAAGCGTTGGCCGAGTTCCTCGAAGGCCATGCCGCCATCGAGAAAGTGATCTACCCGGGGATGGCCTCGCATCCGCAGCACGCATTGGCGAAACGGCAGATGGATGGCTTTGGCGGCATCATCTCGATCGCGATCAAGGGCGGTTTCGAGGGCGCCAAGCGCTTCTGCGAGCGTACCGAGTTGTTCACCCTCGCCGAATCGCTCGGCGGCGTGGAGAGCCTGGTCAACCACCCGGCGGTGATGACGCATGCATCGGTGCCGCCGGAGAATCGTGCTCGGCTGGGCATCGCCGACAACCTGGTACGGCTGAGTGTCGGAATCGAAGCGCTGGAGGATCTGCGCGCCGATTTGATGCAGGCATTGCAATGACGGAAAGTCGGGAGATGTCCGTCCCCGGCACCCATGCGAGGGATCCGAAGGGTTCGTTCTGGCGAGACCTCGGGCAGAGCCTGCGCAACCCCGAGTTCTGGGCGCTGTCGAGCTGGCTGGCGATCCTCGTGCGTTCGCGCAGGTCGAGGCTCGGCATCATCTGGCTGATGGCCCCGTCGGCATTCTACGTCTTCGGGCTGGGCAGCTTCTTCGCCAGCATGCGCGGCGTGCCGATGGCGCTGTTCGCTGCGCATGTGGCGTTGGGGGCGATGGTCTTCCGTACCCTGATGTCGTCGGTGGTCGCAAGCGCCGGCATATTCAACGCCAACTACTCGTTCATCATGGATGGACGGGTACGCATGACCGATTACTTGCTTCAGTCGCTGGCGAAGGCGTTCTTCGACATGTGCGCATACCTGCCGGTCGTCGTGGTAACGCTGGTGATGTTCGGCGCGGTGTCCTTCTTGGGCCTATTGTCCGCGCCGCTGGTGCTGCTGCTGATCTATGCGAACGCATTGTGGGTCGGCACGGTGTTTTCCATGATCGGCGCGCGCTACCCGGACTTCGGGCAGTTGATCGCGAATGCGTCGATCTTCGTCTTCCTGCTCACGCCGATCATCTGGTTCCCGGAAGACATGCCGGCCGACAGCATCCGTGGCCAGCTGATGCGGTTGAACCCGTTCTTCCACTTCGTCTGCCTGTTTCGCAATCCGATCATGGGCATCCCGGTCGAGCCGATGAGCTACTGGGTCGTGGGGGGCTGACCGCGATCGGGGCGATCCTGGCGGCCATCCTGTACCGTCGCTATGCGCGGTTCGTGCCACTGTGGATCTGAGTCCATGACCGCATTCCTCCGCGCGCGCGACCTCAGCCTCGACGTGCCTGCGTTCTTCCAGAGCGAGCGCAGCGACGGCGGCTGGAACAAGTTGTTCCTCGGCGCGGCATTCGATCCGCCCAAGCGTCGCGTCGTCCGCCTGCTGGACAAGCTTTCGTTCGATGTCCGCGAAGGAGATCGACTGGCGATCCTCGGGCGCAATGGCGCCGGCAAGAGCACGTTGCTGCGCGTGATGAACAGGGTCTACCAGCCGACCAGTGGTTCGCTCGAGATCGGCGGCAGTTGCCAGGCCTTGTTGAACATGTCCCTGGGCTTCAACGGCTACGCCACGGTGCGCGAGAACATCGTGTTGCGTGGCGTCGCCATGGGGCTGCCATCGGTCTTCCTGCGGGGCCATGCCGACGAGATCCTTGCGTTCGCGGGCTTGCGCGAGAAGTCCAGCCACTTGTTGCGCACCCTTTCGTCGGGCCAGAAGCTGAGGTTGGGTTTCGCCATTTCCACGGTCGCCCAGCACGACATCATCCTGATGGACGAGTGGGTCGGCACCGGCGACTCCGATTTCATGGCCAAAGCCAAGGATCGGATGAGGGATCGCGTCGGGGGCAGCAAGATCGTCGTGCTGGCAAGCCACAGCACGGGGCTGCTCCGCGACATCTGCAACAAGGGCGTCGTACTCGAAGCCGGGAAGCTCGTCTTCCATGGCGATGTTTCGGATGCGTTGAAGTTCTACCACGACCTCATGGCGCGGGTGCAGGCGGGAGAGGTGCCGAACCTCGAGTCCGCGGATGCGCCGGGTGGCGCGCAAGTGTTCGGTGCCATCGAGGGCATCAGCATGACGGAAGTGCCGGGCAGGCTGCTCGTCAGCGGCTGGATGGTGGATACGCACGGTCGGACACCATCGGGACTGGTGCTGGAATGGAATGGACTGCGTTTCCCGCACCGGAAGATGAAGCGCGTCAAGCGCCCCGACGTGATGCGGCATTTCGGCTTGAATGGCGACGAATGCGGTTTCCTGGCACGGATCGACATGCCCGGGATCTCCGCGTTGTCGGATCTGGGCCAGGGCGAGGTTCGATTCTTCGGCGGGCACACCACCGAGGAAGCGGATGCACCGCTGCGACTCGCCGCTTCCGTCATGGCACTGATGGCGCCGGCACCCATGGCAGACGGCTCCCGCGAGGAGCCAACGACCCACGATCGAGCATGAATTGAGATGGCGCACCAGTACCAGACATTCCCGGATGCGATCGGTCATTCCTTGACCCTCGAAAAGCTCAAGCAGCTTTGCCTGCCCGACCTGGGGGGCAAGAGCTTCCTCGACGTGGGGTGCAACGAAGGCTTCTTCTGCGGATTCGCGCACTTCCAGGGCGCCACGCAGGTGTTGGGTATCGATGGCTCGAAAGCCTTCATCGATCTCGCGCGCAAGAGGTTCCCCGCATGCGAATTCCTGCATCAGACCTGGGACGTGCTGCCGGATCGCAAGTTCGACGTCATCCTCCTGGCATCGGCGTTGCATTACGCCGCCAACCAGCCGGCATTGATCCGCGCGCTGGTGGAGCGTTTGACGGACGATGGCATGCTTGTGCTCGAACTGGGGATCTACTCATCCACGAAATCGAAGTGGCAGCGCGTGGATCGCGGCTTCGACCAGCCCCTGTTCCCGACCATGCCCAAGTTGCGTCGGATGCTTGCGCGCTATGCGTGGAAATGGATGGGGCCGAGCGTGAACCAGCCTGGGGATCCGGTTCCGAGGCACGTGATCCACATCAGCCGACGCAAGCCAGTCGCATACTTGCTGATGCAGCCACCTGGCTACGGTAAAAGCAGTCTCGCCACGGGCCTGTTCCCCAAGGCGGAAGTCCCCGTGGTTTCCGGCGACGAGCAACTCGGCCTGGCTGCCAGCGGACAGCATCCGGTTTCGGATGCATTGAAGGCCCTGCTTGATCGCGAGTACTCGCCGTTCCGCCTCGATCGCGTGGTGGGACAGGCGTTCGATGCGGGACTGGGCGAGGATCTGGTCGGAGCCTGGCTCGGCGACGCAGCAACCAGCGATGTCGCCCTCGACGTCTATGTCCCGGCGAAATACCAGGCCGAGGTCGAGCGCCTGGTCATCGGCATGGGTTACCTGCCTGTGAGGCTGGAATGGCAGCGTGTCGGGCCATCTCCATTGCCCGGCGCCGTGATCTCACAGCAGGCAGAAGCGTTCTATCTCTCGTTGCTGGGCCAGGAGGCCGACGCTTCCGCGGGCGATGGATTCCGCTGCACGCCCGCCGGGCATGTGGACGAGGTGGTGTTGGAGAGCGGGCGTTTGGCGATCAAGGGCTGGGCGATCGACGACAAGGGCAAGTTGCCCGCCGGGTTCTCGGTTCGCATTGGCAGGAAAACGATCGGTGTCGATGCCTTCGACCGTCAACTCCGCCCCGATGTGCAGCAGCACCTCGGGTTGCCGCACGCATTGGTCGGTTTCAGGTTGCATGTGGATGCGCAAACCGTGCGTTCCCCTGCCGACCTGGCGGGATTCCAGGTCATCGCCAACGGTGGCGTCGTGCTCGTGCCGAGCGCGACGATGATGGAAGGCGTGGGAAAGGCCGGGGCATGAGGGGTGCGCGGCGCCTGCTGGAACGGATACGCGGGGGCATCGAACCCGTGCAGCCCGACGTGCCTGCCGCGCTCGACATGCCCGTCCATCCGGAGGTCATGGCCATCGGGCGACTGGGCATCTTCGACAGCGCTGGTTATCTGCAACGCAATCCCGACGTCGCCGAATCCGGAATCGATCCGCTCGAGCATTTCGTCGCCGATGGTGCCCGCGAAGGCAGGGCCCCTTGTGATTTCTTCGACCCGGCGTACTACCTCGACAGCCATCCCGACGTTGCCGCCGCAGGCGTGAATCCCCTGCTGCATTTCTTCGAAACAGGCTGGCGCGAGGGTCGGCATCCAAGCCGGGACTTCGACCTGGACTGGTATGCCGCGACCCATCTCGGTGGCAGCGGGGAGGTCAATCCCCTGCTGCATTACCTTGAATCGGGCAGGGCGCAGGGGCTGGAGATCCGTCCCGTCGTGGATCCGGATGTCGAACTGGTGAGGCAGTCCGGCGTCTTCGACGAGGCCTACTACCTTGAGACCTATCCGGACATCGAATCCAGCCGGATGGATCCGCTCGATCATTTCCTCCGCTTCGGCGCAACCGAGGCGCGGAACCCGTCGGCGATGTTCGACACCGCGTATTACCTGGCCAACAATCCCGACGTTGCCGGCAAAGGGATCAATCCGTTGGTCCACTTCTGTGCGCAAGGCTGGAAGGAACTGCGCAATCCTTCCCGACAGTTCGATGTCTGGTGGTATTGGTCCAGGCACCTCGACCCTGCCGTCGAGGACACCAATCCACTCGGACACTATCAGTCCGTCGGTCGTCACGCCGGACTGGATACCTTGCCGCCAGCACAGTCGACGCTGTCGCCGGCGCGTGCCCACCGCCATCCGGACGGACGCGCGGTCAGGCGCCTCTGCCTGTTCGCAGGACATGACCGCGATGGCATCGTGGATGCATGCGTGGTCGACTACGTCCGGGAGTTGTCGAGGCACGCCGACGTCTTCTACCTGGCCGATTGCGAGATGGCAGAAGCCGAACTCGGCAAGCTGTCGCCTTTCGTGCAGGGGGCCTGGGCGTGGCGGCACGGCAAGCGCGGCTTCGGCTCATGGTCGGAACTCATCCGCCGGCTGGGCTGGGAGTGCATCGGCCAGTACGACGAGATGCTGCTGGTGGACGACAGTTGCTACCTGCTCGGCCCGCTGGACCGGGTCTTCGAGTGCATGGATCGCAGGCCCGGCGACTGGTGGGGTCTGCAGGCGACCAAGGGCATCCCGCCCACCGAGGGCTCCGCGTCGAACAGGTTCCGCTGGCCGATACCCCTGCATGAACTTCGTGGCTGGCTCCTCGACACGTTCGAGCGCGATTACCACTACGATTTCCACGTCGGATCGTATTTCCTCGCCTACCGGAAACCGGTCATCGACGATCCGCGCGTGCGCAGGATGTTCGAGTCGATCACCGTGCAGGAATCCAGGCTGTTGTCGACCCTCAAGTACGAAGCGGGGTTCACAAGGCACCTGATCGCATTCGGGCATGCCTTCGACACGTATGTCGGATCCCTGTATCCGTTCCACCCGTTGCACAGCAGCTGGTACTTCCGCCTGCTCGACGAGGGCTTCCCCTTGCTCAAGCGGAGTTTCCTCGCCGAGAACCGCCATGCCGTGGCCGGGCTGCACCGATGGGCCGACCGCATCCGGATGAATTTCCCGGATGCGGACATCGGCGCGATCGAGGGCAACCTCGGCAGGCTGGTGGAGCCCGGGAAACTGTTCGACAACCTGCACCTCGGTGAAACGAGGCTCGTGCACGATGCCCCTCCCGCCGATCACCTGCTGACCGACGACGAGTTCGTGGATGCCGATCGCGCAAGTCCGAAGCACGCGCACTGGTGGGCGTTCCCAGTGTGCGCGTTCACCGGCGTTTTCTCCGGCAACGAGCGGGCGGTTTTCGAAGAAGTGAAAGACGACCCGGGCATCAGGAAGATCATCCTGACCCGCGGAAAGCCCGTGTCCGTCGATGGTACGAACGTCGAGGTCGTGGAGCTTGAGAGCCCGCTTGGCCAGCACCGGCTCATGCGCGCCGGCAACATCTTCATCAAGCACGATGCAAGCCACAACATCGTGTTCCCGGTGTCCGCCGGCCTGCACAACATCATCAACCTATGGCACGGCATCCCGTTCAAGAAGATCGGATATGTCTCGGAGGATATCCAGGATCAGCTCGACCGGTTCGAGGCCGAGCACGTGAAATACCGTGCGGTGATCGCATCGTCGCGCATCGACAGGTTGGCGATGGCCGCGGCGTTCTATCCCATCCAGTTCGATTCGGTCTGGAACACCGGATTGCCGCGCAACGACTTCATCCTTCGTGACGAGGCAAGGCTACCTGGCGACATGAGGCGCAGCCTCGATGCACTGAGGGAGCAGATTGCAGGCAGGCGGCTGGTCTTGTTCATGCCGACCTTCCGGAATGCGCAGGAAGAAGGCAGCTACCGGTTCGACGACGACGAGAAGAATGCGATCTACGACTGGCTGGAGCGGGAGGACGCGATCCTCGGGCTGCGCGAACACATGGCCGACAGCGACCAGGCCTATGCCAAGCAGCTTGCCGGGCCAAGGGTGATCGACCTGGGCAGCGAGCGATTCCCGGATGCGGAGATCCTCTACAGGGCATCATCGGCCTTGATCACCGACTACTCCAGCTCCTTCATCGATTACATGCTGACAGGAAAGCCTGCCGTCAGCTTCGCTTACGACCATGCCAGCTACGTCAGGATGGAGCGCGGTGCGTTCTACGATCTCCGGGACGTGTTCCCGGGGCCGGTTTGCAGGAATTTCGACGAGCTCCTTGCCGCGCTCGAATCACTCTTCGCCCCGCGCCCGGAAAGCGCGGCAACCGCTCTCGACCGCAGTCGCAGGCTTTTCTTCGACAGGATCGACGATGGCAATGCGGCGAGGGTCGTCGCCCGTGTGCGGGAGCTGAGCGATCGCCACGGACTGGGCATGCGTGGATTGTTCAACTAGGGAAAGAAATGAGAACGGTCATTACATACGGTACTTTCGACATCCTGCACATCGGGCACATCAACCTCCTGCGCCGGGCGAAGGCGTTGGGCGGGCGGCTGGTCGTCGGGCTTTCCTCGGACGAGTTCAACCTGGGCAAGCACAAGTCATCGCTGCTCAATTACGAGAACAGGAAGGCGGTTCTGGAATCCATCCGTTATGTCGACGAAGTATTCCCCGAGATGAACTGGGATCAGAAGATCGACGATGTCCGCAGGTTCGGTGCGGACGTCTTCGTCATGGGGCATGACTGGGAAGGAAAGTTCGATTTCCTCTCCGAGTACTGCGAGGTCGTCTACTTGCCGCGGACCGCGGACATCTCCACGACGGAGATCAAGAATTCGCTGAAGGCCTGAGCCGAGATGAAGACGCAGGGTGGTAGTGTCGATGGGCCGACGAACGGGATCGTTCGCCGGGTTCTGTCTTCATTGTCTTCGACGCGAGAGTTGCGTACAGCCGTTGCGGCAGTGCGGGATGCCGGCATGTTCGATCCCGACTGGTACCTGCGCAGGTATACGGACGTGCAGGCGGCAGGGGCGGAGCCGCTCGAACATTACCTCCTGCATGGCTGGCGGGAGAAGCGGGAGCCGGGCGGCGTCTTTCGTGCGGATTTCTACATTCGTGCAAATCCGGACGTTGCGGCAAGGGATATCAATCCATTGCTGCACTTCTGCGTCGAAGGCTGGAAGGAAGGGAGGCTGCCGATGCCCGGGTTTGATATCGAATCCTATGGCAAGGCGCGGTCGGCCGGAGCCTTGTCGATGCAGGATGCGATGCGTTTCGCGCCTTCCGTGGAAACGATGGTCGAGGGTTCCGACGACCTGATTGCAATTTCCGGCTCCGGTCTGTTCGATGCGGCTTATTACCTCGAGCGCTACCCCGAGGCAAAGGCGTCAGGCAACCCGCTCGGGCACTACCTGGTTTCCGGCGCTGCTGCCGGCCATGACCCGTCTGCCTGGTTCAGCACCCGCTATTACCTCAAGCGTTACCCGGATGTCGCCGGCAGCTCGATCAATCCTTTCCGGCATTACTGCAACACGGGCTGGAAGGAACTGCGCAACCCGTCCGATCGATTGGACGCTGCCTGGTTCTTCCTTTCCAACCTGGACAGGTTCGGGCGCGACGGGAATGCGTTCCTGGAAGCGCTTCGCCTTGGATTGGACGGGATGGGCGGAGTGCGTGCCGCCGAGAACTACAGCGTCAATGACAGGGTCCGGTTGCTCGCCATGGCGGACGATTTCCTGTCGATGGCCGATGCGGATCGCGAATTCATCCCCGCCGTGGCCGAACTCTGCGTCCGGCTCAATGGCTTCGGCCATGCCGCGACGGCTTATCGCCTGCAGCTGCAGGTCGCCAGCGACGCCCCGGCTTTGCGTCGCCGCCTCATCGAGGTGTTGTCGGCCAAGGGTGATTGGCAATCTGTCGCCGAAGAGTCGGCCATCCTGCTCCAGCATCGCGGCGATGATTTGCTCGCCCTGAAATCCCTCGGCGATGCGAAGGCAAAGATGCGGGATGCCAATGGTGCATGCGAGGCATACGAACGCTATCTGGCAATCGCGTACAGCGAGCAGGTCGCCTACGACTTGGGCGTGGTGTACGAAAGCGTCGGTCGTGACAAGGACGCGCAGGACTGTTACCACGAGGTCGTTGCCAGGAGCAAATCGGCCAACACCAGGGCGTACGGCATCGGGGTATACCACCAAGCGAAGAAGAACCACGTCCTCGCGATCGCCGCCTACGAAAGGGAACTGGAAGCGCGTCCGCTGGATCCGGAAATCCTCTTCCGGCTTGGGCATTCCAGCGAGCAGGCATACCTGTGGCGGGAAGCCATGCAGGCCTACCGGCGTGCGATTGCCTTGCGCGTCGGGAAGCCGAAGCCGGAGTGGCACTACCGTTGCGGTGTGGTGGCCGAGCGTTTGTGCGAATGGGAAACCGCTGCAGGCGCCTATATGGTGGCGATCGATTCATCGCAATCACCTGACAAGGACTGGCACTACCGGCTCGGCTTCGCCCTCGACCAACTGGGTCGCCACCACGATGCTTGCCTTGCTTATCTGGGTGTCGCGGGAACCCAGGATGGTTCGCCGTCCCAAGGATGGAAACTGCCGGGCAAATCACCCGTGGAGGACTCTTTGCCTGGGGCCGATTTGTTGAATCGGTATTTCGCGGAACTGGAAGAGGCAATGGCAGCGGTCGTTTCGCTCGGTCGCAACAAGACCATCCCGGGCGTCCACGTGGGCGACGGCAATCGCCATCTGATGGCAGGGCGATACGAAGAGGCGGCGCGGGCCTACCTGCGAGCGGCTGAAAGGACTGCCGGGCATCCTGCAGAGTTCTACCGGAGCGCGGGCCTGGCGTTCGAAGAGGCGGGCATGCACGAAGAAGGATGCCGCGCGCTGAGACTGGAACGGGTGTCCCAGAGGGCAAGCAGCGTCGTTCCGACCGAACGCGACAAATCCGAAGCAAACCGGCAGTTGGCGGCGTACGTCGAGTATTCGCGCAACCTTCCGCTGGATGACAGCCTCGTGATGTACGAAAGCTTCAGCGGACTTTCCATGTCGTGCAATCCGCTTGCGATCTACAGGGAGCTCCTGGCCGATCCGGGTTTCCGGGATTTCCGTCACGTGTGGGTCGTCGACGATCCGGCCCGCGTGCCGGATGAGCTCAAGTCGCGTGACGACCTGATCGTGGTCAAGCGCGAATCCGACGCGTATCTCCGCTATCTGTCCACCGCTGGCTACCTGATCAACAACAGCGGGTTCTCGCCGTACTTCATTCGCAAGGAAGGCCAGAAGTATCTGGCGACATGGCACGGCACTCCGCTGAAGACGCTCGGCAAGGAACAGAAGTACAAGTTCTACGACCACAAGCGGACACAACGGAACCTGCTCCAAGCCACGCACGTCATCAGTCCCAACGCGCATACCACGTCCGTGCTACTCGACAGCTACGACATCCGGCAGGTTTTCGGCGGCAAGTTCGCGGAGACTGGCTATCCAAGGGTCGACTCGACGCTCACGCTCGATGATGCCTCCCGCGGGCGACTGCGCGAACGCATGTCCTTGTCCGCGGATCGCCCGGTCGTGCTGTATGCCCCCACCTGGAGAGGGACGCCGGATGAAGTCCATTTCGACTTCTCCAAGCTGGAGTCCGACCTGCGCATGATGAGTGTGCTCGATTGCCAGGTCGTTTTCAGGGGACACAGCTGGCTGGAGCGGGCAGTGAACGTGAAGGACATCGATTTCACGGTGGTGCCATCGGATATCGACACGAACGACCTGCTCTCGATCGTGGACGTGCTGGTGACCGATTATTCCAGCGTGTTCTTCGATTTCATGGCCACCGGCAGGCCGATCGCATACTACGTGTACGACCTTGAGCAATACGAGGCGGAACGGGGCATGTACTTCGACATGGAGGAGATGCCGGGGCCCAAGTGCAGGACGATCGAGGAATTGTGCGCCAGCATCCAGTTCCTGCTCGAAGGGCGGGGCGGCGAGGGCCTGGAGGCTCAGCATGCGGAAGCCGCGCGCAGGTTCAACAGCCACGACGACGGCGGCGCCACGCGGCGGGTGATCGATTTCTTCTTCAAGGACGATGCCTCGTCGCAAATCGGCCATCGCACCAGCGACAAGCCCTCCATCCTGCTGTACGGCGGTAACTTCGATGGCGGCCCCGAGACGGAGCGCGTGCTCGCATTCGCCGCAAGCATCGATCCCGATGCATTCGACCTGGCCATCGTGTTCAACCCGACGACCATCGAGGCCATCCCCGGCGGCATCCGTCGTTTCCGCATGTTGCCGCCGGGCATCATCGGGATCCCGCGTTACGGGAACGTACCGATGACCCCGGAGGAACGCGACCTGCGCAGGCAGCACGAATCCGGCAAGCCCATCGCAGGAGAGGCGGGCCGGCGGATGCTGCGCGAGGTCTACGATCGCGAGATGCGTCGCATGGTCGCCGACTGGACGCCCGACCATATCGTCGTCATCCAGGGGCAGGATCGATTCTGGCCGAGCCTGTTGCTGGATAATGGCCTCGACAGCCGCAAGTTCGTGCTGTCGCGACCGGGCCAGCAATGGCTCGATGGGCGGGTCGTTTCGATCCAGGCCAGCGATTCCGTCGAACAAGACGCCATGGCGCTGGCAACTGCCTTGTCATCTGCCGCCAGAGGAGAGGCTTGATGCCGGTGTGCGGGCGTGAATCGAATCGAGGCAATGGGATAGCGGGGTGCATCGCATGACGAAGAACATCAATTTCAACCTCGATTCGACGGTCAATTATGCTGGTCTCCAGGATCAGCTGGTCGGGTTGATGCAGGAGCAACTCCTCGGCACGGCCGCATTTTCTGCATCGCGGGAATGCCAGCCCGATGGCCTGAACCTGTGCATGTTCATCAGGCAGGAAGGCGATGTCTTCATGCCGCACATCGTCGCGGACAGGAATTACCTCTTCGTATCGTCGGAATCCGGCGAAAGGCTGGTCAACCGTTTCTCCGCGGTGTTCGTACCCGGCGAGTGGATGAAGCAACGGCTGCTCGGCAGCCGATCCGTCACGCTCAGGGCCGACCAGATCTTCGTCGTGGGTTCGCCACGCGTGGATATCCTGCGCAAGCGGCAGGCGGAGGTCGGTGCGAAGCAGGCTGCCGCCAAGCCAAGCGTCCTGCTTGCCTTCGGGCGGCAGACCAAGAAGAAGCGTGGGCAGGTGGACGAGGCATCGGTCGCCGCAGCGAACGCCCGCGGGGCGCTGCAACTTGCCCTGCGAGAGGCCGGATTCGAGGTGTTGGACGTCCCGCATCCCTGTGACAGGGATGACAAGCAGCCAATCATGGACGAGCTGTTGTCGGCGGACATCGTGGTGTCCGATACCAGTTCCGTCGTCTACGAAGCATGGGCCTTGGGCAAGCCGGTCATCTTCCCGCGCTGGTTGGTCGACATCGACAACGTCGTCGGCGCCGCTGGGACAGCCGAAGCGCTCATTTACCGGAACCGGATTGGCCTGCATGCCGAGACGCTGGAAGAGCTGGTCGACATGGCGGCGACGGATCCGACGATCGGGGTCGACGTCGACCGGTTCATGACCACCTACCTCGACAATTACCGCTCCGGGAACGCAAGCCAGAAGGTCGCGAAATTGCTGCTGCGGTTGTCCGATCCGGACACGTACGAAAAGGAGAGTTGGGCAGAGCGGCAGATGGCAGAGGTGTCGGGCCTTGCCCGTCTCCGTGCGCCGGAAAAGCCCGATCCCATCCGGGTCAGCATCCAACTTCTGCAGTTGCAGTTGATCAATGGTCATTTCGAGGATTTCGATGCCAGCCGCCGCTCGTTGGGCCTGTTGCCGCTGAACAGGTCGGTGTCCGAAGGCGTGTCCGGCCTGGTTCTGGAGTCGTCGTTGATGCGGGGGGAGATGTCGGTTGCGATGCGCGAACTGGAATCCTGGCGCAGCACGTCGAATTCGTCCCTCGCGCAAGCCTACGGCGCCAGGGTCGCCATGCTGTCCGGCGACTGGGAATCGGCGCTGGAACAAGCCTCCGTGGCCGCCAGGTCTTCCACCCAGCCGTTGGCGCTGTGCGCCTTGTTCGGCGACATCCTCGAGCAGGCGGGCTTCAGGGACATCAAATGGTCATTCCTGCTGGATGTATGCAGGACGCGGAACGAGCCGCAGGTCTTGTCGCTGCTTGCCACCCAGGTAGCGGATGCGCAACGGCTGCAACAATTCGAGGCCCTTGCAGCGGGTTGCAGCCAGCGTGACGATTCCCCGGTCGCGGTCGCGGCGATCGCCCAAGCGAGGCTGCTGGCGGGGGATGGCGAGGGCGCTCTTTCCGCCGCTTCGGCATTCGCCTTCCGCTTGTTGACGGAAAAGAAACTGCTCGCCAAGGTCGCGGCTGCGAACTTCCAGCCCGATGCCTTTGCCTCGCATCCGCAATGGCTGGTACCCCCGGAGAGCCTGCCGGCCGCCAAGGTGCGAGGCACGATGGCTTGGCAGCGGTTCAAGGTCGCGACCATGGCGGCCGCAAGGGCGATCTCCAACGGCGCAGCCAAAGCGTTCCCGATGGATGCGGCATTGCTTGCATGGAAGAACGAAGGTTCGCACGGCGAGATGCACGATGGTCCGCGGTTCGGTGCAATCGGCGAGTCGCATTTCGGCGCGGCATGCCATGCCATCGCGAAGGATCCCCACTTCACGCGCGTCTGCGCGCAGGTGCTGGAGGGCAAGGCGCTCTATCGCCATGCCAGTGGCATCGTGGTGTCGGTGATCCAGCACGACGTGGATGGTGACGGACTTGTCTGGCTTGATCGTGGCATCGAGTCCCGGATCGAGCATCCGGACTTCACCATGGAAACCCGTTCGGGCGTGTCCGTGCTGGTGCCCGAGGACATGCAGCAGTACCTGTCTTGCACATGCGTGGCCATCCACACCCAGAGTGCCCCGGAGTTGCTGCACGTGGCCGGTGCCCCGGGACGCGTCGTGGTGGATCGTGCCGCGTATGCCACGCATGTCTACCTGGCCATTGCCGATGCCTTGGTTGCCGGTGATGCCGCCATGGTCGCGTCGCTGGCACGGGAGCTGATCGACCAGGGCGACTTCCAGATGGAGGTGCTGCTGCAGACCGGATTTCGGTATCCCGGTGAAGATTTCCTCGACAGGGTGCGGCAGGCGAAGTACCTCATCCACGTCGGTGATGGTGCCAAGGCGGCATTCCATATCGACTTGTGGCTCGAGTTCTGTGCATCCGTCGACCCCTCTCTCCTCATCGCGGTGAGATCGAAGGAGCTCTACCTGCTGCTGGTGCAGACACGGCCCGAGCTGCCCGTCGTGTTCATCAAGGAGGGCGTGCAGGCCGAGTGGCTGGTGACATCCTGTCCGCAACTTGCGGGCGTGCTGTATGTGTCCAATACCGGCAACACGGTGCATTTCCTGCGTTTCCCTCACCTCAACCACATCTTCCTCGGCCATGGCGACAGCGAGAAGTCGGCCAGTTGCCACAAGTTCTTCCGTGCATACGACGAAGTCTGGACTGCGGGGCAAGCGCACGTGGATCGTTTCCGCAACTCCGGGATCAATTTTTCAAGCATTCGATTTCGATCAGTCGGTCGTCCATTGCTGCGTGGCCTTCTACAGCAAAAAGTGGAAATACCCACCGGGAAGTTTCTGTGGCTACCGACTTGGGAGGGTTACCAGACTGAGCAAGATTTTTCATCTGTAGGCCTTGGGTTGGAGTTTGTCCCAGAGATTGCACGCATTACTGGCAAGTCAGTGCGCGCCAAGTTCCATCCATTGACCGGGGTGAGAGTCAATACGTTTGTGAATGCAGGCCAATTGTTGGAAACGAATTGCGTCAAGGCATCGGTACAGGTTGAGGTGGCTCCCAGAGAAGCTCTGGCGACCGATCTCATGGCGGGCGTCGATTTCCTCGTGGCCGACATTTCCAGCGTGGTCACCGACTTCCTGTGCACCGGCAAGCCCGTCTTCCTGTTCATGCCGGGCGAACGCAACCTGCGGACTTCGTCCAGCGCCATGTCGCTGGACAGCTATTGCTATGTCTTCTCGGATGCCGGGGAATTGGGGGATCTGGTTCGGCGGGTCGTGGTCGAAGGCGACGATCCGCTCAAAGCGCAGCGCGCCAAGGCGCTGGCCTATTACATCGATATCGATGCCACCGCCGATTCAAGATTCGAAGCCGAGTTGGCCAATGTCATTCGTGAGTCCGTGCATGCCGGGGAAGGCTGGCGGTTCCTGCTGCCTGTCGATGCAAGCGATGCCCCGGTGGGTGCCGCCAGAACCAGGATCATCGGCCACAGGGGCGCCAAGGGCGTCGTGGCCGAGAACAGCCTGGAAGGTTTCCGGCGCGCCATTTCGCTGGGGGTGGACGGGATCGAACTCGACATCCACCGCACCGCGGATGGCGCACTGGTGGTGATCCACGATCCCACCCTCGATCGCACCACCAATGGCTCCGGTGCCATTTCGCGGATGACCCTCGATGAAGTGCGCGGATTACGACTCAACGGAACCGACGAATCCGTCCCGTTGCTCAGCGAGGTGTTCGAGGTTGCAGCCGGCACCGGCGTGGAAATCCATGTCGAGCTCAAGAGCGACCATCGCGGCGAACCATACGAAGGCATGCATCTCCAGGTCATCGAGATGGCGGCCGAGGCGGGCGTCCTGGATCGCATCGTGCTGACGGCATTCTCACCCGTGGTGCTCGAAGATGTCCGTCGTACCAATGCAGCCATCCCGTTGGTGGCCGCAATCAATTACAGGTCGGCGGAAATCCTCGGCGGCCTCGACAAGGCGCTGCAGCGTTTCCTTCGCATCGAAGGTTGCACCGTGGCGCTGGATCGCGGGATCGCAAAACCGTCGATCGATGAACTCGAAACACATGCCGGCCGATTCGGCATCTGGGTGGTGAACGAGCCTGACGAACTGCGCTACTGGATCGGCAAGGGCGTCTACCAGGTCACGACGGATCAACCAGAGAAGGCACTCATGGTCAGGAAGAAAATGGAGCAGAAGCAATGAGCGGGACCGGTTCTCAGCGAAAAGGCCATTGGCGTGGTGTTGGCGGGCGGCAGCGGCTTGCGGTTCTCCGCGGCGTTGCCCAAGCAGTTCCACAACCTTGCTGGTCGCCCCATCGTCGAGTACGCCATCGAGACGATGGCGCGCAACGAAGGCATCGACCGAATCTACGTGGTCTACCCCGAAGGCTACGCCGAGTTGCTGGGCAAGGTGATCGCGAAGTACCGGCATTTCAAGAGCATCGAGCTGGTCAAGGGCGGGTCGTCGCGCGCTGCGTCCACGCGCGCGGCACTGGATGCCATCGGCACCGTTTCGCGCAGGAAAGTACTGTTCCACGATGCCGTGAGGCCATTCTTGACCGACGAAATCCTGGAGCGCTGCATCACTGGCCTGGATGCCTACGATTCCGTCGATACAGTGGTTCCCGCCGTCGATACGGTGGTCAAGCTCGACGAATCGCTGCAGTGCCTGGACAGCATTCCCAACCGTGCGCAACTTCGGCGCGGGCAGACGCCACAGGGTTTCTGGCTCGATCAGTTGAGCCAGGCATACGAAGGTGTCGATGACGAGGGCCTCAACAGGTTCACGGATGACTGCGGCGTGCTCCTGTCCAGGTTCCCCGATGCCCGGATCGGCGCGGTCGCAGGGGGTGACGACAACATCAAGATCACCACGCCGACCGATATGTTCCTGGCCGAGCAGATCCTGTTTGCAGGCGTCGGGCCGCAAGGGCATCCGGTCATCGACAGGATCCGCTACAAGGCCGTCGCTGCCGTCTTCGGCGCGACCTCAGGCCTGGGGCTGGCGTCGGCCGAACGGCTGCAGGAATTGGGGTGGACGGTCGAGTCGGCGTCGCGCGCGAATGGCGTCGACGTGCGTGACCCGGCCCAGGTCGAGGCGTTCCTGCAAGGCGTTCATGAGCGCCATGGGAGAATCGACCTCGTGGCCAACTTCTCGGGCGTCCTGCATGTGGGCAAGCTTGTCGCGATGGAGCAGCAGAAGCTCGAGGAGACCCTTGGCGTGAACCTGATGGGCAGCATCAACGTGTCGCGTGCCGCGCACACCCACCTGTCCGCGACCAAGGGGCACCTGGTGCTGATTTCTTCCAGCAGTTATTACCGTGGACGCGGCGACACGGCAGCGTATTCGGCTTCCAAGGCTGCCGTGGTCAATCTCACGCAGGCGCTTGCGGACGAATGGGCAGCCGATGGCGTGACCGTGAGCTGCATCGTGCCGCGGCGTGCCGACACACCCATGCGGCGCAATGCATTCCCGGACGAAGACCAAAGCGGCAACCTGAGTCCGAACGCCGTAGCCGATGCCATCGTCGACCTGCACAACCGGCAGCAGACCGGAATCATCAAGCACGTTTACTGACGGAATACGATCGTGCCCCTCAACTTGGTTACAACCACCAGCAAGAACTACGCCGGCGTGCAGGATCACATCCTGAGCCTGGTGAAGAACTTCCTGCCGCCTGGCAGCTACAGCCAGTCCGTCGAGGAATACAGGCAGGGCGCCTTCAACTTTTCCCTGTTCATCAACCAGCCTGCCGATGCCGTCATGTCGCATGGCGCTGCAGACAAGAGCTACTTCTTCCGCAGGCATGAGAATGGTGGGCGCATAAGCAACAGCCTCAAGCACGTGCTGGTGCCGGGCGAATGGTTGCGCAGCCGCATCATCAACAGCAAGAAGCTCACCCTGTCCGCCGACCAGGTGCATGCGGTAGGTTGGCCGCGCCTGGACGACCTGTTGGCCAGGCAGGCGGCGATGGCTCCGGATGAAGTGGCCGGTCGCCGCAAGCGCATCCTGTGGGCACCGACCCATGACTACGCGCGACGCGGTGAAGACCTCGTCTCGCTGTCTTCCTACCCGGAATTCGAACCCTACCTGGAGAGATTGTCCGAACGTTACGACGTGCAGACGTCGCTGCATCCGCGCAACCGGCCGGACAAGGTGCCCACGTCGGACAAGTTGCTGTGGGCGGACTACGTGGTATCGGATTTCGGCACCATGGTCTACGAGGCATGGGCCCTGGGAAAACCGGTGATTTTCCCCGACTGGCTGATCAAGGAGCGCATTGCCGCGTACCTGCCGAAGGGCAGTGCAGAGAGCCACGTGTTCCGGGAGGGAATCGGTCTCCACCCGGCATCGTTCGAGGAGTTGTGCGAGATGGTGGAAGGCGGCGCTGGCATCGATGCGGTGGTGAGCGAATTCCTGGATGCTTACTTATCGCCAGAATATCGCGGGCGAAGTTCAGAAAGAATCGCGCAATTATTGCTGCGATTTTCGGCGGAATTGCGTTAGAGCAAAGAATGCGGTCTTTCGGATTTGCGAGAGAGATTTGATTGTGGTGTTGTGATGAATTTTTCGATAGCGGTGCGATTGTGTCAGGCTTAATCAATCGCACTTGGCGTCAATCGGTTTGTGTGGCTGCTGCTATGCTTTACTCTTTGGATTATTCGATCAATCGAGATGAGGTTTCGACATGAAATATGGCGTTGTTGTTCAAAAGTACCCTAGGAATGTCGGAGACGATATTTGGGCCTATGCCGCATCGTTGTTTTTGCCAAGCATCGATTACCTCATTGATCGTGATCGTATGGCGGATTTTGCGACTGAGAATAATGAGCCAATAGCGACTATTTTTGCCGCATATATGATGCATAAGTTCCATCGATTTCCTCCTGCTCGAAATATTTGGCTGCTCCCGGTGGGTGTGCATTTCTCTGCAGGATATTCTGCGCTCAGATCTCCTGTCACGGATCAGCATTTGTCTGGCGTCTCTGCGGAGCATCTCAGAACCTTCGGGCCCGTTGGTGCGAGGGATATTTCGACACGAGATACCCTACTCAAGCACGGCATCGATGCTTACTTCTCCGGTTGTATCACTCTGACACTTCCTAAGCAGGAAGTGTCAGAGAAAGGAAATTATGTATGCGTCGTTGATCTTGATGAGGGGGTTGAAAAGAGAGTCAGGAGGATGTTGCGAAGCGAGAATGTTGAAATCAGAAAATTAAGCCATGTCCTTAAAAAAAGACGTACTGATAAAAATTCTGATTGGCAAACTAGGGTCGCCGACGCTAAAGAAATTCTGGCCACCTACCAAGGTGCCAAATGCGTGATTACTAGTCGATTGCATGCCTCCTTGCCTTGCCTTGCGATGGAGGTTCCGACATTCAATATTCGTTCTGAAGGATCCCCTCGGTTTAACCCATATCATCAGTGGCTTTACGGCACGACGCCCGAGAAATTCCTTGCTGGTCAATATGACTATGATTTTGTAAATCCGCCGGATAACAAGGGGGATTACCTGCCTTATAGAAATGCAATTATCGAGCGGTGCAAGGCCTTCATCGAAGAAACGATGAATGGTGTGAGGCCGGAGCCGACTTATAGCGAGTTGGAATTGTTGAGGTGGCAGAACGGCTTCATGTCATGGCTCTTGGATGAATACGAACCTATTTTGAAAGATCTTGCCATTAAGGAAGATAAGTACGAGAGGATGGCCAAGATGATCAAGAGGCTTGGCAAGAATTTGTAGCGTTTTCTCATGCATTCTGAAAACGCGCGCTGTTTTCGTCAGCGTTTCTTTGATTCGAAGATCGTGCAATATCAACGCCGTATCATGCTCACCTTTTCCCGGAGATTGACAATGCGTTTCTTGTTTGCCGTAGTCCTGATGTCGATGCTGGCGGCGTGTTCGGAACGCCAAGCGGAGCCGCCTGGCTCTCAAGATGCTACCAATCCTGCCCCGGCGGCTATCGATTGCCAGCCTTGCGAAGGCGCACTTCCTTGGCATGCATCGTTGCCGGGCGGGGTCAGGTTGGACGTCCAGGCACATCTCTCTTCGGATGAGTTCTACGAGACCAAGGCTGGTGCAACCCGCCGTCGCCTGGTGTTTGAATTCCTAGAAGCCGCCACTCCCGCGCAGGCTGAGAGCTTGGTCACGGCTGCATTTGTCGCCGCCGGTTATGCGGCAGATGCGCCCGAGCAGGGCAAGAATGGCCGTTACAGCATCGTTTATCGGAAAACCAAGGCCGCCAATGTCACGGCGACCTACTATCCCGAACTCAACAAGCCGGCCAACCCGGAAGCCAAGAGCCGCGTGATGCTCACTTGGCAAACCAAGCGGGCGCCCAAGGTAGCCGAAGCCGGCTGATCTGCTCTGGTGCCGTCTGCTTCTCTGTGCGGGATCAGGCGGCGTTTGGTTGTCTTGCGTAGCCAGCCCGTCCTCGACGAGGCATGGCGCGTGCCGGGGCATGCCACCGGCCAAAGTCGGCCACGGGCAGGCATTCGATGAACCCATGGCCCGGCATGCACAGGTCGCCGTGCATGTTTCCCGCCACGGCCGGTGCACTATTGATCGATTCCGGCGCGCACCCGCTGGCGAGGGCATGCAGCGCGACTTCTCCCAGTAGCGGGTGGCGCATGGGCAGGTGCAACGTCCCCGTGCCGGCATGCTGTCGCACGGTGGCAAGGGCTGTTGCCATATTGATGTGCTGGACGGCCAGGCCGTCATCGCGGCCTATTCCTGGTGCGGCGATCTCCAGCAGGCGGACGCGCCTTGGGTCTGTACGCCTGAGTTTGTCTAATGCCTGCCGGGCCAGTTGCGAGCGTCCGGGGTCTCGAAGATCGCCCACGTAGATCAGGCGTGCCGAGGTGGCGACTGGGTCGTGGTGCTGCGTGGTTGCGGTGTTGCTCGTGCGATTGGCGGCCATGGCTCACCTCCTGTCGCGGACAGTGTCGTGTCGATTCGTGGCACTACGATGACAGTGCGGCCCGTCAGCGATGGTCGGGGAAGCGAAGGTTTGAGCTATGCTTTTCGCGGACATGAGCGATGCCGTGACCTGCCGTCCGTCGACACACGGGTTGCCCGCCTGGGAGGCGGCCATGTCGATCCCATCGACCAGTCTCCTTCGATCAAAGCGTGCCTAACCAGACCACCAAAGCCCCCGGCGTTACGATGGCCTTGCAGTCCGATGCTTCATCTAAGCATCTGATGCTGCTGCCCGGGCCGAAGCTCGTCCCGCTGCAGGGGCAGGAAGGCTGGCGATCGATCGACGGGTTCGCCGAATTCCACGTTGCGTCCCTGGATGCGGAGCCCATCGTCCCGGCGGGGTGGTACGTCGTGTCGATGGAGACCGAGTGCCTAGACGCGGAGGCATTGCGCCCCGAATTGAGGCTGGACGTCGCGGCTGGTGATGCCTCCGTCGGGCCGTTGCGCAGGTTGCTGCCTGCGATGCGTGGCCAGGCATCCGTTGAAACCTTGCTGCGCATCGAGTTCCCGGTGACGGCGTTGCGAATGAGGCCGACGGATGCGCCTGCGCGTTTCCGCATCCAGTCCATGGGCCTGCGGCGCCTGTCGCGCCGGCAGGCCTTGTCCTGGATGCTGGGGGGTGGTGGCGCACCGGGCTGGGGCTTCGTGCGCAACGCTGGGAGGTTCGCGATCAAGGTGCTGCGCGGAGGTCTTGCACGCGCGGTGGAGTCGACCTACGGCGAGTATCGGAGTGGACAGCTGCCGCCGCCCCCCGAGGGTTACCTGGACTGGGTGTCGCGATTCGACACGCTGGACGACGAAACGCTTTCGCGATTGGCGCAATGGGCCGAGGAACTGTCGCGACGCGGGCCGTTGATTTCGATCGTGCTGCCCGTCTACCAGACACCGGAACGCTGGTTGCGCCGTTGCCTGGACAGCGTGCAGGCGCAGTTGTATGCGAACTGGGAACTCTGCGTGTCCGACGATGCCTCCGCCGATCCGCGCGTCATGGAGGTCGTCCGCGAGTACGCGGCCGAGGATCCGCGGATCCGCTTCGTCCGCAGGGACGTCAACGGCCACATCTCGGAATCGTCGAACTCGGCGTTGTCGCTGGCCACGGGCGAATACGTCTCCTTCCTCGACCACGACGATGAATTGCGCCCGCACGCGCTGCTGGAGATGGCGGCCGCGATCGATGCGGATCCGGCGCTGGATCTGTTGTATTCCGACGAGGACAAGATCGACGGGGACGGCAAACGATTCGACCCGTATTTCAAGCCGGACTGGAATCCCGACCTGCTCAGGGCCCAGAACTACCTGTGCCATTTCACGGTAGTCAGGCGCTCGCTTGTCGAGCAGGCTGGCCGGTTCAGGCCCTCGTTCGAAGGTGCGCAGGATCACGACCTGTTCCTGCGCTGTGCCGAGCGCACGGTTGGCGCGCGGATCAGGCACGTCCCCAGGGTGCTCTACCACTGGCGTGCCATCGCAGGCTCGACCGCTCTTGCGCGGGGCGAGAAGGACTATGCGTCCTCGGCTGGCGAACGCGCTGTCCAGTCGCACCTCGACAGGATCGCGCCGGGTGCGCATGTGGAAGTGCTGCCGCGTGGGCACTACCGCGTGGCCTGGCCGCTGCCAGCCCCGGCCCCGAAGGTTTCGATCCTGATCCCGACGCGCGATCACGTGGACTTGTTGCGGCAGTGCGTGTCCAGCATCGTCGAGCGCACGACCTATCCGGATTACGAGATCGTGATCGTCGACAACCAGTCGTCCCAGGCGGATGCACTGCGCTATCTGGACGAGGTTCGGAGCGACCAGCGGATCAAGGTGCTCAAGTACGACGCGCCGTTCAATTTCTCCGCGATCAATAACGCGGCCGTCGATGCAGCGACAGGCAGCATCGTGTGCCTGCTCAACAACGACATCGAGGTGATCTCGCCCGGCTGGCTGGAGGAAATGGCCGGACACGCATCGCGACCGGACATCGGGGCGGTCGGTGCCATGTTGTACTACCCCAACGACCTCATCCAGCACGGTGGCGTGCTGCTGGGCATTGGTGGCGTGGCCAACCACGCCTTCTGCGGGGAGCCGCGCGGATACGGCGGCCATGGCGGACGTGCGCTGGTGGCGCAGAACGTGTCGGCCGTGACTGCGGCATGCTTGATGGTCAGGCGCGAGGTCTACCTGCAGGTCGGCGGCATGGATGAACGGCTGGCGGTCGCCTTCA
Source organism: Luteimonas sp. (assembly GCA_024707405.1). GTDB lineage: Bacteria > Pseudomonadota > Gammaproteobacteria > Xanthomonadales > Xanthomonadaceae > Luteimonas. The sequence goes on from JANPZU010000005.1 coordinate 348,037, forward strand.
ATGACGTCGACTTCTGCCTGCGTGTTCGTGAACAGGGGTACCGCAACCTGTGGACGCCGCATGCCGAGTTGTACCACCACGAGTCGGCAAGCCGGGGCGCGGAAGACAACCCGGAAAAGGTGGCGAGGTTCGCTCGTGAAGTGGCGTTCATGCAGGACAGGTGGGGGCATGTCCTGCAGGACGACCCGGCCTACAACCCGAACCTGACGCTGGCATTTGCCATGCGCAGTTTCGACCTGGCATGGCCACCGCGCGTCCACTGGCCGTGGCAGGATCGGGACAGCGTCTGAATCCCGTCCTGAGGCGGCGATTCGAGCTTATGCGTTGCGGTCGATGATCCTGACGGCCACCTGCTTGTTGCTGCGGACTGCGCCGAGGTACTCATATCCCAGGCCGCTGCCGGCGATGAATTCCATGAACGCCTTGTGTTCGTGCTCCCGCCAGCCCGGGTAATTGAAATACTCGTCGAAGACGATGAGGGTGCCGGGTTTGATGCGGTCGCCGAGCAGGCCGAAGATGGTCTTCGTCGATGAGTACAGATCGCAATCGACGTGCAGGATGGAGACATCCGCTTCATGCTGCCCGAGGAAGCCGGGCAGGGTTTCGTTGAACCAGCCGATGACCAGTTCCACGTTGGCCAATGTCTTGGGAACCGCTTGGGCGAAATGCGATTTCTGGTAGTCGGTTCGCCACGCTTCGGGCAAGCCCTCGAAACTGTCGAAGCCATAGACCTTGTCCGCCGGGAACAGCTTGGCGAGGCGGTTGATGCTCCTTCCACCGGCGACGCCGAATTCCATGATCAGCCCGGGGATCTCCCGCTTGGGGAAGATCGCGTTGTGCAGCTTGACGCGTGAGCCGAAGAGCGGCGTCGTGAGCATGTGCTTCTCGAAATACGACGCGGTATCCGCCGCAGCCATGAGCTTGCCGATCTTCCAGAAGTCGTATCCACCCTTCGACTTTCCGAACCATTCGTCCAGTGCGGCAAGCAGCGGGGCATGGTGGTCGCGCGAACCGTCGTCATTCGGATGCATGCAGGGATCCCGTCCAAGGCTTGAGTGTTGTGGCACGCCGCGCCGTGGCGGACGTGCCTGGCATGATGACTATCCTACGGCGTGCAAGTCGCCATGGTGCGTTTGGATCATGCGGCGGGGTGGCAGGTGGCAAGCCCGGCCCGGTCGGGAACCGGGCATCTCTTGCGTGCCCCCGCACCGCAGCGATCAAAGTGCGGCTTCAAGTTCCGGCAACAGCGTGAACAGGTCGCCGACCAGTCCGATGTCGGCGATCTCGAAGATCGGCGCCTCCGGATCCTTGTTGATCGCCACGATGGTGCCAGCGTCCTTGATCCCGGTCAGGTGCTGGATCGCGCCCGAGATACCCACGGCCACGTACAGCTCCGGCGCGATGATCTTGCCCGTCTGGCCGACCTGCAGCTCGTTGGGCACGTAACCGGCATCGACCGCCGCGCGCGAGGCGCCTACGCCCGCGCCAAGCTTGTCGGCCAGCGTGTAGATGATCTTGAAGTTCTCCGCCGAGCCCACGCCGCGGCCGCCGGAGACCACACGCTTGGCACTCTGCAGGTCGGGCCGGTCGGACTTGCCGGCGGCAAGGCCCACGAAGCGGGTGTGCGTGGGCAGGCTGGCCTCGACATTGGCCGCTTCGACCGGGGCGCTGTTCCCGCCTGCCGCTTCCGGCCACGAGGCCGTGCGCACCGTGGCCACGACCACCTGGTCGGCCGGGGCCTCGACCGTGATGATCGCGTTGCCGGCATAGATCGGGCGCTTGAAGACATGGCTGCCCTCGACCGCCATCAGGTCGGAGACCTGGTTCACCCCCAGCAGGGCCGCCACGCAGGGCAGCAGATCCTTGCCGAAGGTGGTCGAGGGCGCGAAGACGTGGGTGTAGCCCTCGGCCAGCTTGGCGACCTGCGGCGCAAGCACCTGGGCGATGGCGTGCTCGTTGGCGGCGTTGGCCACGGCCAGCACCTTGGTGACGCCGGCGATCCGGGCGGCCTCGGTCGCGGCGGCGGCCGGATCATCGGCCAGCACGGCCACGTCGATGGCTTCCGGGTTGAGCGCGGCGGCCGCGCTGACGGTCTTGGCGGTGCTGCCGTTGAGCTTGCCGCCCAGGTGTTCGGCGATGACGAGAACCTTGGTCATTACAGCAACCCCTTGTGCTTGAGTGCGGCGACCAGTTCGGCCGCGTCCTTCACCATCACGCCCTTGCTGCGCTTGGCCGGCGGGGCATAGTGGGTGGTCTTGAGCGTGTCGGCAGCCTCCACGCCCAGATCGGCCAGCGGGATCGTCTCCAGCGGCTTGCTCTTGGCCTTCATGATGTCGGGCAGCTTGATGAAGCGCGGCTCGTTCAGGCGCAGGTCGGTGGTGACCACGGCCGGCAGGTCGACTTCCAGCGTCTCAAGGCCGGCGTCGACTTCGCGCGTTACCGTGGCCTTGCCACCTTCGACCTCCAGCTTGCTGGCGAATGTCGCCTGCGGCCGGCCCCACAGCGTGGCCAGCATCTGGCCGGTCTGGTTGGCGTCGTCGTCGATGGCCTGCTTGCCCAGGATCACCAGATCCGGGGACTCCTTCTCGACCAGCTTGAGCAAGGCCCGGGCGGCGGTCAGCGGCTGCACCGGCCCGTCTGCGACCACGTGCAGGGCGCGGTTGGCGCCCATCGCTAGACCGTTGCGCAGGTGCGCCTGGGCGTCGGCCGGGGCGATGGTGGCCACCACGACTTCGGTCGCGATGCCCTTGTCGCGCAGCCGCAGCGCCTCTTCCAGCGCGATCTCGTCGAAGGGGTTGGGCGAGAGCTTCACGCCCTCGGTCACCACGCCGGAACCATCCGGCTTGACCTGGATGCGGACGTTGTAGTCCACCACGCGCTTGTACGCGACGAGGATTTTCATGGGGTGGAAGTCCTTGCAGGGCGGAGGCGTCGTGCCCCGGAGCGATACGGATTTTAGCGGTCGTGCGCCATCCGTGCGAGCGCAAGCCTGCCATTGTCCCTTGGTGCGATGGCGGGTGGCATGGGGCCGGGTAGAATTCGGCATCGGTTTGTCTACAAGGCACGTCCATGGCGCAATCCTCAGGAGCCGGCATCGTCGGCAAGCTTTATCCGGATGCCGCGACATCCCTCGCGGGAGTGGTTGCGGATGGCCAGATCCTTGCGGTTGGCGGTTTCGGCCTGTGTGGCATCCCCGAGGCGTTGATCGCCGCGTTGCGCGATTCCGGCGTGAAGGGACTGACCGCGATCTCCAACAATGCCGGCGTCGATGGCTTCGGCCTCGGCCAACTCCTCGAAACCCGGCAGATACGCAAGATGATTTCGTCCTACGTGGGCGAGAACAAGGAATTCGAGCGCCAATACCTGGGCGGCGAACTGGAGCTCGAATTCAACCCACAGGGCACCTTGGCAGAGCGCCTGCGTGCCGGTGGTGCGGGCATCCCCGCGTTCTTCACCCGCACCGGATACGGCACCGTGGTCGCCGAGGGCAAGGAAACGCGGCAATTCGGCGAACATTGGTACGTCATGGAAACCGCGCTGCTGGCCGACGTGTCGCTGGTCAAGGCATGGAAGGCCGACAGGGCCGGCAACCTCGTGTTCCGCAAGACCGCGCGCAACTTCAATCCGGCCTGCGCCATGGCGGGGCAGATCTGCGTGGCCGAGGTGGAGGAATTGGTGGAAGTGGGCGACATCGACCCCGACCACGTCCACCTGCCCGGCATCTACGTCGATCGCATCGTCGTCAACCCGATCCCCGAGAAGCGCATCGAACAGCGCACCGTGCGAGGAGCCAAGTAATGCCCTGGAACCGCGACGAAATGGCGCAGCGCGCCGCCCGGGAACTGACCGACGGCGCTTACGTGAACCTCGGCATCGGCCTGCCGACGCTGGTGGCGAACTTCATCCCAGAGGGGATGGACGTGTGGCTGCAGTCCGAGAACGGGCTGCTGGGCATCGGCCCGTTCCCGACCGAGGACGAGGTGGATGCCGACCTGATCAATGCCGGCAAGCAGACCGTCACAGCGCGTGCGGGTGCCAGTTACTTCGGCAGCCACGATAGCTTCGCGATGATCCGCGGCGGGCACATCGACCTGGCCATTCTCGGCGCCATGCAAGTCACCGACAAGGGCGACCTCGCCAACTGGATGGTGCCGGGCAAGATGGTCAAGGGCATGGGCGGCGCGATGGATCTGGTGGCCGGGGTCAAGCGCGTGGTGGTGTTGATGGAGCACACCGCCAAGAGTGGCGAGCACAAGATCCTGCCCGAGTGCACCCTGCCGCTGACTGGTGTGGGGGTCGTCGACCGCATCATCACCGAGCTGGGCGTGTTCGACGTGACCGAGGCCGGGCTGGTGCTGCACGAGCTCGCACCCGGGGTGACGGAAGCCGAGCTGTCAGGCAAAACCGGGGTGGCGTTCACACGCTAGGCGTGCGCGGCTTCCTGAATCCGCATTTAACTTCCGGCCATGCACCCGGAGGCGTATGCTGCCAGAATGCCCCGGCTGGGGGCCACTCGATATCGGGTTACAAGAGAACGCTATATGCGCATTTATCTGGCTGGGATCGCCCTGTTCGGCTTGTTGTCGGCAGGATGCACTTCGGATCGGGATCAGTCCCGTGCCGAACGCACCACCGAGGCGGGGAGCGAATCGACGCTCAAGCAGCAGCAGTATCCGACTGCCGCCTTGCACGCACGTACCGAGGCGACGAACTTCGCTTCGCTTCCGGATCGCGGCGAATTGCTCCGCTACCCAGCCGATCGCGAGGTCAGGCGTTCGGGCGCCTACACGCTGCATCCTGTCGAGATCAGTGAAGACCATGCGTTGAATGCGATCGCCAGCGGCGAGCTCAAGCTCAATACACCGGATGGCAAGACGATCGGGATCAAGTACGACCGGATCGAAGAGCATCCGGATGGCAACTGGAGCTGGATCGGCCAGAACGAATCGGGCGAACACGCCCTGGTCACCTTCGGTGAGCGTGCAGCCTTCGGCGAGGTCTTCGCCAATGGCCGCACCCTGCGGGTGGTGATGCGCAATGGCAGCGCCTGGCTCATGGAAACCAATCGGGCGATGCTGGCCGGCAGCCATCACGGCAGGCGCGACGACGGCCCGGACTACCTCATCCCGCCCGAATCGCTGCCCGTGGGCGCCGATGTGTCCATGGCGGGCTCGAAGGCAACCAGCACGTCGCCTTCTTCCATCCCGTTGAAAGCGGCGGCAGTGGTGGACGTCGCGGTGGGCTTCACCAACGGTCTCGTCGCGGCGCAGGGCGGCAGCCAGGCAGGTGCGGCCACCAGGATCGCGTATCTCACCGCATTGACCAACGCGGCCTACCAGCGAAGCGGCGTGAACATGCGGATTCGCGTGGTGAATGCCACATTGGTGAACTTCGCCGACAACACCGACAACGAAGATGCCTTGCAGAAGCTGACCGGTTACAACCGGGCCACCCAGCAATTCGTGACCCCCGATGCCGCGTTCAACGACCTGCGCGAAGCGCGCGAAGAATTCGGTGCCGACCTCGTGGTGCTGCTCCGTCCGCATCGCGCCCCGGAACAGAATGGCTGTGGCATCGCATGGCTGATCGGCGCCAACGGCAGCAACATCGTCCCGGCCACGCACGAGCGCTTCGGATTCTCGGTCGTCAGCGATGGCGGCGACATCGATGAGCGCGATGGCAACGACTACTTCTGCAGCGAGTATTCGCTTGCCCACGAGCTTGGCCACAACATGGGCCAGGTGCACAACCAGGGCGATGCGCCGGTCGCCGGTCGCCACGCTTATTCGTACGGGTACCGCGAGACCTCGACCAGCGGCTTCCACACGTTGATGGCCTACCCACTCAACAACAGCAGCCAGGAAGAGATCTCGTACTTCGCCACGCCGCTCATCAATTACGCCGCAGGCCGGCCGATGGGCGTGGCCGCATCGGCGGACAATGTCCGCAGCATGAACGAGACCATGCCGCTCATCGCGCAGTTCAGGGCGACCGTTGTGCCGTTGACCGGTATCCGCAACGACTTCGATGGCGATGGTCGTTCGGACATCCTCTGGCGGAACATGTCGAATGGCCGCAACCTGTACTGGAGCGGCGGCGACAACAACGACCAGGAAGCCTTGGCCACGATTGCCAGCATGAACTGGGTCGTGGTCGGTACCGGCGACTTCGACGGCAACGGCAAGACCGACATCCTGTGGCGGAACAACAGCAACAACCGCGTCCAGATCTGGCCGGAAGGCGACCAGTCGAAGGCCATCAACCGCGCAGACGTCGCCTTCGCGACATGGCAGGTCGTGGGTATCGGTGATTTCAACAACGATGGTCGCGATGACATCCTGTGGCGGAACATGTCCAACGGACGCAATCTGTACTGGAGTGGCGGCAATTCGTCGTCTGCGGTCGAACTGGCCCAGGTCTCCGACATGACTTGGCGCGTCGTCGGCGTCGGTGACTTCGACGGCGATGGTTTCGACGACATCCTGTGGCGCAATACCTCGTCAGGCCGCAACCTCTATTACGGCCGGGGACTCAAGGCGCGCCAGGTCAACCTGGCGACCGTGGCAGACCAGGGGTGGGTCGTTGTCGGCGTCGGCGACTTCAACGGCGACGGCAAGGACGACGTCCTCTGGCGCCACAGCGTTACCGGCCGCAACCTCTATTACGGCAGTGGCAACAAGGCCGAGCAGGTCAACCTTGCCGCCGTAACCGATGTGAATTGGGTGGTCGTGGACGTTGCCGACTACAACGGTGATGGCCGCTCCGACATCCTGTGGCGCCACCGGGTTTCGGGTCGCGTCCTGTACTACGGCGGCGGCAACAAGAGTGAGCAGGTGAACCTGGCCACGGTGGCAAATACCTGGCAGATCGTTCCCTGATCCGGGCCGGAGTCATGCGCGGGCCGAAAGTGCCCGTGCGTGGTGAGAGTGACTGAGAGTGACGGGCGGACGCCATCATGGCCTCCGCCCGTTTCCTTTTGGTGCCGTCAAAGATTCTGGTAATTCGGGCCCGCGCCGCCTTCGGGCGTCACCCATTCGATGATCTCGTAGGGATCCTTGATGTCGCAGGTCTTGCAGTGGACGCAATTTGCGGCATTGATCTGCAGACGCTTGCCTGAGCCATCGTCGACGATTTCATAGACTCCTGCCGGGCAGAAGCGCGTGCAGGGGTTGTCGTACTCGGCGGCGCAACGGGTCACGCAGACCGAGGTGTCATGCACGCGCAGGTGCACGGGCTGGTCTTCGTCATGCTCGGTCGCGGCGAAGTAGACGCCTTGCAACCGGTCGCGTGGCGCAAGCGTGCGATCCACATAATCGCGCTTTGGCTCTTCGTGTTCACCGAGCTTGTCGAGCGACGACCAGTCGGGCGTCACCTTCAGCGTCCACGGCGAGCGGCCACCGACTGCGGTTTCCCAGCCGGCGTTGAGCAGGCCGAACCACAGGCCCTTCTTGAAGCCGGGCTTGATGTTGCGCACGGCGCGCAATTCCTTCATCGCATCCGATGCGCGCAGCTTCGCATCGAAGCCTTCCGGCGCCAGCGCCCCGGCCGCGAGGTGTTCCGCGGCCAGCATGCCGCTGCGGATCGCCTGGTGCGTCCCCTTGATCTTGGGCACGTTGAGCAACCCTGCGGTATCGCCGATCAACAATGCACCGGGCATCTCCACCTTGGGCAGGGATTGCCAACCACCGGTGACGATGGCGCGCGCACCCGCCGAGAGGATGCTGCCGCCTTCGAGGATCGGCTTGATCAGCGGGTGGTTCTTCCATTGCTGGAAGGCCTCCCACGGCTTGTACTGCGGATCCTTGTAGTCGAGGCCGCTGACGTAGCCGAGCGCGATCTGGTTGTCGTCCAGGTGGTAGAGGAAGCTGCCGCCATAGATGTCGTTGCTGGCAGGCCAGCCCAGCGTGTGCACGATCTTGCCGGGCGTGACGCGGCCTTCCGGCACCTGCCACAGTTCCTTGATGCCGATCGAGTACGCCTGCGGATCGCTGTCGCCGTCCAGCGCGAAACGTTTCACCAGTCGCTTGGTGAGATGTCCGCGCGCGCCTTCGGCCAGCACGGTGACCTTGGCGTGGATGTCGATGCCGGCGGTGTAGCCGGGCTTGTGCGAGCCATCCTTCGCCACGCCCATGTCGCCGATGCGCACGCCGATGACCTTGCCACTCTCCTCGTGCAGCGTCTCTGCGGCAGCGAAGCCGGGGTAGATCTCGACGCCCAGCGCTTCGGCCTGCGGTGCGAGCCAGGCGCACAGCGCGCCCAGCGAGACGATGAAATTGCCGTGGTTGCGCATGCCTGGCGGCACCATTGGGAACTTGCGGCCGCCATCCCTGGTGAAATACCAGAACTCGTCCTCGGTGGCAGGGATGCAGATCGGCGGCGGGTTGTCGCGCCAGCCGGGCAGCAGCGCATCGAGTGGGCCGGGTTCGATCACCGCGCCGGACAGGATCTGCGCACCCACCGTGCTGGACTTCTCGATCACGCAGACCGAGATGTCGGGGTTCAGCTGTTTCAGGCGGATGGCGAAGGCGAGCCCGGCCGGGCCTGCCCCCACGGTGACGACGTCGTATTCCATGACATCGCGCTGGATGTCGGCTTCGGATGGCGGGTTCATGCGGGCTTTCCGAGTGGCATCCGTCGATTGTCGCGTTTGAAGCGCATGTGCGGCAAATCGGGCCGGGCTAGCATGGCGCATGGCCAATACGCCGATCCCGTTGCCCGATGCCGATGTCGCACTGGATCCGGCGTGGTTGCCGATGGCCGAGGCCGATGCACTGTTCGTGGCGCTGCACGCTTGCATTCCCTGGACGGTGCATCGCGTCCGGTTGTTCGGGCGCGAGGTGGAATCACCACGATTGAGCTGCTGGATCGGCGACCCGGACGCCGTGTATCGCTATTCAGGCATGCGCCATGCCCCGCATCCGTGGCCGGCAACGTTGCAGCCCCTGCGCGAGCGGCTGCAGCGCGAGACCGGCGCCCGTTTCAACAGCGTGCTGGCGAACCTGTATCGCGATGGCCGTGATGCCATGGGTTGGCACAGCGACGACGAGCCGGAACTGGGCGCAGCGCCGGTGATTGCGTCGGTCAGCCTCGGTGCACCGAGGCGATTCGTGCTGAAGCACCGCGCGCTGCCCGCGCACAAGCTTGGCATCGTCCTGCCGCATGGCAGCCTGTTGCTGATGCGCGGCGAGATGCAGCGTCATTACCGGCATGCCTTGCCGCGCACGGCCAAACCCGTCGCCGCGCGGATCAACCTCACGTTCCGCCGGATACAGCCGATCGGCTGATCAGCGCCCAGGCGAATCCGGGTGTGCGGTGCGCTCGTGAGCGTCGCCGGTGGTGAGTACCCAGCCGGACAGATCACGCCCGACGATGGACAGCGCGCGCGAGAAGGCTTCGACGACGTTCGCGACCTCGGTCGAACTGCTTGGCTCGGCATGCAGGAACGTGCGCGATGCCACGATGCCCTGGTCGACCGAATGGATCAGCTTGGCGGTGACCTCGATGGTCGCGGATGGCACGGCGTTGCCGGCGTAATCGGCTTCGAAGCGACGTACGTCGAGGGTCAGTTTGTAGTTGGCGGCAAAGCCCGCGCCCTGACGGGCGACCGCCGGCAGCTTGCCGGAATCCTCGAGGGCGCGCAGCACCGTGTCCTGCAGCATGTCGGTGGGCGTTTTGGCCCAGGTTGCGCCGCGATAGACCTGCAGCTCGTCGGGCGTCGGGCGCACCGCGATGCGGAAGCCATCGATCATGCGGGCGGCAGTCGGCGGGCTGAGCGACAACTGCCACTGTGCGGCCGGCCACGCCGGGTCGGCCTGGACGCGAGGGTCGGGCGCGTAGATCGTCGCGCGGTCGCGCTCGTTGCGACCACCACCGCCCAGCAGCGAACAGGCGGGCAGGGCGATGGCGATGACCAGGGCGATGACGATGCGGACGGTCATGGTTCGAACTCCTTGGGCGCGTCGCGTCCCAGCAGGTAACGCGCGGGATTGCCATCCAGCCGGTCGCTGATGCGGCGCAGGTCGCGGATGAGTGCGCGCAGTTCCGCCAGCGTCGGCCCCATCTGGGCGAGGCCATCGTTGGCGAAGCTGCTGATGGCGGCACGGTTTTCGTTGATCACGCTGTCGGCACCCTGCGCAGCAGAATCCAGCCGGGTCAGGGTGCTTTCGAGCCGGGCGACCAGTGCAGGCAGTCTGTCGACCAGTTCGCGGTCGAAGTTGGCCATCGCGCGATTGGTGGTGGTGAGCGTCTGCTCCAGTTGCTCGCTGGCGCGACGTGCGTTGACGATCATCTGGCCCAGGTCTTCGCGTTGTCCGGCGATGGCGCCGGTCATGCCTTCGATGTTCGCCAGCGTGTTGGCGATGCGGCCCACGTTCTCCTCGCTCAACACTTCGTCGAGGCGCTCGACCAGGCGATTGGCGGTGTCGGCGATGTTCTGCAGCGCGGATGGTGCGGTCTGGATCACCGGGATCTCGCCGTCGCGGCGCGGGCGCAACTCGGCGGCATCCGGGCTGCCGCCGGTGAGCTGGATGATCGGCGGGCCGGTCAGGCTGGTCATCGACAGCCGTGCGCGGGTGTCGTCGCGAACCGGCGTGGTCGCCTGCAGCCGCAGCCGCGCGATCACCTTGCGCGGATCGTCCGGCGCCAGCATCAGGTTGTCCACGGTGCCCACGGCGATGCCGTTGTACTGCACGCTGCTGCCTTCGGACAGGCCGGTCACCGGTTCGGTGAAGATGACCAGGTATTCGTTCCAGCTGCGATCGGACGAATACTTCGCAGCCCACAGCGAGAACAGCAGCAGGAAGGCCGTCACCAGGATGGTGAAGGCACCGATCAGCACGTAGTTGGCCTTGGTTTCCATGTCTCAGGTCTCCTTGCCGGCACGATGCACGGCCTCCCGTGCGGCGCGTCCGCGCGGGCCGTGGAAATAATCCTGCACCCAGGGGTGATCGAGGCGTTCGATTTCCTCGATCGGCGCGACCGCGACCACCTTGCGTTCAGCCAGAACCGCGACGCGGTCGCAGACAGCGTACAGGGTGTCGAGGTCGTGCGTGATCAGGAACACGGTCAGGCCCAGGGCCTGCTGCAGGGTGCGGGTCAGCCGGTCGAACGCAGCCGCGCCGATGGGGTCGAGTCCGGCCGTCGGTTCGTCGAGGAACAGCAACGGCGGGTCGAGCGCGAGGGCCCGTGCCAGGCCTGCACGCTTGCGCATGCCGCCGGACAGTTGCGAGGGCAGTTTGTCGATGGCATCGGCGGGCAGGCCGGCCAACTTCACTTTCAGCAGTGCAAGTTCGTAGCGCAGCGTGTCGGGCAGGCCGGGATAGTGTTCCTTCAGCGGCACCTGCACGTTCTCGCCGACGGTCAGCGAGGAGAACAGTGCGCCGTCCTGGAACAGCACGCCGGTACTGCGTTCGACATGCAGGCGATCCTCGGGGTCGTCCGAATGCGCATCGACGCCGAGTACCTCGATGTTGCCGGCATCGGGCCTGCGCAGGCCGATGATCGAACGCATCAGCACCGATTTGCCGCTGCCCGATCCGCCGACCACGCCGAGGATCTCGCCACGGCGCACGTCGAGGTCGAGCCCCTCGTGCACCACCTGCGTGCCGAACTGGTTGCGCAGGCCGCGCACGCGGATGACGGGCGCGTCGGCGGGCGCGGTCTCGCAGGCTTCTTCGATGGTGGCGGCATCGTGCATCGTCACCAGCCCATGTGCATGAACCAGATCGCCGCCAACGCGTCGATCACGATGACCAGGGCGATCGTCTGCACCACGCTTGACGTGGTGCGCTCGCCGACCGACTGCGCCGTGCCCTTGACCTGCAGGCCTTCCAGGCAGCCGATCAGGCCGATCACCAGTGCGAACACGGGCGCCTTCGACATGCCGATCAGGAAATGCCGCAACTCCATCTGTTCCTGCATCCGTGCCAGGTAGGCCTGCGGCGGGATGTCGAGGCTGAACGCGCCGACCGAGAGGCCGCCGAGCAAGCCGGCGACCATCGCGATGAAGGTCAGCAGCGGCAGCATCAGCAGCAGTGCGGTGAGCCGCGGGATCACCAGCAGGTCCATCGGGTCGAGACCGAGCGTGCGGATGGCGTCGACTTCCTCGCGGCTGACCATCGCGCCGATCTGCGCGGTAAAGGCGCTGGCCGTGCGGCCCGCGAGCAGGATGGCGGTCAGCAGCACGCCGAACTCGCGCAGGAAGGCGATGCTGACCAGCTCGACCACGAAGATCGTGGCGCCGAAGTCCGCCAGGATCTGCGCACCGAGGAAGGCGATCACCGCGCCGACCAGGAACGACAGCAGCGCGACCAGCGGCACCGCATCCAGGCCGACCTGTTCCATGTGGTGCACGGTGGAGGTGAGGCGGAATCGCCGCGGCTCCTTCACCGTGCGCAACAGCTTCACCAATGCCTCGCCGAGGAAGCTGACCAGCGCGATGACTTCCCGCGCGTTGTCGTGCATGGCGAAACCGAGCCGGGCCAGCGCCGCGGCGAAGCCGTACTCGCGCCGGGCCTTGGGACGGTCGTCGTGCACGTCTTCGATCGCGGCGACCAGTGCGTGGTGGTCGGGATGGAACCGGAACGCGGTGAAGTCCAGGCCGTTGCGATCGGCGAAGCGAAGCAGTTGCAGCACCCCGAGGGAATCGAGGCGTTCCACGCCGCTGGCATCGAGGGTGGCGACGTCGCCGGGCATGCCGCGGAGCGTTTCTCCCACCAGCATCGCGTTGCGCAACGTCCAGCGCCCGTGCAGCAACACGCGACTGCCGTCCTGCGGGTCGACTTCGGCGCTGGGGGCCTTCCGGGCTGGGGGAGTCATGCGGCGGTGGGGAGCATCTGGCGTCGCGACGGCATGAGGATACAGCCATCGCGTGATGGCCTGCTCATGCGGTGCTGCCCCGGGCGGCCGGGCATGTCATGCTTTCCCGATGACGCACCCGGTTCCCGCCACCGCCAGCTATGCGGCCCGCATCGCCTTCATGGTCGAACTGGCCGAGCACCTGCATGCCTACGGCACCACGTCGCAGCGACTGGAGAGCGCGATCATTTCCGTCGCGCACCGCCTCGGGCTGGAGTGCGAACCCTGGAGCAATCCTACCGGCATGATCCTGACTTTCAGCGATCCCCAGCGTCCGCCGGGCGAAAGCGACACCACCCGGGTCATCCGGTTGCCGCCGGGCGACACCAACCTCTACAAGCTCTGCGAAGCCGACCGCATCGCCGAGCAGGTGGTGGCGGGCAAGCTGGGATTGTCCGAAGGGCATGCCGCGCTGCGCGCGCTGGAGCGCGACATCAGCCTCAAGGGGCATCTGCTGCAGGTGGCCGGATTCGGCCTGGCCGCGGCAGGCGTCGCGGGCCTGCTGCGGCTGCCGTGGCTGGACATCGCGACGGCCGGCCTGATCGGCGTGGTGGTCGGCCTGCTCGACTGGTATGCGGGGAAGCGTCCGCAGTTGAAGGAAGCCGGTGACGCCGTCGCTGCGATCGTGGCGGCCGTCATCGCGATCTGCGTGGCGGCTTTCGTCGCGCCGCTCAACCTCAACACGGTCGTGATCGCATCGTTGATCGTGCTGATGCCCGGCATGGCGCTCACCAATGCCTTCAGCGAACTGACCAGCCAGCACCTGGTGTCCGGGACGGCGCGGTTCGCCGGTGCCATCGCGACGCTGCTCAAGCTGACCGTGGGCGTGATGATCGCGTTCACCCTGGTGCAACTGGTCGGGATCGAACCGCAGGTGCGCGCATGGCGTCCGCAGCCCGATTGGGTTGAATACGTATCGGTACTGGTGGCGGCGTATGCCTTCGCCGTGCTGTTCCGTGCGGATCGGCGCGATTACTGGCTGGTGATGCTGGCGGCGATCGGCGGCTATGCGGTGTCGCGCTTCGCCGGCATTGCGTTGGGCAGTCCGATCGGCGTGTTCCTGTCTGCGTTGCTGGTCACCGTCGCCGGCAATGGTTATGCGCGCTGGCGCAATCGTCCGGGCGCGGTGATCCGCGTGCCCGGCATCATCATGCTGGTGCCGGGGAGCATCAGCCTGCGCAGCCTGCTGGTGTTGATCCAGCAGCAGGACGTGGGGGCGGGCAACGAGCATGTGATGATCGTGCTCAACGTGCTGCTGGCGCTGATCGCCGGCCTGTTGATCGGCAACCTCATGCTGCCCGCGCGGCGCAGCCTGTAGCGCGGGCCTTGGCCCGCCGTTTCCCTGCAGCCGGCAGCGGCAGTGTGTCGCAGTAAAACGAAAACGCCGGCGATTGCCGGCGTTTTCGTTGCGGCTCGAAGCGACGATCACTTCCTGATCAGGAAGTCCTCGGGCTTCTTGCCCTTCTTGACCAGTTCGGCCAGCCAGCGTGGCTGCTTGCCACGACCGGTCCAGGTTTCCGAGGCCTTGGCCGGATTGCGGTACTTGGGCGGCACCTTGCCGAGCTTGCGGCCCTTGGCGGCGGTCGCCTTCTTCGCCGTGCGTGGCGACTTGGCGGCGGCGGAACCCTTGCCACCGAACAGATCGGCGATGCTGTAGCCCTCGGCAGTGGCGAAGTCGACGATCCGCTTGCGGATCGCCGCGATGGGCTTGCGCTTCTTGAGAACCGTCTTGCGGTGCTTGGCTCGCTCGATCAGGGTGTCGAGTTCCTTGGCCGACAAGGCGTTCAAATCAATTGGCATTCGATATTGCTCCGGATAATGAGGGAAATGCCTGATCCGTGGCATACGTGCATGATAACGGACGCGCACGCGGTAAAAACCGCGCGATCATCTGATCGCACGGTAAATCGCGGAAACAACGGTATCGATGTCGGCGTGAACGCCGTGCGCAGGTCAACCGGCGAGGCGAGCGAGCAGCGATGCCTTGTCGAGGTTTTCCGATTCGGCGGCGCTGCGCGCGCGATATTCGAACGTGCCTGCAGCGAGTCCGCGTTCGGACACCACGATGCGGTGCGGGATGCCGATCAGCTCGATGTCGGCGAACATCGATCCCGGGCGCAGGCCGCGGTCATCGAGCGCGGTGTCGAGGCCGGTCGCGTTGAGTTCGCGGTGCAGTGATTCGGCAGCCGCGGCGACATCGGCGTTGTTCTTCGGATTGATCACGCACACCACCGCCTGCCATGGCGCCATTGCATCGGGCCAGCGGATCCCGGATTCGTCGTGGTTCTGCTCGATGGCGGCGGCGACGATGCGCGACACGCCGATGCCGTAGCAGCCCATCGCCGGATGCACGGCCTTGCCGTTTTCGTCGAGCACCGTGCACTTCATGGATTCGGAATACTTGCGACCCAGTGCGAACACGTGGCCGACTTCGATCCCGCGCGCGAACGCGAGCGTACCCTTGCCGTCGGGCGAGGGATCGCCGGCGACCACGTTGCGGATGTCGGCGGTCTCGTCGGGTTCGGGCAGGTCGCGGCCCCAGTTGACGCCGGCGATGTGGAATCCGGTTTCGTTTGCACCCACCACGAAGTCCGCCATCGCCGCGACGCTGCGGTCGGCGACCACGCGGATCTTCTTGCGTGCGTTGAGCGGGCCGAGGAAGCCCGGCTCGCTGCCGAGGTGCTCGAGGATCTCGGCTTCGGTGGCGAGGCGGTATTCGGCCAGTCCCGGCAGCTTGGCGAGCTTGATCTCGTTGACGACGTGGTCGCCGCGCACCAGTGCCAGCACGAAACCGTCTTCGCCCATGATCGCGACCGACTTGACCGTACGTTGCAGCGCGATGCCGAGCAGGGCGGCGACGTCCTCGCAGGTCTTCTGCACGGGCGTGTCCACCTTGCGCAGCGTTTCCGCCCCGGCGGGGCGCTCGCCGGGCGAGACGGCTTCGGCCAGTTCGACGTTTGCGGCGTAATCAGAGGCATCGGAAAACACCAGCGCGTCCTCGCCGGATTCGGCCAGCACCTGGAATTCGTGCGAGGCACTGCCGCCGATCGCGCCGGTGTCGGCGTTCACCGCACGGAATTCCAGTCCGAGGCGAGTGAAGATGCGGGTGTAGGCGTCGTACATCGCCTGGTAGCCATTGCGCATCAAATCGTCGTCGGACACGTGGAACGAGTAGGCATCCTTCATCACGAACTCGCGTGCGCGCATCACGCCGAAGCGCGGGCGGATCTCGTCGCGGAACTTGGTGGTGACCTGGTACAGGTTCACCGGCAGCTGCTTGTAGCTGGAGAATTCCTGGCGGAAGAAATCCGTCACCGCTTCTTCGGCGGTGGGCGTGAAGCAGTAGTCCTGCTCCTTGCGGTCGCGGATCTTCAGCAGCTGCGGGCCGAACTTCGCCCAGCGCCCGGTTTCCTCCCACAACTCCTTCGGTTGCACCGACGGCATTGCCATCTCGATCGCGCCGGCGCGGTTCATCTCCTCGCGCACGATGGCCTCGACCTTGCGCAACACGCGCAGTCCCAGCGGCGACCAGGTGTACAGCCCGGCGGCGAGCTTGCGGATCATGCCGGCCTTGAGCATCAGCTTGTGGCTGGCGACCTCGGCGTCGGCAGGCGTTTCCTTTTCGGTGCGGAGGTGGAATTGCGACAGGCGCATCGGGAGGCGTCGTGGATTGCGGGACGCGCATTGTGCCACGCAGCACGCCGGCGCCCGGCGCTTACTCCGTGGGTGCTGGTGCCGAGGCGGGGTCGAAGACGTTGCGGCGTTCGAGTGCAGCGACGTCGACCGCTTCGTACGGACGCCCCTTGGGCGGAGTGTTGGTGAGTTGCACCACGCCTGCATCGTCGCGCCAGCGATACAGCGGGCGCTGCGACGGTGATCCAGGGTCTGGGCGGCTGGAAATTGGTGATGCCGTGTCGCGGGATGCTGCGGGCGCATCATCACGTCCGAGCCACCAGACGGCGATTCCCGCCAACACGATGCCCAGCACCACGGCCCAAGCCGTGCGCATGGTCAGCCCGCGGGAGTGCAGTACGCCCGGATCGCGGCGTTGGCGAGATCGGTCTGGCTGGTGCGCTCGGCATCGGATAGCGTGCGCCCCGGCTTGCCATCGGCATCGGTCTCGTGCACCGGCCCGTTGCCCTTCAGCACGTCGAGGTTCTTCCGCGCCGCCGTGCATTGCGGGCTTTCCGTCGCGCTGGCGGTCTGTTGCACCGCTTGCGGCTGGGTCGCGCCCTGCTGTGTGATGGCCCGCTGCTGGTACTGCTGGCCCCTGTCGGGCGGGGTCTGCGAGTAATGGGTCACGCCGTTGGCGTCCTTCCACTGGTAGACCTCCTGGGCGGAGGCGCTGGCGGAAAGGCAGAGGAGGGCGAGTCCAAGCAGGATCGGAACGGGAGAGCGTCGCATGCAGGACTCCTGCAGGAGCGGGGGAAGCCGCGATTGCAGCACCGTGGGGGCGGGGGCGCAAGCATCGCGGGCGCGCGGAGCCGGGAATCGTGACGGTGGCCGGGTTCCATGCGGCGCACCGGGATAGGTTCTAAACTCCATGGCATGAACGACACCAAGCCGAGTCCGCCGCGGGGGCGGGGGATCTACCTGCTGCCCAACCTGTTCACCACGGGCGGGCTGTTTGCCGGTTTCTTCGCGATCATCGCGGCATCGCAGGGGCGGTACACCGCGGCCTGCGTGGCGATCTTCGTGGCGGCGATCCTCGACGGCATCGACGGGCGGGTCGCGCGCCTGACCAACACCCAGAGCGAATTCGGCGTGCAGTACGATTCGCTGGCCGACTTGGTCAGCTTCGGCATGGCGCCTGCGCTGGTCATGTACCACTGGTCGCTGGTGTCGATGAAGCTGGACGGGCCGACGTTGGGCAAGATCGGCTGGCTGGGCGCGTTCCTGTACGCGGCGTGCGCGGCGCTGCGGCTGGCGCGTTTCAACAGTCAGGTGGGAACGGTCGACAAGCGCTGGTTCATCGGCCTGGCCAGTCCGGCTGCCGCCGGGCTGGTGGTGAGCTTCGTCTGGGCCTGCCACGAGTTCGGCTGGGCCGGGGAGGAATTGCGCTATCCCGCGCTGGCGGTGACCGTCGTGGCCGGCCTGTTGATGGTCAGCCGGCTGCGTTACAACAGTTTCAAGGGCAGCGGCACCGGGCCACGATCCGACCGGGTGCCATTCTTCGCACTGTTGATCGCGGTCGCGATCCTGATTGCGCTGTGGATCGATCCGCCGGTGACGTTGCTGACGGCGGCGACCCTGTATGCCTTGTCCGGCCCGGCATTGTGGTTCTGGCGTCGGCGCGATGCGGCGAAGGCAACCGCGGAATGAACTGGGATCCGTTCCAGCAAGAAATCCTCTCGACGCTCGGGCATGACCTGCATGTCGTGTCGTCCGCTGCTCCGGAAGCGACGGGCGTTGAGCGCGATGCGTTGGTGGTTGCGTTGCTGCGTGCTTGCGCGCGTACACCAGATGCCCCCGATGCGCCTGCGTTGTGCAAGGAATGGGGAACTGCCTCGCGGTTGCGCACGGCATCGGCCAAGCGTGCCTTGTGGCCACGCCTTCGCGGATTGCGCGCACGCACATGAGTGCCGTGGTCGCGCGCGACGCATCGCCGCAGCCCGCGTTGCGGCCGATGCGCAGCGCCGACCTCGACGTGGTGATGGAAATCGAACGCAGGGCGTATCCGTTCCCGTGGACGCACGGCATCTTCCGCGATTGCCTGCAGGCCGGCTATCCGTCGTGGGTGATGCTCGATGGCGACCACATCATCGGCTATGGCGTGGTCAGCATCGCCGCGGGTGAAGCGCACGTGCTCAATGTCTGCGTCGCGCCCGAGGAGCAGGGCCACGGCCATGGGCGAAGGCTGCTGCGTGCGCTGGTGCGGGTCGCCCGCGGGCATGGCGCCGAGCGCATGTTCCTCGAGGTGCGGCCCTCCAACCCGAACGCGATTGCGCTGTACCACGACGAGGGGTTCAACGAAATCGGTCGTCGTCCTCGCTATTACCCGGCACACGAGGGCCGCGAGGACGCCATCGTGATGGCGATGGAATTGCTGGACGACGACATCGACAGGATGCCGGCGCTGTAGGGCGGGTCTTGACCCGCCTTCCAGAATCCCGAGAGCAGCAAGAGCGGGTCGAGACCCGCGGAATCGCGTTCACTCCATGCAAGGCGGGTCAAGACCCGCCCTACGCCAATCGCGTCCTTTGTGCGACCAATGCGTCGAGTTGCGCCGACCAGTCGGCCAAACGCTGGCGCTCCTGCTCGACCACGGCCGGCGGCACCTTGTCGCTGAACTTGCCCAGCTTGGTTTCGCTCTTGTCCTTCTCGGCCGAGACGCGCGCGATTTCCTTGTCCAGGCGCGTGCGTTCGGCGTCGAGGTCGACCAGGCCTTCCAGCGGCACGAACAGCTTCAGTTCGCCGACGAGGCCGGCGGCAGCCGGCGGCGGTTCGCCCTCGATCGTCTCGATGTTTTCGAGTCGGTTGAGGAACTTCAGCTGTGCGTCGAAGCGCTTCAGGCGCGAGCGGTCATCGGCGTTGCCGGCCTGCACCAGCAGCGGCACCTGCTTCGAGGGCGACACGCCCAGCTCGCTGCGGATGCGGCGCAGGGCGGTGACCATCTGCTTGAGCCATTCGATGTCGGCTTCGGCGCGCGCGAAGTCGTTGCCGGCGAAATCCGTCCCCTGCGGGTAGCGCTGCAGCGAGATGGTGTCGCCCGTGATGCCCAGGCGCGGGGCGACCTGGCGCCACAGTTCCTCGGTCACGAACGGCACCAGCGGGTGCAGCAGGCGCAGTAGCGCTTCCAGCACCGAAAGCAGCGTGCGCCGCGTACTGTCGGCCGCAGCAGGGTCGTTGCCGGTGAGCGCCGGCTTGGCGAGTTCGACGAACCAGTCGCAGAACTCGTTCCACGCAAATTCGTAGAGCGACTGCGCCAGCAGGTCGAAGCGGTAGGCAGTGAAGTGTTCGCGTGCGTCGGCTGCGGTCTTGGCCAGGCGCGAGAGGATCCACTTTTCCGCGTCGGTCACCGGCGCGTGCGTGCCGGAGGCATCGAAGCCCTCGGTATTCATCAGCACGAAGCGGGTCGCGTTCCACAGCTTGTTGCAGAAATTCTTGTAGCCCTCGGCGCGACCGAGGTCGAACTTGATGTCGCGGCCGGGGCCGGCCAGTGCGGCCATCGTGAAGCGCAGCGGGTCGGCACCGTGGGCGATGATGCCGTCGGGGAATTCCTTGCGCGTGGCTTTCTCGATCTTCGGCGCGTCCTTGGGCTTCATCAGGCCCGTGGTGCGCTTGGCCACCAATGCGTCGGCGCTGATGCCGTCGATGATGTCGATCGGGTCGAGGATGTTGCCCTTCGACTTCGACATTTTCTGGCCGTCCTTGTCGCGGACGAGACCGGTGATGTACACGTCGTCGAAGGCGACCTTGCCGGTCAGCGCGTCGGTCATCATCACCATGCGCGCAACCCAGAAGAAGATGATGTCGAAGCCGGTGACCAGCACGCTGGTCGGCAGGAAATCGTCGAAACCGCGTTCGCGCATCGCGTCGGCATCCGGCCAGCCCATGGTGCTGAACGGCCACAGCGCCGAGGAGAACCAGGTTTCCAGCACGTCGCTGTCCTGGCGCAATGCGACGTCGTTGCCGATGCCGCCACGTGCACGCGCATCCGCCTCGTCGCGGCCAACGTAGATGTTGCCGGCTTCATCGAACCATGCCGGGATGCGATGGCCCCACCAGAGCTGGCGGCTGATCGTCCAGTCCTGGATGTTCTCCATCCAGTGGCGATAGGTATTGATCCAGTTCGGCGGCACGAACTTCACACTGCCGTCGTTCACCAGTTCCATGCCGCGACGGCCCATCTCGTCCATCGCCACGAACCACTGGTCGGTCAGGTACGGCTCGATGACCTGTCCGCTGCGGTCGCCGCGTGGCACCTGCAGCTTGTGCGGCTTTTCCTCGACCAGCAGGCCGAGTGCTTCGAGATCGGTGAGCACGGCCTTGCGCGCGTCGTAGCGGTCGAGGCCGCGATACTTCTCCGGCGCGTTGTCGTTGACCGTTGCAGTGTCGGTGAACAGGTTGATCATCGGCAGGACGTGGCGCTGGCCCACCGCGTAATCGTTGAAGTCATGCGCGGGCGTGACCTTGACCACGCCTGTGCCGAAATCACGGTCGACGTAATCGTCGGCGATGATCGGGATCTCGCGATCGGTCAGCGGCAGTTTCACGGTCTTGCCTATCAGCGCCGCATAGCGCGGATCTTCCGGATGCACCATCGCCGCGGTGTCGCCGAGCATGGTTTCCGGGCGCGTGGTGGCAACGACGAGGTAGTCGCGCGTCTCGCGCAGCGTTTCGTTGCCGTCTGCATCGTGTTCGACGTGTTCGTAGCTGGCGCCATCGGCCAGCGGGTAACGGATCGACCACAGGAAGCCGTCTTCCTCTTCGCTCACCACTTCCAGGTCGGACACGGCGGTCTGCAGCACCGGATCCCAGTTGACCAGCCGCTTGCCGCGGTAGATCAGGCCTTTCTCGTGCAGGCGCACGAAGGCTTCGATGACGGCCTGCGAGGGCATGTCGTCCATCGTGAACACGCTGCGTGTCCAGTCACCGGACGTGCCGAGGCGACGCATCTGGCGCTCGATGGTGTCGCCGGACTGCTGCTTCCATTCCCAGACTTTTTCGATGAAGCCGTCGCGGCCCAGCGAATCGCGGGTCTCGCCCTTGCCTGCGAGTGCGAGGTTGCGCGACACCACCATCTCGGTCGCGATGCCGGCGTGATCGGTGCCCATCTGCCACAGCGTGCGATGACCCAGCATGCGGTGGTAGCGGATCAGCGCGTCCTGCAACGTGTGCTGGAAGGCGTGTCCCATGTGCAGCGTGCCGGTGACGTTCGGCGGCGGCAGCAGGATGGTGTAGGCGGGGCCGTCGCCGCGCGGCGCGAATACGCCGGCCGCCTCCCATTCCGCGTAGAGGCGCGATTCGAAGGTGCCGGGATCGTAGGAGGGGGCGGGGGTGTTGGTCATGGTGTCGCGGACTGCGTGTTTGTGTTCCTTCCCGCGATACGGGAGGGTCAGGACTTACATGTCGTACTTGTTGAGTTCGAGCCCGAGCGCCTTGTAGTGCTTCCAGCGCTCGCGCAACGGTTCGCGTGCGGACTCGTCGGCGGGTACCACTTCCAGCACGCGGTCGAAGTTTCCGGTGACGGGTTCGTCGCGCAGGTTGATCACCAGCGGGCGCATCGGCGAATCGGTGCCGGGCTCGGCGATCAGCACCGGCGTCAGCTCGTCTTCGTCGTCGCGCCCGGCGATCTGGTGCGGGATGTAGGCATCATCGCCCATGTCCCACAGCAGGTCGTCGAGCTCTTCAGCCTGTGCGGTGTCGCGCGCCAGCACCAGCGTCCACAGGTTCGCGTCGTAGGCCTTGCGCACGAGTTCGCACGCCAGGCGCAGCGGTTCCGCGCGAAAGCGCGGCTTGGCGATCAGGTAGAAGTCGGCGCGTGGCACGCGGTCACGCGGCGCGATCGAGCAGCCACTGGCTCAACAGGCCGACGGGGCGGCCGGTGGCCATGCCCATCTTGCCGCTGGTGCTGGCGCTGCCGGCGATGTCCAGGTGCGCCCAGCGCTGGCCTTCGGTGAAGCGCGACAGGAAGCAACCCGCGGTGATCGCGCCACCCCAGCGGCCGCCGATGTTGTAGACGTCGGCGAACTGCGAATCCAGCATGCCCTGGTATTCGTCCCACAGCGGCAGGCGCCAGGCGCGGTCGAACACGTTCTCGCCCGCTTCCAGCAGTTCGCTGCTGAGGTCGTCGTGCTTGCTCATCAGGCCCGAGGCGTACTGGCCCAGCGCGACCATGCACGCGCCGGTCAGCGTGGCCACGTCCACCAGCGCCTGCGGCTGGAAGCGCTCGGAGTAGGTGAGCGCATCGCACAGGATCAAGCGGCCTTCGGCGTCGGTGTTGCCGACTTCGATGGTCTTGCCCGACATGCTGGTGATGACGTCGGACGGGCGGTAGGCGTTGCCGTCGATGGCGTTCTCGACCGCCGGCACCACGACCACCAGGTTGATCGGCAGGCCGAGGCCGACCGCCGACACGAAGGTGCCCATCACGGTCGCGGCGCCGCACATGTCGTACTTCATTTCCTCGATGCCGCCCTGCGTCTTGAGGTTGACGCCGCCGGTATCGAAGGTGATGCCCTTGCCGACCAGCACGTAGGGCTTGGCGTCGCCGCCGTTATTCCACTTCAGCACGACCAGCCTCGGACGATTCACCGAGCCGCGTGCAACCGCGAGCAGCGAGCCCATGCCCAGCGCTTCCATCTGCGCCTCGTCGAGGATGTCTGCTTCGGCCTTGTCGAAGCGCGACGCGAAGGTCTGTGCCTGTTCGGCGAGGTAGGCCGGGGTGCAGATGTTGGGCGGCAGGTTGCCCAGCTCGCGCGAGAACTTCACGCCGGCGGCAATCGCCTTGCCTTGCGCCAGCGCGGTGTCGTCGGTGCCGGCGATCGCCAGCGCAGCGAGCCCGCTGGTGTCGGTGCGCTTCTTGTTCTTGGCGCCGAGCGTAGCGGTGTAGCGGTACGCGGCGTGGTCGGCGGCGATCACGGCCTGGCGGATGTTCCACGCGGCATCGCGGCCCTTGACCTCGATTTCCGACAGGGTGAAGAGCGCGCTGGCGGCGGGGCCGCCCTTGAGCGTGCGCACCGCATCGGCCACGGCCTTCAGGTATTGCGGCACCCCGAACTTGGCGGATTCGCCCAGGCCGATGGCCAGCACGCGCGGCGCCGAGACGCCGGGCAGGTCGTGCAGCAGGGCGGTCTTGCCGGTCTTGCCGGACACGTCGCCGCGGCCGAGCAGCGCCGAAAGCTTGCCGCCGGAGGCTTCGTCGAGGGCCTTGGCGGCCGGCGCGAGCGTGTTGTCGGAGAAGATGCCGACGATCACGCAATCGGCCTGTGCGCCGGGTGCGGCATCGCGGTTCAGGGTGAATTCGAGGGTCATCGATCAGATTCCGTGGGCTGTTCCGTACAATCCGGCGCTGGCAAGCGGCCCGGAAGGGCCGGAAACCGTCATATCGGCGCCATCGCGGCGCCATGAGCCGAATCCTCAAGTCTAAAGCAACCCTGCCTGATGCCGAAGCTCGACACTTACCTCTTCCGCGAATTCGCCCAAGCCACGTTCGCGGCGCTGGTCGTGCTGATGGTGGTCAGTCTGGGTGGCGTGTTCGCGGACGTGCTCAGGGACATCGTGAGCGGCAAGGTGCCGGCGGGAATGATGCTGGCCCAGCTTGGGCTGCAACTGCTCAACTACCTGCCGTTGATCCTGCCCCTCGGGCTGATGCTCGGCCTGCTGCTGGCGGTGGGCCGGCTGTACCGCGACAGCGAGATGCCGGTCCTGACCTCGGTCGGGATCGGCCCGCGGCGGCTGTTGCGGCCATTGCTGATGCTGGTGGTGCCGGTGGTTGGATTCATCGCGGCCTGCTCGCTGTGGCTGGGGCCGTGGGCGCAGAACTATTCGCAGCAGTTGATCGCCGAAGGCCAGCGCAGCCTGCTGGTGGCGGGCCTGGAGGCCGGTCGTTTCGTCGAACTGCCCGGCGGCGGTGGCGTGGTCTATGCCAATGCGATGTCCAACGACGGCACCCGGATCGGGCGCATCTTCATCTACCGCGCGCAGGAAGGCCGGCTCGACATCACCACGGCCCTGTCCGGCTCGCTCGCCATCGACGGCACCGAGCGTTACCTCACCCTGGACGACGGCTTCCGGGTCGAAGGCCCGGTGGATGGGGGCCGCGACTTCCGGCTGATGCGTTACGCCAGCAATGAAGTCCGCCTGCCCGATGCCCAGCAGGTCGCGGACGAGGACGATCCGGCGCGGTTGCCGACGCTGGCCCTGTTCGGCGATCCCCGCCCGGAGGCGAAGGCGCAACTGCACGCCCGGTTCGCACCGCCGCTGCTGGCGCTGGCGTTCGCGTTGCTGGCGGTGCCGCTGGCGCGCAGCCCGCCCCGGCAGGCGCGCTATGGCCGGATCACGCTCGGCTTCCTGGCCTATGTGTTCGGCATGAACCTGATGCTGCTCGGCACCGACTGGGTGGCGGATGGCAAGATCCCCGCGGCGCTGGGGCTGTGGTGGCTGGTACTGCCGCTGCTCGGCTTCGCGGCGTGGATGTATTTCGGCGACGGGCGCGTGAAGCGTCCGGCCAAGGCCCGCTGAGGACGCACGATGGTGCCTTTCCCGAAAATCCACGACCTGTATGTCGCCCGAGTCGTCGTCGGCACGGTGCTGCTCACCTGGGCAGTGCTGGTGGGGTTGGACGTGGTGCTGGCGATGGTCGACGAGATCGGCAACATCGGCCAAGGCAGCTATACCTTCGCCAACGCCTTGAACTACATCGCGCACAGCGTGCCGCGGCGTGCGTACACCATGTTCCCCACCGCCTCGGTCATCGGCGCGCTGATGGCGCTGGGGCAACTGGCTTCGAGTTCGGAGCTGACCGCATTGCGCGCGCTGGGCGTGTCGCGCAAACGGTTGAGCGTTTCGGTCGCGGCGCCATTGGTGGTGCTCACCGGGCTGATGATGGTCAACGGCGAGACGCTTGCGCCGTGGGCACAGCGCAGCGCCGACACGATGCGATCCGCGGCGCGTTCCAACGACATGATCGTCGCCCAATACTCCGGCCTGTGGGCGCGGGAAGGCGACACCTTCCTCAATGCGCAGACAGGGCACGAACGCAGCGACGGCAAGGAGCGCTGGCTCGAGCTCAACGACGTGAGGTTGTTCGAATTCGGCGACGACGGCCGGTTGCAGTCGATCGCACACGCCGGATCCGCCGAACACCGCAGCAGCGGCTGGATGCTGCGCAAGGTCAAGCGCACCTGGTTCGAGGAGCGTGCGGTGACGCAGACCGAAGTCGACGAAGAACACTGGGAGTCCAACCTCGATTCCGCTGCGCTCGCCGCGAACGCCGGCAACATCTGGCGGCCGCGCTACATGTCGGCCTCCGAGCTGCGCGAGGGAATCAACTACCGCAAGCGCAACGAGCTCGATGCCAGCGAGTTCGAGGAGCACTACTGGGGCCACTGGTTCTACCCGCTCAACGTACTGGCGTTGTGCCTGGCGGCGATTCCGTTCGCGTTCGGCAGCCTGCGCAGCGGCGGCATGGGACGGCGACTGTTCCTGGGCGTGGTGTTCTCGCTCGGCTTCTGGCTGCTGCAGAACCAGGTGGTGAAGCTGGCGGCGGTCTACAAGTTCGATTACCGCATCGCGTACCTGGTGCCACCGATGATCATGCTCACGGTGTCGTGGTACCTGTTCCGGAAACGAAGCGGCTGAGCGGCTTCGGCTTCAGCCGGTTTTCTTCGGCACGCGCACTAGGCGGGTGCCGCTGAGGCGGTCGTGCGGCGACAGTCGCGCCTTGTCGAACCATGCCCACCAGAACCCGATGCCCGCGGCAAGCAGGGACAACGTGCCGATCGCGTAGCGCTTCCACAATGCGCCGATGGATGGCGAAGTGCCGTCGTTGCCGACGACCCGCAATCGCCAGGCGCGCATGCCGAGGGTCTGCCCGCCGCGTCGCCAGCTGAGGGTGGCGTACAGCCCGGTCACGAGCCAGCAACAGAGCCAGAGCAGCCATTGCAATGCACTGAAAGGGCCGATGTTGTGGCGCACGTCGCCGCTGATCGCGATATCGAGCAGGACGAACGGAATCGCCGTCACCAGCCACAAGGGGAACACCGCGAACAGGTCGTAGAGCACGGAGAGCAGGCGCCGGCCCACCATCGCGGCAGGCGGCGTGGTGGGCGTGGCGTGCGTGGCGGGATCCATCGCGGAAGCATACCGGCTCGGGCAACGGGTAAGCTGCGCCGATGAAGACGGGAACACCGGCGACGCGTCGCCAACGCGCGATGCAGCTTCCGCCATTGCGCGACGAGGACGCGCGCGAGATCGACCGCTTCCTCGATGCCTCGTGGGCCGAGCATGGCCTGGCGCGGGCGTCGCTCGACGGATACCGACGCGACCTGCAGGGCTTGGCGCGATGGCGCGAGGGGCGCGGTGGCGGGCTGGCGAAACTGCAACGCGCCGACTTGTACGACTATCTCAAATGGCGCGCCGAGCATGGCTATTCGACCCGGAGCAATGCCCGCTTGCTGTCGGCGCTGCGTGCCTACTACGCGGCATGCGTGCGGCGCGGGGAGCGCGTCGACGATCCGACCGCCTTGCTCGAACCGCCGCGCCCGTCCCGTCCGTTGCCAAAGGCATTGGGCGAGCAGCAGGTCGAGGTGTTGCTGGCGGCTCCGGACGTCGGCACGCATGCGGGATTGCGCGATCGCGCCATGCTCGAGTTGATGTACGCCTGCGGCTTGCGTGTCAGCGAACTGGTCGAGTTGCCAGCGACCGCGGTCAACCTGCGGCAGGGCGTGCTGCGGGTGATGGGCAAGGGCAGCAAGGAGCGGTTGGTGCCGTTGGGCGAGGAAGCGCAGCACTGGCTGGAGCGTTACCTTGGGCAGGCCCGCCCGGCGTTGGCGGGCAAGCAGGCACTGCCGCACCTGTTCGTCGGCAAGGACGGGCGGTTTCCGAGCCGGCAACAGTTCTGGGCGGCGATCAAGCGTTATGCCGCGGTGGCCGGGATCGACCCGGCGCGCGTCAGCCCGCACGGCCTGCGCCACAGCTTCGCCACCCACCTGCTCAACCATGGCGCCGACCTGCGCGCGCTGCAGATGCTGCTCGGCCACAGTTCCTTGTCCACGACCCAGATCTACACCCACGTCGCGCGCGAGAAGCTCAAACGGCTGCACCAGCAACACCATCCCCGAGGCTGAGCGGCCTCGACCTGTCCTGGTGCTGAGTCCGCGGGCGTCCGGGGTGATGCGGCCGGGGCCATGCGACAATGCCGGCTTGTTCCCTGCCAGCACGCCGCATCCAGATGAAGCGAGTCCTCATTGCATTGATCGGTGCCATCAGCCTCTCGGCGTGCGCGCAGCAGCCGCCTGCCGGTGATGCCCAGGCCCAGGAGGCCGCGCCGGCCGATCCGGTGGCGGTGGCGCCGTTCGAGACCGTGCCCGGCACGCCGGAGGATCGCGCCAGGCAGGCCCTGCTGTCGATCAATCCCAACCTGGCCATCGACAGCATCGAGACCGCTCAGCTGCCCGGCTTCCTCGAAGTCATCGTCGGCGGGCAGGTGCTGTACGTCAGCGATGACGGCAAGTACCTGCTGCAGGGGTCGCTGTTCGACATCGCCGAGAAGAAAGACCTGAGCCAGGCCGGGCTGGCCAAGGTGCGGCGCGAGATCGTCTCCGGTATCCCCGCGGGCGAACGCATCGTCTTCGCGCCGGCGAACCCCAAGCACACCGTCACCGTGTTCACCGACGTGGAGTGCGGCTATTGCCGCAAGCTGCACGAGGAGATTGCCGAGTACAACAAACGCGGCATCGCGATCGAGTACGTGGCCTTCCCGCGCATGGGGCCGGGTACGGAGGACTTCCGGTTGATGGAGAAGGTGTGGTGCTCGCCTGATCGCCGCAAGGCATTGACCGATGCCAAGGCCGGCCGGGACGTGCCGGTTCGCGCCTGCAGCAACCCGGTCGCCAATCACTACCAGGTCGGGCAGCGCATCGGCCTGACCGGCACGCCGATGATCCTGACCGAAGACGGCACCCAGATGCCCGGTTACATGCCGCCCGATGCGTTGCTGGGTGCGCTGGACAGCCTGTCGGCGACCAAGGCCGGCGACCGCTGATCCGGCCCTGGCGGGGCCGGGAGCGATACAATATGCGTCCCCCGTTCCTCGGTATCTCTGCGGACATGATCGTCCTCGAGGGCCTGGCCGCCCTGTCGCAGTTCCGCCGCATGCGGCTCGAAGCCCGCCTGCAAGCCCTGTCGCCTTCCGTCCGCGTGCTCGATACGCGGCATGTGTACTGGGTCGAAGCCGATCCAGGCGCACGCCCCGATGCCGATGTGCTGCGCAGGATCCTGCAGGCCGATGGCGATGTTTCACCCGCTGTCGATGGCGTTGCGGTTCGTTTCGTGGCGCCCCGCCTGGGCACGATTTCGCCCTGGGCGAGCAAGGCTACCGAATTGCTGCGCGGCGCCGGGCAACCGGTGCGACGCGTCGAGCGGGGCATGCGGATCGAACTGGGTGGCTGGCCCGCCGATGACGCCACGCAATCGGCGCTCGCGAAACTGCTGCACGACCCGATGACGCAATCGCTGCTGTCCTCGCACGACGAGGCAAGCGGTTTGTTTGCGACGCCCGTACGCAGCGAACTCGAGCGCATCTCCCTGGCTGGACTGGAGGCCGCGAACGTGCGCCTCGGGCTGGCACTGGCCGAAGACGAGATCGAGTACCTGCGCCTGCGGTATTCCGAACTGGGCCGAGACCCGTCGGACGTCGAGCTGATGATGTTCGCGCAGGCCAATTCGGAGCACTGCCGGCACAAGATCTTCAATGCGTCGTGGACGATCGATGGCGAGGATCAATCGAACTCGCTGTTCCGCATGATCAAGCACACGCATGCGCAAACACCGCAGTACACCTTGTCTGCCTACAGCGACAACGCCGCGGTGGTGGAAGGCTATGCGGCACGTCGCTTCCGCCCGGATCCCGACACGCAGGCCTACCGCGCCGAAGACGTCGCCGAAAGTGCGTTCTGCATCAAGGTCGAAACCCACAACCATCCCACCGCGATCTCGCCGTTCGCGGGAGCGAGTACCGGTGCCGGTGGCGAGATCCGCGACGAAGGTGCGACTGGGCGCGGGGGCAAACCGAAGGCCGGGCTTGCAGGTTTCAGTGTGTCGCACCTGCGCATCCCGACGTTGCCGCAACCGTGGGAGGCCGCGCGCGCGCTGAATCCGCGCATGGCGCCCGCGCTGGAGATCATGCTCGATGGCCCCATCGGCGCCGCCGCGTTCAACAACGAATTCGGTCGACCGAACCTGCTGGGCTATTTCCGCAGCTTCGAACTGCAGCACGATGGCGAGCCGGCGCGTGCCTACGACAAGCCGATCATGCTGGCCGGCGGGCTGGGTGCGGTGGATCGCCCGATGGTCGCCAAGCGCAGCCTGCAACCGGGCGATGCGGTTATCGTGCTCGGTGGCCCGGCGATGTTGATCGGCCTGGGTGGCGGTGCGGCGAGTTCGGTCGCGTCCGGTGAAAGTGCGGAAGAACTCGATTTCGCTTCCGTGCAGCGCGACAACCCGGAGATGGAGCGCCGCTGCCAGGAAGTGATCGACCGCTGCGTGGCGCTGGGCGATCGCAACCCGATCCAGTCGATCCACGACGTCGGCGCCGGCGGCCTGTCCAACGCGATTCCCGAGTTGCTGCACGACTCCGGCGTGGGCGGCGTGATCGACCTGTCCAGGATCCCGAGCGACGATCCCTCGCTGTCGCCGATGCAGTTGTGGTGCAACGAATCTCAGGAACGCTACGTGCTCGGCATCCCGGTCGAGCGCGTGGCCGAATTCACCGCGCTGTGCGAGCGCGAACGCTGTCCGTTCGCCGTGGTCGGCCACGCCACCGCGCTGGAACACCTGGTCGCCGGCTATGGCGCGACCGTCGACGACGTGCCCGCCACCGCGCCGATCCACCTGCCGATGGACGTGTTGTTCGGAAAGCCGCCCAAGATGCATCGCGACACGCAACGTCCCGCGCCGGTGCGCTGGCGCGGGCTCAATACCGGCGTCGTCGACTTGTACGAAGCCGGTCTGCGCGTGCTGTCGCACCCGACCGTTGCCGCCAAGTCATTCCTGGTCACCATCGGCGACCGCAGCGTCGGTGGCCTGACCGCGCGCGACCAGATGGTCGGCCCATGGCAGTTGCCGGTTGCCGACTGCGCGATCACGCTGTCGGACTACGAAAGCTTCGTCGGCGAGGCGATGGCGGTTGGCGAGCGTACGCCATTGGCGCTGATCGATGCCGCCGCTGCCGCGCGCATGGCGGTGGGCGAGGCGATCACCAACCTCTGCGCGGCACCGGTCGAGTCGCTGGAACGTATCAAACTGTCGGCGAACTGGATGGCAGCGGCCGGCCATGCCGGTGAAGATGCGAAGTTGTTCGATGCCGTCAACGCAGTCGGCCTCGAACTTTGTCCGCAACTTGATCTGTCGATTCCGGTTGGCAAGGACTCGCTGTCGATGCAGGCGCAATGGCGCGACGGCGGTCAGGCGCACAAGACCGTGTCGCCGGTGTCGTTGATCGTGAGTGCGTTCGCGCCCGTCACCGACGTGCGCACGCAGCTGACGCCGCTGTTGTCCGATGACGGCGACAGCGAGCTGTGGCTGATCGGGCTGGGCGCGGGCAAGCAGCGCCTCGGAGGCTCGATCCTCGCGCAGTGCTACGACGCCTTCGGCGGAGCGTGCCCCGACCTCGACGATCCCTCGCGGCTGCGCGCCTTCTTCGAACTCGTCCGCGACGCTCGCGAGGCCGGCCTGCTGCAGGCCTACCATGACCGTTCCGACGGCGGCACGTTCGCGACCCTGTGCGAGATGGCGTTCTGTTCGCGCCGTGGCTTCGACATCGACCTCGATGGCTGGGGCGAGGATCGCATCGAGGACGTGCTGAAGACGCTGTTCTCCGAGGAACTGGGTGCGGTGGTGCAGATCGCGGCGGAGGATCGCGTCGAGTTTGCCGATCTCGTCGCCCGCCATGGCCTTGTCGAATGCGCGCAGCGGATCGCGCGGCCAACCAGCGCGGATGCCGTGCGCGTGTTGCGCGACGGGGAGATCCTCGTCGAATGGCGCTGGCAGGAACTCTTCGATGCCTGGTGGTCGGTGTCCCATGCCATGCAGCGCCTGCGCGACAACCCCGAATGCGCGGACGAGGAGCGGGACGCAGCCCGCGATTTCGCCTCGCCGGGGCTGCAGCCACGGCTCACGTTCGATCCCGCCGACGACATCGCCGCGCCCTTCATCGCCAAGGGCGTGCGCCCGAAGGTGGCGATCCTGCGCGAGCAGGGCGTCAATGGGCAGGTCGAGATGGCGGCGGCGTTCGACCGCGCCGGGTTCACCGCCATCGACGTGCACATGTCCGACCTGATTGCCGGCAGGATCGCGCTGGACGGCTTCTCCGGACTGGTCGCCTGCGGCGGCTTCAGTTACGGCGATGTCCTGGGCGCAGGACGCGGCTGGGCGACTTCGATCCTCGAACGCGCCGCATTGCGCGATGCCTTCGCCACCTTCTTCGATCGCGGCGATACGTTCTCGCTGGGCGTGTGCAACGGTTGCCAGATGCTGTCCCAGTTGAAGGACATCATCCCCGGCGCCACGCACTGGCCACGCTTCCTGCGCAACCGCAGCGAACAGTTCGAAGCCCGACTCGGAATGCTGGAGATCGTCGACTCGCCGTCGCTCTTCCTGTCGGGCATGGCGGGTTCGCGGATCCAGGTCGCAATCGCACACGGCGAAGGGCGCGCGATGTTCGATGACGCGACCGATGCCGCCTCCGCACGTGTTGCGCTGCGCTACGTCGATGGCGCCGGTCGCGTTGCGACGACGTATCCGGCCAATCCCAACGGCTCCACGGATTCGATTGCCGGCCTGTGCAGTGATGATGGCCGCGCGACGGTACTGATGCCGCATCCAGAGCGGACGTTACGTACCGCGAACTTCAGCTGGGCGCCTGCCGGATGGCGCGAGGATTCGCCTTGGTTGCGCATGTTCCGCAATGCGCGCGTGCGCATCGGCTGAACCTGTAACCATTCGCCGACGTATCCCGGCGCGCAGGGTCGCGAATGATCCTGCAACGTCTCGTTCGATCATCCGGCTAACCCATTGATTCATTCTCGATGCCGAGCGTGAGCGGTCGCGCTCGCGTTCCGCACTTCACCTGTCGATTCAGTGGCTTGCGGCATCGCGCCGTGCGTTCTTCGCGAGCGGATGCTGCGTTGGGGTGAGCCTGTGTGTAACGCGGCTGAAAACGACAATTCTTGCTCTGCAGCTTGACGAAATCTGCTGATCGTTGTGACTATCGGTCACAGTTCTGAGGTCGGCAGGGGGTCGCTCGAGGAAGGAGTAGTAGGAATTGCATCCATAGGATGGATGCGCGCATTTCGCGTTCTCGCGATCTCGCTTCCGCACCACTTCCCAACCAAAACACGAGGCCAAGCTGCATGACCTGCAGCCTTGCCCAAGGTCGCTTTTTTTGCGTTTTCGCCATCAACAAATCGAGGGGCATTCGATGAACCGTATCTATCGCAAAGTCTGGAACAAATCGTTGGGCCAAGTGGTCGTGGCTTCGGAATTGGCGACCGGCGATAGCGCAGGAGGGCGATGCAGCATCTCTGCGTCTGGTTCCCGGAGGTTGCTGCTGCCCGTCATCGTCGCGGCGGCGCTCGGAACCTCATCCCCCTTGGCGTTGGCGCAGTCGGTTTCGGTGGGCGCGAACGTGGACTGTGCCATCGAGACTCCCGCTGCCGAGATCGCCGCGGAGTGCGTGATCGGCGGTACCGCGGATGCATCCGGTATCGACGCGACAGCAGTTGGCGCGGAGAGCGTGGCCTCGGGCAACGAGTCCTCCGCGTTCGGTGCAATGTCCGAGGCGAGCGGTCATTACTCGACCGCGGTCGGTGCGCGTGCGGAAGCTTCAGGCTTCAACAGCACGGCATTGGGCAGCTGGAGCATTGCGTCCGAAGACGGCAGCGTGGCGGTTGGTGCGGACAGCGTCTCCATCGGTCTGTATTCGACGGCCGTCGGTACGGAGAGCGCTGCCGCGGGGATGTTGTCGACCGCGCACGGCGCTGCCGCATGGGCGATCGGCGACTTCACCACCGCGATCGGCGCCTTGTCCGAGGCTTGGGGCGACAACAGTACCGCGGTGGGCAATGCCAGCATTGCCGATGGTTTCGATAGTGTCGCGCTCGGTGCGGATTCGGTGGCGCTTGCCGATGGCAGCGTCGCGCTCGGCCAGGGTTCGGTCGCCGACCGCGAGGACAGCGTGTCGGTGGGCAGTGCGGGCTCGGAGCGCCAGATCACGAACGTGGCGGCGGGTACCGAGGCGACGGACGCGGTGAACCTGGAGCAGCTGGAGGCCGCGACGGCGAACAACCGCTACTTCGCCGCGAACGGCAACGACGACGACCCGACGGACGATCCGGGCGCATACGCCGAGGGCGCATACGCGACCGCGGTGGGCGATGCCAGCAACGCCTACGGCGAAGGCGCTTCGGCGTTCGGCAGCGGCGCATTCGCCGAAGGCAACTATGCGACCGCATCGGGCTACAACGCCACGGCGATCGGCGACAGTGCGACGGCAGTGGGTGGCTACATCTACGTCGAGAACCCGGATGGATCGGTCTTGCTCGACCAGTCGACGGCGGCCTCGGGCGAGGGTGCGAGCGCATTCGGTGCGGGAGCAGAGGCGACCGAAGCATTCACCACGGCGGTGGGCACGGGTGCGAGTGCATCCGGGCTGCAGGCGACGGCGACCGGTTTCATGTCCTCGGCTTCGGGGCTGGCTTCGGTGGCCAACGGTGGTTTCAGCAATGCCGCGGGTGATTTCGGCTCCGCTTACGGTTACAGGGCCGATGCTTCCGGGGCCGGCGCGGTTTCGGTGGGCGCCCAGTCCGTCGCATTGGGCAATTTCTCCGTTGCGGTGGGTGCGCTGAGCGAGTCCGTGGGCAGCAACAGCACGGCAGTCGGCGCGGAGTCGTATGCATTCGGGGCCAACACCACGGCATTGGGCCACTATGCATATGCGGTTGCTGCAGGCGGTACCGCGATTGGCCAGGATTCGTGGGTGAGTAACGCTGCGACGAACGGGACGGCCTTGGGCCTGAGTGCCTATGCGCAAGCGGCCAACGCCACGGCGATTGGCGCCAACTCGCGTGCGACCGCGGCCAACAGCGTGGCGCTGGGCCAGGGTTCGCAGACGGGCGCTCGCGCGAACACGGTATCGGTGGGCAACGCGACGACGCAGCGCCAGATCACCAACGTGGCGGCGGGTACGGTGGGCACCGATGCGGTGAACCTCAACCAGCTCAATGCCGTGGCCGAAGTGGCCAACGAGACCAGCCGTTACTTCAAGGCCAATGGCGGCGTGGATAGCGACAACGATGCCTTCGTGGACGGCGAGTACGCCATCGCGGCGGGTGAGTCGGCGATGGCGATGGGGCTTGGCGCTTCGGCATTCGGCAGCGGTGCGTTCGCATTGGCCGACCATGCGACCGCGATGGGCTTCAATGCCGTGGCCGACCAGGCCAATGCAGTAGCCGTCGGTGCAAGCAGCACGGCGATCGGCGAGTACGCCGTGGCCGTGGGCAGTGAGAGCCTCGCCAGCGGTTTCGCCTCCACGGCAACGGGTTCGGCCGCAGAGGCCAGCGGCGATGGCAGCCTGGCTTCGGGTGCGCTTGCCGTGGCATCGGGCGATGAGTCGACGGCCGTCGGCGCGTTCGCGGAGGCAACGGGCGACCTTGCGACCGCGACTGGTGCGGAGAGCATCGCCTCGGGCAACGAGTCCTCCGCGTTCGGTGCAATGTCCGAGGCGAGCGGTCATTACTCGACCGCGGTCGGTGCGCGTGCGGAAGCTTCAGGCTTCAACAGCACGGCATTGGGCAGCTGGAGCATTGCGTCCGAAGACGGCAGCGTGGCGGTTGGTGCGGACAGCGTCTCCATCGGTCTGTATTCGACGGCCGTCGGTACGGAGAGCGCTGCCGCGGGGATGTTGTCGACCGCGCACGGCGCTGCCGCATGGGCGATCGGCGACTTCACCACCGCGATCGGCGCCTTGTCCGAGGCTTGGGGCGACAACAGTACCGCGGTGGGCAATGCCAGCATTGCCGATGGTTTCGATAGTGTCGCGCTCGGTGCGGATTCGGTGGCGCTTGCCGATGGCAGCGTCGCGCTCGGCCAGGGTTCGGTCGCCGACCGCGAGGACAGCGTGTCGGTGGGCAGTGCGGGCTCGGAGCGCCAGATCACGAACGTGGCGGCGGGTACCGAGGCGACGGACGCGGTGAACCTGGAGCAGCTGGAGGCCGCGACGGCGAACAACCGCTACTTCGCCGCGAACGGCAACGACGACGACCCGACGGACGATCCGGGCGCATACGCCGAGGGCGCATACGCGACCGCGGTGGGCGATGCCAGCAACGCCTACGGCGAAGGCGCTTCGGCGTTCGGCAGCGGCGCATTCGCCGAAGGCAACTATGCGACCGCATCGGGCTACAACGCCACGGCGATCGGCGACAGTGCGACGGCAGTGGGTGGCTACATCTACGTCGAGAACCCGGATGGATCGGTCTTGCTCGACCAGTCGACGGCGGCCTCGGGCGAGGGTGCGAGCGCATTCGGTGCGGGAGCAGAGGCGACCGAAGCATTCACCACGGCGGTGGGCACGGGTGCGAGTGCATCCGGGCTGCAGGCGACGGCGACCGGTTTCATGTCCTCGGCTTCGGGGCTGGCTTCGGTGGCCAACGGTGGTTTCAGCAATGCCGCGGGTGATTTCGGCTCCGCTTACGGTTACAGGGCCGATGCTTCCGGGGCCGGCGCGGTTTCGGTGGGCGCCCAGTCCGTCGCATTGGGCAATTTCTCCGTTGCGGTGGGTGCGCTGAGCGAGTCCGTGGGCAGCAACAGCACGGCAGTCGGCGCGGAGTCGTATGCATTCGGGGCCAACACCACGGCATTGGGCCACTATGCATATGCGGTTGCTGCAGGCGGTACCGCGATTGGCCAGGATTCGTGGGTGAGTAACGCTGCGACGAACGGGACGGCCTTGGGCCTGAGTGCCTATGCGCAAGCGGCCAACGCCACGGCGATTGGCGCCAACTCGCGTGCGACCGCGGCCAACAGCGTGGCGCTGGGCCAGGGTTCGCAGACGGGCGCTCGCGCGAACACGGTATCGGTGGGCAACGCGACGACGCAGCGCCAGATCACCAACGTGGCGGCGGGTACGGTGGGCACCGATGCGGTGAACCTCAACCAGCTCAATGCCGTGGCCGAAGTGGCCAACGAGACCAGCCGTTACTTCAAGGCCAATGGCGGCGTGGATAGCGACAACGATGCCTTCGTGGACGGCGAGTACGCCATCGCGGCGGGTGAGTCGGCGATGGCGATGGGGCTTGGCGCTTCGGCATTCGGCAGCGGTGCGTTCGCATTGGCCGACCATGCGACCGCGATGGGCTTCAATGCCGTGGCCGACCAGGCCAATGCAGTAGCCGTCGGTGCAAGCAGCACGGCGATCGGCGAGTACGCCGTGGCCGTGGGCAGTGAGAGCCTCGCCAGCGGTTTCGCCTCCACGGCAACGGGTTCGGCCGCAGAGGCCAGCGGCGATGGCAGCCTGGCTTCGGGTGCGCTTGCCGTGGCATCGGGCGATGAGTCGACGGCCGTCGGCGCGTTCGCGGAGGCAACGGGCGACCTTGCGACCGCGACTGGTGCGGAGAGCATCGCCTCGGGCAACGAGTCCTCCGCGTTCGGTGCAATGTCCGAGGCGAGCGGTCATTACTCGACCGCGGTCGGTGCGCGTGCGGAAGCTTCAGGCTTCAACAGCACGGCATTGGGCAGCTGGAGCATTGCGTCCGAAGACGGCAGCGTGGCGGTTGGTGCGGACAGCGTCTCCATCGGTCTGTATTCGACGGCCGTCGGTACGGAGAGCGCTGCCGCGGGGATGTTGTCGACCGCGCACGGCGCTGCCGCATGGGCGATCGGCGACTTCACCACCGCGATCGGCGCCTTGTCCGAGGCTTGGGGCGACAACAGTACCGCGGTGGGCAATGCCAGCATTGCCGATGGTTTCGATAGTGTCGCGCTCGGTGCGGATTCGGTGGCGCTTGCCGATGGCAGCGTCGCGCTCGGCCAGGGTTCGGTCGCCGACCGCGAGGACAGCGTGTCGGTGGGCAGTGCGGGCTCGGAGCGCCAGATCACGAACGTGGCGGCGGGTACCGAGGCGACGGACGCGGTGAACCTGGAGCAGCTGGAGGCCGCGACGGCGAACAACCGCTACTTCGCCGCGAACGGCAACGACGACGACCCGACGGACGATCCGGGCGCATACGCCGAGGGCGCATACGCGACCGCGGTGGGCGATGCCAGCAACGCCTACGGCGAAGGCGCTTCGGCGTTCGGCAGCGGCGCATTCGCCGAAGGCAACTATGCGACCGCATCGGGCTACAACGCCACGGCGATCGGCGACAGTGCGACGGCAGTGGGTGGCTACATCTACGTCGAGAACCCGGATGGATCGGTCTTGCTCGACCAGTCGACGGCGGCCTCGGGCGAGGGTGCGAGCGCATTCGGTGCGGGAGCAGAGGCGACCGAAGCATTCACCACGGCGGTGGGCACGGGTGCGAGTGCATCCGGGCTGCAGGCGACGGCGACCGGTTTCATGTCCTCGGCTTCGGGGCTGGCTTCGGTGGCCAACGGTGGTTTCAGCAATGCCGCGGGTGATTTCGGCTCCGCTTACGGTTACAGGGCCGATGCTTCCGGGGCCGGCGCGGTTTCGGTGGGCGCCCAGTCCGTCGCATTGGGCAATTTCTCCGTTGCGGTGGGTGCGCTGAGCGAGTCCGTGGGCAGCAACAGCACGGCAGTCGGCGCGGAGTCGTATGCATTCGGGGCCAACACCACGGCATTGGGCCACTATGCATATGCGGTTGCTGCAGGCGGTACCGCGATTGGCCAGGATTCGTGGGTGAGTAACGCTGCGACGAACGGGACGGCCTTGGGCCTGAGTGCCTATGCGCAAGCGGCCAACGCCACGGCGATTGGCGCCAACTCGCGTGCGACCGCGGCCAACAGCGTGGCGCTGGGCCAGGGTTCGCAGACGGGCGCTCGCGCGAACACGGTATCGGTGGGCAACGCGACGACGCAGCGCCAGATCACCAACGTGGCGGCGGGTACGGTGGGCACCGATGCGGTGAACCTCAACCAGCTCAATGCGGTTGCGGCGGTGGCGGGCAATTCGGTGCAGTACGACGACGCGACGCAGGCATCGGTCACCCTGGGCGGCGCCGATGGCACGGTGATCACCAACGTGGCCGCGGGTGAAGTCAGCGAGACCAGCACGGACGCGATCAACGGCAGCCAGTTGTTCGAGACGAACGAGCGGGTGACGGTGGTCGAAGGCCGCGTGGACGACCTGGACGACCGCGTGGGCGACGTGGAAGGCATTGCCGCGAATGCGGTGACCTACGACGATGCCGACCGTGGCGTGATCACGTTGGGCGGTGCCGATGGCACGGTGATCACCAACGTGGCCGCGGGCGAAGTCAGCGAGACCAGCACGGACGCGATCAACGGCAGCCAGTTGTTCGAGACGAACGAGCGGGTGACGGTGGTCGAAGGCCGCGTGGACGACCTGGACGACCGCGTGGGCGACGTGGAAGGCATTGCCGCGAATGCGGTGACCTACGACGATGCCGACCGTGGCGTGATCACGTTGGGCGGTGCCGATGGCACGGTGATCACCAACGTGGCCGCGGGCGAAGTCAGCGAGACCAGCACGGACGCGATCAACGGCAGCCAGTTGTTCGAGACGAACGAGCGGGTGACGGTGGTCGAAGGCCGCGTGGACGACCTGGACGACCGCGTGGGCAGCATCGAAGGCATCGCGGCCAATGCCGTGCAGTACGACGACGATGACAAGGGTGCCATCACCTT
The DNA here is from genome assembly GCA_024707405.1 of Luteimonas sp. Taxonomy (GTDB): domain Bacteria; phylum Pseudomonadota; class Gammaproteobacteria; order Xanthomonadales; family Xanthomonadaceae; genus Luteimonas. The sequence continues at coordinate 387,442 of JANPZU010000005.1, forward strand.
CGGTGGAGAAGATGGCACGCTGCTGGCCAACGTCGCCAATGGCTCGGTGTCTGCCGGCAGCATGGACGCGATCAACGGTGGCCAGCTCTATGGGGCATTGGACAGCACGGCCCAGCTCCTTGGCGGCGGCGCTGCCGTGACTGCGTTCGGCACCTTGTCGGCGCCGACCTACGTGGTCAAGGGGCGAGTTACTTCAACGTCGGCGATGCGCTGGGTGCGCTCGACGCGCAGATCACCTTGCTCGGCCAGCGCGTGACCACGATCGAGACCAATGGCGGCAACAGTGGTCGCATTGTGGTGGGTGGCGATCAAGCAGGTGGCGATAATGCCTCCATCGGCGATGGTACCGATGCGATCGCGATTGGCTCCAACGCCACGGCCAATGGCGACAACGGCGTTGCTGTTGGCAGCAATGCCTACGCGCATGGCGAGAACGACACTGCGATCGGTGGCAATTCCCGCGTCATGGCCGATGGCAGCACGGCGGTCGGTGCCAATACGCTCATCACCGCGGCCGGAACGAATTCCGTCGCCATGGGCGAAGGTGCGAGCGTTTCCGCCGCATCGGGTACGGCGATCGGGCAAGGGGCGTCGGTGACTGCGGAAGGTGCGGTCGCGCTGGGACAGGGCTCGGTCGCCGATCGTGCGAACACCGTGTCGGTGGGCAGCGCCGGGAACGAGCGCCAGATCACCAATGTCGCCGCAGGCACGCAGGCAACCGACGCGGTGAACGTCGCGCAGCTCGAATCGACCGCGACGCAGGCGGTGGCGACGGCGAACGCGTACACCGACCAGCGATTCGCGGCATGGTCCGACAGTTTCAGTGCTTACCAGAAGGAGCTTGACCAGCGTTTCACCGACCAGGATCGCCGCATCGACCGCCAAGGTGCGATGGGTGCCGCGATGCTGAACATGGCCACCAGCGCGGCTGGCATCCGCACCCAGAACCGCGTTGGCGTCGGCATCGGGTTCCAGGGTGGGGAGAGTGCGCTTTCCATCGGCTACCAGCGGGCGATCAGTGATCGGGCCGCGGTGACGATCGGCGGTGCCTTCAGCGGAGACGAAAAGTCCGTCGGCATCGGTGCCGGTTTCGGCTGGTGAGTGTCGGGGCGCCCCTCCGCCGAGGCGGGGCGCCCATTCCGGGGATTGGATCGGCGCCCGGCGTGATCCGGGCAATCAATGTTTTATCCAGGAGGATGTCTGATGCAACAGAAGCGTAGAGCCACCCTGTGTTCGTTGTCCGTCGCCGTCGCGCTTGCGATGGCCGCGCCGCTTGCATTCGCGGGCGGGCCGTTGAAATACGATCGCGTCAACGTGCAGAGCCTCAATCAGAGCGAGACTTTCGACGAATTCATCGTCAAGTACCGTGACGGCAGCACGCAGCGGGCCAACCGTACGTCGCTCCAGCAATCGGTGTCCACGGCCGTGAACCGCGCGTTGCCTGCCAGCAAGTCCCAGGGTGCGATGCGGGTCACCCTCGGTCGGCGGCTTGCGGTTGGCGCGGATGTCTTCGCTACGTCGCGCAAGCTCGATCGCGTCGAGTCCGAGGCATTGATGCGGCAGATCGCCGCGGATCCGAACGTCGAATACGTCGAGCCGGTGGTGCGCATGGTGCGTTACGCCACGCCCACCGATCCGGGCTGGGCCAACCAGTGGGGTTTGAAGATCCCGACCGAGAGTGCCGGTGGCATCAACCTTCCCCCGGCGTTGGACAAGGCGACCGGCAGTGGCGTCGTCGTGGCGGTTCTTGATACCGGCGTCGCCGAGCATCCGGATCTGTCCGCGAACGTGCTGTTCGCCCAAGGGTACGACTTCTTCGAGCGCAAGCCCGGCGGCTACGATCCCGGAGACTGGGTGACGGCCAACCAATGTGGCGGCACGCATGGCGCCGAGTCTTCCAGTTGGCACGGCACGCACGTCGCAGGCACCATCGCGGCATTGACCAACAATGGCATCGGCGTCGCCAGCGTCGCCCCCGATTCGGTGATCCTGCCGGTTCGTGTGCTTGGTCCGTGCGGAGGCACCAGCACTGCAATTGCCGACGCAATCATGTGAACCGCAGGTGCGACCGTGTCGGGAACCCCGAACAATACGGTCGAAGTCGATGTGATCAACATGAGCCTCGGTGGCGTCCGCCCGAGCACTTGTCCGAACATCTATCGCGATGCGCTCAACTATGCGCACGGGCAGGGCATCTCCGTGGTCGTCGCGGCAGGCAACGACGATGCGGATGTCACGCAGGCTGGCGGCGTGGGATACACGATGGGTAACTGCTCGACGAACCTGATCGTGGTGGGTGGCATCGGGCCCTTGGGGCGTCGTGGCGGTGTTTCCAACTCTGGTGCCACGGAAGCGGGATGGGGTTCGAACCATGGCACTCGCGTCGATGTCGCGGCACCGATGGGAACAGGCTGGAATCCCGGAACCGACCAGGTGTTGTCGACCGTCAACACGGGGGCAACGGTGCCATCGGCCCCGGGTTATGCCTATTACTACGGCACATCCATGGCATCGCCCCATGTCGCGGGTGTCGTCGCGCTGATGCAGAGTGCAGCCGAAGAGAAGCTGACACCTGCCCAGGTGAAGGAATTCCTGATGACAACGGCGCGTCCGTTCCCGGCCCCTGTCGACAAGCCGGTCGGTGTTGGCATCGTCGATGCCGATGCCGCGGTCGTCTATGCCATCGAGGGCCCGCCGCCGCCGTGCGACCCGGAAGTGGAGGTCTGCGGGCCGGTGGCGACCCCGATCACCAATCGCGTGGCGGTGCCGGGCCTGTCGGGAGGAGTCGGCAGCGAAACGTTGTATTCGCTCGAAGTTCCGGCCGGTGCACGAGGCCCGTTGAGCATCACCACGACCGGTGGCACGGGTGATGTCAGCTTGCTGGTCAGCTTCGGCGAGGAGCCTCAAGTCGGCGATGCGGACTTCACCTCCGCTCGTGCCGGCAACAACGAGACGGTGCGCGTGGCCACGCCGCAGGCGGGCACGTACTACATCAAGCTCGTGGGTGTACGTGCGTTCAGCAACGTGCGGTTGCTGGCAACGCATAACTGACCGGCATTCCATCGCCTGGATCGAAGCCCCGGCATTGCCGGGGCTTCTTTTTTGGCGGGTGAAAGAGGCTTGGCGTGGCGGAACCGTGGCCTTGCCGGATGCTAAAGTCGCCATCCCGACCTGCCGGCACTGCGTGTGAACGCGATCCCGCAATCCCCAACCGGTGACACCACGCTGCCTGCCGCGGAAGATCGCGTGGTCGCGACCCTGGTCGCGAAGGGGCAGCTGAAGGACATCGACCTCGCGCGGGCGCGCCGCCTGCAGGAGGAGACGGGCGGCAGCCTGCTGCAGTTGTTGTCCAGGCTCGGCCTGGTATCCGAACGCGACCATGCCGAGGCGTGCGCCGAAACCTTGTCGTTGCCGTTGCTCGCTGCCAAGGAAGCGCCCGCCCAGCCGCCCGAGTTGTTGCCGGATGCACAGCCGCTGAGCATCCGCTTCCTCAAGCAGTTCCACGTGTGTCCGCTGGGCGAGGATCGGGGCCGCCTGCTGCTGTGGATGGCCGATCCCTACGACGACTACGCCACCGAGGCGGTTCGGCTGGCGACCGGCTGCCACATCCGGCCCGTGGTCGGCATCCGTTCCGAGATCGACGACCTGGTCGAACGTTGGCACGGACAGGGCCGCAGTGCGATGGGTGCGATCGTGGAGACGGCGGACGGCGATGCCGCGGGCGACGTGGACGATGTCGAGCACCTGCGCGACCTCGCATCCGAAGCGCCGGTGATCCGGCTGGTGAACCTCGTCATCCAGCGTGCGGTGGAACTGCGCGCTTCCGACATCCACATCGAGCCGTTCGAGAATCGCCTGAAGGTGCGCTATCGCGTCGATGGCGTGCTGGAAGAGGGCGAAAGCCCGCCTTCCAACCTGACCGCTGCCGTGATCAGCCGCGTCAAGATCATGGCCAAGCTCAACATCGCCGAGCGCCGCCTGCCGCAGGACGGCCGCATCATGCTGCGCGTGCAGGGCAAGGAACTCGATCTGCGCGTGAGCACGGTACCTACCGCGCACGGCGAGAGCGTGGTGATGCGCCTGCTCGATCGCGAGACCGTGGTGTTCGATTTCGAGCGGCTGGGGTTCACCGGTGAATCCCTGCCGCAGTTCCAGAAAGTGCTGGAACAGCCGCACGGCATCCTGCTGGTCACCGGCCCGACCGGTTCGGGCAAGACCACCACGCTGTATACCGCGCTGAGCAAACTCAACACGCCGGACGTCAAGATCATCACCGTCGAAGATCCGGTGGAATACCAGATCGAGGGCATCAACCAGATCCAAGCCAAGCCGCAGATCGGGCTTGATTTCGCCAATGCCCTGCGCAGCATCGTGCGCCAGGATCCGGACATCATCATGATCGGCGAAATGCGCGACCTGGAGACTGCGCGCATCGCCATCCAGTCCGCGCTCACCGGCCACCTCGTGCTCAGCACGCTGCATACCAACAATGCGGCAGGCGGCATCACCCGCATGCTCGACATGGGGGTCGAGGATTACCTGCTCACGTCCACCGTCAACGGCATCCTCGCCCAGCGCCTCGTGCGCCGGATCGAGCCGCGCCATGCCGAGAAGTACCCCGCATCGCCGGAGGAGATCGAGAAGTTCGGGCTGCGCCGCTTCCAGCCCGAGGGGGAAGTCTTCCTGTATCGCCCACGGCCATCGCCGTTGTCGGCGACCGGATACCTCGGCCGCACCACCATCCTGGAATTCCTGGTGATGAACGACGAACTGCGCCGCGCGGTGATGCGCCACGCAGGCATGGGCGAGTTGGAACAACTCGCACGTCGTTCCGGCATGCGCACGATGTACGAGGACGGGATCGCCAAGGCACTGGCAGGCGTGACCACCATCGAGGAAGTGCTGCGCGTCACCGAGGACGCCTGATGGGCAAGGTCAGGGTCGACAGCTTCGCGATTTCGGTCGATGGCTTCGCTGCCGGGCCGCAGCAGTCGTTCGACGATCCGCTGGGCGTCGGTGGCATGGGGTTGCACGCCTGGTTCCGGCCGACCCGCACCTTCCAGCGCAGCGTGATGCGCAGCGAAGGCGGCGAGTCCGGCGTGGACGACGCATTCGCCGCGCGCGGCTTCGAAGGCGTCGGCGCATGGATACTCGGACGCAACATGTTCAGTCCGTCGCGCGGCCCTTGGCCCGACGACGGCTGGCGCGGCTGGTGGGGTGACGAACCACCCTACCATTGCGACGTTTTCGTGTTGACCCGCCATGCCCGCGCACCGTTGGCGATGGCGGGCGGTACGACGTTCCATTTCGTCACCGATGGTGCCGAGGCGGCATTGGCCTTGGCGAAGCAGGCCGCAGGCGATGCCGACGTCCGCGTCGGGGGCGGTGCGGCGACCATCCGCCAGTACCTGCAGGCCGGGGCCATCGACAGCCTGCATCTTGCCGTCGCGCCGGTACTGCTCGGCAGCGGCGAGTCGCTGTTCGCCGGGCTCGACCTGCCTGCGCTGGGTTATCGCGTCGGCCGTGCCGAACCAGGCGAGCGCGCGATGCACGTCCTGGTCGAGCGGGTGGCCTGAACATGCCGCTGTATCGCTACAAGGCCCTCAACGCGCGTGGCGAGATGCTCGACGGTCAGATGGAGGCCGCCAGCGACGCCGAAGTGGCGTTGCGCCTGCAGGAGCAGGGCCACCTGCCGGTCGAAGCCAAACTGGCGAGCGAGGCCGGCGGTGAATCGACGTGGAAGACGTTGTTCAAGCACAAGCCGTTCTCCGGGCAACGGCTGGTGCAGTTCACCCAGCAATTGGCAACGCTGCTCGCCGCGGGCCAGCCGCTCGATCGTGCGCTCACGATCCTGCTTGAACTTCCCGAGGACGAAGTGGCGAGGCGCACGATTGCCGAGATCCGCGACACGGTGCGCGGTGGCATCCCGCTGTCGGCCGCGCTCGATCGCCAGCACGGTACTTTCCCGCCGCTGTACGTGAACATGGTGCGTGCCGGCGAAGCGGGCGGAAGCCTCGAGGAAACCCTGCAGCGTCTGGCCGACTATCTCGAACGCAGCCGGCAACTGCGTGGGCGCGTGGTCAATGCCTTGATCTATCCGGCGATCCTGCTGGTCGTGGTCAGCGGCGCGTTGCTGTTCCTGCTCGGCTACGTGGTGCCCGAGTTCGCCGCCATGTACGACAGCCTCGATGTCGAAGTGTCATGGTTTACCAAGCTGGTGCTCGGCCTCGGCCTGCTGGTCAGGGATTGGTGGATCGTGCTGGTCGTGTTGCCGGCACTCGCGCTGTGGTGGCTGGATCGGCGGTTGCGGCATCCGGCATTCCGCACCGGTTTCGATGCATGGCTGCTTCGCGCGCGCCTGGCAGGATCACTGGTGGCCAAGCTGGAAACCGCGCGGCTGGCACGCACGCTGGGCACCCTGCTCAGGAATGGCGTGCCGTTGATCTCGGCGCTTGGCATCAGCCGCGCCGTGCTCGGGAACCGCGTGCTGGCCGCCGATGTCGAAGCGGCAGCCGCAGACGTGAAGAACGGCGTGGGCCTGTCGGCCGCCTTGGCGAAGGGCAAGCGGTTCCCGCGTCTCGCGCTGCAGATGGTGCAGGTCGGCGAGGAGTCAGGTGCGCTCGATACCATGTTGCTCAAGACCGCCGATGCCTTCGACCAGGAAACCGGGCAGGCGCTCGACCGGATGATGGCGGCGCTGGTGCCGGTGGTCACGGTGGTGTTGGCCGCGATCGTCGGCATCGTCATCCTGGCGGTGCTGATCCCGATCTATGGCCTGACCAATTCGATGTAGTTTTGACCATGAGTCGCAAGCTGGTGCTTGGTGCGATACGGACTCACGTCGAGATGTCTTTGAAGGCGCGTGACAAAGAATTGAAGAGGATTGAACGATGAGCAATCGACGTTACCAGGTTAGGCATGGCTCCAGCGCTGTCGCCGGAAACATGCAAAACGGGAGGCAATTCATTTGCGCTGGCCGTGGTCACGGCATTCTTGATGATCAGACGGTTGGTTTCCGGTGGCGCGGCGACGGCATTGTTGGCGTTGCCTCGATGGGTGCACGGCAGCGGGAAAGAAGCGTGCGCGGGCTGTTTTCTGGCGTCAGCCGTGGCGACGGCATCATTGGCGCTGCATCGATGGGTGCACGGCAGCGCGGATTCAGCCTGATGGAAATCATCATCGTCACCATCCTGATCGGAGGCATCGTTGCCTTCGCGGCGAGCCAGATCCTGGGCGGTGGCGATCGTGCCAACTACCGCATCGCCCAAGCGCAGTTGCAGACGCTGGCGCAGAAGATCGAGCAGTATCGCATGGATACCGGTGCATTGCCCGGTTCGCTGCAGGATCTGGTGACGCAGCCTTCGAATGCCACCGGCTGGCTGGGGCCATATGCGAAGGCGGATGACCTGGTCGACCCGTGGAAGACGCCTGTCGAATATCGTGCGCCGGGGCAGGGGCGTCCATTCGATCTCGTCAGCCTTGGCGCGGATCGTGCTGCCGGCGGGCAGAGCGTGAACGCAGACATCGTGTACGAATAGTCCGGGCGGTGACTGGCGCAGGCTGCATGCAGGAGGCGATGTGAGCCACGGCATCGTTGACATCGAGTCGTCGAATGCAAGGCAGGCAAAGAGCTGTTTGCGCAGGTCATTCACTGGCGTCGGCCGTGCCGACGGCATCATTCAGCGCGATTCGTTCTGTTCGCGGCAGCCACGAAATCCATTGCACGGGCGATTCATTCGTGTCAGCCGTGGCGACGGCTTCATTGAAATCGGGTCGTCGAATTCTCGGCAGCGCGGATTCACGTTGCTGGAGATGATGCTGGTCGTGACCCTGATCGCGGCCATCGGCCTGCTGGCCGCGGCAGCCATGACCGGTGGCTTCGACAGGATGAAGCTCGATTCGACCGCGAAGGAAGTCGCATCGGAATTGCGGCATGTGCGCGCTCGCGCGATAGCGATCGGCGAACCGCAACATTTCGTGATCGATCCCCATGCGCGACGCTGGCAATCGGCAGAGGATCGTGGTGGTTCGATCCCGCGTGAACTCGACGTCGGCTTCACGGGTGCCCGCGAGTTGCAGCCTGCCGAAGGCGTCGGCGCCATCGTCTTCTTCGGCGACGGCGCGTCGAGTGGCGGGCGCCTGCAGTTGCGTCATCGCGATGCCACGAGGACGATCGAGGTCGCCTGGCTCACGGGTGAAGTCACGCTGCGTCGTGGCGGAGAGGCGCGGTGAATCTGCGCATGGAATGCGAAAGGTCGAGGCCGGGATCTGCGGGGCCGAGCCGTGTCGACGGCATCGTTGGCAGCAAGGCGATGGGTGCACGGCAGCGCGGATACACCTTGCTGGAGGTGATCGTTGCCTTCTCGGTGCTCGCGCTGGCGTTGACGTTGTTGCTGGGTTCGTTGTCCGGCAGTTCGCGGCAGGTGCGTTGGTCGACGGATGCGGGGCGTGCGGCGTTGCTGGCGCAGTCCCTGCTCGACCAGACCGGCGTCGGCGAGGCGCTGTTGCCCGGGCGCAGCGAGGGCGAACTGGAAGAGGGACGTTATCGCTGGTCGCTCGAGGTTGCCCCATTCGTCGATCCGGATCGACCCGGGGCCGGCGTGACGGACGGTAACGCGCCGCGCCTGCTGCGCCTGCAGTTGACGCTGGCCTGGAGGGAAGGCGGTGCGCGCGAACGCTTGCAACTGTCGACCTTGCGACTGGTGCAGCCGGATCCGCGGGACGGGTTCCAGTGACCCGTGTACATGGGCCCTTGGAGAGCGGTGTGCGCAGGCCATTCGCTGGTGTCAGCCGTGGCGACGGCATCATTGATGGTGAGGCGGTGGGTGTGCGGCAGCGCGGCGATGGCATCATTGGCGTTATGTCGATGAGTGCACGGCAGCCGGAAAGCGATATACGCAGTTCAGTCATTGGCATCGGCCGTGCCGACGGCATCATTGGTGTCGAATCGAAGTGTGCACGGCAGCTGGAAAGCGATATGCGCAGGTCGATCATTGGTGTCAGCCGTGGCGACGGCATCATTGGCGCTGTGTCGATGAGTGCACGGCAGCCGACAAAGGCATTGTCCCGGCGATTGATTGGCGTAGGCCATGCCGATGGCCTCACTACAAGCAAGAGGTGTGGTTCACGGCAGCGGGGATTCACGCTCATCGAGATCCTGCTGGCGATGACGATCCTGGCGGCGGGGCTGGCGCTGGGGTTGGCGACCTTGCGCGCCGCGACCGCGACGGCGAACCGTGGCGAAGCGATCGCCGCGCAGAATGAGCGCGTGCGTGCCGTGGAAGGGTTCCTGCGGAGGCGCCTGTCTTCGGCGTTGCCGCTGGCGTTCGCGACCGAACAGGGCACCGGCCGAGCCATCCGCTTCGTAGGTGAGGCGCGCCGTATGCGGTTCGTCGCCGACTTGCCCGACTACCTCGGACGCGGTGGCCCGCACCTGCACGACATCGAGGTCGTCGACGGTGATCGCGCCGATCGGCTGCAGGTGTCGTTCTCGGTGGTGATGGCCGGGCAGACCTTCGTCGATCGCGATGCGCGACCACCCGAGCCATTGTCGGACGATGTCACCGCCGTGCGGTTCCGTTACCGCGGCCTCGACGAGCAGCGTCGCCTCACCGAGTGGCTCGACCGCTGGGACTATGGCGATGCGTTGCCGCTGCAGGTATCGATCGAAATCGAGACAGTGTCAGGCGGACGCTGGCCGTCGATGGTCGTCATGCTGCCGCAGGGTGGCGCGGCGACGATCCAGGTGGCGCAATGAAAGGCCGACGCCAGGGCGGCGCGGCACTGATCCTGGTGATCTGGCTGGTGGTCATGTTGGCTGCACTGGTAGGCGCATTCGCGCTCGCGGCCAGGATCGAATACATGCAGGGGCGCACGCTCCATTCGGGCGTGGCGGCGGAGCAGGCGGCGCGTGCCGGATTGGAGTACGCCATGACCCGCCTCGCCGAACCCGACCCGATGCTGCGCTGGATACCCGACGGCCGCTTGAATCGCTTTGCGTTCGATGGCGCCGGCATCGAGGTCAGGATCGTCGACGAGTCGGGCAAGATCGACCTGAACGGTGCCGATGCCACCTTGCTGTCCGCGTTGCTGCGCGTCACGGGTGCGGAGCAGGCGCATGCCGACGCGATCGCCGCGGCCATCGTCGATTGGCGCGACCCCGATGACCTTACCCAGCCGCAGGGTGGTGCGGAGGATCCCCAGTACGCGGCCGCCGGCTTGCCCTACGGGGCCAAGGATGCGCCGTTCGAGACCGTGGCGGAGCTGCTGCAGGTGTTGGGGATGACGCCGGCGCTGTTTGCCGAGGTCGAATCCGACCTGACCGTGCATACCGGCTTGCCGGGGCCCGACACACGGTTTTCCGGCCCCCGCGTGCTGATGGCGATGGGGATCGATCCCGAGCCGGTGCTCGCCGCGCGTGAATTGCCGTTGACGCCGGAGCAGGCGATGCAGGTGGGCGGCGGGAGCGGCACGTATAGTATCGACAGCCGTGCGCGGCTCGGAGATGGCCGCCAGGCGGTGCTTCGTGCCGTCGTCAGGTCGGGTGCCAGCGGGGTGCCGGGATCGGCATACACGGTGTTGCGATGGGAGGAAGGCGCCAGGCCGCGATGATGGCTGCAGTCGAGACATCCGAAGCGCGGGTACGCCCGCAGGCGAGAGTGGCCGGCAGGGTCGGTGGCAGCCTGCCTGTACGCCTGCGCGCATTCCGGGATTGGTGGACGCAGGCGCTCGCGAGCTGGCTACCCGAACGCATCCGCGAGTTGTTGGGCATGTCGCCGATGCGACTGTCGTTGCGCCGCGCAGGACAGGATCTCGAACTCGCGTTGCTGCGCGGCGACGAGCCGCGGCAGGTCGCGGTGCTTTCGCTGGCGGACGTACAGGTGCCCGTGGCCGATCCGCTCGATGGCATCCTGGCGCGCCGGATCGCCGACGTGCCGCGCTGGCTGCTGTTGCCCGAAGGCACCGCGTTGCGCCGGCGGATGACCTTGCCGCTCGCGGCAGCGGATCGCCTGAACGAAGTGCTCGCGTTCGAGATCGACCGGCAGACGCCATTCGCTGCCAACGAAGTGCGCCATGACGCCCGCGTCGTCGCCCGCCGTGGCGATGGGCAGGTCGATGTCGAACTGGTGGTGGTGCCGAACGCATTGCTCGATCGCGAACTCGCGACGCTCGGCCCGCTGGCGGCGACGCTGTCGGGCGTGGATGTCGTCGATGCGGACGGCACCCCGCTCGGCGTGAACCTGCTCGCGTCCGCTGCGCGCGATCGGCGCGAGGATCCCTGGCGCACATGGAACCTCGTGTTCGTCGCCGTGGCGATGCTCGCACTGGTGGCCGGCTTGTGGCAGGTGCTCGCCAATCGACGCGCCGCCGCGGATATGTTCGCGCAGCAGGTCGAGCAGGAAGTGCAGCGGGCGCGTGGTGCCGCCGCAGAACAGCGGCGATTGCTCGATCTCGTGGAAGGCACGCAGTTCCTGCAGCAAGTGCGCGCAGGACGACCGACCACGGTGGAGATCGTCGATGAACTCGCCCGGCGTTTGCCGGACACGACCTTCCTCGACAAGCTCTCGATCGAGGGCGACCGCATCCTGCTCATCGGCTACAGCAGCGATTCGTCGGCGCTGGTCAAGCAGCTCGAAGGTTCCAGCCTGTGGCGCAATGCCGCGTTGACCGGTGCATTGCAGCCCGATCCGCGCACGCGCAAGGATCGGTTCACGCTGGTGGCGGAACTGGTCGTGCGCGATGCCGGCGAACCGGGGGGCGGCGATGCGCGCTGAAGTGCCACGTCGCGATCGTTGGCTGGCGCTGGCCATCCTGGGCGGCGTGTTGCTGCTCGCCTACCTGCTGCTCATCCACTGGTGGTGGACGGCACCGATGCTCGAAGTTGGCAGCGAGATCGAAGCCTTGCAGCAACGCGACCTGCGTGCACGCATGGAAATCCAGCAGGCCCCGGCGGTGCGCGAACGCCTGGAGGAAGTGCGTGCGCAGACGGCTGGCGTGCCGGGGTTCATGCCGGAGGCGAACGTCCAGCTTGCGACTGCGGCGCTCATCCAGCGGCTCGAAAGCGCCGTCGCCGAAGCCAGCCCGGGCAATCGCAGTTGCATGATCTCCAATCGCACGCCGCTGGCCGATCCGCGCCAGGATCGCTTTCCGCGTGCCGCGGTGCAGGTACGCCTGACCTGCGGCAATGCCGAACTGGCCACGGTGCTGCATTCGCTCGAAAGTGGTTCGCCGAGGTTGTTCATCGACAACCTCAACCTGCTCGCGCAACGCTTCAACTTTGGTTCCGGGCAGAGCAGCGGCGGCGGCCTCGACGTGAGTTTCGATCTCTACGGTTACCTGCAACCCGCACCGGGGGCGCCGAATGCGGATCGCTGACGCCGGCCCGCGCACCTGGCTCCTCGCCGTGCTGGCGGCGTGGGCATCGTCCATCTGGCTGCTCGCCCTGTTCGGATTGGGCGGCAGCATCCATCGCCTCGATCCGGACGACGCCCTGTTGCGCCCGTTGCCCGCGGCGTTCACGCCGGTGGACGACCGACTCGACGCACTCCAGCAATACGCCGAAAGCGCGAATCGCCCGCTGTTCACCGACGACCGCCGACCGCAGCCCTTCGTCATCGACCCGAACGCGGAGACCGGGCAGGGCAACGATTTCGATTTCGTGCTCACCAGCGTCCTGCGCATGCCGACGCTGGAAATGGTGATCCTGCAGCCGTCCGGTGGCGGGCGTTCTTTGGGCGTCAAGGTCGGCGAGTCGCCCGAGGGCGTCGCCGGCTGGACGTTGCGCAGCGTCGAATCGCGCGCAGCGGTTTTCGACAGTCCCGATGGCGAAGTCCGGCTGGAGTTGCGCCAGTTCGATGGCGTCGGCGGCGAGTCACCCACGGCCATGGCCGTGGCGCCACCGCAGGCACCCTCCCCGTCGCAAGGGATGGATCACGGGCCGGGAGCCGTCATCACCGATGCAGACGCCCCCGGGGGAGCGCCCATGCAGTCCACCACGTCCGCCGATGGTGGAGGTGGTTTGCCGACGATGGATGCGAATGGCGCCATGGTCGAGACCGCACAGTCGACGCAGACGTCGCAGGAACAGGTCGAAGCCATTCGCCGACGCATCGAGGAACGTCGTGCGCGGCTGCGCGAACAGGCCCGGCAGGGCCAGTAGGACACCAGACACCGTAGACTTGGCCGATGATGCCCAACATGTCACCGAAACCCGTGTTCGCTGCAGTCCTGGCCATGTTGCTGGCGGGATGCGCGACCATGCCGCCGCCGGACATCCGGCGCGATGGCGTCCATCCCGCGCCGCCGGCCGCTGGCCAGCAGGACGGGGTGTCGGTCGAGCCACTGGCCGAGGCCGACACCGGCCCGCGCGCGCAAATCCGCCGCGGCACCGGCCAGGTCATCAATCGCAGTGCCGCGGCATCGCCGCCGCCCAACCTCGGCGGCACCACCGGGCAGGCCGAGTTCAATTTCGAAGGCGAGTCCGTCCACGCCGTCGCCAAGGCGATCCTCGGCGACATGCTCGGGCAGAACTACATCATCGCGCCCGGCGTGCAGGGCACGGTGACCTACGTCACCGCCAAGCCAGTGAGTGCGTCCGAGGCGCTCAGCGTGCTCGAGATGGTGCTGGGCTGGAACAACGCCCGCCTGCTGTATTCGGACGGCCGCTACAACATCGTCCCGGCGGAAACAGCGATGGCGACCGGCACCGTCGCGCCGCGCACCGGGCCGGCGGTCGGCGCACGTGGTTTCGAGTCGCGCGTGGTGCAGTTGCGTTACATCTCCGCCGGCGAGATGGAGAAGATCCTCAAGCCCTACGCACGCCCCGGCTCGATCGTCCATGTCGACAACGGTCGTAACGTGATCACCATTTCCGGATCGCGTGCGGAGTTGGAGAACTACCTGCGGACGATCGAGATCTTCGACGTCGACTGGCTGTCGGGCATGTCGGTGGGCGTGTTCCCGCTGCAGTCGGGCAAGGCAGCCAAGGTGGTCTCCGACCTCGAGAAGGTATTCGGCGCGCAGAGTGAATCGCCGGTCGCGGGCATGTTCCGCTTCATGCCGCTGGAAGGCGCGAATGCGGTGATGGTGATCACCACGCAACCCGACTACCTGGGCGAGATCGAGCAATGGCTCGAACGCATCGACAGCGCGGGCCAGGATGCGCGCCTGTATTCCATCGAACTCAAATACATCAAGGCGCGCGACCTCGCCGACCGGCTGGCCGAAGTCTTCGGCGGCGGCTCGCGACGCAGCGGTGGATCTGGCGGCTCCACGCTGATGCCCGGCCTGACCTCTGGCACGCTGGGCGATGCCGGCATGGGCGGTGGCGATGGCATGTCCACCGGCACGGGTGGGTCGATGTCCACTGGAGGCGGCAATGGCCGCGGCGGCTTCGGCAACGATTCGCTGACCCTCGATCAGCAGCAGGGCGGCGGCAGCGTCACCCTGGAAGTCGACGGCATGAACGTCGGCGTGTCGGCGGTGGAGGACACCAACTCGCTGCTGGTGCGGACCAGTCCCGGCGCCTGGAAATCGATCCGCGAGGTCGTCGAACGGCTCGACGTGATGCCGATGCAGGTGCACATCGAGGCGCAGGTGGCGCAGGTGCAGTTGAACGGGGAACTCGAGTACGGCGTGCAATGGTTCGTCGAGAACCACGGCATCACGGGGGGCAACCTGCCGGCGACCCTTGATCGCAACGTCAACCCGCTGATCCCCGGCAACTGGAGCACCTTCGGTGGCAGCGTGACTGGTGGCGGGTTGGCGTGGACGCTGTTCAAGAACGACGCCGCCGCCATCATCCGTGCACTCGACAGCGTCACCGACGTTCGCCTGCTGCAGACGCCCTCTGTCTTCGTGCGCAACAACGTCGAGGCGCAACTCATCGTCGGCGACCGCATCCCGGTCTCCACGGTGTCGGTCAATCCGATCCTGGGCAGCGACAACAGCCTGACCTCGGTGCAGTACATCGAGACCGGCACGATCCTCAAGGTGCGCCCGCGCGTGACTCGCGACGGCACCGTATTCCTGGAGATCGTGCAGGAAATCAGTGCGCCGGTCGGCAATCCCGACAGCAACGGCAACTACCGCATCAGCCAGCGCCAGCTCAAGACCGAGGCGGTGGCGCAGGACGGCGATACCGTCATGCTCGCCGGCCTGATCAACGATGGCGTCGAGCGCGGCAGCGACGGCATTCCCGGTTTGAGCAAGATCCCGATCATCGGTGGCCTGTTCGGTACGCAGCGTTCGAACACCACGCGCAACGAGACGATCATCCTGATCACGGCACGCATCGTGCGCAACACGCAGGAAGCGCGCGACCTGACCGACGAATACGGCCGCCGCTTCCGCGCGATGGAGCCGCTCTACCCGACACAGAAGTGACGATGGCCGGAGGCGTGCGCCGGCATGGCTGAATCGCCGATCGTGCTGGTGCCGGTCGGCGTCGACGACGATGCCCTCGATGCCTGCCTCGCCGCGCTGGATGCCGGGACGCCCTCGGGGACGCGGGTGTGGCTGGCCGATGACGCGCAGGCCGGGCCGCGCGGATTGGCGATCATCGAGCGTTGGCTGGGCAGGACGCGGCTGCAGGCCGATTACACGCGGCGCCAGCGCCCGAACGGCGAAGTCGCACACCTCGACGATGCCTTGCGCGCCTGCGGCGATGCCGACGTGCTGGTGCTTGCGCCCGATGCGGTGCCGGCGCCGGGGTGGGCCGCGCAGTTGTCGGCCTGCTTCGCGCGTGATGCCGCCATCGCCACTGCCACGCCCTGGTGCAACGCGGGCGAATCCGCGTCGTGGCCGCGGGTCGGCGAAGTCATGCCGATGCCCGACGACTTGCCAAGGTTGGCGCAATCCTGCGCGGCGATGCCGCCTGAGCATCCGGAATTGCCGGCCGCAGTCGCACACGCGGTGTTGATCCGCGGTTCGGCGCGTGCGAAGGCGGGCGGACTGGATGCCGCCAGCTATACCTCGTGGTACGCGGCGCTGATCGACCTGTCGATGCGGTTCGCCGGACTGGGCTGGCGCAATGCCTTGTGCGAAACGGCATTCGTCGCGCGCGGCGGCGAGGGCGGCCCCTGCGACGGCGACATGGACGCATTGGCAGTGCGTTGGCCCGCGTGGCACCAGCGCATGGCGACGTTCCTGATGACCGATCCGCTGCGCGCATCACGCGAACGCCTCTCTACCTTGCTTGCCGACATGTCCGCGCCGGATCGCCAGCATGACCTGTTCGATGCGGCAGGCGACGATGTGCAGGCCGCTTCGCCCGGGAATGGGGATGACGCGCCATGACTGGCGGTATCTGCGTGGTGGTGGTGAGCCACGAAAGCCTGTCCACCATCGAGGATTGCCTTGCCCGGTTGCGTGCCGCGGATGGGGTGGAGCAGATACGCGTCGTCGACAACGGTTCGGGCGACGGCACGCTCGACGTGATCCAGCGTGCGGCGCTGGCCGATCCACGCCTCCATTTCATCGGCAACCCCGACAACCCCGGTTTTTCCGTGGCCTGCAACCAGGGCGCGCGTGATGGGGATGCGCCGTGGCTGGCGTTCGTCAATCCCGATTGCCTGGTCGAACCCGACGCCCTGGCACGCCTGCTCGCGCATGCGCAGTCATTGGGGGGCGAAGTCGTGGTCGGGGCCGAGCTTGTCGACGAGGCCGGCGTGGCGGATCCGGCTGTGCGTCGCCGCGATCCTGATTTCGCCGCGATGCTGTCCTCGC
The DNA here is from genome assembly GCA_024707405.1 of Luteimonas sp. GTDB lineage: Bacteria > Pseudomonadota > Gammaproteobacteria > Xanthomonadales > Xanthomonadaceae > Luteimonas. Next base: position 404,167 of record JANPZU010000005.1, read on the forward strand.
GCGCGGCGCGCGAGTTGTCGCTGCCCGTCGACGATGGCGTCGCCTTGCAACCGGTCGATGCGATTTCCGGGGCGGTGATGTTGCTGCCGCGCGCGTTGTACGAGCGCATCGGCGGGTTCGACGAAGGTTACCGGCTGCATGCCGAAGACCTCGACCTGTGCCGCAGGGCGCGAGCGGCAGGTGCGCTCATCGTGGTGGCCAACGATGTACGCATCGTGCACCTGCGCGGCGTGTCCAGCCGATCGCGCCCGGTGTTCGTCGAATGGCACAAGCACAAGGGGCTGTGGCGCTATTTCCGGAAATTCGAAGCGCCGCGGCGCAGCATGTCCATGCGATTCGCCGTGTGGTGTGCGATCTGGGCGCGCTTCCCGTTTGCTGCCTTGCGGGCCATCCAGGACAGCACCTGATCGTTCCGCGTGGCACGATGCGTTATTCCATTCCGTCAATGACGTAGCCATGCCGGGGGCAAGCATGTCCGACACCGATTCCTGCATGAACTGCACGCGGCGTGCAGGAGACGTGGATCGGAGGTATTGCCCGGGCTGTGGCCAGCCGGTGCTGGCGCCGCGCATCGACTGGAAATTCCTGGCGAACGAGTTCGAGCACGTCGTGCTCAACATGGATCGAGGCCTGTTCTTCACCCTGCACATGTTGATGCTCCGGCCGGGCAGGTTGATCCGCGACTACCTCGAAGGTCGACGCGCCGGACACGTGAAGCCGTTGTGGTTGCTGATGGTGGCGGCGGCACTGGTGGTGTTCCTGACGCAGTACCTACCGAGCCCGGGGAATGCGGCCGGAGAATTCAGTGCCGGCATCCAGGCGGGCCTCGGTTCCGGCGAGCGGGACGAGGCGTCCAGGGCCATGGTCGATGCCTTCCAGTCGATCGGCGATTGGGTGCAGCGCCATTTCGCGGTCGTGACCCTGCTCCTGCTGCCACTGGAAGCGCTGGTGTTCCGGCTCGCCTTCTGGCGGGTGAAGGATCTGAACTATCCGGAATGGCTGACGATCATTGCCTTCCTGACGGCACAGGTCTTCGTGATCTGGTCGTGCTTCATCGTGGTCGGCCACTGGTTCCCGGTCGCGCATGCCGCGACCTTGTGGGTCATCCTCGCCTGGATGATGTTCAGCCTGATGCAGGCCTTCGATGGCTACCCGCGCTGGAAGACCCTGCTCCGGGGGCTGCTTGCATATGGCGTGTACATGCTGGCCAATTTCGGGCTACTGGTCGCGGCCACGATGATCCTCACCGCCCGTTCCATCGGACTCGCGCCGTGAGTCGGGGTCTCAGGTGCGTTCCCGCTGCGGGGAAGATCAACGCCAGCGGTTGATCGCGTCGCGCAGTTCGCGTGCCGCGTCCGCCGCGGCTTCGGCGTAACCGGGGCCGCTGGATGCGTAGAGGATGCCGCGGGACGAGTTGACCATCAGTCCGGTGCCATTGGCGGTCTTGCCGTTCCTGACCACGGCTTCGATGTCGCCACCCTGTGCACCGATGCCGGGGATCAGCAGCGGCATGTCGCCGACGATGCCGCGGATCACCTTCAATTCCTCCGGGAACGTGGCGCCCACCACCAACGCGCAATTGCCATCTTCGTTCCAGTCGTCGGCGATGGTGCGGGCGATGTGCTGGTACAGCGGCGCGCCATCGACCAGGAGTTCCTGGAAGTCGCGCGCCCCGGGATTGGAGGTATGGCACAGGAAGATGCAGCCGCGGTCGTTGCGCTGCAGGAACGGCGCCGCCGAATCGCGACCCATGTAGGGGTTGAGCGTCACGGCATCGGCACCGAAACGGTCGAACGCTTCCACGGCGTATTGCTCGGCGGTGCTGCCGATGTCGCCGCGTTTGGCATCCAGGATCACCGGCACGTCGGGATGGTTTGCGTTGATGTGCGCGATGAGCCGCTGCAGTGCCGCTTCGCCACCGTTGTGCGCGGCGAAGTAGGCGATCTGCGGCTTGAATGCGCAGGCGTACTCCGCGGTGGCGTCGGCGATGTCGCGGCAGAATGCGAACAGCGCATCGTCGTCATCGACGAAGGCGTCGGGAAATTTCGCCGGATCCGGGTCAAGACCCACGCAGAGCAGGGTGCCGGCGGAGATCCAGCGGTTGCGGAGTTTGTCGGTGAACGTCATGCCGGGGATTGTCGTGCAGATGGCGATGGAAGTCTGCATGCGTGTCCGCAGCACGCGTGGCCTGCCGAAGGAATACGGCAATATCGATCAACGCGGCGGGGGCCGCAGGGCGATGGTTGCGGGCAGGTGCCGACCGGCGTGTCCTTTATTCGACCGTCGCGGTCGCGGCTTCAAACAGCGGCAGGATCAGCTCGTACAGTTCGTCGGAAGCATCGGTGACTGCCTGCCCGCCGGAATCGGCGACCAATCGGCGCAGTTCATCTGAAAAATGAAGGGTGAACACATAGAACGGCGTCGAATCGCCGCGATCCCGCATGCCTTGCAGCAGCTTCAGTCCCGCGAGTGGTTCCCGGCCCTTGTCCCGTCCCATGTCCGAGATCACCACGTCGTAGCGGTTCATCTGCAGGAGGGTCAGCGCATCTTCGTTGTTGGTGGCGTTGTAGACGCCGATCCGGTGTGCGTTGAACCAGTCGCGGTGCTTTTCGTTGTTCTCCGGGTGGTCGTCCACCCACAGGATGCGACCGATGGCATCCGCCGGCTCGCTGTACCTGGGCGGCGACGACGCAGCGGTGGTCGCAGGGAGGCTCGCGGGGGGCACGATGGACATGCCGGGCAGGATCACCGCAAGTCCGATGCCGACCACGCCCAGCACCGCCGCCAGGGGGAGGGCAAGCCATCGCGGCCGTTTCGACACGGGCAAGCCGGGGCGGGTATCGGCATCGGCAGGAAAGCCGGGAGGGGCCTCGGCGGGTTGGATCGTTTCCGCGATCAGCCGGTAGCCATAGCCGTGCATGGTTTCCAGCCGCTGACCATCCGGCCCCAGCAACTGGCGCAGGCGGCTGATGGTCTTGGCCAGCGAGCCTTCCTGCACGATCCGTCCCGGCCATCCGGCCCGCAGCAGCGTGTCCTTGTCCACCGTCCGGCCTTCCGCGCGCAGCAGCGCCAGCAGGACGGCGCTGGCGGCCCTGTCCAGTTGCGCCGGATTGCCGGAAACCGTGATCTTGGCCAAGGCATCGACCTCGACCGAGCCGAAGCGCCAGCCGGCTGTCTGGGCGGGGGTGGGGCGGGTCATTGCGTGTCTGCAGGAAGGGGATCAGGTTGGTCGAGTGGATGTTACCGCACCACATGGCCGGGCAAGTGTCAGGTTGGTTGCCATGGATGGGCTTTGCAAAACAACGGCTTGCAAGGTGCCAGCCGGTGAGGATTCAGAAAGTTTCATAACCCGTCGCAGGCCCGGGAAAGACTTGCCGCCGCTCCGTGGGGTGAAGTGACGAGCGATGCCGCACCCAAGGTGCGGAAACAGCCGATGTCGGGCCACAGGGGGTCTCATGGGCAACACCACGACATTGCCGTTGCAACGCACGGGGGCATGCCGGTGCCTGCCGGTTCTGGTCGCTTCCAAGGCGGCCACACGCAGTGCTGGCAACGGCGGCAGCAATGACCGGCAGGCCCTGTTGATGCTCAGATCCTTGCAGGAGGATGTACATAAATGATGCTGATCGCTGGAAAGCGCGGGCGCGGCGGCAGCCGGTTTGCCCTTGTGTCGTTGATCTTGCTGCTGAGTGTGCTCGCGATTTCGGTGCAGGCACAGGGTGTGCAAAACCTCTCTGTCGACGAGTTGCGTTCGCTGGCCGGACAGGGCGATGCGGCGGCGCAGTTCGAGCTCGGGCACCGGCACGCCGATGGGCGCGATGTGGTAAGGGACGATGCAGAGGCCTTGCGCTGGTTCCGTCTGTCTGCCGAGCAGGGCCATGCCGGTGCGCAGCACAACCTCGCTTTCAGGTACGCCTTTGGGCAGGGTGTTCCCCTGGATGATGCCGAAGCCGTGCGCTGGTACCGCCTGGCGGCGGAGCAGGGTCATGCGGATGCGCAGTTCAATCTCGCCAGCAGGTATGCCCGTGGACGCGGTGTGCCTCGCGATGACGCCGAAGCCGTGCGCTGGTACCGGTTGGCGGCGGAGCAGGGGGATGTCCGTGCACAACTCGAGCTCGGTTTCAGGTACGCCAACGGGCAAGGCGTGGCCCACGATTGTGCTGCCGCCGCCAGCCTTCTGCGACCTTTGGCCTCGAAGGGCTATGCCGGTGTCGTGCTCCTGATGGATCGAATGCTGTTGCCCGTCGGTGGCACTTCGGGTGCAACAGGCCTGTCACCGCAAGTCCAGGCCGACCTTCTGGAAGCCGAGACGCTCGCTGCTCTGGAGCGCGAAGACTATCCAGCCTTCCTGTCCAACCTGTGTGCGTTCGAGGCCTTGGGCCATGCCGAGCGCCTGACGGCGCAGGATCGTGCCGAACTGCTGTACCACCGTGCCGTTGGCTTGCGTGCAACCGGCAAGCCGAAGGTGGCGCTGATGGCGTTGAACGAGTACCTCAATACCGCTGGCAGCAGCGGCAACAACTACCAGCAAGCCATCATGATGCTGCGGCCACTCCAGGGGGAAGCCAAATGATGGGGAACATGGAAGCGCGCACGAGCGGTAGCCGCAGGCGATGGCAGCGTGTGCTGCCGATCCTGTTGCTATGCGCCTTGGCATTGTCGTTGCAGGCACAGGACATGAAAGGCCTGTCCGTCGAAGCGCTGCGCACGCTTGCCGACCAGGGCGACGCCAAGGCGCAGTCCGAACTCGGTTCCAGGTACTACAGCGGGCGCGACGGCATCGCGCGGGATGCGGCCGAGGCCCTGCGCTGGTTCCGCCTGGCAGCCGAGCAAGGCGATGCCCTGGGGCAGAACGGCATCGGTGTCACGACCCGGGACGATGCCGAAGCGATACGCTGGTACCGCCTATCGGCCGAGCAAGGCAATGCCTATGGACAAGCCAATCTAGGGGCCATGTACGCCGCTGGGCGGGGTGTTGCCCGGGATGATGCCGAAGCGGTGCGTTTATTCCGCCTGTCTGCAGCGCAGGGCAATGCCGTTGGACAGAGAGGTCTTGGCAAAATGTACCGCGAGGGACAAGGCGCGGCTCAAAACAATGCCGAAGCGATGCGCTGGTTCCGCCTGTCTGCAGCGCAGGGCGATGCTGCTGGACAGTACGAGCTCGGTAACGTACTGCTAGACCAAGCACGGGTTGATGACAACAACCAATTCGCCGAAGGGGTGCGTTGGTACCGTCTGGCGGCCGAACAGGGGCATCCAGATGCGCAGCGCAGGCTTGCAATCATATACGCCGGGGGCCGCGCCAGAAACGATGCCGAAGCGGCACGCTTGCGCCTAGCGGCCGCCACGAACAGCGCTGGGCGGAACGCAGCCCGGGACGACGCCGAAGCGTTGCGTTGGTACCGCCTGGCGGCAGCGCAGGGCCGGGATTGGGGGGCTACAGTCTTGGGGCCCTGTCCGCCAATGGGCGCGGCGGGCCCCAGGACTGTGCCGTCGCCGCCTCCCATCTACGGCCTCTGGCCTCGAAAGGCGATACGGACGCCGTATACGCAATGAACAAGATCCTTTCGCCCATCGGCGGCACCTCCGGCGCGGCAGGCTTGTCGCCGCAGCTCCAGGTGGACATCCTGGAATCGCAACTCATGGACGCGCTGCATAAACAGGATTACGTGACATTCCTTTCCAACCTGTGCGCGTTCGAGGCGCTGGGTCATGCCGATATCCTGGCGCCGCCCCAGCGCATCGAATTGCTGTACCACCGCGCCGTCGGCTTGCGTGCAACCGGCAAGCCGTTGGCAGCGTTGATGGCATTGAACGAGTACCTCAACACTGCCGGGAACAGCGGTGAGGAATACCAGCAAGCCATCATGATGCTGCGCCCCTTGCAGGAGGAAGCACGTAAATGATGCTGACCGTCGAAAAGCACGGGCGTGGGGGCAACCGGCTCGTCCTTGTCTTGCTGATCCTGTTGTCGGGTGTGTTGGCGTTCGCGGCGCAGGCGCAAAGCGTGCGTGATCTCTCTGTCGAAGCGTTGCGTTTACAGGCAGAACAGGGCAACGCCGACGCGCAGGCCGAGCTGGGTTCGAGGTATTACAACGGGCGTGACGGCGTGGCCGTGGATATGACGCAAGCCCTGCGCTGGTTCCGCCAGGCGGCAGAGCAGGGGAATGCACGGGGACAGAACGGCCTGGGTGTCGTGGCCCAGGACTATGCGGAATCGTTGCGTTGGTTCCGGCTGGCGGCAGAGCAGGGCTATGCCTACGCGCAGAACAATCTTGGGTACAGATACGCCAGAGGGCAGGGAGTGGCCCAGGACTATGTCGAAGCATTGCGTTGGTACCGATTGGCGGTGGAGCAGGGCAATGCCTCTGCGCAGCGCAATCTCGGTCTCATGTACGTCGAGGGGCAGGGAGTGGCTCCGGACGATGTCGAAGCCTCGCGTTGGTTCCGTCTAGCGGCGGATCAGGGCGATGCGGGGGGCAGCTCAATCTTGGTGCCATGTACGCCCTTGGGCGGGGAGTCGCCCAGGATTGCGCCGTTGCAGCCAGCTATCTCCAGCCGCTGGCTTCGAAGGGAAACGAAGACGCCATTTCCTGGATGGAAAGGCTTCTCACACCCGCTGGCGACGCGAAGGAGTTGCCACCACATGTCCAGGCCGATCTTCTGGAAGCCCAGGCGCTTGATGCTTTGCAGCGCGGTGACTATCCGGTCTTCCTGTCCAGCCTGTGCGCGTTCGAAGCACTCGGCCATGCCGAGCGCCTGACGGCGCAGGATCGTACCGAACTGCTGTACCACCGTGCCGTTGCCCTGCGCGCAACCGGCAAGCCGAAGGCAGCGCTGATGGCGTTGAACGCTTATCTGAAGATCGCTGACAGCAGTAGCGACAATTACCAGCCGGCCCTGTTGATGCTCAGGCCCTTGCAGGAGGAAGCACGCAAATGATCGCAATCACGGCAAAGACATCATGCACCGCGAGGCGCATTGCGACGGTGCTGGCAGTGTGCGTCGGCATGGCGTGCCTGCCGACGACGGTGCTGGCACAGGAGGCGCGCAGGCTTTCGGCCTTTCTCTCCGGGAATGCGTCGCAGGAGGCGCCGAAGGAGGAAGCACAGGATGAGGCAGCGCAAACGTCACCACGCGCCTCCAGGTTGTCGTCTTTCCTCTCGGGCGGCAGCGGCCAGCAGCGCGAGGCGTTGTCGTTCGAATCGTTGAGTGATGGCCGACTCAAACACGCGCAGGAGGCGCATGCGGCCGAGCAGCGTCGGTTGGCGGCGATCGAAGCCGAGCGCCGCCGCGTCGAAGAGGCCGCCTGGCGGGCGGAACAGGAAGCCCTTGCCGCCGAGCAGCGCATCCGCGACCTGGAGTGGGAACAGGAGCGCGCGGAGCGTGAGTACGAGGAGCGGGAGTATGCAAGGCGTTCGCGTTCCAGTGGGCCCGATCCCCTGGCGATGGCCATTCTGGGCGTGGCCAGGAACATCGGCACCGTGGCTGCCCAGAACGTCATGGCCGATCACTATCGCGAGCAGGCCGCTTCACGGCAGCGCCTTGCAGATTCGGCGGCAAGGCGCGAGGCGGAAGAGCAACGGCTGAGGGCGGGCGAGCGTGCGGCTCAGGCCCGCCGCGATGCCGAAGCGGCCAATGCGCGGGCTCGCCAGCAGGCGGCGCAGGCCCGTCAGGATGCCGACGCGGCCAATGCGCGTGCACGCCAGCAGGTGGCCCAGTCCGGTCAGGATGCCGCCGCGGCATCGGCCCATGCGAACCGGGCTGCAACGCAGCAGTCGGCAGAGGCGGATTTCAGGCGGCGAGAGGCTGCCGCATCTTCGCGTCCCACGACTCTGAGTGGCTTCTTGTCGGGAGGTGGTACGACAGCTGCAGCGTCAGGTGGTGCCGCTGGCAGTGCAGGTGGTCAGGGTTCGCGTGGCGCGGGGGGCGTGGCCTCGACGGCTTCAGCAGCGTCCTCATCGCAATCGGATTTCTATCGACCGGATCCGTTGCTGCAGGAATGCATGCGGTTGGAAATGACGAAGAAGGTTGGTTGGGATGACGCAGAACGTGCTGCCGCCAATGCCTTCAATGCCGGGGTGGACGAGCGGAAGAAGGCATTGGGATGCCCTGTCCACTCCCAGTCAGGTCAGGCGCGGGAACTTTGATCGGATTTTCTGGCGGGGAGTCCGGGGCTGGGAAGCAGCCCCGGCTGCGTGCCGTCACTTCAACGCCTTGAACCGCAGGCGGATTGGTCGGCGAGGAAGGCGTCGGGAACCTGGCCGGATCCGGGTCGAGACCCACGCAGAGCAGGGTGTCGGCTTGTTGCCAGCGGTCGTGGAGTCTTTGCATGAACGACTGCGGCATCCGCGGGCCCTCAGGTAACGATGATCGGTTCGCCGTGGGTGACCACGACCGTGTGTTCGAATTGCGCGCCGACGCCTTTCGGACAGGCCAGCGACCAGCCATCGCCCAGTTCCATCGTGCGCGTGGCATGTGTCGCGAGGAATGGCTCGACCGTGATGACCATGCCGTCGTGCAGGCGGCGTGTGTCTCGTCGGTCGAAGTAACCCGGGATCGAGCCGGGGGCTTCATGCAATGCGCGCCCCACGCCGTGGCTCTGCAGGTCGCGGACGACGCGGAACCCGCGTTTCGCGGCGATGGTCTCGATGGTGCGGCCGATGCCGTTGAGCAGGTCGCCTGCACGCAATTGGGAGATCGCTGCGTCGCGGGCTTCGCGCGTAGCGTCCAGCAGGCGCTGCTGGGCAGCGCTGGCGGTACCGACGACGAAGCTGGCGCCGGTGTCGGCGAAATAGCCGTCGAGTTCCGCCGAGACGTCGATGTTCACCAGGTCGCCGTCATGCAGCATGGTGTCGTCCGGGATGCCGTGCGCGATGACTTCGTTGACGCTGATGCAGGTTGCGCCGGGGAAGCCGTAGGTCAGTTGCGGCGCGGATCGCGCGCCGGCCTTGCGCATCAGTTCGGCCCCCATCGCGTCGAGGTCGCGCGTGCGCACGCCCGCGGCGGCGGCATCGCGCATGGCCGAGAGGATCGACGCCACCAGCGCCCCGGCACGGCGCAGGCCTTCGAGTTCGGATGCGTGCTCGATGGTCATGGTGTTGCCTTCTGTCGGATCCCTCGCTGCACTCGGGATGACGCAACGGCAGCCGCGCTTGGCGCGGGCCGTTGCGTCACTTCAGCGCCTTGAACCGCAGGCGCTTGGGGCCGGCGTCGTCGCCGAGTCGACGCTTCTTGTCTTCCTCGTACTCTCGGTAGTTGCCCTGGAAGAACTCGACGTGGCTGTCGCCCTCGAACGCGATGATGTGCGTGGCGATGCGATCGAGGAACCAGCGGTCGTGGGAAATCACGAACGTGTTGCCGGGGAACTCCAGCAGTGCGTCTTCGAGCGCACGCAGGGTTTCGATGTCGAGGTCGTTGGACGGTTCGTCGAGCAGCAGCACGTTGCCGCCCTGCAGCAGGGTCTTTGCCATGTGCAGGCGTCCGCGTTCACCGCCCGACAGCGAGCCGACCATCTTCTGCTGATCCTGGCCCTTGAAGTTGAAGCGGCCGATGTAGGCACGCGACTGGATTTCGATGCCGTTGATGTTGAGGATGTCGAGGCCGCCGGCGATTTCCTGGAAAACGTTGTGGTTGCCTTCCAGCTTGTCGCGGCTCTGGTCCACGTACGACAGCTGCACGGTCGGGCCAACGATGATCTCTCCCGAATCCGGCTTTTCCTGCCCGGTGATCATCTTGAACAGCGTCGACTTGCCGGCGCCGTTGGGGCCGATGATGCCGACGATCGCACCCGGCGGAATGATCATCGACAGGTTGTCGATCAGCAGGCGGTCGCCGAATTTCTTGCTGACGTTCCTGAACTCCATCACCGAGTTGCCCAGGCGCTCGCCCGGCGGGATGAAGATTTCATTGGTCTCGTTGCGCTTCTGGTAATCCTGCGATTGCAGTTCTTCCAGTCGGGCCAGGCGCGCCTTGCCCTTCGAGCGGCCACCCTTGGCGTTCTGGCGCGACCATTCCAGTTCCTTCTGGATCGCCTTCTGGCGTGCCTTTTCCTGGTTGTCTTCCTGCTTGAGGCGGTCGTCCTTCTGGGTCAGCCACTCGGTGTAGTTGCCCTTCCACGGAATGCCGCGGCCACGGTCGAGTTCGAGGATCCACTCGGCGGCGTTGTCGAGGAAGTAGCGATCGTGGGTGACAGCCACCACGGTGCCGGTGTAGCGCTGCAGGAACTGTTCCAGCCATTCCACCGATTCGGCGTCGAGGTGGTTGGTCGGTTCGTCGAGCAGCAGCATGTCCGGCTTCTGCAGCAGCAGGCGGCACAGCGCGACGCGCCTTTTCTCGCCGCCGGACAGGTTGCCGACCTTGGCGTCCCACGGCGGCAGGCGCAGCGCATCGGCGGCCACGTCGAGCTGGTTCTCCAGCGTGTGCGCGTCACCGGCGGCGAGGATCGCTTCCAGGCGTTCCTGTTCCTTGGCCAGCGCGTCGAAGTCGGCGCCTTCCTCGGCATAGGCGTCGTAGATCTTGTCGAGCGCGGCCTGCGCCTGCAGCACTTCGCCCACGCCTTCCTCGACCGCTTCGCGCACGGTCTGTTCGGGGTCGAGGCGCGGCTCCTGCTCGAGATAGCCGACCTTGATGCCGGGCTGCGGACGGGCCTCGCCTTCGAAATCGGTATCGACGCCGGCCATGATCCTCAGGATCGTCGACTTGCCCGCACCGTTCAGGCCCAGCAAGCCGATCTTGGCGCCGGGGAAGAACGACAGCGAGATGTCCTTGATGATCTGCCGCTTGGGCGGCACCACCTTGGACACGCGGTTCATGGTGTAGATGTACTGCGACGACATGGGGGCTCCGGATGATGCGCTGCCGGCCCGCACGGGACGCGCGGGCCGGAAAGGGACTGGGATGGCGTGATTATAGCGGGTGCCATGCATCGGCCGGCTTGTGCCCGGGTTGCCGCCCATGCCGGATGCCTGCAGGATGGGAGTTGTTCCCGCGTCCGGTCACGGTGTGCGGGCTGTCTGACACCCGCCAAGCATCGGAGCCATGCCATGCGCACATCGTCGAGATCCCTGGCCATCCTTGCCGGTCTGCTGGCCGCCACTTCTGCCATGGCCTTCGCCGTCGAGCCGCCGGCCGAAGGCGGCGTGGACACGGAACGGCAGCGCGAGGCGGACAGGCAGCTTTACCTGCAGCGCGAGGACGAACGTGCCCGGGTGCGCAACAACCCGGACTACGGACGCTACGACCGTGCCGACCGCAACCGTGCCCGTCGCGCCGCCCAGGAGAGGATGGATGCCCGCCTTGGCGTCGGTTGGGCAGTGGGGACGTCCGTGCACGGTTACGGTTATCCGCTCTACGTGGTCAGCGACCTGCGCGGACATGGCCTCCGGCAGCCGCCACGCGGCTCCCGCTGGATGCGCGACGACCGCGGCGACTTGCTGCTCGTCGTGATCGATGACGGCATGATCTCGGAAGTGTTGCCGCACGAGTGAGGCATTGCCCGGTGTTTGCACCGGGGTTGGCATGCCGGATCCACGCGTCGCGCGAAGTGGCAATTGGACGCGTTTGCATGCGCGGATTGAGTTCGCGTTCTGAGCGGACATTAAACGTCGGCGTCGCATCGTGGTCTGCAAACGGTTGCAGGCCGTGGCGGTTCAGTCTCGGGCAGAGATAGTTCCCGGTACGCAATCCCGCCGGAGGACGCATGAACAAGACGCTGACATGGGCAACGGCCATCGCACTGGCGATGGCGACCCTCGCTGCCACGCCTGCACTCGCCCGCGACGACCGTGGCCGCCACGGACACAGTCATCGCGACCACGACCGTCACGACCGCCGGCATGATCGCCGCGACTCGCGTTGGGATCGCCGCGACGACCGCCGCCGCGATTACGCGCATCATCGTGATCGCAGGCATGACCAGCGTTACGACCGCCGCCCCGTCGTCGTCCGCCACGTCTACCATCCCCCGCGCCACGCTGGCCCGCCACGCTGGGCGCGCGGTGGCCATGTCCACAGCTACAACCGCCCGGTCTACGTGGTGCAGGACTATCGCGGCTACGGGCTGCGGCACCCGCCGCGCGGGCATCGCTGGGTGCGGGACGACTATGGCGACTACCTGCTGGTCGCGATCACGACCGGCCTGATCGTCGATTTGATCCTGCGCAACTGATCGCCAGGGGGAGCAGGAACGCGGGGCGTGCCGATGGCGCGCCTCGCGTCGTTCCGGGCCATGCCCGCCATGGCCGGAGCGGCGGGGACAGGGGCCGGGGAGGGTACAATCGCAGGCCCGTCCCCCGCAGTCCGGAGAGCCGATGTTCCCGCGCGACGCCCGCATCGAAACCTACGATCCCGAACTGGCCAAGGCCATCGCCGACGAGGCCCGCCGCCAGGAGGATCACGTCGAGCTGATCGCCAGCGAGAACTACGCCAGCCCGCGCGTGATGGAAGCGCAGGGTAGCCAGCTGACCAACAAGTACGCCGAGGGTTATCCCGGCAAGCGCTACTACGGTGGCTGCGAATACGTCGATGTTGCCGAGCAGCTGGCCATCGACCGGCTCAAGCAGCTTTTCGATGCCGACTACGCCAACGTGCAGCCGCATTCCGGCTCGCAGGCCAACCAGGCGGTGTACTTCGCGCTGCTGCAGCCGGGCGACACGATCCTGGGCATGTCGCTGGCGCACGGCGGCCACCTGACCCACGGCGCCAAGGTCAATGCCTCGGGCAAGCTGTTCAACGCCGTGCAGTACGGCGTCAACGGTGACGGCCTGATCGACTACGACGAAGTCGAGAAGCTGGCGCTCGAGCACAAGCCGAAGATGGTCGTTGCCGGCTTCAGTGCCTACTCGCAGAAGATCGACTGGGCGCGGTTCCGCGCCATCGCCGACAAGGTGGGTGCCTACCTGTTCGTGGACATGGCGCACGTGGCGGGCCTGATCGCCGCCGGCGTGTATCCCACGCCCGTGCCGCACGCGCACGTGGTCACCTCGACCACGCACAAGACCCTGCGCGGCCCGCGCGGCGGCATCATCATTGCCAGCGAACAGGGTGCGGGCGAAGCCTTCGCCGACATCACCAAGAGGCTGCAGAGCATCGTGTTCCCCGGCATCCAGGGCGGGCCGCTGATGCACGTCATCGCCGCCAAGGCTGTCGCGTTCAAGGAAGCGCTGGAGCCGGAATTCAAGGACTACCAGGCGCAGGTGGTGAAGAACGCGCAGGCGATGGCGAAGGTCATCATCGAACGCGGCTACCGCATCGTGTCCGGAGGCACCGAGAACCACCTGATGCTGGTGGACATGATCGGCAAGCCGATCACCGGCAAGGCCGCCGAGGAAGCACTGGGCAAGGCGCACATCACGGTCAACAAGAACGCGGTGCCGAACGACCCGCAAAAGCCGTTCGTGACATCCGGCCTGCGCATCGGCACCCCGGCGGTAACCACGCGCGGTTACAAGGAAGCCGATTGCGCCGCGCTGGCCCACTGGATCTGCGACGTGCTGGATGCGCCGCAAGACGAGACCGTGCTGGCGCGCGTGCGCGAAGAAGTCACGAGGCAATGCCGGGAGCTCCCGGTCTACGGTTGACGCATGCACTGTCCCTTCTGCCAGCACCAGGACACCAAGGTCATCGACTCGCGCGCGTCGGAAGACGGCGCGACGATCCGTCGTCGCCGTGAATGCGAGGCCTGCGGCGAACGCTTCAGCACGCTGGAGACGATCGAACTCAAGTTGCCGGTGATCATCAAGGGCGATGGTCGTCGCGAGCCGTTCGATGCCCGCAAGTTGCGCGTGAGCATGGATCGCGCGCTGCACAAGCGACTGGTGTCGGAAGAGCAGGTCGAGGCGGCGGTGCGCGCAGTGGTGCACCAGTTGCGCATGACCACCGAGCGCGAAATCCAGTCGCGCCGGGTCGGCGAGTTCGTGATCGCCGAGTTGCGCAAGCTCGACCATGTCGGCTTCGTGCGCTTCGCCTCGGTCTACCGCTCGTTCGAGGACATCACCGACTTCCGCGAGGAACTCGACCGGCTCGAACGCGACTTGCCTGGCGAGACGCAACTGCCGCTGCTCTCGGGCGAGGTGGTTCCGTTCGACAAGGGCGCGGGCAAGGGTCGCAAGCGCTGACCGTCGTCCCGGTGGCAAGCCTGCGGGCTAGAATCGACCGATGAGCGATTTGACCGCCACCGACCACGCGATGATGGCGCAGGCGCTTCGCCTCGCGGCGCGTGGCGCGTTCACCACCAAACCCAATCCGATGGTCGGCTGCGTGGTCGCGCGCGGCGACGAGGTCGTGGGCGAAGGCTGGCACCAACGCCAGGGCGGGCCGCATGCTGAGGTATTCGCGCTGCAGGCCGCCGGCGAACGCGCCAAGGGTGCGACGGCCTACGTCACGCTCGAACCCTGCGCGCATACAGGCCGCACCGGCCCCTGTGCCGACGCGCTGGTCGCCGCCGGCGTGTCGCGCGTGGTCGCGGCGATGCGCGACCCGTTCCCGCAGGTCGATGGTGCCGGCTTCGCGCGGTTGCGCGACGCGGGCATCGACGTCGCCGTCGGGCTGATGGAGGCGCAGGCGCGCGCGCTCAACGCGGGCTTCCTGTCGCGCGTCGGGCGCGGACGACCGTGGGTACGAGTGAAGCTGGCCTGCAGCCTGGATGGCCGCACGGCGATGGGCAATGGCGATTCCAAGTGGATCACCGGCGATGCCGCGCGCGCCGACGTGATGCGCTGGCGTGCGCGTGCCGGCGCGATCCTGACCGGCGCCGGCACGGTACTGGCGGACGATCCGTCGCTGACCGTGCGCCTGGGCGACGACACGCCATTCGTGCCGCCGCTGCGGGTCGTGCTCGATCCGGGATTGGCCACCATCGCGCGCGGCAAGGTGCGCGAAGGCGACGCGCCGACGCTCTACCTGCATGCGCCGGACATCAAGCCGCCGCGCGAACTTGCCGCCGAGCGCGCGGCCGTCCCGGTGCGTGCGGGCGTGTTCGACCTCGATGCGGTGATGGCATTGCTGGCACAGCGCGGCGTGAACGAGTTGCACGTCGAGACCGGCGCGACGCTGGCGGGCGCGCTGCTGAAGTCCGGGCTGGTGGACGAGTTGTTGTTGTATGTCGCGCCGGTGGTGATGGGCGAGAAGGCCAGGCCCTTGTTCGACGGCCTCGGTTTCACCGAGATGGCCCAGCGCCTGCACATGCAGGTGGTTGAAACGCTGCGCATCGGCGACGACCTGCGATTGATGTTGCGTCCGGCGGCAGCTGCGGGATGAGCATGCGCCCGGTCGCGACGATTCGCTGGGGCATCATCGGCTGTGGCAACGTCACCGAGGTCAAGAGCGGGCCGGCGCTGTCGAGCGTGCCGGGGTCATCGCTGGTGGCGGTGATGCGGCGCGATGCCGCGCTTGCTCAGGACTACGCACGCCGCCACGGTGTTGCACGTTGGCATGGCGATGCACAGGCGCTGGTCGACGATCCCGGCGTGGATGCCGTGTACGTCGCCACGCCGCCGTCCTCGCACTGCCGTTATGCGTGCATGGCGATGCGCGCCGGCAAGCCGGTGTATGTCGAAAAGCCGATGGCGCTCGATGCGGCCGAGTGCGAAGAGATGCTGTGCGTCAGCCACGACACCGGCGTGCCGCTGTTCGTCGCGTACTACCGACGTGCCTTGCCGCGCTTCCTGCGGGTGCGCGACCTGCTCGCCGACGGCGCCGTGGGCGTGCCGCAATCCGTGGCGGTGCGCTTTGCGCGGGACTTGCAGCCGGCATACCGCGATCCGGACAAATTGCCGTGGCGGGTGCGGCCGGAGGTGTCGGGCGGCGGCCTGTTCGTCGATCTCGGCAGCCACACGCTCGACATCCTCGATTTCCTGCTCGGCCCCTTGCAGGACGTGCGTGGCGATGCGGGCAATCGTGCCGGCGCCTATCCGGCCGAGGATTGGGTGTCGATGGCGTTCACCTGCGGCGATGGCGTCCGCGGCAGCGGCGAATGGGATTTCAATGCAGATGCGCAACGCGACGAGATCGAGATCGTCGGCGATCGCGGTCGGCTCGCGTTCGCCACCTTCGGTGACGATCCGATCCTCCACGAAGGCGATGCCGGCAGGCACGAACATCGTGCCGCCAATCCGCTGCATATCCAGCAACCCTTGATCGAGACCATCGTCGGCGAATTGCGCGGGGAGGGCCGTTGTCCGTCCACCGGCATTTCCGCGGCGCGTACCACGCGGGTGATCGACCAGGTGCTGGCCGGGTATCGCGAAGGCATGCGGAACACTGCGTCCACGGGGCCGTCGGGCGGGGTCATGTAGAATCGCGCCTGTCCGGCCAGTCGGCCAGGACGGCAATACCAATCCATCGAAACGTCTTCAGGGCGGGGTGCAATTCCCCACCGGCGGTAGGCGGATCCTGCGATCCGCGAGCCCGCGAGCGCTTCCACTGCATCCAACAGGATCGTCGTGGAAGGTCAGCAGACCCGGTCGAATGCCGGGGCCGACGGTCACAGTCCGGATGAAAGAAGACGCGCCGTGCGGCATCTGCCGCACGTCCGCTCGCGCCCTGCAGGCGTTTCTCGTCGAGCACGGGAAACGCGGACATGTTCACAGGCATCATCGAAGGCGTCGGATCGTTGGCCTCGCGCGAATCGTGCGATGGCGACGCACGGCTGCGCATCGCCACTGGCACGCTGCCTTTCGCCGCCGTGGCATTGGGCGAGAGCATTGCGGTGAACGGCGTCTGCCTGACCGTCGTCGCATTCGACGACGCGCATTTCGAGGCCGATGCCTCCACCGAGACGCTGGCCTTGACCACGCTGGGCACGCTGGCCCCCGGCCGTGTGCTGAACCTTGAACGGGCGATGCGGCCCTCCGATCGCCTCGGCGGGCACCTGGTCAGCGGGCATGTCGACGGCGTGGGCAAGGTGCTGTCCGTGCATGCCGACGCGCGCGCGCAGCGCTGGCGCTTCTCCGCGCCGGTCGCATTGCTGAAGTACGTGGCGAAGAAGGGTTCGATCTGCGTCGATGGCACCAGCCTGACGGTGAACGAAGTGGATGCCGATGGCTTCGAGGTCGCGCTGGTGCCGCACACCGTGTCGCATACCGCGTTCTCGCGAACGGCGATCGGCGATGCGGTGAACCTGGAGATCGATCTCGTGGCGCGTTACGTCGAACGCTTGCTACAGGGCCGTCATCCCGGTGAAAGCAGTGGCCCGATTCCGTAACGCGGCATTCACCGGATTCGCCATGGATCCCGGCTTGACCAGCCTTCGGCTGTTGTGAAGCGCTTCGCCGGGATGACGATCGAAAGAACAAAGACGAGCAAAGGCAGACAGATGGCATTCGCCCCGATACCGGAATTGCTGGAAGAAATCCGCAACGGCCGCATGGTCGTGATCGTCGATGACGAGGATCGCGAGAACGAAGGCGACCTGATCATGGCCGCGGAACTGGTGCGGCCGACCGACATCAATTTCATGGTCACGCATGCCCGCGGGCTGGTGTGCCTGTCGCTCACGCGCGAGCGTTGCCGGCAGCTTGGCCTGCCGCCGATGGTGCAATCCAACACCTCGCAGCACCACACCAACTTCACCGTCAGCATCGAAGCGGCCGAAGGCGTGACCACCGGCATCTCCGCCTATGACCGCGCGCATACCATCCGCACCGCCGTGCGCCCGGATGCCAGGCCGCGCGACCTGTCGCAGCCCGGCCACATCTTCCCGCTGGCGGCGCAGCCCGGCGGCGTGCTCAACCGCGCCGGCCACACCGAGGCCGCTGCCGACCTCGCGCTCCTCGCCGGCTTCGAGCCGGCCGGCGTGCTGGTCGAGATCCTCAACCCGGACGGCAGCATGGCGCGGCGCCCCCAACTGGAGGCGTTCGCGCGCGAGCACGGCCTGAAGATCGGCTCGATCGAGGATCTCATCCGCCATCGGCTCGAGACCGAACACACCATCGAGCGCGTCGATGAACGTGCCATCGATACCGACCACGGGCTGTTCCAGCTGCACACCTGGCGCGACCGTTTCAGCCAACGCCTGCACTACGCGCTTGTGCGTGGCACGCCCGATGCGGCGCGGTCGTCGCTGGTGCGGGTGCAGCCGCTCAATCCGCTGGCCGATGCGCTGCACTGGCGCCGGCACGATTTCGGCCCCTCGACCGGCGACGTGCTGGCGCTGCTGGCAGGGGCCGACGACGGCGCGTTGGTGCTGCTGGACGAACCGGTCGATCCCGAGGGCCTGCTGGAGCGGATCCGGCAATCGGACGAGGCTCCTCCGGCATCCGCGGCCTCGACGCGCGACGGCCGGCTGGCGGAGTGGCGCCGTAATGGCGCAGGCGCGCAGATCCTGCACGAGCTCGGCTACGGCCGTCTGCGCGTGCTGGGGACGCCGCGGCGGCAGATCGCGCTGGGCGGTTTCGGGCTGGAAGTGGTCGAGCATGTCGATCCGACGGCCATGGAACGACCCTCGGCGGCGATCCGGTAAACTGCCCGGCCCACTGATTCCCTGCCGCCATGAGCCATTTCGAAGGCGACCTGCGTGCCCCCGAGGGTGCACGCTTCGCGATCATCGCCAGCCGCTGGAACCCGCGCATCGTCGATGCGCTGGTCGCTGGTGCGCGCAAGGCGTTCGCCGACCACGGCGTGGCCGAGGAGGCGCTGGACGTGGTGCGCGTGCCCGGTGCCTGGGAACTCCCGGTTGCCGCCGCGCGGCTTGCGTCCGGCGGCGGATACACGGCCATCATCGCGCTCGGTTGCGTCGTGCGCGGCGACACGCGGCATTACGAGCAGGTCGCCGATGGTTGCAGCGAGGCCCTGATGCGGGTGTCGCTGGACACCGGCGTGCCGGTTGCCAATGGCGTGCTCGCCGTCGACCGCCACGAGGATGCCGAGCGCCGCGCCGGTGGCAGCCATGGCAACAAGGGCGAGGAATGCGCGCTGGTCGCGATCGAGATGGCCAACCTGCTGGAGCGACTGCCATGAACAAGCCCCGCCCGCGCCGCGACGGGATCGACCCGGTGATGCGTTCGCGTGCGCGCCGTCGTGCGCTGCAGGCCGTGTATGCGATGCAGCTGTCGGGCGTCGATGCGAAGAACGCGATTGCCCAGTTCGCGCACGAGCAGGCCCGCGAGCCGGCCGACCTCGAATACTTCGAAGACCTGGTGCGTGGCGTGCATGCGCACTACCGCGAGCTGGATGCGGCGCTGCTGCCGTTCCTCGACCGCGGGATCGAGGAAGTCGACCCCATCGAGCGCGCGATGCTGCGCATCGCCGCCTACGAGCTGCGGCACCGGCTCGACGTGCCGTACCGCGTGGTCATCGACGAAGCACTGAACACGGTGAAGCGCTTCGGTTCCGAGCACGGACATACCTATGTCAATGGCGTGCTCGACCATGCCGCCGCCGACTGGCGCGGTACCGAGGCCGGTGCGGGCAAGGCCTGAGCGGATCCCGGCAGTGTGCCGCCATGCGTGAGTTCGACCTGATCGCACGCATCCGCGAACGTGTCGCGTCGCGCGGCGACGTGGTACTCGGCATCGGCGACGATGCCGCCTTGCTGCAGGTGCCAGACGGCATGCAACTCGTGGTCGCGATGGACACGCTCAACGACGGGGTGCATTTCCCCATCGGCACGGCGCCGGGTGACATCGGCTGGAAGGCGCTGGCGGTCAATCTCTCCGATCTTGCCGCGATGGGTGCGCACCCGGCGTGGTGCACGCTGTCGCTGTCATTGCCCACGCCGGATCGCGCATGGGTCGATGGTTTCCTCGATGGCTTCTTTGCGTTGGCGTCGGAACACGATGTCGCACTGGTCGGCGGCGACACCACGCACGGGCCGCTATCGGTGTGCGTGACGGCGCATGGCCTGGTTGAGCCGGGCCGAGCGTTGCGGCGCGATGGCGCGCGGGTTGGCGATGACATCTGGATCACCGGCAACGTCGGCGATGCAGCGGCGGCTTTGTCGTTGTTGCAGCGGAGCGAGCGCGTGCCTGACCCGTTG
Source organism: Luteimonas sp. (assembly GCA_024707405.1). Classification (GTDB taxonomy): domain Bacteria; phylum Pseudomonadota; class Gammaproteobacteria; order Xanthomonadales; family Xanthomonadaceae; genus Luteimonas. Next base: position 424,142 of record JANPZU010000005.1, read on the forward strand.
CGGGCAAGGCTGGATCGTCCGATGCCGCGCATCGCGACAGGTCGTGCCTTGCACGGACTCGCCCACGCCTGCATCGATGTGTCCGATGGCGTGCTCGCCGACCTGGGCCATGTCTGCGCGGCCAGTGGCGTCGGCGCCCGGATCGATGTCGATGCCTTGCCGGCATCGGAAGCCCTGTGTGCGCTTTCGCTCGACGCAGGCACGCGCAGGCAGTGGCAGGCTGCGGGGGGCGACGATTACGAGTTGTGCTTCACGACCGATCCCGCGCGGCGCAGTGAACTGGACGCGACGCTTTCGCGCCTCGGCGTCGATGCATCACGCATCGGTGTGGTGGTGGCCAATCCGGGCATCGTCGCCCACGACGCCGACGGGAGCGCCTGGCAACCGTCCGCGACGGGCTACGTGCACTTCTCCGACTGACCGCGCACGGCATCGCCCATCCGCGCGAGCGCCTGCCGCAGCACCGGCCGCGGCATCGCGAAGTTCATCCGCGCGAACCCGCTGCCCGCTTCGCCGCAATCGCGTCCTTCGGTCAGGGCCACGCGGGCATGGCGCAGGAAGAAGCCTGCGGGTAGTCGGTCGACGGGCGAGGGCAATCCACGGCAATCGATCCAGGCCAGGTAGGTGCCCTGCGGCGCGATGCACGTGGCGCCCGGCAATTGCGTCGCCAGTGTCTCCAGCAGCACGTCGCGGTTGCCATGCAGGTAATCAAGCGTCCGTGCGAGCCAAGGGCCGCCCTCGCGCCAGGCCGCGACCGACGCGATCATTCCCATCGCCGACACGCCATGGCCTGCGAGCAGTGCGATCCGTTGCCAGCGTGCGTGGTCGGCGTCGTTACCGAACACCAGTTGCGCGCACTTGAGGCCGGCAAGGTTCCAGGCCTTCGATGCCGACAGCGCGATGAAGGCATGCGCGGCGGCAGCCGTGGACACCGTGGCATAGGGCACGTGTCGATGGCCGCTGAACACCAGTGGCGCGTGGATCTCGTCGGCGAACACGCGCGCGCCGTGGCGCTCCACCACTTCGGACAAGGCCAGCAGTTCGTCGCGGTCGTACACGCGTCCGGTGGGGTTGTGCGGATTGCACAGCACCACCATCCGCGCGCCTTGGCCCAGCGCATCGTCGATGGCCTGCATGTCCATTCGCCACGCGCCGTCGTGCAGCCGGTGGGGCACTTCGATGACCGGATGGCCGTGCAGTTCCAGCAACGGTTTGAACGGCATGTAGGCGGGCGTCGGCAGTACCACGGGTGTGCCGCGCGGCATGAAGTGCGCCAGCACCAGCTCCAGTCCGCCGACCACGTCGCCGATGGCGTGGATGCGTGCCGGATCGACCTCCCAGCCATGGCGCGTCGCCTGCCATTCGGCGCAGGCGTCGGACAGCGCGTGCGACAAGGCCGGCGTGGGGTAGCCGGTGCGTCCCCGTGCGATCGCCTGTTGCAGCGCCTGCGCCACCGGGTCGGCGATGCCGAAATCCATCTCGGCGACGAAGGCGCCGATGCTGCCGTCGAACGCCGTCCACTTCAGCCCGCCGGCGGCGCGCAGGGCGGTTTCGTCGAGCAGGTCGTAGTCGTCTCGTGGCATGTCGTCGGTGCCGGGGTCAGCAATCGTCGGCGCGGAATGCGTCGCACAGCCAGTTGAACACGGGTGCGGCCGGATCGCCGCTCGCTTCGACCACGTCGAACCGGCATGGCGTGTCGCGGTATTCGCGATGCTGCGCGAGGAATTGGCCCGCCGCATGCACCAGCCGGCGGCGCTTGCCGGCATCGACCGATTCGGCGCCGCCGCCGAAGCGCGATTGCCGGCGATAGCGCACTTCCACGAACACCAGCGTGGTGCCGTCGCGCATCACCAGGTCGATCTCGCCGCTGCGGAATCCGGCATTCGCCGCCACCGGCACCAGCCCCGCCGCGACGAGGTGGTCGCGCGCGCAAACTTCGATGCGTGCGCCGCGCTCGCGCATCGACGATCAGTTGCCGGTTTGCGCGACGACGCTGCCGTTGCTCCAGATTGCCCAGGCCGGCGTGCGCACCACGGTGCCATCGCTTTGCAGTCGCAGGTTGCCCGTCGCGCCGGCCATGCTGGCGTCCGCATGCGTCGCCAGGTGATGCAGCCAGCCGCTCAGCAGCCAGGCATCGTGGCCGAAGGCGAACAGCCGCGCCGCCGGGCCGCGTGCGGTGGGCAGGTCGCGTGCAAGCGTGGCTGCCGGCGGCAGCGCGCTGGCGCCTTGGGTCGTCCAGGCTTCGGCTGGGAAGACGATGCCGTCGAGCACGCGGTCTTCTTCCGCCTTGCCGGTACCCGAGGTGATCTGCGAGGTGGCGATGCGCAGTCGTTGGCTCAGCCCTGCGGCGGCGAGTTGCGGCGCGACCAGGCGCGCCTGCTGGCCCCGGATCGCGAGTACGACGGCGTCGACGCCGCCTTCCTTCGATGCCGAGGCGCGCAGCGCGGCGGTCACGTCGCCCGGCTGCTCGCCGACCACGGCGATCGTGTCGACGATCTCGCCGCCAGCCGCCTGCAGGTTGGCGCGCAATGCGTTGAAGCTGCGGTTGGCGTTGTCGTCGCCGCTGCTGAGCACCAGCACGCGACGGGCGTTGCGCGCCGACAGGTAAGCGGCGATCGCGCTGCCTTCGTCTTCCGGCGACAGCGAGAAGCTGCCCACGTTGTCGGGCAGGGCGCTGTCGCTCGAATTGAGCGTGAGCAGCGGAACGCTGGAGGGTGACTGCGCGATCGCCGCCACTTCCTCGCGTCCCAGCGGGCCGACGATCTGGTCGGCACCTTCCAGGATGGCGCGGGCATGGGCCGCGGCGGCGCCGGCTGCGGTGCCGGCAGTGTCGTAGAACGCGAGTTCCGGACGCTGCCGACGCTCGCCGTAGTAGCCGGCCAGCAGGCCGTCGCGCACCGACCCGGCGGCGGTGGCAAGTGACCCGGTCATCGGCAGTAGCACGGCCAGTTTGCGCGGCGGGCGGTAGCCGTCGCTCTCGCCGGGTGGGCGCGTGTCGTCGAAGCGCCAGTGCGCGCTGGGCGCGGGGACGACTTCGACCGGCCCCGAGGGCGCGGTGACCTGTGTCGTGGCGCAAGCTGCCAGGAGGGCCGGCAGCAAGGCCGCGGTGAAGATCCGTTTCGCCGAAATGCGCATCGAACGCTCCGTGCGGGACAATGCCGGGATTCTACCGTTCCCCCAGTGGAGAGACGATGGTCGGCCCCCAACCCAGTGGCGTGCCCGGGACGTTGCACGTCGTGGCGACGCCGATCGGCAACCTCGGCGACCTGTCGCCGCGTGCGCAGGAGGTGCTGCGCGCGGTGTCGGCGATCTGCGCCGAGGACACCCGGCGCAGCGGACAGTTGCTGGCGCATTTCGGCATCGACACGGCGCTGGTCGCGTTGCATGAACACAACGAGGACGCGCTGGCCGCGCGGATCGTGCAGCGCCTGCTTGCCGGCGAATCGCTGGCGCTGGTCAGCGACGCGGGCACGCCGCTGGTCAGCGATCCCGGTTACCGGGTGGTGCGCGCGGCGCGCGCCGCCGGCGTGAAGGTCAGCCCGGTGCCGGGTGCCTGTGCCGCCATCGCCGCGCTCAGCGTGGCCGGACTGGCGAGCGATCGTTTCGTGTTCGAGGGGTTCCTGCCGGCCAAGGCGGCCGGTCGCCGCGAGCGCCTGCAGCAGTTGGCGGGCGAGACCCGCACGCTGGTGTTCTACGAATCCTCGCACCGCATCGTGGAATCGCTCGGCGACCTGCGCGATGTCTTCGGCAGCGAGCGTCCCGCGGTGCTGGCGCGGGAGATCACCAAGTTGTTCGAGACCGTGCTGGATGGTTCGTTGGCCCGACTGCATGCACGCGTCGAGGCCGATGCCGACCAGCGCAAGGGCGAGTTCGTGCTGGTCGTGCAGGGCGCCGATGAAGATGCAGACGCACGCATCGGCGATGGCCGGCGGGTGTATGCGTTGCTCAACGCGCACCTGCCGCCATCGACCGCCGCAAAATTGGCGGCCGAGATCACCGGCGCGCCGCGCAAGGCCTTGTACGGGAGCTGAGATTCATCCGCGCCGCCGGGTGCGTGCGACAATGCCCTTGGCGGAGTCGGCCAGACAGTCGCGTCATTCGCAAGAATGCCGAGGAAAGTCCGGGCTCCACAGGGCACGGTGCCAGGTAACGCCTGGGCGGCGCGAGCCGACGGAAAGTGCAACAGAAAGATACCGCCTAAGACTGTTTCGGCAGGACGGCAAGGGTGAAATGGTGCGGTAAGAGCGCACCGCGAGTCGGGTAACCGACCGGCACGGCAAACCCCACCGGGAGCAAGACCAAATAGGGAGGCAATGCCGTGGCCCGCGGTGCCTCCGGGTAGGTTGCTCGAGCGTATCGGTGACGATGCGCCTAGAGGAATGACTGTCCAAGACAGAACCCGGCTTATCGGCCGGCTCCGCCACCTCATCCTGGATGCATCCGAAGCTTGCGGTCGTTGTGGTTTCGGATGCATTCCAAAGCGACGACTTCCGACCCCATTCGCACTTCCCCGCTTGCAGGGGAGAAGGCATGCGCATCGGGTATCGCATGGAGGCGAAGCGCGCGAGACGACCATCAGCCGATGGGGAGCAGGGTTTCGCCCTCGAACACACCATTCGGCCCGAATCGTCGCTCGGCGATCCATCCCTTGCCGTCGTGGTCGATCGCCACCAGCGTGCTCGCGCGCGTGCCGTAATCCGGGCTGCGGATGAAGGCGGGGAGAGCATGCGCTCCAGGTCGATGCCGACGCCGGTGTCCGGCAGTTGCGCGTCGTCGGCGCGGGTTTCGTCGGCCAGGGCATCCCACAGCGATGTCGTCTCGTCGCTGCCGGCTTCGATCCACGCCGCCAGCCGCGATTGCAGGGCCACGGTCTTGGGCCAGGGTTCGTCGAGATCCCCGTTGGACAGGCCGTGGATCCCTGGCGTGAGCGTGACGCTGCGCGTGGCCGGGGTATTGCCGATGTATTCGCAGTGCTCGCCGTCGGCCAGCAGCAGGTTGAACGGTGCGTACTGCACTGCGTCGGCAAGCAGCGAGGCAATGCGCTGCCGGGCGCTGGCGCCGCCATCGAGGTAATCCGAGACCAGCGCGCCACGGGAGGGCGCGCCGGGCTTGCGGATGGCGGGGTTGCGCACGTTGGTGACTACCGCCATCCGCCCCGCCAGATCGACGCCGACCCAAGTGCCGCCCGATTGCAGGTCGCGTCCGGCCAGCACGCGGGGCCGGTCGGGCCAGGCGGCAAGCGCGGCGCTGGGGCGGCCATGGAATTCGTCGCGGTTGCCGGCCATCAGCAGTCGCCAGCGGGGATGGGTTTTCCAGGCGATGGCAAGCAGGCACATGCCCGCATTGTCGATGGTGGGAGGCGGTTTGGCGCAGTCTCCTGTTGTCGGGAGATAAAATGTGATGAATGTCTCATTAAAAATCACATGATGAGAGTCGATCTCAAAATTTGAGACTAATCAGCGTGTTGTGGATAAGCCTTGAACAAGTCTCTGAAGTTCGTTGCAAGTCATTGACGCCACAGGTGAATTTTCCGGAAAAACTTGTTGACAACCCTGTGGGTGGGTCATAAGGTGGCTTCCTGTGGGAAAACCGGGTGATATGTGGTTTTTCTAGGCTGAAGCCCGCCAAAGACGGGCATGACCGGGCAGGGTTGTGTGTTCCAGGGCGAAACCGCCATCACCATCGACGACAAGGGCCGGCTGGCGATCCCGACCAGTTACCGGGATGTCGTCGCGCAGGTGTGCGGCAACCGTCTGGTGGTGACCTACAACCCGTTCGAGTCCGGCAGCCTCTATCTCTATCCGCAGGACGTCTGGGAGCGCGTGCGCGACCAGGTCAATGCCTTGCCGCGCACCAAGAGCGTCAGCCGCCAGTTGCAGTTGAAGCTGGTCGGTGCGGCGACCTTCGTCGAACCCGATGGCAGCGGCCGCATCGGCATCCCGGCCAGCCACCGCAACACGGTCGGCATCGAGAAGAAGGCCGTGCTCGTCGGCATGGGCGACAAGTTCGAGTTGTGGAGCGAACAGGCGCACCTCGCGCAGATCAGGCAGACGCTTGGCGATGCCGACCTGGGCGACGAGCTGGTGGATTTGCAGTTGTGACCGCAGGCAGCGCGGAGACCCGATCCGCGCACCTTCCGGTGATGTTGTCGCAGGTCATGGAAGGGCTGCGCGTGGTTGAGGACGGAACGTACCTGGACGGCACTTTCGGTCGCGGCGGACATGCGCGCCGCGTGCTGGAGCAATTGGGCGCAGGAGGTCGGCTGCTGCTGATGGACAAGGATCCCGAAGCGATCGCCGTGGCCGGACATGAGTTCGGTGCCGATGCGCGCGTCGCGATCCGCCGCGGCAGTTTCGGCGACCTCGCGCATTGGGATGCGGTGCAGACAGGCCTCGATGGCGTGTTGCTCGACCTGGGCGTGTCGTCGCCGCAACTCGACGTGGCCGAACGCGGTTTCAGCTTCGGCAAGGACGGCCCGCTGGACATGCGCATGGATCCCGACGCAGGCGAAAGCGCGGCGCAGTGGCTGGCGCGTGCCGACGAGCGTGAAATCGCCGACGTGCTGTGGACGTATGGCGAGGAACGCATGAGCCGCCGCATCGCACGCGCCGTCGTGGCGCGCCGTGCGCAGGAGCCTCTGCTGCGCACGCTGCAACTGGCCGATCTGGTGGCTTCGTCTGTGCCGCGCGGCAAGTCCGACACGCATCCGGCCACGCGCACGTTCCAGGCGATCCGCATCCACGTTAATCGCGAACTGGAAGACCTGGAGCGCGGGCTGGAAGCCGCGCACGATGCGCTCAAGCCCGGTGGCCGCCTCGCGGTGATCAGCTTCCATTCGCTCGAAGACCGTATCGCCAAGCGCTTCATCGCTGCGCGCGCCAAGGCGCCGCCGGCCAATCGTCGCCTGCCGGAGACCACCGGCTTCGTGCCCACGCTGCGCGCCATCGGCGATGCGCAGAAGGCCGACGCGATGGAAGTCTCTGCCAACCCGCGTTCGCGCAGCGCGGTGTTGCGGGTGGCCGAGAAGTTGCCGCAGGCGGTGGCCGCATGACGCTGCGCATCATCCTTGCCGTGTTGGTGGTGGCCAACGTGCTGTCGGCGATCGGCATCGCCCATGCACGCCACCAGCATCGCCAGTTCTACGTCGAGCTGACGCGGCTCGAGCGCGCGCGCGACGAACTCAACATCGAGTTCGGACGGCTGCAACTGGAGCAGGCGACCTGGGCCGAGAGCAACCGCATCGACCAGGTGGCACGCCAGCGACTGGGCATGCGTTTCCCCGGCACCGACGAGATCGTGGTGGTGCGGCCATGAAGTTCATCCGCAACACCAGTGGCACCGCCAAGAAGCCCCGTCCGCGTGCGCAGTTCGACCTGCGTGGTCGCCTGCTGCTGGTCGGTGGCGCGTTGGCGCTGTGTTCCGTCGGGCTGGTGGTGCGCGCGGTCGACCTGCAACTGGTCGACAACGCCTTCTACCAGCGCCAGGCTGATGCGCGCTTCCTGCGCGAAGTGCCGATCCCGACCTCGCGCGGCATGATCACCGACCGCAACGGCGAGCCGCTCGCGGTGTCCTCGCCGGTCGAATCGCTGTGGCTCAACCCGCAGCAGATCGCCGACGATGCCGATGCACTGGCGCGTTTGGCCGAAGCCGCCGGCTTGCCGCTCGACTACCTGACGCGGCAGGTGTCGCAGTACAAGGGCAAGGAGTTCATGTACGTGCCGCGGCATCGCCGGATCAATCCGACGGCGGCGCAGAAGATCCTCGCGCTCGGCATCCCGGGCGTGTTTTCGCAGCGCGAGTTCCGCCGCTTCTACCCGCAGGGCGAAGCGGTTGCGCACGTGCTGGGTTTCACCAACATCGACGACCGCGGCCAGGAAGGCATCGAGCTGGCGTTCGACGAATGGCTGAGCGGGGAGCCGGGTGCGCAGAAGGTGATCCGCGATCGCCACGGCCGCATCGTCGAGCACGTCGACCTGATCCGTCCCGCCGAGCCGGGCAAGGCACCTGGTGCTCAGCATCGATCGCCGCATCCAGTTCCTGGCCTATCGCGAACTGCGCCGCGCCTTGCTCGAGTCGGGCGCGGCCAGCGGTTCGGCGGTGATCCTGGACGTGGCCACCGGCGAGGTGCTGGCGATGGCCAACCTGCCGTCGTACAACAACAACCGCATCACCGGCAGCAGCCGCGACACCTATCGCAACCGCGCGGTGACCGACCTGTTCGAGCCCGGCTCGACGATGAAGCCGTTGACCGTCGCGGCCGGGCTGGAGGCGGGCAAGATCACGCCGACCACGCGCTTCGACACCAGCCCCGGCTGGATTCCGAACGGACGCTTCCGCACCACGGACTTCCGCAACTACGGCGTGCTCGACACCACCGGCATCATCACCAAGAGTTCGAACGTCGGCGTGTCGAAGATCGTGCACATGCTGCCCGATCGCGATTTCGATGCCTTCCTGCGCCGTTTCGGCTTCGGCCGCAGCACCGGCAGCGGCTTCCCCGGCGAAGCGGCGGGGCTGTTTCCCGAATACCGCCGCTGGGACGGCACGATGAAGCAGACGCTGTCCTACGGCTACAGCCTGTCGGTCACGCCGCTGCAGATCGCGCGTGCCTACGCCGCGCTGGGCAACGGCGGCGTCGCGGTCACGCCGACCTTCGTCAAGGGCCAGGCGGGCGAGTCCGAGCGCGTGCTGGACGAAGCCGTCGCCGGCCAGGTGATGCGGATGATGCAGACCGTCACCGAGCCGGGCGGCACCGCCACCCGCGCCGCGGTGCTGGGCTACCACGTCGCCGGCAAGACCGGCACCGCGCGTCGTTCGGCGCGCGGCGGCTACGAGCGGCGCTACATCGCGTACTTCGCGGGACTGGTACCGGTGGAGAACCCGCGCTTCTCGATGGTGGTCGTGGTCAACGATCCCGACCCGTCCAAGGGCGGTTCGACCTACGGTGGCGGTTATGTCTCCGCGCCCGTGTTCGCGCGGGTGATGGAAGGCGCGCTGCGGTTGATGGACGTGCCGCCGGACGACATCGACACCTGGCTTGCCGTGCAGGCGGCGTCGGAAACGCGGCGCGCGCGCAACGCCGGCAACGTGGCCACCACGCGCCCGGTGCCGACGGCTGCCGCGACGACCGAACTGCCGCCGCTGTTCCCGACAGGGCAAGCGCAATGAGCCGCGCCATGTCCCTGTCCGAGTTGCTGCCGGACGTGCCCGGCGTGCCCGCTGGCCTGGCGATCACCGGACTGGTGCTGGACAGCCGTGCCGTGCGTGAGGGCAACGCCTTCGTCGCCATCGGCGGCTTTGGCACTCATGGCCTGCACTTCGTCGACCAGGCCAAGGCGGCCGGTGCAAGCGCGATCCTGTTCGAGCCGCCGGTGCCGCAGGACGTCCCCGCGGCACCGACCGATGCCATCGCCGTGCCCGGTCTGCGTTCGCGCATGGGCGCGATGGCCGACACGTTCCACGCCCGGCCTTCGGCGGCGATGACCACCGTCGGCGTCACCGGCACCAACGGCAAGACCTCGACCGTGCAATTGCTCGCGCAGGCGTGGACATTGCGCGGCACCACCGCTGGCACCATCGGCACGCTGGGCGCCGGGCTGTACGGCGACGTGACGCCGACCGGATTCACCACGCCGCTGGTGCTGCAGATGCATGCGCTGCTGGCCGAGCTGCATGATGCCGGCGCGGGCGCGGTGGCGATGGAAGTCAGCTCGCATGCGCTCGACCAAGGGCGCGTGGATGGCGTGCATTTCCGCGTCGGCGTGTTCACCAACCTCACCCGCGACCACCTCGATTACCACGGCGACATGGACACCTACGGCGCCGCGAAAGCCAGGCTGTTCGCGTGGCCGGGGCTGCAGGCGGCAGTGGTCAATCTCGACGATGCCCACGGTCGCGCGCTGTTCGGCCGGCTGTCGCCGGATCTGCAGCGCATCGGCACCAGTGCGCGCGGCACCGCCGATGCCGGCGTGCGTGCGCTTGGCGTCACGCTCGATGGTGGCGGCATCGGATTCGACCTAGCCATCGGCGACGAAGCGCATCCGGTGCGTTCACCGCTGCTGGGTCGCTTCAACGTCGACAACCTGCTGGCCGTGGCCGGCGTGCTGCATGCGCTCGGCGGCATGCCTGCCGACATCGCGGGCACGTTGTCGGCATTGCAACCCATCGCAGGTCGCATGAATCGCCTTGGCGGCGACGCCGGACAGCCGGTGGTGGTGGTCGACTACGCACATACGCCCGATGCGCTCGAACAGGCGCTCGACAGCCTGCGTGCGCATGTCGTAGGACGGCTGGTTTGCGTGTTCGGTTGCGGTGGCGAGCGCGACCGCGGCAAGCGGCCGCAGATGGCGGCGATCGCCGAGCGCCTGGCCGACATGGTCGTGGTCACCGACGACAACCCGCGTGGCGAGGATGGCGACGCGATCGTCGCCGACATCATGGCCGGCTTCGCCGATCGCGCGCCGGTGCGCGTGGTGCGCAATCGCAAGGCTGCGATCGTCGAGGCCATTTCTCGCGGGGCAACGGGCGACATCGTGCTGATCGCAGGCAAGGGCCACGAGCCGTACCAGGAAGTCGACGGCGTGCGCCATCCCTTCGATGACACTTCGGTGGCGCGCGACGTGCTGGAGGGCAGGGCATGACCCCGTTGCCGCTCTCGCGCATCGCGCAATGGACGCATGGCCGTCAGGTCGGCGACGGCGACGTGTTGATCGACGCCGTCTCCACCGACACCCGCACGCTGGATGCCAGCGACGGTCGCGCCGCGCTGTTCATCGCGCTCAAGGGGCCGAACTTCGACGGGCACGAGCATGTCGCGATGGCCGCGGAACTCGGCGCGCGCGCCGCGCTGGTCTCGCGCGAGGTCGACGTGCCGCTGCCGCAGGTCGTCGTCGCCGACACCGAGCACGCGCTGGGTTCGTTCGCCGCCGCGCTGCATCGCACCCGCCGCGGCAAGGTGGTGGGTGTCACCGGCAGCAACGGCAAGACCACGGTCAAGCAACTGACCCATTCGATCCTGCGACTGGCGGGCAAGGCCCATGCCAATCCCGGCAACCGCAACAACGAGATCGGCCTGCCGCTGGCGGTGATCGATGCTCCGGACGACGCCGATTACGCCATCTACGAGATGGGCGCCGGCAAGCGTGGTGACATCGCCTACCTCACCGCGATCGTGCGTCCTGACGTGGCGTTGGTGAACAACATCGCTCCGGCACACCTGGAGCGGATGCAGAGCCTGCTCGGCATCGCCGAGACCAAGGGCGCGATCTACGAGGCATTGCCGGTGGACGGTACCGCGGTGATCAATGCCGACGATGCCTTCGCACCGTATTTCGCCGAGCGCGCGCACGGCAGGCGGCTGTTGCGCTTCGGGCTGGAGGCAACGGCAGACTTGGGTGCCCGCGACATCGTCGTCGGCGAGACCGAATCGCGCTTCATCATCGTTTCGCCGGTGGGCGAAGCAACGGTGGCGTTGCCGCTGGCCGGTCGCCACAACGTGCGCAACGCGCTTGCCGCGGCGTCGATCGCGCTGGCGCTCGACGTGCCGCTGGCCACCATTGCCGATGGCCTGTCGGCGATGCAGCCGGTCGCGGGGCGGCTGGTGCGCCACCGGCTCGCCAACGGCGCGACCCTGATCGACGACAGCTACAACGCCAACCCGGGCTCGTTGAACGCGGCGATCGACACGCTGGCCGCTGCGAGCGGAGAGAACTGGCTGGTGCTGGGTGACATGCGCGAACTCGGCGACGACGCCATCGCATTGCATGCCGAAGCCGGGCGCCGCGCCAAGGCCGCCGGCATCGCACGCCTGTTCGCGCTTGGCCCATTGAGCGCGGCGACAGTCGAGGCGTTCGGCGAGGGCGGGGCGCATTTCGACACGCATGAAGCGCTCGCCGACGCGTTGCGCAGGCAACTGCACGGCTCGGTGCGCGTGCTGGTGAAGGGTTCGCGCGGCAGCGCGATGGATCGCATCGTCAGCGCGTTGCTGCCGCCGCAAGAAGGGGAAACGGATGCTGCTTGAACTGACCCGCTGGTTGCAGCAGCTCGAGGGCATGTTCGGACTGTTCGGTTACCTGACCTTCCGCGGCATCCTTGCCGCGTTGACGGCACTTGCGTTGTCGTTGTGGTGGGGGCCGGCGGTGATCCGCAGGCTCGGCCAGCTCAAGGGCGGGCAGCCGATCCGCCAGGACGGCCCGCAGTCGCATTTCTCCAAGGCCGGCACGCCGACCATGGGTGGTGCGCTGATCCTGATCACGGTGATGGCCGCGGTGTTGCTGTGGGGCGACCTGCGCAACAAGTACGTCTGGGTGGTGCTGGCGGTGATGGTGGCGTTCGGCGCGATCGGCTGGTACGACGACTGGATCAAGATCGTCAGGCGCGACCCCAACGGACTCAAGTCGCGCTGGAAGTACCTGCTGCAGTCGATTTTCGGCCTCGCTGCCGGTCTGTACCTGTTCCTGTACGCCGACGTGCCTGCGGCAACGACGTTCTACGTGCCGCTGTTCAAGTCGGTGGCGCTGCCACTGGCGAGCGTCGCGTTCGTGGCGATCGCGTATTTCTGGATCGTCGGTTTCTCGAACGCGGTCAACCTCACCGACGGCCTCGACGGCCTGGCGATCATGCCGACGGTGCTGGTGGCTTGCGCGCTGGGCATCTTCGCCTACGCCTCGGGCCATGCCGAGTTCTCGCGCTACCTGCAGATTCCCGCAGTGCCCGGTGCGGGTGAGCTGGTGATCATCTGCGCGGCGATTGCGGGGGCAGGGTTGGGCTTCCTGTGGTTCAACACCTATCCGGCAATGGTGTTCATGGGCGACATCGGCGCGCTCGCGCTGGGCGCGGTGCTGGGCACCATCGCGGTGATCGTGCGCCAGGAACTGGTGCTGGTGATCATGGGCGGCATCTTCGTCATCGAGACGCTGTCGGTGATGATCCAGGTGGCGTCGTTCAAGCTCACCGGCAAGCGCGTGTTCCGGATGGCGCCCATCCACCACCACTTCGAGCTCAAGGGTTGGCCGGAGCCGCGCGTGATCGTGCGCTTCTGGATCATCTCGGTGATCCTGGTGCTGGTCGGCCTCGCCACGTTGAAGGTGCGCTGATGGACGCAGCCGCACGCCAGGCGACACGGCTCGATGCCATCCAGGGTCGTTTCGACCCGTGGCTGGTCGGGCTTGCGATCGCGATCGCCGCGTTCGGCGTGGCGATGGTGGGCTCCAGCTCGATCGCGATCGGCGAAGACCTCAAGGTCGGGCCGTTCTACTTCCTCGTCCGCCACGTGATGTTCCTCGCGCTGGGCATCGCCATGTGCGTCGTGGTGATGCGCACCGAACTCAAGACCATCGAACGCTACGACCGCCTGCTGCTGCTGGCGTGCTTCGGTGCATTGCTGCTGGTGTTCATCCCCGGCCTTGGTCACACCGTCAATGGCGCACGGCGCTGGGTCAACCTCGGGGTCTCGAACTTCCAGGTGGTCGAGGCGGTGAAGGTGATCTACATCGTCTGGCTGGCCAGCTACCTCGTGCGTTTCCGCGATGACGTCAACGCGACCTGGATCGCGATGCTCAAGCCGATCGGCGTCGCCGTCGTGCTGGTCGGCATGCTGCTGCTGCAGCCCGACTTCGGCTCGGCGACGATGTTGCTGGCGGTCACTGCGGGCATGCTGGTGCTCGGTGGCGGACACCTGAAGCGGATGATGCTGCCGGTGCTGGCGATGCTGCCGGCATTGATCGCGCTCGCCGTGCTGGAGCCGTACCGCCTGCGCCGCATCACTTCGTTCACCAATCCCTGGGAAGACCAGCTCGGCGCCGGTTACCAGCTGACCAATGCGCTGATGGCGATCGGTCGCGGCGAGCTGACCGGCGTCGGTTTCGGCGCGTCGATCCAGAAGCTCAACTACTTGCCCGAGGCGCATACCGACTTCATCTTCGCCGTCATCGGCGAGGAACTCGGCTTCATCGGCGTGTGCCTGGTGATCGGGCTGTTCACGGCGCTGGTGGGTCGTGCGCTGTGGGTCGGCCTGAAGTGCGTGGAGATGCGGCGCCACTTCGCCGGCTACATCGCCTTCGGCGTGGCGCTGATGATCGGCTTGCAGGCGCTGGTGTCGATGGGCGTCAACCTGGGCCTGTTGCCGACCAAGGGCCTGACCCTGCCGCTGATCTCGTCGGGCGGTTCGAGCGTGATGATGACCTGCGTCGCCATCGGCCTGTTGCTGCGCGTGTCCTACGAACTCGACCGCGCCCAGCGCCAGGTCGCGCGCCTGCGCGGCGAGGGCGCGCAGCCTGCACCGGGCAACATCCCGCCGACGACGCAGCCCGCACCGGCACAGACCACCGCTGCACGTGGCACCAGCCGCCTGCGCCAGCGCATCGAACCGATGTTCGGCCGCGACGTGGACAGGCACGGGAGGCAGGCATGATCCGTCGCCTGCTCGAAACCTCGGCGCTGACCAAGGAAGACTTCGCCAAGGCATTCTCGCGCGTGCACTTCGTCGGCATCGGTGGCGCCGGCATGAGCGGCATCGCCGAAGTGTTGTGCACGCTCGGCTACCAGGTGTCGGGTTCCGATACCGCCGACAACGCGACCACGCGCCGGCTGACCGGGTTGGGCGCGATGGTGCATCGCGGCCACACCGCGGCGAACGTGCTGGGCACCGATTGCGTGGTGGTGTCGAGCGCGATCAAGCCCGACAACCCGGAGTTGATGGAAGCACGCGCGCAGCGCATCCCCATCGTGCCGCGCGCGGAGATGCTGGCCGAGCTGATGCGCTTCCGCCGCGGCATCGCCATCGCCGGCACGCACGGCAAGACCACCACGACCTCGCTCACCGCGAGCGTGCTGGCCGAGGGCGACCTCGACCCGACCTTCGTCATCGGCGGGCAATTGCTGGCTGCAGGTGCCAATGCACGCCTCGGGCGCGGCGACTGGCTGGTGGCCGAAGCCGACGAAAGCGATGGCAGCTTCCTGCGACTCAATCCGCTGGTTGCCATCGTCACCAACATCGATGCTGACCATCTCGAGAACTACGGCGGCGATTTTTCCCGCGTGCAGGCGGCATTCTCCGAGTTCCTGCACCGCCTGCCGTTCTATGGCCTTGCAGTGCTGTGCATCGACGATCCTGAAGTGGCGACGCTGGCCGAAGGCATGCCGCGCCACGTGATGACCTACGGCTTCTCCGCACACGCCGACGTGCGTGCCGAAGATGTCGAGCAGCACGGCGCGGCGATGCGCTTCACGCTGTGCCTGCCGGACGGTTCGCGCACGCCGACGACGCTGGCGCTGCCGGGTCGCCACAACGTGCAGAACGCGCTGGCCGCTGCCACGGTCGGCTGGCAGCTCGGCGTGGCGCCGACCGCGATTGCCGCGGCGCTGGAGAAATTCCAGGGTATTGGTCGCCGCTTCAACCTGCTGGCCGAACTGCGCACGCCGCAGGGGGCGACCGTGCAGTTGGTCGATGACTACGGCCACCATCCGCGCGAACTCGCCGCGGTGTTCGCCGCCGCGCGCGGCGGCTGGCCGGATCGTCGCCTGGTGGTGGCGTTCCAGCCGCACCGCTACTCGCGCACTCGCGACCAGTTCGACGATTTCGCCGGCGTGCTGTCGGACGTGGATGCGCTGGTGCTGACCGAGGTCTATCCCGCGGGTGAGGCGCCGATTGCCGGTGCCGATGCCAAGGCGCTGGCCCGTGCGATCCGCGCACGTGGCCGCATCGATCCGGTCGTGGTCAACAGCGTGTCCGAGCTGGCCGGCGTGCTGCCGGACGTGCTGCAGGATGGCGACCTGCTGCTGATGATGGGCGCGGGCGACATCGGCCACGCCGCGCAGCAACTGTCGCAGGAAGGTTTCGCGGGGGATGCGCGATGAGTATCGCGATCCCGCCGGTGCGCTTCGACGATCCGGCCGTGTTCGGTCGCGTTGCCGTGCTGATGGGCGGCACCAGCGCCGAGCGCGACGTATCTCTGGATTCTGGCAACGGCGTGCTGGCTGCGTTGCGTTCGCGTGGCGTCGACGCGCACGCCGTCGATGGCATCCCGGCGTTGGTCGACGGCATTCGCGCCGGCAATTTTGATCGTGTGTTCAACATCCTCCACGGCAACAAGGGTGGTGGCGAGGACGGCGTGGTGCAGGGCCTGCTGGAAGCGCTTGGCGTGCCGTTCACCGGCCCGGGCGTGCTCGGTTCGGCGCTGACCATGGACAAGATCCGCACCAAGCAGGTGTGGATGGCCGCGGGCCTGCCGACGCCGCGCTTCGTGCGCGTCGGCTCCGGCGAGGATCTTCGCGCAGCGGTGCTCGAACTCGGCTTGCCTGTGTTCGTGAAACCCTCGTGTGAAGGCTCCAGCGTCGGCGTGTTCCGCATCCTTGCCGAAAGCGACATCGATGCCGCGGCTGGATTCGCTGCCGGCTACGCGGGCGAACTGCTGGCCGAACAGATGGTGCAGGGCGGCGAATACACCGTCGGCATCCTGGGCGAGGCCGCCTTGCCGTCGATCCGCATCGTGCCCGCGGGCGACTGGTACGACTACCACGCCAAGTACATCGCCGACGACACACAGTACATCTGCCCGGGCATGGAAGGCGAGGCCGAGGGCGCGATCCGCGCGTTGTCGCTGGCCGCGTTCAAGGCCGTCGGCTGCAGCGGCTGGGGTCGCGTGGACGTGATGCTCGATCGCGAGCGTGGCCTGCAACTGATCGAGGTCAACACCGCACCGGGCATGACCAGCCATTCGCTGGTGCCCAAGGCGGCGGCGCAGGTCGGCATCGACTATGCCGAGCTGTGCTGGCGCGTGCTCGAAGACACGGTGGCGGAGGTGTCGGCATGAACCTCGTGCTGCGCAGGACGCTGAAGGTCTCGACGTGGATGCTGGCGCTGGCGCTGGTCGCGTTGCCCGTGGTCGCCGTGGTCAATGGCTGGATCGGCAATGATCGCTGGCCGCTGCGCACGCTGCGCGTCAACGACGGACTGGAGCGCGTCGACCAGGCCCGTCTGCGCGAGACCGTGCTGCCGTTCGCGCAACGCGGCTTCTTCGCGATCAAGCTGGCCGATGCGCGGCAGGCGGTCGAACGCTTGCCGTGGGTCGAACGCGCCGACGTGCGCAAGCGCTGGCCCGATGTGCTGGAGGTGGTGATCGTCGAGCATCGTCCGTTCGCGCGCTGGGGCGAGGATCGCCTGCTGTCCGAGCAGGGCCGCCTGTTCCCGGTCGAAGGCATCGAATTGCCCGCGGGCCTGCCGCTGCTGCACGGGCCGGACGCGCGCGTGCAGGACGTGGTGGAGATCTACAACGAATCACGCGCGTTGTTCGCCAACACCGGCTTCGACGTGCGCAGCGTGGCGCTCGACCCGCGCGGCAGTTGGTCGCTGCACCTGGCCAACGGCACCGACGTGGTGGTCGGCAGCCAGGAAGCACGCCTGCGCCTGCGTCGCTTCGCACGGACGCTGCCGCAAGTGCTGGCGCGCAATCCGCTGCCGCTGCAGCGCGCCGACCTCCGCTACACGAATGGCTTCGCATTGACCTGGGGCCCGCGCGAGGCGGGCACGGCCAATCCCCCACAGACCAACACTGGCAACGGCACCACGACATGAACCGCAAAGGCGACAAGGCCCTCATCGTCGGACTCGATATCGGCACCTCCAAGGTGGTGGCGCTGGTCGGCGAGTATTCGCCGGGCAATCCGATCGAAGTGATCGGCATCGGCTCGCACGAATCGCGTGGACTCAAGCGTGGCGTGGTGGTGGACATCGAATCGACCGTGCAGTCGATCCAGCGCGCGATCGAGGAAGCCGAATTGATGGCCGGCTGCGAGATCCGCTCGGTCTACGCCTCGATTTCCGGCAGCCACGTGCAGTGCCGCAACTCCAACGGCATCGTCCCGATCCGCGACGGCGAGGTGACCTGGGCCGACCTCGATCGCGTGCTCGATGCGGCCAAGGCAGTGGCAATCCCCGCCGACCAGAAGATCCTGCACGCGATCCCGCGCGAGTACGTGCTCGACGATTCGCAGGAAGGCATTCGCAATCCCGTCGGCATGACCGGCGTTCGGCTTGAGGTGCATGCGCACCTGGTGGTCTGCGCGCAGTCGGCTGCTGCCAACATCAGCAAGTGCGTGCAGCGCTGCGGCCTGTCGATCGACGACCTGGTGCTGTCGTCGCTGGCGTCGAGCACTGCGGTGCTGACCGGCGACGAGCGCGAGCTTGGCGTGGTGCTGGTCGACATGGGCGCGGGCACCACCGACCTCGCGGTCTTCGTGCAGGGCGCGATTTGCCACACCGCGTCGTTGCCGATCGCCGGTGACAAGGTCACCGAGGACATCGCGCACATGCTGCGCACGCCGACGCCCGAGGCCGAGCAGATCAAGGTGCGTTATGCCTGTGCGCTGGCGCAGTTGGCGACGAGCGAAGAATCGATCCAGGTGCCGTCGGTCGGCGACCGGCCGCCGCGTCGCCTGCCGCGGCAGGCGTTGGCGCAGGCGGTGCAGGCGCGCTACGAGGAAATCTTCGAGATGGTGCAGGCCGAACTGCGTCGTTCCGGTTTCGAGCAGCACGTCCGTGCCGGCATGGTGCTGACCGGTGGCGCATCGAAGATGGAAGGCGTGGTCGAACTGGCCGAGGAAATGCTGCAGATGCCGGTGCGCGTCGGCATTCCGCAACACGTCACCGGGCTGGGCGAAGTGGTCAACAACCCGGTGCATGCCACCGGCGTCGGCCTGCTGCTGATGGGCAGCCAGATCGAGCACCCGCGCAGGCCGTCCTTGCCCACCGGCAAGGCCGGCAACCTGTTCAAGAAATTCAAGACCTGGTTCAACGGGGAGTTCTGACCGTGCGGGCAGGCGATTGGAAAAAGGGGCAAGAGCGAAGGAAACGACGACGAAGAGCGTCGAGCGGCAACGGCAACACGAAACACACATAACTAATAAACCGAGAGGACATGGACATGGCGCATTTCGAACTGGTTGAAAAGATGGCTCCGAACGCCGTCATCAAGGTGGTTGGCGTGGGCGGCGGCGGCGGCAACGCGGTCGCGCACATGGTCAACAGCAGCGTGGACGGCGTGGAATTCATCACCGCCAACACCGACGCGCAGGCGATCAAGAACTGCGGCGCGAAGCTGCAGTTGCAGCTTGGTGGCAACGTCACCAAGGGCCTGGGTGCGGGCGCGAACCCGGAAGTCGGCCGCCAGGCCGCGCTGGAAGATCGCGAAATCATCATGGATGCGCTGCAGGGCGCGGACATGGTGTTCATCACCGCCGGCATGGGCGGCGGCACCGGCACCGGTGCGGCACCCGTCGTCGCGCAACTGGCGAAGGAGATGGGCATCCTGACCGTCGCCGTCGTCACCAAGCCGTTCCCGTTCGAAGGCCGTCGCCGCATGCAGGTGGCGCTCAAGGGCATCGAGGATCTGTCGCAGCATTGCGACTCGCTGATCACGATCCCCAACGAGAAGCTGATCACCGTGCTCGGCCGCAACGCGACGATGGTGCAGGCGTTCCGCGCCGCCAACGACGTGCTGCTCGGCGCGGTGCAGGGCATCGCCGACCTGATCGTGCGTCCCGGCCTGATCAACGTCGACTTCGCCGACGTGCGCACCGTGATGTCCGAGATGGGCCTGGCGATGATGGGCACCGGCACCGCCCGCGGCGACGACCGCGCGCAGGCCGCCGCCGAGTCGGCGATCCAGAACCCGCTGCTCGACGACGTCAACCTGGCCGGCGCCAACGGCATCCTGGTCAACATCACCGCAGGCCCGGACTTCACCATGTCCGAGTTCGACGAAGTCGGCCGCACGGTCGAGAACTTCGCCAGCGAGGATGCGACCATTGTCATCGGCACCGTGCTCGACCCGGACATGCAGGACGAAGTGCGCGTCACCGTGGTGGCGACCGGCCTCAACCGCACCACGTCCGCGCGCCAGCCGGTGCGCGGCAGCGACTACGGCCACCACGAGGGCCTGCGCCAGCAGCGTCCGCAGGTGCAGCTGATCAGCAGCCAGGGCAAGCGCGACGGCACCACCGGCATGCTGATCGACGAAGTGACCGACGCCTACACCCCGGGCGCCAGCATCGCCGCCAACCTGCGCGGACGCACCAGCGCCGCCAGCGAACCCGCGGCGTCGGCACCGGCCGTGGCCGACTTCGGTGCGGACAGCAGCTACCTGGACATCCCGGCGTTCCTGCGTCGGCAAGCCGATTGATGTTGTGAACGTCCTTCCCTTGCCTGCAAGGGAAGGACGGCGGTAAACCATGTCCCTTTGTCGCCGGGCCTGCGCCGGCCCGGCGACCTTTCCGGACATGGATCGGAGGGTTCCGCCGCTTCCGTTCAGATTCAGCGCGCAGGGTGATAATCTGCGCCGTTGCTCCATTTCCCAGGGCACCCCACGTACAGGCGAGCGCATCCCGATGCCGCAGCAGCGCACCATCAAGAACGAGATCCGGGCCACCGGCGTCGGCTTGCACAGCGGCGAGAAGGTGTTCCTGACGCTGCGCCCCGCCTCGCCCGATACCGGCATCGTGTTCCGTCGCGTCGACCTCGATCCCGTGGTCGAGATTCCCGCGTCCGGCGACCTGGTCACCGAGACCACGCTGTGCACCGGGCTGACCTGCAACGGCGCCAAGGTACAGACCGTCGAGCATCTGATGTCCGCACTCGCCGGCCTCGGCGTCGACAACCTCTACGTCGACCTGTCCGCGCCCGAAGTGCCGATCATGGATGGCTCGTCCGGCCCGTTCGTGTTCCTGCTGCAGTCGGCGGGCATCGTCGAGCAGGCCGCGCCCAAGCGCTTCATCCGCATCAAGCGTGCGGTGGAAGTCACCGAAGGCGACAAGATCGCCCGCTTCGAGCCGTTCGACGGCTTCAAGCTGAGCTTCACCATCGACTTCGACCATCCTTCCATCCCGTCCTCGCAATCGCGGGCGGAAGTCGAATTCTCGACCGAGGCCTACATCCGCGAAGTCAGCCGCGCCCGTACCTTCGGTTTCATGCGCGACCTCGAATACATGCGTGATCGCAACCTCGGCCTCGGCGGCTCGATGGACAACGCCATCGTGCTCGACGAGTTCCGCGTGCTCAACGAGGACGGCCTGCGCTACGCCGACGAGTTCGTGCGTCACAAGATCCTCGATGCCGTCGGCGACCTGTACCTCGCCGGCCGGCCGGTCCTGGGTGCGTTCTACGGCTACAAGTCCGGCCATGCGCTCAACAACAAGCTGGTGCGCGCGCTGCTCGCCGACCGTGCCGCCTGGGAAGAGGTGACCTTTCCCCAGACCGCCCCGGCGCCGGTGGCTTACGGGGCACCGGTCGCCGCCTGACGCAGGTTCTGCGTCCAAGCCATTGATTCAGATAAGAATCTTGGCAATACGCGAGATCGTGACCGCAGTCACGAATTTACGCAAAAATCGCCCGATCGATACGCCCGGCTAGCGTTCCGTTAACTTCCCGCCCGCTTCGGGCCGGTAGGATGCCCCGTCCGCAGCGGGTCGTCGGGTTCGCCCCCGCCCGTTGCCGGATCGGTTCCATCCTGTCCGGTGCCTCCCTTCGGGGACGCATGCAGGGATGCCCGGATCTGGCGCAGGTGTTCGCCTGCCGTTCCCGGTGTCCCGGCTTGCCGTGCAGGCGTGCTGGCCTTGATGGCCGCACGCAGGGGCCGGGAAGTCGTCCTCACGACGACGTCCGCGACATCCAGCCCGACGGAGCGGGCAGCGTCGACCAGTCCCTGGGAAGCCATGCGCAGCCTGGCGTTCCAGACCGGCGAATCGACGAGGAAGACCAGCTTCCTGCCATCCACGTTCGCCAGCCGCGCATGCGGGGCGAGTCCGGGCGGCAGCAGCGGCTGGAGCAGGCGATCCAGTTCGTCGAGCCAGAGGGCACGGCGGATCGGGTCGGCGGCAGCTCCCGACAACAGCGCATCCAGCGCCTGCGTCGGAGAGGAAGTTCGCTCCCCATCGGCAGGACGGCCGGGCACCCCGTAGCGTTTGGACGACGGATCAGACATCAGCACATGACTGTACATATGAATTTCCTCCATGGCATTTCTGCCTGGACGCAACGCACCGCCACCCGCACCGTCGCCGCATGCCGCGCCAAGCTCGCCGAGAAGCCGGCGTCGTGCGCGATCGTGCTGATGGCCGCCGGCATGGGCGTGGCGATCGGCCTCGGCAATGCCGGCACCCTGCGCGTGCAGGCCGCACTCGCCCAGCAGGAAGCCGAGATGCTGGAGACGCGCCGCGAGGCGCAGCGCGAGGTCAACGCACTGGCCGCCCGCCTGGGCGAGTTGCAGGCGCAGGCCAACCGCCTCAATGCCCTCGGCGACCGCCTGACCCGCGTCGCCAAGCTCGGCGACGGCGAATTCGATTTCAACCGCCCGATCGGCGTCGGCGGTGCCGAGGCCAGCCGCGACATGCGTGCCGGCGAACTGGTCGAAGGACTGGGCGAGGTCGAACGCGACTTCGCCCGTTCGGGCAGCCAGCTCTCGGTGCTCGAGGCGCTGCTGTTCGACCAGGAACTCGAACGCAACGCGATGCCCTCGCGCGCACCGGTCGCCAACAGCTTCATCACGTCCGGCTACGGCCATCGCGCCGATCCGTTCGGCGGCGGCGGCCAGTACCACCGCGGCATCGATTTCGACGCCAAGGTCGGCGATTCCGTGCTCACCGTCGCCGATGGCGTGGTCAGTTATTCCGGCTGGCGAGCAGGCTACGGCAACGTGGTCGAGGTCGACCATGGCAACGGCTTCGTCACCCGTTACGCGCACAACTCGCGCAACACGGTGAAGGTGGGCGACCTCGTCCGCGTCGGCCACGAAATCGCCAAGGCCGGTTCCACCGGTCGCTCCACCGGCGCACACGTGCATTTCGAAGTCTGGGAGAACGGACGCGTCCACAACCCGCGCAAGTTCCTCGGCGAGATCGGCGCGAAGCGCATGTGATCTTGTCCCTTCCCCTGTTTGCGGGGGAAGGTGCCCGCAGGGCGGATGGGGGACGATCCGCCTCTACGCTGCAAGCCCTCATCCGGCACTGCGCGCCGCCTTTCCCCGTGCACGGCGCATGTCCCGCGTGCGGGAGAAGGGGAGGAGGCTTGTGGCGCAAGGCACAGCCATCGCGGTTCACTGCCGTCACGCGTGGCGACGCGTTCGTCTGGCTGGCGGCTGTTGGTAGCGTTTGGCGCCCCTTGCAAACGCCCCGGGGCGCCACCACGGTACAATGCGCGTTGCCACAGAAGGGCGCCATGGCGCCCTTTTTCATTGCCGGCCCGCCCCGCGGCCCGCCGGCTCCGTCCCACTTTCCGGTAAGACCATGCTCAATCGCCTGCTCACCAGCGTCTTCGGTAGCCGCAACGACCGCCTCGTCAAGCAACTCGGCGGCATCGTCAAGAAGATCAACGCCTTCGAACCGCAGATGCAGGCGTTGTCCGACGCCGAACTCCAGGCCAAGACACCCGAATTCAAGGAGCGCATCGCCAACGGCGAATCGCTGGACAAGGTGCTGCCCGAAGCCTTCGCCGTCTGCCGAGAAGCCAGCGTGCGCGTGCTGGGCATGCGCCACTACGACGTGCAGCTGATCGGCGGCATGGTGCTGCACATGGGCAAGATCGCCGAGATGCGCACCGGCGAAGGCAAGACCCTCGTCGCCACCCTGCCGTGCTACCTCAATGCGCTGGAAGGCAAGGGCGTGCACGTGGTCACGGTCAATGACTACCTGGCCCGTCGCGACGCCGCGCAGATGGGCAAGCTGTACAACTGGCTGGGCCTGAGCGTCGGCGTGGTCTATCCGGGCATGCCGCACGGCGACAAACATTCGGCCTACGCCGCCGACATCACCTACGGAACCAACAACGAGTTCGGCTTCGACTACCTGCGCGACAACATGGCCATGTCGAAGGCCGATCGCTTCCAGCGCGGCCTCAACTACGCCATCGTCGACGAAGTGGACTCGATCCTGATCGACGAAGCGCGCACGCCGCTGATCATCTCCGGCCCGGCCGACGACTCGCCGGACATGTACGTCAAGGTCAACCGCATCGTGCCGTCGCTGCAGCGCCAGGCCACCGAGGACGGCGAGGGCGACTTCTGGGTCGACGAGAAGGGCAAGCAGGTACACCTGTCCGAGTCCGGCCAGGAACACGCCGAAGACCTGCTGCGCAAGGCCGGCATCATCGGCGACGAGGACGGCCTGTACGCGCCGCACAACATCCACGTCGTCCACCACCTCAACGCCGCCATGCGCGCGCATGCCATCTACCAGCGCGACGTGGACTACATCGTCCGCGACGGCGAGGTGGTGATCGTCGACGAGTTCACCGGTCGCACGCTCACCGGCCGCCGCTGGTCCGACGGCCTGCACCAGGCGGTCGAGGCGAAGGAAGGCGTGCCGGTGCAGCGCGAGAACCAGACCCTCGCCAGCATCACCTTCCAGAACCTGTTCCGCATGTACGGCAAGCTGTCGGGCATGACCGGCACGGCGGACACCGAGGCGTTCGAGTTCAACAGCATCTACAGCCTCGAAGTGGTGGTCATCCCGACCCATCGCCCGATGATCCGCATCGACCACCCCGATGCCGTGTTCCTCAACCGCAACGGCAAGTACCGCGCAGTCTCCAACGAGATCAAGGACTGCTACGAGCGCGGCCAGCCGGTGCTGGTAGGCACCACCTCGATCGAAGTGTCCGAGTTGCTCTCGCAATTCCTGCGCAACGAGAAGATCCCGCACGAAGTGCTCAACGCCAAGCAGCACGAGCGCGAGGCGCACATCGTCGCCAACGCCGGCCAGCCCAAGGCGGTGACCATCGCCACCAACATGGCCGGCCGCGGTACCGACATCGTGCTGGGCGGTTCGCTCGAGGCCGAGCTGGCCGAGCTGGGCGAGGATGCAAGCGAAAGCGACAAGCAGCGCGTGCGCGAAGCGTGGCAGAAGCGCCACGACGAGGTGGTGGCCATCGGCGGCCTGCACATCCTGGGCACCGAACGCCACGAGTCGCGCCGCATCGACAACCAGTTGCGTGGCCGTTCCGGGCGCCAGGGCGACCCGGGCAGCTCGCGCTTCTACCTGTCGCTCGAAGACAACCTGATGCGCATCTTCGCCGCCGACTGGGTACAGAAGGTGATGGCGCGCATGGGCCTGAAGGAAGACGACATCATCGAAAGCCCGCTGGTGTCCAAGCAGATCGCCAACGCGCAGCGCAAGGTCGAGGCCCACAACTTCGACATCCGCAAGAACCTGCTCGACTTCGACGACGTCAACAACGACCAGCGCAAGGTCATCTACGGCCAGCGCGACGAACTGCTCGACGCCGAGAGCGTGCAGGACAACATCGACGGCATCCGCGGCGA
This sequence comes from Luteimonas sp., assembly GCA_024707405.1. Taxonomy (GTDB): domain Bacteria; phylum Pseudomonadota; class Gammaproteobacteria; order Xanthomonadales; family Xanthomonadaceae; genus Luteimonas. The sequence continues at coordinate 449,449 of JANPZU010000005.1, forward strand.
CGTGGTCGCCGAGCTGGTCGAGCGCCACGTTCCGCCGGAGTCGATCCACGACCAATGGGACCTGCAGGGCCTGGATTCCACGCTGGAGCAGGAATTCGGCGTGCGCGCGGACGTGCAGCGCATCGCCGACGAGCGCAAGGACATCGATGCCGACGAGATCACGCGCCTCGTGCATGAAGCGGTCGACAAGTCGTTCGCCGAAAAGGAGGCGATGGTCGGCGGCGAGACCATGCGCATGCTCGAAAAGCACATCATGCTCAACGTGCTCGACCAGAACTGGAAGGAACACCTGGGCCGCATGGACTACCTGCGGCAGGGCATCCACCTGCGCGGTTATGCACAGAAGCAGCCCAAGCAGGAGTACAAGAAGGAAGCCTTCCTGCTGTTCAGCGAGATGCTGGACAAGGTCAAGCGCGAAGTGGTGACCATGCTTGCCCGCGTGCGCATCCGCAGCGAGGAAGAGATCGCCGCGATGGAAGCGCAGGAGCGCGCGCAGGCCGAGGCCAAGTTGCGCCAGGCGCAGTTCCAGCACGCCGACTCGGGCGGCTACGGCGCCGACGAGGAAGCCTCGCAACCCGATTACCAGCAGGGCCCGCGCCAGCCGATCGTGCGCGAAGGCGCCAAGGTCGGCCGCAACGACCCGTGCCCGTGCGGCAGCGGCAAGAAGTACAAGCACTGCCATGGGCAGTTGGCCTAAGCACGCCGATCCCTTGCCCTTGGGCTTCATCCTTCCCCTGCGTGCGGGGGAAGGCGTCGAAGGTGGATGTGGGGCGGTTCGCCTCGTCGTGCCTGCTTTCGAGCCGTACCCGCAGCGGATGGCAGCCTCATCGCAATGAGTGCTGCCGACAGCGCCAAGCGCGTCCATGTCGTCGCCGGCGTCATCACCGACAAACGCGGCCGCATCCTGTTGGCGCGGCGCACCGAAGGCAGCGACCTGGCCGGCCTGTGGGAATTCCCCGGCGGCAAGGTCGAGCCGGGCGAAACGCCCGAAGCCGCGCTCGCCCGCGAGCTGCATGAAGAACTCGGCATCCACGCCATCCCCGGTGCCGCGTTGATCGACGTGCCGCAGCGCTATCCGTCCAAGCGCCTGCGCCTGGACGTGCGCCGCATCGATGCATGGCACGGCACGCCGAAGGGACAGGAAGGCCAGGCGCTGGCCTGGGTCGCGCCGGACAAGCTCACGCGTTACGACATGCCGCCGGCGGATCGCCCGGTGGTGGCGGCCTTGCTGCAGCCCGACCGTTACCTGGTCACGCCCCAGCCTGGCGACGACGATGGCGCATGGCGCGCCTCGCTCGAAGCCGCGCTCGCCTTGGGCATCCGCCGCGTGCAGTTCCGCGTCCATGGCGTGGACGACGTGCGTTGCCGCCGATTGTTGTCGCAGGCCGTCGTGCTGGCGCAGTCAACGGGCGCCGAGTTGCTGGTCAATGGCGATGCCGCGCTCGCGCACGAATTCGGCATCGGCCTGCACCTGCGCGCGGCGCAGTTGCGCGAAGTCATCGGGACTCGCATGCGCCCCGTGCCAGCCGGCGTACCGCTTGCCGCGTCCTGCCACGATGCCGAAGAACTGCACCTCGCGCAGGCACTGGGCTGCGACTTCGCCGTCCTCGGCGCAGTCAACGCCACGCCCACGCACCCCGGGCAGGATGGCATCGGCTGGGACGGATTCGCCACCTTGCGCGAACAGGTCTCGCTGCCGCTCTACGCTATCGGTGGAGTGATCCCCGATGACATGCCCGCCGCACGCAACCATGGCGCACAGGGCATCGCTGCGATCAGAGGGCTATGGCCTGCTTAGCAAGCACCATCCAATGATTCGGCACTCCCGTTCGGTTTCCCGGTGACACCTTGCCGTGTGTCTGGAGGCCCTTCGACTCCGGCGCTGCGCGCCTACGCTCAGGGCGAACGGTGGCTTCAATCTTCCTGCCAAACCCGTAAACCAGAGCGTCCAGAGCGTCCAGAGCGTCCAGAGCGTCCAGAGCGCAAGAGCGCAAGAGCGCAAGAGCGCAAGAGCGCAAGAGCGCAAGAGCGTCCCGCGGCGGAGTCGAAGGACTCTTGATGCCCCCGTTCGCCCTGAGCGTAGGCGCGTAGCGCCGGAGTCGAAGGGCTGAGGTGAGTTGCAAACTCAACCCGGGACTCCGCGTTGCCTGCGATGCTTCCCCCGCGTAAGCCGGTTGATTTCCTTCCAGTCATTTGCCTGCAGGGCGATTTTCTTGGCTCGGCTCCAGCCCTTGATGCGGCGTTCCGCGCTGAGCGCTTCTTCGCGCGAAGGGAAGGCTTGCGCATGGACGAGAACGACAGGCCTCCTGCGAAAGGTGTAGCAGGTATCGATTGCGCCGGATGCATGCTGGTGCAACCTGGATTCCAGGTTGTCGGTATGGCCGGTGTAGAAGCTGCCATCCGAGCAGCGCAGCATGTAGACCCAGAACGGAATGGACATCCTGTCCTCCTCGTGCGTGGTGCCTTGAGTCTATGGCATCGGGCATCTTGAGCAGCGGAACCTGCTCTTCGATTCCGGCGCCAAGCGCCTGCATTCAGGGCGAGTGGGCGTCATGCAACTGGTACAACCGGATGGATTGGCCGAGTACCCTTCGACTCCGCTGCGCTGCGCTCAGGGCGAACGGGGTGTGGGGAGCCCTTCGACTCCGCTGCGCTACGCTCGGGGCGAACGGGGTGTGGGGAGCCCTTCGACTCCGCTGCGCTACGCTCGGGGCGAACGGGGTGTGGGGAGCCCTTCGACTCCGCTGCGCTACGCTCAGGGCGAACGGGATTTCATGAGATCGGATCCCTCTCGATTCCGTTCGCCCCGAGCGTAGCGCAGCGGAGTCGAAGGGCGGGTCACCGCATCGAGCGGGCCAATTCCCGATACCGCGCATCCAGCGCGATGACCTGTGCGTCCAGCGCATCAAGCGGGCCTTCGTTGTCGATCACGTCATCTGCAATCGCCAGTCGCTGCGCGCGTGTGGCCTGTGCGTCCAGCATCCGTTGCGCCAGTGTTTCGTCGATGCCGTCGCGTGCCAGCAGGCGTGCCAGTTGCACTGCTTCGGGCACGTCCACCACCACGATCCGGCGCAGCCACGGGTACACCGCTTGCACGCCTTCGCGGTCGTGCTGGCGGCTGGCTTCGACCAGCAGCGGGATCGATGCAATTGCGTACTCCCCCGGCGCGGCGTCGCATTGCGCGCGCAGGGCGCGGCGCACGCGCGGGTGGATGATGGTTTCCAGTTGTCGCCGTGCAGACGGGTCGGCGTAGATGCGCTTGCGCATCGCCACGCGGTCGAGGTTGCCGTCCGCTGCCAGCACGCCGTCGCCAAACGTGGCCACCACCTGTGCAAGGCCCTCGCTGCCGATGGCCACTGCATCACGCGCGGCGATGTCGGCGTCGGCGACGGTCACGCCCAACGCCTCGAAGCGCCGCGTGGCCTCGCTCTTGCCCGACGCCACGCCCCCGGTCAGTCCCACCACGTAATCAGCCATGGCGCGCATTGTGCATGGAGTTGCGGCAAGCGGCGCAGTGCACCATGGTTTGCCCTCGGCCTGCCGGATGGCCCTCGGCTGAAAAGGTGGCCGGAGCATGTCCTTCGACTCCGCTGCGCTACGCTCAGGACGAACGGGGTTTTCTGTGCATCGACGGGGCCGCGGCTCCAAGCCCAGGACGAAAGCGTGTGTCTGGACGAGTCTTCGCTGCGCCGCGGAGTCATGCTCAGGACGGGTGGTGCAAGCCTGAGGTGAGGATGCAAGGTTCCGTTCGCCCTGAGCGTAGCGCAGCGGAGTCGAAGGGTGCCCTGGACAGCGATGGATCAGAGCCCGGCGTAATCCCGGTAGGTGCCGACGATCCAGTCGCCCCACATGAAGACGATCCATCCGGCAATGGCCAGGTACGGGCCGAACGGGATCGGGGTGGCCTTGTCGCGGCCCTTCGCCGCCAGCCAGATCGAGCCGATGATCGCGCCCACCAGCGATGACAGCAGGATCGTCGGCAGGATGCCCTGCAGCCCGCACCATGCGCCGATGGCGGCCAGCAGCTTGAAGTCGCCGTGGCCCATGCCTTCCTTGCCGGTGATCTGCTTGAACAGCCACCACACGCTCCACAGGCTCACGTAGCCGGCAATCGCGCCCAGCAGGGCGGGCTTGGCCGGCATGTACAGGTCATCCAGCGCGGCAATCAATCCCAGCCACATCAATGGCAACGTGAGCGAATCGGGCAGCAACTGCGTGCGGAAATCGATGCCCGCCAGCGCGATCAGGAAGCAGGTGAACAGCCCCGCGCCGAACCCTTGCCAGCCGAAGCCGAAGCGCCACACGCAGGCCACCACCAGCAGCGCGGTCAGCAGTTCCACCAGCGGGTACTGCACCGAGATCGGCGCCTTGCAACTGCGGCACTTGCCGCGCAGCGCCAGCCAGCTGAACACCGGGATGTTTTCGTACCACGACAACTGGTGGCCGCAGTGCGGGCAATGCGAACGCTCCACCACGATGCCGGGCGGCGGCGGGTCGTAGAGTTCGGGCTGCTCCAGCGCTTCGCGTGCGTCGCGCTTCCACTCCCACTCCATGCGCCGCGGCAGGCGCAGGATCACCACGTTGAGGAAGCTGCCGACAAGGAGGCCCAGCCCGGCCACCAGCGGATAGCCGAGTTCGGGGTTTTGATCCAGGTATGCCATGCGTCGTTGGGTGTCGCGGTCAGACGGTCGCGGCCAGCTTGAAGATCGGCAGGTACATGCCGATCACCATGCCGCCGACCATTACGCCGATCACCACCATGATGATGGGCTCCAGCAGGCTGCTCAGCGCGTCGACGGCGTTGTTCACTTCTTCCTCGTAGAACTCCGCCACCTTGAACAGCATGGTGTCCAGCGCGCCGGCCTCCTCGCCGATGGCAGTCATCTGCACCACCATGTGCGGGAAGATGCCGACCTGCTTCATCGCCATGTTGACCTGATAACCCACCGACACGTCGTCGCGCATGGCCAGCACGGCCTCTTCGTAGACCTTGTTGCCGGTGGCGCCGGCCACGATGCCCAGCGCCTCCACCAGCGGCACGCCAGCCTTGAAGGTCACCGCCAGGGTGCGGGCGAAGCGGGCGATGGCGGCCTCGTTGAGGATCTTGCCGACCACCGGGATCTTCAGGCTCAGCCGGTCGACGGTGTGCTGCAAGGCTGGCGAGCGCTTGTAAGCGAAGATGAAGCCGAAGATTCCGCCAACGATGATGAGTGTGATGACTAGCCACCACGAGGTAACGAAGCGACTTGCATTGATCAAAAGCATGGTAAAGGCAGGCAACTCTGCACCAAAGTTTTCAAACGCTATTTCAAACTGTGGTACGACAAAAATGAGGAGTATGGCGCTCACAAGGATGGCAACTACAATCACCATGATGGGATAGAACAGCGCCTTCTTGATCTTCCCCTTCAGAGTCTCGATGTTCTCCTTGTAGCTGGCGATGGTCTCCAGCACCGTCTCCAGCACGCCGGCGCCTTCGCCGGCTTTCACCAGGTTGCGGTACAGCTCGTCGAACTGCACCGGGTGCTTGCTCAACGCCTCGTAGATGGAGCTGCCACCCTCGATGTCGAGCCGGAGCTCGTTGACCATCTTTTGCATCCGCACGTTCTTGTTGCCGTTGCCGATGATCTCCAGTGCCATCACCAGCGGCACGCCAGACTTGATCATGGTCGCCAACTGGCGGCTGAAGACCGCGATTTCCTTGGCGGTGATCGGCTTGCCCGCGGCGCCGAACAGCGGCTTGGGCTTGTTCTTGACAAGGGTAGGCTGGATGCCCTGCTTGCGCAGTTCGGCGCGCAGCATGTTGGCGTTCTTCGCCTGCTGCTCGCCTTTCATCACCTTGCCGCGCTTGTCGGTGCCCTGCCAGACGAAGGTCTCGAGAGTCACGCCTTCGCGCACGGGCTTGGCTGCGGATTTGGCGGCGGAACGTGTCACGGCCATGCGTCGGCTCCCCTGGTGCCCAGCCTCCCCAGCCGGGACAATTCCCTTGCATGGTAGCGGTTTACGGGCGGAAGTGAAATTTCTACCTGTGACGGCGGGCAGGGTTTGGATGATCCGCCGACTGCCCTTGCCACAACGCGGAAAGCGGTGTCGAGCGGGCAGGGTGGCCCTCATCCGCGCCTGCGGCGTGTAGTCCTGCTTCGTTCCGGCCCCTTGGCGCGGGCTGCCAATGATTCCATTGGTTCAGGCCTCTGTTCCGTTCGTCCTGAGCCCTTCGACACGCTCAGGGCAGGCTTCGGTGCACGGCAACGGAGTCGAAGGATGCCTAGGTGCAAAGCACCGGAGTTCTGTCATAAGCCTGCTCTTCGACTCCGCTTCGCTACGCTCAGAGCGAACGGGGATTTTCGAGGTCGAACGGGAGGTTTGAGGGCTGGCCGCGGCCGAGCGGGGTTGGGACGATGCGGTGAGCGCAGCGAACGACCCCTCTCCCTCGGGGAGAGGGGCAGGGGTGAGGGCGGTCAGTCCTTGGTGACGCGGTTGATCTCGGCCAGGCTGGTCACGCCCTTCTTCACCTTCAGCAAGGCCGACTGGCGCAGGTTGCGCACGCCCGATTGCTGAGCGGCCTCTTCGATCTGGATGGCATTGCCGCCGGCTAGGATGATCGTGGCGATCTGGTCGGTCATCGGCATCACCTGGTACAGGCCGGTGCGGCCCTTGTAGCCGTTGGTGCAGTCGTCGCAGCCCACCGCCTCGTACAGCTTGATGCCCTCGTGCACCTCATCGGCGGAAAAGCCTTCGGCCAGCAGTGCATGGTCCGGCAGGTCCTGCGGGCGCTTGCACTTCTCGCACAGGCGCCGCGCCAGGCGCTGGGCGATGACCAGCGTGACCGAACTGGTGATGTTGTACGGCGCGATGCCCATGTTCATCAGGCGCGCCATGGTCTGCGGAGCGTCGTTGGTGTGCAGCGTGCTCAGCACCATGTGGCCGGTCTGCGCGGCCTTGATGGCGATCTCCGCCGTCTCCAGATCGCGGATTTCGCCGACCATGATGATGTCCGGATCCTGTCGCAAAAAGCTGCGCAGTGCGGCGGCGAAGGTCATGCCGCGCTTCTCGTTCTGCTGCACCTGGTTCACGCCGGGCAGGCGGATTTCCACCGGGTCTTCGGCGGTGGAGATATTGCGGGTCTCGTCGTTCAGGATGCCCAGTGCGGTGTACAGACTGACCGTCTTGCCGCTACCGGTGGGCCCGGTGACCAGCACCATGCCATACGGTTTATGGATGGCCTCCTCGAACAGCTTCTGCTGGTCGGGCTCGTACCCCAGCTTGTCGATGCCCAGCTTGGCGGCACTGCCGTCCAGGATGCGCAGCACCACCTTCTCGCCGAACAGGGTGGGCAGGGTGCTGACGCGAAAGTCGATCTGCTTGGTCTTGCTGAGGTTGAGCTTGATGCGCCCGTCCTGCGGCACGCGCTTCTCGGCAATGTCCAGTTGCGCCATCACCTTCAGGCGCGCGGTGATGCGCTGGTTGAGCTTGACCGGCATCTTCGCCGTCTGCTTGAGGATGCCGTCGATGCGCAGGCGCACGCGGAAGTCGTTCTCGTAAGGCTCGAAGTGGATGTCGGACGCGCCGCGTTTGATCGCGTCGATCAGCACCTTGTTGACGAATTTGACCACCGGGGTGTCGTCGCCCTTGCCGTCCACGCCGCTGTCACCACGCGGGTCGTCGTCGCCGGCCTCCACGTCCAGGTTTTCCAGCCCTTCGTCGTCGCCCATGGCGTCGTTGAAGCTGTCGGCCTGCTGCAGCCACAGTTCCAGGGTGCGGCGGATGCTGTCCTCGTCCACCAGCACCGGCTCGGCGGCCAGGTTGGCGTTGAAGCGGATCTCGTCCAGCGCGTGGGTGTTGGTGGGGTCGGAAATGCCGACGAACAGCTTCGCCCCGCGCTTGAACAGCGGCAGCACCTGGTGCTTCTGCAGCAGTTCCTCGCTGACCAGCCTGACCGCACTCTGCTGCGGATCCATGACCGAGGGGTCGAACACCGGCATGCCGAACTCGATCGAGTTGGCTGCTGCCATCTGCGCCGCGCTGACCAGCTTGTGCTCGCGCAGGTAGGCGCCGACCTGCTTGCGCTCGGCGGTGGCCTTTTCCAGTGCATCGCGGGCGGCGGACTCTTCCAAGGCGCCGTCCAGCACCAGCCGGCGGGCGATGCCGGTGATGCCGACGAGGTTGGCGCTGGTGACTGCGTTCATGCGTGCTTCCCCGAATTTGCTATCGAACTTTAACGTAGTGCAAGTGGAAGATTTACCTGACGCGGCCCGGAGCCCGCAGCGGTGTGCTCGACTAGATCGATATTTTCTAGAACCCCAAGCGCCGAAATGGGCCCAACGGAGGACTGGCTCCGGAAGAGTACGAACGGCAGGTGCGACTATCAAGCTTGTAGGTGGTTATCAAACCCGGAGCGATTAATGAAAAAGCAAAAACCCCGCCGTAGCGGGGTTTTTGTTGTCACGTGCTTCGCGTTGACTATCAACGGCACTCGGCGGGGCGGTACTTCGCCACCAAGGTGCCCGTGGTGCAGTTCCACGTGATGTTGCCGTCAGGAATCGTGCCGGCAACCAGTGCAGGGGTGGGGGTAAAGATGATGGTGCCGCCACCAGCACGGGCAGTGGTGGTCAAGGTGATGATGCCAGCATCACTAATGGCGACGCTGCTCGTGTTTGCAGTCGCAGCAGGTGCCGTCCAGCCGTTGGCAAATGCGCTGCCATTCGATGCATTTTCGATGACGCTAACTTTGGCGGCCGAAACGAGGCCCATGCCTTCCGAAACGCGCGAGCGGACGGTGTAGTCCTGATATGCAGGCAGTGCGATGGCAGCCAGGATGGCGATGATCGCAACGACGATCATCAGTTCGATCAGGGTAAAGCCTTTCTGGAGCTTCTTCATGGTGTATCCCCTAGGAGTGGTTGTGTACTTCACGTGTCCCGTGGCCGGCAGCGCCGGGCCCTGTGGGCAGCCGTGCAACAGTGCACGTGCAGGATTAGATACGCAGAAGCCGTGCCAAACCAGCCAGCAGGGGTGGCAATGGCGTGTATTCCGGCGCGGATCACAAAACCGGGGGTGTTGGCCCCCGGATTGACCTGCCAAAAGTGACGCGGTTACGGCAGGAAGTGACGCAAATCGGCGGATTGCCATGCGGCACTTCGCGGCGCAGCAAGTGCTGGTGGGTGTGGGCATTGATCCCGTTCGCTCTGAGCGTAGCGAAGCGGAGTCGAAGAGTGGGCGGGCGCGGTCTGGGCGGTGTCCTTCGACTCCGGTGCTTTGCACCTACGCTCAGGACGAACGGGATTTGACTCCGGGCTTCGCGCCGAAGGCTGTCCTGCGCATGCGAAAGCAGCGATCCCGTTCGCTCTGAGCGTAGCGAAGCGGAGTCGAAGAGTGGGCGGGCGCGGTCTGGGCGGGGTGTCCTTCGACTCCGGTGCTTTGCACCGAAGCCTGTCCTGAGCGTGTCGAAGGGCTCAGGACGAACGGGATTTGACTCCGGGCTTCGCGCCGAAGGCTGTCCTACGCATGCGAAAGCAGCGATCCCGTTCGCTCTGAGCGTAGCGAAGCGGAGTCGAAGAGTGGGCGGGTGCGGTCTGGGCGGTGTCCTTCGACTCCGGTGCTTTGCACCTACGCTCAGGACGAACGGGATTTGACTCCGGGCTTCGCGCCGAAGGCTGTCCTGCGCATGCGAAAGCAGCGATCCCGTTCGCTCTGAGCGTAGCGAAGCGGAGTCGAAGAGTGGGCGGGCGTGGTCTGGGCGGTGTCCTTCGACTCCGGTGCTTTGCACCTACGCTCAGGACGAACGGGATGGTAGGGCTTTGGCTCCGGTGCTTTGCACCAAAGCCTGTCCCGAGCGTGTCGAAGGGCTCAGGACGAATCGAAGGGCTCAGGGCGAGCGGGGGAATGGAGTCGAAGGGTGGCGTCAGCGGGCGACGCGTAGCGGCTGTCCGGTGGTGGGGTCGATGAGCATGCGGGCATCGCCGAAACGCGAGCCGATGGGCAGCCAGCGCAGGTGGGCGGCATCGTGTCCGGTGGACTTGATATCGGCGGCTGCAACCGGGGCGTCGGCATTGATGCGGCGCGAGTTGCGGATGATGTCCTGGGCGACGTGTTCGAACTCGACATACCACTGCGGCGTGCGTTCGATGCCGGCACCGCCCGACATCAATTGATCCATGGCTTCGCGGCGGCGATCGGGATCGGTGGGCATGGCGGTGGCGACCAGTTGCGGGCCCGTCCACGAGAACCTGCGCCATTCGGGTTTGGGTGCATCGGCCAGCAGGCGCGGATCGATGTCGTTGGCGAACAGCAGGGTGAAGCGGTCGGGCGTGGCGAGCAGGAACACCGGTCGCGTCTGCCACAGCGTGTGCAGTCCCCAGGCCAGCAGCGCGGCCTGGCACAGAGCGATGACGGTGAGGTCGAACTTGAGCGTCTTCTTGCCGGCCTTGTAGACGACCAGGGTGAGCAACGGGCCGGCGGCGATGTCGATGCCGAGCATGACCAGCACGATGCGATCCTGACCGGCGAGGTGGTACAGGCCCATCGGGTACCAGAGCAGGTAAATGGCCAGCGCGAGCCCGCCGATGACCAGGATGCTGATGGCGAGGTGGGTAGCGGCGGCTTTCCAGCGGGTCATGGCGTTGGCTGTGCGTGGCGACGGCGGGATTGTTCCGCTTGCGTGAGGTGCTGGCAAGGCGCGGTTGCGCATGGAGGACGAAGACTTGGCCGCTTACCGAGTTGCAGGCGGAAGCGGAGCAAGCTCCGCTCTATGAAGGGCAAGGGGTGAGGGCCATGCAGAAGCAATGACCCCGTTCGTTCTGAGCGTAGCGAGGCGGAGTCGAAGGGCGGGGCGCGAGTTGCAGGACAGGTGTGCGCCCTGGGCTGAGTTCTCCGACGCCGTGTCTGCGGCCTGCGTGGATGCGCATGCCGGAACGAAAAGGGCCACGCTTGCGCGCGGCCCTCCTGTCACCACTGCGGCACGGCTTACTTCTTGTGCGCCTGGTCCTTGTCATTTTGTGCAGACGTGTCGTTGGCGGCGGCATCCTTGCGCTGCTGTTCGGTCTGCGATCCCTTGTCGGCGTTGTCGGCCGGGGACTTCTTCGGGTCTTGCTGCGGGGTCTTGTTTTCCACGGTGTACTCCTATGCGATGTACTTATCGCAGGTGGAGGATGCGCCGCGGCGGGTGAACCCGGTGTCGCAATGGCATGACAGCGAGGGCGCGGGTTCAGGCTGGCTTGGCGGGAGGGCGCGCGATGCGGTGCCGGGGCAGGTCGATGGTGAACACGCAACCGCTGCCGGGCAGGTCGTGCACGCGCAGGATGCCGTTGTTGGCCTCGATGCTGCGCCGGGCGATGGACAGTCCCAGGCCCAGGCCGGTGCGGTCGCCGCCCATTTGTGTATAGGGCGAGAACATGTGTTCGGTGGCGCCTTGGGGCAGGCCGCCGCACTGATCCTGCACTTCGATCAGGATGCGATCGGCGACGGCGTGTGCGGTCAGGGTGACTTTTCCACCGCTGGGAGAGAACTTGAATGCGTTCTGCAGCAGGTTGCCCACGGCGGCCAGCAGCAGGTCGCGGTCGGCATGGATGGCCAGGGTGGGCGCCACTTGCGCCACGACCAGCCGGCTGCCATGGCTGGCGGCGTTGAGCGAGGCGACGATGCGTGCTTCGTAGATGAATTCGGCCAGCGGCAGCAGCGTGCGGTGCACGGGCGTGCCCACGGACACGCGGGCCTCGGCCAGCGAGCGGTCGATCAGGCTGCCCAGTCCCAGCAGCGCGCGTTCGAGCGCCTTGCCTGTGGCGCCGGACACGCCCACGTTGCCCTGCTTGATGATGGACAGCGCCAGCGTGGCGGTGCACAGCTGGTTGCGCAGTTCGTGGGCCAGGTAGCCCAGGCGGAGGTTGAGCGTGCCTTCGTGTTCGGTGGCGATGGTCAGGTCGTGCTGGTAGCCGTGTTCGGTGACGGCGTAGGCGATGGCGTCGTCGAGGCAGCGGTTGAGGATGCGAAACTCGTCGACATGGATCTCCACGCCCTGTTCGCAGGCCAGTTCGGAGATGGCTTGGCAGAGGTCGCCGTAGTCGTGCACCACTTCGTCGACGGTATAGCCGTTGAGCATCAGTTCGCGCCCGTGCAGGGTGGCGGAGGTGCCGATGTCGCCGGGGACGCCGGCATCGTGTTCGCGCGCATGCGCGGCGGAGAGTTCCGCGCGCAGGATGGCGATGAGCTGCTCGATGAAGACGCTGACGCCGTGCTGGAGTTCGCGCTCGGCCTTGCCTGCCGACGAGCGCAGCGCGACCTTCGCGCGGCATCGTGCGATCAGTTCGCTGCGATGGGTGGCGAGGAAGTCATGCATCATGTCGGTGGCCTGGGGTGCCCGGACATCACGTCGCCCACGCGGCGGGCTGCGGCTTCCCGCAGGTCATGAGGGTTTGGGCAGGAACCGCTGCAGCCCGTTGTAGCGCTGGCGCCATGCGCGCATGGGGCGGTAGGCATCGGCCGGCACGCCGGGGACTGGGAAATCGCGGTCACGCTTGATGTCGGCAGTGATCAGCACCATCAGCTGCGAGGATTCCTTCCGCAACTGCCTGTCGTCGAGAGTGGAGGCTTGGAGCTTGGCCAGCAATTGCGGGCGGGTGAGGTCATCGCCGCGCTTGAGCAGCCTGTATTCGCGGATGAGATAGGCATTGATCCGGGCGAATACCCCGGGCGACGCGGGGGCATTGGCAGCCGGCAGCGGTGCGCTGGCGACGTCATCGACGCGGCAGGTGGCGGGCACGACGACCGCCCGTTCGCATTCATGCGGACGAGTCATGGAGATTCTCCTGGCGCGCGGCGGGCCGGAAACCGATGTCCGGACATTGCGCGATGCCCGACGGTAGCACTTCCCGTGTACGGGGCCGTGACGACCGGCGCAAACAGGTGCGCGCCGTTGCCTGCCGTGCATGTCGGGCGCCGTGCGCCCGTGGCTACGATGCGGCCGCCGCCATGCAGGCGCGACCCGGCCGCGGCTCAATCGATCCCGAGCTTCTTGAGCTTGTAGCGCAGGGCGCGGAAGGTGATGCCCAGGGCGGCGGCAGTCTTGGTCTTGTTGTAGCGGTTTTCCTGCAGGGCCTGTTCGATGGCCTTGCGTTCGATGTCCTCGATGTACGAGGGCAGTGCGCTGCTGGCGGTATCGAAGGGGCTCATCTTGCGCGGGTCGGCACCGTGCGCGGGATGCGTGGCATCGCCGGGCGTGACCGGTGCGGCCGGGGAGATGACGCCGTGGTGGCCGTTGTGGTGCGGCAGGTGCAGGTCGTCGGCGTGGATGACGTTGCCGTCGGCCATGGCCAGTGCGCGTTCGAGGATGTTCTCCAGTTCGCGCACGTTGCCGGGGAAGGGGTAGTCCTTCAGCGCGGCGACGGCATCGGGCGCGAGTTCGGGCGTGGGGATCTGCATGGCCTGGGCGAGCCGCTGCAGGATGGCGGCGGACAGGATGGGCAGGTCGCCGTTGCGTTCGCGCAGCGGCGGGACGTGCAGGCCGATGACGTTGATGCGGTAGTACAGGTCGTGGCGGAACCTGTTCTCGTTGACCAGCCGGCTCAGATCCTTGTGGGTGGCCGAGAGGATGCGCACGTCCACCGGCACTTCGGCGTTGCCGCCCACGGCGCGCACGCTTTTTTCCTGGATGGCGCGCAGCAGCTTGACCTGCATGGCCAGCGGCAACTCGGCCACTTCGTCGAGGAACAGGGTGCCGCCGTCGGCCGCCTGGAACAGGCCGGCCTTGTCGCTGGTGGCGCCGGTGAAGCTGCCCTTCTTGTGGCCGAAGAATTCGCTTTCCATCAGTTCGGACGGAATGGCGCCGCAGTTGACCGGGACGAACGGACTACCCGAACGCGAACCCTGCGCGTGGATGGTGCGCGCCACGAGTTCCTTGCCGGTGCCCGATTCGCCGCTGATGTGCACGGGCGCCTGGCTGCGCGCGACCTTGCCGATGGTCTGGCGCAACGCAACCATGGGGCCGGAGGTGCCGAGCAGGCGGCCGGCATCGTCGGGCTGGCTGAGGCGCTTGGTGTTGAGTTCGAGCGCCTGCTTGACCAGTCCGCGCAGCACGTTGATGTCGACGGGCTTGCTGACGAAATCGAAGGCGCCGGCCTTCAGCGCTTCGACCGCGGCTTCGACGTTGCCGTAGGCGGTGATGACCGCGACCGGCGTGTTGGGGAAGCGCGTGTTGATCTCGCTCACCAGTTCGAGACCGGAACCATCGGGCAGGCGCATGTCGGTGAGGCACAGGTCGTAGGCGACCGTGCTCAGCATCTGGCGTGCGGCGTGCAGGTTGGGGGCGGTGTCGGTACGCAGGCCCATGCGGCCGAGCGTGAGGACGAGGAGTTCGCGGATGTCGTGTTCGTCGTCGACGATCAATGCACTGCGGTTTTCGGTCATGGGACAGCCGGAACAGGGTTGGAAGTGCAGGGAGTCGGGGGCGGGGGATCCACGACGGTGACCAATTGTGACAGTTTTTGACCCAAGCGTGGAAGGTGTCACGGGTTTGGGCGAAGGGTATCTGTTCGGCTGGCAGGCGAGAGGGGGCGGTCGTCCTTCGACTCCGGGCCCGTGGCCCTACGCTCAGGACGAACGGGGCGTGAGGAGTGTTCTTCGGCTTCGGATCTGCGATACCGAGTTTCCTTCGGCTGATGCCACGCTTCCTTCGACTCCGGGCCTGTGGCCCTACGCTCAGGACGAACGGGGCGTGAGGAGTGTTCTTCGGCTTCGGATCTGCGATACCGAGTTTCCTTCGGCTGATGCCACGCTTCCTTCGACTCCGGGCCTGTGGCCCTACGCTCAGGACGAACGGGGGCGTGAGGAGAGTCCTTCGGCTTCGGATTTGCGATAACCACGCTTCCTTCGGCTCCGGCGTTATGCACCTGCGCTCGGGACGAACGGTTTGGTTTGGCGGGGTGCCGGGAGGGTCGGGCATGCAGTTCCACGATCCCGTTCGCTCTGAGCGTAGCGAAGCGGAGTCGAAGAGCGGGTCGGATGCAGCAATGCCCAGGGCGAGCCTACGGTTTGCGCAGTGCCTGCTGGCCCGGGAGGTTGATGCGGAAGCAGGCCCCGCCGGCGGGGACAGACACATATTGCAGCGCGGCTTCGTTGGCGCGGCAGAGTTCGTTGGCGATGTAGAGGCCCAGGCCGGTGCCGTTGTCGGAGGTGGTGAAGAACGGGCGGAACAGTTGCGGCACGACGGCATCGGGGATGCCGGGGCCGCGGTCGAGGATGCTGAGTACCGGGCCATCCTCGCCTTCTTCGAGGTGGATGGAGACGCGGGCGGGTTCGCCGGGCATGCGGCCGTAGCGCACGGCGTTGTTGACCAGTGCGGTGAGCACCTGCTGCATGTGGCGCGGGTCGAACATCGCCGACAGGGTGCCGAGGCCGCCGGTCAGTTGCAGCTTGGCGTTGTCTTCGGAGGCGATGAGCTTGTAGTCCTCGATGAAGTTCTCGACCACGGGCACCAGGTCGATGCTTTCGGGTTGCGCGCGTTCGCGCCGGGCGAGACCGAGCACGCTTTCGACGATGCCGTTGGTGCGCATGCATTGCTGGTGGATGATCTGCAGCAGGCGACGGTCGCTGGTGGTCAGGTCGTGCGATTCCTCAAGCAACTGCGTGGCGTAGTTGATGGCGGCCAGCGGGTTGCGGATCTCGTGCGCGAGGCTGGCGGAGAAGCGGCCCATCGCGGCGAGGGTGATCGACTCGGCGCGCCGCGAGAGCATCGAGGTGTCGTCGAGGAAGATCAGGGTGGAATTGCTGAAGGCGAGCAGGCGCACGAAGCGCGGCAGCACTTCGGCATCGTCGTGTCCGTAGACCAGCGGAGTCTCGTCGGCCTTGCCGTCGCGCAGCCAGGTGGCCAGGCGCTGGGCGAGGCTGGGCGCGAGTTGCGACAGCGACTGGCCGTGCAGGCCGAGCGGGGAGATGTCGTCGTCGTCGCGCAGCAACGCCATCGCCGCTTCGTTGGCAAGGCGGACATGGCCGCTGCCATCCACCAGCAGCACGCCGGTGCGCATGCGGCGGATGATGAGTTCGTTGATCTCGGCGAGATTGGCGGCCTCGGCGCCGCGGCGGTCGGCCAGTTCCTGCGAGGCATGCATCTGCCGCCCCATCATGCTGGCCAGTGCGGCGACGGCGAGGTAGGCCACGGCATACATCATCACTTCCGCGAACGGACGCGCGCTGTTGCCGGGCTCGAAGTTGTACCAGGTGAATTCCGCGACCAGCACCAGCGACGCCGCGCCTGCCACCACCAGCGCGATGCGCTGCCGGAGGAACAGCGCCGAGGCGGCGACGTTGAACAGCAGCATCAGCGCCACGCCGGCGCGGGCGCCGGTGATGGCGTGGGTGATGACGCCGGCGACCAGGATGTCCATCGCCACGGCCAGCAGCACCAGCTTGGCGAAGTTGTCGTGGTGCCAGCGGGTGCGCCAGTAGACGAGGCTGGCGAACAGCAGGTAGCCGACCGCGGTGCCTTGCGCGGCTGCCGGCGAATGGAGGTGGCCGATCAGGGTGCCGACGGGGCTGAACACCACCAGTGCCAGCAACGCGGCTTCGAGGATCCGGTAGAGCGAAAACAGGCGCAGTTCGCGATGCAGCGACCGATCCCTGTGGGCGTCGTCGACGGCGGGCTCGGACAAGGTGTGCGCGATGCTCATGGGATGGGGGTCGAGTATAGGGCCATCCGCGGGGCATCCAAGATGTTCGACTTTGGTCTTGCCAATGGCGGCCAGGGGTGGCTGCAGGCGCGGTGTGGCGGGCCCGGGGGCGGGGCGGGCCATCGGGCCGTTTTGCCCGAGCCCGACGCATGGGGGACAATAAGGGGCTGCGCCTTGGCAGCCGGTGGGGAGCCGGCCGCCCGCAGGCGCAACGACACTCCTTCCCGCAGGACCCCACATGAACTTTCACGAATACCAGGCCAAGCAGTTGTTCGCCGATTACGGCATTGCGGTGCCGGCCGGGCGCGTCGCGCGCTCGCCGGAAGAAGCGGTCGATGCCGCCAAGGCCATTCCCGGCGACCTCTGGGTGGTCAAGGCCCAGATCCACGCGGGTGGCCGCGGCAAGGCCGGCGGCGTGAAGCTGGCGCGCTCGCTGGACGAAGTGCGCGAATACGCCAAGGCGATGCTCGGCACGAAGATGGAGACCTACCAGTCGGCCGGCGTGGCGCTGCCGATCGATTCGGTGCTGATCTCCGAAGGCACCGACATCGACAAGGAACTCTATCTGTCGGTGCTGGTGGATCGCAGCACGCAGTCGATCACCTTCATTGCCTCGTCCGAAGGCGGCGTGGACATCGAGCAGGTCGCTGCCGAGACGCCGGAGAAGATCCAGACCCTCAACGTGAACTACGTGCAGGGCCTGCAGCCTTACCAGACGCGCGAGATCGGCTTCAAGCTGGGCCTCAATGCCAAGCAGGTCGGCCAGTTGGGCAAGATCATGCTGGGCCTGTTCAAGCTGTTCAACGAGAAGGATCTGGCGCTGGTGGAACTCAACCCGCTGGCAATCCTCACCGACGGCAACCTCGCCGTGCTCGACGGCAAGGTGAACTCCGACGACAACGCCTCGTTCCGCCATGCCGACCTGGTCGCCATGCGCGACATCCGCCAGGAAGACGAGACCGAGGTCAAGGCCAGCCAGCACGACCTGAACTACGTGACCATGGACGGCAACATCGGTTGCATGGTCAACGGCGCGGGCCTGGCGATGGCGACGATGGACGTGATCAAGCTCAACGGCGGCGAGCCGGCGAACTTCCTGGACGTGGGCGGCGGCGCGACCAAGGAGCGCGTGACCGAGGCGTTCAAGCTGATCCTGTCGAGCGACAAGGTGAAGGCGATCTTCGTCAACATCTTCGGCGGCATCGTGCGCAACGACGTGATCGCCGAGGGCATCATCGCCGCGGTGAAGGATGTCGGCGTCAAGGTGCCGGTGGTGGTGCGCCTGGAAGGCACGAACGTCGAGGAAGGCAAGAAGCTGCTGCGCGAAAGCGGGCTGGCGCTGATTGCCGCCGACGACATCAACGACGGTGCCCGCAAGGCCGTCGAGGCCGTGAAGCAGGCCGCCTGATTTCATTCCGTCCGTAGGGCGGGCCTTGGCCCGCCGATGGGCAAATCGCGATTTCAAGACGGCGGGCCAAGGCCCGCCCTACAGGAAACGAACCAGATGAGCGTTTTGGTCAACAAGAACACCAAGGTGATCGTGCAGGGCTTCACCGGCCAGCAGGGCACCTTCCACGCGACCCAGATGGTCGAATACGGCACGCAGGTCGTCGGCGGCGTGACGCCGGGCAAGGGCGGCACCACCCACATCGGCCTGCCGGTGTTCAACACCGTGCGCGAAGCGGTCGAAGCGACCGGCGCCGATGCGTCGGTGATCTACGTGCCGCCGCCGTTCGCGGCCGATGCGATCCTCGAAGCGGCCGACGCCGGCATCAAGGTGATCGTCGCGATCACCGAGGGCATCCCGGTGCTCGACATGCTGCGCGTCAAGAACACGCTGAAGGGTTATCCGGACGTGGTGTTGATCGGGCCGAACTGCCCGGGCGTCATCACCCCCGGCGAGTGCAAGATCGGCATCATGCCGGGCCACATCCACATGCCGGGCAAGGTGGGCATCGTGTCCCGCAGCGGCACGCTGACCTATGAAGCCGTGAAGCAGACCACCGACGCCGGCCTCGGCCAGTCGACCTGCATCGGCATCGGTGGCGACCCGATCAACGGCACCAACTTCATCGATGCGCTGAAGCTGTTCCAGGAAGATCCGCAGACCGAAGGCATCATCATGGTCGGCGAGATCGGCGGCAGCGCCGAGGAAGAAGCGGCCGAGTACATCAGCAAGCACGTGACCAAGCCGGTGGTCGGCTTCATCGCCGGCGCGTCGGCCCCGAAGGGCAAGCGCATGGGCCATGCCGGCGCGATCGCGTCGGGCGGCTCGGGCACGGCCGAGGGCAAGTTCGCCGCGATGGAAAAGGCCGGCGTGACCACCGTGAAGTCGCCGGGCGACCTGGGGGCGGCGATTGCCAAGCGCCTGAACGGCTGAGTCCGGTATTCGTCATCCCGGCGAAGGCCGGGATCCGGCAGGATCAGTGGAAGGCCGCCCCCGGGCGGCCTTCTGCGTTTGGAGCCCCCGGGCATCTGCCCGGCAAAAAGGATTGTCGTCATTTCCGCGAAGTGCTTTTCAACGGCCACGGGCCGGTCAAGCGGGAATCCATGCCTGCCGTGAATTCTTGGACTGCCGCTTGACCGGCCTGTGGCTTTGGAAAAGCACCTCACGGGTATGACGGATTTCCGGGATTGACGCGCACGGATGTCATGCGCATGATAAATGCGCATTCATTGGAGGCATGCCATGCGCATCCGCGAAGACTATGCCGGCTACGGCAAGCGGGCCACCAACGTCAGCATCAACCAGGGCCTGCTGGAAGATGCCAAGGCGCTGGAGATCAACCTGTCCGCCACGCTTGAGAAAGCGCTGGAGGCCGAAGTGCGCGCGCGCAAGCGCGAGCAGTGGCTGGAGGAGAACCGCGAGGCGATTGCCGCATACAACGCACGCATCGCGCGCGACGGGCTTGCAGGCGACCACGTGCGTGCCTTCAAGGCATCGCTCAAGGCATCGACCAAGTCGTGAGTCAGTTCCATGTCTATGCCAACACCGATCCCGCGTCGCGGCGCGAGGTTCCCTGTTGGCTCAACGTGCAGAGCGATCTGATCGGTATCGCCGAGTCGCGCGTGGTCGTGCCATTGATCGCACCGGCCCAGGCGGGCCCCTTGCTCGGTCGCTTGATGCCGCTGTTGTCTGTCGGGGGCAAGCCGATGGTGATGGATACGGCGCAGATCACCAACGTGCCCCTGCAGATGCTGGGCAAGCAGGTCGCGGATCTGTCCGATGACCGCCTGCATATCATCGACGCCCTCGACTTCCTGACGCATGGCATCTGACATGACCGATACCCTCCGCATCGCGATGGCGCAGTTCGATTTCCCGGTGGGGGATGTCGCCGGCAACACGGCGTGCATCGTCGAGATGATCGCCGAGGCGCGCGATGAATACGGCGCCGACATCGTGCTGTTCCCGGAGCTGGCGATCAGCGGTTATCCCCCCGAAGACCTGCTGATGCGGCCCTCGTTCCTGGCCGATTGCGAAGCGGCGCTGCGCGAGGTGGCGAAGGCCGCGACCGGCATCGTGGCCGTCGTTGGCTGGCCCGAAAGCGCCGGCAGCATCCTCTACAACGCGGCCAGTGTGCTGCGCGACG
The DNA here is from genome assembly GCA_024707405.1 of Luteimonas sp. GTDB lineage: Bacteria > Pseudomonadota > Gammaproteobacteria > Xanthomonadales > Xanthomonadaceae > Luteimonas. The sequence continues at coordinate 469,697 of JANPZU010000005.1, forward strand.
GCAAGGTGGAAACGACCTATCGCAAACGCGAGCTGCCCAACTACAACGTGTTCGACGAGCGTCGCTACTTCCATGTCGATCCGGATGGCGGTTCCTGCGTGTTCGATGTCAACGACGTGCCGGTGGGCCTGGTGATCTGCGAAGACCTGTGGTTCGCCGAACCGCTGGCCGATACCGCGGGGCAGGGCGCGCAACTGGTGCTGGTGCCCAACGCCTCGCCGTTCGAGCGCGGCAAGCACGCACAGCGCGATGCGTTGCTGGCCGAGCGCACCAAGGAAGCCGGCGTCGCACTGGCCTACCTCAACGTGGTGGGCGGGCAGGACGCACTGGTGTTCGATGGTGCCTCGGTGGTGGCCGATGCCGATGGCACGGTGCACCCGGCCGCGGCGGCGTTCACCGACCAGTGGCTGGTGGTGGATTACGACGTCGCCTCGCGCAAGTTCGCGCCGGTGGCGTGGATGGACGACGGCGACGAAAGCATGGACGCGCTGGCGTGGCGCGCGATCGTGCGCGGCATCCGCGATTACTGCGGCAAGAACGGATTCTCCAAGGCTTGGCTCGGTCTGTCGGGCGGCATCGATTCGTCCATCGTGCTGGCGTTGGCGGTGGAAGCGCTGGGCGCGGAAAACGTCACGGCGGTGCGGATGCCGTCGCGCTTCACCGCGGGGCTGTCAAACGATCTTGCACAGGAACAATGCGATGCGCTGGGCGTGAAGTTGCTGGCACTGCCCATCGAGAAGCCGTTCCAGGGATTCCTCGACACGCTGGCCGACACGTTCGATGGCAAGCCCGCGGACACGACCGAGGAAAACCTGCAGTCGCGCACGCGCGGCGCATTGCTGATGGCGCTGAGCAACAAGTTCGGCGGCCTGCTGCTGACCACCGGCAACAAGAGCGAGTACGCGGTTGGATACGCGACCATCTACGGCGACATGTGCGGCGGCTACGCGCCGATCAAGGATCTGTACAAGACCGAGGTCTATGGCCTGGCGAAATGGCGCAACACCGTGGGCGGTGCGCCGGTGATCCCGCCGGGCGTGATTGCGCGGCCGCCATCGGCGGAATTGCGAGACAACCAGACTGACCAGGATTCGCTGCCGCCGTACGACGTGCTGGACGCGATCCTGTTCCGATACATCGACCTGGAGCAGTCGCGGGACGAGGTGGTCGGTGCTGGTTTCGATGCCGCCACCGTCGATCGCGTGCTGCGGCTGGTGCGGATCAGCGAATGGAAGCGGCACCAGGCCGCACCGGGGCCGAAGGTCTCGCGACGCGCCTTCGGCCGCGAACGACGCTATCCCATCAGCAACCGTTATCCGACCTGAGACAAGCGCGCTGCCCCGTAGAGCGGAGCTTGCTCCGCTGTGCCCACGGGTTTGACGGCGCGCGACAGGGCGATAGCCGAGCAAGCTCGGCGCTACGGGAGGCGCTGGCACGCCATAATGCGCGTTCAGACATCACTGGACGAGACGCCCGCATGAGCAGGAAACACGGCGGAAAACGGCACGGCAAGCGGCACAAGGGTGGGCAGGAGATTGCGGGGACTCCCTCGGCGGCGACTGCGCCGCGATCGAAAACGGATCTCGCTTTGCGCGCGCTGACACTGTTCGGTTTGCTGCTGACCGGGTACCTGACGCTCGTGGCGTTGCGCGAAACGGGCGCGGCGTTCTGTTCGCAAGGCTCGGGCTGCGACGTGGTGCAGAACAGCCAGTGGTCGCGCTTCCTCGGCATGCCGATCGCGTTCTGGGGATTCGGTCTTTATGCCTTGCTGGCGTGGGTTGCGTGGCGGCCGGCGCCGCGGCTGGCGCGCTGGCGGCGGTTGTGGCGGCTGTCGTTCCTGGGCCTTGCGATCAGCGTCTACCTGACGGTCGCGGGCTGGGTCGCGCTGGGCGCGTTCTGCGTCTGGTGCCTGCTGTCGTTGGTGACGATGGTGGTGATCTTCGCCATCGTGCAGGTGACGAAGCCCGACAGCGCGCCCGGCCGGGCCTGGTCGACCTGGTTGCTGGGCAACGGCCTGGTCGCGTTGGCCGTGGTGGCGGCGTTGCATGTGTCGTCCACCGGCCTGCTCGACAACCGCGGCGATCCGCGCCTGCATGCCTTGGCCGGACACCTGGAGCAATCGGGTGCGAGGTTCTACGGTGCCTACTGGTGCCCCAACTGCACCGACCAGAAGCGCAGGTTCGGCGCTGCGGCCAAACGCCTGCCTTACGTGGAGTGCTCGCCGAACGGCCGCAACGGCGGCGTGGCCTTTGAATGCATCAGTGCAGGTATCAGCGGTTACCCGACCTGGGTCATCGGGGGCCGGCACTACGTCGAGACGATCGAACCGGAGCGGCTTGCGAGGATGACGGGCTTCGACTGGGATCGTGCTGGCAAGGGCGAAGAGGCCGAATAGCCGGCCCATTGCGCGGCAGGCGAGGGCGCTGCCGCAAGAGGCCGGGAGCGTGCCGCTGTCTCCGTGGCAGCGCGCCGAACGGTTGCGGTGATTGGCGGCGCCCGATGGTGCCTGCCAGCGAATGGCGAATGGTGGGGTTCCGGAGTCCGGAAACAGCAACGCCGCCTTGCGGCGGCGTTGCATCGTCGTGCGCTGCGGCGGGCGCGTGGCCCGCGTGCGATCAATCGTTGTCGACGGGTGACTTCTCGCCGGCGAACGGGTTGAGGCGGCGGATCGTCCACGGATAATCCGGCCACTTGCCCGACAGGTAGGGATGCCCCGGCTCGTTCTGCTGCAGCACGCGGCGTGCGTCAGCGGCCAGGGTGTCGTTGCCCAGTTCGGTGTAGGAGGCGGCCAGGATCGCGACGGCGTCGTTCTGGAACTCGCTCTGCGGATAGGTTTCCAGCAGGTAGGTGGCGCGGTTGGCGGCCGCGACCCAGGCCGAGCGACGCAGGTAGTACAGGGCGACATCGGCCTCGTGGCGCGCGAACATGTTGCGCAACGCGACCATGCGCTGGCGGGAGTCCTCGGCGTAGCGGCTGTTGGGGAAGCGCTCCAGCACGATCTTGAAGTCGTTGTAGGCCTGGTTGGGCGTGGCCAGGTCGCGGCGGCTGGCGTCGAGCTTCCACACGCGCTGCAGGAACACCGTGTCGCGGTTGGAGTTGACCAGCCCGCGCAGGTAGTACATGTACACCGTGTTGCGATGGGTCGGGTAGGTGCGCAGGAAGCGGTCGATGGTGGAGATCGCCTCTTCGTTGTTGCCACGCTTGAACTGTGCGTAGGCGATTTCGACCAGCGCCTGCTCGGTGTACGGGCCATAGGGGTACTGGGCGACGAGGCGACGATAGGTCAGCTCCGCGTTGTTCCAGTTGCCCGAGCGCATCGAGGCGTGGGCCTTGTCGTAGAGTTCCTCGACCGGGACGCCTTCGTTCTCGTCCTTGTCCTTGAACATGCCCTTCATGCGGGCACAGCCGGTGGTTGTCAGGGCGACGACCAGCGCAAGCAGGACGAGGCGACGGAAGGCGGTGGTGCTTGGGCTCATGGGCGAAGACGGCACGCAGTAGGCACGAAGCGGCGATAATAACAGTCCGCGCCGAACCCCCGGGTTCCGCGCCTGAACCTTGGCCTTCCGGATCAGCCACAGCACGCCATGCCCCTCGACCCTCCCGCAAGCCCCGCGCCCCGCCAGGCCGTCGTCCCGCCGGAGGCCGCCGGACGCCGGTTCGACGCGGTATTGGCGGAGTTGTTCCCCGAATTCTCGCGTTCCCGGCTGTCGGCCTGGATCAAGTCCGGCGACGTACTGCTGGACGGTCGCGAGGTACGGCCACGCGATCCCGTCCACGGCGGCGAGGTAGTCAGCCTGAACGCGGTGCTGGACGAGCGTACCGATGCCGAACCGCAGGACATCCCGCTCGCGATCCTGCACGAGGACGCCGACGTCTTCGTGATCGACAAGCCGGCCGGGCTGGTGGTGCACCCGGGGGCGGGCAATCCCGATGGCACCCTGGTCAATGCCTTGCTCCACCGCGATCCTTCGCTGTCGGCTTTGCCGCGCGCGGGCGTGGTGCATCGCCTCGACAAGGACACCAGCGGGGTCATGGTGGTCGCGCGCACGCTGCAGGCCCAGACCGGGCTCGTCGCGCAGTTGTCGGCACGCGAGGTGCACCGGCAGTACCTCGCGGTGGTGGTGGGTGCGCTGGTATCGGGCGGCACCGTCGATGCACCGATCGACCGGCATCCGCGCGATCGCTTGAAGATGGCCGTGCGCGAGGATGGTCGCGATGCGGTGACGCACTACCGCCTGCGCGAACGCTTCCGCGCGCACACCGCACTGGAGTGCCGGCTGGAGACCGGTCGCACGCACCAGATCCGCGTGCACATGGCGCACCTGAAGCATGCCATCGTCGGCGATCCGTCGTATGGCGGCCCGCTGAAGCTGCCCAAGGGTGCCTCCGAGACGCTGGCCGGGATGTTGCGCGGATTCAAGCGACAGGCCCTGCACGCCGAAACGCTGGAATTCGTGCACCCCTCCAGCGGCGAACCCATCCGCTGTACCGCGCCGGTGCCTGCCGACATGCTGGCGCTGATGGCGGCGCTGCGTACCGATACTGCCGCGCATGCCGAAGCGGAGCGGTCGCGCCGGTGAGCCCGTGCATCGTCGCAGGCGCACCGTTCCCCGCGAACGTGCATGCATTCACCACGCTGCGCCATGGCGCGGGTGCTTCGCAGGCCCCGTTCGACACGTTCAACCTCGGCAACTTCCGCACCACAGATGGCGATGATGCAGGCGTGGTCGCGCGTAACCGCGTGGAACTGGCCGAAGGTTTCGGCTTGCCGTCCACGCCGCACTGGTTGAAGCAGGTGCATGGCACGGACGTGATGCGATTCGATGCGATTCCCGCACACGGGGACGAGCCCGAAGCCGATGCTGCCATTACATCGACGCCGGGCGTGGTGCTGGCGATCCTCACCGCCGATTGCCTGCCGGTCGTGTTTGCCGCGAAGGACGGCAGCGAGATCGCCGCTGCGCACGCGGGCTGGCCCGGACTGTCGAAGGGCATGCTGGAAGCCACGCTGGATGCGATGCGCACGCCTGCCGCCGATGTCGTGGCATGGATCGGCCCGGCGGCCGGGCCGTCGCGTTACGAAGTTGGGCGCAACGTGTTTGATGCCTTCGTGTCGCACGATGCAGGCGCGGCCGTCCACTTCGCGGCGACACGCGAGGGTCACTGGCTTGCCGACCTGCCTGCGCTCGCACGCCGGCGCCTGGTCGCTTCCGGCATGCACGTCGTCGACATCCATGGCGGCGACCTGTGCACGATCTCCGACCCGGCGCGCTTCTTCTCGCACCGCCGCGACGGTCGCAGCGGACGCATCGCGACCATCGCCTGGATCGATCCGTAGAGCCGAGCTTGCTCGGCTGCCTTCGTAAGGATGCGCCGGCGCCCATGTGCAGCGGAGCAAGCTCCGCTCTACGGGGCCTTTGCTCGCGGAAATGTGCATGTGCAGGCAGGCCGGGCGCGTCCTTGCGCACGGCAGCCCAGGGGATGCGGGATCAGAATGTGTAGCGGACGCGGGCGTAGTAATACGCGCCGTTGCTGCCAATCGGCGAGAGCACGTCGTAGGGCAGGTTGCCGAAGTAGAAGATGTCCTCGCTCGACAAGTCCGGGTATTGGTCGGTGAGGTTCAGGCCGCCCAGGGCCACGCTCCATTGCCGTGCGAAGCGGTACTCGACTTCGGCGTCGAGTTGCCATTCGGCGCCATAGGTCTGTGCCGCCCAGCCGAAATCGCGCCTGGCGCTGCCGTGGCGCTGCACGCGCGCCAGCAGGTTCCAAACGTCGTTGTTCCAGTTGGAGGTGAATTGTGCGCGGGTGCGTGGCGTGGCATCGGTAAGGGTGTTGGTCTCCTCGGTGCCGAACAGCACGTAACCCGGATCGATCGCCAACAGTTCCGATGGCGTGGCGACGATGTTGCGCAGTTCGGTCTTGGCGTAGCTGTAGGCGCCACTGAGCACGAGCTGGCCACCGGCCAGGTCGTCGCGCCAGTTGGCCACGACTTCCGCGCCGCGGGTGCGGGTGTCGGCGGCGTTGACGAAGAATTGCGCGCTTTCCACGCCCGGTACGCCGAAGGTGTCGTCGATGAAATCGGTCAGTGCGTCGCCGGTGATTGCTTCCGAGAGCGCGACGCGGTTGTCGATCTCGATATGGAACACGTCCAGCGACAGGTCGAAGCGTTCGCCGATGCGGCTGGTGAAGCCGAGGCTGGCGTTGATCGACTTTTCCGGATCGAGGTCGGTGGCGCCGAGTGCGCGCGCGATCGGGTTGTTCACCGACAGCAGCCGGCCCTGCACCAGTTGCCCGGCGAAGTTGTAGCCGGTGCTGGTGGACTCGAAGCCGACCTGCGCCAGCGAGGGCGCGCGGAAGTTGTTCGACAGTGACCCACGCAGGGCGAAGGCGGGCGCGAATTCGTAGCGTGCGGCGAGCTTGCCGGTCAGTTCGCCGCCGAAGTCGCTGTAGTGCTCGTAGCGCACCGCGATGTCGGTGCTGAGCTTGTCGCCGAAACTGCTGGACAGGCCGGCGTAGACGCTGGCGACGTCGCGGTCGAGGTCGGCTTCGTCCTGCGGCGTGAGGCCGCCGCCCGCCTGCGAGCCGACCGGCCGGTCGGTGAACGGGCCCGCGGCGTAGCTCGCGGGGTCGCCGGCACCGGTTTCGTACTGCTCGAAGCGGAATTCCGCGCCGGTGGCGAAGACGTGGACGTTGTCGCCGCTGTCGAAGACGCGGCTCAGGTCGAGGTTGGCCAGGGTTTGCGCGTATTCGTAATCGCCGACCTTGAAGCGCGTCGGGCTGGTCGGGCCGAGCGAGGCGTTGAGCGAGTCGCGCAGGCGATAGGTGAATGCGTTGCTGCCGTGGTTGAGACTCAGGTCGTAGTCCCAGTCACCCCATTGGCCGCGGAAGCCGGCGACGCCGCCGATGTCGAGGTTCTCGCCGATCGACACCGGGCGGTAGCCGTTCGGGTACACCTCGGGCCAGTTGGGGCCGCCTTCGGGATAGCGGAACCAGTTGGCGCCCTCGGTGTCGCGCTGGTTGTACGTGCCGAAGGCGTAGAACTCGCTGGCATCGCCGAGCGGGATTTCGGCGTTGATCCAGCCGCTGATGTCGCGGGATTCGCCGTCGCCGAGGTGGTAGTTGCGCTGTCCGGCCACCGTGTCGTTGATCGGTGTCTGCTCCCATGGCGGCACCTGGTCGAAGCCGGCGCGGTTGGTCGCTTCGCGGTTCTTGAGTTCGATGCCGATGCGGAAGAAACCGCCATCGCCGATGGCGCTGCCGACGTGCGCGCTGAGGAAACTCGTCTGGCCGTCGGTCAGGGTCTGGTCGATGGGCTCGACATCGGTGTGGTGCACGCCGTACGAGGCTTCGATCGCGCCGCCTTCGGCGCCGTCTTCGAGGATCACGTTGACCACGCCGGCCACCGCGTCGGAACCGTACAGCGCGCCGGCGCCGTCACGCAGCACTTCGATGCGCTTTACTGCGCTGACCGGGATGGCGTTGAAATCGACAGGCGTGTTGCCGCGGCCGATCTTGGAACTGGTGCTGACCAGTGCGGACGTGTGCCGGCGCTTGCCGTTGACCAGCACCAGCACCTGGTCGGGCGCGAGGCCGCGGATCTGTGCCGGGCGCACGTGGTCGGCGCCGCCAGAGTTGGACTGGCGCGGGAAATTGAGCGAGGGCAGCAGCGCCTGCAACGCGCTGCCCAGTTCGCCGTTGAGCACGCCTGCCCTGCGGATGTCCTCGGCGGTGAGCACGTCGATGGGCGAGGTGGATTCGAGCACGGTGCGGTCGCGTGCACGCGTGCCGGTGACGATGACGTTGTCGAGTTGGGTGGCCTCGGACGTGGTGGCGGACTGTGCGAACGCGGGTGTGGAGATCGCCAGCAGCAACGCGGCTGCCAGCGGCGACACGGTGGGACGGGACATCGGGAACGGACTCCTGCGGCTGGATGGGCGGACGCTGCGGCTTGCGGGGTGCGCGTCGCCCGGCATGTCGTGGTCTGGGGGCCCAGGCGCGCGACTGTCGTCACTTCGCAACGGGCCCGAGGGGTCACGTTACCTGCACGAGGGGCGGATCCCGCGGCAGGCGTCATTGCGCCTTTCCATCTGCTTATGCCGATCGGTTATTTCGACCGGCATCACATGCTGGTCGAAAGTAAACACATGCCAGCCGCCCTTTCCTTGATGCTCCGTATTCCACTTGGGATCCTGCTGCCCGCAGCCTTTCTCGCGTTGTCCGCGTGCGCGATCACCGCACCGACGCCATCCCCTCCACCGGCGGTCACGGCTGCGTTCCAGGGCGACGAGGCGCGTCCTGCGCACGTGGCCGGCTGGCTGCGCAGCGAGTTGTACTTCGGCGTGGCCAACGAGGCCGATGCCGGCAACGGCATCACCGAGGCGCAATGGCGGGAATTCCTCGATCGCGAGGTGACGAGTCGTTTCCCGGACGGATTGACCGTGTTCGACGCCTACGGGCAATGGCTGTTCCGGGGCAACGACCAGCCGGGACGGTTGAAATCGAAACTGTTGGTGATCCTGCACCCGGATACGCCGGAGCGGAACGCCGACATCGATGCGATCCGGCTGGCATGGAAACGACAGACCGGGCACCAGTCGGTGCTGTGGTCGAAGCATCCGGTCGAGGTGTCGTTCTAGCCGACACAAGCACGTTGCAGCGTGCCACGATGCAGGGAGGCCGCGCATGTCGTGCGTCGGTCGTCCAGGCAACCGTTCGCCATTCCTCTCCCCCATCGAGGCTCCCCAACCATGTCCACCAATCCGCAGGCACGACCTCCTCGCCATCGAACCCGGCACGCCACGCTGTCCATGGCCCTGGCCGCCGCGATCGGCATGCCGCTGCCTGCCATCGCGCAGCAGGACGATGCGCAGGATGCGCCGACCGCCACCACGCTCGACACGGTGCAGGTCACGGCCCAGCGCCGCGTCGAGAACATCCAGGACGTGCCGGTGTCGATCAGCACGCTTTCGGGCGAACACCTCGACGTGCTCGGTTCCGGTGGCGGCGACGTGCGTTTCCTGTCCGGCCGCGTGCCGAGCCTGAACATCGAATCGTCGTTCGGTCGTGCCTTCCCGCGCTTCTACATCCGTGGGCTCGGCAACACCGATTTCGACCTCAATGCCTCGCAGCCGGTGTCGCTGGTCTACGACGACGTGGTGCAGGAGAACCCGATCCTGAAGGGGTTCCCCGTGTTCGATCTGGAACGTATCGAAGTATTGCGCGGGCCGCAGGGCACGCTGTTCGGTCGCAACAGTCCGGCGGGCGTGATCAAGTTCGAATCGGCCAAGCCGTCGCAGGAGGCGGGCGGCTACGTGCAGACGACGATCGGCACCGACGGCCTCTTCAACTTCGAAGGCGCCTACGGCGGGCCGCTGACCGAGCGCTGGTCGGCGCGCGTGTCGGCGTTGCACCAGCGCAAGGACGATACGGTGCGCAACACGCACCCGGGCCCGACCGATGCGCTGGAGGGATATGAAGAGTCCGCCGCGCGCGTGCAGTTCCTGTACGAAGGCGATGGCTTCGAGGGCTTGTTCAACCTGCACAAGCGACGGCTGGACGGCACGGCACGCGTGTTCCGCGCCAACATCATCCAACCCGGCAGCAACGACTTCGTGCCGGGCTTTGATCGCAACCGGGTGACCATCGACGGCGTCAACTTCTCCGAACTCGACACATGGGGAGGCAGCGCCCGGCTGCGCTGGAACCTGGGCAACCACAACCTGTATTCGATCACCGGCTATGAGTCGGTGGAGACGATCAACCGCGGCGACATCGACGGCGGTTACGGCGCGTTCTTCCTGCCGGTGTCGGGCCCGGGCTTCATTCCGTTCGCATCCGAATCGGCCGACGGCCTGCCCGACCATCGCCAGGTCACGCAGGAATTGCGCATCGAATCCGACTACGGCGGACGTTTCGAATGGCAGGGCGGGCTGTTCTGGTTCGACGAGGACATCACCGTCGACAGCTTCAACTACGACTCGCTCTCGCCCGGAAACCCGCAGGCCGGCCATGCGGTGCAGACCCAGCGCAACAAGGCCTGGGCGGTGTTCGCCTCCGGCGAATTCGCCGTGACCGATGCCTTCAAGCTGCGCGGTGGCCTGCGCTACACCGACGACGAGAAGGACTTCAGCGCCACGGTGCTCGAAGGCGCGCCGTTCGGTGCGCCGGCAGGCGGCCCCTACGACGTGCGCGTGGACGACAGCAACGTCAGCTGGGGACCTGAGCGGCGTGTATGCGGCCAGCGACAACGTGAACTTCTATGCGCGCGTCGCGACTGGTTTCCGTGCACCGTCGATCCAGGGTCGGTTGCTGTTCGCCGATCCGTCCGCGCCCAATGGTGGCGTGACCACGGCCGGCTCGGAAGAAGTGCTGTCGTACGAGATCGGCGTCAAGGCCGACCTGTGGGATCGCCGCGCGCGCGTGGGTTTCAACCTGTTCCGCTACCAGGTGGACGACCAGCAACTGATCGCGGTGGGCGGTGGCGCCAACATCGCCACGCTGATCAATGCCGACCGCAGCGTGGGGCAGGGCTTCGAGCTCGACCTGCAGGCCTGGTTGACCGACAGCCTGCTGGTGACGCTGGGCAGCAGCTACAACGACACCGAGATCCAGGACGCCAACCTGTTCGTGCCCGGTTGTGGCGGCGGTTGCACGGTGACCGATCCGCTCGCTGCAGACGGCTATTCGATCGACGGCAACCCGTTGCCGCAATCGCCCAAGTGGACGCATGCGTTGACCGCGCGCTGGGGCATCCCGATCCAGAGCGGCGAATTCTTCGTGTTGACCGACTGGGCCTACCGCAGCGAGGTCAACTTCTTCCTGTACGAATCCATCGAGTTCACCGGCAAGTCCTCGCTGGAGGGCGGTCTGCGCGTGGGTTACCTGTGGGAAGGCGGCGATTACGAACTGGCGCTGTTCGGGCGCAACATCACCGACCATACCCGCATCGTCGGCGGCATCGACTTCAACAACCTGACCGGCTTCCTCAACGAGCCGCGGACGCTGGGGCTGGAGTTCACCGCCAGGTTCTGACCGAGCCGCCTGCCTTCCCCTGCTTGCGGGGGAGGGAAGGCGGCATGCATGGTGATTCGGAATCGTTCCAGGCGCCGGTCTCCGCAGGGCCGGCGCAGCAAGGGAAAACATGTCAACGCCTACGCATCGTGCACCCCGCTGGTTCGTCGCCGGCGACATCAACGGCTTCTTCGGCCTGGTGATCGACAACCTGTCGATCCTCGGCTTCATCGCGATGGCGCTGATCGGCATCTTCGGTTTCCCTGCCGACGTGGTATTTGGGCGCATGTTCCCGGGCACCGCACTGGGTGTGTTGCTGGGTAACCTGGCCTACACGTGGATGGGCCGACGACTGGCGGCGCGAACCGGACGCGACGACGTGACCGCGATGCCGCTCGGCCTCGATGCGCCGACCAGCATCGGCATGGCGCTGCTGGTGCTCGGGCCGGCATTCCTTGCGTTCAAGGCCGACGGACTGGATGAGCGCGCGGCGGCGATTGCGACATGGCAACTGGGCATGGCGTCGCTGGTGGTAATGGGCGTGCTGAAGACGGTGCTGTCGTTCGCCGGGGACTGGGTGACGCGCGTGTTGCCGCGTGCCGCGTTGCTGGGTTCGATCGGCGGGGCGGCGCTGGCGCTGCTGGGCTTCCTGCCGTTGATCGAGACCCTGCGCAATCCGGTGGTCGGCCTGGTGACGCTGGGCCTGCTGCTGTACCTGTTGGTGGCGAAGGGCCGTTTGCCGCTGCGCATCCCGGGCGTGCTGTTCGCGTTCCTGGTCGGCGTGACGCTGTATTACGGGCTGGGACTGGCGGGGTTGGGCGTGCCGGGCTTCGCCTTGCCCGATGCCCTGCCGTTGGCGGTGTCGCTGCCGTGGCCGAGCCTCGGGTTCATCGATGGATTGCCATACACGGTGCCTTACCTGCCGCTGCTGTTGCCGTTCGGGCTGCTGATGATCGTCGGCGGCATCAACGTCAGTGAAAGCGCGCGCGCGGCGGGCGACGACTACCGTACCCGCGACGTGCTGCTGGTGGAGTCGCTGTCGACGCTGGTGGCGGGCGTCTGCGGCGGCGTGGCACAGACCACGCCCTACATCGGCCAGCCCGCTTACAAGCACATGGGCGCGCGCAACGGCTACACGTTGCTGACCGGGCTGTTCGTCGGCATCGGTGGTGCGCTGGGCATCGTGGCGGGACTGGTGCAGTGGCTGCCGCTGGCGGTGCTGGCGCCGATCATCGTCTACGTCGGCCTCGACATCACCGCGCAGGCCTTCCACGAAACGCCGCGCAAGCATGTCGCCGCCGTGGCGCTGGCGTTCCTGCCGTCGCTGGCCTACCTGCTGGTGATCAAGGTCGGGAACCCGGCGTGGATCGCGCCCGATCGCTTCGCCGAGTTGTACGCCGAGATCGGCAGCCACGGCCTGCCGGATCTTGCTGCCATCGTCACGCTGGGCAACGGCTTCATCATCACCGCGATGCTGTGGGCGACGGTCGTGGTCTTCCTCATCGACGGACGCCTGCGTGCAGCGGTGGGCGTGCTGCTGGTCGCGGCGGCGCTGACGCTGTTCGGCGTGATCCACTCGGTCGATCCGCGTGGCGGGGTGTACCTGCCGTGGGCGCTCGAGGGGCTGCGCCAGGCGATCGCGTTCCAGTTCGCCGGGGCCTATGTGGCGCTGGCGGCGGTGCTTGGGCTGCTGTCGCTGCAGGGGCAGGTTGTGCCGGCGCCGGACGAGCGCCCGTAGATCGGCCTGGCCGTCGCGACGGGCACTCGAAAGCAGCGGAGCAAGCTCCGCTCTACGGATGAATCGGGATGCCCCGGGTGCCATGCGATGCGTCACGCGGCTATGCTTTGCGCCCCTTTCGTCGCAGCACCGCCATCGATGCAACCCACCTTGTTCCAGCAAGCGCTCGGCGCAGCGTTCTTCCGCCTGCCCGAGAGCCTGCGCCGACTGCATGGCACGCGCGGCCGGGTGCGCTACACGGGCGTGGCGACCATCGAGCGTGGCCGCAACCCGCTGGCGCGCCTGTGTGCGCGCATCGCGGGGTTGCCGACGGCGGCGAGCGACGTGGCGACCACCGTGGATTTCGTGGCCGATGCAAAAGGCGAAACCTGGCATCGCGATTTCGGCGGAAGGAAGATGGGTTCGCGGCTGTCCCTGAAGGATGGCTTGCTGCGCGAGCGGCTCGGCCCGCTGCAATTCCGCCATGCCTTGCACACCAACGACGGCGCGATCTGGTGGACGGTCGCGGGCGTGCGCCTGTTCGGCGTGCTGCCGCTGCCGGCGTCGTTGTTCGATGGCGTGCGTTGCCGCGAGTACCAGCAGGACGAGCGTTACCACTTCGAGGTTGAAGCCTCGCTGCCGGTGATCGGGCGCGTGATCCGCTATGCGGGCTGGCTGGAGCCGGAGCAAGCCTGACCGGTGACGCGATGGCGACGCGCCATCGCCGATAATGGCGTTCCCCACTGCAGGAGCGTCCCATGACCATTGCCGCCGACCGCGATGCCGCGACCACGGGCTTCGTCTTCAACCACACCATGCTGCGGATCAAGAATCCCAAGGCGTCGCTCGACTTCTACACCCGAGTGCTCGGTTTCACGTTGGTGCGCAAGCTCGATTTCGCGGAAGCGAAGTTCAGCCTCTACTTCCTGGTGCTGGTCGACGATGTCGGCGACATCCCCGGAGACGATGCAGGCCGCAAGGAGTGGCTGGCGCGGCAGCGTGGCGTGCTGGAACTGACCCACAACCACGGCACCGAATCCGAAGCCGGAAAGGTCTACCACGACGGCAACAGCGATCCACGCGGCTTTGGACACATCTGCGTCAGCGTGCCGGACGTGGTGGCGGCGTGCGAACGGTTCGAGCGACTCGGCGTCGATTTCCAGAAGCGCCTGAGCGATGGCCGCATGCGCGAGATCGCCTTCATCAAGGATCCTGACGGCTACTGGGTGGAGATCATCCAGCCGACGCCATTGGGCTGAAGGTTCCGCGGGGCAGCTGCACGGAACGGAGGAGGCGCTCCGTTCCTGGGCGGCGACCCATTGCCTGCGGCCTCAAGGGTCGAGGTGGTCATTCCTCGGCATCGAACTCGATGGTCGAGCTCCTGACGGTGGCTTTGTAGTCCGAAATCAGCTTCGTCCCCGGATCCACCGTCAAGGCGAACGACTCCTGCGTGTCGAGGCAGTAGTGCTTGTAGGTGTCGTCGTTCGCACCCCTGGCCCATTGATTGACCCGTGCTTGCGTCGCGTTGGAAACCTTGTGGCTGGCGACCAGGGTACGGATGTCCGGCGCATCGTATTCGGCGGGTTCGGAATAGCAACGCCTGGACTGGACCAGGACGTCGTATCTGTCGCTGCCGGTGGCGGTGACGGAGGCAATCTTGTCGCCCGATTCGAACAACGCAATGCCGAAGGGCGAATTGTCCCACGACGTTTCCATCGGGGCTTCGTTGATGAAACGAGTGAACTGGGCAAGCGCTTTCCCGGTATAGATGCCGGAAACGAATCTCACGAGGTTCCGCTTCGTGTCGCGTTCGAGTGCATCGTGATCCACGCCGCGCCGGCTGGCGGCGGCACTGTATGTCGCCGTGGCATTGTCGATGAAGCTTGCCTGGCCCAACCATTTGCCGACGCTGTCGGGGAGGTTGTCGGGAAGCGGAGGCAGGCCGCTTGCCGCGCGTTGCTGTCGTGCAACCAGGGGGTCAGTGCCGCCTTGCGGCTTTCGGCCAGTCCGGCGGCGCGCTGGGCCAATGATTCGTTGCCGCGCGATTGCCGTGCCAGCTCGGATGTTTTCTGCGCCACGATGCGGTTCAACGCATCGCGTTGCCCGGCATCGGTGTTGAAATGCAGCGCCAGCATCGCCCATGCAAGCGATTCCACGCGCTGTGCATCGGTGTAGAACATTCCCCGGGCCGGTTTGTCCATCAACCAGTGGGAAGCGCCGTACATGGCGCTGACATTGCCCCGTTCGGAGGCCTTGACGAACAGTTCGCCCAAACGATTGCGGCATGGATGTTGCTCCCGCGCGGGCACCAGCGGCTGTATGCAGGACAGGCCCAGCATGTTCAGGGCATCCGCATCGTCCAGTTTCCCGGCCTCTTCCAGCGGCAGCAACAATGCGATCACGGATCGATCCGCGCTGCGATCGCCGGGATTGTGGATGGCTTTCGCGGCAGCGATGGGATCTTGTTGCGCGGGGATGCCGAGTGGCATGAGCAGTAGTGGCAGCATCAGGCAACGAACGATCTTCGGCGACATCGCGGATCCCCCCGTGTGGCGATGGCAAGGTACGGCAAGCGTCCCGAGTATGTGAAAAACGATTGCCTGCTTCAAGCAAATGCGGCTTCCAGGCCGTAGTTGCAGCGGTGCTGTCTCGCAGGCACGTGTTGCCTGATCCGGTGGAGACAGGCCTGAACGGGATCGTGCGCCCTCGCTGAAATCCGCGGCCGATGTTGCCGGCAGGGTCGCGGGATCTGCCGTCGTGCGGCCCTCGGGTGTTTTCGTGGGCAATCTCCGCAGGCCTGCCCTGTCTTGAAAAATCCCGGCCTGCCCGCAAGTACCGGGCATTGCCGGCATGACCGGCCACATCGTTTCCAGGTGGAATCCCGATGCGAATGGACAAACTGACCTCGCGCTTCACCACGGCGTTGCAGGACGCGCAGTCGCTGGCCGTGGGCCGCGACCACAATTTCATCGAACCGGTGCACCTGCTGGTGGCGTTGCTCGACCAGCAGGGCGGCGGTACGCGACCGCTGCTGGCGCAGTCCGGCGTCAACGTGCCCTTGCTGCGCGAGCGGCTGGGCGAGGTGCTGGAGAAACTGCCCAAGGTGTCCGGCCAGGCCGGCGCGGTGTCGGTCGGCAACGACCTGCTGCGACTGCTCAACGTGACCGACAAGCTGGCGCAGCAGCGTGGCGATGCCTTCATCGCCAGCGAACTGTTCCTGCTCGCCGCACTGGACGACAACGGCGATGCAGGCAAGGCGCTCAAGGCCGCCGGTGCGACCAAGGACAAGCTGGAAGCGGCCATCGACAAGGTGCGTGGCGGCGAGGCGGTGAAGGATGAGAACGCCGAAGAATCACGGCAGGCGCTGGAGAAATACACCATCGACCTGACCGCGCGCGCCGAGAGCGGCAAGCTCGATCCGGTGATCGGCCGCGACGAAGAGATCCGCCGCACCGTGCAGGTGCTGCAGCGGCGTACCAAGAACAACCCGGTGCTGATCGGCGAGCCGGGCGTGGGCAAGACCGCGATTGTCGAGGGACTGGCGCAGCGCATCGTCAACGGCGAGGTGCCCGAAGGCCTGCGCGGCAAGCGTGTGCTGTCGCTCGACATGGGCGCGCTGATCGCAGGCGCGAAGTTCCGCGGCGAATTCGAGGAGCGCTTGAAGGGCGTGCTCAACGACCTGGCCAAGAACGAAGGGCAGATCATCCTGTTCATCGACGAGCTGCATACCATGGTCGGCGCCGGCAAGGCGGAAGGATCCATGGATGCTGGCAACATGCTCAAGCCGGCGCTCGCGCGCGGTGAGCTGCACTGCATCGGCGCGACCACGCTGGACGAATACCGCAAGTACGTGGAGAAGGACGCCGCGCTGGAGCGCCGCTTCCAGAAGGTGTTCGTGGGCGAGCCGAGCGTCGAGGACACCATCGCCATCCTGCGCGGGCTGAAGGAAAAATACGCGGTGCACCATGGCGTGGAGATCACCGATCCGGCGATCATCGCGGCGGCCACGTTGTCGAACCGCTACATCGCCGACCGCCAGTTGCCGGACAAGGCCATCGACCTGATGGACGAGGCCGCGAGTCGCATCCGCATGGAGATCGACTCCAAGCCGGAGGAGCTCGACCGCAAGGAGCGTCGCCTGATCCAGCTCAAGATCCAGCGCGAGGCGCTGAAGAAGGAGAAGGACGCGGAGACGAAGCAGCGCCTGGCCGACCTCGAAACCGAGATCGGCACGCTGGAGCGCGAGTACAACGACCTCGAGGAAATCTGGAAGGCCGAGAAGGCGACCGTGCAGGGCGCGACGAAGATCAAGGAACAGATCGAGGCGGCGAAGCTTGAACTCGAAGCGGCACAGCGCCGGCAGGATTACGCCAGGATGAGCGAACTCCAGTACGGCACCTTGCCGGAACTGGACAAGCAGCTCGCCGCCGCGCAGGAAGCCGAGACCAAGGACTTCAAGCTGCTGCAGGATCGCGTGACCGCCGAGGAAATCGCCGAAGTCGTCGCGCGCTGGACGGGCATCCCGGTGAGCAAGATGCTGGAAGGCGAGCGAGAGAAGCTGTTGAAGATGGAAGACGCGCTGCACGGCCGCGTGGTCGGGCAGGAGGAGGCGATCAAGGTCGTGTCCGATGCCGTGCGTCGCTCACGCGCGGGTCTGAGCGATCCCGACCGCCCGGGCGGTTCGTTCCTGTTCCTCGGCCCGACCGGCGTCGGCAAGACCGAGCTGTGCAAGGCGCTGGCCGAATTCCTGTTCGACAGCAGCGACGCGATGGTGCGCATCGACATGAGCGAGTTCATGGAGAAGCATGCCGTGTCGCGCCTGGTCGGCGCGCCCCCGGGCTATGTCGGCTACGAGGAAGGTGGCTACCTGACCGAAGCCGTGCGCCGTCGTCCGTACAGCGTGATCCTGCTCGATGAAGTCGAGAAGGCGCATCCGGACGTGTTCAACATCCTGCTGCAGGTGTTGGACGATGGTCGCCTCACCGACGGCCAGGGCCGTACGGTGGATTTCCGCAACACCGTGATCGTGATGACCAGCAACCTTGGTTCGCAGATGATCCAGGAATTGTCGGGCGACACGCCGGAAAGCTACACGCAGATGAAGGCCGCGGTGATGGCCGTGGTGCAGGCGCACTTCCGGCCCGAGTTCATCAACCGGCTCGACGACATCGTCGTGTTCCATCCGCTGGACAAGGCGCAGATCAAGTCGATCGCGCGCATCCAGTTGTCGGGCCTGGAGAAGCGGCTGGCCGAGCGCGGCTTGAAGATCGAGGTGTCCGACAAGGCGTTCGACCTGCTGGGCAACGTCGGCTTCGACCCGGTGTACGGCGCGCGTCCGCTCAAGCGTGCGATCCAGCAGCAACTGGAGAATCCGCTGGCGCAGAAGATCCTCGCGGGTGAGTTCGCCAGTGGCGACACGATCCGCGTCGACGCAGAAGGCGGGCACCTGGCCTTCACCAAGGGCTGACCGTGCGCTCATTCCCGCAGGGCATGTGTTCATGCCTTGCGGGAATCCGTTTCGACGGCAACCGTGCGTTCCGTGGCGATGCCTGTCGGCTATGGTCGCAGGCTCGTCCCCAGCCGCGAGCCTTGCCGTGTCGGAACAACATTGGAAGCCCGAAACTATCGCCGTCCATGGTGGCTATTCGCCTGATCCGACCACGCGCGCGGTCGCTGTGCCGATCTACCAGACCGTCGCCTATGCCTTCGACAACACCCAGCACGGGGCCGACCTGTTCGACCTGAAGGTGCAGGGCAACATCTACAGCCGGATCATGAATCCGACCAGCGACGTGCTTGAGCAACGTCTCGCGGCGCTCGAAGGCGGCATCGCGGCGCTGGCACTGGCCTCGGGGCAGGCGGCGATCACCTATGCCATCCAGACCATCGCCGAGGCTGGCGACAACATTGTCTCGGCCAGCGCGCTCTATGGCGGCACCTACAATTTGTTCGCGCACACCTTGCCGCAATTCGGCATCCAGACCCGCTTCGCCGATTACCGCGAGCCCGATGCCTTCGAAAAGCTGATCGACGAGCGCACCAAGGCGGTGTTCGTCGAATCCATCGGCAATCCGCTGGGCAACGTGACCGACATCGAGGCGGTGGCGAAGGTGGCGCATGCGCACGGCGTGCCGCTGATCGTCGACAACACCGTGTCCACGCCCTACCTGACGCGGCCGATCGATTTCGGCGCGGACATCGTGGTGCATTCGCTCACCAAGTACCTCGGCGGCCACGGCAACAGCATCGGCGGCGCCATCGTCGACTCGGGCCGGTTCCCGTGGGCCGAACACAAGGCGCGCTTCCCGCGTCTGAACGAGCCGGACGTGAGCTACCACGGCGTGGTCTACACCGAGGCGCTTGGGCCGGCGGCCTACATCGGTCGCGCGCGCGTGGTGCCATTGCGCAACACCGGTGCCGCGCTGTCGCCGTTCAATGCCTTCCTGATCCTGCAGGGCATCGAGACGTTGGCCCTGCGCATGGACCGGATCACGCAGAACACGCTGGCCGTCGCCGAGTACCTGCAGGCACACCCGAAGGTGGACTGGGTGAATTATGCCGGCCTTGCAGGACATGCCGAACATGGGTTGGCGAAGAAGTACCTGCGTGGCGGCCTGCCGTCAGGCCTGTTGACCTTCGGCCTGCCGGGCGGGCGCGAGGCTGGCGCGAAATTCCTCGATGCACTGCAACTGTTCACGCGACTGGTGAACATCGGCGATGCGAAGTCGCTGGCCACGCATCCGGCGTCCACGACGCATCGGCAGCTGTCGCCGGAAGAACTGGCGAAGGCCGGCGTGGGCATCGATACTGTGCGCCTGTCGCTGGGCATCGAGCACATCGACGATCTGCTGGCCGATCTCGTGCAGGCGTTGGCCGCCGTTTGACGGATCGGGCGGTGCCGTCGGGTTCGGCGACGCGCATTCATGTTTGTGGCAGGATAGGCTGATCGCCACCTTGGGATGTGGCGGCCCGGGGCTCTCCCCATGCGACCTGAGTGGATTGCGGCAAGGCCTGCGAAGATCCTCCTGCTCGGGATCGGCGTGCTGCTGCTCCAGCAGGTTGCGATTCCGTATCGCTTCACGCTCGGTTCGTTTCCCTCCGGCGAAGCGTCCCTCGTCCACCTGCATGCCGGGTTCCTGCTGGCAATCGCGATGCTCGAGCGCGATCGTGTTGTGGTGGCCGGCTGCTTCCTGGTAGAGGCCGTCGGTTGGTTGCTGCGTGCCTGGATGCTGGGCTATACGCCGCAGACCTTGGTGGTTGGTGGATTGCTTGTCGTGGTGATCTTCGGGTGGGCACTGCTGTGCGCCCGCTGGATGGGGTGGCCTAGGCCGCCTGCGCAGCAGAAGGTGTCGCCAGGCGACGTGTTGCGTTTCGGCATTGTCGGCTTGCTGGTCTTCCCGCTCGGCTACGTGGCGATCAACGCACTGCGCTTCGGACTGGCGGGCGGCGGCACGGTCGACGAGATCGCCTCGTCCACGATCCAGGTGTATTTCGCCAAGCAGTTCGGCGTGGCCGTGGTCACGCTGCCGCTGGTGGTCGGCTGGACGGAACGGCAGTCGCGTGATGCGGCCAAGGGCCTGCAGGCGGGATGGATCCTCGTGCTCGCGATTGCATTGGGCCTGAGCATCTGGCTAACACGCATGGTCAGGGCCGGGATCGACGACGGCGAGACCCTCGTGCTCATGGATTACCGGCTGGTGCTGGTCGCGATCGTCGGTTGGTGCATGCTCAAC
Source organism: Luteimonas sp. (assembly GCA_024707405.1). Classification (GTDB taxonomy): domain Bacteria; phylum Pseudomonadota; class Gammaproteobacteria; order Xanthomonadales; family Xanthomonadaceae; genus Luteimonas. The sequence continues at coordinate 490,157 of JANPZU010000005.1, forward strand.
CTGCGAATGAGCGTGGCGATGGCGCTGTTCGCGGTCGCGTTGTTCCTGTTCGTGCAGGGGCTGGCGGAAACCGCGGAGCGCAACGGCACGCTCGTGGGCGTGCTCAACCTGGTGCACCTTGGCATCGAGATCGCCATCCTGCTGATCGGGATGCTGTACTTCACGCTGTCCGCGCGCGACCACGGTCGCCTGCAGAAACGCATCAAGGAAGATTCGCTGCGCGATTCGATCACCGGTCTTCCCAACTACAACGCCTTGCGGGAGCAGCCCGAGGCGCGTCGTGGCGGGACGGGCGAAATCGGATACCTGTTGCTCGACCAGGCCGACGCGCTCGCGGTCGGGTTCGGCCTGCAGGCGCAGGCATCGGCAATGGGGACGGTGGCCGCGCGCCTGGCCGATGCCATGCGCCCGTATTACCTCGGAACCGGCCAGTTCGCGCTGCTGCCCGATGGCGAGTCGGCGCATGGTGCATGGGAATCGCTGCTGGCCAGCATCGAGCGCATGGAGCACGTGGTCGGCGGGCGGCGGGTCAGGATGACGCCGTACATGGGCGTCGTGGCATTCGGGCGCAGTGGCGGCGGCGACATCGAGCATGCGCTGCTGAGTGCATCGAACCTGGCGTACGAGGCGCGCAGGCGCAACGAGGTCAAACCGATGTTCGCCGACGTGTCGCATTCGATCCTGCGCCGCGAGGAACAACGCAAGCTGCATGACGCCGCCGACGCCATCGCCAGCCTGCGTGCCGGTCGCTTGTTGCTGTATTTCCAGTCCATCTCGCCGATCGAAGGCGGGGCCGATGGCGGCAGGATCCGCGGCGAGGTGTTGTGCCGGTTGCTCGACGAGCAGGGCGGGATCATCGCGCCGGATCGCTTCGTCGACACGATCGAGGCGTCGCGTCGCGGCCCGGAACTCGACCTGGCCGTGGTGGCCGCGTTGTTCCGCGAGCTTCGCGAGCATCCCGAGGCGATCGAGCGTTGCGATTCCATTTCGATCAATCTCACCGGGCAAAGCCTGTCGTCGGACGGCTTCCATGCCAGGCTTGAAAGCATGCTGCAGCGTTCGCCGATCCCGATTCAGCGGCTGTGCTTCGAGATCACCGAGACCGCCGCGATCTCCAACCGCGAAGGCGCCGGCCGCTTCCTGCAATCGTTGCGCGACAAGGGCTGCCGCATCGCGGTCGACGACTTCGGGGCCGGCATGCAGAGTTTCTCGCGGCTGCGCGACCTGCCGTTCGACATCATCAAGATCGATGGTTCTTTCGTCCGCAACATGCTGCACGACCGCCGCGATTTCGAGGTGGTGCAGGCCTCCGTCTCCGTTGCGCGCGCGAACGGGGCCGAGGTGGTGGCCGAGTTCGTCGAGAACGAGGAAACCGCGGAACGATTGCGCGAGATGGATGTCCGCTGGGGGCAGGGATACCTGTATTCGCGGCCGCGGCCGCTGCGGGGCGTGCTGGCGCCGGCGGGCTAGGCAGGCTGCACGCGCACGGGCCGGTAGGGCGGCGTCGACATCACCATCTCCGCCAGCGAATAGGCCAGCTCGCGTTCGGCGAGGACGGCGCCGTCAGCGCCGTGTTCCAGCAGGTGCTTCACCTCGGCGTCGCTGTGCGCCCGCGCGAGCACGGTGATCGCGGGATTGATCGCCTTCATCCGCGCGATCGCCTCGCCGGCCTCGAGTGCGTGCGGGATCGCGAAGATCGCCAGCTTGGCGCGATCCGGGGCGGCTTCCTTCATGACCCGTTCTGCGGCGACGTTGCCGCGCACGGCATGCAGGCCCGATGCGCGTGCCCGGGTGATGCGGTCGACATCGTCCTCGACCACGACCAACGGCACGCCGCGCTGGTGCAACAGTTCCGCGAGTTGCTGCCCGACGCGGCCGTAGCCGACCAGGATGGTGTGGTCGACGACGCTGTCGGGGACGGCGGGCGGTTCTTCCGGCGCTTCCGCCGCGGCCCTCGCCGCGGCAGCTGCCGTTTCGCGTGCCTCGCGCCGTGCCAGCACCGAGAACAGCATCGGGTTGACCAGGATGGAAAGCAGCGCGCCGGCGAGGATCAGGTCGCGCCCGGTTTCCGGCAGGATCGCCAGGCTCACGCCGAGGCTGGCGAGGATGAAGGAGAACTCGCCGATCTGCGCGAGGCTCGCCGAAATGGTGAGTGCCGTGGCCTTGGGATGCTTGAACAGCCGCACGATCCAGTACGCGGCGAGCGACTTGCCCACCACGATGATCAGGAAGGTGGCGATCACCTGCCACGGATGCTGCACGAGGATGTTGGGGTCGAACAGCATGCCCACCGACACGAAGAACAGCACCGCGAATGCGTCGCGCAGCGGCAGCGAATCGTTCGCCGCCTTGTGGCTGAGTTCGGATTCGTTGAGCAGCATGCCGGCGAAGAACGCGCCCAGTGCGAACGACACCCCGAACAGCATCGCCGAGCCGAAGGCCACGCCCAGGGCGATCGCGAGCACCGAGAGGGTGAACAGTTCGCGAGAACCGGTGCCGGCGATCTTCTCCAGCGTCCACGGGATCACGCGCTTGCCGACGATCATCATCACCGCGACGAACAGCGAGACCTGGATGAGCGTCTTCACCAGCGCGTAGGAAATCGCACCGACCATGCCTCCGCCGGCCTGCGCGTCGCCCGAGGTTTCGTTCATCACTTCGGCCAGCGCGGGCAGCAGCACCAGCGCCAGTACCATCGCCAGGTCTTCGACGATCAGCCAGCCGACCGCGATCTTGCCGCGTTTGGTTTCGAGCAGCCGGTATTGGTCCATCGCCCGCAGCAGCACCACGGTACTGGCGACCGAGAGCGCCAACCCGAACACGAAGCCGTTGATCGGCGACCAGCCCATGCCCCAGGCCAGCAGCCAGCCCAGTGCGGTGGCGACCGAGATCTGCGCGATCGCGCCGGGAATGGCGATCGCCTTGACCGCCAGCAGATCCTTCAGCGAGAAGTGCAGGCCGACCCCGAACATCAGCAGCATCACGCCGATCTCGGCGAGCTGGTTGGCCAGCTCCTGGTCGGCGACGAATCCGGGGGTGAAGGGGCCGACGACGATGCCGGCGACGAGGTAACCGACCAATGGCGACACGCGCAGGCGGTTGGCCAGCGCACCCAGCACGAAGGCAAGGCCCAGCCCGACTGCGATGATGTTGATCAGGTCGGTGTCATGATGCATCGAGTGCCGGGGGAAGCTCGCGTCAGGACGGGCAGTGTCGCCGATAGCGCCACCGTGCCGCAAACCTGGCGCATGGGATGCCGTGTCCCGTCCGGGCATGCACGGTCGCGATGCCATGCGGGCCGCGCAAAGGAAACGCCCCGCGTTGCGGGGCGTTTCGGTCGAGCTTGAGGCAATCACTCACCAGCGGTAGCCGATCCTTCCGTACACATAGGCGCCGTTGAAGCCGAACGGCGACTGGCTGTTGTAGGGGAACTGGCCTGTCGTGGAGTTGAGGTAGATGTTCTCGTCCGGGTATTCGTTGAGCACGTTGTCCGCGCCCAGCGTCAGCGTCCAGTTCTCGCTCGGGCGATAGCTGGCCGACACGTCCAGCAACCATTTCGCGCCGAAGGTCTGGTCGCGTGCGGCAAGGGCGGCGCTGGCCTGGCGCGTGGTGTAGGCGCCGTAGCGCGTCGCGCCCAGTCCCAGATCCCACTGGGCCAGGTTCCAGGTCGCGTTGAGCACTGCCTTGGTGCGCGGGTAGCCTTCTTCCACGCGACCGCGCTCGTCGCGGCCGATGCGCTCGAGGTTGCGGCCCAGCGCATCGAGTTCCGCCGGATTGGGTGCGATCCGGGTGATCTCGGTCTTGTTGTAGTTGTAGCCGGCGGTAAGGTTCAGCGTGCTCGCATCGAACGGGATCGCGTAGCTGCCCACCACGTCGATACCGCGGCTGCGCGTGTCGACGGCGTTGGTGAAGTAGCGTGCGCTGTTGACGCCGGTGATGCCGAGACTGGCAAGCAAGGCGATGATCGGATCGTTCGGGTCGCTGGTGTTGGCGGTCAGGTTGGACGACAGCACGATGCGGTCGTCGATGTCGATCTGGTAGGCATCGATGGTCAGGTACAGGCGATCCACCGGTTGCAGCACCAGGCCCAGGCTGTAGGACAGCGAAGTCTCGGCCTGCAGGGGCTCCGCGCCCAGCGCCTGTGCCGCTGCGCTCGTGGTGCGGAAAGTGCCCGATTCGTAGAACACGCCGCCGATGATGTTGCTGGTCACGGCCTGGTAGTACTGCTGGCCGAGCGCCGGGGCACGGAAGCCGCTGGCGACGGTGCCGCGCAATGCAACCGCGTCGCTGAAGGCGAAACGAGCCGAGAGCTTGCCCGAGACTTCGCTGCCGAAATCGTCGTAGTCCTCGTAGCGCACCGCAGCGCCGCCGGAGAAGCGGTCGGTGAAGTCCGCCTCAAGGCCGCCGAATACCGCGTAGCTGCTGCGGTCGAACTTCCCGGCATTGGCCGGGGTGAAGCCGGCGAAGCCCTGGGCGCCGGTTCCGAAGTAGGAATCGGGTTCGCCCGCCGATTGCGACCATTCCTCGCTGCGGTACTCGGCGCCGAACGACAGCGTCGCCGGATAGGCCAGGCCGATCTCGAGCAGGCGCGATGCATCGGCATTGACCACGTGCTGGGTGTACTCCAGCGTGCCGTCGTAGAAGCGCGTCGGGCTGGCCGCGCCCAGCGAATAGTTGATCGAGTTCTGGGTGTAGAACTCCAGGTCGTTGCGACCGTAGTTGTAGCTCAGGCCCCAGCGCCAGCCGCTGTCGCTGCCGCCCTTGAGGCCGGCGACCAGCGAACGATCCCGGGAGACCTGGTTGATCTCGGGCACGTAGCCGTCGGGGTAGACCTGCGGCACCACCGCGTTGTGGCCGCGCGAACGGTAGAACGCGAAGGACACGATGTCGCGGTTGCTGGCGATGGCGTTGGCATACGCGGTGAGGTTGTCGCTGAACTGGAACTCGGTGGTCGCGGCCACGCTGCCGGCCTGTACCTTGGGGTCGCCGTAGATGAAGCCGACCTGGCCGATGGCGGGGTTGTTGCCGGTGTTGGGCGCGGGATTGACGCCCTGCGATGGATCGGGGCGATACGGCCGCGCGCGATTGGTGTTGTCCTGGTCGGTGATCTGGCCGGCGACGTGCAGCTTGCCGCGTCCGTCGCCGTAGCTGATGCCGGTGTCGCCGGAAAGTTGGTAGTTCTTGCCGTCGCCGGCCGAATACTGCCCGTAATTGACTGCGAGGCTGCCGCCTTGCTCGGCCCCCTTGAGCACCACGTTGACCACGCCCGCGATGGCATCGGAGCCGTACTGCGCGGAAGCCCCATCGCGCAGCACCTCGACACGGGCGATTGCCGAGATCGGGATGGCGTTGAGATCGACGGCCGACGAACCTCGGCCGATGCTGCCGTTGACGTTGACCAGTGCCGCGATGTGGCGGCGCTTGCCGTTCACCAGCACCAGCACCTGGTCGGGGGACAGGCCGCGCAGTTGCGCCGGACGCACGCCGCTGGTGCCGTCGGTGATCGCAGGGCGCGGGAAATTGAGCGACGGCAATGCGCGGGCGAGTGCGGTCGCAAGTTCGACCGTGCCGGTCGCGGCCAGGGCTTCCGGGGTGATGATGTCGATGGGCGACTGCGACTCGGCGACGGTGCGGTCGCTGACGCGCGTGCCGGTGACGATGACGGTATCGAGCGTGCTGGTACTCGGCGGGGCGCCGTCGGGGGATTGTGCAAAGGCGCCGGGTGCGGCGAGTGCCGCCAGAAGTGCGGCGGCAAGGGGATGGCGGATCATGGGGGCTCCTGGTTCTCGGGATCTGGTGCGATGCCTTCTGTTTTAACCGTCGCGTAACAAACGGGAGAAAGGGGATATGGGCATGTCCTTATTCCCTGCGGGCATGAGCGAGTCGCCATGGGGCTTCCAGTAGAATCCGCGCCCCATGATCGCTTTCCGCAATTTCGCCCTCCGCCGCGGCGAACGCCTCCTCCTGTCCGATGTCGACCTGTCCCTGCATGCCGGCATGCGCCTGGGCGTGGTCGGTCGCAACGGTACCGGCAAGTCCAGTCTGTTCGCCGCCGTGCGCGGGGAAGTGGAAGCCGACCGCGGCGACCTCGACATCCCCAACCGCGTGCGCATCGCGTCGATCGCGCAGGAAATGCCGTCGCTGCCCGATGCCGCCATCGACTTCGTGCTCGGTGGCGATGCCCGCGTGGCGGCGGCGCTCAAGGCCGAGGCCGACGCGCTCGCCGCCGAAGACTGGGAAGCGGTCGCCGAGGCCCACCACCTGCTGGAGGAAGTGGGCGGCTACGACGGCACCGCGCGTGCCGGCAAGTTGCTGCATGGGCTCGGCTTCCCCGGCGACACCCACCAGCGTGCGGTGTCCACGTTCTCGGGCGGCTGGCGCGTGCGCCTGAACCTCGCGCGCGCGCTGATGACGCCGAGCGACCTGCTGCTGCTCGACGAACCGACGAACCACCTCGATCTCGACGCGGTGCTGTGGCTGGAACAATGGCTGCTCAAGTATCCCGGCACGCTGCTGTTGATCTCGCACGACCGCGAGTTCCTCGACAACGTGTGTACGCACACGCTGCATCTGCACGGCGGCAAGGCCAAGCTGTACACCGGCGACTACACCTCGTTCGAGCGCCAGCGCTCCGAGCAGTTGCGCCTGCAGCAGATCACGCATGAAAAGACGCAGGCCGAACGCGCACACCTGCAGAGCTTCATCGACCGCTTCAAGGCCAGTGCGGCGAAGGCCAAGCAGGCGCAGTCGCGGGTTAAGCGCCTGGCCAAGATGGCGGACACCGAAGCGGTGCGTGCCGAACGCGAAGTGCGCATCGATTTCCCTGCGCCGGCCAAGCTGCCGCACGCGCTGCTGCGCATCAACCACGGCACCTGCGGTTATCCGTCCCCGGACGGCGAGGCGGTGATTCTGGAGAACGTCGGCTTTGGTCTGGAAGCGGGCGACCGCATCGGTCTGCTCGGGCCGAACGGCGCCGGCAAATCGACGCTGGTGAAATCGCTGGTCGGCGACCTGCCGTTGCTCGAAGGCGAGCGCTACGCGCATACCGACCTGCGCATCGGCTACTTCGCCCAGCACACGGTCGAGGCACTCGTGGCCGGCACGTCGCCGATCGACCACCTGCGCGAGATTTCGCCGAACGTCGCGATCCAGGAATTCCGCAACTTCCTCGGCAAGTGGAGTTTCCCCGGCGACCGTGCGTTCGAGAGCATCGACGGCTTCAGCGGCGGCGAACGCGCGCGACTCGCGCTTGCACTGATCGCATGGCGCCAGCCGAACGTGCTGCTGCTCGACGAACCCACCAACCACCTCGACCTCGAGATGCGCGAAGCGCTGGCCGAAGCGCTCAGCGACTTCCCCGGCGCCATCGTGCTGGTCTCGCACGATCGCCATCTCATCGGTCTGGTCAGCGACACGTTCTGGCGCGTGGCCGATGGCGTGGTCAAGCCGTTCGACGGCGACCTCGACGAATATGCCGCGTGGCTGCGCGCACGCGGCAATGCCGGTGAACTGCGTGCGCCTGCAAGCAAGCCGCAGCCTGCGGATCCGGTGGTGGCCGAAGCGCCGCCGCCGGGCAAGTCGGTCAAGGTCAATCCGCACAAGCTGGGCAAGGCCGAGGCACGCGTGGCGGAACTGGAGCGCGAGATCGCATCGATCGAGGGTGAACTGGCTGAGCCGCATGTGTATGCCGACGGCACGAAGATCGCGGCATTGGGGCAGAAGCAGGCGGAATTGCGTGCCGAGCTGGAAGAGGCGGAAGCCGAATTGCTCGCGTTGTACGGCTGAGCACGGGTTGCGGTGGATGGGCGTGGCGGTTACGGTGACTGCATGAACACGACATTCAAACTGCTTTCCGTCGCCGCGCTGGCCGTGGCCCTGTCCGCCTGCATCCGCATCAGCGATTCCGATGACGATGGACTCAACAGCGGCGCTGCGGCCGAGGCCGATGCCGCAGCCGAAGCGGGCATCGATGGCGATGCAGCGCCGGCCGATGCCTTCCTCGCACGCCTTGCCCAGTACTGCGGGCAGGCCTTCGAAGGCCGCATCGTCGCCAACACGCCGGCACCGGCTGCCGATGCGCCGCCCGATCCGTTCGAGGGCAAGGCGCTGGTGATGCATGTGCGCGGTTGCGACGATCCGACCGCCGAACTGCGCGTACCGTTCCACGTTGGCGACAACCATTCGCGTACCTGGATCCTCACGCGCACCGAATCCGGCCTGCGCCTGAAGCACGACCACCGCCTCGAGGACGGCAGCGACGATCCGGTGACGATGTACGGCGGCGATACCGCGACACCGGGCACCGCGCAGCGCCAGGAATTCCCGGTCGACCAGCACTCCATCGACCTGTTCAACGCGCGCGACGGCCTGTCGCGTTCGATCACCAATGTCTGGGCGATGGAAATCGAACCCGGCCAGCGCTTCGTCTACGAACTCGCGCGCCCGCAGGACGAACTCAATCCGGAAGGGCGCCTGTTCCAGGTCGAGTTCGACCTGACCAAGCCGGTCGACCTGCCGCCGACGCCCTGGGGTTATTGACGGTCGCGGTTTGGGCGAGCGTCGTGGCGCGCTGCGCTACGACGCATCGCTGGCGGCCAGCGCATGTTGTGCCTGCAGCCACAGCCGGAAGCGTTTGAGCGGTTCGCGCTCGCGTCGCGACCGCAGCCTTGTCAGCCAGTAGCGGCCGAGGGTGATCCCGTCGGCGAACGGTTGCAGCAGGCGGCCATCGCGCAGTTCGCGTTCGAACATCGCCAGCGGCAGCAGCGCCACGCCGGCGCCTGACATCGCGGCGGCCGCAAGCGCCAAAGAGGAATCGAATACCGTGCCGCGTGCTTCGACGCCTTCGGCACCGGCCTGTTGCAGCCAGCGTGGCCATTCGTCGCTTCGGTAGGAGCGCAACAGCGTCACGCCGGCAAGATCGTGCGGGGTCTTCAGCCGGTGCAGCCACGCAGGGGCGCATGCAGGTGCGAACAGGGTGTCGGCGATCGGCGTGCAGTGCAGGCCCTGCCAGTCACCATCGCCGAAGCGGATCGCCGCATCCAAACCTTCGCTGCCCTGGTCGATGCGGTTGTTGTGGGTGAACAGGCGCAGTTCGATTTCGGGATGGCTGGATTCGAATGCAGGCAGTCTCGGCAACAGCCAGCCATTGGCGAAGGTGCCGACCACGCCAATGGTCAGCACTTCGCGCTCGGCCGACACGCTGGCGCGATTGATCGCCGCGGCGATGCGGTCGAAGGCTTCGTTGAGCACCGGGTACAGCGCCGCCGCTTCGTCGCTGAGTGCGACACCGCGTGGCAGGCGGTGGAACAGGCGCACGCCCAATCTGTCCTCGAGCTTGCGGATCTGGTGGCTCAAGGCCGCCTGGCTGACGTGCAGTTCCAGCGCGGCATGGGTGAAGTTCTGGTGGCGGGCGGCGGCTTCGAAAGCGCGCAACGCATTGAGCGGCAGGGGCGGGCGTGGCATGCGAGTAGGTGTGAGCGGGATCAATGGATAGTCGCATTCCTGTCGCTCGATGTGCGCAGAATGGCGCCATAGGAATGAGATTAATTCATGTCTGACCGCGAGCAATCGCGCTGGTGACGGGGTTGGCGGACGACTAGGCTCGCTCCCAGCCCATGACCGGAGACACTTCGATGCAGAGCCGACGTTCCTTCCTTTCCCTCGCCAGCGGCGCGGCGCTGGCCGCGGCGGCATCACCCTTGCTGGCCCGGGCCGCCGACCCGTCGGCTTCCGTTGGTGCCAAGGCGGCGATCGACGGCGCATCGGATCTGGCATCCCTGGAGCGTGCCAGTGGCGGGCGACTGGGCGTGTGCCTGCTGCATCCGCAGCGCGGACAGGTGATGGCACATCGCGAAACCGAATCGTTTCCCACGGCGAGCACGATCAAGTTCCTGCTGTGCGCCGCCGTGCTGGCCAAGGTCGATGCCGGCGAGTTGTCGCTGGATCGGCGCATCCCGGTGCGTGCCGAAGACATGCGCTTTGGCGCATCGGTCACCGGGCGCCATGTCGGCAAGGACATGACCGTGCGCGACATGTGTCGCGGCATCATGGTGTGGAGCGACAACCCGGGTGTCGCCCTGTTGTTGCCGTTCGTAGGCGGCGAGGCGGGATTCGAGGCCTTCCTTCGCGATCACGGCGACGACAGCACCGTTCCACGCGAAATCATGGACGGTCGCAGCACTACCTCGCCCGGCGCGATGGCACGCAACCTCAAGCGCTTCGTGCTCGAGGACACCCTGTCTACGGCATCGCGCCTGCAGCTGGCCGATTGGCTGATCGAGAATCGCACTGGCGATGCGCGGATCAGGGCCGGCATGCCGGAAGGTTGGCGCGTGGGCGACAAGACCGGCGGAATGAGCGGCGTCAGCAACGACATCGCCGTGCTCTGGCCGCTGGCGGGAGGCACACCCTGGCTGCTGTCGCTTTACCTGAAGGACTCGCCGCTGGACGGGTCGCAGCGCGAGGATGTCCTGCGCCGGGCCACGCAACTGGCAGCCAGCCGACTGACGGCCTGAGCGGCATCGGCGCTTGCGGCAGCAGCGCATGGCCGGAGGCAACCGGCCATCCGAATGCACACAAGGATCGCGGCGGCGCTTGATCGGCGCGCCCGTGCCCCCAAGAATGTCGCCTGTTTGCAAGCCAGCCATTGCCATGCCGATCTACGCCTTTGAATGCACCGCCTGCGGCCACAGCTTCGACAAGCTGCAGAAACTGTCCGATCCCGACCCGGAAACCTGTCCGTCCTGTGGCCAGGCCACGGTCAAGCGCCAGCTGACCGCCCCGTCGTTCCGGCTGGCCGGCAGCGGCTGGTACGAGACCGACTTCAAGAAGGACGGCGACAAGAAGCGCAATCTCGTCGAGGGCAGCGAGGGCGCAAAGCCCGAGGCGGCCAAGTCCGACGGCGGCGATGCCAAACCTGCCGCAAAGCCCGACCCGGCGCCGGCCAAGACCGAGGCCAAGCCTGCCGCGGCTCCCGCCAAGGCGGCCGACTGAGTGGTTCCGGTGCGCTACGGCTAAAATGACCGGCTGGCCGGCGCTTACTGTCGGCGCACCACTCCCGGAGTTTCCATGCGTAGCCATTTCTGCGGCCTGGTCGACGAGACGTTGATCGGGCAAACCGTGACCCTGTGCGGCTGGACCGACGTTGCCCGCAACCTCGGCGGCGTCTGCTTCATCGACCTGCGCGACCACGAAGGCATCGTGCAGGTGACGGTGGAGCCCGACAGCGCGGACGTTTTCGCGGTCGCCGAGTCGCTGGGCTACGAGGACGTGCTGCAGGTGGAAGGCGTGGTGCGTGCGCGCCATGCCGTGAACGACAAGATCAAGACCGGCAAGGTGGAAGTGATCGCGACGCGCATCACCGTGCTCAACAAGGCCGAGCCGCTGCCATTCCACCACCACGAGAATCCCGGCGAGGACACGCGCCTCAAGTACCGTTACCTCGACCTGCGCAGCCCGGAGATGCAGCGCAAGCAGCGCACGCGCATCCGCCTGGTGCAGGCGCTGCGTCGCTGGCTGGACGCGCGCGGTTTCCAGGACATCGAAACGCCGATCCTCACCAAGGCCACGCCGGAAGGCGCGCGCGACTTCCTGGTGCCGGCGCGCATGCATCCGGGCGAGTTCTACGCGTTGCCGCAGAGCCCGCAGTTGTTCAAGCAGATCCTGATGGTGGCCGGCTTCGATCGCTATTATCAAATCGCGCGCTGCTTCCGCGACGAGGCATTGCGTGCCGACCGCCAGCTCGAGTTCACCCAGCTCGACATGGAATTCGCCTTCGTGCGCGAGCGCGACGTGCAGGACGCGGTGGAAGGCATGATCCGCAACATCTTCAAGGAAGTGATGGATGTCGAACTCGACGCGCAGTTCCCGCGCCTGACCTGGGCCGAGGCGATGCGTCGCTACGGTTCGGACAAGCCCGACCTGCGCTTCGATCTTGAACTGATCGACGTGGCCGAGCTGGTGAAGTCCAGCGACTTCGCCGTATTCTCCGGCCCCGCCAACGACCCCGACGGTCGCGTGGCTGCGCTGCGCATCCCCGGCGGCGCCACGCTGAGCCGCAAGCAGATCGACGAGTACGCCGCGCACGCTGCCAAGTACGGCGCGAAGGGGCTGGCCTACATCAAGATCGGCGAGGGCGGCGAGATCAGTTCGCCGATCCAGAAGTTCTTCGGCGAAGAGGCGTTCGCTGCGCTGCTGAAGCACGTCGGCGCCGGCAATGGCGACATCGTGTTCTTCGGTGCCGGCGGCTACAGCAAGGTCAGTGACTTCATGGGCGCCTTGCGTCTGAAGGCGGGCAAGGACTTCGGTCTGGTGCAGGACACGTGGAAGCCGCTGTGGGTCACCGACTTCCCGATGTTCGAATGGGACGACGAGGCCCAGCGCTACGTCGCGCTCCATCATCCTTTCACTGCGCCGGCGGTGGATGACATCGCAGACCTGCGCGCGAACGCGAAGACCGCGGTGTCGCGCGGCTACGACATGGTGCTCAACGGCAACGAGATCGGCGGCGGTTCGATCCGCATCCATCGCCCGGAGATGCAGAGCACGGTGTTCGAGCTGCTGGGCATCGGTGCGGAAGAGGCGGAAGCGAAGTTCGGCTTCCTGCTCGACGCGCTGCGCTTCGGCGCACCGCCGCATGGCGGCATCGCCTTCGGCATCGATCGCATCGCGGCGCTGATGGCGGGGACGGAATCGATCCGCGACGTGATCCCGTTCCCCAAGACCACCAGCGCGCAGTGCCTGATGACCGGTGCGCCATCGCCGATCCCCGACGAGCAACTGGCCGAGGTGCACATCCAGGTGCGGCCCGAAAAGCACTAGCGTATCGGAGCGTCGCAAGCGCATGGTTGCGTTGATGCCATCGATGCGATTCCTGCATGGCACGTATGCCCTTTCCCTGCTTGCGGGGGAAGGGGACGGGATGGGGGCAACACTCGAATGACGTACCGGATCCGTCGCGGAACCCCGGACGATGCCGACCTGCTGTCGGCATTGGCCACGCGCACCTTCACCGAAACCTTCGGCCATCTGTATCCGCCGGAAGACCTCGCGTTCTTCAACGACAACGCGTATGCGCCCGACAAGCAGCGCATCATCCTGTCGCATCCCGACTACGCCGTCTTCCTGCTGGAGCGCGATGGCGAGGCCGTCGGCCATGCCGCGGCCGGCCCCTGTGGCTTGCCGCACCCGGACGTGCGCGAGGGCGATGGCGAACTCAAGCGCCTGTACCTGGTCAACGGCCTGCAGGGCAGCGGCCACGGCACGCGCCTGATGCAGGCGGCGATGGACTGGCTGCTGCACGATGGCCCGCGCACGCTGTGGGTCGGCGTGTGGTCGGAGAATTTCGGCGCGCAGCGGTTCTACGCACGCCACGGTTTCACGAAGGTCGGCGGCTACAAATTCCCGGTGGGCAATACGCTCGACGACGAGTTCATCCTGCGTCGTCCGGCCTGACTGCAACGTCTTCGAATCCCGCACAACACAACGGCCGCATTCGCATGCGGCCGTCGGGTCTCGCGAACCATGTCCAAGGTCACTCGTGCAGGAAGTCCAGCAAGTCCTGGTTGAGCCGATCCTTGTGGGTATCGGTGATGCCGTGCGGTGCGCCGGGATACACGATGACCTTCGCGCCCTTGGCGTAACGCGGCACCGCGTTCGCGGTGAGGTCGACCGGCACGATCTGGTCGCCGCCGCCATGGATCACCAGCGTGGGCACGTCGAACCTGCGCAGGTCGTCGCGGAAGTCGCTGGCCGAGAACGCGGCGATGGAGTCGTACGTGTTCTTGTGGCCGGCCTGCATGCCCTGCACCCAGAACGACTGGATCAGGCCCTGGCTCGGCGTCGCGCCCGGCTGGTTGAAGCCGAAGAACGGGCCCGACGCGATGTCGAGGTACTGCTGCGAGCGATTCGCCTGCGCGTCCTTGCGGAAGCCGTCGAACACTTCGAGCGGGATGCCGTCGGGGTTGTCATCGGTCTTGAGCATGAAAGGCGTGACCGCGCCCACCAGCACTGCTTTCTTCACTCGCGCCGTGCCGTGGCGCCCGATATAGCGTGCCACTTCGCCGCCGCCGGTCGAGAAGCCGACCACGGTGACATCGCGCAGGTCGAGCGCCGAGATCACGGCGGCCAGATCATCGGCGTAGTGATCCATGTCGTTGCCGTCCCATGGCTGGCTGGAGCGGCCGTGGCCGCGGCGGTCGTGCGCGACCACGCGGTAGCCCTGTGACGCGAGGAACAGCATCTGCGATTCCCAGCTGTCCGAGTTCAGCGGCCAGCCGTGGCTGAGGGTGACGACCGGGCCGTCCTTCGGGCCCCAGTCCTTGTAGTACAGGCGCACGCCGTCATGGGTGACGATGTAATTGCCGTCGATGGTGGCCGTGGCGGCCGCCTGCGTCGGGTTGGCCGGTTGCGCGGCCTGTGCGGGCAAGCCGGCTTGCAGGGCGATGGCGAGCAGGCTGGCGGCGAAGGTGCGGGTGAGTGTGTTCATGGTCGTGTCTCCGGAAGAGTGCGTGGGTGGCGTGTGGTGTCGATCAGTCGGCGATGACGAGGGTCACGTCGATGTTTCCGCGCGTGGCGTTGGAGTAGGGGCAGACGATGTGGGCCTGCTCGACCAGCCCCTGCAGCACCTCGCGGTCGATGCCGGGTGCGGCGATGGTCAGTTCGGCCTCGATGCCGAAACCGGTGGGGATCTGGCCGATGCCGACCTTGCCGGTGACCGTGGTGGTCGCGGGCAGGGCAACCTTCGACTTGCCGGCGACGAACTTCAGCGCGCCGAGGAAGCAGGCCGAGTAGCCGGCGGCGAACAGTTGCTCGGGATTGGTGCCCGGGCCGCCGGCGCCGCCCAGCTCGCGCGGGGTGGACAGGGCGACGTCGAGGACGCGGTCGGAGGACTGGGCGCGGCCGTCGCGACCACCGGTGGCGGTGGCCGTCGCTGCGTAGAGGATCTTTTCGATGGACATGGCGGTGGTTCCTGTTCGGGTGGGTGGCCGGGCGGTGCTGCCCGGTGAGACGTACTTTGCGCGCCCCTGCGGAACCTTTGGTGATGTAAAGTCCTGAAAACTTGATCAGGAGTGCGGAATGGCCGACAGGCTCGAAGCGTTGATGGCGCATTTCCCGGTGACGGCGCAGGTGTTCAACGCCGGCCCGCTGTGCGGGATCAACACGCTCGACAGCGATGGCGTGCATGGGCAGCTGCACTTGGTGCGCAGTGGCACGGTGGAGATCCACTACGGCCCGCAATCGCTGCTGGTGGAACGTCCGAGCTTGCTGCTGTTTGCGCGGCCGTTGACGCATCGTTTCGTCACCGATGCCGAGCACGGCGCGGACATGGTCTGCGCCAACCTGTCGTTCGAGGGCGGCGCGGACAGTCCCATCGCCTCCGCGCTCCCGGATGTCGTTTGCCTGCCGCTGGACGGGATATGGGGTGCCGAGCCGGTGCTGTCGCTGCTGTTCGAGGAAGCCTTCGAGCGACGCTGCGGGCGCGTCGCGCTGGTCGACCGGCTGTTCGAAGTGGTGATGATCCAGATCCTGCGCCAGTTGATGGAAAGCGGCGAGGTGCGCGGCGGCATGCTGTCCGGGCTGTCGCATCCGCGGTTGCGCAATGCGCTGGTGGCGATGCATGAAACGCCGTCGCGCGAGTGGACGCTGGACGAACTGGCGGATGCGGCCGGCATGTCGCGCAGCGTGTTCGCCACGACGTTCCGCGAGACAGTGGGCACCACGCCGGGCCAGTACCTGCAGGCTTGGCGCATCGGCCTGGCGCAACAGGCGCTGCGCCGTGGTCGCCAGTTGAAGGTGATCGCCGCCGACGTGGGCTATGGCAGCGAGGCGGCACTGTCGCGTGCGTTCAAGGCGCAGACCGGGCAGTCGCCGCGGGCATGGAAGAATGCGTCCATCGCGGCGGCGGGACATTGAGCATGCGCATCGACGTCGGGACGGGCATGCGAGGCCGCAGTCGGACATGACGGTCGCGACGAAGCGCGTGATCCTGCTGCACGGCATCTGGATGGTCGGCGCGACGATGCGCTGGATGGCCGCGCGCCTGCGCGAGGCCGGCTATGCGCCGGAGATCTTCGGCTACCACAGCCTCGTCGGCGGCCCCGGCGAGGCTGTGCCGAAATTGCTGGCGATGCTGCGCGACGGCGGCCCTGCGCATCTGGTCGGCCATAGTCTCGGTGGCCTGGTCGCGGTGCAGGCGTTGGCCGAGGGTGGCGAGGGACTGCCGGTGGGGCGGGTCGTTTGCCTCGGCACGCCGTTGTGCGGCAGCGGCGCGGCCCGTGTGCTGGCGCGCAATCCGCTGACGGCGTTGTATCTCGGCCGCAGCGGTGGCTTGCTGCAGCAGGGCTGCGCCACCTGGCCGGGGATGTTCGAAGTCGGCATGGTCGCGGGGCATGTGCCACATGGCCTGGGCGCACTGCTGGCGCGTTTCCAGAGCGAGCACGACGGCACCGTCTCCGTCGCTGAAACACAGGCGCCCGGGCTTGCCGACCACGTGGAGGTCGACGCCAGCCACAGCGGCCTGCTGCTGTCGCGCGATGCCGCGGCGCAGGTCGTGCATTTCCTCGGATCCGGGCGGTTCCGGCGCTGACGCCGGCTTGCGGCACGGCCGTATAATCCGCGTTTTCCGCAAGACACCGGTTGCTGACGCATGGGACGTGGTCCTTCCATCGAGGCGCGCAAGAACGCCGTCGACGCCCAACGGGGCAAGATCTTCACCAAGATCATCCGCGAGATTTCCGTGGCCGCGCGTGCCGGCGGGGGCGATCCCGGCGGCAATCCGCGCCTGCGCAGCGCCATCGACAAGGGCCTGTCGGTCAACATGTCCAAGGACGTGATCGAGCGCGCGATCAAGAAGGCGACCGGTGAACTGGAAGGCGTGGTCTACGAAGAGATCCGCTACGAGGGCTACGCGCCCGGCGGCGTTGCGGTGATCGTCGATTGCCTGACCGACAACAAGGTGCGCACCGTGGCCGACGTGCGCCATGCGTTCGGCAAGTTCGGCGGCAACCTCGGCACCGATGGCTCGGTGGCCTTCATGTTCAACAAGGTCGGCGTGTTGTCCTACGGGGCGGGTGCGAGCGAGGATGCGATCACCGAGGCCGCGATCGAGGCCGGTGCCGACGACGTGGTGGTCTATCCGGAAGATGGTGCGATCGACGTGATCACCTCGCCCGACGTGTTCAACGACGTCAAGGACGCGATGGTGACCGCCGGTCTGCCGCCGGAACTCGCGGAAGTGACGATGCGCGCCGACAACGACATAGCCGTCGAGGGTGAGACCGCGCAGCAGGTGGTCAAGTTGCTGCGCTGGCTGGAAGACATCGACGACGTGCAGAACGTGTATTCCAACGCCGATCTCGGCGAAGACGCGTACGCGTAAGCCGGCGGCGTGACCAGGATCCTCGGCACCCTTCGACTCCGGGCGCGATGCGCCCTGCGCTCAGGGCAGTCGGTGCGTTGCCGCCGGAGCGGCGTTGCATGACCAGGATCCTCGGCATCGATCCGGGTTCGCAGCGCACCGGTGTCGGCATCATTGACGTGGATGCCGCGGGCCGGGCGACGCATGTGTTCAATGCGCCACTGGTGCTGCTGGGCGAGGGCGACTTCGCGCTGCGGCTCAAGCGTTTGCTGCAGGGATTGAATGCGCTGATCGATGAGTGGCGGCCGGACGAAGTCGCCATCGAGCGTGTGTTCCTGGCGCGCAACCCCGATTCCGCCTTGAAACTCGGGCAGGCACGTGGCGCGGCGATCAGTGCCGTGGTGTTGCGTGACCTGCCGGTGTTCGAATATGCGGCGAAGGAAGTCAAACTGGCGGTCGTCGGGCGCGGTGGCGCGGAGAAGCAGCAGATCCAGCACATGGTGGGGCTGATGCTCAACCTGCACGGCAAGCTGCAGGCCGATGCCGCGGATGCGCTGGCGGTCGCCATCACCCATGCGAACGTACAGGCGACCGCGCGCCGCCTCGGCGTGAGTACGCAACTGGCCTGGAGCCGCAAATGATCGGTCGCCTGAAAGGCATCCTCATCCACAAGCAGCCGCCCTGGCTGGTGGTGGACGTGCATGGCGTGGGTTACGAGCTGGAAGCGCCGATGAGCACCTTCTACGACCTGCCGGAGGTCGGCCGCGAGGTGTCGCTGTTCACGCACTACGCGCAGAAGGAAGACAGCGTGTCGTTGTACGGCTTCCTTACCGAGGCCGAGCGGCGCCTGTTCCGCGACGTGCAGAAGGTGAGTGGCATCGGCGCGAAGATCGCGCTGGCGGTGCTGTCGGGCACGTCGGTCGGCCAGTTCGCGCTGCTGGTGCAGACCGGCGACGTGGCCGCGCTGACGAAAATCCCGGGCATCGGCAAGAAGACCGCCGAGCGCATCGTGGTGGAGCTCCGCGACCGCGCCGCGGACTTTGCCGTTGCCGGTGTCGTGTTGCCGGCGCAGGGCCCCGCCGATCCGCTGTCCGAGGCCGTGGTGGCCCTGCAGCAGTTGGGCTACAAGCCGGTCGAGGCCCAGAAGATGGCCAAGGCGGCGGCCGCCGAAGGCGACCCGGCTGAAACCATCATCAAGAAAGCGCTACAGTCCGCGCTTCGCTGACGGCCCCCACCGTCGCGGGACACTCCCGAGCCATGTCGCAAGCAAGCAGCAAGTCAGGTCACGGCCATGGCGCGCAAGCGCACGGACACGGGGGGATCGGCCTGTTCGGGCTGGTCGTCGGTGCCATCGGCGTCGTCTTCGGTGACATCGGCACCAGCCCGCTGTACACCATCCGCGAGGCGTTCTCGCCGCACTACGGATTGATCGCCAACCACGACACCGTGCTCGGCCTGTTGTCGATGATCTTCTGGTCGCTGACCGTCGTGGTCACCGTGAAGTACGTCACCATCATCCTGCGCGCCGACAACGAAGGCGAGGGCGGGATCATGGCGTTGATGGCGCTGGCGCAGCGTTGCCTGCCCAAGGGTTCGCGGTCGGCTTACGTGGTTGGCCTGTTCGGCATCTTCGGGGCCTCGCTGTTCTTCAGCGATGGCGTGATCACGCCGGCGATCTCCGTGCTGTCGGCGATGGAAGGGCTGGAGGTGATCTCGCCGCAACTGCACAACTGGATCGTGCCGGCGGCCGTGCTGGTGCTGGTGAGCCTGTTCGCGACGCAACGCTTCGGTACGGCCAAGGTCGGCAGGATCTTCGGGCCGCTCACGCTGCTGTGGTTCCTGGTGCTGGCGGTGCTGGGCGTGGCCAACATCCTGCACGAGCCCGAGGTGCTGCACGCGATCAACCCGTACTGGGCCGCGCAGTTCTTCATCGATTACACCTGGGGCGGGATCTTCATCCTCGGCGCAGTGATCCTGGCGGTGACGGGTGGCGAGGCGATCTACACCGACATGGGCCATTTCGGTGCCAGGCCGATCCGCTACGCCTGGTACTTCTTCGTATTGCCCTCGCTGATGCTCAACTACCTCGGGCAAGGCGCACTGGTGCTGGAAGACCCTGCCGCGATCCGCAACCCGTTCTATGTCGGTGTGCCGGAGTGGGGGCGCTGGCCGATGCTGGTGCTGGCGACGATGGCGACCGTGATCGCCTCGCAGGCGGTGATCACCGGTGGTTTCTCCGTGGTGCGCCAGGCGATGCAATTGGGCTACATCCCGCGCATGCGCATCAAGCACACGTCCCGCGACACCATCGGGCAAATTTACATCCCGGCGGTGAACTGGTCGATGATGGTCATCGTGATAGCGCTGGTGCTGGGCTTCCGCAGTTCGTCATCGCTGGCCACGGCCTATGGCATCTCGGTGTCGATGACGATGCTGATCGACACGGTGCTGCTGGCGATCGTGGCTCGTGCGCTGTGGCCGCAATGGCGGCGTTGGGTGCTGCCACTGTGCGTCCTGTTCCTAGTGATCGACATCGCGTTCGTGATCGCCAACGGTGCCAAGATCCTGCAGGGCGGCTGGTTCCCGGTGGTGCTGGGGCTGACGCTGTTCACGCTGTTGCGCACCTGGCGCCGGGGCCGCGAGATGCTGCGCGAGGAAATGCAGAAGGGCGGCATCCCGCTGGATGCCTTCATCCCCGGGTTGATGCTGGCGCCACCGGTGCGGGTGGAAGGCACGGCTGTGTTCATGAGCAGCGACAAGGGCGTGGTGCCGCACGCGTTGCTGCACAACCTCAAGCACAACAAGGTGCTGCACGAGCGCAACGTGTTCCTGACGGTCGAGACGTTGACCGTGCCCTATGCCGGCAAGGGGCGGCGGCTGAAGACCGAATCCATCGGCGACGATTTCTACCGGGTCACCGTGCGCTTCGGGTTCATGGAAACGCCGGACGTGCCGCTGGCGTTGATGTCCTCATGCGACCAGGCCGACGGCATCCATTTCGATCCGATGGAAACCACGTATTTCGTCAGCCGCGAGACCATCGTCGCCAACAAGCACCGCGGCATGCCGATCTGGCGCGACAAGCTGTTCGCGGTGATGCATCGCAACGCCGCACCGGCGAACCAGTTCTTCCGGATCCCCGGAAACCGGCTGGTGGAGCTTGGGGCGCAGGTCGAGATCTGATCACCGAAAAGTTGCCGTTGCTCCTTCGTTTTCCCGAGCCGTAAAGCGAGCCGAGCATCGCAGGGCGGCGGGGCCGGAGAGCGGCCCATGTTTGAGCGCAGCGAGTTTGGGCCGTGTGCCCCGCTGCCCGAGAAGCGGAGGGAACCGATCCGGCGCAGCCGGAGCGGATCGCGTCCGGCGAAAACGGTTTTGCCTACTTTTGCCCTGACAAAAGTAGGCCGCTCGACAGAGCGGAAGCTCTGTACTTGCTTCTTGCCTGTGTTTGCTTTGCTGCTCAGGCGACGAAGCCGAAACTCAGTTCAAGCAAGGCTTTCGGTCGCTCCGCGCCCGAGTCCCTTTTTGAAGGACTAAAAAGGAACCAAAAAGTCCTTCAGCCGGACGCGATCCGGCGCGGCTATGCCGCGCCGGTTCCCTGCGCTCCTTGCCCGGTGCGGCACGGCGCCCAAACTCGCTGCGCTCAAACATGGGCGCCTCTTCGGCCGCACCGGGCTGCGGCGCTCGGCTCGCTTTACGGCTCCAAGATCAAGAGCAGGATCAAAAGCCAAAGCGGGCATCCGGACGTGGAAAGGGAAAGGGAGAGCCATTGCGAAACATGGAAATCCCGCCCATCGCCCCCAGCTAGAGAGGCAATCCCCACGGACTCCCCCAATGATTCCGTACTCCCTTCTCGACCTCGCCCCCGTCTGCGAAGGCAGCACGCCCGCGCAGGCGTTTTCCAATGCACTCGACCTTGCGCGCCACGCCGAGTCGTTGGGCTACACGCGTTACTGGCTCGCCGAACACCACAACATGCCCGGCATCGCCAGCGCGGCGACGGCGGTGCTGATCGGTCATATCGCGGGCGGCACCTCGACCATTCGCGTCGGCGCAGGCGGGGTGATGTTGCCCAACCATGCACCTCTGCAGGTGGCCGAGCAGTTCGGCACGTTGGCGTCGTTGCATCCGGGTCGCATCGACCTCGGTCTTGGCCGTGCGCCGGGCACCGACCAGCCGACGGTGCAAGCGTTGCGTCGCTACTACGCGGGCGCCGATGCGTTCCCTTCCGACGTGATGGAACTGCTGCGCTACTTCGATCCGGTGAAGCCCGGGCAGCCGGTGCAGGCCGTGCCCGGTGCGGGGCTCGACGTGCCGGTGTGGATCCTCGGATCCAGCCTGTTCGGCGCGCAACTGGCGGCATCGCTCGGGTTGCCGTACGCCTTCGCATCGCACTTCGCGCCGGCGGCGATGATCGAGGCACTGGCGCTTTACCACCGTGACTTCCGTCCGTCGAAGCGACTGCAACAGCCCTACGCCATGCTGGCGTTGAACGTGGTCGCGGCCGATACCCGTGCCGAAGCGCAGCGATTGTTCACCACGCAACAGCAATCGTTCGTGCGCTTGCGTCGTGGCGCGCCGGGCCTGATCCCGCCGCCGATCGACGACATCGAAGCGTTCTGGACGCCACAGGAAAAGGCGATGGTCGAACAGGCGCTGGCTTGCGCCGTGGTCGGCGACGAAGCCGATGTGCGTGAGGGTGTGTCGGAGTTCGTTTGCCGCCATCGCCCCGACGAACTGATGCTGACGGCCAACATCTTCGACCACGATGCACGCCTGCGCAGTTTTTCGCTCGCTGCGAAGGCTTTCCATGCAGGAAGCTAAGTGACATCGCGCAGGCGGAGCCACGGAATTTCGGCCGTGTCCTTGATCCATGTCAAGCAAACCGGAATTCATGAACTTCTTCCGGTTTGTGCTTGGCCTTGTCGCATGTTGGGGGTAGGCTAGCCACAGCAAGCCAAATCGTCCTGACGGGGAGTGATACGCCTTGGACACGCAGGCAAGCCAACCGGGCAAGCGACGGGAATTGTTCCTGTTCCTGTTCATCACCGTGGTTCTGTTCCCGGTGATGTCGGTGATGATCGTGGGTGGCTACGGATTTGCCGTCTGGATCTGGCAGATGTTCAACGGCCCGCCGGGCAGCTGAGTGCCCGTGACTGCCTGTCCCTGTAATCGAAGTCGTGGTGCGCCATTGCGCTGGTGCCTGCACGTACTTGCAGCCGCGTGTTCTCCTTGCGGGCAAGGAGAAGCAGTGCATGCCTGACATGGCGGGCGAATGGCATGTTGCAAGCCTGGTGGTACGCCATCGGCCCGAGGCGCTTCCCCTATTGGCCGCTGCCATTGAACGCACGGGCGGCCTGGAACTGGCATTGCAGGACGACACCCGCAGCGTGTTGCTGCAGGAAAGCGATGGCACGGCCGGATTGATGGCCAGCATCGACCTGCTGCAGGCGCTGCCGGGCGTGCTGACCGTGAACCTCGTCTACCACCACATCGAGCCGCAAGGGCAGGCCGGCGATGTGCCACGCACCGAACCACAGGAGCTTCCTGGATGAGAACCAGCCGACGCGACTTCATCCGCAACAGTGCTGTCGCAAGCGCAGCCGTGGCTGCGGGATTGCCGATGACCGCGGAGCTTGCCGACGTGATGACGGAAGGCGACGACAAGCTGAAATGGAGCAAGGCACCCTGTCGCTACTGTGGCACCGGCTGTGGCATCAACGTTGCCGTGCGTGACGGACGCGTGGTGGCGACGCATGGCGATGTGCATGCCGAAGTCAATCGCGGACTGAATTGCGTCAAGGGGTACTTCCTGTCGAAGGTGATGTACGGTGCCGATCGCCTGACCACGCCGTTGCTGCGCAAGACCAACGGCGTGTACGACAAGGAAGGCGACTTCACCCCGGTCAGCTGGGACGAGGCCTTCGACGTGATGGCCGAGAAGTTCCGCGCCGTGCTCAAGGCCAAGGGCGGCGACGGCATCGGCATGTTCGGCTCCGGCCAGTGGACGGTGTGGGAAGGCTACGCCGCCAACAAGCTGATGAAGGCCGGCTTCCGCAGCAACCACATCGATCCCAATGCGCGCCACTGCATGGCGTCCGCGGTGACGGGGTTCATGCGCACCTTCGGCATGGACGAGCCGATGGGCTGCTACGACGACATCGAGGCGGCCGATGCGTTCGTGCTGTGGGGCTCGAACATGGCAGAGATGCATCCGATCCTGTGGACGCGCGTCACCGATCGCCGACTGTCGCATCCGCACGTCAAGGTCGCGGTGCTGTCCACCTACGAGCATCGCAGTTTCGAGCTGGCCGACATTCCGATGGTGTTCAAGCCGCAGACCGACCTGGTGATCCTGAATTTCATCGCCAACCACATCATCCGCTCGGGCAAGGTCAATCGCGAGTTCATCGACAAGCACACGACGTTCAAGCGCGGCAACAACGATATCGGCTACGGATTGCGCCCAGAGCACCCGTTGCAGGTCGCGGCCAAGAATGCCGACGACCCCAACGGCGGCACGCCGATCACCTTCGACGAGTTCGCCGCGTTCGTCGCGCCGTACACGCTCGAACGCGCCGTGGAGATGAGTGGCGTCGAGCGTGGCTGGCTGGAGAAGCTGGCCGAGCTGTACGCGGATCCGAACATCAAGGTGATGTCGTTCTGGACCATGGGTTTCAACCAGCACACGCGCGGCACGTGGGCGAACAACATGGTCTACAACATCCACCTGCTCACCGGGAAGATCGCGACTCCCGGCAACAGCCCGTTCTCGCTGACCGGCCAGCCGTCCGCATGCGGCACCGCGCGTGAAGTGGGCACCTTCAGCCATCGCCTGCCCGCGGACATGGTGGTGACCAACCCCGAGCATCGCCACCACGCGGAGGAGATCTGGAAGATCCCGCACGGGATCATCAAGGAGAAGATCGGCTATCACGCGGTCGAGCAGAATCGCGCGCTCAAGGACGGCAAGCTCAATGCCTACTGGGTGCAGGTCAACAACAACATGCAGGCCGCGGCCAACATCCTCGAGGAAGGCTATCCGGGCTATCGCAACCCGGACAATTTCATCGTCGTCTCCGATGCCTATCCCACGGTGACCTGCCAGGCGGCCGACCTGATCCTGCCATCCGCGATGTGGGTCGAGAAGGAAGGCGCCTACGGCAATGCCGAGCGCCGCACGCATTTCTGGCACCAGCTGGTGGATGCGCCCGGGGATGCGAAGTCGGATCTGTGGCAGCTGATGGAATTCTCCAAGCGCTTCACCACCGACGAATGCTGGCCGGCCGACCTGCTGGCCGCGCATCCCGAATACAAGGGCAAGACGCTGTTCGACGTGCTGTACGCCAACGGCAAGGTCGATGCGTTTCCGGTCGAGCAGATCGAGGCCGGTTACGCGAATCGCGAATCGGAGGCGTTCGGCTTCTACGTGCAGAAGGGCCTTTTCGAGGAATACGCCGAATTCGGCCGCGGCCATGCGCATGATCTTGCACCGTTCGATACCTACCACCAGGTTCGCGGCATGCGCTGGCCCGTCGTCGATGGCAAGGAGACGCGTTGGCGCTACCGCGAGGGCGAGGATCCTTACGTGAAGCCGGGCAAGGGCTTCGAGTTCTATGGCAACAAGGATGGCCGTGCGGTGATCTGGGCCTTGCCCTACGAACCTCCTGCAGAGTCGCCGGACACCGAGTACGACCTGTGGCTGGTGACTGGGCGCGTGCTCGAGCACTGGCATTCGGGGTCGATGACCATGCGCGTTCCGGAATTGCATAGCAGCTTCCCGTCGGCGGTGGTGTTCATGCATCCGGACGATGCGCGGGCGCGTGGATTGAAGCGCGGCGACGAGGTATCGGTCGCGTCGCGGCGCGGGGCGATGCGCACCCGCGTGGAGACGCGCGGGCGCAACCGCATGCCGCGCGGCGTGATCTTCGTGCCGTGGTTCGATGCTGCGCAGCTGATCAACAAGGTCACGCTGGACGCGACCGATCCGATCTCCAAGCAGACCGACTTCAAGAAGTGCGCCGCGAAGGTCGTGGCCGTGGGGGGTGCCTGAGGTGCGCATGATCATCACGCTCCTCTTCGCGCTTTCCCTGGCGGCCTGCGGCAAGGAAGAGCCGAGGCCGCAGGTCGTGGCACCGTCGCCGGAGGTGGGCGCTCGCGGCAATCCGGCACAGGACATCGACCCGATCCGCCGCCATGTGCCGATCACCACCGAGATCACGCCGTTGCCGATGGCCGCCGTGGAGAACTTCGATCGGCGCCGCGGGCGGGCCTATCCGATGCAGCCGCCGACGATTCCCCACAGCATCGATGGTTACCAGGTCGACCTCAATTCCAATCGCTGCATGCTGTGCCATGCGCGCAGCAACGCCGCGCAGTTCCAGGCGCCGGAAATCAGCGTCACCCACTACATGGATCGCGACGACCAGTTCCTGGCCGAGGTGTCGCCCCGCCGCTATTTCTGCGTGCAGTGCCACGTGGTGCAGACCGACGCGCAGCCACTGGTCGCCAGCGGATTCCGCGACATCGATGAGGTGCTGCGTTCGGAGCGTGCGCAATGAAGCTCTTGCGCCGCGCGTGGGGCGGGGTGGTCGGGTTCTGGTCGCAGGTCAGCCGGCCTGCGAAGCACCTGAGCCTTGGATTCCTCACGTTCGGCGGCTTCCTCGCCGGGATCATGTTCTGGGGTGGCTTCAACACCGCGCTTGAAGTCACCAATACCGAAGCGTTCTGCGTCAGCTGCCATGAAATGAACGACAACGTGTTCGAGGAACTCAAGACCACGATCCACTACAGCAATCGTTCCGGGGTGCGCGCGACGTGCCCGGACTGCCACGTACCACATGACTGGACGGACAAGATCGCGCGCAAGATGCAGGCCTCCAAGGAGGTATGGGGCAAGATCTTCGGCACCATCAACACGCGCGAGAAATTCCTGGACGAACGCCTGGTGCTGGCCCAGCACGAGTGGGCGCGCCTGAAGGCCAACGATTCGCTGGAGTGTCGCAACTGCCACGACTACGACTCGATGGATCTCACCCGGCAGGGTGACCGGGCGGCGCAGATCCACCGCACCTTCCTGGCCACGGGTGCCGCCACTTGCATCGACTGCCACAAGGGCATCGCGCACCGGCTGCCGAACATGGCGGGGATTCCGCAGGGCGTGCAGCCGCTGCCTGCTTCAGAGGGACATTGACGGCGGCAGGCGCGTGCCGGCCACCCGCCTGGCGTTGATGGGCCGCGGGTGTTCGCGCGCGGGCCGCTGGAGGCGGTGTGGACGTGGTCGCACCGGGGGATTTCGAGCCGGGGCGGCGGGGATCGGCAGGATCGGGTAGCGCATAATGCGCGGGTGAATACCGACCGCATCATTGCCGCCGACGCCACCCGCGAGGACGACGTCGCCGAAGCCTCGATCCGTCCGAAACGGCTGGACGATTACCTCGGCCAGCAGCCCGTACGCGAGCAGATGTCGATCTACATCGACGCCGCCAAGCAGCGCAGCGAGGCGCTCGACCATGTCCTGATCTTCGGGCCGCCCGGTCTGGGCAAGACCACGTTGAGCCACGTCATCGCCAACGAACTGGGGGTGAACCTGCGGGTGACCTCCGGCCCGGTGATTGAGAAGGCCGGCGACCTGGCCGCGTTGCTGACCAACCTGCAGCCGCATGACGTGCTGTTCATCGACGAGATCCACCGCCTCTCACCCGTGGTCGAGGAAGTCCTGTATCCGGCGATGGAGGATTTCCAGCTCGACATCATGATCGGCGAGGGGCCGGCCGCGCGTTCGATCAAGATCGACCTGCCGCCCTTCACCTTGATCGGCGCGACCACGCGCGCGGGCCTGCTGACCGCCCCGCTGCGTGACCGCTTCGGCATCGTGCAGCGGCTGGAGTTCTACAGCGCGGACGAACTGACCCGCATCGTGCGGCGTTCGGCGCAAATCCTCGGCATCGCCTGCGAAGGCGACGGCGCGGGCGAAATCGCCAGGCGCGCGCGCGGCACGCCTCGCATCGCCAATCGCCTGCTTCGCCGCGTGCGCGACTACGCGCAGGTCAGGGCCGATGGCCACATCGATGGCGCCGTGGCCACGGCGGCGATGCAGATGCTCAAGGTCGATCCAGAGGGCTTCGACGACCTCGACCGGCGCCTGCTGGGCCTGATCATCGACAACTTCGATGGCGGGCCGGTGGGCGTGGAATCGCTGGCCGCCGCACTCAGCGAGGAACGCGGCACGCTGGAGGATGTCATCGAACCCTACCTGATCCAGCAGGGCTTCCTGGTGCGCACCGCGCGCGGACGCATGGCGACCCACAAGGCCTACCGACATTTCGGCCTGAAACCGAAGGCCGCGGCGGCGGATCTGTTCGTGGAGGGTGAAGGTGGTGGCTGACGCACAGGGTGGCTCCCGGTTCAGTTGGCCGACACGCGTCTACTGGGAAGATACCGACGCCGGTGGCGTGGTGTACCACGCGCAGTACCTGGCCTTCATGGAGCGCGCACGCACGGAGTGGCTGCGCGCCCATGGATACGGTCAGGAACTTTTGCGGCGGGAACACGATCTGGTCTTCGCGGTACGGGAGATGCGGATCGATTTCCGCAGGCCGGCGCGGCTGGACGATGCGCTCGAGGTTTCGGTCGCGTTGCGCCAGTGCCGGCGCGCAAGCCTGGTGATCGTGCAGTCGATCGACCGCGATGGAGAGCGGTTGGTCGATGCCGAAGTCCGGGTGGCATCGCTCGGGGCGGCCGATTTCCGTCCCCGCGGGATGCCTAGCGCGTTGTACGAACCACTCAACCGACTCGTGGACGATGGAGCCGACGAATGATGCCAATAGCCATGCTGCTGCAGGCCACCCAGATCCAGCCGCTGCCCGACGAGGCTGCGGCCAGCGCGACCGAGTTGGCCAACAGCCCCGCCGCGGCCACCGCGGCCGTGGCCGCGAGCGATGGCATCAACTATTTCGACCTGATGCTCAAGGCCAGCCTGCCTGTGCAGCTGATCGTGCTGTTGCTGCTGGTCGGGTCGGTGATCAGCTGGGTGATCATTTTCCGCAAGGCGCGCATCTTCAAGAAAGCGAACGAAGCGGCGGACGACTTCGAGGATCGGTTCTGGTCGGGCGCCGACCTCAACAAGCTCTATGCCGGCGCCACCGATCGCAACCGCGTGGTCAACGGGCTCGAAGCGATCTTCGAATCGGGCTTCCGCGAATTCGCACGGCTCAAGGATCGGCGTGATCCCGACGGGCGCGCACAGCTCGAGGGCGCGCAACGCGCGATGCGCGTGGCCGGCACCCGCGAGATCGACCAGCTCGAACGCAACCTCGAACTGCTCGCCAACATCGGTTCCACCGCGCCTTACGTCGGCTTGGTTGGCACCGTGTTCGGCATCATGGTCACCATGCACGACATGCTCAACAGCGGCGAGCAGGCGGGCATCGCGGCGGTCGCGCCGGGCATTTCCGAAGCCTTGTTCGCCACCGCCATCGGTCTGTTCGTGGCGATCCCGGCGGTGTGGGCATACAACCGCTTCACTACCCGCGTCGAACGCCTCGCGGTGCGTTACGAGAGCTTCGCCGAAGAATTCAGCTCGATCCTGCAGCGCCAGACGCCTGCGGGTTGAACGGAGGCTGACATGGCTGGAAGCGTGATCAACCGCAAGCGGCGCAAGCTGAAATCAGAAATCAACGTCGTGCCCTACATCGACGTGATGCTGGTGTTGCTCATCATCTTCATGGTCACCGCGCCGTTGCTCACCTTGAGCGTCGACGTGAAACTGCCGTCGTCAGATGCGGCGCGGGCTACGTCCGATAGTAGGCCCCCAACGATAGTGATTGCCTATACCGACGGTCGCTATGGCTTGCAACTGGAAGGCGCATCGCAACCAGACGTGTTTGATGACGCAGGCTTGGCGGAGCGAATTGCCGCGTTCCGCAGGCAGCAAGGTGACGATCTCAGGATCATGGTCGCGGCCGATCGCGATACGCCGTACCAGCGCGTCATGGATGCGATGGCGCTGCTGCAAAAATCCGGAGTCAAGAATGTCAGCTTGATTAGTACCGCCGGTGGCAATGCACGCTGACGCCATCAGGCAACGTTTCGATGCCGGCGACGAAGGCTTCGGTCGTGCCGTCGCGCTGGCGATCGCCGTGCACGTGCTGCTGGCGCTGGTGTTGTGGCTCGGGGCGAAGATCACGTGGGATCGCGCGCCGTTGAGCGTGGGTGGATCGCTGTCGATGGAAGCGACGCTCGATGTCTCCAACGCCGACCGGCAGGCGGTGTCGCGTGCGCTCGAGTTCGAGCCCGAACCCGTCCCGGAACCGGTGGTCGAGCCCGATCCCGTGCCGCTGCCGGAACCGGAGCCCGTCGTGCCTCCGCCTCCGCAGCCGCTACCCGAACCCCGGCCGCAGGACGCGCCGGTGGAACGGCAGCCGCAACCGCAGGAGCGCGTGCCCGATCCCGCCCCGGTCAACCAGGAGGAAGTACGGCGCGATGCCGAACGTGAGCGCGCCCGCATTGCGCAGGAGCAGGAAGAGAAGAGCCGCCAGGAGCAGATCGACCTGACCGAGCGCCAGCGACAGCAGGCCGAGGCCGAGGAAAAGCGCCGCCAGGCGCAGCAGCAACTGGAGCGCATCCGGGCCGAGCGCGAGCGCCAGGCGCGCGAGGCGCGGCAGGCGCAGGAACGGCTGGATCAGATCGCCAACAGGCAGGCGCAGCAGGCATCCCAGCAGGCCGCCCAGAACACCACGCCGTCGACGCCTGCAGCGGGAAGTACGGCAAATGCGGGCCCATCACAAGGCGAATGGGCCGGGGCGATGGTGTCGGCGATCGAGCGGCAATGGATCCGTCCCGATTCGGTGCGGGCGGGAATGGTCTGCCCGATCAGGATCAGGATGTTGCCGGGCGGAGAAGTGATGTCCGCGGAGGTGCAGGCATCGTGTCCGTACGACGACCTGGCCAAGCGCAGCGTCGAGAACGCGGTGCTGAAGGCCAGCCCATTGCCGTGGGTGGGTTTCGAGGGTGTTGCGGCGCGCGATTTCGTCGTCCGTTTCCAGCCGTCGCGTTAACGGCATGTGACTTTTCGGGTTCAGCATCGAGTCGCAATCGATGCATCCGGGCGTGATATTCATACGTTCGTTCAGCTTGCGGGTTCGGCCTGCAAAGAAAGGATTGAGACGCCAATGAAGAAATTCCTGTGCTCTGCGATGCTGTTCCTGCTGGCGTTTTCCGCCTATGGGCAGCAGCTCGAGGTCGATCTGATCGGCGGCCGCGAATCGGCCTTGCCGATCGTCGTCGTGCCGATGCCTTATCAGGGGTCTGGCGCGGCGCCGGATACCGATGTGGCGGCGGTGATCCGTGCCGACCTTGATCGCTCCGGCCAGTTCCGCGCGTTGCCCGAGCGCGATGTCGTCGAGCGCCCCACGCGCGGCGGCGAACTCAACTACGCCACCTGGCGTGCGCTGCGGCAGGACTTCATCGTCCTTGGCCGCGTGGTCGATGGTGGCAGCGGCAGTTACCGCGTCGAGTACGAACTGTTCGACCTCGCAAAACAGGAACGCCTGCTCGGGTTCGCGATGACTGCACGGGCGAACGCCATGCGTGATGTCGCGCACCAGATCGCCGATGCCGTGTACGAGAAGATCCTTGGCGTGCCGGGCGCGTTCTGGACCCGCATCGCCTACGTCACCGCGACGGGTACCGGCAACAACACGCGCTATGCGTTGATGGTCGCCGATTCGGACGGCTGGAACCCGCAGACCGTGGTGCGTTCCAACGAGCCGCTGCTGTCGCCGGCATGGAGTCCGGACGGGCGCAAGCTGGCCTACGTCAGTTTCGAGACCGGCAATTCGGCCATCTACATCCAGGATCTCGTCACCGGCGGTCGTGAGCGGGTGTCGGGTTTCCGCGGCATCAACAGCAGCCCGGCGTTCTCGCCCGATGGCAGCAAGCTGGCGCTGACACTCTCGCGCAGCGGCAATCCCGAGATCTACGTGATGGATCTGGCCAGCAAGGCGCTGACCCAGATCACAAACCATTTCGGCATCGACACCGCTCCGGTGTGGAGTCCGGATGGGCGCAGCATTTTCTTCACTTCCGATCGTGGCGGCCAGCCGCAGGTCTATGAGGCTCCCGCCAGCGGTGGAGGTGCCACGCGCATCACCTTCGAGGGTCGTTACAACGCCGATCCCAGCGTGTCCTACGACGGCAAGAAGTTCGTCGTGGCGCAGGGCGCCGGCAACGTGTACCGTATTGCACTGCTGGATCGCAGCCTGGGGTCGCCGCGCTGGTTCACGCTGTCGCCGGGCTCGCTCGATGAATCACCGAGCTTCGCCCCGAACGCCGGCATGGTGCTGTACGCGGCGCGCGAAGGCCGGAGGGGAGTACTTTATGCAGTCTCGGCCGATGGCCGTGTCCGCCAGCGTCTGGTGCTTGCGGATGGCGATGTGCGAGAGCCTGCCTGGGGGCCCTATCGGACGCAGCGTTGACCCTGCCTGCACACGTAACCGTTCAGCCTGACCCATGCAGTTACAACGCCCTGTCCACACGTTAGAAGGATCGACGAGATGAATTCCACTGTCCGCGTGCTGATGCTGTCCCTGTTGTCCGTCGCAGTGCTTGCCGGCTGCAAGTCCAAGCCTACCCAGACGGAGGCTCCGCCCAGCGGCCCCTCGACCGGCACCGTGACCGATCCGGCCCCGACCACGCCGGGTGCCTACGGCCCGGGTGACCTGGACACCGATGCCTGCCTGCGCCAGCGGGTGGTCTACTTCGATCTGGATCGCGACGCCCTGCGTCCGGAGTTCCAGGCGGCGATGGCTTGCCATGCCAAGTACCTGCGTGACCGTCCGTCGTCGCGCATCACCCTCGAAGGCCATGCCGACGAGCGCGGCAGCCGCGAGTACAACCTGGGCCTTGGTGAGCGCCGTGGCAACAGTGTCTCCTCGGCGCTGCAGGCCAATGGTGGCTCGGGTACCCAGCTGACCGTGGTCAGCTACGGCGAAGAGCGTCCGGTCTGCACCGAGTCCAGCGAAGACTGCTGGGCCCGCAACCGTCGCGTCGAGATCATCTACACCGCGCGCTGATCCCGGGAAGCCGATGTACAAGGTTTTCGTTCCACTCGCGTTCGCGGCGGCCCTGGTGGTCGCCGCGCCCGCATCCGCACAGCGTGCCAGCCTTGCCGATCGCGTGGCCGTGCTCGAACAACGCGCAGCTGACAACCAGGGCAACATCGACCTGCTCAACCAGCTCACTGCACTGCGCACCGAAGTGCAGTCCCTGCGTTCGCAGGTCGAGGAACTGCAGCAGCAGAACGAGCAGCTCAAGTCCCAAGGTCGCAACCAGTACCTCGATCTCGACGGGCGGCTGAATCGCATCGAGAGCGGGGCCACCCCGGTCGCGCCGCCGGCAGGGCAGTCGCCGTCGGTATCGGCAACTCCGGCTCCTGCGGCACCGGCACCGACGGTGCGTGACACTACGCCTACGATCCATGGCGACCCTGGCTCGCTGTCCAAGATGGCCGACGAGCGGTCGGCCTACGAAACGGCCTTCGACGCACTCAAGTCCGGCGAGTACACGGAGTCGGCGCGGCGCTTCCAGCAGTTCCTGGTCGACTTCCCGGCGGGCAGCTATGCGCCCAATGCCCGCTACTGGCTCGGCGAAAGTTTCTATGTCACCCAGAATTACGCTTCGGCGCTGGAGCAGTTCCAATCGCTGATCAGTCAACACCCCACGCACGACAAGACGCCCGGTGCCTTGCTCAAGGTCGGGTTGTCGCAGTACGGGATGAACGACCTCGATGCCGCGGAAGCCACGCTTTCGCGCGTCGGCAAGCAGTACCCGGGCACCGACGCGGCCCGAACCGCCGAGGATCGACTGCACGCGATCCAGCTGGCACGCCTCCGCTAGACTGTCTGCATGAACGCCGTCTCGTCCGATGCGGCCGCCGCATCGACGGCGGATCGACTCCGGATCACCGAAATCTTCCTGTCCCTGCAGGGCGAGGCCCGCGATGCAGGATGGCCGACCGTGTTCGTCCGGCTGACCGGTTGTCCCTTGCGCTGCCAGTATTGCGACACGGCCTACGCTTTCCACGGTGGTGAGTGGCGCGACATCGATGCCATCGTCGCCGAAGTGCAGGCGCATGGCGTACGCCATGTCTGTGTGACCGGTGGCGAGCCGCTCGCACAGAAGCGCTGCCTGCAATTGCTTTCCAGGCTATGCGATGCGGGCTTTGTTGTCTCGCTCGAAACCTCTGGCGCGATCGATATCGCGCATGTCGATCCGCGCGTATCGCGGGTTCTGGACATCAAGACGCCGGGTTCGGCCGAGGTGCATCGCAACCGTTGGGAAAACCTGGCCTTGCTGACGCCTCATGACCAGGTCAAGTTCGTGGTCTGCAGTCGCGTCGACTACGAATGGTCGCGCGATATCCTCCTGCAGTATCGGTTGCACCAGTGCTGCGATGTGCTGTTTTCGCCCAGCAAGTCCGAACTCTCGCCGACGGAGCTGGCGGACTGGATAGTGGCCGACCGCTTGCCAGTGAAGTTTCAGTTGCAGTTGCACAAGCTGCTGTGGAACGACGAACCAGGACGTTGACGACGATGGAAATCCCGGCATGAAAAACGCGGTGGTGCTGTTGTCCGGAGGGATGGATTCGGCGGTGGTCGCGGCGATCGCCCGTGAGCGCGGATTCGCCGTGCATGCGTTGAGCGTCAGTTACGGCCAGCGGCACACCTCCGAGCTCGATGCGGCCGCGCGCGTGGCGCAATCGGAGGGGGCGGTGGCACACAAGGTCGTGCAGGTCGACCTGCGCAGCATCGGTGGCTCTGCGTTGACCGACGACATCGATGTGCCAGAGGCTGGCGGTAGCGGCATTCCCGCGACCTATGTGCCGGCACGCAACACCATCATGCTGTTCTGTCGCGCTCGGCTGGGCCGAGGTGCTTGGGTCTGCGGACATCTTCTGTGGCGTCAATGCGGTGGATTACTCCGGCTACCCGGACTGCCGCCCGGAGTTCATCGAGGCATTCGAGCGCCTGGCCAACCTGGCAACCAAGGCGGGCGTCGAAGGCGCCGGCTTGCGCATCCATGCGCCGTTGCTGCGCATGGGCAAGGGCGAGATCGTGTTGGAAGGCCAGCGTCTTGGCGTCGACTTCTCGCAAACCGTGTCCTGTTATGCGGCGGATCCACGAGGGTATGCCTGTGAACGGTGCGATGCGTGCCGGTTGCGGAGCCTGGGCTTCGCGGCGGCGGGCGTTCCCGATCCGACGCGCTACGTGGGTGGCGGTCTGCGCTAGAATGAGCACCCCGGTGCAATGCCGGGCGTTCGTCTTCTCGGGTCGTTAGCTCAGTCGGTAGAGCATCGGACTTTTAATCCGCTGGTCGATGGTTCGAATCCATCACGACCCACCACCCTTGACGATTTCCACCAAGGCTCCCGGGGCTATTTGTCCCGATTGCACTTATGGCGAGCATTGTTGGGTTGGGCTTAAAGTTCAGGCAGGGACGTGCGACCTGGGTTCAAGCGGTCGTGGGGAATGAAGTGAGGGGGCGGTATGTGCTGACGTAAATCGTCGCTTTATGACGCATTTTGCATTCAAGAAAGATGAAATTTGTCGCCTGTCACATTTGAATTCCGGCTGATTTCTCGTGGCATGGTTCTTGCTTCATGGTTCCGAAGTTGCGGCGCCTGCCATGGTGGGCGCCTGGGGATGATTGGGGGTTAACGTGTTTGGAAAGACTGCTGTCCTCGGCTTTGCCTGCCGGATTCGCCATCTAGGGTTGGCCGTGCTCGCGGCGAGCCTGGTGTTGATCGCCAGCGCTCCTGCCAGTGCCCAGGTTGCACGCAATGTCGCCACGATTGCCCCCCGGTTGGCGTCATCGACCCGGATCCGACGAACAACGAGGCGACAGACGAAGACCCCATCGTCAGCGTCGCCACCAGCAAGTCCTCCAGCCCCGCTTCCGGAGTCGAAGTTGCGGTTGGCAGCACCATTGCATATTCCCTTGAGGTATCGGTAACCGGCGGCCCCTTGCCGGTCGATGTCGTTTTGACCGATACCTTGAGTGCCGGGCAGGCGCTCGTCCCGGGCTCACTGCCATCTGCATGTACCAGTGCGACCGGTGCGGGCGGCACGACGATAGTGACATGCACCTTGTCTGCGGGCGCCTTGCCTGCAGGCAATCCGCATGTTTTCGGTTACAGCGCCACTGTCGATATCAATGCGACCGGCAGCGTAAGCAACAACGTGGTGCCCAATGTGGGCACTTGCACGACGTGTTCGACCACGCATCCGATTGCTCCTTCGTCGGTGTCGTACGCCAA